>CAWBEI010000001.1:0-65238 GCA_963787835.1 Ignavibacteriota bacterium
TTCTGGTATGGGGCGGTTGGCGCAAGGAGCCGCTATACTCCATTGTCATCAATACTAATTCTGGAATTCCCGAGGCTGAAGTCTTTTGGCACGAATGGTATCATCTTTTCCATTCTCCTCATGACATTCAGGGAAGCGAGCGGTTCCAGCATAGTTATTCCACCGATGGGGTTCTACACAATCAGGAAGAACGGCGGGCAGATGAGTTTGCAGCGGCCGTACTTGTTCCTAGTGTCAACGATTGCACAACAATTTTTGACATTGTAGAACGCTTCGGTGTTAGCGAGCGATTAGCGATCAACGCAATGAAATTTCACACACGATCACACGAGCAGCATGAACAAAACCCGGCTTGAAGCATTTAGTGACGGAGTGCTTGCCATCATCATTACGATCATGGTGCTGGAACTCAAAATTCCGTATGGAACGGATTGGAATTCGGTAAAACCGATCTTACCAACGCTGGGAAGTTACGTACTGAGCTTCGTCTTCGTTGGGATCTATTGGGCGAATCATCATCATCTTGTTCACACGGTCGAGCGCGTGAATGGCAAGATCATCTGGGCGAACTTGCATCTGCTGTTCTGGCTCTCGCTCTTGCCGGTCGCAACGGGCTGGATGGGCCAGAATGGATTCGATTCGTGGACCGTTGCGGTGTATGGAACTCTTTGCGTTTGCTGTGGGCTTGCCTACACAATACTGGGGTTAACGATCGCATCGGGCCGGCGAACAGAACATGCCCTTGGTGAAGTGGTATCCAGGCAATTAAGAACGAAAGGTGTTCTATCGACGGTGCTGTATGTTTCTTCGATCCCACTGGCATTCGTTCATCCTGGGATTTCTTTAGTGATCTTCGCGATTGTCGCTCTGATGTGGATCGTGCCGGATAAAGCCGTCGAGAAGTTGCTTAGCGAATCAAACTCAGCATGATCCATCTCGCGAAGGTGGAACTTATTGAATTCGACGCATTGAATTATTCGGAATTGTTCTCTCGAAATTGCAATTAGAATTAGCATGAAAGAAAAAATCAGCCTTGCCGACATTATCGAAGCCAACAAGAATTAGGGCTTCCGCTACACATGTCCTGTTTGTGGTAATACTTTTGGAGCCATAGTAGGCGATGATTCAAAAGTAGTTGAAAAGGGGGAAGTTGGCTCGCAGACTCTTTGCGTGAAGTGTCTTTCCCACTTAGTAATCAGTGAGGATGGTATTCTGCGCGCAGCGACTACAGATGAGATTGTAGCTCTTTTCGAGGAAGACCCGGATGCATATATGCTTTTACAGGACATGAAGGCTGCAGTTCGAGGGGATCGCAATGCTATGGATCGCATGGTTTCGATGCTAAAACAATATGACTATGCAAAAATCCAGTATTGAAACTCAATCTGGGAAATCAGCATCATCTGCGTAATCCCGGTTCTTCTACGCCAGCGTTTTCGCCTTTTCGACTGCCTCTTCAATGGTGCCAACCATGTAGAAGGCATTCTCGGGTAGATGGTCGTACTCGCCAGCAAGGACTGCTTTGAAGCTTCGAATAGTATCTTCGAGCTTCACATATCGGCCTTCCAATCCGGTGAATTGGGCAGCGACGAAAAACGGCTGAGAAAGGAATCGCTGCACTCGACGAGCTCGGTTAACGATGATCTTATCTTCGTCGGATAATTCATCCATTCCAAGGATGTTGATGATGTCCTGTAAATCCTTATATTGTTGGAGGATACGCTGAACACCTCGAGCAACATTGTAATGCTCTTCGCCGAGGATTTCAGCAGAAAGAATTCGGCTTGTAGAATCCAGGGGATCGACCGCGGGATAGATACCAAGCTCAGAAATTTGGCGCGACAGAACGGTTGTCGCATCCAAGTGAGCGAACGCCGCAGCTGGAGCGGGATCAGTGAGATCGTCAGCAGGAACGTAGATAGCCTGCACAGAAGTGATCGAGCCCTTTTTCGTGGAGGTAATGCGCTCCTGCAAACCACCCATTTCGGACGCAAGAGTTGGTTGATACCCTACGGCGCTGGGCATACGACCGAGAAGAGCAGAAACTTCCGAACCGGCCTGTGTGAATCTGAAAATATTATCGATAAAGAGAAGAACGTCTTTGCCTTCAACATCTCGGAAATATTCAGCGAAGGTCAGAGCGGTAAGTCCTACACGTTGGCGAGCTCCGGGTGGCTCGTTCATCTGACCGAATACGAGCACGGTCTTATCGAGCACGCCGCCTTCGGACATTTCGAGATAAAGATCGTTACCTTCGCGGGTGCGTTCTCCAACTCCACCAAATACAGAATATCCACCATGGTGCATTGCGATATTATGGATCAGCTCCATAATAACGACTGTTTTCCCAACCCCTGCACCTCCGAAGAGTCCAGTTTTACCGCCCTTAGAATAGGGTTCAAGCAGATCAATAACTTTGATGCCGGTTTCAAGCATTTCGGAGCTTGTTGAAAGATCTTCGAACTTCGGAGCATCGCGATGGATGGGCCAAGAGAACTCGGATTTGATCTGCTCACCGCCATCGATCGTTTTGCCGATCACATTGATGAGGCGTCCCAGGGAATTTGGGCCGACCGGTACCGAAATAGGGGCACCCATATCTTCGACTCGCATGCCACGCGTGAGGCCATCCGTGGTATCCATAGCAACGGCTCGGACGCGGTCTTCGCCGAGATGCTGCTGCACTTCACAGATCAGTTCATCGTCAACTCCTTCGGTATTTTTGCGAGGAATTCGAAGGGCGTTCAGGATCGAAGGGAGTTCACCTCCCGAAAAATCTACGTCAACGACCGGCCCAATGATGGATACTATAGCTCCTACGTTCATGCGCTAAAATGTTGTTCTTGGTGGATACTGTTTTGCTGCAGCGGGGGGTACGCGAAGATCCCCCAACTGTTGCGCGCGGCTAACGTTTTCGCCATTAGTCCCGTTCGAAAATTCTCGATCCAGATCATCCCCCAACGGCAAGAGGGTCGCGTAAGTATTGCCCGATGTGGATCACATTTCTATCTGGATCTTCCAGCGTAAAGAAACGCATGAAGTCCGGAGCCTCGATAATATCCTGAGTGAGGGTAACTCCATTGTTAGTCAAAGTAGCTTTTGCAGTTTCGATGTCATCGGTTCTTAGAATGATCTCAATATTTCCGCTCGATGCAACTTCATCCGATTGGAACACCGAAATGCGAACATCCCCAGCACGAACGGCAAACATCTTTGGCCAGCGGTGTAATACTGAAAGCCCAAGTTTATTAGCGTAGAAGTCGAACGATCGTTCAATGTCCGAACAGCTCACGGAAATATGATTGCAAGAAAACATACAGTAATTAAATTATTGAGAGGCTATAACGTGAATAGAGATTCGAAATGTTACGATGCGCAGAAAATAAGATTTTCTACTTCCG
Source organism: Ignavibacteriota bacterium (assembly GCA_963787835.1). Taxonomy (GTDB): domain Bacteria; phylum Bacteroidota; class Ignavibacteria; order Palsa-1295; family Palsa-1295; genus PALSA-1295. The sequence goes on from CAWBEI010000001.1 coordinate 3,402, forward strand.
CAACGGCGCGTTCGAGGTTATCGTTGATAACAATATGATCGTAGTCTCCGGACATACCCATTTCCATCTGTGCGCGCTGTAGCCTTCGTTCAATGATGTCGCCGGATTCGGTTCGGCGATCGCGAAGGCGTGTTTCGAGGGTTGTCATATCCGGCGGTGCAATAAAGATCAGCAAGCTTTCATTGGGGAATTTATTTCGGATTGAGATCCCACCTTTTACATCGATATCGAACAGGAGCCGTTTGCCCATCTGCCGCGCACGTTCGATCTCGCTTTTGGGCGTTCCATAATAATTGCCGAAGATCTGTTCATGCTCGATAAGGGCATCGGTCGCGATAAGCTCCTCGAATTTCTCGCGACTGACGAAATAGTAATCCACGCCATCCCGCTCGTTCGGGCGTTGCGCGCGGGTGGTAGCGGATACGCTGAACATCACATCCGCCGTGTGCCGGGCAAGGATCTCGTGAGCAATGGTGGTCTTGCCCGCGCCAGAGGGTGCGCTTAATACTATGAGTTGTTTGGTCAAAGAAGTAAGTGAGAAATAAGATGTAAGAATTACTTTGTTTATCTAAACAACTGAGGCTGGTTGTCATTCCCCGAAAGCGGGAATCCATGCTTGGAGTTATGTCAAAAGCCAGGTCCGAATTCCAGTTTTCACTGGATTGATATGTTGAATTTTTAGAAGAACGTTTCAAAGATTTCCCGCTGTTTTCAAAGCCATGAGAATCCGTCTGACCTTATTATTTTTTGTGTTTCTTACCATCTCACTTTTAGGAGCAAATGTAGCACAATCGCAAACACTTTATCGAGCAAATTCTGGAACGAAGCGAACGCTTAATGCGGTGTGGTTTTGGTCCGACAGCTCGGGGGTTTCTGTTGGGGACTCTGCAATCATTAGTGTTTCATTCAATGGGGGGAACACGTGGCAGCTCAGGAGCATGCCATTGAGTGAACCTTTTGCCGGTAATTTTTATACCGAGTTCCTAAATGACTCAGCTAACGGATCGATAGCGGGTGATAATGGCACAATCTTCACTATCATTCAGTCTGACTATCTTAAAATTACACTCCCCGATACGAACGCAATTTATGGTATGACCTTCCCCAGTTACGACACAGGTGTTGTCTGTGGTGCTGCCGGGCTTTTTTACATGACCACCGATAGCGGCAAAACCTGGAACAAGAAAACGCTTCCGGTAGCCGCCCAGAAATATGATTATCACGGCACCGATTATTTCGACGATGACACGTATTGGTTGGTCGGACAAAAGGGAATTGTGCTTTACACTGAAGATGATGGCAAGAATTGGCAGCAAATCACTGTTCCAACCACGAAAGATCTTTACTCTATTTACTTCCCCGATGATGGAAGCAGTACCGGCTGGATCGTTGGAGACTCGACCCTGCTAATTACAATCGATGGAGGCGACAATTGGGCAAGCATTGGTTCTCCGGACAGCCTCCGCTCTGTTGCAGGATGGGATAGTACAGATGCCTATGCGGTTGGCCTAAATGGTAAGATAATCTACACATCCAATCGCAGCAACTGGAATACATTACCCACCGGAACCTCTGCTAATCTTTATGGCTTCGATTATACTGACGATTGGCTTTATTTTGCTGGCGATAGCGGGATCATTCTTACTACGCTGCCACCAGTAGTTCAGCCACCCATTCCAAATTTTGTTCTTGAAGGAGATGATACCGTGCCGGGGTCGGAACTAACGTTCGGCAATATCCTCGATGGGACTAATTCCGAGGACAACGCCAGCCTCTACAACGTATCGGCCGCACCCATAACGATCACAAGAATATCGAGTGATAGTTCAGATTTTATCATTGATACCGCGTCGTATTTGGATATCAATACGCCATTTATCCTCGATTCTGGATCCGCACGTCTGATTGGCATTATATTTACGCCTCCCACAACTTCAACGATCCAAACGTTTCACTCGACGTTACGAGTCGTTTCTTCGAATGCAGGGGAACGAGATATTCCCCTCACGGCTGTTGGGGTTCCTAATCAGGGAAGTGTTGCGATCACCAAGGATGCGGGGCAGCTAAATATTCTTTTGAGTAGTGGAATGCGCAGTACCTTCATCCAATGCCCCAATACTTGGATCGGTCCAATTCGATTGGAAGTATTTAATCTTATAGGAATTTCAGTTTATTCAACAAACGATGTTCTCACAAGTGGCGCGAATGTGCTGCCATCATCGCTTCCACCGGGAGCATATATGTATCGGCTGAGCAGTTCGACAGGTTCGCAGGTCGGGAAGTGTTCGATAGAATAAAACCACGATTTTCAGGATTTTGCGGATTTCACAGGATGGATTTGAAGATTTAAGACTCATCTTGATGGAACAGTCGCCCTTCATCACCCTCGTTGCGATTATCATTCCTGACATCCATCCTGTGAAATCCGCAAAATCCTGAAAATCGTGGTTTAGAAAGCCGCCTCTCCACCTGTAACAGCTTCGGGCATGGCTTCAAACTCCGGCCAGTTTGTATAATTCTCGAATCTGCCGAATTGTTTTTGGAAGGTTGCGGCAACTTCGCCGATGGGGCCGTTTCGCTGCTTTCCTACGATGATCTCGGCCACGCCTTCGGCGGGAACGGTTTCGCCCTTTACGACGGTGCTTTCAAGACCGTACGTTTCAGCACGGTAGATGAACATGACCACGTCGGCATCTTGCTCGATCGCGCCGGACTCGCGGAGATCGCTCAGTAACGGACGCCGATCGTTGCGGCTCTCGACACTTCTATTCAATTGAGAGAGCGCCATTACAGGAATATTTAGTTCCTTCGCTAAGGCTTTGAGCGATCGGGAGATCATGGAGATTTCCCGCTCGCGCGATTCCATGGATTTACCAGCACTCATAAGTTGCAAGTAATCTACGATCACAAGGCCAATATTATGCCGCGCCTTTAACCTCCGTGCCTTTGCGCGAATTTCAAGCGGTGTGATGGCGGGGGTGTCGTCGATAAAGATCGGCGCTTCGGATAATCGGCCAATGGTCATGGACATGCGGCGCCATTCTTCGTCGTTCATTTGTCCTTTGCGAGCGCGCTGCATATCTACTTTTGCTTCGGCGCACAACATACGGAGAACAAGCTGCATCGCGCCCATTTCAAGTGAAAATACCGCAACCGGAACTTTCGGCATGGGGTGGAGATGATCCCCGGTATGCGTTGGCATAGCCGCATTACGAGCAAAGCTGAGCGCCAGAGCAGTTTTACCTTGAGAGGGTCTCGCAGCAAGCACGATAAGGTCGGAATTTTGCCAACCGCTGGTAATTTGATCGAGATCGAGCAAGCCGGTTGTAACACCCGTGAGGCCATTGTGCTGGTCCTTGATCTTATCCAGCATTTTCATGGTATCGAAGGCAAGCTGCTTGATCGGCTGCGCGCTCTTTCGGTGGCGGGTTTCCGAAAGCTCGAACAGGAACGATTCTGCTTCATCGAGCAAATTGAACGTATCGAGTTCACCTTCGAATGCGCGAAGCTTTATCTCTTCACAAATACGAATGAGTTCCCGCGCGATATATTTTTCGAGAATGATACGCGCATAACTTTCTACGTTTACCGTGGTAACTACTTTGGAGGTCAGCTCGACAAGATATGCCGGCCCTCCCATTTCCTCGAGCTTGCCATCGAGCGAAAGCTGATTCTTTACCGTGAGCAAGTCGATCGGCTCAGAGCGGTTATCGAGCGCGATCATCGCACGGTAGATGAGCGTGTGTGCGTCACGGTAGAACGGGGAGTCATCGATGGACCGATCTCCCAGGATCTCGACGGCGCGGTTGGCGGATGATTTATCGATCATCATGGCACCAAGCAGCGATTCTTCGAGATCGATCGCCTGCGGCGGCACAAGCCCTTTGGGCGAGAGCTTCTCATAAAGTTCCGAAAAGCTCTTGAGGTAAAGCCGGGCACTGCGCGCGCCGGGAACAACGTTGGTTTGGATAGGCTGGAGGCTCACAAAGGTGTAACTTTAGAATAGGCGAGAGTATTCCAAGTCACAGCAGTGAATTATATGTTGTGGATAAGTAGAACGGAATAATATAATAAGGCACGAGGAGAGGGATAAACATTCGATTTAACAATTTCGCCATATACAATTCGAAATTCTTTTCTTCCATTAGGCTGTTCAAACCTTATAATCCACAAATTTTCTAACTAACTCTCAAACTACTATTATGCCAACGATGACCACGTACAAACCTGGCACCTTCTGCTGGGTTGATTACGCTTCTCAAGATCAAGAAGCTTCTAAGAATTTTTATAGCGAGATTTTCGGATGGACCGCCAACGACATGACCATGCAACAGGGCGGAGTTTATAGCATGATGCAAAAAAATGGCCAGAATGTCGGAGCAATCATGCAAATGCCTCCGGGGCATGATGGTGTTCCAGCTCATTGGAATTCCTATATTTCAGTGGAGAATGTCGATTCGACCTTAAATAAAGCAGCGTCGCTCGGTGCAAATGTAGCAATGCCCCCGATGGATGTTCCGGAAGCTGGCCGCATGGCTGCCGTACAGGATCCCTCTGGCGCATCGATCTTCTTCTGGCAGCCAGGCAAACATATTGGCGCAGATGTGATCGGTGATTCCGGTGCGGTATGCTGGAATGAACTTCTTACGAAAGATACCGCAGCCGCTCAAGCATTTTATTCAGGATTGTTCGGCTGGAATGCCAACCAAATGCCCATGCCCGGAATGGAATACACCATTTTCAATAATGGCGATACTCAAGCTGGCGGTATGTTTGCGATCGATCCAGCCTGGGGGCCCGTGCCTTCGAACTGGATGGTCTATTTTGCAGTCGATAATTGCGATGCTACGCTCGAGCACGTTAAATCGCTTGGTGGCAAAGTTCTCATGGGACCGAATGATGTTCCCACCGTAGGGCGCTTTGCTACGTGCCAGGATTCTCAGGGTGGGGCATTCGCTATTCTTCAGCCTGAGCCAAGAGCATAATTCTTCTCTCAATTACTGAGAGGTTAAAAACTGAGAGGTTAAAAAATGGGACTTATAGGTCAGTTCACCTATAAGTCCCATTTTCAAATTTTAATTGACTTCTTATTTAGCTTGCTGCTTTGGCGATCGCGTCAAGATTCATGGAGTTGACGACAGCGCGAAGATCATCGAGCGACGGCCCTCCGTTGCCTTCGACGATAAGATAGATGCGGTCATTGATGATGACTCCAACCTGTCCATCGTTCGTTTTCTTGTGCCATTGTACCCATCCCGGATAAGATCCGAATTTCTCGCCACGCTGAAGTTGGTTCTCATCCTCGGAACTGAAATTCGCGAGCATGGAGTATGCAGCCGTGAGTCCCGCTGCATAATTGTAATCGGCCAGAGTGATTTTAATGTGTTGATTGCCATTATCAAACTGGCGTTCCGCGAGCGACCACTCGATGCCATTGAAATTGGCACTGGAGGTGCTTGGCTCGTGACCGGTGTACCCGCTCGGACTTGGAAGGAAGCTCGCCAATGTCGATGAAGGAACCGAATGTGTGGCCGATTGATGTGCCCCGTTTCCGCCTGCGCCGCCCATCGCCTGGCTGAGTGCATTGGCAGCATTATTTGCTGCGTTATTTGCGCTATTGCCAGTCGTTTGGTTATTTTGGTTGTTCTGATTGTCCGCCGTATCGCTCTTTTTGCCGCAGCCGTTCGCAAGGGCAAATGTAGCGATGAGAAATGCTATATTGATGATGGATGCTCGTTTCATGGTCTGAATGGTATTAATGTAAGTTGTGTGATGGAAAACTTTTGCAATTTACGAAAATTTTTGACAAGAGCGATAAATTGTGATAAGCTGATCCAGCCATCATCCATCAGATGGGATTTTTTGTGTCTAACGAAACCCTATGTCGTTTATGTGCGTTCAATGACCCTCAAACTAAATTCAGAGATAATCTTAATGAAATCATCCAAGCAAATAGACAAGCTCCACGCAAGCATTAACCCGGTCGATCTGGAAATGATGGCTCGCATGGGGGAATCGTTGTATCAGGCGGTTTCCATCACTGCCCGACGGGCGCGTCAGATCAATGATGAGATCAAGACGGAATACCAGGCGCGCGTATCCACGCTGGTTCCGGTAGAGCTTGACGAGGATGAGGAATTCGAGGCGCCGAACTTCGACCAAATGAAGATCTCCCTTGAAATGGATAAGCTCGGAAAACCTACTCTGGAAGCACTTTCTGAATTTACTCACAACAAGCTGGATTACCGATTCCGCGATAGCCAGATGTAGCCTTTTAGCCCTTTCGCAGAAGTGTGGGAGGGTCCTTTGCCCCTTTGCTTTTTGCCCTTTGGAATGTATTGAGACGCAATGATTGCTTAATATTGACGTCTTGACTATTACAGTCTCGACAAGTGATTATGAAAATACTTGACTTGCCGATTTTTTTGACGTATATTTGTATTGGCTATAAATTCAATTTCTGCTGCTCGGCATGAATTAATATCCTTTTGCCTTTTTCCGAGCGTCGGATGTCAATGTGTAGTCTATGGGCTCGTCACCCGAACCTAATTTTTGGGGTGCCATAATTGTTTTTTTAATTTAATATAGATTTCATACCAGTATGAAACGATTTCTGTCATTGCTCGCGACCGGAGCGCTAACGCTTGGTCTTACCGTTTCTGCATCAGCCCAACGTCGTGGGTTAAGTGGGGCAGCCCTCGTGCTCGACGATTATCATGGGCATACCATTACTATGGAGACCCCACAATTGACGTCTCCACCAAATGCAGAATATTTGGCATGGGAAAATGCTGGTTTCCCCCCGCTTACTTGGACCGCACCCGTGCCGCCAATTACCGGTGCACAGGCAGGATTCGTTTTTTCCGGTCCGTTGACCCCGGCTTCGATCACCCCGTACCTTTCCTATTGGCTCCCACCGGGAGTTACTAGCCCCTATACTGGCAATAAGGGCGGTTACGCCGGCGCGTGGGATTATGCCACGACGAATCAGCTCGGCCTTCTTACCACGGGTTCACCCCTTGGCGATCAAGAAAATGTCGTTACAGATGCCTCTGGCCATCTCATCACGCAAGCGAATGGCGGCAACAATACGGTATTGCATGGCACGACCCCTCCGAGTTGGGGCGCAGTGGTAGATGGCGACATTACCGCAGCTACCATCACCAGCGACCGATTGGCAAATACTGCTGTATCGGCAGGTAGCTATGGGGATGCGACGCACACCGGTACTTTCACTGTAAATGCCGAAGGACAACTTACTGCTGCTTCGAGTACACTTATTACACTTTCCGGCGATGTAACAGGCAACGCAGGTGCTACGACGATCGCGAACACCTCAATCGGTGGCGGTCATATTATCGCCGCCTTGACGACGAATGGCGGTACATTGACCAATAGCACGACAGGCAATGCATCCACGGCAACTAACGCGACGAACGCCGCGAACTTATCCGGTTCGAATTTAACGGGTGACGTGACGAACGTTGGCGACGCAACCACGATCGCGAACACGTCGGTTGGTGGTGGTCATATTATCGCCGCGCTGACGACGAACGGCGGCACGCTTACGAATAGCACGACAGGCAATGCTGCTACGGCAACAAACGCAACGAATGCTGCTAACCTTACGGGCTCGAACCTGACAGGTGATGTTACGAATGTAGGCGATGCAACAACGATCGCGAACACCTCTGTTGGCGGCGGCCACATCATCGCAGCATTGACAACGAACGGTGGCACGCTCACGAACAGCACGACAGGTAATGCTGCAACGGCCACGAGTGCAGCCAACCTTACGAGCTCGAACCTGACAGGTGACGTCACAAACGTTGGTGATGCAACCACGATCGCGAACACCTCAATCGGCGGCGGCCACATTATAGCTGCTTTGACGACGAACGGCGGTACACTCACGAATAGCACGACAGGTAATGCTGCAACGGCCACGAGTGCAGCCAACCTTACGGGCTCGAACCTTACGGGCGACGTGACGAATGTTGGCGACGCAACGACGATCGCGAACACCTCAATCGGTGGCGGTCATATTATAGCTGCTTTGACGACGAACGGCGGTACACTCACGAATAGCACGACAGGTAATGCTGCAACGGCCACGAGTGCAGCCAACCTTACGGGCTCGAACCTTACGGGTGACGTGACGAACGTAGGTGACGCAACAACGATCGCGAACACCTCAATCGGTGGCGGTCATATTATCGCCGCCTTGACGACGAATGGCGGTACATTGACCAATAGCACGACAGGCAATGCCTCCACGGCAACAAATGCGACGAACGCCGCGAATTTATCCGGTTCGAATTTAACGGGTGACGTGACGAATGTTGGCGACGCAACGACGATCGCGAACACCTCTGTCGGTGGCGGTCATATTATCTCCGCCTTGACGACGAATGGCGGTACGCTTACGAATAGCACGACTGGCAATGCATCCACGGCAACAAACGCGACGAATGCCGCGAATTTATCCGGTTCGAATTTAACTGGTGACGTGACGAATGTTGGCGACGCAACGACGATCGCGAACACGTCGGTTGGTGGTGGTCACATCATTGCCGCGTTGACGACGAACGGCGGTACGCTCACGAACAGCACGACAGGCAATGCCTCCACGGCAACAAACGCAACAAGCGCCGCGAACTTATCCGGTTCGAACTTAACGGGTGACATGACGAACGTTGGTGACGCGACAACGATCGCGAACACCTCGACAGGCGGCGGCCACATCATCGCAGCCTTGACGACAAACGGCGGTACGCTGACGAACAACACCAGTGGCACTGCGTCATCGGCAACGTCCGCTGCAAATCTCACTGGCTCGAACCTTACGGGCGACGTGACGAACATAGGTGACGCAACGACGATCGCGAACACGTCGGTTGGTGGTGGTCACATCATCGCCGCGTTGACAACGAACGGCGGCACGCTTACGAATAGCACGACTGGCAATGCCTCCACGGCAACAAACGCGACGAATTCTGCGAACTTATCCGGTTCGAACCTTACGGGCGACGTTACGAACGTAGGTGATGCCACCACGATCGCGAACACCTCCGTCGGTGGCGGTCATATTATCGCCGCCTTGACGACGAACGGCGGTACGCTGACGAACAATACCTCTGGTAGCGCGGCATCAGCAGCCAATCTTACTGGCTCGAACCTTACAGGTGACGTGACGAACGTAGGTGACGCAACGACGATCGCGAACACCTCCGTCGGTGGCGGTCATATTATCGCAGCCTTGACAACGAACGGTGGAACGCTCACGAACAGTACGACGGGTAATGCCGCGACTGCTACGAGTGCAGCCAACCTTACGGGCTCGAACCTTACTGGTGACGTGACGAATGTTGGCGACGCAACAACGATCGCGAACACCTCAGTTGGCGGCGGCCACATCATCGCCGCCTTGACGACGAATGGCGGTACACTGACGAATAACACCTCGGGCAGTGCAGCATCAGCAGCCAATCTTACAGGTTCGAACTTAACGGGTGACGTGACGAATGTTGGCGACGCAACAACGATCGCGAACACCTCTGTCGGTGGCGGTCATATTATCTCCGCCTTGACGACGAATGGCGGTACATTAACCAATAGCACGACAGGCAATGCCTCCACGGCAACAAATGCGACGAACGCCGCGAACTTATCCGGTTCGAATTTAACGGGTGACGTGACGAACGTAGGTGACGCAACGACGATCGCGAACACCTCAGTTGGTGGCGGCCACATTATAGCTGCTTTGACGACGAACGGCGGTACACTCACGAATAGCACGACAGGTAATGCTGCAACGGCCACGAGTGCAGCCAACCTTACGGGCTCGAACCTTACGGGTGACGTGACGAACGTAGGTGACGCGACAACGATCGCGAACACCTCAGTTGGTGGCGGCCACATTATAGCTGCTTTGACGACGAACGGCGGTACGCTCACGAACAACACCTCGGGTAGCGCGGGATCGGCAACGAATGCGGCAAACCTGACCGGCTCGAATTTGACGGGTGACGTGACGAACGTAGGTGACGCTACGACGATCGCGAACACCTCTGTCGGCGGGGGTCACATTATCGCCGCCTTGACGACGAACGGCGGTACGCTCACGAACAGCACGACAGGCAATGCCTCCACGGCAACAAACGCGACGAACGCCGCGAACTTATCCGGTTCGAACTTAACGGGTGACGTGACGAATGTTGGCGACGCAACAACGATCGCGAACACCTCAGTTGGCGGCGGCCACATCATCGCCGCCTTGACGACGAATGGCGGTACACTGACGAATAACACCTCGGGCAGTGCAGCATCAGCAGCCAATCTTACAGGTTCGAACTTAACGGGTGACGTGACGAATGTTGGCGACGCAACAACGATCGCGAACACCTCAGTTGGTGGCGGCCACATTATAGCTGCTTTGACGACGAACGGCGGTACACTCACGAATAGCACGACAGGTAATGCTGCAACGGCCACGAGTGCAGCCAACCTTACGGGCTCGAACCTTACGGGTGACGTGACGAACGTAGGTGACGCGACAACGATTGCGAACACGTCCACTAGCGGCGCTGACATTATAGCCGCTTTGACGACGAACGGCAGTACGCTCACGAACAACACCTCGGGTAGCGCGGGATCGGCAACGAGTGCAGCAAACCTGACCGGTTCTAATCTAACCGGTGATATTACGAACGTAGGTGACGCAACGACGATCGCGAACACCTCCGTCGGTGGCGGTCATATTATCGCCGCCTTGACGACGAACGGCGGTACGCTCACGAACAGCACGACAGGCAATGCTGCCACGGCAACAAGCGCCGCGAACTTATCCGGTTCGAACTTAACGGGTGACGTGACGAACGTAGGTGACGCAACGACGATCGCGAACACCTCAGTCGGTGGCGGCCACATCATCGCCGCGTTGACAACGAACGGCGGCACGCTTACGAATAGCACGACAGGCAATGCTGCCACGGCAACAAGCGCGACGAACGCCGCGAACTTATCCGGTTCGAACTTAACGGGTGACGTGACGAACGTTGGCGACGCTACGACGATCGCGAATACCTCAATCGGTGGCGGTCATATTATCGCCGCCTTGACGACGAATGGCGGTACATTGACCAACAGCACGACAGGCAATGCCTCCACGGCAACAAATGCGACGAACGCCGCGAACTTATCTGGTTCGAACCTTACGGGCGACGTTACGAACGTAGGTGATGCCACCACGATCGCGAACACCTCGACAGGCGGCGGTCATATTATCGCCGCGTTGACGACGAACGGCGGTACGCTCACGAACAACACATCGGGAACTGCCTTGAATGTGACTGGCATCGTAGGTGTAGCCAACGGCGGTACAGGTGCAAATCTTTCGTCGACAGGCGGTACTTCGAATGTTTTATTGCAATCGAGCACTGGTGCTCCCATCACAGTGGGCCAGCTTTCATCGAGCGATCTATCCGATGGTGGTTCACTTGCGACAACGAGCTATGTAGATAACGCGGTTAATAACGCACTGTCATCCGCCAATTCCTATACGGATAACGCAGTCAGCAACGCGATCACGCTCACCGAGGGCTACACGGATAACGCAGTCAGCAACGCGGTCACGCTCACCGAGGGCTATACGAACACCGCAGTTAGCAACGCGATCACGCTCACCGAGGGCTATACGAACACCGCAGTTAGTAACGCGATCACCACATCTGAGAGCTATACTGATTCAAAGGTCGCTAATTATCTTCCACTTGCCGGTGGCATTATGACGGGTGCGATCGACATGGGAACCCCGAACAATCAGATCAATGATCTGAAGGACCCGACATCGCCACAGGATGCGGCGACGAAGAATTATGTCGATAACGCGATCGGTTCTTACACCCCGACGCCTTCGTTTAGCGCCATCGCGACGGGTGTTAATGCTACGGCCACTATGACTGTAAATACTGGCGCCTCGCTCACGTATGAGAACGACGGCACCATCAATGCGTCAAGCCTTGAAAGCGCAACATGGGAAGCACCGGGAACCATCGGGAGTGGCACGCCGAATACCGGTGCATTCACTACGTTAAGCGCGGCACCCACAAGCGATGTTGTTGCCGTTCAGATCACTGGATTTAGCGGAGGTACCTCCGCTGACGTGAACGCGAACAATTGGAGCGTTTCCCATGCGGGTGCCGGTACCTTCAATGGAGGTCTCTCCTTAAACGGTGCCGCAACACCCGTTGCGAACGAGATCCAGTTCTACAATGGAACCTCCACCTCGCAGGGTACACTTGCTTCGGCTGCCTCGGCCAATACTCCGACCTGGACGCTTCCCGACGAAACCGGTACCATCGCGCTTGTAAGCCAGCTCCCAACGGCTACTAATTTCATTGTGAATTCCGGTTCCGTTCAGTCCGGTGCGCAATTTAATATTAGCGGCAATGGCACGATAGGCGGTGTCCTTTATACCACCGACATTGAAGATCCGCCCACAGGATTGCATGTCAACACGTCCAGCGGAGGTAGTACCTCTATTGGTAACTCGAGCGGAGGGACTTCTATCACTGGTAAGAACTGGAGCGTGAACGATGCTACGGGTGCTGTTACGACCACGGGCAACATCTCGACAACGTCTTCCGGTACGATCACATCGGCGGGAACACTGACCGCTTCCGGTAACCTTGTTGGAGGTGGAAGCGTGCAGTTCCATACCATCACGACGATGGCTACTCCGTTCTACCAGGCACAGCCTTCCGATTATTACATTATCGTGAACACGGGCGGCACTGGCGTGAAAATGCCGGCCGGGGCCGTTGCAGGACAGAAGCTTATTATCACGAACGCCACGGCTACGGCGTTCACGGCAGCCAACAGCGACTTCGCTGTTCCGCCGGGAACCACTTGGAACCTCATTTTCGATGGCTCCAACTGGCAACTTGTCTTTTAATTCATTTTTTACACACAGAACGATCCCGAAAACATTCGATCCTTCGGCGGTTTTCGAGTTCGATACCAAACGCCTTACACACATACAACTCTTAAAATCATTATGACTTCCATTCGCAGATTCCTATCCCGCGCGGCCCTTGGCGCATTTGCCGCTTCGCTGTTCTTCGCCTCCGCGTCCCACGCACAAGTGCGTCAGACGAACATCTATATTGACAACGGTTCCGGAGCGTTCACCGACCTTAAGGGCGGCGGCACCGGAACGATCACGTTTCCGGCTGTAACCGGAACCGCCATCACCACCGGTAACCTTTCGGCTATTACCGGGCTCGGAACCATCAGCAGCGGCGTTTGGAACGGCACTGCGATCGGCCTGCAATATGGGGGCACCGGAGTCGATGGCACCAACATCGCCACCAATCTCTTCTTTGCCGGTCCGAATGGATCGACCGGTTCGGCCACGTTCCGCGCGATCGCACCGGCTGATCTTCCTATCGCAACGACCACAACGTTAGGCGCAGTCGAAGCCGACGGAACTACTATCACCATTACAGGTGGTGGCGTGATCAGCGCCGTTGCTGCAGCGCCGAGCGGTGCTGCCGGTGGGGATCTTGGTAGTACCTATCCGAACCCAACGGTTGTCAGCGTTGCGGATGTAACAACGGGTGTGCTCAAGATTGCGAATGGTGGTACGGGCGCAGCGACGGTTGGGTCTAACAACTTAGTCTTTGCGGGACCGTCCACGAGCGCACCGGGCGCACCCTCCTTCCGATCGTTGGTGGCCTCGGATATTCCTTCCCTCAGTGGTACCTATCTTCCGCTTGCGGGTGGTACCATGACGGGAACGGAGACCTTCACCGTGTCTTCCGGCAATGACATTACCGGCGACTCGTGGAGTGTCGATAATGCTGGTAACGTAACGGCAACGAGCTTCTCCGGTGCAGGCACGGGTTTTACAGGAACTGCGACCAGCTTAAATATTGGCGGCAATGCAGCAACGGCAACCACTGCAGCGGCACTTTCACCGGGCGCGACGATCAACGGTGTGAACTTTACAGGCGCTGCTCCGATCACGGTGACAGCAGCGATGAATACGCTCACGGGTACCAACTACGCAGCAGGCAACGGCTCTGCAATTACGAATCTTTCCGGCGGTAATATCACCACAGGTACAGTTCCGTATGCTGCCATTCAGCAAGAGTCGGCTAACACGTTGCTCGGTAACCCGACAGCTGGGTCTCAAGCTCCGGAAGAGATCACGATCGGCACTGGAATCACGGTTACTGGAACGACGATCAGTGTCACCGGTGCACCGCCGACGGGTACAGCAGGGGGCGATCTTACGGGAAGCTATCCCGGCCCAACCATTGTGGGGACTGCCGGCAATGACATCGTGGATGCTATCAACAATGCAGCAACCACGCATAATATTAACAACACCGCTATCAGCATAACGGCAGGCGCAGCAAACTTATCGAACATTACGGTAGCGCCGACGAGCGGTACCGCAATACAGATTAATAATGCAACCGTATCAACCTTTGACATCTCGGCCAATAACTGGAATGTTCAACAAAGCGGTAATGCTAATTTTACCGGCGGTATAGGGGTTGGCTCGAACATTACCCACGTCGCGGGAACAGTTACTATCTTGGATGGCACTGGAGGTTATGGCACATTGCAAGCCGCAGCTGCGATTCCCACCAACCCAGTTTGGACGCTACCCAATGCGACAGGTACTATCGCCCTTACAAGCCAGCTTCCAGCAGCCAACAGCTTTATCAACAATAGCGCAACGCAGCAAACAAGCGCAAACTTCAATATTGATGGCAGCGGCACCATTGGCGGTACGCTGAATGTCGATAATATCGAAGATGCTGTCGTGCTTCAGATCAACACCGGCGCTGGAAAGAACACAGAGATCGGTAATGCGTCGGGAACCACGACAATTACGACAAGCAATTGGGGCGTCGATAATCTTGGTAACGTAACTGCAACGAGCTTCTCTGGAACCGGCTCTGCGCTCACGAGTCTTTCTGGCGCCAATATTACCGCTGGCTCGATTCCGTATTCTGCCATTACTAATGAGACTGCAAGCACGCTGCTTGGTAATCCGACGGCAGGATCGGCTGCTCCGAGCGAGATCACGCTTGGTGCTGGCCTCAGCTTCTCTGGAAATACGCTGGTGGGCACAGGCGGAACGGTAACCTCGGTTTCGGTGACGACGGCGAACGGCGTATCGGGTTCGGTAGCGAATCCGACGACGACGCCAGCGATTTCGCTGACGCTTGGTGACATCACCCCGACTTCGGTTGCGGCGACAGGCACGGTAACGGGTTCGAATCTTTCGGGTACAAACACTGGCGATCAGACGATCACGCTGACGGGTCCGGTAACGGGCTCCGGCACAGGAACCTTCGCGACGACGATCACGCCTTCGGCGGTGACGTATGGTGATATTCAGAACGAATCGACAGTCACGCTTCTCGGTAATCCGACGGCCGGATCGGCTGCTCCGAGCGAGATCACACTTGGTGCTGGCCTCAGCTTCTCTGGAAATACGCTGGTGGGCACAGGCGGAACGGTAACCTCGGTTTCGGTGACGACGGCGAACGGCGTATCGGGTTCGGTAGCGAATCCGACGACGACGCCAGCGATCTCGCTGACCCTTGGTGACATCACACCAACTTCGGTTGCGGCGACAGGCACGGTAACGGGTTCGAATCTTTCGGGTACAAACACTGGCGATCAGACGATCACGCTGACGGGTCCGGTAACGGGCTCCGGCACAGGAACCTTCGCGACGACGATCACGCCTTCGGCGGTGACGTATGGCGATATTCAGAACGAATCGACAGTCACGCTTCTCGGTAATCCGACAGCCGGATCGGCTGCTCCCAGCGAGATCACGCTTGGTGCTGGCCTCAGCTTCTCTGGAAATACGCTGGTGGGCACAGGCGGAACGGTAACCTCGGTTTCGGTGACGACGGCGAATGGCGTCTCTGGTTCGGTAGCGAATCCGACGACGACGCCAGCGATCTCGCTGACCCTTGGTGACATCACACCAACTTCGGTTGCGGCGACAGGCACGGTAACGGGTTCGAATCTTTCGGGTACAAACACTGGCGATCAGACGATCACGCTGACGGGTCCGGTAACGGGCTCCGGCACAGGAACCTTCGCGACGACGATCACGCCTTCGGCGGTGACGTATGGCGATATTCAGAACGAATCGACAGTCACGCTTCTCGGTAATCCGACAGCCGGATCGGCTGCTCCCAGCGAGATCACGCTTGGTGCTGGCCTCAGCTTCTCTGGAAATACGCTGGTGGGCACAGGCGGAACGGTAACCTCGGTTTCGGTGACGACGGCGAATGGCGTCTCTGGTTCGGTAGCGAATCCGACGACGACGCCAGCGATCTCGCTGACCCTTGGTGACATCACACCAACTTCGGTTGCGGCGACAGGCACGGTAACGGGTTCGAATCTTTCGGGTACAAACACTGGCGATCAGACGATCACGCTGACGGGTCCGGTAACGGGCTCCGGCACAGGAACCTTCGCGACGACGATCACGCCTTCGGCGGTGACGTATGGCGATATTCAGAACGAATCGACAGTCACGCTTCTCGGTAATCCGACAGCCGGATCGGCTGCTCCCAGCGAGATCACGCTTGGTGCTGGCCTCAGCTTCTCTGGAAATACGCTGGTGGGCACAGGCGGAACGGTAACCTCGGTTTCGGTGACGACGGCGAATGGCGTCTCTGGTTCGGTAGCGAATCCGACGACGACGCCAGCGATTTCGCTGACGCTTGGTGACATCACACCGACTTCGGTCACAGCGACAGGTGCCGGTTCGTTCGGTTCACTCGCAGTTGGAAGCACTGGACAATTCACCGTTGATGCAAGTGGCAACACCGCAACGACTGGTACGCTTGGTGCTGCTGCTACGACGGTCACAGTGGCGTCAGGAGCTGCGCTTACCATTTCAAATGGTACCGTTAGCTCATCGAACTACGATATTTCTGGAGACAGCTGGAGTGTGGCAAGCACTGGCGCTGGAAACTTCAATGGCGGACTTTCGCTCTCGAACAGCGTACCTGCTGTTGCGAATCAGATCCAGTTCGATCATGGTGCCGTTGGAACCCTTGCTTCAGCTTCGCTCGGTAGTGCACAAACCTGGACGCTTCCGGCAACCGGTGGCACGCTTGCAACGGTAGGCGCACCCATCACTACGCTGGTTTACTCCACGGAGAGTGAAGATGGAACCTCGAATTCCGTAACGGTATCAGGTAGCAATACCTTTGCACAGATCACGGGCACGCCGACGGCCAACGTAGCAGTCTCTGTTACAGCGACGCCAGTTAATGGACAGGTAATTCTCCTGTTCAATAACACGAGCACGTATCCGTTGGTACTCAACGGGCAGTTTGTATTCCCGCAGTACACCGGCAAGTTTATCTACTTGACGGGTCCGGGATGGACATTGATGCAGTATTAATCCATCGAATTTTTCATCCTCCGCCGTGGGGCGCAACTTGAGAGCGCACGCGGCGGGGGAATTGAAAATCCCGATCAAAAAAAGTTTTTTTCAGTCATCCTATTAGGCATTCATTAGTACGGTTTCAAACGGTCGCAAGACTATTTTTCGGATATAAGTTTAATTTCGGTTTTCGTTTAATTCTAAACATCGCCATGAATATCAAAACGCTTTTGGGTCGTGCTGCGACGCTCGCAGTAGGTTCCTTATTGCTTTTCACGTCCGTTTCTCGCGCACAGGTCCCGCAGACCAAGATCTACCTTTCGGATGGATCTGGCAATATACTCACACTCTCCGCGCTCGGCAGCGGCGGTGGAACCCTCACGCTTCCCAGCGGCGGCGGTACGCTGCTGACGATGGTGGGCGGGAACTCCTCGCTCGGCACCGTTACCAGCGGTACATGGCAAGGCACGATGATCGGTTCCGCTTACGGCGGGACGGGCCTGACCTCGTACGCCACGGGAGACATTCTCTATGCCTCGGCTACGAATACGCTATCGGCGCTGCCTATTGGCGGTCCTGGGCAGGTGCTCGAAGTCGTCAGCGGGGTTCCATCATGGCAGACGGTTGGAGGAACCGGAACGGTGACCAACTTTACGAGCGGTAACCTTTCGCCGGTCTTCACGACTTCGGTCGCAACATCCACGACCACCCCGGCGCTTACCTTCGCACTTTCTAACGCGGGGCCGCATACCTTCTTAGGGAATTCCACCGGCACGTCGGCGGCGCCAACGTATAGCGCGGTCGATCTTTCGGCGGACGTCACCGGGCTGCTGCCGATCAGCGCACTCAACACGACGGGAACCGCATCGAGCACCACGTATCTCCGTGGCGATGGCGCGTGGACGACGCTGCCCGCGGCACCCGTCACCAGCGTATCGAACTCCGATGGCAGCCTGACCATCTCGCCCACGACGGGTGATGTCGTTGCTTCGCTGAATGTCGCAAATCCGAACACGTGGACCGGCGCACAATCCATCATACCAGGCGCGAACGACGTCGTTGGCCTGACCATCAAGCCGGCTACTGCGTTCGACAAGGATGCCTTCGATGTGCTCTCGCTCGATGGGAGTACCACCTATCTCGGAGTGTTTCCCGGTGGCACGGTCGGTATCACCACCATTGCTGTGAAGGGCGGAGATATTAATGGAGCCACGATCGGCGATCTCCTTCCGGAGGCAGGAACGTTCTCCGCGCTTACGTCGACAACCGGCCTGACGCTTGGCTCCGGCGCGAACGCCACCACGCTTTCGAGCGCGGCGACGGGTTCTGCCAAGTCGGTGAACCTGCCGAACGCCAACGGTAATCTTGCCCTCGTGGCAAGCACGACGGGTCAGATCATGGAAAGCGATGTTTCAGGTCTCGTCAGCGACCTTGCGAGCAAGGGTTCGGGAACGGTTACTTCTGTGAATGTGGCGATACCCGGTATGACCTCCTCCGGAGCTGTTACCACAAGCGGTACTATTTCTATGAGCGGCGCACTTGCGGTCGCCAATGGCGGAACGAACTCCTCCGCTGCGCTCACGAACAATAAAGTAATGATCTCCAGCAGTGGCGCCATCGTCGAAGGTCCGGCGTGGGCGGCTGGCTCGCCAGGCACGCTTACGGCGAACATCACCGGCAGTGCGGCCTCCGCGACTACCGCAGCGGGACTATCCTCCACGCTGGCGGTGACGAGCGGCGGAACGGGAACTGGAACCGCACCTACGAGCGCGCAAATTCTTGTCGCGCAGTCCGGAACGGCATACGCGCCGGAAACGGTCGGCGGCGATGCTACGATCACTACAGGTGGGAACCTGGTCGTTACCAAAACGAATGGAGTAGCATTTGGATCGGCTGCTACAGCGAACACTTCCGCATTCGATGCCAGCGGTGCGGCAACGACTGCCGTCAATACTGCCGTCAGCGGGACATCGGGGAAACTGGCCGTCTTTAACGGAACGAATTCCGTTACGAGCGGACCTGCGTATTCCAGCGGCGCACTCACGCTCGGCACAGGATCTTCCGTTCCAGGGACGATAGCCCTTGCCAATACCACCAACTCGAATTTAACAACTATCGAGGCCGGTGCGCCTGGTGCTGCTATTACCTATATGTTGCCAACGACGGCACCGACGGCTAACCAAGTATTACAGTCATCGGCACCTGTTTCTAACGTGGCTACGCTCAGTTGGACGAGCGCAGCTTCGGGAACGGTAACTGGCAGCAGTTTCACCACCGAGGGCGTGATGTATGCCACAAGCGGAACGGGAATTGCGAGCACGGCAGCGTTGGCGAATGGACAGATCCTTGTTGGCGCGGGTAGCAGCACAGCACCTTCACCAGCCACGCTGGGCACGAGCAACGGCGTTACGACAGCGGTCGGTGCGGGTACGCTTTCCATCGGACTGGGTGCGATCACGCCGACATCGGTTGCTTCGGCTGGAGCAGTCTCTGGAACCACACTCACGGCATCAACTGCCGCCAGCGGACTTGTACTTGGTTCCGGTGTGAATGCGACAACCTTTTCGAGTGGAGCTACAGCTGCGAGAGCCATCAGCTTCCCGGATGCGGCAGGTACGGTTGCACTGACGACCAGTAACGTTGCAAGTGCCACCAATATTGCAACGACATTGAATAGCGCCACTGCTACCGCAATGTACCCCACGTTTGTAGCCTCCAATACAACAAGCAACTCACAGGCAGCCAACGTCGCGACTGCACTGAGCTTCGTACCCTCGACTGGTGTGCTTTCGGCGACGACTTTCTCCGGAAGTGGTGCTTCGTTGACAAGCATTCCGAACTCGGCGCTGACGAACAATTCCATCACCATTCAGGGAACCGCCGTCGCGCTCGGCGGGACAACGCTTGCGACGACAAGCACGCCTACGTTTGGGGGAATGACCCTTACTCCTACTGGCTCTACGGTTGGTCTTACGATCAACGGTTCCTCATCTGGTAATGATATTACTGGCACGAACTGGTCGGTGACTCACGCAGGTGCGGGAACATTCGTTGGTTTAACCAATGCAGGTGCAGCAGTTAGTTTGAACAATAGTTCAAATTTTTCAACCAGCATCAACACCGGAACATCAACCGCAGCAGTGCATATTGCAGATGGAACAACGGGCGGCAATGCAATCACTATCGGTAATGCTGTGAGCACAACCGCTGTCACAGTTCTTGCTGGCAGCGGTAATATCAATATCGGTACAGGAACCACGGCTCAGACGGTGCACATTGCTGACGGCGCGGCAGCGAACGCTGTAACACTCGGTTCCACGACTACTACTTCTACCACAACCATAGCGTCAGGTTCCGGCGGAGTGCTAATCAACAATGCCAACAACCAACCGACGAGCCTGAACACGGGAACCTCAACCGGCGCATTGCATCTTGCTGATGGGGGTACAGGAGGTAATGCCATCACAATGGGTAATGCTAATGGCGCTACCGGTATTACGGCAAAGGTCGGAACAGGTAATTTTAGCCTCGATGGAGCTGCAACCTCAACGTACGCTATTGGTGCCTCCACCACGTCCGGCACAATTACCATTGGCGGTACGGGGGAAACCGGCAATTTGACACTCGGTTCAAGCACTGGCACGAACACAGAAATTATTGCTGGTGGATCGGGTGCAACCACGCTACAAATTGCTAATGCACAGACTGGCGGTTCGGTCGCGATTGGAACCGCTATGACGTCCGGCACGATCACAATCGGAGGTGCGGTTGCACAAACGGGAACCATCATTTTAGGCCAGTCCACTGGCACGAATACCATTGATGTTGGAACGGGAACTGGCGCGACCACGGTAGATATTGCCACCGGCGCAACGAATGCCAAGACCGTTGCTATTGCGAATGGAGCCGTTGCCAATACTGTTACCATCGGCTCGACAACTGGCGCCGCTACTACTACTCTTCAAGCTGGCACAGGCGGCAACGTCATCGTTGGACATCTTGTTGACGGGAACTCGTCAAATATTGCGTATACTAGTACCGGAAGTACGGATGTCACCTCTACTGTTGTAACTGCTACTTCCGATCTTTCCGGAAACATTTCAGTTACACCCTCGGCAACCCATGCTATTACAGCTGCATTTACGTTCGCAAAAACTTTTGCGAATGCTCCAATAATAGTTATTACCCCCACAAATACTAATTTCGCCACCGGATTTAATACTCCTGCAGCTCCGATAATTTCTGCAACCTCAACTTCTGGCTTCAGTGTAGAATTTTATTCGACTGGGAGCGGTAATGCATTCACCTTCAATTATATAATCATGGGCCAGTAATCCACATGTTTTTATAAGTGAGGAAGAGTTGCCAACGCAGCTAATATTTTTTTCCAAACCCCGCTCTTCGGAGCGGGGTTTTTTAAGAGGCACCCCGAATGCGGTAGGCAGGGTAATTACCTTTCCTGGCAAAAAGCAAGCCGCAGCACTTTGGCCTGTTATTGCAAAAGTGGGGATAGCGGAACTCGCTTCCGGACACAAAGTATATAAAAGCGGAGGTTGTCTGGGAGAACGTGGCAGCATTTCATGTTACGCCTGCGGCATGTCCCCGGAACCAGCGTTCCCCGCGCGCTTCCGGACACAAAGTATATAAAAGCGGAGGTTGTCTGGGAGGCAGTGCCGCAAACAGGGTGGAATCAAGGTTGTGGCTTTGCTCAACCCCGCTTCATCGGAGCGGGTTTGGGGAAAAGTATGAAGTATGAAGTATGAAGTATGAAAGGAGAGGGTTGGTAAGGTAAGAGGTAAGAAGCAAGAGGTGGGGGTGCGAACCAAAGGGGAATATAGAGGATTTAATATGTATGGCAGATGATTTTGAACAGAGAATAAGTAAACTCGAACACAATTTCGAGGATTACATGGCGATCATGGTTCAGTGGCTCGATGAGCTACGAGCGGATCACGAGGTATCGAAGGCTCGTATTGAACAGAATGAAAAGCGAATGGAGCAGAACGAATGGATTATAGCATCACTCGCCGACACCCAGCGGAGCATGATTCATACCCAGGATACTCTGGTTGAAACGCAGGGGATGATCCTCAAGCTTTTGGACCGTATGGATCAGAAGCTTGACAATCTTGGCAAACCTGGTGCGAACGGTCATTCGTAGTAACGTTCGTTGAATGTTCTTTGAGGCAGTGATTCTGTGACTGAAGATTTTGAAGAGTACCAGAATGAGCGGATACGTCTTTCTAAAGAGACGTTACTTCGCATTGAAGCGGGTCTTCGGGATTCGCGGGAGCTTATCCGCGCCCAACAATTGATGCATGGCGACCTGCTGCGCCTGCTCAGCGACTTTCGCCGGCGTCAGGATGACCACGGTGACCGTCTGACGGCGATGGAACCAAGTCATTGACCTGTTTTTTTCCTGAGCGGGGTATAGCACAGAGTTTCTCTCTTACCCCATTCCGTTTTATCTCAATTCACGGAATGGTTCACAAGTGAAAACATATTGAACTATAAACCCGCCTCACGGTAACGTGGGGTGGGTTTTCTTTTTGGGAGGGGAACTGCACAGTCCAAATTGATGTGGCACGATTCTTCGTCATCAAATCAGGATGGATCCGTGCAATCAAGCGATCAGTATTGAATTATCACTTGAAAGTGTTAGAATTCAAGCGTTTCAGGCGTTTGCAACCTCGAGTGTGGAGAAGTTCGTATCATATTGCAAGGAAAAGAATCTTTCACCATCGTATTATAATTTTACGGCCTGGCTCGCCGTGATATCAGAGCTTAATGCGATAGAGTTATAGTTGTTTGCCACGATATCGCAACTAAGGTCCGCCAATAGAAGACTCCTCACACGATCGCAACGTGTGGGGTTTTTCTATAAATGGGAACCAGGAACGGAAGTATCCCAAGAAAAAAGGCTTGCACCATCTAATAAGTGCAAGCCCCTATGAATGTTGTTGCCGATCTCCCACACATATAGAGAACGACCGGCTCATTCATCTCCGCAAATAGCAACGTTCAATCCCTTTGCAAGTTCCATGAAAACGGTGCCGTGAAAACTGAAAATGCCCAAAACATAGTTGTCTTTTCAAATATTTTAAGAAAACGTTTTCTTATAGACGTATTGTGTGGTTCCCCCTCATTTAGGTAGAACTAAGATTACCCATGATTGTTTTCAGAGCCGCAACCCGATTCAGGCGGACCGTCAGTAATGGGGAGACGTTTTTATCAGGTTGTTTGGTTGCGAATATAAAACCCCGTTATCGCAAGCGGGGTTTTTATAGCGTGAATGATCCGCCTTCACTTTCGTAATCACTATTAGTCTTTGCTTCGAATATTTGAAAAACTTCCCAGTTTTTTGTTCTTTCAACGCTCGTAAACGAAACAAAATAGTATGAAACGCACAGTACAGTTCCTGGTAGCAAGTGTATTAGTACTCGGTCTCACAACATTCGCTTCGGCACAGACCCGAGGTATTTCCGGTGGGGCGCTCGTGCTCGATGATCTTCACGGTGACTTCATGACGCTGACGACGCCACTCTATGGCTCGCCAGAGTGGGAAGCCTGGGCGTTCGAGGGTTTTCCGAACGTGTGGTATGCTCCGGTTCCACCGGCAAACGGCGCGCAAGATGCGTTCATCTATTCGGGACCGATCCCTGCGTATGGTACGGGTTCCATCAACCCGCCATTGATCGCGTATTGGGTTCCACCGGGAGTGCAGGGTGTCAATAATATCGGCGGCGCAGCCGGTGCGTGGGATTACGCTACTGCCGGTCAGCTTGGGATCAGCGGAGCGGGTGATAACCTCGCACAATACGTCATCCCAATGAGCGATGGTGCCGGTGACTGGATTGCTTCCAGCCTCACCGATAATGGCACGACGGTTAACACACCTGAGGATATATCGCCGAACACCCTTACCTTGCCGAATCTTTACACATTTAGCTCACCGTCGCAAAACGACCTTAGCTTGACGAGTATCGATAACACGTTCAATCTTCATTTGAATACAGATGCCACAGATGGCCCGGGTGCAGGCCAATTCAATATTTATTTTTCCGGCAATGGAAGCCCGACCTTTTCTGTGCTTGACGATGCTGTCCAGCTTGATGGCGGCGGCGAAGAGCTTGATCTTAATGGCGACGCTGGTACTGGGGGTGAATTCCTCGAAAGCCAGGGTGGTGGTTTTACCCCGATCTGGGCGACTGCTGTTACCGAGGTTGATGCAGGAACCGGTTTGACCGGCGGTCCGATCACCACGTCGGGTACTCTTTCGATCGCGAATTCAGGCGTAGAAGCCGGTACGTACGGTGATGCGACGGATGTTGGGCAATTTACGGTCAATGCCCAAGGCCAAATTACCAGTGCGAGTGACGTGAGCATTCTGCTTCCGAACGCGAATCTTGTTAATCCAGGCTTAACGATCAATACAGGCGCTGGGCTTACTGGCGGTGGTGCGGTTGCGCTCGGTGGTTCGCTCACGCTTTCGATACCTGCGGACGGCGTGACGAATGCAATGCTTCAACATTCGAGCTTAACGGTGACATCGGGCACGGGTCTTTCCGGTGGCGGCGCGATCTCACTTGGCGGTTCGGGAACCTTGAACATTGCCAATACCGGTGTGAGTGCTAACACATACGGCGATGCAACGCATGTTGGTTCGTTCACGGTCAATGCACAGGGACAGCTTACGAACGCGGCTAGCACAAGCATTCTGCTTCCGAATGCGAATCTCGTAAACTCCAGCTTAACGGTAGGAACAGCGGCAGGTAGCGGGCTTTCAGGCGGAGGCGCCGTATCGCTCGGTGGTTCGCTTGCACTTTCGATCCCAGCAGGCGGTGTAACGAATGCCATGCTTGCAAACAACAGTTTAACGGTAACGGCAGGAACGGGATTGTCAGGTGGCGGTGTGGTTGCTTTAGGTGGCTCGACGACGCTTAACATTGCGCCAGGCTATATCGGTCAATCCTCGATCACAACGCTTGGCACGATTACGACCGGCACGTGGCAGGGAACACCGATCGCCAACGCATATCTTGCAAATTCCAGCCTGACGGTTGGTACTGCGGCAGGCAGCGGTTTTACCGGCGGTGGTGTTGTATCGCTCGGTGGTTCACTCGCACTTTCGATCCCAGCAGGCGGTGTAACGAATGCGATGCTTGCAAACTCTGGCATAACGGTCACTGCGGGCTCTGGCTTGGGTGGTGGTGGCGCTGTTTCGCTTGGTGGAACAGTTACACTCACCAATGCCGGTGTGACCTCGATCGCGGGCACTGCAAATCAGATCACTGCTTCAGCTTCGACTGGGGCAGTAACACTTTCCCTGCCGAACACCGTGAATATCGGTGCAGCAACACCCACAGCGGGCCAGATCGGACTTTACAATGGTACCAATGCAAACCTTACCTCGATCAAGGCAGGCACGCCGGCGGCTGCGATCACGTACGTTCTTCCAACGACCGCCCCAACGGCAGGCCAGGTGCTTTCATCGAGCGCTCCCTCTGGTGGTGTTGCGACGACGTCATGGACTACGCCGGCGAGTTCTGGCTTATGGGATGGAGATGTGTTGTTAGGAGCCGATTACACCAACACGACAACAACTCAATCGTCTATTCTTTCCTTCGCGTGTTCGGCATCGACGACCTATGAACTTGAGGGCTGGCTCGATGTCTCCTCCAATGCTTCACAGACTGGGGTGGGCCTTGCGCTCACTTCCGACGGCACGGGGTCTGTGGTTTCGCTTTTCACGAACGGCCCGCAAGATCTCACCGCATATGGAGGCAATGGTGCTACCGGAAGCGGTTCCTTGACACAAACTAATAATAATTATTTCAAAGTTTCAATGGAAGGCTTTCTCCATTTTTGGGCACTCGTCAAATCTGGTACAGGAGCTACGACGATCAATTTGATGGGGGCTAATACCGGAACTCCTAATACTATGACGGTCTTTGCCGGGAGTCATATGTTCTATAGAGTGCAGCCATAAGAAGTAAATCGGAATTTTCATATAGAGAGAGTGCTTTATAGCACTCTCTCTTCAGTTTACAGCATGTTGATAGTAAAAAGGAGTTCATAGAGGGTCTGGGTCTGCTCACAGGTTATCCACATAATTAGCGATTTTCTTGCACTCGCGAAAAAATTGTCGTATATTTGTATCTAAGAAGGCTGACAATGGCTTTCTTGGCGACGGTCCGGAGTAGTATTTACGTCTTTCGGATCGTTATTCATCGAAATTGGTTTCGATTGCGGAAGCGGTTGAACGGTTGCCTGACAGGGTCAGACCTTGGAAATCATGGTTTAGCTCTATTAGTATAAAAGTTTTTGGTTTTGGTTTTGAATTTGTTTTTTAACATTCATAAAGGACTACACACTCGTATGAAACGCTCTTTGTTAATCCTCGTGGCCGGCGTATTCGCGCTCGGCCTGTCAACCACTGCTTCGGCTCAGCTCCGAGGCATTTCCGGCGGGGCTCTCGTCCTCGACGATTATCATGGTAACAGCATGACGCTGACCACCCCTCCGTATGGTTCCCCAGAATGGGAAGCGTGGGCGCTTGAGGGTTTCCCGAATACGTGGTATTCGCCGGTGCCGCCGCAAAACGGAGCCCAAGATGCCTTCATCTATTCTGGACCGATTCCGACCTACGGCACGGGTTCCATCAATCCACCCTTAATTGCTTATTGGGTTCCACCGGGAATCACGGGCATTAATAATGTCGGCGGCGCAGCCGGAGCGTGGGATTACGCCACTGCGGGCCAACTCGGTATCGGCGGGGCTGGTGATAACCTTGCACAATACGTCATCCCAATGAGCGATGGTGCCGGTGACTGGGTTGCTTCCAGCCTCACTGATAATGGCTCGGTGCAGACTCCTGAGGACTTTTATGCGAATTCGCTCAATCTGCCAAATTCGTATTCACTCTATACCCCTGGGATTGATAACCTTACACTTGGCAGCATCGATAATACGTTCAACCTTGTGCTGAATACCGATAACGATGCACCGGGTGCTGGTCAGTTCAATGTCTATCTTGATGGCAACGGCACAGCCGCCATGTCCGTTACGACTGCTCAAACAACTATTAGCAGCCTCGGCACTGGCGTGGTACACTCGGATGCTTTCGGAGACCTCTCCTCGAGCCTGATCGTTAATGGCGATATTACTAATGGCACGATCGCTAATAACAAGCTTGCGAACTCCAGCTTAACGGTAACGGCAGGAACAGGATTGTCCGGCGGCGGTGTGGTTGCCTTAGGTGGCTCGACGACGCTTAACATTTCGCCTTCTTATGCTGGTCAAACCTCGATCACAACGCTCGGCACGATCACAACGGGTACATGGCATGGGACACCAATCGCAAACGCATATCTTGCGAACTCCAGCCTTACGGTCGGAACAGCGGTAGGCAGCGGTTTTTCGGGCGGCGGCTTAGTATCGCTTGGCGGTTCCCTCGCGCTTTCGATCCCAGCGGGCGGTGTAACGAATGCCATGCTTGCAAACAACAGTTTAACGGTAACGGCAGGAACGGGATTGTCCGGCGGTGGTGTGGTTGCCTTAGGTGGCTCGACGACGCTTAACATTGCACCAGGGTATGCTGGTCAAACCTCGATCTCCACGCTCGGAACGATCACAACCGGCACCTGGGATGCTACGCCCATTGCCAACTCCGAGCTTGCAAACTCCAGCTTGACGATCGGCACAGCGGCAGGCAGTGGACTGAGCGGCGGCGGCTTAGTATCGCTTGGCGGTTCCCTCGCGCTTTCGATCCCTGCAGGCGGCGTAACGAATGCCATGCTTGCAAACAACAGTATAACGGTAACGGCAGGAACGGGATTGTCAGGCGGTGGTCTGGTTGCTTTAGGCGGCTCGACAACGCTTACTAATGCCGGTGTGACCTCGATCGCTGGCACTGCAAATCAGATCACGGCTTCTGCTGCTACCGGCGCCGTAACGCTTTCTCTGCCTGCGACGATCAATGTTAATACGAGTGGCAATGCTGCAACCGTAACTAATGGTGTTTATACAACTGGTAGCTATTCAGATCCAACATGGATCACCTCTATCAGCGGAAGTATCGTTTCTGGTACGGTTGCGAGTGCGACCACTGCTACGAACGCGAATAACGTGGCAACCACGGCAGTAACAACAAATGCGACCTTTTACCCGCTCTTTGTAGCTTCCTCAGCAAATGGCAATCAGGCCGTCGATCTTGATGCAAGCGGTTATGGGTATAATCCTTCAACCAATACACTCACACTTGGTGCGGCTGGCACGGCCACTGGCAACCTTTCATTGGGTAATGGCACAGGAGCGAACTATACGACGATTCAGGCTGGTGCTTCTGCACCTGCAGTAACCTACATTCTGCCGACAGCGTTGCCCGGTGCGGCGAACGATGTACTTCAGGCTAACGGGACGACGAGTCCGGTGCAGCTTTCATGGGTAGCTCCTTCGGGAGGTGGAGGTTCACCATTATACAGCCAAACCTCATCAGTTAACACGGCTGCATATAACTACACGACAACGGCGCACATGGCTGGAGTAGGTGCCACGTTTAAGCCGAACTCCACAGGCCATATGCTTCTCACTATTACTGGTGATCTTACATGCACTGAGTCTTCATCCGGCCCGAGTATCACTGGGCAGGCTTACTATGGGACAGGAACAGCCCCTGCTCAGGGTGCAACGGTTTCAGGCACAGCCATTGGCAGCTTGTGCGTTGTTTCTCCAATCGGAGGAGGCCACTCAGAAGAGGCGCCTTTCACGGTCTCGTATTATGGCACGTTTACGGTCGGCACTACCTACTGGGTTGATCTCGCTTGCACCGTTACGAACGCATCTACAGGCACCGTCAATAATGTCGAGCTTACGGCTATCGAATTGCCGTAATGGTTCCGGATAGATTTGTAGTGAAACGGGTGCTCATAGCACCCGTTTTGCATTTTTGCTTGATTGTTTGCGTCCTCCTCGCTTGGGGTGGGATGCTGGCTTTGTTCAATGGTTGCTCGAGTTCACAGCCGATCGTAACACCAACTCAAGGTGCTATTAAGGCCCCGTTGGTACTTATGTCCGAAACGGATACGATACAGTCCGATAAAGAACTCGATGCATATCCGACGGTGCAGCATTTTATCAATCCCAGATCAGACACGGTCTTCTCTGTATTTCTTCCGTCGAAACAGGTTGCACCGGGAACCCTCCTCATTCTGATGTGTGATAATAAAACGATCACAACACCATACGTTAAAGTTCACTTCGATCACGAAGATAGTATCCCTGCACTGCTTCTTTCCGGAGAGCAGACAAATATCTTCCTGTATGGGAGCGATAAGCGCTGGCGCTTGTTCGATCTGGAATAATTGGCATTGCTGAAATTCGGTACTTCAGTAGATTTCCACATTAGTCTTAATGCGCCTCAAACCAGGTAGGGCCAATACCTGCTTCGACTTCGATGGGAACCACCATCGGCATCGCATTTGACATGAGTGTCGGGATGATCTCCATCATTGTGTCGGCTTCATCAGGTACCACGTCGAACACGAGTTCATCATGAACCTGCATGATCATGATAGATCGGAGCTTGCGGGATTCCATTGCGCCGTGAACGTCGATCATGGCGAGCTTCATCATATCGGCCGCGGTTCCCTGAATGGGCGCATTGATGGCAGCTCGTTCGTCCGCGCTTCGCACCGCCTGATTGGATTCCGCAATATGTAGCATGTATCTCCGGCGGCCTAACAGGGTTTCCACATAACCATTCTGGCGCGCGAACTGAATGGTGTCATCCATATATTTCCGAATGTTTGGGAACGCGATGAAATATCGCTGAATGATCTCACTGGCTTCCTTCTGCGGAATGCCAATATTGCGAGCCAGCCCGAAAGCGCCAATGCCATACATGATGCCATAATTCACGCCCTTGGCTCTGCTTCGCATGTCTCTTGTTACCTCCTCGAGCGGTACACCATAAACACCTGCGGCCGTTCTTGTGTGAATATCTACGCCATTGGCAAATGCCTCTATGAGTCCCGGGTCGCGGGTCACGTGCGCCATGATGCGCAGCTCGATCTGGGAATAATCTGCCGATAGAATTTGCCCGCCTTTGAACCGGGAGACGAATGCTTTGCGAATGTCTCGCCCCATCTCCGTACGAATGGGAATGTTCTGTAGATTCGGATCGGTCGATGAAATGCGTCCTGTTGCGACGACCGCCTGATTGTAGCTTGTGTGTACCATCCCTGTTTTAGGATTTACCAGCTTTGGCAGAGCATCGACGTACGTTCCACGCAGCTTTTGATATTGCCTGTACGCGAGCAGCGCTTCAGCGATGGGATGCTCGTGGCGAAGGTCTTCCAGCACGGCAGCATTCGTGGAAAATCCAGTCTTCGTTTTCCTTCCGGATTTTAGTCCAAGTTTTACGAAGAGGATCTCCTGTAACTGCTTCGGGGAGTCGATATTGAATGGGCCACCGGCATGCTCGTAGATCTGCCGGCACAGGTTATCGGCTTCGCGCTCCATTTCCTTGCTTGCAAGTGCGAGGCGTTCGGAATCGATCTTCACCCCACTATATTCCATTTTCGTCAGCACTTCGACGAGCGGGAACTCAACTCGTTCACACAGTTCCCATATTCTTTCAGTTTCTTTCAGTTTAGGTTCGAGCGCATGTTTCAGTCGAAGCGTGACGTCGGCATCTTCGGCACCGTATTCCGCAAGTTTTAGTGTTGAGGCAACAGCCATTGAGCGCCGAGCGGAGCCATCTTTCAGCGCCCCTACCACCTCGCTCAGCGCAACGGGGTTGTACTTCAAATGTTCGATCGAGAGTGCATCCATAGAGTGGGGGCCATCGAAGCGATAGAGATAGGACGCGATCATCGTATCGAATGTCATCGGGTGAAGAGTGACGCCAAGATGCTGAAATATCAATGCATCGTATTTGATATTCTGTCCAACTTTTGCTATGTTCGGGTTTTCGAGGATCGGTCGAAGGACTGATATAACTTCTTGCGCTTCGAGGCCCATGGTCATTGCATTCTCCGTGGCGGCTGTTTGCGCGAAGAGGGAAGTGGCATCGGCGTCCGAGCCTATGTCCGGCAGGCGAATGGGAATGTAAAAAGCCTCGTATGGCTTGACTGCGAAGCTGATACCAATAAGCTCGGCGGAGTTTGCATCTAGTCCGGTCGTTTCTGTGTCGAGGCAGAATTCCGTCACGGATCCGAGTAGCTTTGATAACTCTCGAACGCCTTCGATGGTCTTGACCAACACATAGGCGTGAGGTGTAGAATGGATATCCTGAAATTCACCTGCAGGGCCTTCCGCAAAATCGAAAGATTCGAGTTCTTCTTCCTCTGTTCGCTCGGCTGGTGCGGAGGCTTCCTTCGGTGCAAGTGCTGCTTCGAGTGCTTCCGGGGATTCAGCTTTCAGCAGATTCTCTTTTTCTTTATGGACTCTGTTCGCAAGGGATTTCAAACCCAAGATCGAGCGTAAGGCTTCCAAGAGCGTCAAAATCGGGCAGCACGCCGTAGGATAATTCTTCTATAGAAATGGGTAGCGGTACGTTGCAATCGATCGTTGCAAGCTCATAGGAAAGGAATGCGTTGTCACGCTCGTTCGATAATTTTTCACGGACGCCCTTCTTTTCCACCTCATTGAGATGATTATACAGTTCCTCAAGGGAGCCAAACTTCTGTAGCAAGGGCGCAGCAGTTTTTTCGCCGATGCCGCGGACTCCGGGAATGTTATCGCTGGTATCTCCTACAAGCGCAAGATAGTCGATGATCTGATTCGGTTCGAGGCCATATTTTGCGCGAACAGCTTCGATATCGAATATCTCCATCGCATTGCCATCACGGGATGGGCGCAGAAGCTTCACATTCTCATTGACGAGCTGGCAGAAGTCCTTATCTGGTGTGACGATCAGGGATTCAATGTGGTGTTCTGTTGCTGAGCGAGCAAGCGTGCCGATAATATCGTCAGCCTCGTACCCTGGAAATTCGATGAGTGGAATGCGAAAGGCTCGGACCAGCTCCTTGATCTTGTCGATCTGCGGAATAAGATCCTCCGGCATTGCCTGACGGGTTGCTTTGTAGGCTTCGAATTTCTCATGTCGGAACGTCGGCTGAGGCGTATCGAAACACACAGCGGCATGCGTAGGCGTGTGGTGATCCAAGAATTGGAAAATAGAACTCATGAAGCCATAGACGGCGCTCGTGTTCTCCCCGCGGGCGTTGGTCAGTGGATGCGCGACAAAAGCAAAATACGACCGATAGGCGAGCGCCATCGCATCGAACAGCACGATCAGTGGCTTGCCGTTGGAATCATATTTTGGTAATTTCATAATAATGCTTTCTCTGGAGTAACAGTAGGAACTTCAACGAACTTGAATCGTGCATCGAACTTGCCACCAGCATATTTCATGCAGCATGGCCGGCAGGCATAACGTAAAGCGCGGCGGGTCCGATAGCGATATTCTTTGTTGCAATGTGGGCAACGTACCCGGACTCGATAATGCTCCGCAAGAAACTTCTCCCGTTTCGCGCGCAACAGGATCGTCATCGGAGCTTTTCTGCCGGATCCTCCGATCGTTTTCAATACTTTGTAAAAACGCGGCGCGTGCGATTGCACCACAATGTGCGCGATCTCATGAAGCAGAGTTTCAAAAAATTCCAGTTCGCCATGCTCGACGGTCATTGCGAGCGAGATGCCAATAGTATGTCTGGTCTTGTTGTAATACCCTCCGGTCGAGCGGTTGCAAAAGAGGATCTTCGGACGAATAAGTGTATCGAAGAAATGCTTCTTATTTATTTCATCGAATTTCTGGTAGCCTTTTGCAAGAAGCCCACTTAGCCGGAAATGCCAGTAAAAATCGTTATCGAGATCGAGTGTGGATGCTTCAATTCCGTGTTTGGCCAACGCTCGGCGGTAGGAGTGCAGCAATTCCAGCTCCGATCGCTCCGTTTGCGAACGAGGGGATTTCTTTTTGACCTGTTTTCGGGGAGCCAGCAGTCTTTTTAGAGCGTTCATAGTCTATACTATCTTAAAACTATACTTTCTCTTTTGTAGTGCGCCGCACAGGAATTAGCATTCTTCTATTCACATCGTTGGCCATGCCGCTTCGGGCGCAAACGGTCGAGGATTACGCCGGCGAGTTTCTCCAGCTTGGTGTGGGCGCCCGCTCACTAGCGCTGGGTGGAGCAGGTATCGCCATCAGCGAGGATGCCACAGCAGGATATTGGAATCCCGCTGGCCTTAATGCGCTGAAATATCCGATGGTTACAGCGATGCACGAATCCCGTTTCGATGGAACGGTTCAATATGATTATGGAGCGTTCGCAATGCCGTTGAATTCGAATTCATCTGCCGCACTCTCGATACTTCATATCGGGGTTAATAATATATTGGATACACGCGATGCACTCGTAGATCTCAATAACGACGGCCAGCTTGATCCCGGGGATTACTTAGACTACAGCAAAGTGTCGAGCTTTTCTAATTATGATTGGGTCGCTATTCTGTCGTATGCGAAGACGGTAAATCCTCAACTCTCCTGGGGGGTGAATGCAAAGCTGGTCGATATTCGACTCGATCCGCAAACGACTGGCTCGGGCTTGGGCTTCGATTTCGGCGCGAGATATAAACCCACCGAGTCGCTAACGCTCGCAGCCGTTGCGGAGGATATTACTACTACACTGCTATCCTACACCACAGGAACGAAAGAACTCGTATCACCAACGGTGATACTGGGTGGAGCATACACCTGGAATATTACTGCAAATGGGGATCACCGTCTGATGCCAACAGCGGATATTGATCTTCGGTTTGAAAATCGCGGTCAGGATGCGCAGTTATACGCTGGCCCCGCTTCCGCAGATTTTCATGAAGGGCTGGAGTATCAATATAAAGATCTTTTCGCGATACGCGGAGGATATAACGATATGCAAATGTGGAGTGTTGGCGTTGGCATTACGATCTCGAAACTGCATATCGATTACGCATACGTTGGCGCAAATGCGCAGGATCAGCTTGGCTCGACGAACCGGATCAGCGTTTCTTTCCTGCTCGACAATCCGAAGTGGAAGCGTAGCGGGGAATAACTCCGATCTTGTCTTCGCACCTATCCTTACTTCTTTTGCGTTTAGGGGATTGCTGAACGCATGACCATTTTCCAACCCATTCATCAATTTTTGTCAGACCAGCTTGGCCCGGGCGTGTTATCAACGCTGCTCACGATGATTGCCTATGCCGCGATTCCGCTTATCTTTATTCTGGCGTATGGGCTTGTCGCGATCTTAGGGGAGATGAAGATCTCGGCATGGGTGCAGGACCGGCTTGGCCCGATGCGGACAGGTCCCAAAGGAATGCTTCAGCCTATTGCAGATATTCTGAAGCTATTACAGAAAGAAGATACCACGCCTCACTCTGCAGATAAACCGCTCTACACGCTGGCACCGTATGTCGTCTTCATTGGAAGCTATTCCATCTTTGCGGCGCTGCCGTTCTCAGCGGTCTATATCGGAGCACGACTAAATACCGGGATCTTTTATGTGCTAAGCATGGGGGCGCTAACGGTGGTCTCTATTTTGCTCGCAGGATGGGGGTCGAATAACAAGTATTCTATGATCGGGGCGATGCGTTCGGTTGCACAGATCATTTCATACGAAATTCCCGTTGCGCTGGCCGTGCTGACCGTCGTGGTGATTGCCGGCTCAATGGACTTGCAGACCATCACAAACCTGCAAGGCGGGGGGATTCAAAATTGGTTTCTTTTCGGTGGCCCAAAACACATTCCTGGTTTTGGAGGGCAGCTGAATCTGGTGCTCATTCCGGTCATGCTCATTGCATTCGGAACGTATTTCGTCGGCACACTTGCTGAGACGAACCGTGTGCCCTTCGATGCACCGGAAGCAGAGTCGGAACTTGTGGCAGGATATCACACGGAATATAGTGGAATGAAATTCGCACTGTTTTTCCTTGCGGAATATGCAAGCATGTTTGCAGTTGGGTCCATTGCTTCCGTGCTGTTCCTGGGAGGGTGGCAATCCCCATTTGGGAATGTTCTGAACGGGGCAGGGATGGGGTTCGTCTGGTTCATCCTGAAAGGTCTCTCGTTCGTATTCGTGCAAATATGGATCCGTTGGACGCTGCCGCGCCTGCGCGTCGATCAGGTGATGCGCGTATGCTGGAAAGTGCTCATTCCGTTTGGCCTTACCGCCGTGGCGGCAGCGAGCGTGTTAGCGGTTGCTCTCAAATAAGTTATCGACAAACACTGCATGCCAGACCGTTTCCGCAAACGCCAGATCATCTTTGCTTTTATATTCGTACTGGGATCATTCCTTGCACCCGTCGGCTGGTACGCAGAGTGGAAGCAGGTAGAGCCGATTAGCGATTACGCCACGATCATCATGATCGTTGGACATACCTTGCAAGTAATCGGCGCATTTGGCAGCCTGCTTACACCGGATTATGTGGAGGAGGATGAAAGATAATCAGCTTTTCGTTCTGCCAAAAGCTTTGCAATGACAGCTTGGGACTCCTCAATAGAACGAAAGATCGCCCGCTTTTTTTGACTCCGCTCCATCAGCCTTCGATGGAATTCTTCGCGTTGTTTTCGACGGGTTTCGTCTGCTTTCTCACGCTCGACCCTGTCGCGCTCCATTTGCTCTATCTTTTCAGCGAGATGTGCACTCATTTCTTCAAGCGACTTGCCATTGCCCTCGGTTTTTAGTTTTTCAGCCATTTCTTTTTATTGTCATGAAGCTGGCCCGAGCCGATCCTCCAGCTTATCAACCTTCAAATCCATTGCATCGATAAGAAGCAGGACATTGGTGTTCATGCGAACGATCTCCTCGATCATCATTTCGTTTTGGAGCATTCTCCTATCATTCTGATCGAGCCTGTGATTCAGTTTATCAATGTAGGAGTGAAGCACATCGAGATGCTGATCCAGCCGTTCTTCAAATTTTCCTACCCGCCGTTCTAATTCGTCTGCCATAGAAATTTAAGCCATTCGTTCACCCTTTAGTTCATTACCACCGCGCCTACCCGCCGCAGCGGGACGGGTGGCGGTAAGTTTGGTGATGGGCGCATTCGGGAGTTTGCTTACTCCGGATTATGTGGAGGAGGATGATGACGCGTAGGAAGGTGGTTCCAGCCCGACCGAATGTTGAGCTTGTTCGAGTACCGCTAAAGCGATTTCACCCGGAACCGTCGGAAAAAACTCCAAAAATTCCGTAAGCGAATAATCGTCTTCCAGATAATCGAAAAGCGTCTTAACCGGCACACGAGTACCTGCAAAAACGCGGACACCGCCGAGAATGTCGGGGTCTGAAATGGTAAGAGGGTAGATCATAACAATAAAAGCGTGGTAACTACCTGTTTAGTTCACCATGTGCACCACCGCAACAGGCCGGGTGGCCGTATGTTTGGTTCTCGGGGGAATGGTAAGTTATCGGATGTTATCTACATGAACATCAATATCGGGCCCGGATGTCTTAATGGGAACTACTGCCTCTTGGGTTTTATATGGCCATCCGGGTGTAAAAGCGTTTACATCCACCTCCTTAATTCTAACGTTCATCAAATCATCCGAGCTTGCATGTGCTCTTGGTATGATATCGTAGTCTTTTAGCAGGATGCCGCTCAAAACGACGGCGATGATGGTTAGGATGATCTTAGTGTATAGGTCTGGTTTCATAGTGTGGTTTTCCTTCTTCCATGTGGCGATGGGTCAGAATCTATTACAATCCGAATTGGTAATAAGGTTCGTTTTTCTTGAGGTACGTCAAATGGTTCTGAGTCTGAATAATGGATGTCGCCTTTGTTATCCTGAACTGCGAGTCCAATAAGTTCGTCTCCCGGAAGATCGGTCATAATCAATAAATCTGCTTCATTAGATTCGGGAGTTAATATTACGGAACGCATGTCTACTAGACTTGCCTCAATCCAGCCAGCTTTTTCATAAAGCGCTCGTGGATGAATGAAGCTTATTGTCGCTTTTCCGGTAAGGTACCGGAGATGGACGCTTAAGTGGCCCATGCTGGTATCTGCATAAGAAATTTTGGGAGTTAATTCTACGCGAGGATTTTCTTCTACTTTGAGACGCTCTTCGATTTTGACCTCATGAAGCCATTGGCGTAGCAACGTCAGAATTGCGACGACCAGCGATCCAATCGAGATACGTAATGCCCAATCTGTTGCATCTGCAACAGCATGGGAAGGCCCATGAAAAATCGCAGATGAGTTATTTATTACCTTGTCAAGCATAAACATTACACAAAAATACGCATAAATTCCTATCGGGTATGATGAAGTCATCTGTACGCTTTCATTGTAACACTTTCGAATCACATGGATTGCTCCACCCCTCTCGCGTGTTAGACATCCCAAGTGGGAAAATACTTCGCTGACATTCTGCGCGCAATCGGGACGGCCTTTCAGGGGCTGACCATCGTTATTCGCCATCTCGGGCGGAAAAAGGTTACGCGGCAATATCCGGAGCCAAAGAACGAGTACATTCTGCCTGAACGGGCGCGCAATCGGCTATATGTCAATATGGATGATTGCATCGGCTGCGATAAATGCGCGCGCGCATGTCCGGTGGATTGCATTACGATCGACACGGTGAAGTCTGTTCCGGGTGAAGACCTCGGCGTAACGATGCGCTTTGATAAAAAGAAAGCGCTGTGGGTGACGAAATTCGACATTGACATGGCCAAATGCTGCTATTGCTCGCTTTGCGTTTGGCCCTGCCCGACGGAGTGTATCGTGATGTCCGAAGTGTTTGAATTCTCCGAGCCCAAACGCGAGAATCTGATCTACCACTTTGCAACCATGGATGAAACGGAAGCGGCAGTGCACATCGAGAACAGAGCGAAGTATGAAGCCGAAGCGAATGTTCAGCGGGCAAAGCAGGCAGCGGAGAGGGCACAATCATGATTAATTTACTTGTCATCCTGAGCGGAGTTCTTCTCGACGCAGGAGAGAAGAACGGAGTCGAAGGATCTCGTGTAGTTTACCTCACTGCCAAACTACATGAGATCCTTCGACTCCGCAAAACTCCGCTTTCGCTCCGTTTTGCTACGCTCAGGATGACAGCATAATTAAATGTCACTATTCGATTGCTTCTTCTACCTCTTCGCTGCCGCTATAGTGGCTTCAGCAGGATTGGTATGCTTTTCGCGGAATATCGTTCACGCGGCATTTGCGTTGCTCGTGACGTTCTTCGGTGTGGCGGGAATTTATGTGTTGCTGAGCGCGGATTTTCTTGCGATAAGTCAGATACTGATCTACGTTGGCGGAATTTTGGTGCTTTTGGTTTTTGGTGTCATGCTGACAAACCGAGTCACAAATATTGATCTTCGGTCGGCTCTTTCAGCAAGGATTCCCGCATTTATTATTTGCGGAGCATTGCTGGTCTTGCTCATTTCATTTCTCACGTCGGCACATTGGATCAAGTACGATGAAATGCCCTGGAAGAAAAGTCCGTGGAATAAAAGCGCCATCGAGCAAACGACCGTTCCATTGCAAGGGGCACCGACCGAACTCATGAATCAAGAGGGAAGCCAGGGAACGTCTCAGGAAATTGGAACGCTGTTAATGAGCGATTATCTGCTGCCCTTTGAAGTTATTTCTCTTGTTCTGTTGGTGGCATTAATAGGAGCGGTCATGATGGTGCGGCGCGATCCCAAGGTTCCACGGGAGGGGGTCGTATGAACTTCTTTCCGGTCGGCTTGCCACATTTCCTGATCCTATCGGCAATACTGTTGGTATTGGGAATCTTCACGATGCTTACGCGCAGGAATGCGATCGCGGTGCTGATGGGGATCGAACTGATTTTGAATGCGGCGAACATTAACTTTGTAGCATTCACGCGCTATGGCGCGATCAATCTTGGAGGGCAGGTGATAGCCTTGTTCGTGATTGTGATGGCTGCAAGCGAGGCGGCTGTCGCGCTGGCGATCGTATTGAATTTATACAAGCGGCAGGGTTCCGTCAATGTTCGCGAGGCGAATAAACTGAGGGACTGATATGGACCAACTGATAATGATCTCCCTCCTCGTGCTTGGGCTGCCGCTCCTGAGCTTTGTACTTGTGATCTTCAATCAGAAGCAATTGGGGCAGCATGCCTATCTTATTGCAACGCCGGCCATTGCGTTTTCAGCAACGCTTGCCGGTTACGTCGCTTGGGAGCGATTGCACGCTTCATCCTCGCCTGCGATCCAATGGGGATTTGATTGGATAAATATTGGAACCGTTCCTGGCCTGGGGCCGCTCGTCATTCGCCAGACCGTGATGCTGGATAACATGACCGCGATCCTCATGGTCGTTGTCACGGGGATCAGTCTGCTGGTGCATGTTTTTTCTATCGAGTATATGAAGCGCGATGTGCGCTTTGCCCGCTATTTTGCATTCCTCGGACTTTTCACCTTTGCAATGCTGGGCGTTATTCTGTCTGGAAATTTTCTTTTACTTTACATATTCTGGGAATTAGTTGGATTTTCAAGCTATGTTCTGATCGCGCATTGGTACGAGAAACCTGGTCCGCAGAATGCATCTCGAAAGGCATTTATCACAAATCGGATTGGTGACGTACTTCTCTGGATCGGTATTTTGCTTCTTTTTAGTGAATTCCGAACCTTTGATTTGAAAGAAATTTTCGGTTATATCTATCAGGGTTTGCCGATCTCGTTCAGCTTGCTTGGGCTCTCGCCGGAAACGACGCTTACTATAACTGGCTTGCTTATTTTTGGTGGGGCTGTCGCGAAAAGCGCGCAATTCCCTCTGCATGTTTGGCTTCCCGATGCTATGGAAGGCCCAACGCCGGTTTCCGCACTCATTCATGCGGCGACAATGGTTGCGGCGGGCGTGTATCTAATGGCTCGTGTATTTCCGCTCCTGACGAGCGATGCGATGCTTATTGTTGCATGCACCGGTGCATTTACCAGCTTCATGGCAGCGACGATTGCAATCACGCAGCGGGATATTAAAAAGGTGCTTGCGTATTCCACGATCTCTCAGCTTGGGCTGATGATGATGTCGATCGGTTCAGGCGCTGTGGCAGCCGGAGTATTTCATCTTGTTACACATGCGGCATTCAAGGGTTTACTATTTATGGGGGCAGGATCTGTAATTTATGCGATTCACCGGGCGATG
The DNA here is from genome assembly GCA_963787835.1 of Ignavibacteriota bacterium. Classification (GTDB taxonomy): domain Bacteria; phylum Bacteroidota; class Ignavibacteria; order Palsa-1295; family Palsa-1295; genus PALSA-1295. The sequence continues at coordinate 43,990 of CAWBEI010000001.1, forward strand.
GATGAAGTGGGCGACCACGAAACCGATGCGCAAGATATTCATACTATGGGTGGCCTCTTGCGTAAAATGCCTTTAACCGGCTGGACCTATCTTATTGCCACACTTGCAATTACGGGATTGCCGCTCACGGCGGGTTTTATGTCGAAGGATGAGATACTGAAAGGGGCGATGGCGTACGGGCAATTACAAATGGGGATAGCCTCAGCAATACCGTGGGTAGGATTCGGTGTTACTCTTATGACAGCGCTCTACATGTGGCGTCAGGTTTTTCTTGTCTTTTTCGGAAGGCCTGCCCGGGCAACACTACATGAAAAGGTGAGGGAATCATCGTTGGTAATGACTATTCCACTTATCCTGCTTGCGGTATGCACACTTTGGTTTTGGTATGGCAAGAACCCATTTGATCCAGAAACGGGGCGGTTCCTCAGTAAGTGGATCGTCACGCCGGCGCAGGTTATTCCTCCGCAGACTGCGCCAGCGTTCGTGCCGGCAAACTATGCTCCAGACATGGAATCTGCAACGGTAATGCCAATGCCTCATCAGATCGCTTTAGATCAAGGACGAGCGGTCAATGCCTGGTTTGCAGAGATCGCTGCACTCCTATCGGCGGGTTTCGGTTTTGTGCTTGCACTCGGTTTTTATGTCTTGCGGCCAGCGTGGGCAGGCGGGTTGCGGAAGAATGCATCATCACTTTACCGGTTCAGCCAGAACGGATGGTATCTCGATCCTCTTTACAACTATGTTATCGTCGATACCGTCACATTCTGCTCGAAATTATTGGCGTGGTTCGATCGTCAGATAGTCGATGGCGCTGTGAATTTAGCGGGACGTTTGACTGTTATTCTCGCACGAATTACCGGAGCCTTTGACAAATTTGTGGTCGATGGTCTGGTGACATTCGTTGGTGCCACCGTACAATTTTTTGGGCTGATGGCGAGGTCGGTGCAGACGGGCCGCATACAAACCTACCTGACGTGGGTTGTTGCTGCGGTTGTAGTAATGTTAGTTATCCTTCGCTTCTCGCTGTTCCATTTCTGAACGAAATTTCATTCCTGAAAATATATCCCCATAAGCGATCAAAATGAAACGAATACTGATTCTGATTCTTCTTCTCCTTTCGTGCGAACAATTGTCCGTTACATCTCGCGCAGACAATAGAAACAAAGGCCTTCGGCCACCATCGACGGTCAAGATCACTCCATGCGCTCCGGGCGTTGTCTATGTAAAAATGAAGGCTGGCAGTCCGATCGGTCGGACCATTGGCTCAAACGGGAATGTAACACTCTCAATTGGCCCATCGAGCGCCTTTGCTAAAGTTGCGAGCACACTTGGTATTCGCCTGACGGTCGCGGTCGATGCCCATGCCGCAAAAGATTCCATAAGCCGCGTGTTCGGGATTGACCGGATGTATTCAGTCTACTATTCAAATACCAAGATCGACCCTCATACTGCATTGGCTATGTTGATGACGACCGGTGAAGTTGAGTGTGGAAGCGTTCGGTATCTTTTCCCCGTTTCGAAGACCACGAACGATCCTCTCTTGTCGGATGAATATGCACTTACGAACATGAACGTGTTCGACGCATGGGACTCGACGTTCGGCGATACCTCTATTGTTATTGCCGATGTAGATTGCGCGATCAATATAGACCATCAGGACCTTACGGGTGAGATCAAATATAACTGGGGCGAGATCGGAACGGATAAGAATGGTCACAATAAGGAGACCAATGGAATTGATGACGATAGCGATGGATATATCGATAATTGGGAAGGTTGGGATTTTTGTGGCGATGTCGATGTCGAGTCAGGTGCTGCTCTCCAACCGAATAATAACCCTCGCCCGCGTGAAGATGGATCGAGCCACGGGACGCACACTGCTGGCTGTATTCTGGCGACTGGAAATAACCATGTTGGAATTGCCGGTGTAGCCTTTGGTTGCAGATTAATCCCTATCAAAGCGGCAGGATCGGATTATGATAATATTTCCGCCGGTTATGAAGGAATTCATTACGCGGCCACGCATGGCGCTAAGATCGTTAATTGCTCATGGGGAGGATTTGTCAGCGCTGCCGATACCGCTTATGAAAATGCTTTTTTGAATGAGGCCATAGCGCGGAATATGCTCGTTGTCGCTGCTGCCGGTAATAATTCCACGACGAATGATGGAACTCTGGAGTATCCGGCGGACGGCCCCGGTGTTCTAAGTGTTGGAGCGAGCGATCAGAATGACCAACCGGCCGATTTTTCCGATTTCGGAACGTCCGTCAGCGTATGGGCTCCTGGTGTGAATATTGAAAGCTGTGATTACCCAGGTAATTCGGCATATAGCGCTGAGGATGGAACCAGCTTTGCATCGCCGCTCACCGCAGGCGCTGCCGGATTGTTGTGGTCGTTACATCCGGATTGGCTCCCGAAGTTTATTGCGGCGCAGCTTATTGCAACATGCGATGACGTTGTTGACCCCAGCGATCAGCCAGATTACTGGGGACGCATTAATGTTGGCAACGCGTTAACAACAGCTCCATCTGAGCCAGGCCTTGTTATCTCCGGGTATGCACTCGATGGTGTTGCTTCCGATTCGCTTGGGGTGAACCACACCTACGATCTGAAGGTAACCTTTACCAATGTATTAGGCGCGGGTAGTAATCTTACTGCCACGCCGATCGTAAGCTTAGGAGCTGCTCTTTCGACGAGTGCAGTTTCTTTAGGTTCCATGCAGGAATCGGCCTCGGCAAACGGAGATTTCCAGATCACGCGCACTGGAGTGTATAGTCAGGGCAACTTACCAGTTAGATTCGCGGTGACCGATGGCAATTTGTATTCCGATACACTGACGCTTTATCTTCCCTTGACCGTTCAGCCTGGATTTATTTTCGAGCAAGGTGGAGTATATGGGACGAGCATTTGCCGTGTTTCTAATACTTGCGCATGGGCCGCATTCGGGGAAGCATCCACGGACCCAAATACTGGAACTGCGGTTGTAAATAATGCACAATTTGCTCTGGAGACAGGCGGTGTTTGGGGCGATACGGTAACTCTTGCGGATGGATCGAATCCTCCTTATGATGTAACTGCGCTTGATTCGAATACTGCCTATTTCGGAAGTGGACCGGCAACAAGTGGCGCGACCACCGGCGGTACAGCCTCCGTGATCCATACGGCCAATGGCGGCAAGACGTTTGACACTGTGAGTGTTGCATCGTTTGCGGCGTTTGTAAACACGATCCACTTTTTCGATCCGCTGAATGGAATTTTGATCGGTGACCCAGTATCGAGCAAATGGGGAATAGGCACTACCTCCGATGGTGGCAAGACCTGGCACACATTGTCGAAGACCGTGGTCGCCTCCGGAAGCATCGCAAGCTGGAACAACGCAACGTCATGGGTTGGAGATAATGGCTGGTTTGGAACGAATAGCCGGCAGATCCTTCGAACAACGAATCGTGGTCAATCCTGGGCAGCTATTAAGACCGGCACGAACCAAAATTCCCTTAGTGTGTCATTTGCTGTTGATGCTACACATGGTTTAGCCTGTTATCAACCTGTTTCCGGTAATGGGAATAATGCCATGACGATCTCCAGCGATAGTGGCGCGTCATGGCAGCAACTCACAACGCTGCCTGTGGCGAATATGATGCCTGCTTCCGTCCAATTCATTCCGAATTCCACCATTGCGATTCTCACCTCAAATGTAGGTGTGTATCGCACTACGGATTATGGCACAACCTGGACTCCCATCGGGATTCCTGTTTCCTTTCTGGCTGACGGAGCCGACCTTAGTATCTCGCGCGGAAATGGGGAATTTGTAGTAAGTGTGAACTCCCCGAATAACGGCATTGCCTCGTACCACGAAGCTATGGCGGATACTATTCTGCAAGCAGTTACACCGGAAGTGAATGCGCCAGTGTCGGTGGAAGTATATCCAAATCCTGTTCATGGCAGTGCAATGGTTGCACTTAACTTACCTGCAAGCGGGTACACTCGAATGGTGCTTTATGATGCATTAGGCCGAAATGTATTAACGCCATTTGACGGTGAGCTTAGTTCAGGATCTCACCAGGTTATGCTCGATACAAAGGCATTGGCTCCGGGAGCTTATTATCTCGACATCATGAGTGGTGGGGAGGCACATGTTACACGGACCATCACCATCCTACCCTGAGTAATGACGGGAACTTGTCGCTTCATCGCCGTCATCCGAATGAATGATCGCTGATATACCGGTTTTAAGCATTATTACATTCCTGCCGCTCGTGGGAATGTTTATTACCTCCTTTGTTCCTCGCGCACATGTTCGAATGTTGCGCGGGGTGACGCTTGCCATCGCGGTACTTCAGCTCGCCATCGCGATCCTGATCTGCCTGAATTTTAATCACTCACTTTCAGGGATCAACGATGCGAAGAGCTTCCAATTCGTTGAGCGCATGCCGTGGATTAGGTTGTCGGGTCTGGGAATCTTCGGCAATCTTGCGATCGATTATTTCATGGGGTTGGATGGCCTTTCCGTGACAATGATCTTGCTGACGGCGATCGTCACGCTGATCGGCGCTATTGCAAGCTTCTCCATTGAGCGCAACGTCAAAGGGTACTTCCTAATGTATCTGTTGCTGGATATTGGGATGATGGGTACGTTTTGTTCGCTCAACTTTTTCCTGTTCTACATCTTTTGGGAGCTGATGCTTCTGCCGATGTATTTTCTGATCGGCATCTGGGGTGGTGCCCGCCGGGAATATGCGGCGATGAAGTTCTTTCTTTACACACTGCTGGGTTCGCTCTCGATGTTGCTCGTGATGATCGGCCTCTTTTTTTCCAATCAGGTCATGCTGTTCGTTCCGGGTACGCATCAGGTTGTGATGAGTGCGCTGACCCACAAACCAGAGCTATATCATTCGTTCAGTATGCTCCGTATGATGGACCCAACTGCGATGAATCACGGTGGTATTTTTAGCGGCCTTGCTACGAGTTGGCGGTATATTGGATTTTTGGGACTATTCTTCGCCTTTGCAGTGAAGATCCCGATGGTGCCGTTCCATACCTGGCTTCCGGATGCGCACGTCGAAGCACCGACTGCGATCTCTGTAATCTTAGCTGGCGTTTTGCTTAAAATGGGAGGATATGGCATCCTGCGTTTATCGCTGGGTATCTTTCCCGAAATTGCTGTTTCGCTCTCATGGTATATGGCGCTTTTTGGCGTCATCAATATTATCTACGGTGCACTCTGTGCGATGGCACAGACCGATTTTAAGCGGTTGATCGCCTATAGCTCCGTCAGCCACATGGGATTTATTTTGCTCGGCATTGCCTCGCTGAATGCTCAGGGAATGATCGGTGCGGTACTGCAAATGTTCAATCATGGCATCGTTACCGCCATGTTGTTCCTCATTGTCGGCGTGCTTTACGATCGAACCCAGACGCGTGGGATATTGGAGTTTGGCGGCCTTGCGAATCAAATGCCGAAGTACTTCGCGATCGTTGTCATCGCTTTTTTCGCGGCGCTTGGGCTTCCGGCACTTTCGATGTTCATCTCTGAAGCGCTCGTTTTTATCGGTTCCTTCCAGACGTGGCAAACCTTTACCATCATCGCTACACTCGGAATTATTCTGACTGCAGCCTATTTCCTGACAACGCTCCAAAAGATGTTTTATGGCACGATCCCGGAAAAATGGAACACGCTTACCGATCTGACTGCGCGTGAAATGATCTCCCTTGTTCCACTTGCCGCGCTCGTCATTGCACTTGGTATCTATCCAGGCCCGGTCATCGATCTCACGACGACGAGCGTGAATGCGCTGGTCTCGTTCGTCCATGCTTATGCGCCCATTCGCGGGGCAGCCATACTTCCGTAGCGCGCACTATGCCTCCGAAACTCGATACATTGGAGCGCATTGCTCATGCCGTTCAAGGGTATGCTGCGATCAGTGTTAATGGCTTTGCTCCTGAACTAATTCTCGGTCTGGGATTTTTGTGCGCGATACTCTTAGATGCACTTACGAAACATGCTTCTTCGAAACGATTTTCAGTACTCTTTGCCGCGATAGTTCTCGCCATTGCAGGAGGGTTTGCCTGCGCCCAGTGGCATCCCTTCGACCCACTCCACCTCCGCGACTGGCAACCGGGGTTCCTTGCATTTCCATATTCGCAAACGCTCTTCGGGCCAGCCGTGCAGAATGCACATCTCGTGCATGGGTACGCCATGGGTGTTGTCGATAATTTCAGCGTGTTCTTTAAACTATTTGTATCGGTAGCGGGAATTCTTGCGCTGCTCATGTCTTTAGCGTCTCAAAAACTGAATGAGGAGCCACGAAGATTTGGGGAATATTCGTCGCTCATTCTCGGAATGTCCATCGGGCTGTACCTTATGCCTGCTTCGACCGATCTTATCATGATGTACGTCTCACTGGAACTTGCTTCGATCGGGGGATATATTCTTTCGGGATTTTTTCGACAGACCGAGCACGGAGCGGAAGCCTCATTGAAATATATTCTCTTCGGAGCGCTTTCATCGGGATTGATGATCTACGGGTTTTCGCTTTTCTTTGGACTTACGGGGAGCACAAATATTATTGCGATACGTCAGGTGCTGGCCTTGAATCCAGATTTGCATTCTGCTGCAAATGTGTCTGTGCTATGGTTTGCTACTATACTTGTACTGGTTGGGATGGGTTACAAGATCAGCGCTGTGCCATTTCATTTTTGGACGCCGGATGTCTATGAGGGGGCGCCGGTGCCGGTGACCGGGTTTCTTTCCGTTGCATCGAAGGCGGCTGGATTTGGTATGCTGATCCGATTTCTATTCTTTATTTTTCCTGAAAGCGCAAAAAATGGAGCTCAACTGATTGACTGGCACACCGGGATCGCGATCCTTGCGGTGCTGACGATGACGTTTGGGAACCTTGCCGCGCTGCTTCAATCGAATGTGCGGCGAATGTTGGCCTATAGTACGATAGCGCATTCCGGATACATGCTGGCGGTATTAGCTACCGGCACTGTTTCGGGTATTGTTGCGGTCATGATCTATCTTGCGGGGTATCTCTTCATGCAGCTTGGCGCATTTTTCGCAGTGATGCTGATCGAGAATAAGATCGGCTCCGAAGAGATCGACGATTATCGTGGCCTGATGCTCCGCGCTCCAATTGTTTGCTCGGCATTGGTTATTTTTCTTGTATCGCTGACCGGCATACCTCTTACTGTGGGTTTTGTGGGAAAGTTTTATCTCCTAAGCACGTTGCTGAGGCCGGATGCAACAACACACGCGATGCCCTGGCTGTGGCTCGGCGTGGCGCTGATCTTGAACTCGGTCCTGTCGCTCTATTATTATCTTCGCGTGGCAGCCTCGATGTTCTTAAAGCGGCCGATCGGGACTTCCACGCTCGAGCGCATTTCCGAAACATTGGTGAAGTCACAGAGTATTCATTACTCGATACCTGTTATGGTATTGCTGCTTGTTATGGTCATTCCGGTGATAGGGCTGGGAGTCTATTTTCAGCCGCTCGTAGATTTTGCGAGCAATGTCGTTCGATTTTTTAATTTCGATAATTTTCGCTATTAATGTGTTAAGGTAAAATATGGCACTAGAAATTCCTTTTGAAATATCCGTTCAAGAATTAAAAGAATGGATGGACACCGGTAAAGAATTTGTTCTTATTGACGTCCGCGAACCGAGCGAGTACGCGATCGCGAACATCGGCGGCAAGCTGATACCGTTGAATACCATTCCCGAACATCTCTCCGAGTTCGATCCGGAAGCCGAGATCGTGGTTCAATGTAAAGTTGGCGGACGTAGCGGTATGGCTGTGGAATTCATGCGGCGTAACGGCCTTCCGAAGGCGAGAAATCTTCGTGGCGGCATCCTCGCATGGAGCAAGGAAATAGATCCTTCGGTGCCGCAATATTAAATTTGAGATGAATATCAAAGCATTAGCGGAGCAAGTAGGCGCAGTTTCCATCGAATTATCGCGCGGAGACGAGGAGATCACTTGCGCGACCGGTATCGAGGACGGAGTTCCCGGTGCGGTAACCTTCATCGGCAATCCACTCTACGAGCGCTTTCTTTCTTCGACAAAGGCGACGGCCGTTATCGTCAGCGAGTACCAGAGCGCATCCTATTCTTTGGGTTCCGGCCCAGCTCTTTTGCGCGTAAAGAATCCCTATGAAGGCTTTGCTCGCGCGCTGGAGATCTTCAGCCCGAAACGGGAAATGCCGCCTGTCGGCATTCACCCGAGCGCCGTTGTTTCCGATACGGCACACGTTCATGCAAACGCTCACGTTGGGCCACATGTATTTGTCGGACCACGCGCCTCCATTGGTGCGAACACGATCTTGCGTCATGGTTCCTACATTGGCGTAGATGCGGTGATCGGGGAGGACTGTGAAATTCATCCCCATGCTGTGATCTATGACCGGATGCGGCTTGGGAACCGAGTCGTTGTTGGGGCAGGCAGCGTTATCGGATTCGACGGGTTCGGTTATGTGCCGATGGGCGATGGAAGTTACCGTAAGATTCCCCAGATCGGAATTGTTGTGTTAGAAGACGATGTCGAGATCGGCGCGAATACCACGATCGATCGCGCAACGGTCGCTGAAACAAGAATCCGTAAAGGCGTCAAGCTTGATAATCTTGTGCAGATCGCACATAATGTCGATGTTGGCGAGAACACTGTGATGGCTTCGCAGACGGGTATTGCCGGTTCGACGAAGATCGGGCGGCAAAATATCCTCGGTGGTCAGTCCGGCGTGACGGGCCATATCGAAACCGTAGCCGGCGTGATCGTTGGCGCGCAATCGGGTCTCTCGAAAAACACGACAAAAGCCGGACTGTATATGGGAAGCCCCGCCAGAGCCAGCCGCGAAATGCTGAAGCAGGAAGGAGCCATGCGGTCGTTGCCAGAACTTATTGAACGGGTCAAGCAGCTTGAGGAAAAACTCGCCGCAATGACAGAGGTGGATCATACCGGCCGGTGAACTGCCCCGTAGCCCAATCACATACATTTTGTCCCTACATTTTTGGAGCGATCTGAACTAACGCACTATCTCGCGCTGCACTTCACGAGCGGAATTGGCTCGCGGAGGCTGCTTGCGCTGATGCAATATTTTTCTTCTGCGGAGCGTGCGTTTGCCGCAAGTCCGCATGAAATCATGAATGTGCCGGGATTTGGGAAGGACACCACCGCCGCGATCATCTCCGGGCGAGCCGAAGCGCTGGAATACGCCAGTTCCCAGCTCGCGAACATTCCGGAGGATACCACCATCCTGACCTATTTCGATGATGGTTATCCGAACGACTTGAAGGCAACGTATGCTCCGCCTCCACTCCTGTACGTTAGGGGAAATGCCGATCTGCTGAGTAGTGAGCGAATGGTTGCCATCGTGGGATCTCGGAAGACGAGCGATTACGGGCGCATCACCGCCAAAGCGTTTGCGGAGGGTTTTGTCGCGGATCAGGTGACGTTGGTCAGTGGTTTTGCGAAGGGCATCGACACAGCGGCGCATGTTGCGACCTACGAGGCCGGTGGAAACACTATTGCTGTGCTGGGGTCGGGTGTGGATGTTATTTATCCCTATTCGAACAAATCGTTCTCGGAGGCATTGATCGAAAGCGGCAGGGGAGCGATCGTTTCAGAGTTACCGCTTGGCACAAAGCCGGACGCTCGCAATTTTCCGTGGCGTAATCGCATTGTGTGCGGGATGTCACGGGCAACCATTATCATCGAGAGCGAAGTGTCGGGAGGGTCGATGATCACCGCTTCGCTGGCGCTGGATGAAAGCAGGGATGTCTTCGCAGTTCCCGGGGACATCACGCGCCCATCGAGCGGAGGGCCGAACCAGCTTATTCGCGAGAGCCGCGCCAAACTTGCGGAATCTGCCGAGCAAGTGCTGGAAGAATTGGGATGGTCCAGCAAAGCCGGAGCCCGGAAGGAACGAAAGCCAGTCGAGCGAACGGGACTTTCCATGTTCGAAACGAAGATCGTCGATGTGCTCGAAGAGGCGGGTGGGCCGCTCCAGATCGACGCGCTGGCCGAACGCGCTGGGCTCGATGTGCAGGATATTCTCGTACAGCTTCTCAATCTCGAATTCAAATCCATCGTCCGCCAAATGGCGGGGAAGCAATTTATGCTGGTGGGGTAGAGGTGAGTTGCGGTGTGCCTGGTGGCGAACTTTTTCTTTAATCTTCCTGATGATTCTCCGGGAGAAGTAATAGATGTGGAGGAATCTTCAGCGCTTTGGCGATTTTCTCTAAACTTACAATGGAAATGTTTTCTTCGCCGCGCTCCAAACGGCTTAGATAATCGGAAGATAGCTTAGACTTCATCCCAAGGGCTTCTTGGGTAAGATTAGCTGATTTTCGAAAATATCTAATATTGGTCGAGACTATTTCGAGCAACTTCACAAGACCCAATTTACCCGATTAGACCTATAAAGCCTTAGACGTTTGCGTCTATCAATGATTTTTTTATCGTATCTTTGTACCGGTAGTTTGTAACAAAACGTGTTTCACGAAGTTATTTATTAAAAGAGGTGTATTTATGAGACGTTGGAGTTTGTTAGCAATCGTGTTTTTGGGATTGGTTTTCAGTTCAAGCCGTGCTTATTCGCAGGCGAATACTTTCCCTGCGACGGGGAACGCCGGAATAGGTACGCTGACAGCAACTGGTGCGATCCAAAGTGCGCTCCAGATTCTTTATAGTGGCTCGACAACGGACACGGCAATGCTCCGTTTTACTGATGGGAGCACGACCACGAGCACTACTTTTGGGACGATCGGGTTAATGCCCACCACCGGCTCTCATACCTATTCCTCGTTTTCAAATGAAGCTGATCTGGTGATTCACGAGCATAGTCAGGGAGATCTCATCCTGACAAATTTCCAGTCCTACAGCCTGTCACATCCATACGGTGCGATAAGGATGGCTACAACGCCCAGTGCGGCTTCACTTCCCACGTCGTTGCCAACGGTGCATGATTTCGAACGAATTTCCGTCATGCCCAATGGGAATGTGGGCATTAATATTCCACCGAATACATCGGGGAGTAGCGCCGGGCTTGACTCCGTCGTGGATCAACTGCAGATCGGAGGAGGCACTGTTATATTGCCGGGTGAGGTTGATCCACTCCCAGGGCTGACACTTTATGGAGGAAACCGGTTTGAAGGATTACCTACAAGCAGCAATTTGTACCCGGCCGATTGGCGATATATCTCGTTCAATAACTATCTCGATCATTCCGATAGCTCCATTAATCATATCAAACGTCCTGCACACACGGCTTCTGCGGGTATCTCGTTTTCGGATTTCCAGCAGGGAACGTTGCAACTCTGGGCAGAACCTTATGACGCTGGACACTCGAATAACAGATATCATAGCATGACTTTGAATCTGACCGGTCAAAATGGCCTCTCTTTGTGGCAATACAATGACAGCAGCGCTACCGTCTATCATCACTTGTTCGATGTCCTGCCGCCCGGAGACACCGCCTGGCCACTTCTTCGAAATCCCAACGGTGCGTTCATTCATCACACTCCCGTTTATATCACGTCGGATAGTACATCAACGCCTTCTGCTAATTTCATGAATTTTTCAGTACATCCCTCGTATGGGGATGACTCCACTTGGATGCTTGCCGTAAACGGGCCAATGCTTGCGAAGGAATTTTACATGAGCATTGATTTTCCCGATTATGTGTTCGACCCAGAATACAAGCTCATGTCGCTTGGCGATCTCAAAGAATTTATTAACGAGAACCATCATTTGCCGGATGTTCCGTCAGCCAAACAAATTGATTCGACCGGCATGCCGGTTGGTAAGACCGAAGCGAAGATGATGCAAAAGATAGAGGAACTAACTCGGTACATTCTGCAGCAACAGGACGAGATTGAACAACTGAACTCGAAGGTTCTGGAACTTGAGAACAAGGAGGAAAAATGAAACGCATACTCATTACCATCATCATTCTAACGGCTGCATGGCCTATTGCTGCCCAATGGAAAACAGTTTCATTAAATGGCTCTGTTCTTGCCTTTGGCGTGGTCTACGACACGATTCTCTTCGCAAGCGTCGGGCCCGATAGATTATCCAGCGATGTCGCATTGGCCCGCTATACACCCGGAAGTCCCAGTGGCGACTGGACGGGATGGGATAATGGGATCAACCTCAAAGATGATGGCCCCATCTATTCCTTCGCGTATTTGGGATCTAAAATATTTGCTGGTCCGCGAGGGGAAGGTGTTGTAGTTTGGGTTTCTTCAAACAATGGTGACACCTGGGGAATGTCCCTTGCCGGAAGTCCGATTGCATCGAATGGGCGGTATCTTTTTGGAGGTTATACCAATCCATTTGCATTGCTTCGATCGAAAGATACGGGCAAAACATGGGATTCCGTTGCAGCTATTGGAGCAAGCAGCTTTGGGACGTTTGGTTCGCTCATCTTAGCCGGCACTGCGAATGGCGTATGGCGCTCCACCGATAACGGGCTTACATGGGACTCAACCTCAGCACCCTTTGGGAACGTGGAATTTGCCAAAGTAGGAACCGATATTATTGCGGCCAATGACTCGATGATTGAATCCACCGATTCCGGTTTGCATTGGCAAAGGGTTCCCTTTAGCCGTCCTTTCTATAAAATTGCCAGCGACAGCACCTACCTTTTTGCCGGAACGGATTCCGGCGTGTATGTTTCATTAGACAAAGGCATGCATTGGTTCCAAAAGAATCAGGGGCTTCCACCCTTCTATATGGTTTCAGCATTGTGCGTATTCGATACCTTTCTGTTCGTGAATGCGGAAGCTTCGGATGGGGAGTATTACACGGCGAAGTGTCCGATATCGTTCCTTGTCGATACAACGACCGCTGCGGTACGTGAACTCCCGGTGAGCGATTCCGTCGAGATTTATCCCAATCCGACATCTGGAATGGTTACCATTATGAGCGGCAGTTCCATTCTTGGGGTGGTGGTAACAGATGTATTGGGAACGGACGTCTATTCGATTTCTAAGCTGGATCAGCAGAGTGCGACGCTCGATCTGTCTCATATTGTTCCTGGAGCGTACTTCATTCGCATCCGGTCGGCGGCAGCGATAACGCTTAAGAAACTAAGCATTGTGAGGTGAAAATGAAAACGATCGTTTTATTTATACTGATTTTCCTTGCAAATGTAGCAAATGCACAAGACTCGATCAACCCGTACGTGATCCAGCAAAAGTGCAACATTGTTCTACAAAAAACGGACGTCTATTATCGCCCGATGGCGCCACCGTGGCCAACCGATACAAGAACAGCTCTTTCGAGTCAGGGAAATCGAATACTCGATTCGAATGGCGTTTGGCAAGACCAGTGGGATTACAAACCTGTCTATCATGATACCACGCTGGATTCCACAAGGCCCTGTGGGATCGTGCTTGGAACGTATGCGTATTGGCAACGGCTTTTTCAGGCCATGAACAAGCCGGATGGCTCCCCGTCGGATATTGTCGCAGGGGATACGATACCGAATGATACATACTTTAGAGATACCGGCAGCGTGATCATCAGCAAGAACGAAGACGTCGATTTTCGCGCGACTGGAACGATAAGGTTCGAGCCGGGAGTGCATGGCATGCCAGGAGCTTTCGTTCATGCGTATATCGAGCCGAAATACGATTCCATCGTTTTTAGCGACGAGTTCAATGGCGCTGCCATCGATACAACTAATTGGTATGTATCCAACAAACGCTGGGGTGACGGTTATACCCTCGGTGAAGAATGCTATTACGATACAAATGTGCGCACCGTCGCCGATCCTGACGCACACGATGGCCATGCCCTCGATATCTTCTGCTACGAGGATACGAATTACTGCTTTACGCAAGGGTTCAGCCTTGCCGATACTTGTTATGGCTCACCGCTCATTCTCAAAGATGGCAATCACAAATTTCTCTTTCATTCGGCGGAAGGCAGAACATGCCCGTTTCCATATACTTCAAGGGAGGCTCCGCTTGGGCAGCCATGGTACAATGAGGCTCCGTATGGCAAATTCGAAGTGCGCGAAAAGATCCCGCATATTCCCCATCATACCAATTTTTGGGGAGGCGGCGCGTACGAATGGGATGCCAGCGAAACGGACAACGGAGATGGTAACCAGCGGCAGGAGCATCCTAACATTGGTCATCACTTTCGGTTTGGGCCGTACCTGGGAATATTTCGAAAAAGCGGGAGTAACGTGTACTTCATCAGCCCATCGGCTCAGTGGTCAACTGTCAACAATCCAACACAACTCCTGATCGGTAATTTCTGTTACAACGTGCAGATGATCGGCAGTTCCCACGCAACAGATACTGTTGTGCCAACCTGGGATCAGAACCACAACTTCAGTGGGTTCCCGCCATCTGTAGTTGCCGACTCGATTGATTCCATACCCTTTTACTACCAGCGTTCCTCGCAAAACGTTGCGTATTCCATGCCGTCCAAAGTTGCGACCGATGCGTATGGCAGATGGAGAATTTTGAAGGTCCCATATCGCATTGTGGGAACCGATACGTCTTGGTTTTGGAAAGGTTATCAGCCAACCTCAATCACGTTTACAACATTACCGCATCCATATAATCAACAAACGTTCAACTGCTTTTGGGATTCCTCGTTAAATAATTCAGGAGACACTGGCCGCTTGTGGCTTGAGGATACGCTTATTCCTCCCGATACGGTAAGCACTACCGACTCAATATCATATTCAATCCCAGACCTTTATGCTGGCGGTTTTAGCTATCTGATCCCGCCGATGAACGTCAATATTGACTTAGACACCGGACTCGCAGAAACGGACACAACGCCTTATCAGTATCATACGTTTGGGATGGAAATTTTCCCAAGCGAGATACGTTTCTTGGTCGATAGCGTTGTGGTTCGCCGGATTCCAGACCGCCTCATCCCTCGCGGCGACCCATATTACGACTGGGCATGGACAACCCCACGCAGCCCGATCGATATTCATCTTCCAGAGCTCGATCTGGACTTCAGCACATATACGAACGCCTCCGGGGCTACCGTCACGGATACATTGGGTCAAGATTCCTCAACTTCGACATACAAAGGAGTAACATATTACAATTCGATCGCCTACGCTATCAGGAGTTACTTTGAACACCATGGCGACTCCTGCGAGGGCTGCTGGGATGTGGAAGAGCCGCCCGGAAGCGGGCGGTGGCTTCATGCTGCTCACCATTTAGTTGACTACATCAAGGTGTGGGATGTTCCTGCGGATGTGCAAATTCCGAAATATCCGGCTACGGGCGGTCCCTAATACTGCCCCTTCACCTCCTCATTAATGCGGATGTGAAAATACCGCCATTTCCAAATTAAGAATCCTGAATTCAGGGTTGGCTGAAAAATTGTCGTATATTAGGTAGTGACATGATAGGCACCTATCCGGGGAAAAGATGAAATATGAAAGATGAAAGATGAAAGATGAAAAATGAGGGAGGGTGCGGGTTCATTGAAAATTGAGAGAGGCGGTAGGTTTCGTTATGAACGAGTCCTTTGAGAAAATGGATTTTGCTGTTCTTCCAGAACAAATGGCGAAAACAGCTCGGAAAGGAAGGTACATCGGGAACTCACAAGAAAAAGAAATGGCACCTATTTCTTTCGGAAATTGGAATGAACCTTCCGCTGGAGTATCGCGTAATGTGTGCCAATGTATCTGTTAGAATTTCATATCAAGGCGTTTCACGACTCGTTGGTGAACCTTGGGTGGCCCTATTGGTGGATGGCGTGGAATCTTGCGCTGGCCCTCATTCCGGTGGGGCTGAGTATGCTTTTCTTCAAGCGGCAGGATCAGCCGCGGCATGTTATTCGCGATATTACCTTCGTCTTCGAAATGGGGCTGGTGCTGCTGATCTTGCCGAATGCTCCGTATGTGGCAACGGATCTCGTGCATTTCCTCGAAACGGTACGGACGGGGGATACATCACTTTGGAAATTGCTGGGAACCGAGTTTCCGATCTATGTTATCTATGTGCTCATCGGCCTGGTGTGCTACTGCTTCACGGTGGATCGCTTGCTATATGCGTTGCAAATGCGGCTTGGCCGAGCGTGGGCATGGATCGGGCTTTTTGGAATTCCGTTGCTTTCATCGATCGGGATCTATGTTGGACGCGTGGCGCGGTACAATAGCTGGAATGTGCTGACCGATCCGGAGGGAATTATCCATTCCAGCCGAACGGGGATCGACCAACTGAAGATCGCCAAAGTGCTCATCGGTATGTGGTTCGGTTTGATATTCATTCATCAGGTCTATCGGACGTTCCATGATGGGATCCGAGCCCGAATGAGTGAATTTTCGAGAAACGACCCGGGAAGTACCGAATAATTTCTTCGTATTATTTCTCGATTAGCTGTTGTTTAGAAAACGCATGAAATCTAAGAAAGCAGAATCAGTGAAAGGCTCAGTGAAGCAAGAACCGACTTCGGAGCAACGGCAGGGCGCGAGCATGGCTGGTCATCCTCCCGAAACTCGCCGGGTGACGACTCGCACTATTCGCGAAATGAAGACCCGAGGCGAGAAGGTCACGATGATAACGGCGTACGACTACACCTTTGCACGCCTGTTCGATCAGGCTGGCGCCGATGTGCTGCTCGTTGGTGACTCGCTCTCAAATGTGATTCAAGGTAATGAGACGACGATACCGGTTACGCTGGAAGAAATGATCTACCACGCACGATTGGTGGTGCGTGGCGTTCACGAGCATGCGATGGTGATCTGCGATATGCCCTTTATGAGCTTTCAGGTATCGGTTGAGGAAGGATTCCGTAATGCCGGACGCATTATGAAAGAGACCGGTGCTGGTGGAGTGAAGATCGAAGGCGGCCAGCGCGTAGCAGACCACGTTCGCCGCATGAGTGAGGCCGGAATTCCTGTAATGGGGCATTTGGGGCTTACGCCACAATCGATCCATCAATTTGGAAGTTACCGGACACGCGGTATCACAAAAGAAGAATCGGATCGTATGAAAAAGGATGCGAAAGCTTTGCAAGATGCCGGAGTGTTCGCATTAGTGTTGGAAAAAATCCCATCCGGTCTCGCAAAAGAAATTACAGATTCGCTGAAAGTTTCAACGATCGGAATTGGCGCCGGCCCGCACTGCGATGGGCAAGTGCTTGTAATGCACGATATGCTGGGATTAACAGAAGAATTTCATCCACGTTTTGTCCGCAAATATGCCACGCTTGCCGAAACAGTGCGCGGAGCCGTTCGGAACTATGATTCAGATATTAAGAATGGCACGTTTCCGAGTGATTCGGAATCGTATTAGGAATTATGTTGTGGCAACTCCTTCCAATCGCTCACGCAGCGCGGCGTATCCGGGATGCGCAAAGAAGGGGGCGAATCCCGGTCCGGCAATGAAGAAATGTCGGGCAACACCGAGATCGGTCGAATGAGTAGCGAATTCGATGGCTTCATCTATTTTTCCCAGCATATTCAGAAGTATGATCATGTGAGCCGTTGCTAGATTATCGTATGAAGGGCGATGTTTAAGGCGATCCAGCATTTCAAGCGCTGCGGTTTCCTCGCCGAGGTAATGGAATACAGCAGTACACAAAGCTAACGCGGTAAAGTTCTCTGGTTCTATGGCCGCTCTTCGTTCAAAGTAAGGTTTCAGGCCAGCCGAAACGCGCCGAAGTACGTCCTCTTCACCCATCATGAATGCTACGACCAGAAGTTGGCCGGAGTTGATGGCATTTTCGGGGTCTAACTGGAAGCCAAGTTCAAGTTGGTGTAATGCTTCCGGAAGTTTTCGCGCGCCCATTAGGATCGAGCCGTACCGCATGTGGATGTAGCTATCGCCGCCTATTGCCAGGGCTTGTGTGATGGCATCGCCACATTCCTCCGGTTTTTGTTGCAAGGCATATGAAAAAGCAAGTTCCGCAAAGGCACGCGCATTAAGCGGGTCATGCGTTAGCGCCAGCAATGCACTTTCGCGAGCCTCGGTGCAATTCGACGCAGGATAACCATGAAATGCGACAAGGCCGTTCAGCGCACGAGCACGAATAAACCACGCTATCGAAATCGTTCGGTCGAGACGCAACGCACCATCGGCGTACTCCAAAGCTTTTTGATAATCCAGGAGGGATAACGCATCGACGAGTTGAGCTTCTGCTTTAGTAAGCAATTCGAGCGCTTCTAAATTCTCGGTCGATCGTTTTGCAATATTCGGCCGCTCTTCCGCGCTGAGAGAAAGTTTGAGTGCGTCCGCCATGTCAAGCGCAAATCGCTCCTGCGCCGCGAACATATCCTCTGCTGCTCCCTTAAATGTGTTGCTCCAGATATGTTCCTCCGCATAGACATCGATAAGTTCTACGGACGCACGAACCGTGGGGCCATGCTTTCTAATCGTTCCCTCTAACAGAAATTCGACTCCCAGTTCGTCGCCGATACGGGCAACCGATTTGCCGTCCGGGTTGTAGTTCATCACCGAGCGTCGGTCCTTAACACGAAGCGATTTAATGTGAGCAAGCACATTGATGATCTCTTGTGTCAGGCCATCGGCAAACCACGCGTCATCGGCATCGCTACTCAAGTTTTCGAATGGAAGGACGGCCAGCGATTTTCGCCCTAATGCATCAGGCGGAAGGGGAGTGAATGGCGATCCAGCCACGCCATTTGTGGTCGAGCCTGCTCCGATCCCAAGCTTTGTCAGCGCACGTGCGATCGCATTGTGCTCGTCAAACCTGATCCGCTGAAGCCCAGCAAGGGGATAGGCTAAAGATGTTGGCAATTCGACATGATCGATGTCGATGGGAAGGATAGGCTTTCCGCGCTCGGAAGCGATGGAGACTTCACGTGCTACATTGACCGATTCGATCGACTGTCTGGAGATAAGAATGATAAAGACGCTGCAACCAAAAATGGCCTCTGCAATTTCCTGAGACCAGTTGGAGGCTCCCTCGATCTTATGCTGATCCATCCACACCGAATGACCAGATTGGCGAAGAGTTTCCGCCAATTCGTTCGCGTGTTCTGTATTCTTGCGAGAATACGAGATGAATAGATCGGGGATCATAAAAGCATTCCGGGAACAAAACTAATATTTATAAAATCCTTCCCCACTTTTTTTGCCTAATCGTCCGGCGGCTACCATTTTCTTGAGTAATGGGCATGCACGATACTTCGTATCGCCGAGCCCATCGTGAAGGACGTTCATAATGGCAAGGCAAACATCCAATCCAATAAAATCCGCAAGCGCAAGCGGCCCCATCGGGTGTGCCATGCCGAGTTTCATGACGGTGTCGATATCTTCCGGTTTTGCGACGCCTTCCATCACACAATAAATGGCTTCGTTGATCATCGGCATGAGAATGCGGTTGGAGACGAAACCGGGTGAGTCGTTCACTTCTACCGGAGTCTTCCCAAGATTTTCCGATAATGTTTTAACGGTCGAATAAACCTCATCCGTCGTTGCAAGCCCGCGTATGATCTCGACAAGCTTCATCACTGGAACCGGATTGAAAAAGTGCATTCCAATTACATGCGATGCACGTTTTGTTGTTGCCGCAAGTTCCGTGACGGAAATAGAACTGGTATTGGTGGCAAGTATGACGCCTTCAGGGGCATGTTCGTCGAGCGTCTTAAAGATCTCCTTTTTGAGATCATATCGTTCCGTAGCAGCTTCCACTACAAAATCGGCATTCTTAACGGGAGTAGCGAGATGGACGCTAGTATCGATCCTGCCAAGCGTTGTGACTTGATCCTCTTCAGTTATTGTTGCCTTTTTTACTTGCCGTGCAAGATTATTAGAGATCGTAGCGATCGCTTTATCGAGCGCCTCGCGGGAAACATCGACAAGCGTTACATTATATCCACTTTGTGCGAAGATGTGAGCGATGCCATTGCCCATGGTTCCTGCGCCGATTACTGTTACATTTTTAATGGTCATGATCGGATGTAGAATCTAAAAGGTGTAATATGACAAAAATTGTGATCCTCAACCCAAAACGCGAGCGGTAAGGTCAGTGGGCTGTGAGGCGAAATGTTTTTGGGTAATATGAAGCAGGGGAATAGAGATCATGTCTCGAAACACCTTCAGTGATCGAACAAAATTATACGAAAGCCGTGTGTCTGGATCATGCGTCCATTCCACTGGAAATTCGGACACTTTATACTTCATTCTTTTTGCGAGCCACAGCGCTTCGCCATCGAAAATAACGGAATGAAGTTTCACTTCTCCAAAAATATTTCGTGCCGATTCGCGCGTAAATAGCTTAAATCCGCACTGCGTATCTTTCAGCTTCAAACCGAGGTAATTTCGTTGAATAAATCCAAATAGTTTCGCAATGTGCTCTCGGAGGAACGATTGATGTTCAATGATCTTGGTATTCTCGATAGCACGGGAACCGATCGCAACGTCGAATCCCTGATCGAGCAAAGCTTCTGCACGCTTCAGGTCTTCAAGTGGAACGGAATAATCGGCATCCATGAACAAAATACGTTTGCCTGAGGCTTGCCTCATTCCAATTCTGACAGCTTTACCTTTGCCTTCGTTGGGAGCATAGCCAAACCATTTTCCTTGCACATTTTCGGGAAGATGGCGAAATGCTTCAGTCGTTTCCTCGATGGTGGAATCCGTGCTGCCATCATCGATAACAATGACCTCGTGATGACCGGGTTTTGTTGCAAGATAAGCAAACGTCCGTGCGAGCGTACGGGGTAGCCGCCGTGCCTCATTGTAGCACGGGATCACTATGCTGAGATCGCATTCACCGTAGAGGTACATGCGTCAGCGTCTATGGTAAATAATGGTGTTTTGCAACGTGTCCTGAGGCCAGTACCGATCTCGTAAAAGTTGTTCGAGTTCGGGGTATCGCAAAAGAATCGTCGTCCGGCTATCGTCATTGGTATTTCCCTGGGACGTGTACCGGTCGCCCATCTCAACAAGAAAAAGTACAGGAGGGTTACGCAAAAGTGAGGTCACTAATTCATCCCTTTCGGCCTTTGGAACGGTGGTTGGTTTAAAGTGTATGGTGTTGAGAAATTTGGTTGCAGGTTGCCGTCCTGATTTCCAATACACATACGGCTGAAATCCGAAAATGAATATCTTGTCGTTTGGTTCAGTGTGCTGGATGACATAATTCGCAATGGAATCGGTAGCGACATAGCCATTGGCGGATTTTTGACTGCAAATAATTTCGGATAATTCTTTGAAGCGATTCTGAAGTGGATCGCGTGAAGTCCATATGTAGCTTGCGGATAATAATAGGAGAGCAATAGCGACTGCAATACTCCATC
>CAWBEI010000002.1:0-1918476 GCA_963787835.1 Ignavibacteriota bacterium
TTGTGTTCTTGTTAATGGGATATGCTTACACTACGTCCATCAAACCAAACGCGGCCATATCGACCACGGATGGCTTAATACGTACCATACTTTTTCTTTTGCGGATTACCACGATCCCGCGCACACGCATTTCCGGTCACTCCGCGTTATAAACGACGACCGCATTGTGGCCCACGTGGCTTTAGAATGCACCCGCATCGCGATATGGAGATTATTACCTATATCATCTCCGGTTCGCTTGATCATAAGGATTCGATGGGAAATTCTGGCACCATTGCTGCGGGCGATGTCCAGCGCATGACCGCTGGTACGGGAATCGTTCACAGTGAATTCAACGGATCGAAGGAGTCGGTTCACCTGCTTCAAATTTGGATCTTTCCGGAAGCGTCTGAATCTCACGCCGAAGCTACGAGCAACGGACATCTCACTTATCAGGACAAGCGCAACACCTTTCTGCCGTATTGCCTCCCATGATGGACAGAATGACAGCCTTACCATCAATCAGGATGCGAGCGTATATGCCTGCATCGTCTCCGATGGCGCGGTATTGAAGCATCATTTCATCGCCGGCCGCGGAGGATTTTTGCAAATGGTACGGGGAACTGTCACTGTTAATGATAAGAAACTCCATCACGGCGATGGTCTTATGATCAAAGATGAACATGAGGTGAATATCACTGCTCCGCAAAATGCTGAAGCGGAATTCTTGTTGTTCGATCTGGCATAGAAATTGTTAGTACATCGTCCAATGAAATTTATCTATCCTTCAAAATTCAGCTTTTCCGGCTGTTTTATCTGGTGTATTACTCCTTTCATCATGTTCCCGCAAAGCTGGGATTGAGCATTCGCTGCGCGATGGTAGAGGTGGTAAGAAGCTCGGCGGGACGTTCCACGTCAATGAGACGGCGGACATTCGCTCCCTCGATCCTGTGCAGATGAATGATCAATCATCCGTGCAAGTCGGGGAAAGGGTCTATGACCGGCTGCTCGAATTCGATGAAGGATTGAACCTCGTTCCCGGCCTTTCCGCATTGCCGGAAATCTCGAAGGATGGCCTCACCTATACCTATCATCTTCGCACGGATGCCTATTTCCATGATGACGCATGCTTCCCAAATGGCTAAGGAAGGAAATTTGTGGCCTCTGATGTGATCTATTGCTTCACGCGTGCGCTTGATAAGACAACGAATAGCGGCGCGGAACCATATTTCAAGTATATCAAAGGCGGGTCGGCATATTACGAGAGTAATAAACTTCCATCGGGTGGTTTGCCCGGATTGCAGGCATTGAATGATCTGACGCTCGTTATTACGCTCGAAAAGCCATTCTCGCCATTTCTATTTTATCCGGCAGTAGGATTTGGATTTATCTACCCCCATGAAGCTGTCGAGCATTATGGTCGCGATTTTGTATTTCATCCGGTTCAACCGGAGCATTCAAATTTGCCGGATATAAACAAGCGCAGTATTGCAATCTTGTCCGCAACGAGCGATATTGGAAGCGTGACTCTGCGGGGAATCAACTTCCGTACCTCGATACTGTCCTGTTCTCGTTCATTCTCGATAATAAAATGGAGATCGAGCAATTTCAAGCGAAAAGACTCGATCATGTCTATTGCATCCCGAGCGAGTTCTTTAAGGATATGGTAGATGACCACAAGGAACTGAAAGGGAACGGAAAAAAGATGACCGATACATGTTCCCGCGTTAGCTTTCCAGTTCTATGGAAATTGATACTCCACAAGTAAATAACCCCCATCCGGCCGTGCGATGGCGTTCCGGTCGATCGGGATAAGATCATCAAATATATACTGAAAGGTCAGGCCGCTGGGCCGGGTGTTCACGGCATTGTGCCGCCCTCCATGCCGGGATATCCAGTGGATGTGGTGCATCGTTCAGCTTCAATCCCGATAGCGCGCTGGCCGAGCTGGCTCTTGCAAAGAAGGAAATTGGCGGAACCATTCCAGACATTACGCTTACTTAAATGCCGTCGGCGGACGCAATACCGAGGTTGCCGAGGCTATTCAATCGCAAATACACGAGAATCTTGGCCTCAACGTCCAGCTTCAAATGCTCGAATTCTCCCAGCTCACGCCGCGCATTGACGATGGCAAAGCGCCGTTCTTCCGGTTAGGCTGGATCGCGGATTATCCGAATCCTGAGAACTTCCTCAATTTGCTGTATGGAAAATCCATCCCGCCATCGGGCCAAGTACCATCAATTCCACGCGCTACAACAATCCGGAGTTCGACCGTCTATTTGAAGCAGCCATCAACCAGACAGATAGAGTGAAATCCACCAGGACTTTGCGGAAGCCGAAAATCTTGCCATTCAGGATGCACCCTACATTGTGCTCTATTACGATGAGGATTACCACCTGCTTCAGCCGAACGTCCGCGATTTTCCCGCCAACGCCATGTTCCAGTTGGATATGAAGTATTGCTGGTTCAGCGAATAGATTGTCAATGAACAAATAGTTACGCCATCATCTGATCCGTGCGCTTTTTGGAACGATGTCGTTCCGTGGCATCCAGAATCTTTTTGCGGAAGCGAGTGGATTCCGGCGTTACTTCGAGGAACTCATCGTCCGAAAGCCATTCGATCTGCTGTTCGAGCGAAAGGGTACGCGGGGATTCAAGTTGGATCGCCCCATCGGAGCCTGAGGCACGCATATTCGTCAAATGCTTCTTCTTTGTCACGTTGACAACCATGTCCTCCTCACGGGAATTCTCTCCGACGATCATGCCGCGATAGACTTTTGTGCCCGGTGGAATAAAAAAGACCGAGCGTTCCTGCAAATTTTCCATTGCGTAGGGGGTGGCGTCGCCATCGTCTAAGGAGATGAGTGCGCCGCGCTTGCGTCCTTCGATGGCACCTTTGTAGGACTCGTAATCGTAAAAAAGCTGATTGAGCAAGCCATTGCCGCGCGTCATGGTAAGGAACTCACCCCGGAACCCGATCATGCCGCGGCTCGGCATGTGATATTCGATGTGAGCCTGGCCGTTGAGCGTGCTCATGTTAACCATTTGCCCCTTACGAGCGCCGAGCGCCTCGATAACGGAACCCACATATTCCTCCGGCACATCGATCACGACCTGCTCGATCGGCTCCATCATATCGCCATCGACTTCCTGAAAGATGACTTCCGGTTTCGAGACGGCAAATTCATATCCTTCGCGGCGCATGGTTTCGATGAGGATGGCGAGCTGCAATTCACCGCGTGCCGCAACCTTGAAGGTGTCCGGAGAGACATCTTCGACGTGGATGGAAATGTTCTTTCGAAGCTCGCGCATCAACCGTTCGCGAAGATGGCGGCTGGTAACGAATTTGCCTTCGCGTCCGGCCATTGGGGAATCGTTGACGACGAAATTCATCGAGATCGTCGGTTCATCCACGTTGATGATCGGCAGCGCGTAGGGATGCTCCGGATCGGTAATGGTTTCACCGATACGAACATCCTCAAGTCCGGCAAGCTGCACAATTTCACCGGCGGCAGCTTCGGGAGTCTCCGTTCGTTTTAGTCCTTCAAAAGTATAAAGCTTGGAGATTTTCGCTTTCTCGATGGTTCCATCATGGCGAATGCGCGAGATCCAGTCACCTTCATGCACGCGCCCACGGAAAATACGCCCCACAGCCAAACGGCCAAGATAATCAGACCAATCGACATTCGCAACGAGCATCTGAAATGCACCTTCGGTCTCGCCCGGAGGCGCAGGAACGAAGTCGATGATCATGCGGAAGAGCGGCGCGAGATCGGTCATCTCTTCTTTCAATGTCAGTCCGGCAAGTCCTGCTTTGCCTACCGCGTAAATGATCGGGAATTCAAGCTGGTCATAGGTCGCACCAAGCGACATAAAAAGCTCGAATACTTCATCCAGCACTTCCTGAGGACGAGCATCTTTACGGTCGATCTTGTTGATGACCACAATGGGCTTCAAGTGAAGTTCAAGACTTTTCTTGAGCACGAACTTCGTCTGCGGCAAGCATCCTTCTGCTGCATCGACAAGTAGTAAGACCCCATCGACCATTTTCAGAATGCGCTCCACTTCGCCACCAAAATCCGCGTGGCCGGGCGTATCGACGATATTAATCTTTTTACCACCCCAATGGATCGAGGTGTTCTTGGCCATGATGGTAATCCCTTTTTCGCGTTCGAGATCGTTCGAATCCATGACCCGTTCGGTCAGGTGTTCGTTCGAGCGAAACGTGCCGGATTGGCGAAGCATTTGATCGACGAGCGTCGTTTTGCCATGATCGACGTGAGCGATAATGGCAATATTGCGGATATCTTCCCTGATATGGACCGGCTGTTGTTCTGACATACTGTTTAGATATAATCTTTCTTTAATAGATGACCGCTATTTAGGGTAGGCGCGCCGCTAACGTGCCGATAGTGCGTAATCGTTTCGTTCTCGACAGTTCCGTCATTATCTCCCGTCAACCGAGCGCACCTGTCCCAAACCTGTCATTCCGAGCGGAGTCTTCCGTAGCTGAGCGGAGGAAGACGTAGTCGAGGAATCTCCTGTCGTTGCAACTTAGCCATAATTTACGAGATTTCTCGACTCAGCAAATCGTCGCCGCATCGCCGACGATGATCCGCTCCGACTTGCTTTGATCGGAATGTCAGAAATGGCTTATTTTACCTTATTTAACCCACCCAAATATTTTTTTTACAAATTCATTTAATGAACTCGTGCTGTACTTTTCATGAACTCCTGCAGTGATTTTCCTATCAAAACGATCATTATGTGCTTAGTTATGGACGGTATTAAGATCTTCGCTATTGAGTTCGCTTATCTTTTTCATGTCTCTGTGTGTAATATGGACACTCTCAAAATCTGAATAAACCTTCCAGATCGATTCCGCGAATGGCGCCATCATGCCAATTGCGCCTTTTCCGATAAAATACGGTGAAATGCCTGCGCGGAAATGTTGGGAATAGACGATCATCGAAAGCTTGTTCTTTTCTCGAAGCTCCACGATACCCCGAGCGAGGTTCCAAAGCGCGTGGCGAGTTAATGTAGAAAATTCGAACGAATTTAGAATAACGATAGTACTGCCATGTTCGCCGATCTCGGCTTCGAGACGCGACGTATCCAGCGTTCCAAGTGGGCAATTCATCAGCCGGAGGTTGTTTAGAAATGGCTTATCCGGCTCGTTCGAATATTCCATGCCCTGGGCGACACCCTTGTATTTCCATTGGCTCGGAAGTGCGAGATGCGAGGAGTTCATTCCCTTCACCAATGTTTCCTGCATGAACTTCGCGCCTGCGTAAGTATTGACAAGCAGAATGTTCTGGTCGGGGAATTTCGTCGCCAGAAAGACCGACACCTCGCTTGCATGTTCCATCGAACTGCGAATGTCCCGGTTGAGGATCAGCGTAAGGCTATCGCTCATGGCCGTCAGTTCGTCCTGATTATACAGGAATTTGCAGAGCACACCTTTCCGTGGCTCCGGGGGTGTTTCGAACATTTGGCTGACACTAACCGACCGAATTGCCGAAATATCGTACGTTTTCATCATTATACCTTTCTTAAAGTTAATTGGTGCCTATCATCTCACCATATACAAGATTCACAACCACAACAAAGGTTTCAGAAATATCAAAAATGTTGAAATTTCTTTCAGAAATTGGTGCGCAAGTGGATTAGAGGTGGA
The DNA here is from genome assembly GCA_963787835.1 of Ignavibacteriota bacterium. Classification (GTDB taxonomy): domain Bacteria; phylum Bacteroidota; class Ignavibacteria; order Palsa-1295; family Palsa-1295; genus PALSA-1295. Next base: position 5,658 of record CAWBEI010000002.1, read on the forward strand.
AGTACAATTTTGCCTCGTATCTTTGTGGTATGGGGTTGATTGATCACTACGAAGGTTTCGATTGGGACGCGGGCAACCGAGGGAAGAATTTGCGCGCACATGACGTGACCGATCTGGAAATTGAAGAAGCGTGCCGCAATGAGCCGTTTCTGATCTTTCCCGATGCCGAACATTCGGAACTGGAAGAGCGATGGATCATTATGAGTAAAACCGATCGTGGTTTCCCGCTGTTCGGAAGTTATTCGATACGGATCAATAAAGTCCGGCCCATCTCGTTCCGATAGATGGACCGAAAAGAACGGAGAGCATTCGATGAAGCAATTGAAGGAACTACCTAAATTTAAGAACGAGGATGAAGAGCGGGATTTCTGGTCCACGCATTCGTTTTTGGATTACTACGATATAAAAAAATTTAGACGTGTGCCGGATCGGATTTCCTCGAAGGATGTTCTGTTGCACGAAGTGCTCGCCGGCATGACCGACCAAGTCGAACGCCTCTCCCGCGAAAAAAAATTGAGCGTCGAAGAAATGGTGCGTCAACTCGTCGCTGCGGGACTGAAGCAGCAGCGAATGCAGCCGGGGGCGCGAAGCGATAATTAGTGCGCCACAATCAGCTTTTGCGTTTGGTGTGATGTTATTCCATCGATTGAGACGAAATAGACTCCCGCTGGTATTTGCGAGCAATCAACGGTTTGTGCGCTACTTTGGGATTTGGAATTATAAACGCACTCGCCGAACAGGTCGTAAATCTTGATCTGCGCGGTCGCTTCTGAAGGAATGTCTATTTGAAGTTCCCAGTCGCAAGGATTTGGAAAGAGTTTTACTTGTGGCTCAGGCACGCTGCTAACACCGGCATCGTAAGCATCGCCGATGAGGACAACGGAGATGGTATCCTTCGTAAGGGAGTCAAGAAGCTTTGCGGTGTCAATGTAGTGGCCAGAGTGAGTTGGATGAAAATAGCAGTTATAAGGAAGCTCGTTTTCACATGGATATAACATCGTTACAGAATCATGTAGATTAAATGGATCTTGGATAGAAAGGACCTTTATTTGGTGATATACACCAAATGAATCATTATTAACTGCTAACCATAGACCTTGGGAATCTCCAACACTCAAGCCGCCAAAGTCCAATGAATCCGGAGCCAATATTTTACCGATGACATTAGGGTCATAGATAACACCTTGGAACGAATAAAAACCATAGTAAAATCGAATCATGGAATCATTACTTGGGTCAATGTAAGAAGACCAAATTGCACTATTCGGTGCGAAATAGCATACCGTGCTTTTGGACTTAAAAAGAATGGTTAAATTTTCAGAACCCGACGAGCCGCCGACTCCGGATCCGCTGACGCGAATGATTGAAGTGTCAAAATTAAAAAGAGGAGTAATATATGGTTGGGAGTATTCGGGATAGCAGCTCCATGTAAATGTAGTGCTAAATTGAATCTCCGAGTCAATTGGCACTCTGAAATAAGGAGTTTCTGCTGGCCAGAACGAACCGGAATACGGTGGATATCCTTGCCCGAAGCATGTTCTCGCGCCTGTCAGCATGATAATAAGAATCACCGTGTATTTCATCCCGCAAACTTACGGATAAATTCACGACTGCGCAAGGTCAATTATTAATACCCTATCGCAATTAGTCGTAATTTTGTGATATGAAAACCTTATTGACTATCGTGCTCTTCCTATTTTCAATTCCCGCTCATGCGCATCGGTTAGATACCCTTCCCGGACGTCTCATCAAGCGGATAACCACCCCGGCACAATTCGTATCCTTCGATAAGAAGCATGTTGATCGGTTCTTTGCGCGGGATCAGTCCAGCGGGCTATTGCTGAATGCTGTTATGACCGTGCCAGAAATGGATTGCTTTCTGGCGAATCATGCGAAAGACGATCTTCAGATCAGCTATGAGATCCATGAAGTAACGGACTCCACCGCACCGGGGAGCGGCGGAGTCCGTTTATTTCATGGATCTCATAGCTGATCTGAAGATCGTCTTTCGCATGATTCGCCAGAAAGCAATCCATTTCTGGCACGGTCATAACAGCATTCAGCAATAGCCCGCTCAACTCATCCCGCGCAAAGAACCGATCAACATGCTTCTTATCGAAGGATACGAATTGTGCCGGGGTGGTTATCCGCTTGATGAGACGTCCGGGAAGGGTATCTAACCGATGCGCATGAGCGGGGAATTGAAAATAGGAAGAGCACGATAGTCGATCAGGTTTTCATATCACAAAATTACGACTAATTGCGATAGGGTATTAATAATTGACCTTGCGCAGTCGTGGAGTTTATGCGTAAGTTTGCGGGATGAAATACACGGTGATTCTTATTATCATGCTGACAGGCGCGAGAACGTGCTTCGGGCAAGGATATCCACCGTATTCCGGTTCGTTAGGCCAGCAGAAACTCCTTATTTCGGAGTCCCAATTGACTCGGAGATTCAATTTGACACTAAGTTACATGGAGCTGCTATCCCGATACTTCCAACCATATATTACTCCTCTTTTTAATTTTGACACTTCAATCATTCGCGTCAAGCGGATTCCGGAGTCGGCGGCTCGTCGGGTTCTGAAAATTTAACCATTCTTTTTTAAGTCCAAAAGCACGGTATGCTATTTCGCACCGAATAGTGCAATTTGGTCTTCTTACATTGACCCAAGTAATGATTCCATGATTCGATTTTACTATGGTTTTTATTCGTTCCAAGGTGTTATCTATGACCCTAATGTCATCGGTAAAATATTGGCTCAGGGATTCATTGGAGCTTTGGCGGCTTAAGTGTTGAGATTCCCAAGGTCTATGGTTAGCAGTTAATAATGATTCATTTGGTGTATATCACCAAATAAAGGTCCTTTCTATCCAAGATCCATTTAATCTACATGATTCTGTAACGATGTTATATCCATGTGAAAACGAGCTTCCTTATAACTGCTATTTTCATCCAACTCACTCTGGCCACTACATTGACACCGCAAAGCTTCTTGACTCCCTTACGAAGGATACCATCTCCGTTGTCCTCATCGGCAATGCTTACGATGCCGGTGTTAGCAGCGTGCCTGAGCCACAAGTAAAACTCTTTCCAAATCCTTGCGACTGGGAACTTCAAATAGACATTCCTTCAGAAGCGACCACGCATCAAGATTTACGACCTGTTCGGCGAGTGCGTTTATAATCCAAATCCCAAAGTAGCGCACAAACCGTTGATTGCTCGCAAATACCAGCGGGAGTGTGTTTCGTCTCAATCGATCTGGAATAACATCACACCAAACGCAAAAGCTGATTGTGGCGCACTAATTATCGCTTCGCGCCCCCGGCTGCATTCGCTGCTGCTTCAGTCCCGCAGCGACGAGTTGACGCACCATTTCTTCGACGCTCAATTTTTTTTCGCGGGAGAGGCGTTCGACTTGGTCGGTCATGCCGGCGAGCACTTCGTGCAACAGAACATCCTTCGAGGAAATCCGATCCGGCACACGTCTAAATTTTTTTATATCGTAGTAATCCAAAAACGAATGCGTGGACCAGAAATCCCGCTCTTCATCCTCGTTCTTAAATTTAGGTAGTTCCTTCAATTGCTTCATCGAATGCTCTCCGTTCTTTTCGGTCCATCTATCGGAACGAGATGGGCCGGACTTTATTGATCCGTATCGAATAACTTCCGAACAGCGGGAAACCACGATCGGTTTTACTCATAATGATCCATCGCTCTTCCAGTTCCGAATGTTCGGCATCGGGAAAGATCAGAAACGGCTCATTGCGGCACGCTTCTTCAATTTCCAGATCGGTCACGTCATGTGCGCGCAAATTCTTCCCTCGAGTTCCCCGCGTCCCAATCGAAACCTTAGTAGTGATCAATCAACCCCATACCACAAAGATACGAGGCAAAATTGTACTTCCACCTCTAATCCACTTGCGCACCAATTTCTGAAAGAAATTTCGACATTTTTGATATTTCTGAAACCTTTGTTGTGGTTGTGAATCTTGTATATGGTGAGATGATAGGCACCAATTAACTTTACAGAAAGGTATAATGATGAAAACGTTCCGATATTTCGGCAATTCGGTCGGTTAGTGTCAGCCAAATGTTCGAAACACCCCCGAGCCACGGAAAGGTGTGCTCTGCAAATTCCTGTATAATCAGGACGAACTGACGGCCATGAGCGATAGCCTTACGCTGATCCTCAACCGGGACATTCGCAGTTCGATGGAACATGCAAGCAAGGTGTCGGTCTTTCTGGCGACGAAATTCCCCGACCAGAACATTCTGCTTGTCAATACTTACGCAGGCGCGAAGTTCATGCAGGAAACATTGGTGAAGGGAATGAACTCCTCGCATCTCGCACTTCCGAGCCAATGGAAATACAAGGGTGTCGCCCAGGGCATGGAATATTCGAACGAGCCGGATAAGCCATTTCTAAACAACCTCCGGCTGATGAATTGCCCACTTGGAACGCTGGATACGTCGCGTCTCGAAGCCGAGATCGGCGAACATGGCAGTACTATCGTTATTCTAAATTCGTTCGAATTTTCTACATTAACTCGCCACGCGCTTTGGAACCTCGCTCGGGGTATCGTGGAGCTTCGAGAAAAGAACAAGCTTTCGATGATCGTCTATTCCCAACATTTCCGCGCAGGCATTTCACCGTATTTTATCGGAAAAGGCGCAATTGGCATGATGGCGCCATTCGCGGAATCGATCTGGAAGGTTTATTCAGATTTTGAGAGTGTCCATATTACACACAGAGACATGAAAAAGATAAGCGAACTCAATAGCGAAGATCTTAATACCGTCCATAACTAAGCACATAATGATCGTTTTGATAGGAAAATCACTGCAGGAGTTCATGAAAAGTACAGCACGAGTTCATTAAATGAATTTGTAAAAAAAATATTTGGGTGGGTTAAATAAGGTAAAATAAGCCATTTCTGACATTCCGATCAAAGCAAGTCGGAGCGGATCATCGTCGGCGATGCGGCGACGATTTGCTGAGTCGAGAAATCTCGTAAATTATGGCTAAGTTGCAACGACAGGAGATTCCTCGACTACGTCTTCCTCCGCTCAGCTACGGAAGACTCCGCTCGGAATGACAGGTTTGGGACAGGTGCGCTCGGTTGACGGGAGATAATGACGGAACTGTCGAGAACGAAACGATTACGCACTATCGGCACGTTAGCGGCGCGCCTACCCTAAATAGCGGTCATCTATTAAAGAAAGATTATATCTAAACAGTATGTCAGAACAACAGCCGGTCCATATCAGGGAAGATATCCGCAATATTGCCATTATCGCTCACGTCGATCATGGCAAAACGACGCTCGTCGATCAAATGCTTCGCCAATCCGGCACGTTTCGCTCGAACGAACACCTGACCGAACGGGTCATGGATTCGAACGATCTCGAACGCGAAAAAGGGATTACCATCATGGCCAAGAACACCTCGATCCATTGGGGTGGTAAAAAGATTAATATCGTCGATACGCCCGGCCACGCGGATTTTGGTGGCGAAGTGGAGCGCATTCTGAAAATGGTCGATGGGGTCTTACTACTTGTCGATGCAGCAGAAGGATGCTTGCCGCAGACGAAGTTCGTGCTCAAGAAAAGTCTTGAACTTCACTTGAAGCCCATTGTGGTCATCAACAAGATCGACCGTAAAGATGCTCGTCCTCAGGAAGTGCTGGATGAAGTATTCGAGCTTTTTATGTCGCTTGGTGCGACCTATGACCAGCTTGAATTCCCGATCATTTACGCGGTAGGCAAAGCAGGACTTGCCGGACTGACATTGAAAGAAGAGATGACCGATCTCGCGCCGCTCTTCCGCATGATCATCGACTTCGTTCCTGCGCCTCCGGGCGAGACCGAAGGTGCATTTCAGATGCTCGTTGCGAATGTCGATTGGTCTGATTATCTTGGCCGTTTGGCTGTGGGGCGTATTTTCCGTGGGCGCGTGCATGAAGGTGACTGGATCTCGCGCATTCGCCATGATGGAACCATCGAGAAAGCGAAAATCTCCAAGCTTTATACTTTTGAAGGACTAAAACGAACGGAGACTCCCGAAGCTGCCGCCGGTGAAATTGTGCAGCTTGCCGGACTTGAGGATGTTCGTATCGGTGAAACCATTACCGATCCGGAGCATCCCTACGCGCTGCCGATCATCAACGTGGATGAACCGACGATCTCGATGAATTTCGTCGTCAACGATTCCCCAATGGCCGGACGCGAAGGCAAATTCGTTACCAGCCGCCATCTTCGCGAACGGTTGATGCGCGAGCTTCGAAAGAACATTTCCATCCACGTCGAAGATGTCTCTCCGGACACCTTCAAGGTTGCGGCACGCGGTGAATTGCAGCTCGCCATCCTCATCGAAACCATGCGCCGCGAAGGATATGAATTTGCCGTCTCGAAACCGGAAGTCATCTTTCAGGAAGTCGATGGCGATATGATGGAGCCGATCGAGCAGGTCGTGATCGATGTGCCGGAGGAATATGTGGGTTCCGTTATCGAGGCGCTCGGCGCTCGTAAGGGGCAAATGGTTAACATGAGCACGCTCAACGGCCAGGCTCACATCGAATATCACATGCCGAGCCGCGGCATGATCGGGTTCCGGGGTGAGTTCCTTACCATGACGCGCGGCAATGGCTTGCTCAATCAGCTTTTTTACGATTACGAGTCCTACAAAGGTGCCATCGAAGGACGCAAGCGCGGCGCACTCATCTCCTTAGACGATGGCGACGCCACCCCCTACGCAATGGAAAATTTGCAGGAACGCTCGGTCTTTTTTATTCCACCGGGCACAAAAGTCTATCGCGGCATGATCGTCGGAGAGAATTCCCGTGAGGAGGACATGGTCGTCAACGTGACAAAGAAGAAGCATTTGACGAATATGCGTGCCTCAGGCTCCGATGGGGCGATCCAACTTGAATCCCCGCGTACCCTTTCGCTCGAACAGCAGATCGAATGGCTTTCGGACGATGAGTTCCTCGAAGTAACGCCGGAATCCACTCGCTTCCGCAAAAAGATTCTGGATGCCACGGAACGACATCGTTCCAAAAAGCGCACGGATCAGATGATGGCGTAACTATTTGTTCATTGACAATCTATTCGCTGAACCAGCAATACTTCATATCCAACTGGAACATGGCGTTGGCGGGAAAATCGCGGACGTTCGGCTGAAGCAGGTGGTAATCCTCATCGTAATAGAGCACAATGTAGGGTGCATCCTGAATGGCAAGATTTTCGGCTTCCGCAAAGTCCTGGTAGGATTTCACTCTATCTGTCTCGTTGATGGCTGCTTCAAATAGACGGTCGAACTCCGGATTGTTGTAGCGCGTGGAATTGATGGTACTTGGCCCCGATGGCGGGATGGATTTTCCATACAGCAAATTGAGGAAGTTCTCAGGATTCGGATAATCCGCGATCCAGCCTAACCGGAAGAACGGCGCTTTGCCATCGTCAATGCGCGGCGTGAGCTGGGAGAATTCGAGCATTTGAAGCTGGACGTTGAGGCCAAGATTCTCGTGTATTTGCGATTGAATAGCCTCGGCAACCTCGGTATTGCGTCCGCCACCGGCATTTAAGTAAAGCGTAATGTCTGGAATGGTTCCGCCAAGTTCCTTCTTTGCAAGAGCCAGCTCGGCCAGCGCGCTATCGGGATTGAAGCTGAAGCCATGCACCACATCCACTGGATATCCCGGCATGGAGGGCGGCACAATGCCGTGAACACCCGGCCCAGCGGCCTGACCTTTCAGTATATATTTGATGATCTTATCCCGATCGACCGCAAACGCCATCGCACGGCGCAAATGGCGGTTATTCACTGGTGGAGTGGTACAATTGAATCCATAGAACTGGACGGCTAACGCGGGAACATGTATGAGATCATATTTTTTCCAGTTCCCTTTCAGTTCCTTGTGGTCATCTACCATATCCTTAAAGAACTCGCTCGGGATGCGATAGACATGATCGAGTCTTTTCGCTTGAAATTGCTCGATCTCCACTTTATTATCGAGAATGAACGAGAACAGGACAGTATCGAGGTACGGAAGTTGATTCCCCGCAGAGTCACGCTTCCAATATCGCTCGTTGCGGACAAGATTGCAATACTGCGCTTGTTTATATCCGGCAAATTTGAATGCTCCGGTTCCAACCGGATGAAATACAAAATCGCGACCATAATGCTCGACAGCTTCATGGGGGTAGATAAATCCAAATCCTACTGCCGGATAAAATAGAAATGGCGAGAATGGCTTTTCGAGCGTAATAACGAGCGTAGAATCATTCAATGCCTGCAATCCGGGCAAACCACCCGATGGAAGTTTATTACTCTCGTAATATGCCGACCCGCCTTTGATATACTTGAAATATGGTTCCGCGCCGGTGTTCGTTGTCTTATCAAGCGCACGCGTGAAGCAATAGATCACATCAGAGGCCACAAATTTCCTTCCTTTGCCATTTGGGAAGCATGCGTCATCATGGAAATAGGCATCCGTGCGAAGATGATAGGTATAGGTGAGGCCATCCTTCGAGATTTCCGGCAATGCGGAAAGGCCGGGAACGAGGTTCAATCCTTCATCGAATTCGAGCAGCCGGTCATAGACATTTTCCCCCACTTGCACGGATGATTGATCATTCATCTGCACAGGATCGAGGGAGCGAATGTCCGCCGTCTCATTGACGTGGAACGTCCCGCCGAGCTTCTTACCACCTCTACCATCGCGCAGCGAATGCTGAATCCCAGCTTTGCGGGAACATGATGAAAGGAGTAATACACCAGATAAAACAGCGAGAAAAGCTAAATTTGAAGGATAGATAAATTTCATTGGACGATGTACTAACAAAGTTTTATGCCAGATCGAACAACAAGAATTCCGCTTCAGCATTTTGCGGAGCAGTGATATTCACCTCATGTTCATCTTCGATCATAAGACCATCGCCGTGATGGAGTTTCTTATCATTAACAGTGACAGTTCCCCGTACCATTTGCAAAAATCCTCCGCGGCCGGCGATGAAATGATGCTTCAATACCGCGCCATCGGAGACGATGCAGGCATATACGCTCGCATCCTGATTGATGGTAAGGCTGTCATTCTGTCCATCATGGGAGGCAATACGGCAGAAGGTGTTGCGCTTGTCCTGATCGTGGAATGTCCGTTGCTCGTAGCTTGGCGTGAGATTATGACGCTCCGGAAAGATCCAAATTTGAAGCAGGTGAACCGACTCCTTCGATCCGTTGAATTCACTGTGAACGATTCCCGTACCAGCGGTCATGCGCTGGACATCGCCCGCAGCAATGGTGCCAGAATTTCCCATCGAATCCTTATGATCAAGCGAACCGGAGATGATATAGGTAATAATCTCCATATCGCGATGCGGGTGCATTCCAAAGCCGCGTCCGGCAGCAATGCGGTCGTCGTTTATAACGCGGAGTGACCGGAAATGCGTGTGCGCGGGATCGTGGTAATCCGCAAAAGAAAAAGTATGGTACGTATTAAGCCATCCGTGGTCGATATGGCCGCGTTCGTTTGATGGACGTAGTGTAAGCATATCCCATTAACAAGAACACAACCCAAAACGGTGCTATCGGGAAGCCTCCAGACAGGAAATGGGAAAATCTTTTCGGATATAGATCAAGTAGCTCGAGATCGAGGTATCCAGACGGTAATAGCTATCCAAAAGAGTTCGAAATCCTGGGATAGCAAACATGAGATCGAGCGTGCTATAGGCTCCCGATGGATCTACCATTTTTCGAACAATATAATACTTAGGTCTAACATCCATTATCTTTCCGAGATATTCGATTTGCCACTCCTGCTGACAGGGTGTAAAAGAACCAGCGGGTGTTTTCAGGGTGATACAGTCTGGTAGATCAAAACGAGTAGCGACAGGCCGGTCGATTCGCCACCGCACCGATGGTGAAAAAGTTACTTCCACGGCATCCGATTGCTTCGTATGCTCCAATACATAAGCAACAACTTTAGATGCTTCGCTATCGGCATACCACGCACTCGAGAACGGTGCAACCGATCTTCCTGGATGTATTTGTCCAATGAGCTGCCACGGATATAGGAAAATAATAACCCCTGCAAGTGATAGCCGGAACATAAGCTGACGTCGGCGATTCGATCTGCTCCACTCCCAAACCGCTGCTGTTATCACTGGTAGAAACAGAGCAAAGAATGGGATCAAATGATAGCCCGCCAATCGGCCCATTACCCCAATTCCAATCAGCAGCGAAACAAAAGTTGCTGTCAGAAATCGTATTTCCTGCAACGATCGTGGTCCATTGGTAAATGGTTGACCGCTTCGGCGACGAAGTAAGAGCAAGGTCCTCCAGCAAACGATCAACGCCGGAATAATCAGCGAACGCTTTGCACAATCCCTCCAATGGAACGAATGAACATACACTTCGACATTATACCGGACAATTGCAACATATAGTTCTCGAAGACCTTGCACGGTCGGGGCGTAGATCACAATGCACGCAGCGATCGGGATTACAAAGCCGATCACTGCCAGAGAAAAGCTCCTCCACCCCACGGCAGTCCGAAGATCGAACAAGAACAAGATCGGCAAAAATAATAGGAGAGCAAACGTGGGCCGAAAGCACGTTGCAACCCCATACGCTAATCCTGCAACGACCAGTAATAGGCTTCGGCGAAACATGCTGGAGCTTCGAAAGGCCAGGATCAGTGATCCAATTCCCACAAGCATGGGAAGAATGGCAAAGCAATCCGGATGTCCGACATAGAATATTGGGCCATGCACATACATGAGAGCATATACCAAACAACCAATAATCGCCGGAACCTCTGATATCCAAAAACGGCTCACTCCGTACAATGCGAGTATGATGATCGCTTGAAAGATAATCTCGGTCAAACGAAATGCAAGAACCGATGACCCAAACAACGCAATGGCAAGAAGATGAACGCCAACAATTCCCGGGAGATTGGCAATGAAGCTCACACGGTACGGCAGATCCTTCGCGCGATTTAACTCAAGCGCAATACAATGGTGAACATCTATATCACTGTAAAAAGGATATAAGCTAAGTACCGGCAGTATCACCACGCAGATCATCAATAGAATAATTGCGGAGCGCGCGCAGCCAGCTCTTCGGCCGTGCGGTCGAACCTTGAACGAGAGATCCATTGATTTAAGGGGTTACGATGCCCAACATGAGCCATCTATAATGAAGACCAACTACCGTACAGAAGGTAACCAATTTCACGGCAAGAAACCAGGGCACAAATGAGTGACCATAGATAAAGGAAACTCGTATGGGTATTATTTTGATTTAATTCCAACTCGGTTTTCCAACACACTTCTGACTCCACAATTATCTCCACATCAGCGTTATCTTTCCACGAAGTATTTCCCTTCGCTGGACGGCTTACGCGCGATCAGTATTTTGGCCGTGGTTTGGTACCATGTGCCAGAACTGCGCTTGATCTGGCGAACGGGGTTTCTGGGAGTTCATCTGTTCTTCGTCATCAGCGGATTTCTTATAACTACGCTGCTTCTGCGTGAGAAATCGGAATTCGGAAAGATCTCCCTCAAAAAATTCTATATTCGAAGAACGCTACGCATTTTTCCGGCGTATTATCTCACTCTCGGCCTTTTCCTCATAGCGTGCCTGACAACATCAGAACTTCGTGGCGAGCCGTTGGCGATCTATCTCCATAATCTCCCATCGTTCTTAACTTATACCTCAAACTGGTTCGTCTATCCCGGTGGATGGGCTCCGAGCGCCCCGCCCGCACGAGTGATTTTTGTGGCAGCGTGGTCCCTTGCGACGGAAGAGCAATTCTATCTTTTCTGGCCGTGGATCGTCGCACTCTCGGAGCGATGGTATGTGCCTGTTCTCGTCATGTTCGCACTTATTGGCGCAAATGAGATCGTCAAGTTATACGCCGGATATTCTTTTTTCCTAACTGGTTATCCGCTACCGATTCTTATCATTAATAGCATTTCAACTGCGATCTGCCTCGGTTGCCTTGCGGCCTACGCGCTGCATCGGAAACGCAGTTTCGATATAGCGTGGCGCGTCCTCGGACAGCGATGGAGTGCCCCGCTGTTTATGGCGATCATGCTTGTTGTTTGCATCATCCCAAACGATGCTATCCTCCATGTATTCCGGATGTTCTATATTTGTGTGGCAATGATGCTGGCCGTGATGGCCTGTTCGATCCGAGGAGATCACATCTTAGTTCCATTGCTCACGAATCGTGTTGCGCGTTATATTGGCATGATAAGCTATGGAATGTATCTGTATCACCCATTTGGAATAAATATAACGGACCGTTTCTTCGCGTTTTCGAAAACGTGGCCGTTTCTGCAATTTTGCTTTGTTGCCGGAAGCACCATCGCACTCGCCAGTATTAGCTATTGGACCTATGAGCGATTCTTCCTGCGATTGAAATCGCGATTTACTTCGCTCCGAAACACAACTGCACCGGCTTAATCTCTGCGACAGCTAACTGATATTAACTCGCTTTTGCCAGGCGTAATCTTACCGACAAAGTTTGCGATTCTGCAAGCGTGCCCGATCCGGACCCTCCACCTCGACCGCCGCCGCCGCGATGACCTCCGCCTCCACAACCCATTCCTCCGCCACCGAATCCTCCACCTCCAGCTCCTCCCCCTGGATAGCTTCCGCCTGGATACCCTCCGCCAGAACCGCCGGGATTATCAGCTACACCGCCAGAGGAGCCGCCATACCCTGCCTGCCTGCCTCCGCCATGGGTAACGCCATTGACTGTAAAGGTGAGGCCAAAGATCCTCGAACTATCCGCAGGTGCAAGCACGTGCTTGTAAAAAGTAGAGAATGGAATCGCTGCCTCGTAGTTCAGCACATTGTTAATGGTGTCCCAGTTGATGCGGACTTCGATCCCAAAAGCATTCTTTAGCGGTATAAGGCCTGAGGCGGGAGGAAGAAATCCTGTCAATTGGATCTCATTCGCCTGCGAGCGGAAAAAACTTCTCCGCAATGCGCCAATGGGATCGAAATTATCAGAGGAGGATCCATACCCGCTCCCATTTCCATATCCACCCGCATTCTCCGATTCCGAATGCTGAAACGTCGAGGGGACGGGATACATCATTGAGATATCTTTGCCAGTCCCACCATTGGTGTCCAGAAAGATATGTAACCCTCCGCGAACGATCTTGGTCTGGAGTTCCTGATCGAACGCCTCGAAGCAAAAATAAAGTTTGGTGCTGTCGTTTGAGACGGTAAAGCTTAATTTCGTTTCCTTATCATAGAATGCGAGTGGTAGCTGCCAATCCGAAACATCACCATCGACGACGATCAGCTTCGTTTGAGTAAGGCTTTGAATAAGATTACTCGACGAGCAGGACGCAAGCGTAACCCCAAGAATAAGTGTGGCTACAGAAATGATTATTGATCGCATGATTCCTTCAAACGCTAATCCGCTGCCTCGGCTTCGTGAAATCGGTTTCACCATCCCATGAAATCAGTGAAATGCCTTCCTCAACGAAGCACCACAAAATTCTTTTGCACCGATTGGCTTCCGCAGGATATTTGGGCATGATAAACTCCGGCACTCAGTGTATGCACATCCAGTGTAACTATTGTCTGTACGGATGGCTCCATTAATGACTCAGAAGTCAACACTTCATTACCCCGTATATCATATACTTGAATAGATGCAGATAGCTGTGTATTCGAGGTAACAATAAAGGTGATGTGGTCTCCCGCAGCAGGATTCGGAGAAGGATCGGCAACATTCAACTCTTCCGCATTAACCTGGCTGGTAGAACCAGAAACGGAGGAAAGCGGCGATGAAACAAATGCGAAAATTTCACCATCATCGTGGTTCGGGGGGCGGTTTTCCGTCCAGGCAGCGGCGAACGAACCATTATATGCATCGTTCCCGGCGTAATCACCGATAAAATCCCATCCGTTGATCGTATCGACCAGTGGATTGAAGAGCCGAGATCCTATATTCTGCATATGATTCGTTGAGGAAAAGGTACATTGTACCGCTCGCGAATTCTCATTCAATGTGGGATCTTCTTCGGAACTATAGAGAGAGACATTCGTCTCACCGGTAAGTGCATCATGGCTGACCCACGGCATGAAATGGTCGTTATTGATCACGTCAGGAGTTCCGATCTGTATGGGACTGCTCCAGCTATTTCCGGCATTCGTCGATCGTATCGCGAACAGTGCAGCATCGGCATTCTCATTATCATACGATCCATAGACGGCATCGAGCGCGTTGTCGGATGGATCGACATCAAAAGCAACATACGGAAATGCTCGGAAGCCGTTATCTCCTTTCAAGCCCGGATAACCGCTTGGAATTAGTGGAAACAGAGTGTAATGAGCGATCGGAACTTCAGAGAACGTTGCTCCACCATCGTTCGAGATGGTCATGCCATGACTATTAACCGATTCGACATCGGTATCGTCTTCCGTGCTCGAAGCGATGAACAACGTTCCATTCTTGCCAACACGTACCAGCGGGAAATATCCATAGATCTTGGAATAGACGACCGGCGAGGACCATGTTTGGGTCTGGTCGTCGCTGTGTGCCAGCATGTGTTGAACAATGCCGCTCGAATCGAACTCATTCCAGGCGATATACAGGCGGCCATGATACGGGCTGTTGGGATCTCGATCAAAACCGATCACCTCTTTATCCTCAAAGGAGGTGCTCGGCCCGTTCAATCCCAGCACCGGATTCCCAAGCTTCCAATGGATGGCATCGCTGCTTCGGGCAACCATTAAATCGGAAATAGAACTCGCATCCATACTATTGTAACCTTCGAGCAAAAAGGAATAGTAAAAGTCTCCGGAATCGTCCGAGATAATAATAGGATCGCCAGATGGGATCAAAGTAATAGTATCGGTGCTCGGCATAGGCAGGCGATACGTCAGCCAGGTATGGCCGCTATTGGTACTGACGTAAGCGGGCATGGATATGTCAGACATACTCCCATCGTTGGCGCCTACAACGATCACCTTCGGATCTTTCCTGCTGATCGCGACCGAGGTTTCATCCTGGTCTTGCATGGAATTGCTGATATCCTGCTCGTATGAAGTATCCGCATCTTCGCTCATTGCATTTCGTGAAACGATCCCCAACTTCGCCGCCGCGCGACGATTGATCATTCGTGCAAATATATCACAGCGCCGGTAGAGCATGGCTCCATGCGGATAACTCGCGAGTTCCTGATGAACTTCATTCTGGAACTCAGCTCGTATGCCAGATCCTGGCTGAACGCCGTTTGAAACAGTGTGTGCTTGCTGAGCACACAACTCACCCGCAAAACAGACCGTAAAAACGAGACACAGGATATATTTCATGATCGTTTCCTCACATAGTGGAAATATTTTTCTTTGGATTGGTTGGACGGATGTCGAGTTCCGAGGTGGTAGCACTCGAGGGAAGCATTACGGCCGCATATACCGCAGCCGCCACATCCTCTGCACGAAGCGCATTGGATGCTCGACTGCCGAAATGTTGCCCGGCAGTATCGAAAAAATCAGTATCGACACTACCCGGAAAAACGGTTATTGCGCGAATATCGAAATCGCGGACCTCGAGAAAAAGTGATTGCATTAGACCTCTGACCCCAAATTTAGAAGCACAATATGCTGCACCACCAACGAAACCATTCCGACCAGCCAACGAAGATATTGCAACAATAGTCCCGCTTCTCCGCTCGATCATTTCTGGAAGAACGGCCTGAGTCATCAGGAATATACCTCGCAGGTTCGTGCTTAGAACCCTGTCGAATTCGTCAACACTTATAGCCGCGACATTCTTGAACAAGCCAAATCCAGCATTATTGACGAGAAGATCGACAGGCCCGAAGGTTTGGATAGCCGCTGATGCGAAGTGCTTTACGTCCGGCTCCAGAGAAACATCACATTTTTTTGCAAATACCTGCACGTTTGGAAATTCCTTCTCGATTGCTTGCCGAGCGTCCCAAAGCGTGCTCTCGTTGCGGGCGCAAACCGAGAGACTCACGTTCCCTTCTATGGCAAAGCGCTGTGCGATCGCTAATCCGATCCCCTTGGACGCGCCGGTGATCATCACATGCATTAGAGCCTCGATCCTACAGAAAAATAAAATTCCGGTGAATTCAATGCGATGCCCTCGCCGGGTGTGCTCAATGGTTTTGAATTCTGAGTTTGGATAAGTCGGAAGTTCTCACCGATACCGAATTGGGCCAGACCTAGCGGAGTTTTTACTCCCACTTGCGCACCGACACCATGGAGCAAGGACTCGAACTTTATCTCCGTTGGCTGAGGCCAGCTTGCGCCAATATCGTAGCGTGCCGATACAAAGGTAGGGAAAAAGAGCGCATGTGGGATCGCAACCTGATACGTCAGGCTGCCTTCGATCATTTGCTGACCGCGAAGTTCATATTGATTAAGCCCATAGAAGGATGCCATCCCCCCTAATTCAAATTCTTCGAGACGGGGGATCAAACCGTTCCCAATTCCCAACTGAAGATGCGGGATGACCGTGTGCAAGCTCGAGATCGGGATCGCCTGTCCTAATTCTCCGAAAAACTTTGCATAGCTCGTTCCCACGCCCAACACGGTTAACCCTGTTTCGGCATATCCATATAAGAGAGTGCCAACATGCGGATAATCCGCGTCATCGCGGGAATCGACCAAAAGCTCTCCACGAACTGCTCGTAGATCGATACTGCCCTGATCGCCGGAGCTATCATTCGTACTAAACCAGCGTTGATGTTCTGCGCGAAGCTCGACGGTAAGAGCGCCAAGCCGCTCGATCTGACCGCCAACCCGCAAATGCAACCCAAAGTCCCTCGACTCTCGCACCACATCGGTAACGCTCGAAACGACTTTGCTCTCGTTCGCCCCGCTCTGTTCCGTCGTAATCGCATACGAATTAATATCCCGATAGCCGGAATACACGCTTGCATCCAGAACGCCGAAACTATGAAAAAGCCGAGGAGCATCGAAGGTTAATGAGGCCGCCCGAGCAAGCGGGCCAAGGCTGCCGACTGCGGAATACTCCATGCCGGTTCCTGCAATATTCTCGTTCGCAAATTGTGCGGAAAATTCGGCACCAAATTCATTGTCGGCATAGACCCCTAACCGTACGACGTTGGGACTTTTAGCGATCACTGTCACAATAACCGCCGGACCAAACGAGGTGGTGAGCGGTGGATTCGTTGTTGTATCTTCACTTCGAATGTAGCGGGTGCCGGGCCATTCGGAATCATAAGAAATTTGCAGCATGACAAAGTCGAACAAACCAGTACCTGTCAGATCTTGCAAGGATCGTTCGCTGGTGGTCGCACGTAAAACATCGCCGCTATGGAAGGGTAATTCGTGCAGGACAAGGTCAGAGTCGCCTCCGCGAACGACGATACGAGCAACATGTCCTTCATCGACATAAAGATCGGCGCGCCCAACAGTTGTGCAAAGAACCACGCTATCAATTCTTGCAAGGGGGTATCCATGAGAGCGATAAGCTTCGAGCAGCCCTTGCTGCACCGTCAGCATATTTTCGGACCGAACTAAGGGCTGCCCTAACATCGCATGGTCTGACAGAATAGTCGAATCTACAAACTTATGTTTCTTCCCGATCACTCGAATTTCCCGAAGTGATGGGAGTAGTGTTTCTTTTCCCGTAGTTGGTGCCAAAGGGTTTGGAACCCCTGCGATCGCTGCCCGAATGTTCGGAAGCATCGCGCGCGCAGCCTGTCGTCCGGCTTCGATCGCCGCCGGAATATTCGAAAAATCCGTTCCACTAAATCCGTTCAGTTCCGGGGTAATGGTGCAATCCGAAAGCAGGAGTCCGCGCCGGTTCCCGGGCTGCATCGTTAAGGAAATGACCTGATCGCCAACGACCCAGGGCGTTGTCAACGCTTCCCGCGGCAACAAGGGTGCCGTTGTGTTGGAGACGATCACCTTCGATGCTCCGAAATCCCGTGCAACATCCGATGGGATATTGTCGAGCAAGCCACCATCCATGAGGATCATCGAGTCCTCCGGAACCGGATTGAACCGCAGCGGAAGCGTGGAACTCGCGCGTAACGCCTCGGTAAGATCGCCGCTGGTGAGCAGCCGACGCTCCCCGCGAACAATATCCGTCGTGACAGCCACAAAGGGAACCCGAAGATCGCGAAGGAAATCGTTCGGCACTCCGGCGGGCGCGCCGAGTACCATCGAGTTGAACAGCATCGTCAGCCGCTGACCGCTCGAGATGGCTTGCGGTATCACCGGATCGAAGAACCCGGTAAATCGCAGCGAGAGCAGCGCGTGATCCATATCCTTTTGGCTGAGCACTCGATCGGCACGATTCGATTCGTCCTGAAGCTCCAGCACATCAGCCCAATTGATGGATCGTGCAAACGATTCGAGCTGCTTTGGAGTGTAGCCGGCGGCATATAATCCGCCTACAACAGCGCCAATGCTCGTGCCTACGATCAGATCGATCGGTACATGCGCCGAATCCAGCACATCCAGCACACCAATATGCGCAAAGCCCTTGATCCCCCCGCCGGAAAGCACCAGCGCTACGCCCGGCGGATGAGCAAGCCGTTTGGTCTCCGGAAGCAACGCCTGAGATGCCGGCTGTGCATAGGCAAGAGCCGAACAAAGTAGCAAGGAAGCGAGAGCGAGGCGAAAGATCATCCGTGTGCGTGTGGAACAATGCCACAGACGGACTTAACTCCCCTTTATTTTGGATGCGGTCTCAATTTCTCCCAGAAATAGGTGCCATTTCTTTTTCTTGCTGAGTTCCCGACCGCCCTCGATTCCGAGCCAATTTCGCCATATAGCCTCACCAAATATTTTTTTTTTCATTAGGAATTCATAAAGGCACCATTTTCTTGAAAACGGGTGCCCATTAAACGCAATTGAATTGTCATTTAATGAACTATATTTCACTTTGTGTCAATTATTCATTAATTTCCATGCGAAAATTAATGCGGCCTCAATTTTCAATGAACATGACATCAACACAATTCCTACAGACACTTGGTGCCTATAGTCACACTCTCAATATACGGCGGGAATTTCCGGAAGTCAAGCGATTCTTGAAAATAGACTGTGATTCGTGTGATTTATTTGAGTGGGGCATGATTTAGGTCTGAGCAAATCATCGAAACCATCACAGGAATCACATAAATCATAGTTCAGACACGGAGGCGGAGGGCACAAGCCGCTTTGGCGCGAAGCAGCCCAAGTGGCGGAGCCACGAAAGAGAATAGCCGGTGACGTGAGTCACCGGATCGATGGATAAATTGGCGATGAAGTGCCGAAGGCACGGAAGGCCGGCGGGGGTGGTATCGTCCCTTCGGGACTTTAGCGCGAAATAAAAACGGTTCCGGGGACTTACGTCCCCGGCTATTTCCTTCTGTCCCTTCGGGACCGGGAACCCATCCAAAACATCCCATTAATCCCAGTTCAGACACGGTGGCGGACGACACAATCCACGCGAAGGGACGATAAATAGTATTATATTTATCCATCAGATGATGGGCACCTATCCAAAATTCGAGGAATTCCAGGAGATCTACAAATTCATTCGCCGGTACGACGTTCGTAAGGGAATGGATGGTTCACTTCGCGCAGAAAATCCGAAGACTGGTGTGCGATATGAATCACGTTTGGCAAAAACCGAGATCTTCGAAGTCAGGAAAACACCACGCGGGATCGTTCGACGAAATATACTGAGCAAGCCTGTTGATATGAAATCCAGTTCCGTTTTTGCGTGGACGCTGTTCTGTAAACTTAAACAAAGAGGTGAGTTGTTTTTGAATTCCACATGACAGAGCAATTCGACGTCCAGCGGGACGCGCCAAAACTGCACGAGCTGTCGGAGAACGGCATTTATCTTGGCACGTCGTCCTGGAAATATCCGGGATGGGTCGGGCAGGTCTATCATGCCGATTATTCCGGCCCTCGGTCGCTGATTCAGAAAAAGCGATTTGAAGCCGAATGTTTACAGGAGTTTGCCACTGTATTCCCGACGGTGTGTTTAGACGAAGGCTTTTGGAGATTCCCTGAAACAGACCGGCTCGAAAAATATGCAGAGCAAGTTCCAGATAATTTCCGATTTGGGATCAAAGTAACGAATCAGGTAACCGAACGGCGAACGCACGAAGGAGTTCCGAACGGTGGGTATCTTGACTCCCGACTTTTTACCGAGCACTTCTATATTCCTACGCGGGCCGGACTTGGCGATAAACTCGGCCCGGTCATCCTGGAATTTTCTCCCTTCTTTTTTGGCAGACCCTACGGACAGTTAGATTATTCGCCTCTCCAATTTGTGAAAGACCTTCACAAATTCCTGACGGAGATCCCAAAGCGCGATCTGATGCTCGCTGTCGAGATTCGTGACCCGGAACTGCTTGCGTACCCACGCTATCTCGATTGCCTTGAATATCACGGTGTAGCACACGTCCTGAACGAGCAAACGCACATGCCTGAAATTTCGGAGCAAGTTGATGTGCCGGGGATTTTTCCCGCGTCGTTCGCCGTCATTCGTGCATTAGTGAGGCCCGGAGTAAAGCATAACGACGCCGTTAAGCAATTCGAACCCTACAACCAAACACAATTAGAATTGCCAAACATGCGGGAAGGAATTATTGAAACCGTAAAACGATCGCTTCCTCAGAAACGCAAGGTGTTCGGATTTGTCAATAACCGAACTGAAGGAAATGCCCCAAATACGCTTGCTACTATTCTGAAAGCGATTTAGGATTTCCACGTCCATGTGGACGGCACAAGCCGCGCGACCGTCTGAACTATGATTCGTGTGATTTATTTGATCGGGGCAGGATTTCGATCTCCATCATCGAGACCATCACAGGAATCACATAAATCATAGTTCAGACTCGGGGGCGGACGACACACTCCGCGCACGTAGGTCGGTGCTTCCAGCCCGACACCAAGTGGCGGAGCCACGATGTACCCGTGGCCCAGAGCCTGCCCTCAACTTGATTGGGGGGCGATGGTAACTCGAAATGAAAAATATTTTTTTGACCCGTTTGCAGAAGTAAAAATGGGAGATTGAAACGACGATCTTCCGTGTCGGTTGGAAACTACAACAATCAGACCTGACTCCCCATTATTTTGAAAGGGAAGTTATGGTAATGCTATAACTTCATTCCACCACGAACTTCACGCTTGACGTCGTTCCATCCGAATGGAAAAGAACAACATTATAAACGCCCGATGAAAAACCTTGCGTTGGTATCTCCGTAATCGCGTTGCTCTCATTAGCGCGGTAAGTATGAACAATCCTGCCAGCTTCATCCACAACTTCAGCGGATATAACCGAATCGACTCCACTTAACCGAACTGTGTTCCCAATCAGAGCTGGATTGGGCCAGACTGTGGTAGAAACTGATGACGGAGAAAGATGTACTTGCACGCCGTCCGTTCCTTCGTAAGTTATCCCAATATCCATATCGACATTCACACCAGCAGGTACTAAATTCCCGTCCACCAATTCCGTAAAAACGAAAGGCATCTCTTGATAATTGACAATTAATGCTGCCCGAGCAGTATCGAGATCAACAGCTGTTGCCTGTTTGATGGCTCGATATGTGTTGCCCTTACCGAGTCGAGGATTGATGAGAACAATAAAAAACGAATTTTCAACATTAATTTTCCCGCAACTGAGAGACGACCGGGTACCTGGCACTGGATTGATAGAGACTGGATTGAGTCGCCTATTATTAATGGTATCATGACTTAGAACATCAGGCAGGAGCTCAGGGCCCTTGCTCGACATTACAGTCATCACGGGCACCATGTCAATGATGTTGGAGTCGGCGCCGAGACTATCGATAATGAAATCCACAGAGTCTAAAACCTCCTTGCCGGGAGGTAAATCGAAACGTTCCCCATACCCTATGATCACAGAGTCGCCGTGGGAATCAATTGCGAGGTTCGATGGAAAGTCTTGAAAAGGACCAGTCGTATCACCGTAGGATAGGCGAGTTTGGGCGATTCCTTCTGGCCCAAATGATACAATCAAGAACATAATGAAAACAATTTTTTTTGAGACCATAAAATTAGTTGGCTTAATTTTCAATCATATATATAATAAGTATAAGAAAGAGTTTCCCGGAAATCCCACTCATCCTAAAAAATGGAGATTTTCGGGAAACTCAGATATGTGAACTGATTACAGAAATGATGCAATGATAAGTATTATGGCGAATACGCCGAGAGTTGTAATACCAACTTGTTCCCATTGCCTGCCCGTAAGACCACCATATGTACTGCTTCCACCCGATGCCCCTGCACCTACTACTGAGATATATAAATTAGCTTGATCCTCTGTCCAATAGCCGTTTTGAACCATCCAATTAGCATAAGCCTCAGCTTTTATCAATGCCGCAGCATCGGCAGATATGGGAGGGTGTATTGGGAGAGTGTCTCCGGATTGCCCCCAGAACCGGGCTGAATGGTCTGCTACGCTTAAGTAATCGTAAGCTACAACCCCGTGGCTTGTACTCGGTGACCACGTTATCGAATTGTATTGAGTCAATAAGCTGCTTGTTGTGTCCAGTATTTGACTGTATGAAAAGCATAGCCTGATATCGGTGTCTGCCTTAACAATAAAGTTTCCTTCGTCGGATGCTAAAAAACCTTGGGATTCGAGGGTACCGACAGAAGCCACAAGTTGTGCGTGTGTCGGTCCTCCTGCCGCTAATGAGCAAGCAGTGAAAGAGGAATCGAATGCTGCTACCACCGATGAAATTTCGCCGGATGTGAATGATCCAGTAGGGGTTTGAATTGAGTCTGTTATGAATAAAGTGGCGAGGCTATCTATCCCCGTTTGCGAAAATTTATTTGGGTAGCTCGCGTATTTGACCGTATCATAATGTGTAAATATGTAATATAATAAGAGATTGTGAATTCGTCCGACATTAAATGTATCTACTGTCGAAGGTATGATGTATGATAACGGCAATCGCGACTGCTGAATCGCCGTATTAGGGGGTGAAGTACATCCTGAACCAAATAATAATGCAATAACCGCCATCGACGCGGCTTGTTTGAGATTTCGAAGAGTTTTCATGTTTTTGATTAATTAAAGTTAAAAGCGATTTCTTAAGAAAGCGAGACAAAATTACGTGCGAGCGGTTAAAATATCTATGACCAAAAAGCACGTTTTGTTGAAGTGTCCTATTTTTGCTTAATCCGGCTGGAATTCGGCACTTTTTACTCAAACAATCTCTCGAAAATCGGGGAACCGTGTTGAATTTTCATGCACAATTTTTATTGAGGGACAATATGCCTTTAGAGGAATCCCGATCAAACATAACCCACTCCCATCAGCAAGGGCATGTACAATATTCTTTCTCTCGCGGGAATGACACCCCTGAAGCTTTTCCATTACTCTTCTGTGTTTAGCTTCACTTTAGCACTCAGCACTTTAGCACTTTTTATACTTTGTCACTACTCATCGTCGGTTCACTCGCGCTCGATATAATAGAAACGCCGTTCGGCAAATTGGAGAAAGCCTTAGGCGGCAGCGCCACCTTTATTGCCACGGCCGCAAGTTACTTTAAGCCAAAGAACAACAACGGCCATGCCGTCGGCGTGGTTGGCGTCGTCGGGGAGGATTTCCCCGAGCGTGCGTGGGACTTATTTCGCGAGCGGTCGATCGATACTTCGGGCATCGAGGTCGTAAAAGGCGGAAAGACCTTCTCATGGCATGGGCGTTATCATTATGATATGAACTCGCGGGATACGATCGCAACGAACCTGAATGTATTCGCCAATTTCAAACCACGGGTTCCCGAACATTTTATGTCGCCAGATTTTCTCGTGCTTGGTAATATCCAACCCGATCTTCAGCGCGAAGTGATCGAGCAGATGGTACAGCGTCCGAAGCTCGTGCTATTAGACACGATGAACTTTTGGATCACGGGTTATCGCGAAAGCTTAGAGCGAACGCTGAAATTATCGAACGGCCTTGTCATCAACGATAGCGAAGCACGGCTGCTCATCGAGTCTCCAAGCCTCATTGTTGCCGGAAGAAAATTGCAGGAAATGCTTGCGCCGGAAGAACCACGTATTGTCGTCATCAAAAAGGGCGAACATGGATCGCTTCTGTTTTACAACGAGCATATTTTTTCCGCGCCGGCCTACCCATTGGAAGAGATTTTCGATCCCACCGGTGCGGGCGATACCTTCATGGGTGGTTTTATCGGGTACCTTGCACATCGCGGTTCGATCAATTACCAGGATGCGAAACGTGCGATGATCTATGGAACGGTGCTCGCAAGTTATTGCTGCGGCAAATTTTCGACGGAAGGTATCGAGAACCTGACCATGGATGAGATCCTCGACCGGTTCCTCGCTATACACTTGCTTTCCTCCTTCGATCTCGAAGAGGACGAGATATCAACCATGTAACTTTCTTGCAGAGCGTATTATGTCAGATCATACTGCATGGCCTTCGCTGCCTTATGAGGAGTGGGTAGATACCTACGACACGCTCCACCTTTATACCCAAGTTGCCGGCAAAATAAAACTCGCGCTCTCGCCTTTTTTGAACGAATGGCGGCATGTGGCACTCTCTATCTGGGCACGAGGAATAACGACCGGGCCGATCCCCTACCAAGGACGAATCTTCGAACTACGGTTCGATCTCGTTTCTCACAATGTGGAGATCTTCGACAGTACGGGAAGAACCAATACCATAGAACTTGTACCCCGTCCTGTTGCTGAATTCTATAAGCTTGTTCTATCTAACGTGCGATCGATGGGAATTGAAGTTACCATTGCTCCGGAGCCGCAGGAAATAGAAAATGCTATCCCGCTGGAGACCGATACTGTCCACCATTCTTACGACCGCGAAGCAGTAGGCAGATTCTGGACCATACTTGCATCTATTTCCGGAGTATTCGAATCGTTCCGGTCGGGGTTTTCAGGCAAAGCAAGCTCGGTCCTCTTCTGGTGGGGTTCGTTCGACCTCGCGGTTTCGAGGTTTTCAGGAAATCCCTGTGCTTCTCCTCCTCATGCAAGCCGCATGGCTCGGATCGATTGTAACGAAGAACACTTCGCTGCCGGCTTCTGGCCCGGAAGCGGCAAGTTGTTGAAACCTGCGTTCTATGCCTATGGCTATCCCGCTGCTCCGGGAATCGAACAAACTGCGATCTTACCTAAACAGGCCTATTGGAACGCCGATCTCGGTGAGTTCATTTTGCATTACGACGATGTTCAAGCATCTGCAACACCCGAAGCAATGATCCTCGATTTCCTTAAGAGCACCTACGAGCGGGTGGCAAATTCTCTTAATTGGGATCGAGAGTTCTTAGAGAGAAAAATTGAATGACCAACCCTCCGTCATCAGAAGGGAGTTTACTCCATAAACAGATCGTCTGGATAGCAATACATCCAGTCCTCATCGGGCTGGAATGATTTGATGATGGGATGCCCCGACCGGTGAAAATGCTTGGTCGCGTGTTTGTTCTTGGATTGATCGCAGCAGCCAACATGCCCGCAGGTCATGCATAAGCGAAGATGCACCCATGTGTCACCCGTTTTCAGGCATTCTTCACATCCGTTTGGGGTGCGTGGTTTTACATTTTTGATCTGATCGAGGTGTGTGCAGGTTGTAGCCATAATCTGTTAGAACAATCAAAATAAATAAAACAATTTTCGATGGTTGGAACCAGATCAAAAAATAAAGGTTAAAGTACTTTGTAATTCAAAGTACTTTATTAAAGACCATGGAAAACACTCCTTCGACCCAACCACCCTTTCGTCCGGAGGACGAACTTCAGTTCATTCGCAAGATCATCGCCGATAGCCGCATGGCCTTCGTCGAGGATGGCAAACCCTATATCGTATGGGGACTTATCGTCGCCATTGGCATGGGTGTCACCTACATTTCAGCTATTACACAACACGATCTCTATTCAGGCTACGTCTGGCTCGGCCTCGTCCTTTTCGGCTGGGGCACTATCATCAAGTATGTTATGGATAAAAAGAAACAGCCTGCGAGGGCGCGAAGCTTCATCGACAGAATTCAGGGATCGATCTGGGGCGCGTGCGGAGGTTCCATTGGTCTTGTCATCGTGCTATTAATGTTCAACTATCAGTTCGATCCAACGCTCGGTTCAATCAACCCTATCTTTACCTGTTTTTTCAGCTGCATTCTTCTGGGAATAGCCTACTTCCTATCCGGCATAGCCAACGATCTGGATTGGTTGCGCAACATTGGTTTTGCCTGGTGGGGCGGCGGAGTCCTGATGTATATGTGGCCTTCGATCCATACGCTTGGCATCTATGCCGCGATGCTTCTCCTGTTTCAGGTAATACCCGGCATTATTCTGCAACGGCGCTACAAGAAGCTCATGGCCATTCCAGCGGGAGCTTGAGAGCATGACCGATTTCGATTATCAGCAGCTTGATGAGCTGATTCATTCCCGCATTCGGCTTGCGATCATGGCCGTGCTCGTTTCCGTGGATGAGGCGGAGTTTACTTTCCTCCGCGAGAAAGTAGGTGCAACCGACGGAAACCTTAGCATCCATCTGAAAAAACTGGAAGAGGCCGGATATATCTCTGTCACGAAGCAATTCGTGGAAAAAAAACCTGTATCGCGCTACAAACTTAGCAAGAAAGGCAGAAAAGCCTTCGAAACCTATATTGACAAGCTCGAAGCGATGGTTCAGCGCTGATCTATTTTACTTTCTAAATATACATCCTAAACATTATGGATATTGCACATCAAATTTTTCGGGCCATTCACATCGGCGCCGGGATTACTGGATTTTTTGTCGCGCCCATCGCAATGTTCACCCAAAAAGGCGGGAAGCAGCATCGCCGCTGGGGAAAAATATACTATTGGGCCATGATCGTCACCACAGTTCTCTCGATCTTCCTTGCAGCCGCAAATAGCAACGCATTCCTCTTCGGTATCGGCGTATTCAGCTTTCAGATGACATTCCAGGGAAGACGCGTGCTGCTTCGAAAACGTCCTGACCGAGGACAGCTCCCAACGCCGATCGATTGGATCATTTCTGTGCTTTCGTTTCTGGCTGGGGTATCACTCATCGTCAATGGTGTGTGGAATCAGCATCTCCTTGCGGTCATTTTCGGAGCGATATTTACAGTGGTGATGGCTGCAGACCTACGAAAGCTTTTTCGCCCACCGTTGGAAAAGGCCGCCTGGTTCTTTGGTCATATCAGAGGAATGACAGTTAGTTATATCACCGCGCTCACGGCGTTTAGCGTCTCCAACCTAAATTTTCTTCCATTGCTGGTACGGTGGCTTTGGCCTACGATCATCATCGTTCCGATCCTTTCCATCGTGATCGCTAAATACAAACGCAAGTTCGCACGCGGAGCTGAACCAAAGGATGTCGCCCAGATCGAGCTTGCGATAGTAGCTGATTAAATTAGCACAAAACTTCGCTCCTCCGGCAACGTGGGATCGGCACGATGGATCGGCAAAAACGAGAATTGAAAAATGTTGCAATAATTCTTAAAAAATTGGGTTTAATACGGTGTGCAAACTCTTTTAGCTTATGGTTCATCAATTCAAACTCTCGTCAGGGATCATTGCTGCGTTCCTATTTAGTATTTTCTCGGTTGTAGCAGTTAGTAGCACGCAGGCACAGATCTCGAAGCCAGTCATTGAATATAATTTCCCAATGGATGGCTCGAAGTATGTTCCAGGCAATACTCCGATCATTTTCCGGCCCTCCGTTCCTGTAAGTATTCTTGGTGCCGCAAAAAATCTTGTGGTGACCGGTACCCTGACAGGCCGGCACCAAGGATGTATGGTCCTTTCTGATGATAATAGAACCATCATCTTTACACCCACCGATCCATTTGAAAGCGGGGATCATGTGACTGTAACATTGGGAACGGGAATCCAGACGACCATTGGATCGGAGCTTAGTCCAATATCTTTTTCATTTGATGTTCAGGATAACGAACCAGTCGAGCAAAGTCCTTTTTTGAGTGATCCTTTACCTCCAGCCAAACCACAACATGCTTTCCAAACGGACTCGACATTGCCCGCCGATTTCCCTGTTCTGCCGGATAGCATTAATAACAATCCTTCACCGGGCTATCTATTCCTTTCAACGTTCAAATATATTGCACTCTCGCAGGATACAGGGACTTCCGGAGCTTATCGGATGGTACTGGATAAGAATGGCAGCCCCGTCTATTATCAACATGCGGCTGACTCGATCGATTTTGATTTTCAGCCGCAGCCAAACGGCCTTATGACCTATTTCGAGCTGCCAAGAAATAAATGGTTTGCGATGGATTCTACTTACAAGATCGTGGATAGTTTCTGGACCCAACCGCCTTATACCACCGACCTTCACGACCTGGAATTGCTAACGCATGGCCATGCACTGATGCTCTCTTACTATCCGATCAAGCCATACAACCTGGCGCCTTATGGCGGGAGCGACACAGCAACCTTTATTGGCTGCGTTATCGAGGAAACCGACTCCCTAAAACAGCCGGTCTGGATCTGGCGCTCCTGGGATCCCGGCCATTTCCTCGACACCGACGCCACCGAGGATCCTATCACGGAGAAGCCCTACAATGGTGTTCAAGCCAATTCCATCCAGGTCGATACAGATGGAAATATCCTGCTTTCCTCGCGTGAACTGGATGAAGCAACAAAGATCAGCCGTAAGGATGGACATCTTATCTGGCGTCTGGGTGGGAAGCATAACCAGTTTACATTCATTAATGACACTATTCGCTTCTCACACCAAAATGCTGTGCGCCGGATTGCGAATGGGCATATCACGCTCTTCGACAACGGGAATTTTAACCATATCGCCATATCCTACGACACCATATCATTCCCGGCCGATACCCAGATCATCGTAAGCCCTCCGGACACGATCATTACCCCGGCTTATACCCAAATAGATACAAATATCAACCCGGCCTTCGCGCGCGCCTGCGAATACAATGTCGATACGGCTACAATGACAGCAACGCTCGTATGGCATTACGATCATGATTCAACGATCGCAAGCCAGGCAATGGGGTATGTGCAGCGGCTTCCGGATGGGAACACCCTCATTAGCTGGGGAATGTATAATGGAGCCGGGGGCGCTTTCGCTCATCCCGCCGTCACGGAGGTAACCCCTGACAAAAAGAAGACTTTCGAAATGTACGTCATCGACCCCACGGCGATCTATCGCGCATTTAAATTCCCTTCGCCGAATTACGACACAGGTTTTGTGGCTGGGGCTTCACCATATATACTGTTGAACGATGGAGTTGTTGCGGAAAACTCGATATCGAACGCGCCATTCCTCGGCTCACCCTATCCCAATCCATCCAATGGAAGCTCGATGGTTGGCATCAGCGCAACCCTTTCGGATCGGCTGGAACTCAGCCTGTACGATCCGTTGGGCCGCTTGGTACGTAACTATTTTTCCGGCTTTGTTACTTCTCCTTCGTTCTCGCTTGAATTACTTACCAACGATCTCCCCAATGGCGCCTACGACCTTGTGCTTCGTGGCGATGGCGGCACTGTAAACCGCCAGCTCGTCATTTTGCGATAATTCGTAGCCACCACTCTTGAACGGTTATATCATTGATTCATTGCTTATGCTTCCTTTTTACAAATCTTATCGATTGCTGGTTTTCTTCCTTTTGATCCTGACTTCACCGATCTATACCAATGGCTCATTCGCACAATCTCGTGTATCTATTGAGTACCATTTCCCGATGGATGGGTCTAAGTATGTGCCGCCTGACTCCAAGATCATCATTCGGCCATCCGGAACCGTTGATGCTGGAAGCGCGACAGCCTCATCGATCATCGTTACAGGTTCGAGCTCCGGTGTGCATCCTGTCACGGCGTTGGTATCCGATGACCATCGCACCATTATCTTTAGCCCGAGTTCTCCATTCGACTTAGGCGAAATGGTGAATGTTCAGTTGCAGAACAGCCTGAGATTGACGGACGGGTCTTCCCTACCTCCAATCTCATTTTCGTTTGAAGTCTCTCCTACGGAGCCAGACTCGACCGATGAAGAAATTCCGTTCAATGCTCATCCGGGAAATTTAAGCCTTGATGCGCCTCTTTCCCTTCCCGCCGATTTCCCCAAAATAGAAGTGGTCGCAAAGAACGATCCAGCTCCGGGTGATATTTTTCTTACGACCTATAATTTCTTTAGCGGCGGAAGTTTGGGGGCCTATCGAATGATCCTTGATTCACTGGCAAATCCGGTCTATTATGCCAAACCGTCTCGTTTTCTTGACTGGGACTTTAAACTTCTGCCCAATAAACAATTCGCGTTCTGTCAAGGAGGCTACAGTTCCAATTACCTGATGGCTACCGGTTCCAAATACTACATCATGGATTCCAATTATGTCGTTCGCGACAGTTTTGACTCCTACACTGCAAATACACCCTACACAACAGATTTTCACGACCTCGAACTGCTCCCGAACGGTCACGCGTTGATGCTCGGGCTTGCTCCTTTACCCGGTATCAATATGAGTAAATATGTGAAAAATGGAAAAACAAACGCAACTGTTATGGGAGCGGTCATTGAAGAGCTCGACTTAACAAAAACTCCCATCTGGATCTGGAGAACATGGGATCCCGGACATTTCCTCGACACCGACGCGACGAACGATAACTTTTTAGAAGATACTGTGGATGCCGTTCATGCCAACGCCATCCAGGTCGATACCGATGGCAACGTCCTTCTTTCCTCTCGAAGTATGGACGAGATCACCAAGATCAATCGATTCGACACTGGGTCGATCATCTGGAGATTTGGCGGCAAACACAATCAATTCACCTTCATCAATGACTCGATGCACTTCTCGCATCAACATGCTATTCGGCGCATCGCCAATGGGCATCTGACGCTTTACGATAATGGGAACTATGGACATATCGTAACACGGAACGACACCACGATCGACAGCTCGGTCTCACCACCGGACACGAGCATTTCCCCTTTCCAGACGCCATTTGCCCGCGCGTGCGAATATGACCTAAATGTTGAGAATGAGACCGCTACGCTGGTCTGGCATTATGACCACGATTCGGGCGTTGCGAGTCAGGCGATGGGATATGTTCAACGATTGGATAATGGGAACACGTTAATTAACTGGGGCTTGAATTTCAATGGCTCTGCCCTTGTCGATCAGCCAGCCGTGACCGAGGTTCGCCCCAACGGAACTATTGTCTATGAACTGCACGTCGACATTCCGTATCTTGTCTATCGGGCGGAAAAATTCGTTCTGCCTGCCTCCTCGAGCGCTGTGAATTCGACGACTCTGACTAATACCAGCCTCGTGCTCGGCGAGCCATTTCCGAACCCGGCCAATGGCAGTTCTCGCGTTGTGGTGAGCGCACCGGCTTCCGAGCAAGTTGCGCTTGAACTCTATGATCCCATTGGCCGCAAGGTCCGCGAATATTTTGCGGGACCGCTCGGAATGCCTATCAGCGCCCTCGAACTCGAAACTGGAGATCTGCCGAATGGCGCATACACGCTCGTTCTCCGTGGCGAGGACGCAACTGTTAGCCGGCAATTGGTCATCCTGCGATAGGTTTAAACCTACTTTTCCAGATTTGCATAATGGGGAGTTCAGAACTCCCCATTTGCGTTTAGTCCGTGGACGGTCGCAAACTAAAGTTTGCGCTACATATCATTATTCATATTTTCCCCCACTCCGTGGATCTATTTCAAAAATGTTACGACTTCACCCGCGCCGATGAAGTAAAAGAAGCTGGATATTATCCCTATTTCAGAGCCATTGAAGAGAACGAAGGCCCGGTCGTCCAGATCGAAGGCCGCAAGGTCATTATGGCCGGCTCCAATAATTATCTCGGGCTGACGGCCGATCCGCGCGTCAAGGAAGCGGCCATCAAAGCCATCGAGCGCTATGGGACGGGTTGCTCTGGTTCGCGTTACCTCACTGGGACGGTCCGTTTGCACGAAGAACTCGAGCATGAGATGGCTGATTATTTCCAAAAAGAGGCATGCCTGCTATTCTCGACCGGATACCAGACTGCCCAAGGGGTTATCCCGACGCTCTGCCAGCGAGGCGAGTATGTTATCAGCGATAAAGACAACCATGCGTGCATCGTTGCTGGAAACCTGATGGCGAGAGGCATGTATGGCGAAGTGGTTCGGTACAATCACAATGATATGGGTGATCTTGAACGCCGCATTTCCAAGCTCCCGGTCGATGCACCGAAGCTCATCGTAAGCGATGGCGTTTTTTCGACCTCCGGTGAAATTGTTGACTTGCCACGCATGGTCGAGCTTGCAAAAATGTACAATGCCCGGATCATGGTTGATGACGCACATGCGGTCGGCGTCATCGGTGAAGGCGGACGCGGCACGGCAAGCTATTTCAATCTCGTCAAAGAGACGGACATGACGATGGGAACATTTTCTAAGACGTTCGCAAGTCTTGGCGGTTTCGTCGTTGGCGAGGAGCGCGTCATCAACTACATCAAGCACCAGGCTTCCGCACTGATCTTTTCCGCCAGTCCGACACCAGCCTCCGTTGCTGCGGCGCTGATGTCACTCAAAATTCTTCGCGAAGAACCGGAGCGCATCCAGCATTTGATCGACAATGCCGATTACATGCGCCGCGAGTTCAAGGCGATGGGGTTCAAGGTTATCGAGTCAAAAACAGGGATCGTTCCTGTTATTGTTGGCGATGACATCAAGACGCTCGTCTTCTGGCGAAAGCTCTTCGATGCCGGTGTGTTCGTGAATGCGTTCGTTGTGCCGGGCGTGATGCAGGGTATGCAGATGATGCGTACCAGCTTCATGGCAACCCATGAAAAGCATCATCTGGACAGGATCTTAGAACTTTTTAAAGAAATTGGAGAAGAATTGGGCGTTTTAGACGAGGACGAGGCACCGGAGTCTAAAATCTCCACTACGTCCAAACCGTCAGCTCCGTCCACAACGACAGTTCACATTCGCAAAGTGGAGAACCGCAAGGACAAACTCCGTTTCGTCCGGCTTCCATGGAATCTTTATGAAAATGAAAAGAATTGGGTTCCACCACTCGAAATGGATCGCATGCGGCTTATCGACGAAGTCAAAAATCCATTTTACAAGCATGCGACCCATCAACTGTTTCTGGCTGAAGATAATAGCGGCAAGGTCATCGGTCGAATAGCGGCTATTATCAATCACCGGCATAACGAACTCTATGCCGCAGAGCAAGGCATGACGGGCTTTGTGGGATTTTTCGATTGTATTGACGATCAATCGGTAGCCAATGCCCTCTTTTTAGCGGCTGAGGATTTCCTCCGGTCGCACGGGATGAAGCATGTACGCGGGCCGGTCAGTCCATCCATTAATGATGAGGTTGGTTTGCTTGTGGAAGGATTCCAATACCCTCCTGCCGTGATGATGCCGTATCATCCTGCCTATTACAAAAAGCTTTGGGAAAATGCGGGGTATGGAAAAGTGCAAGATCTCCTTGCATGGCGTATCACAGAGACGAAATCGCTCTCGCCGAAGATCGAGCGCGTGACGAATATCTTGCGCGAGCGATCGAAGGTAAAGATCCGCTCGCTCGATATGAAAAAATACGATGCGGAGGTGAATCTGATTCGTGACCTCTATTCACGCGGATGGGAAGAGAATTGGGGAGCCGTTCCGCTGGACAACGGAGAGATCACGATGCTGGCCGATGAACTGCGGCAGATCATCGATCCTGATTTTGTCCTGTTCGCGGAAGCCCCCGATGCAAATGGCAAAATGCAGACCATCGGATTTTCGCTGTGCATTCCGGACATCAATCAGGCATTCCTTGCCGGAAAGCCGATCCCGAAGGGTGCGATGAATCTGCCTACGGCCATCTCAAATCTCATGACAAAAAAGAAAGCGATCGATAATCTCCGAATTGTATTGCTTGGCGTGATGCCCGAATATCGCGGGCGTGCTGTCGATGCGTTGCTCTATCGCGAGATCATGGAACGGGCCAAGAAAAAGGGAATCAAATTTGGCGAAGCATCGTGGGTTCTGGAAGATAACATGATGATGTCCCGCGCGGCCGAAGTGATGAACGGCGAGCCCTACAAACGGTATCGCGTGTTCGAGAAACCGCTCTATCAGGGCGATGAGCGGGTCGGGCCAGTGTAAGGAACGGTTACCGAGAGATCACAAGCTTTTGCGTGGCTGTCGTGCCATCGGCTGTGAGTCGAACGAAATACGTTCCAGGCTCGAATGCGAGAGGATCGAGCGTCAGTACATTCTCACCGGGCAGTGCCGGACCATTCTGAAAAACGCGAATGGTTCGGCCTAATTCGTCCAGTATCGACACCTGCACGGGACCAGCAGTGCTCATCGTGTAGGTGATCTTTACTACCGAGCCAGAAGCAGGGTTCCCAATTACTGTGAGGTCAAACCCAGCATTGACGTTCGGTAGTGTAACCAATGAAGGAGCAAAATCCGAAAGCTTCCGGACCCATACTCCATTGGCATAAGTGCCGACTACCAGATTCGGGCCTGACGTATCCATGGAAATAATGTAACCGGCATCACCGTTAGAGGGTGGAAACCCGTCATTGTTTGGAGCCCAGTTCACGCCATTATCGGATGAAACATAGACGCTGCTATCGGCCGCAACAAATAAATTTTGACCGTTCGATACAAAGCCAAGCACGTTATTCCAATTTTGAGCTTGATCATTTGCTTTAATCCAGCTTTGTCCTTCGTTTGTCGTGTAATAAACTTCTGAATGGATCAGGTCGGTATCAGGGATAATAGCAAAAAGAGTTGACCCCTTGATCGCAAATTTAGCAACCGTCGTTCCATCGAAATAGCTCGTTGGTAACCCACTATCGATGGGAGACCATGATCCCCCTTCATTGGTCGAACGATAGGCGCCACCATCCCTTGTTCCAGCAAAAAAATTGGAGCCGGAAACTAGAAGCGAAACTACAGATGCAGGGCTGAAATCTCCATCCGGCACTTCGCCGATGGTATCGGGCATCCAGTCAGCTCCCGGCCCAACTTGCTGAAACACACCTGAACCCGTGGCAGCGAAGATTGTGTCGCCGATCGTCGTCAACACCCCTATACTAAAACGTGATAGAATCGGGTTGGGAAAGTCGTTAATATTCATCTCCCACGTATGCCCAGCATCCGTACTGAAGTAAGATCCTCCAGAAGAATTAGAACCGACAACTAAATCCGTTCCCGCTGCAGCCATGGATGTAATAACCAAGGGCACCGTGTCGCCAAGAACAAAACTCCAGCTCTTGCCATGGTCGGTAGAGGTGAAAATCGAATCTGGTTCTTGGGAGCCTACCCCTGCAATCATGTTGTTCCCAAAGACTGCAAGACTCCCAATGAATGAATTCCCGATCCCGCTGGCCTGCGTCCATTGTTGTGCGCCGGCTGTGGGGAGAAAGATAACCAAACAAATCGCGCATAATACGATAACAAGCGATCCGCCTTCTTTCAGAAAAAGCAATATTGAGACAATAGAATTGTGTCTCATTCCCACATTTTTAGATTAATGACATATACCCCGACCCTCGTTCTCTGACCCCACAAAGAACGAACGGTCAGCTTCTGCTTAATTGAAACGAGGAAGAACCACAATGATTCCGAATCGCGAAATTACCGGGTGATCACCAACTTCTCCGTAACTGACTCGCCATTCGACGAAAGGCGGACGAAATACGAACCGGGAGCGAAGCTGAGCGGATCGAGCGTCAGTACGTTCTGACCCGACAACGCCATACCATTCTGAAGGACGCGAACGGTTCGGCCTAATTCATCCATCACCGACACCTGCGTGGGACCGGCATCGCTCATAGTATAGGTGATCGTTACTCCCGAACCGGAAGCCGGGTTCCCTGATATAGCAAGTTTCAGCCCGGCATCCGATCCCGCTATTGGAGTCACAGCAGAAAGCCCAAGATCCGATAGCTTCCGGATCCATACACCATTTTCAAACGTACTGACCATCACATATCCGCCAGAGACCTGCACAGCATTCACATAAGGTCCGTTAGCGGTTGGAAGTCCGGCATTCCACTGCGTCCATGTTGTGCCGCTATTAGTGGACACATAGAAACCGCTGTCGGTAGCAGCGAATAGGTTCTGACCGAATGCTGCAAGCTGGGGGGTAACATTGGACCAGGTTTGCGGAGTAGAATTCTTCAGCGTCCAACTCTGGCCGTTATTCGTGGTGAGATAGCAATCGTACGTGTTGTCCGTACTGTCATGAGCGAACAATGCATAAAGCGAGGAGCCCGAATTTGCGAACGCCCAAGCAGGCGCCCAGCCGTTGTTACTGTCTAAATACGATAAACCCGAATTTGCTGAGGACCACGATGCACCATTATTCGTCGAGACATACATGCCGAAACCAGCAGATGCAGCGATCAAATTATTTCCGGATGACACTAATTTATTGACCCCAATCGGATAAACTACCCCTTGATAGGAGATCGTCATTCCAACGGTATCTGGTGTCCATGGTGCTCCGGGTGCCGTTTGTTGAAAAATGCCCGATCCGCCGCACGACATATAGATCTTCCCGTTGAACGAAATCAATGCCGCAGCAAACGCATTCGTATCCGGCCATCCTGTTGTATCGGCAAACCATGTTTGGCCCTGATCTCTGGAATAGCAGAGCACGGTTTTATTCCCGGTTGCCGGTGATAGGTTCGCAGAGCCGATCAGCGCATATCCGGCATTCGTTTGGAATGCGACAAGCGGAACACCGCCATTCGGAGCAAAGCTTGACCAGGTTTGGCCGTTATCCGATGAAAGGAAAAGAGAATCCGACGTAGCGCCCGTCTGATTGCTTGCGCATCTCGCATCGGCAAGAAGATTGTTCCCATACACCAGGAAACCTGCGACGTCATCGACATTATTATTCCCCAGCGAATTACTGAATCCTGTCACCTGCTTCCATTGTGCAAACGCGGCATGATTCGAGATGATCAGTACAATGGCAAACGCTGCGAAACGAATTGCAACTCGTTTCGAGCGAGGGAAGAACGGAGACACCGTAAAAGTATTATTCATGAATATGGATTTGGTTAGTTGAGCAATTCTATTCTGGAAATTATCTCGCGATCACGAGCTTTTGCATGGTGGCAGCGCCATCGGCGGTCAGGCGTACGAAGTACGTTCCGGGATCGAGCGTGCGGGAATCGAGCGTGACCATATTTTCCCCCGGCAACGATGTACCATTCTGGAACATTCGCACGCTTCGGCCCAATTCGTCCATCACGAGGATCTGTGCATCACTGGCATCGGGAAGAGTATAGGTAACCTTTACTTCGGAACTCGAAGCAGGGTTTTGGGACAATGAAAGGCTCAGGCCATCCGCACGTGTTGGATTCGCGGACACGGATGAAATCCCAAAGGAGGAAAGGGATCGATACCACGCACCAGACGAATTGGTACCGATCACAATATTTCCACCGGAAACTATAACGGAATTTGGATAATCTCCCGGCGTAAATGCAAGACCTTGATCCTCCTGCGTCCATGTCGAACCGTTGTTGGATGAATAATAAAAACCGCTATCTGTAACGGCAAATAAATTTTGATTGTATGCGGCAAGGCTATACAGCAATCCCCAATTTAAAATCAGATGAATTCTGCTTACTCCAATTCTGACCGTTATTTGTTGTAAGATAAATATCGACGGTATCGAAGTCGGATCCACCAAATTGATCGGTGTCATGAGCGATCACTGCATATACGGACGAGCCATAAACAGCGAATTGATCCGCCTCATACCAATTATTGAATCCCGAGGAGGTGAAGGATGGCAATCCACTATTTTCAGACGTCCAGAGCATCCCCTGGTTCGTAGATACAAAGATTCCATCACCACTCCCCTCCAGCGTGGAAAGAAATAAATTATTTCCGGATGCTGCTAACCAACCGATCTCTGAGAAAAACGGGAATGTGTATCCCATCCCACTCGAATCCAGCGTCCAGATCCCGCCGGGGGTTGTTTGGCTAAAAACACCATACGAGTTCGACGCATAGGCTGTGTTTCCGATCTTAGCAAGCGAAAGGGCTTGGCCATTGGTACCTGTGAGGTTCCATCCCGTCGTATCGATCGCCCATGTCTGTCCATAATCTGTGGAAAAAGAGAGCACTGCGTCGGAAATATTATTGTCGGCAGGAGAGGGCTGTGCCTCTCCGATGAAATCATTTCCAACCACCACCAATGGCCGTTGCCCGTAGGGAGCAAAATCCGTCCATGTTTGCCCGTGATCCGTAGAAAGAAAGAGTGAATCGGGCGTCGCGCCAGGGTTGTTTAGCAGATCGTCGGCGCAAAACGCCGAGGCCAGCAGTGAATCGCCCCAAAGCGTGAAGCCGGCGACCTGATCGACGTTATCAGGCAAACTGGCATTGACATTCGAAAAACCTGTAGCCTGTTTCCATTGCGCGAAAGACACCTCTTCGAATGCAAACAGCAACGAGTAACAGACGGCAATAGCAAAGGCCGCGCGAAACGAGATCGAACTCATGGACGAATGGAACGTAAGTTTTTTCATGCGAAATGATTAAAGTATTTTTCTGATCACAGGAGGCGCTTCGATAAGCGCACGTATTTTGATCAATAACCCTGAACTGCACCATGCAAATATACGACAATCGGCCATCTCTGTCAATATTAAGAGATTGGCTACCCCAAGCCGAGATCATTTTTCATTTTGGATCTCGGCCTGTTGCACCGAAAGAAATGCCACCTCTGGGTAAATTTTTTTGATCGTGCTCTCCAGGTTTTGTTCGGCTGACATGGCCTGTATCTGCGTTTTGGCTAGCCCTGTAATGTTTGCCTGATCGGCTGGGCTGGTGAGGGTTGCCCCGTATCCCGATTTTACGAGACTGGTGTTGTATGCACCAACGATAGTATTGAGCTTCGATTTATCGCTATTGAACGCAGAATTAAGAGAAGCAAGTGCAGCGTTGACATCTGAAATTTCGTTCGTTATATATTGCAGGCGGATCGCACGGTCGCCCTTTGGATCGGAGTAACCACCCTCGCCTTGCGGAGCGCCCGACGCTTGCAATTGCTGCTGATGAGCCTTTAATGCAGCTTGAAGCTTACCAGGAGCACTGGCGATAATGGAGTCGATGTGCGCAGCCGCTGCGGTAGTCGAAGGATTGAATTGCTGAAGAGCACTCATGGCCGCGGTGGATTGCTGCACCAAAAGCACGGTTGAGGAACTCGGTGCGGACGACGGGTTATCGTCCAGCGTCATCAAATCGTTGCCCGTACTGCTACCCATGGTACTGGCCGCCTGACCGGTGGTATCCGGATGGGCGGCGGTGTTCGCACGCGAACGCGCGGCAATGGCGTTCCAATCCGTTCCATTCTTGTTTAATTGTTGCTGCATGTACGCATCTTGTTGTGCGGGAGTCATGTTTTTCATTTGCGTGGCAAACGAGGGATCGGACATCATTTTTTGCTGAAAATCCTGCCTGGTTTTTGTGACTCCTGCATCGGAATCAATAGCGGGATTCGAACTGGCAGGAATCGCCCCGCTTGATTGCATATACGCCAACTTTTGCTCCGGCGTCATTGCCATGAACTTTGCTTTGAACGCGGGGTCCTGCATTTGCTGTGCCATTGAAACTGCCCCGGTGTTCATTCCCGGAATATTTTTCTGAGCAATCGCAAGTTGTTCGCTCGTCGATTTCCCTTGTATTCCCGACAACGAAGCGGCGAGCTGTTTTGCAGAATCCACCTGCTGCTGCTGGGCTACATTCATCACCTTCCATTGCGATTCCGCCGAGTTCATATCGTTCTCGAACGAAGTGAACAGCGCATCGGCATTGCAAAAACTCGGGTTGCAAGTGCTTTTATCGTACGCCATCGCAACCGATGACGGGGGCTGAGGGATCTCCTTCAACATCGCGATCATATCGATCTTTGCGATCGATTGCCCGCGCGCGCAGAGTGGAACTAAAATAAACGCAATCGCAATGGTTTTTTTCATCTTCTCAATAAGGATCATTATTCATTTACTGCAACTTTGTACCGTGTCTTGACGATCCACCAGCCTTGCGAGGGTGGAGCTGTGATCGGGCTCTCGAATGGTAACTTACTGACATCGGCATCGGCATTCCAGGATTCATAGGGGTTGGCGAGGCCGGGATACTGGCCGGCGACGGCGTTATTGGCGACGAAGCGTATCTCATAGCTCGGAAGGTCCGGCAATTTCGTCTGAACCGCAATGTGGATGACGTCGTCGGACGTGTTGTACGTGATCACCGGGTTCTTGGCGTCCATATCCTGCCCATAGTCAAAACTGGTCAGCACAAAATTGGTTGGATCGCAAATGTAGGAATGCTGCTGCTGATCCCATTTTGACGGGGCATCGTCGATCACACCTTTGGCGGAATGTAGTCCATTCGTCTCCAGATGGAACGTAAATTTTATGGCCTGGGAGTTCAAAACATCTATCGAAGGGGCTACGCCCGGTCCCTTGTAACAATGGGCGCCAACGGCTGCATCGCAGTAACAGACTAACTGCTTCGGCAAAATGTGGATCACGGAAGTGACGACCGTCTGCTGACTGCCATCGGGCATCGTGACGGCGACAGAGATGGTAACAGGCCCATAAAAGTTACCACTCGGAGCGGTATAGATTGCGAACCCGGTCGCTTGTTGAACTAATCTACCGTATGTCGAATTCCCATTTTGCACGCCATTGACCATCCATTTCGATACCGGGATCGTCACGGAAGGTGCCGCGTTTCCCTGCTCTATAACCACCCCATTTTCCGTGGTTTGGGTTTCGGTGGTGACGATAAATTCAGCGGTCTGGCCAGCGAAGAGAATAAAGCTGTCGTTGCTGAGATTGACCGCCAACGATGGGATCACGGTCGCCTGTGCATGCGCCTTACTTGGAACCATGCTCCCAAAGCATGTGAGCAGTGCCCATGCCGCGAAAAAACCGTGTGAATGATATTTAATGCTTCGAAACATTCGCGTAGCAGTCGATTGCAAAAATACATACGAGGGGGTTCCTGCGATCTCGATCATACATCCAGGCTATTGCGCTACATTTACACCGTACTTCGATTTGATGACCCACCCCCCGCCGCCGGAGGCTGACTCCGTGCTAACTGGGCTGGTATAAGGTAAATTGCTAATATTCACCTGCGGAACCCAGGTTGTTTGCGTTGCCTTGATGACTTGCTCCGTATAAATGACTTTATCTGCTCCGGTGAATTTCACCGAATATCCCGGCAAGTCCTGCGCATGGGCGTCGAAGGAGAAATGGAGCATGTTATCGGCGCCATCGTATTCACACTTGGGGTTGCTCATTGCCATATCTTGACCATAATCGAAATCGCTGATCTCATAGGTAGGAGCACAAGAGGAATAATTTTTTATCGGCGAGCCTTCTAAGGGTGTAGGGCCATGGTCGAACACGGCATTACATTGATTCTGCGAAGATCGCTCCAGATGAAAATGGAACTCGACACCCTGGCTGTTCATGAAGCCGAGCATTCCAGGGCTCTCCAAGGCAGGACATTTACATCCAACGGTGTATGAACAATAATACCTAAGATTTTTCGGAACGATATAAGCGGTCGGCGCGAGCGAGGTTTCCTGGCTTCCGTCTGCTTTGATTACGGATGCGGATAAAGTAACAGGGCCATAATAGCCTCCACTCGGCGCGGTATAAACCGCATACCCCGTCGATTGTTGGATGAGTCTTCCGTAGGTAGCATTCCCATTTTGAATCCCATTGACCATCCATTGAGCAGCAGGAATCGTCATTTTTGAATCTTTGGTAATCGTTATATTATTCTCTGTCGTGATGCTTCTGTTTGTGAGGATCAGGTCCGCATTGTCGCCAGGAAAGAAAATAAAGCTACCCGGCGATGCCGTGTTAAGGAGTGCCAAAGAGGGATGCATGGTCGAATCCTGCGCGCGCAATGAAGATACACGCACCAGACCAATAGTGCATAAAGCGGCCAAGGCTATTGCAAATTGACAAAATCGATAGTGTCGCATTCGGCTTGTTTTATATCGATACAAAGATACGCAATATTTTCCTGCAGCACCGAGGATGTTTTATTTGATTCTTATTTCACTAGGTCTCGTCAATTAATGCTTATTTTTGTATCGAGCTGTATTTATTTTTTAAAAACCACAATGAAACACACGTTTACTTCTTTAACACTCTTTGCCACATGCCTCCTCCTCTCGAGTTGCGGTGCGCTTAGCTCGATCCAGAATACCATGCAGAACACCGCGCTCGGAAAGGTCAACGATAAGGCCAGCCAGACCACCAGCAATGTAATGGACTCCGTACTCGGAAACGGCCAGCATGGAACGGCAGCCAATAACGGCGGTACTAACTCCGGCGGAACTTCTGCGCCTTCGGCAGTGGGCATGGCGGTGAACTCGCCACAATCCATTGCCGCGTACCAGAATTACGATTTCAAGCCAGGTGATACCATTATTTTTTCCGACGATTTCACCGCCGATCAGGACGGAGAGTTCCCGGCGCACTGGAATCTCGATGCCGGTCAGGGTGTCGTCAACGCCGTGCAGGGTGCACCGGCATTCTGCCTGACAGTTGGCAACTATGTCATGGTCGATCCCCGCATGACCACCGCAAATTACCTGACCGATCCTTTTACCGTGGAATTTGACTTCTTTGCCAATGGTGGTTATGACCCCATGATCCGATTTGTCGATGACAAAACGGAAAATCGCGATCTACACCTCGGCCATACGGTCACAACCAGTTATTTCCCGCATGACTTCTCCGGAAGTACCGTCGGATCGGACGCAGACTATTTCGGAAAGTGGCATCATGCTGCTGTGATCTACAAGAATGGCCAAATGAAAGCATATTTGGATAACACGCGAGCGCTTGTCGTTCCGCAGTGCGGTTTCGTACCCGTAAGCCTTAAAGTTGGCGGGATCGGTGATATGGACAAACCGATCGTATTCAAAAATATGCGCATTGCTTCCGGTGGCAACGCGAACGCGATCGGGAATCTTCTCACGAACGGCAAGTTTGTCACACACGGCATCACGTTCGATATTGGCAAGGCAACGCTCCTGCCGCAAAGCATGGGCGTGCTCAACGATGTTGCGAAATTCCTGAAAGCGAATCCGAATATCAACATGGAGATCGATGGTCATACCGATAATACCGGTTCTGCGTCGAAGAACATGACGCTTTCCCAACAGCGAGCCAATGCCGTTGAAGCGCAGCTTATCACCATGGGAATCGATGCTTCGCGGCTGACAACGAAAGGCTTCGGCTCCACAGTACCGATCGCCAGCAACGATACACCCGAAGGCCAGGCCAA
Organism: Ignavibacteriota bacterium; assembly: GCA_963787835.1. GTDB lineage: Bacteria > Bacteroidota > Ignavibacteria > Palsa-1295 > Palsa-1295 > PALSA-1295. The sequence continues at coordinate 48,965 of CAWBEI010000002.1, forward strand.
TAACCGCAGAGTCGAGTTTATTAAGATGTAATGCACTCGAATCCTGTTTTCCAAAAGGGTACGCCATGCGTACCCTTTTTTGTTCGATGGATCCTTTTTCCCAAATCCGCTCCATCCTGTGAATGGTGGTTCACTTTTCCGAGACGCCACGAAATTCGGAATCGTACCCAACCGTAGGGACGTGCTGCGCACGTCCGCCCCCCAAGGAATTAGAAGGGCTATTATGATGTATATTCAAACGTGAACGACCGCCAACCGGGAACGGACGTGCGTCCGCCGCGGCGGATCCCTACGAACCTACCGACATGCGTTCCCCGGTCCGGGAATTATCATAAATTGTTAGGGTATGAAAAAAATTACTGTTGGCTGTTTGACGATCTTGCTTTGCACTGCCGCATCCCTGCGCACGCAACAGATCGCTGATGTTCCTACTTTCAAACCGGACCAACCGACAGGCGTACCACAAAATGTCAGTTCGGATGCAAGGGAGACTGCTGAGCAAGCCAATATCGATACTAAAGCAAACCTAATCACTGACTTTTGGAAGGATGGTGTATCTTGTGGGAGTGGCACCGGCTTTGTCGCTAAAAAAGGTAAAGTTGAAAAGCCGCTCGCGGTCGATAGCTTACCAACCGGATGTCAATTGCTTTTTAACGAAGCTAATGCGTATGATAATGACCTAATTTGGCAAATGGATTATGATACTTCAATGAAATTAGTCGTACAGTGTGCTAATAGTAATTTCCCTGATGTTATTTCGGGATTTCAATTTATGAGTAATGCTGCTGACGGGCTTGGAAACTATGGTGCGGTTCGATCAAATTATTATGCATGGTTGAAGTCTGTATTATATCTAAACACCACTACACCCGAATATTTTTGCGCCTGTGTAGAGGCTATCGCAGGAGAAACACCCGTTCCTAATCATATTTATCCTGATACTGGATATGACTGGAATCTTGCTATCATCAATTGGCTTATTCAAAACACAAATTGCGATTCTTCTTTTCTGCGGAGGGACTTTGCAAATGGGCGCCAGAGTCAAATTTCTACATGGGAAAATAATCCATCATCTTACAAATTAGACACAACTCTACCACCACTCGATTCCATTGACCCTGGTCTTAACGCGTTATTAAATAAGCACTTCCTTTATGCGAGTGTGAGTGAATCACAAGGGCTTGGAATTCTTTCCAATGCCACAGCTAACCCCAACCCTGTAAATGAAGGAACCGTAATTTCCTTCAGCATCAGCAAAGAGGCGTATGTGAAGATCGAGCTTTTCGATGTGCTGGGCAAACAGGCATCTTCTTATGGCTACGAGAGCCTGTTCGAGCCGGGGAATAAATCGGTTTCCTTCTCGCTCGCCGGGCTGCCTTCGGGTACGTATTACGCCCGCATCATCACGGCTTATGGCGTAGTGCAAACCGTGAAATTGGTGAAGGAATAAATCCCTTCACGCGACCTCATCCCTCCGGGGGAGAGGAGCATTTTTTGTTAAGTTCTGAAAGGGTACGCCAAACATACCCTTTTTTGTTTTCTTTGCTCCGTGAATCTTTCACTTCCAAACTGCGGTTACCACGAGAGAATGATCGCTCGAACTTACCCCCCTATTTTAACGGCGTTTTTGCTTCTCTTGCTCACGGCGCCGCTCCGTGCCCAGCAGAGCCCTGCCTCGGAAGACCATGTCCGTATCGCATTCGAGCAGCGCCTTAGCCAGTCCATCAAGCTCATGACTTCGCGCGTGAACGCGGAGAATGCAGAACTCAACCGTCACATATCCGCAATGAACAAGATCGATCCACTGGCGATCCGTAATTTGGATTCGGCCCACGTTGCGGATAATGTCTCTCGCGTGCTCGATTTCATCGAGTATCTGAAGCATACACGCATCACAAGCGATACGCTGGCCAGGGATTATGAAGACTCCCTGTATATCCTTGCCGTGGAATTGCCGCCGAACATCGATTCAAAAGGCTTCCAGGATATGGACGCCTCGTTCCGCGAGGACCGCAGCGCGTTCAATGCATTCCTCGACGCGATGAACAAGGTCTATTCCGATGTCCTCGATGTCCTTCTGTATTTGCAGCATACTTCCTACACGATCGAGAACGACAAATTCACGTTCACTGCGAAAAAAGATATGATCGAATACCAGAAACGCATGAAGATCTTTGATGCCGATGCGAAAGAACTAAAGCAAGCGAACGAGGAGATGCAAAAGGCGAACGCAAAGGCGAACGATCATACTAAAGATCCTGCTAGCGACCTGGAAGAGCACTAATTTCCCGACCACCATGAGTGAGCGCACCACCATCCGCAAAATATCTTCAACCGCCGACAAGCGCACGTTCGTGCGCATGATGTGGGACATCTATCGCGACGATCCCCATTGGGTTCCACCACTGGAAATGGATCGGATGAAATTGATCGACGAGAAGAAAAATCCCTTCTACACTCATGCCGAAACAGGCTGGTGGCTTGCCGAGCAGAATGGCAAGCCAGTGGGACGCATTGCAGCGATCGTCAATCATAATTACAATCAGGCACAGAACGAACAAGCTGCCTTCTTCGGATTTTTCGAGACGGTGAACGATGCTTCGGTTGCAAAGGAATTATTTCAAGCTGCGGAGTCGTGGGTTAAAGAGCGTGGAATGAATGTCGTGTATGGGCCGGCAAATCCATCCTCGAACGACGAATACGGCCTGCTCATCGAGGGCTTCGACCGCCCACCGGTGCTGCTGATGACGTATAACCCTCCATACTATGCATCGCTCATCGAGCAGAATGGATATACGAAAGCGCAGGACTTATATGCCTATCTGCTTTCGCAAGACACCGCGCGTTCGGATAAACTTGTCCGCGTTACGAAGGCAATGGCGGAGCGGAACAAGATCACCGTCCGCGCGATGAATACCAAACAGTTTAACGATGAAGTGGAACGCATCAAAGTGATCTATAATGCAGCCTGGGAGAACGAAGGCTTCGTCCCATTCACGGATGCTGAAATGGATTTTCTCGCCGCTGACCTAAAGCAGATCTACGACCCAGAATTAGTGCTGTTCGCTGAAGTGGATGGGAAGACTGTCGGGTTTGCACTTTCGCTCCCAGACGTGAACCAGGCGTTCTACTCCGGGATGAAGATACCTCGTGGAATGGGAAATCTGCCGGTCGGAATTTGGAAATTGCTGACCAAGAAAAAAGCAATAAATACCATTCGGATTATTGTGCTCGGAGTATTGAAGGAATACCGCAACCGCGGTGTGGATGCGATGCTCTATGCAGAAACGATGAACGTGGCAAAGCGGAAAGGCTATCACTACGGCGAAGCATCCTGGGTGCAGGAAACCAACGTTCCGATGAACCGCGCCGCACAAATGATGAATGGGGAGAAGTATAAGACGTATCGTGTGTATAGGAAGAACCTTGTCTGAACCTGGATTTATGGGATTATTGGGATAAATGAGATTGATTTCAAAAATCTAATTCTTTAATGTGCAGATGAATTTTGAAGCATTGTTAAAAATCCCAAAATAAAATCCCATTCATCCCAATAATCCCATAAATCCAGGTTCAGACATGGACTATCGCTCCAAACTATACGAACGCTATGTAAGCACGTTCAAACAGGAGAACGCTTCGCTTACATCTGCGGAGCTTGCACATTATTATCGGTGGTGCGATGCACGATACTTCCCTGTCCTTCGAAATCTCGAAAGAAATGCTTCCATTCTCGAATTAGGCTGCGGGCACGGACGCATTTTAAACTACCTTCGCACAAAAGGATTTACGAATGCAAAAGGCATCGATATTTCCGAAGAGCAGATCGCGCTCGCCCGTAAAGATAGTTTGAATGCAGAACGAGCTGACGTGTTCGAATATCTCAAAAGTCAACCATTGGCGAGTCTGGATTCCGTTATTGCTATCGACTTCGTCGAGCATTTTACGAAAGAAGAGCTATTACAATTATTCAAGATAGTACACTCGGCGATGAAACCGAACGGAGTGCTTCTGCTCCAGACCGTGAACGGAGAAGGATTATTCCCTCGTCAGATCATGTATGGAGACCTCACCCATTCTACGATCCTCTCCCCCGGCTCAATGGGCCAGCTCCTTAGCGCAGTAGGATTCCATGACGTAAACTATTTCGAATGTGCTCCACTGCCACACGGCTTAAAAGGAATGTTGCGGTCGGTTGCCTGGAAAACGATTCGCGCCGGAGCCAATGCCATTCGAAAGATCGAATCCAACAAGACCCAATCCGTCTGGACGGAAAATTTTATTTGCTCCGCGATTGTGTAGCCGTACCCTTTAGGGTAGGAGTGATCGACACCGTACCCTAAAGGGTACGGCTACCATCGAACATAAAGGCGCGCTCAACTTGTTTGTGCCCTGAACATGACCATCCCTGAGCTTGCTGCACAAGTAAAAATTCGTGACCGCCGTGCCATTGCGCGCGCGATCACTCTTGTCGAGAATGACGCGCCGGAAATGCCGAACTTGCTCCGCAAACTTGCGCCGCAGATGGGCCATGCGTATCGCGTTGGCATTACTGGCCCTCCCGGCGCAGGGAAATCCACGCTGACGGCTGAACTGGCAAAGCTTCTTCGCTCTCAAAACAAGACGGTAGGCATTATTGCCGTCGATCCTACCTCGCCATTCACAGGTGGCGCATTGTTGGGCGATAGAATCCGTATGCAGGAGATCGCGATGGATGATGGCGTGTTCGTTCGCTCGATGGCTACGCGCGGTTCCCTCGGCGGCCTTTCTGCCAAGGCAAAAGATGCCGCCGATGTGCTCGATGCAGCCGGTTTCGATTTTGTAATTTTCGAAACCGTTGGCGTCGGACAATCGGAACTGGATATAGCAAAAGCAGCAGATACGACTGTTGTTGTGCTTGTGCCGGAATCCGGCGATGCTGTGCAGGCCATGAAATCCGGGCTGATGGAAATTGCAGATTTCTTTGTCGTCAATAAAAGCGATCGCGAAGGTTCCGAGCAAGCCGTCGCGGCGTTGAAAGCAATTCTGAGTTTTCGAATCACCCATGCCGATGATGAATGGATCCCGCCTGTTGTAAAAACAACTGCAAGCAAGAACGTTGGCATTGATGAAGTGCTTCGGGAGATCGAAAAGCATCGTAATTATTTAGAGACCACAGGGCAGATCATCACGCGCCGCAAGTCCCGCGAACGGGAGCGAGTCCGAGAATTAGTGGAAGCAATGCTCCGCTTTGATTTCTGGAGCGAGAAGCGCCGCGAACAGCTCGAATCGGAGATCGATCATATTATCAGCCATGAGAAAACAGGCTTCGATGTTGCTACCGAATTGCTTGCTGATGCTTCCGTAAATCTCAATACTTCTCTCCGATAATTCCCGGCCATGAACTTTTATTTCATCGGAATCTGCGGCTCGGCGATGGGAAATGCCGCGCTGCTCATGCGCGATCTGGGGCATGACATTTCTGGCTCGGACGATAATATCTATCCGCCGATGTCCCTGCTGCTTGCAGAGAAAGGTATTAATATCTTAGCCGGTTACCACGCAAAAAATTTGGATGGATTTAATGGGACGGTTGTGATCGGCAATGCGATGTCGCGTGGGAATGAAGAAGTAGAAACAGTGCTCGAACGGCGAATACCATTTGTATCAATGGCGGAATTATTAGAGCATGAGGTTATTCAGGGGAAAACTTCGATCGTGGTATCTGGAACACATGGAAAATCGACAACGTCATCGCTTATGTCGTGGGTATTGCAATCGAGCGGACGTGAACCATCCTTCCTCATCGGCGGTGTTCCTGAAAATTTTGGGCAAGGTTACCAGGCTCGGCCTGAGAGCGAGTTTGTTGTGCTCGAAGGCGACGAATACGATACTGCCTTTTTCGACAAACGTTCGAAGTTCCTGCATTATCTCCCTACGACGCTTATCATTAATAATATCGAGTTCGATCACGCCGATATATTTGCATCGCTGGATGAGATCAAACTTGCATTCAAACGCCTGACCCTTCTCGTGCCACGCAACGGCCTTATCATTGCAAATGCGGATGATGCGAATGTGGCGGAAGTTGTGCAAAACTCATATGCGCCTGTCGTTACGTTCGGCGTTTCTCCCAATGCCGATGTCCGAGCAGAGAACATCCAATATACTGATCATTCCTCCATCTTCACTTACGTTAAAAAGGGTGAACCTGTCACTTCGTTAGAAATTCCGATGCTCGGCGAGTTCAATATTCGCAATGCATTGGCAGTAGCAGTAGCCGCACGGCATCATGGCATTTCATTCGAGGACATTCAGAAAGCATTCACCTCGTTCAAGAGTATCAAACGTCGTATGGAATTCAAGGGAGAATTCGGTGGCGTGAAAATATATGATGATTTTGCACACCATCCGACCGCTATCAAAGCAACGCTTCATGCACTTCGTCAGAAATATCCGAGAGAACGAGTGATCGCAATTTTCGAGCCACGCTCCAACACCACACGCCGAAATATCTTCCAGAAAGAGTTGGCGGAATGCTTCGACGATGCGAACGTCATATTTATTTCCCAGATCGCGCGATTGAATTTGCTCGCTCCCGAAGATCGGCTCAATCCGGCGCTCGTGATGGAGGATCTAAAAGCGATGGGTAAAGAAGCATATTACTTGCCGGATGCAGCTTCCATCGCAGAAGGCGTTGCACGGATCGCAAAAGCCGGCGATGTTGCCATTGTGATGAGTAATGGGAGCTTCGGCGGAATTCACGATCTGTTAAAACAGGAATTATTGTCTGAACCATGATTTATGAGATTTTAAAGATCTTTCATCTGTTTGATATTTCATCCATTTACTCTTCATCCATTTACTCTATAAAACTCATAAATCACGGTTCAGACCAACATCAATGAACATTAAGACGGAATCCATCATCCTTCAATCGGACGGCAGCGAGATGGGTGTTTATATCGCCCGCCCTGAATCGGAACGCGCACCCGGCCTCATTGTTTTTCAGGAAGCCTTTGGCGTTAACGATCACATTAAAGATGTCACCCGCCGGTTTGCCGACCAAGGGTATGTGGCCGCAGCGCCGGAGCTATTCCATCGCACGGCTCCGCTGGGATTCACTGGCAGTTACGCGGATTTCCCTTCGATCGCTCCGCATTTTCAAGCTATCACAACCGATGGTATTGCCAACGATGCGAGGGCTGTCTATGATTGGTTAGTGAACGATTCCCAAGTGGACAGCACGAATATCGGCTCTATCGGATTTTGTGTGGGCGGACGCTGTTCGTACATTGCGAATGCGACACTTCCCCTTCAGGCTGCGATTTCGTTTTACGGAGGCGGTATTGCTCCAGACTTGCTTGATCTCGCGCGCGATGAATCGGGTCCGATCTTGTTTTTCTGGGGCGGCCTCGATCAGCGCATCGGTCCGGAACACCGCAATGCCGTTGCCGATGCAATGACCAAAGCGGGAAAGCCCTACATCCATGTAGAAATTTCGGATGCCCAGCATGCATTCTTTTGTGACGCACGGCCTGCTTACAATCCTATCTCTGCGAAGCACGCGTGGGCGTTGACCCTTTCCTTCTTAGACACCTATCTTAAAAGTTAACGTACTACCCTTATGGTTACAACGTTCTCCTCCGATCAACTAAGAACGATCGGCCCGCGAACCCTTTCGGATGAGTTAGAAAAAGGGCACATTGTTGAATTCCCGGAAAGCCCCGTCCCACTTCCGAGCGAGACGGACATGAACTTTCTTCGAAACGAAATGCCACGCCTGATCACGCTTAAGAATGTGAGTTATCATCCGGAAGCCGGAAAGATCGCGGGATTGAATGGAAGCTCTGAAACCGTGGAACGCGTGACAAGTATTCTGAAGGTGCACAACGAGCTCGTCCAAAGCTTTCTGCGCCGTGCGATGCCGGAGCTTACCGCTAATTGGACGGTGGGAACTTCAAGCTTTCGTCCACTTGAAGAAAAAGGCCGTCACCTGAGTGCGCACGCCTCGAACGAACTCGTCCATGTCGATGCGGGAGCCTACGGTGCAACGCAAGGCAACCGAATCCTTCGTTTCTTTATGAATATCAATCCTGCCAAAGATCGAGTGTGGATCACCAAAGGCGATTTTTCCGAGCTGTATCGCCGGTATGGAGACGCAGCAGGCATAGCGGCGCATGCGCCCCGCTCTCTTTCCAAAAATGTATTCAATCAACTCTACTCCGGTGTGTTAACCACCGCAGAAAAAGCAGGAATTCCTCGCGCCAGACTGATCGATACTTCGCCCTACGATCGGCTTATGCGACGCTTTCATAACTACATGAAAGACACTCCCGCATTTCAGAAGACACCAGAAGGCCATCAGGAATTTCGCTTCAAGCCGTTCAGTGCCTGGATGGTCTTTACCGACGGCGTAAGCCATGCGTGTATCGAAGGCCAATTTGCGTTTATCGATACGTTTATCATTCCCGTGGCAAATGCGGCGCACCCTGAACTTGCTCCGATCAATGTGCTCAAGTTCCCAGTCGGGGTAAGCCTCAATTGATTGTACCGGCTCCAAAGCGAATTCTTCTCGTGCGCCTTGGCGGTATTGGAGATGTGGTCTGCACATTGCCGGCGCTTGAGTCGTTGCGAGATGGCATTCCTGACGCATTTATCGGTTATGCCGTCGAAGAACCGGCTTTTCCTCTCGTGAAGGGACATCCGGCGTTGGATACCGTGCATTTGTTCCCACGCCGGCGATTAGTCCGTGAGTTGGAAAACCCACTTCGTTGGGGATCTATCTTTTCGGATATTCGTGCGTATCGGCGATCATTGCATAAGGAGCATTACGATGTCGCGCTTGACTTCCAAAGGAATCTCAAAGGAGGAGTTCACTCCCTTGTGAGCGGCGCGCGAATGCGTGTTGGATTTACTTCCCCAACCGCTCAGGAATTCAACCATTATTTCCATCAGATCAATATCGATCCAGCGCCTGCCGAGCATTGGGTAGATAAATTTCTCGCGCTTGCAAAATCCATCGGCGGAAAACCGGAAGCCGCTCGCTACCGCCTGCCCGAATCACTGGAAAGCCTTGCACGCATCGAGGCATTCCTCATCCAAAACGAGCTGACATCGTTCATTGCAATGCATCCAAGCTCCAGTGGTTTCGATCCCAACCGCTTGTGGGAACCCGCACGATTCGGAGCTTTGGCCCAAAGAATTGGCGAAGAATTTGGGATGAAAACCGTGGCTACATGGGGTCCCGGTGAACGCATGCTCGCGGAAAAGGTAGTTCACGAAAGCGGCGGACACGCGATACTCTCATTGGAAAGCCGTTCCTTGCTCGATCTGGCAGAACTCTATCGCCGTGCTCAAATCTATCTCGGCTGTGATACCGGCCCGATGCATCTCGCCACAGCCGTAGGCTTGCCAAGCGTCGTTCTGTTTGGTTCTGGAAACCCTTCGGCGTACGGCCCACGATCTCCCGGCAGCCGCATTGTTGCAAAGTTTGTGGATGGCAAACTTCGCCCAATGTCCGATCTCACCGTTGAAGACACCTTTACTGTTGCGTGCGAAGTTCTTCGTTCGCATCGCTCGGTAACAGTTACATAATCTGAATGGAATTGGCCATGCACCCGTAACGTTGAATGGGAAACATTTACATCACGTACGGTGCGAAAACATTCCGAGCTATCCAGTATTTCCCTCCCGCTTTCAACGACCGATCCTCTTTCCATTTCAGACATTCTTCGAACGCCCTTACCCGAAGCTGCAAGAATTGACCGTTTCTTAATACGCAGCGGGATACTCTTTACCCGGCATCTCGTTGTTCAAATCGAAGGTTTAGACACTATCGTAACGAGCAACGATCCATTCATCCTCGTCGCGAATCATAGCCAGCGTTTAGAGGCGATCATGCTTCCAGCACTCGTTGCATTCCATCGCAAAGGTAATTTCATTGAATTTCTTTCAGACTGGAATTTCCACTTGATACCAGGAATAGGTTTCCTTTTTCGAAGAGCCCGGACCATCCCGGTGGGTATCAAACCCGCCAGACCTAAGTTCCTCAATTATTTCAAACGGTTTATTGTACGCGGAGTGCATGGGTTCGCGTTTGCAAAAACACGCTTACAAGCGGGGGCAAGTATAGGAATATTTCCGGAAGGAACCGTCAACAGGAACCCACGTGAACTTTTACGCGGCCAGCTTGGCGCGGCCCGGCTTGCCATCGAGACCGGCGTGCCACTTATTCCTGTAGGGATACGCTTTCCGGAGCATCAACACGGGAATAAGATTCCCGATGTCGCGCCCTTGTCGATCCACATCGGCACTCCGATCTATCCGCCAAAAATCGAGAACCCGGAGCGTTCGGATCTTCTTGCCTTGCATCACACGATGATGCAGCAGATCTCAATTTTGTCACACAAGCATTGGCATCCACAATCATCAAGGAGAACATCGTATGATAAACTCACGAATCAAGATTGACGCCATTCGCGCAGAGGACGAAGGAGCGCGCCAGGCCGCACTTACCGTATTGAGAGAAACTTACCGTAACGAAAAACATTGGACATCGGACGAACAAACCCTGTTCCATGAATCGGACTTGACCGATCCAAACGTTTCCTGGTTTGTTGCCTTTGCCGATTGCGAACCGGCAGGAGTGCTGCGCGTGCTCTACGATCCGCCGCTCGAGCTCTATATGAAGTATGGTTTCGAGCGCATCGGCTCGGAAGAATTGAATGTCGATGATTTCCTTGCCAACAACAAAATTGCTGAGATCGGACGATTAGCTGTTGTGCCCAAATTCCGTACGAAGATCACGACCGTCGCGGCGCTCATTCGCCCTGCCATCAAAGATGCGGTTACTCGCGGGTATTCCCATTATATTACGGACATTTTCGAGAACGAACAGCATAATCCATATCTGTTTCACACCAGAATTCTTGGGTTCACACCGATTGCGACCCATGCATCTGGTGAACTTTCCGCGCTCAATCGCCGCATTACGCTGATCCTCAATATCAAGGCCAGCTATCTGCGTCTGAAAAAGAACGGGAATTGGATCTACCGGTATATCACCGAGGGGTGGGATGCCAAGCTCCATGAGCAAATATCCAGCGATCTTCGCGAGACAGGCAGAGAAACGGCCGCTCTCGGAATTCGTTAGCAACCCTTCACTGTTGCAATAGGCTCGTTAACCTAATTGCAACATGAACAAACCTACTACGCTCGGCGGGCTGAAGCTCGCCGGGTATGAGATCCTCCCCGTCAAGGAGGAAATGCGCCGCAATCTTATTCGGAAATTGCGGAATCGCGAACCATTATTTCCCGGAATTATTGGCTACGAAGACACCGTCATCCCGCAGCTTGTCAATGCCGTTCTCTCGAAGCATGATGTGATCTTTCTTGGATTGCGCGGTCAGGCAAAGACGCGAATTGCACGAATGCTTACGGAATTGCTCGATGAGTGGGTACCTATTGTCGAAAGCAGCGAAATAAATGATGATCCGTTTCATCCTATTTCATTTCATGCCACTCAAATGGTAAATGAAATGGGCGATGCAACGCCTATCGCGTGGATGCACCGCTCCGAACGCTACGGCGAAAAACTTGCCACTCCCGATGTAACGATTGCTGACATCATCGGTGACATCGACCCGCTCAAAGCCGCTCATCAGCGATTGCATTATTCGCATCAGGGGGCGATCCACTTCGGAATCATTCCACGCACCAATCGCGGCATATTCACCATCAACGAACTTCCCGATCTTCAGCCGCGCATTCAGGTCGGGCTGTTTAATCTGCTCGAAGAGCGAGATATTCAGATTCGCGGATTCAATATTCGCATTCCGCTCGATGTGATGATGGTCTTTACAGCCAATCCGGAGGATTATACCAATCGCGGAAATATTGTCACCCCGCTGAAAGATCGAATTGCATCTCAAATTCTTACGCACTACCCGATCTCGATGGAAAATGCAATTGCCATCACCGAGCAGGAAGCGTGGACGGCTCGCTTCGGCGAAGAGGGCATTGTTGTGCCGAGATATTTCAAGGAAATTATCGAGCAAATCGCGTTCGAGGCTCGAAAATCGGAATTTATCGATCAAAAATCCGGCGTATCGGCGCGGCTTACGACAAGTGCAATGGAAGCGCTCATCTCGAATGCCGAGCGCCGCTCGATCATGAACGGCGATGAAATTATTTTGCCGCGCGTGACAGATCTGGCATTCGTCACAAGCGGCGTGACTGGCAAAGTGGAACTTGTCTTCGAGGGCGAGCAGGAAGGTATGGCAAAAGTGGCCCGCGCGCTTATTGGCAAAGCGGTGAAAGAGATATTCAAGAAATACTTCCCCGATCCGCTGCTACGCGAACGGGCAAAAAATGCGCTCAATCGTTATGAAGAACGCTACGCCAAACAGCTCACGCCAACTGCTCCACAAAAAGAAGGCGAGTACGATGCTGTGCTAAATTGGTTCGCGCAGGGCAATATGATCTCCATCACGGACACGATGAAGTTCAATGATTATTTCAAAGAGCTTTCCCGCGTGCCGCGTTTGCGCGAACTAACCACGCGCCATCTGAAAATTCAGGAGGCGAACCGGTTCGAACTTGCCAGCGCAATGGAATTCGTCCTCGATGGACTTCACCAAAATTCCAAACTCGCCAAAGAGGAAGAATTCGGTGTGCCCGAGATCACCTACCGAGATATGGTCGGGAGCATTTTTTCGCTGCCTAACGATGCGGGCGAGGAAGAAGATGGTGACGAGCCCGTACGCTTCTGATGTGAGGGCTGGGACTGACTAAGTGGCAATTCTGGGGTCATTTCGAGGGTGAGACAATAATTATAAAGATTTTTTTGTAACCCGAGCGACCTTGCGCGTTTTAACAATAGTGGGTCTTGGGCTCACTTCGGATAACTAAAGAACGATCATGAAACGCATACTTATTCCAATTGCTGTTATTTATGCACTTACATTTGCAATTTTGCCGATCGCCGGAGCCCAATGGGTAGAAATTAATGGTAAAGGAGGATGTTCTGCAACCTCGTTTGCCAGCAGTGGCTCAAGTATCTTTGCGGGCACAAATAACGGAGCTATCCTCTCAACTGATAATGGAGCAACATGGAATGTTCAGGATGCAGGATTGAAGGATAGCAATGTAACCGCAATGTTTGCGTTCGATACCACCGTCCTTGCCGGAACCGAAAGAGCAGACGACGAATCCACGAGCATCTATCGTTGGGATGCTGCTACTCAGACCTGGATACTGACCGGCTTTGTGCCAACCTTCTACTCCCCGCTTTATGCATTTGCCTTGTTAGGGCCTTTCGTGTACGCAATCACGGATCGGGCACTTGCGATTTCAACAGACCGGGGTAACTCATGGGAAATCAATGATACTTCATTCCAATCGCTGGGATTGCTTTCCATCGCACCATTATCCACACTCTTGTTTGCCGGAACCGATAGTGGCGTCTATTCTTCTCTCGATTTCGGCGCAAGCTGGCAGAGAGCCAGCTCAGGCTTCCTTAATAGGGTGCCTGTCACAAGTCTTGCTGTACTGGGAAACGATCTTTTTGCTGGAACCGAAAATGGAATTTACCGCTCAGTGGATGAGGGGGTCACCTGGTCACAACTGAATTTCAGTGTTCCCTTATATAGTACAGTCATGTCTCTCTATGTGAGCGGCACAAATATTTATGCGAGCACCATAGATGGTGTTTTTCTTTCCACTGACAGCGGCATCACTTGGACAACACTGAATACCGGACTAACAAATAGGAAGGTGCAGGCCATCGATCTAATCAGCAATACTCTTTTGGCGGGAACTCAGGGTGATGGAATATTCCGCTCTATCGATAGCGGTCAGCACTGGATCGCCAATAATACTGGACTGACCGGAACGTATGTTCGGAGTATCTACCATAGCGGTCGCGCTTTGTTTGCAGGTGAAGATGTGGAAGATAATATGGATGATGGGGGCAGCCTTCGCTCGACTGACGAGGGAGAAAGCTGGAAATCTATCAGTCCCGATTCGGCGACTCAAGATATTACCTCATTCTCGGTTATCAATAATAATCTCTTTATGGGAACCGGTGATCAAGTCGGAAATGCAGATTTAGGGTTATATTTTTCGACCAACGATGGTTTAACCTGGGAGCTCCGAGATACAGGTTTAAGCTCCAACTACGCAATATTTTCTTACACTACGATGGGGAATAAGCTTTTTGCAGGAGCGAACGGGATGGGAATTTATCGTTCTTCCGATACCGGCATCACCTGGTCGCCCATCGATTCTGGCCTCGCAAATTATGCAAGGGTTTTCAGCTTGGTGGTTAATGGGAATACACTATTTGCTGCAACCTACAACGGAATTTATCGCTCCGATGATAGCGGAAATATCTGGGAACGAGCCGATAACGGCCTAACGGATACAGATATTTTTTGTTTGACCGTAGATGGTAACGACATTTTTGCAGCGGATGTAAACTATCAAGGAGTTTTTCGTTCAACAAATAACGGAGCAAGCTGGGAACAAGTAAACAATGGTTTACCCTATAATACATTTGCCTATTCATTCGCGGCGCAGGGATCGAATCTTTTTGTTGGAGTGGAAGGCGGGGTCTATTTAAGCACGGATTTCGGTGAAACCTGGATCGATGAGAATCAAGGAATGCAATCTGGCGCGTTCTGTGGCAGCCTTGCTATTGACAGCACGTATCTCTTCACAACGGCCTATTCAGAAACAGGCCCGAATGTCTATGGTGGCGTCTGGCGCCGCCCGCTCTCAGAAATGATCGCTACTGCTGCTGTCACTCCCACACCGACAGCGCAGCGATCCATTACCGCATTCCCCAATCCCTGCACTTCATCCTCGACAATCGCTTTTTCCTGTGCGGAAGCTGGCGCGGGGGAAGTTACCATCGTCAATCTGCTAGGTGCGGAGGTTGCGCGGATTTTCGAGGGTGAGTTGTCGGCTGGCGAGCATTCTTTTACCTGGGATGCAAGCGGTGTGGCGCCGGGAATGTATGAGTGTGTCGTCCTCGTAAATGGAGTTGTTCAGCGAATTCCATTATCTCATTTAAAATAGAATTTTTTGTAGCGCCGGCGTCCTCGCCGGTCCCCCATCCCCAATCCCGTGCTAACGGGGATGGGGGACCGGCGAGGACGCCGGCGCTACATGAAGGATTGAAAAAATATTTTGGATTGTGGCGTATTTTTGCAGTGAAATGCTGCGCACACTTTTTCTTGCATCGGAATCGCCACGGCGGGCTTCGCTTGTGAAATTACTTGGGGTGAAGCGGATTAGCATCCGCCCCGCGAACCTGCACGAGGTGATGGATGCGGTGCTAACTCCCCAAGAAAACGTCGAGCGGCTGGCGCAGCATAAGGCTCGGAAAGTCGCTGCAGAATTGGATAATGTGCCCTCCCCTAACCCCTCCCGCAAGCGGGAGGGGAATAATAATGGCGTGGTCCTCGGCGCAGATACCACGGTTTGGATCGGCGGTAACATGCTTGAAAAGCCCGTCGATGCTAAGGATGCTGAGAGAATGTTACTTGAACTAAGTGGGGCGACGCATACGGTCTATACCGGCGTTGCGCTTTTTGATACTGAGACAAAACGGGAGCATTCGTTCGTCGAAGCAACGGACGTAACCTTCCGCAATCTTTCTATTGAAGAAATCCGGGAATATATTGCAACAGGTTCGCCAATGGATAAAGCCGGCGCCTACGGTATTCAGGAAGATTTCGGCGCAGTGTTCGTCAAGCGCATCGATGGCGATTACTATAATGTGGTGGGGTTGCCGATTTGCAGTTTGTATTTAGCGCTAAAAGATTTCGCACCAGCACTATGGCGATAGTTGATAGTGGAAAGTGGATAGTGGATAATAAAGGGAGCAATCAATCGCGACCCCGAAGTGCCTTATCCACTATCCACTTTTCACTATCCACTGAAACCTGGCTGTTGCTTTCGCCATGGCTCGTCACGCTCATCCTTTTTTGGGCTTACCCGCTCGTCTATGCACTCTATCTCTCCTTCACAAAATATTACACGCTGACGAACCGTACAGTGTGGATCGGTTTTGGTAACTATATAAAACTGGCGCACGATCCCGTTTTTTGGCAAGCGTTGTTGAATACCGGAATTTTCGTGATCGGCACGATCCCCTTTACGATGATCTTCGCGCTTTTTTTTGCGGCGCTCCTTGTGCGCGTCGAGCGATTTCAGCATTTTTATCGCTCTGCGCTTTTTTTGCCGAGTGTGACTTCATTGGTGGTTATAGCACTCATCTTTACGAATCTTTATGCATCAGGCGGCTATATTAATTCACTGTTAAAAATGGCTGGGTTTGGAGCGCCAGCGCGAGGCTGGCTGTTGCAGCCGGGACTTGCACTGCCGGCCATCATGGCGATGGATATCTGGATCTCCATCGGATATTATGCCGTGCTGTTCCTTGCCGCGATGCAAGGGGTTTCGAAAGATTTTTACGAAGTAGCAGAACTCGAAGGAACCTCGAAATGGAAACAGTTCTTTACGGTCACGCTGCCGGTCATAAAACCCACGCTGTTATTTGCACTGGTATTGAATACGATAAAAAGTTTTCAGGTGTTCACCGAGATCTATGTGATGACGCGCGGCGGCCCGCTTGGGCGAACGACAACGCTTGTGTATCAGGTGTATTCCAACGCCTTTGAATCGGCAGATACGATGGGCTACGCCTGTGCAATAGCCTATGTGCTGTTTTTTATTATTGCAGTGTTCTCACTATTTGAAGGTAGAATTCTTCGGCAAACCTAACACTTTTCGCCAGCTAAATCCATCACTACACACCGCACTCATGGCTGTTACACCTGTTGCAACCCACTCGCCTCGCGTCATTGCCCCTCAAGCAGCCCCTCCTTCACCGGGCAAGGATCTGATCGAGATACGCGACGTTGGCATGACGTTCACCACGCCGAGCGGCAAACCGCTTCCGGTGCTCGAGCATATTAACGTCAGCGTGGCGGAGAACGAATTTCTCTGCATCTTAGGCGCGTCCGGTTCCGGCAAATCGACGATCCTTCGTATTATGACCGGATTGCTCAAGCCAACGATCGGAACCGTGACCGTCGAAGGCAGACCGCTCCGTGGAAATAATCCGCTCACGGCGATCGTATTCCAATCCTTCGCACTGCTGCCGTGGCTCACGGTCGAGGAGAATATCGGGCTTGGGCTGGATGCGCTGCATGCTCCGCACGAAACGATCATGGCGAAGTCAAAGCGCGCGATCGATCAGGTTGGTCTGGAGGGATTTGAAGAGGCGTATCCAAAGGAACTATCCGGTGGCATGAAACAACGCGTTGGGATCGCGCGCGCGCTCGTGGTCGATCCGAAGATCCTCTGTATGGATGAACCGTTCAGCGCGCTCGACGCCCTGACTGCCGAGAACTTACGTTCGGAGGTTCTGGATCTCTATCATGCGAACGCCGGAACACTAAGTTCGGTGGTGATGGTCACGCATTCTATCGATGAAGCGGTGGAACTCGCGTCGAGAATTATTGTGCTCGATGCGCATCCGGGCCGCATCAAGGCAGAGTTTGCGAATCCGCTCCCCTACCCTCGCGATATTCGGTCGCAGGAATATATCGATCTTTCGAGCCGCATCCACTCGCTTATTACGAATGCTGTGCTGCCGTTCACGGAAGCACAAACGGCGGTTTCGAAAACAGAGATCCTTCCCGCGGCTAATATCGAAGAAATTTTTGGATTGCTCGGAATTCTTGCGGCAGAAGGTGGCAGGCTGGGAGCCGGGGATCTCGCCGAAGCTGCAAGCAGACGCTTCGACGAAACACTGCAGATCATCAAAGCTGCCGAACTGCTTTCACTTGTGGAATCACCGGGACAGGATGTGGTTATCACCCCGCTCGGCAAGGAGATCGTTGAGGCGGATGTTAACGAACAGAAGATCCTGCTGAACAAGCAGCTTCGCGGGCTTCGCACGTTCCAGCTTCTGCTCGATACGCTTCAGCAAAATGAAGGCGAGGTGCCTTACGAGGTCCTTATCGAAGATTACGCAACGCGGATGCCTTACGAAGAGCCCGCGCAGTTGCTGGACACCGTTATCGACTGGGGCCGCTTTGCTGAACTCATTGGGTATCGATCCAAGGATGATGTGGTGTATCTCGATACCGGCGAGCTTACGAAGGAATAAGTAAACCTGTGATTTGCGGTTAGGCTCTAATTCTTTCGTATTTTTGAAGAGATATTAAAGCATTCTTAAGCATTTGTTATGAAACGATTATTCCTTAGTGCCGTCACGTTCGTATTATTTTCCGTCTCACTTGGTACGCTGCAAGCCCAGACGACCATCCTTCGCCCAGCCGTGGCATTCGTGAAGGCCGATCGCAGCATTCTTTATATTAAGCAGCCGGACTCTGCGGTGCAAGCCTTCGATCTGGCGGCTATCATTGATAGCGCGACGTTCAACCTGGCCGGGCTTGATTCTATCCGGCATATCGGGATCATCGGAATGTCAAGCGCCGGTGACCGGCTTATAATCGGAGCGGATGTCTATTATCTGGACCCTACCAGCGATGTGCATGTCTCGTTTGAGGGGTTGGTTTCCATTCCCTGGCCGGTTAGCACATTTTCCCTGACGAACACGCTCCATCGTTTGCTTCCTTCTCGCGGAAATGGAAGTTTTCGGCCGGTCGGGGTATTATCTGCCGATGGGAAGCAATGGTGGGCTACCATGTCAAGCGCTTCCGACGGCGACGATTCTCTCACATTCTATCATGGGAATACCGATGGCACCGGCACGATCGATTCCACGACGTATCAATATGAAATGGTATCCGGGTTCCACATGTCCAATATAGCGCTCGATACGAAAAATAACACGATGCTCGCCATGTCCTTCGATGGTTTGCAATCCCCCGATCAAGCCACGGATGCCCACGTCCGTTTCTATCAATGGACCCTCGGTAATGAGGTTGAAGGAACAGAATTTACGGGAGTCTATCGCAACATCAACACCCACTATTTGCTCCGTACCGATAGCCTGTTCGGCCTGACCATGATCCCTAATAATGATGGTACAACTGCTTTGATGGGATTGACGCCAGGTTATGACAACACTATTAGTCTCTATAGTTTTCCTTATCTTTCGAGCAATTTCGATATTTCAAGCCCCACCACACAGATCCCCAGGTCAATAATTCCGCAAAGCCAGAACTTTTTCGCGGGCAAGAATTGCGGCGCTTATACCGAGGACATTGCGGGTGAGGATAATTCCCAGTCCGGCAATGCCGGGGATGTCTCTGTAAATTCGATCGGTGGAGATACCATTCTGTTCATTACGCACGAATCTTCCTCCAGCTGCCTTGACCGCGATGCTAATTCGGCGATATGGTCATACAATCTTAATACCGGACAAGCTCAATTCATTTACAATGATTCTTCCGCTCAGGAATTACAGCCGGTGTGGGTGGTGACGCCATACACGGTGCCACATTATCCTGGGATCGCATGGCAGAATGTAGCGACAACCAATTTCGGGACGGTGGATACGGGAAAAACCTCATCTCTTACATTCACGGTCGTCGATAGCTCTCAAGAAACGCCCGTCGTGGTCGATTCCGCTAATATTACTGGCACTGCTACTTCGGAGTTCACGATCACCGACGGAAAATCAATGGCAACATTACAGCCAGGCAAGACAGAATCGGTGACCGTATCTTTCGCACCAATCGCTCCGGCGGGATTGAAGAATGTTACGTTAACCGTCTATTTCGAGGGACAGAACAGCGGGGGACCGATACAAAGTACGATCACGGAACAATTGAGTGGCACGGCAAACATTCCCCTGAATGGCGTAAGAGAAGATGCAGTTCTTTCCTCTTCCATGTCCATCGACCCGAATCCGTTCTCATCTGCAGCCTCAATCCAGTTGACTGCACCCGATGCTGGCGCGCTTGGGATCGTTGTACATGATGCGCTCGGGCGAACGGTTTATACTTCGGAGCTTCGTGAGACCGGCGCTGGACAAACCCAATCGTTCACATTCGATGCAAAGGCGCTCGGACTTCCGAACGGTGTCTATTATGTGACGGCCTTCCTCGGCGAGCGGCAAGCTTCGCGCGCAGTAGTGTTTACAAGATAAATATTCAACCCACTCTCCAGAGAATATCGCGAACCAGTCCGGCGCCCACTTCGGACGCGATCTTTTCGAGGATCGAAGCTTTTTGCATCGTGAGTTCATAACGCCAGACTGCGTTCTTCACGCGAATGGTCAGAATTCCCTTTTCGAGCTTTTCGGGAACGGTTACGCTCGCTATTTTCTCTCCGACCATTCGCGGCCAATCGGTAAGCACGGAGTAACCGCGCGCCTTTTTATCGAGGCCGAATTCCTTCAGGACTTCGGAGATAACGTTTTGGAGTGAAAGCGGTTGTGGCATAGCGTCGAACGTATCGGCAAACGTCAATGAACGGTGCCCGGTTCTATGGAAAGAATGCGATGATGCTCCGAGTGCTGTCCAAGCAACGTTTCAAATCGTTCGCGTTCCGTCGATGTGATGAACGTCTGCCCGAGATTTCCTGTCAGCGCAAGTTCCAGCAACATTCGGGCGCGGTCATGATCGAGTTCGCTGAAGACATCATCGAGCAGCAGCATCGGCGTTTCACCGGCGGCATCTTTTAGATATTCGAACTCCGCAAGTTTCATCGCGACGAGCAGCGTTTTATGCTGGCCTTGCGACGCATACAGCCGGGCCTCCTGATCGGGATTGATAAAGAACATCAGTTCATCGCGATGCGGACCGAAGAGCGTAGTTCCTCGCCGGATCTCTTCGATCTCGCAACGTTTCGCCTGATCCACAAGGAAGGTTTCCAGGTTCCCACTCGGTTCATTCGATCCCATTGGCAGATAAAGCAGGGAAGGTTCCTCGCGGCTTTGGGAAAGCACACGGTACCACTGCAATAATTTCGGGCGAAATTCCTCGGTAAATCGTGTGCGCCGCTGCATGATACGAACGCCGTGCTTTGTGACAAGATCGGTCCACGGAGCAAGCAGCGGCTGGATCGCCGTAAGCGACTGTCGCCTCTGGCGCGCATCGGAAAGAATAGCGTTCCGCTGCTTTAATGCACGGCGATATTCCAGTTCATCTTCGAGATAAGCGCGGCTCGCTTGCGAAAGCACCATGTTCAGGAAGCGCCGCCGCTCTGCGGGTGGCCCGCCGGTGATGATCTTCTCATCCGGAGTCAGTACCACAACCGGCGCGCGGCCTACAAGATCGGCGGAAGTGCGAATGCGTTCGCTGTTGGCGAGAATCGTTTTCTTTAGTCGTGCGCTCGCATCGATCTGCACCGACACATGATAGGCTACATGATGGTCGCTAATGAAATGAGCATCGACGGCAAGCGCGGACTCCCCTTGCCGAATAAGAACGGCGTCGGACGCGGAAGTAAAACTTTTGGTGAGGGTTGCAAGCGAGATCGCTTCAAGAATGGAAGTCTTGCCTACGCCGTTCGGCCCGACCAACACATTGATCTTCGGCGCCAGATCGCGAACAAACGTATCGGCATGGCTGCGAACATTCTGAAGGCGAATTGAATCGGTGCGCAAAACTTGTTTCTGCTTACATCGTTCATGTCATTCCCGCAAAAGCGGGAATCCAGGTGGTGTCAATGAGGTAATTCGGGCGATGGATTCCCGCTTTCGCGGGAATGACAAGGAATAGGTCAAATAAGCCAAAAATGATTACCCATTCAGCCGAACCGGCATCACGAGCATCAACAGGTCTTCCTCGTTCGTGCTTGCCGGCTCGACGATCGCCGCGCGCGTCGGCGTGGAGAATTTGATGGTGATGTCTTCGGTATCGAGATGATTGAGTGCATCCTCGATAAAGCGACCATTGAACCCGATCGTCAGTTCATCATCGGAATAATCGCAGGGGATCTGCTCGCGGGCTTCGTTACCGGCATCGTAATTCTCGGCGAGTACGGACATCTGATCTTTCGCAAGCTGGAAGCGAAGCTGCCTCGTGTTAGCATTCGCGAAGATAGAAACGCGCTTTACCGAGCGGAGCATGGCATCCTTCGAGATCACAAGCTGCTTGTCATTCTCGCGGGGAATAACAGCCTCATAATTCGGGTAGCGTTCGTCGATGAGGCGAGAAAGGATCGTTGTTGTGCCGGATTTAAATTCAACATGCGTTGGGCTGAACCGAAGCGTGATCGAGTCGGTATCCTCGAAGGATTTCGTAACAAGCCCAAGCGCTTTGGAGGGCACAATAATATCAAGCTCGGTTTCTGTTTTGAGCGCCGTGTTCGTAAAACGAACCAGACGATGACCATCCGTAGCTACAGCACGAGTGCTATCCGGAGAAAACTGGAACAGAACGCCCATCATGCTGGGGCGGAGATCATCCGTCGAAACCGCGAACAATGTTTTCGAGATAAGACGCTTGAGCGTACCGGCCTCGACGGTAATCGAGCCTTCCGGCTTGAAATCCGCAGCGGCATTCGGAAGCTGCGCCGTTTCATCGACGGCGATCTGATAATTACCTTGCGCCGTTTGCAGCGTGGCGCGGCGCGTGGTCTTATCGAGCGTGAAGGTCATCTCGCCATCGGAAAGCGCGCGGACGATCTCATAAAAAAGCTTTGCCGGTATGTTGGCCGTGCCATCCTTGACGCCACTGACCTCCATTGCGGCGTTCACCGTGATCTCGAGATCGGTACCGGTGAAGGTAAGTGCATCGCCTTTTAGCTCGACGAGCACCGTTTCAAGTTGTGGCAGAGTGGATTTCGTGGGGATAACTGCGATCACTTTCGACAGTGTATCCTGCAGGGGCTTGATTTGCGCGATGAATTTCATAAATGGAATGGGAGCAATAATGTCCGATTACGCAGAACAACAGAAATTCACTGGTGGAATTCCCGATACCATTTAAAAACCCCACTCGGCCACGAGAGGGGTTTTAGCGGCGAAAGATTATGGGGATTTCCTTCACTCGCCTTTTGAATTTCGTATTTCGTAATTGAGATTATTCCTTCGTAAGCTTTAGCGTTCGCACTTCATTGTTCGCCGTTGAGATACGAACGTAGTATGCACCCGGTGGTGCATTATCCATATTTAATGGGATAGTGCGGGAACCTTGCTCGAAGACCCCTTCATAACCAGCCCCGGCCAACTGCACACTGAGAATATTATAAATCCCAATCGTTACATACGCCTCACGCCCAATGGAAAGAGCGACGCTTGTGGAATTTTCAAATGGATTCTCAGTAATACTGGCGCTCATAATAATTTGCGGTGTGGGCGCGGCATAAGTTACGCCAGCTTCGCCATTAATTATGAGCACCGAATCCAAACCCAATTGCTGCATAGTGGGAACTGTGGAATCAAACACGGCTTTCCCGCGTGCTGTATCTTTCCATATATTATACTGACCAATTAGCAATTGCCAATATTCAGTAGAGTCGCCCGAATAACCGGAAGCGCAGCGCGGATTATCCATAAGGTATTGAAGAACAGCTCTGGAATCACGATAATCACCAGTTTTAATATTGTTAGAATCTCTAAATGTACCGACCAAGTTTGCAACAAAAGAGCAGAACCAATCGTCGTCATTTCGTAGTGTCAGACAGTGAATGATAAAACTTCGATAATCGAGTAAACTATCCATTGTGGTTAGCACAGTGGGATTGGCAGTACCAGACAATGCACCCGCCGTTTCTCCGGCTATAGCAATCGGGTAACAGTGCGGAATATACCAATAACGCATGGTGTCATATCCTTCCCGATATTGGAAGTCACTGATGAGGCCAGAAACAAATAAAGGAAAACCAACGCTGCAAGTATCTGTATCATCTTGTATCCCCATTGGCTTCTCGCCTTTCGGTTTCGAAGTAATATCACCTCCGCTGCCGCAAGTCCAAGTGGATGTTGAAAACAATTCCTGCGCGTTTACTCGATAACTGACGAATAGAAGAATCAACAAAATGACGAACGAGGCTGTTTTCAGCATTACTTTACCACTTTACGAATACTCTCGAATTCATAGACAATATCTGATTTAGAGAATTCACAACTCCCTAATATTCTTCGGGTAAAGGTGGTTCCAGCTCTTCCCTCCGGTGTACAACGGGTTTTAACCCGTTGCTCGTCCCCGCTCAGAATTATGCACCGGGTTGAAACCCGGTGTACACCTATCGAGAAAATTTCGGAAAAACTTGACAATGCCATTTTAATTGCGTAGATTGCGATTGCTTTGATGGGCACCTGTCCGGGGAAAAGATGAAAGATGAAGTATGAAAGATGAAATGGGGAGGCTGCAAGTTCATTGACAAATTGGTGAAATAGTTTTCTTTGCGGAGGAGATTTATGAATTCCTAATGCAAAAAAAAATATTTGGAGACACGAACTGGCGAAAATGCTTCAAATTCGAGGGTGATCGGGAACTCGCAAGAAAAAGAAATGGCACCTATTTCTGTAGAAAAAGCACGGGGACGATACCCGGGTGAAATTACCGCCAGGTAATTTTTCTTCCGGCGGCTTTGGCTCGCTCCCAGATCCATCGGAGGAGTAGCGCCCATCCCTGGCTGATCGACATATCGGATTCGAGCAGGAAGTGCATATCGCGAATATCTTCGTCGGACATCGGAAGCTGCGCCGGAGCCGCAACGGGATCTCCGCCATTGCCGTCGCCGTGGTTAGGAGAACCGAGATACTCCGCAAGGAGCGCTCGCAAATGCTGATCCATGGCGCTCAATCGTTCACGAAGCGCGTCATCGGTTTCATACTGCTGAAGGAATTGGATGTGATCGTGAAGCACGGCCAGCTTTTTCGTCAGTTCGGGAGTCAGGAACTCTCTGGCTTCTTCTTCGAGCGCGAGGACGAGGGCTTCCAGATCGCCGATGGTTTCAGAAGTGGCTCGGAACCCTTCTAACTCGCTTAGGTCATCGATATTGACATAGACGTTTGAAAGCTGCTCCAGTTCATGGCCGAAGGGAACCCGACGCTGTGCGATCTGCGCTCGGACGCTGGCAAGCATTTGTTCGAGCACATGCCGCCGCGCCGCGCCTTCGGTGACCCGAAGCTGGTGCTCGATCTCATTCTTTTGGGACTGAAGATCGAGCAGCGTGCGGTCAGTGATCTTGCCGCGCGCGACCATATCGGCGATCTGGGCATCGCTGGCATGGACTTCGACATGCCCGATCTTGACGGAATTAATAATGATATGCTCATCCATGCTCGCGCGGATCACAGCTTCATCCAATTGCACGGCTCCATCGGTAATAACGAGGATCTCCGCGCCGGAAAGATGTTCCATTTCCTGAATATCCGAGAGCGCCTGAAGGAGCGCCTTTTGCAAAACCGTTCCCTCGCCCAAATGGGCGATACGCAATACATATCGCATCAGGGCATCGTAGCTGCCCTGATCGACCGCCGTGTGGAGATCGCCGACGTGATCGTCAAACGTTCTCAGGCTGATATGTCCAAGCTCTGCTTTATTGCGCTTGAGGAACATATACAGGATCGCTTTTGCAAGATGGATGCGATGGTGCGTCTGCATCGACCGGGAGGTATCGAAAAGGACATACACTTTTTGCTTGCGCGTATCGAAGGAAAAACTCGATCCGGTATCATCGACCGGCAAGATAACGCCGCTCTTTACGACCGGCATCCACAGTTCCCGAAGCACGAGGCGTTCGAGGAATATCTCATCCGGCAGCAAAAATTGATTTGGATAGACACGGGAAACATCATGGTAACTTTTAATGAGATCGGCAGCATACCGGTCGCCGGCAGGAAGGTAGCGATGCGGATCCTCGGGTTCCACGGAGGATGGATCCTGCCCATCCATGCCGGGAAGTTTCAGAACAGAAGAAAGTTTTTGAGAGAGCGCATTCGATTCATCTTCAAGAATGCGTGCAATTTCGAAGACAGCCGTAAAGTCCTTCGGCAGCTTCTCGTAAATATGCGAGAAGAAGCCGAACTCCTCCATAACCGAAAAAAATGCGCGCTCCGTGGACATTATGCTTGCTTTGGCGTCACTTCATAGAACTCATAGAGCCACCAGGTCGTGCTCGCGGTGGGATAGACACCTCCCCAGCGAACACTCGATCGGTCCTCGATCTCTCGATACGCGGTCATTGCAAGAAGGCCATTTTCGTCATAGGCATTCACCGTTTCGGATTCAATATTTGGGCCAAGGGTATGAAGGCGGACAAGTCGTTGTTTTTCATCGAACTCCTGAAGCGTATCCGTTTCGCCATTGGAATCGAACAATGATTGTTTTATACAATTTCCATTCTCGTATGTTGATTCCCTCTGCTGAAGCGTTTTACCGGCTGCATCCAGTTCCGACCAGCAGACTTCGTTGCCAACATTGTCATATTCATAAAGTTCTCTCAGCCATCGGGAACCGGTGGTTTCGATCGTGCCAATTTCGAGAAGCTTTCCATCTGCATTATAGGTGCGATACTCACCCTTGTAATCCCCGGTAGCTGGATCTATCTCCACATGCTCGATCACCCGGCCCTTTTCATCGAATTGGTCTTTGTAGCGGGATTCCATCTCATCTGCGCTGGTGGTCACCACTTCGTCAGTTGTGCCAGTCCAGATATGAGTGGTCTTTTCCTGGCTGCCATCGGAGTAATCGACAACCGCCGAAGCGATCCTTCCAAATGCATCGTAGTGCCGAAGTTCTTCTTCATTATTCTGCTCAATCGGATCTTGAAGCGTTCTTCGAATAAGTCTGCGGTCGTCATCATACCAAAACTGCTCACGTTCAGTCAGCGTATCTCCGTCGAACGAGCGTTTGTCTATCAAATATCCAGCTTCGTTATAGATGGATTCGGTATGATGTACTTCCAGCACAGGCTCCGTTGGATCGATTACAACTCCAGAATACGGTCCGCGATAACCCCTCATGCGAGGTGTAAATTGGAACACAACATTCGCATCCTCGGCATCGGGAATAGGCGCGACTTCAAACTTTTCGCTGGGATTCGGCTCGTCTGCAGCCCACCGGGGAACGGTGAACTCGACGATCAGCCGAATTCTTGGAATACTCGATCTATAATCCTCGATCTCGTCGATCATATCATTTCAGAATAATTTTAGTTGTAAAGGATAATATTCTGAAAAGAAATTCCAGCGTGCTATTATTTAATTGTTTGTAACATCGATGCACATGATTTCCGGCGTATTCCCGATCCGTATCGGAGGTCCCCACGTGCCCGAACCGCAGGAGACATACACATGCGTTTTACCTTTCAACTTATATCCCCAACTTACCTCATATACTCGTCTGGTGATGTAGCTCCATGGCCAGATCTGTGCATGGTGCGTATGGCCGGAAAGCTGGAGATCGATACCATTTTGCTCTGCTTCCTCAAGATGGAAAGGTGTGTGATCCATTAAGATGATCGGCTTCGATCTATCGAGCGGAGCTACCAGATCTTCCAATGATTTTCGTTCCATATATGCAAATTGTTTGGCTGCACGATCTTCACGACCCACCACATAGACCCCTGCAACTTCAATCGCAGCATCACGGATCATTTTTATTCCGTGCGCTTCCAAATAGGCACAGCTTATTTCCGCGTTGCCAATATATTCATGGTTACCCGTGATGGCAAACACACCATACTTGCTCTCGATCTTTTTGAGTTCGCTTCCCAGATCGAGCTGCATGACCGGATGAGGGTTCCCATCTACCTGATCGCCGAGCATAAGCACGATATCGGGCTTTATTGCATTGATCTTCCTCACCATTTGTCGCACCATGCTGCGCCCGATCATCGATCCCATGTGCATATCGGAAATAGCGGCGATCCGAAGCGGCAATCCATGTTTTTCGATCTTGATCGAAAGTGGTTTAACACGGATGCGTCTGGCGTTCAGAAATCCGAGAAACATTGAGGCAAAAATGACTACAGAGAGAATAGCCGTGATCCATTCTGTAGTTTCTGTTCCCTTAAGAATACTCAAAGAAAGCAAACCAAATATCAGCCTCAACAGATCGATGATAACGAACGCAAGGAAATACCATGAGAGCGCTCCAAGCCAGAAAGAACCCACCCACGTCAGCACATCACTGATAAAATTACTGGATCGATATTCAAGAAACTGTCCCGCAATAAAACTCAGCGATATGAAGAGAAATACTGGAAGCAAGATAGGATGGAACCATGAGTCATTCGGCACCGCCTGATTCAGCCGAGCAAAGATATACCCATTGATCAGCGCATAGACCGTAAAGAAGATCGAAAAAAATGCAAGGAACGAGCGCCGGCGATCCTGTTTACGCTCGCGGGTTTCGAGAATCGAATTGTTAGGAGAGGGCATCAGATCAAAATTAGGTGAAGTCCCGTCAGGGACGAAAGTGTTCCAGCCCAGCACGTGAGTGCTGGGATAATAATACAAGAATGCCCCAAAGTCCCGCCAGGGACGACAGAATTACCCGAGCGTGTATCTCTCATCATATTCAATATTATTCGCCTTCAAAAATGCGATATACTCTTCTTGAAAACTTCGTTTCCGATGATGTTCTTCCTGGCCTTCGATATATGCTGTAACTTTTCCCACTTGTGAGGTACTCACGCTGAATGCACTATAGCCCTCTTGCCATTCGAAAGACTTGAGTTGTGGAAACGCCTCCGACAGCCATTTCGAAGAGTTAGCTTTTATAAGCTGAACGATCTTCGACAACGAGATCGTGGATGGTATCTCCATTAGAATATGACAATGATTCTCATGTCCACCTACAGCAATAGGCGTTGCCTTAGCATTTCGAATGATACCGGCTATGTAATCCCACAAACGAGCACGAATTTCGGGATTTAAGCAATGAACACGATTTTTTGTGCTGAAAATGAGGTGGATATAGTTGCGAACATAAGAATGAGCCATTTTTCTGTCGTCCCTGACGGGACTTGCTGAAATTTATTGTTTCTTTTTCCCAGGACTCACGTCCTGGGCTGAAAACACTATCGTCCCTGACGGGACTGGGGGTGCACGATGTTTACTTGGAAACCAAGTTAGAAATGCTCAACGTGGTCGGCAAACACGGTTTTGATCTGTTGCTCCAAATGGGTTTTCAATATCTTCAAGTCCTCGGTTGAAGGATGAATGCTTTGAAGGAAACCCTCGGCAAGCCTGCGTTTATGCGAGGCAGATGGATCGGTGACCCCAAGCGTCTCTTTTGCCCACGCAACAATGGATCGCTTGGTGGGAACCCCTTCGAGTTCCGTGAGCGGCTTTGACATCATCGAGGGATCGTTCTTCAAACGCGAAAGCACATCGTCAAGCGTGAGCAAAGCTGATAGCTGGTCGAATGCTCCTGAAACCTGATAGAGTTGAAGCAGCGTGTCATACGACCGTTGAAATAAAGTCTTCTCCTCTGGAATTCCTGAGGTGCATAGCAACAAATGTAACTTAGGAATATCCGCTTTCTCTGCATAGACACGTCCGTGAAGAAATGCAATGGCTCGAAGCACGTCCAGCGATTTTGCCTGCGTACGTGGCGAGATATAAAAATCTTTCGTTCGCAGATGCGCCTCGTGTGGCCGTTCATGCAACAGCCGGTTCCGCTGAACCTCGTAATGCCGAACGACAAGATTCATAAAATAGACGAGGTCCGGCGTAATCTGAATATGGTATTCCGGCACCTCGCCTCTGACAATATGCGAGGCGTAATCGAGATCCTCATAACGGAGCTTCTTAGGCGGCTCTATGGCATTGCCAAGATTTTTCAGATATTGTTGGGAGATCTTATATTGATAAAAGGCATCCTTATCCGGATGGATAAGCGCCTTGAAAAGAAACCGGTCGAGCAAGGCTTCCGTAATCTCGGAGAGCCGGAGATAATTCGTGGCAGCGATGACGGTGTGAACATTGGAATGCACGCGCTGCACGCCGCGAATAAGCTCGCGTTCATTTAATAAGGAAAGCAGCGCGCGGAGCGTGTAATCGTTCGCATCGAAGATCTCGTCAATAAATCCGAACTCACTTTCGACAAGGGAACCTTCCGTATTATGGATGAGCCTGCCTTGCTTAAGTTCATCCAAAAGCAATCCACCAAAATAGGTATCCGGCTGTTGCTCTTTGCTGGCCTGCACTTTGAAGATGCGGGCGCCTTCGAACATCCGGAACACTTGCTCGGCGAGCAGGGTCTTGCCAACGCCGGTCCGGCTTTCGAGCAGGATGTGCTCGCCAGTGAGCATGGCAAGAAAAATTTGCTCGACCACTTCTTCGCGATTGACGACGCGCTCCTGCACGAATTCTATCGCGTCATTCACTCCGGCGATGATCGCCGAAGTATCGCGCGCGTTGCCATTACGCGCAGACCGGTTGGTCAGCGCGCTCACTAAAATGCTTTTCGATATTGTCTCTGCCATAAGGGATACGATGCTCAACCGAATAATAGCTCTTTATAGGAATGCCGAGAATGGGTGAGAAAGTTGCGCCGCGCCGGACATTCCTGTCACAAACCAAAAAATGTAGTGGACGAAAGTTCATATTTCATCGTTTACAGCGCATGCTTGATCTTATAGAAACCTATTACGGATACAATTCCTGGGCCACGGACATACTGCTCACTTCATGCGAGGAGCTTCCTCTCGAAGAATACTATGAACTCGGTTGCAGCGGGCATGGCTCGATCGGCGACACCCTTTCGCACCTTGTTCTCGTCCAGGAAGGGTGGGTTACCTGGTTCGAGGGTGGAGTGGAAATGAAGGATGCCGTCACAGTGATGACAGGCGAAAAGCTACTCACGCTTAACGATGTAAGAGAGCGATGGGAGATTGTAAATGATCGGACCAATCGATTTGTCGCAGGTCTTACCGATGAAGCCCTCAGAGAAATTCGCACCTTCACTCGTTCAAACGGAAAGAAGGAATCGAAGCCGCTCTGGATGTTTATGCTACACACCGCTAACCATGGTTCGCATACACGAGCCCAAGTTGTTGCAGCGATCCGGCGATCCGGGCATGCGCCTCAGAATATAGATCTCTTGAATTACATGTTGAACGTGGGATAATGCGAGAAGATCGAATAACCCAGGCCAAACGGAATATGGCCGAACAACAAGAGGTTCTTCGTGACATGGGTCCCTACATGACACTTGGTATCCAGCTTGTCCTCACGATCCTCGTTTTTTTGGGATCGGGTATTGGCTGGATCAACATTTCAAGACCGGCTCTCTCTGGACAGCTATTTTCACAGGTTTTGGGGCGTTCGCGAGTCTAACCTATTTTATTGTCACCATAATTCAGCTTCAAAAAAAGGAAGACGCCAGAACCAAAAAAAGTGAATGAGTTGACGTTCATTTTTGAAACGAAATCAGAGTTAAAAGCATTTGGTGCGCGCGCCTGGGTAATGATGCCATAAAAGGGCATCCAGCATCTCTTTCTTGAAGCTAAAAAAGTAACAAAAAAGTGACTTTGCCGTATTTAGGCACACCAATTGCATACTGGTTTGCAAACTGGTATCGCACAAGTACCAAATCACGCGAAGGAACACGCATTGAGCATTGACCCAAAATCCCAATTGACGACAAACGCCGCAGGTGCTCAGGCCGTATTGCCTGCTCCAAGGAATGTTGCCGACCTCCTGCTTAGTCAGGAAGCAAGCCGGTATTTTATCCAGCGGTATTTCCTTATGACTGGTGGTTTATTGTTCGTTGGCTCCGTTCTCATGTATTCTTTTGCAAGCCCGGCTTTTATGAAGGGATGCTATTTCGGGATGGCGCTTCCGATCATTACGAGCTTTATTAGTTTTCTGGTTACGGAATGGGCGTTCGAGCAGCCAACCATGATGTTCATGATGGTTGCGATCATGAGCATGATCCTCCGAATGTTTAACCTGCTCCTTGCGTTTTGCGTCGGTTTCATTATTCTCAAAATGAATCCGGCGGGAGTGATCATCGGGTTGCTGGTAACCTATTTTTCCTATCTCACGATCGAGATCGCGTACATGCACAATAAAGGAAAAATTCTCGGACAGTAATGGCAGCAGACACCACCCTCGCCCAGACCCCCGCCACCGCTGCTCCTCAAGAAGCGGTAAAGGAGAACTTTTTTAGTGAAGGATTCCGCGAGCTTGGCAATCACCATACGGTAAATTTCATGCCGATCGGTGAACTTCCTTTGCCCTACATTTTCTTCGATCAAGGATCGCTTCATGTCTATGCAAGCGCGGAATCGATGAAAGAAAGCGGCGTGTACACCACAAACTTAGACCCAAAACTTGATTCTCTAAGGATTAGCCGCAGCCAACCTGATTCCAAGACCATAGAAACCTCACCATTAGCGGAAAAGGGATCGGCTGTTCGAGCTGTTGATGGGAAACCTGTCGGGCTCGATCTTTCTATCACTTCGAATCTCTTTTTCTTAGGCTTTGCCGCTTTGATGCTCGTGATCGTTCTTCGCATTGCGGGGTCGAAAGCAAAAAAATCCCTGGTGCCGAGCGGGATCAGAAATCTGGTGGAAGTGCTGATCGTGTTCGTGCGTGATGATATCGTCATGCCCAACGTAGCGGAGCCGTATGGCTCAGCGCTTCTGCCCTATTTTTTGACGGTCTTTTTCTTCATTTTATTTGCAAATCTTACAGGGCTTCTGCCCTGGGCACACACCCCAACCAGTTCTATCGAGGTAACCGCCGCGCTTGCGATATGTACCTTCGTTGTTACACAATTCGTCGGATTGTGGACGATGGGCGTTAAAACATTCCTGCTGCACTTAACGGCCGGCCTTCACGAAATGGATCTGCCGGTCGCCATGAAGGCGCTTCTGTTACTCATTATGGTTCCAATCGAGCTCATGGGGATCTTCACAAAGCCGTTCGCGCTGTGTGTTCGTCTGTTCGCCAATATGAGCGGAGGGCATATTATCATCATTTCGCTGATCTGTCTTGCCTTCCTATTCCATTCTGTTATCGTCGGCGCATTAGTGACGGTGCCATTCGGATTATTCGTTTATTTCCTTGAGCTTTTTGTTGCAACGTTGCAGGCGTATATTTTTACGATACTTTCCGCGCTGTTTATTGGCATGATGGTGCACTCCGATCATGAAGAACATGTTAAAGACCATGACATGACTCATGCACACGATGCCAGCCATTCGATCGTAACCGCGCACATATAATTTTTTTAACAACGCATTTCATCACGTAATCAGAAAAACAAACTAAGACATGAACCCATCAGGATTAGCATTTTTGGGAGCAGGAGTTGGCGCAGGTATCGCAGTGCTTGGCGCAGGACAGGGCATCGGCAAGCTCGTAGCTTCCGCGATCGAATCGCAGGCGCGTCAGCCAGAGATGGCCAGCGGACTCCGCACCACGATGATCATCGGTGCAGCGCTTATCGAAGGTATCGCCCTCTTCGCGCTCGTTATCTGCATTATTCTCGCCACCAAGTAACGCGTAATGTAGCGCACTGTAGCACAAATTTTAGTTTGTGATCCCGATGGGGGTCGCAAACTAAAGTTTGCGCTACATGCGATACAAATGAATAATTATGCTTTCAATCAATCCCGGTTTGATGATCTGGACGTTCATCATCTTTCTGTTGCTTCTCGTTATTTTAGCGAAAGTAGCATGGAAGCCACTGCTCGCTTCTCTTAAAACACGAGAGAATGCTATTGCCGATTCGCTATCTCGCGCCGAGCAGGCTCGCTCCGATGCCGAACGTTTGATCGCCGAAAACAAGCAGGAACGCGTAAAGGCGGAAGAGGAAGTCCAAAAAGCCCTGCGCGAAGGCCGCATCTATGCCGAACAAATGCGGCACGATCTGGTCGAGAAGGCCAAGGAAGAAGCCGAGAGAATGCTCACGCAAGCACGCGGCGAGATTGAACGCGATACCCAGCGGGCATTGCGCCAGCTACGGGAGGAAGTAGCCGATCTTGCTGTTATGGCAACATCGAAACTGCTCGACGAAAACATGAACGAAGAGCGGCATCGTAAAATGGTGGATAAAATGATCGCCGAAATATCGACGGTCCCCCAATCTTAGGAGCATACTATGAACCGAAGAGTTGCAGCCCGTTATGCTATTGCGTTAATGGATCTTGGTGAAGAGCTTAATGTGCTCGAACAGGTCGCGGAGGATCTCCGCGACATTGAACGCACCGTTCATGCCTCGCGCGAACTCGAACTTGTGCTGTTAAGTCCGGTCATTACTCCCGGACAGAAGTTAACTATTCTTACAGAGATCTTTGGTCGCAGTTGCGGCGAGATGACCATGAAGTTCATCACGCTGCTGGTGCGCAAGGGCCGATCGGAATATCTGGTCGCCACGGCTCAGGAATTCCTTCAGATGCTCGACGCAAAGAATAATATCACGGACGCTCGCATCGAAAGCGCTGTCAGGCTTTCGGAAGAGGAGCAGCGTCAGCTCATCGCAAAGCTCGAACGCATGACCGGCAAGAGTGTACGTCCTGAATTTAACCTTGACCCCACGCTTCGCGGGGGTTTTGTCGCTCGTATTGGCGATGAGATGATCGATGCAAGTCTGAAGCGGCAGCTCGAACTTCTGCGAGAACAATTTTCGCAAGGCGGTTCGCCTGTTTTGAACTGAGCAAACTTTGTTCATTGAAAATCAGAGGATGGTACGGAAGGTAGCTACGCTGGCGATGCTGCTCATCTCCAGTTCGCTGATGGCCCAGCCATCGACTCCAACGCCGAATGAGCCTCGCATGCATCTGAGTACTGTGCCAACACAGGCATTTCATCCAACTTGTAATCTCGATTCTAATTCGGTTGCTTTTTATTTTTTTCCGGCCAATCTCGGCGCAAGATGGACCATGCGAACCATCTCGCAGATCCTGGATATCAACAGTAACGTATTGAGGGCCGATACCAC
Organism: Ignavibacteriota bacterium; assembly: GCA_963787835.1. GTDB lineage: Bacteria > Bacteroidota > Ignavibacteria > Palsa-1295 > Palsa-1295 > PALSA-1295. The sequence goes on from CAWBEI010000002.1 coordinate 83,788, forward strand.
CTTTAGTTTCGAACGGATCATCTCCGACTCCAACCGCACGCTTCAGGGCTTGCCCATCTTACAGTGTGAATCGTCGATGCCATATCATGCTGGCGGAGAGGATACCGTAAAACGGCAGATCGTAGAATATTATGTGGATGATTCGGTGGTCATGACGGTCTTTAATCATTCGAGCATGAGCGCATTGAATCATACGTTGCTCGTGAATCCACTCCGAATGGGAAATTCGTGGAAAGATGACGAGGACGATACCATTCGCACTAGCGTTATCGCGACCGAAGAACCCGTTTCCACACCGCTTGGAGATTTCTCAAAATCGTTAGTCGTTCAGACTCCGGCGCGGTTTGGAGAAATGTCGAAATATTTTGTAAAAGGCATTGGGATCGTTAAGATCGTTTTTAGAGGAATTCGCCCGCAGCAGGATGGAACCTTCGTTGTCACATCGGAACTCGTCGCGCTGGATCGTGGCGATCCCAAACGAAGCATTAAGTATCGGTTTCAGGCTGGGAATGCTCGGAAATCCTCTGCCCATAAGTTGAAAAAGAAGAAATCAGCAGTAACACAGTAAGAAATAAATTATGTCATCAGTACGTCCGGATGAAGTAAGTGCGATCCTGCGTCAGCAGTTATCGGGATTCGAAAAAGAAGTCGATATTTATGAAGTCGGCACCGTCCTTATGGTCGGTGATGGCGTCGCTCGTGTCTATGGCCTTACCAAGGTTATGGCGAGCGAGCTGCTCGAATTCCCTAATGGTGTGTATGGGATGGCGCTCAACCTCGAAGAGGATAATGTGGGTGCTGTTCTTTTTGGCGATGAAACCCTCGTCAAAGAGGGCGATACAGTTCGCCGAACGGGTCGTATTGCATCCATGCCCGTAACCGATGACATGCTTGGGCGCGTCATCAATCCACTTGGCATTCCGATCGATGGAGGAGCGGAAATTAAAAGTGATAAGTATCTTCCCATCGAGCGTAAGGCGCTTGGTGTTATGCAACGCCAGCCGGTTAAAGAACCACTTCAGACTGGGATTAAAGCTATCGACGGCATGATCCCTATTGGCCGTGGCCAGCGCGAGCTCATCATTGGCGACCGTCAAACTGGAAAGACCGCTGTCGCCATCGATACGATCATCAATCAGCGTTCTACGCATACACCAGAAGCGGCAGCTCGTGGCGTCCAACCCGTTTATTGTATCTACGTTGCTATTGGTCAAAAGGCATCGACGGTTGCTTCCGTCCGCACGAAGCTTGAAGAGCACGGCGCGATGGGTTTCACAACGATCATCGCTGCTACGGCATCCGATCCCGCGCCTCTCCAATTTATCGCTCCGTATTCTGGCGCAACGCTTGGCGAGCATTTCCGCGATACCGGACGTCATGCGCTTGTGGTGTTCGATGATCTTTCGAAGCAAGCTGCCGCATACCGCGAAGTTTCGCTTCTACTGCGCCGCCCACCGGGACGCGAAGCTTATCCTGGCGATGTATTTTATCTTCACTCACGCCTGCTCGAACGTGCCTCGAAGCTTTCTGCCGATCTCGGTGGCGGCTCGCTTACGGCGCTTCCGATCATCGAAACGCAGGCGGGTGACGTATCAGCTTACATCCCAACGAACGTTATTTCGATCACGGATGGCCAGATCTATCTGGAACCCAATCTTTTTAACGCTGGCGTTCGGCCCGCCATCAACGTAGGAATTTCCGTTTCACGCGTGGGTGGTAATGCTCAGATCAAGGCGATGAAAAAAGTCGCTGGAACGCTCCGACTCGATCTTGCACAGTATCGCGAGCTCGAAGCCTTTGCAAAGTTTGGCTCGGATCTCGATAAAGCTACCCAACAGATGCTCCGACGCGGTCAACGCCTCGTAGAACTGCTAAAGCAAGGCCAATACCAACCTATGCCTGTTGAAGAGCAGGTGGTGGTGGTTTACGCAGGTACGAACGGTTATATCGATGCGATTTCCGTTGAGAACGTGCGCCGCTTCGAGATTGGACTTCTTGAAGCCATGCGCCTGCGCCATGCTGACCTGTTGGCCGCCATTGCAGATAAAAAAGAGCTGACTCCGGAAATCGTCCAACAACTCAAAAAAGTTATTGGCGATTACGCTACAAACTTTAAATAATTGATGATACGGTGAAGCGTTGCTTGCACCCTATTGCTTTTTACGCTACTTTTGACGTGCTCGGGTGTTTCTTGTAAGGTAATTGAATACTTCTAATTACCGATCCCAGCTCCCCCCAGCACTGATAAGAGCGTTCGTTCTTTGGCAGATGATCTTTGTGTGCGTGATCGCGGGCTTATCCCCTGCGTACTCGCAGCAACCTGATACCACCCATGCGCATGTGCCGCTTCGTGCTGATACAGCGCGTCAAGTAATCTTTCCTACAACGGGCACGGGAATGTTCCTTCCGAAACCTCAGCGAACCATCGATCTGGCACTTACCGGAGGAGCTGGATATTACCGTGAAGGCGCGATCTCAGAATTTCAGCCATCTGCTAATGCTGATTTCTTCGCACGAACGAGCGATCTCGATTTTTCCGTAGGGGCTCATTGGGGATTTTCCGATCCTTCCACGAAAGCGCTTACGCTTGGGCTTCGATTTCCGATCAAGGAGTCAGAGGATATGTCCTCAGGTTTTTATGCTGATGCCGATCTCATGTTCATCGACAACGGCGAAGATTCCGGATCGTTTTCGACCGGCCTTCGCGCTGCACTTGCTGCCAGAACCGGAGCACTGGAATTGCGTGTCGTCGGAGAGATCCAACGATTTCCGTTTGGCGGTGACCAATTTCAGGCGTGGGGTGGAATCGAGTTGGGCTTCGTAATGAATCTTCTTCGTGAAGAAATTTCGGAACCAACTCCAAAAGATTCTCTTCGTCAGGCGTTGCGCTATATCGCAACTTCGGATGAATTAGAACAATTAGACAAAGCACAAACGAGCACGGAGATAGATCAATGGCTCGACCGGTTTTGGCAAGCAAGGAATGTGACGGGGTCTCCTCGAAACGATGCACGGGCAGAATACATGCAGCGGGTTCGCACCGCGAATGAGAAATATGGTACGCCCCGCACGATGGGAGTCTCGACAGATCGAGGCCGCGTCCTGCTTCTATATGGCAAACCTGACCGAATAGAAACCGCCAACTCGGTAAACGGACCAGATCGAAGGTTTGAATTATGGATCGATGAAAACCGTGTGCAGGGACATCAGATAGCGTTCTTCCTTTTCGTTTCGTCGCAATTCAGTGCCGCGAAAGGAATTTACGAAGGCCACGGAGATTATCGAGAGATCTATTCGAATGTTGGAGGAGAGCCTTCGGATGGTTTACCATCTGATCTTCCAGCCTCGATGCAGAATTATATTGAAGGATTTAGATAGCAAATTTTAAATGGCTACATTACGTGAGATAAGACGCCGCATTGCTGGCGTACGTTCGACAGCTAAGATCACGCAGGCGATGAAAATGGTCGCCGCCGCAAAACTGCGGCGTGCGCAGGATGCGATAGGCGCTGCGCGCCCATACGCAAAAGCTCTCGAAGGACTGCTAAAAGATCTTCTGCAATCGGCAACACTCGAATCTGCTCAATCGCCGCTTCTCATTGGCCGCCCTCAGGATGAAAAAGAGCGCGTAGTGCTCGTTGTAGTAACCAGCGATCGCGGACTTGCTGGAGCATTCAACTCCAATCTGCTTAAATTTACGGAAGCGCGCATTCGCGATCAATTCGCTGAGCACAAGGCATCAGGCAGGCTTTCGATCGTCCCTTTAGGACGGAAAGCTACCGAATATTTCACGAAGCGCGGATATTCCATAGCAGGGAAATATCCCGGCATTTTCTCGAAGCTCGAATTTGACATTGCTCGCACGATCACGCTTTTTGTCACGAGCCTTTATAATCGGGCCGAAGCCGATCGCGTGGAAATTATATTCAACGAATTTCGCTCCGTTGTTTCGCAAAAGCCCATTGCCGAGCGGCTTTTACCCGTGCTTGATCCCTCCGGCTTCGTAGAAGGAAAAAAGACCGAGCGCGATTATATTTACGAGCCAGATCCTATTTCCATCCTAAACGTACTTGTTCCACGCCATCTCGAAACCATGCTCTGGCGCTCGATGCTGGAATCCAACGCAGCCGAACAAGGCGCGCGCATGACGGCAATGGATTCTGCCACGCGCAATGCGAAGGACCTCGCAGCGGCGCTGCAATTATCCTTCAATAAGGCGCGTCAGGCAGCGATCACGAAAGAAATTTTGGAGATCGTTGGCGGTGCGGAAGCGTTGGCGAAGGGATAGTCAGAACCTGGATTACGCGGATTAAAACGGATTACGCGGACGATTTTTGGATTATTCAAATCTTGAAGTAGTCGAAAAACGGATTGCAGGTGCTTGTGAGCGCGCTGGTAGAATGCGTCATTCAGTTCTAATTCTTCCCGTCTCCAAAACTCAACCTACTGATGCGATCCGCGCGTTTTACGACCTTGGGTTCCGCGATTTCGGGGAAAGTCGCGTGCAGGAACTTCTAAAAAAGCGTGATGAACTACCCTCCGATATTCGCTGGCATTTCATCGGCCACCTTCAATCGAATAAAGCGAAATATATTGCGCCATTCGTCCACACCGTCCATTCCATCCACAATCTAGGAATCGCACGAGAGCTTTCTAAAAGAGCGGAAGAATCGGGCCGAACCATAAAAGTATTGATAGAAATAAATATCAGTGTCGAAGAACAAAAGCAAGGTGCAGCACCCGACAACACCGAATCGATGGCGCTTGAAATTGTAAAGACCTGCCCAAACCTATTACTTTCTGGTCTCATGGGCATGGCTTCGGAAGAAGATGATGTCGAGAGAACCCGTCCGCAATTCCACCTGCTTCGCGAACTGCGAGAGGAAATTCAGGAACGACATCCAGAGTTAACAAGCTTTACCGAGCTATCCATGGGCATGTCGAACGATTTTGAAATAGCCATTGAAGAAGGCGCGACGATCGTCCGCATTGGGAGTGCATTGTTTGGGGAACGGGAATAATGGCAAAGACTCGGGCACCAAGAAATCGTACGCTTCCACTCGATGAAAGAGAGCGTGAGCACCACAGATCAAAGCTATTGCATCTTGCTGCATCTGCCAATATCGAAACAATTCTGAATCGAACAATTCACGGTGATATTCATAAAGTTGCTAAATTTTTGCCTCCATCATTCGTTGATCTTCTGATCCTCGACCCTCCTTATAATCTTAGTAAGACGTTTCACTCAAATTCATTTTCACAAAAGTCGATCAGTGATTATAGCCAATGGTTTGAAGAGTGGTTTGTTGCGCTGGTTCCTCTCTTGAAGCCTGATGCCTCGCTCTACGTATGCTCAGATTGGCAAACTTCAACAGCGATCCACAGCGTGCTCGAAAAGCATACACACGTTCGCAACCGCATAACCTGGGGCCGAGAAAAAGGACGCGGCGCCAAGGCTAACTGGAAGAATAGCATGGAGGATATTTGGTTTTGTACGATGTCGGATAAATATTATTTTGATGTCGATGCTGTAAAAATTCGCCGCAAAGTAATCGCACCATATAAAACGAACGGACTGCCGAAAGACTGGACGGAATCCGACACAGGCAATACTCGCATTACCCATCCCAGTAATTTTTGGGATGATATTACGGTTCCCTTTTGGTCCATGCCAGAAAATACTGACCATCCTACTCAAAAACCGGAAAAGTTGATTGCAAAATTAATTCTGGCAAGTTCTGCCCCGGGAGCCATTGTGCTCGATCCCTCCTGCGGATCGGGCACCACTTCTGTCGTGGCTAAAAAACTTGGGCGGCATTTTGTCGGTGTGGAAATGGATGAAATGTACGCCTGCTTGACTGAGAAACGATTGCAGCTTGCAAACAACGATACACGGATCCAGGGCTTTTCCGATGGTGTATTCTGGGAGCGGAATTCTATCCCGGCGCGACAAAAATTATCTGAAAATTCATGAGAATCGCAATCGGCACCTAATTTGTTCTGTTTAATAGACTGTACTCACAACCACGAACATGCCTGACCGATTAAGCGCCCTCGACCTCAAGAAAAAAGAATTCCAGCACGTTTGGCGCGGTGACGACGCGAATGAAGTACGCGCCTTCCTCGACCGCGCCGCTGCGGAAGTAGAACAGCTCACTATCGAGAAACGCGATGCAGAGGATCGCCTCGTCAATGCGTTAGAACGGCTCGAATATTACGTCTCTCTCGAGCAGACGATCGAAAAAACCCTTGCCGCGTCGCAGCAGACCGTCGTTAAGATGGAGGAACAAGCAAGAAAGGAATCTGAACTAATCCTTCGAGAAGCACGCCAGGAACGAGACCGGAGCGTTAACGAGGCGCGCTTGGAATTAGAACGACTCCAAGCCGATATTGCTCGCGCGCGAAGCGAGTTCCTTGCCACCGTCGCAAGAATGCGCTCGACTATCGTAGGATTCGAATCCTTCATGCAGGCGCTCGAACAGGAAGCATTGCCGAGTACCGCCGCCGCAACTGATGCGGCGAGGCGATAAGCACTGTGACGCCCACTCGAATTAGCGTCATCATCATCACCAGGAATCGCGCGGCCTATCTGAAGGAATGCGTCGATTCGATCTTGATGCAGGATCATCCCGATTTCGAAATTCTCATTGGTGATAATGGCTCGACGGATGGTACAATAGAGTATCTTCAAGAACTTTCCCGAAATGAGCCGCGTGTAATAGCACGTTTCAATGGCAAAAATCTTGGTTCCTGTCTTGGGCGAAATTTATTGCTTCAGCAAGCGAAGGGCGAACTTTGGTTCATCATCGATGACGATGCAACGTTCCAATTCAAAGACGATCTGCGAAAAGCTGCTTTAGAATTCGAGAAACACCCCAATGCCGGTGCGATAGGATTCACCGTTGTAAACGCGAACGATCCAAAAACGCTGAACTTATGGATGTATCAAGCGAAGCCCGAATTAGCGAGAAATAAAGAATTTCGTTCCGCGCAATTTGCAAGCTGCGCTGTTTGTTTTCGGCGCGAGGCAATGGAAGCAGCAAAATTCGCTCCGGGAGAGTATTTCGTAAACTCGTTCTTTTATAGCTGGGACGAATTCCCTATTGCGTGGCGGTTGCTTGAAACAGGATGGGAATGCTGGTACTCCCCCGCTGTCGCCATTCGCCACTATGGTTCTGCGACAATAGATACGCCAACCGCACACCGCGTGAATCTCGATGCAAAAAGCGTGGGACAGTTTGCCGGACTTATCCTTCCATTTCCGTATGGATGGCGGAAGTACGTCATTCATCTCAGCCTCTGGATGTTGAAGCGCGCTTGGCGAACAAATACGATAAGCGCCTGTCTCTCTGGATTTTTGCAGGGCATCCCGGCGTTCTTCTCCGAACAACGAAAGCATCTTAAGGTTAGACCCCAGACAGCGAAGGCATTTATTGCCTTGGTCGAAGCAGAAAAGAGAGTTTCATAGAAAATCTTCGATTAAGCCTTTCAAGGAACGTCATTGCGAGGAACCCCGGAGGGGTGACGAAGCAATCTGTTGAGATTCAGCCGAATCCCAACAGATTGCTTCGCCTCTCCTTCGTCGAAGCTCGCAATGACGACCACTAAAATTTTTAATGCATAAATACGAGCCATTACCAGCAACCTTCTCTCCTGATGAGCGAGAACATCGCATTTTGGAGAGATGGAAGGAGAAAAATATATTTCGCCGCTCCGTTGAGGAGCGCGATGCGGAGCGTGTTTTTTCTTTTTATGAAGGGCCCCCCACGGTTAACGGCACACCGGGCATTCACCACGTTTTTTCGCGTACTATTAAGGATGCCATCTGCCGTTACAAAACGATGTCTGGATTTCGCGTGGAGCGTAAGGCCGGATGGGATACGCACGGCCTTCCCGTCGAGATTGCGATCGAGAAAGAGCTTGGATTTCGCCATAAGAACGAGATCGTCGAGTATGGTGTCGGCAAATTCAATGAGAAGTGCAAAGAGCTTGTCTATAGCAACATCAGCCGCGATGCCGGCTGGCGCGAACTGACCGAGCGCATGGGATATTGGGTCAATATGGATGACCCTTACATCACCTGCACGAACGATTATATCGAATCCGTCTGGTGGGCGATAAAGAAGTTCCATGATGCGGGACTGATCTATAAAGGCTTCAAAATTCAGCCCTATTGCCCCCGCTGCGAGACGGCGCTTTCGTCGCATGAAGTATCGCTTGGATACGATACCGCGAAAGATCCAAGCGTGTATGTAAAATTCAGACGAAAGAATGTTCCGGAAGAGGAATTCTTCCTCGCATGGACCACTACGCCTTGGACGCTGCTTTCGAATGTAGCACTCGCCGTGCATCCCGATGTAGAGTACGTCACGGTAATCAATACGCGAAAAGACAAGATCGAACGCCTAATTCTCGCTGAAGCATTGATCGGCAAGCTCGAAGGAGAGACGGAGATTGTTGCTCGTACACTTGGAAAAGATTTGGGAGGGCAGCACTATGAACCGCTGTTCGATTATCTATCCAAATCCTCCTACCCGGTTTTTGATAGGCAAAAACTGGAGAACGCATACAAGATTGTTGTCGACACCTATGTTTCCACCGAAGATGGAACTGGAATTGTTCACCAAGCTCCCGCTTTTGGTGAGGACGATTATCGCGTATCGCAACGTGAAGGTCTGCCGCTTGCCATCACCGTTTCGAGTAATGGAGAGATAAATCTGGATTCTCCATACAAAGGAAAGTTTTTCAAAGATGCCGATCCTGAAATAACGGCGGAGTTAAAAGAAAAAGGCTTGCTATATCGTCGCGAGACGATCGAGCATACCTACCCCTTTTGCTGGCGATGTGATACAGCACTGCTCTATTATGCGCGTGATTCGTGGTATATCCGCGTGACGGAATACAAGCAGAAACTGATCGAGCAAAACCAAACTATAAACTGGCAACCACCGGAAATTCGAGATGGCCGGTTTGGCAATTGGCTGGAAGAACTAAAAGACTGGGGATTTTCCCGTGAGCGTTTTTGGGGAACTCCGCTGCCGATCTGGGTGTGCGAAAAATGCAACGTACAAAAGTGTGTTGGCTCGTTCGAGGAATTCGCAAATGGGAAGGATAAGAATTTCGATCCGCACAAACCACATGTTGATGAACTCACATTCGTCTGCTCCTGTGGCGGAACAATGAAGCGCACTCCCGAAGTGATCGATGTTTGGTTCGATTCCGGTTCAGTGCCATTCGCGCAACACCATTTTATGGGTGAGACTACGAAGCCCATCAATTATCCTGCCGATTACATTTCGGAGGGTATCGACCAAACACGCGGATGGTTTTACACCATGCATGCGATCAACACATTCCTGTTTGGCGAGCGCGCGTATAAGAATGTGATCGTCAACGACATGCTGCTCGATAAAAAGGGTCAGAAAATGTCGAAGTCGAAGGGAAATATCGTTGATCCTTTTTCCGTGATGACAAAATATGGTGCCGATGCCACGCGCTGGTATCTGCTCTCTGCTGCCGTGCCGTGGAAACCGCGCGCCTTCAATGAAGACGATCTCGGCGAACTGGAACGCAAGCTCTTTGGCACACTCACGAATACGTATGGATTTTTCGCACTCTATGCGAACATCGACAACTATTCTTACGATGCGAAAAAAATAATTCAGGTGCAAAAACGCGCCGAAGTTGACCGCTGGATCTTATCCAAGCTGAATTCGCTCATTAAAGAATGCCGCGAAGAACTTGACGCTTACGACCTCACAAAACCGGCACGTGCTATCCAGGAATTTGTGATGGAGCAGCTTTCGAATTGGTACATTCGCCGCAATCGCCGCCGTTTCTGGAAAGGAGAACAAGGCGAGGACAAACAAGCAGCCTACGATACGCTTTACGAATGCCTGTTAACTATTTCGAAGCTGATGGCTCCGCTCGCGCCATTCTTTTCGGATTGGATGTATCAGGCGCTTTCCGGTTCTGGAGATTCGGTACATCTTACTCTGTATCCAGAAGTGAACGATATCGCGATTGACGCTCCGCTTGAACGTAGAATGGAATCAGCACAGATCGTCTCATCGCTGGTGCGGCAAATGCGGGAGCGCGCGAAGCTGCGCGTTCGCCAACCCCTTTCGCGCATTCTTATTCCCGTTGCGCGGCGAAATGAGATAGATGAACTGCGAAAAGTCGAAGACGTGATCCGCGAGGAAGTGAACGTCAAGCGCGTGGAATATGTCGAAGCCGGTGACAGCGATGTCATAAAACTAAAAGCGAAAGCGAATTTCAAATCGCTTGGCTCGAAACTTGGTGGTATGATGAAAGCTGTAGCGGCGCGAGTACAGAAGTTATCGCAGGATGAAATCCGTGCATACCAAACCGTAGGCAGTCTGGCATTCGAGATCGATGGGGCTAACGTCATTCTCGAACATGGCGACATCGAAATTATTGCGGAGGATGTCGAAGGATGGCTTGTTTCAAGCGAAGGTGCGGTAACGGTCGCGCTCGATACTGCAATGACTCCTGAACTCTTACACGAAGGCATGGCTCGCGAATTCGTGAACCGCGTTCAAAATCTCCGCAAAGATTCTGGATATGATGTAACGGATCGCATCGAGATCTTCGTAACATCGGAGTCGCCGGAACTGATGGATGCCGTGCAGAAATTTGCTGGATTTATTCAGCAGGAAACGCTCGCGAATGGGATTTCCCGGAATGCTCTTGAGGACGGGAGCCCATCCACGGATCTGGACATTCTTGGGTACGCGGTGAACGTTCAAATAGCCAGAACCAGCTAAAATGGTCGAATTTGCTTATTATTTTGAGGAATAGATAATTCTTTGAATATTGAGCATTAGACGGATTCTTTCGGGCAACGGGTTGTTTTGACACATCTGTATTAAAAAATCCCCTGATCACAGCGGTAAAACGGCTAAATACAGGGTGTTTTTAAGCTTAGGAGGTCAAAAGTAACCTATGGCAATAGCGAAAAAGTCTAGCTCGGCCAAGCGATCGGCACCACCCACCTCGCGTGCTAAATCCTCGGCCAAAAAGGTGCAACCTGGCGCAACCCGCACGGTTGCAAAAAATGCTCCTGCAAAGGGAGCCAAACAGGGCACAAAGTCCATCGCACGCAAAGCAAAAACGCCTCGCATTGCAGCAAAGAACACTCAGTCGAAAAAAGCTATCACATCGAAGCCACGCATAATCTCTAAGCCAGAATCTGGAAAAGCCGCTGTAGCACCTACACAAAAAAGCGATACAAAAACAATTGCGACGCAGGTCGTTCAAGCACCTCCCATTGCTAAACTCCCTGCGCAACAACACTCAACTATGTCGAACACTATAAAGAACAAGATGGAAGTAGCACCCGGCGGAGGAATCGTCCAGCCGGCAACACGTACGATACCCGAAATGCGTTTGCTTGCGGATGACGCAGAAATTCTCGCGTCTGCCTCGGAGCGTTACGGGCGTAAAGATCTCGAAGCATTTCGAAAATTGATCCTTGAACAGGTGCAGGAAGCCCGCGAAGAATTTGAAATTCTCAGCCAGAATATCCTGGATACCTCCGGGGAGTTCGAAGCCGATAATCAGACCTACTCCTTACACACCGCCGAACAAGGCACGGATGCGATCGAGCGAGAGAAAACTTTCCTTCATGCCCAGCGCACCAGTGATTTTATTAAAAAGCTCGATGCTGCGCTCGAGCGCATCGACCGTGGTACCTATGGTATTTGCGTTGTTTGCGGAGGGTTGATCGAAAAGGAGCGCCTTCAGGCAGTGCCCATTACGCAAAAACATGTGGATTGCAAAAATCGGACACAAGTTCGCAAGCCCGGAAACGGCAACAGCGGATTTCGTGACGAGGAACCACCCCCGAATGTCGATTAAGACTGCCCGAACTGACGTTCGCTTCGCCTAATTTTAGCCTCTGCGCATGGCTGTACTCTGGATAACTTTTATTGTCGTTTTGATCGATCAGGCTACCAAGCTGATGGTCAAGGGTTCCCCGTGGCATTGGCTCCCTTTTTCGGGCATGCCCTATGGGCACTCCATTCCTTTTCTCGATGATATCGTTCGGATCACCTACATTGAGAATCCTGGAATTGCCTTCGGGATCACGATCCCCGGCTTTAAAGTATTCTTCGCAGTGTTCTCTATCGTCGCATCCGTTGCGATCCTGATCTATCTGAAGCGCAATCTTCATCGATTACGATTGGGCGAGCGAGTGGCGTTGGCAATGATCTTAGGCGGCGCAATTGGGAATCTGATCGACCGTGTTTTCTACGGAGTCATCTTCCATGAACAGCCGCTTTTTTATGGCAGGGTCGTCGATTTCATCAACTGCGGCCTTCACCGAAATATGTTCCCAGTTTTCAACGTCGCAGATTCCTCTGTGAGTATCGGCGTCGGTGTTCTTGTCATCCTGCTTATGCGGCATAAACAAACTGCGCCAGTCCTCGCTGAGAATACATCTCCAGCCGAGCATTCCTCCGATAGTTCGATGGATGCGACCTCCCATGAGGCTGCTGAATCCTCGCTGATATGATCTCGCTGGAGCAGGCTGCCACCGAATCTTCGCGGCACGTCCTTGACATCTTAGTTCCGAAGGGCGAGCACCCCGAACGGGTCGATCAATACCTTTCGCGCGTGATCGCACATAGCTCTCGCTCGAAAGTTCAGAATGCCATTGCCGCCGGCGCCGTTCTACTTAATGGGAATATATTAGATCGACCATCCTATAAAGTCCGAGGCGGCGATGTGTTCCAGATAACGATCCCGCGACCAGCACCAAGCCACGCGGAAGCGGAAAATATTCCGCTCGATATTGTTTTCGAAGACGATGCGCTCATTATCATCAATAAACCCGCAGGGATGGTCGTGCATCCCGCGCACGGGTCTCGCAGTGGGACGCTTGTCAATGCGCTATTGCATCACATTCGCGAATTCCGCGCCGATCATCCCGGCAGCGATCCCGAACGTCCGGGAATTGTTCATCGGCTCGATAAGGACACATCAGGATTGCTTGTTGTTGCTAAAACCGAAGAAGCACATCGTAATCTCGCAAAACAATTTTTCCATCATACGGCACAGCGAATCTATAATGCAATTGTGTGGGGAAATTTCAAGGAACGATCGGGACATATTGAAACGCTCATTGGTCGCCACCCGCGCGACCGCAAGAAATTTGCCGTTATCAATGAAGCACCACTCTATTTAAAAGAGAAAGAAGGCGGCGGCGGTAAAATTGCAATTACCGATTACGTTGTCCTGGAAGACTTTCTTGGGTTTTCGCTCGTCGAGTTGCGGTTGCAAACGGGCCGCACACATCAGATCCGCGTTCACATGCAGCATATCGGACACCCTGTGTTTGGCGACGCAGTATATGGCGGTCGCGCAATGAACGTCATGCGGCAGGATATTCCGCAATGGAGATCGAAGGCAGAGCATCTTTTAGAGTTGCTTCCGCGTCAGGCGCTACATGCCCGCACGCTGAAGATTCATCATCCTACAACCGGCGATCTCATGGAGTGGTCGGTACCATTGCCAAAAGATATGGAGCGAGTGCTCGAGGGAATGAAAGAGATAACCAAAGATTAATCTAATCCTGTCACGATCTTCCACTCTTTCTCTGTCACCGGAGTGATCGAAAAACGGGAGCCTTTTTGAAGGATACCCATTTTTTCGAGACCTTTGGTCTTGCGAAGCTCAGCAAGCGTGATCGGCCGTTTGAGGTGCTTAACATATTTTACTTCCACGCACATCCAGATCGGATTTGCCGGAGTTGATTTGGGATCGTAGTGGCTGTCCTTGGGATTAAGCGCGGTTTCATCAGGAATAGGCCCACTGGCAACTTCACAGATGCCGACGATAGCAGGCTCTGCGGTGCTCGAGTGATAGAAAAACCCTTTATCGCCAACTTTCATTTGATCGCGCATGTAGTTCCGCACCTGGTAGTTGCGAACACCCGTCCAGGCGGTGGTGCCGTCGCGTTTCAGGTCATCGATGGAATACGATTCTGCATCCGTTTTTAAAAGCCAGTATTGCATAGGAGTAAATTAAAAGTCATTGCGAGGAGCATCGAACGACTCGCGTGATCGGTCATGCGTGAGGGAGTTCGATGTGACGAAGCAATCTGTTTCCACGAAGGGATTGCTTCGTCGAACTTCTCCGCTATCGCTCCGAAGTTCTCCTTGCAATGACACTTTAGATAGAAGGAACATTCCCGAAGTACTTTCACTTTCACGTAAGTTCATGTACATTCCTCGATACCACCATCTCTTTGCCTCCGGTGAGCTTGCTCGCCGAGCGGAGCAGTTGAACGCCATGCTTGCTTCATGCAATATTTGCCCACTCGATTGCAATGTGAACCGGCTGGAAGGCGAGATTTCGCGATGTTATTCTGCAAAGCTGCCTATCGTTTCATCCTATTGCCCTCATTTTGGTGAAGAACCGGCATTGGTTGGTACTCATGGTGTGGGAAATATCTTTTTTGGCAACTGCAATCTAAAGTGTAGTTATTGCCAGAACTATGAGATCAGCCAGCGATGGAAAGAGGAACGGAAGAACGAAGTTTCTATCGACCGTTTAGCAGAAATGATGATCGAATTGCAGGATGTCCACCATTGCCATGCGATCGGTTTTGTTTCTCCAACGCATTTCGTGCCGCAGATGGCCCAAGGAATTCTGGAAGCCTGTAAACTCGGATTGGATGTCCCAATCATTTATAATACGAATGCGTATGATTCGGTCGAGGTGTTGCAAATGCTCGATGGCATCGTCGATATTTATTTGCCGGATATTAAATATTCGGAAGATGAGATGGGTTACCAGTATTCCGGTGTGAAAGAATATGTGCGGCATTCACGCGCTGCACTTGCGGAGATGTACCGACAGATGGGTGATGAACTTCTGATCGGTGATGACTGCCTGGTAAAACGTGGTCTTATCATTCGGCATCTCGTGCTTCCTAACGATCTCGCCGGCAGCCGTGAGACGCTTGAATTTATATCAGATGAGCTCTCGAACCGGGTAACGCTTTCGGTGATGTCGCAATATTACCCCACGAATAAAGTTACTATTGAGAATGCCGACAAATTCGAATCACTGCAACTACTCAATCGCCGGATTCGTGAGCGCGAATATGACAAGGTGCTCGACCTGCTCGATGAATTCGGTTTCGAGCATGGCTGGGCACAGGAATTCGAAAGCCAGGATTATTACCGGCCGGATTTTTCCAATCGGGTAACGCCATTTTCTTTGTAGCCGTGACCTTTAGGTCACGGTGTATCTCGCACCGTAACCTAAAGGTTACGGCTACTTTCGTATTTCTCCCGTCTCCATGCTCCAGAATAGAAGATCAAGCTCATCCATTGAAATGTCAATACGTTTCGCGAATCGCTTCCATTGCTTTTCGATCTCAAGATAACGTCTCGTGGTCAGGCTTGCAGGTATCTCCTTAATGACATGCAGGCGAAGCAAATGTTTCAGAATATGCCGGTCGAGAATTGCCAGCCCACGCACACCGATATTGCGTAGAAAATGGGATGATTCTTTCAAGCCTAATCCTTTTACTGAATCGAGCATGATGTCTCGCTTATGTTCTGCGGTAAGCGTTGAATTAGTGAGGTGTATAAGAAATTCCGGAAAAGACTCTCGTATCACAAGCAACCGTTTCGCTTTTGTGTTGTGGAACCGAATGTAATGTTTGGGATCTCTTAAATAGGATGTTGGATCGAACCCTCTTCCGAAAAAATCATCGCGTTCAAGTTCGATGATCGTCTTCTCAGCATTTATTGCGCTTGATTGCGGCGTAAGGATGCAAAATGCGAGTTCATAAAAATAGTGCGAAGCTGGAACAGCAGCAAAATCTTCGAGCCTGTTACGAATGGCTTCGCTTCGCTCGGCATACGTAGTGTTCCACGGCTCGGGGAGTTTAGCCTTTGGCAAGCGTAAACACTCCTTCCTCAGACTGGGTAATGAATCCTTCTTCTGTTAACAAAAATAAGATAGAGGTGACGAATGGGACAAAGCCAGGTTCGGAAATTTTATAAATTTTTCTTAACTCTGACAAAAGATTGCGTTTGGTGATGGTTTCACTTTTTGAAATGAGATGAAGAATTCTCCCACGCCATATCCGGCGAGGTTGTCCAAAATGGCGCCTTTCAGATGAGGTGACGCTTTCGGAAACTTCTGAAGATAGCTTCCCTGCACTTTTGCAAAATTTCTGAACGGGACATACGCTGCATTTCGGAGCCTTCTTCGTGCAGACTGTCGATCCAAGATCCATCAGAGCTTCGTGCCATGCAGATGATTTCCCTTTGGGAAAGATCGAGGCATCCAACTCGTAAATATCGCGCATCGGAAGTTTATCATTGGAATGCTTCATTGGCTTCCACCACCGAGATAGAACGCGTTCGATGTTGACATCGACGACGGGAACATCCTCATTATAGGCAAATGCAAGAACTGCACTTGCCGTGTAGAGACCAACGCCGGGCAGCGATCGCAATTCCGACAAAGATTTCGGGAAGGTTCGTAACGTACTAATAGCTTTGGCTGTTTGATGCAAATTCAAAGCACGGCGATTATACCCAAGTCCTTGCCATGCACGAAGCACATCGGCGCGAGACGCAGATGCAAGCTGTTTAACGGATGGGAATTTACCAAGAAATTCCGGAAGTTTTTTCTCGACCTGCTTTACGCCTGTTTGTTGCAGCATGAACTCGCTTACCAATACCTCGTACGGAGACCGTCGAAGTCCTCGCCAGATGAAGCTGCGTTTGTTTGCGCGATGCCACTCCAAAAGGATCGGCACGGCTCGATGCAATCGCGCACGCGTAGCATGGTGAAACATTAGCTTGGAATTCCTTCGTGAATTAATCGCTCCAATATTGCTTTGTTACCGGAAAGATGCAACAGTGTGGGAAGAACTTCATTTGAGATCCATTCGACGCGATTAAATTCCATGTTGGAAATTTCTCGGTTCCATTGCCGAACAAGAAAATAGGAGATGCCATAGGTCATTCCGTTGGAATATGTCGCAATCTCCGAATCCCATAATTCCGCGTCGGACATTTCGATCCCAAGTTCTTCGCGTAATTCGCGCTGAAGCGCATCCTGCGCGGTTTCACCGGCTTCAATTTTACCTCCAGGAAATTCCCAGTGTAAGGGATAGACTTTGTCTGTCCTTCGCTCCCCCATGAGGACTAAGCCATCCCGAACCAACAGCGCAACAGCAACCCTCACTATCGCGTGGCTCATGCGAATCTCAATGCTTCAAGCGGCTGCATCTTTGCAGCGATACGTGCAGGGACCAGTGTCGCGGAAAGCGCAAGAACGAGCGAAATAACAGATACCAGAGCATAATGCTGCCATTCGATCGAAACCGGAACCGAGGACATAAAATAAATTTCCGAGCGCAGCTTAAAAAAATGAAAATACGATTCAGCAGAGCAAAGGATCAATCCAAGCAGATCTCCCAACAGAGTTCCGACAAGCGCGATCATCATACCCTGCGTGATAAAGATTTGTGAAATTCCGGGAGTGCTTGCGCCCAGCGATTTCAGAATTCCAATAGATCGCGTTTTCTCGATCACGATCAGAAGCAGCGTAGAGATCATATTGAATGCCGCGACAAGAATAATAAGTCCTAGAATGATAGGAATAGGTTTCTTTTGGAGGTCGATCCACGCAAAGATAGTGGGGTACACATCATACACGCTGCGCGCAATGTAAGGATAGAACAGCACGTGATTGAGCGAATCAGCAACCGGGCCCGATGCTTCGAGTGTTGGCGTTCGAATATCATATCCACTCACTTGCGTCGAACTGAAGCCGTTGAATATCTGAGCTGCGCGGAGGGTGGTATAGGCAAGCATATCATCATATTGAGACATGCCGGTTGCATAGGTTCCAACGATCCGGAACCGATGCAAATTAGCGAGAATGTCCTCGCGGGTTCGAAGCCGTTCGTTGAAACGGATCGCGGCGATATTCTTTCCTGTCCCCGTAAAGAGCTGCTTTGCCAACCCTGCACTGATAATAATGGGATCCACAGAATCCGGCAACGATTCAGCAAGCGCCTTGCCGGTGACCATGCGCTTCATCGCCAACACGGTCGTATCCGATGGAAGAATACCCCTAAGTTCTACGCCAGCCACGCCACGCGGGGAGCGTAAAATTGCTTCATGTTCTACGAACGGGCTTAGTTGAGTGATTCCGTGAACTTTCTGCGTTAGGAACCGGGAAGTTCCTTTGTAATCCGGTAGCGGCCGGTTACCGTAGGAAGAGATCTCAACATTCGAGGTGAACCCGAGCACATTCTCGGTCAGGGTTTTTTCAAAACCGCTAAGAATGGAAAGCGTGACGACCAACGCAGCGGTGCCAAGCATGATCCCTCCGGCAGAAATAAAAACAATTCCTGAGATCCATCGGCGTTTTGTTGCGCCATCCGCCCCCTCGCGCTCACTGCGCCGGGAAAGAAGATAACGGGCTGCTATGTAACGTGGGTAACGGATGGGTGCGCTAGAGAATATGATCTAAATCTATTCCTGATCGATACCGATAGTTCCGGTGGCCATCGGTCCGGTTGCCCTCAGCGTATAATAGGCGCCACTTTCGCAAAGCTGCACGGTTTGAAATGGAACTGGTGGCTGTGGGTTCGAGGGATCATCAATTCTCAAATAGAATGTGTGCTCGCCAGCCGGAATCAATGCATAATAACTAAAATTGAACGCGGGAATGGATTGTGGTTTACCATTTGCAAAAAAAAGGGAATTACCTACTGCGCCCGTATCGACGAAAAATGGCCCCTCAGCATCGGCGATCCCATTGATCATCCTGAAATAGCAGTAGCCCGGAGGAGGAGGTGTAAATTTTTCAGAATCATAGCTTCGGACGAGTTCCAAGCTGCTATCGACACCATTCGTAAGCAAGAACAGCCCGTAAGTGTTCATCGTCTGTCGAAGCGGAGGAATAGGTACCAATTTATACCCACCTAAGCTCGGAATGTTTGCGTAGAAAGTCGATGACGTATCCGGACGAATAGGAATGTAGGTGTTCGGGCAGGAATTTCGAGCGGTTGTGAATGGGGTAGAATCCGCCTGATAAAGATTGATCAAGGTGGCTACATTTCCCGGGAACATCGATACGAACCGAATCCAAGCCCGTCCGACCGTATCACGAACGGAATCCACAACGGTTAAAGAATCTACTTTTGTCGTCTCAACCGTCTTTGTACAGGAGTTCACCGAGATAATAACGATTATCCCAAATGCAAATGGCCACCAGCGATGAATCTTCATAATTACATAACACCGTTCTCGTGAAAAGATTTTGATGCTAATAATTATGGGATTTGTTGTGACTTTCTGGCTCTAACCTGTGTCTTATTAGTGATGCGTAGTCCAGAAAATCGGTTTTTGAGGATAGGATTGCTCGGATTCCTGATCGTGTTGAGCGTCCAGGCACTGATCGTGGGCAATGCTTTCGGCAATGTCCGGCTTGCTTTTGATTCGACCAGCCTGGATTTTGGCAATTTGGCCATCCTTGGCTCTCGAGAACTCGCGCTTGAAGTCTGGGATACGGCTACGGTAGATATCGAGATCGATAAGCTCTCAATAGCAGGTTCTGCTGCCGGTGATTTTAGTATCGTTTCCCCCACTCAATTTCCGGTCGTTCTGACACCCGGAGCTGTACCTACGCAGATCATCTTGAAATTCAAGCCTCCGGTGGTAGGGAGCCGGTCGGCACAACTTGCGATCGAAACCACGGATGGTTTGGTGACAATCCCGTTGCTTGGATATGGAGTAGCCGGTGCAACGCTTTCGTGGTCCGTTCCAAGTATTGCCTTTGGGGCAATTCCTCCCGGTATTGCGCTCGACACCATTATTGAGCTATACTCTGAAGGCACGGATACTTCCGAGATCGACGAGCTTTTGGTAGCTTCCTCCGATAATTCCTTCACGGCCCAATTTGCTAATGGCATTACACCACCGATATTTTTAGCACCGGGAGATTCGGTGGCCGTGCAGATCGATTTTCAGGGACTCCCACTCGAAGGAACAAAGGACGCATCTTTGACAGCAATCGGTACCATGTTAAACAGCCCCACTTGCGATCTATCGGGAGATGTTGAATTGGGATCGTTTGAGATCCTTCCATCACCAACCTTCGATTTTGGAGTGATGTATATTGGGCAAGTATTGGATACCACGATCAAGCTGGTCAACACTGGCAATGTGAGCTTAGAGTTTGAATCACTTAACCTTTCCCCTTCCGGTGAAGATTTCACCATTCGGAACCTTCCTCCACTTCCCTTTACACTTCCGGTCGGGGACACATTGTTGATACCTATCGAAGTAAATCCTGGAATTTCAACCGGCCACCGCGCGCAATTGCAGGTGGTCTCGCAACAAGCGTTACCCAATTTTATACCGGATAACCTCGTCGTTTCCGTAACAAACCCTCCGATCTCTGAACCATCGGCACAAACATTGTCCTATTATTGTGCAACGCGCGTTCCCATCTTTGATACCATACCGGTGGTCAACTCCGCATCACAAATCGTTGTACTATCAGGCGTGGAATCGAGCGATTCCTCTATTAGTCTTCATTCCAGTGTTTCCTTCCCAGATACCATTCCAGCGGGAGCCACACAGCCGATCGTTATACAGTTCGAACCCTCGGCATCCAGTTCGGACACACTTGTTCTTTCGATGCTCGGAGGATCGCAGGTAATGATCTCTGACTCATTGTTGCTTCAACCGTTGCCTACGAAAGCTAATACAGGCATTATTGGTGCTGCGGCTGCGGGATCGACAAACCAGCATATCGAAGTGAGCACCGTTAATGGGCTGGCATCCTTCGGTCTGGACTCGATCATCGTTCATATTGCAGTAGAGAATCCGAACGTAGCAACGATCGACCCTTCTACAATACTATTGGCCCCTGGAATTGCAAATGCGATCATCGCTTCGATACAACCCGAGCCCGGTGGCTACGCAATTACGATCTCATCGACATCTCCTCTTGCGATCCCCGCAGGGAATTCGATCGTCGTGATGAATCTCAACCGATATGTCTCAAATACAGATTCAACCGGATTCACCGCTATGATCGAAACTCCGGCACTTGATGGGTGTTTGGATTGGACAGCAGATACCGTCACAGTGAACGGCCCGATGATCTGTGGCAGCGCTACTCTTCAGGCCTTTCTTTCACAGAACCCTCTGAATATCCTTGCATCCCTTCTTGAAAACCCTGTGTCCGGCCAGCGAGCCGATCTTTCCATCACTTCAAGCCAGACTTGCGATACCCACTACGACTTGATCAATGCCCTTGGTGAAATTCGGTCCCAAGGCGCTCTTCATCTTGTGTCTGGATCGAACGAGTGCAATATTTCTTTTTCGGGATTTCCCGCTGGTATTTATACGTTTCGGCTCATCTCAGAACAAGGGCCGACCGTTACACTGCGATTAGTGAAAATCAATTGAGCCCTCCTTTACGACCAATAGATAGCCCCGTTTGAAGGGATGGAACAATTTACCGTTCAGGATATTCGCCGGGATCTTCGTGTGCGTTTACTGCGAGAGCGCGATGCGCTATCTACGGAAATGCGTCATCGCCTGAGCCAAACGATCACGGAACGATTGTGGAGCTATCTCCATGAAAAGCACTGCCGATCCTTTCATTGTTATATCAGCTTTCGATCTGAAGTAGAAACGCAGCCATTCATTATACGATCGCTGGAAGATGGACTACGTGTAACAGTTCCTATTGTCCAATTGGACGGAGAGAATCGCTCCCTTGCCCATTCGGAAATCCACAGCCTTTCTGATCTGGCGGGTGGTGCATTTGGCCTCCAAGAGCCCGTCGAGCGAATTCCAGCGCGGCTCGATCTGTTGGATATGGTGATCGTACCGTTAGTTGGATTCGATCGAAGAGGAACTCGGCTTGGGTATGGCATGGGTTTCTACGATGCGTTCCTGCGCGAACTACCCCGAACAACCGAACGCATAGGCCTGGCCTTCGGAATCCAGGAAGCGGATCTCATCCCTCTACTGCCGCACGATGAACCGCTCGATACGATCATCACGGAACACGAAATAATCCACGTTCACTGAATTTGCGAATTTTATTCAGACCTCGCTCCGGCCGCACGATCTGCGGTGTCGCAACAGGGCTTGCCGAACGCTATGGTGTTCCAACTGCTGCTGTGCGTGCCGCATTTATTGCGGCGTTCTTCGCTTCCCCATTTGCGATCCTTGCCTATTTACTTCTCACGCTTTCCATGCCATCGGAAATAACTGTGGCAGGAACACTGCGGCTCGCGCCATCCGATCGCTCACGCTCACCCCGGGATCGATTTGAGCATCTATCACAATTGCTTGTTGATCGTCTGCTTGAACAATCCCCTTCACGCTTATTACCCGGCTATCTTCTCTCTATCTGGCTTCTTCTATTTGCGGTGCTTCTCGAACTTCCTCGCATGGGCAGCGGTGGAGCTTATGTTGCCCATTCTTACGCGGGGACTCTCATCAGCAATCTTTCATTCTATGGAACTCCCCTTTTCTACCTCAGCATAGCAGCGTTGCTCTTATTCGACTGGAAGAGATCGGAACATACCATTGCATTGGAAGTGCCCACTCGTAAAAAATTTACTTGTGAGCAGGGACCTTCGAAAATGATAGGGGGTGTTGCTGTGGGTATCTCGGAGGTACTTGGTTTAGAACCCGCCTACATTCGAATCCTGTTGATTCTTTTGAATATTCTCACCATGGGTCTTGCCGGGGCTGCATATCTCATGATGTGGTATCTTTATCGGCGCAAGAACGAAGCGGATATTGAGTTGGTCGCCATTGATGATTCATACTCACCGGAACGATCGCTTCGCATCTTTCGGATCTGCCTCGGGGTCTTATTTATTCTCCTTGCGGGCGCGCATAGTGTAACGCGATCTCGGCTCTTTTTCTTTAATGAGGCGATCCTTCAAGGTTCCATGATGTGCCTGACTGGTATCGCACTGGTCTGGAGCGGCCTTCGCACGAACCGCAAACAAGTCAAGCTTTGGGTTGTAGGAGGGGCTTTTGTCTTTTTTTCAGGCGTGTATGAGCTTGTTACTACCATTG
The DNA here is from genome assembly GCA_963787835.1 of Ignavibacteriota bacterium. Classification (GTDB taxonomy): domain Bacteria; phylum Bacteroidota; class Ignavibacteria; order Palsa-1295; family Palsa-1295; genus PALSA-1295. Next base: position 106,908 of record CAWBEI010000002.1, read on the forward strand.
CACACCTACACATCGCTAACGTCGAGAGCTTCGAAGTTGCGGAGATCCTAATTGCACTATCGCTCATCTACTTCGCCTTGGTATCGCTCCAGGGATATGCACGGTGGTTAGGGCTTGGACTGGCAGGCGTATTCACCCTTTCGACTACCTTGATCTCGACTCATTTTATCCCATCCATTTACCTCGCGGAACTCCTGCGGTTCTATGATTTCTTTTACCCCCTGATCTTTGCAGGCCTTGGGATTTGGACCCTGTTTGATCGATGAACTAAATTCCGTAGCCCTCTGGCGGCCGGTCCGAGATGATGTTGTTGAACACGTTGATCTGTTTATCTTTTGCCTTCGAAAGATCCACATCTACAGTAATAATTTCCTCATCCTGTTCTGAAGCAACAGACAGCACCTCCCCGTTCATGCCAATGATAGCGCTCTCGCCTCTGAATTGAAGGGTTTCCCCACTGTTTGTTTCTAAACCCGTCCGGTCGGCAAAGGCAAGTCCTACTTTATTTTCGAATGCGCGGGTTCGGAGCGTGACATGCAGCAACCCGGTAGTTGTCACGATATTCGATGGGATCGCAATTAACGCTGCGCCATTCAGGGCCAGTTTGCGGGCTGCTTCCGGGAAACGCCAATCATAGCAAATTAACATTCCCATATCCACGCTATTCGAACGGGTCGCTAAGGAAAAAATGGGAAACCCCAAATCGCCTTTTGCGAAGATCTGAGTTTCATAATAAAAAAGATGAACTTTGCGATAATGCCCAACAAGCTGGCCGTTCGCATCGAAGGCGAGAGCCGTATTATAGAACGTTCCGTTCGATTCTTCGAGGAACCCTGTAACAATAGCCTTTCTCTCCTCATGTGCAAGCCTGCTTAGAGCCGCACAAGTCTGACCATGTATCGATTCCGCTAGCGGTGCAATCTCGGTCTTACTTTTAAAGAAATACCCCGTTAAGCAAAGTTCCGGAAATATGACGATGTCGCCCTCAGCATGTTTTGCGAAAAGACGCATTCGATCCAGGTTACCCTTGACATCGCCATAGGCCGGAGTAAACTGCACACAGGATATCTTCATAAACTATTTTAAAAGGTAAGCGTCGTCGTCAAGGTGATGTTGATAAGGGTATAGCTATAAAGCGGTTCGGTCGAAACAACGTCCGCTAACTCGAGCTTTGCTTCCAATAAAAGGCCATTGAATACGCCGATCCATCGGTTCTCAAATGGAAAAAGTTTGGAGAGAGATGCGTTCAAAAATTCACCATTTTCGGTGCGGCTGCTGTCGCCATAGAGTACAGCTCCCTTTGGTCCTACGGCTGCCCCATAGAGGCGGTGTTCATACGAAAGATCGAGGCCGAAATCGAGATCTGCAAAAATTCGGGCATTCGAAAAAATGGAGTATCGGCTTAAATTGTAGGTGTATTCATCATCTGCGAGTTGGGCTGCGGCGCGGACTTTCTTGGTAGCAAGTTGGGCATTCGTTACATAGGCTCGAAGATTCGGGTTATAATTAAAATCCATGAGAGCGCCAAGCACCCAACGCTCGCCAAGGAATTCCGCGATTCCAAGCCCATACGAATATTGCTGAAAATTAGAGGCGGCAGTTCGTGTAACTAATTTTTTTATATCTTTGATCACCGGTTTAATGCTAATGATCTTCCCTTTGGCACCTCGAGTAGTATCATAACCCGTGGTATCATATCTAACCAATTGAGAGTCCGAGACAATAAGCGGATCAAGATATTGCCGGAATCCAACCGCAGCCTCGCCGATCAGGGCCGTCGTTTTCCCTAACGCCAGCCGAGGGGTTATGGTAAAACGATTTTCTGTGCTTGCATAGACAGAGTCGAACGGAAAATTGTCCAAGGTATAATCGTAGCTGCCACGAAAACTAAAGTTCGTGCTGCTTAGTCCCTCGATGGCGCCACCGAACGTCAGCGTCTTATTATCATTAGGGTTCCCGCCATAATTTCCTCCGAACAAGATCGTATCTGCCGGTGAATAATGTACTCCGGCATGATTGGTGTAGGCCACGGGGATCGTGAGCGCTGCAGCCATCGTGGTTGCTCCAGAATCCTCCACATCCTCGTGAATAATTGCATCGTTATATCCGAACATTCTCAACCGGGTGCTCGATGTCAGAAGTGTGACGTTCGAGGCAGAAGGAGTGGCCGGTTCAGCCGCGGGAATGGTGGTTTGAACAGAGGCAAGTGAATGAATGAGTTGCTTGGACTCAACGCTCGTTCCAGGAGGTGCGCTGGGGGTCGGGGCTGTCGGAAGGAAATCTGTTTCAGGTTTGGCCTTCTGGAGTGCGTGAATAGCCACATCCAGCAATACAGTATCGGTGTGAAAAGGTTTGGTTTGGGGCATTAGCCCGAGAAGTGGCCCGCGTACCCCTTGCAACTCTGCAACAACCACTTCCGCCGTACTCTCGCTATACCCTGCCGAATCGAGAAGATCCGCGATCGTGGAAATAACCTCCGAAATGGAATCGCGAAGGTCTTCAAGCTCCGACACACGGTCTTTCGAGATCCCCTTCGGCGAGATGTCGGTTGAATCAAGCTCTCCACTCAGCGTATAGAGAGCAGTCACCGCAACATCGACCAAGGAATCGTTTTTGGATTGTGCGCTCGGTGATGCGGGATGCACAGGAGCAAATTCACGCGTCGAGAACGGCCCCACGGATTCCGCCATTCTTTCAGCAGCTTGTATCGCCCGCTCCATCCTCATGAGATGCGAAGGATGCGCTATTTTCGGTTCTGCATCGCTGTTTTCTTGTTCTTCCGACGTAATCGCTTCCTGATTCGAAAGATAAAACACGCCCGTTGCCCCGATCGATGTTTCATTGAAACTCAAGCCCGGATTGAGATTATAAAAATTTGGCGAATAGGAGCCCGTCAGGGAAATGGTCGAGACGCCCGATAGATGAACGTCATAATTGAGTTGGAACGCCGGAAGGAGAATTTGATCGGGAGCGATGGTGTCGAGGCTTTGCACGTTGTTGGTAGCCTGTCCGCCTAAGGAGATCGAACCGCTGAGCATCGTTGGTGAAGACGACTGCGCGCGCGACATGCTCGCGATCCCTAACGCGAAACATATCGTGCCAAGCGATACTACCGCCCGGAAGGATCTTTGAAGCAACGAATTCAACGTCCAGGAAAGAAGGTAATTCGGGGAAACCAAACATCAGGAAAAATGGAGCAGCGCTTGATAGAGTGGGCCATAACTGGCTGGGTCCACTACGCTGAAGAGCCAGTATAACCCCCACATCGCACCTCCGATGGAAATGGGAACCGCAAAATTGTCATCTAAATGCAAGGACACGCTCGCGGCCTCTGCAAAACCTCCAACAATGGCGGCTATGCCTCCAATAACATACTCGATCGTGAGCGGTCCTGCTTTTGGAGTAATCATCACGACGATCCATGCTGTTACAATGAATGCAAAGGTACCCTCCAGGCTCTTATCGAAAAAACGATGCTTACCAAACGCACGACCAAACAGCGCGCTCGAACTGTCCGATAGGATCAGGATCGAAAACGCCGTAACAGTGATCAACTTTGGAAAGACCGTTACGCAGATGAGCGCACTCACCAGCACATATGTAGCCCCGCTCAGCAATCCGGCACGGCGCTCATGCGGGCGGAGGATACGATCGAACAACTGCTCGACCATCCGATGAATAAAGGGAACATAGTGACGCCCTACATCGATAAAGATCGATAGAAGCGTCATTGGCAAGAGCAACGTTAACGCCATACCACGAGGTACGTAGTAATACATGATCGGGATCGTCAGCGATCCTAAGTGAATGCTCTTCCGAATGAGTTCGCTGGTAAATGAGATCTGGTCTTCCGAACGTGACTCTATGGCAGCAGACTTTAATGTGCCATTGGGCCCCGATGGAAATCCCACGGCAAGGTTTTCACGATTTTTTATGGTCGTTTGGGTGTTCACGTTCTACAAAAATACTCCATAAAAGCCTTATAACATACAATAACCTAAAATCTTGAGGCACTTTAGGTTCAATTTCTACCAGCCTTTCGCGATTCCAAAGGCTAAAATACGGATTTCGAAAATCAGCATTACAATAAAGTAACAGCCAAATTCGTCAGTTTATTCGTTTGGCACGCTACATGTCGTTTTTGGCGTAACAAAATTGTTCTTTTCCGTCTAATGTTTCATTCGGCAACCGGTGCTTAATGGAAATAGGCTTTTCTTCAGTTTCTAAGCTATTTATTCCCGAGAATTGATACGTTTTATGAGATTTCGATTATTCAGCATAGCTGCTTGTTTCATTCTGGCCTGTTCATTCACCCCGTCTCTATCATTCGCTCAGCAGCCAGCGAGCCAATCGACCCCGAGCACGGCGAACATCCCGCGTACCATAACGCTCGATGATGCCATCAAGGTGGCCATCGCACGAAATTACACGGTTCAAATTGCTCACAATTCCACCCGTACGCAGGAACTGGTAGCTACGGCCGCGAAAGACTACATGTGGCTGCCAACCGTGAATGCCAGCGGCTCCTGGGGGTATAGTTACTCATTGAATCCGGTCTCTCAAGAAGTTCCGGTCGATCCCTATATTCCAGTTGTTGCACCAAATGGAGATACGGCGTATGCTTTTAACCCGAACCCCACGTATGTGCCGGTCACCCCACCAGCCGGAAGTCAATCGCTTTCCTATAGCGTCTCGGCAGGTTTGTATTTATTCCATGGCGGAGCCGATGCCGCACAAGTCAATGTAGCAGAATCAGCACTCGGTGCAGACAAGAATAATGATACCTGGACCCGACAGATGGCAGCCGACAATGTGACACAAGCCTACCTTAATGTCCTCCTCGATAACGAACTCGTCAATGCAGCAAACTCAACCCTTTCGGAGGCATTGGCTCAGCTTTCTCTCGTGAAAGGGCAGTACGATGCGGGTGTCGTGCCTATCGTTCAGTACTATCAACAGGATGCTGCAGTCGGCCAGGACTCGCTCGCACTTATTCAGGCGGTCAACAATTATAAGAATGCAAAGATAGCTTTACTCTTGACGCTCAACATCCCGCCGGAGCAATTCAATTCTTATACGTTCACTGCCGATGGGATCGATACTTCCACTTCAGCCGCATCGCGTGCCGCAGTCGATACTTCGATCTCTTCGTCGCGCTTCAATGCCGCGATCGATAAACGTCCGGATATTATCGCGCAACAGCAAACGATCGATGCAAGTAAATATACCGTCGATGCGACTCGGGATGCACTGTATCCTTCGTTAAAAGCCTCGGTTAGCGTCGGAGGTGGTGGAACCAATCAAACCATTTCCGATATACATTTTGCCAATACCTTTAATGCAGGACTTACGCTAAGCATCCCTATCTTCGATGCAATGCAAACCCGGCTTGCGATCGAGGAAGATGAGATAACGGTCGAAACCCAGCAATTACAGTTACAATCGGACGTACAGACCGTGCGAAGCCAGGCAGCGACTGCTGTGAATAATCTCCAGTCAGCAAGCGAAGCACTCGATGCCAGCGATGCTGCACTTCGCAGTGCGCAAGAGGGCTTGCGCCTTGCCGAGGAACAGCTTTCGGTCGGAAGCGGTACGGAGGTATCGGTTGTGGTTGCGGAAGCAACGTTGGAAACCGCACGGACCAGCCGCGTCAACGCCAAGTACAATTGGGTATTCGCACAGCGCCAGCTTGATTACATCCTCGGTAAATGGAATTATTGACCGCGCCAAATAACGGCTGACCTTCCTTTCTTTTCGGATCTTCTTTCTTTTTCACACACCTCATCATGCCGGTAGAAAAAACAACTGGGGGTACCACGACCTCCGAAGCCTCGGCGGGATCCAAGTTACAACTTTCGCAAAAAAAGCGAAAGCGAAGAACAAGAACGATCGTGATCGTGGTCGGCATCTTTGTGCTGCTTATCGTTCTTGCAGCCATTTTTGGCGGAGGTAAGAAAGATGCGATTGTCGTGCAAACGGAAATAGTGGGACGGCACACCGTTACCGAAGAAGTTCAGGCAACTGGAAAGATCCAGCCGCAGGTGATGGTCAAAGTTTCGCCGGAAGTATCCGGTGAAATTATCGAATTACCATTCAAGGAAGGTGACCGCGTGAAAAAAGGCGATCTTGTAGCGAAGATTAAGCCGCTCGTCTTCCAGGAACAATATGACGCTGCAGAAGCCAGCTACAATTCTGCAAAGGCGGCAGTTGAGCAACAGCGCGCAACCATGATCCAGGCAGAGGCCAATCTTAAGCGCGGAAAAATGCTGAATGCAGAGCACTTGATGTCCGATCAAGACTACGATGCCGCAAAAGCTGCATACGGCTCTTCCGTCGCAGCAGTAAATGCTGCAGATTACACCGCCAAAGCGGCCGAAGGGCAAATGAAGCAGTTGCAAGAATCTCTTAATTGGACGAACGTGCTTTCGCCGATGGATGGCGTCGTGACGTCCCTCATCTCACAACTTGGAGAAAAAGTCGTTGGTACGGCAAGTTTTGCTGGCACGGAAATGATGGATATTAGCGATCTTTCGCTTATGAATGCCATGGTCGATGTCGATGAGAATGATGTCGTAAACATCAAGCTTGGCGATTCCGTAAAAATCTCGATCGACGCGTTTCCCGACCGGATCTTTACCGGAAAAGTGATCGAGATCGCGAACAGCGCAAAGCTTTCTGGAACCGGTACGCAGGATCAATCGACCAATTTCACCGTTAAAGTTCGGCTCGATGATTTCGGCGCACAGGATCTTCGACCGGGCATGAGCTGCACGGCACGAATACAAACCCAGACAAAAGAGAACGTCATTGCCGTTCCTCTGATGGCTGTAACTCGCAGGGATAATGAGGATACGCAGGCTGCGGACTCCCTCAAAAAAATTCGCGAGGCCAACAAAGGGACCTTTCACCAGGAGGATGAATCCTACGCACTCGTCTTTATCGTCAATAAAGATACCGCAAAAAGTGTCACGGTTAAAACGGGACTTTCCGATAACAACTATGTAGAAATTTTGGATGGCCTGAAGGGCGGCGAAGAAGTCGTGAAGGGAAATTTTAGAGCAGTCTCAAAGGAGTTGGAAAACGGCAAGATCGTAACGGTCGATAATTCCGGAAAGACTGGACCAGCAAAAGATTAGCTTATGGAAACAAATAATTTCATCGCCGAGATGGGGCATTCCGCCGAGAACTCTGTGATCTTTATGGAGCAAGTCCAGAAGATCTACAAAATGGGCGAGGAGTATATCTATGCGCTTCGCGGGCTTACGGTAGGGGTCAAAAAGAACGAGTATGTCGCTATTATGGGCCCATCGGGTTCCGGTAAATCGACCTTGATGAATCTTATTGGCTGCCTGGACTCTCCCACATCCGGAAATTATTTCTTCAATGGCTTGAACGTTGCAGGACTCGATGATGATGACCTTGCCGAAATTCGCAACCGCGAGATCGGCTTTGTGTTCCAAACATTTAACCTGCTTCCACGCAGTGACTCCCTCCGTAATGTCGAACTTCCTCTGATTTACGCTGGCGTAGGAAAAGATGAGCGCCGTGAGCGAGCACTCGAGGCACTCCATCAAGTTGGTTTGGCTGACCGAGCCGGCCATAAACCGAACGAACTTTCCGGAGGTCAGCGACAACGCGTGGCTGTCGCCCGCGCACTGGTCACGCGGCCATCTATCATTCTTGCTGACGAACCCACCGGTAATCTCGATTCGAAGACCGGCGAGGACATCATGCGCTTGTTCCGAGAACTGCGCGATCAGGGCAATACGCTGATCGTCGTCACGCACGAAGAAGATATCGCCCGCCATGCCGAACGCATCGTGCGCATCAAGGACGGCCTTGTCGAGCATGATGATTTTGTCCCACAAAACGAGCGCATCTTAGACTGATCTACCTTAGCAATCCACCGTGCCACGCAGCATTCAAGATACGATCGAAGGCATTGCGATGGCGCGCACGGCGCTCCGCGCTAATCCTCTGCGTTCGGCGCTCACGATGCTTGGAATTATCATCGGCATTGTCACCGTCACGCTGATGAGTTCGTTCCTCACTGGACTTACCGATATGTTCCTCAACACCACGAGCTTCATGGGAACCGACGTCTATTACATTAACAAATTCAATTGGATGGGCGGCGATTGGTTGCAGCAGATGAATAGGCCGAAAGTTACCGTCGAGGATGCCTACCAACTTCGCCAACGCATGACCACGGCAAAGGCGATCGGACTTTCTGCCCAATTAGATCTCAACATAAAATACAAGCTTGCGGAAGTTGAAGATGTGACGGGCGAAGGAGTCGATGCCGGCTACGAAACGGCAAACTCCATCGAAATGGATCAGGGGCGATTTTTCGCTACCCAGGAGCTTGCAAGCGCACGTCCTGTTTGTATCATAGGACATGATGTCTGGACTAACATTTTTCATAAGGCCGATCCTATAGGAAAAGAGGTTCGGGCGAATGGATATACGCTCCAGGTGATCGGTGTATCGAAGCAAGTTGGCGGGATGTTCGGCGAATTTGCGGATAACAGGATCTTGATGCCTTTGCAAACGCTTTTCAATGCATACGGGAACCCGGACCAATCGCTTACCATCGCAGTCAAGGCGAAAAATCCTCTTGATAAAGAAGATACCAAAGCCGAAGCAGAGTATCAAATGCGAGTGATCCGCAAGCTTAAACCACAAGACCGAGATAATTTTGGAATTAACAGCCAGGATCAATTCAACCAGACGTTTGATGCGCTCACAAGCGTTCTTAAAATGATCGGTTTAACGATCACCAGCCTTTCTTTGCTGGTAGGAGGCATCGGCATCATGAATATCATGTTCGTGAGTGTGAAAGAGCGCACGCGAGAGATAGGCATTCGTAAGGCTATTGGCGCGCGACGCCGTGTGATCCTCACACAATTTCTTTCCGAGGCATCAATGCTTTGCCTGATCGCGGGCTTCATTGGAATTGTCATTGCTTACACTGCGTCCGCGATCATCAATAGCTACGTGCTTAATGCAGATTCGGCAGTTCATTTACATTTTACTATCGGGCTGATCTTGATAGGGCTTGGACTTTCTATAGCGATCGGATTAGTGAGCGGACTGCTTCCCGCCTGGCGCGCCAGCAAGCTTGATCCGGTGGATGCACTTCGATACGAATAAATGTTAGAGAACATTCGTCAGGCGTTCGCTTCCCTTCGCTCGAACAAGCTTCGGAGCGCGCTCACGCTGCTTGGGATCGTCGTTGGCGTATTTTCTATTATTGGTGTCATGACCGCGCTTGGCGCGCTTACTAATAGCGTCGATAACTCACTCTCGCAACTCGGCGCGCAAACGTTTACGGTTAAGAAATGGCCATCTATTCAGATCGGCGGCAGCGATTGGAGAAAGTACGCCCGACGCAAACCGATCACCTACGAACAAATAAAATTCGTTCGGCAAACGGCCGAACTTCCGCTTGCAATCAGCGCAGAAAATATGTACGCGCCGCTCACCGTTGCGTATGGGAATGAAAAAAGCGACCCACAATTCCAGCTCTACGGATCGGACGAAAATTATAGCGTTAATCATAGCCGCGACATTGCTAAAGGAAGAATGCTAACAGCAGCCGACGTGCAATATGGCCGCGATGTAACGGTGCTGGGGCAGGATATTGTTGATCGGGTTTTTAAGCACGGAGAAGACCCATTAGGAAAGACCGTCCGCATGAACGATCACAATTATCAGGTGATCGGCGTGTTCGAACGAAAAGGCGGTGGCATGGGACAAAGCGAGGATGGCTTCGCGCTCATTCCCGTTACCAATGAAATTAAGTATTTCATTCAGCCGGAATATACTTCCCTTCAGATGACGGTTCGTGCGCGGTCAAAAGCGGCCTTTGATGAAACACAGGATGAGATCATCGGCGCGCTCCGCTCGGTGCGCGGCGTTAAACCGGGAGCAGAAAATGATTTCGAACTTGAGAACAACACCAGCCTCACTTTGCAATTGGGTCCATTCATGGATTACACGAAGCTTATCGGATTTGGAATAAGTGCTATCGCAATGCTTGCGGCCTCCATTGGGATTATGAATATCATGCTTGTTTCTGTGACCGAACGGACGAAAGAAATTGGCATTCGAAAAGCATTGGGCGCTACGAAGTTCGATATAGCCGGGCAATTCCTTACGGAGGCCGTTGTGCTTTGCTTAGTTGGTGGACTGATCGGCATTGCGATCGGCGTTGGTATCGGGAACATACTCGCGGTGTTCATTCATGCGAGCGTCTATATCCCGATTCTCTGGGTCTTTATCGGGCTTGGGGTTTGCGTGCTCGTAGGAGTGGTTTTCGGACTTATTCCTGCAATCAAAGCTGCGAATATGGATCCTATTGACGCACTGAGATTCGAGTAAAATGAAAAACAACATCCTCAAGATATTCAAGTCCCATGCTTCGGATGAAACGCTGAAACGATCCCTTACCAAAACGATTAGTTATCGGGTTATCATTTTAACCCTTGATTTTACAACGGTCTATCTTTTTACGGGGAAACTAACCATAGCATTAGGCTTTACGATTATCAGTAATACATACACGACCATCGGATACTTTCTGCATGAGCGGATTTGGGATCGAATTAAATGGGGCAAAATATCGGCTCAAAAGATTTAGCCTGCGATCTTCGAGATTTTTCTAATGACTTCTTCACACTATACTCCGGAACGGCATAACACCAACAAAACCGGCTGGCTACGAGCTGCAGTATTAGGAGCGAACGATGGCATCCTTTCGACTGCCAGTTTGGTAGTGGGTGTGGCTGCGGCACATGCCGCGCACGATAGTATCCTGATCGCGGGTATCGCGGGGCTTGTTGCAGGGGCAATGTCTATGGCAGCCGGCGAATATGTATCCGTCAGTTCCCAGGCCGATACCGAGAATGCCGATCTGAAAGTCGAGCGTAGGGAACTCGCGACCAACCCGGAGTTCGAGCATCGAGAATTAGCGAAGATCTATGAAGGACGAGGATTAAATCCGCAACTTGCGCGGCAAGTTGCCGATGAACTGATGGCCCACGATGCCCTTGCCGCACATGCCCGCGACGAACTGGGTATTTCCGAAGCAGTAAAACCACGTCCTGTTCAGGCAGCGATGGCTTCGGCAGCTTCCTTTTTTGTTGGAGCAGCATTGCCATTGCTGGTCGTTCTTCTTGTGCCGGATGGGAACCTCATTCCAGCGGTGTCTATTGCATCGCTTATTTTTCTTGCCACGCTTGGCGCTGTTGCGGCAAAAACCGGTGGCGCGGACATGATGAAAGGTGCGATTCGCGTTACCTTTTGGGGTGCGCTTGCGCTTGCCGTGACGGCTGGGATCGGTGCGCTATTTGGGACGGTGGTATAGCTCTCCTTAATGTTGAGGGAGCAGTTTGGGTAGTATCGCTGGATCAGGCGAACTGCCTGGATCCGGAGTTTGCCGCCAATTGACGACGAAATTCTTCTCGAGCGTCACGCCTTTATCCGTCTTGGGCATCTGCACAAGCGTATCGACGGACTGCACGAACGTCCCCTCGATATGCACCCAATATTTTCTGCCCGGTTTGAGAATAAGCAGATACCGGCCTGATTCGGAATTTGCACGCCCGGCGGTCATTTCCTGAATAGCGCAGGTGGTGACATCGTTGGAGGTATCTTCATCGGCTGCGCTTTCTCCGGTTTCATGCACGGAAAGCCGCACAGTCGCGGGTTTCTGATCAGCTGTAAATACGCAGCCTTTTAGCACACAGACCGGCTTTGAAAATTGCGCCTGCGCGAGCGTTGGAATAAGAACGATGCACGAAGCTGCAATTGTGAAAACAACGAAAGCAGTAGCGACGAAAGAACTCAAGTAAAAGCGTTTCATTTTAGACAGGAATTAGCACTGATTTAGTGACATTAATGGTTAACCCATGCCGAAGCTTACGAGTTCACTTCGGTGGTTGGCAGGTTACGTGTTGACCGCCCATTTGCATTCGTATTTTTGCCATCAATTCATTTCTGGAATTCTTCAATTTTGACTCAGGATCGATCCTTATGAAAGCTATCATCATGGCAGGCGGATTCGGTACGCGGCTCAGGCCGCTGACGATGAACTTACCCAAACCAATGGTCCCCATGATGAACCGGCCCATGATGGAGCATATCGTCAACCTGCTCAAGCGGCATGGGATGTCGGATATTACAGCGCTCCTGTATTTTCATCCGGATGCGATCACGTCGCATTTTGGGGATGGCTCGGCGTTCGGGTGTTCGATGAAATACATTCGCGCGGAGGCAGATTTCGGCACTGCCGGAAGTGTACGTAATGCAACGGGGCAGCTTGGGATGACCGAACCGGTACTTGTCATCTCCGGGGATGTGCTTACGGATTTCGATCTCTCGGCTGCCATCGCATTTCACAAAGAGAAAAAAGCGCTGGCGACGATCGTTCTGACCCACGCGAAAAATCCGCTTCAGTTCGGCATCGTGATGACAAATCCGGATTCCGAGATCACGCGGTTTCTCGAAAAGCCATCCTGGGGCGAAGTGTTTTCAGATACCATCAACACGGGAATTTATATTCTCGAACCCGAAGCGTATGCGGAGATCCCCTACAAACGCGAATTCGATTTCAGCAAGGACCTCTTCCCTGCCCTTCTGAAAAAACCCGGCGCGCTCGTAGGATATATTGCTGATGGCTACTGGCGCGATGTTGGGAATCTTTCGGAATACCATGAGGCGCACATGGATGCCCTGCACGGACTTGTAAATCTCGAAGTTCAGGGTGAGCGGCGAAATGGCGCTATCGTCGAGGAGGGTTGCGAGGTTGGTGGCGCGCGGTTTCGTGGGCAGAATGCCATTGCGAAGGGAACGAACATTGAAGATGGCGCCATCATTACGAATTCCATTATCGGCGCGGGCTGCCACATCGAGGCGGGAGCTATTGTGGAGAATTCCATCCTGTGGGATGGCACTCGCGTAGGGCGCAATGCCAGCATGAGCCACGTCGTGGCATGCTTCAATGTCCTTGTTGGCGACCGCGCGACCATCGACGAAAATGTATTTATCGGCGAAGGATCGCAAGTTGCGGAGGCCGCGCATATTTTGCCGAATGTAAAGCTCTGGCCCGGCAAACGGGTCGAGGCCGGGGCGACGCTGCAAACAAGTCTTGTCTGGGAAGACCGCTGGAACCGCGAGCTGTTTATGAACTCCCGCATTTCCGGAACTTCGAATATCGAACTCATCCCGGAATTTGCTGCGAAGGTTGGCGCGTCGCTTGGCGCGCAGGTGGGAATGGGTCAGCGGGTGGTCATCAGCCGCGATAGCGACCCCGGCTCGCGCGTGCTTTCCCGCGCCCTCGGCACAGGACTGATGAGCGCCGGAATCATTGTGGTCGATATGCAGCAAACGCCGATACCGCTCACCCGGCATCATCTGCGCGATGCGCGGCAATCCGGCGGGGTGCATGTACGGAAGAATCCGATGGACCGGCACCGGTCGGATATGATCTTTTTCGATTCCGGCGGGTACGATCTGCCCTCCAGCAAAGGGAAATCCATCGAGCGGTATTTCTTTGGCGAGGATTTCCCACGCGCACCGTTCGATAAGGTGGGCACGATCGAGTTCCCGGCGCATACTGGTGAAATATACACCAAACGATTCACCGGCGCGCTGGATGTTGCGCTCATCACGCGCGCGCATTTTAAGATCGCCATCGATTATGCCAATGGTATTGCCTCGACGATCTTCCCGAACATTCTCGGCGCCTTCGGCTGCGAGGTGGTTTCCATGAATGCCTATCTTGAGCCATCCCGCCTCACGCGCGGGCGTGAAGAATTCGAGCGCTCTCTCCGGCATCTTGCCAATGTGGTGAAATCGTTGAGTTACCAGATCGGATTTATTCTGGACGCCGGTGGCGAGCGTGTCGGGATCGTCGATGAAACTGGCAACATTTATACGAACAACGATCTGCTGACATTACTGACCAAGCTCTTCCTCGAAAGCGAAGCGAAGCGCGGACGCACCGTCGGCAAGATCGCGGTTCCCGTCTCGGCCACCAGCGAGATCGAGGAACTCGCCGCACAGCATAACGTCGAAATAGTCTATACGAAGAATACGCACGCGGATATGATGCGCGCCAGTGGCGATGACGTGAGTTTCGTCGGTGGTACGCTGGGCGGCGCGATCTTCCCGGATTATTTCTTTGCCGTCGATGGAATGTTCACGGTGGCAAAAACGCTCGAAATGCTGGCGGTGCTCGGCAAGAACTTAGGCGATGTTGCACGCGATATGCCGCACCATGCGCAAACCCGCGTGCAGGTGCACTGCCCGACCGAGGAACTTGGGCGCGTCATGCGCTACGCGATGGACCACTCGCAGCACATGAAAAAAGTGCTCATCGACGGAATCAAATTCTACCCACACCACGATGGCGCGTGGGTGCTGGTGCTGCCCGACAAAGAGCGCCCCTACTGCACCGTCCTAACCGACGCCGCCACGCAGGAGGAAGCTGATGCACTCTCGAAAGAGTATGCGATGTTGGTTGAAGCATGGCGAAAGGCGGGAGAATGAGTCATAGCAGGCGTGAACCGGATAGGACAACTATTGTTCATTAGAATGATTTTGCTATGAACACCGCAAATAATAGACAGTATAATTGAATAAACTCTATTTCGGCGACAACCTCGATATTCTCCGCGAGCACATTGCGGATGAATCGATTGATCTTATTTATCTAGATCCGCCGTTCAATTCAAAGCGCGATTATTCCGTGCTCTTTAAAACCCCGAAGGGACACGAAAGCGATGCGCAACTTCAGGCTTTTCTAGATACTTGGCATTGGACTGAAGAGGCTGAGCGTGAATTTAACGAAATTCTGAATCAGCCTAATACCCAGGTTTCTGAATTGGTTGTTGCACTTCGAAAATTTCTTGGTGAGAATGACATGATGGCCTATATCACCATGAAGGCGATTCGATTGCTCGAATTGCATCGAGTGCTCAAGCCAACAGGTTCGATTTATCTCCATTGCGATCCAACCGCAAGCCATTACTTGAGAATTTTACTCGACGCCGTTTTTGGACCAACTCGATTTAGAAATGAAATCACATGGAAGAGAACGAGCGCGCATAATGACCCCACGCGATATGGGGCGAATACCGATCAAATCCTTTTTTATTCCAAAGGAGATAAGTGGACATGGAATGAAATTTACATGCCCCACGACGCTGAATATCTGGCAAGGTTTCGTTTCAAAGATCCCGATGGGCGCCGATACATGGACGACAATCTTTCTGCGAAAGGTCTCTCAGGGGGTGGATACACTTATGAGTATAAAGGAGCAACTTCTCTCTGGCGTGTGCCTTTAACCTCGATGGAAAGGCTCGATGCTGAAAATCGATTACATTTTACTAATAAAGGTGGCATACGACTCAAACGATATTTGGATGAGAATAAGGGTGCGCCCCTACAGGCATTATGGGATGACATTTCTCCAATCAATTCCCAAGCTGCCGAACGACTTGGCTATCCGACGCAAAAACCTCTTGCCTTACTTGAACGAATCATCAAAGCATCATCTAACGAGGGCGATGTGGTACTCGATCCATTCTGCGGTTGTGGTACAGCGGTTCACGCTGCAGAGAAATTGCATCGGCAATGGATTGGCATAGACATCACGCACCTAGCTATTTCCCTTATCGAGAAGAGGTTGAAAGACGCATTTCCCGGAATCAAATTCGAAGTTGAGGGCACACCGAAGGATTTGGATGGAGCTAAGGATTTGGCAATTCGAAACAAATACCAATTTCAATGGTGGGCTACTTCTCTTGTTAATGCTCAACCGTATCAGGGCAAGAAAAAAGGAGCCGACTCCGGCATTGATGGACTCATCTTTTTCCACGACGATAAATCCGGCGCGAAGAAAATCGTGGTATCGGTCAAGGGCGGCGAGAATGTGAATGTTACGATGGTGCGCGATCTGAAAGGTGTCGTTGACCGAGAAAAAGCTTCGATGGGATTTTTTGTCACGCTGGCCGAACCAACGCGACCGATGCGCGAGGAAGCAGTCTCCGCCGGTTTCTACGACGCGACCCGCTTCGGCTCAGAATACCCGAAGCTGCAAATCCTCACCATCGAAGGACTCATGAACGGCACCGAACGCCCCCGATTCCCGGATTTAACGCTGGGCCGCTCCACGTTTAAGCGGGCGGCCATAGAGGATATGGGGGCGGAGCAGGAGAGGCTGTTGTGAATGTTTTATTAAGGGCTAAATAGGCGCGATAATGAATGCTCATTGAATCCATCTAAATAACAATCCGTATCTTCCCAATTTACGAACGAATATGTAGCTTTATAAGCTGAAATATCTCGTGGAGTCTTTCTATAGTCAATCATTTTTGCTTAGTTTTTGGACCATGTCGCTCACCTTTTCGGTTCTGAAATTTGTCAACGATATCATATATTACCTGGGTAAGGTAGCGATCATGTGATGCAAGTGAAAAACCAATAATACTAACGCTGTTAGCATAGTACCCTGCGTTAGTGAGTTCTCGCCAAAGCCAACTCAAACGATGAATGTAGCCAAGTTTATGAGTTGATGGGGCTACAATAATTGATCCCTCCCAAACGAAATTGTCTGCGCCCAAATACTCCCACATACTGCGTAGCCTCCTAAGCTTAGATAGAGGATTGTCATCTGGTATGGGATCATTTGCTAAGCTCGAAAAGACGTAATGACGGTCGTCGCCAAACACAGGGTGCCATTTTGACTCTTGTTGTTCATAATGTGAAATATCAAACCAATCGATAGAACCATGCAATTTCAGTACTTCAATTTCAGTCTCGTGTGGTGGATCGTCACTTGAAATACTTTGGTACCAAGGGGCTAACCGGAAAGCCACACCATTTCTTTCCATTGCTTCTTCAAGGAGCGTGTCATAGTTAAATGTTTCAACAGCGTCGTATTCCTTAAGTTGCTTCACAAAATCATCATAAATCTTCAGGTCGGGTCTCTCACCATGATCTTGTTTCAATTTTAGGGCAAGGGCAATCAGATTTCTAAGCATTATTTGGGATTCGTTTCCTTCATCCGACCAATGATCTGTTCCCTTCAGTCTGAGGATATGCTGAACATCTAAATACGAAATGAAATCTTCAAGATTGATCTCGCTCATCTGAGGCTGTCTGCCTGTCGTTTTCCCTATAAATCGAATATATAGCTTAAGATCAATACCCAATTTTCCTTCCGTAAGATGCCTAATTTCAGCCAACCGCCAGACTTCGCCAAAAAGCTCATTTCCAAGCGGTAACCCAGCTGGCTTCGAAAATCCTGCACCAAGAATAAATAGTCTCATTGTCATTTATACGATTGCTTTGATCAACTGATTCCTTTTCGTGGCAATTTTTCACAACAACTTACCTACCGTCGTGCGGATTGTGCTGTCGCACCAGTGGTCAAAGAAAATTTCGAATTTCGTGGCGGGCGGGAAAAGTGTCGTATATTGCGAGTGAGATAATAGGCACCTATATCAATTACGAAGTAAGAATTAATAATTAAGAATGGGTGCTCAGTGGCTCATTGAAAATGGAAGCGATGGATTTCTTTATGAACGAGTCCTTTGAGAAAACGGATTTCGCTTTTCCTTCAGAACAAACGTCGAAAACAGCTTGGAAACGAGGGTGTGTCGGGAACTCGCAAGAAAAAGAAATGGCACCTATTGCCTTAGGAAAGGGGTTGCATGACTTTCAAAAATGCTATCACGCCGCAATAGATATTTGCTCGCCGTTCTTTCCGGGCTGTTGCTCGGTCTTGCCTTTCCGCCTACGGGGCTTGGCGGAGGGTTGCTGGCATTTGTTGCGCTGGTACCGCTTTTGGTCGCGCTGGAGAATGGCACCCGGTTACGGGAGGCATTCAAGCTCGGCTGGGTCGCGATGTTCGTGCTTGGCCTGGTCTCGAATTACTGGGTCGGCGGGTGGAAGTCGATGGGTGATGTCGATCCCTTCCTGATGGTCGGCGGGGTACTGCTGGCGATCGTGCATCCGTTCTTCCTGGTAGTTCCCTGGCTGTTGTATGATTCGGTTCGCCGGCGGTTCGGGCGAAGGGCTGCGCTGTACTCGCTGCCCATCTTTCAGGGGGGCTTCGAGTATGCGCATTCGTTCGGGGATCTTTCCTATCCCTGGCTGAACCTGTACAACACGCAGACGTACAATCTGGCGTTCGATCAGTTCATTGAAATTTCGGGGCCGTATTTGCTGAGCATGGTGATTGTGCTGGTGAATGTGGAAGTTTTTCAGATGTTCTTTACCAGTGGACTCAATGGACGGGGTGGACGAAAGTGGCATTTGGTGACTTTGGTACTCTTGGTTTGTATTCCCTATCTTTATGGTTTGCACGCCTTGGGTCAAAAAGAAGATTCGCGTTCCTCGCTTCGGGTGACGATCGTTCAGCCGAACATCGACCCGTGGGCGAAATGGAGTTCCGATGAGGACCGAATACTCGATACAAACTTCGAAGCCACGGTGACGGCGATCCGCGCTAACCATGATTCGACGGATCTGATCGTATGGCCGGAAACAGCGATCACGTTCTACATTACTTCCCCTGCAAAGGGATTTGAAATGGCAGAGCTAAATAAATTTGTATCCTCGATGCACCATGCGCTGCTGACGGGTTTTCCAGACCGGCAGGATTATGTGCAAGGTCAGGATTCCATCCCAAGCGATGCGGTTCCCGTTGGGATCGGCGGTATCTACTACCGAAGCTGGAATGCTGCGATGATGCTCTATCAAGCGCCGGATGGAACCATGCACCGTCAGGCGTATCACAAGCAAAAGCTTGTGCCGCTTGGGGAGCATATTCCATTCGTGCAATACTTCCCAATCCTGGGCAAGTGGTTTCAATGGAGCGTTGGGATCGGAAGCTGGAATATCGGGGAGGGTTACGAGCCACTTTCGCTTCCGATGCCACAGCAGCATGATACGCTGGAGATTTCGCCGGCGATCTGCTATGAATCCGTGTATCCGAGCTTCATACGGAATTTTGTGGATCACGGGGCGAACATGCTGGCGGTTATCACGAACGATGGATGGTATGGCCGAAGCTCGGGGCCGTATCAACACGAACAATTTGCAGTGCTGCGCGCCATCGAGAACCGGCGATGGGTAGTGCGATGCGCCAATACGGGAGTCTCCACGATGATCGATGACCGTGGGCGATATATAAAATCGCTCCCGCTTTTTGTGTCGGGTTCCATCACGGAGCGGGTTCCACTCATCGAGCGCAAAACGCTCTATGTGCAATGGGGGGATTATATTGCGATCCCAGCGATGATCTATTCGATCATTGTTCTTATCGTAGCATTGGCACGTAGGATCATGAGAAGATTTTCAAAACCATCGGCAGGGTGAGTTCTACAAACAAACGGCTCGCCATTGTTACGCAGGATCCAGCCAATTATGGCGGTGTGCTTCGGTTGGTGGAATATATCTACCGGCGAGCAGAAGCGGCGGGCCGTGAACCCACGATCCTTCACTATGCAAAATATACAGATCATCCGGAACTCCATGCTTCCTTAAGCAATCTTTTTCGAGGCGAGTTAAACTTAATGCCAAAAGAGAAAAAGTATGAATTTCGAGGAATGCGGACACACGCCATTGGCGCGTTTTTTCCGGAATGGGAACCACAACGAATACGATCGAACGCATTATGGCGGCGGGCTCTTTCTGAATACGATTCCTTTATACTCGTGACCGGTTCGGCACAAACCGGCCTGCCACAGGCGCAGAGCGGGAAAGAATTTATTGCATGGATCTCAGCTACTGTTGAAGACGATCGTCGGAAACGACTTTCGAATGATCGTGGCATTACGAATTGGATAGAACGGGCTGGGTTATCTGCGATTCTTAAAGCAGAATCCGGGGTATTAAGATCGGCGACACGGTTGCTGGTGGTAAGTAATGATACTCAGGCGCACGTTGCGAAAACTTCTGGCCGAGCGGCGGAAGTATGGCCTTTCCCCGTTGATACTAATAAGTTTGGTCAGGGAAATGGGCGAGACAAATCTACAAAACCAAATTTTCTTTTTGTTGGCAGAGCAAATGACCCCCGGAAACGTATCGAGCTATTTCTTGCAGCCGCAATCAACCTCAGACGAATGCATCCGGAACTTGATTTTTCCGTAACGATCGTCTCATCGGTTGCACCAGACCTTCGCAATGTACCGGTTCGTTCTGAATGGCTGGCGAATGTCACAGAGGAAAAATTGATCGACTTATATCGAAGTTCAACTGCTCTGATTCTCACGAGCGAACAAGAAGGACTCGGCATTGCAGCCATGGAGGCGATGGCTTGTGGCCTGCCAGTCATTTCGACCCGATGCGGAGGACCAGAAACATTTATCGAGGATGGAGCCAGCGGCTTCTTTGTAGCGGACAATGCGGAAGCCTTTGCAGGGTGCATGTTCGAATTATCAGCGAATGAGTCCCTTCAAACAACGATCAGCGAAGCCGCAAGAAATCGAATTGTGAATGATTTTAGCGAAAATTTTTGGAACGCCAAATTTGAAGGACTTTTATGAAATCCGGCAAAGATAATTCATTGATTGTTGAAAATCTTTGAACTCTGCCAAGTATTAGACGGTTTTATTGTCAGGTCAGGTTATTAAGACGAGATTCGTCTTAATACAATCGGCGTCCGTCGCCGGTATGGTTCAGTTCTCTAACAGTTCATGCCAGAGTTGCTCAGTGTAAGGGTCATTAACTGTGCAATTGCAATGCAAACGTCAATTTTGATCGAGAGTCAAAATGTACTTTAGAAAATGCTTCCCTTTCGTTGCCGTACTTTGTTCCATTTTTCCCGCATCCTCGCGATTGTGCGCACAACCCTCCGAAAATTATGAATTCGTTTGTGTGGACTGGCATTTAGCAGGAATCTCAGAATATCAACACAACTGGCACAATGCCATCGATTATTATCAGAAAGTGATCCAGGAAAGCATGCCTTTGCCACTCGAAATTCGGGAATGGTATCGGGGTACAGCGTTCTATGGCATTGCCCGATGCGACTGTCAATTAGGGAAAGATACATCCATCGTTCGAACGGCACTCGAAAAAGCATTCTCGCATCATTTCTGGAACTTTGAACTTGCTGCCGCCGACTCTCAACTGATGGTCGGCTGTGGTGGCAGATCCTGGCTTGACTCCCAATCCCAGCATTGGAAGGATATATTTCTTGAAGAGAAACCGCTGTGGCAAGACCAACCGCCGATCATTTTCTATCCCGATGGGTACGATTCTTCGGCTCGATGGCCGCTTATTATTGCTCTTCATGGCGGGAATGGTAATTATGAGAGCTTTGCGGAACATTGGCGAGGCATGTCGAACGATCTGAAAGCAGTGATAGCAATCCCGGCGGGGGTGCTTCGCGAGTCGCAGATCACTAATTCCTGGGGATCCGATATAGGTTTGGTGGAGAAGCCAATTCTGAATTTGGTGTCAGAAATGACTTCAAAGCATTTAGTTGATCCCTCCAAGGTCTATCTTGCCGGGTTCTCTCAAGGAGCTCAGGCTGCTATGGAATTGGCCGTCTTGAGGCCGAAGATATTTAGAGGAGCAATTGCGATGTCGGGATTTGTCGATCGCTCCATTCCAGACTCGGTACTTCGAATCGCTCACTACTGCAGCGTTCGAATGTATGCCATCACCGGTGAAGATGAGGGACTGGCCTTTCGTAATCAGATCGATGCGTTTCACACAATCTGCACAAAAGCTGGAATTCCCTTCGAATTGAAGATACTCCCGGATATGGTGCACGAAGTCCCGCTGGATTTTCACAACCAATTCCTGCAGGCGTGGGAGTGGATGAGGCCACCACAACAAGCCAATCGGCAACCCGAGAAATAAGCTGAACCCTCTCGACGATAAGAGCGTTTGACGGTACCGCCAGAAAAAACAGGTACTGGCAACATAGATTTTAGGTTACATTATGGCAAAGCAACAAACATTTGGTGATAAATTAAAGAAGCAATCCGTCGAACGCGTAGAGTTCGTACCGCAACTCGGAAAAAAGGCAAAATTGAGCCCCGTTCGTTTGATCGGAGTTTCAAAAAGTGCGACGGGTTATAAGTTCGAGGATCGTATTGCTCGCATAGCCGAACCAGAGGGCGGCGGTGAGGCAATTATTGTCTAAATGAGAATAGTATCGCTTCTTCCGAGTGCGACAGAAATATGTTTTGCACTCGGGTTAGGTGATATGGTTGTTGGTGTCACGCATGAGTGTGATTACCCTTCAGAAGCTCTCACCAAGGCGAAAGTCACGTCCTCGCCGACTCACAAAGGACTTAGCAGCCGCGAGATCGATAACCTCGTTCGTAGTCAATTAGACGCTTCCGGGTCGATCTATGGCCTCGATGTTGAGAAATTAGAGGAGCTTAGACCCAACCTCATCCTGACACAACGCCTATGCACAGTATGTGCAGTATCGATCGAACAGGTTCAGGAAGTTGCTGCCAATCTAAGCTCAAAACCAAAAGTAGTAAACCTTGAGCCGCGAACCATGGGCGAGGTTTTTCTTAGCATTAGAACTGTTGCTCAGTTATGTAATAGAACCATCGAATCTGCGCCCATTATTGCAGCACTGGAGGCCCGTTACAGAAATGTGAAGCACCTTGTTCGCGGACTTCGGCTACCGGCCCCGAAAGTCATGGTACTGGAATGGATCGATCCTCCTTTTGCGAGCGGGCACTGGATTCCTGAAATTGTATCGAAAGCTGGCGGAGAGAACAGTATCTCCTTCAAAGAAAGGCCTTCTCGCGAGGTTTCCTGGATGGACGTAATAAAATCCAGGGTCGATTTCCTCATTTTTGCTGCTTGCGGGATGGGGGTGGGATGGCAAAAAAAAGAAATCGAAATTATCTTGGCCCAACTTCGGTTGAATGGCCTCACGCGTGAAAGCCTGGGCACTTCAAGCATGTGGATCTGCGATGGATCACAGTATTTTTCGAGGCCGGGACCACGCTTAGTCGAAACAACAGAATTACTCGCAACCATCCTGCATCCTGAACTTAGAGTCGAATTTGGCTCAAAATTTCGTGCAGGAGTGGATTACGAACAAGTTTAGAATATGGCTCAACCACGTACTACAACCATGACCGGCGGCCGCAACGGGCAGTCACGCACTGGCGGCAACAGCCGAGATTCTCGGCAAGGGAATAACGCAAACGGCTATGGCAACCGCAACCAAAATCAGCGCGAGCAGCAAAAAAGCAAACCAGATCCGCTGAAGCTCCGGGATATCACGTATCTCGATTATCGAGATATTCGTATCCTCGAGCGCTTCCTGAACGATCGCGGTAAATTGCTGCCAAATCGCATTACGGCTGTGAGCGCCAAGGGCCAGCGTACCCTCGAAACTGCCGTGAAGCATGCGCGCCATTTAGCGCTATTGCCCTTCGTTGCAGAAGGAATGAAATAATTTTTTAGAGAAAGAAAGATCATGTCACGAATTTGTGAATTAACGGGTGCAAGAACCCATGCCGGCAACCACGTATCGCACGCGGTTAACCGATCGAAGAAGAGAATCCTTCCCAACCTTCAGACCAAACGTGTATGGGATGATTCCGAAGGAAAATTTGTAACGATCCGGGCTACGGCTCGTGCGTTGCGAACGCTCGATAAAAAGGGCCTCCGAGCCATGCGCGCAGCGCAATAGTATCATCCCCAATATATCTCGGCGGCATGATCTATAGCCGCCGTAATAGCTGGCGCGGCACATCGTCTCGATACCGCGCCACTACTGTTTATGGCTGTTTCCTCACTGAAACCCGTTGAATTATTTTTTCGAAGAGCATTTCTTTGGTGCTTGCAAAGAATAGGTGGTTTCCGTCAGCCTCAAAATAGTAAAATTCCTGCTTCTCCCTCGATCCTGATCCTTCGTCAGGATCGCCTCGGCGATGTGCTCATGAGCACTTTTTTCCTTTCTGCGTTGCACGAACGCTATCCAAACTCTCGAATGGCAATCTTGCTCGGAAGGAATAATGAAGAAGTCATTCCATTGCTCCCGTTTCCGATCGAGACTTTTGTTTATCGCAAGAATTTTTTCGCGGATATCAGGTTGCTTAGGAACATCCGGCAAATCCATTTCGATGTCGCGATCGATATGACGGATAAGGCAAGCGTGACTTCTTCCATTTTACTTGCGAAGATCGGAGCAAAAATACGAGTCGGCATCCAGAAAGAGAATAGTGTGGTATATGATATTACCGTCCCCAGACCAAGCCAAATGGACGTTCATATCACGGAACGAGTTGCGGAATTGCTACGACCCTTCGGCATTGATCCTGCAACGGTTGATCGGCGGCCCCATCTAAAATTAGAGGTTCAACGACAGAATGGAAGAATAGGACTAAATATCTCTTCCCGAACGCCTGATCGTTCTGCTCCAACTAAGGCAAGCGCAGAAATTGCCTTGGGCGCTTTGGGATTTGGATTTTCTGAAATTCTGGTGTTATGCGCTCCGCATGACCGCCAGCGAGGTGAAGAAACTGTCCGCTTAGCGAACGATCCGCACATTCATCTTGCTGAACACATGCCAACATTTGCCCAATTTGCACAGCAAATAGCGAGTTGCGAGTATCTCATCACCGTCGATACATCAGTTATTCAAATTGCGGCCGCTGCCAATATTCCAATGGTCTTAATGTTTAGGCCAATGAATGACGAGCATCCCTGGACTCCCGTGGGGGTGCCATTTGAGCTTTATACGCAGTATCCTTCGCTAACGGAGCTCGAACCACAGCCCGTTCTCAACCTGTTCAAGAAACTTATCGGGCGTTGACACGCTAAAGCCTGTCTTACAAGGAAATTAATGCTCATTCGATTATATAAGAAGCTTCTACCCTTCGCCCGGCCTTATACCGGGAAGATCATTGTTGCCTCGATTCTGAATATCCTTAGCAACCTGGTTGGAAGTATCAATCTTTTTGCCATTATACCGATTATTAGCGTCATACTCGGTGAGTCTAATAAACTGACAGCCTCACCCGCTTTATCACAAACATGGTCTCAGAAAGTGGTAAACACCTTCACAAGTTATTTCATTGGATCGACTGCAGACATTTCTCTTTTTCGAGTTTGTACTTTCATTTTCGTTACCTATCTTTTAAAGAATATCCTTGAATATCTTTACAAGTATATCATGGTGTTGGTCGAGAACGGAATGGTACGAAGCCTTCGCGATACCGTATTCGAAAAACTTTCGACGTTGTCGCTTGATTATTACTATGATCGCAAATCGGGCCACTTGCTCAGCCGATTGACAAATGATGTCTCGGTCGTGAATGGCACGTTATCCAGCAGCATCATGACCTATGTGGGACAGCCTGTTTCTATCGCTGTCATTTTGGGTGGTATGTTGCTGATCAGCCCACGAATGACCTTTGTTTGTTTCGTGATTGCGTTGCTCAGCCTTTGGCTTGTGCGTTTGTTTGGGACGACGATCAAGCGAATGAGTCATAAGCTCCAAAATCTTTTGGGAGACATTCTTTCCGTCGCTCAGGAAATGATCAGCGGTGTTAAGGTCGTGAAATCGTTCGGAATGGAACGCTACGAAGTTGACCGCTTCAAAACCGAAACGAAGAAACACTACGATGGCAGCCGCCGTCTGGCTCGCATTCGTAATCTCACAAGTCCCATCAACGAGACGCTTGCAGTACTCGGATTCATTGGCATTCTTTGGTTTGGAGGGCACGAAGTACTTGCGCATCAGATGATCGGAGCCGGGCTTATCTTTTTCCTTATTGCCCTCATCTCATTAATGCAGCCGATCAAAACATTAAGTGAACTCAATACAAAACTGTATGAGGGCTCTGCTGCAGCCGAAAACCTTTTTTCCATACTTGATGCCGAACCCAGCGTAAAGCCCGGACTGATCAGTGTGCCTCGCGAGATTTCCGAGCCGATCACCTTTGAGAACGTCTCATTTCACTATCGCTCCACAACGGAAAATGCGATCGATGGGATCGAACTCGAAATATATCCGAATGAAGTGCTCGCGCTTGTAGGACCAAGTGGTGCGGGCAAAACCACGCTTGTTGATCTGCTCGTCAGATTTTACGATCCAACCCAGGGAAGAATTTTGCTGGGTAAGCAGGACATTCGCGATTTCGATTTTGAAAGTCTTCGCGCACTGTTCGGTATCGTTACTCAGGATACGCTTCTTTTTCACGATACCATCCTGAACAATATCGCCTACGGCAACCGGGATGCTTCCCAGAAGATGATCTTCGATGCGGCCAAGGCCGCGAACGCTCACGATTTTATCTTACAATTGCCCGATGGTTACCAAACTTTAGTGGGCGACCGTGGCGTGAGGCTTTCCGGCGGCCAAAGGCAGCGCATTGCAATTGCCAGAGCATTGCTTAAGGATCCTCCCGTTCTGATTTTTGATGAAGCAACAAGCGCACTCGATACTGAAAATGAAATGCTCGTGCAGGAAGCGATCCAGAACTTGCTTCATCACCGAACCGCAGTGGTGATCGCGCACCGGCTTTCTACTATTCAGCAAGCTGACCGAATCGTGGTCGTGGACAAAGGCAAGATCGTCGAAATGGGAACTCATGAGGAACTGCTCATGCAAGAGGATGGGCTCTATCGCCGTCTCTATATGATCCAGTCACCGGTTGGGACTGAAGCGATCACTACGTAGCAATTCTTCTCTCAATTTCAACCCTCTTCGAGTTCTTCCCTACTCCAAGGTGATTCGCCGCCTGAAAAACCGCAACGTGGTATCCTCTGATCTGGCATTGTCGTGAGTAGAACCAGTCCTCGGATGCCAACTCGCTAATGCCTTCAGCAATTGGTGGATAACCTGTTTCATGAAAGAACCCTGTGGGAATGATATTAAACTGACCATTGAAGGTGGCCCGGATCTTGATCTCCTCAGATAATCCGTCAACCATGACATTCACTTTCTTGATTGTTGGATGATTGCGCTCCTCGATCTCATCATCAGTCATATTTATTACTTTGACCTTCTGATCCCGCAACGCATCGAACAAGCCAATGGCTTCTTTCACAAATGGCCGAATTATTTCGAGATCGTCATCAAGCCACACAATATAAGCCGGGAATTCCATAGCGAGAATTTTTAACGCTTGCTTTAAAGCAAATGCTTTTTGCCATTGAGGAACATCGTTATGTCTGTTAAGCAACACCTTCTGGAGCTTGCCCTCCCTATGCATGTGGGTAAGCATTTCGGCAGTTCCATCCGTACTTCCATTGTCGACGACAAGCAGTGGCAGTTCGGGCTCATGTTCTCTCAACGTTCTGATTGTGTGAGCGGTCATCTCCTTTCTATCAAACGTAAACATCACACCCCAGGTCGAGCTGCCTCCAGCGATGTTCTCGAAATCAGGCACATCGTTAACTAAACGGGACTCGATCCGCCGGAATACACCATCTACCTCCTTCTTCAACTCCCTACGATATTTACTCAGCAATTTTTTCGTGCGAATATTATAGAGCAGGAAGGCTGCAACATTCACTGCGGCGAGAATGAGAAAAGCGATGGGCTCTGACATACGTAGTCCTAAAAAAAATTAATGATTTTCAGAATAGTTTTGATTTTCCACGCTATTCTCCGTTGACTGCGATGGCATTAATTGCGTGGCTACACGTATAACATCTTCGATAGGGATCGTTGAGACAGGCTCACCTAATGTGGGAATCAAAACTACATGCGGCACCATGTGGGGCGGCCAGCCATGTTCGAACGGATATAAACCAACAACTGGCCGTTGCTCAGCGGAAGCAATATGAATCACAGAGGTATCTGGGGAAATCACCACATCTGCACCGCGGACCACTGCTATTAATTCAAATATCGATTGAGTCCTTTGTAGATGAAGATGTGCAACAGGGTTTTTCAACAAAAATTCCTCAGCTTGTCTTGTATTGACGGTGGATGTTGTCCAAATAATCGAATAATCTGGATAGCGCTCGATCAACAGTTTGCAGAGCGTCAGAGAGTTGGAATACCCAAATTCCTTGAAATTAGTTTTTGCTTCCAAATTGACATGAATATAGCCTTTGGTTCCATCATTTTGAAGATACGTATCAATTTGAGAGCTGATGTGACCCACGATTACATCCGGCACAATAAGGGATGGTCTCCATTCTGCATCCGTCACGGAAATGGCAAACGTCTCTTCAAAATGCCTTCGCATAAACTTCATTATTGGATCGCGCCCTTCTCGAAGAGCTGTCGGAATGCAAATGGAGAAGAGTTTTTCATACCGTTCGCGCGGATCCCTTTCAGCCAAAACCATGCTGGAGAGCGCAGACGGTGCGAACAGCTTTGAAAGGAGCGCCATCTTCGTTTTTTTGTTATAGATCATTGGCAGGACTACGTCCCACTTCTGCTTTCTCGTCTCACGCGCGGTCATGAGAACGTGTTTCAGAGTCACAGCACTGCAGTCATAACGATAATCCACATCAGGATCAGATGAGATGATCGGTAAATTCCGAAAGCTTCCAACCACCCCGATCCTAATAGTGGGGTGCTTACTTTTGAGAATCCTCCAGAACGGCGTTGTTAGCACCATATCTCCAATCGCGTCATTTCGAATGATCAAAATGTTATGAATGGTATGAGGATCGAGTGGGGAAGTAGCTTTTCGCGGAGCGATCAATCGGCCGAGCGTACCTACAAAGAGAACTTTACCCATTTTCTCTACCTTCTTTGCCAGGCGACGTCGCAGGGGAGTACCAAGTATATGGTCGTGATGTCTCCTGCGCTTGCGATACGTCTTCCGGAGCTTACGTTCGCTGTTTTTATCAGTCTTCATTAGGCTTGTTCCGATAAAGTATTTTGCATTCGCTCAATCGGCCGCTCATTACCGTGCTGTCTTCTGTGTTCGGCCAACAGTTCCAAACACGCTTCGAGCACCGTGCCAACAGGAATGCTCGAAACAGGCTGTTCTCGCTCTGCGATCAACAGACGATTCGGCGTCTTATATGGCGGCCATTCATGGCGAACTGGATACAGCGCAACAACAGGACGATTGAATGCTGATGCTATATGCACAATAGAAGTATCCGGTGTAACAACCAAAGCGGCCCCTTTAACCAGCGCAAGAAGTTCGTGGAGACTGCCGGTCTTGAAATAATGAACGCTTGGAACTCGTTGTTCCTTCAGGAATGCTTCGATCTCCTGTGCCGCCTGAGGTGAGGATGTCCAAAGGATGGAAACTTCGGGGAATTCTTCGATGAGTTTTCGGGACAATTCGAGCGAAGCATTCATCCCATATTCCTTAAAAGCCGTCTTCGCTTCAAGATTGATGTGAAAATATTGAGAGGACGTGTCTGATTCAAGCAAATCTTTAATCCGATCATTGACTCGTCGGACTGCATCGGGATTGGGATAGAGTGCAGGTTTCCAGTCTTCATGAGCGATCTGCATAGTTAACACTCCCATCAAGTGGACACGCATTTGCTCGATCATTTCAATTTCATTTGAGCGATAGGGCGATTCTACAACCAAAGAAAACAGTTTACGCCTTTTCTCAACATCCTCGCCAAATGGAACAAGCGTACTCGATATGCTATGCGGGGCAAGAAACCGTGCAACGACAGCCTGTCTTGTTTGACGATAATACACCATCGGCATCACGAGATCCCATTTTTCCTTCGCAATTTGCTTTTTTGCATTCCACATCGCTTTCCAATCTCCTTCCGAAGCATCGAATATTCGGTCAACATTGGGGTCATGTTCAAGTAAAGGGAGATTGCGGAAACTGCCTGCCACACCGATGCGAATGTGAGGAAATTGCTGCTTCACCGCTCGCCAAACCGGCGTTGTCAAGACCATATCACCGATCGCATCGTTGCGAATAAAAAGCATGCTCTGCACAGAATAAGGGTCGAGCGGATCAGCAACATGTTTCACGCGAAGCATTTTCCCGAGCAAGCCAGTCCAAAGGAACTTGTTCACTCTTTCGACAACCCTGATAAGTCGCCTATGGGGCGGGATGCCGAAGAACCTATCCTTGTGCCGACGCCGCTTCGAATAGGTCTTCTCATGCCTTTCTTTCAAAGCCATATTGAGTTGCGGGTTGTCACGATGTGGATTCTGCTTCAAGAATAATTGAACGCCAGTGCGAGTATGGAAGTTTGCTTCCAGGCTATCATGAGCATTTTTTCTCACCTTTCGGAAATCCGCCATCGTCGCAGAACGGTCTCAACACTGGACTCGCGTATTAGGAAAAGCCTTCGTTCGTTTGAAGCACAGATGAAGCTCTCCCTAATTTCCAAAATCAGTCATATTTTAAGACCGGTAAAATGTACTTTGCCTCTACCTGTCCAAGATGTGAAGTCTGTACTCATCTTACGATACGACGCCCTTGGAGACGCTATTCTTTCGACGCCGGTTTGGCGAGCGATAAAAGCGTCCAATCCGAATATTCACGTTGGAGTTGCGGGGAGCAGAAGAAATATTGCGCTTCTCGAGTGGGATAATACCGTAGATTCCACCTATCAATTTTCTCGCGGCTTTACGCCCACGTTAATTCGCGACCTCTGGAAGGCGCGAAAAATAAAGTGGGATATTGTAATAAATTTATACTTTCACGATAAGACGCGCGGTGCCATCCTCGCCAAAATAGCTGCACCCCATGGGGTCAGCGTAACCAGCGTTCGAGAAAAAAAAGATAAATATTTAGCACTTTATTCTGCAGTAGGAGAAAGGCCTTCAAATTCCACACCCATGGTCCAGCAAAATTTGATGGTGTTAAAAGAAGTGATTGATCTGCCAAGTAATATTCTCAATGGACATCTCTCCATGCCGGATTTTCCTGAGGCAGCTAATGCATACATGCAAACTTTTGATACCGTGCTGCACAGAACTGGAAAATCGGATTATATCATCATTAATACAGACGCCTCGCAAATATATAAAGAATGGGGGATAGAAAATTCCACTGCGCTCGCCCGGTTGGTAATTAGCAAATATCCTCAACGACATGTTTTTCTTTCCTGTGCACCCTCTCGCTCAGAACCACTTCGAAAGTATCTTGCGAACGAACAAGATGGAATTTCCTTCCTTGATGCACCGACTATTATCCATCTTGCGGTAGCCATCCGACACGCGCGAGCCACCGTCAGCCCTGATACCTCCGTGATCCATTTTTCCTCTGCACAACACGTACCTGTCCTTGGTTTGTACTTAGAACCGAATGAATTCCTTCCCTATGAAACTCCAAATCGTGTGCTGTTTGCTGCAAAAGGAATGCCCGCATCGGATATTCCCCTCAACGATGTGTTTGGCGCGCTGGAAGATTTACTTGCAGAAACAGATGAAGAGCACAAGCACTCAGTAATATAACGCATAAGAGCGGAACATTCGCTCATGGGAAAAGCTATGACGAAGCTTTTGAGTGAGTGTATCCCAATGTGCCATCTCACTCGAAGGTCTGTGATAGAATCGGTCTTCAAAACGAGAGACAATCGCAAACTGCTTCGACGAATCGGGCATATAATTACTTGTCGCAGCACTATCCCATGTAATCGTTCGTGAATACTTTCCGGAAATCCATCCCAATGTCCATCCGGAAGTATAATAGGCAAGTTGGGGTGCGTATGCCTCGTTGGGGAAATCGGGATGAATAATGATAACATCGCTTTTTGCAGGATACGACTGCAATATTCTGGCTATTTGAGACGCGCCATTGTCATAGACGGATGCCGATTGGGAAACAAGATGTGTGAGAGCAATACCGAGAAGCAGCGTTGACAATATTACTGCATTTCTGGACTCTTTTTGGATAAATCTCCAAAAAAGTAAAGCTACGATCATCGTGATAACAATAGTAACGATGCCAGCAATTGGCATTTGTATTTCATCCCATGAGATGCGGTGGGTTAAAAACATGCGCAATTGTTCACTCGAAGACCATATGAGAGCAACCAATATCAGACAATAAAGAATAGTAACTTTTTTCGAAGATATCCCCCCCACTCTATCCCAGATGGCAGCGATCAGAATCGACGCAGGTGCAAGAAGTAGAAAGGCAAAATGTGGCATCCTCGTACCCACTAATTGAAGCACGATCATCAGTAGCAAAATCCAGATAAATGACGAACGAAACCATGTGCTTGCATTCCAGGCACAAGGTACCATAATAATAAGTGGCATCGAAACGAGCAACTGGTTCAAATAATACCACCAAGCGAGCGATGAAGGCGCGTAGCCACCACCTCGTATCGCGTCAAGTCCGCTATAGACATGGCTCCAATATTCGGGATGTCGCGAAGTCATAACCAGGAACCACGGAAACGCAGCAACGAAGGCGGTCGAGAGCGCAAATCCAACAAACAACATTCTCTTCGGCTTGGAAAACGACCATGGCGCAAGGAGTACGAATGGCAAGATAAAAAGCGCTTCACTAAATTTCGTGAGCAGACCCAATCCGAGAAGAACCCCACTAAGAATTGCGTATATCCATCGATCTTGTTCGATGGCGATTAGGAGAAGATAGATCGCTGCGAGGCAGAAAAAAAGGAGTAAGCTCTCCATCTGCGCTCGGTGACTGAATTCGAGAAAAAGATCCGCCGCTGAAAGGGAGACTGCTGCTAGCAACGCGGCATCTTTTGATGCAAACTTGCGGACAATCGCCCAAAGCAAAAGGATGGAACCCGAAGCAGCCATTGCCATGGGCAAACGAATTTCAAACGTGGAATCACCGAAAAAATATTTCGAAATGGCAATAAGCCAAACTCCGAGAGGAGGATGTGTACTTGAATATAAATGCCCAACGGCATATTGGGTCTGATCGAGCCATGCGCCGAACTTCAGACACGCATCGGCACGAATGACATACAGCGACTCATCCCACGGTTGAATTTCACCAAGTCCGAGCCGGATAAACGGCATCAGACATGCTACGATCAGCAACACACCTGGAATACGTCGTTTCATTTATTGGATCACAAGCGGCGATGGAGTAAAACAGAGAATAAAGATCCCGATCGTAATATAACCGATGATCTTTCTACGAAGATCGAGCGAACTTTCATCCTCACATGGTGGATGACGAAAACGAATCACGAAGGTGATAATAAGTGCCCACAGCAGCCACGTCTCACCGCCTGGAATAGCCATTGCATGTAACCAACGCGGCGTGTTATCGATATATTGGACGAGCACGGCCGGAATTGAAATAACGAAAAGCACGAGAGCCGTAAACTGTCCTAATCGCTTATGAATTATTCGCCCCAGCAGCGTGTAGGTTAAATGCCCGCCGTCGAGCTGGCCGATAGGAAGTAAATTTAGCGCTGTCACAAACGTGCCAAACCATCCAGCGCACAGCATGGGATAGTGATAAACTTCTGACATCGGCGGCATGTAGCCATTTGGGTTCGCGAATAACTTTTTCATTCCACTGAAGAAGAGGGTGTTGCCAAACGAGAGCTCCAGCATCCCAGGCTTCATTACTTCATTCGGAAAATCCGGATGGATCTGCTGAAGGTACTCGATGCCCGGAAGTGTAGCAAAACCGATCGCGAGTATGATGATACAGGCGGTAAATCCAGCGATGGGGCCAGCCACGCCAATATCAAACATGACCTTATTCGACGGCACTTTCGAACGGGTACGAATTACGGCTCCCATCGTTCCAAAGCTTATGGAACCATATTGCGCTCCCGGAAACGGGATATAAAACGGCAATGTCGCATCGACCTTATGAATTCTCGCGGCAATGAAATGACCGAACTCATGCGCCGTCAGGAAGAACATAACGAGCGTAGCATACTCCAAGCCTAAGTGAAGATTCGAAAGATCACCCGGATCTTGAACCCCTCGCCATGCTTCACCTGCCAGCGTCGTCGTGAGATAGGTTACCAGAAAAAGCAGGATGTGGAGCCACAACCGCTGCTTACCTAGCACACGAGTGAATACACTATCGAGTGGATGTGTGGGATCAGAAATCTCGGACATCTAATTGTAATTTAAGTTGACTCACTTTCGCTCCCGCATCGGTGCCCGCCCATGATGAGCCGTAATAATATTCAAGCTGCAGCCCCATTACGCCAAAATCGGATGCCATTTGTTCGATCCGAAGTCCGCAAGCGATAGATGGCCACACCGGGCCATCGCCACTGGTAACGAACAATGAAACGGGATAAGATTTGCCAATAGGTCCATACGGACCTCTGCCAGCATAAGTCGCAATCTCTGCAAATCGCCAAGTGAAGCTTGCTGGAAATGCGACGCATGGTTCGATCTTAGTAACCTGATGGAAATATCCTCGAACTCCAACCGTCCATGAAATTCCTTCGTCAAACATATCTCTCAATGGAACTTCTCGCATGAGTTCAACGAACTCCCTGCTATACTTGCTGCTCGACCCGCCGGCAATGCTGTCAGATCCATCGACAAGGTGGGAGGAAATATGGCTGACCCTGAAACGCCACGTCGCATAGTCAGTGTGCCAATCTTCATGCCAATTGGCAAAAACACCGAAGAAATAATCGGCCGTCTGCACTGGAAATCGAAATTGTGAAAGTGTTTCCAGTCTGCTCCACACTACACCTTCCAACCCGATCCCTACGCCTTTGACCTGAATAATATCCATCCCATACCCAAGCTTCAGCCACAGGGACGGATCGAGAATTTCTTTTTCAATAGCAAAATTATTTGGTTCCAAAAAGAGCGCGGACTGTTGTACCCAAACATGCTTATCGTAAGGCGGTGGTAAAACATAATCCACGTATATTCGCCCACCATCTTGCGCGATGCATACGGAGATAGGAACAAAAAGAAGAATAGTTGTAATCAGCCACTTCAATGCTTATACACTCTCCCTTTCCACTTCACATTTTTTTGCATGAGCATGATGGGCATGGAAAAAATGAAGAGCGCAAGATAGATCTCATAGATCGGGAAAAATTTCAGGAGTGATTGTTTGCCCGTCCGGACCAGTACCGGCAAAATGATGAGCAGATCGGCTGCCCATTTGATCCCAATGACTGCGAACGCCGTAGCAATTGGAAGAACAAAAAATGCCAGCACCATCGCAAGGTGTGCAAGCATACCAATAATAAAGATCACATAACCAACGAATTTCAAGCCCTCACCGCCCTTTACCCAGCGGTGTTTCTGCCGCCACCATGCTCGAAAATCGGGGCATGGCTCGCTCATCACCGTAAGATCGCTGTGAATAGGAAAACGAACCTTCCACGGTTTCTTTTTCCAGATCGCCTGAAAAAGTGCGTAATCTTCTGTCACGCTGAATAGAATATTACGATAGCCTCCAACATCTTCATACGCTGCGCGCCTGAGAGAAATGTTATTTCCAATCACGGAGAGCGGGATATTGATATTGGCGCTGGCAGCAGCCATGCCAAGCAAAAATGACCAATCGATCGATTGAATGCCATCGAGAAAATATGTCTGATCGAGCAGCGTAATGCTGGCGACCATGCCGGTGTCATCTGAATAGTATTCCAGATATTCCCGTACCCAATTCGGCTGTACATGGGAATCGGCATCGGTGATCATTACGAATTCCCCTTGTGCGGCGTCCATACCTTGCGTTAGGGCATTTACTTTTCCGCGCATATGCAGAACTTCTTCCCCGGTACGAAGTACTTGCAGATTCGGCATCCGTTCCTTCCATGCCTCCAGGATTTCTGGCGTGCGGTCAGTGGATTTATCATCCACAATAAGAAGCTGGAGTCTATCTTTCGGGTAGTTCAGAGCATTGAGCGATTTCAGGCATTTCTCGATATTCCTTTCCTCGTCGCGAGCGCACACCAGCACGGTGCAAAGCGGTAAAGCAGCCGGGTCAACATCCTGAAGCGATCGTTCTGGCTCTCGGGTTGCACGATACACTCCGATCACGTAAATGACATGCTCGATGAAATAAAGAAGAACGACGAGAAGGAAAAAACCGGCCAGCGAATTCAATGATAATAAGAAGTTAGAGTTGTCAAAAAAGTATTCACGAAGTAGCGTTCCACTTCTTCATTCTTAACTCTTAATTCTTAATTTTCCTACTGCCATTCCGTTACTTGAGCATGAAAATCCAGAAGTACTTCGTCCGGATTCAGGGTGTGAAGCTGCATCACGATCTTATCATCGACATGAAGCGCACCGACCCCTTTCGGTGTGCCAGTGTACAGCAGATCTCCAGGTCGTACCGAGCATATCCTCGAGATGTAGGGAAGCAGCATCTCCGGTGAAAAGATCATCTGATTCGTGGTGACGCGCTGGCGTAAGTCATCATTGACCCATAGCGAAAAGCCGAGTTCCTCGAACGGTGGCGCGGATTCGAACGGAATAAAATGGCTGACCTGCGCTGCGCCATCGAATCCTTTGGAGATCGTCCAAGGCAAACCTTTGCGCTTTGCCTCATTCTGCACATCCCGCATGGTAAGATCGAGGCCAATGGCATACCCAGCGATCACATCGGCGGGCGAATAGGCATGAATATTCCTTCCGCCGCCGCGCAAGAGCAGGATGAGTTCCCCCTCGTAATGAAGTTCCTTCGTCAAGGGCGGATACTCGATGAGGTTATACGAGCCATGCCGGAGCGCATTCGCCGGTTTTACGAAAATGATCGGATCCTGAGGGACCTCCTGCCCAAGTTCCTGGGCATGCTCCACATAATTACGACCGACGCAGAACACGGTTCCCGCCTCGTACTCATCCTCGCTGTACCCATCGAATAGCAGCTTCATAGTCTATGATATTAAATAGTTACCTCACCAAAATCTCGATCATTGCCGCTCCTGCTCGGCGAGCTTGTCACGGAGCGCGGCCAGGGAATCCGATAGCGAGTAGCGCGATGCTTTGCTCGTGGCGCGGTAATCCTTGAGGGCGGTCTGCTCAGTTTCGCGTTCGGCCGCCGAGAGCGAAAGTGTGATGCGTGGCTTTGCATCGGAATCCGATCGGCCTTTACGTTCGAACTCAATAACGCGCAAACCCTCGATGGGCTTGCCTACTTTAAATACATCTTCTAATCGCATGGGCGCCGGATCGTTCGTGACCTCGCCACGCGGTACAAAACCCTCCGCGCCATGGTCCAGCGCGATCACTAATCCGCCGCGCGTAATTTCCTTGATCGTCCCGTTGTGATCCGTGCCGCGCCGAAAGGTATTCTCGATCACACGCATCGGGTCTTCAATAAGCTGCTTGCGGCTCACAGTGATCCGTCGGTCGCGCGAATCAACGGTCAGCACTTTTACCTCGAACTCATCTCCCATAGCAACAGCGTCCGCAGCGCTGCCGATGCGCTGCCATGCAATTTCCGAGATCGGCAAAAATGCGTGAAGACCGTTCGGGAGTTCGATCTCCGCTCCGAAATTATCGGCGGAAACCACTTTCGCCATATGGATCTGTCCGGGGGCATATTCGGCATAAAGCGCAAGTTCAGGATCGGGCGTGAGCTGCCGAATGCCAAGGCGAACTTCTCTGCGCCCTCGGTCGAGTGCTAAAATTTTCGCAGTGACGGTGTCACCACGCTTCAGAATTTCATACGGTTGATCCACCTTCTTCCAGGAAAGATCTCGCAGAAGAATAACCGCGTCAATGCCATTGCCAAGATCGACCTTCACGTTGCTGTGGTCGAAATTCTTTACTTTGACTTCGAGAATATCGCCTACATTCAAATTCTTGATCGCCTCGTGGCCTGCAGCGCGCGCCTCCTCATCGAGCACGGCACGATGGCTTAGGCTGATCTCGGGATTATCCGATCCCGGCTTCGCCTTGATGTTCGTAATTTTTACGGCAAGCGTCTTACCAAAATAATGCGCAATGTTACGATTCGGGTCATGATCGATATTATCATTCGGCAGGAATGCCTTGATGGCCGATTGTCCCTCGATAATAGGATCGACGATCTCCATTTCGAGGCCGTTCTTCTGCCACTTGACCACCCGCGCATTGACCGACTCCCGATGGCGCATTTTCGCTCGCAGCGGTTCCCATTCATCCGTTGGACGGGGTTTGCGTTCTTTGGCCGGTTCGGAGAGTGCGGGGGCTCCTTCAGCAGTGGCTTCCGGAGGGGTTTCTGCCTCCGTTTCCGGCGAGGCGGCAAGGGATTCTGGCACTATTATTTCGTGAGTGAGTTCGGGGTTCGTCATATATATTATTGTACAACGGCGAATAAGGGAATACGGTTGCCCGAAAAGTAACAATCAAGCCCTTTCCGGCAGGGTTGAAGAAGGGAGCGGATTATTGCTTATTCAGCTTTCTCATCGCTTCAAGCAGGGCTGGTGATTTTACGATTTCTGGCTGATTGAAAAGCCGTTTTTACTGGGACGGAGCGATTTCATTATTAAAAGCCTAAACGGATCATGCAGGAATATAAATATCGAATCGAGCCCCTTTATGAAGTTCGCTGGTTGCGGTAATAATGCCATTATGATTCTCCACGATCTTTTTTACGATGGCGAGACCTATGCCTGTGCCGGCATATTCTTCTTTATCGTGAAGTTTTTGGAATACTTCAAAAATGCGATCGTTGAATTTGGGTTCAAAGCCGATGCCGTTATCGCTAACGGTGATGTGGCAATATTTTTTGTCGGGGGAAAGCTTTTCGTTGTTCAGATGACTACCCGTTTCGATGGTACTTGTGATAATGATATGCGGCGACACCTGAGGAACCGAAAACTTGAGTGCGTTGCCGATCAGATTTAGCATTAATTGCCGGAACTGAAACCGAATGACGTTGACCGGGCAAAGATCGATGGCCTCGATGACCGCGTGTTTCTCCTCGATGCTTTCCCTCAATTCTGTCTTTACTTCTTCGATAATGATATTCAGATCCGTATTGACGAATATTCTTTCCGCCGTATTGACACGAGAAAATGCAAGAAGATCCTCGATCAGGGTTTGCATCCGTTTCGCGGATTCCTGTATTCGGCGGAAAAACTCTTTGCCTTTCTCGGATAGGTTCGCATTTTCATTTTCGCTGATCCGGCTTACAAAAGTTTGAATTTTGCGGAGTGGCTCCTGTAGATCGTGGCTCGATACATAAGTGAATGCGAGAAGCTCTTTATTGGCAATGCTTAATTCCTCGGCTCGTTTTTCCTTTTCGTCATTTTGAAAGGCGAGTTCTTTGTTGGCAATGATGAGCTCGGCGGCCCTCTTTTCTTTTTCATCGTTTTGGAACGCAAGTTCCTCGTTAGCGATGATCAGTTCAGCCGCGCGTTTTTCCTTTTCTGCGGCTCGCTTCTCTTTTTCATTGCTTTGAAAAGCAAGCTCCTCGTTGGCAATGATAAGCTCTGCGGCCCGCTTCTCTTTCTCATCGTTTTGATAGGCCAGCTCGATGTTCGCAATATTTAGCTCTGCGGCGCGCTTTTCTTTCTCATGGTTTTGAAAGGCAAGTTCGATATTCGCGATATTTAGCTCTGCTGCACGTTTTTCTTTTACTTGATTTTGGACAGCGAGCTCTTTGTTGGCAACGACCAATTCTTCAGCCCGCTTTTCCTTCTGATCGTTTTGAAAAGCGAGTTCTTTGTTCGCTATACTTAGTTCCGCAGCTCGCTTTTCTTTCTCTTTATTCTGAAATGCGAGTTCCTTGTTGGCGATCCTCAGCTCCTCGGCGCGTTTCTCCTTTTCCTCATTTTGGAACGCAAGTTCCTTGTTGGCGACACCTAACTCCGCTGCACGTTTTTCCTTTTCATCGTTTTGATAGGCAAGCTCGATGTTTGCAATGTTCAGCTCTGCAGCGCGCTTTTCTTTTTCTTTATTTTGGAAGGCAAGTTCATCGTTGGCAACAACAAGTTCAGCGGCGCGTTTTTCCTTCACCTGATTTTGATAGGCCAGCTCTTTGTTGGCAATGACCAATTCTTCGGCGCGTTTTTCTTTCTGATCGTTCTGAAATGCAAGCTCTTTATTCGCAATGCTTAACTCGGCTGCTCGCTTTTCTTTTTCTTTATTTTGAAATGCAAGTTCTTTGTTGGCGATGCCTAACTCGGCAGCGCGTTTCTCTTTTTCTCCATCTTGGTAAGCGAGTTCTTTATTAGCGATACCTAACTCTGCCGCTCGTTTTTCTTTCTCATCGTTTTGGAATGCAAGCTCCTTGTTAGCGATATTTAGTTCTGCCGCTCGTTTTGCCTTCTCTTTATTTTGAAACGCAAGTTCCTTGTTCGCGATGATAAGCTCTGCCGCGCGTTTTTCCTTCTCGTCGTTTTGGAAGGCGAGTTCTTTATTGGCAATGATCAACTTATCCGATTTCTTACTCTTTGACCCATTTTTTTTGCTCGTGGCGACAATTGCAGCATCAGCCACTGCTTCGGCAACCGCCGCTTTGGCGACATCTGCTTTAGCTACCGCATCTTTGGCAACTATTGCTGTTGCGATCGCTGCTTTGGCTACCGCTGCCGTGGCTGCGGCCGCTGTGGGAAGTCGGTACGCGAATTTCGTTAATTTTGCTGTTTTCATAATGGTATATTCTCCAGATCGCCTTTGATAACAAAGTTTTCTGTTGCCGGCTGGGTCAAATTATCTTCCGTCGCAAGCAGGAGAGCTTGGTAAATTACTTTCTTAAGTTGCGAAAATTCAGCGGGCTTGCGGATGTAATAATTCGCCCCTTTTTTGTACAGCAAGTTCACCACGTCTTGTTCGAACGACGTCGAGAAAATGATCACAGGAAGATGTTTCAATTTTTCATCAAGCTTTAATTCCGCTAAGACCTCGAACCCGTTTTTGCGAGGCATGTTGAGATCGAGGAAAAGCACATGTGGAGGCGGAGGCTCGAGTTTGTCTTCTTCAAGCAATCGCATGAGCTGCTCGCCATCATGCACGGTGGTAAGTTTTGCCGTGATCGGCAGTTCGTCTAATGCATCTTTGAAAAAGAGGCAATCGTCTTTGTCATCATCGGCCAGAAGTAGGATCACTGGATTCGGCATCATCTTTAGAAAATAAAAAAAAATCGTTATGACTATGAGATCGGTCAGCTTTTGTTATAGGGATCAAGTAATTGTGCGAGTGCCGGATTCCTCCGAATTTCCGGTTGTTCGTTGAGCCATGCCTGGGGGATGGGCGCTAACCCATCGGCGACATCTTTTTCTAATTTACTTCCCGAGGAATTCCTTACATACCGTGCAAACAATGTTTTATATTTGTCTTTGACTTCATCTTCCTGTCGGATACGAATCTGCTCTTCGTCTCGGAGTAGTTGCTGCTTCTCTCGTGCTTCGTTTCGTTCTTCCTGAATGCGTAATCGGTTATCAAGTGCAGCCCATCGCTTTTCTTCTTTTTCCTCTTTGATATGCCGAGCTTCCAGATCGTCAGAGACCAATCCCTTTCGCATCACTTCCCCTTCTTCTTTCGTCTCTTTTACCTGTTGTGCAACAAGAATTCTTTCTTCGGATGCTGATTCCACCGTTTCCTTCTGAAGCCGGAGTGACTCATTCAACAATTCCCACCGTTCGTCTTCTTTTCTATCTTTCACTTCGCGGGCTTTCAGATCGTCTAAGGCTAATCCGATGCGAAGCACTTCACGTTCATCCTTAACATCCTTAAATTGTTGAGCGATGAATTGTCGTTCTTCGGAAGCTATTGCCCCCGTTTCCTTCTGAAGCCTGAGCGATTCATTTAGTGAGTCCCATCGCTTATCTTCTTTTAGATCTTTCACATGTCGAGCTTCCAGATCGTCAGAAACTAATCCTTTTCGAATCACTTCACCTTCCTCTTTGATCTCTTTTACTTGCTGAGCAACGAGAAGCCGTTCTTCGGTTGCTAATTCCACCGTTTCGTTCTGAAGTCGGAGCGATTCATTCAATAGCTCCCATCGCTTATCTTCTTCTTTCGCTTTAATTCCTCGCGCCTTCAGGTCCCCAGACGCCACTTCTTGAAGCCTTACGACTTCCTGCTGTTCCTTTTGTTCTTTTGCTTTCTGAGCTTTTAGATTGCCGAAGGCAAGGTCTTTTTGATGCGCTGCTTCAATTTCTTCACGCCTTCGTATCCGTGGAGCACGAGCGAGCGTGATGAGGTAGAGCGCGACCGTCGGTGCCACGACCACAATTGCGGCAGTGACCAGCCCTCGCATGAGGATAGAATCGATCCCGGTGTTATTGAGAAGGTAATTATAGATGAAGAGCGATGACGTTAGAGTTATACCGATACCTTTCACTAAAAAGGCGGTAGGGAAAAACTTATGGGCGATCGTGAACAAGCTGTGGCGTTTGCCCGGTGTGAGCGTCGGAAGTGGCCGTTCCTGCCATTTAAGTGACATGATTTTTTACTATTATTGTTCGGAATGTGGCGCAAATAATTTTGGGTCTATTCCGATTTATTTTGTAATCTTATTGGATAGGCCCATTTGTTTATCCCGTTCCCCCAAGCCCGTAATCCATGCAATAATTGTTTGCAGGCTGAGTTCTACATTGCCCACCTGGCAATGATTTTGCGCCTGTTCTTTTTCGGTGAATAACCGCGCTGTCAGCGAGCGCGCATTTTTAAGTATTTCTATCTGGCCGTAAAACTGTTGCATGGGAACGTAATGGTCTTTGCTCCCTGCGAAAAGTAAAACATCCTGTTTTACCAGGCGCGAGACGCTGCGGGTTTCAAATGCACCGGTCTTCGTAAAAAATTCGTAGGGGCTTTTTGCGCCCAAGGTTTGCATTCCCTGTTTAACACCCCACTCAATTGCCAGGCTTTTTTTCATCTTTTGCTGAATAATGGCATTAAGTATAGGAGATGCACCCAACTTCATTAAGGTTGAGACAATGGTTTGTGCAGAAGGCTCCATTGTTCTATAAGGGAACTCCCGGAAATCCAAAACTATATCATCACACACTACCCTGCTTATTCTTGATTCAAAAGCGGCAGCTCGGATTGCAAGACACCCCCCAAGCGAATACCGCAACAGTGTAACATCTTCCAGATTGAAGTAATCTATAACAGCTTTGCATGGCTTATGCCATTCATGCGTCATGGGCAAATGGCCTTCTTCCAGTGTTGCTCCCTGCCCCGGACCTTCAAACGTAATTATATCAAAACCATGTTCAAAAAAATATAGCTGATGCCCAAACAACTCCTCAATATAACTGTCGAAACCTCCGAAGAAAATAATAGTTCCGATGGGCGATTCCGGCGTGAACCGGTATGCACTCATGGTGATTTTCTCATACGGGATGTTGAAATGCTGCGTATCCTGTATTTGGTAATACTCCTTCATCCACTGTATGTAACGAAGGCGG
The DNA here is from genome assembly GCA_963787835.1 of Ignavibacteriota bacterium. Taxonomy (GTDB): domain Bacteria; phylum Bacteroidota; class Ignavibacteria; order Palsa-1295; family Palsa-1295; genus PALSA-1295. The sequence continues at coordinate 150,093 of CAWBEI010000002.1, forward strand.
CTTGCATCTTTCCTGCCGTCGTCGGGAAACATAAAAAATTCGGCTGAACGCAGATAACATGCAGCATGTAGCAGGCGGTTTTGCACGTATGCTTTTTCGGAAAGAGCCAAAAATTCACGGGTATAATCGGCATAGTTGTGGATAAGTGGGGTTACTTCCCTCATCTCATCAAGCATCTGTTCCGAACCGTCAGAGAACCGGTTCATTTGATAATTGAGACTAATATCGGGGTGGATGGTATAATACCCAATATTAAATCCTTCTTTAACTCTAACTACGGTCGTTTTTTTAGGATCTAAAGTTTCCGTTTTCATTTTATTTTGTTTTACCTGTGTGTTAATAACATACTTCTACCCTGGCCTTAAAAGTTTTTTCGTCGTTCAAATGAGTTACCATGTAATCGGCAAGGTCGGCGCGCGAAATACTAGATGGGTTGCGTAAATGTTCATTGATGGCTATTCTATATTTTCCGGTTCGCTTATTATTAGTGAGCCGTGGAGCACGAATAACGGTCCAATCCAAATCAGATTTGCTAAGCACTTTTTCCATCCGTAACATGTCAGCATAAATATATTTGAATAACCGTTGTAAAATATATTTTACGACAAACTTCATTATGAAAGAACTTTTTGGGGGAATGATTACCGCGCCAGCCGTTATACAAACGATACGCTTAATCCCTGCTTTTTCCATGACCGTAACGATGTTACTTACTCCTTGTGAATAAACGGTGGTGGGCTTTTTTCTAGGGCTTCCTAAACACGAAATAATAGCATCTTTCCCTTTCACTGCATCTTCAAAAGTAGCTGGCTGAAGTACATCTCCTTTAATAATTTCCAGATCCTTATTAGTGAGGGGAAAAGCATCGGGATTCCGAACAATAACGGTAACCCGATAACCTGCTTCGAGTGCTTGCCGTGCAATAAGTTTGCCTGTTCCGCCCGTGGACCCGAATACCATTATGGTTTTCATCGTTGTTTTGTTTAGCGCCGATGTTTCAGTCATCCTTTTGTGTTAAATTTTAATCTTCACCGCTTGAAGAAAGGATTAGGAATATAGATGGTGAGCTGTACCAGCTTCCGTAAGGGTCAATAAATCAAAGTATTCTCTAACTTCAACTAACTTACCTTCGTGAACTTCACACATTAGCATAATTGGCAGTTCGAATTTTGTGCCCGGAGCAGGCCTCTGGGATGAAGTCGATGGCCACTTATCGGTAACGATTCCCGTATGCACATATTCCCAGCAGAGCTTTGTTCCTTCGGCATTGGTGAAAACGTTTGTTGGCTTAATGCCCAGACCGTCACCGTGTTTCCTTGCCGCTACTGAACGGTTTGCGAGTTCCAGCATTTTATCAATTCCGATGAATGTTTCTCCGGTTGCCATTATTTTCCACTTGCCATCCGAGGCAAGAAGTTTTTTCCATCCTTCAATGTCATCGGAAGTAAATGCGGCAGTAAAAGCTTTTGCTAATTCGTCAGTGTTCATTGGTTTTATAGTCCTTTTTATAGGATTAAGTGTAAAAGTAATTGCAAAAGCCCCGCCATAGGGCGGAGCTTATTGCAATGCGATTTTCACCCCCTCGGAATAATCCGAGAAGGAGAAATTGGAAATGGTCAAATATGAATTCATAGCATTTCCAATTTCCTCGATACGTTGAGTGATTAAAAATAGTAGTCTGCTACGCTAATTTAGCGAGCTGTGACATCTTTATTTTCTTTCACGACCTCTTTGTTTTGTGTCCCAACTGGTTGATCTCCACCGACGCTTTTGGGTGCCGAATTGCTGCTTCCTGCCGAGCTGGTTTGCCCGACTGGAGTGGTGGCTTTCTGCTCCGTGCTGGATGTGGATGTGCTCGGAGTCGATGATGCGCTGGCGATAGGAGTTGATGTTGAATTATTCATTGTATATTTTTATTGTTTAAAGAGAGCATACAATATTGTGTGCCCTAAAAGTTGTAGTTGAATTGTGGCTAGAACCGTATCCCGCTGCAATATCGAGTGATCCCATACGTTTTATCAGATGTGGCAGCTACCCACGACGAACAACGTGGCTAAAACGACTAAAACGATTACAACGATATACATAATAGTTACCCTTCTTAAATTAATGTTATTGTGATATTATTGGTATTTCATTTATGGATAAAAACCGAATTCCCGCTGCAATATCGAATCTTCATCGTCTTGCACCGATATGATCCATAACCTTTAACAGGCGTGGCAGCTACCGACGACGAACAACGTGGCCAAAACGACTATAACGATCCAGAGTATATTCATAATAGTTACCTTTCTTCGCGTAATGCTTATATGATTCCGGTATTTTATTTAAGGATAAAACCGGATACCTGCTGCAGCATCAAGCCCTGCTCCCGTTGGCGAAAGCCCGATGATCGGACCAAGCTCGAAAAATATTTCAATCGGCGATCGTTCTGGAATGATGTTCAATCCGAACATCACGCGGGCTGCGATGCCCATACTATTATCGCTGCTATAAAATTCGCGGCCACCATAGATACCGTTCCCATCGCCGAAGGCAAGGCAAAGCCCCGGTCCGGCGAACATTTTGACCACACGACTATTGAAGACATCGAAATGCCAAAGATAGTCGCCATCGAGGCGAGTCGGACCGAAGTCCGACTCGCCGATGTCGAATGTGAACGCATTGACGGGGTTCGTCCATATTTTAATGGTAGCCCCCAGAGGATCGAACACGACCAGGCCGAATCCGAAGGTTCGACCATCGGGCCCCTGAGCACGGCTTTCGCTCGAGCCGAGCATCAGGGTTAATAACCCGACGGCCAAAATCTTTGCGCTTATTTTATTGAATGTTCTCATGCGATTCCTTGCGTGTTTCAGGTGTGATTATTGACACGCCTGAACGACCATCACCGAAATGCGGCGGTTCTGCGTGCGTTCTGCTTCGAGGTCCGAAGCCGATACGTCCGTTCGTTCGCGAACGGCTGGACGTGTGTCGCCATAGCCGATCGTGCGGGTGATCTTGTCCGGACTTACCCCTTGCGCGATCAGCCAGTCATGAATGCGCGTTGCACGACGCTCGGAGAGTTCCTGGTTATGCTCATGAGTCCCTTCCTCGCTTGCATACCCTTGAATCTCGACCTTGAGGTTCGGGCATTGATCGACCAAGGCTTTGATGTGGTAGAGATGACCCATATTATTTGGCTCCGCATTGTTGAACTGATCGCTGTTCACAATAAATAACGTCCCCGGGAAGTTAAATACAGTGTTGATCTTCGGATTCGTCAAATAGACGGTATCAGTCGGGTTCTGAATATACAGCGTATCGGTGTGATAGATGTTGTTATCCGTGCGGTAGTTATTCGTGTTATAGTTATTTGTTGTGTTTCCCTGGTATGGGGCGGGCGCAACCGGCACATCGGGCGAGAAGAGAACCACGCTGAACCCGAGACCCATGCTTAGGTATGCATCCTGGCTGTAAGCGGCTGGATTCGAGTAATCGTCAAGCCAATCGGTTCCTGTTAAGTGTATAAGTCCCTTGCCAACAAAAGCAACCTTGGGAGTAATGTAGTATTCAAAACCTACGCCCAGGACACCGCCAACGACGTTTTTGCTATATGCATTGATGGCATTGTTTCTCAACGGGGTCGGAGATCCATCATCCGGTTGGAAGTTGAGTAGCTCTAATCCACCTACGAAATAGGGAACGAACGTTTGCGATGGAAAGACGTTGCCTGACAACATAAGATCCCATCCGCCAACGCGAGTTTGGTTTGTTGAGCCGACCGGACCACCATCCGCGCCAGCGTTACCACTGCCTACGCCAGTTCCGGGGAGTAGATACTCGTTAGCAATGCTTTGTGTGGTGGATTTATAATGCAACACACCGCCATTATAGGCAGCATGAAGCGATAGCCAATCAAGGATGTTCCATCGGATGAATGCGTCGCCCTGCAAGGAAAACAGGTCGCCCGTATAATTACCGTAGTATTTATCACCTCCGGCATCGAAGCCGAAGGAAAGACTGCCAGGGATGACCTGTGCATGAGCCTTGGTGCCCATGAGGCCGAGCACACCGATTACAAGCAGCGCAAAGCTGCGATTCTTTAGATTTAGATTTTTCACGATTTTTTACTGTTTATGATAAAATGAGTTGAGTGAGCATTGCGCGTTCGAAGACGCAAGTGAAGAACCGACCCTTAGAGGTCTGGCTACTTACAAATAAGGCTTAGTAGAAGACGAATTGATTAGAGTCTGAATGATCGATCATCCAGATAGTTCCAATCCGTTCTGCTCGAACAGGGTCTTGTGAGTAAGGAACAAACACCGTCGGCGATGGGCCTTCAATAGTTGTTCTCATAATTCTCTGATACAAAGTTACGGAAAGGGGCGTTGGAATGTGTTACAAAATTTTAGAAATAAGTTACATAATTCACACATTCCGGTCGTTAGTTCGGCGCATGGGTTTCTCCTATCCCCATACGCCGAGGAATAACGATCGTTGGGTGTTATCCTTATCGGATATGAACCCCCAAGACGACTTTAGCGTGGTGACGACGGCGACGGCGGCGATGATGACGATAATGAGGTGCAACCCTGACGCCTACGCCTACTCGGACTTGGCTTGCACTTGCGCTCGTAGTCCCAGAAGCGGTGAACTGCACCATTCCGAAGGCTAAAGCACAGAAAACGATCAGCCTGATTGTTAGATGTTTCATTGTGTAGTTATGATTTAGATATATAAAGATAATATTTGTATGTGGAAGAATGTTTTCAATGAATTCCTCTCATATTTCTCTGGTACAAACTTACGGATTGAAGACATAAAATGTGTTACAAAATTTTAGAAATAAGTTACATAATTCACACATTGAAGACCCCGCCGGTAAGGTGGGACCCCATGCCCCACCTCTTGTGAAATACAATACAATAAGTTACTATCGTTTTCCGCCGCCCTTGGGCGCTCCGCCGCCTCTCGAAGCACCACCACCTTTAGGGGCTGCGGCAGGCTTCACGTATCCTCTCCCATAATTTAAATTCTTGCTCGCAGCCGGCATGGAAGGAGTGATGGACTTCATTGGCACTTCATGTGCTACACGATGATATGTCGCAGGCGCATGATCGTTCTGGACCGGCCGCTGCATGAACGTCACGCGGTTACTATTCTCATTGAATGCTCGAGGAACGAGCCGGTGACCTGGCGCAGTGTTCGTGACGATCCGGTTGCGAACGACAATGTCCGTGTAATTATCGTACCCATGCGATGGATAATTTCTGCGATAATACCCCTCGTTCATCCACGGGCGAGAAATATTGCGGTCGATGAGCACCATAAACGCACCGCCCAGGTCAATACCTGCATATTGAGGTGGCAAGCCCTCGCTGTAGATCCACTCGCCGTTGGGGCCAGCGTACCAGAACTGACCATCCCACACGTCATAATACATATCGTAATCGGGAAGGTAATAATAACGCACGGAACTGGTATTGTCGTACGGTGGCGCCCATGATGGCGGTACATAGTTCTGAACATCGATGGAGGCGCCGATGCGGATCTGAGCCTCGCTTGAGTTTGTATAGAATGCGAGTGCGAATGTGAGCGCCAGAAAAACGGACGTTCTTCGTAACCGTAGGGATAGAATAGAATGTATTTTCATAAGTATTATGTATTGTAACTGTTATAATAGCGTTGGGGATATGATTTTTGATTGATTAACGACGTGTTCTGTCAGAAGAATAACTCTGGAATGTTGTCGTCATAATGCTTATCTACAAAGATTTGTCGTTGGGATTCAGATAGTGCAGCATCATCGGATGATGTCGCTGCACTCTTTTCAAATTCTGAATCTGTCGGAGGGTTCAAATTACTTGGAAGGTTTCCAAGAATCTCGGATCTGGAATTCCGATGCTGGACCTCGTGATAACCAAGAAGCTGCATGAGACTGCGATTTCTTGAAGTACTATTTTTCATAATTTTCTATATATTATTAATCAATAGAGAAATCGGTCGCCGAACTGATCCTGGATTTTATCTCACTTTTCAGCGATTCAAGCTTTTCCGTGAAGGCATCGCTCAGTTGCCCGATACGATCTTCGATTGTTTCGGCTACATCATCAATAACGCCTTCCCCTTTGCGGCGAATAACTCTCCGCAACACGCTCCCCTTATAGGGAGAATAAAGCATTCCCGCCGCAGCACCGATGGCCGCACCGGCTAAAAGACCGAGCAGGAGATTTCCACCGCTGTTCATGGAGTTCGAGTTGTGTCCGCAATGTTTGCATTGTTCCATTAGAGCACCCTCCTTCCGCTGATAACTCTCATAATAATCGCAATGATCGCGATGACCAGGAGGATGTGGATCAGCGCACCTGCGCCATACACGAGGAACCCGAGTGCCCAGGCAATAATTAGGATTACTGCAACCAAGTATAATAAACTTCCCATAATGATTGTTTTAAATAAGTGAATAAAAATGTATTGAAATGGCTCATTCGTAGCCGCTTTTGATGACCGTGAGGATCATTTTGAACCGCTCGTTGGCTCGAAAAATATTGGATTTGTGCGCAGGCAGAACGATACCCTCGCCCGTTTCAAGTAAATTCGATACGCCATCAATGACGATCTCGGCCTTGCCATCGATGATCTGAGCGAAGCTATCGAACGGTGAGGTTTTTTCCGTCAGGCCTTCACCCGTATCCAGCGACATGACGCTGATATTGCCCGTAGATTTCTTGATAATTGTTTTGCTAAGTACTGCATTCGGCACATACTCGATAATTTCCACTATAATTACTCCTTTCGATTTTTCTAATTCATACGAATTTTTACTAATGGCCAGGTCTATCATGGGACTACTGACAACTTTTTTGCTTTCTAATTTTATGGGTTCGCTTTTTTTCATTTTAATAGGAGCAATGCATTATTTAACGAAGAGCAAATTGTAATTCAAAACCAGCACATCGCCAACCTTCATCGTGCCCAAAAGGAAAGATGGTCGCTGGATATTATAATCTGAGAGATAGAGCGGCAGCGAGCCGGTGCATAAGATCGTGCCATCCTTATTGATGCACGCCGACGTTTTTAGTGTAGTAGGCTGGGTCACACCAGCCATCGTAAGATTACCATGAAGTAAGATCAGATAATGCTCGCTTCCACTTTTTATGAACATAGCAGAAGTCAGTTCAAAAACGATGTCCTTGAATTTATCCTCTTTTAGAGCTTTATAAGCACTCTTTTCCATTCCACGGTCTTCACTCATGAGATTGTGTACCGGCAAATTCAAGGAAAATTCCGAAACCGCACGTAGCTCATTATTCTCGCCGAAGCTAAATTTCGCAGAACCCGTGAACGCATGAGCAGTCATGCCCCAGTTATGCAACGGAGCAGTTCCTTTGATATTGATGACCGAATTGCTATCGACCGTGTAATTCGTTTGAGCATTTGTTGCATGAGGAAATGCAAAGCAAATCGTAAAACCGATGAGGAGGATAACTTTAAGTCTTACGATAGTGTCCGTTTTCATTAGATGGCAAAAATACGGAGATCATCATCTGAAAGTGTTACAAAATTTTAGAAAAAAGTTACATAATTCACACATTTTTCAAATTACGATCACTTTGGTGACGGTTCAGGATTCTTCCCATAAATAATGACCTCTGTTTCGACAGGAGTTGTGCGAAACAACTCGTCAGCAGCAAACATCGGAAGCCGGATGCAACCGTGGCTCCCTGGTATCGAAGGGACGCTGGGTTCGCCGTGTACGGCAAAACCGCCCGTAATGTACATTGGGTCGAACATAATCCCCAGTGGACTTTTTTTCCAGCCCGTCACTTTGTGATAGATCTTAAATTTCCCGCGCGGCGTCCTGGCATATTCATTACCTTTTCCGGGATAATGGAATCGCTGTCCCGTGCCGGTCGAAACCGGCAGAACATGTACGACTCGATCGGTCGAATCCACAACGAGCAGGACTTGATCGTCGAGATCGACTTCAAGATGATACGCATGGATAGAATCGTTTGGAACCGGAATAGATGAGCACATTATTTCCGCGATCGTCGAATCCGTAAGTGTCCCCGTTCGCGATAGGCCGGAAAGCTTCTGAAATGCTACAATTGCCTGACGGTTTGCATCTTCCTTAGGCGAATAGGTCTTGCCGGCCCAGAAGTGAAGTTCGTAAAGCTGTGCGATAGCATAATCAATCCTCTCGTTTTGCAGAATGTTCGCAAATTGTCTTGCTACTGTTGACGATGCTGAATCAGCATGCGATGACTGTTGAGCAATCGCAGGATAGCTGCAAAGTACAAAAGAGAGTAAAAGAACATACCGCGTAGTTCTCAGCATTAATTCGTGGATATACTGGAAGGAGATTGATGGCAGCATCATGGATGATGTGCATCATGGTTGATGCTATGGCGCGACATTTTCTGGGACAGGCTGGCGCCGCTGACCACGCGGGCCTACCGACAGATCTTCACTCGCGATATAGATCACCATGGCAGTAACCATAAGGACTAAGAATACCCAAAAGCGCCAATCATGGTGAATGCGTCTCCATCGAGGCCGATGTGCTTCGATGGTGCTGTCGGTGCTTGGCCTTCCGGACTCGTTGTGATGATGTTTCGAATTTTTCATTGATTGATCCGATGGAGTTTTATTGAACGAAAATCAAACTATATGTCAAGGTAAGAGCATCGCCAACCTTCATCGTGCCAAGCATAAATGATGGGCGCTCGATACCATAATTCGAAAGTAATATCGGCACCGTACCGCTGCATGAAATAGAGCCATTCGAATTTACCGTCGCTAATACGATCAATGTGACCGGTTTCGTGACACCCGCAATCATAAGATTACCCAGCGCAGTTATTTTATACTTGCTTCCACCCGATGAAGTGACCGTAGCGGATGTGAGCCTGAATGTAATGTTTGGGTTCCTATCTGCTTTGAGCGATTCATAAGCGTTGGAGTTCATTCCGTCGCTTTCGCTCTTGAGGTTATGGACCGGCAAACTGAGAGAAAGCGCGCTTATCGAGCTCAGTTGCTTGCTCGATGAAAGGCTCATCGTTGCATTGGCCGTGAACGAATTAGCTGTCATGGTCCAATTGTGCAGGGTCGAGGTCCCTGCGAGCGTCATTGCCGAATTGGAACCTATTTTATAGCTTGTTTGCGCATTCGATACGTTTGAATATACAATGCAAAGTATAAGAATAACGAGAAGGATCACCGCCTGTATTAAATTTCGGTCTTTCATAATTTATTATTAGTTGTAATATTGAAGTGGAGTTTTAATACCTATTGAAATACTATTTTAACGTGCGGCATATCCGCCATCGATCACTAACTCCGAACCGGTCACGAACTTCGATTCGTCGGAGGCGAGGTAGAGGATCCCGAAGGCAATATCGTCCGGTTCGCCCAAATGACCGAGCGGATGCAATGCCACCAATGCCGCGCGGACTTCTTCCGCTTTGCCGTCTGTCTTAGCGAAATTCTCCACCATTGGCGTCCAAATAAATCCCGGATGCACCGAATTTACCCGAATTTTTTTCTTGGCGTAGGTCAGAGCATCGTTCTTGGTCATGATCATAACAGCTCCTTTTGATGCATGATACGGCGGGACATCTGCGGCACCCACGAGACCGTAGATCGAGGAAAGATTGATAATGCTGCCACTACCCACCTTCAGCATATATGGGATGGTATGCTTTGTGCAAAAGAACACGCCTTTGACGTTCACATTCATAACCTTATCCCATTCTTGCTCCGTAAGCTCGTGGGTTGGTTTGTCCACACCGATAATTCCCGCGTTATTCACGAGTACATCTATTCGTCCCCACTTTGCAGCAATTTCCCCAATTACTTTGGCAACTTGGCTTTCATTCGTGACATCCAAATGCCAAAAGGCCGCTTCACCACCAGCATTATGTATGGCATCGACGGTGCCATTTTCTTGGCTAACCGAGACATCGGTAACAGCGACTATTGCGCCTTCCTGTGCCAAAAGAATGGCCGTTGCACGGCCAATGCCCAACGCTCCACCGGTTACGATCGCTACTTTATTCTTTACTCTGTTCATTATATTATTTATAAAAAGTACTTCTATGACTACGCAGCAAAAATACGGTGGCAACCTTCAAAAAACGTTGCAAAATTTTGGAAAAGAGTTACATAATTCACACATTCTCATCTAAAGCCTTGAAATGGGTATGATGCCTTCCTTTTCATCTACCAATTTGTCCGCCGCCGAACAGATTTTCGGACTTCCTCCTCACCCTGCTCTGAAAAAGTTCTTCGCAGAGCAAATCTCGTCTTCATCTGATGTTCAAGTAATGAGTGGATATCCTCATTCGAGATCGGATTCTCGTCCTTTTCGTGAGCGGTATTACCATCCTGTGCCGGCGGTTGGTTTTCTTCAGTTTTTGATGGTTCGTTGTTCATTGCGTTCAGGTTGATTGAAGAACACGCGTTATCGTATGTTCAAAAAGATTGAAGATTGCGCTCGCGTGGGTTATTGAAGCAATGTTAAACCCGTTGAAACAATCACGATTACTACAAAACAAAATTACGGCAATGGCCTTCAAAAGAGGTTACAAAATTTTAGAAAAAAGTTACAAAATTCACACATTTGCTTTTCTGACAGCACTGGCTGTAACGAAGTGGAAATCCTTACTGTTGGAACCATCCTAATCATTAGATAAAAAAATTCTTAATACCTAATCCCAATCTTTTATGCTGACGGAAATAGCGGTAGCGGATCCAGTGGCAGACCTCATCGTGTTGCAACCGCAGCAGCGACATTATCTCATTCCTATTGCTATTGCGAGCGTGGTGGTCATCGGAGTGCTGCTTCATTTTGTCAGCAATATCTTTTTGTCCATTATTACCGCGCTGTTCCTGGCAAATATCTTTATGCCGCTCGTCAGCGGGCTTCGCACACGGAAGGTGCCGATGATAATCTCAATTTTATTGGTGCTGGCGCTGGTTGGCGGCTTGTTCTTTGGAATTGCAAAAATTATCGGCGTGACGGTTGAATCCATCATTCTCGTGATGCCGAAATACGAAGCAAAGTGGGAAAATGTATTATTGCCCCAAATCGCGGGGATCCTTGGGAACATCTCCGATGGCATGAGGAAGCAAGCGATGGATTTTAATCTGACATCCCTTGTACCATCTAACGAGATGGGTTCAGCGCTTTCTTCCGCCACGAATCTTGTGAGCGGCTTTGCTATTATTCTTCTAGCGATGCTTTTTATTTTAGCAGCGAATGGCCAGTTTAAGAAAAAGATCGGAATAGCATTTCCGAAATCAGGTTCGTTACAACTCACGCAGATCATACAAAACATTGAACGAAGCGTTCGGCGCTATTTAGTTACAACACTGATCCTGAACACTTTAGCCGCAGTCACAATGACCGTTGTTCTGCTTCTTTTTGGTGTCGATCTTGCGTTCCTGTGGGGCATCCTGACTTTTTTACTGATGTTCATACCCACCTTTGGCGGATTATTTGCTATTGTACTGCCCGTCTTAGCAGCATTCCTGCAATTCGACACCGTAAGCACTCCGATTCTTCTTGCCATCACGGTGATCGTGACTCAACTTATGATCGGCAGCGTTCTTACTCCGCGCGTAATGGGTTCGACGCTCAATATTAGTCCCTTGCTTATTATTGTATCGATCATTTTCTGGGGATGGGTATGGGGACTGCTTGGGATGATCCTTGCCGTGCCGATCACCTCGACCATCGCCATCGTCTTTCAAAACATTCCCGCTCTTACGCCAATCGCGGTGCTGATGAGCACCGATCCGGGAAAAGTCCGTTGGTATTAAAAACCAACAACCTTACCGATGGATTTACGGAGTGCTAACCATATGAATTGGAAGAACTCTTCATCTCTCGAATAGATATAGGTGGTTGTTCCTGAGATCGCTTTGTTGTTCCCGTTATCGACGTTATTCGTGCGAAGCACAAACGTATTCGCAATAAATGATTGAATGCCTTCGAAAATACCGCTGTGATCTTTGACTTTGGTTGTAAGCACATTCATTGAAACATCTTCATAACGCGGTGCGACCGTGGTTATTCCAGTTCCAGCGTGAACATCCATTTGTAATGCTCCGCCTAAACATTTTCCTTTCATTATCTCTTTTCGCTCGTTCGTAACGAGATAGGAGTTCAGAGACGTTACATCGAACGGCCCGACGGTTGCATCGATGTGAAGATCGAACTGCTTTTGATGTACCGGATACACAACCGTCCCCAATACTTTTCCTTGCCCCATAAAAAATGCACTGACCGCAAAATGCAGGGGCTCGCTATAAAGCGAACTTCTAGTATCGGTACAGAATGGATGCTCAATAACTCGGACTTGCGTAAACGTTAACAAGCTTGCGTGGGTACTTCCCGTGACACGTTCCCGGTGATGAATCGTCCCCTTGTTGAAAATGATCGAATCGAGCGTGATGGGCGCTTTGATCGAACTAATGACCACATTGGGCAATACTGCATTCGGAGGGTGCGGATTTTTCGGTTTGCGGAGATCGCCATAGTAGTCCACGAACCATGATTCTGCCTCCAGTGACCGGACATGAAGCCCACCGCCCGCGAGCAGCTTCGTGAAATTGATGCCGCGAATATGTAATCCGGTACATTGGAAATCCAGCCTTCCCTGGGCATATTGATGCAGATCGGCAAAGGCTTGTTCGCTATAATTGGGCTTGTACTCGAAACTATCGATCGTTACAAGCGAATCCGATAAACTACCGTGGATACCTCGAACTTCGATAGAATATGTGCTATCGCCGATAGAATAGCTCCCGGTAGGGAGTTCAAATCCTGCATTCTTAGAGAACAGTGCCGATTCGCCAGCGTTGCGACTTGGATCGAGAGAAAAATCGGTTAGCCGGATCGTAATGTTTCGATAAGATGGCACCATGTCATTTCCGGATGTCTTCGGCAGGAACACACTAATATCACGTAAGACAATACTATCGAACGAGATAACGGGCACATCCGAAAGCGCAAATTTCTTCGCTGCAACGAATTTTGGAATGCGTGGTAGCGTGATCCCCGTATCAATATCGGTCATGTATAGCTTTGGTGCGTTCAGCTCCAGGGTGCTCAAGTTCAAATCTTTTTGCCAGAGCACGTCCCACCAATCGATGCCTTCGAACCTCGCGCTATCGAGCGTGATCCGTTCGAGCACCACGCCATGCTCACCGCTATCGTAGGCGATGCGGTAAAGAATGAAGGTATTGCACTCCAGCGTGCCATGCTTGTAGAAGATCTTATCTAAGGTAAGTGCAAACCTGCCGTGCGTTGATTTCAGCACAGCTTGTTCTATTTTTGGAATGACGGCTTTATTAAGTGTACTTTCAAAATAGAAGGTGAGAAAAACCCAAATTGCAAGCAACACCACAACAACGATCGAGCCGAACGTGTAGAGGATCGGCTTGAGTAGCGATCGTTTTTTCATTTTTGTAACGGTAGGATTATTCAGCGAGTGGCTAATTTACCACCAGTACAAAGATATGAAATTCAACCGAAAGACACGTTACAAAATTTTAGGAAAAAGTTACAAAATTCACACATTCTCAAGTCCACCCATCCTTTTATGCTTGATATTCTTAAAAAAGGTAGGAGTGAGTCCGGTGATCTTCTTAAATTGATTCGAAAGCGCTGCTACGCTGCTATAATGAAGCCTGTACGATATTTCTGTGAGCGAAAGCTCGTCGTAAATAAGCAACTCCTTTGCTCGTTCGATCTTATGCTTGATAATGAATTGCTCGATCGTCGTGCCCTCGACTTCTGAAAACATATTGGCAAGATAGGTATAGTCGTACTTTAACTTTTCGGTTAGGTGATCGGACCAATTTATTCTCAGTGCTTCGTCGGAATAATGGATGGTTTCGATGATAACCTGCTTGATCTTTTCGATCAAAATAGCTTTCTTATCATCCATCAGCTCCAGCCCGGACCGTTTTAAGACACGGGTCAATTCGATGCGTTGCGCCGGAGATATAGGTCCTGGAATCTCCACTTCTCCAAGATCGACGGTGGTATAAGGAAGGCCGAGGGTTTCTAACTCGGCGATCACCACCATCTTGCACCGGATGCTCACCATGTACTTAACGTACAGCTTCATTCCGTTATTTAAATTATTATTTTACCCCAAGCCAAATACGAGTGGTTTGGTTCGCAGAAAGGCTGAGATGCTTAATTCTGGATCATATAGGCGCTCAACCCCTGGCGCAGCCGGTCGGGTATCCGGCGCGGGCGCAGCGAAGTCCGGCCAACCGTCACCAGAACGCAATGGCCGGTAACCAGCACTTCGCCCAATTTCCCTTTGACCGAATGTTTACGCGTGATCTCGAAGTGAAGTTCGATCGAACTATTCCCGAGATGGGTCGCCCAAATTTCTGTGGTGAGCAAATCATCCAGAAACGCAGGCGCTTTGAAATCGCAATGAAATTGAGCGCGAACCGGATAGACGTCTAACTCATCGAATGCGCCGGAATAGGGCAGGCCCATTTCACGATACAGCTCCGTCTCAGCGATCTCAAAAAAGCGGACATAGCTGCCGAAATAAATTATTCCCGCGTGATCGACATCCGACCAGCGAACTCGCTCCTCGATCGAAAAATGCTTTCCAGCCATGTATTCTCGGTTGCTTTAAGTAAAAAGGAATCTTCGGCTAACAAAAAGATGGGATAAAAAAAACCCCGGGTGGTGAGAGTTACCCGAGGTCTGATTGAGTTGTGTTGTGTCTTCAAAAAGCCGGAGGTTGTCCCTAGACCCCGGCTAACTCTTATGCTATGAAGCTTATCTTCTGCTTTCTAACAAACGTTTACGCCCGATACGGATTCGTGTTACACTTTGGGTTGAATTTCTGCGAAAATCTCCTGTTTTTTCTTTTAGAAGTGTTCAATAATGGACTCGTTATGGCATATTTGAGCAATTCCCGGGCCAATTCAGCTTGGACAGACTTTTAACGTTTATCGTCAGTGCAATCACCCTGAATTCTACAATATCAGACACGCTTATTAACACGCGAACCTGAAAAGTGTTGCATTAAAAGTCATCTCTTTTGCAATATTATTTGAAATTAATATTCCCAGTTGTCTCTTTTCCAGGACGTGTTGGGAAATCGACAGCCCCCCATTGCTTCGAAGCACACTCTAAAAGAAGTGATTCAGAAAAGAGAGGCTTGCTCGCTCGGAATTCTCTCACCGATACAGAAGTTGTCGATCCTATTAGAGGATCAAACTATGGAACGAAACGGTCATCCAACAGATACGAACGGGACGATGGAAGCACGCTGGTCTAATTCACCGGAATTGCGCGGCGTGGGAATCCCTCTGGCAAAATACAATTTCCCGAAAGACCAGCGCCGGTTAGGCGGCGATTTCACCGTGGAGCAGAATGTCGGCCAACTGCTTCGATTTTTCCTCTTCGAGCGGAATATCCTTCGAGCGATGGCCGGCTGGGGAATGGGCACACCGGAGTTCGAAGTAAAGGTCGAGTTCGGGCGGCATATCTATTATCATGCAGAAGCAGGAATGAAGATCCGTACCCGGCTTACGGAACTCCGCATGGCTGAAGAAACAACGGATAAGTTTCAGTCCGATGAGATCGCCGAGTTATTCAATGAGTTGATCCTTTCCGAAAGCCCGGCACACTTTGTCGCCGCATTATATGGAGTAGTGCTACCACATTTGAAACGGGCGTATCAGGAACATTCCGCACACACCGATCAGGTTGCGGACGCCCCAACGGTTCGGATCATCCATCAGATCATGCCGGATTACGATGCGATGATAGCATGGGGTAAAGGTGCGATCGAAGCATATATTCAAGGCGGATACAACGAGGGCGGTCTGCACAAGTGGCAATATCACATCGAGAAGCTGCTACGCTCTTTTGGGGGAGTCGGCGGTTCTGCCGAACGTGGTAAACGGCCAGACTCACTTCGTTCTGCGGGCAAGCCGCCGTTCGAGCGCTCCTTCATCGCTACCCGCGATCCGCGCTTCGATACTTTTGAAGATACCTATGATTATCAGGTTGGCGATGATGGCCGGTTAGGCTACGAATCAGAGTTCGACAAGACTCGCCTGAATCTCGTCCGGTCACAACGCGATGAAATGGACGCCATCGAAACGTTCGCAAATGTACTCTATGAGATCCGCAATGTGCCATTTGGATTCGATTACGATATTGCCCGTATCATCTGGGATGAAACGCGCCACACCGAACTTGGCCACAAAGCGATGGAAGCCCTCGGGTATGATCCTTATGATCTCTTAAATCGCCTCATTGGTATCAAAGTACGCACAAAGTTACCGGCTGTGTATTCGCTGGCAGAGATCAATCTGTTCGGCGAGGCCAACATTGTGCAGGAATGCCTCCGCTATGCCCGCGAAGCATACGAAAAGGGTGACGACCTGACGGGACGCCTCTTCGATTTCGTCAATGCCGACGAGCGTACCCACATCAGCAAAGGCGTTCATTGGCTAAAGCATATCTTCAAGACCGATTCCGTGCAGGAGATCGAACAAAAAACGAAACAGATTGCCATCGACCGCCTGCTCGAACTCGGCATTATTGATCACGAAGTCGCGTTAACCATTTCGCACCGGGAACTGGCGAAAATCATTGGGGAATAATTGCTAAGGTTTGTCTCATTTCAAAATAGCCTCTAATCCTTTGCAGCCATTTTTCACGGCAAGGTCATACGGTCGATCACCCGCATCATCTTTCACATTCTTGTTCGCTCCATATTCCACAAGTAGGTGTGCTGCTGAAGTATCGCACTGCTTAGCGGCTTGGTGTAAGAACGTGTCACCATTCTCATAGTGTATAGACGGATTTGGTGTGGCACCAAACTTTAATAATATCTGAATAATTTGGAGATCGTTAGCGCGACGTGTGTCACCAGTAGTATCATGTTGTTCGATTTCGATATCCTTCTGCTTTAGTGTATTCATTCTGTGACTCTCGGAAAGAGCGAACCAGAGTGGCGTAATGTTATGTGGAGCAATAAAATTTGGATTGGCTCCATTGTTAAGAAGGAAGAAAATCATCTGAATATTTCCTAAAAAGATCGACTGTATTAGAGGTGTTATACCAGACGAGTCTGGAAGATCCACACTCAGCCCGTGTTCAATTAGATATTTTGCGGCAATAAATCTATTAATCGATACGCAGTGACCAATTAGCGATCCACCGAGAGTTGGGCAACGTGATTGAATATCAGCGCCGTGATTTAAAAGAATATTAATCATTAAAGTATCATCCTTATCTACTGCCCACTCTAAAGGACTGCTTCCGAACTGGTCTCGTTCATTTGGATTTGCACCCTCGTTTAGCAATTTTTCAACAAGCTGATAATTTTGCCTGTTTATTGCACGATCAAGAAGCGGCGGCTCTTGCGAACGCGAACATACAGTACAGACTATGAGCAAGAAAAAACAAATAATAATTTGACGCATCATTGTATTAAAAATGATACGACCCGCTCACCATGGGGATCACCTCGAAGGGCGCATTGAACACATACTGCCCTAATGTTTCCATATTGCTCGCTCCTGCTTTGTAGAGCGAAAAGACCACCGCCGCATCGATCGTGAGATCGTTCTGGAAATACCGGACGGAAAAAATGGTTGGAACAATTCCAAAATCCTGAATAAAATAGAGCTCCAGCGCTACCTTCAAGTTCTCGCCCACCCGCATATCTCCGGCAAAGCCAAAAAAGGAATTCTTAGGATAATACAAGGCGCCCGATGAATCGATCACGCCGCTTTGATAGGACATCCCCACCAGCAGCGTCAATTCGGATTCCCATGTTCCGTAGGTAGCCGCAAGATACGGGAATGCGATGTGCGTTGTGTTCACAACCTTCGAATAAATATCCTGAAATCCAGCGGAAACATTGAGCACATCCGAACCATAGGGAGTGATCTTTATGCCGCCGGTCATCGCCGTCACGGTGGTCGGCAAAAAAGGTGCAAGAACCCCGCCCGCATTCAGGCTGATCCAATCCGTGACGCCATAATTGGCTTGCAAGCCTGCGACCATATAATCATTCAGGAAGAAATTACCTTCCCCGAAGGAGCGCGCCGTTGGCAAAAGAAAATCCTGCGAGGATTCGGGATCTTTCGCAACATAATACTTGGAGGTCGCAAAATCCTCGCGCCGGTCATTCTGTCCGGACCAATTATCGACATATTGCAAGTCCGGGTAGGTAAAGAAGAGATTCCCATAATCAGTTGCGAGGATCACATGCGCGGTATCGTCAAAAATATATCGGTGCCCTTTGAAAATATCGAAATCCTTCGTAGCAACGGTGGAAGTATCCGGCATTTTCGGCTTTCGGAGAAAGCGCATCACCTCATTGGTTTGCACATCGGTAATATTTTTTAGCGCAGCAGATTTCATATCCCCCTTTTGCACCCAATTATACCGGTAGTCGATCGCATAATTGATGCGGTCGATGGGAATTTCGAGTCGTCCATAGGCGGTTTCGACAATAAATCGGTCTGGCAAAGGTCTCGCGAGAACGGTCACATAAAATTCCGAAGAATCGAACATGACGAGCTTCACATAACTATCCGGTGTAAGCTGGTCGGGAGGCATTTGGGCTATGACCCGATGCGAAAGTAGCAGCAGAATGAATAGTGTGAGCAAAGTCCTCAACAAGCTATTAAATGTCATCCTGAGCGGAGCAAAACGGAGCGATAGCGTAGTTTTGCTCAGTCGAAGGATCTCCGGACATTCATCACTCAGCTGAGCTGCATGGGATCCTTCGACTCCGTTCGCCCCTCCTTCGTCGGGCCGAACTCCGCTCAGGATGACAATCATTAAATTTACTACTCTCACTTCTTTATCCTTCCCGGATTCATTTCCACAAATTGCTTCCAGTTCTTGGAAGAAGCTTTCGCGGCTGTGGACGAACTGCCGTTCCGAAATCGCGCCGCGTGCGTGATCGCAACCGCGAGCGCATCATACGCGTCCGGTAGTTTCTTATCCGCAGGTTTTAATCCTAATAATGAACGAACCATGAATTCCACTTGCTCCTTCGAGGCATTTCCGTTCCCAACGACGGCCCGTTTTATTTCGCGTGGCGCATATTCTGCGGGCGGAACATCCTTGAGCATGCTCGCCAGCATCGCTACGCCGCGCGCATGACCTAACTTCAGCGTCGATTGCACATTCTTGTGATAGAATGCCGATTCGATCGCAACCGCATCGGGGTTTGCGCGCTCGATCACCGCCGTGAGCCTTGTAAAAATAACACGCAGCCGAACGGCCAGAGTTGCAATCCGTTTGGATTCGATGGTGCCATATTCCACCAGCTCGAAGCTGTTCCCGTTGCTGCTCGATTGGATCACCCCGTATCCGGTAACCAACGTGCCTGGGTCGATGCCGAGTATCTTCATTGTGGTAACCTCAGCCGGTTCTTCACCCAAACATTCAGTGCGATCCGTATTTTTTGGAAATTCGAAAATCTGATACGCTCGGCAAAAACATTAAATCTTGATTTCTCGATCTTGGTCAAAAGCCGGAAATAGATCGCGTCCATGATCTGCGCAGCAACCATGGATCGCCGTTCATCCGGTAGAAGCAACGAGTGCGCTTTTGAATAAAATTCTCGCGCCCGCTCTGCCTCGAATTTCATCACGGCTATGAACCGCTCATCATATAGCGAGGATATAATACTTTGCTCGTCGTATCCGAATTTGTGGAGATCTTCGAGCGGTAAATATATTCTATTATTTGCCGCATCCTGTTTTACATCACGCAGGATGTTCGTAAGCTGAAGTGCGTAGCCAAGCTGGACAGCATATTCCCGGGTTTCTTCGTGCTTGAACCCAAATACTTGAATGGAGATCAACCCGACTACGCTTGCAACCGCATAACAATACTCTAGAAGTTCCTCGAAGGTTTCGTATCGCGTTTGATGGAGATCCATCTCCACGCCATCAGTGAGTGTCAGAAGATACTCTTTCGGAATCTCATATTCATGAATAATATCTCTTAAAGAAATCATCACGGGATGTGTTGGCTTGCCGTTGTAACACGCTTCTATCTCCATGCGCCATGTTCGGATGCGCTCTTGCTTTTCTTCGACAGATGCGTTATCTTCATCCACGAGGTCATCCGTGTATCGGCAGAAATCATAGATACGGAGCATGGCTTCGCGCTTCCGTTTTGGCAGAAGCATGAAGGAAAAGAAAAAATTACTGCGACGTGAGCCAGAGTGAGCAGATGCCATTGGCATGTGCAACAGCAACTTTGAACGCTAAACTCCGCTACGGTTAGTGAATGCGGATAGAAGCATCTTCAATTTTTCAAGCATAGATAGCGTGGGCCGCTCCTCAATGGTATTCCCATTTATTGCTCGAATCTTCCCGATCATCATTCTTGCACCTGTTAGAACGGCACGAAGCTCCATTCGAAGGCGTCCGCTCACGCTTGCAGGAAGTGCAGCACCATTCGCGAGCAGTTGTTCGATTCTATCGCATTCGAAGAGGATCAATCTGTCCGTCATCGAAGAATTCAATACTTCATCGGCGGTTTCGATGCCGAATGACTGGAAATCTTCTCGTGGGAAATAGCAGCGATTCTGGGTAAGATCGTCTTTAGCATCCTGAAGAAAATTGATAAGTTGCAATGCGGTGCAAATATCGTTCGACCACCCTATTCGTTCCTGATCCCGATAGCCAAACAGCGCCAGCACTAACTGCCCCACGGGTTCGGCGGAACGCATGGTGTACCAGTGCAGATCATCATACGTATCGAAACGAACGTTGCCACGGGCATCGAATTCGAATGCATCGACCAGCATATCGAATGGCTGAATCGCAAGACTAAATTTTTGAACAGTATCCTGTAATGCGAGAAAGATGGAATCGCTGGGCTGCTCGTTCTTATAGATGGAATGAAGCATTGTGCGCCAATCTGCAAGCAAAACAAGCCGTTCTTCGCTCGAACGATGTGGGAGATCGGCAAAATCATCCGCGGTGCGCATGAAGGCATAGAGCGCGTAGAAATACTTGCGAAGTTTGCCTGGAATCAGCACGGAGCCAACGGGAAAATTCTCGTAATGGCCAGTGGCAATTTGCCGGCAATGTTCGTAGGCTTCGTTGGGGGATGGGTTTGTCACGCCCAATCCTACTTCAATAATGCGACAAAACCAGCTTGCTCAAAATGTTTATCGCCGGTGAGCGCTTCTTTAATACCCTGATCGCGCATGACGATAAAGGATGTGCAGTCTGTAAGTGACCATTCTTTATCAGAATGTCGATGATAATAATGGAGAGCATGGTCGAAAAGATCTCGACTGGCTTCGAGTACTTCACAGTGAGGTAGTGATCTTAAATAAAGGAAATAGTCGCGTGCTTGATCGCGTACTTCTGAACCGGCTAAAGCATCCGCTACTTCCATCAGTACCCAGTCGGTTGTGACGAGACTGGCCCGCATGGTTTTTGAAAACTCAATCACACGATCGTGATGTTGATCCTCCTGATTGATCCGAGCAATGAAATAATAAGCATCAGCAAAAAATACTCTCATTTTTTCGGATGCCCGTGGACGTAATGATCGATATTCGCCGCTAAGTCTGGCGGAAGATCAGTAGCAATGCCATCCCATTTCTTTAGCATTTCGTACAGCGTAGGGATTTCTTCCTCTTCAGGTATCACGCGCACGGTCATCCCATCCGGCCAGTCCACGTCAGGCGGCATGACAACGTGGCCTTTTTCGATTTTCGCTGTTATTGGTTGGTATGTCATAATATCACCATGTTTACAATAACGCAGGTTCAGAGTAGGAAATTCATTCCGTAAAGTTCAACCCCATGCAAGAAATGCCTCGGAGCCGAACGGCATTCATTTACGTTTAGGCGCTTGATATATGGAAGCTCGCCGAAACGCCGCCTCAAGTCGTCAATCCGCTTGGATTCACCGGTTCGCTATTTTCACAGCAGTGTGCTGTTTTGCGCTGCTATTTATTGGTGGGCTTGTGACAAGCCATCAGGCCGGGCTATCCGTCCCCGACTGGCCGACGAGTTATGGCTGGAACATGTTCACCTTCCCGATGAAAGATTGGACGGGCAACATTTTTTACGAGCACACGCATCGGCTGTTCGCATCGTTCGTCGGCTTTCTTATTCTTGCTCTCGCGATCGTTCTGCAAATCTATGAGCCGCGCAAGTGGGTGAAGCGACTTGGGTGGTTCGCATTGGGTTGTGTGGTGATGCAAGGCGTTTTGGGTGGAATCACCGTGCTAACCTATCTTCCTCCTGCGGTTTCGAGCGCACATGCGGGGCTCGGGCAAGCGGTGTTTTGCTTAACCATCGGCATTGCAATGGTTACCGGTAAACGATGGGACAAACAAGGAACTAAGTGGAGTGAGCGGACGAAAGTTGGTGTTAGGATGCTTTCATTGATTACTGTATGCTGTATTTTCACTCAACTTATGATCGGTGCAGTGATGCGGCATACCTTTTCCGGCCTTGCTATCCCATCGTTCCCATTTGCACCGAATGGCAGTTTAATTCCCGATTTCACGTCCTTCGGCGTGGCGATCAATTTTACTCACCGCGTTGGTGCATTTGTGGTTACGATCATGATGTTCCTTACAGCGCGCGCTATCTTTCGGTGGTATCCACGGGAAAGATCGCTGGTATTTCCCATGATGTTTGCCATGCTCCTGCTTGGCATTCAGATCATGCTTGGCGCCATCACAATATGGAGCCAGAAAGCTGTTACGCCGACCACACTTCACGTCTCCTGTGGCGCGGCTATTCTGGGAACGATGGTTTATATTATGGTAAAAAGCCGGCACATGTTGGCGGCTAAGGCAGAGAACGTGACCTATGCCAGCGAAGGGAGACATACTTTAAGCGAGAAAATAGCTTCGGCATCGGTAAAATAAATGGAGAATACTGCAAAGCTTGATTCCCCGGCAGCCCCACCATCCTTCGATTGGCGGCAGCTTCTGCGGGATTTCTACGATCTTTCGAAACCTGGCATTGGATTTTATTCCCTGCTAACAACAGCCACCTCGTTCTGGCTTGCCTCCACGGAATTTAATCTCGTCCTTTTCATTCACACGATGATCGCAACCGGGCTTGTAACCTGTGGCGGCGGCGCGTTGAATCAAGTGATCGAGATCGAGGCAGATTCTCAGATGCGGCGTACCGAGAAGCGTCCGCTTCCATCTGGCAGAGTGTCACCTACTGCCGGCCTTGCGTTCGGGGTACTTGCATCTCTGGCTGGGGCGGTTTATATGCTAACCTTTGTTGGAAGTTTGGCAAGTATTCTTGCCATTCTGACACTTCTTGGATATTTATTCGTCTATACTCCGCTGAAGAAACGGACGCATCTTTCCACGCTTGTGGGTGCGTTCCCGGGAGCAGTTCCCATCCTGATCGGCTGGGCGGCCGCGCGCGGGTCGCTGAATGTAGAGGCATGGTCGTTGTTTGCAATATTGTTCCTGTGGCAGATCCCCCATTTCCTCGCCATTGCGTGGATGTACCGTAAGGATTACGCCCGCGCAGGGTTCCCGATGCTCACCGTTATCGATCCGGAAGGCTCCCGTGTCGCCTTTCAAGCCCTGAGTTACACGCTTGTCCTTATTCCTGTCAGTTTATTACCGTCGCTTCTGAAATTGACAGGGCCGATCTATTTCGGCGGAGCATTGCTATTGGGAGTCGGCTTTACCATCGCCGCAATTCGCATCGTGAGTGCGCGCACGAATACCACTGCGAAACAACTGCTCTTTGCCTCGATCATTTATTTGCCGGTTCTGCTCGCACTGATGGCGATCGATAAGCAATGACAGCGTTCGGGATGTGAACTAAATGATCTACCGCTGCTTTTATAGCATGGGAGAACGAATATGCTGGAAACCATAGAAAAACGGGCAACGATCCAGGACTACGAGCGTCTCGAAGAAGGTGCGCCCTATCAACTGATTGGCGGAGAATTAATTATGACCCCGAGTCCCAGCTTTTTTCATCAGAGAATTCAATACCGACTTGCAAATGCACTCGGTACCTTCGTTGAGAAGAATAGACTCGGTATTCTTGTCGGTGCACCGCTCGACGTCTATTTAAGCGATGAAGATGTCTATCAACCCGATCTCATCTTTATTCGCGCAGACCGGGCACACAATCTCCAAAAAGATAAGCTCCATATTATCCCCGATCTTGTCATTGAAGTGCTTTCATCTTCCACGGCTTATTATGACTTTACACGCAAGAAGGAAATGTATTGCACGCACGGTGTATCGGAATATTGGATCGTTGATCCTGAAGCCGAAACAATCGAAATGATGGTCAAGCGCGGTGAGATTTACCAAACGGAACAATTGCTGCACAAAACCGGTACATTGGAATCCTCGATGTTTCCTGCCTTTAGCATGAAAATACAGGACGTTTTTGAATTCTAAAGAACAATGAATGTGTCTTTTCTTTCACGAACTGGTACCACATTCTCCATGTTTACTTTATTTAAGGGTTTAAAAGCAGGATGAAACGCAAACATATTATCGCTCTCGTCGTCGCGGTCGCATTTATCGGTATTGCGGCATTTGCGTTGATCGATAATAAGGTCGATTACTCGGATTTTGAAAAGGCTGCATCGAGCGGGCGGCGCACCCAGGTATCCGGAACCTATGATAAAGATAAAGGCGCTCAGTATGACGCAAATTCCAACACGTTCTCCTTTTTCATGAAAGATCGTGCCGGGCACGAAATGCCGGTTAAATATGCAGGCATGAAGCCGAACAACTTCGAGATCGCGCCTAGCGTCGTCTGTGTTGGAAAAGTCGAAAGCGGTGTATTCGAAGCCACGGATATTCAGACCAAATGTCCATCGCGGTACGAGGGTTCTGGCAAGATGAATACAAATGTAACAAGTCAGTCCGGCCAATCATGAGGTCAACTCGACCGATGAGATTGCTTCGTCGTCCCTCTCGGGCTCCTCGCAATGACGGTCTTAATTCTTAATTTTTAATTCTCAATTGCTCGGTAATATCGCACTCGCCTTTACGCTTACCGCCTCCGTTATGGGGATGGTATTATACACGCTTGCTGCTCGCGGGAGAACCGAACTTACCATAGCAGCGCGTTTCGCAACACGGCTTGCGATCCTTGGCATGTTTGTTGCCTGTGGAACCCTCCTCTATTATATTTTCAATTACCATTTCGAGTTCAATTACGTCTATGAACATGTGTCTCGCAAACTGAGTAAGTTCCTGCTCTTCTCGACATTCTACGCAAGCCAGGAAGGAAGCTTTATGCTGTGGGGCTTGTGGACATCCGTCATCGCCGCATTCCTTATCGGTTACGCTCGCCGCCAGCGATATGAAGCGCATGTCATGGCGATCTTTCTCTCGGTGCTCGTTTTTATCTCGATCATGCTGCTTGCCAAAAGCCCGTTCGAGACGATTTATGCTGCAAATCCGGGTCAGGCGCCGAAAGGATTTATACCGATGGATGGCAAAGGCCTAAATCCATCGCTGGAAAATCTTTGGATCGTCATTCATCCTCCGATGTTGTTTCTAGGGTTTTCCTTGCTTGCTGTTCCATTCGCATTTGCTCTGGCTGGGCTTATCAAACGTGATTATCAGGGTTGGGTCGTAACATCGATGCCCTGGACGCTTGGAGCGGCGATGGTCTTAGGATTTGGTGTGATGCTCGGCGGATTCTGGGCGTATGAAACGCTTGGCTGGGGCGGATTCTGGGGATGGGATCCCGTCGAGAACGCAAGCTTGCTTCCCTGGCTGATCACAGTAGCGGCCGCACATTCGATGCTCACACAAAAGCGAACCGGCGGCCTCATTAGAACGAACATTGCGCTCACACTTCTTGCGTATGCGCTCGTGTTATATGGCTCATTCCTGACCCGCTCCGGCGTACTTGGCGATGCCAGCGTACACTCGTTCGCCGATCCCGGCAATCTTGCATTTACATTGCTGGTTGGTGCATTAGCAGTCTTTATTCTTGTCCCTTTCGGAATTTTCTTCTGGCGATGGCGCGAAATGTCGGGCTTTGCTCAGGATTATAAGATCCTCTCTCGCGAAACCGGACTTTCCATTGCATCTGCGCTATTGGGCGCGAGCGCTCTCGTTGTTTTTATTGGCACGAGCGCTCCGTTGCTGAAGAAAAAAGTCGAGACCGATTTCTATAACAATCTCCACATTCCGCTCATCACCGTTTTACTACTTGTAAACGGACTTTCCTTGCTGCTGAAGTGGCGTCAATCGAGCTGGAACGAAGTTGTGAAAAAATCGATCACGGCATTGATTGCCTCTGCGGTATTTACCATTGGCGTGGTATTCATGGGTGTTCACGACCCAAAATATGTTGCCGTTTGTGCGGCAGCATTCTTTGCGCTATTTGTTAATCTTGAAATCGGCTGGAAGATCCTTCGGGGTCATTGGCGCTTTTCCTTCGAGCGTTCTGCTCCCACCCGGCACGATTATGTTCGGCGGCTTTCCACTGCGCTTGGCATTACCCTGCTTCTTGGGCTGATCGCTCTGCTTGTCAGCACTGCTGGCGATTACAATCTCTTTGGAGTAGCCATTGCTCAATATTGGCCATATTTAGCGATCCTCTTTGCGGCGCTTCTGACTGCATTTGTTCTCGCAGGTTATCCAAAATTTATTTTCGACACGAAATTTCTTGGGGCCTATGTTGCACATGTCGGGCTGGCCGTTTTCGTGATCGGCGTCATTGCGGCAAATGGTTATACCAAACGGGATTTTATCACTCTGCCGATCCACAAACCGGTTCCGGCGTTCAATGGCAAATACACACTGACATTCCGTGGCACCGAGGAAGCTCCAAACGAGCACAGCTACTTCATTATCAATATCGCCGATAAAAACGGTTATGCCGGAACCGCAAGACCATTGTGGTTCATGACGGACTTTAACCAGCATCAGTCACCCATTGCTAATCCCGGAATTGTGAAGTACGCGTCCCGCGATCTCTACTTTACCGTCATGGCGAACGAACTGGAAGGCGGAGTTCCCAAGGACACGCTTGGCAAGCTTCAGGAAGCGACCGTCCTCGATGGCAAGCTCAAGATAAAATTTATCAACTTCGATTTTCCACAGTCCGAGCGAACGAAGATGCTGTCACAGCAGCCCTTTCACGTCAAAGGGACTGTCGTTGCCAGCACGGAAGCAAAACCCGCAGGCGACACGCTCATTTTGGGCGTGACACGCAATCCTGTTACTGACGAAGCGCAGGAAGACGACGTACTCGTTCCGGGCACCAGCTTTCATGTTCAGTTGGGGCAGTTAATGCCGGACATGCAGAATCCTGCGAATTCCAAAGTCGTATTACGATATTTCGACGATCAGCACCTGCCTCCTGCGCCGACGGAAGTTGTAACCGTCGAAGCATTTGTAAAGCCTTATATCAATCTGGTATGGGGCGGGATTCTCACGCTGGTGCTTGGCTTTGGGTTCTCAGTGATGCGCCGTCGCCGTGAGGCACTCGTCGCGATCGACCGTGCAGAGCGCGTGTACGAAAAACTTCTGGCAAGCGACCATTCCAGAATGATCCCGGATGCGCCCGCTCTGGCCAGAAAAACCGACGCTCCGTTGTTAACGAAAAAGAAATACGACAAAAGGGCGTAAAACCCGTTTGCAAAGTGTTGGAAGCCGGATTCGTCGAAAGATGGAGCCGGTTTTTTTGTGCCCAATCATTAGTCACATTTTTTTCGCAAACGGAGGTTTGCGCTACACATAGATGAGCATCGTACGCGACGTTTTTAGCCTTCCACGCCGCCTCAGTTATGCCGACCTTGTCGTCTTTGGCATCTTTGGTGGCCTGATGTATTGGCTTGTGCTTGTTTCGCGTGAATGGTCGCAAGCCATCCAGCCGCACACGGTTATTCATTCCGAGTTCACCTACCTTCCGCTCTATACACTGTATTCACTTTCCCGTGGCTTAGGCGCGTACATTATTTCTCTCCTATTTACGATCGCCTATGGCTACGTGATGGCGCATTCGAAGCGTGCAGAGAAAGCGATGCTTTCGCTTCTCGACATTTTGCAGAGCGTCCCGATCGTCGCGTTCCTCCCGGAACTCGTGACCGTATTCGTGCTTCTTTTTCCGAACTCCTACGTCGGTCTCGAGATCGCTTCGGTCATCACGATCTTCACCGGACAGGTCTGGAATATGACCTTTGCCTTTTACCATTCGATCAAGGCCATCCCGCAGGATTTGAAAGATGCCACGGAAAGTTATCACCTCACGAAACGCGAAACGCTGCGGCGTCTTGAATTGCCCGCAAGCGCCATTCCACTGATCTGGAATTCGATGATGTCCATGGCAGGTGGGTGGTTCTTTCTCTCGTTGAGTGAAGCATTTACCGTCGGAGGCAAGGATTTCCGGCTGCCGGGTATCGGAAGCTACATGGCCCAGGCCGTGGAGCAAGGCAACATTCCGAGTATGATCGGTGCAATGATCGCGATGGGACTGATGATCATTTTCCTGGACCGAGTGCTCTGGAGACCGCTCGTGATCTGGAGCAGAAAATTCAGGGTCGAGGAACTTTCAAGTGAACCGGAAGGAAAATCTTTTGTACTCTCCATCATTCAGAGATCGGAAATGATTCAGTCCATGAACCGATGGTTCGAACGCCGGCGTCGCGACAAGGCCGGTGCCACCGACGCTTCGTACCTCGCAACGAAAGAAGCCCTCAGCCATGACGCGTTCGATCAAAAGGTCGAGACCGACACTCCGTTCCGAAAAGCGGTCGGGGTCGCGCTGGCCGTCATCGTGTTAGGACTGCTCGCCTATGGTGTGTTCCGGTTGTATTTGATTTTTACTCAAGAGGTGACGGCCGCGGAATGGCTGGACATTCTCAGCGATTCCTTCCTCACACTTCTTCGGGTAATGGCTGCGCTCGCCATTGGCGCTGCGTGGGCTGTGCCTGCGGGCATTATGATCGGCATGAATGCAAAATGGTCCCACCGATTACAACCGGTGGTGCAATTCATGTCGTCGTTTCCTGCACCGCTGGTATTTCCGATCTTCATTCTGATATTTCGAGAATGGGGCATTTCGATCGAGTATGGTTCCATCGTACTCATGCTGCTCGGCACACAATGGTATCTGCTCTTCAATGTCATTGGAGGTGCGAGCGCGATCCCAACCGACTTGCAGGAAATGTCAGCCAGTTACCGTATTACGAAGAAGTCGCTCTGGAAAAAACTACTATTACCGGCGGTTTTTCCCTCAGTGGTTACCGGGGCGATCACCGCAGCTGGCGGCGCGTGGAATGCGAGCATCGTGGCCGAGTTCGTTGAGTACCACCATAACACCTATGCGGCACACGGTATCGGAGCCTTGCTTCAGAAAGCATTTGAAGACGGGCATTATGCACTGCTTGGCGCAGGTATCTTTGCGCTCTGCCTCATGGTCATTTGCCTCAATAAATTTGTCTGGCGCAAACTCTTCGCGATCGCGCAGGATAGGTTTGCGTTGAACGTATAGCTTATTTTTCCCGCTCGATAACATAATGAGCGAAATTCAGAAGCGCTTCTCGCGCTTCTGATTCTGGAAAGACCATCAGCGCTTCGCAGCCTCTGTTCACATGTTCTTCCGCTTTTGCGCGAGCATAGGCAATGCTTCCGTTCGACGAAACGAAATCCATTACTTCCTGATAGGATTCTTTTGCCGCTTTACCATTTTTTACCAGTCCAATGATCCGCTTCCTTTGACTTTTATCGACCTTCGAGAGCGCATGAATGATCGGGAGTGTTAACTTTTTCTCTTTTAGGTCTGCTTCCGCAGGTTTGCCGGTCTTGCCATTCAAAGACTCAAATCCGAAGAGATCGTCGCGAATTTGAAAGGCGATACCAACCCCTTCGCCATAATTTTGCAAAGCATCGCGAAATACCTTCCCCTGCCCTTCTGATTTATCGGGATAGATACTGGCGGCGCCAAGTTCGCAACAGGTACTGATCAGTGAAGCCGTCTTATCTGCTATGATCCGGAAATAGGCTGCTTCATCAATATTAAGCTGACGTGCTTTTTGCAATTGGTACAGTTCCCCTTCCGACATTCTTCGAACAGCGTTCGAGGTGATCTCCAAAAAATGATACTCATTGGTCTTCACGGTTCGGAGCAAACCCTGCGCGAGAAGATAGTCGCCCATCAGAACGCCTACCTTATTCTTCCACAGCGCTTTTATGCTCGCAAGCCCACGGCGTAGTTCGGAATCATCGACCACATCATCGTGAATGAGCGTCGCCGTGTGAAGCAACTCGACAAGCGTGGCAGCGCGATACGTCGCATCGTTCACTTCACCGCAGGCTTTCGCTGAAAGCAGCACCAGCATCGGGCGAAGTTGTTTGCCCTTTGTGCGAATGAGGTATTTCGCCACGAGATTTACGAGCGGGACGTCCGAGATCATCGCGCGGCGGAATTCGGCATTGAATTCCTTCATTTCGCGCTCGACTGGGCGAACGATGTCGTTGAGTTGGGACATGAATTTCGGTTTATGACATAGCAGCAGCTTCGGCCTTGCGCCGCTGGCGAGCGGCGAGGGCTGTTCCGGCGATGGAAATTTCGAAAAGTGCCCAGAGCGGGCCAAACAAGATAAGCTGCAAAATTGGATTCCCGCCCGGCGATAACACGGCTGCAATGGCAAGCAAGATGACAATAGCATGACGGCGATAATGCCGCATGAACGTTGGAGTAAGAATTCCCAAACGCCCGAGAAAATAGGCGACTAACGGCAGTTCAAATACGATTCCGGAAAGCAATATGATCTCGAGAAATACGGAGAGATACTTATCGATCTGGATCATGTTCTGAACATTGCCGATCACAAATCCCATTGAAAAGCTGAGCACCATCGGCAGCATCACCCAATACGCAAACGCAAGCCCACACAAAAAACTGAAAACGGTAAAGAATGCGATCTGGCTTACATACTTTCTCTCTTTCTCTTTCAATCCCGGAGAAACGAATTTCCAGATCTGTATGAGCGTGTATGGGAACGAAACAATCACGCCGCCCCATAACACGATCGACATCCACACCGATAGCTGACCATAGACTTCCGTGTTCAGGAGCTTCATCGGTGGTTTGGTCTGCATCGTGGGCAGCAGGATCACGTAATCCATGATCTGATCGAAGAAGATCGCGCACAGCCCCATCCCGACGCCGATCCCGATCACCGCGCGTACCACGACCCAGCGCAGTTCTTCGAGATGCTCCCACACGGACATCTCCTGATCGTTGCTCGGTTGTGTGTTGCTATCGTTTTCGGCCATTGTCCGCGATAAACGCACAAGTATGCGATTTCGTCACCATTTTTATGCCTAAAGTGAAAGGGCCATAGGCCCGGCCAGTTTGTAGAATGAATGCAACAAAAAAAGATAGCTCCGTTAGAAGCGACCTAAGGCCGCTCCTAACGGAGCTATTTGGATTCTAAAAATACGAGGTTCTACAAACGGGCCACGGCTACGCCGTTTATCATGCCTCCGCAACTAATCGATTTCGCTTCGAATGATCCTTATAAGAGATATTATCTCGCGACAATGATTCTCCTCCAAATTGCGAATTGCTCTCCACTATCGGACTCGCCAGTAATTCGGACGAAATAAGTGCCTGTGGCAATGCTCGAGGCATCCCATTGCCAGGTCGTCGTATTCGACGAAGCGATCTCTTTGCCGAGCAGATCATAAATTCCGATCTCTGCCGTACGAACGCCGTTGGACAGGATATTGACATTATCCGTCGCAGGATTCGGACTAATAGTAAACGAGACATTGCTCGGAAGAGCGTTCGAAACACCCGATGCTGCGACGGTACCTACTAATTGGAATGTTTTATTGCATTCGTCGCAGTACAATGTTCCCGTAAATGTTCCAGAGGAGTTTGCGCCGGGTGTGAAAGTAATTGTAAACGTTGTCGTTCCACTCCAAGAAAAAGTGGACTGCCCATGATCGAAAGTAAATACATCCGATCCGGTGGTAATGCTAAGGGTTCCAGCATCGCCCCCGGTTCCATCAAGTACGGTCCACGTTAGGCTCTGCGAGCCTCCCGGCACGGCTGTAAATGAAGTCGGTCCAGAATACCCCACTGGGCAGGCTGTCGCTGTGCGGCTAAAAATGGATACTGAGCACAGTAGCATGAAAAATGCCGCCACTCTTAAAAACGAAGTGCGATACGTTTTCATATTTATTTTTGTAACAAAAAGTGAATAAAACCACTAAATTCGCTCTGTATGGTTTTTATGAGAGGCATTATCTCGCAATAATGATTCTCCTCCAAATTGCGAATTGCTCTCCACTATCGGACTCGCCTACAATTCGGACGAAATAAGTGCCCGTTGCAATGCTTGAGGCATCCCATGTCCAGGTGGTCGTATTCGACGAAGCGACCTCTTTGCCGAGCAGGTCGTAAATTCCGATCTCTGCAGTACGAACGCCGCTTGATATGATGTTGATATTATCCGTCGCAGGATTCGGACTAATAGTAAACGAGACGTTGCTTGGAAGAGCGTTCGCGACTCCCGCTGCTGCTACAGTGCCTACTAATTCGTATGTATGGCCGCAACCGCAGGTTATTGATCCACTATATGTTCCGGAGGCGTTTGCGCCTGGTGTGAAGGTAACCGTAAAAGTAGTCGAATCATCATAACTGAGCGGCATTTGGCTAAGGGTAAATACATCCGATCCGGCGGTTATCTTTACCCACATTAAATCCGTTCCTGCGAAAGAGTACGCTGTCCAGGTCTGGCTATGCGAGCCTCCGGGTGCGGCAGTAAATGATGTCGGTCCGCTAATCCCATCTGGGCAAGCTATTGCGTTCCGGCTAACAATACATGTCAAGCACAACAGCATCAAAAAAACCGACACACTCAAAAATGAAGTACGGTAAGTGTTCATGTTTTTTCGTAAAAAAGTGAATAAATATACCTAAAACACTTTAAGCAAACGCATCCCTTAGTACAAAGTTGCAGCTTTTTAGGGTAAATCGGAGTGCATACCGGACTGCTCTCGATCCTGTGAGGATTAGGAGATGAAGATGTCAGACATGGCGAGATCGGATCACAACTATACGGCTGACCGCCCGGCTTTAGGCCTGAACTAAGCAGCATGATTAGGCATAAAGCGGGAACCGGCTCGTAAGCCGTTTCACTTCTTCCCGAACCCCGGCAATCAATGTCGCATCCGTAGGATTTGAAACTACTCGGTCTATCATTTCTGCGATCACATCCATTTCGGCCTCTTTCATTCCGCGCGTAGTAACGGCCGAAGTGCCAATCCGAATACCGCTTGTGACAAGCGCTGGTTTATCGTCATACGGAACGGCATTTTTGTTTACTGTGATGGCGGCTTTGTCCAATGCTTCCTCAGCAGATTTGCCGGTAATATTCTTCCCACGCAGATCGGCAAGCATCAAGTGATTGTCCGTGCCTCCTGAAATAATATAAAATCCCCGCTTCACGAGTTCCGATGCGAGACGTTTCGCATTACGAATGACCTGTGCGCCATATTCGGTAAAACTATCTTCGAGCGCTTCACCAAACGCCACGGCCTTTGCGGCAATAACGTGCATCAGCGGACCGCCCTGTATCCCTGGCATCACGGTGGAATCAATAATTTCGGAAACCATCTTCGTGCGTCCTGATTTTGGCGCAACTGATCCCCAGGTGTTCTCGAAATCTTTCCCGAGCAGAATCAGTCCCCCGCGCGGGCCGCGAAGCGTTTTATGGGTCGTCGATGCGACAACATGGCAATACAGAAGCGGGCTGGTGAGATGGCCTTTAGCAATCAGGCCGGCAGGATGTGCCATATCACAAAAGAGAAATGCGCCGACAGAATCGGCGATCTCACGGAAACGCTTGAAATCCATGTCGCGCGAGTAAGCGCTTGCTCCGACCGTGATCATTTTCGGCTTGACTTCATGCGCTTTTCGTTCGACGTCCTCATAATCGATGTATCCGGTTTCTTTCGAGACGCCATAGGCATGGAATTCATACAGTTGGCCAGAAAAATTCGCTGGATGACCGTGCGTGAGATGTCCACCGTGGGAAAGATTCATTCCCAATACACGATCTCCCGGTTTTAGGAAGGTAAAATAGACCGCCATGTTTGCCTGGGAACCGGAATGGGGCTGAACGTTCGCATATTCTGCGCCAAAAAGTTTTTTCACACGATCTCGCGCCAGGTTTTCTACAACATCCGCGAACTCGCACCCGCCATAATACCGCTTGCCGGGATATCCCTCTGCATATTTATTGGTAAGCACGCTTCCCTGCGCCTGCATCACGGCAGCGGAAGTGAAATTCTCGCTCGCGATGAGTTCCAGTCCGTGCTGCTGTCGTTCGAGTTCCTGTTCGATGGTGTGGAATACTTCGTTATCGTACATTGGATTCAAGTTCATTAGAATGTCATTCTGAGCGGAGCAAACCGTAGCGACAGCGAAGGTTTGCGAACTCGAAGAATCTCTTGAACTGCCAGAGATCCTTCGACTCCGTTCGCCCCTCCTTCTTCGGGACGAACTACGCTCAGGATGACATGCATCCTGAAACAGATTCTTGCTGTTTTAATGATCGCCGCTCATCATTTTTTGAATTCTTGCGATATGTCTTCCTCCTTCGAATGAAGTCGATAGCCAAATCTCTACGATGTTGAGTGCTATTTCCTGCGAGATCATACGTTCCCCCAAAGAGAGCACATTTGCATCGTTATGGCGGCGTGAAGCGCTCGCCGTTTCGTCATTCCAACAAAGCGCGCACCGCACGCCATGCACTTTATTCGCTACCATCGCCTCGCCGTTCCCGGAACCTCCCAACACGATGCCTCGCTCGCATTCGCCATTAGCAACGGATTCGGCGGCTGGGCGTATGAAGTCAGGATAGTCCACCGGAGCCGTGCTGGACGTGCCAAAATCCTTCACGGTATGACCGGCTGCGATCAGCCACGATTTGATGGCCTCCTTGTAGGTAAAACCAGCATGGTCGCTGGCGATGGCAATGGTCATGGGGAAATTATGAATGATAATTTATGAATGATGAAATTAGGATTGAAAAAAATGGCAGTTGTGATATTATGATGTGTTCGAAGTCACCATTCATCATTTATAATTCATCATTGTCTCCTGGTTGGTGTGAACCATTGCTCGGAAAAGCTCACATCAGCCCCTAAACGCACGAAGGTCTCGTTCGGTGCGGAGCCGCTTATCTGCGGCGTACGCTGGCCAATGACCAGCGAAAGATTCAACAATGTTTCCAAGCTCACCGGTATCCCCACTCCGCCAGAAACAGAATATTCCCGAACACCGCCAGAACCTACCGGGTTGACAGGAAGCGTGCCATAAGAAAAACCTAATCGAAGTGCCCATCGGTCAAGACCAGAATTGCTGCCAAATTCGCTGCCTAAATTCGGCAGACGTTCAATGCCAACTGAGAACCGATTGCTCGAACGCATCAGCGTGTCACCGGAGATCGCTGTTGGCGAGTAGAGATATGCCGTGGAAAAATCCTGTGCGAAATAGTCAACCTCAGCACGATATCTTCTGCCGACATGAAACGAGATACCGGCGGATAGCGAAGCCGGATAACGCCCGACCCCGTTCACATCAATGTTCGTATCGAGCGATGAGGAAATCGGTGTGATGATCGTTTGCTGCGTGGATTTAAGATTAGTTGCAAAGCTATAGCTTGCTCCGAAGGATATTCCGTCGAGCGCATCGGCAATAGAATCTCCGATGAGCTGCAAACCGAACGTTGGCCGAACTCCATAAAAAAGATAGTCCCGTTCGAATTGGCCGGTGGCTGACTCCGTATCGGTATAACTTACTTGGTCGATGTGCCGGATATCGCCGGTCACGAGATCCAGCCGAGCGCCGAGTGCGACTGCTGGGATAGGCCGAGCCGCAAAACCGGCAAACACAAGATTGGTACCACCGCGAATGATATAATTCTTGGTGCTGGACGAATCGCTCTCGTTAATATCATCGCTGGCGTTGGTCAAAGGAACATAGCCGAGCGAGATCGCACCATGATACTTGTTCAATACCGGCGCGGCGAAAGAGGCCCCGCTGAATTGTATGTTTTGCTGACGATCCGTATTACCAGACAGTGTGGCATTACTCATATCGTAATGGACTGAAGCCTGAAACCGCGTTCGGGCGATCCACGTCCAGTCGGCGGGGTTAAGATCGTTCACTAACCTGCTTGCCTCCATGGCTATGCCGGTTCCGCCCAGCGCTTCGAGTGTTTCACTTCCGGAATGCACCGGAAGCCCAAAGCCGATCAAATCATACGGCGACCCCTGAGCGAAGCCCGTATTAGAAAATGCAAGCAAAAAAAGTACAAATAAGGCCCAGCGCGCCCTTCGGTGTTGGTGCATTACTTCAGTTTAGAATATGAAAGAATGAAGTACGGACGCTTTGTCACATCAGCACAGTTCGGGCCATAAAAAGTCCAGCGGTTTACGGTGTTGTCTTCGACTCCTATCGTTTCCGGAGCGGGTGCATCGAAACTTCGCGAAGAGTATCCGGACCGCAATTCAAATCCCAAATTTGGGATGGAATCCCGAAGCCATTCCTGCACCATGCCTCGGACCTGGAAGCGGTACGTGATATTCGGATTTGTCGGTGAGATAGTATCCAAGGAGCCATTGCCGTCATAATGATCGGCAGAGTCCACGCTGCCAACGAGTACAATATCCGGGCCGATCGTATCTCCTTCAATATTGGAATGGCTGGAATTTGCCGGGTCCAGCGTGAGTACCAGCGTGGCATTATTGATCGTCGTAAAGGCATTGAGCTGGGCATCCGTGGTATCTTTCGAATTTGCAAGATTCAGCGTAATACGTTCTCGCTTGCCAGAGCCGCCTCGAAGCGTAAATTCCCCGGCTGGCGGCGTGCTCATCTCATGGACATAAAACAGATCCACCGAGGGAGCGCGGAAGACCGAATCGCCATTATTTAAATAATACTCGATCTGCGGTACGGAGTTTACATCACCATAACTATGGATCGTGCCAAAACCACGGGCATTGGTCATCTTCTGCATTGGGGCGATCACATAATTGATGAACGGTGACGTAAGATTTGGAATAGCACTGGAAGAGATGGGAATCTCGAGTCCGCGATCGGTGGAGTCCGGAAACGAGGTGTCAATCGAGCCTATCGGAACTGTGGATGCGATCGTGCTCCAGGGTAATGTAGTTACGGAATCATAATCGAAGCTGCTATAAAGGCTATAGACCACAAAGCTCACCTGGCTTTTCAAGCCACTTGTCGTATC
Source organism: Ignavibacteriota bacterium (assembly GCA_963787835.1). Classification (GTDB taxonomy): domain Bacteria; phylum Bacteroidota; class Ignavibacteria; order Palsa-1295; family Palsa-1295; genus PALSA-1295. The sequence goes on from CAWBEI010000002.1 coordinate 187,371, forward strand.
GCCGTAAGACATATTTCCATCTTTAAGTATCAATCTAATACCAGTTATCATGGAGAGGGAATCCGGACTTAGAGGCGGAAATTGCAACAGCCCCCAGGACTCGAAATTATCCGTTCCGCCATACGGATTCTGTACTTTCCCGATGATCATCAGCGTGGTGGAATCGGTAAGCGCGTAGTTTATCTGGTTGGCCGTGACGAATGGGCGGAGGGTATCGGCGAATTGGATAAAGGCGGCGTCGTTTCGGATGCTCGTCTGGGTTGCAATCGTATCCGAATAATACGGTGCTCCGAGGTTTGAGATCTTATCCACGCAACCCGAGAGTGCAAGGCTGGCAGCAGTAAGAAGAAGGATGGTGTATTTCAGCAAGGCGTGATATTCTGGATGGCACTGAGGAAATGCCGATCGATACTTATGAACGGTTATCTGGAGAAAACGCGACTATCATGACCACTACTCAAAGGATGAGAGAGCGCTGGTCGTTCCCGCAGGCTGCTTCGGAGCCACTTTTTGTACTTTAAGCACCTTCTCATAGACTTGAGCATATTCGACCGCTGACCGATCCCAGGAGAAATCCTTTTTCATGCCATTGATCTGAAGCTGCCGCCAGAGCGGCTGATCGTTATGATAGATCTTCAGCGCATGTTCGATGGCTTTCCAGAACGCATGCGCATCGTATTTCTCGAAGGTAAATCCGGTTGGCCGCGTGCGCGGTCGGTCGGCTGCACCATCGAGATCGATCACGGTATCCGCCAAACCACCGGTCTTGCGAACAACAGGGACCGTCCCATAGTGCATGGAATACATCTGGTTCAGGCCGCAGGGTTCATAGGCACTCGGCATAAGAAAAATATCGCACCCGGCCTCGATCTTATGCGCAAAACTATCGTGGAATCCAAAATAGATACCAATGTGGTCAGGATGCTTCTTTTGCAATTTCGTCAGAATATCGACGTATTTCTTATCGCCCTCGCCGAGCACGACAAGTTGAGCATCCGCCTCGACGATCTTTTCGATGATCTCGACCAATAAGCCGAATCCCTTTTGGTCGATAAGGCGTGCGATCATGCCGAGCACCGGGCGGCCCTCCTTATACGGAATATTCATATCGAAGCAAAGGTCTTGCTTGCAGGCTTCTTTCGCTGAAAAATCGCCTTCTACAAAATCTTCGGTGGCATAGGGCCGCACGATATTCACATCGTTGGCCGGATCCCAGACGAGCAGATCGATCCCATTTAAAATTCCATGCAGATCGCGTTTGCGTTTAGCGAGTAGCTGGTCGAGGCCGCAGCCAAATTCCGGCGTGCGAATCTCTTCCGCATACGTCTGGCTGACGGTAGTAATCGCATCGGCATACGCAATGCCGGATTTGAGATAAGAGACCTGGCCATAGAATTCCAATCCATCGGGCGTGAAAAATTCCTGCGGGAGTTCGAGCTTTGGAAATGTCGATGCAGGAAAATTCCCTTGATACTCCAGATTGTGAACCGTGAACACCACTTTCGTATCCTTGAAGAATGGATCGTCTTTGAATCGTCCTTTCAGGAGTGCAGGCACGAGGCCGCCCTGCCAGTCATTACAATGAATGATGTCCGGCTTCCATTGCAGCAAGCGGCATAACTCGAACGCGGCAAGCCCATAGAGCAAGAAGCGTTCGTCGTTATCGGGATAATCGGTATGGGTAACGGGATCGACGTAAAGCCCCAGACGCTGGAAGTATTCTTCGTTCTCCAGAAAATACAGTTGAATGCGCGTTTTGTTCGTCAGGATCGCGGAAGATTTTAAATTGGTAACAAGGGTTTTGCCAGCGATCTCGAACTCCACGCCCTGCAACCGGTTGATAAGATGGATCTTCTGCTTTTTCTCGCCGATGAATCCGTACTTCGGCATCATGACGCGCACATCATGACCAAGCTCGCGAAGAGCCTGCGGCAGCGCGGCGCTGACATCCGCCAGCCCGCCTGTTTTCGCGAACGGATACACTTCCGTCGAAAGAAAAAGAACGTTCCGAGGGGTAAATTGTGGCCGTGGTGAGGTCATTTTTTAGAACGTGGAGAGGTGTGGCGACTGGTCCTTAAACAGAGCTTCCGTCACCCGCAAAACATGAATTTCAATACGCGACGCTAAAAATGTAGTATTTTAGATTGTTGAGTTATGTGTCCGAAGTCCTGTGACGTGACACAAACATCTACAAAAATACGGAATTTTCGAGGGGAATGTGTGGAATGGGGAAATACCTTACTTTACCATTGTTCTTGACATCGTCATTGCGAGGAGCATTTGGCGATCGAAGAGAGCCAAATGCGACGAAGCAATCCCTCTCCATTGAATAGATTGCTTCGTCGTCCCTCCGGGACTCCTCGCAATGACAGGGTAAACGTTATTGCTCCAACGCCCAGACCCGCGCAACCTGCTCCTTGTTCCACGCGCTTTGGGCATCGCCGGAAGAAATGGGCGTAGCGAACCAGGCATCGAGGATCTCCTTCATTACCGGTACCGGAGTAGCGCGAAGACTTAGCGCAAGCACATTCGCGTGATTGAAAATGCGGGCGCCCCGAGCAGTTTCGGCGTCTCCGGCAAGAGCGCAGCGAACGCCAGCGATCTTATTTGCCGCGATAGCGACACCCGTTCCAGTCCAGCAGCAGACGATCCCTTCCACTGCGCTGCCATCGGCCACGGCACGCGCCACATCTGCTGCGACGAGCGGCCAATCGCGGTTCGCCTCTCCGATCGTCAGTGGACCAAATGCTACAAGCGTGTGCCCGCGATTCTCAAGCTCGGATTTGAGCGCTTGCGTTAGTTCTGTTGCCGTGTCGCTGCCGATGGATATTTTCATGTTTTCTGAAAGTGTGTAAACCGGGTTTTAACCCGGTTCAGAATGATCGATCATGCTTTTTCAATTCGCTGGAATAGGCGCATATTATGTGCCAGTTTTGCATGGCGGAACTCAATAAAAACATTGATTACACTTTTTTAAATGCATTGTCGATGAGAAGGATGCCGGGATGAACTCCTAACGCATCGGCAAGTTGACATAAATTTGAAAGAGTAAGATTCATCTCTCCCCTTTCCACCGCGCCGATATATGTTCTTTTGAAACCAGATTTTAATGCGAAACCCTCCTGAGAAAAGCCCTTAGCCTCTCTCAAAAATCGTATATTTCTACCCACTATTTTCTGCATATCCATGCTGTAAAAGGATGGAATATGAAGGGGCGGTAAAATTACGCCATTCAAGCATGGCGACAAAAAATGTCGTATATTTGTATTGACTTTTGAGATTCAATACTTCAAACATTCTATATCTGGTAGGGTTTTTATGAAACGAATCATTTTCCCCGTTCTGCTTCTCAGCATGGTTTTCGTGGCTTCGATAGCGCGAGCGCAAGCTCCGACTTACTATGGAGCATTGCTTTATAGCATGCACGCTGATACTTCTGAGCCTCCGCTATACACGGGCCAACCAACGGCTGTAACAACGGCGTACCTCTGGCTCGATGAGGCGATGAGGTTTTATAACGAATCTACAATTGAACATTTTATAAATGCACTTTCGTGGGATGATACCCCCCAGACGATAGCAAGCAATTTTTATCAGATCCAACATGATAACCCTCTCTCGTTCTATGTATGGTCTGGAGATCGGATGAGACCAAACCCCTATAAGGCTGAACCAAGCATGGCTCGTGAATTTTTCGAAAATTTCGTTTCCACGAGCGCAGGAGACACGGCCCGAACGAGTTGGCTTCTGTCAGCAGATATTATCGCGGATATTACTGTTTCAGACACATTGTGCAGATTCGATCCCACTGCAATGAGTGTGAAAGACTGGGTTTTGGTAAATTCGACCGTACTCGACACCATAAAAGGTAAAAAAATTCCAGAGTGTTCTGGTTATTTCAGAACGGGAAAGAAGATCGAATTGCCCCTAAGCACCCCCACATCAGCCTTGCCAGTCTATGCTGTCGCTGCAAACGTTGGCACATGCCTTCAATTCCAATATTCACCGGAAGGGCATCGAAGTCTTGACGAAGATATGCTTAATAATTCCCTAAAGGATTCATTGGGAGGATGGTGGATCAAACCAGGTAAAGAGTATATTGTTTTTCTCTCTTTCGTGGGAATCGGAGCGGACACTTCTTCAGCATATTTTACCACTTGTCCGTGTAATGGTATTACCGGCCATAGTGGGGGAATGTATTTGGTTAAGAGTGGGGTCGTACAGGATCCGTATGATGATTTTGGGTTAGGTGGAACTGGTTTGACTGTAGCCGCTTGGAAATCCCGGTTGCGAGCGCGAATTAACGCAATTATTACTCCTTGAAATTATCCATTAAATATTAGAAGTGGAGTGATTTAATGAAACGCATTATCGCATTAGTTCCATTAGTGTTACTTTTGATTTCGAATGAAACATCTGCACAGGTGAGATGCACCACCCCGTGCTGGGAGCAAAGCTTCCCTTATCTCTTTTGTGATCCCAGATCAGGTATTCAATCAGTAGGTTGCTCTACTAACCCGAATGACGATCCGCAGGGAATTCCTACAAAAGCGTACATACCCGGCTGTGTATCGATCTATTACGAATTTAACTTGGATACGCTTTGGCAACCTTCTGATCCGATTCCGGTTTTTACTGAGACCCCACCGGATAGAGAAACAATTTATGAGGCGTATGTAGATAATCTGAGCTCGTATCCCGGACCGCCCTGGTTCAATCCTTTTGACCCTGATTCGGACGTTTGGAGTGATGACTATTCGGCTTACGTGGCTGCTACACTGCAATGGGATAAGGACACTTCGAATTTTTTCGCTGGCCTCGGATGGGAAATGATTGATACGTCGGGCATGGATAGTAATGCTCAAGGTGCCGTCGTAAATTTTTATATTGGCGACTATAATAACTTGTTCGCAGTATATGATAACGAAGAGACCGCGTATGAAGACAGTTTGAATGCTTACAATAGAGGCACGGATGTTCACTATGTGCAGCCATGGAACGATGTTCAGGCGGACTCAGATGCACAACATGCTCTTGATAATTGGCTTGGGGTATGTCACCCGGCAATAAGCTCAGATGGGCCAGGATGTTGCATTCACGTCAATCTTGATGCCAATCCTAATGATTTTAATCCAGCGGCGACAGACTTTGCTGAAACTCGTAGTGATAGCAATCAAGAGGGATTTCCAAATTGTGATGAAGCTTCCTGTCCCGACTTATACAGATTTATCAACGTCAATGTATCTCCGGCTTTTCTTTATCAATCTAATAATCCGCTAACATGGCATTCCGACCCTGGTTATAAACTTCATTCTTCCCCGAAAAGGATTTGGTACACTGGGACCGGTTTGCCTTTTATGCCTAATATTTATTATTATGGCGGTTACAACGTTCTTAGCTTCTATCAATTGATGGAGCATGAGATAGGGCATTGGCTTGGGCTTATGCACCCAGAATCCGGCCCCCCCAATGGAAATTCTACTTATGCCTGTCCGAATTGCTATACTAACAATCCTTATGTTACCCCTGCTCAAAAATATAATCCATCGGGTTTCTGGACAGTTATGGCTCAAGGTAACAATATTCAGAATGACACAGCTCTCCTTCTGACCAACGAAGATAGCTGTCAATTTAAGAAGCTCTATTGTGAGGAGGATGTATCTGTTAAGCTTGCTCCGCAAAGAGACAACTGGTTCAATCCAGAGGTCTTTCCGAATCCATCCAATGGCGGGATGACGCTGACCTTCACCAGCATAGCACCAAGCCTCACACAGATAGCGGTCTATGATGTGCTCGGCAATGAGGTGAAGGAAGTATGTAATGGGTATATGAATCCTGGGCCTTACTCCATTCCTCTCGGGACTGAATCATTACCATCGGGTAATTACGTGTGTCGTGTTCGTGTAGGCGATATGGTAAGTTATATTAATCTGGCAATTACAAAGTAATAGCAAAATTTATCTCGCCACACCCCCCTTTCTCGCTGTCTTCTCGCGATCGTTGCCGAGGACGAGGAAGTAATCGCCGCTGGCATTCGGGATGGGAATGGATGCGTGATGCTCGCCGAGGGAGGTTTCTAGCTCGGTGATGCGGGAAATGCGGGCGCCGGTGGCATCGTACATATCGAGCGTGAGCGTGGTCACTTCTGCGCGTGTGATGTAATCAATATCCCATACGCCGGAAGAAGCTGGGTTCGGCGCCACGCCAATAAAGGTAAAACTGATCGGCTGTTCGCGCAGCAGATCGAGCAGATAGGGATCGCCGCATTCCATCGCGATCGTGAACGGCTGCTCCGGAATGCTGCACAGCCCGAGCGTGGGTTCCCGATCGGTCGAGAACGTGTTTAACTGCACTTCAGTCGTCGTATCGATGGTGAGCGCAACGTTCGTCTTGATATAGACCAGTGGCAACGTGAGAGGACTGTTCTCCGAAACCGTATCGATCAGATTTACCGTACCAGAACACCCGATGCCGGGTTCCGGCGTGAACGAATAGGTTAGCATACGCGCCGAGCAGGTGTTCGCAAACTCAAGATCGGATGGCGTCAGCAGATCGGTATTGAACGAAAGATGGAACGTGTAACTATGGATCGAAAACGTATCCGTCGTCGGCGTTAGCATAATGGGAATATCGAGGACGTTCCCAGCCGCGAGCGATGGAAGCGCAGGAATGAATGGAGCCGGAGCCGTTAGATTTTTCGCGGCGATCGTGATCAGGGTGTCGATCGCCAGCCCGTTCTCATGCACATACAGCTTTGCCGTAATCGTACGCGAACCTGTGCTATCCGGCGTGAATGTAACGAACGTGGAATCTATTTCGCCCGGCTGAAGCGAATCCGGTGGTTTCGGCAGGTAAAATTCGTTCAGAGAATCGCCTGTGACGATGAGGGAATCAATAGTCATCACATTGCACCCCAAATTCCCAATGATGAATGGCACCCTTACCGTCTGACAATATTTCGTGAACAGCCAAAGCGAATCCGAGGAAAGCGCAAGCGGTTCGGATGCAATAGTGTTCGATACCGTCACCGAGATCGTCGTATCGATGACGCGCTGAGCGGTGTGCATCGCTAAACGCATGGTGAGTGCCTTCGTTTTTCCATCCAACGGATTATACGCAATGTGGATCGGCAAAATGTTCCCGCTCTGAATGGGCGACTGCGTGGGATCGTAGCCAACCGTTATTTCACTACCATCCCCGATCGTTACAGAATCCAGGAATAACATTCCGCATCCCTGATTAGAGACCAACAGCGTATCCGAAAGCGAGAGGCAGCTCCCCGTCGCAAGCGTAATTGCATCCTGCGAAAGCGTCGCCGATTGCGGAAGGGTAATGTTACTGGCGGAAACAAGGATGGTCGTGTCGCACAAACCCCATTTGCCGTGTGCGAAGATCCGAATGCTGTCATTCGAAGTGCCGGCAGAATCCGGTGCATACTGGATGCTAAGGCTATCGCCGATCGAAGGCGCAAGTCCGGAGGGTGCGTGCATCAATACAAACGAGCCATTCGCGGAAACGAGGGAATCAAAAATGATGCTATCGCATCCGGGCGCGTGAAGACCAATATTCGAAACCACCGGTTGGCAGTACTTCGTCCCAAGCGAAACCGACGTACTATCGAGCACGAAACGTTCCGGCTCTGGGGCGGATCGAACAAAGATTGAAATAATAGTATCATACGCACGGCGGCCATCGTGTGCATAGACTATGGCGGTAAGCGTATCCGCGCCCGCGCTATTCGGCTGAAATAGGAAGTGGAGCGGGTATTGCGTTGTATCCACCAAAAGGGTCGGAAGTATATTCAACAATCTGACACCGCCATTGGTAAAAGTTACCGAATCGAGCACCATCCCCGGACACGCAAGATTGGCTATCAACACGGTATCATAGGCGGCAGTGCATGCACCGGCGTTCATTCTGCTGGTATCTTTCGAGAGCGAAAGCGTCGATGGCTCATTATTTTGGGTAATAATGGTTACTGTTTTGGCGACAACGTCTTCCCCGGAATGTGCGAAGATGGTTGCCTTGGTTACGATCCTGCCACTCTTTGTGGGTGAATAGAGAAGTATAACCCGTGTGGAGTCTCCAGCGCTAAGCGTCTGCGGCAATGTGCCATCGTTCGGAAGCCGTAGGAACTCCGATCCGCTCGGCAAAACGATGGAGTCTATCGTTACCGGAATACAATTGACACCACTGATGCTAAATGCAAGTGTATCGCCACAGGGATTCGGCAGCCAGTTAATGGTATCCGAAGCAAGAGCAACTTTCCCGGTAAGGGTTCCATCGCCTCCGTCATCTGTTTTATAGACATCACCGAACGCATCGAAGGCATAAACGATCTGGCCCATACAGCCCGCTACCACGAACCGTGTATCCCGACTGGTAGAAGGACCATTCACAAAATGCCAGGTTGCGCCGGTATCATCGGAACGATACATGCCATGTTGGTAGGAATCGGCATCTAAGTAGGAGTATAAGGTTCCAGTATCCGTTTGGAAATAGAGCGTTTTCCCCTGCCCTTCGATCGTGCCGGTAAAGTGCATTGCGGGAAAACTTGCGCGCTGGCTCCAGGTAAATCCGCCATCCGTTGACCAATTGATCGATTGGTGCGGAATGAAATCCTGTGACTCATTCGCACAGAGATAGATACGTTGCCCCGGCATCACATACACCGACCACGATTCATATTGATTTGTGAGGCTCGACTGCCACGTTCGGCCCGCATCTAACGTAACCCAAAAGTTATTACCGGGCGCATTGGGATTCATTTCCGTTATCACGCCATTGAGGCTATCCGAAAAAGCGATCCCATTGCAGCGGCGAAAATTTGGGGTCCACGTTACTCCGCCATCATACGAGTAATCCCCGCCGAGTGGGTCAGGCGGAAAATAGTGGCTGGTTTCAGAACCATCCCACTTCGTAATGAGTATCAAACCGTTCTGTACATAAACACTTGTAATAGCATGATCGAGATGGAACGGATCGAACCATGTACTTCCGCCATCAGTCGTCTTCCAGAGCGAGGAACCACCGAAGGTAAGTTGAGTGGAATAATCGACCGAAGGCAGAATGGACGCAAAACCTATTAGCGAATCCTGCATCCAGATCGAAGTAACAGCTCCATTGATCTGTGCCGGCACCGTTGAGATAGTCCAAGTTATTCCTCCGTCAGTCGTTCGATAAATAGCGCATGCGTCATTCGGATACACTTCTGCCCAGCGAATGCCCGAGCCGATAAGACCATGATCTTCATCGGTGAAAAACCCACAGCCGATCGAAGTTGGAAAGGTTTGGAGAAGCTTCCAGGTATTTCGTTGAGCTTTTAGTGGAAGAGTCGATGCCGTGATGATGAGCAATAAAAGAATCGGGAACACTCTCACGCGCAAACGCTGTAACGACCGATTCGGCCATCGAGGAACGAGAAAGAAAGAGACTACTTCGCTCATGGAAGCGTTACGATATTAGATCAACGACCGCCCTCAACGATGATTTCATCGGCGAAATCGTCGTTATCAAAGAAACTCCGGAACGTGAAAAAAGTCACTACCATTATCTTCATAGCTTTGGTGCTCGCCTCAATGGCGACGGCGGGCGCTACACGGCGACATCCGCGAAAAAAAAGCGCGGGACGAAAACCGGCATCCTCCGCCCTGCAACAGAAGCGCATGACCGATCATGCGAGGGCCTCCACGGAAAAAGCCCTTGCTAAATTGCAACAGGAGATAGCAAAATATGAATCCGAGCTAAAGGAGCACGAAAAAAAGGAAAAACACTCGAAAGAAACCATCCACGCGTTCGAGAAACGCGAAGCAAGCCTGAAAGCTGCTATTGCCCGCCTCGAAAAAGAGGCTTCCGTGCTGGAGGGGCAGAAAACAGAGATCGATGCCTCCATTACGCAAACTACCAATCTGCTGGAGTCACGAAAAGAAGCCTACGCCAACAGCAGCCGGCAGCTTTATATTCAGGGAGCACTTACTCCCATTGACCCCATCTTTGCATCTGCGTCGGATGCCGACCCGATCCGTATGTCCTATTATGCTCAAGTAATATCGCAGGCCCATGCGATGGATAAATCCCGGCTGGATTCGCTGAAATTGTCGCTCGGTGCCTCCAGCGAAACCCTTGCCACGACCATTGCATCCGAGGAGCAGCAGATCGGAGCACAGCAAACCCAGGCCACCACGCTCGAACAAAAGAAGGCAGCGGAAGCAACAGCCCTCGCTCAAATACAGGCGAAAAAAGCGCGGCTCCGAAAACTTTTGGATGAACGCCGCGCCAGCGAAAAACGCCTCGAAAATATTATCGCCGATCTTGTGACCAAAGAAAAAACAACGCGCCGGACAGCTAAAGGACGACACCGCTCCACGACCCATGAGGAGGAATCCGAAAGCGATCTGGGGCTTGGGCCGGCGCACGGCCCGCACTCCCTTGATTGGCCAAGCGCATCGCACCGGATCGCGCAGGGATATGGCGCTCATCGCAATCCCGATCTGGGAACTGTCACGATGAATCTGGGGATCGATATTGCCGCCCCGGCAGGGTCAAGCGTGAAGGCTGCCGCTGAAGGCGAAGTGGCGCTTGTTTCGTCGCTGCCGAGTTATGGAACGGTGATCGTGATCCGGCATTCCGGTGGGATACATACGGTCTATGCCGATCTCTCCGGAGCATCCGTACAATCCGGAACACATATTCGCGCCGGGCAAACGATCGGCAAAAGTGGATCGAGCGAAATGAGCGGAGCGGTCATTCACTTCGAAGTGTGGAAGGGGAAATCCAAACAAAACCCTCTTGGATGGCTGAAGTAATTTTCTGAACCGTGATTTATGGGATTTTTGAAATTGTCATTCCCGCGAAAGCGGGAATCCAGTGGTGCAATTAGCACTGACTGGCGGTTTTGCAGACGAGCCTGGATTCCCGCTTTCGCGGGAATGACAATAGGATGTTTATACTCATCATTTTCGATCCAATTACAAGCCCAACCTATCGCCATCGAACTGAACAATCCGAAAGCGGCACAACTGCAAACCGATAGCGTAAATTGGAATGAAGGATGGATAGAAATTTCGGGTATCTCGCCTGGAGAAAAGCCAGATATAGACGACCTTCACGTTACCAGCGGCAACCGACCCGCCGATGTGCTAACTATTGACTCGATCGGCTCAAGTTTTCGAAGCCGACTTGCCCTCAGTTTTGTGCTCGATAATTCCGGCTCCATGTTCCATGCCTTCGATTCGCTTACCAAAGATTGTGATAGCATCGTGAAACTGCTTCCAACCGGTGCGATAGGGCAAGCTTTAACTTTTGATACACGGTATCGTGATCCGTCGCATCGGTACACCAACCGTTCCTCCACGTTTATTGCCGAGAACGATTTTACCGACAGCTTACCAAAGCTTAGCTATTTCTGGCATTTCTTCGATACAATTCGAACTCAACACACCCCGCTTTATGATGCGATCGCCGCAGGAGTGACAAATATCACCGAGCGCAGGGAGCGAGGCGACACCGCTCATAACGATGTGCTCATCATTGTGACCGACGGCGAAGACAACGCAAGCAGAACTTCCATTGAATCGCTGGAAAAGCTTGTAGCAAGCGCCCATCTTCGGCTGTTTGCAATAAATTTCAGGACCGACGAGGATAACCGCCTTGAATGGCTTGCACGCAAAACGGGCGGAGAATTTTTTACTGCCAATAATATTACTGAATTGCGAACATTGCTCCGGTCTATCGGACTTTCAATAACGCAGCAATACCACATTCGATACCGATTTCCCACGCTTGGGCCAAGCAGTGGGCATTGATAAGTTACGAATAAATCGAATGAAATTCATTCCACGCTGGTTTTCTATTTTCTACTTCAACCAACCAATATTTCATTGACCACCACGCACACACCACCAACGGAGCATCCGAACGAGATCAAGGAAGCCCTTCATCGCATCGAAGAATCGGAACGCCCGGAAGCACTGACCGACCAGGAGCGCGAGCGACGAAGCTCGCTTACAGCATTGCGCCGGCTTGGCGTCGAGCCGTATGCCTATGCGTTCGACCGCACGAGATATTCGGATGAAGCAATGTCCCTGTTCGACGAAGCAAATCCGGATGCGCATCCCTCCGCGAGTATCGCCGGACGTATCATGGGGATTCGGCACATGGGAAAAGCATCGTTTGCACATTTGCAGGATGAAGCAGGAAAAATTCAGATCTATTTCAAATCGAATGAACTAGCAGAACGGTACGATCTGCTAAAATTGCTCGATATTGGTGACATCATTGGCGCGCATGGATTTATTTTCCGCACTCGAACAGGCGAGGTTACTCTGCACGTCACATCCTTCGAAGTGCTGGCAAAAGCCATCCGCCCGCTGCCGGTCGTGAAAGAAGAGACCGATCCCGTCACCGGAGAAAAAATAGTTCACGATGCGTTCTCGGATAAAGAACTGCGCTATAGAAGGCGATATGTCGATCTCACGGTCAATGCAGAAATACGAAAAACATTTCGAACGCGCGCGAAAATAATCACCTCTATTCGCAGCTTTTTCGATGAGCGCGGGTATCTCGAAGTTGAGACGCCAGTGTTGCAACCCATTTATGGCGGTGCGTATGCGCGACCATTCGTTACGCATCACAACGCACTCGATTTCGATCTTTTCCTCCGCATTGCAGATGAGCTGTATCTGAAACGCCTTATCGTTGGCGGCCTTGCTGAAGGCGTGTACGAGATCGCAAAAGATTTCCGCAACGAGGGCATGGATAAAAACCACAGCCCGGAATTCACGATGGCGGAAATATACATTGCCTATAGAGACTATGAGTGGATGATGTCGTTCGTGGAAGAACTATTTGCAGAAGTTGCACGAGCTGTTGGTGATTCTAAAGCTAATTTTACTCCTCCATTTCGTAGGCTCTCGATGTATGATTCCATCAAGGAATATGCAGGAATTGATGTAAGCGAAATGAATGAAGACGAGCTTCGCATTACTGCAAGCAAATTCGGCGTCGAACTGGAACCTGGTTCCGGCGCAGGAAAGATCATCGACGAGATCTTTTCCGAAAAGGTGGAGCATCATCTCATTCAGCCGACGTTCATTACGGATTATCCGCTTTCGATGTCGCCATTAGCAAAAATGCACAAGACGAAACCGGGACTTGTCGAGCGGTTCGAATTGTATGTGAACGGTCAGGAACTTGCCAATGCGTTCAGCGAGCTAAATGACCCGCTCGATCAGCGCGCGCGATTCGAAGAGCAAGCGCGACTGCGAACGAAAGGCGATGAGGAAGCGATGGTCCTCGATGAGGATTTCCTCCGCGCAATGGAATACGGAATGCCGCCGATGGCCGGCCTCGGCTTCGGCATTGACCGTCTGGTGATGATAATGACGGGCGAGGAATCCATTCGAGATGTCGTGCTATTCCCTGCGATGCGTCCGGAGCGGATGCGGTAAATTAGAATCTGCAAATCACAGTTAAAACGTCACTGCTTCGTCACCCCTCCGGGGTTTCCTCGCAATGACGTTATAGAAATGGCTCAACTATAGGTTCTAAAAATTATCCGATACTTTCTGGATAATTTTTCGTTTACACTCGGGAGTCCATTTTTTACAATCCTTTTTGGTCAACATCCATGGCAAATCTTAACGAGCGAGAAAAAAACTCTTTCTTTCCAACTTACGAACGGCTCCCGATCGGTGCGGTGACGCACGCGGAGGGAGTGCATATCACGACCGATGCTGGTAAAACATACCTCGATGCCATAGCCGGACTTGGCGTGAATGCGCTCGGGCACTCGCATCCAGCGATCGTTGAAGCGATTCGCGAGCAGGCAGGGAAGTATCTTCATCTCTCAAATTTGTATTTGCAGGAACCGCAGGTTCAGCTTGCTGAGAAGTTGGAGCGTCTCTCTGGAATGGAGCGCACGTTCTTCACGAATTCCGGCACAGAAGCTGTCGAAGGCGCGATCAAACTTGCTCGAAAAGTCTTTTCCAGTGAATACAAAGCGGAAGTGCTTGGTATTGCTAACGGATTCCACGGGCGCACCTACGGTCCGCTTTCCGTGATGGACAAGGCAAAATACCGCGAGAACTTCGGGCCGTTTCTTTCGGATGCTTCCTGCATTCCGAGCTATGATGTGGATGCGTTGGAATCGGCAGTTTCCGCTCGGACGGCGGCTGTTATCATCGAGCCGATTCAGGGTGAAGGCGGAATTATTGAAGTTCCGGTGGATTTTGCTCGAGCGCTTGCCGAGCTTGCCAAGAAGCATAATTTTCTCATTATTGCAGATGAAATTCAATCTGGAATTGGCAGGACTGGAAAATTCTTCGGCTACGAACATCTCGGAATGAAACCGGATATTGTGGTTTGCGCGAAAGCCATCGGCGGCGGGCTGCCGCTGGGTGCAATCCTCTCCCGAAAAGAAATTGCCGAAGTCTTCAAAGCAGGAACTCATGGTACGACTTTTGGCGGAAATGTTCTTTCATGCGTAGCAGGAAACGTCGTGCTCGATCTTGTTGAAAAAAGCTACATGAGCAATGCCGCAACTGAGGGCACCTACATCAAAACGAATTTCGTAGGGTTACAGGAGAAACATCCCAACTCCATCCGAGAAGTGCGTGGGCACGGACTGATGCTCGGCATCGAATTCACCTCGAATGCCAAGCAAGTGCAGAAGCAGTTATTCGATAATAATATTATCACGAATGTGACCGCCGGTGAAGTCCTGCGCCTGCTGCCGCCGCTTATTTTCGAGCGGAAGCATTCCGATGAATTGATCGATGGAATAAAAGAGGCGGTCGAGACGATGGATTAAGGGGACAGAACCGGGATTACGCGGATTGAAGGGGATTACGCGGACGATTTTAGGGGATGAGGAATAATTCTTATAAGTCTTTTACGAAGCGTTTCGTTTTCTCTTCGTAACCACAGCTCAAATAGAATTGGTGCGTTTCGTGGCGTTGTATGCCGCTGGCAACCGCAATTCGCACGCATCCACTTTGTATTGCAAATGCTTCGACATGATCAATAAGTTTGCTTCCGATCCCTTGAGCACGCATAGTTTCCAGCACGCACATTGCGGTGATCGTTCCTATTCTTCCTTCCAGATGAAATGCTGGTTCCGAATCGAAACTTAGGAATCCAACAACTGCACCCTCCCGCTCTGCCGCAAAAACTTTCGCGCTCGCTCTCACCGACAATTCCTCCAACTTGCGAACAACGAATGAAGCATCCTGTGGATAGCCAAGTTGTGAAAGAAGAATAGCTAGCGCGTCGGCATCCTCATTCCCTGCTTCCCGGATTACAATGTCATGTGACATAAAAAATCAAATCCTAAAAATCGTCCGCGTAATCCTTCCAAATCCGCGTAATCCCGGTTCTGTCCCCTACTTTAGATTATGATACACCGCCTGCACATCATCATCTTCTTCGAGCTTTTCGATGAGTTCCAGGACGGGTTCTTCGTCGGTTTCGGATAATTCTTTGAAGACGGTGGGCAGGCGTTGGACTTCCGCGCTTGTCACTGCGATCTTCCGTTCTTCGAGCGCTTTTGACATTCCTACAAAATCCGGGAAGGATGTCAGGATGGTCACTTCGGATGGTCGTTCATCCGTCCCTTCTTCGACTGTGATTTCCTCCGCGCCGAAATCGATCAGTTCCAATTCTAAATTATCAAGATCGATTCCTTCCGCCGGAAATTTGAACACGCCTTTACGCTCGAAAAGAAAATCAAGCGAGCCGGTGGTGGCAAGCTGACCGCCCGAGCGAACGAAGGCGCTGCGCACATTCGCGACGGTGCGCGTGGGGTTATCCGTCGCGCATTCCACGACGATCGGCACGCCCGATGGGCCGTAGCCTTCATACACCACTTCCTGAAATGCTTCCTGATCTTTGGAGGACGCGCGCTTGATCGCACCTTCGACGCGATCTTTGGGCATGTTCACGCCTTTGGCGTTGGTGATGGCCATGCGAAGGCGCGAATTGCTATCGGGATCAGGGCCGCCCAATCGGACGGCAATAGCGATCTCTCGGCCAATTTTGGTAAACGCTTTGGACATTTTGTCCCAGCGCTTAAATTTACGTGCTTTACGGAATTCGAATGCGCGACCCATATTTTAATTAAGAATTAACACTGAAGAATTGGAATTCACTTTGCTTGTCATCCTGAGCAGAGTTCATCCCTCCAGGCATCGCCCACGATGCCTGGAGGGATGGACGAAGTCGCAGGATCTCATGCAAAAGCCAAAGATCCTTCGACTACGCAAAACTCCGCTGTCGCTCCGTTTTGCTCCGCTCAGGATGACATTAGTTGAAACAGATAGTCGTTAGAAGCCCTAAACGGTTACGTAACATAATTTCGATTTGCTAATTCCTTGCGCCGCATGGGAAAGTCCGTATATTTGCATTTGACAATTGTGTTTTTCATCCATTTAATCAAACAATCACCATGAATTTATCAAATGCGAAGAATGTAGTGCTCAGCCAACAGTCCGAATGGACTCGTGTCATGTCCGACGAGAATGACAAATCCAGCCTCATGCGCTATGGCATGACACTGATCGTTATCACCTATGCGATCATGTTAGTCCTCTCACTTGTATTCAACAGCGGGATGGGTGTGTTCGTCTCGTTTTCCATGACGTATGTCATCACCATGATCGTGATTCAATTCGTACTTGCGATCGCGTCCCTCTATTTTATTCCGATGATCCTTGCGGCCATTGCACCATCGTTTGGAGGCAAGAACGATGCGCTCAACGCACTCAAGCTCTATGTTTTCGTTGAAACACCCGCGTGGATCGGGATGGCCGTTTCAAGGCTGCCTGTTATCGGCTGGCTGGTAGCTATTGCTGCCGCTATCTATGCGATCTATCTGTTCTGGCTCCATGTGTCCGAAGCAATGACTGTTCCGGAAGATAAGAAGATCGGTTATGTGATCGTCAGCGTGATCGTTCTCGCCGTTATTTATTTCGTGATCGGCGCGATAGGAGCGGGTATCGCAGCCATGGTATCGCCGGTTTCCGTCTTCCACGGGATCCACTACTGACAAGAACGAGGGCCAGCGTTAGATCACATGCTCCGGGGCAAGCTCACAGCCGGGTGCCCCGCGCTCGACTTGAAGCGTGGTGTGCTCGATGCCATAACGGTCATGCAATACGTGTGAGATCTCGAACAGGAGTTGATCATCCACGCTGCTTTCAGGAATAACAAGGTGCGCCGTGAGCACCACATGCGTGGTGCTCATCGCCCAAATATGCAGATCGTGAACCTCGCACACGCCCGGAACGCTCAGCAAATATTGCTCGATGGCAGCGGGATCGATCTGAGCGGGAACTGCATCGGCGGCGAGATTGAAGGAATCCCGCAAGACCGACCATGTCCCGAACGCGATCACGATGGAAATGATAATGCTCATCGCCGGATCGACCCATACCGCACCCGCCGCCATAATAATAATTCCCGCGATCACAACCCCGGCAGAAACAGCGGCATCGCCCGCCATGTGAAGGAACGCGGCCTTTACATTGAGATCGCCTTTTTCTGCCGCGTGCAAAGAGCCACGCAGACGCTGCATTCAGCACAATGCCAATTCCCGCAACAATAGAAACCACCCCACCCTCCACAGGAACCGGATGGTTGAGCCGCTCGATCGATGCGAATAAAATGGCGCCGGTGGTAACGAGCAGGATCCCGGCATTCAGCAGTGCAGCAAGGATCGTCGTGCGTCGGTAGCCGTAGGTGCGTTTCTGCGTCGGTGGACGCGCAGCCAGGATATTAGCGCCAAGCGCAAAAAGCAGGCTTAGAACATCCGTCAGGTTATGCCCCGCATCGGCAATAAGCGCGATGGAATGGCTGAGAAATCCATAGATAACCTGAATGACCACGATCACAACATTCAACCCGATCGCGATCTTAAAACTCGCATTCGGGGACTCGCTGGCGGGTGCGTGATGATGGTGGTCATGCGGCATAGCAATGAAACAGCAAGAAGTGAAGTTTTGTCATTGCAGGCTCCGAGTGCATAATTTGTGTGTTACAAAATAATGGTATATCGACGGATATTAGTGACGGCTCTGTTAGCAGTTCTCTGCGGTTGTGCAGCTCCTAAAAAAATTACGACAGAAAAGCCCCCGCCTCAGCTGGCCGCGCCTACTACTCCAAAACCTGTACCCGCACCAGTTCCGTCACCCGCTCCAGTGCCCGTTCCCATGGGACTTCCGCCGGTTCCCGCATCTGCACACGATGCCCCATTACATATCAGCGTAGCCTATCCGGTTCCCAACCAATGGCGGCCCAATGTGGATTCTAATTTTATCTTTGGGACGGTTGGTAATGGCAATGCGTCGTTAAGCATCGATGGGTTCTCTGTGCCCGTGGCAAAGAACGGCGCATTTCTTGCCTTTCTTCCCATGCCCGAAAACGGTACCTATCATTTAGTGGCCCAGCACGGTATGGATCGAGATTCGATCACCGTTGCCTATAGTGCGAGAACGCTGGAGGAAACCCCGAAAAAGAATAGTCCGGATAAAAATTTCTCTCCAAAATTTGCCTTTATAACCAAAGGCAGCGATACGCTTCAGAACGGGAATGATGTCGCCTGTGGCGCACTTACGCCCGATGGGAACCGCGAGTGGTTCTTCCCGCTCGGCACACGGCTGCACCTTGTTGAGCATGAGGGAAAATATTACAAAGCAAAACTCGATAGCACCACCTTCGCATGGATCGCCGATAGCAATTTTGACACAAAAAAATCGACGAGTCATATTATTTTATTAAACCGCCCTGTTGCCGGTCGTGCCGATATATTCCCCGCAACAGAATATATTAATCTTCTTATTCCCAGCAGTTACAACCCATTTCAGATCAATACGACGGCATTTTCGGTTCGGATCCACGTCTATGGCGGCACATTACCTGGCTCATTCATTTCTTCCGGCAACGACCCTCTGATGAATGGCTGGAGCTACGATACGGTTCCCGGAGGTATCGAATATACCATCTTACTGACAAAGCCGGTCTGGGGATATAAAGTCTATTACTCAGAAGATGGCTCGATCAATATTCGTATTCGGCGACCACCGGTGATCGATTCCAGCAATCCACTTATAGGCATACGTATCATGCTCGATCCGGGACATCCGCCCGGCGGCGCGACGGGGCCGACGGGCATGATGGAGCGGGAAGCAAATCTTGCTGAGGCGTTAAAATTGAGAGATCAACTGACCGCAAAAGGCGCGATCGTGCTTATGACCCACGAAACACTAAGCGGTTTAGTAAGCGATGTGAACCAAACGGAAGAATTAGAAGCACGCTCGTTACTTGGGGTGCAGTCCAACGTCGATCTGTATCTAAGCGTCCACAACAATGCGTTCCCAGATGGGACCGATCCGTTCCTGAAATATGGAACCTCGACCTATTATTTCCATCCTTTCTCTGCTCAGTTTGCAATCGATCTGGATAAAGAGATCGTGGCCGTTACACGCATCCCCGATCTTGGCGCGAAATTCAAAAGCCTGGCCGTCTGCCGCCCAACCTGGATGCCGTGCGCCCTGACCGAATCGCTGTACATGATGTTCCCCGATCAGGAAGCAGCCTTGCGCAACCCGGATTTCCTCGATAAACTTGCCGCCGCACATGTTCGCGGCATCGAGGATTTCTTGCGGGAACGGGCTCAGTAAAATAATTAGATAACTCTAAATGTATTCGCCGAAGACATGGCGGAGGGCGTCCGAAATTTCGCCGAGGGTGGCATAAGCTTCCACGGCGGCAATGAGGCGTGGCATGAGGTTCTCGCCATCCTTGGCTGCGCGCTCCACTTCGGCGAGCGCATCGCTGGTGATCCTGGCATCGCGGCGAGTGCGAAGGTTTTGCACGGCGGCGATCCGGCGGGCTTCGAGTTCGGGATCGATGCGGAGCGTTTCGGGCGCGACAAGTTCCTCCGTGACGAACTCGTTCACGCCGACGACGATGGCCTCTTTCGTTTCCACTTTCTTCTGGAACTCGTATGCGCTTTGTGCGATCCGTTCCTGATAAAATCCGGCTTCGATGGCGCTGACCGCTCCGCCGATAGCTGCAATTTCGCTCATGAGCATTTCGGCTCTTCGAATAAGTTCCGAGGTGAGATATTCGACGAAATAGCTCCCCGCCATCGGATCGACGGTATCGGCAATTCCCGATTCGCACGCAATGATCTGCTGAGTGCGAAGCGCGGTGCGGGCGGCCTCTTCGGTAGGCAGGGCAAGGGCTTCATCCTTGCCATTGGTATGCAGGGACTGGGTTCCACCGAGCACCGCAGCCATCGCCTCGATAGTGGTGCGAACGATATTGTTCTCGACCTGTTGTGCCGTCAGCGTGGAACCGGCGGTCTGCGAATGGAACCGGAGTTTCATCGAGTTGGGATTTTTTGCATGGAACCTGTCGCGTATGATGCCCGCCCAGAGCGTCCGGGCCGCGCGGAACTTAGCAATTTCCTCGAAGAAATTGGAGTGAGCATTGAAGAAGAAGGAGAGCCGAGGGGCGAAGTCGTCGATGGAGAGCCCGGCACCGATCGCCGCCTCGACATACGCGATGCCGTTAGCGAGCGTGAAGGCGATTTCCTCAACGGCCGTGGAACCCGCTTCGCGAATGTGATAGCCGGAAATGGAAATGGTGTTCCACGAAGGAAGTTCCGCAGCGCACCAGCGGAAAATATCCGTCACGATCCGCATGGATTGCAATGGAGGATAGATATAGGTTCCACGAGCAGCGTATTCCTTCAGGATGTCATTCTGGACCGTTCCGGAAAGTAGTTTCAGATCGGCACCCTGCTTTTTAGCTTTTGCCACGTAAAGCGCCAGCAGGATCGCAGCCGTGGCATTGATCGTCATCGAAGTGGAAATTTTCGCCATTTCGATGCCATCGAAGAGGATATCGAAATCCTCCAGCGAATCGATGGCGACGCCGACGCGACCAACTTCGCCGGCGGCCATCGGGTGATCGGAATCGTAGCCGATCTGGGTGGGCAGATCGAAGGCGATGGAAAGTCCGGTTGTACCAGAGGCCAGCAGGTATTTGTACCGCCGGTTGGATTCCTCGGCGCTGCCGAAACCAGCATACTGACGCATCGTCCAGAGCCGAGAACGGTACATTTCGGGGTAAATGCCGCGAGTAAAGGGAAATTCGCTGGCATCGAGAGCTGGGGCAACCGCTCTATCCTGCGATGGAAGGGGCTTGTTGATACGCTCGATGGGTATCCCGGAGCTGGTTTCGAATTTGGCTTTACGCAATGGCATGGGACAAAAATACGGCTAATTTCGGATGGGGGAAGCATTCGGGCATAGGTTGCGTTAGCGAACGCTCCGAAACAGAACCTATTATAGAGCCGTACTTAGCCCGAACGAATGGAAAAATCCGCTGCAACCACCCCCCGCCCCCGCCTTGAAAAGTCGGTGGAGAATGTTCCTCTTACTGGTCATGCCGCCGCATTGGAGGGGAAGCTTAAAAATAAGACGGCGAAGATCGGAGTCGTGGGGCTGGGATATGTCGGGCTACCGCTGGCGATAGAATTCGCCAAGAAGGGATTCGAAACGGTCGGCATCGATCTCGACAAATCGAAAGTTGAATCGCTGCAAAAAGGGAAAAATTACATTCAGGATATTCCGGATGCCGAGGTTAGCGAGGCTGTCAAGAATGGGACGTTTCGAGCACAAGCCAATTATGAAAATTGCGGTAAGCTGGACGTCATCTATATTTGCGTTCCCACGCCTTTTACCGAGAATAAAGATCCCGACATCAGCTATATCACGAGTTCGGCGGAATCGATCGCAAAGGAGTTACGCGATGGTCAGCTTATCATTCTGAAATCGACAACTTTTCCCAATACTACGGAAGGCTCGGTTCAGCCCATCTTCGAAAAGAATGGAAAGAAAGTTGGCAAGGATTTTTTCCTCGCGTTCAGCCCGGAACGAATCGATCCGGGAAATCAGAAATGGACGACAGCGAATACGCCGATCGTTGTTGGCGGTGTAACGCCAAGTTGCACAAGGCTCGCAGTCCTGACGAATGAACAGATCATTCAGAATGTCATCGCAGTCAGCGGACCAAAAGTCGCTGAAATGGAAAAGCTGCTGGAAAATATTTTCCGGTCGGTGAATATCGCATTGGTAAATGAACTTGCAAAGCTTTGCGACCGAATGGGTGGAATTAATATGTGGGAAGTCGTCGATGCTGCGGCAACGAAGCCATTCGGATTTATGCCATTCTATCCAGGGCCGGGAATTGGCGGGCATTGCATTCTGATCGATCCATTTTACTTATCATGGCAAGCGCGAGCTTATGATTTCGAGACGAATTTCATCACGCTTGCAGCGGAGACGAACGAGTCCATGCCGTTTTATGTGAAGGACTTGGTTTTCAAAGCTGTCGCAGAACTTCCGATACGCTTGCGAGATGCGAAAATTTTAATGATCGGCGTAGCATTCAAGCGCGACGTGGATGACACGCGGCACTCCCCCGCTATCCGTGTCATGGAATTGTTGCTCGATGATGGAGCATCGCATATTGATTTTACTGACCCATTCGTAGAAAAGATCAACGTCAAAGGCAGAGATTTTACTGCAAAGCCGTTCGATGCCAAGACGCTGCAATCGGCGGATGTTGTCATTATCACGACCGATCACTCGCAATACGACTATGAGTTCCTGGTTCGAAACGCATCACATATCATCGATACAAGAAATGCAACCAAACACATTCACGAACCGGAGCTTCGTGAAAAGATCGTTCTGCTTGGATCGGGAAATCGCCATACGACCGCGTAAATTTTGACAAAGAAAAAAATTCTGTTCGTCGTTGGCGCTCGCCCGAACTTCATGAAGGTCGCGCCGGTGCTGGAGGCCGTTCGCGCAACTGGGAAATTCGATTCTATCCTTGTTCATACCGGCCAACATTACGATGCTAATATGTCGGATGTGTTCTTCAGCGATCTCGACATGCCCCAGCCAGATCGGTTTCTTGGCATTGGCTCTGGAACTCATGCACAGCAGACGGCGAAAGTAATGATCGAGATGGAAAAGCTTCTGGTCGAAGAAAAGCCTGATCTTGTGATGGTTGCTGGCGATGTGAATTCAACACTTGCCACTGCGCTTGTTGCAGCTAAAGCTGGAATTCCACTTGGACATATCGAATCGGGATTGCGCTCGTTCGATCGCTCCATGCCCGAAGAAATTAACAGAATAGTGGCCGATGAATTCTCCCGATTCTGTTTTGTGACCGAGCCGAGTGGGCTTAAAAATCTGGAGTATGAAGGAATATCGAACGATCGGGTGTTTGTTGTAGGCAATACGATGATCGATTCAGTGCAAAAATATTTACCTAAAGCACGCGAACGATTTCCGGAACTCGCACAGAAATACGGAATTGAGTCGAAAAATTACGCTCTTGTTACCCTGCATCGGCCAAGCAACGTGGATGAACCGGCTGGACTCACACGCTTTGTGGAGCTTTTTGAGCGCATGTCCTCGTTTGTGTCTCGCATCGTTTTCCCCATTCATCCTCGCACTCGGAAGCAGCTCGAAGCATTTGGCTTAGATGCTCGCGTTCGAGAAAATCAGCGTTTGTCGCTGATCGCCCCGGCTGGGTATCTTGATTTTTTGGCTTTGCAGGATTCAGCGGGTGTCGTTCTAACAGATTCCGGAGGTATTCAGGAAGAAACAACCGCACTTGGAATCCCGTGCATCACTTTACGAGAGAACACGGAACGGCCGATCACAGTCGAAGAAGGAACCAACGAGCTTGTTGGGCTGAACATGGAACTGGCCCTTAAATTTTCGAAGGCCGCATTAGCAGGACATTGGAAATCGCATCAAGTTCCCATACTGTGGGATGGACATGCGGCAAATCGTATTGCAGCTATTTTAGAATCATCATTTTGAGAAATTTTAGCGCTTCTCTTATCATCATCTCTGTGGCAATCGCTTGCTTGGGAGATGGCGCGCGCGCGCAACTTACCTCGCCATTATCTCCACAAAGCTCGATCCCACAACTTAGCTCACAGAAGGGCTCAACACCTCCAACATCAGCCGAAGGCACGATCTTTGAAAGCAGTATCGATCCCGCCGAATACCATTTAGGTCCCGGCGATGTATTCGAATGTCGTTTCTGGACAAGTGGCGAGACATTTTATCCATCGGTCTCACTGGATAATTTGCTCTTGATTCCTAATCTTGGCGCGTTCGATATACAGGGAAAAACACTTGCTCAAGTTAGGGAAGAAGTGTTACAAGAAGCCACAGCATCCTTCGCATCTAAACATCCCGACCCGAACCATCCGCCAATTGCACTTGCTCTTTACCAACCTCGTAAGATCTACGTGACAGTTCAAGGGGATGTATCAACGCCAGGGGAGTATGCCCTTTCGGCTGCCGATCGTGCCAACGTCGCAGTAGATATTGCCAACAAGATAGATCCTGCAATGCAGCCTTCCCATGAGCCGGGAATGCAAAAGCAGATGGATCTCGATCAATTAGGAAAGAAACATCTTCAAGCACTTTTTGGGGATCGTGAGGCTGCACCAGCAAGCAAACGCTATCTTACTGTCGCTCATGAGGATGGCACCATGGATCGGATCGATCTTGTACGTTACAACTCGATGCATGACCCTAAAGCTTCACCACCATTGCGTCAGGGAGACGTGATCGATGTCCCGTTTCGAGATATGATGCACCCCGCTATCGGAGTCTATGGTGCTGTTCAAGCACCAGGAGAATTCGAATTTGTGCAGAGCGATTCCCTCTCATCTGCCATTAAGTACGCTTTTGGGCCGTCTGCGAATGCGGATCTTCATCATGTAGAACTCTCGCGAATTGGTGCAGGAGATACGACCGGCCATCCGCAGGTTTATGATCTTGCAGCAATCCAAGCCCACACGGCCCCAGATGTCCCCCTCCAGCCCAATGATAGAGTGATCCTGCGATCATTACCAGAAGAAAACCGAGCGGCGGTGGTAGAAGTGATCGGAGAGGTTGGCGAACCGGGCCCCTACCCGATTGACGATGGTCATACTACCCTATCGCAAGTGGTGCAAGAGGCTGGTGGGTTGACAGCAAAAGCTTATCCCGCCGCTGGGGTGATAAAGCGACACAGCCATGATGAGCGGCTGACGGCTGGTTCGCCGGAAGATGTGGCCCAAATTACACGTCTGCAAAACCTCACCGTTGCTGATACTGCAAATTATGAGAGGCAACTTTCCATGAGACCCACAACCGCTGTCACCGACATGTACCGTTTGTTTGTGCAAGGCGATCGTTCTGCAGATGTAAGACTTGAGGATGGAGACGAGATCATCATCCCGAAGCGACCGACCAGCGTCTATGTCAATGGATTCGTCAATATTGCCGGTTTTGTAAATTATCAGGAAAATGCACCTCTTCGTTATTACATAGCGCAGGTTGGCGGATACGCCGATGGTGCTGAAAAATCAGAAACTGTGGTAATAAAACTCAGTTCGAAAGCTTGGATGGACCCAAGCGATACTAAGATCGAACCCGGCGACGAAATCTTCGTTCCAAAAGAGCCCGATTATTCTGAAGATTATAAACTGGCCAGACTCACGACAGCTGTAGCCATCGTTGGAGCGCTTCTCACGGGGCTCTCAATCTACGTCAACGTTACACACAAATAGCTGAGTATGCGATTATTGTGTGCATTGGTATTAGTAGTCTCGATGGTGACATGTACCATTCAATCAGTGTGGGGTCAGATCCTTACCTCGCAACCGCACATTGGCGTAGAGCAGGTTCCGCTTGACGATAATGAGATCTATGCTTTCCTTCGACATCTTTCTGTTCGGGGTGTAATTACGGGGTTTTCGGAAGCCGAGCTTCCACTTTCCCAATTTGAAGTAGCCGGTTTTTTGCGGCAGGCACGATCGGCAAAACTTTCCGGCGCAGAGCAAGCGCTTCTAAAAAAATATCTTCAAACATATGCCCTCGATCCTCGTGAAGCTGTGACGATGTTTTCTTCGCAGGATGCAATGCCCCTTTTCTTCGATGGAATTTTTACCCAACAAGATAAATATCTTTACCAATGGTATGATGACTCTACCAAATCTGACCTTTTTGTGCATGGGATAGGTAGTGTGGAGTATCTTCGCGAGACAAGTCCTGCTTCCGAATCCGTAAAGCTGCTTAATCTTGGTGGACGTTTCTCCGGAACGTTGAGTGGGCACGTCGGATACTTTATGCAGACCACCAACGGAGTGGCCATAGGTGATCAGCAGTTGGCGCTCGAAGATCCTGCACTGGGCAAAAATAATAATTTGCGTTATTTCTCTAATTTTTTTGACTTCACCACCGCAGAGCTATCCTATAATAACGATTGGTTCACCGGCAAAATAGCACGGGAGTCTATTGCTATCGGAGGATCCTATGAAAACGATAATATCCTTCTTTCTGCCGACGGGGTACCCACGTTCGATTTCTTCAGCCTCGGTGCTCATGTTGGAGCGGTTCGTTATCAGGCAATCGTTGGATCATTGGTACAGGATACAGTGACATATAACGAGCCGCCTTATCCACTAAAATATCTTGCCCTACACGACCTCACATTCGGAATTGGCAAAAATGCGGAACTCGGATTTACTGACATTATGGTATTTACTGAGCGCCTCGATCTCGCCTACCTGAATCCGTTTTCCTTCCTCGGAACTGCTAAACATGGACTCGATGATCAGGATCATGATAATGGCTTGCTTGGTACACATGCGCGATGGCAGATAGCGCCGGGTTTTGAGGTTCGAGGTCAGGCTTTACTTGATGATTTCGTGGCAGGCAACATCGGAAAGGGATATTGGTCAAACAAGTGGGCGTGGCAGCTCGGAGGAATGTGGGCAGGTGCTTTCGGTTGCTCTGATCTCGATTGGGAAGCGGAATGGATCCGGGTCGAGCCCTATACCTACTCACATTGGGATACGGTGGGTTCCTACTCCAGCTCACAGACCCTTCTTGGTACACAGATCGGCCCAAATGCCCAAAGCTTTTGGACAACCCTGCGATGGACTCCCGATTCCAAATGGACCTTCGTTCTCAATGGCCAGTTCATTGAACGTGGTGAAAATATCTATGACTCGAGCGGTAATCTTTTATACAATGCTGGAGCAGACTACCGCGTAAGCATGAATGCCGAAGGAGCTCCGTACGATACCCATTTCCTTGAAGGGCGCCGTGTAAATATTTATACGATAACTGCAGAAGTTCAATTCGAACCATGGCGAGGGCTTATTCTCTTTGCGAACGGAACAAAGAAGATCGTCGATTACTTAGGAGGATCAACTTCGACGCCAGGATTCGATCTCACAGGACTTCCCGTTTCGCAAGCACCGCTGGAATTACCTGAGACCCTTATTGACATTGGCGTAAAAGCACTTTTTTAATATTCCAGCGAAGAATCACGGTTTAGAACATATGCAAACTGAGCAACCTATACCATCCTCATCCGAGCCTTCAGGAACTGCCATAAACGGCGAAGGCAAGAGCGCCATGCTACTCACTCCCGCCCGAAAGGCATGGGTAGAAAGTGTCTCGATCCTGCTTCGCCATAAGTTCCTGATCATAATTGTTGCTGTCGTTGTCACTGGAATCACCGGGTGGTATTCCTTTACCAGAATGCCAAATTATTACAAAGCGCGCGCAGTCATCCTCCCGGCACGTCATGCTAATGGATCGTTGGATAATGCCACTTCTGGAATTGCTTCAAGTCTTAAGGATCTCGGCATTGCAAAGCTCGGCGGCGGCGATGAAAGCTATACTCCCCTGTCGCTACTCCGAAGCAGAGAGTTAATGGAAAAGATGGTACGCCAATTTAACTTTGAAGCGATCTATCGTGATACCACGATGGAAGATGCGATTGACGACTTTTCAAAGAATTTGGATGGCGAACTTTCCGAGGAAGGTAACTTTATTATTACCTTCGAAGACACCACACCGCGCCGTGCTGCTCAAGTTACCAATGCCGTTATCGATGAGATCAACAATGTGAACAGTCGACTCGCCAAAGACGAGGCTGACCACAATATCGCGTATGTGCAAGCCCGATATCAACAAAATCTTGCTGATCTCGATACGGCGGAACACGCATTTCTCGCTTTTCAGAAAAAATATGGGATTTTTTCTTTAACTGAACAAGCTCGTGCCGAAATGAGTGCGCTTGCAGAAATGGAAGAACAAAAGATGGGGGCCGAAGTACAATTGCACAGCGCAGAACAGATGTACGGCGCCAATTCCGGACAAGTAAGCGTGTACAAGGGAACCATCGATGAAATAGAATCGAAGCTTGCTCAGATGAAAGTCGGCATGGATGCACAGGCAAGCTCCTTTGTGCCAACGAATGTTTTGCCCGATGTGGCCATGCAATATTTGAGCTTAACACGCGAGTTCGAGATACAGAGTAAACTCAAAGCCTTCCTCCTGCCGGCCTACGAACAAGCTAAACTCGACGAGCAGAAAAATCTCTATGGATTCGTCACCCTTGATTCTGCTTCGGTGCCGGTTCACAAATCCAAGCCACACCGATCTGTAATATTGCTCGCTGCATTATTAGGAAGCGCAATTATTACATCGCTATTTGTACTGCTTTTGTCTGGAACGCACCGGCTTCGAGTGAATTTCGCCCACGACCGTAAACAACTTGGCTTATAATTCCCGAAAAGCGTGCAAGCATTAGCATTAGATAGCGGCAATTCGTTCGGAGAGAACAGAGGTGCTTTCCAGCTCTCGCTTCGGGCTCAAATTGCTACGGGGATTGCGATAATCGCTGTACTTGTGGGTTCATTCATTCTCACGGAATCCCTGATTCCTATCGCCGTTATTCTTGGTGGGTTTGTTGTTTTTGCTACAGTTCGAAATCCGGTAGCGTCGCTATTTGCCTTTATTGTGATTAATGTGATCTTAACCCTTCGAGGCAGAGATAATGGCGAGCCCACCGTTCTGGATCTGGCCCTCGGAATTGTGCTCGCACTGATTATGGCGTATTGGTTATTACGTTTGCGATTCTTCGAACGACAATCACTTAGCACCTCGAAAGGTCAACTTGCCTTGGTTCTGTTCGCGGTGTGGTCTCTGATCGTCACTCTTGTTGGTCTTTCGGGTGAGCACACGACGCTGAATTTCGCTCTTCGGGAATTGCTCAATCTTTCCCCGTTTCTGGCCATTCCGATAATTTATTATAACTTCGTCGAGTTTGAATCCCCGTCAGAGCGATGGCTGATATTGAGTGTCTTGCTCTCTGGAATCATCATTGTTGTCTGGAATTTTTTTCGACTAAGGAGCAATGTGCTCCGTGCAGTCTATCTGTATCAAACTGGGCGCGGAAATTCGAATGAGATGATTTCGGGGCTTATTGTTCTCATCGCGACTTCGATTCTAATGGACCAGAAAGGATTTTGGAAGACTTTACTGGCTGTGCTATTACTATTGCTTGGCATTCTCGGAATCATCATATCCTTTAGACGAAATCTCTATGTGGGAATCATTATTTGCATGATCGGGGTGGTGTTGCTAGGAGATCTTAAAGAAAGGCGGAGAGGAATAAAGCGCTTGCTGGTTAGCGGGTTGTGTGGAATAATTGGATTGCTGCCTTTCTATTTTCAATCTCGAACCTTTCGCCTTCTTCTGATGAACTATGGTTTACGTTTTATTAGCTCTCAACATTTAGGAACGGATCTTTCTTTACGCATGAGATTTGTGGAGTGGAAGTATGAATGGCAGGATATTCTTCAATCTCCGATCCTTGGACATGGATTCGGAACCAAGTTTCGCATTTTTGACATCGTGAGAGATGTGCATTATTGGATGCCCTTCAGTCATAGCAGCTATCTTTACATGGTCTTCAAGTCAGGTTTTATAGGCGCAATATTATTTTTGGGGGCATTCTTTTCAATTTTGTTTAAAGGTTTTCGACTTCTAAAGTCCCACAGCCTCCCGCTGCATGCTCAAATTATCTTACGCGCAAGCTTGGGTTTTCTCTTCGCAATTCTCATAAATGCCTATACCGAACCCTCACTGGGTGCAAAAACTGACCTCACATGGGTAGGACTAATATGGGGCTATTTTCTGGTACTTGAAAAGAACATAGAGTCTATTCCGAATCAAGCAATTATTTTAGGAGTAGCGTGATACTCACCACTCCATTCGTATGTAAACGAACAATGAAAGAAAATCTCCTTGATAAATCTGAAATTATCAATTGGCGTATGGTTGTCTGTTTTGGGCTCGCAACATTAGCCACTCGCATGTTTGCCAGCTATATATTCCCGCAATTTGACGATAGCTTCATCACATTGCGTCACGCTCGAAATCTGGCAACAGGCAACGGTTTTGTTTTCAATCGGGGTGCTGCGATTCTTGGAATTAGCTGCCCACTGTTCGGACTCTTAGAGGCTTTTCTCTTTAAGATTCGTCTTCCAATGCCGATTACTGTCCTAATTCTGAATATTGGCTTAGATGTTGCGGTACTTGTCTGGGGTTTGAGAATCCTTGCACAAAATGGCGGAAACATTTCTGCATTTATTTTTGGGATAGTCTTCGCGCTTAGCCCGTCACTTGCCCGCATTACCATCGGAGATATGGAGGTAAATTTATTTCTCACATTTAGTCTGTTTTCTATTTCGCTTTTTTATGCTGGAAAAACTTTTACAGCCATTGCACTTGCGTCTATTACTTTCTTCATTCGAGAAGAGGCCCTAATTTTAGTTGCTATTCTTATAGCATTGGAGTTCTTCCAGAGATCGAAGTTACATGCACTTCGACTTGCTGGAGTAAGCATTCTTGCTGTGATTCCTGGTCTTGCCATCATATATTATTCCTATGGCAGCATTATTCCACAGTCGGTACTAATAAAACTTGGGTGGAGATCACCCACATTTTTTTACCCTCTCCATGACCTCCTTCTCAATGACCCCGTCGGAATAGTTTTGATTCCATTCACGATTTTAGGAGGTTGGCTGGTAAAACAAAAAAGAGGCCAAATGCAGACCATTGTAATTTGGATGTTGCTACTTATCCTGATTTATTGTGCAAATCACTCAAGAATAATGCCTTGGTACGGCGAGGTTAGCCATTTCGGACAATTTATTTTGGGTTCATTGGGTTTGGGGATTATTCTCCAGAGGTCGACTAAAATTTCTCGATTGTTCTCCCAGAATTGGATGCTCTATTCCAGCACTCTCGCTATACTCGCAATTTGGTCATTCATCGCATGTAAAGTCGGACCCAGCCGAGTGACAACTAATATTTACACACGATTAGAGCAGTGGGGGAGTAGCCATTCGCTCCAATCAGCGACGATTATGGCATCGGATATCGGTGCATTGGGGTACTATTCTGATGCCACAATCTTAGATCTCGATGGATTAGTATGGCCGACTGAATTGCGAAAAGACCCGGTGCAGGTCGTACGAGTTTTCAAACCTACTTTTTTATTTCTCATTCGATCGAGACAAAGCTATAATTTAATGCAAAATTCCGTTATTAGAGACTCGTATCTGCAAACGAGGGAATTTGCACAGGATTCAGGTGTGATGCCGCTTCAGAGTGCACCTGATTCTTGGAATCAAAATTATGTTCTTTTCCAAAGGGTTGAAAAATGAAGAGGAATTCTGATTCAACCTTTTTGCAGTTAAAATGAGTGGTGAAGTTCAAAATCAAGCTTATTACTCGGCCGGTTCTCGCTTAGTGCGGGGTGCTGCGAGCGGCCTATTTCTTAACATCCTTTCGAATGCATTCCTGTTTGTTGGCCAACTTATTATTCCTCGGATGCTTTCGAGGACAGAGTATGCGCAATTTACCGTTTCCATCAGTTTTGTCGTGATGATGAGCCTTGTGGCCGACTTAGGGATGAATTCCTTGTTCACACGAGTATTCTCAGAAGCAGAAGAGGATGCTTCGGTAGGACATCCCGACCGTCGGGGGAAACTGATCGGTAGCGCGCTCGCACTTCGTGTGGGTCTCGCGCTTATCGTGGCAGCGTTGGTTCTCCTTATTGCTCCGCAATTATATTCATCCGGCATGGTCGTGAACATGCAAATTGTATTAATTACAATCTTTATTTCATCCAGACTGCTGATCGTACGAGCGGTTGGAGAATCGATTCTTAAAAGCCGAGGGAAATTTTATCTTGCAGCTGCGTTTGCTCTTGCCGATGCAGTTGCCTTCGCGATCGCATTATTGATATGCTCGGGTGATCATCTTTCGGTATCACAGGTTCTTTTCATTTACTCATTTTCCAACCTTCCTGGGTTTGCTCTGCTATGTGTGTCCACAGCCAGATGGTGCCGGACGGAACGCATTTTACTCAGAGTAGATTGGCATACGATCTTAGAATTCATAAGAGGCGCCCTGCCCCTCAGTGTGGCTATCGGCTTTCTCACGATACACACAGAAATTGATAAATTATTATTAGATCGCTTGAGTAGCCCATACGAAGTATCCAGCTATGGTGCAATGGTTAGGCTAATCTCCGCAGTTATTCCAATCCCACTTGTCATTGCTTATGTCGCTGCTCCGGAACTCACGCGGCTAATGCGGCGGGGGGACCATGTTAAGTCAAAACGATTGACGGGTCTTGTGCTTCGGTTTTTGATGGTGTCTGCGGGTATAATTATCGTAACGTTACTTCCATCCTCAACCATGGCTGCGACGCTCTTTCTTGGTGCGAAATATTCCGCTTCAGGTTATCTTCTTCAATATATGGGATGGATGCTATTACCAATTTTTATTTCGACGTTTCTAACCGAAATGAGCATCGCTGCAGGAAAATCATGGCCATTCACCGTTTACGCCACGATATTGATGGCGGCAGTCATTTTGGGAGACTTCATCTTGATACCTTCCTATGGTGCGGCAGGGGCGATGATCTCCAAATTAATAGCTGTCTCACTTGGCTGCGTCGGATTATTAGGACTTCTCTGGAAGTCCGAATTCTTGACTATGAACCTGTTAACAAAACTTGTGCTCAAGGTTATCGTAGCAATGAGCATGGCATTTATTATCAACATCGCGATACCAGTAGGATTTATTTCCCCATGGATTGAATCTGCTTTGCTTTTAGTAGTGTTCCTATGCTTGGTTCATCTACTTAAGATCCTTTCTATTTCAGATGTTCATAGCCTATTTAGTAGAATTAAAGTGGAGACCACCGGTGAAACGATCTAATGGATGGGATCTTAAATCATGGAGTGTTGGTGCCGAGGAATCCACTGACCCGTCACTGCCACTTGTTACCATCGGGATTCTGAATTACAATCGTTGCGAGGATCTTAGACGGACGCTGGATGTGATCTTTCGGGGTGTCATATACCCGAGGGTGGAAGTCATCGTCGTGGACAACGGATCGTCCGATGGTAGCGTTGAGATGATTCGCGCGGAATTCCCAAAAGCGAAGTTACATGAAGTTGGTTGGAATGCTGGCACAAGTTCGAGAAACTGGGAAATGCGGTTGGCCACCGGTAAATACATTTTTAGCTTCGATGACGATACTATTCCTGCGACACCTGCCACAATCCTACGAATGGTTAAATATATGGAGTCTCATGAGAACATCGATGCTCTTGTAAGCACATATTACCAACCCATCGCAGGATTCGATGAGACGGGAGAAGATCCTTGGTTCCGATTTGGAGGCAATGGTGTTGAAGGGTTTGAAGGGATATATCTTGCAGAAGGCGGAACGTGCTTCCGTGTTAGTTCTCTTCGTGCTGTCGATGGATATGATGAACGAATCATTTGTTATCGCGAAGGGTATGATTTGGCACTGCAGCTGTATAAGGCTGGGTATGGCATTCGTTTCTGCCCTTGGTTTGTCACCCTGCATTTGAAGTCCCCTTCCATGCGAGTTTCGGGTCGATTTGCTTTTCTGAATGCGCAACACCATATTTGGATTATTGCTAAACATTGGCCCTTGCTTCTTGTACCTCCGATGTTATCTCTATGGCTATTGCGACGGGTTCTTGGCGCCATTATTCATCCCAGCGTCGCACAGGCAAGCATGAAAGGAGTAATGAGCGGACTCCGGGGAGTTCGTCCATTTCTAAGATACCGACCAAAGCTCTCGTTGAAGCAGCTGATACTCTTAAAACGATTTTACATCCAGCTCTATCGCTGGTAACAACTTCCGAGAGTGAAAATCCTCCAGCTCACCCCTCGCATGCCCTACCCGCTCACTGATGGTGGCGCGATAGGGATTTTCAATATTACAAAATCGCTTGCGGAACTTGGGGAAGATATTACGCTTGTAACCTATCCTTTAGATGAAATAACTGCAACTCAGGATGCTGTACATGCGCTTTCGAAATTTTCGAAAGTAGAAATGGTCTCGAAGCCTTTGCCTCCGCGCTGGAACGTATTGACACGGACGATTTTCCACGGAGCATATCCCATTGAGCGCAGGATGATGCCAGAGATGTTCGATTTGCTAAGAAAAATAGTAGCGAGAGATAAATTCGATGTTGTGCATGTCGATCATTCCCACATGGGTAAATATGGCTTGTGGCTTAAACGTGAATTCGGACTCCCCGTCGTTCTTCGGGAACATAATTTTGAAGCCTTGATCTACGAGCGTTTTGCTCGCACAGAGCCAAATCCTTTGAAGCGCTTATTGGCTGGCATCCATGGGCGGCGGCTAAAACAGGAAGAAATTCAATTTCTGAAAAATTTCGACGCTGTCGCCGCGATCACAAACGAAGACGCGGTGCTAATGCGCAGGGTCGCCCCGGAAGCGAAAATTCGCGTTATTCCTGCAGGGGTGGATACATCGTACTTCCAACCTTCGACCCAACCTGAAGACTCTAACCAGATCCTGTGGGTAGGCAGCCTCGGTTGGGATCCGAATTACGACGCTGTTCGGTATTTTCTTACGTCAATTTTTCCGATCATCCTTGAATCTAGTCCAGATGCAAAATTTGATGTGGTGGGTAATGAATCAGGTCGTGTCTCGAAATTCTCAGAGCGATTTGGAGCACGAGTACGGTTACTCGGACAAGTCCCAGATGTGCGTGACTATTTAGCCCGTTCTGCCGTTCTTGTGGTACCCCTGAGGATCGGTGGTGGAATGAGACTAAAATTACTCGATTTCTTTGCTGCCGGAAAAGCAGTGGTGACTACTTCCATTGGATCCGAAGGTAATTTGGCTAAGGATTCCGTTGAGGTATTGATCCATGATGAACCTCGAGCCTTTGCAGCGGCAACATCCGAGCTTTTGAGGAATGCCGACATGCGACACAAGCTGGGAGGATCGGCAAGAAAACTTGTTATGCAAGAATATAGCTGGGAAAAAATAGGAGAAGATTTTATTGCGCTCTATCAATCAGCCCTCTCCAAGAGCACTGAGAGAATGCAAACTGCTACCTTAGAATAGATGATTTATCTTGCAGCAGGCTGCTTCCTCCTACTATTTTACTCCTACGTGGGGTTTCCGCTCCTTGTAGCACTTCTTGCGCGCCTTCGACCAAGCAGGTGGAGCGTGGATGAGACCTACCGTCCGACCGTTTCGATCATTTTGCCGGCTTTCAATGAAGCATTGGTCCTACGCAGATGTTTAGAATCTCTTCTCAGACAAAATTATCCACAAGAGAAAATTGAGATTCTCTGTGGATCGGACGGATCGACCGACCAAACCAACGCTATCCTAAACGATATCGCCGAGCACCACTCAATAATCCGTCCTTTTTTCTTTCAACATCAACGCGGGAAGATGCTCACGTTAAATGACTTGGTAGCCAAAGCTCAAAATGAAATTCTCCTTTTTGTGGATGCGGATGTTACTCTGAATCCGAATGCGGTGCTGAGTCATGTCAGGCACTATGTTGATTCCACTGTTGGAGGAGTTGCCGGGCGACTTGTGATTGCCAGCGAACGAAAGGACGGGATCTTCCGCTCAGAATCTACCTTTCTTTCATTTGAGAGCAATCTTCGGAGAAATGAAGCAGAAATCGGTTCGACGGTCGGCCTATATGGAGGTAACTATTCTATGCGTCATTCGCTTTGGAGGACACTGCCCAATGATCGCGTCCATGATGATTTCTTCGGGGTTCTTTCCATAATTGAGAAGGGACAGCGCCTACTTTTTGAGGAGGGTGC
The DNA here is from genome assembly GCA_963787835.1 of Ignavibacteriota bacterium. Classification (GTDB taxonomy): domain Bacteria; phylum Bacteroidota; class Ignavibacteria; order Palsa-1295; family Palsa-1295; genus PALSA-1295. Next base: position 223,472 of record CAWBEI010000002.1, read on the forward strand.
TGTCTCGACTGAACTCTACGCCAGAAATTATCGAGACGAAGCGTCAAGAAAACGACGCAACCCAGCCAGGGGACTCTATACTCTCACGCTTATGCCAGACATGATTTTTCATGGCATCGGAGCTTGGATGTTGTGGCCTCACAAGATCTTACGTTGGACCACCGGATTTCTCGGACTCGGAGCGGTCGTTGGAAGCGTTGGAGCCTATTTGAATGGCAATCATTGGCTACTTCCGCTAGTACTAATCGAGGGCTTTTGCATCATTTTGGTTCTTTTGGGTGGACTAACGCGGAACCTCAAGCATCCAATACCTATTGCAAGTGGACTCTACTGGTTTTTCAGTATGAATGTCGCGTTCACATTGGGAGTAATTGATTTTTTGCTAGCTCGGCAAAACCCGATATGGAATCAGACCACGAGGCTCAGCGATATCTCTCACAGTAAGGTCGTCGAGCAGGAGGCGATCCATTCGTGACGCAACGCAAGGAATTTGCACTCCTCGTCGTAGGAGATTTTATCGCCTTGAACGCAGCATGGTTTGCCTTCTACTGGCTGCGCGTTGACTCGGGTTGGTTTATGTTCCGCCGGGGTGCCAGTGACCTTACTCCTGCCCTCTTGCCAGAATCTGCACTCTTGCTATATCTTTTTTGGATGATCCTGTTCCTATTCTTCGGGCTGTATCGTCCGTGGTATGTACGAGCGCCGTTTGATGAGATCATCACGATCTTGAAAACCCTTGGCGTAGGCACCATACTCCTGTCGATCCTTATCTGGTGGGATCCCTGGAATACACTCAGCCCTTCATCCAATGATCCCCGCCTTTTGGGATTGACCTATTGGCTCATTACTGCGGTCTTATGTGTCGCTGTTCGTTCACTCATCCGAAGTGGCCAACGGCGACTTCTTGAATCTGGCGTAGGAACCCGACTATCTATCGTGGTCGGTGATCCCGAAAAGGCAAGAGATCTTGCCGCGCGAGTAGCGCATTATCCGCGTTTGGGGTATGAAGTCATTGGATTCGTCCATCCCTATTCCAATGGCAAAAGTGCTAATCCTGCTGGATTTAGCATTGAGCAGCGAAACGGGAAGCGCGGACACAAGCCGAAAATTGTTGAGGTTCCGAACCTCGGTACAACAGAAGAACTTGAAGCGGTCATAGACAAGCATGGGATTAAAGAAGTACTGATCGCTCTTGGCTCCGATGAACATGAAAAGCTGATCGATGTGATCGCTCGAGCATCGAAATCGAATGCCGGCCTCAAAATTGTGCCTGATCTCTACGATATTGTCTCAGGCCAGGCGCGTGCGCGTGAAATATACGGCTTTCCGCTTATCGATGTGAATCCTGTTCTGCTACGACCCTGGGAAGAAGCTGCAAAACGAACGCTTGACGTAGTAGTGAGTTTAATGCTGCTTCTGCTTGGAAGCCCGATCATCATCGCTACAGCCATTGCAATAAAAATGACATCGAGCGGGCCACTTATCTACTCGCAGGAGCGCGTAGGCAAAGATGGCAAGCGCTTTCGCATCTTTAAATTCAGGTCGATGTATGTCAATGCCGAGCAGGCGGGACCGCAATGGGCATCGAAGAACGATCCTCGCGTGACACCGCTTGGTCGTTTCCTAAGAAAATCACATCTGGATGAAGTACCACAGCTCTGGAATGTGTTAAAGGGAGATATGTCATTGGTTGGCCCCAGACCCGAACGAGAATTCTTTGTTAAGCAATTGATCGAAGAAATTCCGTATTACAATCGCCGGCATCGAGTCCGGCCCGGTGTAACCGGTCTTTATCAGGCGATGGTCGATAAATACGACGAGAATCTCGATGATGTTCGCCAGCGGGTCAAGTACGATCTGATGTACATTGAATCCATGTCATTCCGATTGGATGTGAAGATCCTATTCCGCACCGGCTATATGATGTTTCGAGGTAAAGGACAAGCTTAGTAATTAAGAAGTAAGAATTAGCAATTAAGAATTAGCAACAAATGAGCGTAACAGAAGTAGAAATTCCTACAAAACCGATTCAGATGGTCGATGTCATCGGACAATACCGGCGATATCAGGAGGAAATTGATAGCGCCGTATTGGAAGTTGTTCGCAGCGGGAAGTATATCAACGGCCCGTATGTGCAACGTTTTGAACATGCAATGGAGAATTATCTCGGCGTCAAGCACGCCATCGCGTGTGCATCAGGGACCGATGCATTGCAACTCACGCTCATGGCTATCGACCTTGAGCCCGGTGATGAGGTGATCACCACTCCTTTTACCTTCGCCGCCACAACGGAAACCATTGCACTTCTGCGTGGTAAGCCCGTGTATGTGGATATTGATCCCTCAACATTTAATCTTGATGTCGAGCAGATCGAATCGAAAATAACCCCTCGCACACGGGCTATCCTACCTGTTCATCTCTTTGGACAGGCAGCAAACATGAACCGCATTTCTGAGATCGCGCACAAGCATAATCTTATCGTTATTGAAGATGCTGCTCAGGCAGTGGGGGCGAAATGGGAAGGGAAAATGGTCTGCGGGATCGGCGATATGAGTGCAATTTCGTTTTATCCTTCTAAAAATCTTGGGGCTTTCGGTGATGGCGGCATGGTGACAACGAATGATGACAAACTTGCTCATGCCATGCGTACTATTGCCAATCATGGCTCAGAGCGTGCATATTACCATGATAGACTTGGTGTAAACTCACGGCTTGATGCGATACAGGCTGCGATCTTGAATGTAAAACTCCCTCATCTCGATGAATGGAACACCGCCCGGTCAAAAGCAGCGGATACCTATTCCGCGCTTTTTGAAGATTATTCCGAACTGGTGCAAACGCCATTTGTTGATAGTCGCGCCACTTCCATCTGGCATCAATATTCCATTATTCTCTCATCCGGACGTGAGCAAGTTGCACAACATCTTCGAGAAACAGGCATCCCTCACGGCATATACTATCCTGTTCCATTACACCTTCAAAAAGCCTATGCTGAAGGAAAACGAGGCGATTTCCCACACTCCGAGTTCTCAGCAGATCATATTCTTTCGATTCCGATGCATTCTGAGCTTACGAGTGCGGAAATGGAATATATCGCAAGTCATGTTCTGGAGGGATTAGGAGTTTAATCATTTCCCTTACTCATGGCGCGAGCACTGATCATCATACCGACTTATAACGAGCAGGAGAATATCGTCCGGCTCGTGCATGAGATATTTTCTCAGCAGCCACGTTGCCCGGATGTTGCGCTGAGCATCCTCATTGTCGATGACAATTCTCCCGATGGAACCTCGGACATTGTACGTGATCTTCAGGCGCGAGAAGATCCGGAGTTCAGCCGTATTCATTTACTGACCCGCCCAGCCAAAATGGGATTGGGAACTGCGTATGTGACCGGATTTAAGTATGGGGTCCGCGAAGGATTCGACTACGTTTTTGAAATGGATGCGGATTTTTCGCACGATCCGAAAGAGATCCCAAATTTTCTGCATGAGATCGAGAACTATGACCTTGTGATCGGCTCGCGCTATATTCCCGGTGCTCATGTAACCAACTGGCCTAAACGCAGGCTCTTGCTTTCCTATAATGCGAACGTGTATGCCCGAATCATCACCGGCATACCGGTGCGCGATGCGACCGGAGGTTTTAAATGTTTTCGTCGCAACGTGCTTGAAGCGATCGACCTGGATGACATTCGCTCCAATGGCTATGCGTTCCAGATCGAAATGAACTTCCGCGCATGGCGCAAAGGGTTTCGTATCAAGGAGATCCCCATCACGTTCGCGGATCGCCTCGCCGGTGCTAGTAAAATGAGCAGATCGATCGTTCGCGAAGCCGTTGGGATGGTCTGGAAATTGAAGGCACGCGCAATTTCAGGAGAGCTTTAAGACATGGATCTTTCGATCATTATTGTCAGCTACAATGTGAAGGAATTCCTTCGCGGCGCGATCGCAAGCGCTCAGCGCTCGCTTGCGGCTGGTGAGATCGAGGGTGAAATTATCGTGGTCGATAACAATTCTTCCGACGGCAGCGTCGCAATGGTGCGCTCTGAGTTTCCAGAAGTCCTGTTGCATGCATTGGACGAGAATATTGGATTTGGGCGCGCAAACAATCTTGCACTAAAAGAAGCTAAAGGAAATTTCCAACTCCTTTTGAATCCGGACACGATCCTTGGTGAAGAAACGCTTCGAACCATGCTCGATTTTATGCGGTCACATCCTGGTGCCGGGTTAGCAGGATGTAAATTGCTTAATGGCGATGGCACATTTCAGCTTAGCTGCCGCCGAGGATTTCCCACCCCATGGGCAAGTTTTACAAAGCTCTTTGGCTTAGCCAGTCTGTTCCCAAATTCTAAGCTGTTTGCCCGATATAATCTTACCTATCTGCCTATCGATGCGACTTATGAAGTCGATGCCCTTGGGGGAGCTTTTATGATGATTTCCCGTGCAGCGTTAGAGGCAACAAAAGGCTTCGACGAAGATTTTTTCATGTATGGGGAGGACATCGATCTTTGCTTTCGAGCTAAGAAGGCTGGCTTTAAGATCTTTTACGTAAACACAACTGCAACAATCCATTTTAAAGGTGAATCGACGAGGCGCAGCGCGATTAATGAACTTCAGGTATTTTATGAAGCGATGCATGTTTTTGTCAAGAAACACTATCATGCCTCGTTTATATTTAATCTGCTCCTTCGGCTTGGAATTTTCCTTAGACGGGCAATCGCACTCGCCAGACGTCATCGGAGTTCGATCGCTCTTGTCGTATTAGACTATCTTGTGATTGGGCTAAGTGTGCTCATCGGTTCCAAAATCCTTTTGGGAACATGGCTTGGTTTACCGCAATGGGATTACCCATTTGCATATCTGATCCCACCGATTATCGTAGTTACGCTCCTCGCCGCACTGAAAGCATATCATCCAACACGTTGGGGTAGCATGAGGCCCGTTGTGATTGCCATCCCCGCAATCCTCATCGGACTCTCTTCACTCACGTATTTCTTTAAGGAATTTCCGGCAAGCCGAAGCTTTGTGGTCATGGTTACGCTCGTGACTGGTGCAATGTTGCTGCTCGATCGAGGCTTACTCAGAGCAACCCGGTGGTTTATTCGGGGAACTGGAACCTCAGCAACACCACAATTAAGGAGAACCTTGATCGTGGGAGCAAACGAAGAGGGTTTGCGCATTGCTTCGCTACTGACACGCTTGGAATTTCTCCGCCGATTTGAGGTGGTCGGACTTATCAACAGCACCCTTGAGCGGCTGAATACCGAAGTACAACCGGGCTTGCGAATCCTTGGCGATACCAACATGATCGCAAAGGTCGTTCGTGATAAGAAGGTTATAGAAGTTATTTTCGCAAGTGGTGCGGTGCCTTATACGGAAGTATTAGCGATAATGCAAAGGACCTCTTCCGAAAACCCCTCCTTGCGAGTTAATTTTTCCATGGTTCCCGCCGCAAGCGATGTCCTACTCGGTAAACAGAATATCGAGTTGTTGTCAGAAGTAGCGAGAGAGCCGCTTGCATTGCTGCCAGTTGCATATAATCTCGATCGCCTTTCGCATCGTCTTGCAAAACGCACGCTCGATATATTTGTAAGTGGCATAGCACTACCGGGTCTTGCTCTTGCTTCTTTTTTGCATCCAACCGAAATTCTGCGCAAACGTACAAATGTATGGGTCGATATTTTTCGAGGGAGACGAACGCTGGTCGGTGTTGAGGGATATTTCGATCGAGAGGCCTACTACCCCAAACCCGGTCTAACCAGTTTAGCAGCAGTTGCTGCAAAAAGCACCCCACGTGAGGAGGATATTCAGCAGTTCGACCAGTACTATGCGCGAAACCATACTATCGCCATGGACTGTGAGATTTTATTCAAAGCGATCTTCACAAGGCCCACGACTTTATTGACCAGCACATCACGAAGGAGAGCATAATGGCAAAAACAATTCTTGATTTCGAAAAACCGCTTGAAGATCTTGAGAACAAATATGAAGAGATGCGCAAGCTTTCCGAAACCGTTGAACTAACTTCAGAGATGGCGGCAATGCGATCAAAGATCGAGGACCTGACTCGTGAAATATATCAACACCTAACACGATGGCAACGTGTGCAGGTAGCGCGCCATCCGGATCGACCCTATACCCTTGATTATATTCATGGACTTACATCCGATTTTACCGAACTTCACGGAGACCGCGGCGTACGTGACGACCCCGCCATTGTTGGTGGATTTGGAACGCTCGATGAAATAGGAAGTGTCATGTGGATCGGTCATCAAAAGGGGCGCGACACGAAGCAAAACGTCTATCGGAATTTTGGCATGCCAAACCCAGAAGGGTACCGCAAGGCGTTGCGGCTGATGAAACTTGCCGAAAAATTTGGCAAACCGATTGTTACGTTACTCGATACCCCCGGAGCGTATCCCGGTATCGAAGCCGAAGAACGTGGACAGGCTGAAGCTATTGCTCGGAATTTATTTGAAATGGCCCAACTTAAAGTACCGATTGTTGTTGTAATCATCGGTGAAGGGGCGTCCGGCGGAGCGTTAGGCATTGGTTTGGGTGACAGGGTTTTGATGCTTGAAAATTCATGGTATAGTGTTATTTCTCCAGAAAGCTGCTCCTCCATTCTTTGGAGAAGCTGGAATTTCAAAGAGCAGGCCGCAGAAGCATTAAAACTTACCGCGACGGACCTGCTGGCTTATGGTATCATCGACCGCATTATACCAGAGCCGCTTGGTGGTGCGCACCGCTCACCGGAAACGATGTTCGAAACCCTCAAAGAGATTTTGCTCGAAGAACTTCGTGGGCTCACCGATCTATTTGAGATAGAATCTACTTCCGCTCTGGACCGAAGAACGGAAAAATTTTCCAGAATGGGAATATGGACTGAAGACCCTTTCGCATCGGTTGACCCAACTGCGATGGAAATTATCGCAGTTGAGGCTATCGCCAATGAAGAACCATAAGGATATTCTGAAAGATTGCGCTCCACTTCTCGTATGCCGCTCTTTACAGGCCTTCTTTTAATCTTTATTATTTTGGCAATAGTGCCTTTAGCATTCCGCAATAACGGCGCGAGGGAATCACGATGGCAAAAGGAATGGAACGAAAGAAAAATGATAATTGGCGCTCAAATTTGCGAAGCAGCGGGAATGGATACCTTCGGTATCAAACTCGATCATTCAATTGAAAGCATTGCTCAGCTTGACTTGCTGATCACAAAAGGCTGGGGTAACAAATCAATTTCCGTGACCTCTCCAATGAAGGATTCAAACAATCTGATTTTTGTTTTTGCCGCTTATCTCGGAGATGTTTTTGTCCAGCATAAAAATGCGTCATGGCAGTTGGAGAGTGAGCACGCTGTACTTTATTTTCGAAATTTGAAACGAATGGCCTATCCATTCGAACTTATCACACAGAAGATGCGTGAACCCAGCGAAATTGATCTGGTGGAGGAGACATCGAACTGGCTAAAACCACCAATTCAAGAGGACGGCAATGGAACCACATCATCCTGATTCCCACCTCATCGAACATACCACAATGATCCGAGTTCGATATGCGGACACAGATCAAATGGGGATGGTCTATTACGGGAAATATTTCGAGTATTTCGAAGTAGCGCGCACCGAAATGCTGAGAGCATGCGGACTTCCCTACGCAGAGATCGAAGCTGCCGGTTATTGGCTCCCAGTTTCCGACGCAAGCATAAGATACCTTCGATCCGCGAAATACGATGACCTGCTTCGTGTCATTGCGCGCATGCCTGCATCTGTTAGCCCACGGTTAGAAATTTCCTACGAAGTTCGCTTAGATTCAACAGGTGAATTGATCGCCGAAGGCACAACAACCCTCGTCATGGTATCAAGCGCAACAGGGAAACCTACACGTCCACCACAAATATATCGCGATGCCATCGAACGACATGCAACCACTTAGTGACATCGAACGCCAGCGCATACGAATCGCCCTCGTCGAAGATGGAGGCCGCGAGGACGTAACTACGCTCGCGACCATCGATGAAGATGAGGAAGGTATCGGAACATTTATTGCGAAGGCCCATGGTGTTGTTGCCGGTATTGACATTGCACGCCACAGCTTTTCTTTGTACGAAATAGTCCACGGTAAATTCTCGACAGCTTTTGAATTTGAATCGATCTGTGAAGATGGTGATGCTGTCCGAGTTGGGGATGTGCTGGGTACGATTCGCGCCCGGATGCATACACTACTTGGAGCAGAACGTGTCGCTCTGAATTTTTTACAGCGCATGTCCGGTATTGCTACGCTGACTCGTTCTTTTGTGGATGCTATCGCAGGAACCGGCGCGACCATACTCGATACACGTAAAACTGCCCCACTGCTGCGCCCTTTCGACCGTTACGCTGTTCGAGCAGGTGGTGGCACGAATCACCGATATTCGCTGAGCGACATGGTTCTCGTAAAAGATAACCATATCGCTGCGAACGATGGCGATATCGGACTGGTAATTGCGAAACTTATCAAGTTCTTTGCAAATCCAGAACGGGCCGTCGTTCCCGTGGAGTTCGAGGTAACATCACTCGACCAATTCGAGGAAGTTCTTCGCCTCGGCCCTGGAATTATTGATCGAGTCCTGTTCGATAATTTTGAACTTGAAAGGCTTCATGAAGCGATCCGAATGAATAATGGAATATTCGAAACAGAAGCATCCGGGGGTGTGAATCTTGAGACTGTCCGTGCTATTGCGGAAACGGGGGTGAACTTTATTTCGGTTGGAGCGCTCACACATTCGGTTCGCGCTCTCGACATTTCGTTAGAGATCGAACCTTCCTGAACAATAATGTTGCAAATACTTGTCATCGAGGATGAGCGTAAAGTCGCTCGCTTCATTCAAAAAGGCCTCTCGGCGGAAGGTATGGAAACGACGATTGCCGAAACTGGCGATGAAGGACTGCGCCTTGCTTCCGAACGCACCTTCGATATCATTACCGTAGATCTTTCGCTCCCAGGGATCGATGGAATCAGCGTTATTCGAGAACTCCGAGCGCGACAAAATTCTGCTGGTATTTTGGTGCTTTCCGCAAAAGGAGCATTAGAAGATAAACTACTGGGCTTTGGAGTGGGTGCTGATGATTACCTTCCCAAACCCTTTGCGTTCGATGAATTGATCGTTCGCATTCGTGCATTGGCTCGAAGAACGGCGACCTTCGCTCAAGATTCAAAGCTTTCATACTCCGATCTGGAAATGGATTTGCGCACCCGACGTGTTGTTCGAAACGGAAAAGAGATCGAATTGACGGCAAGGGAATTTAATCTTCTCGAATTATTCTTGCGCAATCCCGAGCAGGCGCTTACACGCGCCAAAATTGGCGAATCCGTCTGGCGAGAACAATTTGAGCGAGAGACCAATGTGATCGAGGTCTACATGATGTATCTTCGCAAAAAGCTCGAGGTTGCAAATTCAAGACCCTTGTTACATACCGTTCGTGGAGTTGGGTACCGGCTCTGCGAACTCCCGGAGCGAGAATGAAGATCATTCCACGAAGTCTTCAGGGACGAACGGCTGTCGTCATCGCATTGGCCTTTTTCTTTTTTCTCACTCTTTTTTTTGTATCTACTTATGGTTCAATTCATAGCTCGCTGCTCGATCGAAGCGATGGCGAAGTCCGTGCCGAGTTAGAACGCATAGCATCCGAAACCTTTCCTGGGATTTCTAAAGATGCTCTCACTCATCTTCTTTCAGAGAATCGATCGATCGGAGAATCACCATTGCATGACGTATTTCTTGAAAGTCAAGCTGGAAGTTTTCTTCTCTCTACGGGCAATGCGATCGACAACATCCCCACCGATGTGATGACGGAGCTCAAACAACATCCAGGTCAGCCAATATCCTACTCCTCTTCCGAAGGCGATATGCGGTTAATTAGTATTACGCACGCGGGCACGGTTCTCGCTGCCTCTTATAACACGATCGTTCTTGAAGAGGCGGAAGATTCCATCGTTCACGTATTCGCCTTCTATTTAGCAGGCGGCTTGATCGTAGGGATTTTTGGGGGCATATTCCTTTCTAAATATCTGATCGGACCCATTGGTGACCTTGCAACATCTGCGAGAAATATCCTTCATCTTCACGAAGAATCGCCGGATCGTCTCCCTGTTTCGAAAAACATCGAGGAAGTAGCACATCTCGCCCAATCGATCAACGAACTACTCGATGCTCGTGAGCTCGCCATGGAACGCCAACGGAATTTTGCCGCCGATGCTGCACATGAACTGCGAACGCCGCTTACTGTTTTGAAAGGCGAGATCGAGGTTGAGTTAAGGATGATCGACCATGATAGTCCTCAAGCGGAACTATTGCACAGCAACCTGGAGGAAATCGAGCGACTGATTTCAACAGTTCAGGATCTTTTAGAGTTAGCAGAAATAGAAGCCGATAATACACTCGACTCTCCTGATTCTGAGTGTTCCATTCAATCCGCCATTCAGTACGCCGCCGATCGACTTCGTGGCCTTGCTTCGGAAAGAGGAATTTTGTTGATACTCCCGCAAAACGATGTTATTATTAGAGCTCAAGAAAAGCGGATAACACGGCTGATCTATAATCTTCTGTTGAATGCTGTGGAACATTCCGGATCCACACCACAGGTAGAGGTAAGGCTTCGTATCACAGACCAAGGCTGCATTCTCGAAATTCAAGATCAGGGGAAAGGAATCCTACCCGAACAACTTGAACATCTGTTCGAACGCTTCTACCGAAGCGAAAGCGGCGCTGCGGACAAACGAGGCGGCGCAGGGCTTGGCCTTGCCATCGTAAAATCTATTGCTGACCATTATAGTTACCAATTAGGCGTACACAGTAGCAGAGGCATAGGAACAACGGTCTCCTTGAGTATTCCACACTCTGCTATCTTGGATAAGAATATTCTCATGTTATTCTAATTGTATTCTTATCTATTGATTTGTATGTTTGTAACATGAAATTTCGGATACTAAATTTTCGCCACACTGGCCTTGTCATTGTTTTTTTTATATTTTTCCCTGGATTGGCACTGGCGGGCTCGATCCATGGTGTAATTAAGAGCGGGGATGAAACGATCACGGGGGCAAGCGTTCGGCTTCTTGAACTCGACCGCAGCACCATTTCCGGCGCTCACGGGGAATATACTTTCGAGCGTGTTCCGGCTGGTACCTATCATATTTTTGTACACGCGGTCGGATACGCCTCGAAAACAAGCATGGTCCAGGTAACAGATGGTTCAGCGGAGCTTTCGTTCTCGCTCACCCCTTCTGCGCTTCCCGGTGAAGAGGTCGTTGTTTCGGCATCTCCTTATGCACGCACCGAAAGCGAACAGTATCAGCCGGTTGCGACGAAGGATGCCAATGAGTTGCATGAAAGTCCTGGCTCGACTTTTTCGGAGGAGATTGACGATATACCCGGAGTTGCAATGCGATATAATGCTGCTGCGCCATCGCGGCCTATTGTACGTGGTCTTGGCGATAACGAAGATCTGATTTTAGAAAACGGGTTGAGAATCGGCGATCTTTCAACATTCGATCCCGCACATGCCACACCAATAGAGATGGGAGAAGTACAGGAGGTAGATATTGTGCGCGGCCCAGCAAGCATTCTTTATGGTTCCAATTCTATTGGCGGCCTTGTAAACGTAATTACCAATACGATCCCAATGGCATCGAGCCAAACGGTCAGCGGAAATGCGACCGTCACAGGAAATTCGGTTAATGATCTCTATTCCGCACATTTCAATACTGTTTGGAGCGACGGCTCATCAGCGCTCCAAATTTCAGCCGGAGATCTTCATTCCGGTAGTATTGCAATTCCCTCCGGAACCTATACAGACCCCACCACGAGTCAAACATATAATCTCACTGCGATGCCTCAGTCATTCATGCGAACCAGCGATGAAGGCATTGGCTACTCCTATCAGGGAGATTTTGGAATGATCGGAGTTGGAGTAAAACATTATTATTCCAATTATGGGATTACCGGTGATCCCTGGGATACAATGTATATGAATCCGACGACATCTCGCATTGTGCAGGAAAAATATACCGCAGAGTTGCGTGCGCAGTTCAATGTCGGAGGATCATTTGTCAATCAGATCCGACTCAACTCAAGTGCCAGCGATTATGTGCATTCGGAATTCCCAACTATTCCCGATTCCGCCGGCACATCGCCGATCGAATTCGAGCAGAATAACTTTCACCAAAACAATTATAATACAACGCTCCAATTCCTTCTTCAACCCATGGGAAATTGGCAGGGAACGCTCGGGTTGTGGAGTGACATTGAAAACCTTACTCTGGGCGGCTTGCAGCCTCTTGGTCCCAATTCGCTTACGACTGGGCTTGCTGGCTATGTATTGGAAGAATATCGAGCTGGGGATAATACCAAAGTTCAAGGAGCCGTCCGATACGATTACAATAATATTTCAACATTTGGATCGCCCTATTCTACCGTGCCGGTGTTTGTAAACTTCAATGAAACACGAACCGCCAACGCTGTGACCGGCTCACTCGGAATTATTCAGAACATAACATCTCAAATTACCGGCTCACTCAACGTCGGTCGTTCATTCCGAGCCCCTACCATGCAGGAATTGTTTTCGCTTGGCCCTGACGATGCGAGTCAGGCTTCGCTTGTTGGCGATTCGAACCTGGTTCCTGAGACTTCGCTCGGAATTGATATGACGCTAACGGGCAGGTTCTCGGACTTTACGTTTTCGGTCTCGCCGTTCATAAATTTTATCCATAATTACATTTATAGCTATACAAATGGAGTAACGGACACGATCGACCAGCCGAATTACCTTTACCGATTCTTCGCGCAGACGGATGCCCGGCTCTATGGTGGAGAAGTGAGTGCAACCGCTCAACTTATGGATCATCTCGCACTTACCGTAAGCGGGGATTATGTAAATGCTGAGGATGTAAACAGAGATACTGCACTTCCTTCGACTCCACCACTCCGCGGACTTTTGAGATTAAATTATCTCGATAATATGTATTCCGGTTTGATCGAGTGGCGTTTGGTTGCTGCTCAAAACCGGCTTGGGGATGGCGATTTTTATACTGCAGGATATGGTATCCTTAATCTGGGCTTTGGGGTTCGTTTCCACTCTGGAGACGCCGTACATAATATCAGCGTCCATTGTGACAATCTCTTCAATAAAGTATATTACGATAATCTCTCGGCAATCGGGTTTTTCCTTCCTCAACCTGCTCGCGGATTCCGGCTTGTGTATGATGTGACGTTCTGATCGTCTTAATTCTTGTATCGCAGTTCATTTCCCAATTCAACTTAAATATGATGAAAACTCTTTTTTTCTTTTTTCTTTTAATTCCTTCAATAACGGTTGCGCAAGTTCACTATTCCGGTTCGATTGTCGATAAACAATCGCGCGAACCCGTTGGCGGGGCTAATGTACTCGTCAGTGGCAAGCGTGTTGCGATAAGCGATAGCACTGGCACGTTCGCATTCACCTCTACCAATGCGGTGCGGTTGATTTCCATCGTGCGTCTCGGATATGCAAACGCTTCTATTGAAATTCCAGCCGATGCTAATACCGTGACCGTTGAACTCGAACAGCAATCGCCTTCGAAAGAAGTATTGGTGCAAGGAGCAACCAATCCAGCGGCACAGGCGCGCCCCGATGCTGCCATTTCGGTTCTCACGCCCCTTGAGCTGACTCGGAGCTCGGGGCTTTCACTACAGGATGCAGTCAATCTTATTCCGGGAGTCAATTTGGAAGCACGCACACCGTTCGGAGGACAGAAGTTTACCATTCGTGGTATCGGGGGTAACACGGGAACCGGCATTTCCAGCGATTTCAGCCCAACAGGCTATAAAGTTTATCTCGATGGTGTGCCGATCACGGACGCGACAGGTCTGACACTCATGGACGACGTCGATAATGCAAATCTGGGCGGCGTTTCGATCATCAAAGGACCGGCCTCCACACTTTACGGGAACGGAATCGGCGGCGTTGTCCAGCTATACACTCTTCAGCCCACGCCCAGACAAGAGGATGTATCGGAAGATTATCTTGCTGGTAGTCATGGCCTCATGCGCTGGGATAATCGGATCGAAGATGGAACCGACAATAACGCGCTCTTGATGAATTATGGCAAACAGCATGATGATGGCCCGCGTATGCATAGCGCATCGGATAAAAATTATGTCTCATTTACAGACAAATATAGCGCAAACCCGAAGCAGACCATTTCCGTGTTCGGAAACTATAGCGATTCCTACGAACAATACGGCGGTGAAGAACCGGACTCCATGTTTATAAACCGCCTCAATTGGGACGATCCAAATTACGTTCAAGCCGACGCGCATGAAAAAATTGAAAGCTTCCGCGGTGGCGCGACCGATAATTACCAGTTTAACAACGATTTTGGCAATACCTCGTCGCTCTTCTTCGATGGCTATTCGCTGAACTCCGCCAACGGAGCGCATCGTGGTAATCCCGTCGCAGATTCGCTGAAAACTCCGCCTACACAATCAACCTCGGACAATAACGTGTTTACATTTGGAGGGCGGTCTGTCTTTAATTATCAATATAGCAATAGTTCTATTACCCTCAACGGCGTGGGCGGCGTCGAATTCGATAAAACCGACGAGTTCACCAAGAGCTATGCTTATACAGGTGGCATATTGGGCGCAATCTCATCGGACCTGCAGATCGATGCGATCCGAACCTCACCCTTTACACAATGGGTACTTACACTTCCCAATCAGTGGTTCGTCACGGCCGGAGTGAGTGTCAATTATACTCAGTTCAATGTTCAGGACATGCACAATCCACCAGATACGTCCAAGACAGTATCTAATAATAAAAATGCATCGGTCTTCAAGGTATTCACACCAGTTCCGATGCCACATTTCGATCTTGCAAAGCAATTGAACGATAATACAACCGTGTATGCCGATTTCAGCGAGGGATATACCCCCCCGACTACGTCCACGGTCGTAATTCCGGCACTCAACGAGGTCAATTCGGGACTTCAACCCGAAAAAGGAACACAATATGAACTTGGCATCAAAGGGACAGCGCTCGATAATCGCTTAAGCTACCAGGCGGACATTTTCGATCTTACCCTTACCAATGCGTTCGAAACAGAGGCGGATTCGGGAACGACCATTACGGTCAATTCCCCGGCTGAACAGGACAATAAAGGCCTGGAAGCTGCTATCGGATATGCGGTCGTTGATGATCCATCTCAGACAATATCTTTTATTCGCCCGTGGGCCAACATCGCTTATTCCAGTTTTACGTATAAGAATCTAAAGGCAACGAATAATGCTTCCGACACTGCGGCCGCCGATAATTACAATGGAAATTCGGTCGAAGGTGTTCCACAAAAGGTCATAAATGCGGGGGTCGATCTTAATACGAAATTCGGGCTTTATTTCAATGCAACGTGGAATTACAATGATAAAATGGCGATGAACTACCAGAACACGGTGTATGCACCGGCCTATTACCTGATCAATATGAAAATCGGTTATAAGACGATCATTGACGATGTCATTTCCGTGAATGTTTATGTGGGAGCGAATAATCTCACGAACGAATTGTATTATTCGGAGGCAATTCTGAATCCTATGCCTTATGTGGATCTGCAAGGCCACGGTGTGCCCGGCGCAACTACACCTCAGACCCAGGACGCGCTCTTCATTCCGGGATATGCGACAACATGGTATGGGGGAGCAACGATAAAATGGCTGTTTTAGTAAAGAAAATGAGCGACTCAGGGAGCGGGAAAGCGCGGGCATTGCTCGCGTTTTCCCTTGCTTCTTTACTAAGCGCATTAGTATTATTAAATTCCTGCGGGAAATCGAATGCTCCGCCCGCAACGCTGGCTGAACAGATGAAGACCGATACGAGCGTGCGTATCGTTTGCGTGTCTAAACAACTCACCGAAATGATCTTCGCTCTCGGCATGGGCGATAAGGTCGTAGGATGCGATCTCACGAGCAATTATCCACCGGAAGAGACTTCGAAGCTTCCCAAAGTAGGCTATCATCGCTTACTTTCGGCGGAGGGAATTATCTCTCTGCACCCGACAATCGTCGTGCATGATAGCAACAACGCCCCCAAAAGCGCGCTCGATCAGGTGAGGAAGGCTGGAATTCCCGTCGAATATTTCCCTGAAGCGAAGGACCTTGATCAGACCAAACAGGTCTTGCGCGATCTGGGGAAAGCATTTGGAGTCGAGCACCGCGCCGATTCGCTCTGCCATTATCTCGATTCGACAATGGCGCTCGCGCTTTCGATCCATCACGAAACGCATCCCAAAGTAGTGGTTATTCATTTTGGTATGGTGGGAATGAGCTATCTTGTCATTACCAAAAGAAATCTCGCGAGTAAGATGATCGAGTGGGCAGGGGGACTCAATCCAATCGATCCCGGACGTGGCATGGCTCAGTTAAGCCCTGAACTGATCGCGGAAGCACAGCCCGACATTATTTTAGTGACTGATTATGGATTCGATCATGCCGGAGGAATCGAGGGCGTTAAAAAACTTCCTGGCGTCGCGCTTACTCCGGCTGCGAAAAATAACCGTATTTACCGAATAGCGGAGCACGATATTGTCTATTTCGGCCCGCGTACGGGTGATAATGTGATGAAATTTGAGAAGTTGTTGTACCCGGACGTAAACCCTTAGCCCTAATGTGAGCGTTCTGAGGAAGTGCCAATAGTTCGTCAATCCTTCGGTTCGTTGTATGCAGCGCTTGCCGTACTTCTTGTGGTAGCGATTTTTTTTGCGCTGAGTGTAGGCGCGGTGCCTATTTCAATTTCGCAGATAGGAACCTATTTTTTCCACGCCATCGGCAGTGCGACCGGGGAGCGTCCCTCACTTGAAGAAGCAGTTTTTTTGCAGATTCGGCTCCCTCGCGTACTGCTTTCGGCGCTGGTTGGTGCGTCGCTTTCTGTTTCAGGTGCGTTGATGCAGGCGCTCTTTCGTAATCCAATTGTCGAGCCAGGACTGGTTGGAACCTCCGCAGGCGCGGCATTCGGGGCGGCGATCGTCTTTGTGCTGGGGAAAAACATCACCTTTCTTTCGAATACATTTCTCGAGCCATTTTTGCTTCCCATCTTTGCATTTCTCGGCGGGCTCCTTGCCACGATCATCGTTTACCGTGTTTCGACTTTTACAGGGAAAGTTACTGTAGCAACGATGCTCCTCGCCGGCATCGCGATCAATGGCATGTTCGGCAGCAGCACCGGATTCCTTTCTTACATCGCACACGATCCGCAGGCGCGCTCAATCACCTTCTGGATGCTCGGTGGTTTCGGCGGCGTCGATTGGAATGCGGTGGAACTTGTAGCGGTGACGACTATTCTTGGAACACTCATCGCGATACGAAACAGCAAAGGACTGAACGCGCTGCTGCTCGGCGAAGCCGAGGCAGGACACTTGGGAATGAACCCAAAACGCTTACAGCGTAATATTCTTCTCTTGAACACCGTCATGGTCGCCACGGCAACTTCAATGGTAGGCGTCATCGCCTTTGTGGGACTAATTGTACCGCATATACTGCGTATTGTTCGAGGGTCGGACACACGCTACCTCCTCACTGGCTCAGCGTTGCTGGGTGCCGCGCTATTGGTTATGGCCGATGCAGTTTCGCGGATAGTCATTGCGCCAGGTGAATTACCAGTAGGAGTAATTACTTCCTTTGTTGGCGCGCCAGTATTCTTATGGATACTCGTTCGCCATCGAAGCATCGATCCCGTTGGAGGATTTTATGCTTGAGGTTCGCGATATTTCATATCATATTGGCGAGGCACGAATTCTTCGTGGCATTTCTGCGCGGTTCGAGCCGGGCACACTTTCGGTTATTGTAGGCCCTAATGGTTCCGGAAAATCGACGTTGCTTCGCGCCATGAGCGGCGAAAACATTCCGAGTTCGGGCGCAGTGTTCTATGGCACGACATCCCTCCCAACGATTCGGCCTCAGGACCGGGCAAGGATGCGCGCGGTGTTATCGCAACGTACCGAGTTAACATTTCCTCTCACCGTCACGGAAATTGTGATGATGGGTCGTTATCCTCATTTTCTTGTGAAGCCCTCGAATAAAGATTATGAGATCGTTGAAGCCGCGCTCGAACGAATGGGCATACTCGAATTTGGTGCTCGAAATTATCTGACACTCTCCGGCGGTGAGCAGCAAATCGTACAGTTCGCTAGAATTCTTGCTCAAATTTGGGACGCTCGTGATGGTGAAACAAAATATCTTCTGCTCGATGAACCTACCACTTTCCTCGATCTCAAACATCAGCATCAATTCTTGCATATCGCCCAAGAACTGGCATTTGAGGGTGCCGTGGTCATTGCTGTGATTCATGATATAAATCTTGCGGCGCAATATGCCGGTTTTATTTTGGCGATTGAATCCGGAAAGGTGCTTGCCAGCGGTACACCCAACAGAGTTATTCAGTCTGAGATCATTGATGCCCTCTATCACATCGAGAGTACGATCCTACATCCGGACGGAATGAACTTCCCCATTGTGTGCGCCTCATGACAGGCCAGACCCTGTAATTTTGAATCATGATTTTTGTTATGTCCCCAACTAAAGTTGGGGACTACACGGTTTGTCATGCGGCATGAATGTTTTTAACCAAGCCGTTACCTGGCTCCTCCCCGTAATTCCAAAACCGATCGTCCGAAAAGTAAGCGAGCGATATATCGCCGGCTCAACCTTAGACGATGCCATCCGCACACTTCGCGACTTGAATGCCAGAGGTGCAATGGCAACGGTCGATGTGCTTGGCGAATTCATTAAAAATCTCGAAGAAGCAAAAAGAAATACGCGCTATTGCTGCGAGGTCATTCGCCGTATTCACCGTGACGGACTTCAGGGAAATCTCTCCATAAAGCTTACTTCCCTCGGTCTCGCGATCGATCCATCTGCATGTGAAACGAATGTGCGCGAAATTCTCGTGACTGCGCGCGAGAATGGCATTATGTTCGTACGGATGGATATGGAAAATTCCCCCTATACCACGAAGACTATTGAACTCTATCGCAAGCTCAGAACAGAGTTTACGAATGTTGGAGTAGTCTTGCAAGCATATCTCCGGCGAACACCAGTCGATGTTGATTCGCTACTTGCCGAGGGTACGGCTAATGACGTGAAAACAAATGTCCGGCTCTGCAAAGGAATTTATGTTGAATCGGAATCGATCGCGTTTCAGGATAGAAAAGGAATTCAGGATAATTATCTCACCTGCCTCGAAAAACTGTTTGCTGCTCGTGCGTATGTCGGTATTGCCACGCATGATGATGTCCTGATTAATGGCGCCAAACAGCTCATTAAGAAATACGGGCTTGGAAAAGAAGAATTCGAATTCCAGATGTTGCTCGGTGTTCGAGAGAATGTGCGTGATGGTCTGATCCGGGAAGGCTTTCGACTTCGGGTTTACGTTCCATTTGGCGAAGACTGGTATGGCTATTCTATTCGCCGATTAAAGGAAAATCCGAAAATGGCTGGATATATTGTGAAAGCTGTTCTGACGGGGAAATAAGTTAAAAATCGAGATTCGGCACAATCCCTGACCACAGTCTGTTTAGTAGCTTATAGAATAGCTCTTGAATGATAATTGTCATGCAGCGCGGCGCAACGGAGCCGCAGATCCAGCAGATCACGAAATACCTCAGCAGCCGCGGCATTCGAGCCGAACGGCTGGATGGACACGAACAGACCTTAATTGGCATCGTTGGCGGCAGTGGCGGCTACGACATCGCCGCAATGGCTGCGATGTCAGGCGTTCAGGATGTCGTGCGGGTTTCCTCGCCGTATAGGCTTTCGGCAAGAACAGGCCATCCAGAAGATACCGTCATTACACTTTCCGATGGTACTCGAATTGGCAGTGATGCACCAAGCATTGTTATCGCTGGTCCATGTTCGGTGGAATCTGAAGATCAGCTTCGCCGAACGGCCGAATGCATTCGAAAAGCCGGAGTCCGCTTCATGCGAGGAGGCGCATTCAAACCACGGACTTCCCCCTACTCTTTTCAGGGTCTTGGATTCGATGGACTTGAGCTTCTTAAAAAAGTAAGCGAGGAATTCGGTCTCTTTATCGTCTCCGAAGTAATGGAACCAGCGCATGTGCCGGCGATCGCGGAGTTTACTGATATTGTCCAGGTCGGTTCACGGAACATGCAGAATTATCCTCTACTTCGCCAGATTGGGAACATTCGCAAGCCTGTCATGCTCAAACGCGGACCTGCGGCGACCATCGAAGAATGGCTCATGGCGGCGGAATACATTCTTTCTGGCGGGAATGAAAAAGTGATTCTATGCGAGCGCGGCATTCGCACATTCGAAAGCTCCCTTCGCTTCACTCCGGACATTAGCGCGGTTCCGATCATTAAGAAGCTTTCTCATCTACCGATCATCTTCGATCCATCTCATGCGACCGGAAAACGGGAATTCGTTGCAAGTATGGCACGAGCCGCTATTGCAGCGGGCGCGGATGGAATTATGGTCGAAGTACATCCCGACCCAGATCGCGCGCTCTCCGACGGCGCCCAGAGTCTGACGTTCGAATTATTCGAAGAAATGATGGGAGAATTGGTGCGCGTTGCGGATGCCGTCAACAGGCCTATGCTTATTGAGCAATATGCAGGCAAAACAAGTGGCACAATTTCCAATCCTGTGAAAAAAGCAGCCGCGCCGAAGGCATAAAATTTCAGGTTCGTTTTTCATCATGACGAGTCGCGACATTCTTCGAACATCGAAAACGATCGCTGTCGTCGGTATCAGCGGCCGTCCGAACCGTCCCAGTAACGATGTTGCTCACCAGCTTATGCATCGGGGATTTACGATCATTCCTGTCAATCCGAGTTTGCAAACGTGGAACGGCCTTCAGGCGTATCCGAATGTCTCTTCAATTCCAGATGAGATCCAAATAGATATTGTCGATATATTTCGCCGAAGTGAAACCACCCCGGATGTTGTCCGCGATGTACTGCTCCGCAATACAAAACCCAGATGCATCTGGCTTCAGCTTGGAATTGTGAATGAGGAAGCAAAGCTACTCACCGAAGCCGCAGGGATTTTTTACGTCGAAGACCGATGCACTGCTGTCGATGCGGCACTGGCGCAGATAAAGATCGGGTGATATGGAATGCTTCATCGTTCAGAAAGAGAATATCGATCTCAATCGACGCGTGCTAACACTTGTTGACGATGAAGCCCATCATGCAACCCGTTCACTTAGAATTAAGACTGGAGAATCGCTTCTTGCAACTGATCTTTCCGGCACTTGCTACCACTGCCGTGTGGAGCGTGCCGACCTCAGCACTCTTACATGCTCAATAGAAGAAATTCTCCCGAATTTTGGAGAGCCAAAGCGAGATATTTTACTTATTCAAGGATTGATCGCCCAGCCATCACGTTGGGAGTTCTTGCTTGAAAAAGCGACGGAATTAGGCATTAGAGCGATTCAACCAGTTACCAGCGAGCGCACCGAACGCGAAAGCTTCAATCAGGATCGTTCTGAGCGGATTTTACGGGCTGCGGTCAAGCAGACAAAACGGGCCCGGATGCCAGAATTACGCGAACTCTCTTCATTCAACGCGGCGTTATCCGAAGCGATTAAAGAGGGGCGGAAGCTGATCTTGCTCCATGAAGCAGCAGATAATGCCTCAACCCTCTCAAGATCACAGACAAGTAAAGATTCGCTTGCAATCTTCGTCGGCCCGGAAGGCGGCTTTTCGGATTCCGAAGTCGAGAGTGCATCGAAATTCGGGGCCGAAATTACATCCCTCGGTGTACGCCGGCTTCGCGCTGAAACGGCCGCGATCGCTGCACTGGCAATCCTGATCGACCACTAAAAAATCCTATTCCCTATGCCTGAGAACCTTTTAGAGGTAACACACTTAAAGAAATACTTCCCGATCAAGCGGGGTATTTTATCGAAAACGGTCGGTCACGTTAAGGCGGTCGATGATGTATCGTTTACGATCCGCAAGGGCGAAACGCTCGGATTGGTCGGCGAGTCCGGCTGTGGCAAAACCACGGCAGGCCGCTCAATTCTTCGACTCATCGAGCCGACAGGCGGATCGGTAAAATTCGAAGGCGAGGAAGTAACGACGATGAACGCTCACCGTTTGCGTGAAATGCGCCGTCAGATGCAGATCATTTTTCAGGATCCGTATAGCTCGCTCAATCCTCGCATCACGGTTGGTGGAATGCTTACGGAAATTCTAAAAGTTCACAATCTACGAAAGACCGACGCAGAAAGAAAAGATCGCGTCAACGAATTACTTGAAACGGTAGGTCTCAGTCCCCTTCATGCTCGCCGTTATCCTCATGAGTTTTCCGGCGGTCAGCGTCAGCGCATTGGAATTGCGCGTGCGCTTTCCGTCGAGCCAAAATTTATTGTATGCGACGAACCTGTTTCAGCGCTCGATGTTTCGATCCAATCGCAAGTCCTGAATCTGCTTATGGACTTGCAGCAACGACTGGAGCTAACCTATCTTTTCATCGCTCATGATCTTTCTGTCGTGAAGCACATTTCCGATCGAGTCGCTGTAATGTATTTGGGCGAGATCGTGGAAATGACGGATTACAAAACCCTTTACGCAGATCCGAAAGCGCCATACACCGAAGCATTACTTTCCGCTGTTCCCGTAGCAAATCCGCGCGTGAAACGCTCTCGTATCGTCCTCACAGGCGATGTTCCATCACCTGCAAATGTGCCGAGTGGTTGTTATTTCCATCCGCGATGTCCCAAGGTGATGCCGGAATGTTCATCCGTGCACCCACTGCTCGCTGAAGAGGAACAGGACCACGCCGTGCGTTGCATTATTTATCCAAGCAGCTGGCCGCAAGGAAGCAATATTCCCGAGCGCATCAAAAGCGGAGCACAGCAACAAATCTCTAAGCAAGCATCCGCAAAATCGACATCACCGGTCGTGGCGGCATGAGTGAGATTCCCATCGCAGAAAAAGATCCCATAGCGAAATACCGCGCTAAGGACGACCTCTTCACGCCGTCCAACCTCATTAGCCTGATGCGGGTGATGTTCGTGATGCCGGCGATCTTTTGCATCATGGCGCAGCTTTATTTTCTGGTAGCTGCGATCTTCGTCGCTGCGGTGCTTACCGATCTGCTCGATGGAATTATAGCTCGCCGCACGGATTCCGTTACGGAACTTGGCAAGATCGTCGATCCGCTCGCAGACAAAATTTTCATTGGGTTGGTTGTAATCACGATGGCATTCTATGGCCTGATCCCCATCTGGTTTATCCTTATCATTTTAGCGCGCGACGCTGTAATACTTGCTGGTGGCGTGTGGGCAAAGAAGAAATTAGGAGTTGTGCTACCTTCGAATTATCCGGGAAAGATTGCAGTGATAACGATCGCGCTTACATTGTTTCTCATTATCATTCGAGCTGGAATTTCAGGAGATACGAGTGTGCTTCTGCAAGTGATCGTCTATCTCGAATGGTTAAGCGTGGCCCTGATGGCGCTTTCGTTGTGGGTGTATGGAAGACGATTAGCAGTGTTGCTGGCTGTTGCGAAATAAATTTTCTCGCTCTCTAGCTCATAAATATTGGAATGCTACCAACGCAAGTCCTGAGAGAAGAATAGACACCACAAGACTCCACAATAGTAGATTCATTAGAGATGAGTTCTGCGCCCGAAGTGCCAAGTTTCCCATCCCGATCATGAATGTCGGCATCATTATTGCGACAGTATGATCAATCATCGATGGTTTTGCTGCAGTTCCGTAAATAATTGGTGGTAATAACTTCATGATCAGAATCATCGGAAAATAAAGCATGGCAAAGCATGCCATCATTTTCATTACAAGACCACTTGGAAGTGTTTTATCTGTCTTTGGGTAGTTACTCATAGTTATTTGAGTGTCGATTGAAAGTATGAAAACAAAATTATCATACCAAGATTGAGGGCAGGAAAAAGCGTTACACTCGATATCATTATTATCTGTTGCCTTTTCTTCGTTAAGGTGGCATATTGGGAAAGTGCTGGGTGAAGCCACGCTTGGTTTAGCATGATGACCAGAATAAAAATCATCTTGTCCTTTCCCATAAATTGCGGCCAGAGACCGAGGGATTTTAAAATTAATCCCATGAGTATTAAGGTTACAACCGTTGCAGCATTCAAAAGGAGTTCGGTTTTCTCATAGTATTTTAACATAGCGAGATAAACAAGACAATGACAAAAAATAGCACATCAAGCTTAAGTCGCTTAGAAAACAAGCTGGTTTGAAGCTTTAATCCCTCGTCGTTTGTTCTTTTCAAACTAATGGGATTTTTCGATAACTTTAAGCTTTCGAAGCTCCGCGAGGGGCTGCAAAAATCGCACGACGAGTTCGTGCGAAAGATCAACCGCATCTTCTATCAATCGCGAAAGATCGATGATGAATTGATGGCGGAGATCGAGGAAACGCTTCTGCTATCGGATGTTGGCGTTACCACGACCGAGCGCATCATGTCGCATCTTGTCGATGAGATGCAGTTCAAGAAATGGTCGGAAGCATCACAACTTCGAGATGAACTTCGGAAGCAGCTTTCCGAAGCCATTTATAACCCTCTCTCCGAGAATGGCTCCTCAAATGCCAAACTGGAGTCGGCCAAACCTCATGTCATCATGGTGATCGGCGTCAATGGCGTCGGAAAAACAACAACCATCGGTAAACTCGCCTTTAATTATCGCAATGATGGCAAGCGTGTTATCATCGGAGCTGCAGATACCTTTCGAGCGGCAGCAAATCAGCAGTTGGAGGTTTGGGCCGAGCGTGCTGGCGTCGATATCGTGCAGCAACATCCTGGCGCAGATCCATCCGCAGTAGCATACGACACGCTCCAATCGGCGATCGGTAAAGATGCCGATGTCGTCCTTATCGACACCGCAGGCCGCTTGCATAATAAACAAAATCTGATGGCCGAGCTTGAAAAAATGACGCGCGTCATGCGAAAGCTCATGCCAGAAGTTCCCCACGAAATTCTGCTCGTGCTCGATGCAACCACGGGACAGAACGCGCTTCAGCAAGCACGAGAATTTACAAAAGTCGCTCCGATAACCGGTATCGTGCTTACAAAACTTGATGGCACTGCGAAAGGCGGAATTGTCATCGCGCTCACGAACGAGCTTCGTGTGCCTGTGCGTTATATCGGAGTCGGTGAAAAGATTGGCGATCTCCAGCCATTCGATTCCGAAGAATTTGCGAAGGCCATGTTCGGAGATGCGATGTTTCAAACGGAAGAAGAAGTAGCCTAACGGCATCATGTCCATCGTTAAACGATTACCCGATTCCATTTCGCAGAAGATCGCGGCCGGCGAGGTCGTGACAAGGCCGGAGTCTGTCGTAAAAGAGTTGGTGGAGAACTCGCTCGATGCTGGCGCGAAAAATATCACCATCATTCTGAAAGATGCTGGCAGAACGCTCATTCAAATTGTCGATGATGGTGCAGGAATGTCCCGCGAGGATGCGCGCACATCCATTGAACGTCACGCCACATCCAAACTTACTACAATAGACGACCTTGAACATCTCACCACCTATGGTTTTCGTGGCGAGGCGCTAGCTGCGATTGCATCTGTCTCAAAATTTGAGATGCTTACGCGGCCCTCACGCGAAGAATTAGGCACACTTATCCAAGTAGAAGGAAGTATTCTCCGTTCGTGCGAATCAACAGCATGTGATGAGGGAACTTCCATTTCGGTACGAAATATCTTTTTCAATATTCCTGCACGCCGTAAGTTTATGAAGACCGAGGCGACAGAATTCAAGCACGTCGTCGATACGGTCACAAAATGTGCTCTTGCACATAGCGATGTGCATTTTATTTTCGTCTCCGATGGCGATCTGATCTTCGATCTGCCCGCGCTTGTGCCATTGCCAGAACGCATCGAGCAAATTTTTGGCAACCGCCTGCGCGGTGCCTTGCTTCCAGTCGAACGTGTCTCACCTCAATTGCATGTTCATGGATTTATCAGTGCGCCAAGCTTTGTAAAGCGTGTTCGGACCGAGCAATTTTTCTTTGTCAATAATCGACCAATCTCTTCACGCAGTCTTTCCTATGCCGTCGCAAGCGCGTATGAGCATTTGGTCGAGAAAGGGGCATTCCCATCCACGTTCCTTTTCCTTACGATCGATCCATCGCACATCGATGTGAATGTGCATCCCCAAAAACTGGAAGTGAAGTTCGAGGATGAACGCAGCGTTACCGAAGAAGTCCGTCGTGCCTTGCAGGAAGCGCTGACACGCGCAACGCAAGCCACAGCAAAAGAAGGCGCGCTTGCGCCTGATATGGCCATGCCGGATGCTATTAACACATCTTCCGATCCTGCAAGAATGCGGTTCCCAGATTATGCCACTGCTCCAAATGGAAATGGCCGATCGACGGCGACCGTTGCAAGAAGTGTTCCAGATACCGGCGGCTTAGGCACGCTGGAACGTCTCTTTGGTGGGAAACCAGATGATCTATTCCGCGGAAAAGCTATTGATACGCTCCCCGCAACATCACCCGCAATACTTGCACGACCAGCAGTTGAACATACTGGACTTGCTGCCGAGGTATTGAAAGACAAGCCTGTTCTCTGGCAGCTTCACAATAAATATATCTTTTCCCAGATTAAGTCGGGATTGATGATCGTCGATCAGCATGTAGCGCATGAGCGTATTCTCTACGAGCGTGCATTGCGGTCAATGGAGGATAACAATCCTGCCTCACAGCAATTATTGTTCCCACGCCATTTGGATCTGTTGCCACGCGAGATGGCGCTCGTTCGCGAATTGCTTCCGGAACTCGAAAAGATCGGGTTCCAACTCCGGTTCTTCGGCGGATCGAGCATTATTATCGATGGCATTCCAGCCGATGTTCGAGCCGGACGCGAAGAAGGAATTTTACGCGAAGTCCTTGAAGGCTATGATGAATATGGCGAAAATCGCACGATACCAAGCCGCGATGCCCTTGCCGCTACTTTCTCCTGCAAAGCTGCTATCAAAGCCGGGGATAAACTCGGTCAGGAGGAAATGCACATCCTGATCGAGCAGCTATTCGAAACGCAAATGCCTTACGTGTGCCCGCACGGACGTCCAATCGTCATCAAGCTTGCCATCGATGAGCTTGACCGGCGATTTGGAAGATCGCCGGTCGAAAGTCTTGCAAAAGCTGAAGCTGCATAGAACTACTGCACCTGAATTAGCTGTACGATCTGACCGGGAGCAGCTTGACCTGCGACGGACGTTGGGTGGAAAATATTAAGTACTTGCCCATATTGCGCCGATACATACGTATCCACAGGGCCACGGGCTTGGATAAGGCCTGCGTTGAAGTTCACGATATGCACCGAATGCTTCGCTGAGATGGGTGAATTGGTAGCAGTCTGCTCATTAGGTTTCACTAAAGTGTCGAACGTGGTGTCGTTCAATTCTGTAACGGAATCCGTAAGCAGAGGCGTTGCGCTGCCTATCGTTATTGTGGTATCGGCGGCGATCCATTTTTCACTGTCAGTCGCAGCGAGCTTTGCCTGAAGAACCCATCCCCCGATGATCGGCTTTTGGTGATTGTATGCAAGAACCGCTGCATTTTTGTTCAGCGATTCCAGGCCATAATTATAATGCCAGTAATTTCCGGAATCCTGCGCGATGTACGTCGTGTCAACGGAGACTGGATTCGTGTGGGTATTCTGGATAACAGTTACATTCGACTTCCCTTGATAAACGGTATCCGTCGTAAGTACCCTGGAGGTAATAGTATCTCCTGAGCCAGGGATGGGTTCGCCGGTGGTGGCATTCAGGTTTTGTGCATAATACACATAGGCACTTCCGGCAACATAATTCACCTGCGGAGTTGTGGGTGTGCTCGGAGGAGGGGTTGGGCTGTTGCTGCATCCACCTGCAATTGTTAAAATAAGAGAGCCAAGAATGGCAAAATACGATCGTTTCATCTGATTTTGATAAATTTTAATAAGGTCTGTTATATTAATAACTCGTTTCGAGGTCAAAAGTTACACCATGAACTACTAATCAGACTCTGGCGTCCTGAATCGAAACAGTATTCTATTGCCTCCGTAACTTCTGAATCTGCAAAATCAGACTCATTTTCCCCTTTTCCATCATGAAAACGTCGCGAATTGCCTGCATACTTCTTATGCTTCCGCTTACCAGTTGCATGAAACTCTCTTCGGCACTCTTGCATAGCTATTCCGGCGATGGAAAGATCTCGGTTGATACTCGCCCCGTCGAATCCTTTAGTGCAGTGGATCTGGAAGGAGCCTACGATGTGATACTCGTTCAGGGACCAATATCCGAGGTCAGTATCGAGACGGATAATAACCTGCTTACTCATATTACCAGCACTGTCGAAAAAGGCAAGCTCACCGTCAGTTCTGAGGGAATACTCAGTCCAACGAAAAGCATAAAAGTTACCATAACAAGCCCGAATTTTCGAGCGATCGATATTGAAGGTTCCTCCGATATTTCTGCCTCGACGCCAATTACCTCGGACGATCTAACGCTCCAGCTTGAAGGCTCCGGCGATTACAATCTGGAGGTTCATGCCAAGCACTTGCACTCCCAGATCGAAGGATCGGGCTCCATGATGCTCGTCGGCGATGTGCAGAGTCATTCTATAGAGATCGATGGCTCCGGCGACCTCTCCTGCAAAAAGCTCCTTGCTGATTCCACGAAGATTGAAGTCGCAGGATCCGGTGATGCCGACGTGAACGTCGCGAAGCGGCTCGAAGCCTCGATCGCTGGCTCCGGGAGCGTCCGCTACCAGGGCGCGGTGACAGATGTTCACACCAGCATCACCGGCAGCGGATCGATCGATCGCGAGACGAAATAGTCAGCAATTACCCATTGCTGGACGCGCTAAAATTTCACTTTCGCGATATTCTCCTTTACATCGTTGGCGCTCTTTTGCAGAGCAGCGGCTTCGTCAGCCTGAAGTTTGATCTCAATGATCTGCTCCACGCCATTCTTACCGACTTTAACCGGCACGCCGACCACAGTGCCCTTTAGCCCATATTCACCATCAAGCCAGACGGAGCATTGTAAAATACGGCGCTTGTTCTTCACGATGGATTCGACCATTTGCACTGCTCCGGCACTTGGCGCATAATATGCGCTGCCGGTCTTCAGGAAATTCACGATCTCAATTCCGCCATCGCGGGTACGCTGAACTATCTGTGCCAAACGATCGGGAGCGATCAGCTCCGGCAGCGGAATTCCAGCTACGGTCGAAAAGCGTGGAAGCGGAACCATCGAATCTCCATGACCGCCAAGTACGAACGCCGATACATCTTCGACCGATACATTCAGCTCCATTGCAACGAACGACCGGAAGCGCGCCGAATCCAGCACGCCTGCCATGCCGAGCACGCGGTTGCGTGGCAAACCGGTGCGCTTCATGGTCACGTAGGTCATGACATCGAGCGGATTGGAAACTACGATAAATATCGCATTCGGGCTTTGCTTGATCGCCTGCTCGGCGCAACTGCCGACGATATCCGCGTTCTTTGCCAGCAAGTCATCCCGAGACATTCCGGGCTTGCGAGCCAATCCTGCCGTGATGACCACGATGTCCGACCCTTCCGTCTCTTCATAGCCATTCGTACCGGTTATTCTGGTATCCGAGCCGCTGACCGGCGCAGATTCCCACATATCGAGGCCCTTCCCTTGTGGGATGCCTTCCATAATATCGACTAATACGCACTCTTCCGCTAATTCCTTATCCGCGATGCGCTGCGCGGTGGTTGCGCCGACGTTACCGGCGCCAATAACTGTAATTTTCATTTTGTGCTTCTAAATTTAAATGGTGAGGACCAATTCCTTCACTACAAAAATACGAAGAGAAAGTAGCTACCGCCTGCAGACCAAGCTTTAAATTCATGCTCCCATGTTTCCTCCAAGAAATAGGTGCCATTTCTTTTTCTTGCTGAGTTCCCGATGGTCCCTGTCTCACCCTCGTTCCTGAGCCAATTTCCCGCATTTGTTCCAACGAGTATTCATAATGCCACTTCCTAAAGAACTTGTTCATAATGAAACCCATCGCCGCTCTCTATTTTCAAAGAACTCCCCATCCTTCCCTAATCCTGAAAATCCTGTAAATCGTGGTCTAATTCTTACCTCTTACTTCTTACTTGAAATAGGTGCCCATCAAAACACATACTAATATACACACTTGGAATGGCATTGTCAAGCGTTTTTAAAAAGAATCTGGAAAAGAATCGTTTGGGCAATACACCCGCTCACTCTTCCAAGAGCTTACAACTCGTACACCGAAATACTCACATTGGAAATAGTCACCGGACCAGAACCATCGGTATTTTGCACGGACATATCGATCCAGATCTTCGCGGTCTGCTTCGTCGTGATAATTCCACTCAGCGAAAAAGGAAATTGGTTGACGTTATTGTGTGATTCCTGTAATTGTGCCGCCCCCAACGTTGTGCCCGTTGCTGTGACGCCATTGCCAGGTGCAGGAAACGTCGTTCCATACCGAAGCTGTAAGGAGCTTTGGTTTGGTGACGTACCCGATGTATTCAGCACGCTACCGGAGATGATGATAAAAAATAAACCGCTTCCTCCGGGGGTAATCGTGGCTGTACCACCCAATCCCATCATCACGGCAGACGTGCTTGTGGTGGAAGCGGGATTCGATGGTGTGAACTGACCCACATTTACTGTGGCATTAGTAAAACTCGTTCCATTCGACTGCAGCACCTGACCGGCCGATCCAGACGTAGAAGGAAACGCAGTAGAGGTTGGAACATACGCTGTCCCATTTCCTTCAAGGATGTAGCCTGTCGTCCCTGTGCCGTTGATCTTAAACCCCGTGGCAACATTAAGCACCCCAGCACCAGGATCTTTAGGGGTGGTAATGCCGAGCGTTGCGCCGCCGCTTGCATACAGATCAAAATCGGACGCATAACCGCCATTATCTTGATTGTCCGAAATATCGAGATAGGAGGAATCGGTACTGGATGACGAAGTAAACGGGATGAGCTGCATGATCCAGTCCACCGGCTCATTCGTACCGCCCCACCCTTGCCCGTGCATGTGCAAGCGTGGCGACCACTGTTGAAGTGACGATGTCGCGGCGGTGGTATTGCTCAAAACAAGAGCATCCACCGGTGCTGCGAGTGTTGAGGTCTCAGAAACATCCTGAGCAACCGTCCAGGTGTTCGCATGAGGAAGATCGATCTCAAGTGGCGTGGGCGAAATACCCTTTCCGGTGAGCGTGGTGCCATCCACATTCAACGTGGTCCACGAAGTGGTGGTACCGTTCGAGGTAATGAATTGATTCGGCGAACCGGCACCATAACTATAAACGGGATTCGTCACCACCCACGAAAGGTTACCAGAGCCATCGTTGGTGAGAAACCCGTTCGCAACTTCGGTGGCTGGCAAAATGAAAGAATATGGGGCAGTCAGCGTGGGGGCGGCGAGCGTCACAGTCGCTGTTGTACTCGACCCAGTTCCCGCAAGAACAAGGGATTTAGCATACGTTTTATCATAGACCTGCGCGGACGCATACGGCATGCCGCACGTCATGAGGATGCAAAAAACCGCCAGTGCAAAAAGAGGGATCGTGTACTTCATGTCGCTATTCTAATTCTACAATGGAAATAACGACACCGGTAAGCTGTGCATCGATAGGAGTTCCACCGGTGTAGATGGATGTAAGTGCGGGATCGACCCAATACGTGTTGCCAACGGTTAGTCCCGTAACAATGGCATTCAAGGTAAAGAACCATACGTTGTCGCCATTTGCCATGGTGGCCGTAATAGTGCTCCCGACGGCCGTACCCGAGTACGTTCCGTTTGCAGCATAGCCGTTGGCTGGTGGATAGTTGGTCCCCGTTGGGCCATAATGGATCTGGGCGCTCTCCCCAAAACCATCGGCAGTAGGATAGCCTTGTGGGAGGGTCATATTGCCAGTGATAAGGATCAGTACAACACCGCTGCCAGCAGGAGTGAACTGAGCCGTACTTCCTAAACCCATCATGACCCCGGTCGTATTGTTCGTTGTTTCCGCTGGATTCGTCGAGATCGTATATTGATGGTTGTATGGGAAGGCCGAGGTAAATCCACCCGTGGTGTTCGAAAAGATCACATTTCCTGCGCTGCCTGCAGTCGTCGGAAAGGTTGCTGATGAAGCGACGTAATCGGTCCCATTCCCAACGAGTACCTTGCCGGTACCGGCAGCGCCACCGATCTGCAAGCCCGTTCCAACATTGAGAATCCCCGCTCCCGGATCGGTGGGAGAAGTGATGCCCAACGTTGCGCCTCCACTGGCGAACACATCGAAACCACTCACATACGCTCCGCCATTCAGAGAATGTTCGAAATCGAGATACGAGGTCGTTGGGCTTGTGGATTCACTGATCGGCACAGCCTGAATGATCCAGTCTGCGGATTGACTGGCTGCGGCCCACCCCTGGCCGGTAAAATGCACCCGAGGTGCGTATTCCTGCGTGCCGGATGCCGCAGTGGTGGTATTCTCCAACAGGAGTGCATCCACCGGACTGGCTGCTGTTGATGTCAATGAAACGGTCTGAGCAGCAGACCACAAATTGCTGTGCGCAAGGTTCAGTGCTAGGTTCGACGTAATTCCATTGCCCGTGAGCAAGGCATCCGTCGAGAATGCAGTCCACCCGACAACACTGCTGTTGTTGGTAGTTGAAAACGTGTTGGCCGTTCCTGGGGTTAGGTCCGTGACGGGGGTGGGAATCACCCAGCTACATCCGCCGGTCGTGGTATTCGTAATCTGAAGCACTCCGCTGGCATTCGTGCCAGGGAACATGACAGGAATGCTTGCGCTCAAGGTCGGGGAAGAGATCGTCAGGGTATTCGTAAGATCCGTTCCGTTCCCAGCAAGCGTGATCGATTTCGCATACATCTTATCGAACGCTTGCGCATAACTCCCCTGGCTCGTGCCAAGCAGAATGAGCACAATGGCTGCGACTCCAATAATGATCTTATGCGTCATGGCCGTTCAAAATTCTATCACCGTGATCGTTACGTTGTTGATGCTCGACGTAAAGGAAGTGGCTTCCGCCGTTAGATCAAGATCGATCCAGTAGGTGTTTGTGGATGACAATCCGGTAACAACGCTGGTTGCACTGAAAAAAAAGTAGTTGTCCGCGCTATAACTCTGCTCGGAAACCAAAGAGCCAGTGGTGGTTCCCACAGGGCCTGTGGTTTGGTAGGTCGGGGCAGCACCGGTCCCGAAGCAGATCTGTGCAGTCGAAATATCCGGGGGATTTCCGCTGCTGTTCCACAAATTCCCGGTGGCGATAATGAGCACCGTACCACTGAGCGACGGTTTGAAGGTCGCAGTCCCCCCAAATCCAAGCATAACATTATCTTTACTGTTCGTAGTCACATACGGGCCAGCGGTGAAGGTAAAGTTCGTGGCATTGGGTGCGCCGGAAATAAAATTCGTACCGTCGGACCGAAGAATATTCCCGCTTGCGCCAGCCGACGCGGGGTAGGTTGCTGTGGAGGGAACGAAGTCCGTGCCGTTCCCGATCAACAGAGTTCCATTCGCCGCTGCGCCGTTAACTTTAATACCCGTGCCAAAACTTAATACTCCGCTGCCGGGGTCCGTCGGGGATGCAATCCCGAGCGTGGCGCCACTGCTTGAAAAAAGATCGAAATCCGATGAATACCCGCCCGTACCGTTTTGTTGATCCTCGATGTCGAGATAGGAAGAGGTCGGACTGCTGGAAGAATTGACAGGCACCACCTGCGCGATCCAGTCGATCGCTTCGCTCGAACCACCCCATCCCCGACCGTTCCAATGCAGGCGCGGCGAATATTCCTGCGTACCGGATGCTGCGGGAGTAGTATTGCTAAGCACAATTCCATCGGTCGAAGTGGCGCCGATGCTTTGAGATGAACCTTGCGCGGCCGTCCAGACATTCGTATGCGTGAGAATCATCGCAAGCGCCGTACTGACCCCGTTTCCGGTCAGCGTTACGCCATCGACGCCGAGCGAAGCCCATGCGATAGCGCTGCTGTTGT
This sequence comes from Ignavibacteriota bacterium, assembly GCA_963787835.1. Lineage (GTDB taxonomy): Bacteria > Bacteroidota > Ignavibacteria > Palsa-1295 > Palsa-1295 > PALSA-1295. Next base: position 257,505 of record CAWBEI010000002.1, read on the forward strand.
TGGTGATGAGAAACTGGTTTGCAGAACCGGTTGGAATATCACCCACAGGAAGCCCACTCCACGATAGCCCGCCGGAACCATTATTGACGAGCGCACCCGCTGCGTTCGATGCCGGAAGCGTGAGTGTGATCGAACTGGTGGGGGTAGCTGCTGAGATCGTGAGCTTATTCGCCGTGCTCGTGCCGCCGCCAGCGAGAATGAGCGATTGAGCATATTTTTTATCGTACGCCTGGGCGCCAGCTCGCGTCGATATCCCTGCCGCAAATGCGAGCAGGGCTAAGCCAACCACGGCAAGGTTATTCACTTTCATGTGTTAGTGTACGATCCTGCGAATGATGTGGAACATCCCAGGACTTGGGGAAAAATCGTTCTTTCGATCAATTGCCAACGTTCGAGCAGCAATAAGCGAGTTATGCCATCCCCTGATTCAGCAACCTGATATCAAACGCTCTGGGGTGGTAATAGGTTTTCAGCCATTGTACAGTTCATAGAATGAAAATATTCCTATTGCTATTCAAGTTCAAACTGCTGCCATTGATGATCGAACCCGAACATTAGCAAATGAGTCTGCTGCCCTAACATTCCTTTTACCTGGGGATGATCGGATCGGTCAAAGAACAGCCGGAAAAACATTCTATTATGTGCGGAATTATCGCAAATCAGGATAAGGAATGTTCCGGGAGCCACATTATCCGTAGGAAGATAAACCGATACCACTCGGCTCGGCGTATCGTTTAACACCGGCAATCCGTTCAGCAAGTGCTGAACAGGCGGATAGGAATTAAGTTCTTTATCTTCGGTGAGTGTATATTGTGCCGAAGGAAATACAAAAGGCCCGCCGCCCGATGAAACGGAGATCGGAGGCGGAATCGTGCGCGGTGCGGAGCAACCGCTCCACACACAGGTTGCAACAGTGAAAAGCCCTGCCGCCATTCTAGACATGTAGGGCAATCCTCTTATGGCAGTTCTATAACCGTGAACTGCACATTGTTCAAGGCCGAGCCCTGGCACCCACTCGCCCAGGTAGTCCAACCGTCAATCCAATAGGAGTGACCAACGGTCAAGCCGCTAACATAGGCGCTGACACAGAACGGCGCCTGCTCATCATGCTGACCAGACTCGACAGAAATAGTGCAAAGAGGTCCTAATGACGTTGCTGTTGAAGTAGCTGGTGTGGTACCCGCATGAGTTGGTGCTACATTCGTGGCGGCATCCTCATAATACATTTGGACCGCCGCTAAGGCGGTGGCTGTGCTGCTGCTGCTATTGGACATAAACAAATTTCCGGTGATGTTTATGAGAAACCTTCCCGTCGATTTTGGCGTGAACGTATAGCTAGCCGAGTGTGAAAGCCCGACCCATTGCCCACTGGTCGTGGTATCATTACCTGGAGATGCGATGTTCGTGGACTGGTTATAATACTGCGGCGGTGAAGTGCTGCTGTTCCACTGCATGGTCACGGTATTACCCGTGATGTTTGAAACCTCCATTAATTGGCCGACTGCAGTAGGACCAGCAGCGGGAAGGATGTACGTGTATCCCGTAGTAGCCGCACCACCCTGAATCGTGGTTACAGTGGTTCCCGCCGTGGAATTTGCAAGGGCAAGAGATCCAGTCGTCGATGCAGCCTTGCCAAGGGTAAGCGCACCGGCAGAAGAAACCGACCAGTTCGAACTGGTGCCGAGGATATCCGTATTGGTCGTCCCACCGGTAACATTGAGCGTGAGTCCGGTATTCGTTGCCGTGGTACCACTCCACGATCCGGTGGAACTTAAAGAAAGACCGGTCTTCGCAATGCTTGTCGTGCTGCTGGTTGCATCGTTCAGGATGGTCGCTTCAGTGAAGGCGGTCGTCTTAGCAGGAGCGCCAGCCGTAACATCGAACCCTGCGCTGGTTTGCGCGGTGTATTGATTCGCGATAAAAGCGCCAGTCACGTCAGCAGCGACCAGCGAACGGAACGTTGGTGCCCCTGCTGATCCATTTGGCGCAGCAAATACTGTGTTCGCCGCCTCAGAAGCCAGCGTGCCTGTTAATGTGCCCGTCGTAGTGACTGGGGAACCTGATATGGTAAAGATCGAGGGAAGTGCAAGGGCTACGCTTGTCACGCCGGTATTAGCTATGGAGATGGAGCCGACGCCGTTCGTCACCGATACTCCGGTTCCTGCTGTAAGAGTGGTGAGCGAGTAATTCGTACCATTCCCGATGAGCAGCTGACCGTTCGTAGGTGTCGTCGTCAGCCCCGTGCCGCCATTAGCGACCGGCAGTGCTGTGCCAGAAAGGGTTAACGCAAGCGTGCCGTTACTCGTGATCGGAGAACCACTGATCGAAAGGAAACTCGGAACCGTCATAGCAACTGAAGTGACAGTACCAATCGCCGACGTGGACCACGTTAGCCCACCCGTTGTAGTATTAGAAACAAGGGCCAAACCGGTGGAACCCGGCAACGCCGCTGGCAGGGTAAGCGAGAAAGCTGTAGTCGGCGTCGGAGCAAGGATGGTGACCGTATGAACAACATCCGCCTGACTCCCTGCGAGCGTGATCGATTTAGCATACTCTTTATCCACTGCTTGTGCATGGGCACGCCCAGCCATGCCCACTACCGCAGCGAGCATGATCAAATATACAAAGAAATGTTTGGTCTTCATGTATTAATTTTTACCGTTAATTCCGAAGATCTGACAGGATGCTTATTTGGATGAGACCACTCTCCACCCGCCGGTAGTATTATAGGTGGAATCATAGATCAATGTCAATATTCCGTCGGGCGCGAGGATCAGGCTATTACCGCTACCACCGACGAGATGAATCACGTCCCCAGCCGTACCTGCATCACTATTGAAAGTGATATTATAACTGCCCGTATTCACTAGGATCATGACGCGACCGTCCGCGCCACCTGTGATACCGTTTACAGTAGCTCCCGACGGACCTCCTGCGGAAATTTTGAAATAGCTGTTGGTTGTGCTTAACGCCCAGGCATTAGTGCTGCTACCGCTGGTTAGTTGCGTTGGGCTGTTAGAAGTCAGCGCCGCGCCACCGAATGTTTGGGTACCGGTCCAGGTGTTAGCATTGGTAAGATTGATGCCGAGTTCATGCGCTGCAACGGTGCCTACCTGCAAGGTTGCATCGTAATTGAGCACATCCGCATTCAGGGTTTTATTAGCGGTGGAACTATTCACCGAACTCACAAGCGCTGCAGCCTGCGCCGCCGTCGTTGGGAGGGTTTGTGTACCGGTCCAAGTATTAGCATGAGTGACATCAAGCGTGAGCGTAGTGGTTCCACCAAGGGCAACCGAACCGCCGCCGGCCAAACCAGAACCCGCCGTGACCGTAAGGCTCGGATTTGCAAGTGCTGAGTTCGGAACCGCAGAAGCGTTGATCGTCACCGCGCCTGTTCCTCCGCTTAAGCTGATACCCGTGCCAGCGACTGCGGAAGTTACACCTGTATTAGAAAGTGTTACCGTACCGCCAAGCGAAACCGGCGAACCCGATACCCCAAGACCCGTACCGCCTGTCACCGTGATGCTCGAATTGGCAAGCGCAGAGTTCGGAACCGACGTCGCGTTGACCGTGATCGACCCAGCGCCGTTCGTGATTGAAATTCCCGTGCCACTCGTAAGTGTTCCAAGCGAAAGAGTATTACCCGTCGTGTTGCCGATCAGCAACTGGCCGTTCGTGTAAGAGGTCTGACCCGTGCCGCCATTGGCAACCGGAAGGGCTGTGCCCGAAAGTGTTACTCCAAAGGTGCCACTTGATGTAATCGTTGCAGGAGAAACGGAAAGAAATGTTGGAACCGTCATGCCGACCGAAGTGACCGACCCGCTATTCGTAGTATTCAGCACTGTACCCGTAAAACTGAGACCCGAGCCAAGCGTGATTTCCTCCGGAACCTGATTTGTAGAGGCCGTCGGATTACCGAGTAGCGTAGTGTGCGTCTCGCTCTGCATCTTGGCATAAGTAACCTTATTCGCCCCGATCGTAATGAGACCGGCATCGGTAATCGTCGCATCACCGCTCATTGCAACAGGGTTCCACGCAGGTGTGGATGAATTATAGATGAGCATGTTTGCATCTGCCACGCTTGCCATCGAACCGAGTGGGGATCCGTTGATCTTCTTTACAGCCGTTGTGCCCTGCGGTCCCGTTACATCACCGGCGAGATTACCACTGAAATTCGTTGCCGTAGTTCCTGCGGGAAGCGTCACGGTTCCCGTGAAGTTCACCGTGCCAGCAACCGTAGTGTTGCTCGGGCCGGTGTTATTGCCAATGTTAATGTTCATGGCACCGGAGGTATCGCCAATATTGATAGGATTCGTACCGGTCACATCGATATCGGTCGCTCCTCCCGTTGTGCGCAGCGTTCCAGTGTTGTTAAAGCTGGTATTCGAGGTCAGTGTGGTGAAAGCACCCGTGCCTGGAGTGGTTGCACCGACCGTGCCATTGAATGCTCCCGCGATGTTGTTGCTCGCGTTCGTGGCTGTGACGGCACCGGTGAGCGTTGAAGCATTGGTAACCGTGAGGCCTGTGCCTGCGCCATTGAAGGTAGCATCTCCGCCAACCGTCATGGCATTCGCTACGGCAAATGTTGTTGCATGAGAACCGTTGACCGTTGCCTGTGCTACGTGTGTCGAGGTGTTCTGAAGCGTCACGTCCTGCGTCATCATCGCGGTATCGGCAGTGGCCGAAGTAGCATCGCCGATGAAAATATCATTCTTCGCTAAACCGAGAGATGAGGAGGATAACGAACCTGCGGGAAGCGTCACCGTGCCAGTGAAGTTAACCGTGCCGGCAAGCGTGGTCACGCTCGGGCCGGTATTATTGCCAATGTTGATGTTCATGGCACCGGAGGTATCGCCAATATTGATGGGATTTGTGCCCGTCGTACTGATATCTGTCGTTCCCGTAGTGCGCAGCGTTCCGGTCGTTTGGATGCTTCCGGTCGTATTGATCACCGTCGAACCGCCGATATTGCCGGCGCCCGTGATCTGTGCTGCCGGATAGGTCAGTCCGCTCGGGAGCGTCTGTGACCATTGCGGCGTGCCGATCGGAGATGCCGCATTAGTGATAAGAACCGAATTAGCCGATGGGGCAAGTGGCGTAGCTACGTTGCTCGTATTGCCGACCAACATATATTGATTGGTAAGCCCGATAGAACCCGCTGTAACTGAACCGGAAGGTAACGTAACCGTGCCCGTGAAACTTACGGCACCGGCGAGATATGTGGTGCTGCTGTCGCCGGGACTGCCAGCGCTGCCGTTATTACCGATGGTAACCACACCGCCTGTGCCCGCAGTCGCATCGATACTCGTGTTCGCAGCCGGCGCTGAAGCCGGGCTGTTAATATTTGTGTTGCCATAGACATTGGTCGTGCTCGTGCTGTTACCAATGTTGTTCGTTCCACCCGTCGCGCTGTTATCAATATTGGTGGTCGGATTCGAACCGCTGTTATTGAGGCCACCACCGCTCGGTGTGAGGATTCCACCTGTGAAGCTTGCCTGACCGGTATTCGTAACATACCATGAATCACCTGTGATGTCATTCACACCGGAACCCGGCGTGGCAGCATTCGACAGGGTAAGCGGCGTTCCAGATCCAGCACCACTTGCTGGGGTGTTAATCGTTTGCTTAGCCGTCCATGTGTTAGAATTCGCAAGGTTGATACCAAGTTTATTTGAACTAACCGTCAATGTGGAATTGATGTTGAGGACATTAGCATCTAACGAGCCAACAGCAACTTGACCTGTTCCACTGCCATAGTTATTGAGCGCGCCAACAATATCCGTTCCAGCAGTATTTTCAATGACTGTCGCCAGGGAGGTTCCCCCAACATCACCGGATAAGTTCACAGTGAGTCCGGAGGCTGGGTTGGTCCAGCTAAGACCGCCCGTCGTGGTGTTCATGGTAAGGACATATCCGACAACGCCACCAGGCTCCGTGCCAGGGAACGTCAGCGTGAACGATCCTGCGGCCGGAGTCGCCGCCGAGATCGAAAGCGTGTGCTTCGTATCCGTCCCATTGCCGGCGAGGACCACCCCTGTGGCATGAACGGAATCGTAGGTTTGAGAAAAGGCGCGAGGGGCAATGCCAGCCAGTAAGGCAAGCGTCACCGCAACCGTCAAAAAAGTGATCTTGTTTTTCATTGCACTATTCTGAATCATATGGTTGGGACCCTGCTCGCGCACAACGTCCCCTGAAAATTAAATTCCAAAAAATCGTTCAACTACTAATAACCGTGTCGTGATCTATTGGAAAAAGATCCCGAGGATCCGGGCCGCAGCAGCACATCGTTGATGATGTGCTGCAATGCGCGACCCGATCTCTTCGATATTCATTTCCATTACTCTTATCCTTCGATGCGTCGATCGCGATTACTCCGCACCGATAAGACGCCACTTCGAACCGTCATAGATGAGCGTGACGGATCCACCGGGTGTCATAATCACATCACCGCCGTTAAGGACAAGGCTACCGTTGCTATGCAGCGTGATGTTGTTCGTTGGGTCGGTATTCACAAGCGTGATGATCTGACCCGCCGTCGTATTCGCACCCGTAATACTGTTAACCGTAACCGGCGCTGCCGTAGCTGTTAGCAGGTAAGCCGAATTGCTGGTGGTAAGCGTAAGCGTTGCCGCTGCAGCAACCGTTGCAGACGAAAGAGCCGTGCTTCCGAGGGTTGTCTGGCCAACCGCCGTAAGAGTTCCATTTAGCTGCGTAGCGTTCGTAACGGTAAAGCCACTTGCGCCGCTTGCTGCGGAAACAGTTACCTTCCCAACATCAGGTGTACCCGCCGTGAAAACGATCCCGGCATCACCCGTCATCCCAACGTCCTCGGCATCACTGCTGGCATTGCCAACAAACAGATGACTGGTCGTCAGGCTAAGTGAACTCGGCGTTACCGAACCCGCAGGCAACTTGACGGTACCTGTAAAATCGACATTGCCAGTAAGATTTACATCGCCATTGATGGTGGTTAAGCTGCTATCGAGTGTTCCGATTGTATGAGCTGTCCCGTTGTTACCAATGTTGATGTTTCCGAGCGTTGTTCCTGTACCCGCGTTAATGTTCGTGGTTCCCGTTGCACCGGCTGGGGACGGTACATCGATCGTCGTGTTGCCCGTCGAGGTAACCGTGGAGAACGTCTGCAACGTGCTCCAGGAGTTACTATAAGCATCGTTGATGCTCAAGGTCGTACCAGAGCCAAGAACTGCAGAACCTCCACCGGAAAGTCCCGAACCGGCAGTGACCGTCGTCGCATCGTTCGCAAGATCGCCGTTCGTAACAGCCGAAGGTTGGATGGTCGTTTTGCCGGTGTTGTCAATATGCACATCACCACTCATCGCAACGCCTGTCGCTATGCTGGGAGTCGCGCCGTTGCCAACGAAGATGTCGGCAGAGGCAAGGCCGAGGTTAAGATCGCCGGCCGGGATATTCACGGCACCCGTGAAATTCACTGCGCCGGCGATATTCGTCGTGCTGCTGTCGCCAGGGTTTCCGACGCTACCGTTGTTACCAATGTTGATCACGCCCTCGCTGCCCACTCCAGCATCGAGGTTTGTCGTGGAATTTACGATGCTGCCGGTAGTTGAGTTGTTAATGTTCGTATTCGCACCGTTGATCGTCGTCGTGCTACCAGTACCAGATGAGCCGATCGTGTTCGAGATATTGGAGGCATTACCATCCGATGTGTTCACGCCACCGTTGAAGGTCGCTACACCCGTGTTTGTAACGTTCCATGTGTTGCCAGTGCCGCTAACATCGAGTGACGTGCCTGAAACATCCGTGTTATTCAAAGACAGCGCTGCACCCGCGACTCCGTTGGTACTACTCGAAGCCGTAAGCGTTGGGATCGTTAAGTCGCTTGGAAGCGTCGTTGCCCATTCTGGCGTGGTGTGGTCGCTTCCAGCTGTGATGAACACCGAATTGGAAGATGGCGCAAGTGGCGCAGCCACGTTCGGAGTTCCGTTGTTGCCTACAAAGATGTTCTCATACGCAAGGCCGAGGTTAAGATCGCCGGCAGGAATATTAACCGCGCCAGTGAAATTAACCGTGCCAGCCATATTCGTCGTGCTGCTGTCGCCAGGGGTTGTCCCACCGTTGTTACCGATGTTGATCACACCTTCAGTGCCAGTTCCCGCATCGATGTTAGTCGTCGAGTTTACGACCGTATTGGCAGGCGAGTTGTTGAGGTTGGCATTCCCCGTCTCAGTCAAACCACCATTGAACGTCTGCAAGGTGCTCCAGGTGTTCCCATAAGCATCGTTAATGCTCAAGGTCGTACCAGAGCCAAGAACTGCAGAACCTCCACCGGAAAGTCCCGAACCGGCAGTGACCGTCGTCGCATCGTTCGCAAGATCGCCGTTCGTAACAGCCGAAGGTTGGATGGTCGTTTTGCCGGTGTTGTCAATATGTACGTCACCGCTCATCGCAACGCCTGTTGCTATGCTGGGAGTAGCGCCGTTGCCAACGAAGATGTCGGCAGAGGCAAGGCCGAGGTTAAGATCGCCCGCTGGGATATTCACCGTTCCAGTGAAATTAACTGCACCAGCAAGATAGGTTGTGCTGCTGTCGCTGTAAGGAGGTGTAGCACCGGCAGTGCCGTTGTTACCAATCGTGACGACCCCCATCGAGCCCGTCGCGTCGATGTCTGTATTATTATCCGGCCCTGTTGCTGGGCTGTTAATATTCGTGTTGCCCAGCACAGTGGTCGTGCTCGGGCCGGCGCTATTGCCAATGTTAATGTTCATGGCGCCGGAGGTATCACCAATATTGACAGGACTCGTACCCGTCGTATTGATATCTGCCGCTCCTCCTCCAGTAGTGCGAAGGATTCCGGTTGTCTGGATGCTACCCGTCGTGTTGATAACCGTCGAACCGCCGATATTGCCAGCGCCGGTGATCTGTGCAGCCGGGTAGGTCAATCCGCTCGGAAGCGTCTGAGACCATTGCGGCGTGCCGATCGGAGATGCCGCATTGGTGATAAGAACCGAATTGGCCGATGGCGCAAGTGGCGTAGCATCGTTGCTTGTATTACCAACCAACATGTATTGATTGGTAAGCCCGATCGAACCTGCCGTGACCGAGCCGGAAGGCAATTGAACCGTTCCAGTGAAATCAACCGCACCGGCGAGATACGTCGTGCTGCTATCTCCGGAACCAGTGCCATTATTACCAATTGTTACGACGCCCTTATCGCCAGTCGCATCAATGTCGGTGTTAGCATCCGGCCCCGTAACTGGGCTGTTAATATTCGTGTTGCCATAGACATTGGTTGTGCTCGTGCTGTTACCAATGTTGTTCGTACCACCCGTCGCGCTATTATCAATGTTGGTGGTCGGATTCGAACCACTGTTATTGAGGCCACCGCCGCTTGGCGTGAGGATTCCACCAGAGAAGCTTGCCTGGCCCTGGTTCGTTACATACCATGAGTCGCCAGAAATGTCATCACTGCCCGCCGCACCAGTATTTGTTACCGTAAGTGGGGTGGTAGCCGTTGAGGAGCTGAAGTTTTGCGCACCCGTCCATGTGTTAGGATTCGTAAGGTTGATACCGAGAGCATTGGTGCTAACCGTCAACGTGCTATTGATGTCCAGCACATTAGCATCCAAGGAGCCAACGGCAACTTGGCCGATTCCACTGCCGTAGTTATTGAGTGCTCCAACGATGTCCGTTCCAGCGGTATTTTCAATGACCGTAGCTGCGGACGTCCCCCCCACATCACCGCTCAAATTCACGGTGAGTCCGGAGGCAGGGTTGGTCCAGCTCAGACCCCCCGTCGTGGTGTTCATGGTAAGCACATACCCGACAACGCCGCCAGGCTCCGTGCCCGGGAACGTCAGCGTGAACGAGTTTGCCGCAGGAACGGCCGCGTTAAGCGTCACCGTTTTTCCGGTGTTCGTTCCCCCTCCGGCAAGTATCACTTCCGTGCTGAAGTCGGATTTATAGGTTTGCGCGTTCACAGTAGTGGCCGGCAGCAGCATCGCATATGCAGCAAGCATCGCGACTGGAATCGCAAGTTTAAGGTATTTCATGTGTTGTTTCGTGAATTAGATTAATGGAGATGAAGTTAGGAATAATCGCAAAAATCGCTAAGTTATCGCAAAAACACTTTGTAGCTAATCGTTTGTCGAGACCAGTACCCACTTACCAAGGTGAGATGGGTCCGCATTGTCGTTCGTGTCGTAAAGAAATGTTGCCGCCCCTTTTTGGCCAAGTAGAATGGGCTTGCCGCCAGGGAGATCGAACTCGTCCACGGAAGCAGAATTCGCATCCAGGTTCGTGATCTGGATGATGTCGCCAGGATCGCTGCTCACGTTTGCGATCGTTACCATTCTACCGTCTGGAACGCTCGTGCTTGAAATTCCGCTGACGTTGATCTGCTTCGCAGGACTATTGGTGTTCGAAAGACGAATATACCCAACGGAATTAGCAACTGTATAAGGACTTTGATCCGTCGAGACGGCGTCAGATGCAATTGTTGGGGTTACTGTCGCCCCGTTGGTGATGTAGGACACCGCATGGGTGGTAGGATCCACGCCAAGCACCTGTCCGTCTGTACCCTGAGGAAGTCTTGAGAGGGCCGTTGTAGAACTTGCAACAAGAATGTCTCCGGTGGCGTACGTGCTATTGCCAGTTCCTCCTGCGACAGCGTTGACGGGTGCTGCCGGAGCATTCGCATTCAGCGAGGCCGCGATGTCGGTGCTGGCCGATTGGTTCGCCGCGATCGTTGGATTTGGATAGGTATTTGCAAGGTCGCCTCCGGCATTTCCGGAGGGAGCCGCTCCGATGGCGGTAAGTTGTCCGCCTGGGGTGACCGTGATGGTCGTATTATCAACAGAAACCACGCCAACGGAACTGGACGTTGCGATCGGAAGGTCTCCCGTGGGAATCGTTCCGGTGTTCGTTAAATTATCATTAGCATCGGTAAAGACCGGCATCGAGGCCGTAAGGCCAGCGATGTTCACATTTCCGGAGGTAACCGAAAGCGCGGTACCGCTCGCAACGGTATTGCTCGCTACGATCGGTGCGTTCGCATTAGATATATTCGAAAAGCTTTTTTGACCACTAATTGCCTGAGCGCCCTGGGTCATGACGAAACTCGCATTGGCTCCGGATGCTGGGATTGTGTCGATAAATGTGGATGTGCCTGGGTTCGCGGCCTGAATTTTAACATAGCCGTTTCCTCCAACATTGTAGAATTTGAGCGTTCCCGTAAGCGGGGTGTAGGGAGTGAGCGCATTAGATGGTTCGCCGATATTAGCGTTTTGAAGATGAAGTATTTGCTCCTCACCCATATTGAGATTGGAGACGGAACGGCCGTTAAACGTGAGCGTGTTCGAGTTTGAACCGCCGAGGACCAGATTCCCGTCGATCGTGGTGTTGCCAGAAGATGTATTAAGAAATACATCCTGCTGAACGGTCAGGGTTCCATTGATGACTTGATTCTGCGCGAATACCGTATCAACTCCTCCGAGCAGGAAGAGGCACGCTAAGCCTATTTTAGTTATTTTTTGCATGTTTCGCAATGTTCACAAAATTCGCACTTGTAACCCTCATCCAGCCCCGCGATGCATCACCATAATGCGGCGCGAAACCGGAAAAAAGACCGAACCTATCGGCTCGGATTCACAATTATATAACCTACATTCACCGTCTTATTTGCCGTTGAAGTTTTACCGCTCAGTACATTCTGAGTAAGCACCAAAGTAAAGTGACCGCTTGTCTGCCCCGTCGCTTGCACCGTGTATGTTGACTTTCCAGCATCGGGATCATTTTGAACCGTCGCCATAATAATGCTTGTAGATGAGCAGTACTCATTGCCCACCTGAAAATCTGCTTCTTGAATGTAAGGACCAGATTCAGATGCAAATCCCGACGCAAGTTGAACCAACCCCGAAGGGCCTTCCGATCCGGATACAGCGTTGTTTACCGTCGTGACACCGCTGCCGTTTTCGCCGTTCGGATTCGACGTCATTCCCATCGTCAGCTCACCGTTCTCGACATCCAGCGCCACATTTGTTTGGCCGTCTCCCGTTTCCCCATTTCCGCCCTGCGCAAGCACGCCGATGCTTTCAGTGTTGGTGGCAGAATTGCCGCTCGCAAGACCCCAAACGCCAATTACGGTTCTTCCCGAGGAATTACCTGCGGTTCCGACCGCCTCACCACGAACGCCAAAGGAGCCCGTGAAACCAGAGCCGCCAAAATTATAGTCATTATTCAGTTCACTATACGAGGTGGTCGCGTTGGTTACACCATAGATTCCAGAAATAGAGCCTTGTGCAAGAATACCGTTCGGGTAATTAGCACTTGTAATTCCGATAGCAGCACCTGAATGGTTTGTATTGTCGGAGTTCGAACCCGCCATCTTGATCGAGTAAGTAGGAGTCGATGCCGTGCTGGAAAGCCCACCCGCAGTAAAAATATCACCTGAAACGCCCTCCAATTTGGCTGCGATGTCCGGTGCATGTGTGGTACCTACAAGGAGGCCAAAAGAACCCGCTGTAGCAGTAGTCGTTCCGTTGACGGTAATTCCAGCCGAGGATGCACCCGGTGTGAAAGTCGCCGCGATTGCAGTGTTGGTCGATGTGCTGCCGGTTGCAGAAACATTCAGACCGGTTGCAGTTCCACCGGATGTAGCAATAGACTTAATAGTGGCCCCCAACGCGCTTGCAACACCCGCAGAAGGGTATTCCACATCAAATAGCTCATCTCCCGTAGTCGCCGTAATCTGTGCATTGGCAGGAGCGACATTATAATTCACGGCTGTACCGGTGTTCACAGTATTAAGCACTGTACCGTTAAAGGTTAGCCCCGATCCCAGCGTGATCTCGCTCGGAGCGGCCGATGCTCCGGTCGGATTACCGAGAAGAGTGACCGTGCTTTCCTGCTGAATATCGCCATACGTCACTGCATTCGCGGTGATCGATGTGGCATTACCAACCGACGTCACCGGACCCGTCAGGTTCGCATCCGTCGTTACCGTGGCCGCATTACCAGAGATGCTGATCCCCGCTGTGCCCGCCGAAATATTCGCCGCCGTCAGGTTCGTGAGTGCCGAGCCATTACCCGCAGCATAGTTCGTACCTGTTAACGTATTCATCGCCGCAGTCACCGTGATCGGCGCAGCGCCCGTGAACGTCACACCGTTGATCGTTGCACCCGGAGAAAGCGCGGAAGCCGTCGCTGCATTACCCGATGTGTTCGACGTGATCGTAGCCGGAAGGTCCGTCGCTGCGATCGAACGGAAGGCCGGAACACTGCCCGCCGTCGTATTCGCAAAAAATTGATTTGCACTCGCTACCGTCGATAATGTAAACGACAGTGCAGGAGTCGATGTCGGCGTGGCAACCGACGTCGTGAACAATGGGCTCAAGTTGCCGCTCGAGAACGAGGTAACTGTGCCGCCGCTACCGGTGGCTGTCAGGGTCGTTCCACTAAAGGCAAGACCGGAGCCGAGCGTGATCTCGCTCGGAGCGGCCGATGCTCCGGTCGGATTACCGAGAAGAGTGACCGTGCTTTCCTGCTGAATATCGCCATACGTCACTGCATTCGCGGTGATCGATGTGGCATTACCAACCGACGTCACCGGACCCGTCAGGTTCGCATCCGTCGTTACCGTGGCCGCATTACCAGAGATGCTGATCCCCGCTGTGCCCGCCGAAATATTCGCCGCCGTCAGGTTCGTGAGTGCCGAGCCATTACCCGCAGCATAGTTCGTACCTGTTAACGTATTCATCGCCGCAGTCACCGTGATCGGCGCAGCGCCCGTGAACGTCACACCGTTGATCGTTGCACCCGGAGAAAGCGCGGAAGCCGTCGCTGCATTACCCGATGTGTTCGACGTGATCGTAGCCGGAAGATCCGTTGCCGCGATCGAACGGAACGCCGGAGTGCTGCCACCGGTCGTGTTCGCGAAAAATTGATTCGCTGCAGTCACCGTCGATAATGTGAATGACAGTGCAGGAGTCGATGTCGGCGTGGCAACCGACGTCGTGAACAATGGGCTCAAGTTGCCGCTCGAGAACGAGGTAACTGTGCCGCCGCTACCGGTGGCTGTCAGGGTCGTTCCACTAAAGGCAAGACCGGAGCCGAGCGTGATCTCGCTCGGAGCGGCCGATGCTCCGGTCGGATTACCGAGAAGGGTGACCGTACTTTCCTTCTGAATATCGCCGTACGTCACTGCATTCGCCGTGATCGATGTGGCATTACCAACCGACGTGACCGGACCCGTCAGGTTCGCATCCGTCGTTACCGTCGCCGCATTGCCACTGGTGCTGTTCGTGATCGCGCCGCTGCATCGATAACCGATGCCGAGATGCTGCCCACTGTCGGGTTCGGATAGGTGCCCGTCAGGCCGCCGCCCGCTGTGCCGCTGGGTGCCGCTGTCACCGTAATGTTCGAACCGCCTGTGAAGAGTACACCATTGATCTGGGCACCCGGAGAAAGCGCGGAAGCCGTCGCTGCATTACCCGATGTGTTCGATGTGATCGTAGCCGGAAGGTCCGTTGCTGCGATCGAACGGAAGGCCGGAACACTGCCCGCCGTCGTATTCGCAAAAAATTGATTTGCACTCGCTACCGTCGATAATGTGAATGACAGTGCAGGGGTCGAGGTCGGCGTGGCAACCGACGTTGTGAACAATGGGCTCAAATTCCCGCTTGAGAACGAGGTAACCGTTCCGCCGCTACCGGTAGCCGTCAGGGTCGTTCCACTAAAGGCGAGACCGGAGCCAAGCGTGATCTCGCTCGGAGCGGCCGATGCTCCGGTCGGATTACCAAGAAGGGTGACCGTGCTTTCCTTCTGAATATCGCCGTACGTCACCGCATTTGCTGTGATCGATGTGGCATTACCAACCGACGTCACCGGACCCGTCAGGTTCGCATCCGTCGTTACCGTGGCCGCATTACCAGAGATGCTGATCCCCGCTGTGCCCGCCGAAATATTCGCCGCCGTCAGGTTCGTGAGTGCCGAGCCATTACCCGCAGCATAGTTCGTACCTGTTAACGTATTCATCGCCGCAGTCACCGTGATCGGCGCAGCGCCCGTGAACGTCACACCGTTGATCGTTGCACCCGGAGAAAGCGCGGAAGCCGTCGCTGCATTACCCGATGTGTTCGACGTGATCGTAGCCGGAAGGTCCGTTGCTGCGATCGAACGGAACGCAGGAACACTGCCCGCCGTCGTATTCGCAAAAAATTGATTTGCACTCGCTACCGTCGATAATGTGAATGACAGTGCAGGAGTCGAGGTCGGCGTGGCAACTGACGTCGTGAACAATGGGCTCAAGTTGCCGCTCGAGAACGAGGTGAGCGATCCACTGTTTGTAGTGTTCAAAACAGAGCCCGTAAAGCTTAAACCCGAACCCAGCGTGATCTCGCTCGGAGCCTGGTTCGTCGCAGCCGTCGGATTGCCAAGCAATGTGGTGTGCGTCTCGTTCTGAATATTCGCATACGTCACTGCACCATTCGTGATCGTCGTCGCATTACCGACCGATGTGACCGGACCCGTCAGGTTCGCATCCGTCGTTACCGTGGCCGCATTGCCACTGGTGCTGTTCGTGATCGCGCCCGCTGCATCGATAACCGATGCCGAGATGCTGCCTACCGTCGGGTTCGGATAGGTGCCCGTCAGGCCGCCGCCCGCTGTGCCGCTGGGTGCCGCTGTCACCGTAATGTTCGAACCGCCTGTGAAGAGTACACCATTGATCTGGGCACCCGGAGAAAGCGCGGAAGCCGTCGCTGCATTACCCGATGTGTTCGATGTGATCGTAGCCGGAAGGTCCGTTGCTGCGATCGAACGGAAGGCCGGAACACTGCCCGCCGTCGTATTCGCAAAAAATTGATTTGCACTCGCTACCGTCGATAATGTGAATGACAGTGCAGGGGTCGAGGTCGGCGTGGCAACCGACGTTGTGAACAATGGGCTCAAATTCCCGCTCGAAAATGAGGTGAGCGATCCACTATTCGTGGTGTTCAAAACAGAGCCCGTAAAGCTTAAACCCGATCCCAACGTGATCTCGCTCGGAGCCTGGTTCGTCGCAGCCGTCGGATTGCCAAGCAATGTGGTGTGCGTCTCGTTCTGAATATTCGCATACGTCACTGCACCATTCGTGATCGTCGTCGCATTACCAACCGAGGTCACCGGACCCGTCAGATTCGCATCCGTGGTTACCGTGGCCGCATTGCCACTGGTGCTGTTCGTGATCGCGCCCGCTGCATCGATAACCGATGCCGAGATGCTGCCTACTGTGGGGTTCGGATAGGTGCCCGTCAGGCCGCCGCCCGCTGTGCCGCTGGGTGCCGCTGTCACCGTAATGTTCGAAGCACCCGTGAAGTTTACACCGTTGATCTGGGCACCCGGAGAAAGCGCTGAAGCCGTCGCTGCATTACCCGTCGTGTTCGACGTGATCGTAGCCGGAAGGTCCGTTGCTGCGATCGAACGGAACGCCGGAGCGCTACCACCCGCTAAGTTAGCGAAAAATTGATTTGCACCCGCCACCGTCGATAACGTGAACGACAGCGCTGGGGTCGTCGTCGGTGTCGCAACCGATGTTGTGAACAATGGACTCAGGTTCCCACTTGAAAACGACGTCACGGTACCACTGCTCGCCGTGACATTCAATGTGGTTCCGGAAAAGCTAAGCCCAGAACCCAGCGTGATCTCCTCCGGAGCCTGTCCTGATCCCGTCGGATTGCCCAACAAAGAGTGAGCACCCTCATTCTGGATCTTACCGTAGGAAATGGTGCTATTTGTGATGTCATTGTTAACTATGGCACTCCAGCTTGGCGGCGTTGAGCCATGCAACACCGTGTTCGCACCACCGTTCGCGATAGTAACGAAATTCCCGCTGCCATCGGTCGAGACATTCGAATTCGGAGTCAAGGCACCGGCTGCCGTTACGATCCCAAGTTGTGCCGTCGTGGCATAGTCCCACGCACCATCGCTTCCGCCGTTATGGCCATCGCCGCTTAAGCTTGGCTGGTTCGGATACAGCCAGTAGGGAATAGTTACCGTGGTAGGATACGGAGACGCTGTTGGTGTTAATGGGCCAACATAAAGAAATCCGCTCTGGGCATTATTCGTCGGAGGAATGGGAACTTCCCAGATAAGAGGCGCATACGGCGGCGAGGTATGAGACCAGGCATTTGCTTCCGGACTTCCATAGAGCGGCGCCTGAATTGAAACGGTGTGTCCATGATAATCATCCAGCACGAGCGCACCGCCCGCAATACCTCGAACCTGACCGATGGCATCTTGAGTTAACACGGTTCCCGCAAAGGCAACGAGAAAAAGGCATGCACGAAAGGGAGAAGGGGAAAGATTGGCTTTTTTCATCACAAAACTATGAATGCTATTAAGAGTAATGATCCACCCGAAAAAGTACTTTTTAATTTTTATCGCAGCTCGACTATTCCTCACCGTCACGCAGGAACTATTGTATCCCGGAACTATAACGCGCGACATTCTCTCACGTGCGACCAATGAGAAACAGATTTACGTAATCCGGTCGTTTCCAACCCGTTCCACGCAAACATCGTTCGATGTCACCATCGAAGCAGGATGAAAGTTTTCGGCCCGCACCCTCTCGTTCGTTATACTTTATGCAACCAAGAAACATCTCGCAGACGGGATCGCAAAAAACCCGCCCATCGATACATGCTCGCCGCCATAAGCGAGATTCAAGTCAGAATCCGAGGCTCCAACGATCCTATTCGCAAAAACAAGGATGAAAGAGAATATCGCATTCCCATAGATCGCACTAGCTCCCGGCCTCCCAGCTAACAGATAAGCGTTAGTAAACATTATGCCAACCGGGAAAACCGCTTTATTTTGCCAATTTCAAAGGTTGTCTTTATGACATTGTCCGTTTATGAAACAAAAATATCAAATTGTTTTTCAAAATCGGACAAGAACAGAAAACGCTTTTAATTAGAAAACTAAGTGCTAAATAAATGCAGGGATCTAAGGTTTGAAATCAATATACTATGATTATAGCTCTATTCTGATTTCTTTCGTTAGAAGTGATGTCATGACAGCATCCATCTGAAATAGGTTTCTTAAAAAAATAACGGAGAAAAGTATTTCTTTCAGAAACCCCATCTTCCTCGTCTAAACACTAAGTCCGCTATCCGATGCAAGAAACAATGGAGAATCGAAGTTCGAGTACTCGATATCGGGAAGAGAACGGTCGATCACATCCAGGAGCTGCGATCTGGTGAATGGCTTCGAAAGAAAATCCGTACAGCCAGCCCTGATCGCTTCGTCTCGATCTGACTTTTTTGCGTAAGCGGTCAGCGCGATGATCGGAAGGCTGGCTAATTGTTTATCCTGGCGAAACTCCGTCGTTAATTCTAGGCCAGTTGTAAACTCACCCAGATTAATGTCCATAAGAATGAGATCGGGGATCGTTTCATTTACGATTTTCTTGGCAGTTCCGATCCTTGGGGCATGGATGATCTCAAATCGGTCTTGCAGATGCGCCTGCACTAACTTCACGGTATCGATGGAATCCTCAACCAGCAAGAGCAAGGGCTTTGGTGCATTATCTTGCGTTTGCTGCTGCTCCTCAGAGGGCGGGACTGGATGCAATGGAAGACAAACAATGAAAATACTCCCAACACCTCTGCTGCTTCGAACCTCGATCGAGCCACCCATGGCTAACGCCAGACGGCTCGTGATCGTAAGCCCCAAACCCGACCCCTCATAGTAGCGATGCATTCCAGTCGATTCCTGAGTGAATTCTTCGAAGATCGATGCCAGGTTCTCTGAACCGATCCCCAACCCGGTATCTTCAACAACAATGCGGAAATAATCCTGCTGCGGAGGCTGCCCTATACTATATGATGCATATCCTTGAGGCATCGGAAGCGACGCATCCAGCTCTTGTCCGAATTGCACCGTTACAGTCACTTCTCCACGTCGAGTGAATTTTATTGCGTTGCCAAGGAGATTGGTTACAATATGATCAAATCGCTGTGGGTCGATCATGGCGTGAGGGTCTTCCATGGATGGATGGAACAGAAGCCGGATCTGCTTGGAAGATGCAAGTGGTTCGACCGAAGCAAAAATCTGTTGGATGGCTTCATTGACCTCTACGAGTTCTGGTGAAAGCTTTAGCTTTTTCGATTCGATCTGCGCATGATCGAGAATATTGTTGATGGTGCTAAGGCAGGCGATTCGCGCTCGACTCGATGGTTGCAGCATGATCCGCCAAAGCCCGATCCGGTATTCTCTCTTTGAGAATTTCAGCGAAGCCAAGAATAGCGGTCATAGGCGTTCGGATCTCGTGACTCATATTGGCGAGGAAATTCGATTTCAATTGTGTCATTTCCTCGGCCTTTTCTTTGGCACGCATCGCGTGGTTTCGCTGCTCTTCCAACTGGATCTCCATTTGCCTTCGAACAGTAATGTCCTGCGTACATCCGACCATTCGATAGGGCTTTCCACGGTCGTTCAAGGAGAGCATCGAACGATCCCACACATAGACCCAATGGCCGTCTTTATGGCGCATGCGGTATTCGGATTCATACAATTTCTTGTCTGGACAAAGGTCGGCAATGGCCTCATTTGCCAGAGCAAGGTCATCGGGATGGATACGCGATCTCCACCATTCGATGGTGCCAGTTTCTGGCTCCTCAATGGGATCGAAACCAAGAAGCTGCTTCAGGCCAGAGGATCGTTCACAAAAACCGGTTGATAGGTCGAGATCATAGATCAGGGATGAAACAGCTTCCGATGCAAGCTGGAAACGCTCGTTAGCTTGCATCAACTGCTGCTGCATTTGGGCACGCTCGGTAATATCGCGAATCGATCCGATGACTCGAATGGCTATTCCATGTTCGTCGCGAAATATCTGACCGGCGTCCCACACATGGATCCAGTGACCGTCTTTATGCTGCATCCGGCATTCCAGTTCGTAGCGCATACGTTCAGGATTCGTATTTTCGATGAGATCCTTGACTAAACCAACATCGTCCGGATGAACGCGGCTAAGCCACCACTCCACGGAGGCTGTCTCTGGTTCCAACTCCGGATCGAATCCCAGGAGATTTTTCAATTCCGGCGAACGGTGAGAGCGCATGGTAACGGGATCGAAATCATAAATAACCGTTGTGATCGCATCCGATGCAAGTTTATACCGCTCGTTCATTTCCCTTAATTTTTGTTCCATCTGGACGCGTTCGGAAATGTCCCGATGTATTCCAAGCACTCGTGCCGCTTTGCCGCTCTCATCGGTAAAAATTTGGGCACTATCCCACAGATACACCCAGTGCCCATCCTTATGCTGTACACGATACTCGAGTTCTGAATTTCCCAGACTCTTGACGACGGCAGCAGCGTGAGCTCGAACCATGCCTATATCATCCGGGTGGACACGACTCATTAACCACTCGAACGTCCCGGTTTCGGGCTCTGTGTCAGGGTCGAACCCCAACATTCTTAAGAATCCTCTGGAACGTTCGACTGCTCCTGTTGCTAAGTTCAACTCAAAAATACAGATGTTAACCGATTCAGAGGCAAGGTGGTACCGTTCGTTCACTCGCTCCAATTCAAGGTTCACCTTTAATTGGTCGGTCACATCCTCAATAAAGGCGAACCGGGCATTCCGACCTTCATACTGTACGGCATGGTGAAAAACCTGTACGCTTATCCGATCCCCATTTTTCTTCACATGCGTTACACTGACGGATGGCTCATTGTTTGGGCCGCGTATCACCTTCGCATATTTCTCAAAAAAAGCTTCCTGGCTCTCTACAGGGTGCAAATCATAAACGAAAAGCTTCAAAAATTCTTCTTCCGAATAACCATAGAGCTGGCAAGCAGCGCGGTTCACTTTCAAATATTGGAACGTTTCAATATCTAAAATCCACATCGGCAAGGGGCTGTCTTCGAAGAGCAGACGATACTGGGATTCCGATCGGAGGAGTTCCTGTGCAATGCGGTGACGCTCCGTGATCTCGGTCAGCAAGTAGAGCCAACCTGTTGACGTTCCATCCTGCCGGAGGGAAAAGATGGACATCGAAAAAAAACGAGTCTCGAAGTTCGTAAGCTTTAATTGACAGATCCCTTGCCATACTCCCTGCTCTTTGATGATAGCTCCAATATCCTCATTCGGTGTGGAAGGAATCCACTCTTCTCCAAGAACCATTGGCCCATATTTCCCGATGGCGTCTGCGCTCGAAATACCAGTTACCTGTTCGGCCGCTTGATTCCAGTAGGTGATGATGCCGGCGGTGTCACTGGCAATAACGGCATCACCGATCTGGGAAATAACGTTTGCCTGTAATTGAATTTGCTCTCGTGATTTCCATTCTTTAGTAATATTCCTTCCAAATACTGCGACACTCACGACCGCATCACCCTCGAAAACGGGATCGAACGTGAATTCAACAATATGGCCACTTAGTTCAGGGGTGAAATGGCGAACTTCTGTCACCTTTTCACCCTGGAAAGCGCGCGCATAAGCCGCAGCCCAAAATGGTTGTTCTGTTGGCGGCAAGTAGGAGCTGATCTCCATCCCTTCAATCAACTCCACATGATAGAAGTGATGAAAAATATTTTTTAAGAACGAGATTGAATGTCAGAAGTCGTGCTTCCCGATCCACCAGGCAGATGGCATCGTTCGAGTTATCGAGCACGAACCGGAGCATTGCATTAACCTGCATTGTCCCGGAGTTGGGGCTAAGACTACCCATACTTCCGTTCTCTTTATTATGTAGGTTCGCGCCGGTTTTACTCGGTGGGGCTGATTCAACCGTTAATGCGCGATTGACTTTATTCATAAGATGTGATCACATCGAACCAATAACTAAAGAACGAGAAGCTGTAACAAATGGGGATAGAGCACAGGTCAGATCCAAGCTTCTCAATCTATGCTTTAGTACATTGAGTACAAGGCTCCATCCCTAAAAAGTTTCCAATACGGAAAATTAGGCTGCCGTGGCCAACAACCGCTCCACGCGTTCTTTATTTCGAACATGTACCCGTAATCGAAGCCTAACATGGGTCTCAGAGAATACGCGCTCACTGACTTCCCCCAATTCATAGAGCCGTGAAGCAATATCGTAATGCGCTATGGGGATCTCGACCGTTAGTTCGAACGAAGATTCTGTGATCACTTTCTCGATCTCGCTCTTCAAGCGTTCGATCCCGATCCCTTTCTGGGCAGAAATGAACACCGCATGAGGATAGCGCCGCATTTCTGCGAGCAGAAACTTTCGATCTTCATCAAGCGCATCGAGCTTGTTGAATACCATAATAGTCGGTTTCAAGTGCGAACCAAGGTCTTGAAGCGTACCATTGACTACTTCGATCTGTTCCTCGAATTGCGGATTTGCCATATCGACAACATGCAGCAGAATATCCGCTTCCTCAACTTCAGAGAGCGTTGTCCTGAACGATGCTATAAGCTTCGGTGGCAGTTTCCGTATAAATCCGACGGTGTCCGTCACGAGTGCTCGGCGACCTGTGCGAATTCGACAGCTCGTGTGGTTGCATCCAGCGTCGCAAACAGCCGGTTCTCGACAAACACATTCGAATCGCCTGCGGTCAGCGCATTAATGAGCGATGATTTTCCAGCATTGGTATATCCAACGAGCGCAACTCGTGCAAGCTCATCACTGCGGCCCAGCCGCCGAGTAGCATGCTGCTGTTCGATCGCGACCAGCTTCTCTTTTAAGAGGGAGATGCGTGTTTTGACGAGCCTGCGATCCGTTTCGATCTGCGTTTCGCCGGGTCCTTTGGTTCCGATACCACCATGCTGCTTGGATAAGTGCGTCCACGCACGAGTAAGGCGTGGGAGGATATATTCTAATTGGGCAAGCTCGATCTGCGTTTTTGCTTCCCGTGTTCGGGCGCGGCTTGCGAAAATATCGAGAATAAGACTGGAACGATCGAGAACTTTAATGTTTAATTCCTTCTCGAGATTCCGGAGTTGGACTGGCGTTAACTCATCATCGAAGATCGCGATCTGAATTTCAAGCGCCTCCACATGGCGCTTCAACTCTTCTACTTTACCCTTACCAAGATAGAGCGCCCCGTCCGGTGTGGCTCGCTCCTGCGTCATACGATAAAGGACGTCAGCGCCTGCGGTATCGGCAAGGAGGGCAAGCTCGTTTAGATGTTCCAGAGCTTCTCGTCTGGTTTCTTCATCGTTCGAACGAATGAGTGTTACGATCGCCGCCCGCTCACGGGCTTTATGGGTTTCGAAAAATTTAAATGATTCTCTCAATAGTATGCTTTTCTAATAGAGCGCCATTTCCGTGTTAATGTGATGTGACGCTGTCAATTATTCTCCCTAATGAATCGTACGCCAATCCCGACTCCGTGTTCCGCGACGTAATAATATGATAAACTGTTTCCGCGATCTCTTCCGGTTCGATGATGCGGCCTTCGCGGTTCAGCATGGCAAACATGGCTTCGGCTTTCTCTTCCGACCTGCCCCGTGCCATCGTTGCTTGTATGGCTTCGTGCAAAATTTGTGTGCGAGTAAACCCCGGGCAGATCGTACTGAATTTCACTCCGGATTGCTTGTATTCCGCCGCTAAAGCTCGCATCATCCCTAAAAGGGCGTGCTTCGAAGCCGTGTATGCAGCAGTAAAACGAAATCCTTCCAAGGCTGCGGTGGAGGCAATGGAGACAACATGCCTGGCGGGGATGGTGGACATTGTGGACGACGTGGACGTAGATGCAAGCATCCCCGGTAAAAATGCACGGGTCATGTAGAACGCACCATCTACGTTTACAGCAAATGTTTCGCGCCACATTTCGTCGGTTATTTCTTCAAATTTTGTGGAGGGAGCAACTCCGGCATTATTGATGAGAATCGTCACTGGCCCAAGTTCATCCAAAATGTCATTTGCAAGAGCGTTCACCTCGTCGGCAATACCAACATCGCACGGCGTGGCATAGGCTTTCCCGCCGCAGTCTATGATCTCATTGCGAAGCTCGGAAATTCCTTCGCTCGAGCGCGCAACGAGCACCACCGGAATACCTGGCGCATCATCACTGCCAAGCGCGAGCCGCCGCGCGATCGCGCGGCCTATGCCGCGGCCTGCACCAGTTACGAGAGCGAGTTCTTTCGTTTCATTCGAGTTCAACGGTTTGCCTTCCTTGTGCGATATAGTCGTTCAGTGAACCCACCCTCTTCAATAAAAGATTTCGCAAGAGCGTTAATCTGTCTGTCCAAAAGAGTGCAGGCTACATTGATCAGAACAAGCGCACCATTGGCAGCAATTTCAGGGATAGAATTGTGCTCCGTGAAAGTGGACTTAATGGACATAGGGGACTTTGGGGAAACCGATTGAGTTTTCTTTTGTCCACTATGCCCATCAAGTCCACTTTGTCCATCAAGAGCTAATCGCTGCATATCCACAGCCCATTGCACAACGACATCGGCAGTAGCAGGCCGGCGGCGCACCAGTTCGGCGCGGCGAGGGTCGATGGGTTCCCAAAGCAGCATTCCTTGTTGCCGAAGAAAATCCTCATAATCCAAACGAAGTTCTTCCAAGCTGGCGCGTGCTACATTGGTCAGTTTCATCTCCATTTTTCGGGAGGTGCTGGAAGCCTGGCTTCCTTCTGCAATATTTTGCACACCGGAACGCGCGGCCTGCACCATTTGGTCATGAGTGCGGCTGCGTTTATCGATGTACTTACCACAGAACCGAACCGTCACATCATACACAAGCTGCGAAACCTGAAAGCTTTTTAGCTTGCGCTAGCCACCATGCTTGGGATGAGGGGAGAGGGGGTCATTGCAAGCTAAGCTATTGAATATCGAAAACCCAGACGGCATTTACCGCAGGTGGACTACCTGTCCCACTATATTTTATTGAGATTAGATCACCTGCTGAAACGGGATATGTATCAGTGTTATCTGTTGCAGTCACGTTTGTGCCAGAAATACTCACGGTTACTCCCGTTGAAGTCTGTCCGTCATAGACGGTAAATTTATATGTCGAAGTACTTCCATCCGCTGTGGCAATGGTGACAGTAAGATTTTTTAGAGTTCCACTCCGATCCAGAATCATTTGGTTGTTATTCGAAATGGAAGCTGTACTTGGAAAGGGCGACAAGCTCGTCAGCCCTAATGGATAATTAAACCCAACAGGGTTCCCGCCAAATGTCTGCGTTGAGCTCCCGGTTATCATCAAAGCGGATGAGCCCCCCGGTGCTACCCACGTCGCATCCTCTCTCAAATACCTTGTGGTACCGGCAGTCGATCCTGGGTCGGGAACCGCACCAACGGCGTGCGTTGAACCAGATTTGATGAATACGGGAACATCGGATCCTGCGATAGTAGCCCAAACGGGAGCAGTTGCGGCACCGCTGGCTCCCGTTGAGGTCAGGAATTCCTTGGTTGTAGTGGTATTCCCCGAAAGCACAGCCGCTGCCGGAGTAGCATTCTCATACTCGATATCTCCGAGCGTTGCCATAGGCGAGAGCGCATTAAAAGCGGCGTTCGCCGTCGTTTTACTTGTACCACCATTAGCTATCGGAAGCGCAGTTCCTGAAAGCGTCACCGCAAACGTGCCACTTGTTGTTATCGGCGTTGCAGTAACAGAAAGGAAGCTCGGTACTGTCATCGCAACCGAAGTTACGGTTCCGCTGCCGCCAGCTGCGTTCTGCCATGTTGGAAGCGCACTGGGGCCATTCGAGGTAAGAACTTGATTGCTCGATCCTAACCCGGAAATCTGTTGCAAATTACCCGTTGCGGTCGTGCCACCAGCAAGCAACGCATACGGAGTATACGTAGCAAGCCCCGTACCGCCATATTGGGGCACAACCACCGTTCCCTGCCATACCCCGCTCGATATGGTGCCAAGTGCTGTGATCGACGTAGAATTTCCAGAAGTATAAAGCATGCCTCCTCCTACGGGAAAGGTGAAGGATCCCCCACCGGTTGCTCCCGAAAAAATCGATATGTGGCCAGAGCCATCATCAAGATAAAGAGCGGTCTGCCGAACCTGAGCAGTGGAAGTGGAAGCCAAAAGAGTAAAAGCGATTACTGCGAATAATGCTGTACGAACAACGAGCGATTTATCAGACATAGGGGTATTCAGGGAAAAAACAACCAAAAGTGACACAACGAAAAATAGATGTTCGCTACGTCTTCAACGAGTGAAATGCGTGTTCAAAGAACTTATTTTTCCAAATTTACGACCATTTTGGAACCACGAGTGAAAAATGCGATAAAATATTCACAGAGACCACCAGAAGTCCCAGCGAATCAGGTTCTGTGAACGACTCTTTGCATCTTCCTCGTTATTCCTCATTCTTCTTAAATTGCCATTTTCATGCGAAAATTCGAACGTGTACTTATAATCGGAGCTTCTTCCGGCATCGGCCTTGCGCTTGCGGAGCAGTTATTAAAGGCGGGCGCATCGGTGGCTATGGTTGCGCGCCGCCGAGAACCTATGGCTGAGCTTGCAGCGCAACACTCCGGCAAAGCGTTCGTCTATCCGCATGATGTCACTAATTATGCAGAGGCTCCCACGCTTTTTCAGCAGATCACAAAAGATCTCGGCGGCTGGATTGCGTGATCTACTCCTCCGGCGTGATGCCCAGCATGGATGAGCACGAGTATAATTTCGAAAAAGATCGTGAGATCATAGAGGTGAATGTGTTGGGTGCCTTTGCGTGGTTGAATGAAGCGGCTAATCGTTTCGAGCGTTTGAAGAGCGGCACCATCATAGGAATTTCTTCTGTAGCCGGTGAACGCGGCCGCCGTGGGAACCCAGCATATTGCACCTCGAAAGCAGCTCTCACGACGTATCTGGAATCGCTCCGTAACCGACTTTCACAGTATGGCGTCCGCGTGGTAACGATCAAACCCGGAATGGTGGATACTGCGATGACGCGTGGCAAGCCCGGCCAGCTTTGGGTGATCTCTGCCGACGAAGCTGCGAAACGAATCCTTGCTTACGCACACATCGGAAAGAACACTGCCTACATTCCCTCCCGTTGGAGACTGCTCATGTTCGTGTTGAAGTGTATGCCCTCCTTCATCTTCCGCAGATTGCCGATATGACCGAATCGCGATC
This sequence comes from Ignavibacteriota bacterium, assembly GCA_963787835.1. Taxonomy (GTDB): domain Bacteria; phylum Bacteroidota; class Ignavibacteria; order Palsa-1295; family Palsa-1295; genus PALSA-1295. The sequence continues at coordinate 284,543 of CAWBEI010000002.1, forward strand.
GCTTCCAACAGAACGACTGGAACCCCTTGAAGGCTGGGGTGGCGCTATCCATGGCGCGGGATATGTTTTTCGACCATCGACAACCCTCCAATTAAAGGAGGCGATTGCATCTGCAAAAACGGCCGGGCGAAACATAACCCTTCGCGGTGCGGGACGAAGCTACGGCGATGCTGCACTGGGCCGCGAAAATGTGGTGATCGATCTCACGCGCATGAACCGGATCCTTTCCTGGGATCCCACGAGTGGAATTATTACCTGTGAACCGGGCGTAACCATCAAGCAGCTATGGGAATACACGATCGAGGATGGCTGGTGGCCGCCCGTTGTGCCGGGAACGATGTTTCCCACGCTCGGCGGAGTGCTCGGAATGAACATTCACGGCAAGAATAATGCAAAAGCAGGGACGATCGGTGAGCATGTGCTGGCCTTCGATTTTCTTGCCCCCTCCGGCGAGGAACTTCATGTGGACCGTGAGGCCGATCCCGGACTTTTTCATTCCATCATCGGCAGTTTTGGAATGCTCGGGTGCTTCACTTCCATTTCGCTCAAACTGAAAAAGGTGTATTCGGGCGATCTCGATGTGAAGGTCTATATTGCTGATAACTTGCACGAGTTGTTCCGTATTTACGAGAATAATATCCCTGAATCCGATTACCTTGTTGGATGGATCGATGCGTTCGCGGGGGGCAAAGCATTAGGGCGGGCGATTGTGCATCAGGCAAATTATCTTGCGCAGGGTGTGGACCCAACGCCTACGCAATCGCTCCGGCTGAATCATCAGAATTTACCGGATAGCATAATGGGACTCATTCCGAAATCTATTGTATGGATATTCATGAGACCGTTCACAAATAATTTCGGCGTCCGTTTTGTGAATTGGGCAAAATTCATCTCTTCGAAATTCAGCCCGAAGAAACAATTCCGGCAGGCGCATGCGGCGTTTGCATTTTTGCTCGATTATGTTCCCAACTGGAAGAAGTCCTATGGCAAAGGCGGACTTATCCAGTTTCAATCTTTTATTCCAAAGGAATCTGCGGAAGATGCCTTTCGTAAGCAGATCGAACTATGCCAGCGTGAGAATCTTGCTCCCTTTCTTGCCGTCTTCAAACGGCACCGTCCCGATAATTTCCTGATGACACATGCCGTCGATGGGTACTCGCTCGCACTCGATTTCAAAGTGACCGCAGCCAACCGTGTACGGCTTTGGGAACTTTCGGAGCAACTAAACGAGATCGTGCTCGCTGCTGGTGGAAGATTCTACATGGCAAAAGACCTCACACTGACACCCGAGGCATTCCGGCAGTATCTCGGCGAAGAAACGCTCGCCAAATTCAAAGCACTGAAAGCCCGCTTTGACCCCGAAGGATTATTGGAAACCGAGCTATCAAAACGGCTATTGTAGCCAAACCAGGCATGTTTGCCACAAGAAGCCTATTTGGTTGAAAGTTTTTTTGTAACCCAAGCAACCCTGCGCGTTTTAAAAGGATGTGGGCTTTATCTGCAAGAAAGCGTTATTTAGCCTGTGACTCTTTAAATGTTAACGTGTTAGGGTAATGATGTCGATCGGATCGCTGAGCCTGAAACGGGCACGGACTGCCGGTGAGCGACCAAGCGGGACTCGTCCCGTAATGGCCGTTGGCGGTCGCGTGGCTCAGAGTGGATCTCCGGCAACCTCTGTATTTCCTGCAACGAATGGCTCGAACATTCCCAGCCTTCGGCCTGCTTCGGATGCGATAGCCCCTCCTATCGACACACAAAAGATCAACATGGTCCGTCCGCCCAAAGAGGTGACCGATAATGAACTATTGGAGCGATTTCAGCGCGGCGATGAGGATGGATATGTAGAACTTTATCTGCGGCGTCAAGCGGAAGTTTATACCTTCGCGCTTCGGCTCGCCGGCGGCGACCGCGATCTTGCGAGCGATCTTTTTCAGGATACCTTTATCAAGGTCTATCGAAAGGCACATACGTTCCGGCCCATCGTTTCGGAAGATGGGCAGTCAAGTACCAACGTGCTTGGCTGGTTGTACACCATTGTCCGCACGACCTATTTGAATCACAAGCGGCGGCGCACGATGGTCGGCCTGGACGATACTGCGAACGAGATCCCCTCGACCGACCGAACCCTCGATCCGGAATTCCGCGAGGAGCAATCGACTTTGCGCGAGTGTGTCGAAGGTGCGATCATGAACCTGTCGCCTGAGATACGCGAACCGTTCATACTTCGCGAGTTCGATGGGCTTTCCTATCAGGAAATATCCGACGAATTGCATCTCACGCTCGGCGCTGTGCGCCAGCGTATCTACCGCGCAAAGCTTGCGATGCGCGAACAACTGTGGGACCTTGTTCACGATGATACCGGCGGCGATATTCAGCATTCAGCACTCAGCACTTAGCATGTTGCTATGGCAAACTTTGAAGAAAAAATATTAGGGTACCTCGATGGCTCGCTCTCGGAAGCGGATCGTGAGGACGTGCTTGCCGGAATCTCCGGCGAACGCGCCAACACCCCCGAGCGCGCGCTCTTCGATGCGCACCTGCGTTTGCAGGAGCTGTACTCGGTCGTCCGAACACCGGTGAGCGCGCCACTTTCCGTCCAGCGCGAACTCGCTTCCCAGGTGCCGCTGCTTGCAATAAAACTTCCCTATCTTGCGCCTGCCGAACGACGCGACCGTGCTGCGGCTGGATGGCTCAGTTATATTCGTTCGTCGTGGGTCAATGTGTTCCTGATCTTCTCAAGTGTATTGCTTTTAGGTGGGGTCTGGTATGCCGTCAATACAAATGCAAGTAATGGAACTCCTTCATCCGTTACAAATCCAATTACAATAGGATCGTTCGGTGGAGGATTGTCGGGAGCCGCTTCTAATAGCGCTCCGCAGAACATCTCCCCTGCAAATATTGCTACTTCCAGTAGCACAGCATCCGGCTCAAGTACGAGAGGAACTGTTGTGACACATCCCATCGGTTCGTCGATCGCAAGCACCGTCTCGAACAGCTCCCCATCATCACGATCTAAATTAGATAGAATGGATGGGTCGTATTCCAATTGGGTGTCATCCCGATCCACAAGTGCTCACCGGTCTGGAAGCGCCGATCGTCTATCGAACGCTCGCTATATGATGCGAACTCGCCAAAATGCTTCCGCGAACAAAACCCCTGCATCGACAGAGAGTATCCCGCAAACAGCAACTCCACCCTCGCAAGCAAATGCCCCAGCAGGAGTGAATGCACCCACTACACCTGAGGAACCACCGGCTCTGCCTCCGCTAACGCTTCATTCGATCGATGTGCAAGAAAAAGCGATAGGATTCGACCCTCAACATGCCATGCCGATCGGCTCAGAATTGCAAGATAATTCCTCAAGCTTTGAGCCACTGCATGTGTATGCTTCGGGCGGCTCGCGGTATTTGATCCCTTTATCGAAAATTACTTCGCATGTGATCGAAGCGAAACAAGGAGTTACTGGCAATACTATGGTTCCTTCCTCTGAAGTAGGTGCTGAATATGAATTTACTCCATGGACTTCCGCAGGTGTACACATCGGATGGACGAATTTTGCACAATATCAGTCGATCGCATATACAGGTTCCGCTTCAGCCTTACCGAAGGAAGTCCTGGATGTTGATGTGGTAGCAGTTCCGGCGGTTTGGTCTGCACTGGCGGTGACACAAACATTTAACCCGCAGGACAGGGCACGATATTCTCTTTCACTTGCCGGAGGCCCTGCATTCACGCAGCCGATGGGATGGCTTGGCATGATCGAAGCAAATCTAACCTACGATCTTAGCTCAACGCTAATGTTTCGTGGAGGTGTATCCTACGATATTGCACAACTGAAGCAATCCACTCAAAGCCCGAATGTTTCTTCCAATTCCACCACCGGAATTATTGTGGCATCGAATGGCGGCACGCTTCTCTCGAATGCATTTGGCGTCACACTCGGCATTACTTTTCGCCCCTAATTTATGCGTGGACTGATCATCATCGGCTGCACAGCCCTCGCGGCTGTGTTCGCGAGTTGTGCACAGCAGGTCTCGCCCATTATTTCGCAGCAGCCGGTTGGGAACATTACAAGCTACTTTTGGTGGAACAGTGAAGCGCCCATGCCATTCGAGGATACGTCCACCCATCTTCCTCTCACGCTTAGCTTCGCAAACAATGCTCAGGGAATGCTTGCTGTCAGTGTGTTTCCCCCGCTGTTCTCTCCGATCGATTGTATCGTGAACGAAGACAGCGTCTATGCTACCGGGTTCTCTCATGGCTCAACCATCGATCTCGCTCCCGGTTCCTACTTCAGCTCAGATGATACGGAAGTACTCGTTTCCCAGCCGCCTAATGCAGTCGTAACGACAGATGGTAGTCATCAGGTGATCGTTGCTACCGATTCAGGAGTTTATTTCTCTTCTGGAGGTGCAGCGTTCCAATTGGGAGGTCTCTATGGAGAAAACATCACTGCCCTTACCTTGAACTCGAAGTCATCACTGAACGTTTTTGCGGGAACTTCTACCGGAAAAATTTATCGCACAACTGCACCGCTCAGTACAAGTTCAACGTGGGCTCTTTATCCCTATTCACTACCGGTCAATGGAGCTATCGGGCAATTGTTATATCTTTCCGGCGATAGCATCGCCACAATAGTCTCCGGACAACCTGGAATTTATATTTCAACGCTCGGCCCCTGGACCCAACCTACCTATTTATCGGGCAGCAAAGTAAGGGCTCTCGGGAAATTCTCAGTATCAGTTACCAGTTACCTTCTTGCTGCAACAACCGATGGATACATCGGTGCACATTCTCTGAATAGCTTTGGAACCGATGTTACACCCATGAATATGACCGCTGCGGGAAATATCTATTGCTTTAGCGCGTCTCCATATCAAACTGTTGCCGGAACCGATGGCGGTGTGTATCAATGGTCGGGGCCTTCTTCGAATACGTGGACTCCTGTGCAGAAACTCGCCAACTATAAACCGGTAACCTCGCTCGCTCTTGATGCCGATACTCTTATCTTCGTTTCAAAAGGAATTATCGATACAGCCGAACTTGGCACGAATGGAACATCAGGGGGACCGAGGCTGCCGATCGACAAGGACTCCGCTGTACAAGTTGGATGGACTTCATCCCTTCCCTGGGCGATCACAACAAAAGGCTATGAGGCATCCACTACTCCTGGGAGTTCCCTCGCGCTCATTCCCGGGTTACCCATTGGATTTTGCCCTGACGATACCGGCGGACTTCTTTTGCTTCGCAGCAACCTTTTTGCGAATGATTCTTCCTGGCGCGCCGGTACGCTCGTAACGGTCACCGATTCCTCCTACCCGATCACGGCACATGTGTTAGCGCATCTCGATAGCCTTCATATCTCCGGAATTGCAAAGTCCTTTCCAGATGTTATAATGGTGCGCTACTCCTACGAGGTACCGGGCGAAAAACCGGCAAGTTTTCTTCCGTATTGGATCGTTTATTATGCGAAGAACGAGGGTCCGGTCATGTTCGACAATTTCCTTGCAACGGGCAGCCTCTATGAACGGTGGAGTATCCAGCCGTAAGGTCAAATCTGATTTTGTGTGCAAGCTGATTTTTTTTCGTATATTTACATATATGCGTTCCGTCTCTCTGAGGTCGTTGGTCATATTTCTTCTGTTTTTTTTCGTTGCGGACACTTCCTGCATCGTTGGTGATGCGTGTGCGCAATGGAATAACGTTACACCAAACTTATTAAAAGGAGCCGACACCGTTAGCGCCATGCAATTCCGAGATGGGATCGTCTGGGTCGGCAGTTCGAGCCTTTATTCGTCTCCAGATTCTGGAAAAACGTGGTTGCCATGCGTAGCTTTCCCTACGTCTCACATTTCGGATATTTCCTTCTACGATAGGCTCCGTGGGCTTGTTGCTACGCTGGATATGGGTTTTTTTATCACGACTGACGGTGGGCTCCATTGGTCGCAGGAATTCCAAAAGATCAACAGTAGCTTTGTAAAGGTGGGCTATGGCGGATCGGCAACCATCCTGCTCGCGCTCACGATCGATGGGCAATTCTATGAAAGCTCAGATGGTGGATCGAATTGGAATCCTTCAATCACGGCAGCAAATGGTGTCGTCAACTCCTTTGCCGTTGCATCTGATGGCACCATATACTCCAACAACTCGCAAAGTGTTTGGGGATCTGTTTCAGTCTCCAGCGATACGGGCCAAACATGGAATCCAAAAGGTGGAACCTATAATAACGATTGCTGGTCCATTTCTGCAGATTCCTGCGATCCAAACCGGCTCTATCTTGCAAATGAGGAATGGCAGGAAACCGGTAGCAACTCGAATTTTTATCTGAGTACCGATGGCGGGCAAAGCTGGCAAAGCACCGATTCCCATCCGGCGCCGTATCTTTCGGGTGCGATGAGCACCACGACCGATGGAATCTTTCTCGGCACTCGCGATGGCAGTGGAATTCACCGATCGATGGATCGAGGATTGACATGGAAAAATATCGGCGGACCGAATATCAGCCCCGATACACGAGATCTTGCTACGATAACCGATAATATCCTACTTGCGGCAGATTCCGCCGGGAACATTTGGCTCACCACGAATGGCGGTGGCGATTCCGTTCAAAGCCAGCCTGCCGGTACGCTTACGCTTTCACCCAACCAACTTTTCAGCACCGATACACTTGCCTGCGTACCCATTCAGCGAGCCATCTCGATCGTGCGCGTTGGCTGCCCGGCGCCACGCTTTGATACTGCCGTTATCGTTGGAGTAGATTCAGCCAATTATACAATAGATTATTCGGTCGGTGCTGATTCTATCTATGTTACGTTCCTGCCACAAAAGCCCGGTGCAAATAATGCCGTGCTACGTGCCCAACTTAACGATGGCACCATCAAAACCGTACAACTTTTTGGCTTTGTCGATACGAGTGTTGGAACGCTTTCAATGACGCCGAATTCTCTCTTTACTTCGGACACGCTTCGCTGCGATTCCTTGATCGGTTCGGTGCATCTATCACTGAACGGCTGTCGGCCACCGCAACTTTCTCATATTGGTATCGCGGGGCCGGACATGGGCAGCTATCGAATTGTCGATAGCACCAGCGACTCCATCTCTGTGCTCTGGACGTCCCAAAAGCCGGGAGCGCAGCAAGCCTGGCTTGTCGGAACCTTAAATAACGGCCAGCGGGACAGCGTTAGCCTCAATGGGTTTAGCGCAACAATTCCACTTACCTACTCGATCACGCCATCCAGCCTTTTTAACTCGGACAGCATTTATTTCGCTTGCCAGTCTGCCACGCCCTCGAAAATAATGTTGTATGACACCGCATGCATCTGGCCCGATGTGACATCTGAACAGATCGTTGGTGCCGATTCCGAAGATTACATTATTTCTAATCCGATCGCTTCGCCGGTCGCAGGATTCGATTCGGTCACTATTTTATTTCAACCAACGGCTCCCGGGCTTCGATCGGCCACATATCAGCTTACACTTAACGATGGCACCGTCATCAACGTACCCCTTTCGGGAGTCGGACTTGCCGAACACGCCCTCACAGTCTCGGCAGGATCCGCAACCATATACGCAGATACCATTGGAGATAGTGTTGCAGTTCCGATCACGATCAATGGCCTTGCACACTCGGAAACGGTAGAGATGGTGCTTCATTATCCGCTTCCCGATCTTGTCTATCGTGGTTCATTCGATGCATCGGGAACGAACGTCGATGTGGCAGGCCAACAATGGCCGGGACGCTCTTTACTCCGAATTCCGAACGCACAACCCGGCGTAGTCGCCGCGTATGCGCGATTCACTGTATTCAGCGATACGAATTATGAGCCACTTATTTCGTTCGACTCCATGACAGTGCCGACAGCAGCGGTAGCATGTGAGTACTCTCTCCCACCTGCAGTCACAACAACTATCATTCCATTGGAAGGCTGTGGGGTCCCAACTCTATCTCGTCTTATCCATTTCGGAGAGCTCCCGGAGTTTAGCATTCAGCCCAACCCAACGTCCAGTGGCATGATAGAATTGTCTTCATCGCTGGACTTAGGCGATGTCTCGATCGAAGTGTATGACATGCTCGGCTCCAAACGAGAAGGTATTGCTGCAACCTTACTGAAGAATGCTCCAACTACTCTTTCCCTCCCATTTGAAAGTGGAATCTATCTATTGCATATCACAACAGCAGATAACGTATCGAATCTTCGGGTTCTGATCCAGAAATAGGATGCTCGGGTCTCACACCAAGCTCATAATCTTCCCCAGCACGTCGCTGACACTAATTCCCTCCATACATTCGTGGGTATAAACGGGACACTCCTTGCTTCCGTGTGGCGTGCATGGCCGGCACCATAATCTGGGCAACTCGATCACTTCAGCAATTGGCGCAGGAGGCACAAAACCAAATGCGGGACTTGTTGGACCAAAGATAGCGAGAACTCTTGTGCCTATTGCTACTGCGGCATGAACAGGCGCACTATCGTTTGCTACCAGCAACGTTGCAGCTTGAATGGCGGCCATCGACACAAGAAAGCTCGCTCGACCGGCGAGATCGAGCACCGTATTTTCAGCATTCGCATCTCGGATATTCATGGCCAGCGCGCGTTCCTCCTCGCCGCCAATGACGATCACACCTATTCCACGATCTGTCAATGCCTTTGCAAGCTCAAAGAATTTTTTATTGCCCCATTTTTTCGTTTCCCATGCACTGCCGGGAGCAAGTGCAACGATTTTCTTCCATCGAGAAAGGAATGGCACTAATAGTGGCGCTGCCGGTGGAGCAATGCGTGGGAGGGATTGAATATCTGCGCCTGGAACGATAGCCCGAAGCAGAAGAATAGATCGTTCATAACGATCGGACCAGCCTTCATCAGACACGGAGTGTGTCAACCCGGCATGCGCCATCGCTTGGAATCCGATCTTTACGTTGCACCCAATACGAGCAGCTACCGCTTGCGACCGGCGAGAAGCATGTAAAAGAAAAAGCGTATCGAACCCATATTGATTGAGTTCGTCAGCTTTCGCATTAATGCCGGCGATGCCGCGCTCGGAACCATATTTGTCGAAAGTGATAACCTGATCGACATCCGGCGAACTTGCGACCACGTCCTCAATTCCTGGTCGGACCAAATAGGTGACACGCGCAGAAGATTCTTGCCGCTTTACCTCACGAGCAAGCCCCAGCGATATGATCGCGTCACCGAGGAAAGCGGTTTCTATGATAAGCGCATTCATGGATTGCCAGTATCTGATGTTTCCTCATTTACATGCTTCCATCGCTTGTGCTGCCACAGCCAAAGTTCCGGGCATTCTCGTATGGCTTTTTCCAGAACGGTAGTATGTCTGGCGGTAAGTTCGCGGACGTTCTCCGGGCTTGCATCGACAAGGTCATCATATGAGACATGATGAAACCGGCAGCGGTATCCATGCCGCGTGCGTTCATACGGTTGAAGAAGAAAAATTGGAGCACGCGTTGCAAGCGCAAGCCGAGCGGTGCCTTCGAACGTAGGCACATTCACTCCAAAAAAAGGAACGCGGACATCGTCGGCAGACGCAGCCTGATCGCCGAGCACCGCGATCACCTCATTGGTACGAAGCGCCCGAAAGATCGCGCGTACATTACCAGCATCGAGCATCCTGTTCCCAAAACGAGACCGCATGCGAACAAGGAATCGCTCGGCGATCCGAGACCGTTGATTTTTGATAATAACATCGAGCGGCATTTCGAGGCGTAATCCACATCCAAGAGCCAGCCACTCCCAATTCCCTATGTGTCCTGATAATAAGATAGCTCCGGAAGTAATGGTGGAACCGCTCTGGCCGGGAATTAAAGGTCTGAATTCCTCAAAGTTGGTTATTTCCAAACCTCGCTCGATCGTGGCTTTGCTAGCAAAACGTAGAAATAGGAATTCGAAAAAAACTTTTCCAAGCGAGGAATAGCACCGCGCAGCGATCAGCCTGCGTTTCGAGAGCGTCCAATCCGGATAGGCTCTCGAAAGATTATTGAGCGTGACCTGGGATCGAATTCCACACCAAAACGCGATTCGACCGAGCACGCCTCCTACGCACCTGAGCAACCACAACATTAGTGCATGAGGCGTTCAGCCTCATTCGCCAGCCAATTAGCGTCATACGTTTCGCCAATCACGTTTGCGCTGACTAAAGAATAGCTCCCGCCGCCCTGCCGATCGACAAAATCGAACTCCGCGAAAGATCCGGTCGAGAGACGAATATTGGGGTCAGGGTCGTATTGCCAAATAATGTACGGCTTATAGCCAGGATCAAAGCTGACGGTTTGGACTGCCTTCGGTGGGCCATAGGTGATATAGACTCGGCCCTGACTTGTTTTCCATCCCGGCGTCCGCTGATATGAGTACTTCTTATTCGCGTCATCGACGCGCTTTCTAAAAAGATGGTATTGATCCAGCGGTTGTGACGATTGCATGGCCAGATCCTCATGACGCCAGAATGTGAACAGAAATGCTTGCTTTTGGCTTGCAGTCGTTAACTTTTTTGCTGCCTTCTGATCCGTTTCTGTTCCCCAGTACATGGACTGAGCAAGCACTTCATCGAGTTCCGCGTCGGACATCTTGACGAAGTCGGAACCCGCAAACAGCACGGAGTCGCTGCCCGCAGACGAGGTATTTTGCTCTGGCGGCTCTTCCGAAAGATGGATCCCCGAGGAATAGAAAAATGCTTTTTCCGCTTCTGCCTGAACGGCATCCTCGACCTTTGCACGAACACGTAATTTATAGGAGTCGCTGGCAAGTCCATCGATATCAAGTCCGAGAATGATTGGAACGATCGTGCCGCCGAGCTGAACCTTTTCATCACTCGTGAGAATGGTTTTGCCGGACGCATCGACAACATCCGTGATAACATCGGCAGTTTGTCCGACCGATGTCTGCGGCACATAGATCTCTGAATAATAATAGAGCTTGGTATAATTCTCTCCAAAAACGGCGGAGGGGTTCGGGGTCACATTAAATCCGGCCTTTTCAAAAGGGCCGGGAGTTCCAACAGACTTCTCGACGGCAGACGCAAGCTCGATCCCGCCAAAGGAATATTTTGTGGTATCGCGGTCGGGAAGTATAATGGGGATCACAATAGTATCGAAGCCCGCTTTAGAACTTTCACCGCGCTGCCAAATAAAGGCTGCTGCAGTGGAACGAGCATACGGCACGATGAACCCCATGGCACCAAGCAGTTTATTCGCGCCGGCAGAATCAAGCTGCGTGCGCGTGCAGGGACAGCGAACCGTGTCGCGAATTTCTTTTCGTTGGGCAACACCACCATTCTGCCAAATTTCAATTTTGGAAAAGGTGATGGCTGTATAGACACCGGCGTTTAGTTTAAACAAGAGGGCACGCTCGATCACACCGTATTCCAACTCAACTTCGGCCCTGGAACTATCGTAGCGAAGCGCCATCGCATCGGCTTCGAGCGGGCTTTGCGAGCGTGAGATGCGAGGCATCGCTAGAACGCCGATCGCTATGGCCATCGCAATGGCAAGATTGGAAAAAAATACTTTAGTGTTCATGATCCAAATTCTAAGTTCATCCTTGCTCTGATTTCAAGCTCTATTCATACCTTGCCACGAACGTCCGAAAACAGCACGGGCGTCCCTTGTTCCGGGACGCCCGCTTTACCTTAAAAAGATCGACTCCTGGAAAGCCCCGACAGTTTATTGGAAGGTAGCGCTGATCGAAATTTGATGGATTCCGCCAAGATTCTTCGTGGTATTAAAAGAATAGTCGATGATGCCGGAAAAATCTTCACTCTTATAGTGAAAACCTGCACCGATTCCAAAGCCAAGCTCGTCCTGATTGAATGCATACCCTGCACGGAGCGAAGCCAGATCATTCCATACATATTCCGCGCCAAGATTATACTGTTCCGGTCCATCGGAATGCGTAGAAAAATCGAAGTCCATATTTAGCTTTTGGTTCTCGACCGTTCCTTGCAGGAGATCGGTAGCGGCACCGATGCGAAAAATAAGTGGGAGCTGATAGTTTCCGGTATTCAACGAACCCGAAAGCGAATCGCGTACGGCATTGATGTTTCCATTATTCGCGATAAAATCCAAGCTGTTGCCAGAGAAATTTCGATCGGGTCCGAGATTTGCAAGATCCATCGAGATCCGTGTATGGTAGAAATCGGTTCGGTATTCCGATCCTGCGTCAAAGGCAAATCCACTGGCGCTCATGTCGAGTATGGAGCTTTGCAAATATTTTGCAGTGGCGCCAAAGGAGAAGCGGTCGGTCAGCGCGCCAGCGATCGTCGCTGCGAACGAAAGATCGTTCGCATTATAATTACCGGCATTTGCAGGCTGCTGGATCGTGGACTGAGCAATGTTACCGTAATCGACAAGGGTAAGCGCAAAACCTGCACGGTATTTATCGCTGACGGGAATCGTTACGCCGATAAAATTCTCGGTCACATTACCAAACCAGAGCATTGTGGATGCTCCGACATTAATGCCTGGAAGGCTTGCAATTCCAGCAGGGTTCCAATAGAGCGAGTAAATATCGTCGGTAAGCGCACTATAAGCGCCGGCCATACCGGAGGCACGCGCGCCGACCCACAGTTTTGTGAACACAGAACCCGACGAACCCACATTCGTAAAATTCGCACCCGTCGTGCCCTGCGTAACACCGCCTGTTTGCCCGAACGCATTATGGATCGATACCGAGCACAAAAGCGCAACTGCGATCGCAAGCACTCGCGATCCACGCTTGAATGGGACGTGTCCATGCTGGCTTAGACTCTTCCGAATCGGGTACTCATTCATCATTTCTATGGTCGATTTCACTCTGTTAAAATTGATCTATTATTTCGTTACTTAGAAAGCCCAACAACCACGGCGAATTTGGTCGTAACCTCGCCAATTTCGGCACCGGAGATCGGGTCCTTCGCAACGACACGCGCAAAGAGTACCTGGCTGCCCACGCGCTGCTGGCCACTCGTCAAAAGATTCCACGTCTCGACGGAGGACTGATTACTGAGCTGACTGTAATTATAGACCGTCTGGGTAACCGTTGGATTTAAAGGGTTTGGAATTATGGTTGAATCCACGTAGCCAATATGCTCGATCGTATTGATAAGGGTACCATCGAGTGCGTAGATCTGAATGGTGCAGCGCGGTGGTAATCGCGTAAAGAATAGCTTGGCGTTGTCGGTGGAGGTCTGGCCCAAATGGGTCACGATATATGGGTTCGGAACGACCTGGACTTGAGCCAATATGGAATCCACATAGTTATTCGCATTAGCAAAATTTACGCCTGGGCCATTATCGGTCTTGATCGTAAATTTAGCACCAGGGAACGGGAGGTTCTTCATGACGCCTGTGAACGATAACGTCACTTTATCCCCATTCATAAAATCGTTCATGTGGGGATTGATATGACCGGGAACTGAACCTGCGATCGAATCACCGGTCTCATTGATTGACTGATCGGAAATTTCCGGGGCATTAAAAATGATCTCTGCGCCACCGACGCTGAGTTTATGCACGACAAGATGATATGGAGACAATGCACCGTTATCCGTATTGCCGGGTAAGCCAATTGGATAATAGTACGGTCCAACGGTTGCACCGGTTGAGGATGGGCCTTGACCGTCGAATGCAGCGCCCGTGTGTGGTTGATCGAACGCGGCGGCATCGGTATAATGAAATGCCGACATTTCATACCAACCGGGATTCGGAACCCACATTTCGTCGGGGTCATTAAAGAATAGCGTTCCGGTCGTCGGGTTTATACTTTGGTTGCTATAAAATTGTGCGGAGAGTTCCGTAGTCATATTATCCGTGCTGTCCGTGTGTGAAATAGACACTGGGCGCAAGACGGATTGCGGACATCCGGCGATCGAGACCGTGATAGGTAATACAGCGGGATGGATCGTGTCTCCACTTAGGAGACCTATCGCTACAGGCCCTGGATTGATCTCCTGTCCAAAATCTACCTCATACGACGTCTGACCTAACGATCCAAGGAACGAGGGCCGTGTGCTTTGAGCAGTATAGTTATACACTGCTGAGGCTGAGTAGGTCGTTGAAGTCGTATCGGGGGTAGGCGGGGTAGTCGTACTGTCAAAAGTTACGCTTACTTTTGTAACTTTATTCAGCGTATAGACCGTATCGTTGGATGTTCCCGGCTGTATTCGGGTGATCGTTTGACCAAGCGTGATCGGAGAGCCAGGAAGCGTGATCGAACTTGTGGTCAAGAAAACCGGTGGGCGGGGCGCCGAGTCTCCCGGTAAATTGAAAATATTTTGATTTGTATCGTTTGAGCTCCCATAGTTTGTACGCCGTGAAAGTCTCAGGATATTCTGATCGAGGCTGGGGTTGCTCGGTCCCGGCGTGACGACGACGGAACTGAGCCGGTAAAGCCCACTTAATTGCTCGAGATTGACATCCGCCAGCACGGTAAACGCCTGATCGATCGTTTGGTTAGGAGCGAACGCAGAATTATCCGTCGTGAACTGCGCCGCGAACACGGAGTCCGGCGCGATCGTACCATCAACATGATACACGATGGTTCCCGGCAGGCTGACCGGGAAAGAATAGGCGATCGTATTATTGGCAGGTACCTGAAGATTCTGGTAGGTATTTTGGATACCGTTCTTATTATCCGTCACATCAACATACATGATAAGAGGGCTCTGATTGACGGCTATGTACTCCGTCCATCGAGGCTGGAAGCTCACGTTGATCGTATCGTTCGTGAACAGCTTCGCGAAAATACCTGTATCGGCAATATCAAGCCGTACATCCTGTACGCCGCCAAAACTGGAGCCGATCTTTCCGGTGCCTGCAAGGCAGTTCCCAGAGATACCCGTTGCCGTATCGGCAGTAAAGGGAGCAAGAAATACAGGCTTGTTTGGTATTCCTGTGACAAAATTTTGCGGCGAAACAATCGCCGTGTACAGCGGGCCTATCTGATTAGTAGAGTCATACTCGTCATACGCGAGGAGATAGTAATAGTATGTTACATTATCATACAATCCTTCCGTGCCCGTGAGGATGCCGTCATGGTTGTCGTCACCGACATCGAGATAGGAATGCGGGATCGGATTTGGCACATTGCTCGTGCGAGTATAATGGAAATGATTGAAATGTCCTTTTGAATCAAAGACCGAATCTGTTGTGAAATTATAAAGCTGCCACTGACCGATCATCACATCCGGGTTGACGCCATCCGGACGGATGGTGCTGTCATGGTCCGAACGGGTGGTTCTCCACAATTGGTATCCGAGGAAGTCAAGCGTGGCTTTCGTCCGGAATGACGAGTCATAGCTTAATAGGTCACTCACGGGATCGGTACTGTGCTCCGCAGCGCTATCCCAGGTTACGAGCACTGCCTGGTCCAGCGCGGTAGTCGTGACGGTTGGAAGAAATGGAGGTCTTGGCGAAAGAAAATGATTAACATAATAGCTTTGGGTTGAATCCGGAAGTTTTGTTGAATCAACCTCACCAAACACCTGGTGGGCAAAATCCATCAGAAGCAGCAACGCACCGAAATTTTTCTTATAGTCGCTATTATCGACCTGTGCAATTCCGATGCCCACCACGGTTTCCACCGATTTACCTGGAGGCAATGTGAACGGGCCGGTTGACATCAGGAGACGCTGATCCTGATAAACCCCATTGAAAAGATCTTTCTCTCCGGAGGAGACAAAATTGTATCGAAGATCTTCCGTTGATGGATCATTGAGAATGATCCAGTCGCGGAATGTGGCTAAACCAAGCTGATTTTTCTGAAAAAGACTATTGGGTCCATAACCATTGAGATGAACGCTATCGCTGTTCGGAATAATGTTCCCAGCAGAATCAATAACCGGACTTTCGAGGAAGCTGAAGCCGATCCAACCGAACTGCTGACCATTCGGGGGCTGGTTATAATTTCGCCATTGCACACCCATATTAAGTTTGGTTGCATCCGACCGGTACGGCTCACGCAATTCGGAAACATCGGTCGGGTCGGCGTCTGTTTTGACCAAACTATCGGTGACATAGCTATTGCCATCGTTAGCAGCCCCACCAACGGCAGCGTCAAGATCGGGATCGAATGCGGGAGCCATCCAGCAATTGAGCAAGGAGTCTCCGGAGGAGTTGGTCACCTTATGCCGCAGGAAGATCATGTCACGATAGCGCCCAAAGCTCCAGGAATAGATCTCCTCTTGAATATCGATACCGAACGGATACCCCGTGCCGGGACGATACTCGGGATTATTGGATGGATCCTCATCGCTGTAAAAGTTGAGGATGTCTTCTTCGGATGTGATAGCAGGCACAGGATTTGGCTTACTGCCTGCAGCAATAAGCTTAGTCGGGTTGCGCATGGTAACATCCGAAATGTAGTCGCCAAAGTAAAAATTATGATTGAGGGTCTTCGCATTGGCAGTATCCCACAAAGGCCACGAATAGTACGGGCTGGGCACGACGCTTGAAGAGCCATTGATATAGTTTCCTGTACTTTTGTCGTATCGCGGGCCGACGTATGAAATGTATTTAGCAGCAGGAATCGCACCGTCCGTGCCGGTTGGAAGGCCTACCTGACTGGCCTCGCCTTCTAAATACCACCCAGCGCCAGAATTAGGATTATACCCAAGCTCGCAGAGCTTATGCCGTTTTCCCTGAATTTCTTTTTGAGTAGCGAACCAAAGTCCTTCTCCAAAAATGTAGCTGTCGCCAGAGCCACGAGGCCAAAAGCATCCTTCGTTCTCGCCCTGACCTGCATTAAAAAGTACGCCTCGATTTGTATAAAAAAATTCAAGATTGCTATAAACATTGATCTGACGCAAGAACGACTCCGTCTGCATGCTTGGCTGCTTGCTCTTCGATACCGGGCGAGCGCCTGCACCCCGTGTCATCATCATGGTCAAGGTAATGATGGCCATGAAACAGAACATTGAAAATGCTGATGTGCGGAAGCGGGAGATTCCCGTTAGGGGCGGCTTAGCCATGCGTTGACGGCCGTTTAACCCCGATGAAATTAATGCGATCATACTGTTCATTCTACTAAAAAATTATTACCGAGAAGAGCGCCGAAGAATTAGAAACGGAGCGTGAAGTTCAAATAGACGCGCCGAGGAATCTGATAATTCGTTTCGCGTGCGTAGTTATCGTTGATATATTGTGTATAGGCAACCTGCTGCTCTGCCGCGCTGACACGTCCATCGTGATTCAGATCAAGGCGTGGGTTGTAATACAGATTGCCGAGTGCATCGATCTGGCCACCGCGGCTGTTGGTCGGATCGTTATAATAATCTTGCGTAGCACCAAGCAGGTTCGTCTGGCCATTGTTATTTCCCTGGCCAGTCGTTGCATAGACGTACAGTGGCGTTACGCGATTAAACACGTTTGTCACCTCCAACTGAATATCGAGGAATAACTTACTCACCCCTGTGCCAAAAAGATCCGAGAGCGGGATCGTGCGAGTCAGCGAGGCATCGGTCTGGAAATAATCTGGCTCGCGGTCGCCGTTGGTCGGCCCCACTTGAGCACCCTTTAGATTAAGCGCTGTGTAGGGCGTACCGGTTTCATACAGAGTGGTGGTTTGTAACGAGAACCATTGCAGCAATTTCTGTCCAAAGATTGTGGGACCTTCGTTTCGATTGTAACTAAGATCGAAAAGGAAATTTGCGACATTGGTCCGGTCATAGCTGAATGGGAACGGAGTTAGCGGAAGAACAGCTTGTGGCGAATTCGGATCCTGATTGATAAGCGCTGCATAATTCTCGGTAGCTGAGGAGGATGTGCCGCTCGCTGCCCCGTAGGTGTAATTCAGCTTCATCGAATAATTGTCTGACATCCTCTTTTCCGCGACAAGCTCGATCGAGCGGTCGCTGCCATATTGATCGCTGGAATAGATCGTGTAACCAATCGGTAGGAGCGGACTGGAAATTTGTTCCAGACCGTCCTGATTGCGAAGGTCCTTAAAAACTCCCGTAATGCTAAATCCAAAAATATCAGAAAGCTGCGTGTGGAATCCAACATCGACCTCCTTGGTCTGATCAGCCTGAAGGTTGGCATTACCAAGGATCTGGTTTCCACGCTGTAATACTTGCGTCAGTTCCGCGAGATTTCCGCCGGCGGTGTTTGTCAGTACATCGTTGAGGTTCGGCTGTTTAAAGTACCAATTGTATCCAAAGTTGAACGTCGTCTGGTCCGTAACAGCATACGTGATCGCCAATCGTGGAGAAACCTGTGACTGAAGCTTCGTAGGAGAGAGGGCG
Organism: Ignavibacteriota bacterium; assembly: GCA_963787835.1. Classification (GTDB taxonomy): domain Bacteria; phylum Bacteroidota; class Ignavibacteria; order Palsa-1295; family Palsa-1295; genus PALSA-1295. Next base: position 302,771 of record CAWBEI010000002.1, read on the forward strand.
GAACCGAGGGGATTATAAAGATCCGCTATGGCGCTTGCATCCGGTTGGTACAAATCATACCGGATACCGGGTGCGAACGTAATATCGCTAAACTCCATTTTGTCGGTGAAGTACACTGCCCCAGTATAGGGATGGACAAGGAACGAGTCTTTGAATGGATTAGCATCCCAGGGAAGGTCGTTCTCGTATTTATAGACGGACATGATATTTCCTTCGAAGCCAGCATTCAGGAAGTGGGAACCTATCTGAACGGAATAATTACCGCTGAACTGGGCCTGACCGGTATTTTCTGTTACAAACCCCCCTGAATTTCCTGCAACCGCAAAAAGCCCCACGATACCATAGGCGTTTGCACTCGATTGTGTAATAACAGGCCCTTCGATATGTCCTGTAAACGGGTTCAGCCCGGGAACCTGCGAGGAATAGGGCTGCGTAGGGTTAGCGGGGTCAGGAATCTGTTTGCTGACAGGTGTATAAATATCAATGATACCATCCGGTCCGGGAGTAATAGTATTATCGATCGAATTGTAGGTATATTTGTCAGCCGTTGACAAAAATTGCGGCTCATGCAACGCATCGACGGGCTGCGATTGATCGTAAAGTCCAGATTGAATATCGTACTCCGAATACGCACCCGTGAGTTCGAGCACACCATCACCGATCTGTCCTCGAGCAGTAAGAGAATAGACATCGTTCGTATATTCGGTAGCTGGAATATAATAAGAGGGTTCATACAATGTGCTCCACCCATTATCAAGATCGCTTTCTGTATTGAGCGCGGCGTTCGCCTGAACGGAAAATCCGAACGCATCGAAGGAGAGCTTTCCTGTCGCAGTACGTCGATATCGTTCGGTTAGAGGCATTTCCCCGAGATTATTTCCAAGGGGATCGATCACACCCAATCCATCGTCCTGGAACGAAGGGTTGTCGAACACATTATAGTGATCGAAAGAATTGAGTCTTGCAGTAAGATAGAACTTTACGGATTGATCGAAGAGAGGACCACCGAGAGCGAACTCATCAATTTGATCGCCGGAAGGCATTAGCTTGATTCCGTTATCCGCGGAGCCAAACAACGAGGGAACCTCGGTTCGAAAGTGAGCATTGAATGAAAGATCTGTTCCTCCTGCTCGTGTTTGCGTATTAATTGCACCACCGGTGAAGCCACCCTTTGAGGCATCAGCAGAACCTGTAACGATATCCACCTCCGAGATCGCCAAGCGAGACAGGCCATATTGAAGGGAACTCGCTTGACCGGTGAGTGGATCGGTGATCTGAACCCCATTCAGCATGATCGAATTATCCGACCCTCTGCTGCCATGGAAGCTGACGCCTCCATTGGAATTGTCCTGCACCGCGCCGGGTGTAAGCAAAATCACCTCGTCAACTCGTTGACGTCCCGGCATCTGGGTAAGTTCGGTCGTTTCGAACTTGGTCGAGATATCGGTTTTGGTCTTTTCCACGATCGGCGCCTGCGCGGTGACGATAACGGTCTGTTCTTTGGTTCCAAGCTTGTACGTCAGCGATGTGGTAATGTCAGAGTTTACCTTGACATGGTAAAGCGTGTCTGGAAGATAACCCGCATACTTTGCGACCACGGTATAGTTCTCATCCGGAGGCACACCGATGATCGTCGCCACACCATTGTCTTTCGAAAGGGCACCCATCCTGTTCTGAAGGATCTGCACCACCGCATGCGTCAGTGGTTCACCAGATTTTGCATCGAGAATTTTGGCACTGATCTTTCCATACTGCGCGTGAGCGCCGATGGCGCCCACAGTCATCGCGGCAAGCACGAATAGGAAGCTCCGAACAAGGAACATACTGCTCCGAAGAAGCCGGAACGCAGGACTCTCACCAAACCAATTTCGTTTCATTTCTCTCATTCGAAAAACGCTCTTGCTCTGAAGCGAACCTACCGCGTTCGTTTGATTACGAACGGTTCGCTCTGGTGCAAGAACACATGAAGGGATTTTAAGTAGCGGAAAGCTCAAAAATTAATATGCAGATGGGGATGGAACAGCGGGATCGATAGGGCTCTCGCTAGAGAGCAAGAGCCCGTCTATAAATATTTACCGAAGCAGCGACATGCTACCGGAAATACTCACCCCGTCCGCCTGCAACGTGTAGCGATACACTCCATTGGGAAGATCCCCGGCATTCAACGTCGAAGAATGTTCCCCGGCGCCGAGCCGTCCATCGACAAGCGTTGCCACGGTGCGTCCAAGCACGTCGGTCACGGTCAAGAGAACATTCGATTCATTCGGAAGCGTAAATTGGATCGTCGTAGCAGAAGCGAAGGGATTCGGATAGCTCGAAATAACTTGTAGGGACGCCTGCCCACCATTGTTCGATACGCCCAACGTGCCCGTCACCGTAGCAACAGCGTGTCCATACCCAATAACATCAAAACCAGGCTGGCCGACACTATCCACTTCTCCAGCAGCCGTATCGATGGAAATCGCGGTGTGATACGTTGCCTCCGATGCGGTAAAAGGATTGAATGAAGATGTTTGTGGATACCGGAAATCGAATTTCTGTGATGCGGTTGGATCATTGACCATAAATGGTTGTGGATCCGTCCACGTATTTCCACCATCGGTGGTCGCAGAATAGAAGATGCTGCCATAAGCGAACGTGACCGACCCAGTATCGTCTGTGAACACTTCCGTGTCCCCCTCAATGTGTGTTTGGAAAAACACCGCAAAATGAGTCGTATCACCAGTCGTGGCTACAGTCGGGTAGCAAATAGGAAGTTCTTGCAAATTAACCACATTGCTGCTAAGATCAAGAATGTTTGGAACTGCGCCAGTCCCCGTCCCAGCATTTAAAGCGGCATTCGCAACCATGATTGAATCACCCTCATTAGGGTCTGGGACATAATAAATAGATGTGCTATATGGGAAATAAAGCCCCCCACCGGCATCGTCGAAATCGCCGACATAAATGAAATGCGGTACATCGCCAACATACCAAAAATCGAGAGAACCCGATGGAGTCCATGAATACGTGTTGCCCGAGTTATCGTTTACGGTCCGGCTGGTGAATGAAGCACCTTCTAGGATATAGGGTATGGTCGAAGACCAGTTGTTGCCACCGTCAGTCGATTCAGAAAAGTAGATCGACCCATCCGAGGATTGGGTATTTTCCCACATCACGCCGATATGACCGGATTTAGAAACTTCGATGCGGTATGCGCCACCGGATGTAATGCCAGCAGCACCATTGTTTGCATCGGTGCTTCCGGGTTCAGCAGTCCAACCCTGAAACACTGCGGTGTCGGCGCTCAAATTCCAGACACCGAACTGAAGCTGATCTTCAGCACCACCAGAGGTTGCAGGAGAAACCGATGCGATCATATACACAGACTTGCCATCCGGACTGACAGCAATGCAAGGCCAGATGATCAGGGAGATGCTGCCTTCCATTGTAGTGCCGCTTCCTTCACACTGAGCAAAATTTCCGTCGCCTGGGTTTCCTTTTTCGACCCATAATGCAGATTCCGTTTGAGAGCCGGAGCTGTTAAGATAGTGGTGCGCAGCGATGACCGGAATCCACACCCCTGGGCTGCGCTGAACTAACTGCATGTCAGCATAGCCACTACGATACTGGCTTAAAATGACAGGTGCTTTCCAGTGCTTGCCGGCATCGCTGCTGAACGTATAAAAACAATGGCGAGTGAGCGAACCGACATCTTTCCCAGAATTGTCGGTTAATCCGGTTATCACCGCATGAATATTATTCGGATTGGAAGGATCGACTTGAATATTGTGCAACGCCCGTGAGTTGCTTTGCTGCGGCCAGGTACCATTGACCGGTATTGAATCAACACCTGATGGCAGCTTGACCGATTGCGGTAATGGCACAAAAAGATGAGAGCCACTTGGCGCGACGTTGCCTAATCCTCCAGATTCATTTGGAAACGTATGCTGTGCGGTCTTCCTTATAGCCGTTTGATTTAAAATGGTCTGGCCCTGACAGAGTGACGGAAGTGGAACAAGAAGAATTAATAAAATGAGGCGTATCAAAGTCTTCATAGAAGGTTTTTTCAGATTGGATAATGCTATTTTTGATTATACGTGGCCACGCGACCGTTTCGCTGCCACAACGTATAGCATGCAAAAATAACTCTTTTTTTCGAGCCGTGCGTGAAATTCATAATTTGAGCCTTCAAGCATGTTCAGAATGCAGGAACACACGAGCCGCCTCAGAGTTGCTCCCGGCCGCACTTTTCGCGATATAATTTCGCAATAAAGAAATTCCTTTTCCCGTCGAACTTGATGTGCTAAAAATTTCCACAACGGAGGAAGTCTCTTTAATCGAACGAATATGCCGGGCCAGATCCTGCTGTTTTGCCTTATCGCATTTCGTTAGCACGATAAAGAACGGAAGCTGATTGTCACGAAACCAGCGAAGTACCACCTCGTCGCTCTCAAGTTGCGGATGGCGAGCGTCAATAAGAAGCCCGATCTCAGCAAGCTCCTTGCGTTCAAGAAAATACCGCTCCGTGAGCAACGCCCACTGCACCCGTTCCGATTTTGCAAGCTTGGCATATCCAAACCCTGGCATATCGACGAGAAAGAACTCCTTATTGATAAGGTAGTAATTCAGTGTGCGGGTTTTCCCAGGAGTGGAGCTTGTTTTTGCAAGCTGTTTCCTATCCGCAAGCGCGTTTATTAACGACGATTTGCCAACGTTCGACCTGCCTATCAATGCAACCTCCGGCTTGCCACCGATGGGCAGAGATTCGAAAGCGGAATAACTGGAAACAAACGCGGCTTCGAACTTCATAATGAAAGGCGGAACAATGAGGGGCTCTTCGAACGCCGTTATTCTTTATTATTGCTTTTAGGATCGGTGGTATCGGTATCCTCAGGATGAGCTTTCTTTTCGGCTTCGGCTTTTTCCACCTCTGACTTGAGTTTCTTATAATACCCTAACTGCTGATTAAAATACGTATTGTCATCCTTCGGAGCGTGGCTAACGGCTGTTTCTTCATCATGGATCGCATCGTCCCAGTGGTGCAAACGCCCATTTACCAGCGCCCGGGTATCGAAATAATTGGGATCGGTATCGTTTTTCGAAATTGCCTCATTGATAAGTGCGAAGGCATGCTGAAAATCCGTGGAGAAGCTCGCAAGATTCCATGCGTAATCATTCAGAAGATCGGGATCTCTGTAGTTCGTAAATGCGAAGATTCGCTCGTACATTGCCGAGGCACTATCGTGCTTTTTGGTCTTTTCAAAATGGTCGAGCAGTCGATTAAGAAGATCTAAATGCAAAAGGCTATCCTGTTCCCCTTTGCCGAGTGAAGCAATAAAATTTTCGATCGGCACTGTATTTCCTTCAACCTTAAGCCGAAGATAGGCATAACGTAATTCGGCTGTTCGAGCGATAGCCGGAAAATCCTTCGAGTGTGCCAGACCCTCGAGATGGTAGAGCACGCTATCATATTTCGAACGCTGCTCGAACATATCAATAAGTTGTTCTCGCATTACAATGGAAGTTGTGTCCTTCCAAAACGCAGCGATCATGCTTTTCAGCGTGTTCCGGCCTGCGAGAATGTCTGTAAGGCGTTGTTCCAACTGAGAAGCAGTAAATTGCTGTGGAAAAACGATTCGATCCATTTCTGCCTTGTCTGGACCGATAACGATCATCGCGGGACGAACGGCAATGCCATAATCCTTCTCAAGGCCACTCAAGCGCCAGCCAAGATTTCGGAGACTATCCAACCCCACCGCTGGCGGCGGATCGACCGCGAAATCAACCATGGAGGGTTCGAAGTGGGTCTTAATAAATTTTTGAAGAGAATCGCTTGTGATCACTTCCCGTGCAAGACGAATGCTGTTCGAATCAATGAGGTCAAGATCAAATGCAAGCGTGGGTTTGCCCGAATGCGCGGATGTTAGCACCGCATCATCCCACATCGTTTGAAATGGGAATTCATAGTGGATCGCCGGCGTGGTACTGAGCCGAGGGTTAATTGGCTGCTGCTGCGACCGAATCGGGGCAGCGCCTGCAACCATTATGCAGGCAGCAATAATAGCAGGGAAAAATAGTGCGCGGATAGGAATATTTTGCTTTTCGATGCCCCAAGAACACGCGAAATGCCGCTCGGTTTCCAATGATCTATGTTTTAATCAGAAAAGCAAGGATATAGAACGAAAAACAGCTTGCGTTGCGTTAGTTCTTCAGATCGAATGAGGTGAACCATGCTCGCAGAAATTCAAGACCGAAAAACACTCTATCGGAAGACGTATGAGGATTATACAAAGCTCCCCGATTATCCCCGCTATGAGCTTATCGACGGAGAGTTCATTTTGACACCAAGCCCGACGTTCGATCATCAGGGAGTCAGCTTCGAACTCTCCTATTTGCTTGCTGAATATTTACGCCGGAACAAAATCGGACGCGCCGTGGCCGCACCGATGGATGTGATATTCGATCAATGGAATGTCTGCCAGCCAGACCTTCTTTTTGTCTCGAACGAGCAGGCGTCCATTATAAAATCCGGCAGAGTGTTTGGAGCGCCTGATCTGGTTATGGAATTACTCTCCCCCTCCAACAGCTACCTCGATCTCACCAAAAAGAAAGAGCTGTACGAACGGTTTGGAGTCAATGAATATTGGATCGTCGATCCGATGGAGCATTCCATTGACATATTCTCGAACCGAAATGGCACATTCGAACTCTCATTTTCCGGACGTGGCAATGGCAAAGCTCCCTCGGAAGTGTTGCCGGGGTTTATTGTAAATATTGAAGAATTGTTTGCACGGTAGAAATTCCGCACACTCAATCATGACGCCTATGTTGTTCTGGCGGTGCGTGATGGCGGCCCGGCGGATCGGGGAGCGGCCTTAACTCGATCTCTCGTGGAGGGTTTTCAAGAGTATTTGAATCCGCAACGTGATCTACTCCAGGGAAATCGGGCGAGGAAGTATTAGAATAGCTTGTGTTGAAATACTGCATCTTCGGGCGTAGTGCATCATAGGCGTATTTCATGAATAATCCCCAAATGGGCGCGGCAGCTCGTCCACCTTGTCCGTCGGCGCCATTGAAGGTGATGCGTTTATCGTCGAATCCGACCCACACGCCTGCAGTGTATTGCGGCGTGTATCCGACGAACCATGCATCGGCGTAGTTCTGCGTAGTACCCGTCTTGCCGGCTGCTGGAAAATGGAAGCCGACCGATCGAATGCGGGAACCCGTACCGGCATTGACCACATCGCTGAGCGCGGAGGTCATCTCGTGGCAGATCCCTGGATCAATCACGTTGTCGAGTTCGGGATGCGCACGGTAGATCACTTTACCATTGCGATCTTCGACGCGAAAAATTGCGTATGGCGTCGAGTGAACGCCTTCATTCGCGAACGTGCTGTAGGCACTCGTTATTTCCAGCGGGCTTACTTCCGCCGTTCCCAGCGCGATCGAGGGATAGGGTGGAACATTCGAATGGATACCAAGCCGCTTTGCCATTTTTACCACATCTTGTACAGAAGTGATCTCCAGGATCGCATGGACCGCACACAGATTCACCGAATATTGCAGCGCCGTCCGGATGGTACGCATTCCGCCCGGCTCTTCACCTTCAAAATTGCCGGGCGTCCAGATATGATTCCCATCCTGCATGGAGATCGGCTCATTCGATACTTCTGTTTCCGGACTTGCACCGCGCTCAAAGCAGGATGCATAAATGATAGGCTTGAACGCTGAACCCGGCTGACGGACGATCTGCGTTACATGGTTCAACCCGTAGCGCGCTTCCTTGAAATTGGAGCTCCCGACCATGGCAAGAATCTGACCCGTAGATTGATCGATGCACACAAAGCCACATTGCATACGAATGGCCGCATGCTTCACGCTGTCAATAAAATTCGCATTTCCACGAAGCCGAGATTCGACGTCCTTTCGATTCCCGGACTGAGCTGTGCGATATTCCAGGCTTGCATGAATGGCTTTTGTGACGAGTGAATCGAATAGGCCTTTGTGAGCGTCCCAATTCCATCGCTTATCGACAACATTTTTTTGATACTGTGCAATATGCTCCTCGACCGCTTTGTTCGCCGCGCGCTGCATGGTAGCGTTCAGCGTTGTATAGACAATAAGGCCATCGCGATACAGATCGTAGCCGCGCAATTCCGGTTTGCGAGAGAGTTCCTGCCGGATCATCTCCACAAAATGTGGTGCAATCCCGGCATCGGCTTTTAATGGCTGAACTTTAATGGGTTCAGCTTTGCATGCCATCACCTTCTCAGAAGAGAGATACCTGGTTTCGACCATGTTTTGCAGCACGGTATTACGCCGTGCCATGGCGCGGTCATAATTCTCTTCCGGATCGTAATTCTCCGGCCCCTTGAGAATTCCGATGAGAAACGCACCTTCAGAGGTCGTAAGCTGACCCACATCCTTACCGAAATACACCTGGCTGCGCCGTCTCGATGCCATACGCGCCGCGCCCAAAATACGCGACGTTCAGATACATTTCCAGAATTTCGTTCTTAGTATGCGTGCGCTCGATCTGCACCGCCGAGGCCATTTCCCGCAGCTTGCGCATTGGGCTCTTCTTTTGGCTGAGATAAAGGTTCCTCGCGAGCTGCTGCGTGATCGTGCTGGCGCCTTGCCTCGGCGAGAACGTGACAAGATCCGTCCATGCAGCCCGAATATTGCCCCAAAAATTAATTCCCCAATGCTTGTAGAAATCCCGGTCTTCAGTGGCGATAAGTGCAGCGACCACATCGGGGGGAACATCCTTCAATCGGGCGGCTCTGCGGTTCTTAATGTAATATTGATCGAGCCGTTCTCCATCGGCACTGATAAGCTGCGTGGCAAGTTCCGGATGCGGATTTTCTAATTGGTCGAGCGTAGGCATTCCGCGGGCGATCGCAAACCAAAGCCAAATAAAAATCCCCGCAGCGAGAAGAAGTGTACTGCCGGAGACGATCTGCCAGCGCTTGATGCGATGAACGCGGCTGTGTGAAAAAACAAAAGGATATTCGTTACCTTCGACAGATGCAGTATCATCCGCAGTCACATCATCCTCATGGTCGAGCCACCAATGTTTAGGCATGCTTCAATTTATGCGGCTTGTTCGATCCGGAACCCATTTTCATCAAAGACGCCATAGGTATAGCTGTGGATCCAATCCCCAAGATTCACATACGTACCCTCCGCAAAGGTTATCAACTGCGGCGAATGACGGTGTCCCATCACGACATAGTCGATCCCTCCCTGCTCAATTTGTTTTTCGGCAAAATTTCGAAGGCCATCCACTCTGTGAAGCGCATCCCGCTGATCGGTATAGGATCGCGAACGCCCGGAGATCCATTCAGCAAAACGGATCCCCAGATCGGGGTGGATAAGCCGGTATCCGGCCTGCAAAATGGGATTGCGAAGAATGCCGCGCAAGATCAGATACCCCCGGTCGTTCGCAGCCTTGCCATCGCCGTGTGAAATGTAGAAGTGTTTGCCAAGTAGCGTTCGCTCGATATCGCCACGACGCACAGGAATCGAAAGCTCCTTCTCGAAATAATTTTGGTGGCCAAAATCGTGATTCCCCATGAGATATTCGACCGGAACAAGTTCGGCAATGCGGGCAAGCCCGGCGATCGTCCGAACATGGCGGCGTGGAATAACGGAGGAAAACTCGAACCACGAATCGAAAAGGTCTCCCACGATAAAGAGTCCGCGTACTTCCCCAGCCCGTGCTTGGGCGAGAATGTCATCCAGCAGACGCACGAGCCGGTTTTCACGCTCGTGGTCTTCGGCTGGAGGGCCATAGCCCAAATGCACATCGCTGATGAAGTAGTATTTCGACATAAATTCTTTCGAAACGGCCAAACACCGTCTGAAGGCTAACACCGTAGAGCCTTCATCCGTCCTCACTGAAATAATTCTTCTGTTCTTGTAACAATCGGGCGTTCGCAGTGTTTTTATAGAAACAAACCCATCAGACGAATATTAATGACCCGAAGAACAATCCGATCTCTCGCAGTAGCTGCTTGTTTGCTCATTGCTGCGATCGTAGCGATAGTGCCGGGTTGCCGGCCATCGTGTGACAGCATCCCCACCGAAGGGCTTGCCAGCGTGCGCATTTTGAATGCCGTCAGCAATTCGGCCTTACTCCTTGTGTACGTCGATGGTAAACTGTTTGACAGTTGCTGGTACGACATCGATAACAAATACTATAATTGGAATCATAACCATGTGTTCGGGTATCGAAACACGTATCTTTCGGATGGATCTGAGCTTCGAGCTGGTTTTCACCATGTGGCAGGGATGGATGCTACTACGCGTGACACCGTTGCCACCTGGAATGGGGTGCTGAATCAATATCGCCAAAGTTTGATCTTTCCCGGAAAAATGAACGGCGCGCCATCGCAAACCCCGCAGGACAGACAAAACTCCGATCGTAGAGTCCGGTATATGAATGACGTAACGCGCGGCCCAGAGGCACGCTCTTTTGCACGATTCATAAACGCCGTTCCGGATATTGGAGGCACAAGCGCAGGTGGCTTAGATGTCTATTTCGCCAACACTCCAACCACCGTTTCTGGAAAGGCTCATCCTGATCTCCGAATTCATTTCGATAGCATATCCTATAATAATGGCCTCGATATCGGGACTGGATTAGATTCCAACGATTATTTGGAATTCCCTGCTCAAGTGCCGGGTCTGCTCATTATGCCGGTAAACGATACGAATACGAACGATGCGATCCTAAACTTTCCGCATCCGCTTCCTACTTCGGAATTCCTCGCCACCATCGTGGTTCGGGGAGAGACCAACCCAAGCGGCACCGATCCGATCGCATCGGTGCTCGTGCTTGAAGACGGCCAGCAGGCCCAGGGTAACTTTGCATTCGACATCCTGAGTCTCGGCGTGCGCATGGTGAACGCAACGAAATATGATTCCCTCAGCCTGTTAATTTCAAATCCGTTAGATGAAACACCTTCTACTCCGCGCACTTTCTCTAATCTACCCTATCCGACTCAGATCAAAGTAACGGACATTACGCCGGATTCCGTCAGCGATTACATGGCGCTTGGAACCACGCCACCCTATTACACTTTCTGGTTCGGTTCCTTTCCCAATTCGAGCGACACCTTATTCCACTTCAGCAGTAATGACTCTGACAAGGTCGCGACGGTTATTATCCCGCCACTGAACCCAAACACCCGTTATACCTTTGTGGCGATCGATACCATACCCCACGATGCCGGAAAGGCAGGCATCAATTTACTGGAATTAGTGGACAGCGTTTCTACACCGGACAATGTGGCGTTGGGCCGGGTCCGTTTTGTGAATGCCACCTCTGATTATTCTGCGAGTTTCACATTCTCGGGTCAAAAGATAAGTTTAGGAAAGCGAGGCATCGCGTATGCCGATACAGCGGCTGGAACTTATACTATTTCCATAAATAGTGGTGCGGGAAGCATAACCCTCCCCGTTCAGTCTGGTTCGCCGACCACCGTATTTTTCATGCCCGCGCAGCCGGGCGATCCCATTCCATACCGCATCAGCACGCAATAATGGCCGAGAAACCACGCGTACAATTTATTACCAAAGAGGAAGGATGTTCCCTTTGCGATGACGCTTTCGAAGAGATCGAATCCGCAATGGACTACGTGGAGTTCGATCTCGATATCGTAAAGATCCGCCCAGGTGACGAGTTATGGGAGCGATATTGGGACAAGATCCCTGTGATCGTGATCGACGGCAAAGTTGCGTTCACTCATAGGACGACAAGAGATCTCCTGATACGGAAGTTGCGTCCGAAACGCGGCTGGAAGTTCTGGTAATGAAAAACGTCATTGCGAGGAGAAATTGCGCAGCGAAGCGGAGCAATTTGGACGAAGCAATCTCTTCACATTATGCGACCAGATTGCTTCGTCGAGATTGACATTAATAATACAATTCTTAATGTGCCACCACCATCGGCCTCGTTACTGTTTGTGTGGCTGTTTTTAAGCGATAGAAATACGCACCGCTCGGCAGTTTGCTAACATCGAAGCTTACCTGCTGATTTCCGGCCGATTGCCAGCCATCCACCGGCCGCGCGATCTCTACCCCATCGCTCGAAAAGATCCCAAGCTGAACCGGACCCGCCACATCGAGCATGTAAGGGATTGTGGTCGAGGCTATTGCAGGATTCGGGTAATTCTGTAGAAGCATGAGACCAACAGTGCCTGGAGCAGAACCTACATAATTTACGGTCGAGTTTTTGAAAAGTCCCAGCGATTGCCACGGCGTCTTCGTTGTAGAATAGGTCGCACTCGAATCCTGCGTCAAGACATCCTGAACTACGGTGTTGATCGTACCCTGATCCGCGCCAGCCATGAGCCACTCGTTGATCATTGTGGCATAGACGTTGCGGAAATCGTGAGTTGGGTCGTAGGCAAGGTTTCCAGGCACGCCCTCATTATTATTGTTGATCTCATTTGGATCGGATGTTGAGGTCGAAAGATCGGGATCGCTGCCATAGAACCGCGCCCTTGACCATCGTGCCAATAACGAAATGCGGCGCGGATGTTCCGTGATCGGTTCCGGAACCATTCTCCACCACGCGGCGGCCGAATTCGGAATAGGTCATCATGGCAACGGTATCGGCCATGTTCACGCCATTGATCGTTCCGAATGCTTCGAGGTCCTGCTGGAATGCAAGCACAGCCGCAGAGAGATCGGTGAGTAAACTCGCCTGCCGTGTGATCTGATCGGCATGTGTGTCGTAACTGCCTTGCGTGACAAGATAAATTTTGGTTTGGACAGGCCCATTCTGTAATTGGCTTGCGATCATTTGTGCAATACCAGCAAGCTGCGTGGCGAGCGCGCTCGATGGATAGGTTACTTTGTTCGTCATGACGCTACGCCCTACGATGGTCTGCGAATAAACTTGGGATTCCTGTTGAATAAGACGAACAAAAGCAAGTTCGTTGTATTGTGTTGTTGGGTTCGGTGGAATAGCGTCATAAGGATTTCCACCCGGCGCCGCTTTGGATGGCATAGAATTCATAGCAATCCCCATCCCTCCGTTCGCGCCTAAGAAAATATCGCTGAGCGCATTGCCGAATTCTATACCCAGCGGCCAATTGCCTAGGCCCGTTTGCGGTGCGCCATATTGATTGGCAAGGAACCTTCCCACCCATCCGGTCGTGGCATAGATGCCGCTATCGGTTGCCGTGTTCCACACATCGGTGCCGCGAAAATGCGAAAGGATCGGGTTCGGGTAACCGACGTTTTGGAGAATGGCCATCGGCCCGTTCCCGCCTCCGTTGCCGTAGAGCGTTAAAAAATCCCCCATTGCGCTATGGAACGCAAGGGACTGATGATCGGGAAGCGGGCCCGTAATGTCTGAACCAAAAAGCCCAAGCGTAGGCCGAAGCTGCTTATAATTGGCATACTGCGGACTGGAGCTTGTCGGCACGACGCAGTTTAGCCCATCGTTCCCACCCTGAAGCTGAATGATGACGAGCACATTGTTATTCGTGCTGCCCGAAGCTTCGAGCAAACTTCGCAGCGGTGAACGACCGAATGCGCGTATAGGCAAACCGCCGAGCAGTACCGGCAGCGTGTTCGCCGCCACACCAATCTTTAGTCCTGTTTTTAAGAAATCGCGACGTTTCATAGGTATTCTCCTCGTGTAGCTCCGACTTTTAGTCGGAGTGCGGGCTTTTCCAGCCCGTCATGTAAACGTTAGTTCAACCCGTTCGGGCTTGAAAGCCCGGGCAAAGACTAAAAGTCTGTGCTACCCGTTTTTTTACTCTAAAATAATTGAAATTCCGGAAGTTGTGCTAAATCAGGAGCAAAAGTCGGTACTTGTGTTCCAATGACATCATCGGTTTTGGTCGGATCCGGCGCAAGTTGCGTGGATTCGATCGGCCCCAGTGTGAAGGCCAGCGATATTTCTTCGAGATCGGAGAAAAGCACGCCTTCTGCGAGTGTATCTGCGTTGGCGATCTGATCGGCGTAGGTCGTCGCACTAAACGTCAATACCGATTTATTATTAAGTATGGAATTGCTATAATTCTGACGGCCCTGAAACGATCCCGCCGAGAGCCAGTTTTGCCCACCCGGCCAACCAGCCACATTCGGAGGGTTCAGCAATTGCTGTCCTTGGGAATTGTTCATGATCGTGTTCGTCATGTAGGAAATGTCCGGGTTGGTATCGGTATATTCTTCGTTTCCGTTTCCATCCTTCTTCAGAGCGTCTGGCGGATCGGCGGGATTAAATGCTGTATATGTCAGCCCAAATTCACGAACGAGGCTACCCATGTATTCCGCAGGACTCTTGATCTGCGCACCAATGACCTCATCCGAGTAAAAATGCGCGCTCGTCAGCAACGCCTGCATGACCGGCGCAATGTCGAACGGATTATACGGACTCGGAGGATTCAGCATGAGCTGCGCCATAGCATCGCGAATTTGCCCCTGAGGATAGTCCGTAGTAGGCGGGTCGGTGATAGTAGGATCGTAATGGACGAACGTCTTATACAATCTCTGGCAGGCCCAATACGCAGCGGTATAACCTTCGGGGAACCCCGTGGGCAGTCCTAACAAGGCTGCGGATGCCGATGTTGGCTGCTGAAAGATAATATCGATCACATTCGTGGAAGCATTACTCGTCAACCCCAAATTGCCCGTCACTCCCAAGAACGTTTTTGAATTCGGATCGAACCGGCTGCTACTGAACTGCCCCACAAAAGGCGAGGTAGTCGTCGGCGTCCATCCTGTAAGTGCCTGCGCGTTTGCTTCGACATCGTTCTGCGTGTAATTCGGGGTGTCGGTTCCCGGGAAGGTTATTCCGAGCGTAAACAGCTCCATGACCTCACGTGCGTAGTTTTCGTTGATGTCATTCGCTTTGCTCGTCCAGTAATTAGTATCTCCATTGAGATACAGGAGCATTGCAGGGTCGATGGTAATGGCTTGCGCAAACGTTTTGAAGTTCCCAAGCGCATTCGTCATGCAGGTGATGAGGTACTGATAGGCGTACGCCGAAATGTAATTGATGCTCGACGTGCCAATGACAAAATGATTCGTCCACATCAGCGTCATTTTCTGACGGATGGAGAGATTCTCCTGCATCATCTGGTCGAACCACCAATTTTCGATCTCCTGACATTGCAACGCCAGCAGGTTCGGGCCACCGCTGGAATTGATGGTGTTAAGCCATGATGCAAATGGTGCGGGAATTGGATCGGTCGTCAAATCCTGGCAGGCAAGAAGCTGTGTGACGATGGCATTCATCGGCGTAGTCGCAACCGAGCCGAACGGCCCGATCTTTTGCGCAGCCAGAAATTGCGATTCCGGCACACCGAACATCGAGCGGCGCAGCAAATGCCATAGCTGCGTTGCACCCCACGCCCCCGTATAAGGCGAAAGATCCGTCGAAAGTGGTTGCATCGAACCACCGGGGCCTGAACGCCCGGCATTACCCGCGAATTGAGACCGCTTGGCAAACGCGGCGGATGGATCCAATGCCCCGATCAAACTACCAGCACCTATCGTACCGCCTAACACGGATGCGCCAGTGCTCTTCAAAAATGTTCTTCGTTCCATAAAGAAGGCTCCCAGAAAAAAGCAGTTATTCCTAAGACGCTCGTTTTAACAAAATGGTTTAATAGTGGAAATTATGAATTATGAATTATGAAGTACGAAAGTCCTGCACATATTCATTGACACTCTGCATAATCACTAGGTGGGGAACATAACCACCCTCTCCGAACCTCTCACGCGCTCATGCACGCAATTACAGATTTTTTTCATACCCTCAGCAGCCCCGATGGCTTGCAGCATTTGGTCAGCAGCGGCGGAATGATCGCGCTCGCAATCATTATTTTCGCTGAGAACGGTTTACTCGTTGGATTTTTCCTCCCCGGAGATTCACTTCTCATCACAGCCGGAATTCTCATTGGCGGACATAAAGTGGATATTGATTTCACCACTCTGGCGATTGTATTATGGATCGCGGCGATCGTTGGCGAAAGCGTAGGGTATTATTTAGGGAGATTAGCAGGCGAAACGTTGTACAAGCGGCCCGATTCTCGGTTTTTCAAGCGCGAACATCTCGCGCGAACACATGCCTTTTATGAAAAACACGGAGGAAAAACAATTGTGCTGGCGCGCTTTATCCCGATCATCCGAACCTTCGTTCCCGTCGTAGCTGGCGCTGCGAGAATGGACCTGAAAAAATTCACGATCTACAATATTGCAGGAGGGTTGATCTGGACATTCGGTGTTCTGTTGCTTGGTCTTGTCCTTGGAAAGTCCGTGGCGAACATCGGGGATTATCTTTATTTGATAATCGGAATTGTGATAGTTCTTTCCATGCTGCCACCTGGCATCGAATATTTCAAGAGCCGAAGACGACACAAAGGGTAGGGACGTGCTGCGCACGTCCTCTTCCCTTGTCGGAATTTATTCTAACACAAAAGGACGTGCGCAGCAAGTCCCTACGGTTTAGTTACTGAACAGCCGCGACCTTCTGCGTGGTCTTTACGCCGTTGGACTCCACGGTAACATAATAGGTGCCAGCCCCCGGCAAATGCGTGCCTAGCGTGACAGTGTGATCTCCGGGACCCTCCGTATCATTTGCGATCTCCTGAACGGTATTTCCCGAACCATCGGTGACCACGATCTTCACCGGGCCAGACTGCGTGGTGTGATACGAAATAGTGGCCGGTGCGCCTCCAAGATGCACGGGATTGGGATACACCGGATCCAAGAGCGAACCGGTTGTCGTCGATGGCGTTGCAAATTTATATTTTGCAATAATGTCGATAATGGTTCTGTGGTCGGTGAGTAATTGATCGAAATTCGGCCGGGAGCTTTTTTCAAGCTGGTATAACGCTGCTGAATCATGCGCTATCCGAGCGGTTTTGTATTGCGGACGAAGCCCTTTAAGCGTTTGTATATTGCTCTTTGCATCGGCAACGGCGGATTCGATCGCTTGCTTGTCCGCGCTCGTCATTGGTGCTTCGATGCCTGCTCGATAATTTTCATCGTTGAGAAATTTCATCGCCTTGGCAATGCGGGGATGCTTTGCAAGGAAGGGAGCGGCCTCGAAATCCATCGAGGACCAATCCTCCCCATTAACAGCGCCTCGAACCGACGCCGAGCCATGTACAGGAGTGGTTCCAGAAGAACTTGGTTGCACCCAGGGATTCTGAGTGGAAGATGAACCGGTTTGCGCTTGAGTATTGCCCGATACGAAAAGAAGAATGGTGAAGATGGAAGCAAATAGAATGTGCCGATGTATTTGCATAGTCTTGTAATTGAAAAAATGAAGAAGAACGTTTAATGTGTAACGATGATACGGCGAACCTCCGATGCTGTTGCAGTCGAAAGCCGGGCGAAATAAATTCCGTTGGGTAGATTTCCCGTCAGGAGGGGTACATCGTATTGCCCCGGCGAGTATCCTCCATCGAACAGAGTGGAAACTGGAGTCCCCGATGCATCGAAGAGCTCGATCTGCGCACCCCCTCCATCCAGCGTAGAAAAATGCAAAACAGTCTCGCCGGCAAGGGTTCGTTCTACATAAAATGAAAGTGGATCCTGATTTGCGGGATATAATTCCGCCACACTCCCAGCCGGACTGGATACGTAGGCAACCATTACTAAATTTGGATAGGCATAGAGAGTACTGGCGCCCAAATGCTGACCGGCAAGGTAATATTGATACGCGGTGGAATTCACTCCATAGGGAGTATCGAGCAGCAGTCGTGATCGATCCCGCTCATCGTCGAGCGGAAGTTGCGTGGCAGAGGTCAGCGAATCGATCCATACGAAGGATTTCGTTTCTTTGGGATAGGGAGCAACCTCCGAAACAAAGAAATCCGTATCGGCGATCGCGATATGGCTCATTGGGAACGAATAGAGCTCGGCCGTATCCTTTTTGTACACGGTATCCACGTAAGAGCCCGTGTAGGGAGAATTGAAATTCGCATACGGATGGCCACCCGTCCAGGCCACTGGAACTGCTTCCACGAGGATATAGGCGTCCGCGCCGAAGCTATCGGTCGCCATGAGCACCGACACGCTATCAATGAACGTGTTCGGGTACGGGCAGGTAAAGCGTTCCGAATAGCCAATGATGGTTCGTGCAGTGTCGGTCCCAGACGTCGCACCATAGGTTGCCGGCAACGCCAAAAAAGAATTCGTCGTTATGAGGTTCTGATTGAAATAATATAATTCAGTACTTTTTTGCTGGCACCATGCCGGTGCAGCGAACATCAGAACACTGAAACAAAAAAGGACGCTGTTAATAAAAAATTTCATACCAGAGAACACGTGCTAATAAAAAAAGATACGATAAAGAAATGGAGGGCGTTGCCTGATGCAACGGCCCTCCATTCTAATTACTTCTATCGAAACCGTTCACTCATCGTCTCATTGAACGATGAGGTTCGTCGTTTGGGTTTCAGACCCAGCCTGGACCAGGACAAAGTATAATCCCGAGCTGATCGAGGAGCCGTTGATCAGCAGGGTATGAGACCCTGCCGACATCGCCTCATTAGCAAGCTGCAGTACAAGGTTGCCCGATCGGTCAAAGACTCGAACTGTGACTTGTGCACTGGTCTGAAGGCTCAGAGTAAGCGAACTGCTAATTCCAGCCCTTAGTGGGTTCGGCACTAATGGCTCGACAGACAGATTTCCCCCACCTCCGACCTGTTTGCTTCCAAGCTTGATAGAATCTATCGGTGGAAGCCCACCACCGCCGCCAACTGGATTACCTCCTGGAAGAATCAGTCTGCCTGGAAGGATTGGATTGGAGGTGCCACCACCCGTTCCAACCTTACTTGTCGAATCATTGGATCCACCGCCACCAGAAGTGCCAGTAGTATCCTTACCACCACCGCCGGTATTAATGGTATCGTTACGACCTCCGGTTGTATCCGGCGGTAACGGAACAATGATAGTGTCCGGTGGGATCGGAATGATAATGGTATCCGGCGGGAGCGGATGAATTCCCGTATCAGAGCCATGATGAGCATTGATAAGGCTGTCTAAACGATGCCAGAAGAGGGAATCAAAGCCCGGTCCACCACCGGTGGTATCTCGGTGACCTAATCCACCAGTATCCGGAGGCAACGGATGAATACCCGTATCAAGGAAGTGATGCCCGAGGAACAGGGTATCAAGCCGGTGCCGGAAGAGCGAATCAAAGCCAGGACCACCGCCGGTCGTATCATGATGACCTAACCCACCAGTATCCGGAGGGAATGGATTAATACCGGTATCAGGGCCATGATGGGAATTGATGAGGCTGTCTAAACGATGCCGAAACAGCGTATCGAAGCCTGGTCCGCCGCCTGTGGTATCACCACGACCGTGACCTAATCCACCAGTATCCGGGGGTAATGGATGAATGCCGGTATCGAGGAAGTGATGTCCCTGGAACAGGCTATCCAGCCGGTGACGGAATAGAGAATCAAAGCCAGGGCCACCGCCAGTGGTATCCCCGTGACCATGACCTAATCCACCAGTATCGGGTGGTAGCGGATGAATGCCGGTATCTGGACCGTGATGTGAATTGATGAGGCTATCTAAACGATGCCTGAGGAGTGTATCGAAGCCGGGTCCTCCGCCAGTCGTATCGCCATGACCTCGACCAAGGGTATCCGGAGGTAATCGATGCATGCCGGTATCGGGGCCGTGATGTGAATTAATAAGACTGTCTAGACGATGCCGGAAGAGCGAGTCAAAACCCGGTCCGCCGCCGTTCGTATCGGGCGGAAGCGGGTGATGGTTTGTATCCGGCGGCAAAATTCCGGTATCGGGCGGAAAAGGCAAAATACCCGTATCCAGCCGATGATGTGCATTGATGATGCTATCGAGCCGATGCAATAGCGTGGTATCACCAAAGTGAAAATTCGAATCCGGACCACCACCTGGCTGTGCAAGACCCAATGAAGGGCTGACCGCAAAAAGGGCCAGGAGGATAAATAATTGAAGCGTTACTTTCATGATATCTTTATTATTCGATAAATCCAATTTTTCTTTCCCTATTCTCAAAGAACACTATCTTTGAGATTAAGGTTTTTTCAATGATTCTGACCCGGAAGAACAATAGGTATAATAGCTGACAAGCATTCGACGCCGGCAATGTCTCTTTGGTTTAATTTCCGAAGTGGAAATTTTTACTGCCTTCCGGAAGAGGACCAAAGAAAACTACCTGCTCCAATTTTAACACCGAATGGATGGAGATATAACGAATTATTTTTCTAAATTTTTGTGTTTGTGGTGTCCGATTTAGATTTTTCCTCCTCTTACTCGAAAAACGGCATCGATTATTATATCAGGTTACTCACATGGCACAGGAAATACTCAACCCCGTCAGCGCTTCCACTCCAGCAAACGGCAGCACAAAAGCTGCACCTGCAAAAGCAGGCCTCGAGGACGTCGTCGCTGGAACCAGCGACATTTGTTTTCTCGATGGTAAGCACGGCATCCTCGCCTATCGCGGATATGACATCCACGATCTCGTAAAAGGCTCCTTCGAAGAAACCGCGTACCTTTTGCTCTTTGGCAAACTACCGAACGAGGCCGAATTAGCCGAGTTCAGCGGAAAGCTTGTTGCCAGCCGCAACGTACCGGCGCAAGTCAAGCAGCGCCTTTCGGAGTTCCCGCGCAACATCCATCCGATGGCGGCGCTGCGAACTCTTGTGAGCGAGGCGGGCCTCTATGATGTGCAGGCGGAAGATATGTCCCGCGAGGCTAATATCGAGAAGGGCATTCGGCTGATCGGCATGCTGCCGCTTCTCGTAGCTTATTTCGATGCCGCTCGCAATGGCCGAGCTTTTGTAGAGCCGAAAGATTCCCTCGGCCATGCCGCAAATTATTTGTACATGTTGCTCGGAAAAGAGCAGGATGAGGAAATCGTTAAAATGTTCGACTCCGCGCTTACGCTTCATGCCGATCACGAGTTTAATGCTTCCACCTTCACCGCGCGATGTATCGCGGCGACTCTTGCGGACATGTATTCTGCAGTAACCGGTGCGATCGGCGCACTCAAAGGCCCGTTACATGGTGGCGCCAACAAGCAAGTAATGAAAATGCTGCTGCGCGTAGGCGATCCGGCAAAGGCGAAAGAATGGATCACCGATGCGCTGGCTCGTAAAGAGAAGGTCATGGGATTCGGGCACCGCGTCTATCGCACCGAGGATCCTCGCGCTACTCATCTCCGCAAATTCTCCGAAGCCATGGGCAAGCGTACCGGCGAAATGCAATGGTTCCAGATGTCCAAGACCATCGAGGAATTTATTCTTCAGGAGAAAAAGCTGTACTCGAACGTCGATTTTTATTCAGCGAGTACGTATTACCTCATGGGTATTCCACTGGATCTCTACACGCCGATCTTCGCGATCAGCCGCGTATCTGGATGGGTGGCCCACATTTTGGAGCAATACGCGCATAACCGCATCATTCGCCCGATGGCCGAATACACCGGCCCAGTCGATCAGGTGTGGCAGCCGGTGGAGGCGAGAAGTTAATTCGAGAAAATTCTTTCGAATGAAAAAGCCCCTGAAATTATTCAGGGGCTTTTTAATTTTATGAAAGATCAATTCGCTGGCCGCGATCGTATCCGATTCCCTAATCCCCTCACCCACTTCCCTATTTTTAACGGGTGCTCCGAAGCCGCGCGCCAGGTGAGGAATATACCTGTAAGCAGCAGAATAAGATTCCCACCCCACATACCCCAGAACGGAGAGATGACTGCACGGTCGGCAAGCTTTTCACCGCCAATGAGAAATACCCAATAGAGTACGAAAAACCCGATGGAAAGCCCGGTTCCTGCACCCACGCCGCTTCGTTTCGCCAATGCTCCGAGCGGGATACCGATCAAGGCGAAAATAATACACGATGCCGGGATCGCATATTTCTTGTGGGTCTCGACCAAGTAATTGTCCATATCCTCCTGCGTTTCACGCAACGAAGAAAAATCGTTCTGCATCGCAAGTTGATGCGGGGTGAAGAGATCGCGCATGCGGGAAGCGGTCGTCGGGTTGGAATGCTCTGGCGGCGGCTTCGGAGGGTTTAACGAGGTCATGGCTGCAGCAAAGGCCTGAAGATGGGTCTTCCAATTACCGATCTCCCGCGCTTGCAGTCCTTCATCGGCATGGACCTTTTTCATCAGATCGGTCGCGGAGAGTTCCCTGCCGCTGCGCTCCGATTCGCCTTCGTGCATGAAATCGTATCCACTCGTCGGAACTTTCACGATATACGTTCCGAAATGCCCGCGCCGGTATTCCGTGGGTTGCGAGGCAAAGACCTCGTGCATTTCGCCATCGTTCAGCGTGAGAATGATACTGCGAAAATCCGGCGTGAACGAGAGATGCCCCGTCTTCGCGGTAAGCACGCGAGATTCCGAAGGATCGGCATGATCGTAGATCGTGACATCCCCGAGATCGTTCGTTTTCGGATCGACGCGGCGAGAGAGAATGGAATAGCCGGGAATTTCATCGCCCGTGGTGAACGTACCCGGCTGAATAATAAGTGATGGCTTCTTGCGATTGATATCGGTCATCAGATCCTTTGCGCGATGGTTAGCATCCGGCAGAATGATGTTATTAAACTGAAGATCGAACACCGCGACGAGCGCACTAAGGATCAGCACAGGGAACATCATGCGCCCGAGGCTGACGCCGGCGGCTTTCATGGCTGTTAGTTCGTTCGCCGCCGCCATAGAGCCGAACGCCATCACGCCCGCAACCAGCACTGCCATTGGAACCGCAAGCACGACCATCCATGCCAGATTAAAAACGATGAGTTCGATGATCGTCCACAAACTTAACCCGCGCCCAACGATGCGGTCGATGAAGCGCATCAGGAATTGCAACAAAAACACGAACATGATGACCGAAAGCGCCATCAGGAAGGGCCCCGCCGCCTCGCGGACAATATAGTCCCAGATATGCGCGGAAGTCTTCCACCACCGGTGGCGTCCGCTCAAGCTTTGTTTAATTTCATGATCCATCTGGGTATTACACAATGCTTTCGCAGAAATCGCTCCTTTGTTTCGAATAAGCAGCCTGGTCAAGTCATGAAAACACAACAATAGTAGTGTGACACGTTTCACATCGTATTTTTGCTGCATGAGCAAACTACCCAATGCCGAGAACGCATTGGATTTTGTCCTCGTCGGGTTAGATCGTGAAGCTACCATACGAAGCTCCTGGATCGTCCTGCATGGGGAAACTTTCCCTCGGTTTGCAGGTTGTTCTATTCTATAGATGCTTTCCAACACTCCCGTATCGCTTCTCGATGTGGTCGCGCTCTCGGAGCCGGTTCCGCAGAATGGCCTCGATGCAGGCCAGGTTGGCACTATTGTCGAAATGCTGGGACGCGATACGTACGAGGTTGAGTTTAGCGACGATAACGGCAGAACGTATGCACAACTCGCGCTACGACGAAGTCAGATCCTTCCCCTTCATTTTTCCGATCATCCCGAGCAACGTTCACCTTCGGAGCGGTTCAATTAGATCGATTTAAGGACTGAAACGCTACCACCGGTGGTACTACATCCTAAATAATCACGGAGCGTGGGAAGATGACCCGGAAAAACCTGAGCGCAAGTAGCGAGGACGCACGAACAACGGGAAACTGATACAACCGTTACATCGTAGGGACGTGCTGCGCACGTCCACTCCCGGAGAATTAGGAGAGCTGCTATGATCTACTTTCAAACCGGACCGACCAATATGTATGCACAAAAATTCCGTGCGGCGTGGCAAGGGGGACGGACGTGCGCAGCACGTCCGTACGCCCGGACCGACCAATATGTGTGCACAAAATTTCCGTTTGGCGTGGCAAGGGGGACTGGAAATATTACGAAGGTCAGGTCCGCGCGCGTCGCTCGCCTGACCCTCTGTTTTCTGTTTTTTTCATTTTTTATAATCAATTCAAATACACAGGCACAATGGAAACTCCTCAAAGCCAGTCCCGGCAATTTCGAAGTAATATATTTTCTGGATCTTCCCGGGCCATCGAGAATAGGATTTCTGGGTGGTTTCGACTCTTTATTTAAGACTACTGATGGAGGCAGTACATGGAAGCCAATTATTTTTGATGACCCGAATGCCGGTTATGGGGGCGTTACTCGTTATAATGATATTACATTCAAGGATTCCATAACAGGATGGGTGGCGACGGATTTTGGTGGTTTTAAAACAACTGACGGTGGTGAAACGTGGTTCTTGGTTACTATAAATGACAGTGGCTCAGGGGGCACCGTGTGGGGCATTTATTACGATAAAGTGAGTGATGGTCTATTCCTTTCTACATTTGCTGGTGCCGCACCAGTGTGGCATGGGTTTAACGAACTCTCCTGGGATGAGGGTGTAACGTGGAAACCTTTCGCATCTGTTGGGAATGAAAACTCCGGAGGTTTTGCCTTTGCCGACGGTAATAATGGTTTATTATCATGGGGTGATTATTGGCCTGCCCCGTGGTGGCGCACGACAGATGGTGGGCATTCATGGAACGCTTTATCATTTGATACAGCATGTTGGCAGCCATTGGCCATTGCTAGAACAAAAACCTATTTCGCGGTTTCTTCCCCCGGAAATGTATTCCGAACCGATAACGCTGGAGACACATGGTCGCTTATTTACTCCTTCCCACCCCAAATTCGTATGCCAGACGGCCCTGATTCTGGACAAACGGGGAGTTGCATCCGGGGCAACTTAGATAGCCTTTATGTCATGGCTTGCTCTGGCTGCTATCTCTCTACCGATCAAGGACTTTCATGGAAATACCTTTGTGGTGTGCCTGACCTGAGAATACCAACACAACGTTTTTACCTTAGAGACAAATTGTTATATGTCATTGGCTTTGATTCGACACGTTATGCTCAGCTTTGGATGCTAAATATAGATTCCCTCAACACGGTCACTTCAAGTTCGTCCGTGCAGTTGGGTAATGGGTTAAAGCAGGAAACCATTTATTCGGGGGATACGGTACGGGTGTATTATCTTTCTGATTCAGGGCTTGGTTCTGAGATCGGGAGCGATTCAATTTCCATTAGCATTTCGTTCGATACGAATTCACTTTCACTCGTGCGCTTTGTGCCCGATTCCGGTTGGAGCATCAAAGATTCTTCCTATTCAAACGGAACGTATCATTTGCTGCTTGTCGATTCGGATTCATTAGGTTTAGATAGTTCCGCAGTCATTCTCCGCGCCGATTTTGCATCCTATTTATCATCCACGCCCCAAAGCAAGGTGTATCTGGATAGCGTGCATTTCTATGGTCACCGCCTGAACTGCGATTGCGCAGTAGCTTCGGTCACCGGCGCGGATTCCGTCGAAATAGATTTCGAGGGCTGCGCGGATTCGCTTCTTCTTGCGGCGATGAGTGGCAAGCCGCTGTTCACGATCGAGAGCATTCAGCCGAATCCGGCGCAGGATGAGATTACGGTGCATCTATCGGGGAATGTTCAGCCGGTTATCGAGATGTATGATGCGTTGGGCAGAAGTGTGCTAAACTGCAACCCGACCACCCCCCAGCCCCCTCCTTCTATAGGAGGGGGAGTAATTCTCGATGTGTCGAACGTGCCATCGGGAATATATTTTGTTCGGGTGTCGGCGGGTGGGTATGTGCAGTCGCGGAGCGTGGTGGTGCAGCATTGACCAGGATCTCATAATAATTGTTGAATTTTGTGGCAGGTGTGAAATGTGTCGTATATTGGAGCATGATATTACAAGCACCTATTTCTCTGAGAACAAACATTGCATAAGTTCATGAAAGAAAGAGGTGAGTTCATTAAATGACAATTCAATTGAGAGTAATAGGCACCTTTGCTGAAAGAACAAATGGCGAATTCAGCACAGGAACGGCACAGCTCATGAACTCCAAAAGAACAAACACACGAAAAGCGTTGCAATGAGCAAACGGAATGGATCGATTTGAAACTATCAGCCAGCCGAAGGGTTTATCAATGCTTCGATCTTTTGCTTTTTATGAAATACATACGAATCCCATCCCTATTGTTTCTGCTTTCGGTTGCGCTCGGCAGCATCTCCGGCTGCTCGAAGAGTTCCACATCCCCGGAAACGACGGCCACGCTTCCCTCCATACCGACGGTCGGAAGCTCGTTCATTATGCTGGATAATAATTCGATCACCACGTATGATACCGTAGTTGCGACCACGCTTCTTGATACAGCTCATCATGGCTCGACCGTGAGAGAATTTAACGCAACCGATGCTTCGAATGGCGGGACTTATTCGATGTTTCAGTCCTTTCTGACCAATGGTGATCTGGCAATCTCAGGTACTTCCTGGGGCCCGACGGGTGTCTTTGAAGCGCTTCCGTTTGCGTCTCACACCACCGTTACGACTACGTTTTTCGATCAGGGCACATCTTCGACCGATACGATCACGGCCGTTTATCATAGCGGGAGTGCAGCTTATGTGCTTAATAAGCAGTCCTACGCCACCGATAGCGTGACCGTTACTGCGTATTCACAGGGAACGGTGCTTCAATATTACTATACATACATTCCCGCTATTGGCCTGATCGCAAATTATGCCAGGTCAGACGGATATTCCCAATGGCTCACATCCTATACCGCAAAATAATCCCAGAACCAACCGGCACGATTTCTTTGAAAACGTTGTACGTATTAATAGAGAAGTTTGACCTCATTTCTCGCGAAGAACCGGTCGAGCTTCTAAAAATCCTGAACCGCGCGTTCAAATAGTCGTATATTTGTATCGTTACATGAAGAAAATCATCATTTCCGGCGTTCTTTTAGCGTTTTTCGCGCTTGCCGGGTTTGATTTTGCCGGAGGGGTGGATTCGCTGACCGCCCAACCCGATGGCGATGGCATCACGCTTAACTGGCAATCGGAGATCGAGACCGGGATCGTTCGATACACCGTGCAGCGCGAGAATATCAACAGTACCGCGAACAATTTCCAGAGTGTTGGAACCGTCACCCCGACCGGGAATTACTCTTTTTATAAGTTCCAGGATAATCACTTGAGTTCAGCTCCGCTCGCCGGTCAAGGCGGCAACATGCAGCCCCTTTCGGACGCCTATAAATACCGTTTGGAGATCGACCTTGCCAACGGTGACCTCAGTTATTCCCAAACCGTAAGCGTGACGAAGCCCTCCAGCGGAGTACGCCGAACCTGGGGAATGATAAAAGAGATGTTCCATTAATTCGGCCTTAGAAAGGTCAACCCCTGACCGCCTCCCAGCGTTGAATCTCTTTACCTCCCGGAACGGGTAGATTGGTCGTGAAGTTATATTAGTGGAGCATTATTCCACTTCTCGCGCTGCCATGAAATCCATTTTTACGATCGTACTTTTTCTCTCCGTTGCTCAGGCGGGAAGCCTTCGTGCGAGTGGCCCGAGGATCGAGCACAAGCTCGGCGGGGATTCTACCATCTTTTCCATGACGCTCGCGCCGAACGAGCATCCCAAAGTGGGTGGGTCATTTCATGTTATTATACATGTCACGCCGGGGCACGACTGGCATGTCTATAGCTCCAAAATGTCAACGGATGGCGGGCTGGTGCCACTGACGCTCGTGGTGCCACCGGAACTTAGTGAGTTTTTCGAGGTTCAAAATATAGAAGAGTCCGGCGACATTAAAACCGCCTACGACTCCAACTTCGATGCAGTGACCATGGCACATTTTACACCATACGACCTGACGGCCACGATCAAAGTGAAAGAGAAACCGAATCCGGATTCGGCCTTCTACCTGTTGCTGCATTTCCAGACCTGCAACGAGAACATGTGCATGCCGCCGCGTACCTTCGAAGTACCAATGACCTTCCTCGGCCAGGCACCGATTAAACTGCGTATTGCTGGGGTCATGAAACGGCCTCCATTCGAATTGGCCAGCATTTACAAACCCGAATGAAACTTCGGATAAGACATATCGCCCTTTGCGCGACGCTCCTAATTATGGGAGTGGGGGTAGGGTATGCCAAAGAGCCAAGAATCTCCACGCAACTCTATGCGGATTCTACTTACTTTACCATGAAAGTAATGAAAGGATCAAAAATTGCAGCCGGCAAAAGTTTCAAAGTGAAAATTCATGTCGCGGTTCATCCATCGTGGCATGTGTGGAGTTCGACCATGTCAGATGACGGTGGTCTCCTGCCTCTTACCGTTAAGGTTCCAGACTCGCTGGCGAAATATTTCGAAATTAGTCGCCTGAAAGAGATAAGCACACCGAAAATGGGTTACGATTCGAACTTTATGGTGCTTCTAAAAGCGAACCATGAACCATTCGATTTGATCGCCACGATTGCTGTGAAACGGAATCCTCCGGCTCACATTCCAC
This sequence comes from Ignavibacteriota bacterium, assembly GCA_963787835.1. Classification (GTDB taxonomy): domain Bacteria; phylum Bacteroidota; class Ignavibacteria; order Palsa-1295; family Palsa-1295; genus PALSA-1295. The sequence continues at coordinate 331,065 of CAWBEI010000002.1, forward strand.
TTCGGCTGCTTGTGAAATACCAGGCCGTTAGTTCGACTTATTGCATGCCACCATGTACTTATGAAGTTCCAATGACATTTCTCGGTCAACCGCCAATCAAACTTCGTGCTACGAATGTTGTAAAGTCGGAACCCTTCGAATTGGCAAGCCTTTATCAACCCGAATGACGCACCATGTAAGACATATCCTGCTTTGCCTGACGCTCCTAATTGCGGGAGTGGGGGTTGGCCATGCGAAAGATCCAAGGCTGGCAACAAAACTATATTCGGATTCCGCCATCTTCAAGGTGCAATTGGTGAAAGGTGAGGTTCCAACTACCGGCAAATCTTTTAAGGTTAAGATCCATGTTGATGTTCACAACCCTTGGCACATTTGGAGTTCCATAATGTCCGATGAAGGGGGACTTATCCCACTGAGAGTAAAGATCCCTGATTCGATCTCAAATTTTTTCGAGTTGGAAAGCCTAAAAGAGATCAGTAAGCCCGTCGTATCTTATGATTCGAATTTCATGCAGGTTACGAAGGCGATCCACCAACCGTTCGACCTGATCGCTTCCATCAAGGTAAAACGTAATTCCTCTACTCCGATAGCCTTCTGGTTACATGTGGTCTATCAGACTTGCAATGAGAGCAACTGCCTCCCGCCAGCAATGTTTGATGCTCCAATGGATGTCATTGGCGACCGCCCGCTGCAATTACAAATCGCCTATGGTATTCCTGATACAACTCCGGCCCATGGCGATTCAATGGGCCAACTGGGTTTGCATAAAGACTCAACAGCTGGAATAGGTCTTACAGCCAACGGCGCACAAAGCCAGCCTCCCTCGGGAGGCCAAGCTACGGCTCCCGCGGCAAATGGGGATGTCGCCAAAATTGCTGAGAGTTCGATCTGGCAGTTCATGCTTGCTGCTGCAGGATTCGGCCTGCTGGCATTGCTCACGCCGTGCGTATTTCCGATGGTGCCGATCACGGTCAGCTTTTTTACAAAGCGTAATGCCGGCTCGAAGAAGGAAGCCGCGAAAGATGCATTCCTTTATGCCGGCGGTATCGTCGTGACGTTCGTGCTTCTTGGTTTCATGCTCTCGCTTATTGCGGGACCGGCTGGCATCAATCAGTTTGCAGCGAATCCCTGGGCAAATCTTGTGATCGCTGCGATCTTTATCGCCTTCGCGCTGAACCTCTTTGGGCTGTTCGAGATCGGCGTTCCCTCTTCGGTGCTATCGAAGTTAAATATGACCGCCCAAAAATCGAAGAACCGTACCTTCTCGGTGGTTCTGATGGGTTTTGTGTTTTCACTGACAAGTTTTACGTGCACCGTCCCCTTCGTGGGAACGCTGATGGTCGCGTTCTCTCGCGGTTCCTGGTTCGTGCCGCTCCTTGGGATGGTAGTGTTTGCCAGCATCTTTGCAGCTCCGTTCTTCCTGTTGGCGCTCTTTCCGAATGCGATGAAATCGCTGCCGCGCTCGGGCACGTGGATGAATAATGTGAAAGTCGTGATGGGCTTTCTCGAAATTGCTGCAGCGCTGAAATTCTTTTCGAATGTCGATCTGATCTGGTCGTGGCATTTCTTCTCACGCGATCTGGTTCTTGCAATGTGGGTTGCCATAGCGATCATCACAACGGTCTATCTATTGGGACGTTTTCAGCTATCGCACGATACACCGGTCGAGCAGATCGGAGCGATCCGCGTGCTCATTGCTGTGCTATTCCTTTCCGTTGGGATCTATTTATACACGGGGTTCAATGGACATCCGTTGGGACAGATCGATGCGTTCCTGCCGCCAACAGACTCCGGAGAAGCGACACAATCGGCTTCGGTAACACCTACCGCCTCACCTGGTGGCGGCACACAAGCCTCGCAAGTTTCCCTGCAATGGATACCATCCTATTCCGCCGCGTTAGCCGAGGCCAAGCGTACCGGGAAAAACATTTTCATCGATTTTACCGGTTACACCTGCACGAATTGCCGTGCCATGGAAGCCACCGTCTTTAGCCGCCAGGATGTTAAGCAGATGTTCCAGAAATTTGTGCTTGCGCGGCTTTATACCGATAACGGCACGCCGCTGAACGATACGAACCGCGACCTCGAAGAGAGCCGGTTCAATACGATAGCGCTTCCCTTCTATGTCATCATCTCTCCGGATGATAAGCTACTCGCAACCTTCCCGGGCTTCGACAGCAATGCCGAGCATTTCAAGAATTTCCTGGAACTCCAAAAACAATCCGGCAGCACTTCGGTTGCGATGTTGGGACGTTGATTCCATCCCTGACTCCATCATACATTCTGTCCGATCCCAGGGGTGGAGTGAAACGGAACCCTGGGACTCCGTGGTTGCGGAACACGGGTATCATTCAACGTTCGAATCCATTTCTAAATAGTAGTGCCAGCCATTCCTAACGATCCAGTGAAGACCATCGAAAACCGCTTCACCGCGCGGCTTCGAACGGCTCAGGCTCGTCCGATCTTAACGGATGGCTCTATGGCGGCAACGCTCCATGCTGCCGGTTTGACCGATGCGCTTATCGAGCATTATAATCTTACGCAGCCGATCGCAGTCGAGCATGCGCACCGCCGCTTTGCCGAGGCGGGCGCGGAACTGCTGATGACGAATACCGAGCATGCGAACCCGATCACGCTCGCCAAGTATCTCATCGCCGATAAGACGTTCGAGATCAACCGCAAAGGAGTATGGCTCACGCGGGCAGTCGCGAACGATCATGGCGGTCTGGTAGCGGCGGCGCTTGGACCAATCGGGAAATTTCTAGCACCGATTGGGCCGCTGAATCATGCGGACGTTCGCCGCGCCTATCGCGAACAGCTTTTTGCGCTTACGGACGGTGGCCCGGATGTGATCATCCTGAAAAGCTTTATCGACCTAACGGAATTAGAGATCGCCATCGAAGAAGCCCAGCTCGTCGCGCCGCATCTGCCGATCATTGCGCAAAAAACATTCCCGGAAGATGGCGCACTTCTTGCAACGGATTTCGCACGTAATGTGGCGGAGCGCCTTCGATCTCATGGGGTCGCGGTAATAGGATCGAATGGAACGGTTGGTCCGAACAGGATGCTCTCGATCATCCAGGCATTCGCAGTTCCAGACATCCCGATCAGTGCACAACCAGATATTGGCATTCCTACCCTTATCGATGGGCACGCCATCTACCATGCGACACCAGACTATCTCGGATTGGGTGCAAAACGGCTGGTGGAAGCTGGTGTTTCTATTATCGGTGCTTCCGGCGGGGCTTTGCCAGAACATATTCGGGCTATTCGCGATAGCATTGCAGACCTGGAAGCCGGAGAAATAAAATTCCAAAAGATCGCCGTGAGATCTGAACAGCGAAACGGGCAGACAAATGAGGCGCTGTTCTCGCAATTCAAACGGAATCTCGGCAAAAAATTTCTTTCAACGGTCGAACTGGATGTTCCTCGCGGGCTTGATATGTCGAGCGTACTGGAGGGTGCATCGTATCTTGCCAAAGCTGGGATCGATGCGGTGAACATCACGGATGGGGCGCGTGCGCGGCTTCGAATGAGTTCCATCACGCTTGGGCATCTTGTGCAATCGAAATGCGGGATAGAAGCCATGACGCATCTGGCATGCCGGGATCGAAATATGGTTGGATTGCAATCCGAATTGCTTGGTGCAGATGCGCTTGGTGTCCGGAATATTTTGTGTGTCACCGGCGATCCTGCGCAGATCGGCGATTACCCTTATGCGACAAGCGTGTATGATATTGATTCGATCGGACTTATTCGCGCCGTGAAATCGATGAATGAGGGCTGTGATCTGGTCGGCAATCCAATTTCAGGCGGAGAAATTAATTGCACGCATTTTCTGATCGCCTGCGGCTGCAATCCGATCGCGGATGACATGGATCGTGAAGCATCTCGTATCCAACGCAAGATCGATGAAGGATGCGAAGTGGTATTCACGCAGCCACTCTTCGAGATGAGTGCGCTTGAGAGATTCCTACAGATCATCAAGCCGTTTCAGGGAAACGCAAGGATCATGCTGGGCATTCTGCCGCTTCGAAGCAAGCGCCATGCGGAATTCCTGCACTATGAAGTACCGGGCATGTCCATCCCAAATTGGATCCAGGAACGAATTGCCAAACGCGCAACGGTCGAAGAACAAAGTGCCGAGGGCATTGCGATTTGCGTGGACTTTTTGAAAGAAGCGAAATCGCTCGTCGATGGTGTGTATCTCATGCCGCCATTTAAGAAATATGAGATGGCAGTCGATATATTGGAGAAGATAGGATAAATGGTGCAAAGATCTTTTCCACGTGTGGGTATCGTGCTTGTAAACTGGAATAGTTACGAGGATACATCCGTGTGCCTGCGCTCGTTGGAAGCGATAACGTACCCTCGTGTGGAAATTATTGTGGTGGATAACGGCTCGAAGGATCATTCGTTAGCCAAACTTCACGCGGAATTTCCCAATGTCACCCACATTCATTCTGAAGAGAATACCGGATTCACCGGTGGTAACAATCTTGGGATCGATCATGCGATCGAAGCGGGATGCGATCATGTGCTGCTTCTAAATAACGACACCATTGTTCTGCCAGGTTTTCTGGAACCATTAGTGGCGCGGTTAGAATCAGATCCCAAGATCGCCGCAGCCAGTGGAAAGATCTATTATGCTCCTCAAACGCGCGGCGGGGAAGACCAAGTTATCTGGTACGCCGGTTGCTATCGCAAGTGGCACATGGGTTATCATCATTATGGCGTTGAAGAGAAAGACACCGGGCAATTCGAGACACCGAAAGAGATTCCCTACGCATCCGGCTGCCTCATGCTGCTTCGCGGGAGCGTGATACAGGAAATTGGCGTTCTCTCACCCGAATACTTTATTTATTGGGAAGAAGCCGATTGGTGCCACCGCGCTCGCGATGCCGGATATATCTGTATGTATGAACCCAAGAGCGTGATCTACCATAATTTTACAAGCGCGGCACTTGGGTATGAAACGGCATTCCACATGTACATGCAATATAGGAACTGTTTCATCTATGCGAAGAAACATTACCATGGGTTCGAATCCGTTCGCTTTTGGACGCTCTACCCATTATATATGGTCTATCGCTGGATCTTCGATCTTCGAGCAAAAAACCCCAAAGCGGCTCGGGCGATCTGGTGGGGCATGCGGGATTATTTCAAAGGTTACCGGGGAAAACAAGGATTAGTAGAACGCGGATTTATGAAAGCTTAATTTACACATGCCACGATCACTCGTTACCGGCGCCGCCGGATTTATAGGTTCCCATGTTGTCGATGCGTTGATCGAACGCGGTCACGAGGTCGTGGCGCTTGACGATCTTTCCGGCGGATTTGCCGATAACGTGAATCCAAGAGCCAAATTCGTTCAAGCAAGCTGCGTGGACCACGAGTATCTTGCCCGACTGTTCAACGAACATGCTTTCGATTACGTCTTCCATTTGGCGGCCTACGCTGCAGAGGGGCTTTCACATTTTATCAAGCGGTTCAATTACACCAATAATGTGATCGGCTCGGTGAACCTCATCAATGAAGCAGTGAACCATAATGTGAAGCGGTTCATCTTCACAAGTTCGATCGCCGTCTACGGAAAAAACCAATTGCCGATGCGCGAAGACCTCACGCCCGCGCCTGAAGATTCCTATGGTATTGCCAAATATGCTGTGGAACTCGATCTGAAAGCTTCCCACGAAATGTTCGGATTAGATTATGTGATCTTCCGCCCTCATAATGTGTATGGCGAGCGCCAGAACACCGGCGATAAATATCGAAACGTGATTGGAATTTTTATGAATCAAACCCTCGCGGGTGAGCCGTTCACCATTTTTGGCGATGGCGAGCAAAAGCGCGCGTTCTCGTACATCGGTGATGTCGCTCCTATCATCGCCGAAAGCGCAATGCACGAAGGCGCGAAGAATGAAATATTTAATGTCGGCGCTGATGCTGTTTACACGGTCAATCAACTTGCTACTGAGGTGATGAACGCAATGGGAACGCCAACAGAAGTGCGACATCTCCCAGCTCGTAACGAGGTAGTCGATGCATGGAGCGATCACACGAAAGTACAGCGTGTGTTCGGAAAACAACAAGAAACACCACTTTCTGAAGGTCTTAAACAAATGGCGGATTGGGTTCGAGTAAACGGACCGAGACAATCAAAACCATTCGAAGGCATCGAGATCGAAAAGAACCTTCCTCCAAGCTGGAAGATAAAATGAGTTGATGTTGTAACTTCGAAGTATGATTCGGTGTCAATGAAACCATTGGCACCCTTTGTGTCATACTTCAATATGGTCAATACATTTCTTCTCGTTCTGCATAAAGTTTTTGTCAACGGTTTTGTATCCTCCGGTTTTTCAAGGATTCGTAGAGGATCTCTTCTTTCACTTGCTCTTCTAGCCGGTATAGGCTGGTATGCCCTTCGTGAAACTAACGCTCACGAAAACGGGATAACGGGGCAGACGCAAAAATCGACGAATGCCGGGTGTTCCTGTCATTGTTCGAGTTCCTCCTCCAGCACGACGGTCACGTTAACTGCTTCGAGTGGCTACTCTCCGCTTACCACTGAGCCAAATACAACGTATGATTTTACCATTACGGTCGCGAACAGCGACGAAAGCGATGGCGGATGTGATATATCAACATACTCCGGTAATGGGCTGACGGCAGGAACTGGTCTATATGCGTCCAACGGAGAACTGACACACAGTAGCCCAAAAAGTTTTTCTGGAAACGGGTATTGCAGTTGGACTTTTACCTACACCACCGGTTCAACCGCAGGATGGGATACGATCTATGCTACCGGCAACGCGGTCAACGGGGATGGCAGTGATGACAATGGCAATTGCGATGACAAGTGGAACTGGGCCCCGAAATTTATTATCCACATAATTGAACCGACAAAGCGAGCATCGCTAAGCCGAGAACTCGATCGCGCTTGGGCAACTTCGTGTCGGTCACCGTGTTGCAGATTCTCTCACGATCGCTTCTTATGGGGATACCACGATCACGATCAGCTCAAGCGCAATGAAGGGCGGCTCCCCCTTCTCGAGTTATCCGACAACAACGAACCGCACGATCGCAACAGGTTCCTTCGAGATCGATAGTGCAATTTTCGCTCCTACTTCTCGCGGTACATTTCACGACTCGCTTATTTTCAATACCAATTCCGATACAGTTCCACAGCAACGTATGGGACTGGCTGTGAGCGGCCAAGGCATTCAGGCTATTTTTAACTCGACGAATGGAACAAGTCTCGCATTTGGGAATTTACATGCCGGAGACACCGCGACACAAACATTCTCTTTCTCGAATACAGGCGACGATACACTCTTCCTGCAAACACCTTCTATCTCCGGTAGTGGATTTTCCATTGCTTCTGGGCTTTCAGCGTTTACCTATCCTCCGAACCAATCCGGAAGTGTTGTTGTGCAATTTGCACCGACCGCGAAACAATCGTACAGCGGAACCCTGAGCTTCTCGGCCTCGGATGGTGTATCGGCACCGACCGTGTCGCTCAGCGGGAATGGCATCCTGCCACAAATTCAAGTATCGAGTTCTGATAACCTCGGTACCATTCGCGTGGGACAGACCTTGGATGGCTCAGTTACGTTTCAAAATGTTGGGAATGATACGCTGCACATATCAAACGCTACGCTCAGCCAATCGTCCACATTCTTTAGCATTGGCTCGTACGATCAGTCCGTTATTCCAAATAGAAGCGACACGATGCAAATTTCTTATACACCGAACGCGGAAGAAACCGACGACGCAACGCTTCATTTCTCGACTGACGACCCCAACGATTCGGCAGTAACGATCTCAATCAGTGCTACCGGCGCCCTCCCCCACATGGTAGTCGAAGAGAAGAACGATACTGTAAATATGGGGCAAATAAAAATAAACTCCAGTACGACCGCTACGATCGGCATCGCCAACAATGGAGGGGTTGACCTTACTGTTTCCAGTGTCAGCGTAAGCCCACGTCCCTTTGCGCTCGATGGAAGTATCCACATCGTGAGTGCCGGAACAACTTCGAGTGTAACGGTGGGGTTTTCGCCAACAGTAGCTGGAACCTTTACCGGGGAGCTCATCGTGCAAGGAGACGATCCGAATAATGCGTCGGATACGGTTTATCTCTCTGGCACTGGCATTACCACTGCGCTCTCCATCGATCCCAGCAGCGTCGATTTCGGACGAGTTCCCATCTTCGCGGATAAGCTGGATACGATTACCCTCAGTGATTCCGGGAAGGCAAATGTAACGATTTACAGTGCACAACTCTCTCCAGCAACAGGCGCGTTTAGCGTCGTCGGAGCGACGCCAACCCAGGTGCTTGCCGGAGGATCTGCCGTTATCGTTCTTAACTTCGATCCGGATTCGAATGTGATTTATTCTGGCATACTGACGCTAACGACCGATGACGCCAACACGCCGATCAGGACGATCGCTCTCAGCGGGCTTGGCGTAAAGGATCCGTTCACGGCGACTCCCTCTCAAGTCGATTTTGGGCAGGTATCGGTTTTGACGACCGTTCAGGACACGATCACCATGAATAATGCCGGGACCTCGAGTGTAACGATCTCGAATGCTCAGCTTTTGCCGGCTTCCGGCTCATTTACTATCGTTGGAACTGTTCCAGATCAAATCCCTGCAGGAGGCTCTGCAATAATGATCGTCAGTTTCCATCCCGATACCGCCGGCCAGCTACTCCGGAACGATCTCGCTGACCACAAACGACGCCAGCGTTCCGATCCGCAGCATTACGTTATCTGGAACCGGGATCAAGGGTGCCCTTTCTGTAAATCCATCCTCCATTAATTTTGGCACCGTGTTGATTGGCCATGATTCCAGTATCACTGCAACGCTCCACAATACCGGCCAGGCAAGTATTGATATTGATTCGATCATGCTCACTGGTTCGAATAATGCCGGATTCAGATATGGTGCATTTTCCATCCCTCTGACCATTTTGGCCGGGAATTCAACTACCATGAATATAAGCTTCTCGCCTACCATCGCGGGAAGTTATCCTGGCAACGTACAACTTATTTTGCAAGACGGCACCTCGATAAATATTTCGCTTCAGGGCGTTGCAACAGGTGCCGGAGTATCACAAAACGAATTCAAAGCATCCCAGTTTTCGCTATCGTTATCGCCGAACCCGGCCGGGAACTCTGTCCTTGCACATGCTTCCCTCGCGAGACCATCAGAGACCCTTCTGGAGATCTTCGATGCCACTGGGCACATGGTGCTTTCCCTGCCGATCGGAATGCTATCCGAAGGCAACTATGACATTTTCGTACCAACAGCAAGTTTGGCGAATGGCAGCTACTTCGTCCGTGTGAGTAACACGAATGGGGATGCTGCCGAAGCGCAATTGGTGATAGAAAAACAATAAAGGAAAAGGGACACGCGGACTGCGTGTCCCTTTTTTATTCTCGAAGAGAGAAATCGTTACTTAGTGGGCTGTCTTTCTGACAGCACCGTGATGTTGCTCGGCTGCTGGCGCGGCTGCCGGTGCGGCTTTCTTAGCCGGTTCGGCCTTCTTTTCAGGTGCGGCTGCCTTCGTTGTGTCAGCGGCAGGAGCAGCAGCAGCAATTTGCTGAATGCGCTGCTGGAGGCTGGAGTGAGCGTCCTGCAAACTCTTCCACTTATCCGTAAGATCAGTGGTGGCAGTTCCTAAATGATCGTCCGCAGCCTTCAAGCTATCTTGCTGGTCGGGCGTGGCATTCATATACATCTTTGCATTATCGACAAGCGCGCTGAGAGCGGTCATGTCGGCCTCATGCTTCATGAGATCGGACTTGACCATGCCGATCATCGTCGTATCGGCGCCTGGTTTTGCTGCAGCCGTCGCGAGCGTGGCCATCCATTGATCGTGATCGGTGTGCATGGTCGTCATGCCTTGATTGATCTGATCGATGAGTGTTTGAGCCGACGCTTTCTTCGTAGCATAATCGGTTGCAAGCTGTTCATCTTTCTTGCTGCATGCAGCCATCCCGATCGTAAAAGCTGCGAGCATCGCTAACAATGATAATTTTCGTAAAGAGATCATATCTAATGGTTTGTTTTTGAGTGAGCTGTTCACAAGCAGCGTTTGGAATGATGAGTCATTCGCAGAACGCGATCCTGTGGTTAGTTGAAAAAATCTATGCCGGATGGTTCATGATAGAACCGCCCATGCGTCGCGCGAAAACAAAGAAATTGCTGAAAAGTGCTAATAGGAGTTCTGGGATAAGCAGATTATAACCTGATCAATAATTTGTATTGTCATTCCCGCGAAAGCGGGAATCCGAACCCCGCCCTTGCCTTAAAGCCAAACCTGGATTCCCGCTTTCGTGGGAATGACAGAAAACCTTGACTACCGCATCCGCTCCCTCGCCAATTCATAGACTCGCTCGACCTGAGCTTCGATCGTCAGACGGGTCGTATCGAGTTCAATGGCGTCCGGAGCCTTCCGAAGCGGCGAGATCGTGCGTTCCCTGTCGCGCTTATCCCGCTCCTCTATTTGTTGCCGGAGTTCTTCGAGTGGGATTTGCGTGCCAAGCCGCTCGAACTCGATTTCTCGCCGTTCCGCTCGAACGCTGGCATCTGCGATCAAAAATATTTTTAACTCCGCGTCAGGGAACACCACGGTTCCGATATCGCGGCCTTCGAGCACTACGCCACCATCGCTGCCAAGTTCGCGCTGTTTCTCCACCATCTTTGCCCGCACATCAGCAAGAGTTGAAAGCTCGCTTGCCAGAAGTGCAATATCCGGCTCCAGAATTTCGCGGGAAACATCCACGCCGTTCAACAGGATATTTCCTTTCTCGTCAAATCCGATCTCTGCCTGAGAAAGCAGTTCGTGAACCCGCGCGGGATCGTGCCCGTGATGATCGCGGCGACGCACCATCAGAGCAAATGCGCGATACATCGCACCCGTATTGAGATGCGTGTAGCCGAGCCGAGCCGCGACTTGCTTGGCAGTCGTGCTCTTACCGGAGGCCGTCGGGCCATCGATCGCTATGATTATTCCTTTAGGGCGCAATGTTTTATAATAGATTCGCTAAGAAGAGGAAATGACATGAGTATGTTCCGAATCATCTAAGAATGATACCAGGTCTTGGCTCGAACAATGCATCTAATATTTTTTTTTACAAATTCATTTAATGAACTGTGGCGTTTCCGAGCCAATTTCGCCAATATGTCTTTTAGAAATAGGTGCCCTTTAAACGCAATTGGGTACTGTCCTAATTAGACTTGGTTCCTAAAACGATATAGTTTTTGTTGTTAAGGCTTACATCCCAATGCTTCCCATAAGTTGACGCACGATGCTCTGAATTAAATTCGGAGTGACTTCATTGAGCGAAAACGGTTGACCGGCATCTTGTTCAACGATAATTTTACCTTTACGAATCGAGAGCGGGATCATCCTTGTGATAGTAGGAGACTCCGAATAGCCGGAAAAATGAATACGAAAACATCTCTCTTCCAGCCCATTTTTAGTTTCGGTAATAGTCAAGCTGCACCGATCTGAGTCGTGGATTATTTCTGCGACAATATCGGGGTTTTGTACTAACCTCATTTTAATAAGGTCGAAGGTTGGAAGCATTATCTGGTTCGCACATTCATCAAAGTTCATACTCTCGGAACGCCAGAGATTCGAGTGGCATTCCCATCCCCACGGGCAGGTTCGGTGCTTTCAGGTTTTCCGATTGAGGAAACGATACGAGGAATATTGCCGTAAGAAGAACTGATGGATTATCGTGGTCAAGAAGCATATTATGATGAAAAAGGAACACTTCGCCGAAAAAGCGACGGCGTGAGGATTGTTCTCACTCTAAAAGAAAGAGAGCAATATAAAAAAGAAGGCTATCTTTCTAACGGCGTAGAGACCGAGCCTCTTAGAGAAGAAAAATTGCAACGTCAGGGTTGTATGCTTTTATTGCTGAAGGATAAGTCACTGAACGACAAAGAAACTGAGCGGCGCATCAGCGCATTCGCAAAACAACTTATTAGAGAGAACAAAGGCAATCCTGACTTCTGGGTCATTCGCGCCCCAGAGGACAATACACAACCCTCTCATTGGACGGTTTTATGATCGTCGGATGGAGCGACATATTTGTCTAAAATCTTGGTAATCTCATCTTCTGCGGAGCATTCTAAGCAAATGGCATAGTAGGTAAGGGCGAACGACTCTTCGTTTTCATATTCTCCTTTAACCGATTTAACGACCTCAACGGTATGCTTATCGTTAGTTGTGCATTTCGTATTCGCAAATCGTTTTTTAATTTCAGGGGGAATGCGAGGGATTGTTTCCATACAAATTCAACATTCGCTGGAGTTAAAGCATTCTTCAGGATCGAGCGCGCTTATTCGAAGCCGCTTTGCTCCATCGTGGCTTTCTTGCATAATACTCCGCACGGCGCGCCCGAAGCTCTTCGGTTCTTCGGAGGTCGTGTTTGTGTTTGGCGCGGAGTTCATTGGAACGGGTTGATCGAGGAGTCTTTTCATAAGGATGCTCCGGTCAATTCCTCATACGTCAGCCGTTTGCCGAAGAGCATCGTGGCCGCCTTGATGAATCTGCCGGAGTCATTGTCCTTTCTGTTATCGTACCGGAAACCCTGTTCGTCAAGGTAGCGGTCAAGATGATAGGGTTCAACGTGGATGTACGTGCCTTTGAGGGCGCGCTTCACCAGCGACCAATAGTTCTCAATGGTATTCGAATGCGTGTTACCCTTGACGTATTCACCGCGTTTGTGATTGACAGTCGAGTGATCGTAAACGACACCGAGTGCCTTGTACGAATTCGCTTCGTCACTGTAAAGGGTTGAGCCGACCTTCACGGTTGCAAGCACTTGATTCTGAAGCGTCCGTGCGTGAGTGTTCTCAATGACGCGCGCCTGTACTTTGCCACCCCGTTCAACGGCCCCGAACACGATGGTCTTACCATCGCTTCCGCCACGGGATTTTACTTTGTTCGCGTGACGATTGCGCTCGGCACCGCCGAAGTAACTTTCATCTATCTCGACAGAACCCGTAAGTTTTTCCCCCGCATCCTTGGCAATACTTTCTCGGATCCTATGCCCGACATGCCATGCGCTCTTTTGTGTAATTTCTAAGGCCCGTGCTATTTCGTAGGAGCTAATTCCATTCTTACAATTAACGACCATCCACACCGCAGGAATCCATTTTGTAATGGGAATTGGCGAGTTGTGCATGACCGTCCCGGCCTTCAAGGAGAACTGCTTCTTGCAGTCCCGGCATTTGAAGGCCGGACGAGTACGCATTCCGTAGATTGCTGTGGAGCCGCACTTTATGCAGCATCGTTCACCGCCATGCCAATAAAGCTCCGACAGGAATTCGACGCATACCACTTCCGAGGAGTAGTAGCGTACCGCTTCGAGTAGGCTTTTGGGTGTTTTGAGCATGATCGTGAGTTATTAGGAACGTTCCCGGTGGAAATTGGATTAAATAGAAATACCCGATCATTAATAATAATGATCGGGCAAGTTGTGGCCCAAGCCACACGATTAAATTGTGCCAGAATTCGCGTTCTGGTAGTAGCATGATGAGTGCGCGGGGGCGTTCTCGTCATGTACCCGGAGTGTGATTACTCCGGGTTTTCTTTTTCCGAATGAAGAAGCGTGGTCGATGCGGCTCATACGGAAAGAAAATCACATAAAAAACCCCAAGATATTACCTGAAAAACTCGCTTGCTGGCGTTGAGTCCCGACCGAAGCCGGGTAGGTAAATCTTGGGGTCAAACCCAAAAAAGTTTCAGTTGTATCGCCAGCAAGACGATGTAGGCTTTCACCTGACTTGGTTGCTAACGTATCATTACACTGTTCGTTTCAGTTCGCATGAAAAAAGTGGAAACTCTGAAAGCGGATTTGGGTTTCCATCGTGGCCTTTGGAACTAAATGGGTTATTTAGTAATCGCCAGATTGATGTAGCTCACCATATCTCCCACCCTAACGCGGCATACATATTTTCCCGATGGGAGCGTCTCCGTGCCGAGCGAAATGGATTGTGGGCCTTCGTTTGAATAACCGTTCATAACCTCCATTATTTGTTTTCCCAGGGGATCATAAATAGCAATCTGCGTAAAGCTGGATTCTACTGTTGTAAATTTCAAGGTCATTCCACCGCTTGAAGGATTTGGGAAAACTTCGGGGTTAAACCAATCGGGCTGTTGAGGGGTGGAAACACCCAACGTCGTATCTGAATGAGTCGGGCAATAAAGTTTCGCGAACATGCAGGAATCATCGCTCCCAAGTCCGCGTGGAGCGATGTTAGGTTGCGCCTGCTTAGATCCCATCAACATCCAATATCCTGGTATGCTACTCTTACAATAATTATAGTTATTAACGCAGGTGTCTCCACGAACAATCGTATCTGGATGTAGTAACCCGAGCCAATGGCCGATCTCATGCTCGATTATTTCCTTAAAGCTGAAATCATAAAACCCTTGATTTGCCGCGCCGGGGTCTGGGGCAGGTCCCGTGTACCATCCCATCAATGGACTCTGGTGTAGCTTGTAACCAGGAATAGGCTGAAGGGCATCGTTTCCATTTTGGTAGAAGAAGCTATTTGTTGCATTGTAAGTAATAAACCGATAATTTGAGTTCGGACATGCGCCTCCATCGGGGCATCCCGGATGCCCATACGTCCATGCAACAGGATAGCCGGCTTTTTTCAATCCAGATGCTTGATAAGTTCCTTGAAAGTGAAGGATATTAGTGTCCGGAATTATGAGGATACAGCAGGTTGTGTCGCCAGTAAATCCGCAAATTCCAAGCCACGCATTTAGATCGGATTGAGCATCAGAACTTGCACCACCCGTGTTCCAAACCTGATCGTAATGCACATCTGAGCCGTTGGCGTATGATATAGAGTCACTTATGTAAGTGTTGTATCTTTCTATATCGATTTCAAAGATTGAGTAATCTTCTCTATCGCAGTCATAAACCGATAATGCCTCTTCATATTCTTCGTCATAGTCATAATTATCACGATTAGGAGGAACATCTGGTTCATGTCCATCATGCACTTGGTGGAAATCGGTATCCCATTCGTCTAACCCGGCATTATAGGTTCCGGTATCCAAGACCTCACCCGGATCGGGAATGCAGCCGGAGAAAACATCATAAGTATCTGGTAACGAAACAGGTTCTGGCGGCTCTGGAACAGGATCGGTCGGTTGATCGAATACACTCGTGTCAGGTGGAATTACATTTACACAACCCGGTATTTTCGATTTGGAGGGTGTGTAGCTTGGTGGTGGGTCATTCGGGTTTGTCGAACATTGCACGCCTTGAGCACCTGTAACGAAACAAAATACGTAAGGGAAACTCTCATTCCCGCATGGAATAGGGCAATGTATCGCCTGTGCCAACCCAATAGACGAAACGAAAAGGGAAGCAGCGATTAGAAGAAGTGGAAAAGACTTCATTGTTTGCTCCTTGTGGTTTTGGGAAGTGAATATGAACGATTATGGATGGAGAATATTATAGATTCTCGCGCGAAGTCTTGACTTCCAGACCGCAACCGTTAGACCACCAGAAATGGAGGCACCAAGTCCGAAATCGTCGTTAGGATCAACCACATGACCGCTTACGACTCTATACATCGCTCCTTGATTTCCAAAGACACCCCAATAAGGTTGAATGCTGAAATAGCCATTGGCGGTATCAATTCCAATTCCTGCGATTCGAAGGAACACGATGTATTCTCCTCCCGGCCTGATCCACCATCCGGTCGAATCAGACAAAGCAGGCGAAAAAGGCATTTCATCACCTGCAATTGCACTTGCCCATTCGGGTGAATATTCAAATTGAATACACGCACCACTATCAGCGCGAACTGCATACGTTGGCCAAGTTGAAGCATAGCTCATGGTTGTAATCTCATTGGATTTCCGGTGAGTGTGCATGTCTTCGCCGATACAGAGTGGAATTTTTTGTCCCTTGATTTCATCAAGGATTGTGGAATTAACCAATACTATGTGTGGGGTAATGTTATCTGACGAGTTATACTTGACGATGGTATCCCCGATAGTCACGTCCGCGATAATATCGGAAGCAAGAATAAAACCTGTACGACCGGTATCGCCTATACCATTTCCAATTTGATTAGCTAATATTGGAATTGAGTTACCAGGGTTACCTTTATAGTGCCAAGAATAATCTGGGTGCCCTCCAAGAGGCCATGAACTGATCTCCCATTGATATAATGATAACGGATTATCGTCACTAACTTTGTAAAGCATCTCGGCAAGGAACGTCATCGTGTCATCGTGCCCAAGATTCCCGATCCATTTGTTGATCAAGTTCCATTGCGTTGAGCGCATAAGTTCATCGGCCCAAAGGTATGCGCTTGCCACGTCGGAAGGTTGACTATCATATAGTGGTGGGACGGTCGTGAGAAGTGGGAGGCTATACTTGATTAAACCTGGATAATTCGGCCCCGTTTGGCTTCTCACAGCAGGTGCGGCAAAAAAACCTGCCCAAAGAAAGAGGATGAACATGATTCGTTTCATAAAAACCCTTCCAGAAATGAATATTTGAAGTATGAAATTCAACTAACAGCACAAAGATACAACACTTTTTCCATCAAGTTTTAGATTTGATTTTCCGAATTGCAGGAGAATAGTAGGGTATTTGCAGGTGCTTTTTTCAAATGAAATGGGCGTTATCGTGGCTCTTTTCAACGGTTCATCGTGCATGATCAATTATTATGGAGGTTCTTATGATAATCGTGTTGCGAAGCATATTTTGTAAGAAAGCAACGATGGAGTAAGGAGGATAGAATCGGTGTTCGAAAGAAAGTCCGATGCTCACATGCCAATGAAAAGCAACGGACTTCACCTCAAACAAAAATCATAATGCTGAATGTACCGAAAACACTACTAAAAGAATTCGACGATATTATGAAAGCAAGCAAATGTGGTAATGACCGCTCCCACGTTATTTACGGAGATATAAACTGGGTTGTACGCGATGCGGCTGGCCTAAATCGTTACGATTGGTATATTAGATGTAGCGAGAATGGGTGTTCCTTCACGGATCATGGTACTATCTGGCGGCCTTGAATCGAGGGGTAAATGAACTTCATTCCATTCTTCATTGGTTTGAGGCATAACATCGAAAAGCGGATCGTCTTTGAATTTTTCAACAATGTACTCGATAAATTCTTGATCTTTTGGACATTGCAATACCGCACCCGTGTGATAAGGATTCCCTCGCTCGGTGAATCGTGTTTCCCTCAGACGAAAATAGATGGCAACGTATTCTTTTTGTTCATCAGAAATCATAATTCTACTTAAGGTAACGCCGCTTGTATCGTTTCCTCAATCGGAAATCCTGAAAGCGGCGTAACTTTATTTGGAAACCTCTGGTTGATTCTAATATATTAGTGCCATTTGACTTAGTTCCTAAAACGATATAGTATTTGTTGTTAAGAGGTTTTCGCTTCAGCCATCACAAAAACTCGATGACGGTAATTACCTTGTTCGCCTTCTTGGAAAAGACAGTGATTAACGCGGGAGATTATGTAGTCCATCTTGCTATGATTAAATTCTTCACCGACTGATGGAATGACCGGTGCATGGTTGAGTGGGTATTCGCACTCGAACTCATACATAATCTGACCGCCTTCACGGAGAACGTATTGCACGGCGTATGTTACGCTTTTGATTGAATCCATTGTGTTGTTGTTTCCTTTCGACCCTCGGAACGCCTTAAATTCGTGGCTCGTTCATGTCTCCCGAATGCGTTATTATCATCGAATATGGCGTTGAGCCACACTCCTGAAATTATTCACAATTAAAACAATATGTCTATGCAAATTAAATTCAACCTTACGGGCAAATCGAACGGCATTAAAACTTACGATGTAAAGAGCGGAGAGGCTACTCTTACCACCGCAAGAAGATTGCCGGGTGTAACGGGCTATGAAATCATCAATCCCCAAAACAACGAAGCAAAACAGGGGTTGGCAGGGGAACTCTTACGTGAGTTCTTCCCAGACCTACGGGGCGCTGCTTTAGAGATTGAAGATCAGGACGGCATGGCCATTATGTAGGGATGTTCAGAGAAGGGCGGCCCAATGGCCGCCCTTCATTTATTGTAACACAGTATCCCATCCCCACGCACTGTTCGCAATCCCTGCCATTTGAGCCGGAGTGCAACCGATCGAGGAATGAAAGCGCATGAAATTGTAATGATAGAAGTGAAGATTCACTGCGGCTCGTAGGTTATCGAGCTTCTTGCTCCAAGCGTTTGTCAGCCTTGTCAGTCGCCTCAACCCCATACGCATCGTGAGGTTTTGCCTCTCGATGTAGCTGGTGGAAATATCTTCTACCAGTGGTGCGCCGAATATGACTCGTAGCGTTACTCCGACCAGACGGGCGGGTGAGTAACGACGCTCCCCAATGTACGCCTCGGAATACTTTTTGTGAACTTGTCCGTAATCAATGGCACTCTTTCCATAGACCTTGTAAATCGCACTCACATAAGCATTCCAGGCATCGGTGCTGAGTTGGTAGCGGGTTTCGATGCGATCTCGAAGCTGTTCGAGAAGCTTCATAGCACTCCACCCATCACGCTTGCCAACATAGAATGCTGGTACGAGCTTGCTATCTGCATCAATGGCAACGAAGGTGTAAGCGTCACCATATTCCGCTTTATCAGCTAACGGATCTACACGTTTCTGTTTCTTTCCCACGTATCCCCAGACTTCATCGAGCTGTATCCTTGGTAGTGGCTCAGTTTGGGAACTTTCGATATTTTTATACTGAATTATGTTTATGAACACACAAAAGATCGAAGTCGGCGATATGGTGAAATTGAAAAACGGCGCAACGGTATTAATGTCCGTTCACGAATTGAACGGACATGGGATAGAATGCGATTGGTTAGATAACGAGAATAGATCGCAAAGACAGACCTTTGCACCTGCCCAACTTATCCGTTTAACCGATTCCCAAAATAGTCAACGAGAATGAGTTGCTCCGTTATGAAGGCACCTTCTTGGA
Source organism: Ignavibacteriota bacterium (assembly GCA_963787835.1). GTDB lineage: Bacteria > Bacteroidota > Ignavibacteria > Palsa-1295 > Palsa-1295 > PALSA-1295. Next base: position 350,089 of record CAWBEI010000002.1, read on the forward strand.
GTTCCCCGTTTTTGCTGAACCATTGGCAAATCCAATGATCTCCTGAGCCTTTGCGATTAACGCTCATTATTGGAGTGCCCTGAATGAATCCAAGATGGACTAAAGAGCCGGGTTTTATTTCCATGATTGTAATAGAATTATGGTTATGAAATAGAACGGGCTGGGGTGAAGTCCCAGCCCGTTTGCGTTAACACGCTTAGTCAACCGTCAAATCCCGTGTGTCAAGCAGGTCAACCAAGTCACCAATACTCCAAAGGTGATTCGTGAGTCCCGCCTTCATTGCAGGGGTCATTCTAAGGGACTGGTGAACCCTCACGAAATTGTAGTGCATGAAGTGCAAAGCGATTGATGCGATATGATGCTCAACGCTTTTCGAGAACCCATTCGTGAGCCGGGTAAAACGGCGCATTGACATTCTCATTGTGAGGTTTTGACGCTCAACGATTGATGTAGAAATGTGATCGGCATTCGGATTTCCGAACTTCGGCTGTTTCTCAATGCTAATAACTTCACCGGGGCTGTATCGCACGTCTGGCGAGTTGCCAGCACCTTTGCCATATTTCTTTACAAGCATTGCATAATCTACACCGTTGACGCCGAACGACTCACGAACGGCGGTAAAATAATTTGCATGTGCGTCCGTTGTCAACTGAACGCGGTTAGCGAGACGGCTCGCTACATCACTCATGAACATATAGGCGTACTCTCCGTCACGCCGTCCTACGAGCCATGAAATGATTAATTTGGAATCTGTATCAATGGCAGTCCAAGTCCACTGGGAACCAACATTGCCGGAAGCTCTCTCACCGTCCGTGCAATTAGCGTCTTTCTTTCCTACGAAGCTCCAAATCTCATCGGCCTCAACACGTTGCGCCGTGACACCCTTAACATTCTCATCGTGGAACTTCTCACACGCCGCACCTAAGTCAAGAAGGAGCTTAGAAATGGTATTCCGCGACACGTCAACCATGCGCGAAATCGCACGGATGGAATTGCCCTCGACAAGTGCCGATACGATCTGAATTTGTTTGTCTCTGTTTAGCTTGTTCATGATAACTTAAACGGGTTACCCTAAGCATAAGTTTCAGTTTGTTTATTATTCTTCAAACAAAATAGCATTCGTTAAGAAACCCGCGCCGGAACAATCCCGGCGCGGGTATGGTTAGTATAACCACGAGAGAAGCCGCCCGCCCGCAAAAGCAAACGGCTCCCCCTCCGTAACGCAAAAGCGTTACGCCTTTCACGGTAATCGTAAAAAGGGTGCTGGTGAAGCCACTAAAGGCTCTAACCGATTCCACGAAGTAGAAAGCGACAGGAATCAGGCCACCAGCAAAATCAATATTAGGGGCTAATTTCGCCGTAGGAAGCGATTTTAGCCCTTTTTATTCATCTTGTTTCGCTAAATTCCATTCTTTTAACCAGATTAAGTCGCCCTGACGCACGATTCTATCATCTTGTCCAACGCCGATAGCGAAGTTTCGGAATTCAAAAGTCTTGTTTCCGCTTCCCTTATAGCCGTTTTTAACGAGGTGGTCGTATGCTTTCCTGAGAGAGTATTTGGCTGTTTTCTGTATTTTTAATAGCGCATAGGTCGCATTCGATGCCGTCATGCCAGTATAGAGTCCGGGCGACGGTAGATCGCCCTCATCCTCTTCATTCTCGGAAGCATCCTGTTCATCTTCATTTTCATCCGAAATCTCAATAAATTGTAGGAGTTCATCCGCCACGCCGGGTTTTAAGAATGAGGCAAGCCGATCATTCTCTTCCTTCAAAATCTCAATTTTTCCATCATTTTCAGCGATTTTAGCCCTAATTTTGCTCTCTGAAAAGGTTATCATGATTTTCTCTGAATTATTTTTTGATGTTCTCGGTTCTATGGTTGCTACAAAATGCAAAACAGCCATTAGTAGCGGGGCGGGGGATCGAACCCCGCTCCTCTGGATCGAAAGTCCAGTGACCTACTGCCAAGTTAGTCTATCCCGCTGTTGAACTTAAAGGAATTGACCGAGTAAGCCGCCAAGCTTTTACCCGGTCTTTTTCGTTTAAGTGCACCCAACTAACCTTAACGGGTTCGAAAAGATTCATTAGTTAAATGGAAATAATGTAGTTAAAATTTTAACGCCTCATTTCAGCAACAACAACTCGAAGCGTAAGACGTAGCTCAATACAGTTTTCAGCGCGTCAGATAAGGACGGAATCGACCCGAACGCGCCTGTATGACAATGAATAATTCCCACCACAGATTCAATCTGTTTTCTTCTTCCACCGGGCTTTAGCCGCTTTTTTAGCAATCTCAGACCGCTTCTCGGCACTTAGACGGGTCGCCCGAAGCTTTCCGCCCTCAGAACCCTTTTTTACGAATACTTCGCGGGGAATGGCTGTTTCTTCCTCGGTAGGCTCTATTTGACCCGTTGCATATTGCATGATCTTAAAAGCGCGTTGGTTTGGGTCACGGGGTAGTTTTTTGGGTTTTATCATAACCCCTTAACGTTGCTTAGGGGGTAAGCATTGCTATAAAAAGTATAAAACACGAAACAATGGTTCCGAAAATGAGCCACTACCTGAATTGTCATTTAATGAACTCACCTCTTTCTTTCATGAACTTATGCAATATTTGTTCTTCCAGAAATAGGTGCTCTTAATACCACTCTCTAATATACGACACTTTTCCCAGACGCCACGAAATTCGAAATTTTCTTTGACCTCGGAGGCAGACGGCTCAAGCCATGCGGTGTAGCCTTGACCTTTAGGTCACAGTGTGATTTCTTTGTGCTCCGCGACCGTGGCCTGAAGGTCACGGCTATGCCGCTTCTTTCATTGGGGCGTGATTTGATCTGAGCCAATCATCGAAACCATCACACGAATCACATAAATCATAGTTCAGACTCGGAGGCGGACGACGCAAGCCGAGCAGTGTAGACGTGACCTACAGGTCACGGTATAAATTCTTTGCGCTCCGGTCATAAATCCCCGCACGGACTGCTCCGCTCCCATATCTTCCACCACCGCGCGTTTAAATGTGGTTCGTCCGAGTGTTAGGATTGCCCTGAGCCTGTCGAACGGGTCTGGGAACCTGGGGCGTTCGGTGCCGTTCTTGAGTCCTCCAGCCTCCCGCTCCGTAGGAGCGCAATATTTGTAGCCCCCGGTTTCAACCGGGGGTTGAGGAGGGCACAGGAATCATAAGCTCCGGAGGAGCGGCATATCACCCCAGCGCGGTAAAATCGAACAAGTATCGTTCATCGTATGGAATACCAAACGCTTCGAGCAGCGCAATATACTCCTCACGGAATGTATGCTTTTTATGATGCGCTTCCTGATTCTGAATGTACGCGATGACATGGTCTAATTGGGAACGCGAATAGGAGAATGCGCCAAAACCCTCCTGCCAACAAAAATGCCGCGTCATCCACGACTGCTCGTTCAGCCAGAGCGTTGAACTCGCCTTGATGTGCTTGACAAGATCCGAGATCGATTGATCGGGCTTCAAGCCAACCAGAATGTGGATATGATCCGGCTCGTTTTCAATTGCAATGAGTTTATGTTTGTGATTTTGAATGATACCCGTAATGTATTTTTGAAGTTCCTCTTTATGCTCGCGTGGGATGAGGTTTTCACGACCTTTGACAGCAAAAACAAGATGAATATAAAGTTGTGTGTAGGTATTGGCCATTTGGGTGATATTACGCTCCTACGGAGCTAAGGGGTATTATTCGTGCTCCGCAACCCCCGATTAAAATCGGGGGCTACAAAGATTAGGCTCCTAATGGAGCCATGTAATATTCCGCTCCTGGAGCTTAAAATCGCTCAAATTTTCTCCTGCACAATTCATAAAAATTTTCCAGTGCCATTTACGGCACCTTTGTGATTTGGTGCGGTGTTCCTGAATTCGGACTTATTTACGAAAACGGGTGTTCCACCCTGACCACCCCCCAGCCCCCTCCTTGAAAAGGAGGGGGTAATAAAAATCTTTTAATCGGAAAGCACTTAAACTATGCAAGACACAGCAACGAGAGACGCGCGTAAGAAAGCACTCACGATCGCGATGGACGCGATCGAGAAAAATCACGGCAAGGGATCGGTCATGCGATTGGGCGATCAGCCGCATGTGAAAGTGGATGTGATCCCCACCGGCTCGCTTTCCATCGATGCTGCGATCGGCATTGGCGGCGTGCCGCGCGGCCGCGTGATCGAGATCTTCGGACCGGAATCCTCCGGTAAAACCACGCTGTGCCTGCATATCATCGCGGAAGCGCAAAAGCGCGGCGGAAACGCTGCTTTTATCGATGCCGAGCATGCACTCGATGTGAATTACTCGAAGCGTCTCGGCGTGAATGTGGATGAGCTTATTCTCTCGCAGCCTGAATTTGGCGAACAGGCGCTTGATATTCTTGAACAGCTTGTGCGTTCGGCTGCGCTCGATGTCATTGTTGTCGATTCCGTTGCCGCGCTTACGCCTCGCGCAGAAATTGAAGGCGAAATGGGCGATGCGCAGATGGGATCTCATGCGCGGCTTATGTCGCAGGCCATGCGGAAAATTACGGCCGTTATCGGCAAATCCGGTACGACGGTTATCTTCACCAATCAATTACGCTCAAAGATCGGCGTGATGTATGGCAATCCCGAAACAACGACGGGCGGCAATGCGCTGAAATTTTATGCCTCGGTGCGCCTGGATATTCGCCGCCGCGATGTCATTAAAGAAGGCACGGAAATTATTGGCAATCGCGTGCGCGTGAAAGTCGTGAAGAACAAACTTGCGCCGCCATTCCGCGAAGTGGAGTTCGATGTGCTCTACAACGAAGGCATCTCGAAAATGGGCGATATGATCGATGTTGGCATCGAGAACGACATCATTCAGAAATCAGGCTCGTGGTTCTCCTTCGAAGGCGAGCGCATCGGCCAGGGACGCGAATCTGTCAAGGCATTCCTGAAAGAAAATGCGGATTCCTTCGCAAAAGTTGAGAAAGCTGTGAGGAAAAAACTTGGTATCGAGATCGAAGGAATCGCCGGCAACCTTGCGACGAATGGTGCCGTCGCAGCGGGCGGGGTGATCGAGGAGAAGAAAAAGAGGGCCACCTGAACCGGGATTTATGAGATGAATGGGATGTTTGGGATGGGTATGAAACGATATCTTTTCATAATAGCAATTTTCGCATCATCCTGCTCGTCGAGTTCGACCTCACCAGGATCGGCTCCAAGCTATGGTTCGGGAGAGTTTGGTTTCACTGTGAACGGCCAGACCGTGGATCGTATCGGGGATGATAAAGGTACGGCCGCTTCGGCGACAATTGCAAGCAATTCTTGGCTAACAATATCACTCACATACCCCGGTGAGCTACGAGGTTATGCAATGAATGGTGTAAACATAAGCCTGAAAATGTGGCAATTACGCACGGGCACTCTTGAAGTGAAAGGCAAATATAATCCTGTAACGCCGCAAGATTCAAATTGCGCAATTCCTTCGCTGCAGTATGTCGGTGTGGACGAATCAGTAGTTAGTACCTACCCGCAAGGGAGTGTGACTATAACGAAGATAGATACTTTGAATAACCTTGTCAGTGGTAGATTCCAATTCATTATAGACGATGCACCACTTCCTTACGATACCGTTACCAATGGTTTCTTCAATGATGTTCCAATCATTACGGGTGGCGGAGGTTTTGCTGGATCTCTGTCTGGAATTCGGAACGATGACAATAATGGGGTATATCGCGACGACTCATTTCATTCCCCTAAAAATGGGATTGCATCAATAACATGTTACAAAGATGCTGGAACGAAAAATTTAGAAATTCAGGCCAATGTTTATTATCCTGACGCAAGCTCTACCTATTTTAACATCACGCTGTACAATGCACAAGACGGATATTTCCCGTTTACCGGATACAGCGGAGGCGCATTCGGACTTTTTTCAGACAGTAATGGGGCGGATGGTGGCTTTTTCTCTGGTGGCATAACCATCACTAAATTTGATACTGTAAATCACCGATTTTCTGGATCATTTAGCATCAATGCATCAGGTGGTGCGGGAGGGGTCACCTTCAATTCAACGTTCCAAGGCACAATCGATAGCGTCCGTTGGTATGATCTTTAGGTTTTCAGACCATTACTCGACCGATAACCCATCGGCCTACAACGCAAAGTCCATGCTTGCTGTTATGGGATCGACCGTCAATAAGTAAATTTTCAAAAATTGGAGAATATAAAAATGCTTCGAAGATTACTTCTTATTTCAATTGCATTCACCCTTGTCGCGTGTGCAACGCCTTATGTTAAAAATGCCGGTGGGCTGTTCAGCGGGAGCGGTTATCAGGATATACCCATCGATTCCACCACCTACCGCATCGTCTTCTACGGAAGCCACGGCGCCACAAGCCTGGAGCAAGTGGATCGGTATGCGTTTTACCGTTCCGCAGAGCTAACAGAAGAAAAAGGCTACGATTATTTCATCATCCAGCAAAGTGGCGCGGATGAAAAGAATCGCATCGCGTGGAATACCGTACGCATGTTCAAAGGCCAGCCTCCTGAAAACGATTTTGCCACGTTCGATGCGCGAACGGTCATAAGGGAAATGGCCCCGTACATTCAGCGAGGCGAGGAAGGAGCTAAATAGTCGGTATCCCATGTTTTGATTTTGTATTTGTGCTTTCTTTTCTTCCATTTTTTATTTCTTCAACCATTGCCGCTTTATCCTTATGAAAAACAAACAGAGTGTCATCGCCGTGTTAGGGATCGGATTGTTGTTCTTAGCTTCCTGCGCTACAAAGTACGCACCAGCCACTGGCTCGTTTTGGGACGGCCATACCGGTTATTCCGAGATCCCGCTCGATAGCACTATCTACCAAGTCACGTTCTGTGGTAATAATAATACCACAGATGAAGTTGTAAACCGGTATGCCCTTTACCGCTGTGCGGAACTTACCTCGCAGCGCGGGTTCGATTACTTCGAGGTACTCGATAATAACGATGTCGCCGCGATCACCTCGACCGTCAATCATAATAATACGCAGAAGACGGAAGTGGAGCACAAGGTCGATCCGCAAACCGGCAGAGTTGTCCCGGTGACCGTTACCACCAATAATGGAAGTTCCACCGTAACCACACAAGCTGCGCACACGGTAACGAAAACCATTCGGATGTTCCAGGGGGACCGTCCGGGCAGAAGACCCTAATGCCTTCGACGCCAAATCCATGGTTACAATGATGGCGCCGAGCATTCAGCGTCCATAAGAACGCAATCCTATCCTTGCCATGAAAGGACTAGCACTTTTTCTATTATTCTGTTGCGGGCTACTGTTTTCTGCATGCTCCTCGCCCACGAGATACGCTGCCAATCCCGATCCCGCGCTTGGCAATTACGGTTATAGCGAGGTGCAGGAAGACTCCACAAGGTTCCAGGTTACCTTTGCTGCAAATTACCAGACACCGACGCAAACGGTAGATCAATACGCCCTTTACCGCTGTGCAGAGCTGACGGTACAACGCGGATTCGATTATTTTATCGTACTTCACTCAAAGAATTCTACCTATCTGCTGGGCCGTCGCCGCGAACCTTCGACCACCAAGACCATCCGGATGTTCTTGGGCGAAAGTCCAAAAAGAAATCCGAACGCCTACGATGCAAAGACCCTGTTGGGCGTGATGGGCCCGAGCATCGAACGCGGAGATTGAGGTATGGAAGGCCGCATCACGTCGATCGTCCGGCAAAAGAAGGATAAAGCTCGCGCCTCGATCTTCTTGGATGAGGAATTTGCATTTGGTGTTTGCGATCAGACCGTCGAACAGTTCCGTCTTCGAAAAGGCGATTACATCGATCGTGAGATATTCGAAAAGATCACGCAGTTCGATCTTTTTGTGGAATCCAAACGCATTGCCCTCGCCTATTTGAATTACCGCGCCCGCAGCGAGAAAGAGATCCGTGAGCGGCTTCAAAAAGAAGACATTCCGGAACCCATCCTTTTACAAGTCCTGGAATTCCTGAAGGAACATAACCTGATCGACGATGAAGCGTGGTCCAAGTCCTTTGTGAACGATAAATTGATTCGGAAGCCGGTGTCTTCAAAACAATTAGCGTATGGCTTAGCCCAAAAGGGAGTATCGAAAGAAGTGATCGAAGAGACGATCACGGGTCTGAATGCGAACGAAAGCGACGAAAGCCGTGCGATGCGTGCCGCCGAAAAACGCTGGCCTCGCATTCTGAAAACTGAACCCGACCCTCGAAAACAAAAGCAGAAACTCTACACTTTTCTCGCCGGACGTGGGTTCTCGTTTGAGACAATCAATGAAGTATATAAAAAAATTGCCATGGACGCAAAGGATAGCATGGACGATGGAGATGTTTGATCGCCCCATCATTCATCTTTCATCATTCAACATTGCCCCATGACCCTCGCTCGCGGCATATTTATTTTTCTCGGGGCGCTGATATTTTCTGCGCTGTTGTGGGCATACGTTCGGCTTTCAGCGGCTTACGAGGCGGATGTCGATCTGCCGATGAAACTCACCGCGCCGAAAGGATATGCGCTCGCCTCCGGATTACCGGAACGGCTGCACACCCGGGTGCGTGGTGCAGGCTGGCAGATCCTGCTCATGGGTTTTACCAAGAATGCGGATTTTCAGCTCGATCTTTCCGAACGCGCCCTTCCGCCGGAAAACATTGTCACGCTGCATTCCGATGAAATTTCGAATGCCGCCGTACTGCCAAGCGAACTGCGCGTGCTAAAGGTCGAGCCCGATTCACTCGGGCTGCAATTCAGCAAAGCCATCGAAAAACAAGTTCCGATCGAGTCCCGCCTGGAGATCCATCCCGCCAGAGGTTATACGATCGTGGGTGAACCGGTGATAACCCCCCGAAGTGTTTCGGTACTCGGCGCCATGGAAGTACTCGATTCGCTGAGAACTTTCCCAACGCAATCTCTTCGCGTGAACGATGCGAAGGAAGATGTGGATCGTGCGGTACTTCTTTCTGATTCGCTGGATAATTTCATTACGGTAACGAACGCGCCAAAAATTACCGTTCATGTTTCCGTGCAAGCCATCGGAGAGCGAAAAGTAAAAGGAGTCCCGGTGACCATCGATGCACTGCCTCCGCAATTCGATCTGCTGCTCATACCCGGAACGATAGCTGTCACCGTTCGTGGCGGCGTCTCGGAACTTGCAAAGCTTACTCCCGCTTCCATCCATGCGCGGGTGCTGTATAACCCGATGCTGCTCGACACCGCAAGCGTGGTAACCCCGCAAATAGACGTTCCCAAAGGACTGACGTATCTCTCCGCAGATCCTCCCAGTGTGAAGTTCATCCTAAGAAGAAAGAGCGTCGTTCATGCTGCTCCGTGACGCTTCCTTCGTGGTCGTCGATGTGGAAACGACGGGATTAAATGCCGCACAGCACCGCATCACCGAGATAGGGCTGGTACGGATTGAATCGGGTTCCATCACGGAGTCCTTTCAATCGCTAATCAATCCGGAGCAATACATCTCGCCATTCATCACCCAGCACACGGGAATCACGAATGCGATGGTCTATGATAAGCCGAAATTTCGGGAGATCGCGCCGGAGATCCTGAATTTTATTGCACGATCGAATGCACCGGTGCTGGTTGGACACAACGTAAAGTTCGATCACGGATTTCTTCTGGCATCCTTCGAACGCGCGGGAATTCTCTTCGAAACAATCCAAGGCCCCCTCTGCACATGCCGGCTTGCACGGCGTTTGCTGCCACAACTTGGAAGCAAATCGCTCAAGAGCGTGCAGGATCATTTCGGAATAAAGAATTCCAGGCAGCATCGCGCATTAGGGGACGCCGAGGCTACCGCCAAGATCCTTGCGAATTTCATTGGAATGGTGGGTGACTTAGAGATCGAAACGGTCGAGGATCTTCTGCGCCTGCAATTTGCGAAACCAAATTATGCACGCCGCAAAACCAAGCGGGAGCTTTCCTTGCGCGAGAAAGTACGTATGTTCCCGGACCGCCCCGGTGTGTATATGATGACGAGCCGAACCGGCGATGTGCTCTACGTCGGTAAAGCGAAGAGCCTGCACGAACGCGTTGCTTCCTATTTTATGCAATCGCATACGGAAGGAACCAAGCTCACCCGAATGATGCGCGCCGTGCAGGATATAACCTACGAAGAAACAGGCAGCGAGCTTTCTGCGCTGTTGTTGGAAAGCAAAAAGATAAAGGAGCTGAATCCGCGGTTCAATTCGCTCGATAGGCGGTACAAACCGCAAAGTTTTATCCGGCTGGATGTGCAGAACGAATTTCCGGAACTGACGTTCATTCGGGAACCCGCACCCGATGGCGCAGAATATTTCGGCCCATTTCGGTCGCGCGAGGCAGCGGAATCCCTGATGGAGATCCTGAACCATGCGTTCAAACTCCGTGAGTGCGGCGATAAATTTAAGATCGGCGCTGATGTTCGGCCCTGCTTGTACTACGAGATCGACCGGTGCAATGCACCATGCGCGCTTTTGCAAACAAAAGAATCCTATCGCGAGGAAGTAAAACGCCTGCAAGAATTCCTTGCCGCTGGAGACGAAGGAATTTTAGCGCACATCGAGGCGATGATGCGTGAGGCATCCGATAAGTTGGATTTCGAGGAAGCCCTATTCTATAAAGATCGGCTTTTTGAACTCCGCCGCGTGCTTGGCAATGGTGATAGACCCTCGGCCAGCCTTAGCGCAAATGATTTTGTCTTGATGAACCCACTCAATGCCTCGGAATGCGAGATATATTTTGTCCGTTTCGGGCAATTGATGAAACAAATGGTTCTCGGCGCTGGGCATCTTGCCATTGCGGAGCAATGGTTCTCGCGTCAGCTTCGCATGTATTACGGTGCAACGTCCTCGTTGCCACCCTCGGCCGGCAAACCCGAGATCGACGAAATGCGCATCCTTTCCCGATGGGTAGAATCCAGCAAGAAAAAAGGTAGCCGCGTGGTGTATCTGAGCGAACCATGGGAACATTCCGTCAAGAAATTAGTCGAAGAGTTGAGATCGATCCTTGTGGAATCACAGAAAGAATTATCACAATCACGATCGAGTCAGCGTAAGCTTCTGCTTAAGCCCATGAAAACAGCCTAATTGTCATTCCCGCGAAAGAGGGAATCCAGATCTTGAATGTCATCTCATTTCGGGTCTGGATTCCAGCTTTCGCGGGAATGACATGATTGGCAAAATTTTCGTGCGACTTTAGGGCTGCTCATGTCTCTTATCTCCAAATCCGAAGAATGGTGACCGGTCATTATCCTCGGGCTAACACACACCATAGGTGCTACTTGACCATTGGTGCTAACACAGCATGACACTACAGGCAGCGAGCATTTCGGCTCGCGATAGCGAGAAGCACACGCGATTCATGGCCCTATTGGAGCCGTGCCTTGCGAAGCTTTCCCGTTACTGCCATGCGATGACAAAGGATGTCGAGGATGGACGCGATCTGCTATCGGATGCGATCCTGCTGGCCTACGAGAACTTCGATAAACTTCGAGCGCCGGAAGCTTTCACGAGCTATATCTTCACCACGGCGCGCCGGTTATTTTACCGGCGCGAGCGAAGAAAAAAGTTCTGGGGAGTATTCGGAAGCGAAGCGGAAGCCATCGCAGACGAGCGGGAACCCACGCCCGAGGTGCGTATAGATCTCGAAGCGCTCGACCGCGCACTGACGCAATTACCCGAAAAACAACGCGAGGCCGTGATACTTTTCGAAATTTCCGGGCTTTCGCTCGCGGAAATTCGGAACGTGCAGGGCGGATCGCTTTCGGGTGTGAAATCGCGCATTGTACGCGGACGCGAAAAGCTGGCTGAACTGCTCGGCGAGCGACCGCTCAGGCAGACAAGGACGCCTGCTCCACGTGAGACATCTTTTGAAAGATCGCAAGTCGCTTATATGATGAGGGAGAAACTATGAAGAACGATACACTTCAACCATCCGAGAACTTAGCGAATCACTTCGCGCCTTACCGCGAGGAAGCGCCGCTGATCTCTCTTCCCGAAGTCGAAAAGCTCCTTACCGGTAGTGCCACGCTGAAAAACCACCCCCCAACCCCCTCCTTCTTTAGGAGGGGGAGTTTCTTCAACAATAGGAGAATTCTTATGACACTCAGCGGAATCGCCGGACTTGCAACTTTCAGCTATTTTGCATTTTTTAGTAACCATTTTAATGGGACAATTGGGACTACTGCTACTAATGGGCCTAACACAACCCAGAGGTCCTATTTGACCCAGCCGTCCCATGACCTTGCCACTGATACACGTTCGCAGCTTGCAACACCTGCAAGCACTACTGCGAAACACACTTCACAGCTTCTCAAAACTGGCAACGTACATGGCCCCTGGAGCGCCGGCAACGACCAGTTCTACGCCGATCTCTCGCCGGAGGAATTAGCGAAGCTGGGGATTGTGGTGAATGCGGATACGGTTATAGCATATAAGTTACCACCAAATAAACCCCTCGAATCCATGCAGCTTACTGCCCATTCCATTGGAGGCGGTAACGCAAAAGCAACATTACCTGCGGGTGTCAATCCACCAAGCTTTTTCCCTGTCCTTATGACCCGTAACAACGGACACGGTGCAGCTTTCGTCATCGAAGAAAAAGGCCGAACACAGGAATGGGGAATGGTTTCAGATGATGAAGGGCAGAAAATGGTTCGGGATTGGCTACAATCACCCGGTACGCCAGGTTACTCCCCGATATGGTTCAAAACAAGTTCCTTTAAGATATCAGACACCTCCGTAGAAATCAATAAGTGGACACTCGAAGTTGGGAAAAATTTTGCTAAACCCCCAATGCCGTTCTGTGTGCCGAATATAGACGGTCTTTCGGAAAGCACAAAAGCCGCACTCATGCAACTGGCCAATTATTATTCCGGCAAAGCGGAAAAACCTGATTTCACAATGCCCAAAAATCTTTTTCTCAATGTGGATACTGTTACGCCACAAAATATGCTGGATGAAATCGACAGCGAAGAAAATGATGCTACCATGACGCATCTTCGTTCAACAATGGCGCGCTTAAATGAACTTGTTCCTGTCATTGTTCGGCCCAAAGGCGGTTCCGGTGCGCCTGACACAAACGATTTCATCTTTTGGTACGAGCCAAGCGAAGCACTATTCAATGCACTGCCGCCAGCACAAGCAGTAATATTCCGAGAGAAGTTGAATACACCCCCGCATTGCATGACATCACCAAATGCCGTACTGACGAGCGCGGAGGTTACCTTTTGCGTAGATCATCCACAAACTGTTCATATCACCGTGCGCGACCTGACCGGAAAGGATCGTATCAGTTGGGACAAAGCCGCAATTACTGGGGACAACGTCGATACATTCAGCACGGCGACTTTGGCTTCCGGCATGTATCTCGTCACTGTAAAAGATGACGATGGGAACGAACGCACCCGCCGCATGTGGATAGAGAATACACATCCGAAGGAGCCGGGATGGGAATATGAGAATATGAAACCCGACGCAGAGCATGCAATGGAAACATTCTCTACGTTTGGAGGAGATACCACAGATAATATTCAAAAAGCGATTCTTAATATCACCTGCATCGTTATGGATAACGAAAAGCTTGCAAGTATTGGCATCGAAAACAATGATAGCCTTGCTGCATTCTACCATTCGACTACCAAAGCTGGAACTGTAGATTATGTCGGTGTTCTCCGGAATTCAAAAGTCAAATCATTATCAAAGGACCCAATAATAGATGGAGTTAAGCCAAAATTTCTCCAGCTAAATGATATTACATCCGTGACCGTACCAACATTCCATCCATTGTTCGTTACAGATGGCCGTGGAGTTAAAAGACTTTTCATGACTGATTTTTCCAACATACCAACATTCGATGCCGCCGAAAATCTTCGAAAGATTCACGAAATGAATAAGAAGTTCGATGAAGCTGACCAACTCATCCCCATCCTACTTCGGGCCGATAATTCTTCCGATTCCGTCGGCTCTCGCGACCTCATCTTCTGGTACAAACCTACGCCGGAGTTCCTTGCGGCACTTCCGGATTCCGAGCGAGCGGTTGCGCAAATGATGTCAAGCGGTACGAACAATCCTCCGGCTTCGGCAACCGATGTACACGGTGCAATCCAGGAAGCTATTGCCTATCCAAATCCCTCGCATGGGAAGTTCAACGTCAACGTGACATTAAACGCCAAGCGCACGATCACGATCACACTTCGGAACTTGCTCGGCCAAGAGGCTGCCCCACCTGTTCAAACTTATCAAATGGGAATGTCCGCTACACCCAATAGCGTGACATATACCTACTCACCGTGGCCAACGCTCGATTTCAGCTCTGTACCAGAGGGCGTGTATCTCCTCGATATTTCCTCCGATCAGGGCGAACGATATATCGAGCGGGTGGTGATTGCGCATTGAGATTATCCGGCGTTTGATTACGTCATTGCGAGGAGAATCAAACGACCGGAGGGAGTTTGATTCGACGAAGCAATCTCAAACTTGCAGCGAAGAGATTGCTTCGTCAGAATCACTCCGCTATCGCTGCGTGATTCCTCCTCGCAATGACATTAAAATAAACAAAAGCGCACCCGCCATTGCGGCGGGTGCGCTTTTTATATCTCAACAACGATGATTGTTAATGTGCCATCGGTGCGCGGCCACCACGCCCACGGCCGGGTGCTCCCCAATGTCCATCGACGAAGCCGTAACGTCCGCCCCGGCGCGGGTAGCGCGGCCCATACCAAACGTATCCGGGATGCGGCGGGCGTTCCCAGCGTCCGGGAACCCAGATATAAGCCCCGGCGGCATAGTCCCACCGGTGATACCCGGCGATCCATACCCCATCGGGATAGGGCGCGGCAACAACGACTTCGTGACGCGGCGGCGGCGGGCCGATGTGAATATCGAAACTGACCTGCGCGAACGCAGGCGCAGCGGGCGTCAACGCTGCCAACGCTAAGAGCCCGCAAAAACTGATGACTTTCATTACATTACGCATGTGGTGTCTCCTTTTAAATTGTTTGTCTAATGATTAGATGTCTATTCATACGCAAAACGTTTAAAGAGTTATGCAAAAACGAGGCCGAATTAGATTAATTGTTCTTAAGAAAACCGGGGTGATCTTCTTGACCCAAATTCCACCAAAAAAAATCATTTTCTCCCGCCGCTAATTAAAGTTCATAGAATTTGGTTTGCATTAATTCTATATTCCGCAGCCTGCTCCGGAAGCTCGCCAAAGGCAGCTTGCCAAAATGGGCTTCGGGAGATGCCAGGCGGATGTGCCCCAAGCGCACAATGGATTTGGATCATCGATGATAGATCATGGATCATCCTCCGAGGCCCGCTATTCATACGGCATTATCCCATGCGGAGCACATTAGCACCTTAATACTACATGCAGGAAGAATTGCAATCAGAAGAACAACCGGTTAGTCCGGAAGAACAACCGATCACTCGGGAAGAACAACCGGTTACTCCGGAAGAACAGTCGGCCACTCCGGATACCATTCCACCTGGCGACCAAACAGCCGATCCAGCAGGCACACCATCCGATCCAGCCGCTACGCGAGCGCCAGCGGCTACCGCAAGCAGCTACCGTGATATTATAGCGGAACGTCTGGCCCGGCAAGCATCCTCCGCGATGCGCGGCGAACCCGAGACATCCCCGCACAGTCCAATGGCACATTCCTCGGACGTCGAGCCGACGCATAGGCCTACCTCAGCTTCGGAAGAAACGACGCCCGGGCTCCAGCAGCCTCTTGAACCAAGAGGCGGACAGATGGAGCTTCAAAACAATGAATCCAATGAGAGCGCCGTGAAGGAAGCCGGCGATGCAGGACTTTCAGGCCGCGAACGTGCGAGAATTCGGCAGCAGGAACGCGCTGCCCTTCGGAAACAAGGTGGGCGCCCGAGCGCACCACGCGAGGAAGCAACCGAAGATCAGGAACCAGTTTTATCGGAAGAAGCGCCTGTTGAATCTGCTGCAGAAGCACAAGCACGAAAAGATATTATCGCGGAACGCATGGCCCGCAGAGGCGGCGATCGGGAGAACAGGCGCCCAGAACGAAACCGCGAGGATCGTCCAGGTGGAGAGGAACGCCCACGTGAAGAAGGACGAAACCGCCGAGAGGAGCCTCGCCGGGAACCACAACCTCGTGAAGAAGCCCCACGCGAACGTTCGCGCGATGCCGCTGTAAAGCCCCGAACGGAATCGGTTCCCGAAGGACTTACGCTCCGCTCTGCACAGTCTGCCCCAAAGACCATAGAAGAACCCCGCCGCCGCGAACAGGGTGGCCCACGTCCCCCGATCGATCGTCCGGCGACCGATCGGCAACCACGATCCGAAGCGCCTCGCACCGGTGAAAAGGGCTTGGATGCTGCACATGCGCTGGCAGGAAAATTAGGAATTTCCGTTGTGGTGCCACTCTTTAACGAGCAGGATTCCCTTCGTGAACTGACCGCTTCGCTCAAGCAACAACTGATGCGTCTGGCCGGACCGAAATACGAGATCCTCTATATCAACGATGGCTCGACCGACCGGTCGGGCGAGATCCTGCAGGACATCCTTGCTACAAGTTCCCGCATCAGCGTCATTACATTCCGGCGCAATCTCGGAAAATCAGCGGCGCTCGCGGCAGGATTTACCGAGGCCCAATATGGTATTGTTATCACGCTGGATGCTGACTTGCAGGACGACCCACAGGAATTCGTCAACTTGGTCGCAAAACTTGCGGAGGGCTATGACCTCGTCAGTGGCTGGAAGAAACAGCGCCACGACCCGATGTCAAAAACAGGCCCAAGTAAATTCTTCAACTGGGTCACGGGAATTTTTAGCGGCATCAAGCTTCACGATTTCAATTGCGGCCTCAAGGCTTACCGCAAAGAAGTGACCGAAAGCCTTCAGGTCTATGGCGAACTGCACCGGTATCTGCCGGCGCTTGCGTATTGGCAGGGGTTCCGTGTTTCGGAGATCCCGGTCACGCATCATCCACGCAAGTTCGGGAAATCGAAGTTCGGTTCGAGCCGCTTCTTCAAGGGTTTTCTCGATCTGCTCAGCATCGTGTTCACGAATCGCTACGGCAAACGCCCGCTGCACCTGTTTGGCACCATAGGTACGCTCATGGCCATTGCCGGATTTATTATTGACATCTGGCTAACCGTTGAATGGGCGCTTGGGCTTACATCGCTCTCGAATCGTCCGATCCTTCTGCTGGGCTTGCTGCTGATCTTAGTAGGCGTACAGCTTATTTCGATCGGGCTATTAGGCGAGATGATCGTAAAGAATGTGGCATCGAAGGCGCCGCTGAACTACCAGAAAGAAAAAGGCAAACCCTCCGCCGAAGCGCGCGAGCGCCGTGCCTCGCGAATGAATGCTCGCGGCCCAAGACCACCTCGTCCTGATGGACGCCCACCGCGACCGGAACAACGCTCGCCTCAACGCCGTCCTTAATTAAGAATTAATAAGTAAGAATTAAGAGTTGAGGGAATTGATTACATGCAATAGGCTTTTGGGAACGAGGAGTTTTTTCCTCGTCTAATTCTTAATTCTTAATTCTTACTTGATCTATAAATCAGATTGTCGTCATTTCAGAGGGGATATTCCCTGCGCGCCGAACAAGCGCGAGGGCGTTCATTGCGATGGATGCCCGCATTACGACGCGATTACTGAGAATGTATTAATTATTAAGCTCGGCGCCGCCGGCGATGTGTTGCGTACCACGCCGATCCTTACGCCGCTCCGCAAGCAGCATCCTCACGCCCGCATCTGGTGGCTGACGCATTCGTCGGAGCTGGTTCCCAGATCGCAGGTCGATCGCATTTTGTCGTGGAAATCGGAAAATCTCGAAATTCTTCATGCGCTGCATTTTTCTCGCATTCTGAATCTCGATAAAGATCATTATGCCTGCGCGCTGGCATCCTCGCTCGATGCCGATGTAAAAGATGGTTTTGTACTCGGCGCATTCGGCGAAGCGGAACCCGCGAACGAACGCGCGAAGGCCAAATTCATTACCGGTATCTTCGATGATGTCAGCCTTCAAAATCATAAAGATTATCCTACCGAGTTGTTCGAGCTTTGCGGCTATGAATTTCACGGCGAAGAATATATTATCGACGTGCCTGCTCCGGAAGCATTCCCATTACTCGACGCATCGCGTCCGGTCGTTGGACTGAATACCGGCGCGGGTGCGCGCTGGACTTCGCGGCTCTGGAGTATCGAGAACTGGGTGGAGTTAGCGGAGCGCATTCACGCTTCCGGGAAGAACGTGCTTCTGCTTGGCGGGCCGGATGAGGACGCTCGCAATCGGGAAATTCATCGCCGGACCAACGGCAAGGCACAGTATATCGGCTTTTTTGCGCTTCAGCAGTTCATTGGGCTTATGCAGCATTGCGAGCTTGTCGTGACGGGCGTTACGATGGGAATGCATATTGCCATTGCGCTGAAAAAGAAGATCGTGCTCATCAACAACATTTTCAATCCCTACGAATTTGGGAATTTGTATGGATTAGGCGAGATCGTCCAGCCGGACGCACAATGCAAATGCTTCTTCCGTGGCGAGTGCATCAATCCCGAGTATTTTTGCCTCGACCGTTTGAGTGTCGAGAAAGTATTTGCCTCGCTCGAGCGCGTTTCGGTTACCCCAAACGGCAAGCACCAGCAAGCTCCGCTTGTGATGCCGGGGATGATAACGATGTAAAGCCTTAGGGTTTGTTCCTATTTCTGTTTAGCTTCTAATGCCTCAAGGCGTCGCTCCATTTCAGCAATAGTCTTTTCCTGCGCTTCGGATTGCGCATGTTCCTTCTTCAATTCCTCCAGCAACAGCACTGAAAGCATCGGATATTTTACGGCATCGGGAATAACTTCCTCAGACTTTGATCCGGGTATCACATCTTTCGATTTTGCATATTCCGCAAGTTCTGGAAGCACTTTCGCCACATCTTCTGCGACAAGGCCGAAATATTCCTTCCCATCAATCTTAGAAGTATAACTCACGGGACGTAGATCGTACAGTTTGTCGGTATTGATATCCAGATCGTGAATATTGGTTTTGTACCGTGCCGAAGAAGTGCTGCGCATGATCTGCCCTGTTGATGTTACCACCATGTTTGGGGAATTAGCCGTTGTGGCTGCATACGCTCCCTGGCAATAAAGTGATGAGACTGCACTATTCCCAAGCACTACTTGATTGCTCGTCGTTGCCTGTGCTCCGCTGCCAAGCGTAGTAGTGTTATTGAGACTGGAGGACGTTGGCCCCGAGCTCGAACCAATTGCCGTATTATCATTGCCAGTTGCATTTTGATTCAAGGCAAGATAGCCGAGCGCTGTATTGCGATAACCAATAGAATCGGAAAAAAGCACATGATAACCAACGCCTGTATTATACGCACCGGTGGAATTCCAGAATAATGCAGATGATCCTACAGCGGTGTTTGCCGTTGCGCTATCAAGAATGGCGGGGCTATTCAGTGACCAGGAATACCCATTTCGGTAAAGCGCAGAATCCCCAATCGCGACGAGATATGATCGTTCCCATGAATAGGAGAGTGCTTCAGAACCAACCGCGACATTGAAGGAGCCTGAATCGACGTTATCCATGCTGTTCACGCCAACTGCGGTATTTTCTGACCCGTATTTAATATTATACATAGAGCCAAATCCGACTGCACAATTAAAGGAAGGTGAATTCGTGTTTTCCATCGCTTCTGTACCGAAGGCGCTGTTGCCTGATCCCTGGCAATACTTTAGAGTGGATGCTCCAAAAGCTGCATTGCTACTACCGCTCTGACACGTCTCTAAAGCCAAGTCGCCGCAAGCCGTGTTGCCACCTCCACTCGTATCAGATTGAATCGCATCAAAACCAACCGCGGTGTTTGCAGAACCTCCGGAAATCGAATGAAGAGCGCCAATACCCAAAGCGGTATTTGCAATCAAGCCGTGATCGCTTGTGCCCGATCCCGCGCCTAAATAGACACAGGACCCATTATCTCGGCAATCTTGAAGATTCTTTATTGAATCAGGTCCGCTCGATTGGGTAACGGTCGCCGGTTTCCACGTTTTTCCGTCCCATGTTAATACTTGCCCGGTATCTGCATTCTGCTTTCCGAGCGAGATCGTTGCGATGGGGCCGCTTCCGTTCGTGATCGTAATGCTGCTGTCGGAATTTTGAACGGCCTGAATGCCCGTACCTCCCGTGAAGGTTTGGGAATGAATCGTTATCGTAGTTCCGGTATCGGCGATGGTCGTACCACCCGCACCCACGAGCGTTAGTTTCCCCGCCGCCGAGTTGAGCGAGAGTACGCCGCTATTTCCTATACCGATACTTCCAGAATTGTTCGCGATACTGATGCCACTGCCTCCCGTGATCGTGATCGAGCCATAGGAACCGTTCACGTTACTGACATAAGAACCGGATAGCGCGTTCGCCGTCGTGGCGTGCGTTGCATAATTCGCCGAATCGGCATTCAACGCCCGAAAGGCATAGGGTGCGAAGCTGACCGTCGAGCGTGGGGTCAGTTCCGGCGCGCCATCGACGGATACTCCCAGGTAATACTGTTTCGTGAAATCGAGCGTGGGTAGCAGCGGAGTTACCGCGCCAATCGCAAGATTGAAAATGCCGTTCACTACCATGACGGTTTGTGTTTCCGAATACAGCGGTGATCCGCCTGTCTCGGAGGTATAGAGCCGGATGGTCAGCGTGTCCGTGCCATT
Source organism: Ignavibacteriota bacterium (assembly GCA_963787835.1). Classification (GTDB taxonomy): domain Bacteria; phylum Bacteroidota; class Ignavibacteria; order Palsa-1295; family Palsa-1295; genus PALSA-1295. The sequence continues at coordinate 370,770 of CAWBEI010000002.1, forward strand.
GACGGCCACTCCGTTATTCTGGAGTAATCCCTGATACGAAATGGTCGGTGACGTTTGGCCCGACACATTAGTGTTGAAAAGTGCGAGAACTCCAACGATCCATGCAATGGATAAGCAGACGGTATATTTTTTCATAGAATTCCCGGAAATGGGTACATTACACACAGGAGACGACACGGGGAATCACCCAAAAGTCACAATAGCTTGAAAAAACTGAAGCTCCAAAACTTCTCACCCCGAACCCACTTCACCTGAAGAACAGGTGTAGAAGATTCGGGGCGAGGATCATTCGGTCTCGAAAAGGCTCTCGCTCACTCGCGAGAACGATCCCGCACTGCCTCGTGCCGAATCTGTGCACCGGGCCGAGCGTGGGTTTCTTTGTGCTTCAGGAGAAGTTTTTCGATCACTTTCATCGACATGTCGATCGCTTTATGGGTCTCATCGGCGGACTCTTTCACCTTTAGCGTATCTCCGGGAACATGAATGAGCGATTCGAACGTCTTCTTATGTCCGTTAGAGCCCTCCTGATCTACAATAAATTCCGCGCTGATTATGTTGGAATGTTCCCCATCGGAAAATTTATTGGCGACATGTTCAAATTCTGTCGTGATATACTTTTGGACTGCCTCTCGTGCCGCCTCGTGGCGGACTTGAATTCTAATGTTCATAATGGTTTCTTTCATTAATATCGGTAAAAATTGTCCGCTCTGGGTACCGCACTGAAAACTTCTGAAAAATGGCAAATGTATCGGGAAAGGCGTTTGATCTCATAATAGTATCTACAGCAATTATACTGCCAATGTGCTCATATTGTAACACTATCGTAACGATTTTATTACATTAAAGAAAACACCATATTAGGGCTCCGTTCCGCTCCGGGGGTGCGCCTGATCATAGACGGATCTCATGCGCTCGATGGTAAGATGCGTGTATCGCTGCGTGGTCCGCAGGGATTCGTGACCGAGTATCTCCTTTACCGCCCGAAGATCAGCTCCGTGATCGAGCAGATGAGTAGCCGTCGTATGCCGCAACATGTGCGGATGTGCGCGGGACATGTCCGGTTGGCCTGCAAACGCCTTGGATACAATATCATACACCATTCTGGGCGTAAGTCGCTTGCCATTTTTTAGGAGAAATAGCGCGTGTGTGTCTTCAAAACCACCCCCTGGCCCCCTCCTTCTTAAGGAGGGGGAAATCGAACGGTGTGCCAAATATTCTTTGATGGCAGTCACTGCTTTCGCTCCGATGGGAACGATGCGCTGTTTGGATCCTTTGCCGATCACGCGAACGGTGCGCGCCTTCAGGTCAAGCTCTCTGAGATCGATAGAACATAGTTCCGACCGGCGAAGCCCGCTGGAATAGAGTAATTCTATAACGGCACGATCGCGGAGCGATAAGGAAGGAATCGCTGGAAGGGATGAAGGATGAGGGATGAAGGATGAAGGTGGGAGCGAATTTCCTTCATCCTTCATCCTTCCAGCATCGTCGGCGATGCGTCCCTCATCCTTTTCCCGTGAGAGAACGTCCGCCATTGCGCGTTCACTTACGACGTTTGGTAGATTCTTTTCTGCTTTAGGAGTCTTGAGGAGCCGGGCGGCATTGAATTCAAAAATTCCCTGCTTGACAAGGAACTTCACGAACGACCGAACGGCCGCAAGCTTTCGGCCGATGGAGCTTGCTTTCATCGTCTTGGTAATTCCCTTTTGTGCCGGGTAAGCGGTCTGTTCGGAAAGCGTATGGAGATACCGGCGGAGGGCATAGAGATCGTCATGGGTGCCGGCGAGCACGAGGCGCTCCGATTTTAGGATACGGTAGAGATCGACGAGATCGCCTTCGTAGGCTTCAATGGTTTTGGGACTCGCCTCGCGCTCGTGTTCGAGGTATTCGAGAAAGGAGCGAAGCCATCGGGGGAAATCAGTGTAGAAATCCATAGCCACCAGTTCGCCGGATGCATCGGCGACGATGCTGCTTCCGGTTTGTATCGAACGCTCTTAATGGACCCGATCGGAGCCGGTTAACATCACGCGCCCTAATGGAGAATACGGAGCATCGAAATGGAACAACATGCTGGTCACGAAATCCTTGACCTCTTCCAGCGAGGCGCTTTGCGCGCCGGAAAGCATGATGCGGTCGATCATGAACTCCAGATCGGAATCCGTAAGAATTCCCAGTTCAAGCATTTGCAGCATGAAGCCACGGGCTTCCTTGGAAATAACGGAACTTTCTATTTCGTGATAGACGCGGAAACTTGCGAGATCCTTCGCGGGGCCAAGCAAGCTCGGCTTTTTTCCGAACGGTACGGCAAGGATAAGCGGGTCGTCCGAGCCTTGCGAAAATTTATCGATCAGCCAGGAGAACGCGGTCGATATTTCGATCTCGCTAAAACCACGCACCGAAAGCGGTTTGAGGTCGATCTCGGCAAGGGGTTTGTTCTCTTTGATCTCCGAAAGGAGAAAAAACACGATCTCCATGATGCGCTCCCGCCCAGAGGCATCCGGCGCGCCGGATACATTCTGTTCGAGTGAGTTATTCGCGTTCATCGTACTAATTTCTATTAAAAGAGGAGCCGTGACATCAGTCGGCTATATTCATCATTGGAATGTAGCCAAATACCAACGCTCCCGTGTTCTCATTTGTTTCCTGGCCGAAGCAGTCTTATCCTTATAGCCCGCGAGGTGCAAAACGCCATGAATAATGAGGTGAACGATCTCCATATCCACTGTTCGCCTAAACCGTTTGGCATTCTCCATCGCACGTTCAACGCTGATGTAAATTTCAGATTCCAGCGCGGTTTCTGACCGTTCGATCTCGAAGGTGATAACATCCGTCAGCCAATCGTGGCCCAATGCCGTGCGATTGATCTCCAGCAGTTCATCATCCGACATCGAAACGACCGACAGATCGAACTTCCCTATTTCAGGCAAGTCGGTCTCCGCAACGAGCACAGCAGCCTGTTTCATGTTCGCTCGAAGCTCGGCTGGGATGGCAAAAATCTTTCGAGCCTGAGCCGTCTGCGTCAAACTAAATTTCAACTGAAAATTGCTTTTGTTAATGTCATCCTGAGCGGAGTTCGTTCGACGAAGGAGAACGAACGGAGTCGAAGGATCTGGTGCATGTCCGGAGATCCTTCGACTTCGTCTTCCGCCGCTCCGCTACGGAAGACTACGCTCAGGATGACATGGAAAATTCTGGCGAGGCCACTATTCCTCGTTACGAAAAACTTCGGTGTGTTCGGCAAAGATCTTCAACGCAACGGCGGCGCGCAAATCCTCATCGCCAACTTCGGAAAGCTCCATCGGTCCCAGCGATTCAGAGATATTCATATACACCTGGATCGCCCCGCGTGAGCTTAACGTGAGCATCGAAAGCTTACCCGGCGTGGGACGCGAATAAAATGCCGCTTCTTCCGTTGCAGCAAGCAAACGAATCTCCTCGATGCCGTGCAATTCCACAATACCAAGCGCAGAGGTAACCACCACGCAGGCGTCGCCATTCTGCTCCATCAAATTAATTTCAAGAAGCGGGCTTTCGCCAGCAACGGCACCGCCGCCATCGGTTCGGGACGTATGATAAATAAGGATATTCGCCTCACGCGAATCCATTCCTGTATCACGCGCGCTCGACATCGCAATACCCTCTAAGGTATCGGCAAGGCGTTCGATCAATTCCGGTCGTAAAAGCATGTGTTCTGAACGGAGCGTCCGGCACAGAGGGTTCTCTGCCAGCAGTGTTCCAGTACGAAAATACGGAATAAATTGGGGGGTGGGGTCTGAACCGGGATTTACGTGATTCGCGTGTACACCGGGTTTTAACCCGGTGAAGTGTCCTCCACCGGGTTAAAACCCGGTGTACACAGGAAAGTTAGTCACCGCATCAGCACCACCGGCAGCGTCTCCACCTGCCCATTCATGCGAATGAGGCATTCATACACACCTTGTTTAGCGTAGGCATTCTTGCCTGCGTCCCAGGTAAAACTGTGCTCTCCTGCACCCAACTCACCGGAAAACAGCCGCGCAACCTCCACGCCAAGCATATTCACAATGGATACCTCCGCATATCCGGCAGCTTGCGACGTGAAGGTGATCTGGGTGGATTGGGAGAAGGGGTTGGGGTAAACAAAAGCTTCAGTTTGAGGAGGCAGTTTTTCCGATACAGAACTTGCTGCAATCATTTCAGATACAGGCCTGCGCCAAACGCCACTATCCGTGCCAATGAAAATATTCGAATTGGTCGAAGCAATTGTGTATACATCAGAGTCGTGTAAACCCTGATTGAATTTTGTCCAGAAGTCCCGTTTATATGATGAGAAATAGAATCCATGTGGGCAGCCACAGAGGAGAAACGAACCATTATTGTCAAACCATGAAATAGATACTTTATCAAGGGAATCTAATCCCCAATTCAAGGATTGCCAAGTGCCACCTAAATCTGTTGAAACTACTACTCCACCATATTCGTCGCCATAAGCATCAACATAAAAACGAGTTGTACCAATGCTGTCCGTATCAATCGCCAGTGCATTCACCCCATAATCATTGTTCGAGAATTGGTTAAGAATGTCCCAACTACGCCCCTGATCTTTGGAAAGAAAAACGCAACTTTCTAGATTAAAAATTCCCCCGGCAAATAAGTAGCTGCCGTTAGAGGTCAAATTAAGAAAAAGTGATGTCATAGGCGTACTGAGTATTTTCCAAGTCGTGCCATAGTTGGTGGAACGAACTAAATCGCCATACCACGAGGCAGCATACAAAAACGTATCTATTGTCGCAAATGACAGTACTTCCGGATCATTTGACGGGAAATTTGGAAAACCAGAATCGACTAATGACCAAGAATCTCCGTAATCCGTAGAGCGAAATGGCCCTGACGCTGTCCCCGCAAATATGATCGGGCCTGCGCTCGAATGAATGACATTGAGAGCGGTTATTCCTACATCCGACAAACCACGATTACGCTGAACCCATGAAAATCCGGTATCTGTAGAAAGATAAATCCCAAGAGAGGTTCCAGCAAAAAGGTTTTCGCCATCCTTCAATAAAACACTCGTTTGAAGAACGGATGTAAGTCCCGTATCAAATTCCACCCAACTTTGGCCTGAATCAATAGAGCAAAAAATTCCGTTGGTCGTCAAAATAAAGAGGCTTGTGTCTCGGATTATTACATCGCTGACAATCGTATTAAAGAGACCCTTATTACTGGATACCCAACTGTTTCCGTCATCGCTTGATAAGAAAATTCCTCCATTGGTTGCAGCCACGAGTTTAGCTCCGCAACGAGTGATCTTGTTGACATTACTATCGGTCAAACCGTTATTAGCGGGACGCCAGCTTGCACCTAAATCTGTAGAAGAAAAAATACCTTCACTTGAAATGGAGGCAAATACTTTTATACCACTATCCCCAAATAGCATAGCTGTCAATGCTTCATAATGAAATGGAAGGGTTGAGTCAACTTCGGTCCAGCTTACCCCGTTATTGCTTGAGCGGAAAATTTGCCCAAACTCTGTTCCAGCTAATATGTATCCTGGAATAGTAACAAGACTGATAACGTATTGAAAATCAATATCGGAATCAGCCGGAACCCACGTCGCTCCTGAATCTGATGATCGAAATACTCCGCTCTCATACGTACCTGCAAAGACAAACGAATCATTTACTGTAAAACAATTAACGGTATTATCGGTGAGGCCCGTACTTGACCATTCCCAATTCACACCACCATCCGTTGAAGCATAAATGCTGTTGCCAACATTGCCAGTATAACCACTATCGAGTCCTACTAAGAGCTTTGAACCAATCGCCGTGATTGCCATTACATAGCGATTGAATGGCAACGGAAATTTTGTGCTTTTCCATGTTTTGCTACTACCTGTCAACGAGGCAATCGGGTCGAGAGAAGTATTCCCAGCAAAGACCGTTGAATCCGCCACAGCAAGAAACGTTGACCAAACGCCGTATGGACCATTGGTCTCCACCCATTGCCCACGAACAGTAGATACAGTGGAGAGAGTAAATATAAATATCGAAAAGCTTAGGACGAGTTTGTGTTTCATTTCCTAATAACACATCAGCAAACCATTAGTCGTGGGAGCAGCACACACGTCGGCATCACCGCGAGCGCGGCGAAGAGGGTGAGTGCGAGAAGCTGTTTCGGGAACATGGTAGTATTTGTATGGAAAACCTTAAGAGAGGTTAAAAGTGCCGATGGTAATGGTCAATTCGGAGCGGCTATTTTTTAATTGAGTTGACGGGCAGCTATTTCTCGGAGAAATAATACGGATGAATTATGACCTTGAGGTCTTCAAGATAGCTTTATCTTCATTCATCGGAATCAGAAAACTGAAACATGGATTTGTTGCTTACGTTAGAAAACATCGCCTCTTATCTCAGGCAAGCATTTTCTCTACAACAAATTTTAATACAGGAATCAGATATATGTTAAAGAAACGACCATTAGTAGCAGCCATCTTTTTGGTGGTGATCGGTTTGGTATTCGGAGCGACCTTAGTAACCGGCTTTGGCAGTTGGAAAGGCATGAACATTGCCTTTGGCGCCAGTCAGCCGGAGCTTGGAGGACCTGCCCCCGAGCTACCGAACGATCAGGTACTCGAAAGCTTGAACGGCTCGTTCGTCGCGATCGCTAAAGCGGTTCAGCCAACGATCGTCCAGATCAATGTCAAGACCGAAGCACCGAAAGTCGCAAAGAACGACAAGAGCGATAACAACAACCCATTTCAGCACTTTTTCAATTTCGGCAATGGCGATGATGGAAGTGGCAATGGCGACATCCCGTTCTTCCAAATGCAGCCCCAGCAACGTGGGCCTGAAGAAGGTATTGGCTCCGGTGTTATCATCACCAGCGATGGATATATTCTTACCAATAACCACGTAGTAAAGGACGCGGCGAAAAAAGGTGGAATTACCGTCCAAATGACTGATAAACGAGTGTTCGATGCCCGATTGGTTGGCACCGATCCAACAACAGACCTGGCCGTCATCAAGATCGAAGCTTCGAACCTTCCGGTCGCCGCGCTCGGCAATTCCGATCAGCTTGCCGTTGGGCAGGTGGTATTGGCGGTCGGTAATCCGCTTGGGCTCGAATCGACGGTAACGGAGGGCATCGTATCCTCGCTTGGTCGTCCGCTTCAGATCTCGGAGGATAAGAACGTCGGCAATTACGGCATCTCGAATTTCATTCAGACCGATGCCGCGATCAATCCCGGTAATTCCGGAGGCGGGCTGTTCAATATCAAGGGCGAGGTTATTGGCATTAACTCGGCGATCGAATCGACGACAGGTATGTTCGCCGGTTACGGATTTGCTATCCCGATCAATATGGCCAAGGGCGTCGCTAACGACCTTATCAAGACCGGCAAAGTAAACCGCGGCTATATTGGGGTGCAGATCGCCAACGTCGATCAAACGATGGCCGAGGCGCTTGGCCTCGATCGCCCACGCGGGGTTCGCATCGATGAGATCGTCAAAGGTGGCGCCGGTGAAGCAGCAGGGCTCAAGCAGAATGATGTTATCCTTTCCGTCGATGGGCATGAGACCAATGCCTCGAACCAATTGCAGGGCCTGATCGGCATGCACCACGCCGGAGACCACGTTACACTGCACATCTGGCGCGATGGAAAAGAACTGGAGAAGACGGTTACGCTCAAGCCTCGCGAGGAGATCGCCGATAATGACGCAGATGCCGATACCGACAACGGACAAGCTGAGACCCAGGAAGAATCAGCGAAATCAACAGCTACATTGGATAATGTCGGCTTGACGGTGCGCAATGTAACGGCAGATGACAAAGATACCTATCATGTATCGAATGGCGTCGTCATCACGAACATTCAGATGGCTTCCGAAGCGCAGCACGAAGGGCTCCGCACCAATTACGTGATCACCGAAGCGGCTCACCAAAAGGTGACCGATGCCGGAAAGTTCGAAAAGATCATCAAGGATAACCAGGGCAAAGCGGTGGGCCTGAACGTCGTCGATAATAAAGGCGATTCGCACTTCTACGCGATTAAAGTTCCAACCGAATAAGTAATAGAATAGATCCATAGCGTAAGGGGGACAGGCGGTTTAGTCTGTCCCTCTTGATTTTAAGGGATTGGATTGTTCTTTTCAAGCGCCGCGTTGATAGATCTGGAATGATCGTTTCCCGGATTCGAAAACTTTTGATGGAAGCAGCCATGCTGCTATTCCTGCTGACGGTCTCGCCGGCCATATATGCCATGTCGGAAATTGAGTCGCGGAAAACACATCGCGATGCGGTTAAGGTACAGATGGTAACTATCAGGTTGCGACGGCGAGCACTTGACCGAAGAATGAATCCCTATATGCTTGTTGGATCTTACGATCCTATCTCTTTACGATATATCAATTATGGAACTTGGAACGATCGCGTTCTCGCCTAACGGAATGACCGAATACCGCGCACTGCTCGAAGATGAATTATTTCGCGGCGGCGAATCGAAAGGCCGCTTGCGAACGGCGTTGACCATCCTGACCGATATGCTCATCGAACTGAACGCGCTGGAAATTTACTATCAGAAGCCATCGCTGAAATCCATTGTCCCGGCAGAAATAGCGGCGTTGAGGGCTAAGATCGATGCAGTGAAAAATCTCATCCAGGATTCGATCGGTCTGGAATAATGGCAACAAAGATCTATACCAAAACAGGTGACGATGGCACGACCGGCCTGTTCGGCGGCGGCAGGGTCAGGAAGGATTCCGCTCGGATCGAAGCCTATGGAAATGTTGATGAGCTGGATTCCGTGATCGGACTTTGCAGATCATTAGATGGGAATGATTGGATCGAACCGCTTCTCCAACAAATTCAGAACAACCTGTTCGTCCTCGGAGCCGATCTTGCCACGCCACTGGAAACCCGCTCAAACTATAACATTCCTCGAATCACCGAGGAAGATTCGAAACGGTTAGAGCTTGCGATCGATGGGCATACCGCCATACTTCCGGAACTCAAACATTTCATTCATCCGGGAGGATGCGAACTTGCTGCTCGATTACATCTTGCACGAACCGTTTGCCGACGCGCTGAGCGCTCGGTGGTTCATCTTGCCGCACAGGAAGAGATCGGAAAATACGATCTAATCTATCTTAATCGGCTTTCTGATCTGCTTTTTACGCTTGCACGACGAGCAAATCAGCTCGCTGGCGTGAAGGATGTGGAATGGGATGGAAAGTCCGGAGCATAGTTTTACGCGGTCTTGACCGTTTCCTTCTTCTCCTGCCAACTCGTCCAATATTCCTTCCATTCAGCAGATTCCCCTGCCGGAGCAATTTTTAGTGGGCGTTTTGCATCCAGCATCATGGCATATTCGTTAGTGCGAGTAATATTCGGATTGGCTTTCAGCGCCTTCGGATGCGGGCCATGATGAATGCCTTGTGGATGCAGCGTCATCATTGCCGGTTTGATATTATCGCGCGAGAAGAAATCACCATCGTGGTAAAATAGCACTTCATCGTAATCGGTGTTGCGATGATAGAATGGCACGCGCAACGTATCGGGATCTTCTTCCAACGGACGCGGAAGGAATGAGCAGATCACAAAATTATCTGCAAGAAATGTGGTATGCGCGCTCGGTGGCAGATGCACCCGTGGTGACATCACGGGACGAATATCGCGCATGTTGATCTTGTAGGCAGTAAGATCGCCCTTCCAGCCGACAAGATCGATCGGATGATATGGATAAAAGATGGAGGTATATTCGCCAAGCCGCTTAATGCGAATTTCATATTCCTTCCCATTCGTATCTTGCCTTTTCTCGTACGGAATAAATTCGGGAATCGTAATGGCGGACATATCGTAAAGCGCATGCATTCCGAGAATCCCTTTTTGCTCGGGCGTTGGCGGCATGATCTCGGAATGCGCTTCGACGCACACGATAAAATTATCTTTGGTCGATGGAATGAAGCGGTAGGTCGTCGCACGCGGCATCACGATATAATCGCCAGGTTCATAATCGAGCATCCCGAAATCGGTCTCGATCTTTCCCGTACCCTTATGAATAAAGAACAGCTCGTCGCCATCGGCATTACGTGAATAAAATGGCGCAGCTTCGGCTCGGCGGCTGATAGAAAGGATGAGATCGTCATTATAAAGCACTGGTTCGGATGTGCCGCGCGCGTCAGTCATGTCCGAAGGCTTAACCCTGTCGAGATAGAACGCATGAGGCCGCAAATTCCCCTCGATGCGCGTCCAGCCCGTCGGAGGATGAACGTGGTACAGATGCGACACGCGGCCAAAAAAGCCTTCGCGCCCATGCTCTTCTTCGAATGATCCTTCCGGCAGCGCAACGTGCGCCTGCCTGGTTGCTTGTCCTTTAACGATCGGCCAGTTCATGTCAATTAAGAATTTAAATTTGAGAATTAAGAGTTAAGGAATTTGTCACATACAGATCCTAAACCGCAATATCACTAAACCCTATCGGGATAACCAGCGTTCGGCATAACATTCCATGAATCATAGCAAAATAAACCTAAGCGCGATTGATTCGCTCATTAGCACCGGCGAGCCACTCATCACCGCGCTTTCGAATGCAGCGGCGCTGTTGTATAATTCGATCGAACGCATAAATTGGTGCGGATTCTATCTATTCGATGGCGAAAAGCTCGTGCTGGGCCCCTTCGGAGGAAAACCAGCTTGCACGACAATAGAGCTGGGAAAAGGAGTTTGTGGAATAGCAGCTTCAGAGCGCAAAATTATTCGCGTAGCGGATGTAAATGAATTTCCAGGCCATATCGCATGCGATCCGGCTTCGCAATCTGAAATAGTTCTTCCGATTATTCTTTCCAATAGTCGGCTTTTCGGTGTGCTCGATGTTGACGCTCCCATGAAAAACCGATTTACAGACGAGGATGAAAAAATGCTCTCGAACGTAGTAATGATATTGGAGAGTAAGTTCAGCACGATCGTCGAGCGTGCGGGTGGAATATCCTTGCTTGCGTAAACTCTATTTTTGCCCACCGAGAATCGAATCCAGCGGCGTCTCGACTTCTACTTTCACCGTGCGGCAATAATAGCGTCCTTCGGGAAGATGATTATCATAGAGCAAATTGGATGGGCCGATTCCCTTTGTGCTCGTGATCGATGCGGTTGGTTTATCTGCAATGATAAGATCGCGGACATTAAATGCGCGCGCTTCGGATAATTTTTGGTTGTGATCGAGTTCCCCTAAATTATCGGTGGAACCTGTGATCGTCGCCGTCGAAGCCGGATATAATGATTTCGCTACGAACGCGGAGATCATCCGCTGGTTCTGCTCATCGATCGAAGATTGGTCGAAATCGAACACGATGAGCGAGAGCCGGCTCAACTCGAATGGGTTGATCGTCTTGGAGGCCGAAAGTGCAACCTCCTGAGAAGAATGTGCTCCATTTGTGGAAGTCGCTGCAAGTGTAAGCGAGAGTGAATCCTTTGTGCTAAGTGTCTTTGCCAGAGATTCCACTTGTCCATCGCTTGGCTTCCAGGGAATTGTACTCGGCGGTGTACCCTCTCCGGACGATTCAAAGACGGTGTTCCCCTCAGAAGCGATCGTAAGATGCCAATTCCGAACTCCGATGGAACTCGACGCGCTTAATGCAATAGGGATGGTCTTCGGAACTGCCGACTCCTCGCGAAATCGCTCATGCACGATCGGCTTGAGAATCTGATCGTTATCCGATGATAACTCCACCCTGCGGTTCTCTTCAAACCCCTCCGGATATTCTGTGCTTGATGGATTCTTCGGTACATCGGAGGTGGTAATCACAAGCCGTTCGGGATCGATCTTCCAGACACTATTCAAATAATCACGAACAGCAAGCGCGCGCCGCTGCGCCAGATCCTTTTCAACATCTTCAATCCCTTCGGAACCGGACTTACCCTCGCGGCCGTCCGTGGTACCATTGATCGTGAGCTTCGCACCCGGATTTGCCTGCATACGGCTACCAACCACATTCAGGATCTGATAATAAGATTCCAGCGAACGATGAGGAAGTTCACTTTCACGAAATTGCATAGCTGCATCGGGAGCGATCTGCGCATATCGGTCCGGAAGCACCGCACTTGCGCTATCGAAAAAGATGTAAGGAAGAATTGGGAACGTCTCGGTAACCGTCGTTTCTATGATGTGGAATGGTTCACTCGCCATGGGCTCCACGGTGACCTTCGGCGCAAATGCGTTTGGATTTTCGTGTTGAACAACGGGTGGAGGAGCTGGCTTTTCCGGTGGAAGAAGTGGCTCTTCTGTCGCTCCATTCGGCGGACGGTTCCATCTGACTGCCACCCCTACACTAACCGAGGAGACACGCCACGACCTCCCAGACTCCACGGCATTCAGTGGATAATAATATGATAGTTCCGGTGATGCCGTAAGAATCGGCCCAAAAGGAAGTTCATATCCGACGGTTCCGGTAACCCCAAGCATCGTATTTACTCCCTGGATCGGCCCCGCGCCATCCGTGAGCGTCGTGGAATTATTCTGCGGATAGACCACGCCTTGTGGCGAAAGGATCGACTCCGTCTGTTTATAGGTCGCAAGGTGTCCGAGTGGAACTCCCGCGTTAAATTCGGCTAAGCAATAAGCTGCGAAATGCTTTATGGGAGTAAGGCGAAGGCCTCCTGAAAAATCAATGTACGGAAGGTTCGCAGAGAACGAATTCTGACGAGTGAGCGGGACATAAACATTGGAATTTGGATTAAGAATAGTGAGTTCATTTGTCACACTTTGCCCAAAAGCGCCACCACGCTCTGCAAAGCCCAAACCAAACGTAAGATCGAGCCGTCTGTAAAAATTGAACGGTACTTCACCGAAAAAGTCGATCTGATAGCCAGCACCGGTCCCGTTCGAAAACGTACCGCATTGCGGGCACCCGGCCACGATCTCGGAATTCGTTTGATGAAAATTTTCAAGATATCCCGCTCGAACACCTGCATGAAACGTTGAAGTAAGCGGATCGGAAGCTTGAGCACATGCCTTAAGTTGAAACCCGATCAAACCAAGAAAAATCGTCATTGCGAGGAGGATCGAACGACCGAAGGAAGTTCGATCCGACGAAGCAATCCCTCCACCTTGGTGAAGAGATTGCTTCGAAGCGATTGAAATGCTACGCCTTTCAATCGCTTCTCGCAATGACAGATTCATGATTGCGTTTCCTTCCATTATTACCGTATGACGACAAACCTCTCGCTTGCACGGTAATCTCCGGCATGGAAGATGATGGAATAGGCTCCCGAAGGAAGATTTTGGGTATTGAATGTCACATGATAGCTGCCACCTTTGTAGGCAACAGTACCATCCATTGGCTTTAGAACGGTCACTCCGAGGCTGTTAATTATATCAAGCTCGGGGTTTGCATCCTCCATAAATGAAAGATCTATTCCAGCGAGGTCCGAAGCGGGATTCGGATGAACAGCGGTGATCGAATTCGATCCACTGACAAAAACAAGCGTAGTAATATTGCATTGCGGGCCAACATTCACAATGCTTGTATCGCCGGCTGGGCGAGGTTTCACGAATAGAATAGAATCGCTCGTGAATTCTCCCGGAGAAAGCATCATCGTTGAAGTGGCGCTGTCGGGCACTGTCATAAGGAATTTGACACGGGCGAACTCGCCGCTATCTACATTCAGTGATCCCGGAAAGACTAAGTTAAGCGTGCCGGGAACATCCGTAACGACGGCTTGAGTATATGGTGAAGTTACGCTCAGATATTCCAACGCGCGAGCATCATAATTTAGCGTAAACTTGACATCGAGAGGGGTGACCGGTATCGAGCGGTTGATGAATATGGGAACCTCAACGGTATCCATGATCAGCCCGCTGATAGAGCCGATGGAATCGGCACCGGAAATATCCGGTGCGAGGATCATCCGGAACGGGAACGGTGGTGCATAACCAACGCTCATCAGTGTTCCGGTATCAATAGCAACGCATGGTGAATCTGAATATGCAGTAATAGTAGTATCGAATACTGAGGAATCTCGCGGACAGAATGAAACGGTTAGCTGAACCGAATCGCCTGGCGGAAGTGTCACTGGAAGCACGGGAACCGTAACTTTATGCCACTTGGGCAGCGAAAGCGAGTCGAATCTCACCGCGATCTTCCCGGTGTTATAGACCGTAATGGTTTCATTCTTACAATCCTTCACATCGACCGTATCGAAATTTGTAAGTTTCGTTACCGAGATCATGGGCTGATCGATCTCGACAACGCCGTGATCCACACCGGCCACAATTTCGAAAAAGACAAGCGAATCGCTATCGAAATTAATATTACCTAACGTTATTGGAAAAACAGCCGGCCCTCCGATCACCTTAAATTTTAGTGTGATGATCGCTCCCGCCTTGATATTTACGCCATTATTCATCGCGATATTAGCGCCATCGCTGGTATCCGTTCCGGTCACAGAATCGGTATAGGGCGAGAAGCCATTCAGCAACTCCAGCTCGGTCGTGTCATATCCTAAATGGAACAATATATCCATGTATTCCTGAGGAATATCGCGGCTGATCATAATTGGAAGACTCAGGGTATCGCATGTGGAAAGCTGGAACGTATCCAGCCCGATGCGGGCGGTATCGAAGGCCATTTGCAATCCGAATGCCGGAGCAAAACCTGATCCCATGACGAGCACGGTCGTATCTGTGCTGTTGCAGGGATAAATAGTATGGATTAGCATCCGCGCCGTATATACTTTGGGGGCGCGTGGCAAAAAGTTGACTTTGATCGAGAAATTTTGGTTCCCATGAATGATCCACGGCAATGGCAGACCTGTCGATGCAACGGCGGTAAACACACCCTGATCCGGTTGGAAGGTCACTTTATCGATCTCGACGGAATCCCCATCGGGGTTGGTGGCGACACCGGGAACCGTAATTGTAATAGGTTTCGGCTGGGCGGATGTATCTACTCTGGTCGGGGGAAACTGCACGAAGGATACGTTCGGCACGAAATTCATTTCGCGCTCCCCGCTCACGATCGTGGTGAAGGAATCTTTCCAACCGGGTGTATGCGCATCGATGTGAAGGGTGTCGATCTTCATGAGGTTCGTAGCGATCGCCGGAATATTCGGGCAGAACGTGACTTCGAGTGTATCGAACGTTTGCGGCGGAATAACGATCGGTAAGGTTTGCATGCCTGTCGATTGAAGATACCAGTAAAACGTCGAGGGAGTAAGCGGCGTAACACCAAGACCATCGATCCATACCGAATCGATGGTGATAGGAATATTCTGGCTGTAATTTGCGAGTGGAATTGCACGCGTTGCACAATCACACGGGCGAACAAGCCCATAGTTCATAAAAGCGATAGGAACATCGAGCTTGACCACTTCACCCGTACCCGTAAGCTCTCCCGAGTAGGAGTTCACGCACGGGGAATCTATAAATACTGTAAACAACGTATCATAGAGCTTAGGCAATGTCGGCTGGAACTCCACCTGTATCCACATAGAATCGCGCGGGCCAAGGACGGCGGGTAATGGAGGATTTTCGCTTAGCAATATGTAGCCATTGGGCATGCTAATGCTATCGAGCCGTTCCGAGACATTGCTTGCATTCTGCAAAAGGATGAGATCCTGTTTCTGCCATCCTACTTCGACGTTACCATAGGTGGTAAGCGGAGTCACATAAAGCCTCGGCGCAAGACTCGTACCGCGCAAGATGATCTCATACACCTCACCATCCGAAAGCGTAACATCTATAAATGCCTGATCTGCACGATCTACATTTACATCATTCGGAGTGTACGTTACGTTAAAGGTAAAGGTTCTGATCATTTGCAAAAGGTCCGGCAGGAAGCAGATTTGCCATGCTAAATTTTCCGGTCGCATCGTTGAGCACACAACTCGCTATGGTCAGTGTTTGTCCCGAAATATTTTCCATCGTGATCGGACTTGTTTCCGACGAGCACCCGATCACTCCGGTAATATCTAAATACGATGGAGTGAACTGAAACGCCTGAAAGATCCCGGTTCCCTGAATGGGGATCGACTTCACTTCATAACAGCCCTCATCGAAGATCGAAAGGGTGTCATAATACGTGATCGGCTGGCGCGGACGGAACTGGATCGTGATCGGCTCCGTCTGACCGGGCAAAATATTATAGCTGCCTCCGGCAACGATCGTAAAAACATCGCCGATCTTCAAATAGGAGTCAATCGCCCGTTTGCCCGTTCCGCTATCGATAATTTCAGCAGATAATTGTGCGGTCTTTCCGATGGTCACATTACCAAAGTTGAGTTGCGGCGTCAGGAAATCAACATCGACCGAATAGCCTGCTCCCGTAAGTGGGATGGTCTTTACTATATCACATCCATGATAACTCGCCGAAACCGTTAGCGTCCCATTGATCGGGCCTGGTTTGCTGGGCTTGAACAAGGCATACGTGGGCTGATACGCGGTGAAGGGAGCCAAAGCCATCGGAAGCTGCAAGACCTGACCGAAAAAGTCTGCCGGATTAAATACCACAGAGTTAACGATTACGGAATCCGTTCCGAGATCTCTGTATTCCAAATTGACCGTATTACTGACGAAGCCGGGGCAGACCGTCCCGAAATCCATCGAATCGAGTTCTTTGCCATTCGTTTGTAAGATTCCCAAAACATCCTGCACGGTTCCTGAGATCGGAATGATCCCGCTGCCCGGACACAACTCGTTACTGAAAATGCGCAAAGTATCTAAAAAAGTGTGAGTGGAATCGATCATATTCATACTGACCGTGAGCGAAACACACGCACCTGCTCCAAGCACATGCGGGAAGGAAAGGCCGGATAAAGCCAATGAAAAGTGGCCGCTATCGAGTGCGATATTTGTCAGCGTGATCGCTCCGGGCCCCGGATTGCAGATCGTGAGGCTATCTTTAGAAACGGTCGTTGTTTGGCAGCCCACATATAAGGTATCCAGTTTAATACGATCGAGGGAATACTGAAGCTGCGTCTCGCGATTCACGTTGAGCGGGACATTAAGCGGGTCGCTGCAGCGGTTTGCATTCGCGATCGCAATGCCGGCCGAAACCTGCCCGATAAGATCGGTATGAAAATGAACGCTAAAGGTAGCTGGCACACCTTGAGTGAGTGTGATCGTTTTGGTCGAAAGCGTGAACTGCCCTTTATCCGGGCCATAAAGGCTAAGGGTAACATTATCGCCGCAGATCGAGGTATCGGTGAGAGTAAAAGTGAAATCCGTATCTTCCGTGCATTGCACATTCACATTTATGACTGCAGGCTGTGCCGAATAATTCAGCGGGATCGTGCGATAACTGGTATCGCATGCGGCGCCGCTGCGCATCAGACCGACATGATCGTTCCCTGTCGCATCGCACAACGTTTGGATGGACGATGCCTCGTTGCAGCGATAATACAACACAAGCCCCAGCTCGTTCTCCGCCAGCGACTGAAATCGTTGGCACGCGATCTCATTCGCACTTAGGGATCGATTCCAAAGCCGTACTTCATCAATTTGTCCGAGAAACGTACGATTTGTGTTCGGGTCATCATAGAGTCCGTTACAACTTCCGATTTGCAACGGCAAAACATTATCTTCCGGAACATGCAGCTTGTTTAGGGGATACAGTGGGTTCGCTGCCGTTGCCACGAGCACGCCATCGAGGTAAATACGTGCCGCGGTAGAAACTGCGTCCCACTCAGCAGCCACATGACGCCAGCCGTTGGTGTAAAGATCAGGGACGTTCGCGATCGCGATGGTATTATCGCTATCGCCTTTATAGGAATTATCTTTGGATAGCGCGAAGACGATCTGGTTATTCTGAAGATAGAGCACCCATTGATCGTTCACGTCCCGATTGGGACCCCATAACCCTGCAATATATTGAATTTTCCCTGGCTGCTGTTGCGGCAAGATCCACGCTTCGAACGTCAGGGCATTGCCGACATTATCGAGAATGTACGAGGTATCGACATCCACATATTGGGCGCCCTTGCCGTTCGTAACCGAGATGGTGAGCGCATTACCCACGCATTGCTTTTCACTATCGCAAACGGCCGGGAACTGTGCACAAGCAGAGTGAGGGGTACACACGATTGCCCCCACGATCAAAACAAAGAGTATCAGTCCCAAAGGGACGTAAGAAAATAGCCGGGGACGGAAGTCCCCGGAAGAGGAACGAAAAAAAAGAAAGAGTCCCGAAGGGACGAAAGAAGTGGGACGCATTATCAGCAATTATCGAATTACTTCTACCATTTTCGCGATGCGCGCACTTCCCGATCGCATCGAAAGCAAATAAGCGCCTGTGGGCAGGTCGGTCGTGAGCGGAATCGTATAATTTCCTGCCGCAATCGTTCGAGCGAAGATCTGCTGTACGTTCTTTCCATCCATGGAAGCTATCGCTATTTCGGTATAACCGCCAACCGGCAATTCGAATGTAATATTTCCACTTGAAGCCATCGGATTTGGATACACCGATAACGAAATTCCGGGAACCGGAGATTGGCTAACGCCCGCTGCGGGTTTGAAAAGCCCTACAAAGGGATTGGGCAGATCCGGTTGATTTTCAAGCACGGTCTGAGCATCGGTAAGCGCCATTCCGAACCAATCATGCAGGATCGATAGATACACTTGCCGAAAATCAAAATTGAGCGTAAGATCGCCGTTGGAATCCAAATTCACCAGATCGGGTGGATCGCCAAAAACACCGCCATTGATCTGAGTACCAAACGCAAACTGCACCGATGCGGCACCGTGATCGGTTCCAAAACTTCCGTTATCGTGCGGGCGGCGTCCGAACTCACTGACCGTAAATCCGATAACGCGATCGGATACTTTCGGTCCCACCGTATCGAGTTGGATCATGTCGGATTGAAATTGCGCGATCGCATCGGCAACGGTGCCAAGCAATCCTGAGTGCGCGCCCGTCGAATGGGTGGGATCGCCGCCATCGACTTCGTTGACATGAAAATCGAAACCGCTCGTCCCGACGACATACACGCTGGTGTTCAAGCCTCCGGCAATTAGCGCAGCCACCGTTTGCATTTGCTGCGCGAATCCATCTTCGCCGTACGTGCCTTTCAGGTTCTTTAACCCATTCGAGTATGCGCTCGTAACACGCGTGGCATACGTATTTGACATTTCGGCAACCGATTGCACAAATGCGAATTCCGTCGCATACCGGGTTCCCGAAGCATTCGCGTCCAGCGAATCGTCGGTGGAGCTAAGTCCAGCGGCCTGGGAACTTGCATCATAGACCACAATTCCCATATTCCCGGAATCGCCTTCGAGCGCAAGTGAAAATCCACCTAGATTGATCGCAAGTGGATCGGTAGGAAGCTGCGAGGGAAAATTCGGATATTGCTTTTCAAGCATGCGGCCAAGCCAGCCGGTACTCAGTACATCGTTCGCATTGATATCGTTGATGCCGGAAAGCCAAATATCGGTCGAGCGAAAATGGGATAGATTCGGAGGGTTGTAACCGATGCCGCGAATAACGGCAAGCGTGCCATCCTGAAACATCCCGTAAAAACCATCTTTGTTCCCATTCTGAAGTCCGGGATTGAAATACACCCCGCCATAATTGAGAAGCGATTTTTGCGCGATGCCAATATTTGGCCGCAGCGTATAATACGTATCGTCATCAGCAGGGACGATGGTATTCAACCCGTCATTGCCGCCAAAAAGCTGGACGAGAATAAGGATATTATTATTGGCGCTCTGCGGCCCCATCTGTGCGAGCAACTTCAGCGGTGTCGAAGGCCGCGCATATACGTTGCCAAGCATCACCGGTGTAAGTGCCGCCGAAGCAAGCGAGCTTTGAAGAAATTTTCGTCGTTTCATAACAGTGTGTTTATACCGTCATTGCGAGGAGGAATCGCGTAGCGCCAGCGGAGCGATTCCGACGAAGCAATCTGTTCGCTGATTGCGAGAGATTGCTTCGTCGAATCGAACTCCCTCCGGTCGTTCAATTCTCCTCGCAATGACAGTCTCCAATATCTCATTTCACAAATTCTAACATAATTGGAAATCCGGCAACGCAATGATATAATTAAGTAAGTTCCGAATGTTTGCCGCCAACGATGCTGTTGGCCCATTCAAAATAGATGGCCATTCATACGTTTCCGGCGTGCCCGCAAGCAGTGTTGCAAAATTCGTTGCGCGGGCAGTCGATAACGGGCGTGGAATCAGAAGTTGTCCAATCGCCGTCGAGAGCAGGTTCACATCCGAGTATGTTGCCACTGGAAATTGTTTGATGAACGCGATCGCGTTGTCGTCGCTCATGGTTTGGATGATCCCGGTTGCTTGCGTTCCATGCAACGGATAGGTATTGGTCGTCAGCCAATCGTGGTAACCCGGCCAACCCGATACGTTCGGCGGCTGGAAGAATTGCTCGCCATCGTTCGTCATATTTCCATCGATTGCAAAGCCGGGGCTCAACTGCCGCGCAAGGCCGATCACGTATTCCGCCGGTGATTTGATCTGGCAGCCGATATTATTATTATCGAAAAAGTGAGCGGATTTCAACAGCGCACTCATGACCGGTTTGATCTCCCAATTATTTTGAATGAAGAGATCGGCCATAGCCGAGATCACGCTTTGCTCGGTGCTGTCCGTAGCGGAATCCGGATCGCTATACACGAAGAACTGATAGATCTTCGTGCAAATAAAGTTCGCAATGTAACTCTGAGTCAGAGGAGATTCAAATAGCGTATTGATAAGCTTATAAACTGAATTCTGCCGGACAAGATCTTCCGTATTTTCTGCTGTAGTAATTGCGGGAAAATCAGTTTGTAGATAAGTCCAGTCATGTGTAATATCATGTTGTGATGGAACAAAATAGGTTGCGTACATTCCATCCGGGTCTTCATCTTGAAGAAACTGCGAAGCTCGCCAACCGGTAAGAATTGCTGCCGCAGCTTGTACATCGCCTTCTGTATAATGTCCAATTCCGCACGTAAACAATTCCATAAGTTCCCTCGCGTAATTTTCATTCGGCGCCGAAGCGGAATTCAAATTCCCACCGAGATAAACGAGCATTGCGCCATCGAGAGTAACATCTTGTACGAGAGACTGAAAATTCCCAAGGGCATTCGAGCGAAAAAGCTGATTTTGATTGTAAAGGAGCGGAGCGACCACATACATGTTATTACCGAGATCGAACTGCGTGGTGAAATGTCCGCTCCAGAACGCAGTCATTTTTTCCTGAATGGAGTTTGATGCGGTTACATGGAGCCCCGCCCACCATGCACGCAATGCACCGGCATCAGAGATCAGTTGAGCATAAATTTGACCTTGAAGCGTCACATTGTCAAAATTCGCGGGATCTTGCGTTGCATCGGTCGCGGCCGCAGGCGCGGTTGGTGTGCTCGTCGCGTTCAGCAGCAGATCAACTGCAGGTCCCGGACCTCCGAGCGCAACGAGGGCTTCGATGTCCGGCCATGTCGGGGCCATCATCGTGCGGCGCAGGAGATGGCCGGCAAGATATTCGTTCCAGGGATTGTTCGAGTCCGGTACGAATGGATCGAGTGGACTGGATAAGGGTGCGAATTGCCGTTTGGGTTTCCCGGGTGCAGAGTTCCCAGTCGGTGGTGGCAATAACGATGTTAGAAAATTACGGCGGCTTAAAGTTGGGGTCATGGCAGCGTCCGAAATCTGATGGGCAAAGTATTCGGAATATTTAAACGGCTTTCACGCCAATACATTCCAACACCCGCCATCTAACGAACACAGGCTCCTCAACAAAATCACAACTCGCATCACCGCGTACTGCTCCGATGGCCAAAGGCCGCAGGCAAACCAATCCTTTTTCGACTAATCCGCAGGTCGGCGCACGAGCTTCAATCGTACGCGCCAATCGAAGAGCGACCCATCGACGGACGGTCATCCGCCAGATCGAGGTCGCTCAAATAGACCTCCAGCGTCCGCTCCAGCAAACGGATCTCGTTGAGATCGAGCGCGAGATAGATCGGATCGCGCTCCTGGGTGCGCTCCGCGTCTCGGAGTTTTTGGCTGAGGGTCATCAAACGATCGAGTGTTGCAATCATTTTCTCTCCTAAAAGTTGCTTCGTACCGATGTTCACAAGATGTTCACATTCTTTTGCACGAATTTCAATTGGCAAATATACATTAATTTTAACGAAAAGTCAAGAGGTAAGTTCAATTTTGTATATAAAATCTAACTTTTTTCTCCACAATATTTCTTTAAGACGCGAGTTATTAACATTCGCCTGTATTTTGCCCTCAGACACATGTTGATTACGCATCGTGATTACCATGAAAGATTGCGCTATCCTGAAATGCATTTCTATCCTGAAACCCGGCTAACTCCTTATAAACAAATCGTTAAAAAAATGCCGGAGCAACCGCCGTGAGATAATTATGGTTTTGGAGTTTCATTATTAAGGGCGCCTTAGAAAATTCTTCCATCGCCTGACCATCCATCGCCGTTCGCAAACACTTTTGTGATGATTCGATCCATTCGGGATCCTTCGTTAATAATTCCAGCCATTGCGCTCGTTTTTTCATCCCTCTTCTTTTCGGGATGTTTTCTCTCGCATGTCGAAAACCCTATCACGCGAACCGAGACCGATTATTATACCATTACCGACCGCGACACCACCTCGCGACAGATCGTACACAATGCGCCGGGAGCCTCGCAGGATAATGGCGTCGTCTTTCCATCCTCACGTGAGATCCATCTGGACCGCAATACCCTTTCGCACGACTCCACGCACGACCGGCCCTATCCGAATTTCCTTCGCGCCGGTGGGCTTGAAACAGCGGGACTGATCGGCACTTCTTCCTTAAATGGACTCGGGCCGGGATTACTCGGTATCTTCGGGCTTTTCAACAGTTCCCAACGGTACTCCGACAGCACGATACCCCACGGAACGATGTATGTGCCAACGGACTCCCTGCATCCAAAGAACACGAACGGAAGCCAGCTTTTCAAAGGAGAGCTTATCCGGTTCATGCCTTATGAATACCGCCTGCGGTGGTTCAACGATGCCCCGAACTGGACCGTTGGATGGAGCGCGTTTGAACTGCTCGCGCAAGATGAGAACCGAAATCATTGGCTCACGAGCTTCGCGACGAACATCTATCTTCGGCGCCGCATTTTCATCAGCGATCAGATCCCCTATCTCATCTTTTCGCCATTTGCTGGCGTGAGTGTTTTCCCCTCGGCCTATTTCAACGTGGGCGGCGAATTGCAACTCGGCTCGCTGGCGGGAATGAATCTCCGCGCGTATGCCGGATTTGTTACTGGATTCAATCAATGGAATCCGCCGACCACGAACGTAGCATTCCCGTATATGGGGCTTGGCATTAGCGTGCTCGATTTTACGAATACCGTGGAAGAGACAGAACATGAGTGGAAATATTACACCTATACCGGGATCGATGTGAATGTCCTCGAACTAACGATGATGGCAACCTCGCAAAAATACACGAGTGTCCTGCAAGACTCGACCATCCCCTTCACGGCGGGGCAAATTAAATTCGCAACGGTGGAGATCCCGCTGCCGATCGCGAATTACCACATCTGGGCCGGGACCTCGCTCATAAACTGGATGGGCATGGGATTTGGGAACCAGGCGGTCGGCGTGCTTCCACTGCGTGCAGGCTACCGGCAATATCTTTTTGGCGAAGATCTGATGGTCGAGCCATTTATCGAGTATAACTATTATCCCTCGAACGTTTTCAATATTGGAGCGCAACTCAAGCTGGATACCTGGACGCATGCGAATGTTGGAATTACGCTAGGCTATGCGACCGGTTCGCCGGGTGCGTTCTCTTCGCAATTATTCAATACGGCAGGAGCACCGCAAACACTGAATTTCAGTACGGCGTATCTCGGTATCTCCCTGTTCCTCGGCGATTGGGATAAATCCCCGGAGACGGTCCGCCAGCAACACGCTTCACGATCCGATCCATGGAGTGGCCAGTGACTATGTTTTGGAACCACCCCCCAACCCCCTCCTTCTATAGGAGGGGGCTATTGCTTCTCTCATTCCTTGCGATTGCAGGATGCCATCCCTACGAATTCATTATGGGCGGGCCGCATGTCGTGAGTTGCGAGATACTTACTTCGCTGCCGGGAGTCGATCACAATGAGGATGTTGCAACCCTGCGTGACACCGCCGCGATCGATCTCAGTTATTTTGGCGCAACGCAGTATCATATCAAAATGGGCGTGATGCTCCAGCATGGGGAAGGATTCCGAATTCTTCTTCGCCCTGTCGTGGAATACCGCGATGTAAAAGATTCCGGCATTATCGTGACGGCAACGCAGTCCGGAATTACGCTGGATTCCGGGCATCACCGGTTCCTGTCGAGGCCGGATGTAACGGTCACGCCCAATCAGATCATCCATGTTGCGCTGATGTCAGAGAATAACTACATGCAAGTGGTCTTCGATTGCGATACCGTCTATCGCGGCTGGACGAAGCGGAATGAATCCGATGATGTAGTCGTGCAGGCGCTTCAGGGCAGTGAAGTACAAGTCATTCAGCCCGATTGGGACGATCTGCCAGGGAGGTAAATTTCCACATCGAATGTCCCTGATGAACAGGTAAAAATTCGGCAATGTATCGACGGGCACTTGCACAGTAAATGCGTCGTTCTTCATTTTATGCATACATACAGCACGGAAGCCATCATAAATAACGAAGGAAAGATCGTGCTCTCTCTTCCGTTCAAAAAAGGTGAAAAGGTTGCTGTTGTCGTAACGCCGTTCACAGAGGCTCAAGAAGTGCTCGATGAGGAAGCCTGGATGCGCTTAGGCCTCGAACACTTTTTTAAAGACGATGCCGAAGGCGATGCCGCTTATGACCTTCTTTGATTGAATGGACGCGTACCAATTCGGCGATGTTGTCCTTGTAGATTTTCCGTTCTCAGACCGAAACGCCGAGAAGAGGCGCCCCGGATTGGTGCTCACGCAGGATTTGCACGGTGATCTGCTTATTGCACGTATCACGAGCAAAAACCTGGAACTTCCAACAGACATCACACTCGCGGATTGGAAACTCGCCGGCCTCAATATTCCATCAAACGTCAGATTGCTTAAATTGGCGACTACTCATACGGCTTATGTATTGCGGAGATTGGGAAAGGCATCCGAAAACGACCGGCAAACGGCAATTAACGCGCTTCGGAAATTTCTCGATTCACTTTAGAAGCAAATGATCAAGTCATTCAGCCGATTGGGATGATCTGCCGGGGTGGTAATTTATAAGAATGCCATAATGAAGCTATTCTCTCTCTCTATTTTGAAACATGCAGCACTTATTGGGATGCTTTTTTGCCTCGCACCTAACGCACGGGCACAGCAAACCCAGCAAACCGATAGTATTGTTACTTCGCCGTGGGTTCAGGCCAGCACACCCAATCCGGGGGCAGCCGGTGCAAATTACCTCTCGCCTGATACCTGTTGGGGAGGCGATAATTTTAGCGCTCTTATTTCCACCGATGGTGGGATGAATTGGAGGAGTACCCCACATGGCGGCATTATGCGAAATGCACATGAAGGTTACGAATTCACTTCGTCCTGGATATACAAAACGATGGACGCATGGCAAACATGGGATAGTGTTCCAACTCCGAATTCACATCTGGGTGCAGTTGTCATCGTTGATTCATTACACGTTTTCGCGAGTGGTCAGTACATTACTCGCACGACCGATGGTGGAAAATCCTGGACCGTCTCTAACCCTGTAATCGGCACTGGCTCCATCGGTTTTGCGAATTTGATGGTTGGCTATGCCGTCGGTGGAAAAATTCAAGGACCCTTGCCAAGTCAAATCGGCATGGGTTGTCTCAAAACAGTCGATGGAGGCAATACTTGGAATCAAATTTATACCGGTATTCCAGGAGACGCCTATGGGATAGCCGTGATCGATCCACTAAATGTGATCCTTGTCGGCGATGAGCTAATCTACCGAACAACTGATGGTGGAAATTCTTGGAATCAAATTACGTGGAACAATCCAACTCCAGGTGAGACCGGCCTTCTGGGAATATGTCTTCAAAATGGAATTGGTTATATTTCGGGCGCAACAGGGGGTGGGAATCCGGTCGGACTTATCCTACGAAGCACGGATACTGGAAAAACATGGTCTTCTGAGCCATCCGGTGTGAATACACTATTATATGATCCTGAGATGTATGATGATTCAATAGCTACAGTTGGCGGGGATAGCGGAATATTCATTCGCAATGGGAATCTGGCCAGTATTTCATCGCCTTTAGTAGATTCCCTATCCATGCTGATTTTCCCAAATCCTTCGCAATCGTTGGTGACACTTTCATATAACCTTCCCTCTCCACAAACAGTAACGCTTACAATTTGTGATGTTAATGGGAATATTGTTGGGACCCCGCTGAATGCGGCACCGCAGAATGCTGGGAGTCAATTATTCTCAATTAGCACTGCAAGGTTTGTTCCTGGAACGTATTATTACCAGCTCACCACAGGATTGCATTCGGTTAACGGATCATTCGTCATCATCAAGTAGGTCCTCAAATCCCCAATAACAATCACATCGTCCCCAACGACGCTGTAACACCCCGCAAAATCCCCGTCGCCTTCTCCACGGCGCGAATCAGCTCTATGGTTGCGGCATTTGCCTGAGCGGCGTTCTTGGTGCGCAGCGCAATGCTCAGCGCGGGAAGTTCCAGATCGGCATAGCCATTATCGGGGTCGGCAAGGACGAGAAGATTGCGTTCCCATTTATCGAAATAGAGTCCCTCGGGCGCCGTGAAGGCAAACCCCACATTTCGTAACTGCTGATTTACCGCATCTAACTGAGGCGCATTTTCCAGTAATTTCGAACCCTCGGAGAGTCCCTTGTTGTCCCGCGCTTCCGCAAATTGTTTGCTTGCTGTTATAAAGGTATCGATCGCGTGTTCGAGCGGCGCGAATCCGGAAGAATCGTGTACATGGGTCATCGCGAGAACCCTGGCGTGATGCACGGCGCCCCGCAGCCACTGCCCCAGCGCAGTGAAATCGAACGGAAGCACATCGGCATTCGCAAGGCGCATGGCCTCGACCGCTGCGAATTGCGAACACGCTGCGTGATACCGAAAACTGGAATCGCCATAGTGCATCGTCCAGCCAATGTTATCGTGATTGGAATGATATTGCCCGAAGGGTCCGCCAAAACCATGCTCCAGCGATGGAATTCCGAGATGATTGTAGAACGCGGAGAAATCGCTGCCGCCGCCGAGCAATCCGATCTCCGGCGGAACATCCTTCCCGTCCGTTTTTGGAGCATGCTCCATCCATTTATCATAGACGGGGTTCCCGCTTCCATCCGGCACGGACTTACTTACCTCATACACCAGCGACCGAAGCGATGGATCGGCTCCCGCCGAGAACGATGTTCCTGTCGCGCATTCATCCTGATTGATGTAGGCGATCGCCTTTGCGCCAAGCTCTTTCTCTAATTGCTCGACCCATTCCGTCGAGCCAAGCAAGCCCCATTCTTCGGCATCCCAGGTAACGAACAGTACCGATCGTTTCGGGCGAATACCCTCCGACTGCAGTTTTGCGAATGCTTCTGCCGCTGCGACTGAACTTGCACATCCCGAAGCATTATCTTCCGTTCCGTAGCACCATGCGTCGCGATGACCGCCGATGATGACCCACTCATCCGGCCACGTGGAACCCTTGACCATCGCAACGGTATTCCAGATCGATTTTAACCCCGTATCACACTCGACGTTCAGCTTCACCCGAACTGGCGAGTCATCTGCGGCCTCAACATGGTACCGAAATGCAAGCCCGCCCTGCCATGCGGCATTCGGAATATCATGTCCGTGCATCTGGCTTAGAATTTCCTGCGCGATACCATAGGAGATCGGGATAACGGGAATTTTCGGCGTGGGGTACATGGAGTCCGAAGGAACCCGACGCGCACCGGGAACCGAGGCGTAGCCAGGGGTGGTCGGGTCGCCGTGGCCATTATAGATGCTTCCGCGCTGCACGCCTCCGCTGGAACGCATCGGCCCGACGGGATAGACGTCGCCCTCATCGTAGCCATCGCCGGAGGGATCGGAATAAATGATAAGACCCGCCGCACCGTGCAGCTCCGCAAGCTGCGCCTTGATGCCTCGGTAACTTTTTCCATACCGCGCGATCGCGATCTTGCCCTGCACGCTGATATGCAGGCTGTCGAGGATATGATAATCCTCATGAAGCCCATAGTTCACATAAACCACATCACCCGACACCGTTCCGGAAGAAGAATAGCCATTGACCCACGGATACTCTTTACTGTTGGGATCGAATGCCGTTTTATCTTCGCGCAGATCGAAGGTTTTCTTTACCGGAGCTAGCATCTCCAGCGAAGAACTTTTCGCAAGCGGTATATCTACCTCATACGGATAGATGTTCGTGGAAAGGCCTGCCTTCTTCCATCGGTCGATCACATAATCGCGCGTGCGGATCTGCGCGGGCGTGCCGGCAACATGCACCTCTTTGCTGATCGCGGTAACGATTGCACGGAGCGTATCGGGCTTTATCTCATCGATGAGTTTCTTTTCAATAGCACGCTCTTCGCGCGCGTTCGATGGGCTGAAGCCCGTCATTTGAGCAGCGGAAATTGTGGGGAAAATCGGAGCAACAACCCCAAGAATCACGAATGTCATTGCGAGGAGTCCCGGAGGGACGACGAAGCAATCTCGGTTCGTGAGTGAGAGATTGCGTCGTCGAACGAATCCAGCATCGTGGGCGATGCGTCCTCCGGTCGATTCGCTCTCCTCGCAATGACGAAAAGAAAAATTAGTCCGAATCGATAATATCACTAAAAAACTATTTGATCTTAATAAGCTTCGAGGAATGATATTTGGTATTGGCCTGAAGATCGGTCACTTCAAGGCGCAGGACATAGCTGCCTTTATCCAATTTTTTTCCGACGTCGGATTTTTCATCGAAGGCCGTCTCGTAATAGCCGGGAGTTTTCATGGCCTCGAACGGGAAATTTCGCACCGTTTTGCCCATCATGTTTTCGAGCGTAAGCTTAACGGTCCCGCGCGTCTTGAGGCCGAACTGGAACGTCCATTTGTGCTTCTTATACTTAACATCCGTGATGCTCGTCTCTTTCGGGATGGGTACGATCTCGGGCGGAGCCACACCGCGAGCCGAAACCTTGAGCGGAACGGTATCGCCCTGGAAAATGGCGAGAATTTTAGTCTCGTATGGCCTGACCTCATCGGCCTTGAAGCACAGGTTCAGATAAAAGGTGGTGTTCGAGCCGATGGTAAGCGGCATCATCTCCTTCGTCGGGGAAGTGACGTAAAAATGCTTGGGATCGAGGGAGCGCAGTTCGGTTAGGAGGCGGGGATGGTCGGTGGTGTTATCGATGGCCACGTTCACGCAATTCTCGATGCCCGTGCTTTGCGGTGCAAACGAAAGCTCACTGCGCTCGAACGCCAGCGAGCCGCCATCATGGCCAAGCTCCATAGGCGCCTGAGCGTGCTCGAACTGAGCAAATGAAGGAACAGAGATAAATGCTAACGAGATAGCGACGAACGTTCGGAACATAGGCTTCAAAATCATGCCGAGGTAAACGATGAGGGCGGGCGCTCGGTTCGGGCACTCTGCCTCACTTCTGAATTAGGATTTTGAAGAATTGCCCGGAAAGATTTGCATAGATCACCCCATTCGGCTGGTTCGAGACATCAACGGTTAGCAGCCCATCGGATGATACAATTGGTAACTTAATTCGTCTGCCTAACGGATCGTAAAATGAAATGCTGTCGGATGACGGGACTCCCTGGACAAAGAATTCAGAAGTACAAGGTTGAGGCCATGAATCGATAGAGGGACTTGTTAAGTGGGAATTTACACCTTCATAAAAAAGCGGTCGCCCCCCAAAGTTAGCACCAATAAAACTATTAATTTCGGGTAGGAGAGATAGATAATACTTGCCAGTATCGGTATTCGTATAATTTTCAAAATTTACATACCAGTTTTTTGCAGTAACAGTGTCGCCTGGTGTGACAAGTTGCATTGTAAACGGCCCCAATCTCTGTTCGATTGAATCAAATCCAGCTCGAATCCCAGCGTAAGCAGTATCGATATCCTTCCAAGTCCGCACACTCGAATCGTCCATCGTATCAGGTACAATAAAATAGAGAAAACCAACAACGAATTCATTTTTTGCGAATTCAGCATATTGTTGGGTACCAGGGCACATATCAACCTTTACGCTATCAGGGTTAAACCAAACCACTCCCTGCGGCTTTAAAGGTGAATCTTGCCAAGGTACAAGGCACGAGGAATCGACTTGCTGCGCCCCGGCATGATCTGTCATGGCAAGAATCAGTAGAGCTGAGAAAAAAACGATTCGTTTCAGCATTATTTCCCCACATCTGAAAAATAGCAGAAATCTATGAAATGGGAACACTCAAACAGCGAAATAATGCCATAAAGAGCGTCCGACACGCGGGATGCCCAAGAGGGCGGGCATCCCGCGGCGGACAAAGCATCGTTGCCGATGCTTTTTAGCATCATTGCCAATGCTTTTAGCATCGCTGCCGATACTTCCAGCATCGTGACCGGCTGTAGCATATCGGCCTCGATGCGCGCTCATTGTGTTGGTTTTTTGCCCGCGCAAGGTCACTCGTCATCTACATCCGGAGGAGAGATGTTTGGAGCATTGCTCGCGAGGCAAACCTTGCATGATCGCTCATGCTAGATGATTTTCATCTATGATGACGGTTCATCTCTTGCCAGCGGCGTATCGTTTGACCAAAACGTTACGCGCCGGATACATTAGAAAGAACTTGCCTCGGGGAGTTTTGTTACAGGTCAGCTCGTACATTTTTCGTAAAAAATCTTTACAAAACTACAATTGTCATCCTGAGCGGAGTTTTCCGTAGCGGAGCGAAGAAAAACGGAGTCCAAGGATCTTTGGTAGGGCACGAGATTCTTCGACTCCGCAAAAGGTTGTCCGCTGGGGCGGACTACCTTTTGCTCCGCTCAGAATGACAGGCTAATCTGATAATGAATCCAAAAAAACGAAATAATATCCTTACGGGGCTCTTGGGTGCTATCGCGCTATTGGCTTGCTTTGTTGGTTGTAATAAAGAAAAGGAACCTGCCCCCGAACCGGAAAAGCCTGCGGCCTCGACGATCCCGGCCATACCACCGCTGCCTGTTCCCGGCTTCAATGCCGATCATGCCTTTGCCGATATGAAAACCCAGGTGTCATTTGGCCCGAGGGTTCCGAATACCGCAGCTCACGAAAAAGCGGTGCACTGGCTCTACGACCAGCTTTCGCAATGCTGTTCTAACGTCGATATCCAGCCCTTCGCGGATTCCGGCTACGGCGAAACGCTGCATCTCACGAACGTTATAGCCTCATTCAATCCTTCGGCAACGTGGCGCGTGCTCATTCTCACCCATTTCGATTCCCGCCCATGGGCCGATGAGGATCCCGATTCGACCAAGCATGGAAAGCCGGTTCCCGCCGCGAACGATGGCGGTTCGGGCGTTGGCGTGATGATGGAACTCGCGCGGCAAATGAAAGACCATCCGCCGCCCATCGGGGTCGATCTGTTCTTCGACGATGGCGAAGATTACGGCAAAGATAAGATCGATGGCGATGCCCACTTTTTCCTCGGTGTTAAATATTTCCTGAGCGTAAAACAAGCAAATTACGCTCCTCGATTTGCGATATTGCTCGATATGGTGGGCGATACGAATGCTTATTTCATTCCCGAATCAACTTCGGAGCAAGCAGCTTCCGTGTATGTCAATGAAATTTGGAGCACGGCTAACAGACTGGGCCTCAGCCATTTCCATACCGACCGGCAAACCGCGATCGATGACGATCACATCCCGCTCATTAAAGCGGGCATTCCTTCCGTGGATATTATTGATGGCGATCTGGTCGGCCATCAATCCTCGGACCCGAACCGGAAATATTGGCACACGGTCGATGATCTTCCGAAACATATTTCCCGCGAGACCATGGATGAAGTGGGACGACTGCTGCTCACGTTGATCTATCAGCAACTGCCGCAAGACGTTCCCAATCTGTAATGCGCTTATCTCTGCATGTCATTGCGAGGAGAATGAATCGACCGAAGGGAGATTCATTCGACGAAACAATCTCAAACGTGCAGCCGAGAGATTGCTTCGTTGGAATCACTCCGCTTCGCTCCGTGATTCCTCCTCGCAATGACACAATGGCCGATAAATAGGATGAACGAGAAATACGCATCTCTCCTTTTCAATGTCAGCACGAAGGAGTTGCCATCCCTCGAAGGATTTTTTCTAACCCACACTTCTTTTGCGGGTTCGCAGGAGAACGATGATGGCTCGATCACTTTTTTCGTTCCTTCGGAAGATTGGAATGCCGAACTTCATTCGCTGATCAACGAATTCTGCGGCGCACATCCTGAACTGGAGTTTATCGGCGCGGAGATCATCGAAGACCGCGACTGGAATGCCGAATGGGAAGCCACCATCGACCCCATGCAGGCAACGCCCGAACTTGTCATCACTCCTTCGTGGAAGATGGATGATGCGAAAGCGTTGGGATCCAAATATATCATCACCATCGATCCTAAAATGAGCTTCGGCACCGGTCATCATGAAACGACGCGGCTGTGCCTTGCAGCATCTGAAACGCTTGATATGACTGGCCGCTCGGTGCTCGATATTGGAACGGGTTCCGGCGTGCTTGCCATCTATGCGCTGCTGCGCGGCGCAACTCATGCGATCGGCATAGATACCGATTCCTGGGCTATCGCTAACACGCTGGAGAATCGGGAGCTTAATGCACTGTCCGATCAACAATTCGAAGTGCGTCAGGGAACCCTCGATGTTGTGCGTGAAGGCGAGATGTTCGATGTGATCTTCGCTAACATTCACCGGAATGTGCTCTTAGAGGTCGCGAAGCAGATCCGAAGCCATGCAGCAACCGGCGCGCATGTGATTCTTTCCGGCATTCTTGTTTATGATGCTGCTGAAATACGCGCGGCATACGAAAAAGCGAATTTTACGATCGTGCGCGAATTGCAGGAAAATGAATGGACGTGCCTCATCTTCCGATCATGCGAGTAGCCGCATTAGATATTGGCACCAACACGGTCCTACTCCTCATTGCAGATGTGGATGGAGAAAAATTCCGCGTTATTCGTGATGTCCACGCGATAGCCCGGATTGGCGAAGGCGTCGATCGAACACACCACATTAGTGAGGCCGCATGTGCACGATTTCTCGCTATTCTCCGTGAGCATCAAAAGACGATTGCAGAGTTCCATTGCGACCGTATCATTGCCGCAGCAACCAGCGCCATGCGCGATGCCGATAACCGCGAGGATATCATCCGGCGAACAAAAGAAGATACCGGGATCGACATTACGATACTGAGCGGCGAGGACGAAGCTCGCCTGACGTATCGTGGTGCGGTCGTTGGAATGACCACCCCCCAACGCATGATCGATCATGCGTTACCCTCTCCTTCTATAGGAGGGGGAGCAGTAAGTAATATTACTGTAGTTGACATCGGCGGCGGAAGCACCGAAATTTCCGTCGGGACGGGCGATGCATTCGAGCGCGGGATAAGTCTCGATATTGGCGCGGTGAGGCTTACGGAACGATTTTTTGCAACGACCCCAATTACATCTGATGCGATTCGTGAAGCACGACAGGCTATTCGCCAATCGCTTAACCACCCCCCAGCCCCCTCCTATTCCGCTTCGCTGCATAGGAGGGGGAGTATGCTTATAGCCGTCGCTGGTACACCGACTACGTTAGCTGCTCTGCATCAGGAACTTCCTGCATTCGATGCAGCGAAAGTGCATGGCTACGTATTGCATCGGCAAGCGATCCAGGAAATGCTGGATATGCTTTTCAGTGTGAGTACGGAGGAACTTCTTCAAAGATACCCGGCCGTTAATAAATCCCGTGCCGATATTTTACCGGCGGGCACACTTATCCTTGCAGAAGTGATGGATCACCTCGAAGCCGAGCAAATTACGGTGAGTACGCAGGGGTTGAGGTATGGGATAATATCAGAACCGGGATTACGCGGATGACGGGAAAGATTAGGCGGATAGATCGATGCACCATCCGCGTCATCCTTCCCCATCCGCGTAATCCAGGTTCAGATAATCCCTTCAAGGTTCTATCACCATCGCACGCGTGGCGGACTGCCCGCCGCTCTCCAGACGGTAGAAATACACGCCGCTTGGGGTGTTCCCGCGCTGGAATGGCACCTCATGCTCGCCCGCATCCATAAACCCATTCAAGAGCACAGCCACTTCGCGGCCCGTGGCATCGTAGAGCGTGAGGGTGATGAAGGATGGTTCCGGAAGCATGAACGAGATGGTGGTGCTTTGGGTGAAAGGGTTGGGGGAGTTTGACGCGAGCTCGAAAAGTCGAGCTGATTTGCCATTCTGAACTGAAGCCAAAGATGGCTGAAGACGATAGACCCCTGCTAGCGTGCCTCCGAAGACAAATCCGTCGGCAGTTGTGGCAAGTACATTAACATAGGCTGGAAGACCAGAATCAATCGCTACCCAGGAACTTCCGTTCTTTGGTAATACCGACACGCTTCCGTTCTGATGTACATTCAACCCTGCATAAATATTACCATTCGAATCGGAAGCAAGCGAGATAATAGAAAGATTATTTAATCCCGAATTAGCTGAAGACCAGCTATTGCCGGAATCGGTAGAGCGATATACGCCTGCATTGGTTGTCCCCACAAAGACTTTCCCCTCGGGAGTGATAGCCATAGATGTTATAAAACTGGAGTCGCCGTTTACAGCCGTATGTGTGAGGTCCCTGCATACATTCGTCCATGATTGTCCGTCATCTCTGGATCGAAAGATACTTCCATCTCCTACGCCCGGCCACGTTGCAGCATAAATTTGTCCGTATCGATCAATCCCAAGAGCAGTTACATCAGAATCCGTCATTCCTATACTCATAGACTCCCATGAGATGCCTTCATTGGTCGAGCGAAGTATACCTCCTTCGCTAGTTCCCGCAAAGATCCAACCCGCTGGATTGATAGCAAATTGGTTTAATGAATAAAGCCTAGTGTTAAAAAAGTATTCCAGCCCACTATCAATTGACATCCAAGTTTTTCCGCTATCTGTCGAGCGATAGCTACCCTCAATGGTTGAAGCAAAAATGTGCCCGCTGCGATTGATTGCAATAGCCCCCGTCGCAGGATTTGCAAAGCCACTGTCAATGCGCGTCCAGTTATCACCATTATCAGACGAATAGCATACACCCCCATAATCGGGCTGTCCCCCTACAAACAGTGCGCCGTTTGGACTTGTGGCAAGTGTCCAGATATCCACACTGGTAAGGCCGGTCAATTTGTGCCACGACGCTCCCAGATCGGTTGTTGAGAACGCTCCATCTCCATAGGAACCCGCTAAGATTCGTCCGGTTCGGCTAATAAATAGAGAGCTGCCACCATTATGGAGCCTCAGCCCATAATTTATTTGTTGAAAAGTGTTTCCATAGTTAGTGGAATAGAAAATTACGCCTTGTTCAATCCAAAGCATTGTACTATCATCACCAAATACAATATCGCCAGCTAAACCCTGGGAAGATGGAACTGTACTCCACGCATTGCCGTCATTGGTGGTAAGATAAATACCTCCCGAACTGCCCACATAGAGATTCCCTTTTTGATTCGTGGCAATGTCATAAATTTGAAGAACTGAATCACCAGGCTTAACCAATTGCCAGCTTTTGGCAGAGTCGCTTGATCTATAGATGCCATAGCTGCTGCCATCTTGTGCATTCACAAAAATATGGCCGTCGAGATTAGTTGCTAATGCTTGGACATAGACAAGATTAGTATCAAGGCGTGTCCATACGGAGCCAGAGTTCGTCGAACGCCAAATTCCATTATCACCCCCCGCATAAATAACTCCGTTCGCCTCGGCAGCTATCGCCCGAACATCAATAAAATATCCTGGCGTCCCGAGGCCGCTATCTATAGAAGTCCAAGTATTGCCATCATCAGTGGAACGGAATATACCATTCTCACCAGCGTATATATTGCCGCTCGAATCAGCCGCGAGAACGCCAAATCCATCAATGTAATTGGGGTCAGTGTTAACCCTCTGCCAACTCCCCCCGCCATCCGTAGAGCGAAATAGTCCCACCTCAGTACCCGCGAAGATATGGCCATTCGGGGCTTCGGTAAAAGCAGAGACGGTACCTGCTGGTGCGCCGCTTGCAGGCTCCCAAATATTCTGAGATATACTTACGCAGGGTGCAGAGAGCACCAGCGCTACGATAAGGAACAACCTAATTTTATAATTGACACATGTGACCATACTACTTAGAACTCCGTCGGTATGTAGAAAGGTTACACCAAATATGCACTTTTTCCAGGAAGCAATTCAAGCCCATTTTGAGCCAAATGTCGGGCTGGAAGAAGCATCGTCGGCGATGCGTCCGACCTACGCAAGCGGCTTCGACATAATAATGCAGTGACATTCTATTCCCGGTTTCAGCGGTCGGGTGGGATGGAATTCTTCAGTACCCGTTTCTACATAGCCAAGCTTGCGATAATAGGGCGGAAGCTCTGCGCGCGCGGAGAGCACTTTAATGTCCATGTATCTGCATCCCTTCGCACGGACGTGCTGCTCCGCAGCCTCGACCATCCTCGTTCCCAATCCCCGGCCTTGTCGTGATGGCTCGACCGCCAGCACCCCGAAGTACCCTCGTTCCCCACGCTGCTCGACGTACACGGAAGCGATGATCTTGCCTGGGGCATCCTCCAACAGCAGGAACTCCCCTTTTTGCATGTGATCGGCAACGTTCTTCTCATCCGTGCGCGTCCCGCTTAAGAAGATCTCAACTTGGAACGCAGGATTCACCACCGCAACAATAGCGGGAATATCGCTGGCAGTAGCAATGCGGATTTTGGGTTTCAAGATCGTAAGTTTCAAGATTGTCATTCC
The DNA here is from genome assembly GCA_963787835.1 of Ignavibacteriota bacterium. Classification (GTDB taxonomy): domain Bacteria; phylum Bacteroidota; class Ignavibacteria; order Palsa-1295; family Palsa-1295; genus PALSA-1295. The sequence continues at coordinate 407,671 of CAWBEI010000002.1, forward strand.
TGCGAAAGTGGGAATCCAGGCTTGGATTTACCGAAAACTTGGGGTCTGGATCCCCGCTTTCGCGGGGATGACAATTATCTGCGTCGTCTTTTTGGTTATATTTTTTAATTTCTAAGAATCGTTTGTATCACCTCCACCAATCGGTCAATATCTTCCGTTGTATTGTGATGTGAAAAAGATACCCGCACCGATTTGCTCGCAACGTCCTTCGATCTTCCCATGGCGAGCAGCACATGCGATGGCTGCTGGCTGCCGGAGGTACACGCCGCGCCGTTCGAGACGGCAATTCCTTCCAGATCGAAGCGAATGATGAGGGAATCGGCATCCATGCGCGAAAGCACCTCCGGTGTAAACGTGAAATTTACGATCGAATCGATGGATGTGTCATCGGTGGCGGAATTTAAAACGATCTCTGGTATTTTCGCAAGTTTATTAAGAAGATGCTTTCTCAGAAGTCCAACCGAGTCCACTCCGTCCATGTACCCGGAAGCAATTTTTACGGCCTCTGCAAAACCGACAGCAAGTGCAACCGCTTCTGTGCCACCGCGCCGATTGCGTTCCTGGGAACCTCCGTGCAGCAGCGGTTCCCAGGGGGTTCCACTTTTAATGTAGAGCGCACCGATGCCTTTCGGTCCGTGGATCTTGTGCGCGGAAAGTGAGAGCATGTCAACTCCCATTGCCTTCACGTCGATCGGCATTTTGCCAAGCGCCTGCACTGCATCCGTGTGAACGAGCGCGCTGGACCCAGCCTTCACAACGCTCACAATCTCCGAGATCGGATTGATAGCACCTGTTTCATTATTAACCATCATTAGCGAAACGAGCGTGGTATCGCTGGCTATATTAGCGCCATCCAACAGTGCATGCCCAAAAGGACTTACAGGGACGTAGGTGACCGAAGCGCCAAGTTTCGCAAGCCACTCAGCAGGTTCGAGCACGGCAAGATGCTCCGTTCGGCTGGTAACGATCTTTATCTCATTCCAGAAAGGCTGTTCGGAATATTTTTTGAAGGCCGCACCCTTGATCGCGGCATTATCGGATTCAGTTCCGCCAGAAGTAAAGACGATCTCGCGAGGCTCGGCATTGATGGCGCGGGCCACGGTTTCGCGCGCCGATTCAAGCGCTACGCGCGCATGGGTGCCAAGTTGGTGTACGCTGGAGGCATTGCCGAATTCCCCTTCGAAGTATGGACGCATAGCATCCAAAACTTTGGGGTCGAGCGGGGTTGTGGCGGCATTATCGAGATAGATCATTTCAGAGGCTGCACGTAAGGTATATCGTGCGAAGCCACCACACACACAAACAAACTAAAGTTCACTCCATGCGGATGGTTTACCGGTGCTCAGCCGCCTTTTCGGCGGCTTGTTTCTTTAGAAGCTGATTCTTGATACGCTGTTGGCGCAGCAGAAGGCGTAACTTGCGAAGCTGTGCGGCAGACGCGCTGCGATTACCCTCGGCAACCTGCTCACGGACGCGTTGGTTGAACTCCTGCTCGAACACCAACAGCTTTGCGCGTTGCAACGGCGTGAGGAGCGGCATCAGGTCGCTATCCAGTTTTTGCTCGCGGGCTGCGATCTGCTGATTGAGATCCTTGATCTTCTGCGTCATAGCGGCGATGTCTGCCTCGGATGCAGAAGTATTGGTTGCCGCGCCGAGCGCTTTAAGCTCGAAATTACGCTCCTTCACCAACGACTGGATTTCCTTTTCGGCGGGTTTATAGACCTCAAAGAACTTCTGGGCGGTAATATCGTCAAGCTCAAGATCTTTTTTGATCTTGGCGTACTTCAACTGCTCGATCTTCTGGACAAGCGTTTGCCGGATTGTTTGCTCCTGAGCATCGCGAAGTTCATCCGATAAGTTCGTCTCGTTCGGCACCTGCGCGCTGGCAATGGGCGCGAGCATAAGCGCGCCGCAAAACCAAAGAAAAAATAATACTGTAAATTTCATAACCATGTTGGAGGAGATCGTTACCTCATCCCAAATTTCTATTTATTCGTCGCTTTCCAGATCTTGTACAATGGCCTCGAGTTCCGGTTTGGACAGGTCGTCAAGGCTGACGGCATTTTCCGCTGGTCCCGAAACCGGTTCCGCAACCATCGCGAGATCGGAGGATGAAAGATCATCCGTGTGCGGTGCGCGATAGTTCGAATGTGCCCGATCGCTTGAATGGGCCGGAAGCTGTACCGCCGCAACTTCCGGTGAAGCAACAGGCTCCGGTTTCGCAACTTGAGCAATAGGTGCCGATGGTGCTTGAGGCGCCTGCGCTATCGGAGCCGGAGAAACACCCTGCTTGAAAGGAGAATCCCCCCCGAATGGCTGGAAGATCATGACCCCTGCGACAAGCAGGGCAGCAGCCGAGATTGCAATGCTGCTGCTCCAGATGTGTCCCGCAAAAAATAGCTGCATTCGCTTCAGCCATGTAGATCGCTGCTGCTCGGCGATCCGATCCATAACCCGGACGCGAAATGTTGCCCAATAGAGCGGACCAGGCTCCTCGGAAACATACGGAGTCGCAAGTTTTCGGATGTCCTCCTCAAACTTACTCGTATTCGCATTATTTTCGCTGTACTTTTCCATATTTTCCCTTATCTAATGGACGCGAAATCGCATCAAAAGTTTAATAACCCCTTTACTTATTCGCTCCCGGCCAGCTCAGAGCTTCGCAACCCAGAAAACCGCTCCGAATTCTGGAGATATTCCCCGATCTTTTTAACCGCATGAAAATAATTAGCTTTCAATCCGCCAACGCTCGTCCCTAATATGAATGCGATGTCTTCATACGGAAGTTCATCGTAAAATCGCATCATAAAGACGCGCTGCTGTTTTGGTGGCAGCGTTTCGATCGCCGCTTCGATCAGGCGGGTCGTTTCCCCTTTCAACAATTGGCTGTCCGGCTCGGCACCTTCTTCGGAAAGCTCGTTGATCTCGTCAAGAGCAACGAACTGCCTCACCTTATTCTTACGCGAGCGCTGAATGACCGCGTTCATCATAATACGATACAGCCACGTATAAAGCTGTGATTCCCCGCGAAATTTACCGAGCGCCTCGTAGGCTTTCACGAACGTTTGCTGCGCAATCTCATCGGCCTCGTCATGATCGCCACGGAGCATCTTTCGGGCAGCGAAATAGATGCGCTTTTGGTACCGATCGACAAGCTCGGTGAATGCCGCATCGCTATCGCCACGCGAAGACGATCTGGCTTGAAAAAGCCGGATAAGATCGTCATCGGATAATGCGTGGTATTCGGGGCGATACGCCATTAATCGTAGATCAAAGCTTTCTACACAAACCCGTGTCTGCACAAACGGTTCGTTGCTGAAAAGTTCTTTTCTATATGAGCATATCAAAAAGGGTTGGTTTAATTTGTGTAAAATTAATCATTGTTTTGGCACCACCTGGTTTTCCTGTATTATTTTTGTACTGAGTAGTTCGTTTTTTCCATCTCTTTTAATAGATTGACAACGTTATGAACAAATACATCCTTAGCTTTCTGCTGCTATTGGCCCTGAGTACCGTGGGGCTTAACTCCATCGCGTTCGGACAAAACGGCCCCGAAGTAACCGGTCACAGCTATTGGGGCTTCGACCTTGGCGTTACCGGGTCATCGTATTGGGGAAATAAAAATTTCCTCTGGCATTTGTATGACCCGAACGAGATCGATCCAAATACCGGGCTCCAGACCAATGTTAACACATATATGCCTTATAATAGCCTTGGCTCGGGACTCGGATTTCTCCTCGGCGGAAAAATTGCTTTTCCTCTGAGCAACTCCCTGGATCTTGAGGGTAAACTTCGCTATTTAACCAACTACACCTCCAGCAACGAATCGCATACGGTTACGCTGGCCACGGATCCAACGACGAACCAGGTTACAGATCAATCCAACTCATCAAACAACTACACGCTACTTCTTTCGAATTTAAGCCTTGCCGCGCTCCTTAACTTTCGGCTCGGCGGTGCATGGTATGCGATCGGTGGGCTCGAGTTCTCCGGCCTTCTGAGCAATTCGCTGGGTGCCAACCAAACCCTGACCACACCCGGCGAATCCTATTATTTTGCCGGAACACCGGATAAAACCGGCAGCAATATCCTCAACCGGCCAGCGGCCAGTATTTCGGACCGATTTGTTACCACGCGCGCAGCGATCCAGATCGGTGCCGGGACTGGGTTCGACCTCTCGAGTTCATCCATGCTGGATCTGGAGTTGCTCTTCAGCATTCCCCTGACTTCGTGGCTGAACAGCGATGCTCAGACAGACTTAAATGCTACAGCTGCGGGCTACCTTCAACCAGCTATTACGTACCCCAATCTCTGGTATGCCTCGCTCACCGTTGGCATCCGGTTCCCCTTCGGTGGAACGAACGGCGCCAGCGCCGCCGAGCAACGTGAAGCGACGGAACCAACGAATCCTCCCTCGGATGGCAAGGTTACGCTTACGGGAACCGTTACTGACGCAGGCACCGGCAACCCTGTCGAAGCGAATATGACGGTCGTCGATCTGACGAACAACCAGGTGGTTGCCAACGACCATACCGACGGCAACGGCCGGTACAACATCCGCGTAAAAGCTCCGGGTAAATATTCCGTCACTGCGGATGCCAATGGGTACTTGTTTGGCACGGCTTATTTCGAGGTGGACGATCAGGGTCGCATTCTATCGCGCCATCCGAATATCAAGCTCGGACCGGCCTCCGGCAGAACGCGCTTGCTTGTCTTTTTCGATTTTGGCAAATCAACGCTTAATTCCTCTTCGTATCCCGAGCTGGATCGCGCGGTTCGGCTTATGAAAGCAGTTCCCACGATGGTCGTCGAGATCGCGGGATATACCGATAACATCGGCTCCGACGACGTGAATATGAGGATCTCCCTGCAGCGGGCGAACGCGGTGCGTGACTACCTCATCCAAAATGGTGTGGATGGGAGCCGCGTATCCGCCAAAGGCTACGGCAAAGATTCCCCCATCGCCGACAACAGCACCGACGAAGGCCGCTCCGAAAACCGCCGTGTAGAGTTCGTCGTGTTGAGAAAATAATCGTAGTCCCGAAGAGCCTGCCCTCAGCTTGACTGGGGGGACGAAAGATAATAGCCGGGGGCGCAAGCCCCTGGTTTGCGTTTAAAACGCCGGGTCGGGTTCGCGTAGGTCGGTGCTTCCAGCCCGACTCCCCCCTGCCGAATTCACCTCCTCCATCCTGTGTTGCAATAAACCAACCACATCCCGAATGCAATTAGAAATAAAGCCTTCCCACAAACCGATCAAGCAATACTACGCCGCGCTGGCGGAGTTTGAAAAACTTGGCGCCTCGAAGGAAACATCCGTCCGCGCGGCGTTTCAGGAAATTCTGACCACCTACGCGCGGAAAAAGAAATGGTCCTTCATTGCGGAGGAGGGAATTACGCTTGCCAATGGCAATGCCGGTTCCGTCGATGGAGCGATCAAAGATGAGTGGGGCGGCATTATCGGATTTTGGGAAGCAAAAGATGAACAGGACGATCTCCGTAAATGGATCGATAAAAAATTCGCAGCAGGCTATCCGAGAAATAACATACTCTTCCAGAAACCCACGCTCGCCATACTCATTCAAGATAGCGGCGAGATCGACGAATACGATCTGACAGACGCCGAACGCCTCGCAGCATGCATTACGGATTTTATCGGATACCGCGCCGAGGAGCAATCGAACTGGGAACAGATCGTCGCGCAGTTCAAGGATAGAATTCCCGAATCGGCCAAGAAGGTCATCGAAATGATCGAGGTCGAAAAGAAGGATAACGCTCGTTTCAAAAAGGCATTTCAGGATTTTGCAGAACTCTGCCGCGCCGCCATCAATCCGAACCTCGCGGATGAAGCCGTCGAAGAAATGCTTGTTCAGCATTTACTGACCTCGCGAATTTTTACAAGCGTATTCGAAAACCCGGAATTCGTGCGAAGGAATGTAATTGCGAGCGAGATCGAAAAAGTGATCGACGCGCTCACCTCGCGCAGTTTCAACCGGCAGCAATTTTTCGCGCCGCTCGACCATTTTTACCGCGCACTGGAACTGAAAGCAAAATCCATTACCGACTGGAGCCAGAAGCAGGCGTTCCTGAACACCGTGTATGAAAAGTTCTTTCAGGGGTTTGCCGTCAAGGTGGCCGATACGCACGGCATCGTCTATACGCCGCAGCCCATCGTGGATTTTATGGTGCGCTCGGTGCAGCATATTCTAAAAACGGAGTTCAAACGCTCGCTGGCAAGCGAAGGCGTGCATATTCTCGACCCGTTTGTGGGAACCGGGAATTTCATCATGCGCATCATCCGCGAAATTGGCAACAACGCAAAAGAGCTCGAATCCGAAAGGAACTGGAGCACCTGTTCTTAAGTGTTCATAGAGAATGAAAATGAAGAAGAAAGAAGTCAAAATTCTTGATACATTTGCCGGAGCGGGAGGATTCAGCCTTGGCTTTAGTCTTGCCGGTGCATCAGTAATTGGCGCAATAGAGTCCGATGAATGGGCTGCCGAGACATTTGCTTTCAACCATCCTGAAAGTAATGTGATCGTTGCCGATATTACAAAGCTTAAAAATGCCAAGGTACTCTCGAACTTCGGTTCAGGACAAGTTGACATTCTTCTTGGGGGTCCGCCTTGCCAAGGCTTCTCGCATGCCAACCGAAATGCTGGCGACCCACATGATCCTCGAAATTCATTGTTCATGGAATTTCTTAGAGTTGCAAAAGTTATACAACCTCGGTTAGTTATTATGGAGAATGTTCCAAACATTCAAAAAGCCAAGACGAAGTCTGGAGTTCCGGTCGTTGACATTATTCAAAACGAACTACAGAGGATAGGATACCATACTTATAGCAAAGTTCTTGAAGCTGTTGATTATGGTGTTCCACAAATACGTAAGCGGTTTTTGGTAATCGGTTCTGCATCCCCTTTATCAAGACCATTTCCAAGCGCTACACATAGAATAAGCACTGGGAGCAACCTTTTTGATGAGTCCCTATTGTCCACACCAACTTTGTGGGATGCGATTTCGGATTTACCTGAAATCGAAGCAGGGGAGGGAGCGGAGCAAATGGAGTATGCCATTCCACCACAAACTGAGTTCCAGCGATTGTTGCGTGAGAATACATCCCATCTTTATAATCATAAAGCAATGTCACATTCGAAGAGGATGGTAGAGCGGTTTAAATCAATGTCATGGGGCGATTCAACTTCTGATGTCCCCGAACATTTGATGCCGTTGAAAAGAAATGGGAATGGCGAGAAATCTGAAAAAGCCTACGACCAAAACAATCGACGAATGTACGCAGATAGGCCATGCCATACGATCGCCGCTTCATTTTATGCTAACTTTGTTCATCCATACATTAATAGAAATTTCACCCCACGAGAGGGTGCAAGAATTCAATCATTTCCGGATTGGTATATTTTCAAGGGGAAGCCAACTGTTGTAAGTCATAAGCTGTTGCAACGAGAGGGACGATTTACTGAGAAGCACCTATGTCAGTATAACCAAATTGGTAATGCGGTACCCCCATTACTAGCCAAAACATTAGCCTTAAATTTATTCGCTCAACTTTAATGCATGTCCACGGAGACAATCTTAAACAAAAGGAGATTAGTGCCAAGAAGTATTCTGATGTTAAATCAAAACAACTTCTTGCTAAAATCAGAAAAAGATATGATGCATGGCGTTCGGCAAATGAAGCACTAGCTGGCCCAGGTATCACATCTTCTCGGATAGATAGAGCCACAATTGAACAACAAGTCAGGCTTTTTACCGAGTACAAGGACTTTCTTGATCATCAGCACTTCGCGGAACACTTTGATTCGAGATCTAATCTGCATTCAAGTGTGCTTGAAGAATTTTTGTACTACTTGTTTTATGATCTTGTCCAAGAATTTTCAGATTCGGCTCTGGTTGGGAAAGCACATACTTTCAAAGACATCTTTTTTGCGGCTCCTAATTTTCGTTCGATGGTAAATAATCCCAGCGCGAGAATCGAGAAGAAGGATCACGATTTCGTCATTGGAGTCACCGTAAACGCCAATTTAAAATGCGAAGGCTCAGATATCATCGAAAATCACGTCATCCAGATTCCTGCTATTGCCGTTGAATGCAAAACGTATCTTGACAAGACAATGCTCGAGGGATCAAGCAGTGCTGCCGAACAGCTCAAATTGAGAAGCCCTAATTCTCTTTACATTGTCGTTGCTGAATGGTTGAAGCTCACGGAATCGATCAATCTTAGAAAATTTAAGGTTGATCAGATTTATGTCCTACGAAAGCAAAAAAATACTGACAGAGAATTCAGATATCTTCCGAGTTACGTTAAAAATCCTATTTATTCGGATGTAGTATTCCATCTATTTACCCTGGTTCGTGAACATTTGACCTCTGAATGGGGAGAAGGTGGGTCATTAGGTCTCGAACGAGGATTTCTACTGTAGTCACTGCTTCCCCTTCTAAACCTACGCCGAAGACGGCAACGGGCGGAAAGAGAACATCACGGACTGGGCGCTTGGGGAGTTTAAAAGGCTTGTAGCGCCGGCGTCCTCGCCCTCGAATTTTGTAGCGCCGGCGTCCTCGCCGGTCCCCCTCCCCGGCGATAAACGCAAAAGGGGACAGGCGAGGACGCCTGCGCTACAGGGGAAGGAAATAACGAAATGGGATATTTTCTACTACGTGTATGGCTTGCTTCACCATCCGGAATACCGTACGAAATATGCGGCAAACCTGCGGCGGGAACTTCCACGCATTCCGATCTCTCCGGATTTCTGGGCTATTTCCGAATGCGGCCATCAGCTTGCCGATCTGCATGTGAACTACGAGCAAGCGCCGGAATATCCACTCGGAGAGAAATGGAGTCCAGATAGTGGGTTGAATTTCAGAGTGGAGAAGATGAAATTGCGAAAACCTGTAGCGCAGGCGTCCTCGCCTGTCCCCGTTCCCGGTTCGAAAAAACAAAAGGGGACCGGCGAGGACGCCGGCGCTACAAGCTCATTCGATTTAATTTATAATAAAGACCTCACGCTTACCGGCATTCCGCCGGAAGCCTTCGACTACCGTCTCGGCAACCGCTCGGCAATAGACTGGATCATCGACCAATACCAGGTCTCGACCGACAAACGCTCTGGCATCGTGAACGACCCGAACCGCGAGGACGACCCGCAATATATCATCCGGCTTATCCGGCAGGTGGTAACCGTCAGTTTGGAAACGGTAAGGATCGTTGGGGAGATTGCGAAGACGGCGTTGCAGCCGTGACTTTTAAGTCACGGCGAATTGTTTAGTATGTTGTTGCCTCGAACAAGGTAATCAATTATGGTATCGTAGCGATGGGGTCTGGATTCCCGCTTTCGCGGGAATGACAATACACTATCTCCAAAATCCTTAAAATTTCAGAAATCATGGTTCGGATGATTTTATGTAGTATATTAGTAGTGCGGTGATAGGCACCCATCGGGGAAATTATGAAGTATGAATTATGAAGTATGAAGAAATAGCATTAGATTTCGATATGAACGAGTTCTCTGTGAAGGGACTTTTATGAATACTTGTTGAAACAGATGGCGAATCTGACATGGAATCAAGGGTGGTCGGGAACTCAGCAAGAAAAAGAAATGGCACCTATTTCTTATGGAATATTAAATTGACAGAATGGCAGTTTTAGAAGCGAATAAATTATCCAAGCGGTTTGCGGTGCGGGGTCGGGTGGATGTCGAAGTATTTCGGGATCTGACGTTTACGCTTAACGCGGGGGAGATCGTGGCACTCATCGGGCCATCGGGCGCCGGTAAGAGTACGCTGCTGCATTTGCTCGGTACTTTGGATAAACCGAGTGGCGGCGATGTGACGATCGAAGGGCAGAACGTCGCGAAGATGGAAGATAAAGCGCTCAGCGCATTTCGAAACGAGCGTATCGGGTTTATCTTTCAATTCCATCATTTACTGCCGGAATTCACCGCGCTGGAAAATGTTGCGATGCCGGCGATGATCGCCGGCAAGCCATTCGATGAAGTTCGCGATAGGGCTGCGGAATTGCTGGGCAATGCCGGGTTAAAGGACCGGGTCGATCACCGGCCCTCGATGCTTTCCGGCGGTGAATCGCAGCGCGTTGCCGTAGCCCGGGCATTTATGATGAAACCTGCGATCATCCTTGCCGATGAGCCAACCGGAAACCTCGATGCCCGTAACAGCGATATTCTGTTCAACCTCATTATGGATCTTTCGCGGGAGCACCGGCAGACATTCCTTATCGCTACGCATAACCTGGACTTAGCCGCTCAGGCGGACCGGACGATGCACATGGAAAATGGTGAATTGAAATAAAGGAACCGCTTGCAACTTTTTATTTTTTAGTTATAACAATTTCGTAATTTAGCCAAACAGATACTACATTAGCACTTTCTACAGTTCAACCATCTCATGAAAATTACCGTCGCGATCCTCCTTCTATCCGCCTTTGTTTTTGCGTCATGCAATTCGAGCACAAGCACCAGCACTACCACGCCGACTGGTGGCAGCGGTGTGCCCTCTTCTTCCAACACCATGATCGTCACCTTCAACGGTACAACGGATACTCTGGTGGCTACGGCGGTCGATACCACTATTTCAGGTGTTAAGAATATTATCGTTGCAGGAGCAGGGACAGCCGGAATAGCCGTCGGCTTCACGCTTACAAATATAACGGCGACCGGTTCCTATAGCGTCGGGCCAATAAGCTTAAATGGTATCAGCCCTTATTTTGCAACGATGGATTGCGTAGATAAGTCAGGTAATACCTATCTTTCCCCAACGCCGGGAGCTGGGGTTGCCTCGGTTGGTACGATCACGATCACCTCCATTACGGACACCACGATTCAAGCAACCTTCAATGCATCGCCGCTGACACTTCGGAATGGAACCACAACGGTTTCGCTCACGAACGGCGGAGTATATGCAAAATTCTATTGAGAAAATTGTAAACGTGCGGGATTGGGAAGCATGGAACGAGATGAATCCATGCAAAGTTAACTCAAACCTCACGTTTCCGAAGAGATAATTATGGCAAATCAGACTGCAACCCCCGTTCGACCAGCACGCCCCACGCCGCGCCAAACCCCAGGCCGCGCCACATCCAGCCGCCCAGCCCCTGGCCGAGCACGAGGGAAAAGCACGGATAATACTCCGGTTCGGCAATTTCAAATGCCGTTCGATGCAAAGAACATGCGCATCATCGCCCTTGGCATTGCAGTGATCGTGATCGGGTACATCGTGATGTATGTCAGCCCTGTGATGAGCGATATGGCACTGACGGTCAGCCCGATCCTGTTACTGCTCGGTTATTGCGTGATCGTGCCGATGGGAATTATGGCAGGAATGCGAAAAAAGAAATCTTCGGTTCCCGAACTGTCCGAGCCGACGACCAACAGGGCGGCGTCTCTAAATTAATCAGGAAGAAGTTCCGTAGGTTTCGAGGAGTCTGACTCGAAGCTCGTTCTTTGAAATATCGATCTTCCGGACTTCTTCGCCGGCATTAGTGACGAGGTGCTCAGTGCCATTCAGATCGAGCACGAAAACGTCACCGGCCGGCATATCGAGCACATTTTTTACGAGGCCGATCGTTAAGCCAGTCTCATCATCTACGACGGTCATTCCGATGATTTCATCGTAGTAGGCTCGGCCGTTAGGAAGTTTCGGGCGTTCACTTTCGGGGATCAGTATTTCTGCATTGCGCAGGAACTCAGCAGCATCACGATCATCGACCCCTTCGATTTTTAGAAGAATTCCAGTGGGGAGAAGTCGAACAGAACTAACGGATCGCTCTAACATTTCACCAGAAGACATCCGAAGCAGAACACGCTTCAGCTTTTGAAATCGGCGGTCATCATGGGAAAAACTTTGAATTGATACTTCGCCGCGAATGCCATGTGGCTTTCCGATGCGAGCTATAAGGACAAGATCTTCGTTCACACTTCTGCTAAATATTGGTGAACAAAACTAACGGCCATCGCACCTTCGCCGACAGCGCTGGCAACACGATTCATCGCGCCTGCGCGGACATCACCAGCAGCGAAAATTCCCGGACTGCACGTTTCGAGCAGATAGGGATCGCGTCGGAGTGGCCACCCCGATCTGAAATTCTCTCGACCGATCAGATCGCGTCCGGTAACGATGAAGCCTCGATCGTCTTTCAAAATATCGGCATGGATCCAATCGGTATAAGGTCGAGCACCGATAAGAATAAAAAGTGCATCGGCAGAGACTGAGCGTTGTTCTCCATTGACAGTTTGCAGCACTAACGATTCCAAATGTTCGGAGCCACATGCCTCTATAACTTCTGTTTCAGGCAGGATGGTTACGTTTAGTGTTTTCGCAATTTGATCGACAAGATAGGAAGACATCGTTCCAGACAAATCCTTTTTACGGATGACAATATACACGTGCTCTGCGAATTTGGCGAGATGAAGCGCCGCTTGTCCAGCAGAATTTCCACCGCCAATGACATAAACCTGTTTGCCGCGCGTCTGCAACGCCTCTACGGATGCGGCTCCATAGTAGATGCCGGCTCCCGTCAACTCTGCAATACCCTTCGTTTCAAGTTGCCGGTAAGCAACCCCTGTCGTGATGATGATACTTCGAGCATGAACTTCGCTACCGTTCGCCAAACGAACGGTTTTATAGGATTCATCGGATGAAATATTCAGTGCTTCCTGTGGCGAAAGGAATTCAATTCCAAAACGAGTTGCTTGCGTAACGGCTCGTCGTGTCAACTCTGCACCGCTTACCCCGCTTGGAAACCCGAGATAGTTTTCAATACGGGAACTTGTACCAGCCTGACCTCCGGGCGCATGCTTCTCCACCAATAGGGTCTTGAGTCCTTCTGAACCGGCATAGACTGCCGCAGCAAGTCCAGCCGGACCAGCGCCGATGATGATGACATCATACATCGTCGAACTTGCCGTCGGACGAAGCCCAAGTTTTTCGGCAACAGAATGAATTTCTGTATCGACAGCAAGCGTACCATCATCGAAGATCAGAACTGGCAGCGAGGAGTGAGTGATCGCATTGAGGGCCATCACTTCCGCAGCTTTCGGATGACTTTCAACATCGATCCACTGATAGGGAATTTGATGACCGGAGAGGAATTCCTTGATCGCGTGCGATTTCGGAGAGAACTGATAGCCAAGAAGCCGAATGCCTGCAAGCTCCGGTTTGTAACTCGAAAGCCATTCATCGAGCATATCATCGATCACGGGAAATAGTTTTTCTTCCGGTGGATCCCACGGCTTGATCAGATAATAATCCAGATCCGTCTCGTTGATCGCACGAATCGCAGTATCCATGTCGGAATACGCCGTAAGCAACATTCGCTTGGCTTCTGGATAAAACTCTTTTGACTTTTCGAGAAGCTCGACTCCCGTTATACGTGGCATCCTCTGATCCGAAATAAAGAGCGCGACTTCTTCACCAGTACGCTTCAAGTCCCTCAAACTTTCAATCGCCTCCTGCGGGTTTTCCGTGCTGAGGATCTGATATTCCTTTTTGTACTTTTGACGAACGTCCCTCGAAAGTGCTCGCAAGACTTGTGGGTCGTCATCAATAAGAAGGATGATCGGGAGTTTCATGTCGATGTCTTTGGAAATGAAATCCGGAACTCAGTTCGTCCTGGTCGAGAATTCACCTCAATCTTTCCATGATGCGATTGCACTACTTTTCGCACCAGATCGAGACCAACACCAGTGCCCTCACCAACATCTTTGGTAGTAAAGAATGGATCGAAAATGCGTTCGAGATTTTCGGGAGCTATTCCCGAACCATTGTCAATAACGGTGAAGACTACTTGATTTTGAGCGGTGGTTGTCTTGACGATCAGTTCACCGCCATCTTTCATCGCATCGAGCGCGTTATCGATCAAGTTTGTCCAGACCTGATTCAACTCGCCGGAAAATCCGAGGATTAGTGGCAGATCGTTTTCGAGATCGACATTTATTGCAATGCCTTTGCGCCGAGCCTTATATTCGAGCATCGTGATCGTGTTCCGAATTCCATCATTGATGCAGACTGAGTCCATCGCCTGCGCCTGATCCATGCGCGTGTAACTTTTTATAGACTGCACTAATTCCGAAATGCGGCGTGACGACTCCGCGATCTCGTACACAGCTTTCTCTGTCTGTAGCCGTGCCGCAAACCAATTGATGAAAGGAAGAAGGGTGTTATCGGAAATAGATCGTTTGAGGTTTCCAAGATCTTCGATCGTGATCCCCGAATCTGCAAATGTTTCCTCACAATCAGTTGCAACCTTGTTATCAGCCAGCCAATCCGATATTTCGCGTTCCTGGCGTTTGCGTTCAAGAAGCGGTAGCCGCACCGAACCATTTTTCGTAGCTTTTTCGATGATCTCTCCAAGGCTTTCAATTTCCTCCGCCATCAAATGAAGAGAACTGACGGCTCGAAGGCTCGACCCCAATGTCCCGACGATCTCTTTAAGATCCTGTGCGCTCCGAAGCACCGCAGCAGCCGGGTTATTCAATTCATGAGCCAGACCTGCCGAAAGCTTCCCAAGCGCCATCAATTTCTCATTCTGAAAGTGATTGGTGGTGAACACACGCACCCGATCGATCATCGAATGGACGATCACTTCGGTCAATTCATAATTGGCGGCGATGAGAGCATGGAACTTCGAGTGGTGCAGCGCGAGCAGTTTAGGGTTCCCCCTTGCTTGGATATAAACCGGAGTATATTTCATGCGCGAAAACGGGAGCATGCCCGTTATCGCTCCGACGCCGGTCGTCATTTGTGTTTTGCGCTGCCCGTTTTGCATCACAAACGCCTCGAGCCCGCCTTCGAGCACAACCATGAGATAATTCATCATGTCGTTGGCTTCCCCTGGACGGGCTAACAAGCCCGGTTCATACTGAAAAATTTCCGATTCGCGAACGAGCCACTCCAGCTGCTCGCGTGGAACTGCGCTCAGGTTCGGTACGCTCTGGAGAAAATCAACGATTTCATCCATGGCATTGGAGTAAAGAAAGGCTTAACCTTCGACGGCTGGCGCTTCTGCTGCAGCAACTGTTTCTTCAGAGGCTTGGGGCGCTTCGGATTGTGCCACTTCAGGGACGGAAGCCTCTTCAGCCATTGCGCTTGCTTCAGCAGCGGCAGATGCCTCAAGTGCGGCAGCTTCCGCCGCGGCTGCATCAGCAAGTTTCTTCGCTACAGCTTTGCGCTTTTCTTCTTCGCGGGCGTTGATCGCCGCTTGCTTGGCGTCAATGTGAGCGGCTAGCTTCTCATCGCGCTTCGTTTTCCATGTTGTGAAAATTTCAGATGCGCGAGCTGGCTCGATCTTTTTCTTGTCTAAGTGCCATTTCAGGAGAATACCCTCGCCGGAAAGAAGCGAGCGGACGGTATCCGACGGCTGGGCACCAACGCCAAGCCAATACAGAGCCCGATCCTCCTTGATCTGGACTTTCTGCCCTGGCTCGTTCGATGGGCGATATTGCCCCAAGGATTCAAGGTAGCGCCCATCGCGGCGTGAGCGGCTATCGGTGGCAACAATTTTATAAATCGGGACTTTCTTGCGTCCTTGACGTGCTAATCTCAGTTTTACCATTGGTTCTTACAGTTAAATTGTGAACGTAAACGTGGCCTTCAGCTCACGGTTTGGAGGAAGTCTGCCGAGCCATTACCAAAAAGGGCTTTCGCAGAGTCTCCAATGGATGATAAGCATCGTGGGCGATGCGGCTCATCCAAATTGCGGCGTATAAACAATATAGGAGCGAAATGGCTCCCCGAAATCTTTAATCGCTTTCTCCAAGATATTTTCCGAGCGTTTGCTCCAACTTATCGCCCCTCAGATCTTCCTGTCTGGCTAAGATGGTGCCGTCAGGGCCAACGAGGATCGGGTCTGGGATGAAGGAAACCTCGAATTCCTTCGCAATGTCAGCATCCCACACTCCGGGAATAAAGGCATTGATCCATGGCATGGGCCATTTATTTGCTCGGAATGGAGCAATATTCTTCTCGCTGGCATCCATGGAAAGTGAAACGATCTCAAAGCCTTTTCGGCCTTTGAATCGTTCGTAGGCTTTATGAATCGCCGGCATTTCGCCAACACATGGGCCGCACCACGTTGCCCAGAAATCTATCATATAATATTTGCCGAGCATGGATTTATCGCTCACCCTGTCCGTGCTTCCGAGCATTGCTACGTCGAATGCAGGTACATGCTTGCCAACCTGCGTTGGGGCATCGGGATCGTATTCGTTCAGGGCATACTTAATTTCAGGAACATCGGAATAGTCCTTTTTTAGAAGGGTATAGATGCGTTTTCCTTCCTTTTCATCTTTGCTGCTAAATGCTTGTTGCATTTCATCAGAAAGGGTATTGGCACGAACTCCCTTTTCGGGATTCTTCTCCAATCCTTGCCGATAGGTTGCGCCGAAATTAGAATCGACAAGCCTCGTCAGTGCAATGGATTCAAACGGAGACATCGTCCAAAATGGACAGGACGCCGGTACCGTGGTTAGGATCTCCGATGCGATATCGGCTCCGGTAGATGGCATTCTGGAATACTTATCTGCAAGCGTGACCCCGGCAAATTGAGCCGAAAGTGCATCGCCAGTCGTTCGCTCCTTCTCAAAATTCTCCTTGAGAAAATCAAGTAGCTTCTGATATTTCGGCTGGGACATCGTTACCGGACCGCCTTGTGTCGGATAGGTCAGGGATGCTTCAAACATGGCATCTGCCTTCATGGTCAGAGCAATGGCTTTTTGCAAAAAGGAATTGTTCTTCACCGTGACCGAAGGAAGGTTTTCATTCGCCGCAAAATTCAGCTTCGATGGATCGAAGGTGATGGTAACTTTCTCACCTTTCCTGGTGTGCACAACCGAGCGGTAATCGCCTCCGCCATCGTAGGTGTAATAATCTGCGGTAGTACCATTGACGCTATGTGATCCGGCAATGCCGAGAAGCTGGTAGCTCAGGGTGTCGCCTGTTGCTTCGCGTTGGTAGGTATAAATAGTCTTGCCGTTAACGATGGTCGGGGTCATGGTATCGGATGCGGAAAAGTCGAATTTATTCCAATCCCCAATAATGACGATCTGGTCGAAGCTCTTATTGAATGGGTTTGGCTTGAGTTGCACATTCAACTCCACGTTCTTATCACCCTCTCGCAATACAAGCGGTAAAGTTGCCTCCTCATGATTGACAGCACTTACGCGAAGCGAATACATTCCAGGTTTGGGAAGCGTAAACTCGAACGATCCATCTTTCGCGCATGTGTAGGTCGTGCTCTTTTTGGCGTTCTCATGATAATTACCAACATGCGCCTGTGCCAGGATCGGCGTACCGCCGTTGGCATCGGTTACGGTTCCCTTAATGACCGTCTGTGCATTAGCGGATACTGCGAATAGAAAGAGAAATGCTGCTGCAAATGTTTTCATAGCCGTATATTGGAAAAATGGAGTTTGTTGAAACATCCGGTTCTGAGGAGTAGTGCTCTTCACGCAATTCCCAAATGCATTCTTAAAGACTCGAAAACCCCGGCATAATTGCCGGGGTTCTCGAACAAAGTCAACTTCGAATTGAACAATAATTATTTCAGCTCGACCTTCGCGCCGGCGTCTTCAAGTTTCTTCTTCAACGCTTCGGCGTCCGCCTTCGGAAGTCCTTCCTTGACGGGCTTCGGTGCGCCATCTACGAGGTCCTTCGCCTCTTTCAGGCCCAGACCCGTCGCTTCACGAACGGCCTTGATGACGTTGATCTTCGATGCGCCGCCATCGGCGAGGATTACATCGAATTCCGTCTTCTCTTCAACGGCGGCTGCGGGAGCTCCGCCGCCGGCTGCCCGGCATCATGCCCATCATCATCGGGGCTGATGCGGTTACGCCGAACTTCTCTTCGAGTGCTTTTTTGAGGTCAGCGGCTTCGCCAAGCGTCAGCGCGCTGATCTGTTCTACGATTGCATTAATATCTGCCATGGTTGTATTACGGTTTTAAATGGTTAAAAATGTGTTTGCTTCCTTTGCAGTGGATAGTTGACAGTGTTTAGTGGATAGTGTTAAATTCCAAAACTATCCACTCCTCCACTATCCGTTATCCGTTACCGCAGAGGCTTTCTTCTTCTCGATCGCATCGACGAGATAGACGATATCTCGCTGCAATGCGCCCAATGCGCCAACGATCCCCTGCATCGGAGCATTCAAGCTGCCCAGGATGCTAGCGATCACTTCCTTCTTCGACGGTAACGCCGCAACTTTCTTGAGATCCGTGCCGGGGAACGTTTGTCCCTCGACATAAGCAAGCTTGAGCGCCGGCTTATCCTGGTTCTTCTCAATAAAATCACGAAGGATCCGCGCCGGAGCCACGGGATCGTCAAAGCCGAACGCTACGCCCGTCTGACGAACAAGCGCCTTCCGAAGGTCATCGGTCAGGCGGCCAGAATCATCGAGAGCGCGGCGAAGCAGCGTGTTCTTCCCTACTTTGAAGGATAGCCCTGCGTTACGCAGTTCGTTTCGCAGACGCGTGGTCTGCTCGACGGTCATTCCCTCGAAGTCGGTGAAGTACATGCCGGTCGATCGGTCGATCACTTCACGGAGTTCCGCTACGGAACTCTCTTTTTCTTCGCGTGTCATGTAATGTAGCGCAAACTTCAGTTTGCGATTTATGCCTTTGACAATACTGTTGCATACTCTGAAGTTAGAAGCTCTTCAAAATAAGCCATTTTTGCGAAGCATTTCGGCCCGTAACAACCAAAATGATACTCCCCGCAGGACGCAATAAGCAGACCCCCTGCTTCATCCGCCCTTTGCCAAATAGCGCGCCATTAACCGAATGGGGTCAAGGATAGTTCTTTCCCCCGCTCGTTCATACTTCATAATTCATACTTCATAATTTCTTCCAGAAATAGGTGCCATTTTTCTTTCTTGTGAGTTCCCGGTTATCCACATCGCACCTATCGAAATTCGCTCATTTTCGCCAATTTGTTCCAACAAGTGTTCATAATCGCCTTTCCCAAAGAACTAGTTCATAAAGAAACCCAAGAATTGTATTTGCTTAAAGAAATAGGTGCCTATTATCTCACTCACAATATACCACATCCAAATCATGAAAGCAAGGAAATTCGAAATTATTTTTGTAAGCGCCGTTAGGTGCGGCCCGTTTGTAGAAAATAGATGTCCATTGAACGATCAAGCGCCGAAGGAGAGGCCAGCGTTAGGCCGCTCCTTCGGAGCTTGGGGTGGTAATGCGATAACCGTTTCTACAAACGGGCCACGCCTACGGCGTTATCGGGAATGACACGAATCCATCCGCGTAATCCGCCCAGATCCGCGTAATCCAGGTTCAGACTATTTCTTCACCACCGGCACCGTCTCCACCTGCCCATTCATGCGAACGACGCATTCATAAGCCCCTTGTGTAGCGTAGCCATTCTTGCCTGCGTCCCAGGCGAAGGAATGCTCCCCCGCACCCAGCTCACCCGAAAACAGCCGCGCAACCTCCACGCCAAGCATATTCACAATGGAGACATCCGCATATCCGGCAGCTTGGGAGGTAAAGGTGACTTCAGTGGATTGGGAGAAAGGGTTGGGGTAGATTTGAATTTCAGATTTAGTTGATGCTGGTGGTTGCGCAACGGAACTAATTCCGAAATCGGAAAGCGGACGGCGCCAGACAGTTGAATCCGTTCCGGCAAATAAGTTAACCCCATCCGTTGTGAGAGACAGTGCCGTGCGATATAGCCCGGTAGGAATCCAAGTAGTCCCATTGTCAGAACTTGAATATACGTCTGGGTGTCCAGCCACATAATGATCTACACTGTCATATTCAATCGGACTTACAAAAACATAATTTTGTACAACAAGAATTGAAGCTATATCACCTTTAAAGATTGCAGTGTCCATTCGTTTCCACGCGGTTCCTCCATCGAATGAGCGACAAAAGCCTTCAACGGGATTTCCATTGCCAACGTTGGGATATCCATCGGCAAATAGAACGAAACCGTTTGCCGCAACATGATAAACATACTCATCCTTAAATAATGAATCGTTTTCTCCCCATGAACTACCCTCATCAAGTGATACTGCAATGCCGCTTAAAGTTCCAACGAATAGTGCTGAATCAATCCGCGCAAACTCATCTGAAGTCGCATTATTCAAACCAGACGTGCCGTCCCAGGTCGTTCCACTATCGGTGGAACGAAGAACTCCACTTCGAGAACTACACAGCATTAATGGTCCCTGTACAAAAAAGCCGTTGACAAAAGCACCATCACTGCCGATCGTCATTGTCGATTCAATCCCTTGATCGGATGATTCTGATATGCCGGGGCTCAATCCGGCAAACAAACGTGGGCTATTCGATGCCAATGAAGAGATATACATGGTATTGTCTAATCCATGACTACGATCTGACCACTCAGAGCTATCGACATTGCATGCAAAAAGTCCATTCGAATTACACGCAAAGATTTGAGAATCTAAGTAAGTAATTGCTGCAACGGAAGAGGGCAAACCCTGATTGGAGGCTTTCCAAGTGCTACCCATTTCGTGAGAAAGAAAAATCCCGCGCGGAGTTCCAGCAATGAGATCGTGATTGCTCGCAGTTATGTGAGCGGCATCTATGTATATGTTTGGCGGGCTTGATATAATATCGCTATCGACATAACTCCACGTCTTGAGTGTGTCTTCTGAACGTACAATGTGATGACTCGAAAGGATTGCGAATATCACAGCACCAACTGGGAATAGATTCTCTACCCATTCACCATTCGGTGAGTGAATAATTGGGTTCCAGGTGCTCCCACTATCATCTGATCGATAGACAGCGCTATCAATACTCGCATATAACCTGTCCGCGTAGTTGATAATCGAACTTGCTATTTTGTACGAATGGTTGATCGAATCCCATGTCCATCCATTATCACGTGAGCGGTATATGCCACTGTATTGATAATACGGAAGATCGTCGTCAGGGTCGACAACGCTCACGACAATATTTTGACCAATACTTGCGATTGCGGATGTGCTTGCGTAACGAATCGGGTAGGGCGCGGTAAGCCATGCTTGAGAGATTGCATCATAATGGCCCATTCCTTCGGAAGATCCAATAAAAAATTGTGAGTCTACAATGAGCAACGGCGATCCGGTGGCATAACGTAACCCTGGAACCGTATCCCATGAAGTTCCGAAATTATGAGATTGAAGAACTCCAATACTTGTTGTGGCATACAGCACAGAATCGACAAGGTCAAAAGCAGCAACCTGTGTGGTCTGCGTTTGAGGCCATTGCTTAAAGAAGCGAGAAGTATCTTGGAACCATGTTGCACCTCCATCCAAAGAATGAAAGAGACCGTTCCAGTAAATACCGTTCCATTGAACGTCTGCTAAGACGGTATCACCCTTAGAGATGATTGGACCAATCGGATTACAAGCAGGTCCTTGCATAGAAACCCACTGCGCGCGTAGCACACACGTCGGCATCACCGCGAGCGCGGCAAAGAGGGTGAGTGCGAGAAGGCGTTTCGGGAACATCGTTAAAATGAAAAACAAAACGGTAGCCAATAGTGCCCGGAAATGTCTGAACCGGGATTTTTGTGATGAATGGGATTATTGGGATGGGGGATATTAGTGCCGGAGGCACGGAGTACTCGCAGCCCAGGGTGAAGTCCGCTCCCAGCGGACGGAACCCTGGGTTAACCAAGACCAGAGGTAACCTAGCCCTGAAAGGGCTGAGTCAAACCAGCGGAATTAACATCGCCCTTTCAGGGCTATAACCTCCAAATCCGATCATAACCCAGGGTTCCGCTTCGCTTCACCCTGGGCTATCGGGTACTTCGTCGCTACGCGACTTTGGGACGCTATCTGAACCGCACGCGCTCCCTCGTAGTTTATGTACCCTTCGAATAAAACAACTACATGGCCGAAGACAAACTAACAAAACGAAGCGAAGATTTTAGCG
The DNA here is from genome assembly GCA_963787835.1 of Ignavibacteriota bacterium. GTDB lineage: Bacteria > Bacteroidota > Ignavibacteria > Palsa-1295 > Palsa-1295 > PALSA-1295. Next base: position 429,598 of record CAWBEI010000002.1, read on the forward strand.
CGTGGTATAACGAGATCGTGCAGCGAGCCGAGCTGGCGGAGCATTCGCCGGTGCGCGGCTGCATGGTCATTCGCCCGAACGGATATGGCATCTGGGAACTGATGCAGCAGGCACTCGACCGTATGTTCAAAGAAACGGGACATCAGAATGCGTACTTCCCACTCTTCATTCCACAATCATTCATCACCAAGGAAGCCTCGCATGTTGAAGGCTTTTCGCCCGAACTGGCCGTCGTGACCATCGGAGGTGGGAAGGAATTGGAGGAACCGCTGGTCGTTCGTCCGACTTCAGAAACCATTATCTATTCGATGTTCGCAAAATGGGTGCAATCCTACCGCGATCTGCCCATTTTGATGAATCAATGGGCGAATGTCGTCCGCTGGGAAATGCGGACACGGCTGTTCCTTCGCACGATGGAATTTTTATGGCAGGAAGGTCACACCGCACACGAGACTGAGCAACAAGCCGAAGAAGAGGCGCTGAAAATGCTCGGCGTATATCGCACGTTCATGGAAGATTATCTCGCCATGCCCGTTATCATCGGACTTAAGACCGATAGCGAACGCTTCGCCGGCGCGCTCCGCACGTTTTCCACCGAAGCACTCATGCAGGATAATAAAGCGCTGCAAAACGGCACCAGCCATAACCTCGGCCAAAATTTTGCGAAGGCATTCGAGCTGCAATTCCAGTCGCGCGACGGGAACCTGGAATATGCGTGGAACACCTCCTGGGGCGTTTCGACACGTATGGTCGGCGGTCTCATCATGACGCATTCGGATGATGATGGACTCGTTACCCCACCGCGCGTTGCGCCGTTGCAGCTTGTCATCGTTCCCATTTTCAAGACCGACGAAGAAAAAGCCATAGTAATGATCGCCGCAGACGAAGTCTTCCGTGAAATGAAAGCCGCCGGCATTCGCACAAAGCTCGATGACCGCGATTCCCTCAGCCCTGGCGCGAAATTTTACGATTGGGAGCTAAAAGGCGTTCCATTACGTATGGAGATCGGCCCAAAGGACGTCCAAAACAATTCCGTCGTTTTAGTTCCTCGCGTTCTTTTGGACAGCGAAGAAGCGCCAAAACCGGGAAGAAAGCAAAAGCTCTTTCTTAAGAGAGAAGAGCTTGCTACCCGCATTCCAAACCTGCTCGATGCGTTGCAGAACCAACTTCTGCAAAATGCACTCACCCGCCGCGAAGCAAATAGCACCCGCGGTGTAACGAGCTATGAAGAAATGAAAGCTCTCATTGAACGCGATGCTGGATTTATCTACGCAGGTTTCTGCGGTTCTGCTGCCTGCGAGGCCAAAGTGAAAGAGGAGACGAAAGCAACGATCCGCGTGCTGCCATTCCCGGAATTTCAGAGCGCAACCAAACCAACAACTTGCGTAGTGTGCGGCTCGCCCTCAAAGCACGAGGCGGTGTGGGCGAAATCGTATTGATCGGACGTTCTTTCCTGTTTTAGAGGGGTTGCTGGAAATTATTCGTAATTTCCAGTTTGTCGTTCATAAAAGTCCTCATGCGCGTCCTCCTTCTGCTCCTTCTCTTCACTGGTACAGGTGCACGTTCGGCGTTCGCCCAAATTTTCGGCACGATCACCGATTCGCCGCGCTCGCTTGGGCTAAGCCGAAGTGATGTTGCCGATGTGCATGACGAGTGGGTTCCCAACCCGGCCTTGCGTGTCGATACCGCTTCGCATCTCCGCGTAACGCTGTGGCCCGCACCGTTGAGCCTTCCGGGAAGTTATAGCGCCGGCGTTGCGGGAGATATACCCCTGGATTCACTCTGGCTCACCGGTGCATCGTTCAGCCGGTATCAATGGACAGATTCCTATTCCTGGCAATTTTTTGGTGTTCAGGCTTCGCGAGTGTTCAATGTTAGTGGTGGTGGTGATACAGGGCGACATGCTGTTGCTGGTATTCGCCTTCGCTATGCGCAGGAAAATTTCGGAACGGAATATTTGCCACTGAGCGATATCGGCGTCGATCTTGGCGCAAGCCTGGATCTTTTTCCAAGGCTCACACTTGCGGCTGCGGTCACGCATCTCGTCAGCCTCTATAATAGTTACGGCGATTCGGTCGAAGACCGCGAGGCGTGGCTGGGTCTTTCCTATCGGCCAACGAACGATCTCACGATCGATGCCTCGTTCGAATCGAGTGAGGATGAATCTCCGGCATTTCTCGGCGGCGTCGAGTACGCGCTTGACCCCCACATTTATGTGCGCGCTGGAACCAATACGGGGAACGGGCAGATCACTGCTGGAATTGGCGTCACGGCGGATAGTTTCTCTGCCGATTTCGCAGCGATCCGTCATCCTGATCTGGGAACATCCATCAGCATTGCCATTGGCTTCGCGCTGTGAGTGCAGCCGCTCGCGCGATGCGGCGAGTATGTATGCTATGCCTTACGGCAGCGATCGTTGTGCTTCATTGCAAATGCTCGATCGCGCAATCTCTTCCCGATTCCAACGACATCGAAGCACGCCGAATTTTTGATATTCCCGGAACCACAAGTATTGACCCTGATGAAACGCTGGAATATCTCGATGAGCTTGCTACGCAAACAGGGAATAATTTAGAGCGGCTTCATGCCAATGCCGATGTCTCCTGGACGGAAGCGCGCCGGGAACTGTGGGCGAAGCATTACACTCCCTTCGCAAGCGCAGATTCGACTGCCAGCTTTTCTCTTCGCAGTCGCGTTTCATCCCCATTCGATCCCGAAGCGCAGCCAGCCTATACCGACGGCGAATATTTAGGCGGGCCGACGGCCTATTACAATCGTATTATTGCTCGGTCTCAGGTACTCGAAGTAAGCGCACTTGAACAAAAGCAAGCCGGAGAGGCAAGCTTTACCGATCATCTCACTGGGTTTGCAGAGATCCCGAACGCTATTCCCATTGCCGGGTCTCTTATCCTCGAAAAAGCTGTTGTTGGCGATTATGCTCTCGCGTTTGGGAACGGCCTCCTGTTCGGAGGGGGACTTGCAAGCGCAAAAGCGCTTCACGCCGCAAGCGGCATTGAGGAACGTTCCTTTGGCTTGCGCGGAACGGTGAACGGAACTACTAAAGATCTTCGAGGCGCAGCTATCGAGCTTGCCGATGGTCCCGGACATCTTCTGCTCTTCGCATCCGACCGCCCCTTCGATGCGAAAGTCGTAAATGATACTATCGACAGCATCTATTCTACATCATATCACAGAACGGAAAGCGAACTTGCTGTGGAAAATGCCGCGTCCGCAACCACTCTCGGAGCACGACTGGAAATGGCGACAGCGGATACTGCTAATCTCTATCTTAAAGCCGGCGTAACAGGTTGTGAACTCCGCTTCGATCATCCATATATTGGCACGAAGAGTGCGCCGTTCAGTGGTTCTCAACTTGATCTGGCTGGCGCAGATGCACTTGCCATGAGCGGCGAGTGGACCGCAATTGCCGAGGCTGCGCACTCCGTGAACGATACATCCGCACAAACGGCGCTATTATTTTCAACTATTTTCAATCCAGAGAAAAATGTTGCATTCTCACTTAACTATCGGCACATTCCCTTCGGCTTTGAATCGCCATTCGGCGAGATCTCGGGAACTGCGGCATCCTCTCTATCCAATCTAGATGGATATTATATTGGTGTCGAGCTTTCGCCGATCCCCGAGCACCTTCGCATGAACGCATACTCACAATTCGAAAGCGAGCTTGTTCCGTTAGGCGATCTTTTCGGGAAACAGAAGTATGATTACCTTGCTTCTGCTTCCTATCGTGCAACCAGTGCGCTCGATCTCAAAGCCACTGCGCGCGACCAGGAGAACGCAAGCACTGTTTCTGATAATGGCACCGTTACCTTGCCAGGCCAAACACTGAACCTTCAGCTCGAAGCGGCCTATCATCCGGGTGCCGATGCAACCCTCCGAACACGGTTCGATCATATACATTATTCTCTGGTGACTAAAGAAGATGGCTGGCAAGCCTCGGAGGAAGTGAGAATAAAAATTCCAACCATTAAGTCAGAGCTAACCGTGACCACCACTCGATTTCAAACTCCTTCTGCAAATTCTGCGGTCTCTTCGTATGAAACTGGTTCACCGGGAACGGCTGTAATAAACTCGCTCGATGGATTAGGTTGGCGTGTAGCGGCTCGCGGGACGGTTCACCCATGGCGTGCATTTGCTTTATCGGCCTATGTCGCCGGCACGATTTATGACCTTCCACGCACCATCGGCAGCGGTGCCACGGCATACAACGGAACTTCAATGTTCACTGCGACCGTACAGATCGATGTGAGGCTCTAACAAGCAATAACTATTCCGGTTTCAATTCGAAGCGACTCCATTTGTCGCCACGTACAGCAGGGTTATCAAGCGAGATTTTAATGAGCGTCCCACGTTGATAGAGCGGAAGCATATCGTGGTAATGATCCCCGAACATCGCTTCGGAGTTCCCAGATGGCAGCACACCGAGCAGCACATCATTATTCATATCGGCGACCATGCGCATGGAAGGCCCAACCTGCATTTGATAGGGATTCCATAGGTAATAGGAAGCTTGCGATACCGTCGTTGGCCCACCCGGCATCGGACCGCCAACCACATCGACGAGTTGCGCGACAAGCGGGCTCTCTTTATCGAACAAATGGCGCATCGTAAGCGTGTGAAGCTTGCCCCATTGCCATTGCCGAATATCCGCGCCAAATAGCTGTGCAAGCATGCGTAAAGATTCCCGAAAAGAACGTTGAATGACGGCATCGCGCCCATTCACACCGCTGATACCGGAATGCCACCAGACGTTGGCCGTGTCTGGCAAAATATGCGCGAGCGCTTCCAATGGAATATTCTGCAACAGGATAAATTCCCCATACCGTGCAGGGGATGGCTCATTCCCGAGAAGTCCCTCATAAAACGTGTTATAAATGAGGCGATTCAGAAAAACAGAATAGATCGCTGGAGCGATCTCCTCCGAGCGCATGCCGCCATCCCAATTACGAAGATAATTAAGCACTTGCGCAGTAAAGGGGTCGAGCGCTTCAGATTTTGAGTGCTGGAGATCATTCAAATGCCTATGCTCTGCGACCCAAACAGAATCGCTGCTGCGTGCATAGTTCATCGCGCTATCGGAGATCGAAGTATGGCGAGTGAGGGAATCTTCCCTCCAGTAGAGTCGCATGGAGTCCATTCGAAATTCTGAAATACTATCGGCTCCCAATAACGGCGGATCGGGATCGGGATGGAGCGCAAGAAGATACGGCAACACGCGATGAAGATCGTATGCACTGATAATATCGGTTTGAATGCTCTGTACATACCCCTCATCAGGATGCGGGTGTTCTTCCAGAAGCTCACTGATACGGTCCGCCCGAGATGAGGGTTCCCAATTCATGCCGAACGGAATAGAGCGGTCTTTCATCGGAGGGTTATTCGCCGACACGATATATCCTCGCGGAGGGTCGGTGACGGTTGGAAGTTCGGACATCGATACAAATCCCGTCCAGGCGTCGGCTGGATTTGCCCCATCGCGTGGTAACATCTGACGTGCCTCACTACCGGAACGTCGCGGGAGCCTGCCGATGAATTGGTAGGAAATATTTCCCCGCGCGTCTGCAAGACAAAGATTAAGGCACGGCGTTGCAAATCCTGACATACCTTTCCTCGCCTCTGAAACTGTCTTGGCATGAACCAGATCGATAAAGCCCGCTAATTCGTCCGTAAGCGCGTAGGTCCCATTCCACATCATAGAAACAGGATGAGAATCCCGAGTAAAGATAGAATTATCCGGAACGCCGCCCGCACGCGCGTCCCCATAGAACTTACTTTCCATCCCTTGCGGATGCAATCCCGAAATAACCGGCCCGTGAATGGACATTCGTATCGTGATCGGAACTTTGATTATCGGATGTACTGCGGACGACCCACCCATTCCTCCACCATAACTCATCCGTGCAGAATCGCGAACGCGAATAGTATCGTGGATGACGGTAAAATCCTGCCAACTACCGTTCGAAAGCTGGTATTTGTTACTTGCAGAATCATATCGTTCCACAAAATAATCGCATTCATCCGCAGAACCGTTCGTAATACCCCACGAAAGATCTGCCGTACGGCCCGAAAGAACAACGGGCATACCCGGGATCAGGAACCCTGCGACGTTCATCCCATCGTCACTTACGAGATGCGCGACATACCAGCGGGACGGCGACTGAAGCTGCAAATGTGTATCGTTCTCAAGGATGGCAGAACCATCCGCCGTGTGAGAACCGGAAATAGCAAACGAATTCGACCCTCCGCCAACACATGCACCGGCCATGCTATCGAACTGGTTTACCTGTCGAAACAAGGATGCAAAATCACCAACGGAACCTTCTCGCTCTCGCAGAGAGAGCTTCGGAGCAGCCGGTGGTTTCTGAGTAGTATCGAGCGGCTTTACAGGCGCGCGAACAATGGTGGGCGTAACGCGAGGCGTAGTCAGATAATTGGAAACGAACGTGCTCGGATTCGCGCCGCCTAACACCGTTGCACCATCATCAGGATAGATGGGCAGGAGCGAATTAAAATGGGCACTATCGAGCGCAAGCGAAAAATCGCTATACGCAGCATCGGTGAGCGCGGAAAAATTAAGCTCCCATGCCATCAGCCGCCCGATCATCATGCAATCCTGCGGGCGCCAATCTTCCGGAATCAGCGTAAGGGCGTCGAACTCGAACCCGAGATGCTTGCGATGATCTTTCAAATATGCATTGATACCCGAAACGAACGCCATGAGCACTTCCCGTGTATGCGTACCGGCTTTCAGCCACATCTGATCAGCAATGCGCGAAAACCCGATCGTGCGAGACCACCGGTCGATCGCGAACGAACGGTTCCCAAAGACCTCGGACATCCGCCCCGCCCCCAGCCTTCGCTCCACCTCCATTTGGAACAGACGGTCCTGTGCCTCCGCATAACCAAGACCGAAATAAGCATCGCGCTCTGTTGTGGCATGAATATGTGGGATGGCATATCCATCGCGGTCAATATCGATCGTCCCGCTAATTCCCGAAACCGTGGCCGTGCCCGAATACGCCGGCACCGTGCCCGACTTAAAATAAATCCCAAGCACCAATAACCCCACCATGAGGAGCAGGATCAAATATCCGAAACCAAAAACAAAACGAGGAAACATGCGCTCAATTACGAATTACGAATTCCAAATTACGAAATGGAGGCGTTGAGCGTTCCCCTGTTTGCCAAAGGAAACGCATTTAGTTGAAAATTTATTTGTAACCCGAGCGACGTTGTGCGTTCTTGTCTATATGGGAAAAACACTTCTAATTTTACTCAGCCTCGCGCTAACTTCGATCTCTCACGCGCAAGGCGGTTATTGGCAGCAATTGAATGGTCCGACGGGAGGGTATTCTGTGGCTATTGCGTCAGGTACAGATAATACCGTTTACTTATTAAGCGATTGGCTTTTGTGGAAGCGTTCTCCGGAAGATCCAGGCTGGGTTCGAATGGGTCGTCTCCCATTCTTTCCCGATTTTATACAGCTTGCTCCAGCACCCTTCCCTTATCCTAATTTTATTGCTGCCTTTGGAAAATTGTTTGTTGGCGGCGACCTGCCCAGCGGCATTGTTCAATCAAATCCTGGAACTCTTTGGTCGTCGTCCGACGAAGGTGAGACCTGGAACAACACGGGAATCATAGTTTGTGAAGGAATTACTGTTTCGGGATCCTCTCTCTATGCCCTCGGTGCGATCCCCGGCGCATTCGCAGTATTTCGCTCCGACGATTCCGGCTCATCATGGAATAATGTTTTCACATCGACTACACGATTAATATCTTTAACCGGTTCGCCGTCAAGCCATAAGCTGTATGTGGGAACCAGCAACGGAATCTATTCGAATACACAAGGAGATTCCGTTTGGAGCCTAGTATCTTCCTATTCACCCTCGGATGGAAATTCACTTCAACTCTTCGAAGTGGATAGTTCGATCTGTATGGCAACATGGCAGACGCAGAATCCGCTTTCATCTCCATTTTTATTGTTCCGATCCACTGACGCTGGCCATACATGGGATACGATAGATAACTTGGGGGCGTGGGCGGGAATAATTAGCAAAGACTCCGCAGGTGATTTATGGCAAGTCCAGCTTAGTGGTCATGGCAACCAAAAAAATCTCTCTAAATCGACCGACAGCGGAAAAACGTGGCAGGCGGAGCCTTTCAACTTTGTTTATGACCCACAAGCATACATTTGTACCACTCCTTCGGGAACCATGGTAATGAAATCCCTCGAACATGTCTATCGCTATTCGTCATCGTCCTCCCAGTGGTCTCCGTGGGAAGATTCACTTCGAAATTCCAATATTTTTTCTGTGCTTGCGATTAGTAACGATTCGTTGCTTGTCGTTTCAAGTGGTGGGTTTTATCGAAGCTCCGATGACGGAGGAACATGGTCAAATGATTCAATCGACGATCCTGATTTTTTATCACAGGGCACGGTCAGTCCGCCAAATTTTATCGGTTATCAAATTCTCCGCTCTCCGGATGGATCTCTTTTCTGCTGGACGTTCCGTTACGATCCCAACTTAAAGGAATGGGTTACAATATCGGATACAATTAAAGGGCGCTATCAACCGCTTGCTATCCTGGCTGTTGATTCTTCCGGGAATATCTATTCGCAGATCGAAGACGTAGGATTCGTCAATGGAATGTGGTATTCCGAACTATTACGGTCTTCCGACAAGGGAGCACATTGGGACACCTTACCTTCTACACCTTATTCCTGGAATACGCTTACCATAGATGCTCACGGAAGAATCCTTGGCTGTTCACAGGACGGTGGGTACGCTGCTCCGATTTTTCGATCATCCGATAGTGGTCGAACCTGGAACAAACTGGGGCCTCAGGGCAGTCCCTATTTTACTGCCGTTACGCCACGCGGAGATATTTTTGCATCTATTTTAGGCAGTGATTCTGTTGGAACCTTCTATATGATGCAATCCTCGGATGACGGCACTTCGTGGGAAGCGACGGGAAGAACGACACAAATTGATTGTTTTGCTGTTGACGGAGATTCGTCAGTATTCCTGGTTAATGGTTACGGTGAAATAATGAAAACTTCCGGTGCCAATCAAAGTTGGAAAGAAATCTACGCTTCTTCTGATACCGAGATGTACTCTCTTGCCGTAAGCCCTGATCGTCAATTGTTTGCAGGCAGTTTTTTCGATGGTCTATTCCGTTATGTTCCTTCCTCTTCGAGCGTTGAAACTACAGTATCTGCTCCTGAAACTTTCTCCATATTCCCCAATCCGGCTGCAAACCAAATTCACATAACATCGAGTGAAGGAAATATTTCTATTCTCGATCCTCTTGGCCGGAGTTATGAAGTAAACCAAACCGGCAACACGCTCGATATTTCCGCACTCCCCTCCGGCGTGTATTTCACAAGCGATGGGCATTCGCGGGCAAAATTTGTGAAGGAATAGAGGTGCAGGCCGCGCAAAAAAATCCCCTCAGTTCGTCTCAGAGACCTCAAATATGATATTGCCACCCGCGATCTTCCCTTTCCGGGCGATCTCTTCTTTGCACCGGCTGCAAATAATGACCTCATCATTCTTATGTTGAACTTCTTCGATCAGCCCGGAAACGAAGATGGCAGAAGGAACCGCGAAGACCCCCAGGCCGCAAAATGCCGTGATCACTGCGAACACCTTTCCCCACGGCGTGATGGGTGTCATGTCTCCGGGAACCTTCGAAAGCGTCGCCGCTGCCCACCAGAACGATCTGGGAATACTCGAGAATATCTTCGGTTGCGCCGTGTGCTCGATGTAATACATCACCGTAGAAGAGAATATCAGAATGAGAAGGAGCACAAAAAATGCTGTCGCGATCTCGGATTTTTTCGCCTGAAACACGCGGTTCAACGTGGCAAGGGAGGCGGAATACTGGCCGATCTTGAAAACACGCGCAAGACGTATGAGTCGAAACATTCGAATGAACCGCAGGTCGAACGGAAGCAACAGCGGAAGATAGAACGGAAGGACTGCGAATAAGTCGATCAGTGCGAACGGAGTAGCGATATAGCGCAACCTCCCGACGATCGGGTGGGAGTATTTTTCATCCTCCACGATCGACCACAGCCGAAGAAGATATTCTACGGAAAATAAGCTTACCGTGATGATCTCCAGAACATAAAACAGCGTCTCATATTTCTCCGCAATGGTAACTTCCGATTCCAGGATCACCGAGAGAACGCTCAGGCTAATGAGGCTTGCGATGAAGATACGAACAAACCGTTGACCTTTGTGTTCAAGATCGGAACCAAATAGTAGTTCGTGAACACGGTGACGCGCCCGCAATAGTGAAGATTCTTCCGGCATGGATATACTGAACGCTTTTTCTATAGTTCAGGCTCCTTTGGGTACTTCGAGCGGCCGGTCGCGATGCATCAGGATCCAGTCGCCGTTTTCGATAAGGGCTTCGCGGCCGAGTTCAGCGACGAACGCACGAGCGTCCGCAAGCCGGTCTTCACCAAGCAGTTTTTCAAGATGCACGGTCGCGCGATGGTAGAACACGCTCATGCGGTCGTATTGACGCTTATGTTCAGCAAGCGCATTTTTTTGTAGGTAGCTATGCAATACTGCGGCTAATACAGGAAAGACACCAATGCCAAGCAGAATATATTCATTAGGATGGCGGTACAAGAACGCCTGCACTGCCGCAAGCAGAAGCGCACCAATGAACAACGCCATGATACGCTTTTCCTGAACATGAAGGATCCGGTGATCGCGATGAGCGGATTTCGCAAAATATTTCGCCTGATCTTCGACCCAATGTTTCAGAACCAATTTCAAGTGTTCGCGCTCGGTGTCCCTGTCCTCCGGTGCGGACATATCGGACGCATGCGGGGTGCTTTCGATGGTTCCCGCACGGATCGCATTGCGGATCCAGTCGAGTTCGCTGCGCTGCTTGCGCATGTAGAAATCTGCTACGGAATCCTGAACGCCAGCCAATTTCCAGAAAAATTGTACTCGCAAACCCTCCGCAAGGGCGCGGTAATCGAGGTATCTGGTTTGGAACCCGTGCTGTTCCGCCCAGTAATACACGACGAACGATAAGAAGAACATTCCCAGATACAACCCGAGCATCACCGGCTCCTGAAAAAGGCCGGAGTACATTTCATAGAATAGCGCGGCAAAGAACACGAAGGTCAGAAGCAGTTGCAGCGTTGTTTTCGTGCGTCGCTGAAAGCGTTGCGAAAGCACATCGGCGATCGCATAAAAATCGAGATCTTCGCGGAGCGTGAGCGGTAATTCAGCCTTGTGCTCGCCCTTCGCGTGCTGTTCTCCTTTATGATGATGCCGTTTCCGTTTATGTCCAACGAGATGGTGGACGCGTGTGGGCAATACGTATTCCTTGCTCGCGCGGAAATGCTCTTTTAATTCTTCAGAATATTTGATCGCGTCCGTGTTGAACGTTTCCATGCGCTCATAGACATCATGATACGCTTTTTCGGCATCTGCGCGGGCCGGGAAACCGGTGGGATAGATCCGGCGCGTCGTAAACGCGCGAGCCGGGTGCGGATTGATCCTGCGCGGCGTGACGATATGATAGACCGGGCCGGTATCCGGTGCATCGAGCTCGCTATGCGCCTTCGCGAACGGCTCAGGAACCCCTTCGAGCTTAAACTGCACCACTTGCGACGTGCCACCGATCAAATTCAGTTCCACGCCGTCCCACAGCGCAATAAGGATCGCGCTGCGGCTGGCAAGATACGCACCAACGAGCGCATACTGCTGCTCGCGAAATAAGCCGTGCTCCTGAATATCCTCGCGGGTAAGCCCCGGCATGATCGGAAGCTCGGTGTAGTATTCGGCACGTTCGATCAAGCGGTGAAATTCTTCGAGGGATGCCGCATCGAAATCCGTTTCGTAAAGTTCGGCGGGCATGGGCAGCACTACGGCAAGGCGCATTCCGGCTTCGAGCGCGATGCGAGCCACCAAGCGGTCGGCGCCATCGGCAAGCGCGGAGAGCAGCGTGAGCGGAGTCGAGGGATACGTCTTCCGCAAATACGAAAGCTCAGCAATAACAAGTTCCGTGAGCCGGGGAAGGTCTTCCTTGCAAAGATCGCGGTGACCTGTTACGCCAACGATAAGCGGCAGCGGCCCCACTTCGCCGGTTCCCTGCGTGCCCCATCGCAACGAGTGCAGGGTATGATGATGCGGATGCAAGAGTTCATCGTCGATGAACTGCTCCACCGGGGATTCGGTGACCGAGGCAGCGCCACCGGGATGGGTACCGTTCATCCCGGTTAATAGCGTAGCCGGCTCGTTAGAGGTTATTTCCATTATACGAAGTTACGAAAATAATAGTTAGGTGGTGCAACAAACATATTTCTATTGTGCTATTACACCTTATTATTTTCATTAACAGTATTCTTGACAAAGCAACAAAATTGGCGTAAGTTTGTATAGAGCGGTTGCAATTTGTCACCCAAAATTTCCTTTTTCGATCGCTCGAGCTCTGTTGAGACTGTGGGAATATGTAGTTTGGGTTGCCAACGGCACGGCGGACGTTCCGCCGGGTTTACTTTATTCTTGAAATACACGTATGGGTTACACATGGACAAAAAAAAATGCGACCACCGTTGAGATGGTTGCTACAACCGCTGCAGCTCCCGGTATCACCGTCTCCTGGCAAACAACAAATGGATGGACCGTCAATGCAGGCGGTCAATCATCGAGCACGTCACCAATTGTACTTCCCGGCACGGGGACTTATGAGCTCACCGTCTCGAATAGTGGGAGTCAAAATGTTTCCTCCGGCCCCAACCCAACCTCGGGTCAGAATTCGGTCGTTAGCTTCGGGGGAGGGCAAGTAGGAACTATAACACTTAATCTAGAAGGCAATCCTATGGGCACATAAACCCAATTGGGATCTGCCGGTGCGCTCTTTCTTGTCTGCCGTCGATAAAACCCTCGACACTGGGGATGTCAATGATGGTTATTTTGAGAATAGGAACCCGTACTTCAGAATTGGAGGCGGGTTCCTATGTATTCATAATTCCCAATTTTTCACGCATTTCCTCCAACCGCTTCTTCGCCCTTATTGCATCCGGATTTCCGGAACCATACGTCTTCTCGTAGTAGGGAAGATATTTTTCGTAGTAGGGAATCGCTTGCTCATAATTTCCCTCGAGATAATACATATAGCCAATACCAACGCCGGAAGTAAATATCACGGGCAACAACGGCCCTGGCCTGTTTCTTGCGGACTCGACGACGGACTCGTATAGCGAACGTGCTCCGGGAATATCATTGATCCCCAATTTCGCGTTTGCCATTTGTTGCCTGCAAATACAGGTTTGTTTATGATAAGGACCAAGAGTTCCCATGTAGATCGTTTCTGCTTCCCGTAATTCCGTTAATGCTTCTGAAAACCTACTTGTTCGATTGAAATATGCTGCAAGTTGGGTCTTGGCTTGGGCCATAGCAGTATGTGATGCTCCAAAATGTTCTGAAACAATCCCAGCAAACCGCCGGAAATAGTCTTCTGCCTCAGCAAATTTAGATGCATTGGTAAGAAGGGAGCCTAAGCTGTTATACCGAGGCGATATTTCTCTGCTTCGTGGGCCATATAGTTCCGCACATTCGTCAATTGATTTCCGAAGGATCTTTTCGGCTTCTTCGATCCTTCCGAGATGATATAGTGCATAGAATATATGATCGAGAATCTCTACTCGATTTTTTGGGAACGGAAGTATTGCCGGGTCATTGACCATTTTTTCAGATCGTTCGAGAGCAATATCGTATTTCCCAAGATTGTTAAGAATAAGAATTTGTTTTTCACGCAATTCAAGCTGTAGCTTCGTCTCCATTGCAAGTTTTTCAACCTGCGGATATCCTGCGCCGAATACCTCGTCGGCTCGCGTATATTCGGAGGCAAGCACGAGGAGTTCGATCGCATTCGTAAAAGCTTGAACGACCGTATTGGAGTTTAGGCCGGAACCCATAAGGCGAGGAATGTATTCGGCATCGATCTCGACGTTTCCGAATTCGCGCCAATATCCGAGTGCTTCATATCGCTCGTGATCGGTTTCAAGCAGGGCAAGCATCCCTGGTTCGAGCAGTGAACGCTTCAAGGCATCGTGCTCCCCGGCAGCCTGCCACTGCCACGGTTCTTCCGCTCGCCGGCGTTCGCCGAATTCTCGCGTTGAAAAATATCTTCCGATGTGGGCATGGGAAGCTTTTTTCTCCTTCTCCTCGGGCACGTACCGCTGCTCGATCGCCTCCCGCAAAAAGTTATGGAAGAAGGAATGGAAGCCTTCTCGAACCATCAGGTGGTATTCCATCGCGATCATCAGTTCCGAAAGCGCCATACGGGGCTTGCCGGTGATCTCCATCAGTTCCGCCTCCGACAGCCCATGACGGGACGCCCAGATGGCTGTCATCACCGTGCGAACAGATTCCTCGCCGTGGTCGCGCTCTAAGCGGGCCAGCACCTTCTGGAATAGCTCCCGTTCATCGGCACTACCCAGATAATCCGCAAGGTGTTCATGCAAGGATTGGTGATGGCCGAAGATGCGCAGTTCTTCCAACACCGTTCGTAAAAAGAGCGGGCTCGATGATTTGGGATCGGATGAAAGCGTGTGAAGATCTTTTTGCGGCAGCGATTTACGATACCGTTTCAGGAAATTGCTCGCAATAGCTTCCCGCTGATGCTCGGTGAGCGACTGAAGTTCCAGCTCGTTCCAGTTCCGTTTGCGAAGCTGTTCGAGCGGCACACTGTCCGCCGTCGTCGAAAGCACGAGCCGAACGTTCGGTGGGATGAACTCCGGCAGCCAGTGCATTTCCGTCGCAACACCGGTAAGCTGGTTGAGGGCATCAATGAAGAGGACCAGCTTATCCGTCTCCCCCTCCTTAAGGAGGAGGGGGTTGGGGGGCGGTTCCTGCGCATCGAAAAAACCACCCCCTGCCCCCTCCTTCTTTAGGAGGGGGGTGCTTCCAACTTTCGCCAGCCAGACTGGGAACTCCTCGCGAAGTGTGGTATCATCCGTTGGAACGGTTTCGGAAAGCGCATATCGCTCTTTGATCTCCATCATGACCTGACGGATGACATCTTCGGGATCGCTTCCCTCTGCCGCACCGATAAAATGCTGCACGACGAATGCATTCGGGTTCTGCGTTTGATATTCATGCGCCAAATGAGACATCAGCGCGCTCTTCCCCAAACCTGATCGTCCCCAAATGACGAGCGGGGGCCCATCGGACTCCACATGTTTGACGAACGCGTCATAATATGCGGGATTCGCCACATAGGCTCGCCTGCGGTTGATCGAAAAAGCTTCGTGCTCGATGCGCTCACGTTCGAGCGGCGTCAGATCGCGTTTGGCAGGGAAATGCCGATCGAGAATCGAAATTATATCCTGAAACACCAGCTCGCCAAGTTCTTCGGGATCGTTGAAACGGCGGTAGGGAACTCCGGTGGATTGGAGGGTTTCTTTGAGAGTGGATAACCCTTTGGACGCTATGGACTTGTTGGACAGAGTGGTGTCCAAATTGTCCATGGCGTCCATCACGTCCACCGAACCGCCAAGCACCTGTTCATAAAAAAAAGAAGAATCATTTTTTTCCAGGAGTGCGCCATGTGCGAACTCCATCTCGATAATGCTCTTTTCTTTGGCGGCAAAATCCCGGAGCCACGGAAATTCTTTCAGGATCTCCCTATCCTTCTCGATCTCAGTAATACCAGGGACCCATCCATACCTCGAACCAATGATGCCTATAAAATAGGGACGGCAGCGGTCGATCTCCTCTAAACAAATGCGGATCGTTTTTCCCGTGCGTGATTCGTCTTCTGTGATGCCCCACCGCAGGTCGATCTCGGTGAACTCCACGCCACGCTCCCGGCATTCTTTTCGTATCCGGGGAAATACTTTTTTGACAAGCTGCTCCCGTTCCGGCTGTAGATCCCGGAACGTCGAGGAGACGAACAGGCGGAGTTCGTTCTTTCGCGCTTCGCGGCTGTGCTGGTGATCCGGCATGGGAGCGGTTAGGGTAAAAATTATCCCTTTACAAAAATACAACAATTACACAGAATTGCCGTAGAGTGGTGGAATACGCCCCTCACGAACGAAGTGATTTTTCAGGGCGTTAGCGGATTAGCCATGCTCCACCATCCACGGGTCTTACTCTCGTTCACGCTCGCGGCGCTTTGCGTCGCTGGAGCGGCAGTGTTTTCCGGCTGCACCTGGTGGCATAATTTCTCGACGTATTACAACACCGTCTATCTTGCCCAAACGCATCTGGATGCCTACGAAGCCTCACAACGGGCTGTTGTGGCGCCGAACGCGAGTGCTACCGTGGCCGTAAAAGAGCACCGCTGGCTGGAGGAAGAATATCTCATGCGCCAGGAAGGAATACGCTCCGGGCATGTCGAGCCGATCACGCCATCGTTCTCCCAGTCCCTCAGCGCAACCAAGCAGGTGACCAACGTTCATCTTGACTCTGCGATCATTCTCGGCTCTAAGATCCTGGCAGATAAAAAAGGTACAAAATACCGGGAGGATGCTCTGTTCATCGTCGGCAAAGCGCAGTTCTACAAGAACGATTTTATCGGCGCAGAACGGAAGTTCAGGGAATTATTAGCGAATTACCCTCAAACCAAATATGGTGCGCAGGTGCAAGTGTTACTTGCCAGATCGATGCTCATCAATCATGACATCGATACGGCGGCAATACAACTGCAACACGGACTTCAGGCCACGAAGGATTCGAAGGATGCTGTGACCGCATCGAGCATCCATCGCGCAATCGCAGAACTGATCTATGCAAAGAATCCCGATTCGCTTACTGCGATCGCCAGAGAACTCCACGAAGCAGAAGCCGGCTTAACCGGCGAGGATCTTGCCCGGCTCGCGTATCAGGAAGGAGCTGTAGAATTCTTGAATGGAGATTGGCCTTCGGCGGAAACGGCCTTCCAGACTGCAGCGAAGTCAGCAGATGACGATTGGATTGCCGGTGAAGCACTTGTGGCGAAAGGGCTGACCCTCCGCGAAGAAGGAAACCTCGATGCAGCCAAAGAGGAGTTCGCTTCCATCATTGCACATGTAAAATATAGTTCTTCGGCTGTGGCAGCACGCTACGAGCTTGCTTACACCGATGAACTGATCGCCCGCAAAGCCGTTGGTAACGATCTTCAATCAACCGTTTTTCACGACACTTACGAGCACCCGGTGCTCTCCGAATATCATGTGATTGATACCACCTACCGGACGACGAGTGCCCTTATCACGTCACGCTCCAGATTTCGGCAATCGGAAATTTTCCGTGAAATGGGACGCTACGATACTGCAGCCCAGACTGCGTCGGGGCTTATCAATACCAAGGATTTTTCTTCGCCCGCGATGAATGAGTATGTTTCCGATCGCGCCAGTTCCCTCGCAGATTATGCGCACTGGCAGAAGGAGTTAGGCCACCTCGATACCCTGATATCAACCCTTACACCCAAAGGAAGCGCACGCACTCATTCCGAAGTAAAAGTGCCGGGTGAAACCGGAGAGGATAATATCCATGTCAAGGCCATGCAGGAAGTACTCGGGCCGCGTTGGCGCCCCGAGCAACCTCCCCAAATGACGCACGTGGATTCTAATCGCGTGAAAGAGGCCGAAATGCGTCTGCGTCAAAAAGCTCCCGCAAAACTGGTGGTCAAAGATACAGCCCATTTTTTGGACAGCATCCAATTTCGCGCTGGAATGGCACACTACCAGATCGGCCGCTCGTATGAGACGTTTGGCCAGATCGCAGAGGCACGCGATGAATACCGCACCGCCGACACCATGAATATCGGCACCATGGATACCGGACGCATCGCGTTGCGCGCTCGAACGCTCTATGCCTGGCTCGAACTCGAGAAACAGCAGAAAAATCAACTCGTTGCCGATTCTCTGCTTCATGACTTGCTTTCTAATTACGGACAAACGATGTATGCCGAGCAAGCGCGAATACTCTATGTCACATCCTCTCGAAATTCGCCAGGGGAACTTGCGTATCTCAATGCCTATACTATTCTTCGTGATAGCGGCGTGAATGCCGCTAAACCTCCGCTGCTGAATATCGTTACCAACTTTTCGCAGGAAGACGTTGCACCTCGCTCGCTCTTTGCGATCGGCGAGACGTATGAAGAATCCACACGATATGACAGCGCCCTTGCGTACTACCATCGTGTCATGTCCGAGTATCCCTACTCCTCGTATGCGTTCGCATTGCGGCCGCGCTTGGCAGACGCCGGAAGCACGGGTCGAAGTCTTGTTCCTTCGCGAACACTTCCGCCGGCTCCAATGCCTCAGGAAACATCCCAGCCAGGCGACGATGCGTCGCAGACTATTCCTCAGCCGCCTCTCGGGATACAAAAACAACCTCCGAATCCCAATGGCAAAACACCTCCAAGACCCTGGGTTCAACCACCGATGCCTCCACTTCCGCCTGGAGCAGTACCTCCACCCCATTTCCCAGGATCCCCCGGTAATATGCCACCACCACCAAATGGCGCGCCCGATACTACTCATCAATGAATGACCATCTTTTGTCCGAACGATCCCTCGTCACTCGGCGACGTGTGATCGCACCCGGCTTAGTGACCCTTCGATTTCATAATCCACGAATTGCTCGCGAAACGTCCGCTGGCCAATTCGTCAATGTATTGCCTAAGATTGGATTTAGCGACCCAATGCTGCGGAGACCATTCTCCGTCTATTGGACCGAAGGCGACGAAGCCGAGATCATTGTGCAAGCACATGGACGCGGCACCGGAATTCTTGCCGAGACGCGTGAAGGTGAGGAACTCGATGTACTCGGGCCACTCGGAAAGCCATGGATGTATAATTCGGCTGACTATGAGACTGCGATCCTACTCATCGGTGGAGTGGGCGTAGCTTCGATGCCCATGCTCACCCGCACGTTGGAACTAGAGGAATTGTCATTTCAAACCTTTTATGGAGCGCGAACCGCATCGCTCATTGCAAGGGATCGTCTCTCTAATCTACACATCGCTACCGATGATGGGTCGGAGGGATTTCATGGATCGAACGTCATGCTCTTACGCTCCTATCTCGAAAAAGGAAGCCTGGAATCCCCAAAGATATTCGCCTGCGGCCCAACAGCCATGATGCTCGCCGCCCAATTGCTGGCGGCGGAGTTTGGAATTCCATGCGAGGTCAGCCTCGAAACAGAAATGGCCTGCGGTATTGGAATCTGCCAGGGATGTCCCGTACGAAACGAGGAATCTGTGTTTGAACAAACGGGACGCCGATTCCGGCTTGTCTGCACCGAGGGGCCATCCTTCAAGGCAGAGGAGATCGTCCTATGAAAAAAGCTGCCTCGAACAACGGCATGACTGCACCTGATCTTAGCGTAAAACTTGGCAAGGTCACATTTAAAAATCCCATACTCGTTGCAAGCGGGACCTTCGGGTATGGCGCCGAAGCGAAACAGTGGTGCGACATCGAACAATTAGGCGGCATTGTAACGAAATCCGTCAGCTGGAAACCACGCATGGGGAACCCTCCTCACCGGATTGTTGAAACAGCGAGCGGTATGCTGAACTCGATCGGACTTGCGAATGTCGGCGTGCATACGTTCGTCAAGGAAAAACTTCCCTATCTCGCGCAATTCGATACAAAGATCATCGCAAACATCGCGGCATCTTCGATGGAAGAATACCGTGACGTCCTCGAACATATCGAAGCAAATGCGGTGGAAAACCTCGCAGGATACGAGATCAACATTAGCTGCCCCAATGTAAAAGATGGCGGGCTTTCTTTCGGAACGAATGTCGAGCGAACGGAGGAGCTAACCACCCTGCTCCGAGCTTCCACCGATCGCATACTGATGATAAAGTTGACGCCAAACGTCACCAGTGTTGCGCCGTTCGCGCAAGCCTGCGAACGCGCCGGAGCCGATGCCGTGAGCCTTATTAACACGCTTGTCGGAATGTCCATTGATATTTACACCCATGAACCACGGCTAAACACCGTCACCGGCGGACTTTCCGGCCCGGCGATAAAGCCCATTGCGCTTGCTCAAGTATATCAGGCACGCAAAGCATGTGGAATTCCGATCATCGGGATGGGCGGAATAGTTACTGCTGAAGATGCGGTGGAATTCTTCATCGCCGGCGCAGACATGGTGCAGGTCGGAACTGCAAATTTTGTTTATCCTGATGCGGGCGTGCGCGTTGCAGAAGGTCTTGCAGAATTCATGCGAGTACAAAAGATCGAGGGAATGGGAGAGCTTGTGAATTCGCTCCGCGTGAGAGCAGATCTGAAGGCAGCGGGGTGGTGATTTAACATCGGGCACTATGACAACCATCAATAGGTTAGAATTTTATGGACAGAGAACGAGAAGCCATTCGGGATGAAGCATTTGAACTCGACCCCGCAAGTCAGGCAATGCTTGCGGAGGAACTCGTGGAGAATCTTGCAAAAACTCCGAACATGACCGATTGGCTAGAAGAAGCTAAGCGCCGCCTCACAGCATACCGTCGAGGAGAAATGTCGACGGTTGATCCAGCTGAAACCTTTGCAAAGACGAAGCGAATGATCGAGGATGCTCGCCGCAGTGCACTTCGATGAAGGTTAGAAATACTTCGGCGGTCGATCAAGAAATCGTCGAAGCAGTTGCATTCTAACTAAACGAACATAGCCCTCAATCAGCAGCACGGTTTGACGATCTCCTGAAGATCGCTATCCATGAAATTGAAGAGAGCCCATTTCTTTGTCCTATTCTCGATGAGAATGTAAGAGTAAAATTTTTGACTCCATTCCATTCTCGATTTTGTATTCTGTTGAAGAAACAGAGATAGTCATTATTGCGCTCGCTCATCAAAAACGAAAACCCGGATATTGGAAAAAACGTCTGTAAGCTGTTTTATTCTTCGACTCCTTTAGAAACCACGCCTTCCCCCGCTCTGTTTAGCGCACTTCAATCTAAATAAAGGAAAAGATGTCAAAACCTGTTGTCGGTATTATTATGGGGAGCGCGTCCGATTGGGACACGATGCGCGAGTCCCACAAAATTCTGGAAGAATTCGGCGTGGAGCACGAGTACAAAGTGCTATCGGCGCATCGTGCCCCTGCGGCGGTAACCGAATACGCCACGAAAGCACAAAAACGAGGACTGAAAGTGATTATCGGCGCGGCGGGCGGCGCAGCGCACCTTGCAGGCGTGCTCGCAGCACAGACCCTCCTTCCCGTGCTGGGGGTTCCCATTGAATCGCAGGCATTGAAAGGGATGGACTCTCTCCTTTCGACGGTACAAATGCCGGCTGGCATTCCTGTCGGAACGCTCGCCATTGGCAAAGCCGGAGCGAAGAATGCTGCACTCCTCGCAATTGCAATGCTTGCCACCACGGACGCTGGGTTAAGAGATAAACTGCAAGTTTACCGCGAAACGCAAACCAAAGCGGTGCTTGCCGCAAAATTGGAAGCCTAAAATTAATTACGAATTTCAAATTACGAATTACGAATTTTGAAGCTCCAACTTTTTGCGGACGAACCGTACCTTCGGTCGTTTACAGACTATCTGTCCTCTATTCCATTGGTAGAACTCGTAAGCAGCGAGCCCGAGCTATTGCTCGATCTGAGTTTTATGGAACCCGTCGAAAAGGCCCGGTGGCTTTCCAAGGTTGAAACGAATGTCGCTATTATTTCAAACACGCTTACGATGAGCGCGACAACTGCTCAGAACGCTTCGGGAAAAGATAATCGTATTATAGGCATGCCAATAGTGCCGCATTATTTCGAGCGGCAAAAAACAGTTGAATATTCATTCCCATTTGGCACGAATGAGAAGAGCGATGGGGTCAACAAACTTCTGCAAGTACTTGGCAAGAGTGGCGAACAAGTAAAAGATGCTATTGCCGGAGTTTTTCCTCGAACGCTTGCCATGATCGTCAACGAAGCAGCGTTCGCCGTGCAGGAATCCGTCGCAACCGCCGCAGATATTGACACGGCGATGAAGCTTGGAACGAATTATCCGAAAGGTCCCCTTGCATGGTGCGATGAAATTGGCGCAGAGGCCATCGTCGCTATGCTCGATGCGCTGGCCAGAGAATATGGCAGTGAACGGTATCGCGTTGCCACGCTGCTGCGACGCCATGCTGAATCCGGAATGAAATTTATCTCGACTTCTGCTGCTTGATTCTAAAATTCGTAATTTGAAATTCGTAAATCTTAATTAATGTCACAAGCTTATATCATCTCCGCCTGCCGCACACCATTTGGAAAATATGGAGGCGCGCTAAAAGATCTGCGTCCTGATGACATGGCCGCGCTTGTTATGAAAGCCGCTGCCGAACGCGCGGGAATCGACGCAGCAGAAATTGACGATGTCATGTTCGGTTGTGCAAACCAAGCAGGTGAAGATAACCGAAATGTCGCCCGTATGGCTGCGCTGCTCGCAGGGTTCCCGGAACGAGTACCGGGAGTAACAGTTAATCGGCTATGCGGTTCGTCGCTGGATGCGATCATCCAAGCATCGCGAGCAATAAAATTGGGTGAAGCCGATATTATCATCGCCGGCGGCGTTGAGAGCATGACGCGCGCACCGTATTCACTTCCGAAGAATGTATCCGGCGGAGCGGTTTTTGGAAACATTCCCGCGTACAACACCGCCCTTGGGTGGCGCTATCCCAATCCGCGTCACGAAGCAATGTTCCCACTCGAATCTATGGGCGAAACGGCGGAGAATGTTGCGGAACAATGGAATGTCTCCCGCGAAGATCAGGATGCCTTCGCATTCGAATCGCATCGCCGCGCCGTAGCCGCGCAGGAGCGCGGTGATTACAAGGATGAACTGCTCGAAGTAACGATCGAGAATCGAAAGGGCAAAACAGTTATCGCCCAGGATGAACAACCGCGTGCCGATACCACTCTCGAAAAACTTGCAACACTTAAATCAGCATTTCGCAAAGGCGGAACGGTAACGGCAGGAAACTCCAGCAGCTTAAACGATGGCGCGAGTGCTGTTGTGATCGCAAGCGAAGCAGTTGTAAAACGGCTTGGCATCGAGCCACTGGGAAGATACGTCGCAAGCGGAGTGGAAGGACTCTCACCGCGATGTATGGGAGTGGGGCCGATCTATGCAACGCAAAAGGCGCTTAAGCAAGCAAAGTTGGAAGTAAAGGACATCGATCTTTTTGAGTTGAACGAAGCATTTGCTTCCCAAAGTCTTGCCGTTATACGAGAACTTGGTCTTGACCCTGCAAAAGTAAATCCCAATGGCGGAGCTATTGCGATCGGCCACCCGCTCGGTGCAAGCGGCGGCAGGCTTGTCGGGGCACTGCTCTACGAAATGCGGAGAAAGAACCTGAAGCGTGGCGTTGCCACCATGTGCATCGGTGTGGGACAGGGTATCGCGGGAGTGTTCGAGAGAGACTAAATTTAAGCCTCCTGTAGTCGGTTTCGCCCTCTCTTGGAGTGGCACAGTCCTTGTGGCTTCATTACATAGCGTTCATCGCTGTATAGTCAAAATGAAAATGGTTAACACAATCACCGCCGCGCCTAACGCATTGCGCCGCATCACGGCAGGTATTTCCTGATGCCGTGGAGTGCGGTCGGCCCGTTCACTCGGGCATTTCGCCGCTAATGCTCTCCACGGGAATTCGTCCGGCTGATCTCACACGGCGGCCATTCCGCGAAAAGCCTTTTTTTTAATTTAATCGCAACACTCGTTATGAAAACGAACAAGATCCTCATTGCCTTTTCCTTCCCATTCGTGTTTGCCGCGTGCGGCACTGCGAATGATGATAGCAAACTCACCCCTATTTCGCGCTGGGCGTTGGCGGTCAATGCGCGGGTGCATCCGCCAGCCTTTTATGAACCGGATCATTCCTATGAAACGATCGCAGCGCATTGGGGGAATATCGTCAAGAGCGATATGAATATCGCGTGGCATTATGCGAATCGACCGGAACTTATTAAAGACAGCACGGTCATTGAGCTAACAGGCGAGTATGTGAAGTCCGACAGTCTGCCACAGTTCTTCGAGCATCACATGGCTATGCTCGATACCGCAGAGAATGTTCAGCTCAATTACACGATCGACTACAGCCGTCAGTTTGCCAGCGATCCAAGCTACTGGGTGCATAAACCGGTCACAGAACATTCTGTCAATGAACACAAAGCGGAGTTAACGGCCCTCCGAACTGCACTGTCGCTTCACCGTCAGGTAACGGAGATGAACGAAATGGCGGAACGATAATAATGAGCTAAACTAAATACCGAAGCTCTGTAAATAGCGAAGCTCCGATAGATGCGGCTAATGCCGCTCCTATCGGAGCCTTTGCAACAGACGAACGATCACTTACTCGAAGTGATACACGTCCCTCTTGGACTTGCCTTCGGGTCCCATTAGCACGAACGAGAGCTTGTGGAAATACTCCTTTGCGGCCTGCTGTACTTGTGCGGCAGTAACTTTTTCGGTTTCGGGCACGATCTTGAAAAAGATCCTCCAGTCGCCAGCTTCTACTTGATCCGTAAATAGAATTTGTGCTTGCCGCAGGTTTTCCTGCGCTACATAATAGAAGGTCGTGATGCGCCCTTCTTTTGCGTGCCGCAGATCGGTCTCTGACACTTGGTTATTTTGCAGTTTTCGTAGTTCGTCGAACACAACATGCGTGGCAGAATCTGGCAGCACCGATTGCAATGAAATGGCAATGTCGAAGTTGGAATACGTTCCGTTCGGGTAGGCTCCGGGCGAGTAGGAAAGATTTCGCTTTGTGCGAACCTCATCGAACAGCCGCGCCTGAAGAATTTCGATCATAATACGCTCGGCCCACCAACTCGGTTCATTCATGGTCGTGGAGGAAGCGCGCATGTTCACATAGGTAGTCGGGAAATCCGCAGGCTTGGGAATGAATTTGAACGCATCGTGTACCGGTGTGATCTTTTCGACCTTTGGCCACGCGAAATCACCCTGCGGTAATGATTCCAGCGCGGCAAGTTTCGCCTCGACCTCTTTTCGTGAAACATCACCGACGATCACCAGCACCATGCGCGAACGTTGGAACTGGCTGTTACGGTATGCCTGAAGATCGCCGATCGTGATGTTAGTCACTTCCTCTACGGTGGAGACTTTATTCAAGCGGGAATTTCCCTTCCAGATGCTATCGGCAAGAAATGCCGAATAGCTCTCGGGATCTGCATCGCGGCCTTCGATGCCCTTGATCGCTTGCTCCCGAATCTTCTCCGCTTCGAGCGTATCGAAATGCGGATGCGTCAGAAGGTCGGCAAAGATATTCCACGCTGAGTTAAAGCTCGGGCGGATCGTACGCAGCGTGAAGGACATCTGATATAGATTGCCGGAACCAGCGATCGTTGTCGAAAGAACGGCGAGCGAATCGCGGTACGCGGATTTCGGGTACTTATCGCTGCCACTCTGTGAAATGAGCATAGCAGTCCCTCCGGCAAGAGATGTGTTATCCGTTTCGTTATACGCAAAACCGCCCTGAAATCCAAGGACTGCGCCGATAACCTGATTCGCGTTCGTCGTGCGAAGAATAACATGAATACCGTGGCTGGTAAAATCCTGCACATCGTTCGGTGCTTGCGCCGAAGCATCGTTGGCGATGGTTGCGAAGGCTATAAGCGAAGAAAGAATGATGAGTGTTAACGTTTTCATTGTAAAAGGTCCTCCGCTTTGAGATTGAGTTTATCGAGCGCTTCCTGATTGGTGGTTACGCCGAGCACGTATGGTTTTCCTTCGATCCAACGATTGAGATAGCGGTTGATGTCTGCGCGGGTAACTTTCTTCGCATTTTCTATATAGTGAAGATAATAGTCGAGTCCGGCGGAAGCCCACCATAGCGGAAGGGAACTCGTTGCGAACTCGGTTGCCGAAGCCGTTTCATAGATACGGTCGCCTTCCATGATGCGCTTGGCGGTTGCAAGCTCCTGGTCGGTATAATAATCGGGGTCGGTCCAGTGCGGAATCTCTGCCTCAATGGCCTTGATCGCTTTCTTCGTCGCATTGATCGGTAAATACCCAGTGATCGTGATCGGGCCGACGTTCTTTTCCGAGAACCATCCCGAATTCACCTGATACGCAAGCCGTTTATCCACCAGCGCCTTCTGGAACTTGCTGTTCTTCTGATTGATTATGGTATGGAACACGTCGGCTGCATAGCTATCGGCATTGTCTTTGCCGAGGCTCGGCCCTTGCCAGGTCATATCAATTTCGGTATAGGGCATCTCGGCTCCCTCACGCACTACGAGCTGCTTCTTGATCGGAGGGAACGGAGGTGGATCGTATTTCGGAAACGGCGCAGGGCCGGCCGGCCAGATCTTCGGGCCAAAATATTTTTCTGCCTCTTTATACACTTCCTCTGGCTTTACATCACCTGCAACGATGACGGCCATGTTGTTGGGAATGTAAAAGCGATGCTGAATGGTATGCATCATCTCCGGCGTAGCGGCAAGAATGGCCGGACGCAACCCAAGCTGCTGCTTGCGGCTGAATAATTCCGGCGACCACACCGCGCTATCCATGGCATAACGAAGCTTGAAATCCGGTTGAGCTTCATTGCGATCGAACTCGCCGAGGACAACGTGCGTCTCTTTCTCAAGTTCGGTCTTATCGAAGAGCGGCGTGCGAATGGCGTTGGACATGAAATCCATGCCGCCTGCCATATTACGGCTCGGAATAACGATAAAATAATTAACGTGCTCCTGATTCGTCGTGGCGTTACTCACGCCGAGCGAGCCTCCCAGATCCTCCAGGCCATTCATAAATTGCTCCTGCGAGGGCAATTTCTGGTTCGCCTTGAAGAACATGTGTTCATATAAATGCGAAAGGCCGTTGTATTCCGGCGGCTCGGTGAAGCTGCCATTCTTCGCGACGAACTCGATTGTCACGAGCGGCACCATGTGGTTCTCGATGACGATCACATCCAGCCCATTGGCCAGCGTTTTTTCGACAAAAGGAGCGGACTGTGCATTCGCATTACTCGAAATCAGCATTCCCATTAAAAGGAGTGCTCCGAGAATACATGCCCAGCAATATAGTCTATGGGTCATATTGTTAGGGGGTTGTGTTAAAAGCCGGTTTGAAACAGGGCAGCAAAGCATAAGATTCTCTTACTCTTTCAATGCGGCCGGTCCGTGAAGCACGAACTCGAACCCATCAGGGGTGTGGCTCATCCCGCCAGAATAGGGATGATTCATTTCCGCGATCAGGAACAGGGTGACAGCTATCATCGCGGCCAGAAATCCGGTGATCAAATATTGCGACCACGGATGCGTTGAGGCAAACATATAGGTGAAGATGATGCAGACGATTCCGCCGCCCATTAGGAGTATCCACATGATGGACGGCATCTTGCCATAAATTCCGATGATGCGCATGCGGCGGGAATCGTTAAAACTTGAAAGTTCATGCAGGGCTTCCCTATAATAATCCTCGTCAGCGGGCGCCGGACGAAACGCATAAAACGAGTTCCATAATTTTTTGGATTTCGAATACGTCAAAGAATCGGAATGCCCTTGTGCCATCGCGGGCCATTCACGCTGGATGACGGAATTTGCATAGTCGTTCACTTCCTCTGTGATGGCCTTCGAAACGGAATCGGGAAATGCTTTCGAGAGCTGCCTGATATTACCGAGGTGCATGGCCTCTTTTTCGGCAACGTCGTCGGCGCTTTGATATTGTTCCCACACCACCACAACCACGAACGCGAGCAGCACGGCATAGATCACTCCGACAACGGAATAGACATATCCGGCAACGTCGTGGGAATCCCGAAGCCGCTGCTTATCCGCGAACCGATGAAAGAGCGCAAGCCCACCCAAGGAAAGTGCCGTTGCAACTAATGCGGACAGTGCCGCAAGAACGATCAGAGGTAATGAAGAAAGAAAATTCATATGGATGAGTGAAAGAAGAATCGCCGGGTTAACTCCGAGGCTGAATTGGAAGTTTCAGATGATGCCTGAGTGAATGAGATAATATGTGGATAATATATGTGGGTACGAAAAACCTCCCGAATTAGAATGCTCTTGGAAGATGTGCACCAATGTCGTTAGGAAAAAGGTATTTGTTGAAACAGAGGCTACCGTGAGCGTATAATCCACACGAACATTACAATAATCCTTCTCACCTTTCGTCTATGAACGCGAAGATGGCTGCTGTACTAACTGTGAACGATCTCGCCGGGCCGAACGCCGGAGCGATCCTGGCCGATGGCCGGGAGTCGATCCTGAAATTCGTTCGCTCGAAGGTTCGCGATCTCGATACCGCTGAGGATATCGTGCAGGACGTGCTGTTCCAGATGGTCCGGGCGGTCGATGCTTCGGAAACGATCGAGGATATGGGGGCGTGGCTGTACCATGCCGCGCGCAACCGCGTCATCGATTGGTACCGCAAGAAAAAGCACGACCCGATGACCGACGCGATCGAGCAAACAGCGGTCGCGGAAAAAACCGGCGGCGACACCACGCTGATGCGGGAAGAAATTTGGGGAACGCTAATGACGGCGCTCGCCGATCTTCCTGAAAAACAGCGCGATGTGTTCGTAATGCATGAACTCGAAGGATTCTCCTTCAATGAGATCCAGGAGATCACCGGCGAAAATCTGAACACGCTGTTGGCACGGAAGCGGTACGCTGTCCTCGCGCTTCGAAAGAAGCTGAAACATCTGAGATAGGGAACATTTGAGGTCGTTGGTTCGAGGGAACCACGTTGAGGCGCCATCCTAACGCATGGCAAGAAAGGATTATTGGATAGTATGTTTATCATTGCAATATTTTTATTTGGCTGGATCGTCCAGCTGCTCTGGAATGCACTCATTCCAGAGCTATTTCATGGGCCGATACTTAGTTATTGGCAATCGGTTGGGTTGTTACTGCTCAGCAGATTCCTGGTCGGGTTTAAGGGCAAGCATCGAGGCTGGAAGCCGAAGAGTTGGAAACGTTACGGTCCACCGTGGAAATGGAACAAGTGGAACAGCTCACATTGCGAGGATTGGAATATGGGTCCCGGCCCAGACTATTGCGGGCCCTGGCAAGGAGGCTGGCAGAACTGGCAGAAAATGACTCCAGAAGAAAAACAGCAGGCCAAGGAAGAATGGCGAAAGAAAAAGGAAGAGTGGAAGGCAAACTGGAAGCATGGAGAATAGTGATCGCAGCGCCAGAAATATTTTGATCTGTGTATCTATTTCCACTGATGGTCTGCCGCTGCTATTAGAATAACTTGACTTTGCTCCGAAAGTTTCGTATGTTTGCATAAGAAACGTCCGGAGCATCGCTAGCGAGCGGCATTTTGGGTGAGTCTGCTATCGAAGTCCCGTGTCTCAATACTGTATTGTAGTACCTTCATAATTTAATTTCCCACTTATGGCACAAATTCATTGGCTGGCCGTTCTGGTAGCGGCGATCGTGTATTTCTTTTTTGGATCCTTGTGGTATCAACTGCTTTTTAGGAAGATATGGGCGCGCGAATCTGGCATCAAAATGGATAACCCTCCCAAAGGTGGCGCGATGATGACCATGATGCTCAAAAGCTTCCTAGGTAATCTTCTTGCAGTCATCGCACTGGCGTTCCTTTTGCACTATGCACAAGGGGGCGATCTGATGCGGAGTGCAAAGATCGGAGCAGTTGCTGCCTTTGGTGTTGCAGGAGGAACGCTGTGGATTAATTATAACTGGCACAGCAAATCCACATTACTTTGGATCATCGATACCGCTTACTACACGATCGGCCTTGCATTGGCTGGCGCTGTTATTTCAATGATGGCATAACCGCGCCTCAAAAATTCCTTTGTCGCTCGAATTCTTAATAAAACAAAGAAGCCTGCATCTGCGGGCTTCTTCATGAAGAACAGCTTTATCGCTTAGCTCGCTTTTTCGTTGCATAATGTTTCGCGGATTTCTTTGCTATGGGTTGAATTTTCTCCGCAATACTCTTCCCCTGCATAAAATGCAGCAGATAATCATACCCACCCGCCTTCGAATCCGTGCCGGACATGTTAAATCCGCCAAATGGATGCGCCCCGACCATCGCGCCAGTACATTTGCGGTTGATGTAAAGGTTACCAACGAAAAATTCCTTCTTCGCGCGTTCGATATTCCTTTGGCTCTTTGAATAGACGGCTCCCGTCAAGCCGTATTCCGTATTATTTGCAACTTCGAGAGCTTCATCGAAATTTTTCACCGGAATAAGCGCCAGCACCGGACCGAAAATCTCTTCCTGCGCCAGCCGTGCATTCGGAGCAATATCGGCAACGACGGTCGGCTGGATGAAGTACCCTTCGGTTCCCGAACGTTCGCCACCGGCGACCACGCGGCCCTCTTTGCGGCCAATATCGATATAGCTCATGATGCTGTTAAATGCCTTCTCATTTACGACCGGCCCGATGCGAACATTCTTCGTAGGGTCGCCAATCTCTAATGCCTTCACACGTTCGGCAATCTTCTGGACCATCTTCGGATACACCGATTGCTCGATGATCGCCCTGGAACACGCGGAACATTTCTGTCCCTGGAACCCATACGCGCTAACAACGATACCCTCTGCCGCTGCATCGAGATCGGCATCCTTCGCAACGACGATCGCATCCTTACCGCCCATTTCTGCAACCACGCGCTTGATCCATTTCTGCCCTTCGCGTGGTGTTGCAGCGTTCTGCGCGACTCGCAATCCCACTTGCTTCGAGCCAGTGAAGGAAATGAACCGCGTGATCGTACTATTCACCAGATAATCCCCCACTTCGCCGCCCGGTGCAGTCAGGAAATTCAGTACTCCGGATGGAAGCTCCGCTTCTTCCATGATCTCGTGGAACAGCCAGCCCATCATCGGCGAATCGCTGGAGGGCTTGAGAACTATTGTGTTGCCCGTCACAATGGCGGCGGCTGACATCCCCACTAAGATCGCGAATGGGAAGTTCCACGGTGGAACGATAACCCCGACGCCCAGCGGAATATATTCCAGCCAATCGTGCTCGCCTTTAAGCTGATGAAGCGGTTGCGGCCCACCAAAACGCATCATCTCGCGTGCATAAAATTCCAGAAAATCGATAGCTTCAGCGGTATCGGCATCGGCTTCCGCCCAGTTCTTGCCGACTTCCCGCACCATCCATGCATTGATTTCATAGCGACGCCGCTTTGCGATCTTCGCGGCTTTGAAAATATAATTCGCTCGCTTGTCATACGGAACTTTGCTCCAGGTCTGGAATGCATTCGCAGCCGTTTGGAGCGCCTCTTCCGCATGTTCAACCGTTCCCTTCGCAAAATTACCGATGATCTCGCTCGGCCGGGCCGGATTGCGCGATGCGATCGCATCGCTCGTTCCAATGCGCTTGCCGCCGATCACATTAGGATAGATCTTGCCCAAACTGTCGCCCGTTTTGCGCAGCGCGGCTTCCATAGCCTTGCGCTCGCGGGGCTGGGTGTAATCTTTGTAGGTCTCGTTCTGAAATGCGGGGATTTTCGTCTTGGCCATGTAATAAAAAAATTAGAGTGCCGCAAAACACGCTTTTGCCGGGTTCTGCTCCATAGCCAAGCCGTAAGATTTTTTAACGAATGGTATTCCCATAGAAATAGGTGCCATTTTTCTTTCTTGTGAGTTCCCGATGACCCTCGTTTCCGAGCCGTTTTCGCCATTTTGTTGCAACAAATGTTTTCTCAAAGAACTCGTTCATAAAGAAAGCTATCCCATCCCCCTTTCATCTTTCATAATTCATACTTTATAATTACCAATAGGTGCCTATCAAAGCAATAACTAATATACGACAACATTTTCTCCCACACATGAAATGCGAAATTTTGTTAGCCTGCGTTGCCAAGCGTGGTGTTTATATTTCGTATATTATATTGAGAATGATAGGCACCATTGCCGCGTTTTCGTTCTTTTAGTTTAACATTAAATAGAAAATGGCCTTACCCAAAAACTTGCGTTCTATCCATCCATTCCCGGCGAGAATGGCACCGGAGCTTGTGTGGGATGAATTGCCTGATCACTTGCCACGGCTGCGAGTTCTTGACCCAATGGCAGGTTCCGGCACAACGCTCGTGACAGCAAAGCTTCGAGGACACGAAGCAATCGGGTATGACCGTGACCCGCTTGCTGTACTGATTGCTCGTTCATGGCTGACGAACGTCTCAAAAACTGAGGTTGAAGCTAAAGGGTCTGAGATTTTGGCAAGAGCACGCGCAAGGGCACGGAATATGAAAATAGCTGATGCCTATCCCAGAAGTGCAGACGATGAAACTAAAGCTTTTGTACGCTATTGGTTTGACAGCACGAATCGTGTTCAATTAGCAGCACTATCTGAGTCAATTTCCCGGCTGCATGATCCATCTCTTCGTGATTTAATGTGGTGCGCATTTTCACGACTTATAATTACGAAGAAAATAGGTGCATCGCTCGCAATGGATATTTCCCATAGCCGCCCGCACAGAAGCTATGAAAAGGCTCCCATTCAAGCATTCGACAGATTTGAGCAAGCTGTAAAATACATTGTAAAAGCAGCCCCTTTTCCGAATATTAAATCTGATGGGCTGCAAGCATCAGTGGGATTTGCAGATGCACGTCATTTACCGCTTGGCGATAGTACGGTGGATATTGTTATCACGTCTCCGCCATATCTAAATGCGATTGATTACATTCGCGGGCACAAATTTTCTCTTATTTGGATGGGTCATAGCATTGAAAAGCTCCGAAATGTACGAACAACTAATGTGGGAACAGAGACCGTGGCAAGAGAAGAAGAAGGAGACATTCTGACTGAGCAAATCATGAAAATGATGTGCCCAGTTGAGACACTTTCAACGCGTAACGCTGGCATGTTGCGACGATATGTGCATGACATGCGCGATGTTCTCTCAGAGATAAAACGTGTGTTACGTTCCCAAGGTAAAGCTATTTTTGTCGTCGGGAATTGTAACCTTCGTGATACATTCGTGCAGAACTCAAAATGTATAGAAGGTCTTGCCGTGGGGCTTGGAATGGTTGTCAATAAAGTTCGGAGTAGAGCATTGCCAGAAAATCGGCGTTACCTTCCTCCCCCTGAATCATTAACAGCGGGCAAGGCATTAAATCGGCGTATGCGCGAAGAGGTGATTATCACTCTGATGAAGCCTTGACTTAGCTCTTATAACATCATCCGCAAAAGCATCATTACTACGAAGGCTCTCCAGTTGACTTGCGACAGCAGCCGCAACGCGGGGCGCGCTTGCATTTACTATTATTTTGTCGCCATCGATAGCCAAAAGATCAGGAATCAAAATTGACAAACCCTTTGCAACAGCAAGTACATCGTCCTGCTTTACTCCAACTGCATTAAGTTCATCTCTGCATATGAGTGCTATTGTACTGGCAGAGAGAGCGTCCGGTATTTTCCGCTTGAGTTTTTCTAAAGCTTGTAGGAAAATATCGAATGTCAATGGTCTGCTATCTTTTAAATCAGTTTTGAGCTTGATTATCCACTGCGAAACCAATTCAGGATCGTGGAATTCAAAAAGCTTCTTAATCTTTGTGAGCGGTATCGCCCCGTATTCTACCGTGTATTCTAAGAGCTTGCCCAAATCGGATGCTTTCATTGGGGTAACTTTTTGCTGTTCGCAACGAGTAACTAAGGCACCTTCAGTGAACCCTGGCGCAACAACCAGCGCGTAAGTTGCTCCATATCTTTCCCTATGCTCCACGATGCCATCAAGTTTTATGTTGCCAGTTGAGGCTTCGTCATGCTTTGAGCTCTTAGCGTCGAAAGAGAAGCTGTAAAGGGGAGGGTTGGGTTGCTTTACGGTTGGAGTGCTGGTTGTTGGCAAAGGAAATGCCCTTGCGATTCCTTCTGGTTCTCCCGATTTAGCAAGATCTTGTACATCAAACCCAATATAGCGCAGTGCATCAGAGAGAACGGCTTCAAGGTACTTCCAATTCTTACTATCATGTTGTGTTTGGAGAAGTAACTGTGCAATATGTGCGCCGGATTGTCTCCGTTGCATGGCTTGAAAGCGCATTAACTTGTCGCGATATTCCCTTAAACTATTTAACGACTCTGGATCAATTCCAATATCGAGGGCATACATATCGGAAAGAAGGTTAACCATAGCAATCGTTCGCAATAGTTCCTTCTCTCGTTTTGAATGCGAATATTCAGCAACGAAAGGATGTTGCTTGTTTACAACAATAGTGCTGTCAGATATCCGGAATTTCACGAAACTTCCATCGTCCGAATTCTCATATTTTACCTCATTAAGCGCAGTCGTGATGTTTTCCGCTGTATTCTCTCGCCAAGATTTGCGTCGCTCTTCCCGATTCGGGATGTTCGTCTCATCAAAAAGACCAGGCAAGGGAGCCTCCGTGCGGAGTGTCTGTGATACAACGTTTCTAAGGGGGTTTAGAGAAAGTACGCCTAATGACTTGACCAATATATCTCCACCATGAGGCATCATGGCACTCTTGTCGCTGTCATATTCAGTCCTGACTTTATTAAAGACCCGCCTAAGAAAGGCACGGAAAATCTTTAATTCCCTCGATTCGCGGAGCTTCTCTCTATCCGTTGTAAGAAATTCATTCAGCCCATCTGCCCTAACTGTCATTCGGAAACGGCCCCACGCTGCATGACTCAGATTTTTTTCACCAAAGCTCGGATCATTCTGATTAACCACGCGCCCAAGCACGTTTACAAAAAAACCTGTCGACGAGCTTCTCTCTTCGCTCTTGCCGGTAAACGGCTCCTGGAATAGTACGACTGTCCCCGTCACCATTCCCAATCCAGGTATCGAAACATGAGGCAGCGGATTATTGCTCGATTGAATCGGTACCTTTGCCTCCTCGTCGTCGCTCCCATCTCCTTCGTTAATTTCGATTGAATCAATTCCAAGACTTGGGCCAAGTATCCACTCCGCGATCTTAGGAGCAGCAATTTTAGAAGATGAGAGAAGATCGCCGTTTAAAGAGATTGCCATTTCGCTTCCGAATGGCAATGCCGCCTCAAGCATGCGACGAAGAATTCCTATCTTTAGTCCTTTGGCGATTGGCTTCAGATCGGATAATACAACCAGCGTCCAAGTTCCGTCAGTACTCCTCTTAAGAGCTGACTCAGGAGCGCCGAACTCATCTTCACTTAAATCACCAGCAGGGCGCGGGAACTTGTTTTGAATAAGTTTGAGAATTTCATCCCCGCCATACACAGTTTTAATGGCGGAAGTTAACTCCGATTCGGTAACCTCATAAAGGGGGATTTGTAAATCGGTAATCAAATGCGCAGACCCGCTTTGGTTTTGACGGGGAATCTTACCATAATCCATAGTAACCCGTCTAATTTTGCCATCCGAAGCTTTGCAAATATACGTGAGTTTGCCAGCTAGCACGTAAGTCGCCAACTTGCCTATTCCAAATTTGCCAATTATTTGCCGTCCGAACTCTTCCTTTTTTCCCTCCTTTGGTGAGAATGCTATATGCCAAAGTTGGCGTAATCCTTCTTCGTTCATTGATGCGCCGTTATCGAGAACCGACATAGTAGCATTCGGCTCATCAAGGTTCTCAGATATCCTAACATCAACACAATCAGCTCCTGCATCCCACCCGTTTGAAATTAGTTCTTCAAAGGCCTTTTGCGGTGAAGAGTACAAATGCTCACTAAATTGCTCTAGAAAGCGAGTACCCAGCTCCACTGGGATTTTTACCACCTCCTGTCCTATTGTTTCGGGCGTATCGTTTTTCATTAGGGCAGTAACTGAACTCATTGGATGACAGTGCCCGCAAAAAAACAAATGTGCCCAGCTCTTTACTTTCGTCCCTTCGAGACCATCATATTCTACTTCGCTCCCCCTATAAATCCGTATTTTTGCATAAATTTTCATTCCACTTCTGGCTATTTGGTGCAATAACGGCGTACACTTCATGCAAACCTTACATTTCAAAACATCTGCGGATTTCCGGCAGTGGCTGGAGAAGAACCACACGGGATCAGGTGGTATATGGTTACGCATGTTCAAAAAAGATTCACAGGAACGATCCCTGACGTATGCGGAAGCGCTCGATCAGGCGCTTTGCTATGGTTGGATCGATGGCCAGAAAAAGCCCTTCGACGAACTATCATGGCTGCAGAAATTTACACCGAGACGCCCCAAAAGCGGGTGGTCGAAAATAAACACGCAGCATGTGGAGCGCCTTATCGAGGCTGGAACTATGACACCCGCAGGAATGAAAGCGGTTGAAGCAGCAAAGTCCGATGGCCGGTGGGAGATCGCATATAGTTCATCCAGAAGCGCTGCCCCGCCGGAAGATTTTCTGAAGGAGTTGAGTAAAAATAAAAAAGCAGAAGCCTTTTTTAAAACATTGAACAAAGCAAATGTGTATTCGATCGTGTATCGTCTTGAAACGGCAAAGAAGCCGGAAACCAGAGAAAAGCGGATGAAGACGATCCTTGCCATGCTGGAGCAAGGCACAGCATTTCATCCTTGATCCTACGTTATTTTGGGTACCTTATAATTTTTTACCCGTGTTGGGTAAAATAGCGATCGACCCGGTGGTTGACCCCGACCGAAGAGCGATTATTATTGTGTATGCCGTGAGTTCCTTGTGAAGGAGGAAATTGAGTGGCTTGGAGCATTCATTCATGAGAGATCGTTTTCATGCATTCTCTAGACTTCTTCTCTGCGATAGTTTCATCAGATGGGTCAACAAGGATCCGGAGTTGGCGCCGGTGTAATGGGGGGGAACATAATCCCCAGGATAGTTTGATGGGATTGCCCCGACGATCCACAGTATAAACTGCACTCTTACAGCCCACGTAGACTCTCTGTGCGTTGCATAAAAATCATCTGATTTTATGATATAGTCCAAGTCCTGTATCGATTCGTTGAACCGTATTGTAAGGAAGAACGGGCTCCAACATAATTCCTGACGAATGACCGTCATAAAGAAGGTTCAAAGCAAGATAATATAATATTGAGTCGCTCCTCTTATAACCCAACAGGGTTACCACCCAAAATCGTGAATCGTTCTCCGATTGATCATGAACCGCTGAAGCTGTCGTATCAAACGAGGCGAATCTATAATGGATTGTATTCTCCGATCTCGTTCTCATGAAAAACTTATCGGTATCCCATTCTCCGCCGGGATAGCGGTGCAAATACGATCCACGGTAATCTATTCCTACTTGCTGCACGTCGTGTAAAAAGATTAAAGTGTCATCTTTATTTGGTATGAGCACAAACGTTCCATATACGTCATCTCGACTCGGGAAATAGGGAGTGCATGATCCAACGATCAGGAGCAAGAATGCTAAAATTCTGCCATATTTGTTTGGATCATGCCTATACCGTTCCATCGATTCCATTCGGTCCTCCGATTGGAATGCAACTACTCTGCTACCGTCCGGGTTCCGACACTTAATTTGGTGTGTATTCGTATCGTAGATAAAATAGCGTCCATAGTAGACCCCTGGTTTCGGTGTGAGGACATCGGGAGATATTTGATCGCAGGGATCAGGATAAAGTGGAAGATGGGCGTGCCACTGAACCCCCTCGCTGTCTATTGCGTTGAGAATTATTATGCAAGATAGCATTACCATATCCATTCCGAAAGAGATCAAGCGGGCTCTAGACCGGGAGCGCAAAGCAAAAGGCATTTCGCGCAGCGCGGTCGTTTCCGATGCCCTGAAAAAATACCTCGCGCTTCGCGAGATCGCAGAACTCCGTCAAAAGATGATTCCCAAAACGCGCGCGCAGGGCATCTATTCCGATGTGGACGTTTTCGCGCGTGTGTCGTGAATGTTGTGTTTCGTTAGTTGACCCAGGGTTCCACTTCGTTCCACCCTGGGCTGCGGGTACTTCGTCCCTCCGGGACTAACATATTCTACTCCGCTCCTAATAAAGCCGTATTTTTGTAGAATATATTTATCACTTCGCACTTACACCCCGCCTTGCTCTCCCTAATCATACTTGCTGACGTTTCCTCCGGCGATCCGAAGAGCGATTATCTCGGCGTGCTGCTATACACGTTCGGGCTGATCCTGCTTTTTTTTCTGCTGATGAATGTCGATCGGCGGTTTCGGGAGTATGCGGGGCGCTCCTTAGTACGTCCGTACAATTTCTTTTCGGATATTCGCGACCGGCGGCTTATTCCGAACGCTCAAACGGCAGTTCTTTCGTTCATTTGCTCCGGCGCGCTGGGGGTATTTCTCGCTACACTCATCATCGGCTTTAACGGACACGAGGCAGCAGGCAGGTATTTCACTGCATTTCTACCACGCTCCCTCTATACCACGAATGCCGGCAGCACACTGCCATATTGGGCGCTTATTATTGCCGGCACTGCCTTCGGCTTTGCCGGGAGTGTCCTGTTAGCAGGACTGATGCGCTTTGCCGCTATGTTTATCCGAGGGCGTTATTACTTTGCCGATGCCTACAACGTGACCGTCTGGTCGCTTCAGCCGCTCGCTTTCCTACTGGTGTTCGATCTGCTCCTGCCTCGATTGGAAATGGATCACCAGACTGCCGAGCTATCGCTCCTCCTTCTTGCTGGAATGTTGCTCTGGTGCTATTTCCGCATTCTCAAAGGCACCGGCGTCCTATTCGACATCTATCCAAGCAAGATCTATGGCTACGGTGCGCTTCTGATTGCCCTACTGATTGGCATCGGTTACGTATTTCTTCAAAAGTAAGGAACGGGGGGAGAAATTAAGAATTAAGAAGTAAGAATTAAGAATTAGGGCAGGTTTATTATTCCATTTTCTCGTCTCATGAGATACTCATCGCTTAATCCGAAATTCCTTTTATTCTTAATTCTTAACTCTTAATTCTTAATTAATTTGTATCTTTCCAAATTAGAAATAATCGGTTTCAAGTCCTTTCCGCAGAAAACCCTGCTGAAATTTGACGCTGGCATGACGGCCATTGTCGGCCCGAACGGCTGCGGTAAATCGAACGTCGTCGATGCCATACGCTGGGGTCTCGGCGAACAACGCGCCGGGACGCTTCGCTCGGACGTGATGGAGAACGTCATCTTCAATGGCACGCGCACGCGCAAGCCGCTCGGCATGTCGGAGGTTTCGATCACGATCGAGAACAACAAGGGCATTCTCCCAACCGAATATCAGGAAGTGACGATCACGCGGCGGCTGTTCCGCTCCGGCGAGTCCGAATATCTGCTGAATAAAGCGCAATGCCGTCTGCGCGACATCGTCGAGCTGTTCATGGATACCGGCATGGGAGCGAACGCATATTCGGTGATCGAGCTGAAGATGATCGAGACCATCCTCTCCGATCGCACAGAAGAACGCCGCAAACTTTTCGAAGAAGCCGCGGGCGTCACAAAATACAAAGCGCGTAGAAAAGAAGCGCTACGTAGATTAGATGAAGTCGCAGCCGATCTCGCCCGCGTCGATGATATTGTAAAAGAAGTAACGAAGACGGTCGCTTCATTAGAACGTCAGGCAGAAAAAGCGAAAAAACACGCCGAGCTTTCGGCTGAGCTTCGCGCACTTGAAATAGAACTGCTCGAACGCGAGTATTCGCAGACCTCCGAACGAATCGCGCCGCTCATCGCTGAACTTCAAAACGCCGAATCCACCCGCGACCGCATCACCACCGAACTTTCGAAATACGAAGCCCTGCTCGATGTCATCGAGCGTGAGGAAAATGAGATCGAGGAGCAGCTTATCGCGTCCGAGCGCTCGGTGAAGGAAAAATCCGAGATCATTCAGCGCACCCGCGAAACTATTATTGCAACCGAAGAGCGCATTCGTTCCCTTCACGAGCAGAAAGGCCGCGCGACTCAGGAATTCGAACGCCTCGAACGCGAGAAAGTTGAGCTTACAGAACGACTGGCATCGCTTCGTATCGCGTCAGAACGTGCCGTCGAGAACAAGCAGGAACTCGAAGAAGAAAAGCGAGAGAAGGAACAGATTCGCACCGAAGCGGAGAATGTTGTACGTACTCGCCGCAGCGAATTACAAAAAGCACGTGACCTGGTTTACTCCCTGCTCACCTCGCGCAACGAACGCTCCAACGAACTCGAACGCCGCAAAGCCCGCATCGAGGAATTAGAACGCCGCCTCTCGAAATTCGAAGGCGAATATGCGGCGCTGGATGAAAAGCACTCCGGACTCGAAGCAGAATCGGCTAAACTTGCTGGCGAATTAAACACTGCGGGAACCCGGATCTCCTCTGCGGAAGCCGAGTATCAATCTGCTCAAGAAAAACAGGAAGCTCTGAAAGCCAAGCTTGAAGAATTGCAAAATTCTTCGTTCACGGTTCAGAATGAGATTGGCAAGAAGATCTCGAAGATAGAATTCTTCACGGGGCTTGTCGAGCAAGGAATTGGCGCAGGCGAAGGTACGCAATATTTGCTCTCGGAATCCGGCTGGGCATCAATGGATCCGATCACTGTTGCTGATGCCTTCGATTGCGATTCCGAATATCGCGCCGCCTTTGAAAGCGCGCTCGGCGAGATCGCATATTATCTTATTGTCGAATCCAGCAAAGATGCATTTGAAGCCGTTGATGTATTGCGGCATTCTCAAAAAGGCAAAGCGACGCTCATCGCTTTGGATCGGGTTCCAGCGACGACCTCCTCCGCCCCTATATTCCCGAATGGGTCAAAGAGCGCCCTCTCGCTCGCAAAATTTTCGGATCGCTTCCGCAATCTCTTTACGATGCTACTTTCAGAAATCGCGATCGTAGATTCTATCAAAGCTGGTTTCGATCTGCTCGATTCGGTTTCCGGCATTGAGCGGTGCGTTACAGTGGATGGCGAAGTAATCACTCGTGCTGGTTTCGTCAAAGGCGGTTCGAAAAAGAGCACCGAGGGAATTTTGATCGGCAAGCGTGACCAAATTCGGGAATTGGAAGTAGATGTCGCAAATCTCAAGGTGGAACTTAGCCGATACGAAGAAGAGATCGCAGATACGAACCGGGCATTTGAAGCGATCGATGTAAAATCGCTTCTGGCAGCTGTTCGTCAGGGCGAAGAAGCGCGCCGCACCCTCCAAGTACGTGAAGGTCAGGTACAATATGAGCTAAAACGCATCGGCGAGCAGCGCGAATCGCTTCAAAATGAAGAATCGCGCATGACGAATGATCGTTCGCCATTGGCAGATTCACTCGGTGCGATCGAAGTAGAAGTAGTAGAATTCGAGCGTCAGCATGGCGAAGCGCTCGAAGAATCGGTGAAGTTGCAGCAAATGGTCGAAGAAGCGGAACGATTGCTTGCAGAAGAAGCGGCCCGTTCCACCGAAGCGCAGGTGCGTTTTGCGGGGCTTGTTTCCGAAGTCTCGCGCTTGGAAAGCGAGACACGCCAGACCGAACGCGCCATCGACAATGCAACCCAACTTGCGGAGCAGCGCCAGCGCGAACGCGAGCGCGCCGAACGCGATCACACCGAACTTTCCGCAAAGCTTGAAGAATTCCGCACGATGCTTACTGGCTTGGAAGAGCAACTCGTTTCCGCTACCGGCCGGCATGAGCACGTTGCAGAACTTCGCAAATCCAAGCAAGCCGAAGCACATAAATACCGCGAAGCGCTGCGTGAAGAACGGCAGGAACACGATAAGACGATCAACATCACGCATGAACTCCAGATGAAAATTCAGGAGTTGGAACAGAAACTGCGTCAGATCGAAGACCGCGCACGCGAGGAATTTGAAATTCAAGCTGTAGAGAAAAAAACATACCCGGAAGAAGATGCATTCAGTTTTGGAGATGCACGCGAACAAGTTCGGGAGCTAAAGCAAAAGGTCAAAAATTTGGGTGCGGTCAATCTGCTTGCGTATGATGAATTCCAG
Source organism: Ignavibacteriota bacterium (assembly GCA_963787835.1). Classification (GTDB taxonomy): domain Bacteria; phylum Bacteroidota; class Ignavibacteria; order Palsa-1295; family Palsa-1295; genus PALSA-1295. The sequence continues at coordinate 471,337 of CAWBEI010000002.1, forward strand.
ACGGAATCCCAACGCCTTGAATTTCTGACGACCCAGCGAAAAGATCTAACCGAAGCGCAGAAAAATCTCACCGAGATGATCGAGGAGATCAATACCACGGCGACAACGCAATTTCTCTCCACGTTCGAACAGATCCGTTCGAATTTCCAGGATATTTTCCGTTCCCTTTTCGCGGAAGGCGATAACTGCGATCTAAATTTAGAAGAAGGAAAAGATCCGCTCGAAGCACAGATCGAAATTCTTGCACAACCGCGTGGAAAGAAGCCACATTCGATCGAGCTTCTCTCGACCGGCGAAAAAACGCTGACTGCCATTGCACTCCTATTCGCGATCTATCTCGTGAAACCGTCTCCATTCTGCATTCTGGATGAAGTCGATGCCCCGCTCGATGATAACAGCATCAACCGATTCCTTTCGATCATCCATCGTTTTGCGACAAACACGCAGTTCATCGTGGTTACACACAACAAGCGCACCATGGCCGCTGCCGATGCTCTCTATGGCGTGACGCAGGAAGAAGACGGCGTCTCGAAGATCGTGAGCGTGCGGTTGAAAAAAGAAGGAATGATCGTGCGCTCGAAAGAGAAGCAATTAGAGATGGCGGAAGCGGTGTAATACGAACCATCCATTACCAAATTTGTGACCATGCCTATTCTGCACAAACCAACCAATCCACTTGTTGAAAAATATATCGCGAAATTTAGGCAGGACGAGCGATATGCTCTTGCTGATCAAGCCATCACGAACTTATTCCAGAAATTCCCTGAGAATAAAATCGTGGAAGATGTTCTTTTGAAAATTAGCGTCATTAATGACCTTTATAGCACGAACATCTATGGAACGTTTAGGATGGCAGAGCATATTAAAGCTCTTAACATTGATAGCGAATTGCAATCGGGAACCCCACACATCGTAGCTAAGATTGCCACTGGTCACGGCATCATCTCTTCGGCATCAAAGAAGGAAATCATTTTTTATTCTTTCGCAACAAAATATTGTAGCTGGCATAACCAAAGTGCCTTTCCGATTTATGACAGATTCGTTGGCAGTCTTTTGGAAGCATATCGAGACGCTGACCGTTTTGCCAATTTTTCAAAGGAGGACCTAAAGAATTATGAACGATTCAAGAGCATTATTACCGAGTTTAAGGATCATTATGGATTGACTCAGGAGAATTTTAAAGGAATTGATAAATTCCTATGGATATACGGGAAGGAATGGAAAGCTCCAAAATGAAGGGGAGCATCTTCTAATTATTTCACGCTGCCTGTCGAGCTTGATTCTTCCCAGCCGCATCAGGAAGTAATCGGCTCAGATTCCGAAGTTCGAGTTGGACAAGATTGCCATCCTCGCCATATTCTGCGACAAGTCCCCCGGAAAATTCCTCGCTATCGGCAATCTCTCCCGGACCAACATGGTCTCGGAGGCGAATGGTCAAAATATCTACTTCACTGTCATAATCGTAAATCATGGTTTCCTCCTATATCTCTGAAAACGCGAAGCCACGTAAATGGTTACAAGCGAAGGCGGCTCCTGAGCTTCGTCAACAAGCAAACGCAACAAATACTTCCTCCCATTATCTCTCTCATAAATCCGCTGGTAAAAATATTTGGCTGATTCGGAATAAATTCGCTCCTCCGGGCGCATAAGTGTTTGCTCGATTTGATCTAAACTAACTCCTAACGCGATCATTTTTTCTGTCGCATGTTTCGTAAGCCGATATCGGGTTAGCATGTCTTAGTAACCTATGACTTCCCATTGAACGTCAGATACGTATGATCCTGCAATCCTTTTTCGTAGTCGCTGAGCATACGCATTCCCTCGTTGGGTTTGAGGCGGTCGGATTTAATGGCCTCGTCGATCTGGACTTTCATGCGGCGCACGAGTTCCTTCTCGTGATATTGCGTTAGTTCCAATACCTGCGCGATAGAGTTCCCGGCAATGGTTTCCTCGATATAAAATCCGGATTCTTCATCGGGGTCGAGAAACACGTGCGCCTCGTTCACACGGCCAAAAAGGTTGTGCAGATCGCCCATGATGTCCTGGTAGGCACCCGTTAGGAATAAGCCAATGTAATAGGGTTCGGAACCACCGCCGGCGCCATCTTTTGAAACGAGCGGATGAAGCGGCAGCGTAGTTCGCACGTCTTTAATATCCGCAAATTTTGAGACTTTTCCATCAGAGTCGCACGTAATATCGACAAGCGTTCCGTGAATGGTGGGAGGTTCGTTCAGCCGATGCACCGGCATGATGGGAAATATTTGCCCCAGCGCCCAATGATCGAGTAAGCTCTGAAAAACGGAAAAGTTACATAGATACTGATCCGCAAGATGTGGTGTAAGATCGGCAATTTCTTCTGGAATTTCTTCATCAATATCGGGATCTTCCGCACGGCGTTTATAGAGTCCCGCGATCTCCTCGACAATATGCCAGTAAAAGGTCTCGATCTTTGCTTTGGTGCGAAGATCGAGAATGCCAAGATCGAACGCATTCTGAGAATCATCCTTTATTTGCAGCGTATCGTGCAGCGCCTCTCGGGGATTTTCTTCGAGCCGGGCTTTGATCTTTTGAAGTTCCTTGATCCACTTATGATCGCTCCGCTTGACGGTGAGATCATACTCCGCTTTCGTTTTTTCAATGGCACCGAAGACCTGCACAATAAGTAGCGAATGGTGCGCCACGATCGCACGGCCTGACTCCGAAACAATATGCGGATGCGGTACTGCTTCTTCATCACATACATCCATGATATTATAGACGGTGTCCGCAGCATATTCTTCCATCGTGTAATTCGTGGAAGAGTGAAAGCTGGTGCGGCTGCCATCGTAATCGACACCGAGGCCGCCACCAACATCGATATACTGAATGCCCGTGAGCCCCATCTTCACAAGCTTTGCATAATAGCGCGTGGCCTCGCGCGTGGCGCGTTTGATCGAAAGAATATCGGGAATTTGGCTGCCGATATGGAAATGCACAAGCTGCAAACAATCAATGGAATCTTCTTTTTGTAAATATTCGATGGCTTCGACCAGATCCATCGTCGAAAGTCCGAACTTTGCAGATTCACCACCGGAGGTCGCCCAGATTCCTGTGCTTTTCGCTGCAAGCCGAACGCGTACTCCAATGATCGGCTTCACGCCGATCTCGCGTCCCACTTCAATGATGGATTTTACTTCCTCCACTTTCTCCGCGATCATGATCACTTTCTTGCCCAGCTTGTTGCCGAGCAACGCAGTGCGAATGAACGCGGTATCCTTGTAGCCGTTGCATATAATAATGGATTCGTTATCCGAATGGGTGGCAAGGGCAGCAAATAATTCCGGTTTCGAGCCTGCTTCAAGGCCATAGTGGAAGGGTCGTCCGGCATCCTCGATCTCTTCGACCACCTCTCGTAGCTGATTCACCTTGATCGGGAAAACCCCGAGATAACTTCCCTGATAATTAGCCTCTTTGATCGCGTCGTTAAACCCTTTATTCAGATTCATCACGCGGTCGCGCAGCAAGTCCTGAAAGCGAATGACGAGCGGGAACCGAAGATTCCATTCATCAGCATCTTTAAGGACATCCATCACATCGATCGTCGCACCGGCTTCCCGCGCGGGCGAGATCGTTACGTGACCTTTCGCATTAATACCGAAATATCCGAGACCCCACCGGTCGATGTTGTAGGTCTCGACCGCATCCTCGATCGTCCATACACTTTGAGGAATGAAGTCGGCAAGCGTCAGGTCACGGGAGGAATCGTGACCATTAGTGTTCAGCGCGTATTCGCGTGAATCAATCGCGGGCTGTTCGCTGGAAACAAGCTGCTCGGGCAAGGTAGTTTGAGTATTAGAAATGAAGAAAAAAGAGCCTCTGAAAAAAAGGGAAACAGCGAGACCGAGAAATCCGTGCGATAGCGAATCACTACCCGCTTTTAAATAGATAAAAAGCTATGAAACTTTCTCATAGTTTTGGGTCATATCCTGTTATAGACCCCTTTCAAGCTAACCTACTATGAAGATCAAACAGACTATTTCCATCCTTTTCGTACTTGCGCTCGTCGGTGGATGCAGAACCACCACCACCGATGTTGTCAATGATCTCGGCTCGTTTCGTGGCAATGTTGCCTTAGTCAGCGCGAGCGGCGATACGCTCTCGAACTATGCCGGTGCCACTGTACAGATCCAGGGCACACAATTTCAGGCCACAAGTGCAGCGAACGGTGACTGGGAGATCGATAACGTCCCGGCCGGCATTTACAATATTATCTTCACAAAGCCAGGATTCGATACGCTTGTCCTTCCTCAATTTCAATTCAGCGGAGCTGGCACCACGTTCCTGATGAGCAATGCTATTCAGAAGATCCCGATGGACTCGTTGACGTTCACCCTGAATAATACTGGCACCCAGGTATTGACCGGATACGATGGCAAAGGTAATCCGATCTATAACTATGAAGGTAGTTTGGCCGTCGAGGGTTACGTTTCCGGGCCGGACACCGGTATCCAGGAATGTACGATAGCCTACACCTATTCTGCCCCATTTTCGACGTTAAGTTCACAGGACTTTGTCTATCTCATCAACGACACGTTGCCGGCATTGGAAGAAACAATCCGGTATTCGGAACCACCAGTGACAAGCGGAACAGTACTCACGGTTCAAGCTTCTCTTACTGCGGCCCAATCGGCAGTCACGGAATCCTTCGCGCATTTCCAGGCTGCCACTTCGCCATTTCATTCGGTACGAGCGTTCTCATTGCCGTAATGATAGAGATTGGCTCCCGTTATTCTGGAGCCTAAAAAAAGTAAATACTTTGAAAATTAGACCTATCCTTTCTATGCTCCTCGGACTTGCACTTTTTAGCGCATGTACGAACAGCTCGACCGTGGTCGAGAATACAGCAGGCACGATGCTCGGGAATGTTGCCTTAGTAACTGCCCGTGGCGATACACTCCCGAGCTATGCCGGTGCGACGATCCAAATAAAAGGCACCACCTTCCAAACCACCAGCAGCGCTACCGGAGATTGGAAGATTGAAAATATACCGGCTGGTATTTACACGATCCTTCTGACAAAACCAGGATTCGATACTCTGGCTTTCTCCAATTTTGCATTTCGCGGTGTTGGAACATCCTATTTCCTGAGCACCGGTATTCAGGAGATCCCGATGGATTCCCTAGTTTATGCGGTGATCAACACCACGGAAGATTCGAATGTGAACGAGTATGAAGGTCTGATCAGCATGACTGGAAACGCATCTGGCCCCGATAGCGCTTTCTTGGGCGAAGGGTTGATGGCGGCTTCCGGCGGAATCAATCAATCCGTTAGCGCAACTTTAACGAATGGACAAATTTCTAATTTGGTTAAGGGCGTCATTGGCTATTCCGAACCACCCTACACCAAAGGTGCAGTCGTAACATTTCGCGGATACATCTACGCAAACAATCCCATTATAGCATTCACTAATTTCCAACGAGCTGCGTCGCCCTATATCGTTCAGCGCACACTTACGCTGCCTTAGCGATGCAAGACACCCCATGACGAACGAGCGCCAGCGCGAATTCCTGGAGATGTTAGAACCGGCGTACGACCGGCTCTCTCGCTATGCGCTCGCCGTCACTCGAGACGAGATGGATGGCGAGGATCTGGTAGGAGCAACGGTGCTCGCCGCGTATGAACAGTTTGAACGATACACAGACGAAGCGCCCTTCTTGCACTTCCTGGTCAAAATTGCCTCGAGGTTATACAAGCGGCAGCGTTATCGCGAACGCAATCGGGTGCCATACAATGAAGCATTGGCACTCGCAAATCGGGATTCAGGGACTTCCCCTGAAACCGCTGCCGAAATACGATTAGTCACAGAAGCATTACAATCGCTGCCGGAAAAAATGCGTGAGACGGTCGTATTATTTTATGTATCCGATTTTTCGCTCGAAGAGATCCGTCGCATTCAATCCGGAACGTTGAGCGGAGTAAAATCCCGCCTCAAGCGCGGTAGAGAACAATTAGCTCAAGTGCTTGGCGAGGAACCTTCGCAGGTGAGATCGCCGGTCATGAAGAAAAGGTCAGAGGATAATATGGCATTCTTTCTTATTGCCGAGGAACGTTATGTATAACAAAGACTATCAAGACTATTTCCAGGTGCTCCGCACGCGCGAAGCTCGACCCTCCTTCGAGCAGATCGTGCAATTAGTAGCGAGCGCCGAAACTCGGGACCGATCGTTGATGCCATTCTATGCCAGGCTCGTAGGCCCGTTCGTGCTTGGCAGCATCATGGCGGCAGGTGCATGGGCACTTTTTACGCCACAGGGAGGGTCGAACGCGTCGCGAATCGTTCCTATCCGAGCAGCGATCTCAGTACGTGTTTCCGCATCATCTCTTCCGTCAGTTCCCGCACCAACAACGGAACTCGTTAGTGGAAGCGACATGAGGTTCGTTAGTACGAATGTCATCGAAAGTGGGAAAAATGTCAAAAATGGAACCCAAATAATTCATAAGCAGATTATTGAGCCAATCTCGGTCATTCAATCCGATGCTCCGTCGGAGATAGTGATTCCGCAAGCGAATGTCGGCGACATAAATGCTCCACTTTCTACATGCAATGTCCGGCAGCAAGCTTCCTCAATTCATCCAATTAGATATGAAGATCAACCAGCTCCTATCGCCATTCCATCGTCGGATGAAGAACTCACTGAAGATCTATTTGTAACTCTTGGCGGAGCGATCTCACAGCAACTTGGTACAAATACACAATTTCATCAGACCTCTTTCAGCGATGCATTCTTAGGCATTGGCTACGCATTCACGGCAAATTCGTCGGTACGCCTACTTGTCGGCGAGGAGGCGTTCTCCGAGCCATCCTCATTAACGACGGGCACCATTGTTTTTTACGACACGATCTTGGGCTCCAGCCATGACGTGATCGGCATGGAGAGAAACTCCAACACCCCTATACTGACCAGAATATGTTGGCTTGGAGGAAGTTACCGATATACCCTCGGCGATGAATCCTCCGTGCTCAGACCCTTTGCGGAAGTAATGGCTGGTGGCTCGACCGATGGATTCCTAACGCACCAGTCGATTGGTGCTGAATTCATTACTTCGAATTCCATTAACTTCGATCTCCTCTTCGAAACGAGCGAATTGTTACCCTTGAATAGCTCGTGGCTGACAAAAGCTGGGATCTCCGCAGCTATGCAATTCCGCTGGTAAGTTTGGTTCAGAACGTGAATGGGATTGCAAATCTCTCATTCTCGGTTTCCTGACTCATGACTTATCACATCACCAGAGCTGTAATCCAAGATCCAAGAAAAATTTCTCTCCTTCGCGCATTGCTGTTTGGCAGTGTGCTTATTTCCACTTCACTCTCAGTGGTTTCGTTTGCACAAATTCGAACGTTGTCGTCGCTTCCAAAGCCGGACCACATCCTTGTTGTTATTATGGAGAATCATAGCTATGACGAGATCATCGGCTCATCGGCAGCCCCGCATATCAACGCTCTCGCGAGTGGTGCAAACTCCGCAGTGTTTACACAATCGTTCGCCATCGAGCATCCGAGCCAACCGAACTATCTTGATCTCTACTCCGGCAGCAATCAGGGGGTGACCAGTGACGACCAACCGACAAACTTGCCGTTCACAACACCTAATCTTGGCGGAGAACTAATCGACGCCGGACTTTCCTTCGCAACCTACTCCGAAGATCTTCCAAGTGTCGGATTTGGTGGCGCAACTTCCGGGAATTATGCCCAAAAACACAATCCCTCATCCGAATGGATGGGAACCGGAACGAATCAGCTCTCGGATACCACGAACCAACCGTTCACAGCATTTCCCTCGGATTTTACACAACTGCCCACCGTGTGCTATGTCATCCCGAACCTGAACGACGACATGCACAACGGCACCGATCCATCTACCATTATCGCTGGTGACATGTGGGTCTATAACAATCTAAACACATATATCCAATGGGCGAATACGCACAATAGTCTTTTTATCATCACTTTTGACGAGGATGATAATTCACCGGTAAATCAGATTCCGACCATTTTTTCCGGGCAAATGGTAAAAACGGGGCAGTATTCTGAAACGATCAATCATTTTAATGTACTTCGAACCATCGAAGATATCTATGGCCTTCCTCATGCCGGCAGTGCTGCAACGGCAACTCCGATCTCGGATACCTGGCTCGTTTCATCTGACGTAACAACGCCAGAGAATCATCAACCAACGATCTCCATCTTCCCAAATCCAGCCACGAGCGGCACAAAAATTCAGTGCTCAATCGATAACATAGGTTTGGGAGAAGTTTTTATTGTCAACACACTCGGTGTTGAAGTGTCACGACTGTTTTCCGGGACACTCGTCACAGGAGATTACTCGTTTGTTTGGGATTCGACTGGAATGCCGGGCGGGGATATATGAATGTTGTATCAGAACGATCGGAACAATGGCTCATTTTCCGATTGTCTTAGTGGATCGAAACTGATTCTGGAATGCCCCGATTCATAAAATATAAATATTGCCTCGTCATCCTTGCGCTTGCAGGGATAACAGGCTGTGGAATGTTCGGTAAGGCAACGAAGCCTGTTCCGATCGCCTCCCCGTATCCGCCGCTTGCCGGTGTGCTTGATGAAGAGTATCTACACTCACCATCCGGGGACATTGCCGGTCAATTTCCTAAGGGGTGGCTGCAAGTTGATATTCAAACCATCCCAATGAATAATGTCGAGGAGGTCTATACCGACCCAGAGCGCCGTTGGGCTCTGGTTCTTGCGGAGATCCCTTCAACGGCAGAATTCCGCCGCAGCGTAGCCCGCGATGGCATGCTGGCGCTTCCGGACCAATCTTTTGCCTCAAAATATGCCAAAGCGCCCGGAAATCTTGTCCTGACAAGGCCAGCAGAGGTCTATTCCGAAAATGGAAAGCTATTTGCAAGCTATAACTACTCTGAAACAGGAACAGACTCGCTGCACCGAATAGAGAACCGGCAAGTGCTATTTACGACCGGCTCTAAGTTTTACGAGCTTGGAATGATAGAAATCGATACGACCGCGAACAGCCAGTCAGAGCGTGTTCAGAACTTCCGCCTGTTGGAGTCTGTTACGGCGTCGCTCGAAGGAGTAGCCGAAATTCGAGCAGACACGCTTTGAAAGGATGAGGGCTGAAGGATAAAGGATGAAGGTAGGAAAATCCAAGAAATTTCCCCGTTCATACTTCATAATTCATACTTCATACTTGCCATTGGGGCGTCGCCAAGCGGTAAGGCACCGCCCTTTGGAGGCGGCATTCGGAGGTTCGAATCCTCCCGCCCCAGCTTTTTGGGAAAAGATGAATTATGAAGTATGAAGTATGAAAGAATATCGGTATTTTTTCTCGCTTCTTAATCACTAAATTTTCCGGCATTTTTTCATACTTCATAATTCATACTTGCTCAAAAATGTTACCTACAGTTGCAATAGTCGGTCGGCCGAATGTCGGGAAATCGACGCTGTTCAACCGGCTGGCCGGTGAGCGGCGCGCTATCACCGAAGCGACATCCGGCGTTACCCGCGACAGGCATTACACCAAAGCCGAATGGTCCGGGTATGAGTATAATCTGATCGACACCGGCGGAGTTGTATCCGGTTCCAATGACATTTTCGAACGTGCGATCAAAGAACAAGCTGAGATCGCGATCGAAGAAGCCGATGTGATCCTCTTTGTTGCCGATGTCACCTCCGGACTTCATCCGCTCGATTCCGAAGTAGCGCAGATGCTGCGGAAATCCGGCAAACCCATTTTTTTGCTTGCTAACAAAGCCGATAACGAAAAACGCGAACCGCTTGCAGCCAGCGAATTTTATCCGCTCGGCTTGGGCGAACCAATTCCTATCAGCGCCATCAACGGACGCGGCGTAGCGGATTTCCTCGATGAGCTTCTGAAGAAATTCCCGCCCAAAGAAGAAAAAAGCGATGAGCCGGAGCCATTGAAACTTGCAATCGTCGGCAAGCCGAACGTCGGAAAGTCAAGCTATTTGAATGCCCTGTTAGGACAAGACCGCGCCATTGTCACCCCCATCGCAGGAACCACGCGCGATACGTTACATACCGATTACAGCTATTACGGACAAAAGATCACGCTCATAGATACCGCCGGACTTCGCCGTAAGAAATATATCTCCGACTCGATAGAACTTTATTCCACCATCCGCACGATGAAGGCCATCGAGGAGTGCGACGTTGCACTGGTCATGCTCGATGCCACGCAGGGGATGGAAAATCAGGATGCAAAGATCGTTAATGAAGTGGTTGAGGCGCGAAAGGGTGCAGTGATCGTCATCAACAAATGGGATGCCGTTGAAAAGGACACAATGACCTCAGCGAATTTCGAAAAGCAACTGCGCGAGACGTTCCGAACGCTGGATTACATTCCCATCGTCTTCATCAGCGCACTGACCCATTTGCGGCACACGAAACCCATTGATATTGCTCTGAAAGTAAATGCCGGTCGCAAGAAACGCATTGACACCAGCGAGCTGAACGGTGTTCTTCTCGAAGAGATCGGCCGCACTCCACCGCCCGGCGTGCGCGGACACGACCTGCGCATCAATTATATCACGCAAGTCAATACCGAGCCGCCCGTCTTCGCCTTTTTCTCCAATTTTCCCGAGGAGATCCCCAGCGCCTACAAACGCTTCCTCGAACGCGCGCTCCGTAACCATTTCGGCTTCGAAGGCGTGACGGTTTCGTTTGTGTTTAGGAAGAAATGAGCGGGGTCTATATTCATTCTTTCGTCAAGCTAAACATTAAGAGGCCATGATTCGAATTGATGGTAAAGATACTTACATAGTATATGCCGACTGGAATATTTTTGACGATATTACAAAATCAAGACAGAATGAGCTCGAGAAAGTTGTTGCTTTAGCAAAAGAGAAGAAATCAATTATTTGTCCATATTCCATCATCCACCTCCATGAGGCTAGCAACGTCGATCTTACAATTCCCGATGGAGATAAATTAGTTGATATTAACTATAATTCAATCCGTTCTTTCTCAGATTTTTGGCATATCGAGAATGCCGATGCTTCGGATCTCAGAGTGCGAAGAGTCGATCCTTCCGAAATTCTTGACCCACCTTTAGCCCGATCGTTTATCACGAACTTTGAAAATGCGATAGCTCCAATTATGGAAGGAATTGCTATAGTCCGTCAAAATGCTAAAGATCATGGATTAGATTCAAAAGTTTTAAATAACACATCGTCAAAAAATTTTATATCAAGAGTTGATGATATTCTTGTTTCACAAGAAAATTTAGCAGAATACAGGCATCTTGCACCTGAGGGTTTAACCTTCGATGATCTCTTGGTTTTAGGCTCAAAAATTGCTGGGACAAATGCCCATCAGGAGCTTGTGCTTGTTTATGTTCTCTCAGACCTGACTGGCTATCACAGTGATCGCGTCGCTGATTTAAAATCGCTCTGGAGGGACGCCTCCCATGTCGCCTTTGCACGAGGTGCAGATGTTTTAATATCTTCAGATAAGCGTTTGCGACAGAAGGCTACCTTAACTTATGAAAAGCTTGGTTGGCCAACCATAGTTCTTGATGCCGTTGATGCTGCAAAATTAATTGAGCAAATCCCTTAATTTGATAGGCATTAAGAAATCCCCTCCCCATTCGGCACAACTTGGGCGATCTGTAAGTTTAAGAGCGTCCCGCATGATTGCTCATCCGATGACCGCTCATCCCCCGCGCATGATTGCTCATGCTTGATTTTTCATGGTTTTTAACAGCCTTGCGTTCGCCATTTTCCTGCCGATCGTCCTAATCGGCTATTACCTGCTGCCCTTCAAAGGCCAGAACAGGTTTCTGCTGGTGGCCAGCCTCTTTTTTTATGCCTGGTGGGACTGGCGGTTTCTGTTCTTGCTTGGCCTCACCATCGTCGTAGATTACTATTCCTCGCAGGCCATCAAGCGGGCTACGGAAAGGAAAATAAAGCTCCGCTGGCTTAGGCTATCGCTTGGAAGCAATCTTCTCGTACTCAGCATATTCAAGTACAGCAATTTTTTCATCTCTTCGTTCGCCGCGATGCTTACGCAGATCGGGTTCCATGTGCATCCGGTTACACTCCAACTTGCGCTGCCGATCGGAATAAGTTTCTATACGTTCATGTCGATGTCCTACGTGATCGACGTGTATTGGGGCAAGTTCGATCCGGCCGAGAATTTCTGGGATTTCGGGCTCTTCGTTTCTTATTTCCCGCATCTTGTGGCTGGCCCAATTTTGCGTGCAGGTCAACTTCTGCCGCAGATCATGAAGCCGCGCACTGTTTCGAAAGAGCAGATACGCGATGGATTGGCGCTCATCCTGCTCGGACTCATTCGCAAAGTGCTTATCGCCGATCTTGTGGCGGGTATGGTCGATGAAGCATTCACCAGCGTTCACGCGATGACAAGCGCCGATCTGCTGTTCCGCATGTGGCTCTTTACCATCCAAATTTATGGCGATTTTGCAGGATATAGCGACATGGCTCGCGGCATCAGCAAATTATTTGGGATCGAACTCCATATCAATTTCGCGACGCCATTTCTATCGCAGAACATCACGGAACTTTGGCGCAGATGGCATATCTCGCTTTCAAGCTGGCTGCGCGATTACGTTTATATCCCGCTCGGCGGAAGCCGAAAAGGACCTGCCCGAACCTACTTCAATAATTTTATCACCATGATCGTGAGCGGCCTTTGGCATGGCGCGAACTGGACGTTCGTCGGTTTTGGCGCAGTCAATGGGATCGGACTTGCCATTCATAAAGCGTGGCTTAGGATCACCAAACGAACGGTTCCCAAAGGATTTGGAACTCCCAAATGGACGTGGAAATCGCCATTTATGATTCTCATGACGATCAATCTCTATTCTTTCTCCCTGTTGCTGTTTCGCACTCCAAATTTTGCTACATTCGGCGCGTATGTGTCTCGAATGTTTTCGTTCGTGCCGGGAATTCATAAAGGAGCCACACTTTTTGTTCTGCCACTAATATTACTCTCGTTCACACTCGATATTCTGCAATACACAGGATTCGGACAGCGTATGTTCGAGCGCATGAATTTTGCAACGCAAACCGTGGCCTTCGGTATTCTCTTCGCGCTCGTGCTCATTGCCGGTTCGGATAATAGCATTCCATTCATTTATTTTCAATTCTAAGGAATGCAGAACCGATTCATCTCACAATACTTTGCGGAATTTCGCTACACATTTGCAGCGGGAATCTGCATTGTTGTAATTGCCTACGCGGTGATCGTTGGGCTTGTGCTTGCCGTGCCGCATTTGCCATTGGCGAACAAGCGCACCTTCTATGGCTTACTCCGAGCACAGATGGCAATCGATGAAGGCAAAAAGCTTCCGGAAACGAAGCAGGAGATGGTGCTTTTTCTTGGCAGTTCTGTGGTCGAACGCGGAGTTTCCGAACTTTCGATGGATAGCGTCTTCCGGAACGAACATCTTCCTTATGAAACGATGAACGCTGGCACCGGCGGTTTCTGCGCCGATGCAAACCTTCCTATGTTCCGCGCCATGCTCGATGATGGATTAAAGCCAACGTTCGTCATTTACGGCGTTAGCATTCAGGAGTTGAATGGCGCTTCAACCGTCCATGCTTTTTTGGGAACGAAAGATACGGCCTCCGTAAAACTAAAACCCAAAACATTCTGGAATATCTTGCGTTATGGCCCAACGGCGCTTGCTCCTCTTATGAGTGGCGACCACTTCCACCAGTATGTTTTTGCGGCGAATAATGCCTTTCGAGATGTGCCGAACCTGAACCTCTTCAACCGCCTGATGTTCGGCGAGAATAGCCCGCCACGCGACAGCACCTACGTGTTTAACCCTATCTACCTTCAGGATCTAAAAGAGATCGTGACGATGTGCCAGTCACGCGGGATAAAGGTAGCTCTTTATAATGCCCCGCTCCGCAAGCGCACAACGAGTGAGGTGGATATTCCGTACGAACATCGCGGCGACAGTTACGAAAAAGTTCTCGGCCTCGCGAAAGAGCAGCATATTCCATTCTGGAATTTTGACAGAGTGGGAATTTTCACTTATTCGGAATTCCAGGATAATTACCATCTCACCCCGATGGGCGCGAAGAAGATCTCTGCCATGCTTGCCGATTCCATTGCTCACTGGCAAGCAAGTTCTCACACTCAGGATGGCATCGAGACGCTGGAATAACTAACTTCGGATCAGAAAAAAAAGCGCCACAACAGCAGCAGCCCCAAGCACGACCATAATCGGTTCCAGCGTGTTCGACCAAAAACCGCTCTGCGGAGGTCCGTAGTGCACGTAGCGCGATGCGTTATTCTGTAACTGCATCCAATCGCTCGGGGTGAGATCAATAGTTACTGTGCGAGCAAGCGTGCGTGAGACCGCGATGGAATTCATCGGCTGCAGGAGTTCGCCTTGCATTCTAATATCCATACGGGCCTTCCCGGAATCCATCCGCTGAACATTCGCAGAAAGTTGGGATACATAAAAAAGCGGTGCAGAGGCAACCATCGCCTTTTGCACCGCCGTAAATAATGGAGTATAGGTGCTATCGCCAGCCAGTAATGCCTGGCTACCGTTGATTGAAGGCACCATCGGCATGAGCGAAGACGCAAGCACACTATCTACTCGAGTAAGTTGCGCACACAATCCTGACGGTAAGGCGAAGATCGTCGAGGTGAAGATCAAGAGATTTAACGCCATTGCGAGGAGAATAAAGCGACCCGCATGATCGGTCATGCGTGAAGGAATCTTATTAGACGAAGCAATCTCCGTCTCAACATGCAGCGATTGCTTCGAAAGAATCACTCCGCTTCGCTTCGTGACTCTTTCTCGCAATGACATCATATCAATGTTTTTATTCTAGCGACGTGTACCTTATCCGTAGATGCCTCGCAACTTGAGCGTGCGGGCGACCTTATCGATCGCGAGGATATACGAGGCAAGCCTTAACGAGACCTTGTAATGAACGGACGTTTCATAGACCCGGTCGAACGCGCCATTCATCACCTCTTCAAGCCGATCGTTGACGACTTCAAGGGTCCAATGATATCCCATGCGGTTTTGCACCCACTCGAAATAGCTGACTGTTACTCCACCGGCATTTGCAAGAATATCCGGTACTACAAGAATGCCTTTGGATTCCAGGATCGGATCGGCACCGGCTGTGGTCGGACCGTTTGCGCCCTCGACGATCAGTTTCGCCTGAATATTATGCGCATTGCGCTTGGTGATACGGTCCTCACGAGCGGCCGGAACAAGTACATCACAATCGAGCGTCAGGAGCTGTTCATTAGTGATCTTTTCCCCGCCCTTCCAGCCCTCGAGCAAGAAATCGTGCGATTCCGAATAGCGAATGGCATTTTCAACATCAATACCACCATCGTTATAATAGGCTCCAGAAATATCTGAGATACCGATCACTCTTGCACCTTCGCGAGAGAGCAACTGCGCTGAGATCGAGCCGACATTTCCGAATCCTTCAACGGCAACGGTCGTGTCCCGAGGTTTGAGTCCAATTTTATCCATGGCACGTAACGCCGCGTGCATCACACCGCGCCCGGTGGCCTCTTTCCTTCCCTTACTGCCACCAAGCACGAGCGGTTTGCCCGTGACGACGCCTGGCTCGGTACGCTTCATGTGCATGGACCATGTATCTAAGATCCACGCCATAACCTGCTCGTTGGTGTTAACATCCGGCGCTGGAATATCGCGATCCGGGCCGAAGACATCGAGCATATTAGCAGTGTATCTCCGCGTGATCTTTTCGAGCTGCTGGATCGTAAGGTGCCGCGGATCGCAACGGACTCCGCCTTTTGCACCACCGAATGGGATATCGACGACTGCGCATTTCCATGTCATCCAGGCGGCTAAGGCTTTTACTTCGTCAAGATTTACATCCGGCGCGTAACGGATACCACCCTTGCTGGGACCTAAAATATCATTATGAATAACGCGGTAGCCGTCAAAGACCTGAATAGAGCCATCATCCATTTGAATGGGAATAGAAACGATGACGGATTTGACTGGGGTTTTGAGATATTGATAAATGCCTGGTTCGAGGTGAAGGATCTCTGCTGCGCGATCGAATCGCTGCATCATGGACTCTAATGGATTATCTTTATCAAGGATCGGAGCCGGCTCTTTATATACCGATGGAGCGGATTCGGCAGTTTGGGGGAGGTCGTTCGTTGTAGTTGCCATTCTTGTTTTGTTGAGTCAAGTCTGGGCGCAAGCCCTTTAAATGGGTACGCCGTTAAAATATTTGCCGGGGTATAACAATCCTCTTCCTACTTTCTTTCCACGAGATCAAAGAGTATTTCCCCTTCATCCGCGGATACAATGTCTGTGCCAAGTACCCGGGCAAGAAGACGCTGAGTAAGTGTGGGGTCATCATCCAGAAAATGGCGAGAGTGCTGACGCGCCTGACGAACCTGCTCTGGATCGATATCGGCAACGATCAGGTCTTCCTCAAAAAACGCCCCTCTATCGATCGTTTCTCCCGATGGAGCGACTATTTCCGATCCACCCCAAAAATTTACACCATCCTCGACTCCCACACGATTAACGAATATGACGTAACAACCAAGCAACCTCGCATACGCTGCGTGATGCTCGCGGTTGATGATGTAATTCTCTGGTACGTTGGGATGATGGAGCTGGTTTTCTCCGGTACCTAAGCGGGTCGGGCTTGCAGCGATGGTTATGATAAGCTGCGCACCATCGAGTGCCAGAACATACGGAAGAGCGGGATGCCAGAGATCTTCGCAAACCAGCATTCCGATGCGGCCTAGCCGATCTGATGTGAACGCCTCGGCTGCACGGCCAGCGGTAAAATATCTTCCTTCCTCGAAAATTCCGTACGTTGGAGGATAGACTTTACGATGGGTATATTTGACCGTACCATCCTCGAATAAAAGTGCGGCATTGTAAACCGCGCCGCGCTCATCTTCCTCGATAGCCCCACAAATAATAGTGATCCTTTTTGAAAGTTTCCGTAATGGTGCGTAGGCCGCTGCTTCCGATCCGGCCGCACAATCGAAATTAAGATCGCGGACGGTGTAGCCGGTAAGTGAAAGTTCGGGAAAAATGATGGCATCAGCGCCCCGTTCGATCGCACGTTCTGCCCGTTCCACATGCCGCTCGACGTTGCGATCCACATCACCAAGAACAGAGGAGATCTGGGCTAATGCAATGCGGGAGGGTTTTCAAAAGCATCTTGTTTGGAAAGTCATTTTAGCGATCGATCACGAACATCCGCTCCGCATGTTGATCTCCAGACTCCAGACGATAATAATATGCACCGTTCGGGAGGGAGTGTCCGTCAAACGAAACATTGTATCTCCCTGGAGAATAATAGCCATTGGTAACTATTGCTACCATGCGTCCGGTGAGGTCGAAAACGGAGAGCGAAATTGGCCCTGGGTCTGAAAGTGAAAAACGGATCGACGTCGCCAAGCTAAAGGGATTCGGTGAATTCTGATCCAGAACGATGGCAGACTGCGATCCCGCAGAGCCCTCCTTCACACCACCTAATCCGCTGGGGCTATATTTAAAAACACCGTTATCTGTAGCCGCGAACAGGGTTCCACTATTATTGAACGCAAGCGCATTGATAGTATCGGTCGTCAATCCAGAAGAAATGTCTTTCCAGGTTTTTCCGGTATCGGGCGAGACGGATATCCCCCCCGTCTTGCCATTGGTAGAATTCGTCCCTATGAAGATTTCTCCGTTCGAGGCTACCACTAAATTGTAGTACGTGGAATTGGTGGCCCACGGAGGGGTGATCGAAGCCCAATAGTTACCGCTATCCTTAGAAAAATACAGTCCGCCCGTTCCGCCTGCCACGATTAGCCCACTATTGAGAAAGCCGAATGCAACGCCAGCGCCGAAGGCTGGAGCTCCAGGAATCGAATCCCAAAACTCACCGGTTCGCCCCAAAGCGCGCGCAAGAGACGTTTGTGTTCCGGCAAAGATCAGCCCGGATTGGCTTGCTGCAACAAAGGAAGGAAAGTTGGTGTAATCCTGAAAGACCCCCTGCTCGTACCAGCTATCCCCATAATTGTCGGAGGCCCATAACTCGCTGCCCTGCGAGGAAGCGAACATCGATCCCATCAGTCCAATGGAATATGATCCTATTACCGGATCAAATGGGTTGCCAGAATCGATCACCATTTGCTGCCACGAATTTCCATCGTCCGGCGATCTGAATTGCCGTGTGCTCCCGCCCACAAAAAGTTCACCTTTCGCATCCACGCCATACACGGGACCCAGTTGGGCTTCCGCTATTGCAGGTTTAGGAATTAGTACCCAGGACCCTCCATTATTCGTCGAACGAAATACGCCTGCAAAACTGCCGAATTTGGTCAAAGCCCCGGCAAAAAGAGTTCCATCCGGGGAGACGGCGAGTGAACCTACCGGCGCGGAAAGACCAACCGTATCCGGTACCCAATATTGCGCATTCGCCACACCAGAACTAAGAGCAAGACTGAACGTTAGAATCCAAATGCATTGGATGAATGACAAGAAGCGAAGCATAACGTAAAAAACCCTTCCTATACTAAAGTGAACATCGTTGAGACCTTTTTGCGACTTCTAAAAAACAACTCAATGGCTGGAAAGTTACAGCCAATCATATGGTTTCTATCAGAAAGACCGCGCACCTCACGAGCTTCGCTGGTGTTCACTGTAATCCGCACCACTATTCATTACGATGATCACGACTTTTCGAGGCAAATCCAGCATCGCAGCACACGCTATTCTCCTTGTCGGGTGCATAACGATGTTCTTCCCGCTGGTGTGGATGGTGCTGCTTTCGGTAAGTAATAACCCTCCGGGCGATGCTTCGATTGGCGAACTGCTTCGCGGCGTATTTACGCTTTCGAATTATACGGACGCATTGCGATCCGATCAATTTGGGATCTATTTTTTGAATTCCGTGCTGGTCGCTTCGGTGGTTGCTGTTGGCAGCGCATTGTTCTCGACCACTGTAGCTTATGCCTTCGCCCACCGAGAGTTTAAAATGAAGAACTGGCTCTTTGCGAGCGTTCTTGGGGTACTCATGGTCCCTCCACATGTTGTAATGATACCGCTCTTTCGTGAGATCGTGAATTTTGGATGGATCAATACGTATTTTGCCCTTACACTTCCGTTCATCGTCACACCGTTCGGGATCTTTTTGATGAGGCAATATATCGAAGGACTTCCAAAAGAATTAGAAGAAGCCGCTCGAATCGATGGTGCAAGAACAGTTGGTATATTGCGTAGCATCATTTTTCCGCTCTCTACACCTATGCTGGTGGTGCTTTTCATCTACCAATTCCTTACAACGTGGAATGCATTCTTATTCCCATTTCTCTTCGTCAATAAAGCGACCATGCGTACCCTGCCGGTCGGGCTGGCATTTTATCAGGGCAAACAGTCGATCGATTGGGGCCATCTGATGGCTGGCGCAGGGATGAGCGCCATCCCCGTGCTGATCTTATTCGCTGTGTTCCAACGTAAGATCATTACCGGATTCACCGCCGGCGCGCTCAAAGGTTGAGCATGTCCATGTTATTAATTCAACTTCAAGTATCGTTTCATTTTATCAAAACGAGTTTCCCCAATACCGTGGACATTCATTAGTTCTTCGAGCGTTCGAAAATTCCCACGCTCTGTCCGGTATGCAAGGATCAGTTCCGCGGTTGCCGGACCAACCGAAGGCAGCCGAATAAAGTCTTCTTTTGTGCCCAGATTCAATGAGATCGAATACGGCGTGAGGCCATCGGTCTTCGAATGAGGTTTTGCCTTTGCTCGACGTACAGCCTCGGGCAATAGAGAATCTTCAGGAAGCGAAAAGAAGAGAGAGTCCCGAGTATTTGCTGCACCTGAGAGTGCAAGAAAAAGGCTGTCTGCTCGACGCCTATCGAGAGTCTCACTCGAATCTCGTTTTTCTGGAAACCATGTAAAATATGTCTGCTTGCCAAAACGGAATAAGAGCACAGCGATCCCAATACCAAGGAATAACGCCAAAGCCCGAAATTCACGCGGTGTGTAGAATTGAGAACCAGCCGCTACGATCTGCCGGCGAATTTTGCTCAACCATTGACGGAGTTTTCCTGGGACTATTCTTCTCATCCCAGCGAAGTTACGGAAAAAATAGGAGTAGGACCAGAAACCCTTATGCGAAGATACTTCGAATATTCTCGAAGAGCCCGTCTTTGGAGGTCGCTTTCTTATGTCCCTTGCCCTGCTTGCCTTTTGGTTTATCCACCGGAGGCGCTTCTTTAGACGGTCGAAAATGCTCAAGGGTGGCGAGCCGTTCGAGAAGATCACGCTCCTCTTTCGTCAAATGATCGGGCGTAGCGATCTGTATTCGGACGAGTTCGTCCCCTTTCCCGGAATGAGATAAATGTTGAATGCCTTTTCCTCGCATTCGAAGCAATGTCCCTGCCTGCGTACCCGCCTGGATCGTTAACAACGAATGCCCGGCAAGCGTAGGAACTTCGACATCTGCTCCAAGCAATGCCTGCGGCACGGTGATCTCAAGATCAAATACGACATCATCCCCATCCCGCAGGAAATGATCGTGTGGAAGCTCTTGGACGACAACGAGCGCGTTCCCTGCCGGTCCGCCGCGCCGGCCCGCATGTCCCTGACCTGAAAGCGTGAGATAGTTACCTTCGCTAACGCCAGCGGGAATTTTCACGGAGAGTGTTGTTTCCTCCTGCACTCGGCCATCTCCATGGCAGACAGTGCATCGCTCACGGATCGTCTGGCCCGTACCTTGACAGGTAGGACAAACCGTCACATTCACAAATTGCCCAAAGCCCATAGAGCGAACCTGGCGAATTTGGCCTGACCCATGGCACATCTGGCATGTTTCGATCGCTGTTCCGGCTTTGGCGCCCGTGCCGGAGCACGTGGAACACGTTACTAAATGGCGAACTTTGATCTTCTTTTCAACGCCATCCGCGATCTCTTCCAGCGTGAGCGCTAACGGAATTTGAAGATCATTCCCACGCTCCGGCGCATTGGGATTGCGGCTTTGGCCGCCTCCAAAGAACTGCTCAAAAATGCTTCCGCCGCCCATGCCACCAAAAATGTCGGCAAAATGGGAAAAAATATCGTTGGTATTCTGATAGTGTCCAAAATCGGTCGCGCGAACGCCTTCATGCCCGAAGCGGTCGTAGCGGGCACGTTTGTCGGTATCACTCAATACTTCATACGCTTCGGTCGCTTCCTTGAATTTTTCTTCCGCCTCTCTATTGTCAGGATTGCGGTCCGGATGAAACTCCATCGCAAGCTTACGATACGACTTTTTGATCTCGTCGATCGTAGCTCCACGCGATACGTTTAGTATCTCATAATAATCACGCTTCATGTATTAGCCGTACGCTCCCATTAATTATTCTACCGCCTTTGACACGAACACTTTTGCATGGCGCAGAATAGCATCATGCAGAAAATATCCTTGTTGGATCTCACGAGTGACCATACCAGGCGCAATATCGCTGCGCGGCTCTTCTAAGAGCGCATCGTGCTTCATTGGATCGAAGGCTTCGCCAACGGTCTGCATGGGGCGCACCCCATATCGTTCGAGCATCTTGAGAAAACTCTTGTAGATGAGTTCGACGCCTTGCGTCATAGGATCTTTTGCGGATAATGCATCTTTCGATTCCGAGGCGTGCTCAATTGTACGCTCAAGATCATCAATAATTCCGAAAAGATCCATGATGAGCCTTTTGTTTGCATCGTAGATCAGTTGCTCTCGCTCCTGCTGATGACGGCGGCGCATGTTTTCGAGCTCGGCAGTTCGCCGGAGCAGTTGATCGCGGGTACTGTCGAGCGTTCGCTCGACCTCGGCGATCTTGTCATCTACAACATCCTCATTGATCAGATTTTCTTCGTTCTTCGCCATACATTTTAAATATTATTTTATAGCCAATAGCCCGGACATGGCACGCGCCACATATTCTACGAGCGGTGCAATGCGCCCATAGTCCATTCTCTTCGGCCCGATCAAGCCTATAATACCCCGCTCCCCGCCGATCTGGTACTTTGTGCTTATAAGGCTATAGCCCGTCATATTCTGTTCTTCCAGTTCACTACCGATGCGGATTGCGATCCCTCCAGTGGAAATAGAAGAATCATTTCCTGCCGCCCCTTCGAGTACATGGATCACGACCTCTTGATTATCGATGAGTTCTATAATGCTTTGAAATTCTTCATCGCGAGTCAGATCCCGGCGCTGAAATTCCGGTTGAACGAAAATATTTTTTGCACCGCTGATCTTTACACGATCCGAACCACTCTCGTCGAACAGCCTTTCCGGTGCATCGATAAAAAGCCGGAGAATCGATCGATCATGCTCAGAAAGATCGCTCATCCGCTCTCGAAAGGTTGCTTTTACTTCCCGAAAGCTGCGTCCGGCCAGCCGCTCGTTGAGCAAAAATCGGAGTTCGTCCAGCTTAGATTGAGCAAGCACGTTATCCGTTTCAAGCGTCACCGTTCTTACTCGTCCACTCGATGCCGCAAGGACCACAAGCAAACGGTTCGAGGAAAGCTGGGCGATCTCTACTCGTTCCAGTATTCCCTCATCCAATGCCGGAAGCAATGCAATCGAAAGTTGCTGCGAGAGCTTTGCAAGAATATCAGAGGACGCTTCCAAAACATCCTCTGCCGTGACAGCATCCGCAAGCGACCGTGCAACTGCTTTGCGATCTGCTGGTGTCACATGTTCCCGAGCCATCAGGTCGTTTACATAAAGCCGGTAACCTTTGTCCGTAGGCATTCGGCCTGCGCTTGTATGAGGATGATCGACATACCCCATATACTCGAGATCCGCCATGATATTCCTAGTGGAGGCATCGCTCAAACCTAACGAACTTACACGCGCAAGGTAACGAGAGCCGACCGGATTGGCTGTCAGAACATAATGACGTACGATCAACCGTAATATTTCTCGCTGGCGCTCGGTTAATTCCGCACTTTGTGCTGTCACTACAGATTGATGTCGCTGTTTCGTGTCCTCCTTCATATCCTTGGCGAAGAACACGTTGGTTTACGAAGGGAGTTTCGTGAAGCGTATTAATGGTGCTATTCTGTAGCATTCGTTTAAATCGGGACTGCCCGCCGTGGATAACCACGGTGGGCAGTCGCTTGATTTCGGTTGGGATGTTTTTTGCTTCCCGTATGTCCGTCTTACCGAGCTTTCCCGTCTTACTGTTTTTCGATGGTGAGCTTGCTCGAGAGCGTGGCGCTGCGGCCGTCGGCTCCGGTGGCGGTCATCTCATAGAGATAGCTGCCGCTCGGTAGCGAGGTCAGGTCGAGCTTCACGTTCTGGGTGCCCGCCTCGAACGACTGGTTCGTCACCTCGCTGTTGACCACCTTGCCCGTCACGTCCATCACCCGCAGCGTTACCTGCGAGGCTTCCGGAAGCGTGAACGATACCTCCGTCACACCGGCCGAGGGATTCGGATAGCTCTGGCCCAGTGTAAAGCCAAGCTGGCTTGCATCCGGACCCAGTTCCACCGTATTCGAGTACGTCTCCGCACCCGTCTCATCGACCGCCGCAATGCGGTACGTGTACGACTGCGAAGGATCCAGACCCGTGATCGAGGAGGCATAGTCCGTCTGATCCGCGACCGCCGTCACCGGATGCAGCACCGTCCAGCTGTTCTGGTTCTGCTGCTCCACATCGTAGCGTACCACGTTCGGCAAGCCTACCACATCCCACGTGATCGTCGCGGCATTACCGCTGACCCGCTGAATGCTCGCACTCACATTGTCGATCGGTAGGATCGTACCATTGTGACTGCGGAAGAAGGCAAAGGCTGCTGCAAGCGTTCGTGTCGTACCGCTCGTCAATGCATCCTGTGCCGCCGTGCTCGGAGACGTCTGGTGCGGGTTCGCCCAGTCAAAGGCATAGAACACCGTGTTCACCAGGGGATCGTAATACGATACACCCGCTCCATTGTTCGGATTGCTGTACGAGTAGTTCGAGTACGTGTACGCATACCCGTTGACCTTCGGACCCACCGCAGGCGTCGTCAGGGATGGCATGATCACGTTCGGTGTCAGGCTCGAGGTCAGATCCGTCGAGCATTCCTCGCAGTCACTCCCGTTCGGATTGACCGGGATCGAAAGGCTGTCCGCAAACGTCCAGTACGCCGGCTGCTGGCCCACGATCCGGCCAATATACGAGGAACTCGTCGGGTAGTTCGCCACATACTGTGTGTGCATCGTCGATTGCATCCATTGCGTATCCGTCACCGGATTGTTCGACTGCACATACCCATTGTAGTAGGCAATGTGCTGGCCCGCGATCACAAGGCTCTTCTTCGCATAGCTCTGCCCTGCGCCCAGATACCGCGTGATCTCATCCGTCTCCTGCAGCGTCGGACCGCCCTGACCCGTCGACTGACCGGCAACCGGGGCAACGCCCGGATCGCCGCTCGACCACACGATCGTCCACCACGGCGTGTAATCGATGATCGTCGTGTTCGGAAGGCCCTTCGGAGCGTTACGGTCGATCGTGTCGAACGGTACCCCTAATCGGTTCAACGCCGCGATCACCGAATCACGGTTCTGACGGCCATCCGAGGCCGCACCATTATAGGAAAGCAATACCGCATTCTGCTTCAACAGGATCGTAAACGTCTTCGTCTGCGAGTTGTTCGCGTCGTTCTGGTCGTTCGGGACGCTCACCGTTACCCGGAACACCCCCGTGCTGTTCGACGCCGTCAACGCCGGACCCTGGAACGCGACGCTCTTCGACTCGCCCACCTGCCACGTCAACGGGGCAGACGTGCCCGTATACACCGTCGTCCATACACCATTGACCGAACGCTGCACCGTCGCCGTGACCTTCTGGCTATAGACGCCTACGCTCGATAGGTTCTTCACCACGCCCGTGATCCATAACGGACTCTCCGTCGTCACTAAGGACGTGTCGCTCGTCTGCGAGAACCCGCCCGGCTGTGAGATCTCTAAGACCGCAAGATCGTTCGTGAACTGGAACCCGTCCCATTCATCCGCCCCGATGTCCGGGCTCGGATTGTTCTGCGAACGAACGTCTCCGTCGAAATCATGAGCCTCCGACGACGTACCAAGCCACGCGCCGTTGTTCGAGGCCGGACTTTCGATGTACGTCAAGGCCGGTGGCATGTGCAACGAATCCACTCCCATCGCTGGCGTACCGAACAACGGATCGCCCGATAACGAGTGGCTGTCCTGACCCACATACGTACGCCAGTCGTTCAAACGGCGGAAGTACAGGCTCTGGAATACCGTCCCATACCGTGCGTCGTACTCCGTCACCGAGTCGAAGACGTTCGTGCCACGCAAATCGAATACGTTATAGTCCGAACTGATCGAACTTGCATACGGACGAGGTACCTCTAAGTTGTAGTTCGTGTACGGACCGGTGCCCGTGTTCTGGAAAATGTTGTTCCAGATGAACGCGTGCTTCGCGTATTTGATCGTGATGTTCGATGTCGCGTTGTTCGTCGAGATCGAGTTGTTGAACACCGAATCCTTGTCCGTCGAATACGGAACCGTGCCCGACGTCGAAGAGATCGTCGTCATCAGGATCGGGAACACCTTCCCCGCGCTCGTACGAAGGTCTAAGATCATGTTGTTCGTCAATCGGTTCTGCGTTACCGCCGGTAACGTCGATTTCACATTCGTCAGACCCGTGCTCGTGTACTGCCACGACGACTGCTGCAGCGCGATCCCATGCGTGTTGCCCGCTGCCGATGTCATGATACGGATCCGGTTCGCATCGATCCAGGCACCCGTCACGTTACCCGTGTCACCCGCCCACTGAGGGTTCGAAGGCGGGCCGATGTACGTGTTCATGTTCGGCTGTACAATGCCATACACATTCCACGTCGCTCCGCCGCCCTGCGGTACTACGTTCGCGTTCACGTTCGAGATCTCGTTGTGTGAGATCACGATCCCGGTCTCGCTGTTGAACTGGATGCCCGCGTACGATAATGGGTTCGACGACGTACCTACCGTGTTCCGCGTGATCACGTCATTGTAGTTGCGCCACGTCGTGTACGCACCCTTCACCGGATCGTACGCATCGTGGTACCCGTGATCGTAGATCCCATACTTCGCATTGCCAAGCTCGCAGTTGTTGACCGTGATATTGCTCGTCGCAACCGTATCGTGGATCCCGGATGAATACACGAAAAAGTTGTGCTCGTTGTAGATACGAACCGCCGAGCACGAGTCGTTCGCGAACATCCCGTTCCCGTGGATCACCAGATCCTTCAGCGTGATGTTGCTTGCACCGTATTCGATACCGAAGACCGCACCCGCCTTCGTCTCGTTGCTGACGATCGTCAAGCCGCGCTTCAAGGGCTCTGCCGTCACCTTGTCCGGGGACGGAACCGTCGACGGGTTATAGCCCTCGAAGTTCATATAACCAGGGAAGTGGTCGCCCATGTAAAAACAGAATGGCTGTGAGCCGCTGAACGTGATCGTCGGATTTTGGCCCGGATATGGGATCCATGTTACCGTCGAACTCGCCGAAAGGCCGTTGATCTGGCCAAGGTCCACCGCGCCATACGGAGAGGCCACATCGGTGTTCCCGTTCTCCGTGTAGGACGCATCCGTCAGGATCATCCGTACGTTCGCTCCGATACCGCGGAACCGCATCGTGTCCACCGCCTGATGGATCGTCTGGAACTGGCGCCCTACGCCCACATAGTAATCGCCCTTCAAACGGTCGATGATCGAAAACTGCGTGCACGACGTGTCGTTCGTCTGGTTCTCGTCGCTGCCCGCGCTGCTGCTGAAGTCTGCGATCGCGCACAGCGTGTAGCATCCCGGCGGGATCGTCGCGATCGTGTGGTATGCACCCGCGTTCGCTGTCGTTGGAAACTTGAACAGCACCTGACCCTGGTCGATGTTCAAGGCATCTTCTACCGTATCCGACTGGAATGCCAGCAACCCATCCGAACAACGGCGGATCTGGCAACGGATCTTGAAGCTGAACAGGTCCGATACACCCACCGACTGGAACAGCGCCGATGGCTGCCACGTCGTCAAATACGGCTTCTCTTCACCCGGCTGAGGGTTGAACACTCCCACCGAGGCCGCATCGTAAAGTGGAAGGATCGGCGTCGGAGATTTCGTCGTGTCGTCCGCACGCAGCTGATCGTTACCCATGATCGCAATACCGAAGACCGTATCCACGCCCAGCGTCACCGGAGTCCACGTCGGGCTTGAAGGGAACGCCGTATCGTAATACGCGCCTCTACCCGGACCCTGACCGCTCGAGGAATAATCCGTCACCCCATCCGAGTTGCCACCCATTGGGCCGGAAGGCCAGTATGGGATCACGACCGTGTCACGGAAGACCACTTTGCCCGTCGCGTCGTGTACCGTTGCCGTCACCGGTACATTGTATTGCGTGTCCGTTCCAAGGTTACGGAAACGGATCGAGATCGGCGTCGCAATATCCACCTGAGTACGGGAACCCGCCGGAGGATTGATCACCGAGACCCCCTTGATATCGTTCGGTGGAGCGCACGTCCACTCATCCGTCGATTGGTTGTCCGATGGATCCTGATCTGCCGTCGGCTGCAGATTGAACACCGTCATCGTGTCCTCGTAAATACCGTAGCCCGTGCTCTGCGCTTCGCCGAACTGCGCCGGTTCGCCAGGTGCGAACGCCGGGAACGTGATCGTCGTCTGGCTGAACCCTGCCGGGATCTGCGAGCTGTTCAGCGTGATCGTCTGATTATACACCTGGCCTACGCCATACTCCGAGATCGTGAAGTTCACCTGGCACGACGTCGAGACCTGGGAACCCGAATTAGCAAGGATCGCCGTTGGGGTGAAATACGTATTGATCGCCTGTGGAGTTTCGCTGGCAGGATTGGTGATCGTACCGGCCGTCAGATTATATGGCCAAGCAATCGCGATGCGGTAACTGACCTGCGGGAGCAACGGCTCCGTCGCGTTGTCTTCCGCATATCCGTAATAATCGACGATCGGCTGATTCGATGGGTTGCCGCCGTTGCCGTTCCAGCCAATGGTCAGGAAGTCGCCGCCGCCCGATCCCTTAATGCCGGTCAGGCCGCTGTAAGCTTCAATAAGCCAGCCGCCATAGGAGTAATAGTAACCCCAGCTCGAATTAAATGTACCACTCTGTGGACCATAATTGAATTGGAAACTCGATATACCGCTTTCATAGACAACAGCCTGAAAATCTCCATTGAGGCCGGCCGAAGAGCCGTATTCATATGCATAAAGGCCGAGGGTCTGCACGACGAGCTCGCGGTTCGGGGCAGAGCCTAAAACGGCATAAGAGCAATTCGGAGCCGGACCATACGTGAGGAAGCCCTCGAACGGTGCTAGCTTATAGTTTGGATAATAGGACTCATAAGGAGCATAGTCATATTCACTCTCCAAAAAATCATACTCATAATCCTCGTACACATAGCCATACTCACTCAGATAAAAAAAATCGGCATCATAATCGTACGCATAGTTGGCGGTCCAAGTGGGGCTAAAGATGACAGAACCGTATGAATTAACTTCAAAATTGCCGGTGGTGGCGATCTGTTGGTTTTCAAACCGGAACGCGAACGGCACCGTATAACTCGGAGACATCTGATAATAATATCCCAGACCCGAGACCGCCGTTCCGCTGATCGCACTCCAGTTCGGGCCTGAACCCAAACCCTGAGCATCAGGCGTCGTGATCATGTGCACAAGATAGCTTCTCATAGAGTACGTTTGCGCACGCACGACCCCGGTGGAAATCAAGCCGAACGCAACGAGCATGATTAGGAAAGCGTAGAGTTTTTTCATAGACTTCAATGAATGGAAAAATAAGTGACTACAAATCGTTTTGCCCCAAAGGACGACCAGTTAAATAAAATAATACCTCAAGAATCGACCGGTTTTCCCCCAAGTATTTAACTCGACACGCCAGAACCACCGAAAGTTACATCCCGTTCTCAATTTTTTTGAAAATTTCTTAGAGAATCCTAAAACTAAGGCTTTGTCATATCTCCTTTGGCAACCCACAATTTTATATTGTATTTACTGCGTTTAAATTGGGACTGCCCGCCGTGGATAACCACGGTGGGCAGTCGCTTGATTTCGGTTGGGATGTTTTTTGCTTCCCGTATGTCCGTCTTACCGAGCTTTCCCGTCTTACTGTTTTTCGATGGTGAGCTTGCTCGAGAGCGTGGCGCTGCGGCCGTCGGCTCCGGTGGCGGTCATCTCATAGAGATAGCTGCCGCTCGGTAGCGAGGTCAGGTCGAGCTTCACGTTCTGGGTGCCCGCCTCGAACGACTGGTTCGTCACCTCGCTGTTGACCACCTTGCCCGTCACGTCCATCACCCGCAGCGTTACCTGCGAGGCTTCCGGAAGCGTGAACGATACCTCCGTCACACCGGCCGAGGGATTCGGATAGCTCTGGCCCAGTGTAAAGCCAAGCTGGCTTGCATCCGGACCCAGTTCCACCGTATTCGAGTACGTCTCCGCACCCGTCTCATCGACCGCCGCAATGCGGTACGTGTACGACTGCGAAGGATCCAGACCCGTGATCGAGGAGGCATAGTCCGTCTGATCCGCGACCGCCGTCACCGGATGCAGCACCGTCCAGCTGTTCTGGTTCTGCTGCTCCACATCGTAGCGTACCACGTTCGGCAAGCCTACCACATCCCACGTGATCGTCGCGGCATTACCGCTGACCCGCTGAATGCTCGCACTCACATTGTCGATCGGTAGGATCGTACCATTGTGACTGCGGAAGAAGGCAAAGGCTGCTGCAAGCGTTCGTGTCGTACCGCTCGTCAATGCATCCTGTGCCGCCGTGCTCGGAGACGTCTGGTGCGGGTTCGCCCAGTCAAAGGCATAGAACACCGTGTTCACCAGGGGATCGTAATACGATACACCCGCTCCATTGTTCGGATTGCTGTACGAGTAGTTCGAGTACGTGTACGCATACCCGTTGACCTTCGGACCCACCGCAGGCGTCGTCAGGGATGGCATGATCACGTTCGGTGTCAGGCTCGAGGTCAGATCCGTCGAGCATTCCTCGCAGTCACTCCCGTTCGGATTGACCGGGATCGAAAGGCTGTCCGCAAACGTCCAGTACGCCGGCTGCTGGCCCACGATCCGGCCAATATACGAGGAACTCGTCGGGTAGTTCGCCACATACTGTGTGTGCATCGTCGATTGCATCCATTGCGTATCCGTCACCGGATTGTTCGACTGCACATACCCATTGTAGTAGGCAATGTGCTGGCCCGCGATCACAAGGCTCTTCTTCGCATAGCTCTGCCCTGCGCCCAGATACCGCGTGATCTCATCCGTCTCCTGCAGCGTCGGACCGCCCTGACCCGTCGACTGACCGGCAACCGGGGCAACGCCCGGATCGCCGCTCGACCACACGATCGTCCACCACGGCGTGTAATCGATGATCGTCGTGTTCGGAAGGCCCTTCGGAGCGTTACGGTCGATCGTGTCGAACGGTACCCCTAATCGGTTCAACGCCGCGATCACCGAATCACGGTTCTGACGGCCATCCGAGGCCGCACCATTATAGGAAAGCAATACCGCATTCTGCTTCAACAGGATCGTAAACGTCTTCGTCTGCGAGTTGTTCGCGTCGTTCTGGTCGTTCGGGACGCTCACCGTTACCCGGAACACCCCCGTGCTGTTCGACGCCGTCAACGCCGGACCCTGGAACGCGACGCTCTTCGACTCGCCCACCTGCCACGTCAACGGGGCAGACGTGCCCGTATACACCGTCGTCCATACACCATTGACCGAACGCTGCACCGTCGCCGTGACCTTCTGGCTATAGACGCCTACGCTCGATAGGTTCTTCACCACGCCCGTGATCCATAACGGACTCTCCGTCGTCACTAAGGACGTGTCGCTCGTCTGCGAGAACCCGCCCGGCTGTGAGATCTCTAAGACCGCAAGATCGTTCGTGAACTGGAACCCGTCCCATTCATCCGCCCCGATGTCCGGGCTCGGATTGTTCTGCGAACGAACGTCTCCGTCGAAATCATGAGCCTCCGACGACGTACCAAGCCACGCGCCGTTGTTCGAGGCCGGACTTTCGATGTACGTCAAGGCCGGTGGCATGTGCAACGAATCCACTCCCATCGCTGGCGTACCGAACAACGGATCGCCCGATAACGAGTGGCTGTCCTGACCCACATACGTACGCCAGTCGTTCAAACGGCGGAAGTACAGGCTCTGGAATACCGTCCCATACCGTGCGTCGTACTCCGTCACCGAGTCGAAGACGTTCGTGCCACGCAAATCGAATACGTTATAGTCCGAACTGATCGAACTTGCATACGGACGAGGTACCTCTAAGTTGTAGTTCGTGTACGGACCGGTGCCCGTGTTCTGGAAAATGTTGTTCCAGATGAACGCGTGCTTCGCGTATTTGATCGTGATGTTCGATGTCGCGTTGTTCGTCGAGATCGAGTTGTTGAACACCGAATCCTTGTCCGTCGAATACGGAACCGTGCCCGACGTCGAAGAGATCGTCGTCATCAGGATCGGGAACACCTTCCCCGCGCTCGTACGAAGGTCTAAGATCATGTTGTTCGTCAATCGGTTCTGCGTTACCGCCGGTAACGTCGATTTCACATTCGTCAGACCCGTGCTCGTGTACTGCCACGACGACTGCTGCAGCGCGATCCCATGCGTGTTGCCCGCTGCCGATGTCATGATACGGATCCGGTTCGCATCGATCCAGGCACCCGTCACGTTACCCGTGTCACCCGCCCACTGAGGGTTCGAAGGCGGGCCGATGTACGTGTTCATGTTCGGCTGTACAATGCCATACACATTCCACGTCGCTCCGCCGCCCTGCGGTACTACGTTCGCGTTCACGTTCGAGATCTCGTTGTGTGAGATCACGATCCCGGTCTCGCTGTTGAACTGGATGCCCGCGTACGATAATGGGTTCGACGACGTACCTACCGTGTTCCGCGTGATCACGTCATTGTAGTTGCGCCACGTCGTGTACGCACCCTTCACCGGATCGTACGCATCGTGGTACCCGTGATCGTAGATCCCATACTTCGCATTGCCAAGCTCGCAATTATTAACCACGAGATTGTTCATCGCTACGGTATCGCGAATACCCGAGCCATAGACATAGAAGTTGTGCTCGTTGTAGATACGGACCGCCGAGCACGAGTCGTTCGCGAACATCCCGTTCCCGTGGATCACCAGATCCTTCAGCGTGATGTTGCTCGCACCGTATTCGATACCGAAGACCGCACCCGCCTTCGTCTCGTTGCTGACGATCGTCAAGCCGCGCTTCAAGGGCTCGGCCGTCACCTTGTCCGGGGACGGAACCGTCGACGGGTTATAGCCCTCGAAGTTCATATAACCAGGGAAGTGGTCGCCCATGTAAAAACAGAATGGCTGTGAGCCGCTGAACGTGATCGTCGGATTTTGGCCCGGATATGGGATCCACGTCACCGTCGAACTCGCCGAAAGGCCGTTGATCTGGCCAAGGTCCACCGCGCCATACGGAGAGGCCACATCGGTGTTCCCGTTCTCCGTGTAGGACGCATCCGTCAGGATCATCCGTACGTTCGCTCCGATACCGCGGAACCGCATCGTGTCCACCGCCTGATGGATCGTCTGGAACTGGCGCCCTACGCCCACATAGTAATCGCCCTTCAAACGGTCAATGATCGAAAACTGCGTGCACGACGTGTCGTTCGTCTGGTTCTCGTCGCTGCCCGCGCTGCTGCTGAAGTCTGCGATCGCGCACAGCGTGTAGCATCCCGGCGGGATCGTCGCGATCGTGTGGTATGCACCCGCGTTCGCTGTCGTTGGAAACTTGAACAGCACCTGACCCTGGTCGATGTTCAAGGCATCTTCTACCGTATCCGACTGGAATGCCAGCAACCCATCCGAACAACGGCGGATCTGGCAACGGATCTTGAAGCTGAACAGGTCCGATACACCCACCGACTGGAACAGCGCCGATGGCTGCCACGTCGTCAAATACGGCTTCTCTTCACCCGGCTGAGGGTTGAACACTCCCACCGAGGCCGCATCGTAAAGTGGAAGGATCGGCGTCGGAGATTTCGTCGTGTCGTCCGCACGCAGCTGATCGTTACCCATGATCGCAATACCGAAGACCGTATCCACGCCCAGCGTCACCGGAGTCCACGTCGGGCTTGAAGGGAACGCCGTATCGTAATACGCGCCTCTGCCCGGACCCTGACCGCTCGAGGAATAATCCGTCACCCCATCCGAGTTGCCACCCATTGGGCCGGAAGGCCAGTAAGGGATCACGACCGTGTCACGGAAGACCACTTTGCCCGTCGCGTCGTGTACCGTTGCCGTCACCGGTACATTGTATTGCGTGTCCGTTCCAAGGTTACGGAAACGGATCGAGATCGGCGTAGCAATATCCACCTGGGTTCGGGAACCCGCCGGAGGATTGATCACCGAGACCCCCTTGATGTCGTTCGGTGGAGCGCACGTCCACTCATCCGTCGATTGGTTGTCTGCGGGATCCTGATCTGCCGTCGGCTGTAGATTGAACACCGTCATCGTGTCCTCGTAGATCCCATAGCCCGTGCTTTGGGCTTCGCCGAACTGCGCCGCCTGACCTGGCGCAAACTGCGGGAACGTGATCGTCGAATTGCTGAACGCCGCCGGGATCTGCGAGCTGTTCAGGGTGATCGTCTGATTATATACCTGGCCTACGCCATACTCCGAGATCGTGAAGTTCACCTGGCACGACGTTGAGACCTGCGAACCCGAATTTGTAAGGATCGCCGTTGGGGTGAAGTTCGTATTGATCGCCTGTGGAGTTTCGCTGGCAGGATTGGTGATCGTACCAGCCGTCAGATCGTACGGCCAAGCGATGAACACACGATAGCTCGATTGCGGGAGCAGAGGCTCCGTCGCGTTGTCTTCCGCTGCATAGCCATAGGCAAAACTGGTGTAGCCACTATTAGAATAATTATTGCAGTATTGAACCAACGGTTGATTCGAAGGGCTGCCGCCGTTGCCGTTCCAGCCGATCGTCAGGTAATTACCGCCTGTGGATTTGACGGCAGTGTAGCCCGAGTATGATTCGATCAGCCAGCCGCCATAGGAGTAATAATACCCCCAGCTTGAGTTCCACGTCCCGGTCATCGGACCATAATTGAACTGGAAGTTCGAGATCCCTGACTCATAGACAACCGTCTGCCAGCTTCCAAAACATTGTGATAAGCCATAATAATAAGAGGGTACAGCATCGGCCTCTACGACAAGCTCACGATTCGGAGCCGAGCCGAGAACCGTATAGAGCACGTTATAGCCAGAGCTGGGGCCATCTGTCAAAAACCCTTCGAAGGGGGCCAGCCTGTAATTGCCGTAATAGGAGTACCCGTAGTTGTAATCCTCTTCGTTCTCATAGAGGCAGTATGGAATGTAGTCATACACGTACCCATATTCACTTAGAAAAAACCAATCGTACCCACCGTAATCGTAGTTGGCAGTGCTGGGCCAGGTGGGGCTGAACACGACCGTGCCATAGTTGTTAAACCGGAACGTGTTTGTCGTCGCGATCTGCGTGTTTAAGAACCGGAATGCAAACGGCACCTGATAGGCCGCCGACATTTGTTCGCCATCGTACTGCGATGACAATCCGCCGCTGGTGCCTGTGACGGAATGCCAGTTCGAGCCGGAACCTAATCCCTGCGGATCAGGCGTATCGACCTTCCGGACGAAGTAGCTGGTCATCGTGTACGTTTGCGCCTGCGCAACCTCGGAGGAAATGATTCCGAGCGCGAAAAGCGCGAGAAGAAAAGCGTAGAGTTTTTTCATAGACTTCTAATGAATGGAAAATAAGTGACTACAATTCTGTTGCCCGAAGGATGGCCGGTTATTCAAAACAATACCAAAAGAACCGGAGGGTTTCCCCCAGGTATTTACTCGACACGCCAAAACCACCGAAAGTTACATCCAGTTCACGATTTTTTATGTATTCTTAAGGAGTGCCTGGGATAAGCAGGGAAATTCTTTCTAAAGATCCTACCGGTCAATAATAAAAGGAGTGGCAACCCGCCATCCAAGCGAGCTCACCTCAAGCATATACCGGCCAGAACTCAAAGCGTCCATCGGTATATTAATGGTATAAGTGCCACGGGTAAAGCTCTGAGCCAGAATGTTTGTGATCAATTTCCCCGTCATATCATAGAGTCCGGCTTCAACGAACCCGTCGTTGCCAAGTTGAAGACCGAAACTGGCGGACTCCGAAGCCGGATCTGGCGTGACTGGTCCTATCGCGTAGTTGCCACCAGGCACGAATTGCCCATTCAATCCAGTGCAATCCGTCACCACAACGCTTCCACGGGTTACCTCAATATTTACTGAAGTATCGGTCGTAAGTTTGAGCCCGATCGCAGAGGATGCTCGCGGGCCGAGCAGCGTCAGCCACGAAATGGCTTCTATAAAACCTGGGTTGCTGAAATCGATCGTTTCAGAAAAAGCAACGGAATCCTGCAAAACGGAATGCGCAGGGCTTGTAAACCCACTGATAAAAGCAACAACGGATGGATCGTAGGTAACAGCGACACTTGCCGGATATTGGCCTTTCAGCGATGATGAATCAAGACGGATCGTTGTGACAACAGTATCGCCTGCACGCGCCGCCGCATTAGAAATAGTGAAATGTGCCCAGAGACTTCCCTCTTTGAACCCTGTTCCACGAAGTGCCAATTTGAATGGCTGACCGATATTCGGATAGAGCGTCGCTGTATCGATCTCTGTGCCGGAGTCCGATGGACAAAAACGAAACTTCACTTCTGCCGATCCGAAAGATGGAACCAGAATCGGCATTGA
This sequence comes from Ignavibacteriota bacterium, assembly GCA_963787835.1. Classification (GTDB taxonomy): domain Bacteria; phylum Bacteroidota; class Ignavibacteria; order Palsa-1295; family Palsa-1295; genus PALSA-1295. Next base: position 507,177 of record CAWBEI010000002.1, read on the forward strand.
AGAAGCAGGTTGAAACGCTGAACTCTTCCAGGCAATGGAGTCGATCGATACAGAGGGCCCACACGGGTTCCCGATGAGCGAGGAATCTTCGCCGCAATCCGGCACGAGAACGGAATCGAAGTCAATACTTTCTGCGGCCAGACCGCTATCAATTCCTTTTCCGGATAGAATAATATCAATAGTAGAATCGCAGCCGGCATCACCCAAGATAAGTTGGACAGTGTCCAACATTTCGACGGTATCCGACGGCTCCGATGGGGTAAACGAAAATCGTAATGAGGAAATCTGGCCAGGAAGCATCCGGCTCACAGTATCCAGGATGGCGAACCGTCCTCCTGAATTGAGATTAGAAATCGAAACGGCAAGCGTGTCAAGCCCGAGATTGACCAAGCTATCGCCGGCCATCACACTATCGCTGATGCAGACAAAATGAAATGGAACGACCGAATCGAAATGAACCTGTGCGCCCACCACTCGATACGAAAGGATCGTAGAAAGAATAGTATCGGAAAGCTGATAGAGGATCGTATCGGTAAATCGCCCAGTGGAATCGGGAACCCATGAAATTTGCACAGGATAACGCTCGTTCGGCTGGAGTATCACATCGATGCTATCGTGTTGGGGAGGCTCTTTACGTTGCAATGTTTGGAGCGTGATGGTGTCATTCCCTAAGTTTGAGATAGTATCGGTAAAGGTGATGGTGTGTCCTAAGCAATTCGGCCCAAGATCATGTGCTCCAAGCGACGATGCAAGACGACTCACTCCTACACCTGCTAATTCGATCGAATCCTGACGGTCATCGAGCGCTTGCGTTTGTCGAACATCGCCCGAATCCGTTGGGCAAAATGTAAGGATCAGCATTCTTTTCTGCGAAGGTGCAATTGCGGTATCAGGCGGATCGAGCCTCATAGAAAAAGGTGGAGTGTTCCACGAACTACGATCAAGGTAAAGCGTATCCGCTCCGGCGGAAAGAAGAGACACGGTGTCACTCTTGCACTGCCCGATCGGTACATTCCCAAAGTTGACATTCGATGGGGAGATCACGAGGGAATCCTGCCTTACAAGTCCTGTTCCAAAGAGGGTCATAACTTTGGTTGAATCGGTTGGATCGTTAGAAAGGAATGTGATAGCGGCCACATCAGAAGCTGCAGAATCCGGGCAGAATTCTACCTGAAGTGTATCCGACTGGGATGGAGGGATCCGAAGCGCGGTATCGGGAACCAGTGAAAACCCGGAAGGGCCGGAGATGGAACCTTTGCCAATCGAGAGCGGTGCTTCCCCTTCATTCCGGATGACCAGCGCAAGTGTTTTGCAGCGGCCAACGCGCACGGTTCCAAAATCCAGTGTATCCTGAACAACAAGGAATGGCGATGCCGAATGGGAAATGATCGCCATGCTGACATCAGACACCAGCCAGCCCGGTTCATAGGTGAAGTGCATTGGATCGGATGATGGCTGGTTTACTTCAACAAACGCGACCACATAGAGCAAGGAGTCATGTAAAAGTGGTAACCATTTTGCCCAATTCCCGGCCGGAGCTCGAACGGTGTCAACCCACTCCCAATCCGTGTGTTGCGTTCTATAGAATATCCTAATGGTATCGAGCGTATTTGTGAGATCCTGAGCGGTTCCCGTTACAAGCACAGAACCGTTCGAATTCACAATGGTCGGCGTGGGCACGACAGCGATGCCCTCAGTCCAGACCGGCGATAGTTGTTGAGCCGGAGTCATGTTCGAAGCACCATCTATACGTACGCGCCCAAGCCCACCAAGCCCACCAGCAAACCCAGATGAATCTATGCCCGGTTGACCTGCATTTCCACCATCGACATTAATACTTGTAGAAGAACCACGAATGCCTTTTGGACTTGCCAGATAGATCGCACCACCTGATCCGCCGCCGCCGCCCGCAGCAATTTCTATGCCCGAAGTGCCTGAATCTCCTCGCGCGCTGAACGTTGAAGAAATTGCGACTATCGAATCGAAAGAAACCAGTTCGATCGCACCACCACCACCACCGCCCGAACCACCTAACGTACCATCGCCAAGATCGACCGAATTTCCCGCACCGCCGCCGGAACCTCCCGCAAGCGGCACGAGAAATCTTCCACCATTTACTTGACCGCCATTCGCCCCGTTCCCAAATTGCTGATCAAAACCACCAATGCCCGCAGTACCAAATCCCCCACCTCCGCCGCCGTATTCAATGAACGGATTAACATCCTCTCCTCCGCCGGAACCGCCACCAAAACCGCCAGATGACGATGGCGATGAACCCAAACTTGCCACACCGCTCATTCCATAGGGCGCACCGGTACCACCACCACCACCCTGATCATCCGGATTACTTTGCCCTCCCACGACACCGGTCGCAGCGCCTCCTCCGGATGCGCCAAGCGTATCGAACCCCTCAGAAGCGGAACCGGAATTCCCAAGTGAATCGCTCGGGCAACTTCCTCCGCCAGTGAAACCTATTCCGCCGGCACCGCCCCAACCATGTCCACCCCCACCGCCACCGGGGCCCCCGTTGATACCTTCGGCATCGACGGAGACCGTCGAATTCGAAAGGCGAACCGGTCCTTTGGAAAGAAGCACAACCGGAAGGAGTCTTGGGTTGCTCGGGAACGTATCAGGGTTAATTGTTGAAAAAAAGATATGTGCGTTCGTAACGATGAGCGAATCAACCAATAAGGTATTGCTTCCCGAGAGCTGGCCAAATCCATCACCGATGGTGGTATCCTGTGTGATGGGGCCTAAGTGTTGCAGCGAATCAATATAAAAATTTACCGTGTCGGACTGCCCCAATAGCGGGCTAAATACAAAAAATGGCACTGACCCAAACGAGGCGCCGGGTACAATAAAGAGGGGGATCTGAAGCACCCTCCCATTCCAGGTAACGATGGTTGGTCCGACGATCACACGATCGGTGTCCGCAGCATTTAATAGAACAAAGCGTACCGAGGAATCGAGTGCATCATATCCAAACGGACGGAAGTCGCTCCCGCGCGCAAGAAGTTCCACAACTACATTCATTCCCGGCGCGGCACGGTCCGGACGAATCGTTACTATATGACCAACCTGAGCCTGTGCGGGAAACGCGAAAGACAGCGCGAGAATCAATAACAACAAATAACCACTAACGAATGATGGATGAAGGAATTTTTCCCCCCATTCACCATTCGCCATTCGTAATTCGTAATTCCTTTTCATTGGCCTCGCTCGATGGTTATGTTAACGGTTCGAGAGAAGAAACGTCCCTCAGGAAGGTTGTTGTCGTACGGAAGATCTCGAGAACCACGCCCCTGACTATGAATCTCGATGGCTGTGGGTTCGACCCCTTCCGTACGAAGCATACCTTCGAGGCGAGATCGCACATTATCCGCCCGCGTCTCACTTAGTTCGTCGTTATGTGCGGGATCTCCCATTTCATCCGTGTATCCTTGAATGAGGACACGCTTTACAGGCACTTTGGGTGTCATATCCGCTGCACTTCGAATCGAACGCTCGTTTCCAATGCCAAGCTGGGATTCGTCGAAGCCAAATAGAATAAGGCTAAAACGTTCGATTCGTTCCGGCCGGTCGCTCGCAACGCGGATGATACTCAGCGGGATGCTTGAATGCGCATGAGCATGATCGCCAAGCGAGTCTGACACATCATAATCAATGTCGAGTGAATCTCGAAGCTTGTTCAACGTCTCTTCCGTCGGTGCCCATTCTTTTTCCTCGGCACGGTTCATGGAATCATTTCCAAAACTTTGAAGCACGATGCCCTGTGCACTGATCGTGGCGCTGGAACGGTCAATTGGTGATTGGGTCGTTACGGTGGGAAGCAGCTTGATTCGGTCCGGAGTAGCCAGATGCTCGATGTTCGTCACTGTAACGGGCGCCGTGATACGAAACGCCGTCGAATCGCTTCCATCCACGCGGAATTCTACCCGGCGATCCTCTTCCCGCCCATGTTCTGTTCCCGAAGGACTCGGCTTCGCTGGTAATAGCATCGCTTCAACTTTCAACCGCGAGGGATCTATCTTCCAAATTTTGACAAGATAATTCTTTACCGTCTCCGCCCGTTTTCTTGCGAGCGCGAGTAATGCCGCATCGGAGCGATCTGCAATGCTATCGCGGTCGTCGGTATTATCCGTACTGCCGATGAGCGTGATACGAGTCTTCGGGAATTTTCGCATCCGGTCACCAAGAATATTCAATGTTTCCCGGTAAAGATCCATCAGCTTAACGTCATGCCGTTCCGAGGAACCCTGAAATTCCCGCGCTGCCTCTTCCGGCGTGGCATACGTTACATATCGCGAGGGGAAATTTACAGACCCGGCATCGAAGAAAATATAATTAAGGATCGGGTCGGCGTTACGGGTACGGATCTCCTCGACCGTCATTTGCACCACCGGCGAGGTATCGCCACTCGATGAGATAGCAATTGCCCGAATCGAAGCACGTAGCTTTGGAACTTCCTCTGCTTGCGCTTTAGACAGTAGTGGCACGACGACCGGAACTTCACTTTTTACAAAAACGGGTACCCGCTCCATCCTTGGCGTGAGATCGAACAGTAATGCGAACGTTGCATTTAATTCTATCTCTCGCCAATAACTTGCATCCCGCCCAATCGGAACAGCGATGTTCCGCCACCGGCTTGACCACCGAATGGCATTGTTACTCCAAAGCCCGGCTCGGCCCACAGCTTCTTCGAAAGCGGCGCATCATAGTTCATGCCAAGTGAGAGTGCGGGAACCAGTGCAAATTTTTTCGGAAAATTTCCGGAACCGGTGGTCGTATCCCGTGTTCCGTCGTTGAGTTCATTCCCAGGCTCAACCACATGGAGTGATGTCTGATACGATTGCAAGAAAAGCATCCCTACATTTGCTCCGGCAATGGCATGCCACCGTTTTGCGAACTCATAATAAAAACCGCCACCAATTCCAGCTTCACCGATCGTTGCAAGCAGTTCATGGCGGATGCTGAACGGCGTAAGCGTGTGATTGACCGCGTCATAGCTCAGATCGCTTTCGGTCCAGTTGAATTCCGGATGGTGATACTGCAGGAACAAACTCGGCTGAAAACTCCAAGGATCATTATCACCCCAGAGTGGCATATCGGCAAGGAATCGAAATCCATAATCATTGCCGGTTCCCATCGAGTATTCATCACAACCGATCAAAGCTATTGGCGCAGGGATCGTCGCTTCATAATAATCCCCCCAACCATAATTGATCTGGATTCCTGCTCGGAGCGGCTTATGCTCGATCAGGAAAGAACTTTCGATCAGCGTATCCTTCATCACAAGGGAATCTCGCCGGGCACTGCTTGGAGCTTGCGCCCGCACGCCGGCAGAGGCAAGGAGAAATATGCTCACATATAGATACAGGAGATTTCTTCGCCTCATTCGCACTAATAGAAATTTCAGCCATGCAGGTAGCACTTCCCTTTAACGGGTCAGAACCATGATAATTTCCCGTGCCAGAAAATTAGGAAGCTCGCTCCGACCTAAGGAAAGTATTTCCTGCGATCCAAGCGAGCTTCGGGATGAGATGTACTACAACTATTTTTCTTGACCCAGTGAACGGTTAGTGCCCTGGACTGATTTTCGGCGGCTCAAGACTTACTGGCCCTCCACCGGCTGCACCACTAACTGGTTCTGAATCTCTGGTTTGAACCGCATTCTGTTGGTGGTTCATTGCATGGGCCGATCGAGAGTGAACTACAGGTTTATTCTCCGCCGACTTCATTTCATTGCTGATCGGAGCAGAAGAAACATTCGGAGCCACATTCGTCGATGGCAATTCTTTCACAGACGGAGAAACCGGCTGGGCCATACGAGTAACTTGCTGAACCTGAGGTACGACGGGATTAACGACCGCGCGTACTCCATATCCCACAAGCGCCGCAACCGAGAGGCTGGCCACAGTAACGAGCGTACTCAGCTTCGTGGCAAATAGCGCCTTGATAACGCTGCCCGAAGATGCCGCCTGAACCGTACCCGCTTTGGTCGCGCTTAGTCCCGAACCGCTTAGACCGGCGCCGAGGCCGAGCGTCGCAAAGACTGCGCCGCGAAGGTTACGCGGAGGGTTCAGAACTGCTTCATCGTGATGAAGAACTTTTTTCAGCACGAGTTCCGAGCGAAAGGACTTTCTGAGCGCCTCGCTGGAGGCGAGCGCGATCAGGAATTCCTGCTCATGTTCGGCAGAGAACTCGTTATCGATGTATGAACTGATTCGATCGTCGTGTGTCATAAAATTCATTCGATTCCATTAATCCTGAAAATCAAGCCTGAACATCCGCTTGAATCGGCGTACTCCAGGTTCTGGCTCTACTCCGTTTTCCGGAGTTCCAGCCAGGCTGCGATCATTTTTCTCAAACGCTCGCGTGCGCGCCACGCCCTTGTTTTTGCGGTCACAGCAGGAGCTCCGATGATCTCGGATAGCTCATCGTACGAATACCCGAAGTACTCATGCAAAATGAACGCCTCTCGCTGTGCTGCCGGAAGCCTAAGTAACGCTCGTTCGAGCATATCGCGCAGGTCCGAATCTTCCAGCCCATCGCCGCGCACCGCAAGTTCCGTCTCGGGCGTATCGTCGATCGAGATGTTCGGCAGCAGCTTTCGGTCGCGGATGGCGTTCAGCGAAAGATTTCGTGCCACCGTAAATAGCAGTCCCGAAAATTTCAGGACAGTCTTTCGCTCGCCGCGGAGTCGGTACATCCGTGTCCAGACATCCTGAAAGACATCCTCCGCATCGCTCCTCGATCCGACGAAACGCACTACATATAAGTAGAGCGGACGTTCGAATGCATCGTAGAGCGCCCGGAAAGCCTCGTCGTTCCCATCCAGAAAGCTGTTAAAGGCTTCTGTGTCGGCATCGGTGGAGGGGGGCACTGTGCCAGGATCAAATTCCGAGACGCCAGTCGATAACTCGGCTGGAAAAACATCATAAATGCTCTCGTTTCGATCTAATGGCATAGCTTAGGAACCCCAGAAATCCGACTTTTGCGCCCGGCGCATCCGTTTTGCACCATACATCGCCGCCCGATCAACTGGTAATTCTATCCCCCTCCCATGAGCGACACGGCGATAGACCCAAAAGTTACAAGCAGTATCAAAAAAACGCATTTTGTCTCCAAGAAATGCTTGGCAGTGTGTTTGTTCTTTTGGAGTTCATGAACTGTCGCGTTATAGACTCGGAAACGCCATCTGTTCTTTCGGCAAAGTGCCATCATATTTTTTTTACATATTCATTTAATGAACTTTTTTCTCGCTCGAATCAACTATTCATGAATTCAAGCGTCATTACGTTCGAAATTCCCATCCTTCTTTAATCTTTAAGATCCATCCTTTCTTAATCCTGAAAATCCTGTAAATCGTGGTCTAATTTACACTTTCCGAAACAGGTGCCCATAATCCCACTCTCAAACATACAACATCCCAAACCCAAAAGCAAGGAAAATCTGAATATAATTGAATTTTTTCAGCGCCGTTAGGCGCGGCCCGTTTGTAGAAAATGATCGTTTTATGAAATCGATCGAGCTCCGTAAGAGCGGGCACAGGTCGCTCCTACGGAGCTTGAAATGCCTAAATGGGATAATTTCTACAAACTGGCCACGCCTACGGCGTTGTCATTGTCTGAACCTGGAATTCTGAGATAATGTGTACACCGGGTTTCAACCCGGTGCGGGATTCTTCACCGGGTTGAAACCCGGTGTACACTTGAAACAGGTTACCGCATCAACACCACCGGCTGCGTCTCCACCTGCCCATTTATCCGAACGAGGCATTCATACATCCCCTGTGTAGCGCAGGCATTCTTGCCTGCGTCCCATGAGAAGTTATGCTCTCCAGCACCCAACTCACCCGAAAACAGCCGCGCAACCTCCACGCCAAGCATATTCACAATAGAGACCTCCGCATATCCGGCGGATTGCGAAGCGAAGCTGATTTGTGTGGATTGCGAGAATGGATTGGGCGCTGCCGTTACTATTGAAGAGAACTCCGATTGTGGCTCAACTCCTGCTACCCCGTTAGCCGTACCGATAAGTGTAATGTTTATTCTCTTTGCTTCCGATACTATTCCAATGTTAGCAGTATAAACTCCCGGTTGCGTTGGCGTGAATAGAACTTCGAACGTGAAGTGCTCGCCAGGATTTAGGATTACCTCACTTGATAGATCGCTGGTGATGAAAGCATTTTGCGATTGTGTAATCGGAAATGACTCGATAGTGACTGCCGCTTTTCCATCATTCGTTATAGTTACAAATTGCAAGGAATCTTTACCCACCGGGATGGTACCAAAGTTGATCGTGTCGGCACTTGCGCCTAAAATGTAAGGCGATGTAGTCATTTCGGAAAGTGGACGCCGCCAGATTGTGGGAGATGATGAACTGTAAGAGTTAATGGAATAAGCGCTGGCGTAGAGCATGCTCTCAAAGATCGTTAGGGCCCTAACGGAAGTATCTATCATTCCGGAGTCTTGTTCAACCCAATTATCTCCATTATCATAAGAAACAAAAAATCCATTCTGGGAACCGGCAAAAAACATCGAGTCAAACGACATTATAGCTGAAATATCTTCCAAAGAATCACCTATAAGCACCCAAACCTGGTTATGGATACTTGATCGATACATACCGGCAAAATCAGAAATCGCAAAAATAAAAGTATCGATTGAAGTCACAAATTTTAAGTCACCTTGTGGTGTACTATGTGAAACCCACGTCTGTCCTTCATCGCTCGAAATGAAAATTCCCCATATGACACCATAAGGAGGACTGGAACTCTCTACCATAATATCATTTCCCGCCGCGCTGAGAGCTAATACTTGTAATTCAGATGACAACCCATTATTTGCCTCGTTCCATGTTGCTCCACTATCTGACGAGACAAATACACCATTACTCTTGGTACCAGCAAAGAGTTTGGAATTTTTTGAAATAAGAGATACAACATAATCTGCCGGCAATCCACTGTCTCGAGGTATCCATGTATTTCCATTGTCAGTGGTAAGAAATACTCCGTTCGACCCTGCGTAAAAATTAGGCCCAAGAGAAGCAATAGAAGAAATCGTGTTCAAAGTAGAATTTGCCAGTGCATGAACTCCATCCAGATAAAATGACCATGTATAACCGGAATCCTTCGATCGGAGAATAGCGCCGCCTACATTAGCGTAAAGAGTGTTGCCGCAAGGCATAAGCGAAGAAGCAGGTACGGATTCTCCCGTATTAGCAAGAACCCAACTTTTGCCAGTATCATACGAAATGAATACACCATAACTACCAGTACCAGCAAAAAGAGTTTCGCCATTGGAAGTAAGAGAAAGAATCCAATCCTGCGGTAGCGTGAGCGGACTTTGCCAACTCGATCCATCATCTGTGGAATAAAACAGACCTTGAGGCGTACCCGCAAGAATGGTATTACCCAAAATAGTCAGATTAATAATCTCTGTCCAACCAGGATTATTTGTTAGTGTTTCCCACGTAACTCCCAAATCGGAAGAGATTAAGATAGTACTGAGAGAGGTTCCAGCCAATAGATTTCTCCCGTCTGCTGAAAGACAAGCAATCTCAGATGCAGCCGATCCCGAATCGACATAGCTCCAATTATTTCCAAGATCCGAGGAGCGAAACAATTTTCCTGTATTCGTTCCCACAAAAAGGGACGAATCTATTACAGCAAAACCGGAAACCACATCACTGTATGGATTAATGTTTATACTATCGCTTACAATTTCCCATGTAAGTCCTTGATCCGTGGAACGTTCAATGTCGGTTGTCGGCGGGACAGTGGTATTAGTTCCCACAAAAATGGCACCATCACTGCCTATATATGAACTTATATACGGGCTTTCAGCTTGCATTTTTCCTCTCTTTATCCATTCGGAACTACTGTCAGACCAGAGGTATATGGCAGAATCGGTAGAGAGCAAGATTATGCCACCGCCGCCTATCAGTGCAGTATTGCCGCCGAGACTGATGCCTTTATTTGAAGGTATCCAGTTTAAACCATGATCAGTTGTTCGGGAGAGTCCGTACCCTGCAGCGAATACGAAAGTTTCTTGTTCGTTTGAAGCTGAAGTTTGTATCTCTCCTCCATAAAGCCCATTCATCGGCTGCCACTGCGCGCGCAGCACACACGTCGGCATCACCGCAAGTGCGGCGAAAAGAGCGAGAGTAAGAAGACGTTTCGGGAACATGGTTTGCTACATTGCAAAGCCGCACGGGAAGTTAAAAGTGCCCGATAATCACTATTCGAGGATGGTAATTTTGATCGGAGAATCAATGCCGCGAAAGTGACGATCGATCGTGATAAACTCCAGTCCGAAAAGCTCCGCTACAGCAAGTTGGTATGCATCGTCGAATCCTAAGCGATGCCGCTGGTGGATCGCAATTAAAAGAGAATATTCGGTCGAGGGCAATGCGAGCAAATAGTTCCGTACGAGCACATCGTTCAGGAACGCCTGAAAGAGCATTGCCTTTTGCTGGCCGAGCAGTGTGACTCCGATAGAGTGTAATGCAAAATCGGTAAGCGCGGACACTCCACGATATTGGCGTAACAGATCTTCGCATACGCTCCAACGCTTCTGCTCCAGCAGAACTTCGAGAAAAATGTTGGTGTCTATCAGGATTCGAGCCGCCACTCGGATGCCTTATGCTGAAGTTCGACGGACGTGTAGTGATCGCGGAGTTCCTTGAGTCCTCCGGCCCAGTCGAACGAGTAATCGTCATTCGTCTTTTGCAGCCGTCGTGCTGCGCGGAGCTTTTCTGCAAAGTGCTCCAATTGTGAGCGAGCCTCCGAAGGCAGCTCTTCAAATATTTCGACTAATTCACGCGTGCTCATCTTCATTAAAGCAAACACTTCCATGCACTAAGGGTTCCTTCTATACATTCGTCTGCATCTCTGCGCATGATGCATAAGTTCATTCAGAAATTATGGAGATGGTAAATAGTCATTCCCGCTTTCGCGGGAATGACACGAATCCATCTGCGTAATCCGCTTTAATCCGCGTAATCCAGGTTTACAATCCGAAATTCAGCGTGGCGATCCCACCCCATCCGGTGATCGGCGCAACGCCGTTGGATTCGCCGATGTAATTGACTCCGATGCCGAGCGAGAGCATTTCGGGAACGATCTCGAATTGATACTGCGCCTGCGCATCGTACGCAAGGGAGTTATACGACGAGATGTTCGTGGAGATCGAAGTCGGTATGCTTGGCGGCTGCGACGTAGTGGCTCCAAAGCCCACTGCACCCGAAACCATGATATGGAATAAGGTAAAATCCCCACCGCCGAGAATTCCATTCTCGCGAACAAAGGCATTGCTCTTGCCCCAATCGACATGCCGGTATTCAAGGAAGAACGTCATGAATGAGCCTCGCACGGCGAAGAAATCGTTCGTGCCAAATCCTACGGAACCGACACCCGAAAGGCTGGAGGTTTGCCCGCCTCCGATGGCAGTAGCGCTGATCACAGCACCCGGCACCTGCGCGTACGCCTCATCGATAAACGAGCTTGTTATGCTTAATGTGAGGAAAAAGAAGAGAGTTAGAACTAATAGCTTTTTCATAATGATCGGTTTTTGGTATATCTTGTCATACGCGACAAGTGCTGTGCCGATTCATCATTGCTGAAATGGCTTCGTGACAAATTGTTCAGACTTCCCCCGTGGTATAGAAAGCGTTTTCCATTCGGAACCCTTCAAATGCTTACCAATATACACAATCTGTCCTACATGGTAGCCATAATGGCTGATCTGCCGTAGGATCGCCTCCATCACCGTGTGGGATTCACTACGAATGAAAATTTCTTTATCGAGATCGCTGTCGGTCAGCGGGCGGATCGCAGAGAAAACGAGATCCCAGCCAGCACCCCAACGCTTCTGCAATTCATCGAGCGATAAGCGTTGCTCGATAAATTCCCCATCGCGGTTGCGATCTGGCTTTTCACCATCGCTCGTGAGGAAATCGGTAAAACGAGAGATCATGTTGCCATACAGATGCTGCACGATGATGGCGATAGAATTCGATTCCGCGTCGGGCGACCAATGGATCTGTTCGTCGTTCAATTGCTCCAATGTTTTCGTTCCAAGCGAATGAAGCTGCTCGAACCGGTCGAGCGAAAGAGTAAGGAAAGTTTTGTCGTTCATAATTATTTGTTATTCTTAATCTGATTGGCAGCGGCTCACGAGCGAAAGAACAGGCCCAGTCCGAAGACTCCTTCCATGAACGTGACCGAATTTCGTCCGTATGCCTGAATGCGGTTCATCCCAACGTACTCCCGGAATTCCACATAGAATAATTGGTCCGACCATCCGGCGCCAGCCGTCACTACCGGCGAGGAAAAAGTCGCCGCACCATAGTATTGTTTTAACGCGATGTTACTTGCGGAATCGGTAGTTCCCAAAGCATATCCGGCCCCGGCGCTGGCGAATACGTTATTCAAGAAATAGTATCGCAGCACCAGACTATTGATCTCGACGCTGCTCGAATAGCTTAAGTTCTCATAGCTATACGGATCGGCCAGGATCGAATGCTCATACCGATAGACGCACTCGAACCGCCCAAGAAAGCTCATGCCGCCTGTGAGTTCCCAATGCGGAATAATGAGCGGGATCTGTCGCGAGGGCGAAACAATGCCGACCCCAAGCGCAAGATACACATGTGGATGGAAGCCGGACGCGGTATCCGGAAAAGGACGCGATCCGTCGTCCGCATTAAAATTGAATTGTGCAAAGCTTGACCGTGCTGAGAGCGCGATCAATAAGCAGGATCCGATAATAACCCTTTTCATCATTGTCCTGCAAAACTTCCCACATCCCAATCCTTCTTTGCCAATTCACTGCGGAAATGCTGAACGTACATCAGATAATTCGTCGAGCCATCGAGGACCATCTTGCGCTCATACTCATTGAGCGGACGCAAAATCTTCGCGGGAATACCCGCGACAAGCATTCCCGGCGGCACGACGGTCCCGCCGAGCACAACAGCCCCGGCTGCTACCAACGATTCTTCACCGATCACCGCGCGGTCGAGCACGACGGCGTTCATGCCGATGAGCGCCCGATCTTTAACAGTGCAGCCATGCAGCACCGCGCCATGACCAACGGTCACTGCTTCACCGACCCATGTAGGATTCGAGAAATTGGTAACATGGATCGTCGCGTTATCCTGAATATTGGTATCCTTCCCAATGCGAATGCGCTCGACATCCCCGCGAATAACCACATTGAACCACACGCTCACGTTCTCGGCGAGTTCCACATCGCCAATGACTCGTGAACCAGCCGCAAGAAAAACACTTTCGTGGACTTTGGGAATTTTACCGTCGAACGCATAGAGCTTGCCGGTCTCAACGGATGATTCAATGGGGAGTAGTTCTATTTCGCGCATGATATTATGAACAACAGGCCGTGCAGTGGGCGTTCAGCTTCTCGATCGGGCTTTTGGCGCGTGTTTGACGCTCCCAGCAGCATCGTTTGATGGGCCCCTGCGCGTGCGAGGGATTCTTACAAGCCCATGCCGCTCCTTATAAAGCCATCCCACTTCCGCACCAATGAGAAATGCAAGACTGGCATAGTATAACCACAGTGCAATACCGGCGAGAAACGCGTAGGTCCCATAGAGCGTCCGAATGGAACTGATATGTGTCATGTAATACACGAACAATAAGCGCATGGCTTCCGTAAGGATGACGGACGTTGCAGCAGAAACATAGATCACCTTTCTCGGTAGCCGTTCATGCGGTAGCATCCAAAATAACACTCCATACAGCACGATCGAAACAGCGAGCGTCAGGAAGCGTGGCACCGTCGTATTTACGATCGCGGCGAGCCATTGCGGCAGCACTTCCGATCCAAGCCGCTGCATCAAATTTACTACGGGCGAAAGAAAGGTTGAAGTGAGCAAGAGCACAAGAACGAGGATGATCAGAACAAAATCCAGCAGCTTTTGAAAGACCATGTTCTTCTTCGCGTTCTGGTGAAAGACAATATTGACCGACGTGCGCAGCGTCGAGAACAGGATGCTCGCCAGCCAAAAAAGCGTTATCCCGCCGACAATTCCGGCAATGGTACTATTGTGGCCCATTTTCGAAAGCTCACCCACTAACCACGCCCGAACGTCATGCGCGCTGATCGGGATGGGAAACGATGCCGCCACATAGCTGACCACATACCCTACCGCTCGGCCTCTTGAAAGAGCTGCTGAGAAAAAATAAAAGATCACAAGAGAAAGTGGCAGCACGCAATACAGCACGTTGAATGCAATACCCGCCGCCAACAGGAAATAGTGATCCTCGTCAGCATGTTTATAGATGCCTACGATGTAATACCTGATCGATTTTGCGATGCGGGTTAGATTCATTTGCTTCAAAAATACGACACCGCCACGCTTATCATCCTGAGCGGAGCAAATCAGGGTCACATTAACTCATTTCATATTATCAAATCTTTTCCTTACGGATTGCTGTTTTCTCATACTTCGTTATTTTACGCTACTATGAACCATCGTCTCCTACTCTTCGTCGCTACATTTCTTCTCTCTATTCCAGCTCTTCGCGCATCTGCGCAACAGCCGGACACGATCGTCGTGCAAACTCTCACCTTTGATTCGATCGGCCGCGCCGGATACTATCAATTCCCGGATACGGGTTCGTTCGAGAAAGTGATCATGCAATACACGATGCGCTGCCATAATGCGCTCATTTCCAACGATAACAGCCCCAATCAAGGCTGCGGCCAATGGGATTACAACTGCGAATCCTACATCTGGGACTCGACTCGAACCGATTCGCTACTCAATTATGCCCCTTCCGCGATCATTTCCAATTACCCGGAGTATGCCAAATTCTCATACACTACGATAGGGACTTCATCCATCACACGAAGAGACGAGAAGCTCGTAAGCTATCCAGCCGGAACAACGTTTATCTCGGTTACCGGCGATACCACACAAACAATTCCGGTATGGCATCAGGAATGGACTAAACCGTATCAGCGAACGCTCTACGTTTTGCCTGCAAGTAAGAACGTGTGGAGAGGCGTGAAAAATGCTTCGCTCATCCAGGGGCTCATCTATAAATCAGGAATAGGTTCGATGTACGATTTCCGGATCAGGATGCACACCGTTAAGCCAGGCACCTACAATACATTATCTATTTTCGCAGACACCAGTTTTGTAGAGGTCTTTCATGCTTCGACCCTTTACACATCAAAACCTGATACGCTCTTTTTTTACAATCCGTTCAAGTGGGATACTACTTCGGACGTCGTGATGGAACTAAGCTATGCGGGCACTGGAAGCCAAAATGCCGACACGTCCTCCGAATCGGCGCTCAGTTTTGCAGGCTCCGAATTTGTGCCGGTTCCCGCTACCGCGCTCAACCAGATCTACGATCACGTCTCCATCGCTTTTTGGGCCTACGGCGACACCAGCTACCTCCCCGGTACTAATTGCGTCTTTGCGGAAGGCCTGGACAATTTGAAAAACAGACAGATCAACATTCATCTTCCCTGGAGCGATGGAAACGTATATTGGGATTGCGGCGGTGATTCGCTTGGGAACTACGACCGCATCCAGCAAGCACTTCCGAAACGGTATGCCGCAGGCAGATGGAACCATTGGGTCTTCACCAAAGACGCCATCGCGGGCAAAATGTCGATCTATTTGAATGGAGCACTGTGGTTAAGCGATACCGGAATGCACCGACCCATTCATGCAACAGAAATGCTGCTCGGCGGCGCAGCAAGTTCCGGAATAGGGTACTATGGCGATGTACGCCAATTTGCGATGTTCGATGCGGTGCTTGATTCGAGCCAGGTCACGCAGATCATGATGCAGGATAGTGCGATACCCGCACTTCAGCCCGTCACGTATTTCAAGTTAAATGAGGGTTCTGGCGGAACTATCGCAAATGCTGCATACCTGATGCCGAACTCGAGCGTCATCGGAGTTCCAGTCTGGCACTTCGTAAACGCGAAGGATCTCCCGAATAATTTTGGTGCTTCGAGCTTCCAACCATCGTTCGTATTCCCTAATGTTACCGTCCTGCAACTTTCCGATTCTGCAAAACCACAGATCGCGGACCATTATACCTACGATACCATTCCCGATCATGCACATATCGTATCGAACTATGCCATCGGCCACAACTATGCATTCAATGCGAACGACAGCGTGTATGCAACCGATACGATCTATGGAGATTATCTCGCTACAAAATCCTACACGTATGACGAGAGCGGAAATAAAGTGGATTCGGTAAATGTCGCCGCGCAGGACACGGTACGCCCCGACACCCTCTTTTATTTCACGCGTGGACCGCAAAAATTCGAATTGATGTCATTCGTCACTCCGTATGGACTTGGCCTGGATCTTGGCAAGACCGGCAAAATGTGGGAATTCGATGTGACCGATTACCTTCCTATCATGAAAGGATGGCATCGCCTAACAATGGAGCGCGGCTCCGGCCAGGAAGAGTTCGACCTTAAGTTCCTATTCATTAAGGGAACCCCCGCACGAAACGTGATCGATCTGGATCAAATCTGGCCGATGACAGAGGAGAATTATCAAACCATCCAGTCCAACTTGCGCTATCAGCCGCTTTCTGTCTATCTTGAGCCAAGCGCAAAGGCATACAAATTGCGTTCTTATATCACCGGCCACGGTCAGCAAGGGGAATTTATTCCGCAGACGCATTATATTTCAGTCGATAACACGAAGTACGAACGGCTTGTCTATAAAATATGCTCGCTCGATCCGCTCTATCCACAAGGAGGAACATGGACGTACGACCGTTCTGGATGGTGTCCCGGCATGGCGACCGATCTCGCTGAATATGAGATCACGGGAACCGTTACACCCGGAGATTCTGTGACGATCGACTATGGAGTAGAGCCAGGGCCTACCGGCGATTCACGCTATGACCCCGGTACGCAACTTGTCAGTTACGGCCCACCCAATTTTACACTCGACGCTGCCATTGTGAACATTCAGCGGCCATCGCCACTCATTGCGTATGGGCGTATCAATCCTGCCTGCGACCGTCCCATTGTGTTCATCAAAAATAATGGCTCCCAAACGCTGACCTCACTTCAATTCGATTATTATGTCGATAACGGGCCGCACGAAACTTTCCAATGGACGGGCAGTCTTCCGTTTTTGGATACAGCATCCGTTACACTTCCTGTGGACTCCCTGAATTTTTGGACTTCCGCAGATTCGGGCGGTTTCCACGTCGATATTTCCAAACCCAACGGCGGCACCGATCAATACGATCAGGACGATCATTACTCTACTTCGTACAAACAACCTCCGGCGTATAACGGCATCGTGGTCGTAAATTTATATACCAACAACGACCCACAGGATAATTATTATGAAGTCCTCGATCATGATGGCGACACCGTATTCTCGAATGGTAACTTCGATGCAACAACCTCCTATTACGATTCACTGATCCTTCCGGTCGGTTGCTATACTCTCGTCTTCCATGATGACGGCGAGGATGGACTTTCCTATTGGGCCAACCCGGATCAAGGAAACGGATACCTTAGGCTTCGGCAAACCTCAAAGACAGGAAAAATTCTTAATACATTCAATCCCGATTTTGGTATGGGCGTCCAGTATGATTTTTCAATTGTTAGCTCGCCACTTGCCGTTGGAACAACCCAACCCCAGTTCCGGCATGTTGGGCTTTACCCAAATCCTACGGCTGGCGAACTCAATATCGATCTCGAAGGAATGCCGGATGGGATGATCACGCTGGAGGTGATCGACGCGACCGGGCGAACACTCCGACGAGAGCAGCGATTCACCGATCCTTTAGGAGCGCTGCACTCCGGCATGGATCTAACTGGAATCCCCGCAGGAAACTACTTCTTGCGAGTTACCACCACCGACGGCCAAACAACTCAGAATTTCGTAGTGGAATAGAAAACTCTATAAAAAGGATGTTTTCGTATTCTGTCATTGCGAGAAGGAATCACGGAGCGATAGCGGAGTAATTCCGACGAAGCAATCTCTTCACTTCGAGACTGAGATTGCTTCGTCTCCTTCGGCCAGCATCGTCGGCGATGCGCCTCCGGTCGCCGAATGCTCCTCGCAATGACATTATGCTAAAGGAACCGAAGGGCACGGCTTTTTGTCTATTCGCGCTCTGGGAATGCTGTCCGGTAGGATTTTCTTGATCCTTCCGGCTTTTTTTTGGAAAATAAGCAGATTTCAGCGAATATCTAAGTGACACGGGCGGGCAACGCGCGGGAGTAACTCAGTTGGTAGAGTCACAGCCTTCCAAGCTGTTGGTCGCGGGTTCGAGTCCCGTCTCCCGCTCTTTATTGGCAAAGATGAAATATTAAAGATGAAAGATGAATTTCATCCTCGGTTTCATCTTTCATCTTTAATATTTCATCTTTAGTACAGGTGACGCCACCAAAACTATGCGGCGATTGCGGGACGCAGATGGATGTCAATCCAGAGCTGTTCGCACTGCCAAGTTTGGATCCGATTCCGAATCCGAATGGTGGCATCACGCTGAATTTTAATTTTTCACGTGCGCTGCCCATAACGGCGTACGTCTGCCCGAACTGCGGGCGGTTCAAGTTCATGTCGGCGATCTTATTGAATAATATCGAAGGGATGCCGGCCCCTCAACCACGAGCTTCGGAAGAAGCATAACTGCTGTTCAAGAAGTTTTTTGCTGCAAAGCGTAACAGCTTCTTGAAGAAGCGAAGGATCCTATCATGAGAGACATTATCACACTCGAGTGTACCGTCTGCAAAATGCGGAATTACTCGACCACAAAGAACAAACGCAAGCAATCGGGCCGCGTAGAATACACGAAATTCTGCCCGAAGGATAACAAGCGGACCCTGCACAAGGAGACGAAGTAACTCGTAGGCGTAACCTTTAGGTTACGGTGTGATCGCTTCGCCACCGTGACCTAAAGGTCACGGCTACCCATACGACAGTAGCTCAATTGGCAGAGCAGCGGTCTCCAAAACCGCAGGTTGGGGGTTCGAACTCCCTCCTGTCGTGCGAGCTAAAAAATTATGAATTATGAAAGAGGAATTATGAAAATAATTCGCCAAACCAATCTCATAATTCGTAATTCATAATTCATAATTTCCCCTACGATGGCTGAAACAACAGTAATACAACCGGGCGAAAAGCAAGGGCTTGGAAAAAAGTCCTTCTCGTTCTTTACAGACGTTGCGCGCGAAATGCGCAAGGTAAGCTGGCCCAAGCGCGCAGAACTTCAGGATGCGACCGTTATCACGCTGGTACTCTGTGTGGTGCTCGCACTTTTTACGTTCGGGGTCGATAAGATCTTTGAAACGATCATTCGCGGAATTTTCAGGTTATTCTAATGACAGCAGAACCACAAGCGATCGCTTTAAAATGGTATGCACTCCGAACCTTCACTGGCTCGGAGGCGAAAGTCAAGGCCTATATTGAGGACGAGATGAAGCGTCGCGACCTCACCGAGCGCGTGCCAGAAGTTGTGATCCCGAATGAGAAGGTCTATGAAGTTCGCGACGGAAAAAAGAAGGTAAAAACCAAGAGCTTCCTTCCCGGCTATATTCTCATCGAAGCTGCGCTCGATAAAAAACTGATCGATCTTATTCTCTCCATTCCCGGCGTCGTCAGCTTCGTCGGCCCGACGAAAACACAGCCCACCGCGCTCCAGCCCGACGAAATGCGCCGCATTCTCGGCAAGGTAGAAGAAAAACGCGGACTGGAGTCACCGGAAGTACGTTACCACATGGGCCAGCCCGTGAAGGTAATCGATGGACCGTTCTCCGGCTTCGGCGCTCAGATCAAAGAGATCAACGAAGACAAGCAGAAGCTGAAAGTTGAAGTCTCCATCTTCGGACGCAAAACACCCGTCGAGCTGGACTACACGCAAGTCGAACCGGAGTAAATCAGGTGCGACGCGCGCTTTTTGTCCTCCTGATCGCGCTCGTTCCATGCACTATATTTGCGCAAGGCTACCGCGGCCGCGATTTCTGGATCTGCTTTCCGCAAAATGCGGTCATCGAACAGAATCACACGCTTCATCTCTCCATCTATATTACTGCTGAGTCGCGCGCGATCGGCTCGATCACAAATTTATTAGACAGCACCACTCAAAATTTCTCGGTTGAATCTGGCGCATCCATTGAACGGGACATCGATACCGAGATCGAGATCGGTTCATCGGAACGATCGCAGCGTAATTCCGTCCACATTGTAAGCGATCAGGACATTTCGGTCTATGTCGTCGATCACCGCCCCGCATCTACCGACAGCTACATGGCGATACCAACAGAATATTTAGGAAAGGAATATGTGGTCGCTGGATATACCACCCTACGCTATGGTGGTATCAGATTTGGATTTACTTCCCAAGCCACGTTCGTTGCGACCGAGGATAACACCTGGATCGCGGTTCATCTTGCAGGAACTACTACCGGAGGACTCCCTAAAGGACGAACCCTTATGTTCGGATTGAATCGTGGCGAGACGTATCAAATTCAAGGCGGATACGAGAGTGGGGATCTCACGGGTTCCACCATTTCCTCGACGAAGCCCATTGCGTTCTTCACCGGTCACAGATGTGCACAGGTGCCAAGCGAAGTCGAGTTCTGCGATATGTTGCTGGAATCGGAACCACCCGCAAATGACTGGGGAAAAGCATTTGTGCTTACAAAATTCGAGGGTAAAGACTATTCGGTGGCGCGAGTAATCGCAAATGCCGATTCCACTCAGGTCTCGATAAACGGAGCCAATGCCAAAACGATCAACCGTGGCGAATTCTATGAAGTGGACACGTTGTATCACGATGCGATCATTACCACGAGCAGACCAGCACTCGTTGCGCAATATTGCACAAGCTCGGACGCCGATACGATCAAAATTGGAGATCCGTTCATGCTCATCGCAATCCCAAGCGATCGGTTCACCAAAGAAACGACAACCACATCCGTCGTCGATACTCGATTCGAGCATTTTCTGAATATCGTTGTGCCTGATTCCGGCGTTACTTCTCTCAAGATCGACGGAATGATGGCAGCACTTGGATCATTACCACCGGGAGTTTCCCTTTCTTCGAAACGAATACTTGCCGCTGCCAGAGCGACCGTGTTTGCATTTCGCGTCCCATCCGGCCGGCATATGGTAGAGTGCAATGCTCCAGTAGCTGTTTATTCTTACGGCTTTGGAGTAGCCGATCAAAATTACGACTCCTACGGCCACTCCTGCGGAATGCGGCTGGACAAATAATTATCGTAAACTTGCCATTAGGTGCGATAATAGCCATATAATGCCCTTTTTTGAACTAACGGAAGCCCCTTCGGGTTACAGGCGCGCCTTCCAGAAAATGATGAATGATGAATTATGAATGATGAAGTGGGAAGGAAGTTAAAGAAATCAACATAATTCATCATTCATAATTCATAATTGTCAGCAATGTCACGCAAACAACCTTTAGAGCGCACGCGAAATATCGGGATCATGGCGCATATCGACGCCGGTAAGACCACGACCACCGAGCGCATCCTCTTTTATACCGGCCGGGTTCACCGCATGGGCGAAGTCCACGAGGGCGGCGCAACTATGGACTGGATGGAACAGGAGAAAGAGCGTGGCATCACGATCACGTCTGCCGCCACAACCTGCACCTGGCGCGATACCGCGATCAACATCATTGACACCCCAGGCCACGTTGATTTTACCGTAGAAGTCGAGCGTTCGCTGCGCGTACTCGATGGTGCGGTTGCGCTGTTTTGCGCGGTTGGCGGAGTAGAGCCGCAATCGGAGACGGTGTGGCGTCAGGCCAACAAGTATGGTGTGCCCCGTATTGCGTTCGTCAACAAGATGGATCGCGTCGGCGCAGACTTTTTTAACGTCATCACGATGATCAAGGAGCGGCTCGGAGCAAATCCGGTTCCGATCAATCTCCCGATCGGTGAAGGCGAAATGTTCGCCGGCGTCATCGACCTGGTCGAGAACAAGGCGCGCATGTATAATGAAAGCTCCCTTGGCACAACGTGGGATGAAATTGAAATTCCCGAAAAGCTGAAAGAACACGCCAAAGAATGGCGTACACGCCTCTTTGAATCTGTTGCAGAAATTGATGACACGCTGCTTCTGAAATATCTCGAAGGCGAAGAGATCACGCGTGAAGAAGTGATGCGCGTGCTTCGTTTGGCTGTTATCGATTCGAAGATCATTCCCGTACTTTGCGGGTCGGCGTTCAAGAACAAGGGCGTGCAGGATCTGCTGGATGCCGTCGTGGATTACCTCCCAAGCCCCGTCGATGTCGGCGCGATCGAAGGGCATCATCTGAATTTGACCGATCACATCAAGCGCGAGCCGGACGATAAAGAAAAATTCGCCTCGATCGCGTTCAAGATCATGACCGACCCGTTCGTCGGGAAGCTCACGTTCTTCCGCGTGTATTCCGGTACCTTGAAATCAGGTTCCTATGTATTGAATTCCGTGAGCGGACGCAAGGAGCGCATCGGGCGCATCCTGCGCATGCACGCGAACCATCGTGAGGATATTGAAGAAGCTTACACAGGCGATATTTGCGCCGCTGTCGGACTCAAGCAAACACGCACCGGCGATACGCTCTGCGATGAGGATGATCCCATCGTGTTGGAACGAATGATCTTCCCGGAACCCGTTATTTCGCTCGCCGTCGAGCCAAAAACCAAAGCAGATTCCGAAAAAATGTCGGAAGCATTACAAAAGCTTGCCGATGAAGATCCTACGTTCAAAGTGAAAACGGATGAAGAGACCGGGCAGACCATTCTTTCCGGTATGGGCGAGCTGCATCTGGAAATTCTGGTCGATCGCATGAAGCGCGAATTCCGCGTGGAGGCCAACGTCGGTAAGCCGCAGGTCGCGTACAAAGAAACGATCCGCAAGAAAGTTACACAGGAAGGCCGCTTCATTCGCCAGTCTGGCGGACGCGGTCAGTTTGGTCACGTCTGGATCGATGTCGAGCCGAACGAGCCAGGAAAGGGTTACGAGTTCGAGAATGCCATCGTCGGAGGAACGATCCCGAAGGAATATATTTCCCCGGTCAGCGCGGGCATTGTCGAAGCGATGAAGAATGGCGTGCTCGCCGGGTATCCCGTCGAGGACATCAAGGTTCGTTTGTTCGATGGCTCGTTCCACGAAGTCGATTCGAGCGAAATGGCGTTTAAGATCGCAGGCTCCATGGCCTTTAAGGAAGCCGCGCGTAAAGCGAATCCCGTTATTCTGGAACCCGTGATGGATGTCGAAGTCGTGACGCCGGAAGATTACATGGGCGACGTGATCGGCGATCTCACCAAACGCCGTGGCAAGATCGAAAGCATGACTGCGCGCTCGGATGCACAGGTCGTAAAAGCCTCTGTGCCGCTCTCGGAAATGTTCGGGTATGCGACGGTGATGCGCTCGATGTCGCAGGGCCGCGCGATCTACTCCATGCAGTTCTCGCGGTACGAAGAAGCGCCGCGCGCCGTGCAGGAACAGATCATCGAAGCCCAAAAGGGCAAGAGCGGGTCGGGATCGTAATCACGAATTTCAATCCCGAAAGGACGGCATATTTGCAGCCCCGGACGTGAGTCCGGGGTTTTGCGTTTTGTATAAACGCGTAGGTCGGTGCTTCCATCGTGGGCGATGGAGCCAGCCCGACAATCCCCGAGAACGAAAGAAAAAGTGCCGTAGGGACGTGCTGCGCACGTCCTTTGTGCCGGAGCGCTAATTCCAGATTTTGGATGATCTCAAATTCGTTTGACATTCACCGGGGCGGACGTGCGCAGCACGTCCCTACGGATCCAGCTCCGATATGAGCGGCATATTGGTAGCCCCGTGCGTAAGCGCGGGGTGCGCGGGATCTTTTTAAGAGCCAGAGTCCCGGAGCGACGACACAAAAAAGTGCCGGAGGCACGAAGTACCCGCAGCCCAGGGTGGAGCGAAGCGGAACCCTGGGTAACGAATAAAATTAGAGTTTATTAGCCCTGAAAGGGCGATGTTTGCCGCCGGGATTTTACAACGCCCTTTCAGGGCTTGGGAACATAAAACGCAACGCTAACCCAGGGTTCCGCTCGCAAGCTCGCTTCACCCTGGGCTGCGAGTACTCCGTCGCTCCGCGACTAATTGCTCATTCAATTATTGGAACTATCTGAATTTTGTTGGACAGTTCGGTACGACCGAAACTTTTCAGGAAGGATTGCAGGGCGTTGAAGCCGGATTGGTCAGGTACGACGATTTCCAAAACATCCTCATCGTTGAACGTTAAGTTGAATTCGGGCTTTAACCATTTATCGTCAGAACCAGCGTCAATAGTTTCGTCGCCCTTAAAACCATGAGGAGACAGTGCGCGCCATTCCCTCTCATCATAATTGCGAATGCGCTCTCCGGTTGGGAGATTTTCTTCGTAGCAGCGCATATAGGAGTCGCGATCCTCAAGTTCATTGTGGAGCCTGCGTATAGCCCACATTAGAGCACTGAAGGTTTGCCGCATTGCTTCATCTTCTGGCAGGTTGCCATCTGCAATCGCAACTAATTCCCGCATGTATTTTTCGAGTTTGCCGTGTTCGGTTCGAAGAGCCGTTGGGTCCATTGGCGTTCCATCTCCATATTGCTCAGAGAGTTCACGGAGTCTTGATGCCTGCAACATTTGCAAATAACTTCTGTCCGAACTATATGGCTCCGGCAACACGTCCGGCAAATGATTTAAGTTCTTGAATGCTAAGTACGAGCCTCCGACACCTACGGAGTCAGTATGCACATAACGGACGGGCGAAATCCGATTTTTTATTCCCCATTCCTTTGTCAAACCAATGGCCACCGGACGCGCTTTGCGAAGGTGTGGAGCGTCAGATGAAGGCAGGTCGCAAAAACAAACAACATAATTGGTCTGCGTGTAAGGAAACTTGGGGTATGGAACCGTTTCGACCTGTTTAGAATAGCGGAACCCGCCACAGGCCAGAATCGATTTGCATGCCTCTAATGATGTATAATGGAAAAGCGTGTCAGTACTGATCTTATTGGGCATATCCCCTCCAAAATTTTACATTATTTTACGCCTTCAAAAACCCCAGCTCATACACCATTGGCTGTAACTTTTCCGTCAATGCTTTGTAGGCCGATTCGAAGGGTTTGAAGCTGACGGGCGGGAAATCGCCGCTTTCGTTACGAGCTTGCAACGCCTTGCGGATTTGATACCACCCCACATCCGCGCGGTTTAGTTTTAGTTCTTCGCGGACGGTGTGAACGTCAGTATCGGCAAAATATGCTTTCCACAATGCTTTTCCGGCTTCGAGCACTGCGCTGGCTTCTTTCGAGAATTTCTTACCGCGCATATATTGCACCATAAAATCGCTCTCGAACCTGTCGGGCGCGCCGACCTCTTTTTCAGTGAAGGGAATGAAATGGTTCACGATGCTCCACTTCTTTCCGTTCCATTCTAAATCGTTGGCGCTGGCGGTGAGGTTGCTGCCTAAGAATTTAGTCCCGAAGGGATGGTGTACTCGCAGCCCAGGGTGTAGCGTAGCGGAACCCTGGGTTCGAGGTAGGTATAAATTTCTAAGCCCCGAAGGGGCGATGTACCTAATCATCGTCCTTCAAAAAATATTTTGGATCGTATTCAATCCCTGCCGCTTTCAACATATCCTCAAACTCTTCTTGGAACGTCTTATGACGATGATGTTCCTCTTGATTTTCGATGTATTGCGCGACATTCTTGAGATGACTTGCGCTTACGCTGAATACACCATAACCGCCTTGCCAGCTAAAATCTTTTCCTAATTTTGATTTCAACCAAGCCGATGATTTCGATTTTATCTCACGAACGACGGTTGCGACCGACGATTCACGACCGAGATCGATCAGGAGGTGCACATGATCAGGCATTCCGCCTTCCATAATCAATCGCGCCTTGCATTCGTGCAAGATCGGAGGTTAACCCAACATTCCGTCCGCCGCGGCGGACTCCATGTTGGGCTGCGAGTACTCCGTCGCTCCGCGACTATTGAATCTCAGTGGCGAAGCCACGATGTACTCGCAGCCCAGGGCGCGCGAAGCAAGCCCTGGGTCATGAATTTTAACAAAATCAAGCCCTGTAAGGGCGGTGTACTTCGCCCTTTCAGGGCTTGATAAAAATAAGAATGGTTCCGTTAACCCAACATTCCGCTTCGCTCCATGTTGGGCTGCGAGTACTCCGTCGCTCCGCGACTAAGATTCGCCAACAAGTGCATCCATGATTGGAATATTTCTCCGGCGGGAATTATCGTGCAAGCAACATGTCACGAGATTATCGTATGAATTATCCCCGCCTTTTGTGACAGGCTGAATGTGATCGAGCGTCGCGCTGAATCGTGTTAGCTGCTTACCGCATTTGTAACACTTGTAGCCGTCCCGTTCGAAAATCTTGAGACGATTTTCAGCGACATTGTAAAAGAGTGCCGAATTCCACGACCGAGTGACGAAACAAATACCAATAGAATGCGGCCTCGTATGGTAACAATCGGGGCTGAAGAAAATCCACAATCTGACAGACGATACCTGGATGTTCGAGAGCGTCGAAGTTTCTCTCGAACGAATCCGGAGCGGCAGCCTTTGAATCCGTTTCGATCTCGTTAAGCAGTTCTCGAATTTTTTCGATTTGTTCTTTCATATTTTTACAAAATTACGAATAAACTCATCTTCCTGCGTTTCGATCTTGAAGGAAACGAGGTGCGTACCGATATACTGCGAGACGGTGTCCAGCGCTTCCTGCGTAACGTCGCTCGCCCGCTTGCCCCACTTGATCGTCTTTTTTTCGAGGAACGGAATAACGTCCGCGCTCTTCATTATAGCCGCTTTCTGCGTATCGACCACCGCAAGAAATGGCGGAACATACTCGCCCTTGTTCAATGCCTGCTGCACATAATGCAGACCGCCGCGGCGGACGTGAACATCGCATAACTGGAAAGCTTGGAGTTATCCTTCGCCTCGAACCAAATTTCTTTGGTTTGAATATCGATCAGGTTTTTCGAATACCCCTTCAACCCCAGCGCCTTGATGTAAATATCCTTCACATCCTCCTCGCTTTTGCACTGTTTCAGTTTTTCAAAGAGGGTCATGCGTGTGAAGGGTTATGGATTGGGTTATGAATTCGGGATTGATGCTTTGCGGGCGCGGGAAAGAACATAGTGGGCACCTATTTCGTGTTCCATCCATCCCACGATTTGTGCCGTCCCTCCGGGACTTTTAACTCTAAAAAAATCGCTAACCCCGGACTCACGTCCGGGGCTACGAATATGTCGTGCCTATCGGCACTAAGAAAATAATTTGGAATTTTGAGGCGTCTCGGAAAAGTGTCGTATATTAGGTGGTGAGATGATGGGCACCTATATCAATTACGAATTAAGAATTACGAATTAAGAGTAGGGGCTCGGGGTTCATTGACAATCGTCGGCGGTGGCTTTCGTTATGAACGAGTCCTTTGAGAAAATGGATTTTACTATTCTTTCAGAACAAATGGCGAAAGCAGCTCGGAAACGAGGGGTCTTCGGGAACTCACAAGAAAAAGAAATGGCACCTATTTCCAATAGAACATTAGTAAGGGTGGTAAACATTTTTACCTACGTACCGGGAAACGGGAAGGAGCAAAATTCGTTGTGAAGGTACTCTGGCACGTTTAGCCGGAACATCCTCCATAATCACGACACGTTGCCTTTGATCGAACCACCCTCCACTCCCACTGGAAATCCGGTCCCGCCGGATCTGCCACCCGATCCACATATCATGGATTACGTGGTGCTTGCGACCAGCCGTAAGTGGACTATGCTTGCGATCACGCTCCTGTGCGGGTTTGGAGCGCTGGCACTTACCTATATGTTGCCACAGGTGTTCATGGCGCAGGCGACGTTGCTGCCGCCGGATCGGCTATCCTCCTATAACCTTCTATCGAAGTTCAAGTCGGGTTTCGCCTTGGAAATGTTGAAGGAGGTGGAAAATCCCTCCGTCGATCTGCTCCAGAATATTCTGGAATCCCGTTCGCTCGATGAGCGGCTCGCTCAGGATAGTGCGATCCATCGCTATTTTAGCGCGCAGGGTCTGCATGGGAAAGAGTTGGTCCTTGCCGTCCAAAAATCGATCAAGGTTTTACCAGGATTTTCGAAAGTGGATGTTCAGG
Organism: Ignavibacteriota bacterium; assembly: GCA_963787835.1. GTDB lineage: Bacteria > Bacteroidota > Ignavibacteria > Palsa-1295 > Palsa-1295 > PALSA-1295. The sequence continues at coordinate 535,321 of CAWBEI010000002.1, forward strand.
GAACCGTGGGTACAGGTTGGTTCCCAACCGGAGCGCAAAAGGAGAATGCCAGGGTAATGTCATCGTATTTCACGAATCTGGCGATCGACTGTATGGATAGTACGCTCCGAGCGGCTATTCGTTCTTTGGCTCACTCGACGATGCTGTTTGCCGATTCCGATTATGCGCTTAAGAGCCGGGAATTGGATTCTCTTGACCGCGTTCAGGAAGCGTTTGAGCAAGCCAACGGAGTCGTGAAATTGGAGGCACAAACCATAGCTTCCATCGAGCATTTGGGCGAACTGAAAGCTGCTCGCGATGAGGCAGAGATCAAACTCCACCTCCTCGAATTGGACTTGTCCGATGATGACACTAAAAAGGAAGAGGCCGTTGCAAAGCTGAATGAAGCTGAGTTCGTCGCCAACACGTATGAAACGGAACGGCAGATCGGCCCCGCATTCGACTCGCTTCCGGAAGTAAGCCGGCGTTATGCAGAATTACTTCGTTCCAGGAAAGAATTGGAACCGATTGTTTCCTTCCTCCGAATAGAAACCGAGCAACAGCGGATCTTCGAGGTTCGAGAAAAATCCTTTATCACAGTTTTAGATCCTGCGGAACCTCCGGAAACCCGGATTAGCCCGATACGATCCCAGATGGGAATTCTGGGATTGATTGTCGGCGCCGCTCTTTCGATCCTGTATATGGCCTTCTATGGGCTGCGTCTTTCCTGGAAGAAGGAGCGAAAATCGCGCAATGAGACCAGACCGGAAGTATTAGAAGCCGCAAAGAGCATCTTTGCCCATAATAACCTATGAGCAACATACGGATCCCCGAGCATGCTCTCGATCGCAGAAGGGTGTTCTTCTCGATACGGATGGTAAAGTATTTCCTTTGCTGGCTGCTCCTCTGGCAGGATGGGATGGTTCCCGGTTCATTACTTCAACTCCGGACCTTCATCCCCATACCGCACGACATCACGATGATGGAGGTGTTAGCCGCAATGCTGTTCATCGTAGTACTTATCGAGCGTTCGATCACACTGGATTTCACGATACGGCGATCCTATTTCAGCGGTCCACTCCTGTTGATGGCGCTGGCGTTTTTTATCTCATGGTGCCGTGGGAGTTATATGAAACAGCAGATCGCGTTCATCCTGGAATTCCACGATGCCTTTGAACTTCCATTCACATTCCTTCTTATTAGTTCCGCATTTCGCGATGAACAAGACCGGGAAATGCTATGGAAGCTGCTGTTCTATGCCATTATTGCAAAGGCATTCGATGGAACATACATCTACTTCTTTTCCGCCCGGCCTGAAAAATATTGGGGCGTGGTGCAGTCCTGGCGGGATGGCTACCTTCTCGGAATCGGATCGATCGGGTTCCTCTTGTTGCTCCAATACCACGGAACATATCTTCGACGTCTGAAATGGCTCATGATCGCAACCTTTCCTGTACTGGCGCTCACCTTTGTCATGAGCTTCCGGAGAACATTTTTTGTCGGGGCCTTCATTTGCATGGTGGCAATGTTTTTTACTCTTCCGAGTGAAAAACGAAAGCTGCATCTGTTGTTAGTAGTTTGTGTGTTGGGAGGATTTCTCCTCACCGTCTTTCTGACCAACCCTCTGGAAGTTGCCACGCGTCTGACCGGTATCGTTGCACCCCAGAATGAAGGTTCTGCCTTCATCCGTCTGATGGAACTTCCAAACGTCGTGCAAAATATCCTGAGAAATCCCATTTTCGGTGTACCGGTAGGTATCCCCTGGACGACCTACTACCGCATGCCTGTCTCCGCAGTTTATACGACGCTTGGCACGCATAATACGTATCTGTACTGGTCTCTTCGAGCCGGTATCGCCGGCTCCATTGCCTTTATCTGGCTGATCTGTAAGATATGGAAAACTGCCCTCATCAACTATCGGCTTCGAAAAACAGAGGAGGACTTCCTGTTCAGCCAGTGGGGTATTCAGATGATGATCATGTATCAAGTAGCTTGCTTTTTTGGACTCATGTATGGTGATGCAATGTCTGGTGTTATGTCAGTGCTGATGACGGTCTTTCATCTCCAAACCAAACACCTTACTGGACGTTCGAGTCTGCGAGAGGTGGCATTCCTGAAAACGATGCGAGCTGGAGAACTCGTTTATAAAGAACCTTTCCTCCGCAAGCTGTATGGTCTTTATAGGAAACGTCCTCTCGCTATTCAATGAGCTTAGTTCCTTACACTAATCTTCTACGCCAATAGATTGCGCACAGGAGAACTATAACTGCAGTAGCCACTGAGCACCCTGCACCAATAATGGCACTGTATGGCTTGAATATAAAAGAAATATGATGTTGCCCAGGACTTAGAAAAACCGCACGCATCGCGAAATTTGCTCGATAGATCGGCTGTTCGCGGCCATCCACATAACACTTCCAGCCAGGATAATAGGTATCCGACAGCACGAGATAAGCAGGTCTTGAAGGATTCGCAGTAATATCAACCTCGTTATCCTCTTCTTTTATAATGTGTGTCGTGTCTGGAATGGCTCCAATTGCCGAAGAATTATAAACGTTAGGTGTAGGACCGGAACTCGCTGTAAAGAGTACCTCATTATGATCGTTGCTTTCATCAAAAATAGCAGTGAGCACAGCCGAGTCGTTGGGCAGAACCTTTGAGCGATAATACAATGTGGCCCGGTTACGCACGCACGTATCCGAATAGATCATCACCGCTCCCGAATCAGCGACAGGCAAGGTTCCCGGCGGAACAACACCAGGCACGAACATCAGGTATTTCACTCCCATGAGTCCCAGGGCGTGTGTATGCGGCGATGAACCGGAAATGGTATCGAGGTATGGATAAAATGACCGTAGAACTTCGCTTTCATACCCGGTTACTTCGGAGATGCCATACAGCGAAGGAATGTTATCAAGAAAAAGGTACTGACGCCCCGGATACCCGCGTCGGACAATAAAGGCGCGCTCATCGCCAAGATGGGATTTCAAGTATGTAATGGAGCTGTGTGTCGGTTGTAACGGGAAGCGATGTGGATCGAGCATTGGGAGATAGCTGAACCACCAAAAAATACTATGAAGAAACGAACATGCAAACAGCGCCATAATAAAATAACGCTGATAGGAATGTGACCATCGCTTCCAACGCAGGAACAACAAACATACTGCAAAGACTACCCCAAACGGAACGAGCATCATCGGCGAAAGAACAGAATAGTGCTGAAACGTGTCAGCGACGCGATCGTGAACCCAGCCAGCATTTCCATCTGCGAACGGTGTTCCTGCAGCATGCGAGAAAAGGAACGATTCCATTGCGGAATGGAGCGTGGGAATCAAGGCCAAAAGCAAATTTAAAAGTATCAACAGCGTAAACCCAGCGAGTCCAGCGCGAACGGCCCACCTAGCCCATTTTCGTCCCCGTTCGCGGAGTTCAGCGTTGGTAAGAAACGCTTCGAGCCGTTCGGCAGCAAGAACCGCAAGCCCCAGCGTTCCGACAATAAAAAAACGATGATACAGCCACGCAAAGAGCGGTGTAAAGATCGGTAGCAGAAATCCCGCGGCTACAAGCCAGACGTAGGGACGAACATCCTTTTCCGAAGAACGCATACTGAATATGGCCCATACCCCAAGTAACATTTCGGCAAACCCAAGATATCCACTGAAATCCATCGGATATAGCCCCACCAAGGATGTCACGCTCATGCTTCGGACGATCCCCATCGTTTCAGGCACAAAAAAAGTGAGAAGCAAGAGAAATGAAAGCAAACGATTGATCAACGAGTACGAGTGCGCGTGTGCCGGAGAGTAAAGGGTTCCATGCTTCGTTACTTCTAAAAACAGTTCCATCGCGGGCACCCACATAATAGCAGCAAGTGCTAGCGCCACGCCCAAAGGGATTCCAATACTTCTAAATACTTTTCGCATCCACAATCGCAGCCGCATGGTCCACAATGCTTCCGAAGACGCTATACCCCGTGCAGACCATCCAGCATTCACTATTACAATGGTGATCGTCGCGAACCCGACAGACTGAATGGTTGAGCCGAGCAACGCGAGGCCAAGAAAAAACCCTGCGGCCAACAAATAGCTGGGCGATCCCTTACGATGATATAGGAATGACATCGCAAGTGAGAACGGTATCCAGCAAAAAGTAGCAAGTGCCCATAAATTGAGCAGATCGGTAAGAAACATCCCATTGAATATCCACGCCGATGCGAACATGGTGGCAATAATGCGTCGCCTGCCATGCACTCGGAGCAGCACATACATTCCTACTCCGGCAGTAAATAGCTCCAGGATTATGATCATGTTGAATGCGAACGGTAGGTCGAATGGAATAAGAAGGAGATTAAAGACATCGTATGTTTGCCGCGATGTGGCATACTGCGGGTATCCATTCAAGATAAGAGGGTTCCAATAATAGAATTCCCCGTTGCGGAACGCGTGTTGCGCAGCGACCTTCCACGGGTAGCTCTGCATCAATCCATCGGTAAAATTATGATTGTATGCTTGCGGAGGGCCGAATTCGCTCGAAAACGGAAGCGTCATCGTATCGAATTGATCGGTAGGCAGCAATAAGCGCCCCTCGAAGAGAACCGGCCAAAAAACGATCACGATGAGGATCCCAAGGAACGAGAGGCAAATCGCGTCTTTCCAACAGCGCTCGAACAGGCGAATTCTCATCAAAATATAAGGTTACAACAGAACGAGGGTCGTCATCAAGTGTTCAAGTTCCTCAGCTGGATTCGTGCAGATTCCAGAGTGCACTTCCGAAGTTTGGATCATCGTGCTTTTCGGCGAAACAAGCCAGTGCCAGCGCTCATGTTGGGGAAGTTCCCCAATCGGCCCTGCGCCAATTCCACCCTCACAAATTTTTGGAACAAGCGATAAATGCCGCTCGATCTCTGAAATATCAACTTCCGGAAAAAGAGACCTCAGGCGATCCAAATCAAGATGAGCACGCGCATCCAGATAGCGAAGCGTTCGCGCAAACACGATCACGCCCGCGTTGATAAATTCCGCGCGCTCGACACGCGGAACAATGCGAATCACCGCATAATCAAATGAGATTAGCTCTGGCATTTATTGCTTCCCGTTCAAAAATATTCGATGACTCAAGCCGCTTCATCAGAAAATCAAAATATGCCCCTCGATGGTCCCTAATGCTCTCGAAAAAAGGCTCGCCTTCCATCCATTCATCGGGAATAAGCTCAACAATCGATTGAAATATATCTTTATTTAGTATTCTTTTAAATTTTTCACTGGCATCATTAATGTTTTCGGCAAAACGAAGTAGGACATGATCCTTGACCGCCACGAACGGACTTCCAAATTTATCGGAAGCCGTCTCCCATTGATGATGGAAAAAAAGCGATGCTCCGTGATCGATCAAATAAAGTTTCTTATGCCACATCAGCATATTCGTGTTGCGCGCCGTACGATCGACGTTCATAATGAACGCATCGAACCAGACAATTTCCGATGCAAGACTTGTATCGATGGTGTTCGCTACGGGATCGAACGTGATGGAGCCCGGAAGATAATCCATAGCAAGATTAAGCCCAGCGCTGGATTCAAGAAGCGTTCGGATCTCATAGTCAGGTTCGTTGCGACCCAACATGGGATCGAGCTGCATAAAAGCCAATTGCGGCACCGGCAACCCTAGTGCTCTGCCAATTTCACCTGCAATCAGTTCAGCAATGAGCGCCTTCCCACCCTGCCCTGCTCCACGGAATTTTAGGACGTAAAGCCCATCGTCATCCGCTTCAACCAGAGCAGGCAATGAGCCACCCTCCCGGAGCGGTGTGACATAGCGGGTTGCGCGGAGAGTTTCAAGCATTGGACATGAAACAGTAATGTTGCGGGAGTAGTCTCCCGCTATCTCACGTTTTGCTGAACTCATTATGCCGAATTTCAAACGCACCCTCATCACCGCCGCGCTACCGTATGCCAACGGACCGCTGCATATTGGCCATTTGGCTGGCTGCTATTTGCCCGCAGATCTTTATGCGCGCTACAAACGGCTCGTCGGCGAAGAAGTCCTTTTTATCTGTGGCTCGGATGAGCATGGCGTACCCATCACGATCTCGGCCGATAAAGAAAAGGTCTCGCCGCAGGATATTGTTGATCGCTTCCACAATCTTAACAAAGCTTCATTCGAGAAGCTTGGAATTTCTTTCGATTATTACGCTCGCACGACCAGCCCGGTTCATCGTGAAACTTCACAAGAATTCTTTCTAACGCTATTCAATGGCGGCTTCCTTATTCCACGCGAGGAACCGCAGCTTTATGACGGAGTTGCAAAAATGTTCCTACCCGATCGCTATGTCGAAGGAACCTGTCCCGTCTGCTCGAACCCGAATGCGCGCGGTGACCAGTGTGAGAACTGCGGCACCTATCTCAACCAAACGGAACTAATAAATCCACGCTCGAAAGTGACAGGGTCGATCCCTGTTGTTCGTCCGGCTAAACACTGGTATTTTGCTCTCTCGCGTTTTCAGAAAGAGTTAGAGCAATATATTGAATCGCATCACGATGATTGGAAGGAAAATGTTCTCCAAGCCGCTCGGAGTTGGCTGAAAACCGGACTGCAAGACCGCCCCATCACCCGCGACCTCACATGGGGCGTACCCGTACCGCTTCCAGATGCTGAAGGCAAAGTGCTCTATGTGTGGTTCGATGCGCCCATCGGTTATATTTCTGCAACGAAAGAAGCAGTAGGCAATGACAACTGGCGCACATGGTGGCAGGATGATGCAACACAATGGATCACATTCCTCGGAAAGGATAATATTGTTTTTCATACGATCCTTTTTCCGGCCATGCTTTTGGCCCACAATAATGCCGACAAAAGTCATCGTTTTATCCTTCCCGAGAATGTTCCTGCAAACGAGTGGATGAATCTGGAAGGCCAAAAACTTTCGAAATCGCGCGGATGGACAGTTGAATTGCATGAAATCGGACAACGATATTCTCCTGATGTGATTCGTTATGCGTTCGCCACCATGCTCCCAGAGCAAAAAGATTCCGATTTCCAGTGGAAGGAATTCCAGGCGCGTGCGAACAATGAGCTTGCAGATATTTTTGGGAATTTTGCAAATCGTGTACTTACCTTCGCTTCCAGGCATTTCGAGAACAAGATCATGGGCAATCGCAAGGAGCTTGATACTGAAGGCCAGGCCCTGCTCGATGGATTTGGCGTTCGAGCAAAGGAGATCGCCGGAATGTACGAGCGTTTCCGCCTGCGCGATGCAACTGCGGCTACAATGGATCTTGCTCGTTCGGCCAATAAGTATTTTAACGATGCGGCACCGTGGAAACTTATCAAAGACGATCGGGCACATGCTGCGCAAGTTATTCGCTCATGCATTGAAGCAGTTCGCGCACTTGCGGTATATTTTGCGCCGATCACGCCCAACGCCAGCGCGCAATTATTGAAAACGCTTGGAGTAAACGCAACCGAAGAAAATTGGTCGAATGCGCATGAGGCAAAACTACATGGACAAACAGAACTTGGCCCCATCGAAATTTTATTCCCAAAGATCGAGGATGAAACTGTGATCGAAGAAATTAAACGACTTGAAACAATGGCGGAAGGTGTAACAACGCGCGAAGTTGCTGCGGCTGTCGCTACTAAACCAGTAGCCACGCAGGAATCGGGACTTATCACCATCGACGATTTCAAAAAGATAAAACTTCGCACCGCAAAAATTCTCGAAGCAGAGCGTGTGCCGAAATCGAAAAAGCTGATAAAGTTACAAATCGTTTTAGGCGAAGAAAAACGCCAGATCGTTGCTGGAATTGGCGAGAAATTTACACCCGAAGAGCTGATCGGCAAAACGATCGTCGTCGTTGCAAATCTTCAGCCCGCAAAACTCATGGGTCAGGAATCGAACGGGATGCTGCTGGCAGTGAATGATGAGAGTGGGCCAGTTTCACTTATCACAAGCGAGGTCGAAGTAGCAAGCGGACTTGAAGTCCGATAACCTACTTCTTCAAAAAATTCGCTATCCCCTTCTTCGTATCCTCCGTCCCACGCGCGAGCGCATTCATGCTCGCAGCATATTCCAATCCTGCTTCGAGGCTCATCCCATGCTGCGCGGCAAGCAGTGATTTTGTCAGCGCAATCGCGGATTGTGAATTCTTCGATACTTGTATTGCATATTGCTGAACCGCCGCTTCGAGCGAGCCGCACGGCACAACATATTGTGCAAGCCCCAGGGAATACGCTTCTTCCGCACTTATTTTTCTCGCGCTCAGGAGCAGTTCGCGTGCATGTTGCTCCCCAATTTTGCGAACGAGGAAGATCGAGACAAGCGCGGGAATAAATCCGATGGCGGTTTCGGTGTAACCGAATTCAGAATCATCGGCGGCGAAAATTACATCGCAGACGGTGGCGAGTCCACACCCACCTGCAAGAGCCGCGCCGTGAACTTGCGCGATGGTGAATTTCGGGAAGGTATAGATCTTCCACAACAGATCGCGCAGCCTGCGTGAATCGGCAAGATTTTCTTCCGGTCCATTCTCGGAGATCTTCTGAAGATAAGCCAGATCCGCGCCCGCGCTGAACGTATTGCCCTGCCCCTTGAGGATAACGACGCGAACATCCTCGTCGCTTTTCAATTCATCGAACGCTTGCGATAGCTCGCCGAGAAGTTCCGGCGAAAGCGCGTTGCGTTTCTCCTCTCGCGTCATCGTGATGGTGGCGAGGGGGTGGTTTTTTATGATGGTCAGGAGTTCGTATGGCATAGATAATAAATATTACTTAGAAGTCAAGCGAGAGTGTAAGTGACGCATTCTCATCCCCAAATGAGGGATAAGAGTTCGTTCTATATGTCCACCAAAACTCAAAAAGAAAATGGAGCCTACAAAACTCCAGACCATTGAATGCAACTGGCCCACCTGTTGATAAAAATATTATCGGCTCGGCGTAGAAAGCAAATTGGGATGAAGTTTCGTGAGCAGAGGATATTTGTGCGGAATCGTATTGTATAAATTCATAATTCGTTACATTTCGGCTCAGACTATACAACCGCTCATATCCGATGCCGAGACCGACACCGCCGCTGGCACCATCGCTACCACCAATCCCAATATTCTGCTGTATACCTAAACGAAAGACATGTAATGATGTTGTGTCAGTGTACCCTGATGAGGAGGAATATGGAGAGTTATAACGCACATAACTTATCTGATCGGAGCCCGTTCCAAGCCCTGCAAGTAAATAGGCTTCGTAATGTGCCCAATGAATGGTATCGTAATATCCTAGGCCGATCTCTCCAAAACGATTATTATAGTTTTGAGGATTAGCCGGTGCTTCTCCAGCCCAAGCAAGACCAGAGAATCGATCAAACTGAAAAGCTGCATAAGTGGCAATGTGATCCCATGGAGCATACACTGCTTCACAATCAAAACCACTCGCATATGGGAAATCAACTCCTCCGCTCATATTCAATTCACCTTGATGAGTAATCAATGGCGCGGGTGGACGATTCGGTACATAAGACTGAGAAATGCATCCGCTTGAAAATGGAAGCAGAATCAAGAGAATTGCAACATTGCGTAGGTTCTCCATCTTCAATCATACTTACATAATCCTACCCCGCAAAATTCGTCACCTCTTCGATCAGTGTGGAAACTATATCTTCTTCCTTAATGCGGCGGATCATCACGCCTTTGCGATAAAGAATGCCAACCCCTTTACCGGCGGCTATGCCAATATCGGCTTCGGAGGCTTCGCCGGGGCCATTTACCACGCATCCAAGCAATGCAACTTTCACCGGCTTCTTGATATGCGCGACGGCTGCTTCTAACTCTCGGGTAACTTTAAATAGATCAATCTCCAAACGCCCGCACGTTGGGCAGGCGATGATCTCGACATTCCGCGATGTTAATCCGAGCGTACGCAGAATTTCCTTGCCGGTCTCGACTTCTTTCTCAGGCTCATCGGTAAGGGAAACGCGAATGGTATCGCCAATGCCATCTGCAAGTAGTGCACCAATTCCCACCGAAGATTTGATCGAGCCAACGCGCGTCGTGCCAGCCTCGGTCACACCAAGATGCAACGGATAATCCGTGCGCTGTGCAACGAGCCGATAGGCATCGATCATGAGCCGCACATCCGTCGATTTTACACTGATGATGACGTCCTGAAAATCAAAATCCTCGCAAATTTTGACATGGCGCATCGCGGATTCGTACAGCGCCTCGGCAGTCGGATAGCCATGCTTATCCAAAATATCTTTTTCCAGCGAACCGGAGTTCACGCCAATGCGAATGGGAATCCTTTTCTCTTTCGCTTTACCGAGCACTTCATGGATACGCTCGATCTTGCCAATATTGCCAGGATTGAGCCTTACTTTCGCGACATTTCCTTCAATTGCCTTTAATGCAAACACATGATTGAAATGAATATCGGCAACAACGGGAATATTCGATTGACGAACGATCTCGCCAATGGCTTCGGCTGCTTCCCAATCGTTGACGGTCACACGCGCGATGTCGCAACCGGCTTCTTCCATGCGTGCGATCTGCGCAACGGTTGCATCGACGTCGCTCGTCTTCGTTTTCGTCATGGACTGCACGGAGATCGGCGCGCCATCGCCAACGGGAATGTTCCCGATCATCACGCGCCGCGATTTGCGGCGCTGGTGCAACGCAGCGTCCTCATGGACATTCGGGGAATGACCGTTCGTCGTTGCCGATAGGATGGGAAGTATTGAGTCCAATGTATTAATTCGTAATTCGTAATTATTTCTTCTCTTCCATTCTCCGAGAAGCCTCGAAAAGAATATCCCGCTCGTCGTTCGTGAGGTTTTGATACCCGGTCGCGGCGATCTTATCCAAAATGCGGTCTATCTCTTCCTGCGTAATCACCCGTGCTTGCTTCACATCCTGAATTTTGGTATCTGTTGCACGGGCGCCATAACTATCGATGTCCCGGTAATCGGCATCAACCACCCCACCTGGCTTTTTTCCAAAAAAGCCACCATTCTTCGGAGCATTCGCTGAACCATTGCCCCATTGAGATTGAAGTGGCTTCTGACGCGAGGCAAGGATCTTACCGCCCGACATGATCAACATATAGACCATGCCCGTCACTGCACCGCCCAAATGTGCGAGATGCGCTACATTGTCTGACGAATTATACGTCGAATAAATTTCGATCGCGATCAAAATGGGAACGACAAACTTAGCGCGAATGGGAATGAAGATCGGGAAAAAAATGAGTCGCATTTCTGGGAACATCACCCCGAACGCTACAAGCACTCCGAATATCGCACCTGATGCTCCGAGCATAGGACCACCGCCCATCCCGAAAAATCCGGATAACAGCAAATGAGCCATTGCGCCGCCTAATCCGCATACAAAATAATAGATCACGAACCGCCTTGTACCCCATGCCTGCTCCACTTGCACTCCGACCCACCAGAGCATCAGCATATTAAAGAGAATATGCGTAAAACCCTCGTGAAGAAACATGTACGTGAAAAGCTGCCACGGAAGAAAATGCCCCGAATTAAGCGGCCAAAGTGCAAAATATTCTACAATGGCATCCCGGAGTGGAAGACCACCTGCGAAATGCAAATCGCCAAAAAGCAGCTCGATCAAGAAGATAGCTACATTGCTCCCAAGCAAGAATTTTATTCCTGCCGGAAACATCGAAAAGCCCGACATACGCGGGCGTTGATACTGCTGCTGTGGATTCCAGGCCAATTAAATTACGAATTTCGAATGACGAATTACGAACTGAGGATTCCGAATTTGGGCAAACACCGAACATTGAGGTTTCGCGCCATGAGAGATTACGACGATTCAGCAGATTAGTTATTGGGACTCTGAAACTGAATTCCATCTCATAAATCCCATTCATCCCATACATCCCGGTTCAGATCATCCCATAAAAAGATACGGCTCCCAGTCCTTATCGACCCTGCCGATGAATTGCCGCAGGAACGTCACATGGTTCGGGCGGATGGGACGGCGGGCCAGCACCATCTGGGCTTCATCTGGCGTCTGGCTGCCTTTTACGTTATTGCACCGAATGCACGCGCTGACCAGATTTTCCCACGAATCCTCGCCACCACGGCTTTTCGGCATGATGTGATCGACAGTGAGCGTAACGCTCGTCGCGCCGCAATATTGGCAGCGGTGACCATCCCGCCGCAGAATATTCTTCCTCGAAAGGATCACCTTCTTGAATGGCACCCGAACATACGAGGATAGCCGGATCACGCTCGGAAAGGGCATCGTAACAGAGGTCGAGTGAACGGCCTTTCCCGTCATGCTGCTGACGAGTTCCGCCTTATCCAAATACAGCAAAATGATCGCCTTTTCGACATTTGTGATCGCTAATGGCTCGTAATTGCCATTGAGAATGAGGACCTTACCACCCAGTTTGGAGTGCGCCTGACTAAATTCCTGATCGTCTTCGGGGGTGTCGAATAACCCCAGCGAGCGCGGCTGGGAGGAGCTAAACTTATGGCGATGCTCCGGAGATCGTGGGCGATGCTCCGCACCGGATCTCGTTCTTCGAGACCCTAACGATGCGGGTCGCTTATATTTGTGTGCTTCGAATGCGGCAGACTCCTTCTAATCACTATTTGTAATGTTCCGAATGCGTCACCAGTTCCCCTAACCAAATTATGCTATTGTTGCCTATAAAAAAACGCATCTGAGCTTCCTGGACTTCTATCCTGCATTTCATGAATCCGAGCGTTTTCTTTCACCCCGAAACGCATGGTTCCCGTTTTTCATGCTTCATAATTCATACTTCATAATTTCCCCAGGAAATAGGTGCCATTTCTTTTTCTTGTGAGTTCCCGGTTATCCACATCGCACCCATCGAAATTCGCTCATTTTTGCCATTCGTTGAAACAAGTATTCATAAAAGTCCCTTCACACAGAACTCGTTCATAACGAAACCTACCACTAATTGTCAATGAACGACCTAAGCCCCTACTCTTAATTCGTAATTCTTAATTCTTAATTGATCAAGGTGCCTATCATCTCACCACCTAATATACGACACTTTTCTCGCCCGCCACGAAATTCCAATTTTCGGGAAGTCCCGTTAGGGACGGCCCGTTTGTAGAACGCGATTATTTTTTTTGTATCAAGGTTCTACAAACGCGCCACGCCTACGACGTTGTCATATATGCATCCAAAACAAATCCTATCCCCAATCCCGAAAATCCTGTGAATCGTGGTCAATGCGCCACCACCACGCTCCGCGACTGCACATACCCTCCCGCCGACACCCGAACAAAATAGATTCCCGATGGAACGTTCGTTACATCGACCGAAATCCCATTGTGTAGGGACGTGCTGCGCACGTCCTGCCCCCTTCCTAACGCATCATACATTTCGATAACCGGCTGAACATTCCCCGATAGCTGCATCGTGATCTCATCCTGCGCCGGATTCGGCTGAATGCCCATAATGCTGAACGGTGCTCCTGAGTTCGAGGCAGTCACTGTATTTACCCCAGCCAGCGTATCAGCCACACCGACGCCAACGGCGCGGATCGTATCGACTTGAGCGGACTCGCCATCAAACCAATAGATGAATATACTTCCCCGCTCGGTATCCGCGATCGTGGGCTTGAAGGAAAGTGTGAATGACCTTGGAATGCTGCCCGGCGTAAAGCTCGTGGTGATATTTGTAAAACTAAAATCTTTAAATTGCGTGCTATCCGGATAAAAGATCATGCTATCAACGGTAGCCTGCTCGCAGCCATGCGCGGCGACCGTAAATGTATCTCGCTTGGTAGCAGCTTCGCGTAACTTTTGCGAACCGAAATCATAAAGCGAATTTGTAATGAGATCGAGAAGACTGGGATTTGGCTGGATGACGAGTGTTACATGAAACGTCGTGTCAGCGTCTAAATAATCATCGTCGGTATAATGAGTATGAATGGTGAGCGGATATGTGCCTGGTTTTTTCGGAAGGAACGTGACCCATGCCGAGTTTGCCTGACCGGTACTCCACGGATAATTCATGCTCGAAACAGAGTAGGTTGCTATGCTTGAATCGATACCATCAATTGTTACGTCTGTAAGCCCACCGTAGTCGTTCTTGTCTGCTATGAATTGAAGCCAGAGCGAAAGCGAGGCAGAGTCGCATAATTTAGTTACAAGCGAATCGCCGGAAGCACCGGCCATCAGAGTATGCCCTGTCGTCACCGTGGAATGCACCACCGAAGAAAGTGTCCCATCACCACCGTCCGTGGTTTTCCAAAGATTGTTTTGGTAATCGACCGCATAAACCACCGCGCCGTGACCTGTTACAGAGAGCGTTGCGCCAAAGTTAATATTATCGGGCCCCCCGACGTTCGTCCATGTCTCGCCATAATCAGTTGAGCGTTCCAATCCAATGTTGGCAGGCACACGTGTAGGAACGCTCGGGTCTTGTATTCCGCATTGAACATAAACCACAAAGCCATCACCGCCGCCTACATTGATATTAGTTCCAGCGACACCATTTCCAGTATCACGTGACCATACCGTAAAAAATGAGTATCCCCCGTCGGTGGAACGTTGAATAATGCTTCCATTAGAATATGGTGCAGATGCATCAAATGAAAAAATGTAATTGGGATTGTGTGGTATTGCATAATCAGACTCTCCTGGAGTATATCTGCCGGCTGAATTTTGCCATTCGATCCACGTCTGACCTAAATCCTGAGACGTAATGTTGATCTGTGAAACAAGAGATTCACGATTACCCGTGATAATTATCGACGAATTATTAGGATGCCATACCCAGGTCTTCCCTTGGTCTGTGGAATAACCATTAGGATAAAAAATTGCCGAACCAACTGCATAAAGTTGTCCATATTCGGTATCCGTTGAAATGTGTGACCAGGTATTTCCGCTGTCCAGCGTCTCGTAGATTCCTGCCATTTCATCCTCAGGAATGTAGCCGCTGTAGTCAATGTACGGGTATGGCGCTGCACTCATATATCCCTGAGAAGGTGAAACGAAATACATACTACTAATCAGACCCCAATGATTTTGGAGATTTCTATCCCCGAGATTCATCTTAATCCAATTCGTGCCGCCATCTGTCGTGCAGTAAACAGCAAGTGTGTCAGTGGCCCGCCAGCTCTCTCCTTGCCCAATGGTAAAGACAAAGCCATAATTCTCATTCAAAAAGTAAGTACCAATGTTTTGTTGGAACGATGCGATTTGTGTCCACTGCGAGTCTGCCCTGGAAGTGGCAAATAAAACCAACGAAAAAAGAAGGGATTTGACGAGGGTGCGCATGATACGTTTTTCCTGAGAGGATGATGGAAGCTTTCTAATGAAGAGGTTCTTCCTATTGTTTAAAACGCGCTGGGTCGCTCGGGTTACAAAAATAATTTTATTATTTTTTAGAAATGCCCTTTAAAGCCTCAGAACGCTGATACCGCCTCCATAATTATTCGATCTGGGTTCAATGTACCACTTCTACTTTCGCGAACTGATCTCCCATTCGCAGAAAATAGAGTCCGGCTGGTAATCGCGAAACATCCATCACGGCTCTTATCCCGTCCATCGTGGCATTCATTCGCTCGCATCCCATTACATCGAAAAGATGGAGAATTCCGGTTACTCCACCAGTAATTTGAAGCTCACCCGTCGCCGGAGTGGGAAATACCGAAAAGACACTACCGGAATTCATAGCACTTTCCACTACACTCGCAGCCGATGTGTCCTCCTCCCAAAGACCGCCATCAAAAAGTGCGCCATTGCCATACGTCATTCCCGCAATAGTAATGCCCTTAGAACTGTAAAATCGGTCATTAGAAAAATTCGTTCTGTATGATGGGCCTCCCTCGTTTTCCCAAGTAACACCTGAGTCCATGGAAACATACATCCCTGAATCGGTTTGAATGAACAGTCGCGAAAGGTTGCCTTGGATTATGCCTGTCCCGGACGGTGCAATAAAATTGAAATGTGAATCCTGAACGGGGCCAAAATTCTTGGTTACCCTCCACGTCTGGCCGTAATCATCGCTACGGCGAATTATGATATTTCCAAGATCCGCTTCAAAGCAGATGGAAGTACCGGGAATTGTAAGAGGTTGAGTACACCAAACTGGCGTTTCCACGGTATGCCATGATAAACCGCCATCCGTTGTTCGCATAATTCCAGTATATCCCTTGGATGTATCACTGGTTCCGGGATAGACTGCGACAATTCCGACAGAATCCGAGAAGAATGAAAAGCCACCTGAACTGAGAGTGGTAGCCAGTTCCCAAGTATTTCCTAAGTCTTTAGAAACCTTTATCCCTGTGTCAGACGTGCTGAGAAAAAGCAAGTTAGTAAGTTCACAGTAGTGAACCGCTAATGCTCCCGTAATCGACCCAGGTACGTCCTGTTGAGTCCACGTTTCTCCACCATCCGTAGTTCGGTAGCACGCGTCTGTATTGCCAAACATCGAGAACCATCCTGTTAAACTGTCCTTAAAGCAAATATCAGTGACATAGTATTCGGCGAAAGACTTACCTTTGTCCCATACGCTTCTCCATGATTTTCCTCCATCGGTCGTCTTATGCAGTTCGGATTCCGTCCCTACAAATCCAATTCGATGTGGGCCAGGCAGATCAAGAAAGTACACACACGTAATATATTCTCCGATCTGATTACCCATACCATCTGAGGCCTTGAAATCAGCAATTTCCCGCCACTGAGCGTTCACATCGCTACTCAAAAGCGAGAGAACGATAAAGGCTGCCGTGGCGAGTCTCATTTATTTTTCATTTATCTCACTAACATCAACTCCTTCGAACGAATATTCTGCCCGCCGTCAAGAGCCGTGGTCGCAACGCGGAGCATGAGTGCGCCGGTGGGAAGGTTTTGCGGGAGCGCGAGGTCGCGGTCGTTGGTGCCGGAGGTGCAACTCATAGTGCCACTCCACAGCGTGCGGCCAAGAATATCGGTAAGCGAAAGGTTTAGGGTGGCGCCTATCGGCGTTTGTATCACCAGATGCAGGTTATCTTCGTTCGTGATCTCAGCGCGCTCGATGGCAATGGGCTGGCCGAGCAGCGCAGTCCGCAGGAGCGAATCGCCGCATAGGTTCTGCCCGAGAAACAGCGTGGTTGCCTTCGGCGAAACGTAATCGATCTGGCATCCGGCATTCGTTCCGGAAAGGGAACTGGAAACCACGATCGGCGAATAGGAGGAATCGGCAACAAAGGTCTTGAACCACAAATGTGCAAGAATTCCCGGCGTGCTCGCAAGCGCCGCCAGCGAAGTAAAATGCAGCGTGTCGGTCGCAATGCCATACGAGATCTTTGGCATCGGCCACGTGGTGGTAAGCGTTCCGTTCAGGTCGGCGTGGTCGTAGGTCAGCACGTTGTGGTCGTAGGTGAGGTACAGATCGAATTGCAGGACGTCGGAAGCAGCAGGAAGCCCCGTCAGGCCAATATCCGCCAGCGCCTGATCGCCCAATGAAACCGAGGACGTGGTGATCGTCAGCATGGTGTGCGTGGTGTCGGCATTACGAACGATCGGGAACACAAGCGCGTAACTGTGCGAGAGCGTATCTCCGCACCGGAGGTAATAAATAGTTACATGGATGGTATCAGCGCCGGTCACGTTCTGCGGCTCGAATTGCAAAAGCAGCAGCGAATCGCTCCCGGAAAGCGCGCCTGGGGAAGGAACTTGTAACTGATACATACCCGTCGCCTGCCCGCTTTCGGTATAAAACACATTCGTAAGCAACGCTCCGCGCGTTGAGCTGATAAAATGCTCCGTCGCGGTATCGAACGCTACCACGATCTTCGCAAGCACGAAGCCATCGCTCGCGGTAACGACAGAATCCGTGGTGATCGCAATGGTAAGCGGCTCGCAAACGGTCGCAGCGGTATGCGAGAGCAGAAATTGCCTATCGAGCGAGTCGGTGGAGGGCTCGATCGCAAACGTCACGGGCTGGATGGAAAGGGATTCCGTATCGTCACCGCAGTAGCTTGGGGTGGAATTGTTCCCAACGGTCGTTGCGGTAACGGATTTCCATCCCGAGAAGATCAACCGGAACAGATCGCTGCCGGTAATGAACGGATCGCCATAGATCGTTACCGTTGCAAACCCCGGCGTTGACGAATCCACAGAATAACTACCATTGTTGAGAATGGCTCCCGGCTGCAAGCCTACAAGATGCAGCGTAGTGGGATCGTAGGTGATCGGGACCGTCAGCGAGATCAGGTTCTCGCCATTGGGAACGGCCGGAGCGAGCGTTGCATCGACATTGAAATCCGAGCAGGTTTGCACAGAATCAGCCGTAAGCACTACAACATGGGAGGTCGTATCCCGAATGGGCATTGTGCCGGCCGTGCAGGCCATGAAGGAATAGGCATCGCCCGCATCGAAGCCGGTGACGAGTGCGAAGAGCGGGTCCGGCGATATGATCTCATGTTCCCCCGGCGGAATCGAAGGCGTAAGCGCGCTGTAATTACCTCCGTTGATGACCGAAGAGAGAGCGCCCGTGAGCGAGAGAGGCGTGCCATCGAGCGTAGCAGTGGCAAGGTCAGCCGTCGGGCAAATGATGGGAACCCAGTGCAGGAACGTGGGAGGAAGCTC
This sequence comes from Ignavibacteriota bacterium, assembly GCA_963787835.1. Classification (GTDB taxonomy): domain Bacteria; phylum Bacteroidota; class Ignavibacteria; order Palsa-1295; family Palsa-1295; genus PALSA-1295. The sequence continues at coordinate 553,862 of CAWBEI010000002.1, forward strand.
CGGCGTATTCCAGATCAGGGTATCGGTGTAATACTCGGTATCGAGCACGGTAACGAGTGTTGGATCGCCGACGAAGGTACCTAAATTAAAGTCATAGAAATCGCTCCCGCGCGTCAATTGATGCGCTTCGACAAGGAGCGGGTTGCCTTGCAGATCGAACGTGTGGATCTCCGCAGTTCCGGAAAATTCTGCAGCGACTCGGCCATTGGTCGATGTCGCAAACCCACCGTTGAACTGCGCGTAGAAATCCCGGTCGCTCGTGAGCACCATCTGCACACCGGAATCCGAATTCCCAAGCGGCTCTACGAGAAAGTGCGAACCCCACCACTTCTTTCCGATCAGCTCATCCATCAGTTCGTTGCAGGACTGATCCCCGACCGGTACATACCCACAGGTGAGTCCGGAAATAACGCTGACAGGCTTTGTCGATTGAATCTTCGACCCGGAAAGCGAAGGATCCGAAGGATGATCGGAAGTATCCGCTTTCACGATGTAGCATTCTCCGTGGTTGAGCGTAACGGTGACCGGCATGCCGCCCGGCAACCCGTTCAGGTTGCTGATCGAGGGAGTGATTGTCACCAGTGTGGAATCGTATGCGGCTGTGATGAGAAATTCATTGTTGTTACGCTCCGAGAATTCATCCGCCGGGTCATCCCAAATGCCCCATCCGAAGGTTACATAACTTGTGTCGAGCGCATTATCTGGAAGTATTTGTGTGGCATCGCCGGCATCGAACACATAATCGTGAAATACAAGATTAACCGGTTCCGTGGTATGGATAATCAGCCCCTTGTTGGTTTTGCCAAGATCGTTCAACTGCAGAAGATTGTATGGCAGATCGATGACGGTCGCCGCGCCCGGCCCAAACGAGAAATCCTGAATATAACCGGATGGCGAAATAACCACGCCACAACCCGAAAACTGGCTCACGACCGTAAGCATAAGCGTCGATTGCTGGGCGGACGCACTGCTATCGCCAACGAGATCGTCAGCACCCTGAATGATTCCAAAGCTAAAGTTCTGTCCGGCGCGCGGAAGTATCGTCTGGCCATTGCCAACAGACGCAGAAAATACTACCCCTGCGACGAGAAGCATAGCACAGGAATGCGACATGAACGATCGGACCATGGGATGCAGCTTATTTCTTATTTCTATCGAACGTTTGAGAGCAGGAAAGTAGTGTCCGGCATGAACGACAACGACGAAGTCCGGCCACAATTTTTATTATCCTCCAAGGTTATCTACGGATGACCTAATAACACCTAATACCATAAAAGGTAACGCAAATACATATTAAAACCGTTGCTTACTGAATTCACATCCCCAAAATGCCGTTTAACCTACATGACCGATCATGCGCCGAGGCAGATTCAACAAAATCCCCGAATTCAGGAGGCTCTGCGCACATTGTACCGCTGGGCAAACGATCGGGATTTCCTCGGGCACGACCCGCACGATCTGCTAAATGCGCCGCTGTTGCAGCATGTTCATAATCCGACTGCCCGCCTAATCGCGTTGCAGCTTGGGCGCCGATCTGTTATTAATTTACATACGTTGCTAAGCGTCCCACACGCGGAAAATCCGAAAGCACTCGCGCTTTTCATGATGGGCCTGCTGCGAGCACGGGAACAGATCACGCCCGATTGGAAAGTAGATGCCGCAAAAATTGGTGACCGTCTGCTCAACTCTCAGCACGCGAATGGTGGCTGGGGTTATGCCTTCCCCTGGCAATCCCGAACGCATTTCCTTCCAGCAAACACGCCGAATATTGTGACGACATCGTTCGTTGGCACAGCCCTGCTCGAACTTCAGAAGCATTCTGCATCGCCAAGGTTATTAGACGCCATCCATCGCACGGCGCAATATATTGAGTCGCTCGAAACTGGAAGTTCTGCCTTTGGCTATGCAGAGAATGATCCGCAGATCGTGTTTAACGCATCGCTTCTAGGTGCAGAATTTTTATTGAAGGTCGGGTTGCTATTTGCAAATCCTCAATATGTAGAACAGGCTCGTCTGGCGGCGGAATTTGTCGCGGATCATCAACGGGCGGATGGTGGGTGGGACTACGGCCTCGAACCCTCGCAACACTGGACGGATTCGTTCCATACCGGATTTGTACTTCTCTCGATGAAATCTATTGCCGATACCATCGGAGATGGACGACTCAAAACATCGACCCAGCGTGGATTCGAATACTATCGCACCGCGTTCCTCGAACCGGATTTTTCCATTCGCTATTTCCCCGGCAAACGTTACCCGATAGATTCACATGCACTTGGGCAAGCAATGGTAACATTCGAAACCTTCGGCGATCATGAAACTGTGTCACGAATTGCGGAATTCGCTCTCCACAATATGCGATCACCGCAGGGATATTTCTATTATCAAAAGCACCAGTTGTTCACCAACAAAATTCCGTATATGAGGTGGTCGAACGCATGGATGTTTCTGGGACTCTCATCAGTACTGAGTAGCGAGCAATGAGTACCGAGTTAAAAAATAATGAAGGAATACCAGACGAGCCCCACTCGGTACTCGGTACTCGCCCACTCGGTACTCAAATATGGATCGACATGGAGAATTCCCCGCATGTCCCATTCTTCCTGCCGATCATTCTGGAATTGGAACGAAATGGTTGTGAAGTGATCCTCACCGCTCGTGATTTTGCTCAAACCCGCGAGCTGGTCGAACGCGCAGGGCTGAACGCACGAATCATCGGCGGAGAATATGGAAATAATACAGCGATAAAATCGCTGGGGCTGCTTTTTCGTGCGCTTCGTTTAGCATGGTTTATGCGGGGACGCAAAATTTCGCTCGCCGTTGGTCATGGCTCGCGTGGATTGCTGCTTGCTTCGCGAATGCTCGGGATAACAGTTCTTGAACTTTACGATTACGAAGGTGCAAGCGTCCGGCTCTTCAATCGTCTCAGCAATTTCGTGATGACCCCGGAAGCTATTCCATTTTCTACCCTCGAAACGCTCGGACTATCGAAAGAAAAACATCTCGTCTATCCCGGATTGAAGGAGGATGTTTATGCCAGCGATTTCAAACCGAATGGCAAAATAATTAGCGAACTTGGCCTTGATCCATCTCGTATTCTCATCACCATTCGCCCGCCTTCGAGCACGGCGCATTACCGGAGTGAGGAATCATTCCGGTTATTCGGTGGAATTATGGAGATCATTGGAGATCGTGATGATATTCAAATTGTTTTTCTTCCTCGAACAAAAAACCACCCCCCAGCCCCCTCCTACTCCGCTTCGCTTCGTAGGAGGGGGAGTATTATTACCCCTCCTTTCGCCGTCGATGGTTTGAACCTTCTCTATCATTCCGATCTTGTTATTTCCGGCGGTGGCACGATGAACCGCGAAGCTGCCGCGCTTCGCATTCCGACAGTTACCATCTTCAAAGGCCCAATGGGGGCAGTCGATCAATGGCTGATAGACTCCGGCAAAATGATCGCGATCGATAATGCAGAGGAAATCGTGCCGATGCTGCGAAAACGGCAACCGACTATTACTCGATGTTCAGACTCTGCTAAATATGTTATTCTCGATGCGATTTTGAACATTGCAAATGGTAAAGCATCCTCGTCCCGAAGGGACAGAAGGAAATAGCCGAGGACGTAAGTCCCCGGACGGGAAGGTAACGCGATAAAAGAGTCCCGAAGGGACTGAAGAACGGGATTTCTTTCGCCCCTTCGGGACTTTGAATAATAACCTATTTCTCCGGGGGCTAACGCCCCCCGGCTATTTCCTTCTGTCCCTTCGGGATTAACTCCATGAATATTCGATTACTGATTATTGTTCTCTTCGCGCTTTCCACCGGCTGCAAAATGAAAGCCGAGCAAAGCCAAATGAACGCAACTTCCGACACAATTTTAACGAAATCCAGCATGACTATCACCTCAACCGCTTTTCATAACGATTCCACCATTCCACAAAAGTTCACCTGTCAGGGCGAGGACATCTCCCCTGCGCTTGCTTGGACTGGCGCTCCAGCAGAAACGCAAAGCTTTGCCTTGCTCTGCGAAGACCCCGACGCTCCCGGAGGAACATACATTCATTGGGTCGCCTATAACATTCCCACGACCGAACGCGGACTTGCAGAAAATTTCCCAAAGCGCGATAAACTCCCCAACGGCACACGCCAGGGCATTAACGATTTCAAACAAATGGGCTACGGTGGTCCGTGTCCGCCACCGGGGAAGGCGCACCGGTATTACTTCAAGCTTTACGCGCTCGATGCGATGCTCAACATTCCCGGCGAAGCAACCCGCGATCAGCTCCTGAACGCGATGCACGGCCACATCCTCGCCGAAAGCGAGACAATGGGTATGTACCAGAGGAAATTATGAATTACGAATGACAAATGACGAATTTGAGAAGGGCAAATCAAATGAAGCAATTAACGCTATTAATCCTTCTTTCGACCATTATTGGCTGTACTGTTGAGATACATGAGTCGCAGCTTCTTTCTCCAAGCAGAGCTTCTATTTTACCGAATGACTCGCTTTCTTTTGGTATTCTTAAGGGTGAAAATATTGCTGTTGTTTCAGAACCCGGTGTTACTCTTCGGGGTATAAGCCTTCAAAATCCGTCGGCGAATAAAACGATCATCTACTTCTATGGAAATGGCGGTAAGCTCATAAATAAGGATATAAGAACGACTCTGGATTCGCTTGCGATTAAGTTGGATGCTAATTTTATCTCCTTCGATTATCGAGGATACGGCTTTAGCGATGGCGACGCATCACTCTCTGCACTTTTGACAGATGCCTTTGAAGCTTTACGATACGGTAAAAGCTCGCTGGAGTTCGAACCAGCCGCTGTATGTGTTTGGAAGATCAATTGGGGCAGGGCCAGCAATGTTTGTGGCGAGCGAGCGAAAATGCGCTGGGATGATACTTCAATCTCCGCCAGCGTCAGCATCCGAAGTCATTCCAACTTGGACAGGCATGATGCCGTGGTACGAAAGTATCTTCGTTTCGCTCAGGCCGGACAGCGCTCTGGCTAACCTCAAACCTCAGACAACCGATCTCGCAGCCAAAATTAGCGTTCCTACTCTAATTATTCATGGCTCTAAAGATGATTTTGTCTTGCCAAAATTTGGCAAAGAACTATTCGAGAAAATCGTATCTAAGAATAAGGACTTTATCGAGATTCCTGGCGTCGGCCATTGGGATTTGATCCCGTACAGGTCACCCGTCGTTGATAGCATAAGGTCATTTTTCGACCGAATAAATAAATGAAAGGATATTGTTGTGGATGATGGAATTCTAAAAGGGAATCCAGTCATTCTTCATTCTTAATTAACCCTGCCACCATTTCCCTTCTAATTACTCTTACCTATCGTGGACGCATCATCGCAAGGATGATCCCCACAACCGCGGTACACTTTACGCATGAACGAAACTGACGAGGTCGGGAGTCTATCTACTATAGATAGTCTTCCGTTTGCTGGGCACATTGGCACGAGTCCATCGGGCTTGAGCCACGCTGGCACCAAACAGCGCGAATTTCTCGCGCTGCTGATGCCTGTGCTCCCAAAACTCTCGCGTTTTTGCCAGGCGATGTGCCGCGATAAACACGGCCCCGACTGGAGCAGCAATGCTGAACGCGCGAAAGAGCTCGTAAGCGAGACGATCCTGAAAGCCTACGAACACTTCGACAAGATCCGGGAGCCAAATGCTTTTTTGAGCTATCTCTTCACGATCGCAAGCCGTACCAATCGTCACGAGCGTGTGAGAAGCAAAAGATGGCAGCCGATCTCTGATATTGAAATGGAAGCATTCGCAGACGAACGGAATGCGCCCGATGCAAACGCCGATGTCGCTCATCTTTACGCGGCACTCGCTAAGCTTCCTAAAAAGCAGCGCGAAGCCATCATCATGAGCGAGATCACAGGATTAAAATTGGAGGAAGTGGCGAGCATTCAATCGTCGTCGCTTTCAGCAGTGAAATCCCGCGTGTCGCGCGGACGCAAAAAGCTCGCAAAACTGCTCGGTGTGAATGAAGAATCAGTTCCCGCTCCGTCGGTCGGATTAAATCCATCGAACGGAATGGGTAACGGTGGGAGCTTCTATCACACAAAGTTCGCTTTCGAAGCCAAAGAGAAAATATGAAGAATTCAAATACATCTCTGAACGATCTCTTCCGCTCGGCTGGGTCCGAGGCGGAGAAGGATGTTCTCTCGCAAAGCGAAGTCGAGCGGCTGCTTCAGTCAGGCAGGCGTAGTGTACCGGTCACACAATCCATTGGGCAGCAGCTTGCACAGCGGCTGCTTTCCACACCACTAAAAATAGGAATGACCGCCATGACTACCGCAGCATGTATTACTCTCGGACTAATCGCCTTTTGGCCGCAAACATCCTCACAGCCTGTCACTAAAACTCCCATTTCACCCAACGTGGCTTATAGTTCACCTGGGACGGATGCGGCTACACAGCATTTTGCGACACTGCCAACCAGCAAACCATCATTTGTTGTAAACCCAACAACAGTAGCCACCCTGGCGAATGCAATAATTCCCGCAACCCCCATTGTAACTGCCGACAGCCTGCAACCCGTCGAGCTTTCGCCCGACCAGCTTGCCAAGCTCGGCATTGTGCTTGAAGATAACGGAGATATTGATTTTTATACGAAAGTCAAGACCACAGGCGAAGTGAATAAATTCGAATTTCCTCCATCATGGGGTATGATTCTGCATCTTGGAGAAACATTCCCTGCGAATGAACTTGCCAGCATTAATATTCCGACTTATCCACCACGCCTCGTTACACAGCCTAACGGCGCAAAGCGGCTTTTCACTTTCGAAAGTTATTCTACTACGCTTACAACTTTGGTTGGGGACCCTAAAACGAATGTACAACACTTGCGTAACGAAATAAATATCATGCCAGCGGGATATGATTCGATACAAGAGAACCCCAATGATGAGCGGGTCTTGGTCAAGATATTCAGAGACTCAAGCCTGTTAAATTTGGATTCGCTCTCTAAGATTTCGAATGCAAGTTTTAATTTGGACTCACTCTCTAAGGTTTTGAGTAAAAGTTTTAATTTGGATTCACTCTCTAAGATTTCAAGAGCAAATTTTAACTTGGACTCACTTCCTAAGTTCCCCAACGGAACAAATAATTGGAGTGCAGATATGCGCGTGTTCGTCAACCATGATCCCAATAACATTGAACATCTCGTGAATGCGATCCATACCATTGACAATGCGGACTCATTCGCTAGCAAATTAGAGCTAACGGTAGACGAGCTTCACGATTCAGCCGCCACTTCGAATATCGATGCGGATCTCCATGTTGGTAATGTTGAACAAAACCAATTTGAAACAATTGTGAGGGCTGTAGGTAGTGCGTTGTCGGAAAAAAACATAATTCAATCCGATTCAGTGATTCGCAATAATGATTTGAATCTAAGCGATTTTTTGTCAAAATCAATTAATCTCAATCATCTCATCCCCATCCGCGTCATTAACCTAAAGAATGCGGAGCATCCAAACGAACTCATCTTCTGGTATGAGCCAACGCCGGAGCTAACGGCTGCGATGCCTGCGGCGGTGAATTCCAATCCTGTGCCGCAATCGAAACAGCTTGCGATCTCGGTCTATCCGAATCCGACACTTGGCCCTGCAACGATACACTATGAACTGGCGGATGCACCGAAAGCCTACTTCAGCGTGCGTAACCTTCTCGGCCAGGAAGTGCTGAACGGCGGCATCACCTCGGGCACCACCGGCGATGCACAGCTCGATCTCTCGCAGCTACCGGCCGGCGTCTATCTCCTCGTAACCACCACCGACAATGGTGAGCGCGATGTGGAGCGGGTTGTGGTAACGAAATAATTATTGAAAACTGGATCCCCGCATTCGCGGGGATGACATTTGTAAGAATTCTTGGCGCGAAGCGGGACAACATCACATTCTTGTCATTCCCGCGAACGCGGGAATCCAGTAATACAAATAAAAAACGAGAGGCAAGTTTGCCTCTCGTTTTTTATTTGCAGTAATTAAATCAGTTTTAATGTCATCCTGAGCGTAGCAAAACTCAGTCCGGCCCAAGCGGACTGAGTTTTGCGAAGTCGAAGGATCTGTTGCGGTTATAGCAGAGATCCTTCGACTCCGTTCGTCCCTCCTTCGTCGGGCCGAACTCCGCTCAGGATGACAACTTAAACTGATTCCTTTTTCAATTCGCCATCACTTCCACCTGCCCATCGAGCGAATAGGCAAGTTTGCCGCCGGCGGAAAGCAGTTCGGCTGGAATGTTTTCGGCACAACGCGAGCCTTTACCAATTCTATGCGCGTGCCGTAAGTCGTTTCCCAGTTCGTACTCCACTAACCGTACGATCGTATGATGAATATCTTCCATCGAATCGGCCCCGTCGATCACATGAATGCGGTCGGGATGCTTTTGTGCCATCGACATATAGCCTTGCACGACATGGCTAAAAAATAAGCGGCTTTCGGATTCCATCCGGTCATCGCCCATGCCTTTGCGTCGCTGAATAGCCATTTCGATCGGCACATCGATGAGGAACGTAATGTCGGGAATCAGTCCTCCTGTGGCAAGATCGTTCACGCTGCGAATATAAGCAAGCGGCAACCCGCGTCCGTAACCCTGATAGGCGATCGTGGAATCGGTGAAGCGGTCGCAGATGACGACAGCATTGCGTTTCAGCGCCGGTTCGATCACTTGTTCGACGAGTTGTGCGCGGCTGGCGGCAAAAAGAAGTAGTTCCGCAGCATGAGAAACGGGAGCCTTATGTTTGGCGTCGAGCAATATCGATCGTATCTGCTCCGAGAGATCGGTTCCGCCTGGTTCCCTGACCAGCACTACTTCGATCCCTTGGTCCGTCAGGCGGTCGGCAACTAATTTCGCCTGTGACGACTTTCCGCTTCCATCAATACCTTCAAATGTTATAAGCATATTATTTCCTTCCCTAACGCAAGGAGCGCGCATCATGGGTGATGCTCGGCGAAGAAGGAAACGAGTACCCACGCAGCAAGTGAATAGCACTGCTGCCCATTCACTCGTCACCGCCTACCCGTTGCTTGCCTCACGATATTCGTTGTTACGATATTCGTTTTTAAAACGATGATTCGTTGTTTAGTGAGAATCTACGTATTTAAGAACGACGTTTGCCCGTCATTCACTTCCACAATATAGCAATTATTTTGCCAAAGTCAAGCGCAAGCAAAAAGTTGAAGACCCGATAACCCTAATATTGCCTGTTGAAACAAATATCTAGCTCGTTCGTTTTTCCTTTACTAACTTAGAAATATTATTATGGATATACTCACACAGACTCATACCAGAGAATTAGATCGCATCGTTAATGGCGAGATCACCATTGAAGGCGGCGGATTTCAGGTGCGCCGGCCCTTCCCGACGCGATCACTCGATCATGTCGATCCGTTCTTGCTGCTCGATGAAGCTGGGCCGATCCAACACAACCCCGGTGACGAAGATGGTCTCCCCGACCACCCCCACCGCGGCTTCGAGACGCTTACCTATATCCTCGAAGGCGAAACCCGCAGCCACGATTCTACCGGCTTCGCGGAAGACTTTTACGCCGGCGATGTCGAATGGACGACCGCCGGACGTGGCATCATCCACGGTGGCGGCCCGACCGAGTACACCAGCACGCATGGCGGCTCCATGCGCGGATTCCAGCTTTGGGTGAATCTTCCGGCAGCAAAGAAGATGATCCCGCCGCAATCGCTGCGCATTAAGGCAGAGTCTATTCCAGTCATTCAGGATGCGGAAAGCGGCTATGCCCTGAAAGTTCTTGGCGGCGATGCCGCTGGCCTGCGCGGGCCGATCAATACCACCTGGCCCATTCTTTATTTGCATTATGCAATTCAACCCGGCGGCCATGCATTGCTCGATGTACCGGCAGGGCAGAATATTATGCTTTATGTATTTCGCGGAGGTATTAGCGTCGGCAAAGATGCCTCGCAACTAAAAGCAGGCCAATTGGGAATTCTTTCCGATGGCGATCAACTTGCCATCGCGAATACGTTGGATGATGTTGCCGAACTCATCGTGCTCGGCGCAGAGCCGATCAATGAGCCCGTCGCGCGCTACGGCCCGTTCGTGATGAACACCCGCGACGAGGTCTTCCAGGCCTTCGATGATTATAATGCGGGGAAGTTCGGATTGTAATTCGTAGGCGTACCCTTTAGGGTACGGCGAAATTAGAATATTAGAGCATATTCGCCGTGACTTAAAAGTCACGGCTACAAAAAAGGGCAGGCTAATCGCCTGCCCTTTCGTAAACTGAAGTTTGCGCTACATTTCTGTACTTCGTATTGAAACTGAGGTGAGACGAACTGGGCAGAACAAGCGTTCTCTGTCTGTCATGCAAGAGACTACTATTACACACGATACTCCATCGATCCTCAATGCGAGCGTCGTGAACGATACCTTGATAGAGAGCATTACACAGCGAATCGTCGAGGCGATACATCCAGAACGCGTGATCCTTTTTGGCAGCCATGCGCGGGGGGATTCTCAGTCCGATAGCGATCTTGATGTCTTCGTTGAATGGGAAACCGCAGAAAGCAGGCTCGACCGGTATATGAAGGTGCTCAGCCTCTTTCACGGACGCCACTGGTCGATGGATCTGATTGTGATGACACCTAAAGAGGTTGAGGATCGGAGGAATTCGCGGCATTCGATTGTGCCCATCATCGAACGAGAAGGTAAAGTGCTTTTTGACCGATCGAAGGCGATCTCTAATGCGTGATCACGAATACTGGTTGCGAATCGCTGAAGAAGATCGGACTGCGATTCAACATCTTTCCGCAAGTAATGGGCCGTGGCGCATCGTAGTATTTCTCGCTCAATCTGCAGCAGAGAAATATCTGAAGGCGTTTCTTACATTCTTCGACGCCAACCCAGAACGGACGCACGATATGAATAAATTACTTGCAGAGTGCCAGGCGTTCGATCCAGAACTCCGTGAGTTCGAAACAGACTGCGCGCATTTGTCACTCTTCTCGGTCGATTCGAGATACCCGGTTTACGAAGGGGATTATGACGAGGATTCCGCAATGTTAGCCGTCGCAGCATCGGAACGAATTTGTGACGCCATTCGAACGCGGATTCGATGATACAAAATAAAAAAGGGGCCGATAGCAGCCCCTTTTGATCATATAGAAAAACGTTTCATTACTGCCCGTTCTTCTCGATGGTAAACTCCACGCGGCGGTTAAGCTGGCGGCCTTCCGGCAGCGAGTTCGGGAACTTCGGATCGTTGACGCCATGGCCCTGCGCGGTAACGTTCGCCGGCAGCGAAGTCATCATGCGAAGCGCTGAGATCGCTCCGTTGGCGCGTGCTTCCGAGAGCGTTTGGTTGTATTCCCGCGTTCCGGTGGAATCGCAATAGCCATCGATCCTCACGCCCGTCGCACCTGCACTGATGCTTTCGCTGATGAGTTCCAGCATCTGCCGCGCACGCGGGTTGATGTCTGCTCGGTCAAAGTCGAACGAGAGCATCGCGTATTTTTCGAGATTATTCCGATCGACCGTTTTTGCTTTGATCTGGGTAAACCCATCGGCATGACCGGTCTGCCCTTTATCATCCGTGACGGTCAGCGTATAATGAACCGGCTGGTTGAGATACTGCTGTGCGTTCGGGATATCCTCGGTGGTCGTTGAGGGTGGCGCTCCGGTTCCCGAAAGCGGAGGCGCAACTTGTTCACCATCTTTATCGAGTGTGATCGTCCAGCTCTTGTAATTTCGATTCGATGGATCCGGTGTGATCGTCACATTATATTGCACCGTCGTCGCGCCGACACTGAGATTCTGCCGGTTTTCGATCTTGACCGGAGCCGTCAGCCCTGGATCGTTCGAGGTGATCTCCACACGGCGATTTTCCGACATACCGGCTTTTGTAACAGGGTTCGTCGGGATCTCCGGCAGGTTGCGCTGATCGATCGTAATACGGTTCGGGCTAATGCCCCAGGTGTTTTCCAGATAATTAGCGACCGCAGTGGCACGCGCTTTCGAAAGTTCAATATTGTTCTTTTCCTCTTTCGAGTTGGAATTACAGCCGGTAACCTTGATGGTCATATTTGGATTATTTTTCATACGCGATCCAAATACATCCAGCGCTTCGTGGTTTACTTCGAGCGCATTTTTTCCATTGAGCGCCGATTGCTCGCTAAACCCCGTCGCGCCACTCTGGCCGTATCTCGATGGAATAACGGCCGAACCTTCATCAAAGAAAATGTAAGGCAACAGCGGCATCGAAGAGCGATTATGCAGCGCCTGTTGCGGCGATACGAGATCGTTCGTTGGCGAGCCATCCGGCATCACGCCGTGCGCGGTGATCGTTGCAGAGATCGGCTCAGGCGGCGGTGGGGGTGGTGGAGGGCCGGCAAGCGCGAACTTCAAACTTACGCCAAGGGAGATCGTAGAAGGATCCACAACGAAGCCATCATTGCTGGCATAATTCCCAAGCGGATAATTAAAGAACGCCTCCGGACTCAGCCAGATCGTGTTGTCTGCATTCATGGGGATGTCATATCCTGCTCCCACTTTTATCCCGGCAAGGAATTTGGAATAACTGGGAAGGTTCCCTTTCACAGATCCATTCGTGTAGGAAAGTGCCTGGATCGGAGTAGAAAGATTGAACCCTCCCATGACATGAAAATTGCTGAACGAATACTTTGCGAGCAGATCCGCGCCAATATCTGCTATGGAAAGTAACAGTAACTCGTTCGACACGGTTGGCCCCGGTGTCGGCGTCGATTGCTGATTCCAGCTTAAGCTCCTATTGTTGTAAGCGATTCGCGGTACGAACATCCAGTTCGTCGCGAATGGAATTTCAGCAAGGATATGGAACTCCGGATTGATCTGAGTCGAACCGGTGGTATATCCATAGTGAGAATATAACGGATCGCCAACCGAGTCGCCGGTACCGGCTGTGCCGGAGAGCTGCGAATTGATGTTCAACGCCCCGCCGAAACCGAGCGTAAGCGTATGGGGCCACGTGACATTCGTGCCATCCGACGACGTTCCGCCCGTTTGCGCACACGCATTCCGTGTGGAGAAAAAAACGGTGAAGAACGCGAGCGCTACGATAGACGAAGCAAGGCGCGACGTCCAGCGGCGAGGGATAATACGAAGTCTATAAGGTTCCATACTGCTTAGGTCCTGCGATTAGTTATATGAAAACCCAGCGGACGATCCTCGGAAGCGTCGAACCTCTTCATTCAAGAGGCTCGATGCAACTCCTATTTTGCCACAGCCCCCAAAAGCAGGGTGCGCAAAAAATGCCCGATGAGTGTAAATTATCAAAATCTTGTTTCAAGCAATCGGCGCCCGAACATCGGTGATCGATGTAAAGCGCGGTTAAAATGAAGGCCATCCATTGAAGGATCGGATTGAGATCATACTCCATATTTTTTCAAAACATGGGAAGTAGAATCGAAGCATCCGATCGCGTAACGATCACGATCGAAATTGCATAATGCCATTCCAACCGCCGCGCGAAGGATGGGCAACGCGAAATCGCACACTTGCCATAGGGACTTATCTCTACGAATAGTATCAGAAACTGTTTCTTGATAATGCATCCGGCTTTAATGAACAAATACTCAAGTATAAGGGTCACATGAGCGAGCGACTACCGGAATGGAACTATAATTCTCGAGGCTACCCATCGAAGATCATCATTCATCCCACGAAGTAAGGATCTAGCGCGTCCGATTCCATCTGCTGGATCACGCTCGGACATCTTCTGAAAAAAACCCTTTTCCAACACTGTACAATAGCTGTACAAAGATGAAAATATTGTCTCAAAATGAGACGCGATCAAATTGGGTGTCTTGAAATAAGAATGCTTCGATTTTTATTGTCCCGTTCTGGTACAGGTGTGTTTTTTTGAGACGAAAAAAAAGTGAAAATATTACGATTCTAGCCGATTTCCGCCAATTTCGTGAATTACTCTACCGAGGTTTTCGTCTAATTGTGTGAAGAAATAAAATTGATTTCGCGTGATCATTTTAAGCCCAGATCACCATACTTGAAGTGAGAATTATAGTGAAGTATTGCAGCAAATAATCCGATGAAGATCCTTCTATCATTATTAGCCATATCGATGGTTCTCGCAGGACGAGCGGGAGCCCAGACTTCGGCTGATAATCATCCTGGGAACCTTGCCTCCCTTGGTGGATTGCCATCGTATATCTCGACCGTTGAGGACCCAAGCGGCATCAACGCTCCGAAGATCGATGCTAGATCTTCGGCGATCCCATCGGAATCGAAAACCTATAAAAGAGGCATTATCCCCGATAGTTTGGTACAGGCTACCGAACGGCTTGTTTCCAATCAATCCAATGGCTCTACCGAATTGCTGCGTTCCGGGAAAGTCCTGGACCTTAGCACAACGATGAGCGGAGGAAGTGGCCTTTTTGACAGGGAGTCGATCAACGTTCATGTGGCCTATAATGCTCGCCCGGTGGGCGGCATTCTGAACATCCGTGTAGAACTCGTGCCCGTCTTCGGAGGAATCGGTTCAGCGGTGCGCCCGACGATAAGCCGGGATTTTGCCCAGGCCGTCGATGATTTTGATGATGATTTCATTACCCAGACGATCCTGAAACTTACGGTCGATCTGGCTTCGGAGTTGGGTACCAACCAGTAAGTGTTAGATATCTTTCCGGTCTTTGAGATAGACATCGCAGTAATAAATTAAAATGCGCCTGGAAATCCAGGCGTTTTTTTCGCCCAAGATCGATACCGCAGGTCTCGCGTTCGTTCAGTACTTTTGGAAATCGCATTCGAACGAAATCGAAACAAGGAAACAATTCGACGGTCTCTTTGGTAGTGTTGCTGACAAAAGTAAGAATACCAGTGCACTTAAAGAGACTCACGATGAAGAGCCCACGATATCTCCGGTCGGTAACGCACGCGCTGCTTGTAGTTCTGTCTATTGTTAGTTTTTCAACAACCAGTCTCTCGCAAACTCGAAAGGATTTCCTCCAGCCTGGCGAAGAACTTGTCTATAAGGTAAAGTATGGCTTTGTCAAGCTCGGCACTGTCGTCATGCAGACCGGCAACGTTTCCTCCGATGGCCTGGTCAGCACGCACCTGCATTTCTGGACCGCCGATATTCCGTTCCTGAATGCCAAAACGACGGATAACGAGCAGTACTATGCGGACGATCTTTGCGTGCGTTCCTTCGAGGAACATAGCATCAATGGAGATGATAAATTAGATGTGTTCTCCACCTACGACCGTGCAACAAAAACGCTTCAGTATGCCGATGACAAGCGGAAGAACGTGATCAAGCAAAATGTCGAGCCGTATGACGATGCGCTCGGCGTGCTGTTTAACATGCGAGCCTGGAGCGGAGCAGCAGGGCACAAATACATCTTCCTCATTCACGAGGTTACTGACGTAAAACCTATTACCGTCGATTTTTCGAATGAAATATCAGAAGAGGAAGTACCGGCGTTGAATGATAAAAAAGTTCGAACCCGTGTGCTGCACGGAACCATGGATTTAGGCGGTTCCGCGCCGCTCGGCGCCGATGGCTCCTTCACCGCGTATGTTTCCGATGACAATGCGGCGGTGCCGGTGCGAATCGAAATGAAGATCGCGATCGGCTCCATCACGCTCTCACTCGATAAGATCAAACGCACCGGCTGGGTAGCGGAGAAATAATTATGAAACATTTCGACCACATCACGATCATTGGCAAAAGCCGAACCGGAACATCCCTTGCAATGGCGATCAAAAGAAGCGCGGGAATAAAACTTTCGGCGCAGATCCCCGCGCGTCAGGCGAAATATCCTCGGATCAACTCCGAAATAATCATCATTGCAACCAAGGATGATCAGATCGCCGGCGTTTCGGAAAAAGCGATCGCCGCTGCATCGAAAAAACTTCGGCTTATCGTGCATCTTGCCGGGTCACTTCCGAGCACAACATTATCTACCCGCCCAGGCGTGGCTCGGCTGACGCTTCATCCCATACAAACATTCACCGAACCAAGCGGACATCTCTTCCGCGACATTTACTGGATGGCATCCTCCAGCAACCGCGAATCGCTCAAATGGGCCAATGAGTTTGTAAAGGGCCTTGGCGGAGTCGGTATCATTCCACTGAAAAGTGAAGATTTGCCGCTCTATCATGCCATGACCGTTTTGGGGTCGAATTTTATCACACTTCTGTTTTCCGGCATTGAACGAATCTCCAATGAACTTGGGGTACCCGCGAAACGGATGAAAGCAGCTTTGCGTCCCTTGGCAAAACAATCACTCGAAAATGCGATAGCAAAACCCGCAAGTTCGGTTCTTTCCGGACCCATCGTCCGTAAGGATTCGACCACCATTCGTAAGCACCAGAAGGCGTTAAATGCGCTCGACCCTCAAATCATGGCCATTTATGATGCTTTTCTGGACTACGGCGTAACACTCGGAACTCCGAAACGTTAACAATAGACTGGCTGTTAAGCACGGCCAATTCACAAAGCAATCAATATTAATCGGGTACGGCAACATCCGTCAGCCCAAAGGAGCACACATGAAACAAGGAATCCATCCAAATTACCACACGGTCACGGTCCATTGCGCAGGCTGTGGAAACGAGTTTGATACTCGCTCAACTACCCCGAACGATACACTTCGCGTCGAAATTTGCGCAAATTGCCATCCGTTCTTCACTGGCAAGCAAAAGCTGGTCGATACCGCAGGACGCGTCGAGCGCTTCCAAAAGAAGTTCGCAAAGCAAATTGCCGAGCGAAAAGAGAAGCAAGCCGCTGTGCCAGCATAATTACGAATTAAAAATTACGAATTAAAAATTGGGGACGGAAATCGTCCCCTTTTTTTATCCGCTTTTTTCGGGGGATGATTCTGGCGTATTTCCCATTAATTCTTATTTGATAACAACGTCATTGCGAGAGGAACATTCGGAGCGAAGCGGAGAATGTTCGACGAAGCAATCCCTTCATATTCAGCGCAACCTTCGGGGATTGCTTCGTCAAATCGAACTCCCTTCGGTCGTTCGATTTTCCTCGCTATGACAGCATGAAAATTTTTGTATAGTGGCTCAAACCTTTTCTAACATCCTCATTTATGAGGACGCTATCGCTCGAAGCCGGAAATTCCTTCCGCTGACGTACACGCGCTGTGTTGCTGAACTTCGTTCCGGCACATTCACTGGCATCGAGCGCATGCAGACGCAGTTTCCCGACGCGCGCATCTATCTTCACGCTCTTCCTGAACTAATGGATGTTATTTCCGGGCGTTACTCGCTTCCTGTGAATGAGGTTCCCAAAGGCAGCACACTTCTCGTCAATGCTCGTGAGTCGTTAATTTTCAACACCAATGATGGAAATGTTCATGACACGTTGCCGCCGGAATTATCCAATAAAATAATGTCCGGCGAGCCGATCGATGTCCAAGGTAACAATGCCCCCGAATCGCTTTGGGATATTATTCATTCAAATACTGAGACGATCGAAGCTGATGTTGAATTGTGGGCGAAAACTCACTCAATACTTGAAAGCCCCTCACTTCCGAACTGCACTATTATCAATCCCGAAAATCTTTTCGTACATCCAACAGCGCGCATCGATAGCGGTGTTGTGCTTGATTGCTCCGAAGGCCCAATTATTATCGAGGATGGCGTGCGTATCATGCCACACACAACGATCATGGGTCCTGTATTCATAGGCAAAAATGCTATTGTAAAAATTGGCGCAAAAATTTATGGCGGAACTTCCATCGGCCCGGTTTCGAAAGTTGGAGGGGAAATTGAGAATTCGATTATTCAGGGATTTTCGAACAAGCAGCACGATGGGTATCTTGGCCACAGCTATCTGGGGTTGTGGGTTAATTTAGGCGCCGGAACGAATACCAGCGACCTAAAAAATGATTATTCACCCGTCCGCGTCACGATAGAAGGTGAAGAATTCAACACAAATTCTCTCTTCGTCGGGCTTTTGATGGGCGATCATTCGAAAAGTGCGATAGGTACACAATTCAATACAGGAACAGCTATTGGTGTAAGTTGCAATATTTTTAGTTCAGGCTTTCCTCCTAAATGGATCCCAAATTTTTCGTGGGTTGGAGAGAATGGAGTTGAACCCTATCGCTATGAAAAAGCCATCGAGGTTGCAAAAACTGTCATGCACCGCCGAGATCAGGAACTCCCCGCCGAAGCAGAAGCGATGCTAAGAGATCTCTTTAATAAAAGAAATCTTTAATTGTCATACTCCTTCACTTCTTCCAACATTACTGTTCCAAGCCTGGCTAACACTTCCCTGATCTTCTTTTTGCTCTCGTATTTCACCGGCACGAGCGGCAGCCGGTAATATTCCTGAATGATGCCGCGCATGGCAAGCGCGCACTTCACTGGCCCCGGATTCGATTCGACAAAATTCACCTTCATCAATTCGAGCAGTTCATAATGGATCGCCCGGGCTTCCTCGAACTTTCCTTCCAGCGCAAAACGAACCATCCGCGAAAATTCACCAGGCATCACGTTCGATGTTACACTGATAACGCCCTTCGCACCCAGCGAAATAAGCGGAACGGTCAAATTATCCTCGCCGGAAAGCAGATTAAACCCAACCGGCGCATTGCGGATGATCTCCATGCACTGCGCAAGATCGGCGCTCGCCTCTTTTACCGCAACAACGTTCTCAATGTCCGCACAGCGAAGCGTAGTCTCCGCTGTCATATTCAATCCAGTGCGGCCGGGAACGTTATACATCACCACAGGCAGTCCCACTTCCGCAACGGCGCTGAAATGTGCAAAGAGACCGTTCGGAGTGGGCTTGTTGTAATACGGGGTAACAACGAGCGCCGCGTCCGCGCCGAGTTCCATAGCCTCTCGCGTATTGTGGATCGAACTGCGAGTGTCGTTCGTGCCGGTTCCTGCAATGATGACCGCGCGATGATCCACATATTCTACGATCCATCGAATGATCTCCCGCCGCTCCGAGGCGGTGATCGTCGGATTCTCGCCCGTCGATCCTAGCGGCACAAGCATCTCAACGCCGCCATCCAATTGATGATCTACAAGCCGCGCCAGCGATTCGAAATCGACCGAGCCATCTTCATTAAATGGCGTAACGATCGCGGTTCCCGTACCTCGGAGTTTGTGGTGCATGTTCATGTGCGTTCTAATATTTGTTTGATGTTTTCCTCGAATCGATATAGTCCCGAACGCCCTACGATCCATTCGGCAGCTCGCACTGCTCCCGAGGCAAACCCTCGACGATTCTTGGCCTGATGTGTTAGCTCGATTGAATCTTCCTCAGAATCGAAGCCTACCGTATGCGTGCCGGTGATAGCCCCAGCGCGAATGGAACTAATATAAAGCGTGTCGGGCGAAATTGCTTCCGCTCTTGGCAATTCCGACGCTACTTTCGTTTTGGATGGTAAACCTGAAAGCACTGCTTCGCTGATGCGTAATGCAGTCCCACTTGGAAAATCCTTTTTGCCGCGATGGTGTGCTTCCACAATATACGCATCGTATCCGGCATCGTTTATCATCCTCGATGCATCCCGTACGATCTGCAAAAAAAGATTTACCCCCACGGAAAAATTCGAACCGATCACGCAGCCAATTTCAGCATCATCGACCATTTTGCGGACCTTCTCTAATGCGTCATCCCATCCGGTTGTACCGATAACGATGGACAACCCGGCATCCGCGCAAAGTTTCACATTTGCCTGGACGGCATTCGGCTGACTGAAATCGATCGCTACATTCGCACCGGATTTGCGAAGTGCATCTGCATTGGCATGGTGATCAATATCGAATGTAGCAGCAATGCGGTGTCCGGCAGCCAACGCAGCGGCTTCGATCTCGCGGCCCATCTTGCCATAACCGAGTAAGGCGATGTTCATAATGCAAAAATACGACAATCGCCAATGAGGGACAATTATCTTCTGTCAAGCCCAATGGTAAAACCAACCGCCATCCCGCTGCTTGTGTGATTATTACGTTGAGTAAGCTCAAATGTATTCGAGAGAAGTTCCTGGGCAAGCTGCTGGGCAAGACGAGAGTCGGGAACGTAAGAGGCAAGCTCCGGGCCGCTGTGCGCAGGAGAAAGCGCCGGCGTAAGCGCCGGGGAATCGGAGTAAGAATCGCGGGGTAGGTCGTGACCGTTCATTGGTTCTCCAATAAGATTTATTACCGGATTGCAACCCTCAGCGAGGCGGGAAAAGTTCGCGGTTTTTGGCCTATCCTGCCTTATAGTGTCACGAAGAACAGTACTACCGCGATCAACATGACCGCCGTTGCTGCCCACCCCAGCCATCGCCATATTCGTGAGATCGTAAACGCACCCATGATCTTCGGGCGCGAGGCCATCAACATAATAACTACCATGATCGGCGCGGAGATAATGCCATTGATCACCGCCGACCAGAAAAGTGCACGAATAGGATTTAAGCCAATATAGATAAGACCCATCCCAAGCAAGGTGGCAAAAATAAGCACGCCATAAAACCGTTTTGCATGGGAAGGTTTATCTTCCAAACTCCCATGAAAATTTAATGCTTCACCCACAGCAAATGCCGCAGAGCCTGCCAGCACCGGCACAGCAAGCAATCCCGTACCGATAATTCCTACGGAAAAAAGTAGAAAACAGAACGATCCTGCAAGCGGGCGCAATGCTTCGGCGGCTTGCGATGCCGTTTCAATTTGTGTAATTCCGTGTGCGTGCAGCGTTGCTGCCGTGGCAAGAATAATAAAGTAAGCAATGAGATTCGAAAAACCCATTCCGAGCAGCGTATCGCGTCGGATCCATCGAAGCGCTGCCGGCGCTTCTTCCGGATGCTGTAGAAGTGCGTTTTGATCTTTGTGCGTCCGGATGTCCTCGACCACTTGCGAAGATTGCCAAAAAAAGAGGTACGGACTGATCGTGGTTCCCAATAATGCAACGAATGTTGCCATGTAGCCTTTATTCCAAGACATCGTGGGAATTAATGTCGCCTTGAGCACATCGCCCCATTGCACATGCGCGAAGAATACAACCCCAATGTACGCCAGAAGCACGAACGTCAACCATTTCAACACGTTCGAATATTTGCGATACGGAACGAATACCTGAAGGACGATCGAAAGCAGGGTAAATCCAACAGCGTAGATATGCTCGCTTCCACCGAAGAGCAATGTTGCTGCAGAACCCATCGCGCCAATATCGGCGCCGAGATTGAACACATTCGAGATGAGCAGCAGCAATACTAACGGAAGCGCAACTTTTTGCCCATAGAATTTCCGCATGTTTGCGGCAACACCGCGCCCGGTCACACGCCCGATCTGACCGCAGATCATTTGGATCGCAGACATCAGCGGCCAGGTGAAAACCATCGTCCATAGTATCGGATGCCCAAGCTGTGCGCCAGCTTGCGAATAGGTAGCAATGCCGCTTGGGTCATCATCGGCAGCGCCGGTGACCATCCCTGGCCCCATCCATTCCAAGAGCGAGGTTCCTTTGCGCAAAAGGGAGTTGGGACCTGTTTTCTTTGCCATTATCGAGAGCTTAACACATTTAGCTCAAAGATATTGCTTAATTGCGCTTATCGAATTCGAAGTAATGTCATAAAGGATATTTTTCCCTTTCGTCTCATCGCTCGCGGCGGCAAGTTGGAATCCGGGACGAAGCGATCGAGCAGCCCACTCGCCATCTGCGCGAATGACCATCAGTCCAGCTTGCATATCATCGGTGAGATGTTTATCAAGCAAAATGCGAGCAATCGCGCGCTCGCAGGCTTCCTCTGGCTCGACCCCCTGTCGGATCATTTCGACAATATGAAATGCCGAGCACGCTCGCATCATGAGTTCGCCATTTCCGGTGGCGACGGCAGCAGCAATTCCTCCGGCGACATAAAGTCCAGCGCCGATTATGGGTGAATCCCCCACGCGGCCTTGCATTTTGAAGGCAAGCCCGCTCGTTGTGCAAGCTCCTGCAAGGTGTCCAGCGTTATCCATCGCCAGAATGCCGATAGTATCATGGGATTCATTTTGCTTTCGCCCAACTCCGTCACGGCTGATCTCAGATTCAGTTCCCTTTTCATCCACACTGACAAAAACATATTCATGGTCACCTTCTTCGGCGCGGCGAAGTCGAACATGCAGTTTATCCGGCTGGGCGCTCCATTGTTCCCAAAGCGCTTTCGCTTTGTCTGTAAGAAGATTTGATTTAACAAATCCCTCTGCTTCTGCAAATCGCTCGGCGCCTTCGCCAACAAGCATAACATGCGGCGTTTTTTCCATCACGCGCCGCGCGATGGATGCAACATGCTCGTAATTTCGCACGAAAGCTACAGCCCCGCAATTACCTTCGTGATCCATGATGGAGGCATCGAGCGTTACCTCTCCAATCGCATCCGGCAAACCGCCGCGACCCACTGACATGCAGGTCAGGTCGGCTTCGCAAAAACGCGCGCCAAGTTCCACAGCATCGAGCGCGCTTTTGCCGTTCAGGATGGCATCGTAGGTAATTTGGTTTGGTTTGAAGCCATGCTTCCATGTTGAGAGGGAAAGAATCAAATTTTTAATAGAAATTAATTGGCGCTTTGTAGATGATTCCGCTATCGATGTGCACTGTATCAGCCATAGAACTTCCTTGTGACGTGTCGATCGCCAAAAAGCTAAACTTGCCGCTGATCAGATTGTTAACGGTATCAAGATCCGTTATCGTTAATATTCCAGTGTGCTTCATATCCGTGAACCATGTATAATCTGTCAAAACACCAACGGTATCGGGCCATAGTGCCACACTGGCACTGCCTTGCAAAAGTGGGCAGTTTATTTTTATTAAAGAGTTTGAAGGCGCCTGGAGTGTCAAGTCTAAGGAGAAAGTACCAGTGTCAGGTAAATCGTAAACAAATTTTGATATATAAGGGAGACTTCGAACCACAAACGAAATTTGAGCACTACTACCTGCGCCATCACCGCCTTCTCCAGAAATCATAAAAAGTGAATCGGAGGACCAATACCCAACTTGCATAGTCGAAAGAGCTTCACCTTCGTAATCATAAATAACGTAGTGATGACCCTGAGCAGAAAAAGTGATTTGTGCATCACCTACTTTCCCGCCTACAAATGAAATTGGCGGAGCACATCCTACCAAAACCACAAGAAAAATTGCGTACTTAGCATTTCGCATGTCGCAACAACAATGAGCGAGTACGAGTGTGTTCACTTAAAGAATCATAAATGAAAGAGCCAGAAGATTTGTTAAGGTATCAATTCCATAAATCTTTTTCTCATTTTTAATAACAATTATGCCAGATCTCAAGAACAGCAAGACATTTCATAATCTCAAAGAAGGCTTTGCGGGCGAGTCCCAGGCAAATCGCCGTTATCTTTATTTCGCGCGTCAGGCGGATATCGAAGGCCAGCCCGATGTAGCCGGCGTGTTCCGCGATACCGCCGAAGGCGAAACGGGACATGCGTTCGGCCACATGGAGTATCTCGCCGAAGTCGGCGATCCCGCCACCGGGCTTCCCGTCGGCGATACCAAAACGAATCTGCAAGCCGCGATCGCAGGCGAGACCTACGAATACACCGAGATGTATCCCGGCTTTTCTAAAACCGCTCGCGAAGAAGGTTTCGACGAAATTGCCGAATGGTTCGAAACCCTCGCGCGCGCTGAGAAATCCCACGCGGGAAGGTTCCAGAAAGCATCCGACTCTATAGTGGCCTAATCACAGTGGACGGAGTGGACAACATGGACGAATTGTCCAATTCGTCCGTGTTGTCCATTAAAAAATGATGGTCTTTGATACCCACGATCCACTCTATTGGAACTCGGCCGATCTCCAGGCAGAGTTCACGCGTGTGCTCGATGTGTGCAACGGCTGCAGGCTGTGCGATGGGCTATGCCCATCGTTCAATGATGTCTTCGACCGTATCGAAGAGGAAGACGATAAACTTTCTGCAGCCGGACAAGCCAAAGAGAATCCCGTTCATCAACTGAAGAAAGCAGATTATGACAAGGTCGTAGATTTTTGCTATCAGTGCAAACTCTGCTACCCGAAGTGCCCGTACACCCCGCCGCATGAGTACATGCTGGATTTCCCTCGACTTCTCCTGCGCGCCGATGCGATAAAAACCAAAGAGCGTGGCAAGAGCCTCCAGCAAAAACTTCGCGATGAAATAACCGGCGATACCGACCGCTCCGGAAAAATCGCCGCCGCAATCCCCGGCGTTATGAATTGGGCTGCGAATAACAAGCTCGGGCGCAAGACGCTGGAAGTTGTTGCCGGGATCGATCACAGGAAAAAGCTTCCCATTTATCAGAAGGAAACATTCCAAGCTTGGTGGAAACATCAAAAGAAATCTGCTCCTTCAACACCAATTGACAAAGTGGCTCTCTTCTACACTTGCATGGTCGATCAGAATAAGCCCTGGATCGGCGAGCAGTATGTGAAGATGTTGGAGAAATTCGGCATTGAAGTGACGGTTCCAGAACAGGAATGTTGCGGAATGCCCGAACTTGGCACCGGAAATATCGGGAAACTAACGAAGACCGCTGATCGCAACATTGCGCGGCTTATGCCTTACGTCGATGCGGGAATGAAAATTATCGCGATGAGCCCCAGTTGCTCCATGATGCTGCGGCAGGACTATGCCCATTACGCGTCGGACAAATCCGCCGCAGAGCGGGTGATGGCCACAGTAATGGATCCTCTTGAATATCTTATGAGGCTGCACCGCGAAAAGAAGATCACCCTCGAATTTCCGGTCAGCGTGGGCGAAACCATCACCTATCATCTTCCATGCCATTTGCGCGTGCAGAACGTGGGATTTAATTCCCGCGACCTGATGAAGATGATTCCTGGACTAAAGGTTAACATGGTTCAGCAATGCTCCGGGCATGATGGATCGTGGTCCTCGAAGAAAGAATATTACGAGATCTCGCTCGATGTTGGTAAAAAGCTTTTCAAGGCCATCGACAAGGAAAAACCCGCTCAGGCGATCGCGCCCACGGTCGCCAGCGATTGTTCGCTTGCGCATCTGCATATTGAAGAAGGAACCGGCGAACACGCAAAGCATCCGATCGAGATACTTTATAAAGCAATGGGATTATGATCACCCTCTCCGACATTCTTAACATCGCCGAATACGAAAAGCAACGCCCCGAATACCGTAAACGTATGATCGAGGCGAAGAAGAATCGCCGCATTTCGGTTGGGCCGTTCATGACATTCGTATTTGAGAACCGTGATACCGTTCTTTTCCAAATTCAGGAAATGGTCCGAACCGAACGGATGGTCTATGATAAAGACATCCAGCATGAGATCGATACCTACAGCCAACTTTTGCCATCGCACGATGAACTTTCTGCTACACTTCTCATCGAGATCACCGAGAAAGAGCAGATCAAACCAACGCTCGATTCGCTTGTAGGCCTGACGAAAGATTCCATCTATCTCATGATCGGCGATAAAGAGATCGACACCATTTTCGATGAAGAACAATCCGAAGAAGGGCGAATTTCGGCAGTGCAATATGTCCGATGGAAATTGAGCACAGAAGATATAGAACGTCTTCGAGCCGGCGATTCAGAAGTGGGAATTCTCATCCGTCATCCGAATTATCACCACTTCACTCGGCTGACAAACGATCAGCGCGCAGCAATAGCAAAAGATTTGAGCGAGTAAAATTACAGCACCCGAAGTTCTTTCGGAGATGTCGTTAGGACTTCGCAGCCTTCGCGGCGGATAACAATATCATCCTCGATACGAACGCCACCCAACCCATCCAGGTAAATTCCAGGCTCGATGGTCACGACCATATTCGGTTCGAGCTTATAGCGCTCGCCCCGCTGCGATACCTTCGGAAGCTCATGAACTTCGATCCCTAATCCATGTCCCGTCGAATGGCCGAACTTTGAGCCATAGCCATGCAGCGTGATGTAATCTCTGGCAACAGAATCGAGATCCCTCGCGCTCATCCCTGCAGCAACCTTATCGATAGCCCGCTGCTGCGCGGCATGAACGATCTCATAGATCTTTTGCAATTCCACATTGACCTTCCCTACCGCAACGGTGCGAGTCATGTCAGAATTAAATCCCTTGTGGACGCATCCGAAATCCAACGTGACCAACTCCCCCTTGCGTATCTTTTTATCGGTGGCGGCGCCATGCGGAAGTGCGGATCGTTCGCCGCTTGCTACGATGATGTTAAATGCTTCACGTTCTCCGCCACATATTCTTGTTTGGTACGCGATCTCGGCAGCGATCTCTCGTTCGGTTACGCCTGGCTTTATTTCGGGTATTACTTTATCATAGACCGCATCGCCGATCTGGGCTGCTTTACGGATCGCGTCGATCTCATCCTCGGATTTGATCATGATAAGCTTTTCCACAACCTCCGTTTGCGGATCGAGCTTCACATGCCTGAATTTCGTACGCAGGAAATCATACATCGAGTAGCTGATGTGATTTTTCTCGAACCCAAGGTGATCGTAATCGGAAAAAAGCTGCTTTTCTACAAGGGTATCTGGAATGGTGCGGTCCCGATCGACGATAGAGATCTTGGCGCCTACTACTTCCGTCTTAACCTGCGCTTTATACCGGAAATCGGTAAAAAAATGGGGCTTGCCCTGCGCCGGGACGATCAAGAGGCCGTTCGAGCCTGAATAATTAATGAGGTACTGAATATGGGGAAGATGGGTAACGAGCAGTGCATCGAGCCCTATGTCCTTAACCGTCTTTTGTAATTTTGCTAATCGAGCCATCATAACCTAATAGAATATATGGGGAGACTGCGGCCAGGCGGGTGATACAGCGCCGTGGCTCACGCTGCGGCCTTAACGCACGGGAAGGCAGTAAAGCTTCTGGAAAAATCCCGTAAATTACTATTTCATTACCGAGCCGGAGCTCCCTGGAGAGGTGCTGGGGGATCCGGCATCGCAGAGCCAAGACCATTCCTTTCTAAGGCGACCAGCGAGATCAGATGGAACTTCATGCGACATCCCAGGGACATTTTCGAAGACAAATGGAAGCTTCCCTGCTTCGCAGGATCGTTTGGCTTCCATCATGCTATGGAGAAAACCGGGGGTTTCGAACTCGCCGCTCATCGCGTAAATTCGGAGTCCGGCGCTAGCAGAATTAGCAACCATTTCTCGAGATAAGGGCTGATCGAACACGCCAGCAATAGCGATCACCCCGCGCACCCTATCCGAATGAACGAACCCATATTTCATCCCTGTATTCGCACCCTGGGAGAAACCTGCAATATAAATGTCGGGTGAATAGCCGCACTGCGCAGTGTAGCGATCGAGCAAACCCGAAAGAAATTCATCAGAATTATAATAGGTATCGTCCCAACTATTATCATTCTCGGAATCTCGAATGCATCCGGCAGGAATGAGAACGGCAACATTAAGTGAATCCGCAACGGCTCGCCAATGCAAAGCAAATTCGCGGTACGATGCATTACCACCATGCAAAGCCAGTATAAGTGGCCGGTGTACCGAGAGCGAATCCTTTATCGTCGGCGTAAGGGAATCAAAGGATAAGAGTCGCCTGAGCTTTCCACTTGGGGTCAATGAGCTGGAGTCGTTATCAAAGCAACGCGGTAAAACAAGGATTGGTGGTTGTTTATGCCAGGACGCTGCAGATAGTTGACGAAGTGTTTCGTAGCATTTTGTGAGGGAATCAAGCCAGGATGGACCGACAACGTGTCTGAGAATTTCATCGCTGCTTATTACATCGGTGCTCCAGTAATCGCTTTGAAGCGAAGCTAAGATCGCGGAGCGGGCTTGAACGGTATCGGCAAGCCTCGCGGATGTACTTGCGATCCCGTATTCCGCAAATCCGGAATACCACCGGGTCATCGGGGTATTCAGAGTGTTGCAAAATTCAACAATTGTTTTGAACGTGGAGCGGGCGCTTCGAAGGTCGTGATGGCCATACGCCAGACCTACTTCATGTAGAAGCTTCGAAAGCTCCTGAAACCGATTTGCTGCCGATGGCGTGGTACCGTTGGGATTTGACCCCAAAAACGGCATAAATATTGACGATATCAGAAAAAGCAAGACCATAGGTGTAACTCCCAAATATACAACCCCGATAAAATCCCTTTATCACAAACTGTAGTCTTTTCTTTTCCAATCGAATTCGATCCGTGATTCCAATTTAACCATTCCTTCTGGGCACTATAATGTTCCTCTCGCTTTTCATAGCACTTCATGTTACGGCTTCGGCTCATTTTGTGGTACTCGTTGCTCGTCGTGCTCACGATCGGGGCGATCGGGCTATTTCAATATTTCAAGATACAGCAATCCCTGTTCAGCGCGCTGGATACTTCGCTCATCGAGGATGCCCGTATCACGCTGACGCTCATATCCACGCTGCCAGCAACCTCGAATCCTCACGAGATGATCCAGCATGGCGAGGCCCATTCCGCCAACTCCCTTCGCGACCTTATCGACCGCGCACTTACTGAAGTGCCGGATACGCTCAAAGGCACCGCCCTTGCCGATCGCGTCGTCAGTGAGATCATCGATCAGGTGCTGACCGAACTCTCCTTTCAGGATTCTACTGGCA
The DNA here is from genome assembly GCA_963787835.1 of Ignavibacteriota bacterium. Classification (GTDB taxonomy): domain Bacteria; phylum Bacteroidota; class Ignavibacteria; order Palsa-1295; family Palsa-1295; genus PALSA-1295. The sequence continues at coordinate 582,401 of CAWBEI010000002.1, forward strand.
GAACCGCCGATCCGCTGGATGCCATCGTGGAGCGAACGGTTTCGAGCCGCAGAAATAATTTCGTCGAAATTTATGCCATCACGAAAGATTCTGCCGGCGTTCACCATGATGCGCAGTTCTTCCGAACGCCAAATCTTGGCATCGATACCATGATGCGGCTCGTCCGAGGGGCGCGTGTGCGAGCGGAGTCCGACACAACCTCCGCCTACCACACCATCCGCATCAAAAATGAACCTGTGCGGGTAGCCCGTGCCCGTAACGAGCGCTTCGATGTCTATGTCGGCTATCCCGTTACCGACATCGAGGAAAGCCTGACGCGCGTGCGATCCTCCTTCTACATCGGCCTCCCGCTTGCGCTCGCGATCTCGATCTTCGGCGGCTTGTGGCTTGCCCGCAAAGCCCTCCGCCCGATGGAACAGATCGCCGATACCGCTCGCGAGATCGGCGCGAAAAATCTTTCACAGCGCATCGAACTGCCCGACAAGACCGACCGCGAAATGGCCACGCTCATCGAAACGCTGAACTCCATGTTCGCGCGTCTGGAAAGTTCCTTCCAGCAAGTGACCCAGTTCACCTCCGATGCCTCCCATGAACTCAAAACTCCGCTCTCCATCATGAAGGGCGAGATCGAGCAAGCTGCGCGCCACTTAGAGGCTGCCGATACGCTCGACCCCGAAGAAGCGCGACAGGTACTCGCCAGCGCGATGGAAGAGGTCGATCGCATGCAGCGCATCGTCGAAGGCCTGCTCTTGCTCTCCCGCGCCGACGACCGACAGCTTCCGCTGGAACTCCAAAGCATCGAGATCTATCGGTATCTCGATGGTCTCCTCGAAGATGGCGAGATCCTTGCCGAAGAGCGCGGCTTGCAGCTCGTCAAGCAGTTCGATGAAGCAGCCCGAACCAAGAAGATCAAGGCCGACCCCACCCGCCTCTATCAGGTCGTCATGAACTTGCTCGATAACGCGCTGAAATACACTCCCGCCGGCGGAAAAGTTACCTTGTTCCTAACCAGCATCGACCACCAGATCCGGTTTGGAGTTGCCGATACCGGTATTGGAATCGCAAAAGAAGATCTGCAGAAAGTCTTTCGCAGGTTCTACCGTACCGACGAAGCCCGCACCGGCCCCCACGAAGATGCCGAACGCTCGCTTGGCCTTGGCCTCGCCATCGTTAAATCCATCGTCGAAGCGCATGGCGGCACCATTGCCGTCGAAAGCGAAGTCGGCAAAGGCGCCCGGTTCACGATTACGATGCCAGTGGTGGATTAGCTGTCAAAAAGAAATAGGTGCCATTTCTTTTTCTTGCTGAGTTCCCGACCACCCTCGTTTTCAAGCTGTTTTCGCCATTTTCTGAATAAGTTATCCACAAAATGCTTTCATGGAGAACACGTTCATAACGAAACCCACCGCCGGCTGCCAGATTGTCAATGAACATGACACCAACACTCATCTTTTATCTTTCATATTTCATCTTTTCCCCGGATAGGTGCCTATAGTTTCACTTTCAATATACGACACTTTTTGTGGGACATTGCGAAATCCGAAATTCTCTTAACCGTGCAACAACTTATGCGACCGTGCGGTTATGATAATCATGGAGACCAGAACCAAACCAAACATGCGCACGAGGAGCCCAAAACCCTCCACCACGCGAAGCAAAAAATCTTCACTCGAAGGGGTGCTTGACCGTATTGCTGAAATGGGCCAAAAAATACCCTCCGATGAACGCGCGCTGATTCCACGCGACGCCGCAATGAATGTGGAGCACTATCTCTACGGAGCGCCCAAAGAACGATCTTGAATATTGTTTTTGCCGACACTGGGTTTTGGGTTGCCCAGCTTTTACCGGATGACGCACTCCATCCGATCGCACGTGAGTGGTCGCGGACCTACGCGAAGAAGAGCACGATCGTAACCTCCGATCTTGTGCTCACAGAGTTCCTGAATTTTGTGAGCAGATTCGGCACATATTCCCGCGAACAGGCTGTCATGGCATGTCAGAACCTCTATGACGCCGAAGAGATCATGATCGTACCCGCGCACCGAGCCCTTATTAGGGAGGCCATGGAAATGTACCGCGATTTTTCCGACAAGCGTTGGAGCTTTACCGATTGCTCCTCCTTTATCATCATGCGAGAGAGGAAAATTACCGACGCTCTAACCCACGATCATCATTTCGTGCAAGCCGGCTTCAAGAGATTGTTGTGACCAGCATCCACCTCTTACTTCTTAACTCTTACTTCTTACTTTCCCCTACTCCCCCCACAACCCCGCAACCCGCCCCTTTATCTTCCCCTCCAAACGCGAAATAAGCCCCTTCAGCATCTCCATCTCTGCCCGCTCCCGTTCGAGGCGCGCGACGATGGTTTGCTGCTCGGCGAGAGGGGGAATGGGAATTTTTAGGGATGACATAAATGTGAAATTTGTACGAGGAAGCTGTGAGCCGCTAATGCCTTTTAGAATTTCATGATTCATTTCTGGCAAACGGAGCTGAATGGCAAGGAAAGTTGGGTCGACAACTTTCTTCGGACGGAGCACAAGAATATCTGTGCTACAAATCCCATCGAACCGCGCAATCCACACTTTATTTAAATTTGGACGGAGTTTGCCATAAAGTACGTCGTTTATCTTAAAAGCAGACTTATTGCTTTTGATCGTGTTCGCGGGGACGTCATATTCCCCTATTAATTCGCCCGTGTCCGACTCGATATTTTCCAGTCCTACATAATTTACGTTCCCTTTGATTGTGTTCGGAATTATCTGGGCGGACACATTATCACACACTTCCCCCAACTCCCGCATCTCCCACTTCGGATCGATCTCGATCTCCGGCTTGTAGTTCGCGAGAATGGCGCGCGCGCCTTCGATCATCTTCCGGAACCGCTCCAATTCGGCAACTAATGCTTCCTGAACGGGGAGCGGAGGGAGGGGGATTTGGAATTCGGCAAGGTCCTCCAACTTCATATTTACGTTTGCAGCACCCTTCATGAGACCTGCCATTCTATCCTTCTTCCCATCAAGAACATAGTAAAGATATTTGGGAATAAGAACTTCTTCATTTTTTGGCTGAAGCACCGCCAAAAGGTTTGCCACCGCAAATTTGCCGGAGGCGTAATGGATACGAGACAAGGTGGCGCGCCCATGTCCAGTTGACGAGATTAAAGGGACGCACACGGCATCGCCATCAATTTCGAATGTTGAGGCCGTAAGCGGTGATTTTGCCGTAACAATGAGCGGATATTGGCCGGGCTCGGTCTGTGTGCTAGAATAGTGGCCCTTTGCAAGTGTGCATACCTCCTCAAGTGTGACCAGAAGAGTTCCCCCCTTGGCCAGCGCGGGACGGTATGGTTCCGAACTTAGGATAGACCCATTGGCAAGAATAGTACTTCTGTCTACGAGCCATGAATGCAAAGATACGGGCTTATCTTCATAATAGGCTTTGAAATCCAAAAGGACGTGAGGCAGGTCGTTGCGCTCAACTATTGCCTGCTTGATACCTAGACTCACCCCGATAGCCTTAACCTCAGAGAACATTATCTTAGGGTTGCTTCTAGCCTTATTTTTATCAAGTATAAGGACTGAAGTTTTAACCCCGGAGTATGGCTGAAAAACGCCGGAAGGTAAAGAGATCACGCCAATAAGCGCTTCCTTTATAAGGGCCTCTCTCAATAGTCGATACGCGGACCCATCTTGGAAAATAATTCCTTCCGGAACGATAATACCGGCTTTGCCTTGCGGCGTGAGATGTTCGAGCATGTAATCCACGAAGAGTACTTCGCTGCGCTTCGCGGAAATGCGAAAATTACCGTGAGGGCGGATGCCACCCTTTGGCGACATGAATGGCGGATTGGCCAAAATAACATCGGCCTTGTCATCCCACCGTTCTTCGCTCGTAAGCGTGTCGTATTCGTGAATGGATGGATTGGAAAACCCATGCAAATACATATTGACAAGCGACATCCGCACCATGTCCGGCGAAATATCGTAGCCAACAAGATTATTGCCAAGTTCTTTGCGGTCCTTCGTGGTGAGCAGGTCGCCTTCACGGGTTTTGGTATTCGTCTTAAGGATATATTTGAACGCAGCGATCAGGAATCCAGCCGTTCCGCAAGCCGGGTCGAGAATGCGGTCGGTTTTCGTCGGTCCTACAACTTCGACGATAAAATCAATGATATGGCGCGGCGTCCGGAATTGCCCGGCATCACCCTGCGACCCTAAGACGGAAAGCAGATATTCATAAGCATCCCCCAGCATTTCGCTGTGGTCGTAACTAAACTCATTGATGACCGATAGGAAAAGCCGAAGCGTTTCGGGGTCGCGGTAGGGAAGGAATGCATTCTTAAAAATATCGCGAAAGAGCGGTGGCAAATTCGGATTGAGAGACATTTGCGCCAGCGCATCGCCATACAACCCGATGAGTTCGTGCCCGCCGATCTTCGTGGAATACACGCTCGTCCACGCATACTTTTTATATTTCCCGACAAAGAACGTAGCTTTACCGCCGAGACGCTCGGCTTGTTGATCCATATCGTGCATGAACTTGTAGATCAGCGCAAGCGTGATCTGCTCGACCTGCGATTTCGGGTCAGGCACCTTGCCGACAAGGACATCGCGGGCTTTATCGATTCGTTGTTTTGTTGCGCTATCGAGCATTGGTTGTTGTGTAGAAAACATCGCCCTTTCAGGGCTAACATTTATTTAACGTTATCATACCCAGGGTTCCGCTTCGCATCGTGGGCGATGCTTGCTTCACCCTGGGCTGCGGGTACTTCGGCGCTCCGCGGCTAAAATCCCCAGTGCCGGAGGCACGTTGTACTTGCAGCCCAGGGTGCAGGCCGAAGGCCGGAACCCTGGGTTACGCAACCCTCCAACAGATCCCAGCCCTGAAAGGGCGATGTAATACTCAGGCATTCGGTAAAAAATTATTCAGGGACACATAGGTGTCAATGTATTCAGGTATCACGTCGCGGTATCCGTTCAAGGATTCCAAATCTTTCAGGTTTAGCATTGGGTTCGTCGCAAGCCTGCCATATTCCTTGTTCCGCATGACTTCCTGCACTTCGGAATCGCTTAAATATGCTTTGAACGCCTTACTGATAAACGGATAATATTTTGCATCCGGTTTATTTACCTGAATAAAACTTTCAAGCTCCAGATCGAGTAATTGTTCGCGTGAAGAAATTGGTTTTTTCTGGAAGATTTGATCGAGCACTTCCTCGATGGATGGTTTTCGGTCAAGCCCGAGCGCCTTTCGTATTTTTTCGAGATTGAAATATTCTTCCGGCTTTTCGAAAATTTCACGGCGAATGTAATCGCTTGCTTCGCGTAGATTCCCACTTTCGTATTTTTCCGTCACGTTCGGGTCGCTTTTTATCACATCTTCAAATTTTTGGAAAAGCATTCGGTCCGGCTTCAGTCCTTCCAAGCCAACTTGAGTCTCTTTCAAATCTTTGAGTGGATCAATCCTCTCGCTTACATACGCGCCCTCTGGGATGAGAGGCCCTGGCGGACTCGGCGGGCTGGCACTGCTTCCTAAAGGCAATTGCAACCGTTGGTCGTAGTCGAATTTGTGTTCGAAGAATTCAACATTTCCGAAAAAATCGAAAAGCCGGAATGTGGTTTTGGGCTCGATAATCGTCTCACGCTCGCCGTTAGCAAGTTTAGTCTCAAACTTGAAGTTCTTCTTTCTCGTACCTCGTCCCTTCATTTGTACGAATTCCGTGGGCGAGAAGATCGGACGCATAAAACAAAGATTCAGCAAATCCTCGCAATCGTATCCCGTAGTCATCATCCCGACGGTTACGCAAACGCGTGTCTTGGATGTCTTATATCCCTCCAACACATCGGAATTCCCATTCAAATTATTATTCGCAAATTTCTTTGTCATTTGCTGTGCGCCCGTTATTCGCGACGTCACTTGCAGCGCAAAATCCGAATGGTATCGCCCTGGCCACATTATTTCGACAATATCATTGAGAACAGATACAATGCGTTCCGCGTGATTCTGACTCACGCAAAAGATAATGGTCTTGCCAATCTCCTTCGTTATTGGGTCGCGCAGCGCATGTTGTAAAAAGGTCTCGCAAAAAACTTGGTTGGTCTTATCGCTAAAAAACTTCTTTTCGAAGTCTTTATTTACGAAATACTCGCTCGCTTCATCACCATTATCGGCCTCATAAACTACTGCGTATCCTTCATCAGAAAGAAGTTGTGTAGTAATCTCGGTTCGTGCATCCAGCACATAGGGATTCACGAGGTATCCTTCTGTTACACCGTCAAGTAAGGTGTAGCGAAATGTTGGGTCGCCGCTTTCGCATCCGAAAGTCTTATACGTGTCAAGCAGTTGCCTCCGTTCAAGTTCAATCGGTGAATTTTTGACAAGCTCATCAGAATCCGTCCTCTTGATGTAATCTTTTGGCGTTGCCGTAAGCCCAAGTTTATATCCAACAAAATGTTCAAACACTGCACGTGCATTTCCACCGATAGAGCGGTGTGCTTCGTCAGAAATCACAAGGTCGAAATCCAGCGGCGAAATATCGCGAAATCGGTTACTTGCCAGCAAACTCTGCACCGTCGTCACCACGATTTGTGCATCTTGCCAATCTGCGCGGTCACGGTTCTGCTTCCATATTTTCGTGGTGTAATCGTTCTTGAGATAGTCTTTGAAATTCTTCTCTGCCTGATCTTCCAATTCTAATCTATCAACCAGGAACAGAACACGGCTTGCATTTCCCGTTCTCAAAAATAGTTTTATGATCGCAGCAGCGGTAAGCGTTTTACCCGTTCCGGTCGCCATCTCAAAAAGAAATCGGTCGCTTCCTTTCTTTACAGCATCCTGTAGCGCCTTGATTGCCTTTACCTGATATGGGCGCAGCAAACGCAGATTCTTTTCCTCGATAAAACCTTTTCTCGTCTTTGTATCAATATAAGAAGGGTTGTTCGCAAAAGTTGGGTCTTGGGTGATTGCGATATAGTCATCATGCACGTCTTCTCGAATCAGAGCATGGCGGTCGGGCTTAAACTGTTCCTTTACAAAGAAATCACTTTGATTCGGGAATTTTGAAATAATCTGTGGGTTCCCGGCCTGGATATCCCAGAGATAATGGATGTTTCCGTTTGTCAGAATGATATATCTCGCATTCTTCCCTTTTGCATAGGCTCGCGCTTGTTCTTTTCCATCTAGGGGATTTTTCTCTTCACGTTTCGCCTCAACCACACAAAGCGCGTCGCCGCGTTTATCGAGCAACAAGTAATCGATATATCCATTTTTCGTGTGCTCGAAGTCATCGCCCAATGCTTCGAGCTTCACATTGGCTTCGAGCAGGATGTTGGCCTTCCCTTCCGACGTATCGAAGAACTTCCATCCTGCCTTATCAAGCAGCTGATTAACTTTTATCCTGGCGCGGGCTTCTGACATAAATTTGTTTATTTTCGAATGGGGCGTAGAACATGCAAACGCCCACAAAAATACCACGAAAATATCACCCATTCTCCCCACCCCGCCCCTATTAATTCGCATTCAGAATCCCGGAAAACCGGAATTGTTGAAATGGTGGGCAGGTTAATCAAGCAGATCAACTTCTTTCTCTCTTTCTTACGGGGCTTACCTTCGTCATTCCTTTGGATCGTATCCAGGAATGACCATTTATAGAATAGTACAGTGTTACACCGGGCGTTCGTTTTCCGTGCAGCGTTTATCCTCTTGTTGGGCATAGCCCTTCATGGGATGGGTACTGCTGTGTTCGAACGGACGGCCCATGCTCAGTTCAGAGAACCCTCCGTGGCGCCATCGATAGCGCCGGCAGTGCCATCTACGGTTATCCCCTCCGCTACCGATCAATTCCCGGCCAGTACGCAACCATTGGTACCGGAAATTCCGGATCAGCACCGGCGGCAAACACCGGAAGTAATAAAGCCGGTGCAGCCGGTCACGCCCTCGAAATTGGAGAGCTCCCCGTTAGTCGCGCCGGTCGATCCAAGAGTCGATCCGATCTCACCGAAGATCGACCAGAGTATTCGCAGCCAAGTGCTGGAGCGCCATTCGGAGCAACTGAACAACCCGAAGTTTTGCCGGAAATTGGAACAACGCAGGCAAGCCTTGCGTATGGCAAGGAGTGCCGGCCCGCGGAGCCAGCGATAATTAGTATCGCAGATCCCGGAATTAGGGCATTATTTGCGCCCTGAAATTTAATACCGGCAGACGGAACTTCGAATATTATTTTCCGGTTAGCTTTATCAGAAGACACAAAGTGTGAGACTTATAGATGCAGGAGGGTTCCATTTAGGCCTTTTGTATCTAAAGTCAAGGTGAGAGAAAAGACACTGTTGGCCTTATAGGAGCAATCCTGTAAGGCCGCAGTGTATTTTAAAGGGTTCGGTTGGGTAAAACACTGCTGCGATTAGGGTGAATGTTTTGTGTTTTAGGTGTTCTTCCTCCAGGAATTACTATTTCAATTATCATGTCATCCTGAGCAGAGTTCGTTCGACCGTAGGGAGAACGAACGGAGTCGAAGGATCTTGTGCAGGTCTGACACAGATTCTTCGACTGCGCAAGACTCCGCCGCATCGTCGCCGATGCTTCGCTGCGTCTTGCTACGCTCAGAATGACATGCTAATGCAATCAGAGTTTCAGAAAAAATTATCGCTATGAAGTATTCTCTACTGTTCCTCCTCCTATTCGCTACATCAGCCCACGCCAAAACCTGGCTCGTCGGCCCCACGCGGCAATACACCGTTCCCAGCGCCGTGATGAATCTCGTCGCCGATGGCGATACCGTCCTCATCGATTCCGGACTTTACGTTGGTGATGTCGGCGTGTGGAATAATAACAACCTCGTCATCCGCTGCCCGAACGGCATGGCACGCTTCAATGCCAACGGAAATATCGCGCAGGATAAAGGAATTTGGGTGCTCGCGGGAAATAATACTTATGTGGAGGGTTTCGAGTTTTACGGTGCAGCCATCGACTCCGCCGATGGCGATAACGGCGCAGGCATACGTGTCGGTGGTAATGGATTAACCTGCAGAAGATGTTATTTCCACGATAATCAGGAGGGAATTCTTACCGCCAACGATACCGCCAACAACAACATCTGGATCGAAGCCTGCGAGTTCGATCATAATGGCGTGGAAACCGGCGGCGCAGCGGGATACGAACACAACATCTACGTCGGACACAGCACCAGTTGCACGATAAAGTTCTGCTATTTTCACCGCGCGATCGTGGGACATGAAATAAAGACCCGCGCGAACGTTAATTATATTCTCTACAACAAGATCGTCGATGGGCCAACGGGCGATGGCAGCTATTCCATAGACATGCCCAACGGCGGACTCTCCTTCGTGATCGGGAACTCCATCGAAAAGGGACCCATGACCGCAAACTCCACCGTCATCAGTTATGGCGAAGAAGGCATTATCAATCCCGACTCTGAGTTTTATTTCGTCAACAACACAGTTGTGACCGACCGCAACCCAACCACATTCCTCAATATCCAGCCCGGTACAAAACCCGCACTAATTGCCAATAATATCTTCGCAGGGCCGGGGCATCCGCTTACTGCAACGGATACGATGGCAAATGTGGAATCGACAGATACTTCGTTCTTCCACTTTGCCGATCCAGCGAATTACGATTATCACATTACGCAAAATTTTCCTGGATATCAAACGGCTGTTTTCCCAGCAGGTCCTGATGAGTTACGGTCCTTTTATTCAAATTGGCAGCAATATGTTGATCCAATGGATAGCGCATCTACACCATTTATCGATGAAGTAGGAGCATTCCAATTTTATGATTTTTCCGATTCTATTGTTATTGCGAAGCAATTCGATTCTATAACTTGCATCGGAGAATCCGATACGATGATTCTTGTGGTTTATGATACTAAAAGTCCTTTCCACGAAGTTAGTATTCTGCTGTTGTTGGATTCGAACTATGACGGCGATTTCACTATACCATCATCAGCACCATACCTCAGCCCTGGGAATTTTGACACTATTAAAGTGCTCTTTACTCCGACTACCAATCTGACAGAAATTGCGACATTAGTTCTTGATGGTCAGCCTTCGGAAACGATTACACTTCGGGCAACCGGCGGGGCTGCAATTATCGCTGGCCACGATACCATTTCTGCAGCTGTTGGTCAAACATCCGCAAAATTTCTTGTGACAATTTGCAATACCGGCACCTGCCCGTGGACGCCCGGCGTTCCAATCATTGTTGATCCACAGTTTACTTATTCTACGCTCACAAATGGTGAACTTCCAACCATTGTTCCGGGCGACTGCATCCAGATTTATTTTACATTTACACCGACACAAAGCGGGACTTCTACCTACCCTGTAGCCTTCCCAAACGCAGCAGGTACTTCCATTCCTCAGCCGAATGTTACTATTACTGGCATAGGAACTTCAGATGCTGTTTCACAGCCAAGCACTAACGGTGTTCACGTGATTGAGCAGAATTACCCAAATCCATTTGACCAAACCACGCAAATTGCGTTGCCATCCGGATTCGCGGGCGGTCAAGGAGTAAGCCTTAGCCTATATGGTATAACCGGCGCGCTTGTCATTCACAAAGATTATCCTAACACAACTTCAAGCATAGAATTTAGCCGGGAAGATCTTGCATCAGGCGTATATTATTATCGCATCGTTTCGCAAGATGGGAAATTGGAATGCTCGGGAAGTGTTGTTATCTCTCCGTGAGAGATGATAGTATGCGAAAGAAATTTAAAGCCCCGCTAAAAAAGCTCGATGACGCCGGCAGCGCCAACTTGGGATGGCGCGTGCTCGATATTCCCTTCGATGTAAAGAAAACCTTCGGCAAGGGGGGCCGGCTTCCCGTAAAAGGCGAAGTGAACGGATTTGCATTTCGTACCTCGCTCTTTCCGCGCAAGGACGGGAAGCATTTTCTGCTCATGAACAAGCAAATGCAAAAGGAGGCAAACGCAACATCGCTCGGAGATAACGTTGAAGTTTGGATCGAACTCGATGAAGAAACGCGAACGGTCGGCATTCCCCTGCTTCTCAAAAAAGAGATCGAAGAAGATGAGAAGCTATTATCATATTTCAAATCCTTCAGCTATTCGATGCGCAAGTATTTTGCCGACCTTATCACTTCAGCAAAAAGCAAGCAAGTCCAAAAAAAGCGCGCGGAGGAACTCGCTGTCATCCTGATGCACATGCATGATGGCGAGGAGAACCCACCTCCCATCCTTGAAGCGGAATTTGCGCGCAACCCGAAAGCAAAGCGCGGCTGGGAACTGATGCCTGCTTCACACCGAAGAAGCCATCTGTGGGGCATCTTTTATTACAAAAATCCCGATTCGCGGGCGCGAAGAATGGCAAAAGCCATCGAGCAAATGGTGGAGTATGGGAATAAAAAAAAGAAAATATCTTCTTAATACTCTACCCTTAAATTAGCATGTCATTCTGAGCGAAGCAACTCTTCGTCCGCCCCTCGGACGAAGAGTTGCGAAGTCGAAGAATCTCTGGTCGTTTACCAGTGAGCCAAACTACACGAGATCCTTCGACTCCGCAATTCTCCCAGCATCGTCGGCGATGCGGGTCGAATTGCTCCGCTCAGGATGACAAGAAAGGATACGCATTTCTAACGGAACGGATGAAATAATCCGTAAATTTGAACCTCATAATCAAATACATCTATGAAACGCAAACATTTTCTTCTCATCAGCGGCCTCGTCGCCTGGATCTTCAGCGTCGGAATGATGCTGATGCCATCGGGATTCACTTCCGGCATTTCCACCGTGCCGCCTACGCCGACCGTGGATGCATGGGCGCAATTCCTCGGCACCAACCTTTTTGCGATCGGCTTCATTAACATCTTTGCAAGCCGAAGTCCGTGGTCCGGCGCGGTTCGCGCCATCATGTGGGGCAATATCGTTCTGCATGTGCTCGCCATCGCCGCGGACGCGAATGCCTACATGAACAACATCATCAATTTGCAGGGAATTATGCAGAGCACCGTCGTGCATCTGGTATTTATTATTGGGTTCTGCTACTACACGTTCGTGAAATCGACGCATGATATGAATGCAGCAAAACAAAACGTGGATTCGAAATTGCCGGATGCTGCGTAAGATATTATCTAAACTGGCGCTCGTTCAGCGCCAGATCCTGCACCGGTTCTACATCGGCCCTGCAAAAGAGCGGGAACTCATTCAGGAGTTCCATAAGCTCTATTATTATTCCAACATCGCGGGCAAAACGTGGGGCGATACCTGGTGGATGGGCACACCGGTGCTAAAATGCCCGCTTGATCTCTGGATCTATCAGGAAATAATTTTTCGCGTCAAACCCGATCTTATCATCGAAACAGGAACCTACAAAGGCGGCACCGCGCATTTCTTTGCTTCGATGTGTGACATAGCCCCCTCGCCCAGCAGGGAGAGGGGGTTGGGGGGTGAGGTAATAACCATTGACATCGAAGAATATCCCGATCGCCCAACGCATCCACGAATCACCTATCTGCACGGCTCATCCACAAGCCCTTCTATTATTGAAGCTGTTAGAAAACGAGCCGAATCCAAACAATCTGTTCTCATCATTCTCGACTCCGATCACAGCATGGCGCATGTCCGGAAGGAGATGGAGTTATATACACCGCTCGTTACAAGCGGCAGCTATCTTATCGTCGAAGATACCAACATCAACGGGAACCCTGTTCTGCCCGAATCCAGCCCCGGCCCGAAAGAAGCGATTGACGATTATTTAAGAACGCACTCGGATTTTTCCATAGACCGCTCCATGGAAAAGTTCTTGATGACGTTCAATCCGGGCGGGTATTTAAGAAAGCTATAATTACACGTCATTGCGAGGAGAATCGAACGACCAACGGGAGTTCGATTCGACGAAGCAATCTCTTCGCTTCGGGACGGAGATTGCTTCGTCGAGAATAAAAGGCTGTCGCCTTTTATTCTCTCCTCGCAATGACATGCAAATACATCAGGCCTGCTCCAGCGACTCCTCCAACAACTGCCGCTTATAGAGGTCGTAATATTCCCCTTCAGCAGCAAGCAATTCCTGGTGCGTCCCCCGCTCGATGATGCGTCCGCGATCGAGAACTATTATCATATCCGCCTCACGCGCCGTTGACGTGCGATGACTGATAAGAATGGTCGTTCTTGGCTTCGCATCGTTTCGCAGATTCGAGAGGATCCGATCTTCTGTCGCCGTATCTACGGCGGACATCGCATCATCCAGCACGAGAATTCTCGGATTACGAGCCAGTGCGCGAGCAATAGCCGTTCGTTGTTTCTGCCCACCGGAGAGCGTAATGCCACGCTCCCCGATCATGGTCTCGAATTTTTCCGGGAATTCGTTCACGTTATCGTAAATATCGGCAGCGCGGGCCGCTTCTTCAGTTCCCAATGGCGAGGGTGGCGCGAGCTTCGGAAAGCCGCTTGTCATCGGCAGTTCATTGTATCCCAGAATCCGATTCTCCGACGGAATTCGTGACACTTCCTGGGTTCCAAAAGCAATATTTCCCGCGATCGTCTCGGAAAATAGGAACGGCTCCTGTGTGACAAATCCAATATTCATCCGCAGCACATCGAGCGGAATGGTGCGCAGGTCGTGGCCATCGACCGTAATATTTCCCTCCGTCGGATCGAATAATCGCGCGATCAGATTAACCAGCGAAGTCTTCCCCGAACCTGTGCGGCCAATGATGGCAAGCGTGGTTCCTTGTTCGATGCGAAGTGAAATATCTTGCAGCACTGGCTCCAGTTCCGGTCGGTACCGGAATGAAACATCATGAAATTCGATCTCCCCGCGGATCGAAGCGATCTGCCAATTGGTGCGCTCGGAGTTCTCGATCTCCGGCTGGGTCTCGAATAATTTCGTAAGCCGCGCCATGCTGGCCGCGCCGCGCTGGATCATGCCCGTCACAAACCCGATCGCAACGAATGGCCAGGTCAGCATTCCCAGATAAATGAAAAATTGCGAAAGCTCGCCAATGGATAAATGTTTGGACATGATGAGATACCCACCTACAAGGAGCAGGATCACAGACGAAATTCCCATGAATCCAAAAATGATCGGCTGCATGAGGCCCTGCGTTCGCGCAAGCCGCATATTTTTATCGAAGTATCCTTTCGCGAGTCCGTTGAACACCGAGGTCTCATACGCCTCTCTGACATAAGCGCGCACCACGCGGATTCCTGAAATACTTTCGGTCGTCCGGCCCGTCATCGTCGCAAAATGTGCCTGCACGGCATCGAAGAGCGGATGCACTTTCCGTCCAACGAGATACACTGCAAACGACATCAACGGCAGCGGCAGCACAACCGCAAGCGTGAGAGTCGGTGAGACAGCGATCATGAAGGCCAATACCGAGAGGAACGTCGCGAGCGTATCGGCCATGTACATGATGGAGGGACCGACAACGAAGCGCACGGCGTCGATGTCGTTCGTGGCATAGGCCATGAGTTCCCCTTGCGGTGTGTTCTGGAAAAATCGCATCGAAAGGCGCTCGATGTGCGCCAGCAGATCGTTCCGAAGATCGTACTCGATCAAACGGCTCGCCACAATGATGTTTTGGCGAACGCGATAATACAGGAATCCGCTGATGAACGAAAGCACCACGATGATCCCTGCTTGTTCGAGGAGTGTCTGAATCGTTGCCGTTCCGCGCGTGATGGCATCGATCCCATTCCCAAAAAATCGAGGCCAAAATGCCTGCGCCACACTCGAAAAAACCACGAGTATCAACCCGCGAATGAACATCTTTTTGTATCGCGCAAAATAGGGCCAGAGGCTGAGGAGTGATTTCATGGAAAATTAGTCGCGTATGTCATTGCGAGGAGAACGAATCGACCGAAGGGAGATTTGTTCGACGAAGCAATCTCAGACCCGAAGTGTGGAGATTGCTTCGTCGGTATCACTCCGCTGACGCTACGTGATTCCTCCTCGCAATGACTAAACAACAAAAGCTCGAGCCTACAAACTCCTCAATAGCGGGACGAAACTCGCATCCCAAACTGTTATCCCTACCGTTTTCATAATAATCATTAACATGTCGTCTGATATAAAACATAGGATCAATGCCCTCGCCGAGAAATATTATCCTGAGATGGTTCGGCTGCGGCGCACCATTCATGAGAATCCCGAACTCGCCTTTGCGGAATTTGCCACGAGCGCGCTCGTCGCCGATACGCTCGAAAAAACCGGACTCTCCGTTAAACGCGGCATAGCAAGGACGGGCGTACTTGCATCCATTCATGGCAAAAAAACTGGAAAAGCGGTTGCACTGAGAAGCGATATGGATGCCCTGCCGATTCAGGAAGCGACCGGACTCCCCTTCGCCTCGAAAAATCCCGGCAAGATGCACGCCTGCGGACATGATTCCCATACTGCCATCGGCCTCGGCGCAGCGATGATCCTTTCGGAATTAAAAGATGAGCTTTCCGGCGAAGTGCGCTTTCTGTTCCAACCCAGCGAAGAACTTGTTCCAGGAGGCGCGCCCTATATGATCGAAGAAGGCGCGCTCGATGGTGTGTCGAAAATATTCGGCTTGCATGTCCTTTCGCAAGCCGATGCGGGAACCGTTGGTTTCTGCCCCGGCGAGATGATGGCAAGCGCGGACGAGCTTTATATCACGATCAAAGGCAAATCGGGCCACGGCGCAAGGCCGCATCTTACGGTCGATCCCGTTGTAGTCACAGCACAAGTAATTCTTGCATTGCAGACGCTAATCTCACGCAATCTCGATCCATTCGCTCATGGCGTGATCTCTATTTGCAGTATTCACGGCGGGTTCGCGCCGAATATCGTTCCGCCAGAGATAAAGCTCATCGGCACGCTGCGCTCGATGTCCAGAGAGTGGCGCCGGTTCGCACATGAACGCATTCATGAGATCGTAAATGGAATTTGTTATTCCGCGCGCGCCGAAGCGGAGATAAACATTGCATCTGGCTACCCGGTATTGATCAATGACCCGGCCGAAACTGCGTTCGCCGATTCCTGCGCAAGGGAATTATTTGGTGAAGACCGCGTCTTCCGAGCCGAGCGCCTGATGGCCTCGGAGGATTTTGCCTATTACCTCGAAAAAGTACCCGGCACATTCTACCGCCTCGGCATCCGCAATGAAGCCCAGGGCATCACCGCCGATATCCACAACGACCACTTCACCATCGACGAATCCTCCATGAAAGCCGGTGCCGCCATGCAGGCCTATTTGGCGATCAGGGGTTTGCAATAGGAACCTAATCCACGTCTTATCTCTTATGATACATCATGTCAAAGAGCCTTTCATTAAATATTGAAGATGACGTTCTTCGGGAAGTGGATAAAGCTGCTCACGAGCTCCATCTTCCGCGCGAGACCTTTCTTCAGCAGGCGATTCGGAACTACGTCCAGCAGATCGGTCATCGCCGGCTTCGTTCGCAGCTTCGGAAAGAATCGGCACTTACGGCGTCGGAGTCCATGCGCGTTCTGAAAGAATTCGAAGCTGTTTCCTAATTCGGCATGACCCACCGTCATGGTGAGATCTGGCTTGCCAATCTAAATCCAGGAAAAGGCACGGAACCGGGCAAGATCCGCCCCGTTATTATTCTTCAAACCGACGATCTCAATTCTACCCACCCCTCGACCGTCATCTGTCCGATTACCACAAATGTGATCGAAGAAGCAGACTTGCTTCGTGTTCATCTCGATCCAGGGCCAACAGGTTTAGAGCAAATCAAGACAAACATTCAAATTCTCCTTGCGATGTAAAGCCATTTTCGACGGGACGAAATATTAAGTGGTGCTGTTCAAAATCCTCCATGTTCCAGCGCATACTTTCTCGTCCTTTCTATCTCGCATCGATCGTCGCGGTGACTGCGTTCGTGGTGTATATGCAAACGCTTGCGCCGAGCGCGGATTTTATCGACGCCGGCGAGCTTGCGACGGTCTGCACCACGCTCGGCATCGCACACCCGACGGGTTACCCGCTCTTTACGCTCATCGGCTGGGTCTTCGCGCATCTGCCGATCGGCGGCACGGCGATCTATCGGCTGAATATCATGGCTGCGTTCTTCACGGCTATGGGTGCTGGTGGGGTGGTCTTGCTTGCGAATGAGCTTTTTAGTTACTGGATGCCGGAACGGATAGCGAGGGTAAAGGGTAAAGGGCAAAGGGTAAAGGAAAAGGGACAAAATTCAAAAAATAAAAATCGTAAAAATGTAGCGCAGGCGTCCTCGCCTGTCCCCGCTCCCGATGCTTGGGAACCGGCGAGGACGCCGGCGCTACTTGCTGCGGGAACCGGCCTTATCACAGCATTCAGCGCGACATGGTGGGCACAATCCTGTTCGATCGAGGTGTATCCGCTGCATCTTTTCATGGTGCCGTTGGTGCTGGTGTTCTTTTTAAGAATGCTGAGAAATGATGAGAGTGACAAGGTTGGACGCGATGGACGGCTCTTTGCACTTTTGCTCGGTCTCGGTTTTGCCAATCACATGACGACGGTGTTGCTTGCTCCGGCATGTCTGTATATGTTCTTTGCTCGATACAGGTTTTCAAAACTTGCATGGAGGCGCATTCTCCGCCTTGCGCCATTTTTTATTGCAGGATTGCTTGTCTATATTTATATGCCTATTCGTTCGGCCCAGTTCCCACCGATGGACTGGGGGCACACCGCAACCTTCGATGCGTTCCGGCGGCATGTTACGGCCAAGCAATTCCAGATATGGATGTTTACAGGCACCGGCGCGGCGGCAAAACAATGGGCCTATTTCTGGCACCGGGTTCCGCAGGAGTTCACTATTGTAGGCGCACTACTTGCACTTGCGGGATTATGGAAGATGTTCAACGCCGCAAGTGTTCGCCGGACCCATATTCTTGCATTCACGCTTCTGCTATTTTTCGGATGCCTGTTCTATTCGATCAATTACGATATTCACGATATAGATTCGTATTTTCTGCTTGCCTTTCTTGCGGTTGCCCTTTGGATCGGGGCGGGGATGCAGTCCGTTGTGCGATGGGTAGCCGTGACCTTTAGGTCACGGCCTGAAGAGCAATCTCCTGGTGTTGCACACCATGACCTGAAGGTCACGGCTACAATTGTGATTGCACTTCTGCTTGGTGTCATCGAGATCGGCGCGAATTTTTCAGACAATAACGAGAGCGGGAATTATATGGTCGAGGATTACACGATGAATATGCTCCGGAATCTTCCACCGAACGCAATCATCTTCTCGACCCAATGGGATTTTTGGGTAAGCGGAGATTTTTATTATCAATTGGTTGAGCATGTGCGCCCGGACGTGCTGGTGATCGATAAAGCCATGCTGCGTGACCGCCCCTGGTATTATGCGGAACTCGAGAAACGCGCTCCGGAAGTATTTCGGCGCGTAAAACCGGAAGAACAAGCGTTCCTGAAATTACTGTGGGCGTTCGACAAAGGTGATCCTCTTAATCAGGATGCTCTTGCCCCAGCATACGAACGTTTTATATCTACATTGGTCGAACGCAACCTCGACCGGCCTATCTTCGTGACGCAGGAAATGCTTGACGAGAATGATGATTTCTTGCAAGCCGCCAAGATGAAGATCATTCCTGCCGGCATTGCTTATCAACTCTGCCCACACGATACAACCATTACTGCTACACAGCCAAAACTTACCTGGCGCGACAAGGGCTACCGTCTGCGTAATTATTATACCGACGATTCACGCCTCCTTCAAGCAATGCCGATGGCAACCTACGCAGAGCGGCGATTGCAGATGGGTGATACTGCAAGCGCAAGACGTTTCTTCGACAATGCGCTCCTGTTCACCCCCGATCTTTCTGCAAAATTAGATGGCCTGAGCGACCGCGACCGCGAAATTGCAGAAGCGGCAAATGATAAATTTACGCAGATTCAAACGCTGCGAAATCAATTACACTAATGAGCTTTACTCACCTATGAGCTTTACTCACCTATGAGCTTTACACATCGAATTAGCCCCGACGATCTTCACCACATCGATAAAAGCGATATGGCGGGTCATATTTCGCGTATGGGAATGCATATTCGCGAGGCAGTGCAGTTATGTGGCACATTAACACTCCCGATTAGCGGGAGTGAATGCACTGGAATTATTGCGCTTGGGATGGGTGGCTCGGCGATCGGTGGCGATCTGGTTCGTGCATATCTCTTTTCATCGTTGAAAGTCCCGTTCGTCGTTAACCGCTCGTACACACTGCCGTCATGGGCAAATGAAAGAACCCTCGTTATTGCATCGAGTTATTCGGGCAATACCGAAGAAACACTTTCGGCATTCGAGCAAGCGGCAGCAAAAAAGCTACCGATCCTTTGCATAACAACGGGCGGCACACTGGCGCGGCGCGCGAAAGAACTAAACCTCCCGGCAATTATTGTTCCTGCCGAAATGCAGCCGCGAGCCGCATTAGCATATTCTTTTGTCCCGATCCTGCTTGCATTTGAAAAGTTGGGAATGAGTTCGGGAGAAGAACAAAATCTGGAACGCGTCGCGTCACTTCTCGAAACACTTTCTGAGCGATATGGTATTACGCATCTTGATGACAACAATCCCGCATTCAAACTTGCCGGTGAAATTGTGCATCGCGTTCCGGTCATGTATGCATCCTCGAGCGAGGAAGCCATTGCGCTCCGGTGGCACGGACAAATTAATGAGAATGGAAAACATCTCGCATTCCATAATCTGGTTTCTGAAATGAATCATAATGAGCTGGAGTCCTGGTCACACCCGATCGATCTTGTTCAGCGGTTTTCCATTGTCTTGCTTCGCATGAGCGAGGAACATCCACGCATCACTAAGCGCTTTGAAGTCATGAAGGACATGTTCCACAGCAAGCAAGTGGATGTGTTCGAAGTCAAACCAGAGGGCCAAACCCGCCTCGATCAACTATTCAGCCTTATCGCGCTTGGGGACTGGGCCAGCTACTACATGGCGCTCTTCGCCGGCAGCGACCCCACCGCCATTGATGCCATTGAGGAATTCAAGCAGAAAATGCTATAATACGTTACAAAACAAAATTCAATGGAAGTACGTAATAATTTCGTATTTTCGCAATGGGATGTGCGGGCATTAAGGCCGGCAGAGCATAGAAATCCCCGTCATACTACCTCATTTTTTCGATTATGAAGATCAAACTCTCTCTTATAGTCCTTCTTTTTACCGTTGTTGCGCTTAAATCCCAGGCCCAAACGTATGGCTCCTGGCAGGTAATTGATGGCGCGGGTAACTTCAACGAACAGCTTTCATCAATGGCGTGGCCTACTATGGATTCGGGTTTCTTCCTCGGAAACACGCTGCAAATTACTCGCACGATAGACACTGGAGTTGATTTTACGGTGCAGCCATTTCCCGATCCCATCGATACGATCCATGCAGGCGGCAACACCTACTACAACCATCATTCCGCAATCCAAACGGTAGCCGATATGGCATGGCCCAGCAATAATACTGGCTTCGTAGTCGGTATCTCCGGCAGCGATACGTTCGGCCATACAGCGGTTCCGACCGTCCTTGCAACGCAAGATGGCGGCAACACCTGGAACCAATATTATCCGGCCGATACCTTGGAGCTATTTAGCAACATCTATTTCCCGAGCGCAACCGTCGGGTATGGCTCTGCCTCATTAAGTGATGGTTCCGAAGCCTTTATCACCAAAACGACCGATGGTGGAAAGACATGGGCGAACGTGTTTCAGTCCGATAGCCTCCTCTTTAGAAATCTGCATTTTATCAATGCGAATAACGGAATATTTTTCGCACTAGGGATTTCGCTCCATCTTGGATACACCACCGACGGCGGCACATCGTTCCATTTGGTCTCCATGGGTACGGACTCCGCGCCGTATTTTCTACATTGGAATAATGACAGCTCCTGGCTCGTCGGCTCGGATAGCGTGTATCGCTCGATCGATTCCGGAAAGACCTGGAAAAGCGTTGTACCCTATGACACCGCCAATGGCTCTGCAGTGGTCGGGACCTTCTATGACGATTCCGGCTTTGTGTTCCGCGCAAACAACCTGACGGTGCTCATGACCACAAATTCTGGTATATCCTGGAGTTCCAGCGTCATCTCCAACCCGGATTCTCTCACGCCACTCGCAGCATCGATGGTATCACCCTATCTTGCATACTTGCTTGCCTTCGATAATACGCAAACGGGCAATGCGCTGTTAAAGATAGAATTCGAAAAATCATCGGGACCTCCCATGGGAGTTAACGAAGGTCCATCCGGCTCGACCCCATTTGCTGCTATTTATGGTAACAACGAGATCACCTTTACGATGTCCCCGGCCT
Source organism: Ignavibacteriota bacterium (assembly GCA_963787835.1). Classification (GTDB taxonomy): domain Bacteria; phylum Bacteroidota; class Ignavibacteria; order Palsa-1295; family Palsa-1295; genus PALSA-1295. The sequence goes on from CAWBEI010000002.1 coordinate 603,681, forward strand.
CCGAAGCGCGTTCTATTCAAGTCATGGATGTCTTAGGGAGAACCTGTGCGTCACTCGCGCTTGCACCGAATGCAGGGAGTTCCCAACTTGGAATTACATCATTACGGCCCGGAACCTACTTTGCTGAACTCAGCGGATCGACCGTAACGTTTGTGATCCCATAAGTCCGATCAGTGAGAGCGAAGTTTAGTTATTTCTTCAGTCAACGTTGGTAATATCTCGAATGCATCGCCGATGATCCCGTAATCGGCGATGCTGAAGATCGGGGCGTTCTCGTCCTTATTGATCGCCACGATCGTTTTGGAACTGGACATTCCTGCCAGATGCTGCACCGCGCCAGAGATACCAACCGCAACATAAAGGGTTGGAGAAACCGTTTTTCCTGTCTGCCCAACCTGTTCCGAATGCGGCCGCCAACCTGCATCGACCACAGCCCGCGATGCACCTGTAGCACCACCGAATGCCGCAGCAAGATTCTCGATCAATGCCCAGTTTTCGGGGCCGCGCATTCCCCGGCCACCGGAAACGATAATATCTGCTTCAGCAACATCGATCTTACCCTGCGAAAGCACGAGGGTCTTCGTCTGCTCCGCAAAATCCGAATCCTCGAACCCAACTGTGATAGAATTAACGGATGGTTCGCTTGCAGGAGCTTCAACCGGAGCCTTCCATAAATTTGGACGGGTCGAATAAATTTTCACGGGAGTGGTAACCCGAACGCCTACTTGTGCCTTCCCTGCATATACCGGATGCGTTGCGACGATCTCACCCGCTTCCAATGAAAACGCTGTAACATCTGGCACGTAACCCGCTTCCAGGCGAACAGCCACGCGCGGGGCGAGATCTTTACCGCGTCCGGTCTCGCCGATAAGAACTACATCGGCCGAAGCCTGTCTTGCGATCTCTGCAAGCGCTTTGCTGCTGGCGTGGGAAGAATAATTGGCAAGTCGTACATCACTCACGGAATAAATGGCACTAACGTTCAACAGCTTGGACTGCTCGATCAGTGTGGATGAATCCGCGCCAACGATGGCGGCGATCACATTTCCTCCAAGTGCTTGTGCAGCCCCAATGGCTTCGAGGGATGGTTTACGAATTTGCCCGTTACGTTCTTCGAGATAAACGAGGATGTTCATTGGTCGTGTAGCCGTGACCTTCAGGTCACGGTGTGATTTGGTTTCAATTTTTACACCGTGACCTGAAGGTCACGGCTACGAGGTTAAATTACTTTTGCTTCTTCGTGCAATAACCGCACAAGTTCCTGCGCTGCTCCAACGGCGTTGCCATCGGATTTCAGTATTTTATTTGCGCGCTTCTTTTCCGGTTTCGTCATCAGAACGATCTCCGTTCGAGTTGCGCCGGAGGTGCCATTCGTTTCCTGAATGGGTTTCTGTTTCGCTTTCATAATATTCGGAAGCGAAGGATACCTCGGGTCGTTCAAGCCTTTCTGTGCGGCAACAATGCACGGCATCGTAAGTTCGATCACTTCGCGCCCGCCTTCAACTTCCTTTTCGGCGGTCGCCGTGTTGCCTTCGATAGTAAGGCTCACGACTACGGTTGCAGCAGGAAGATTCAAGAGTTCGGATAGCATCGGCGCGATCTCCATCCCATCGAAATCAATGGATTGTTTGCCAAGCAAAATAAGATCGGCGTTCAGCGGCCTTATTGCGTCGGCGAGCATCGAAGCGACCTGAAAAGAATCTTTTTTCTCGCCTTTGATGAGAATGCCCTTATCCGCGCCCATTGCAAGCGCTTGCCGTATGGCTTCCTTCGCATTATCGGCGCCAACGGAGATCGCCGTTACTTCGCCTTTATGTTTATCCCGAAGCCGGAGTGCTTCCTCGACTGCGAATTCATCATAAGGATTGAGAATAAACTTCACCCCCGCTGGATCCATGGACTTGCCGTCGGTGGCAACATTGATCTTCGTAGTAGTATCGGGTACGTGGCTAACGCAAACGAGAATGTTCATTGGCTAACGCAGTGGATAGTGTACAGTGGAAAGTTGATAGTAGGGGTTCGGATAGGAATTACCAAAAATCAGGCACAAGGGGTACCAGTTCATTTTCAAATATTCGCTATCCACTATCCACTTTTCCACTATCAACTAATTATGAATGACATCGACTCTTCGAGGCTCTCCTCCATCTCCTCTACTTCGAGATTGCCGTAGGGCGTAATGAAATGGGGTAAGTCCTTGTGAGCGGCGGTCTTGAACACCAGCCTTCGATTCAAAATTTCAAAAAGATCTCTGGAAAGAAACAACCTCGCGAACGGTCTTCCTTTTTCATGCAGATCACGAGCCTGCGCATAGATCGCGTTCTTGATCGTGTCGTAAGAAAGATCGTCTTCAGAGAGCTTTACTCGAACGAGGTCAGCAGCAAGGGAGGGTGGGTCTGTCGCCATGAATGATTGAACAGCCGAAATGCAGATCAGGTGCGTTCGGAAGGTAATTGTCCTGCGTAAAGGAGTGTCTGGTATCGCATGTCTATCTGGCCGCCGGCATTGTATCTATTGAAAATAAGTTGAAGCGCCGCGATCATTTCCTGGTACTGTTCATCACCTTCGGCGGGAACGTAGGAGGATGATACTAAGCGCCCTTTCAGCCCATCGAAATCCATCGAGATATTATTTTCGAATTGCAATTCGATAACAGGATACCCGTGGAAAAACTCGAGTACTCTGGACGAATTCGATGTATGGATATTCGCGTCCGGTGCACTCTTCGTATGAACATTCCGATGATTTATCTCGGTGTAGTCTGTTCCAAAATCCAATAAAAGTTGTTCGTAGGCAATGAGAAAGGGTGTCGTATCCGTCTCACGGTCATTCCAGAGAATAACAACCCATCCACCCGGCTTCAAGATGCGTTTGAACTCTGCATAGGCGCGCTCGAAATCGAACCAATGAAATGCCTGCCCTGCAATAATGTAATCCACGCTACTATCAGGAAGAGTTGTCGCCTCAGCAGTGGCATCGAGGCTCTTAAAATTCTTGTATGTTGCAAGGTAGTGCTCTCCGGCTTCCCGCATGGGGCCGTTAGGTTCGATGGCATAGACAAAATTTCCATTTTCAAGAAAAAGCTCGGTCGAAAATCCGGTGCCGGATCCAATATCGGCAACGATGTGGTTTGGGCGGAGGCCTGTATGCTCGCGGAGCGCATAAACCACCTCTTTGGGATAATGCGGCCGGTACTTCAGATAGGCTTCCACGCGGGAAGAGAATCGCTCGGTAGAGAGAGTTGACATGTCAAAATTCTACGGGTAAATGCTTATGTGGTTCCGTGATTTTGGCGTCAAGCCATTCTGTGTCGTAACTTTGCACGAAGTTTATTGATTGGCCTCTTAGACGACATTATCAATTACGTATGGGTTTTTCATCTTTCCTCCGCCGGTTGCTTCCAAAGGAGAATCAGTATTTTAGGCTTTTTACTGCTAATATTGCCAATATTCAAGAAGCAGCAACTGACCTGCGAAAACTGCTTGATGCCAAAACAACCTCCGACCGGAAAATCCTCGTTGCTCGTATCGAAGATGCGGAGCATCGCGGCGATGAGATAACGCACGATATTTTTGCCGATCTTTCGAAAACATTTGTAACCCCGATCGACCGAGAGGATATCCATGCCCTTGCCGGGGAGATCGATGATATTCTCGATCTGATGGAAGATGTTGCCCTGCGCACCATCCTCTACGACGTAACAGAATTTCCACCGGAATTCCGCGACTTGACAGACATCCTTGTGAAAGCCGTCGAAAATCTTGTAGTGGCAGTGCCGTTGCTCGGCGATATGAAGAACGTTGAGATCATTCTGCGATCCTGTGAGCATGTCAATACATGTGAGAATGCTGGAGACGATATCTATCATAACGCGATCGCACGTCTGTTCCGTGATATCAAAGATCCCATCGAACTCATCAAGCTGAAGGAGATCATTTCAGATATTGAAGAAGCGATCGATAAGTGCGAACATGTCGCTAATCTTGTCGAGGGTGTGGTAGTAAAATATGCATAAGTGCCTGTGACCCTAATTATCGTCGTCATTTGTATCGCGTTCGTCTTTGATTATTTCAATGGCTTCCATGATGCGGCCAATTCCATCGCCACCATTGTCTCGACTCGCGTCCTCACCCCCGGTCAGGCAGTGCTTTGGGCTGCATTCTTTAATTTTGTAGCCGTCTTTGGTTTTGGAACCGCAGTGGCAAAAACGGTTGGCTCCGGGATGGTGGATATCAGTGTTGTCACCACCTATGTGGTGCTTGCTGCACTGATCGGAGCGATCGTATGGGACATCATTACGTGGTGGCTCGGGCTTCCGACCAGTTCTTCTCATGCACTTGTAGGAGCCTTTGCAGGCGCCGCAGTAGCAAAAGCAGGCTCGTTCGGCGTTATCATTGCATCCGGGTGGACGCTCACACTTGCATTTATCGTTCTGGCGCCGATGGTCGGGTTGCTTCTGGGATTTTTTATCTTTCTTCTCGTTACTTGGCTATTCCGAAAAAAATCACCAATGGCGGTCGATAGATGGTTCCGGCGCGGTCAACTTGTTTCTGCCGCTGCATACTCACTCGGTCACGGTACGAATGACGCCCAAAAAACGATGGGCATCGTGGCCAGCCTTTTGTTCGCCAACCACATGATCCCAAAATTTGAGATCCCAATATACGTGATCATCGGTGCCTACCTTGCCATGGGGCTTGGCACACTTTCCGGAGGATGGCGCATTGTTCGCACCATGGGCATGGGCATTACGCCGCTAAAGCCGATCGGTGGTTTTGCAGCCGAACTAGCATCGGCAGCAACGCTCTTCGGGTCATCTGTGCTTGGAGTACCCGTATCGACAACCCATACCATTACTGGCGCGATCGTCGGTGTTGGTTCCCTCCGCAGACTATCCGCCGTTCGATGGGGAGTTGCTACACGTATCATTTGGGCCTGGCTACTAACCATCCCAGCAAGTGGAGGCATCGCGGCACTTTCCTATTATCTAATGAGAGCGCTTGGTTATGCCCAATGATAGTATTCAAGATGCTGATGATAAGCATGTGCTTCGATGGAGGACTACGTCCAAATCCGTTGTGGCCGAAAACCCCTTTTTAAAGCTCGAATTACATAATCGCGAAGAGGAGGAGACGGGACGTAAGGCAAATTTCTATATTGTCGGAGCACCAGACTGGGTAAACATCATTGCCATAACGGAAGCGAACGAGGTGGTGCTCATCGAGCAATTCCGTCACGGCAGCGAACGGATCGAGCTCGAGATCCCAAGTGGCATCATCGAGCCTGGCGAAGATCCAGCCCATGCCGCACTTCGTGAATTACTCGAAGAAACAGGATATGAAAAAAGCGAACACAGTGAGTTCAAAAGTATTGGCGAGGTCCTGCCAAATCCTGCCTTCATGGAGAACACCTGCTATACGTATCTACTGACGAACGCCCGATTAACCGGCAATACAAATTTCGATGAGTATGAGAACATTCGGGTAGTTCGTATTCCTCGCGCGGAGATCGATCGTTTGATCAAAAGCGGCAAAATTCAGAATGCCATCATCATTGCAGCATTCTACTTATGTAAACTTGCAGGAAATTAGCGCTGGAAGAATCTCCGAGATATCGGGTTCCCAATTGTGAGCGATGGACATAAAAATGCCTCATCCACGGGGAAAGCAAGCGTGTTTCACTAATCCCACATATATTGGATGAGGCCGCCCCGTTGCTACTTGGAAGAGACAACAAGGACGTGCTTTAAATCACAAAAATGAGGTAATGAATCTCTCTCAGAGACAATTTCTTCAGAAAAATAAGAAATTTCTAATAAAAAATCACCTAATCCTAAGCATCACGCCGCCGGAGCATTCCGAGCCGAAGAAATAGAAACCTCTGGCTTACGTACAGGTGTCGATTGATGGTCGTTCTCCATAGTTTTTTCCACCGTATCTGTGAAAACGAGCTTCTTCTTGATCGCCATTTGCTCGAGCAATGGAACAAGCGGAAGCGAATCGAGCTGGCTGGCTGCGAGAATATCTGCTTCAAAGCCAAGCTCGAGCAACCTCTGACCATGGTCCGACTCCCGAAGCGTCCGGTAAATATCCGAACCGTAATGCTGATAGATGGAAAGCGCGGCCCGTGCCCCATCTGTCAGGCGTTCATCAGTGTTACTGGAATCCACTGGCCCAAACCTCGCCAACAACCGCGTGATAAGCATTCCGGCGCATGTAGCATCCTCTAAGGAAAACTCATCTTCGTGTCCGCTGCAAAGGATGATGATATGCTCTTTTGCAATACCGGGTATCGCGGAAAGTGCCTCGACCGTGGCCGAAAGATTTACAAAACTCGATACAAAACATTGCCTGGCATATTTCGCCTTCGTGAGCGCAACAGCGCCATTCGTCGTCGTGAGAATCAACGATTTACCACGGACTGCCTCCTCGGTGTATTCGAACGGTGAATTACCAAGCGTAAAACCTTCGATCCGCTTGCCACCACGTTCGCCACAAAGGACGGTCGAGGTCGAATGCAAGTTGCCGACGATCTTCATCGCCTGTTCGACGGTTGCAACAGGGATGATCTCACGCGCGCCCGCGCGCATGGCGTACGTGATCGTGGTCGAGGCGCGAAGCACATCGATGGCAACGACGATCTTATCGCGAAGCTCCAGCTCGTCGAGATGATTCGGAGAAAAATATACGGTTAAATGCACTATTCTTATGTATTTAGCATGATTGGCGCCATCTCACTGTAAAGAGGCGTTTGACCTTTTTATTGACGTAGAAGTTGGCATGAACAAACTGACCCTCGCGTCGATAATCTTATTTTTTATGGTCTCGATCATAATAACGAACACTAAACCCGCAACGTCCCCGAATTCATCCCCAAATTGATTGGAACTGAAAACCATGGCCTGAGCACCTTTGAAATGCCATGATCAGCATTGGAAGTTTGATCACTTTAACCGAGTATCAATGGAGAGATCTTCGATAGAAAGAATATCGAGTCCGTTCGCACGAGGATGGAATGGGTTTATTAGGATATTCTCTTCATCCTGCACAATAACCGATGGCACCCCGATAGCAAGAGAGCTTCCCTGTTGAAGAAACTTGTCACCGAATGTTTGGCTGACTCTTGTTGGAGGAACATCATCCCAGCCAGAAGGCATATTCGTGACGTGGAAAATTGGAATTCTCAACCGTGCCGGAATCTGTAACGTGACCATGACCATACCGCTAGGCAATATCGTAGAATGCGCTAACAGTTCCAACAATGCAAGCGAACGCGAACTGGCGGTGTAGAGCATCGCGTTTCCCATGCTATTCCATCGCCCACCAACCAATTGTGCGCCTCGCCCCGTGAGATCGCGCGCATGAATCCGTTTCGAAATCCGATAGACGGTCATTAATACACGCCGTGCTCGACACGCATCAATTCCGACATAACGACATGCATTCCTGTTGTGGTATCCAAAAGTTCATTCGGCGATCTTCCACCCAATGCACGGCTCGGAAGGCTGAGCCACGCTCGGAACGCAGCATCATCCCCGAACACGGAACGACCATTTTCGACGATCTGAGCAACGAGAAGTGCGCGCTCCGATGAGGCAGAATCGATCACCGCATTCTGTTTGCGATATCGTTGGATCGTCCGCCAGGCAACCTGAAGATACCGCGACCAATCTTCGTTAGAAAAATTCGTTTCCTTCTGAATTTCTTCCAGTTCGCGCCCTCGAATCCCCTGTTTCGCTTTCTCGATCACACCCATCGGTGTCAGGGTCGCTGCCCAATGAAGCATGCGGTCAGATTTGCCGAGTTTCATGCGTAACCGACCTACCGAATCACCCTTCTTCGAGCGAATCAGCACATCTGATTGTTTGGCGCGTTCTATTTGAATTTTTCCCATAATGACTTTTGTCGCGATTATTGTGACAATTATCCAACCCAGCAGGGCTATCAAGAATTCCCTCGGTCACGAAGTCCTGAATTGTCTCACGGGATTCCCCCACCCTGCTTTCGGTGTTCTCCGCCATCGAATTAGCAAGATCCATGAGCTTGAGAGAACATCGTACATGAGCGGACACTCCAAATGGTCGCAAATCAAGCGGAAAAAGGCGGTCACGGATAGGAACCGTGGCCGGCTGTTCACGCGGTTTATTCGGGAAATACAGATCGCGGCGCGCACCGGCGGCGGCGACCCGGATGGCAATCCACGCCTGCGTTTTGCGATCGAGCAGGCGCGCAAGAACTCCATGCCGGCCGATAATATCAAGCGCGCCATTGCTCGCGGCGCGGGCGGCGAGGGAGCAGAGGCGCTCGTTGAAGGAAGCTATGAAGTCTATGGTCCGGGCGGCGTGGCGATCATCGTAGAAACCGCAACGGATAATAAGAACCGCACCGTCGGAGAAATTCGTCATGCCCTTAGTAAGTATGGAGGCAATCTCGGTGAATCCGGCGCGGTAAGCTGGATGTTCACAAAAACGGGAACCATCGTCGTTCCTCGTTCTGCGATCACCGAGGAGCGATTGCTCGATCTCATTCTGGAATCCGGAGCCGACGATCTCCGCACCGACGATCCGGAATTTTTCGAAGTCAGAACCTCGCCAGCCGATTTCGAACGCGTGCGCGATAAGTTAGTCGATGAAAAGATCCCGATCGAAGATGCAAAATTTGCGATGATTCCTGCGAACATGGTTGCGGTCTCCGGCGATAATGCGGCAAAGCTCGTGAAGCTCATCGAAGCGCTCGAAGAGAACGACGACGTGCAGAACGTGTTCTCCAATGCTGACATCGATGAAGCCGCAATGGAAAATCTCAACGAATGATATAAACCGTTCCGACGCACGATCCAATGATGGGCATAAGGATATTCGCTCTGCTTGCTTTCACAATGCTCGGACATCCGGAGACCCAGCCGGGATTCCTCGGGCTGAAAGTTGGCATGAAAGCGACAGATGCGCTTCCCGTCATTGGAAAAAATCCGGATATGCTGGAGCGTGTAAAAGCGCACGACGGCCAACGCGTTGTTTCCGATTTCCTTCCCATTTCGGATTGTGAACTTACCATGCGCCGTTCGCTCGGCTTCGATTCCAGTGAAACACTCACCGCTATTGGGCTCACCTACAAAACAACCCCCGATCGTATCGAAGATGCGCGAGATTGTGCATTCCAATGGCTGACAAAGATGTACGGCCCGCCGATGACCGTAGCGCACGTCGATAGCGTAACACAAGAAGTGTGGCACTACGATGAAGTGAAGCTCACGCTCGAAGCCAGGCAGTACAATTCCCATGACGTGTTCGTCCTCATCTATTACTATAAGGAAGATAAAAATGGACGAACCACCGCCGATTGAAGAACGAACATCGCCCTCGGTTGAGACGAATGAAGTTCCCGCTCCCATTCGCAACTCACAATTCGTAATTCGTAATGTATTCAAATGGATGTGGCGCATTGCTGTTGTGCTTGCAGCGGTTCCCATGCTTCAGGTGGCGATCCTGCGTTTTGTCAACCCTCCGGTCAGTACCATGATGATCTGCCAGATGTTCGGCCATCTCTTTGCCGGTGAAAAGATAGGGTGGTCGCACACCAATCTTGGTGAGAAGGAAATTTCGCCGTTTCTGTATTCCGCCGTGATCGCCGGTGAAGATCAGAGGTTCTTCACGCATCATGGGTTTGACGAAACAGAAATTCAGCAAGCCCTGCGCGCTCATGCGCGGCATCCCAAGCGGCCCGAGCGCGGAGCAAGCACCATTTCCCAGCAAGTCGCGAAAAATCTTTTTCTGCCACCATGGCATAGTTTTATTCGCAAGGGAGTCGAAGCATATTACACGGTGCTCATCGAACTGATGTGGCCGAAGGAACGCATCCTTCAAATGTATGCGAACATCGCCGAGTTTGCCCCAAATGTGTATGGTGCAGAAGCAGGCGCGGAGTTCCATTTCAAGCGCCATGCCGGTGAGCTAACCCAGCAGCAAGCAGCACAAATGGCTGCCGTGCTGCCCAACCCCGAACGGTGGAGTGCGTCGCATCCCTCCGCCTATATCCAGCGCCGCGCCGCCCGCATTCTCCGCCAAATGCGCGGCATCCCGACCGATGAAGAAGAGGATGGCGAGCCGGATTAAAGAACGAACGCACCGGCCTCTTAGTATTCTTGTTATCTTTTAATGACCCACTCCTTCGATCGCTACACTGCCGCGGGCAATACTTTCCTTGTGATGAACACCTGGGAAGATCCGCTTTCGCTTTCGCGCGAGCATACACGCGAATTGGTTCGCGGTGCCTGCGATTACCAAACTGGCGCGGGCGCGGATGGCCTCATTCTTATCAATCAATCCGGACTCGCTGCCGATTTCCGCATGGATTTTTACAATCCCGATGGCACCACCGGAATGCTCTGCGGCAATGGCGCACGATGTGCAGTCATGGCTGCGAAGGACTATGGATTTCTCCATTCCGATGCAGTGTCGTTTGAGGTTCTTGGCTCGATCAACAGCGCGATATTTCTTCCGAATGGAGATGTCAGGGTTTATTTTCAAGATCCGACCGTTATACGATTAAATTTCCCGCTACCTCTCGAACAAGGAACTATCACTGCGAGCTATATCGATCTTGGTTCGCAACATGTGGTTGTGTTCTTCGATGATTATTTCGGCAAGAGCATCGAGGATTTCGACATTGCTCATTTTGGCCGACTTCTGCGGTGGCATCCGGAGTTCGCGCCAAAGGGAGCAAATGCGAATTTCATCGAAGTGCGCGAAGATGGCGAAGAAAAATATTTGCGTATTCGCACTTTCGAACGTGGCGTCGAGGGAGAAACGCTTGCCTGCGGAACCGGCTGCATGAGTTCAGCTATTGTTGCACGGCTCACGGAAAAAATATTGAAGATGCCGATACGCCTGCTCACACAAAGCGGGGAATTTGTGACTGTAAATTTCAAGATCGATGGTTACCATATTACAAACTTATCGCTGGAGGGGAGCATCGTTAAAGGGGAAGCTGGAATGCTCTTGTTCGATGAGCAAAGCGGATCTGTCACTATAAAATATGATTAATGTACGGCTTTTTTTTCTAACGCTGGTACTGCTATGTGCTTCCGTGACCGGTGCATTCGCGCAAGTACGCGCTCCGTTCATTATTCCTGCACCACCAAAGGACACCTCCACCTTCTGGATCTTTAAGGACATTACCGGCGGACCCTATTTTACCGGAGGGATCTCGCAAGAGAATGCAGATCTGCCCACAGCATGGCATTCCGCTTCCAGATTCGCCTATGACATCGGCGGAACGATAGACTTCTTCTACAGTCAATGGCTGGGGGTCGATCTCTCCATGTTCTATGATTCACGCGACCTCTATGCCCAGACTGCCGGTGAAAGTATCGATGTCAGTTTAGGATATCTCGCCCTGGAACCATCCGTCCGGCTGCTGTGGCTCTTGCTCGGGTTTACGATCGACATTCCACTCAGTGGCAGCGCCATCGAAAAGCTTGATGACTATCAGCGCGCCGATCAGCCAACAACCAAAAGCTACAACCAAAACCTTAACGTCTCGACTAGCGATCTTCAAACGCTGTTCGAACTTCACGCAACGCTTTCCCTCCCTGTTCTCGAAAACGAGGGATCGGAATTATATTTGGTACTCAGCGGACATTATCCTCTGACAAAGACCATTTTGTCCACCAATGGCTTCGACACCACGGGATATACCAAAACAAGTGGAATAGGAACGCCCACGAATCCGGGCGGGCGTTTTTCCGGATCGTCACAAGTTGGAAAGGGACCGCTACCGACGATCGAAGCAGGAATTAGCTATCAGTTCGATATCCTGCATTAGCAATTTAGTCCCATCCGCAATTTTTGTAGTATATTTGTATTATTTTAGTCTCCAAAATATGAAAAAAACCGCCATTCTTTTTGCACTGCTCTTCGGAATCATTTCTACTGCTCGTGCCCAATCAACCTCTGCGCTGACCGCAGAAGACACCTGGAAAGACATAAAACTTGGCCCTCTTTTTAGCGCCGGTGAGGCCGTCAGCGCCGGGACCGTAGCCATTGGAGCAAAAACGGGATCGGCTTTTGCGTTTAGCGCTGGTGCAGATGCCGATTTCCCGATCACCCAAAATTTTGCATTTAACCTTGCCCTTGGGTATGATGCACGCAGCATCAATTTCCACGATCAGAGTACAACGAATAACGAAGCCGATTATACTTTTGGCTATTTTGTGCTACGACCTGAATTCCGATTCAGTGGATTTTTGCTGGGCGTTGGAATCGGCATTCCGGTTTCCGCAAGCGTAAGCAACACAGGAATTGTCAGCCCCGAAACGCCTGTCACTTCGAGTTCTATGGCTACGCTTTTCGAAATTCGACTGGGCGGAGCAATTCCGATCGTGCAATCGAGCAGTGGCGTTCTCAATTTAACGATCGATGCCGCGTATGCCTTTACTCAGATCATCTCGAAGGGGCCGCTCGCGTTCTATCCAGCCACTGCGAGCAATATTCCATCCTCACAAAATAATGGCCCGCTTGCTTCCGGCGAGATAGGAATTCAGTATCTGTTCGACCTTACGCCGCATTAGTCGCATAAAACCATAAACCTATCGCAATCCGCTCGTTTCGAGAACGAGCGATTGTGTTTGCACCCCCTCCGAAGTTGCAATGCGGCATACGTAGCTGCCGGATGGCATCCTGCCAGCATTCCAGACAACTTCGTGCGGACCGGCACCAAAATCCTGATCTGCAAGTGTAGTGATCTCCTGACCGAGCATGTTGAATATCGTTACCGACACATGCTCGGTTTGCGTGAGCGAGAAGGGAATGGTCGTTTGCTGCGTAAAGGGATTTGGGTAACTTTGTTCGATGGAAGCCGTTACATCGTTCGATCGCACGGAGCTAAATTTGATCATCTCCGAAAGCGGGCGGCGCCATACACCGCCGCCGGTAGTTCCGGCATAAAGATCGACACCATTCATTACGAGAGCTGTAACCGAAAGAATTGTAAGCCCCTGATCTTCATTGTTCCATGTCCTGCCCCCGTCTGTCGAAACGAATATTCCTCCCGTTGTTCCGGCGAATACATTGGATCCTACGCTCAGTAGTGATGTGATCTCGTAGCTGGAAAGAAGCGGGTCGCTCCACGTCGCACCCTGATCGGCAGAGACGAACACACCACTCGCGCTGCCGGAGATAATTGCTCCGGTATTAGTTACCGCAATAGCATTGACGCTATCGAACGATGAGGGCGGAGTGATATTGTTCCATATCTCACCACTATCGGTGGAAACGTAAACGGCGCCGGTCGTGCTTCCGCAATAGTAGGCTGAAGTGCCGGCCGCAAAAGAAAGCAATCCGAGATCACCTGCGGCAATGCCGGAACTGGCGCTTAGCCACGTCGAGCCTTCGTCCGGTGATTGAAACATTCCATTGCTTGTTGCAGCAAAAAGGCCGTTTGACGTTGGGAACAGCCCGTCGATCTCAAAATACCCTAATGTTGAACCGGAACTCCAGGTCACTCCGCTATCCGGCGAAACATCGACGGCTGAATTATCGGTCGCGGCAAATACTTGCCCATCGTACGCAGCAATGGCGGTAATGGAACCAAACGAATTCAAATTGGAAGTGATATCCGTCCAATCTTGTCCGGCATCGCCAGTGAGAAAAAGGCTCCCAGACGATGAGCCATACGGCTGGAAACAATTAGCGAAAACGTAAGGCCCCAGCGCCGCAAGGCTTATCACATTGGAGATAACGATCCCACTATCATCGGCATTCCAGTTTGCACCGCCATCCATGGAAATAAATACTCCCGACGATTGCGTGCCGGCAAGGATAGTAGTTCCAAACGGGGCGATGGCCGTCACGGTCAGCGAAGTGACCCCGGAACTTGCCGTGGTCCATGTATTCCCGGTGTCGTATGAAAAATAAAGCCCTCCCTGATAGGTGCCGGCCAACAGCTCGGAGCTATCAACTGCAAGGATGCTCGCCCCGGAGAGACCTGCAAAATTAGCGCCGAGATCGCTCCAGATCGCACCGGAATCTTTCGAAATAAAGATCCCGCTGTCGGTGGCGGCGAACAGATCCGCTCCCATAGCAACCAGGGAGTAAAGATAGGAAAAGTACGTTCCAGGCAACCCGACACCGGCCGTTGCACTCCACGTTACTCCATTATCCGTCGATGCAAGCACCTCGCCTAATTCTGTTCCGGCAAAGAGCATTCCACCGATCGAAGTAAAACATGTTACAGCGGAGTCGTTCAAGGTCGTAACGGAAGTCCAGGTTGTGCCTAAATTGCTCGATCGGAACACCGAATTATATTCTGTTGTAAGAAAAAGACTCGATCCTTGCGCGGATAACACCAACGGGTATCCGCTAAAACCCCGATCCGCCGCAGCCCAGGTAACACCTTTGTTCGTCGAGCGCAAAACGCCAGTCGTAGTAGCTGCAAATACATCGGTATCGAGCACCGCAAGCGCTTGAATAGATGGATTTCCGGAACTGGCCGTGACATTATTCCAGCTTACACCGCCATCGGTAGAGCGAAATACACCCTGGGCAGTACCCGCGAACACATCGCCGCCAAGCACAGCGACAGAAGTGATCGCCCCGCCGCTTGGCCCTGAGGTCTGAACCCATTGGGCCTGGCTGACACTAACGGAACATAACAATACTAGAAATAAGACGGAGCGAATCATATTCATGACGGTCAAAGGAAATTAAAAGACGTGTGAAGAACATAAACCGCCATATAATAAGATTCCTTTAGTTTTAATCTCGCGACCCCGGATATTTCTTCTTCCTATTTCTCACGTAATCGACGAAAACGAACTGGCCGAGATCGTTCAGTCCGGAGTAATATGCACGGCCTTTGTTCGATTTTGTCAGCTCTTCCACGAAATCGATGAGATACGGATCGCGCGCGACCATGAATGTCGAGATCGTGATCTTCTCCCTTCGGCAGGCAAGGGCTTCATCCAACGTTTTATTGATGATCTTCGGATCGAGACCGAAGGAATTTTTATAAAGCCTCCCGTTATCCTCGAACATCGCTGATGGCTTGCCATCCGTCACCATGAACACTTGCTTGTTCACATTGCCGGAACGTTTCAGCAGTTGCCGAGCCAGCCGCAATCCAGCACGAGTATTCGTGTGGAACGGCCCCACTTCAAGAAATGGTAACTCGCTAACCGTTATCAGCTTTGCCTCATCTCCAAAGGTAACGACATAAAGCTGATCCTTCGGGAACTTCGTTTTGATGAGTTCCGAAAGCGCCAGCGCCACTTTCTTCGCCGGCGTAATTCGATCCTCGCCATAGAGGATCATCGAATGCGAAATGTCGATCATCAGCACCGTTGCGCAGCTTGTCAGATGCTCGGTTTCGTAGATCTCGATGTCTTCTTCTTGCAGATTCTGATCTGCCGCACGAAGTTCGCTCTCATCAATTCCCTCCCTCAACGATCTTTTTTGCGCATTCAAGAACGTTTGCGTGAAGTCGATATTCGACGCCGTATCGCCGAACGTATAGTTCTTCGTGTTCTGTGTTCGTTCGATGCCCTGGCCGGTGTGCGGAGTATCGTGCGAGCCGTTCGGCGATTTCCGCAGCGAGCGAAACATCTCCAGCAGCGCATCCCGCCGAATGTTCTGAATGGCCTTGTTCGTCGGCTTGAGCAGCGCATTTTCGTCCTCTTTCACGAGGCCAAGCTCTTTCAGCCGATCGACGAACATATCGAGCGTCATATCCGGGCCGAAGATATTATACTGCTCATCGAGATAGCGCATCCATTCGAGGGTTTCGTTCACATCGCCGGAGGTGGTAAGCAACAACTGGCTGAAGAGCCCGAGCAACTGCTGCAACCGCTCCTCGGCGGTCGAGCTTTCATTCGGTTTCCATTTGGAATATTCTATGCGCATGATGTCTGAACCTGGATTACGCGGATATGTGCGGATTACGCGGATCGATCTTTGTGATCCTCATTATTGCCGAGATGATGATATAACCAATTCGCAACAGATTGTATCCCATCATCCTTCATCAGTGCCATCAGGATTCAATCAGCGTAATCCTGGTTTACTTCGACACCACGACCACAGAACTCACAACCCGCGAACCGGAGCGTAACACCAGGCGATAAGCGCCGGACGAAATACCTTGCGCGGAATAGGTCTCGTTCTCATCACCGGCCTTTGTCCATTCGTGTTTGAGTTCGCACACATGCCGCCCCAGATAATCTTCGAGATCGATCGAGAGCGGCCCATCGGCAGCAACATGATACAGGATCGTGAACGAAGTCTCTGTTGGGTTGGGATAGATCTTTTTGATCGTGAAGGCTGTGTCGCTGCTGATGATCTCCGGACTACAGATACCTATCACGCAGAATGTATTGCTCTCCGTGATGACCCCAATTGCAGTGTTCGGGAAATAAAATGTGTCGATGGTAATAGAAGAACAGAAGCCGGAATCTAAGGCAAGCGCCGTGATGGTTTGCAAAACTCCCGGCGCGCTGGGCACGGGGCCCGTGAGGGTAACCCTCCAGTTCTTGCCGGCGATCACTCCGGTTGGAACGAGCGGTGTAAGCATGGTAGCATCGAGACCGATCGTTGCAACATAGGTGGTGGCTCCGCTCGCCGCAAGATCCGTGCCCGAGTCCAGCGAGACGGGAATCTTTATTGTATCGCCCGGTGCGCCCAAACCTCCTGCAACCGACACTTTAGCGATCGTTATAGTGGTGAATGCAAAGGGATCGCTCGTGCTTTGACACCCATTCGAATCTGTGATCGTGACAGAATAAAGCCCTTCGGTATCGGGCCAGATGGTCTGATGTACCGAGTCCGGTAACACCGAGCCATTGAAATACCATTGGTATTCTGAAGCGGGACTCGAAATAAGCTGAGAACCATTCCGTGTAATGACGGGCGTTGCCGGCGTTGCATAAACGAGAACCTTCGTCACTTGCGATGTACCCGAGCAACCACCCGCGCTTGTGACGAACACGGTATATCCGCCAGACTGACTCACGGTGATCCGTTCGCTCGTATCGCCCGAGATCTGCGTGCCATCTTTGGACCACTGATAGCTCACATATCCTGCCCCAGCATCGAGCGTCACCGAATCGCCGGAACAAAAGTCTAAAGGTCCATTGCCGGTGATGACTGGCGAGAGGTTTGAGCTGATCGCCACTGCTAAGTGTGCCGTTGCCGTGCAGCCGCCTGGGGTGGTCTCCGTTGCGATGAGGGATGCGGTTCCCGCTGCGCCCCATTGTATCGTGATGCTGACAGGGTTACTGGTGGTGACTGTCCCCGCTCCCGGCGGAATGAGTTCCCATTCGAAGAAATCGCCCACAGCGATGGTATTTGTGCTATCAACATAAGTTGCCGTTGCATTGGGACAGACCGCAGCCGGGCCAACGACGATCAGTACAGGCGTTGGATTGACCGTAACCGTATCCGGCGTGCTCGTTGCACTGCAACCGGCTGCGTTCGTTACCGTTACAGCATACACTCCACTCGTTTTTGCTACGACCGATGGGGTGGTGTCCCCGTTTGTCCACTGATAGTGTGCATAGCCGCTCTGTCCTGAAAGCGTTACGCTGTCACCGGAACAAAATGAGGTTGCGCCACTGGCGGTGATCGAAGCGTCTGCGGCTGGCAGAACGGTAATACCTAACGGCGCACTGGTTCCCGAACAACCCGATGCGTTCGTTGCTGTTACCGTCACGGTATCGGTGTTCGATACATAGATCGAAGGCGTTGTGGCACCGGTGGACCATTGGTACCCGGCGTAGCTCTTAGTTGTTTGTACCAGGACGCTATCGCCCGCGCAGATGGTAGTGGCGCCAGAGGTAAGAACCGGCTGAGGAACGCTATCGGGCAGCACTGTTACATGCACGGCGCTCGAAGTTCCTGCACATCCGGCTCCGCCCGTAACGCGCACGCTGAAATCGCCCGATCGAGTAACCGAAATATCCGGCGTTGCTTCGCCATCCGACCAGGCATAACTCGAATATCCCGAACCCGCAGTCAGATGCACGGTATCGCCGGTGCAGATGGTAAGCGGCCCGCCTGTTATGATCGGTGTGAGCGAATCCGATACCCGTACAAGTACAGAATCCACTGCGGTGCAGCCATTCTTATCGCTGACCATGATCGTGTAAAGCGTTGTGGAATCCGGGGTTGCCGTGGGTTGTGCAACGCTGGAATCGCTAAGGCTGCTAGCAGGAGTCCACAAGATCGTATAGGGCTGTTTGCCGCCACTGATGCTCGCGCCGATCTGGATCGATGAACCCTTGCACACAGAGAGCGGTGGGCCGGGAGCTATTTTCGGAGGCAAGGTGACCGTAAGATAGAACCGAGTCCTGAGATGAACATCCATTCTGGTCGGTGACCGTCACAAAATACTTTGTATTCTTGGCCACCGTCGCTTCAACCGTGCTTGAATCCGTGCGATTGAGACCCGCGGAGGGTGACCATGAGTACGTGAATGGAGCAACTCCGCCAGACTCCGTTGCCGTGATCGTGGCAGGTTCACCGGAACATACAGATCGATTGCCGCCTGCATTAACCTTAGGCTGGCCATAGAAAGAAACCGTTAATTGCTTCGTAGTTACACATCCATTGGAGTCCGTTACGGCGAGCGTGTAGGTCGTTCGTTGCGTTGGGTAAGCGGTGGGCTGCAGCGAGTCCGGATGATCGAGCGTTGCTGCCGGAGTCCACGAATACGTGAGCGGGCCGTTCCAATCGCTGATCGACGCCAGGAGTTTTATGGAACCTCCCACGCACACATCGTTGATCTGCGGAACCGTAATGGAAGGCGTTGACCGTACCACGATCTGAAACGTATCGGAAACCGTTGCACACAGATCCGTGCCAACGCCATTGACGGTATAGTAATAGGCGCGCGGGATCGTTGGCGCAGGGAACGTATATGGCTCGGTGGTCGCGCCCGGGATCTGGTTCCCGTTCACCAGCCATTGATAAGAGCTTAGGCCCGGCTTCGTGTTCAGCGTCACCGATGAGCCAGGGCACACGGTGTCGGATGCTTTATCCGTAATGACCATCTCCAGCGGATCGCAGAACTCCGCAACGAACGCATTCCAATGGCCAACGGGGTTTGCGTCATGAGCGCCAGGGCTTGCGTATTCACCGGTTGAGGTTTCGGTGTATCCACCCATAAACGGATGTCCCTGCCGGTCGATGTCGATGGCCAGACCGTAACCTCTTCGCCCATAATAGGTTCCCCATTTCCGATGGCACGCACTGTCGAACTTGATCATGAACGGATTGTACGGGCCGAGCAGGGTCGTCTGGTATTCTCCGGGAGTCGAGATGCCGGACGCACTTCTAGTATAGCCGCTTGCAAAAAGGTTCTCAGAGGTATCGACTGCAATGGAATAGAGTTCATCAACCGAATCCCCTCCATAATAGGTGGCCCAGATTCGCTTGCCTGCGGTCGAAAATTTTGCCATGATAGCATCGTAACTGCCGGCCGAAGATGTTTGATAGGCTCCCGCCGTGGCATCGCCGGGATCGTTGGTGGTACCGACAACATAGACCGTTCCCGTTCGGCTTGCCGCGATATTATAGAGCGTGGAACTATCGTCAAGGTAATACGTCGCCCAATCAAGCGCTCCCGTTGGCGACCATTTGGAAATATAACCAGAACCCGGAGTCGTTTGATATGCCCCCGTCGTTGCGATACCGGAATCGCTTACGGTCGTGCCACTCATATAAATGTTATTGCTTCCATCAATGCTCACTTCTGCATTACCTTCGAACCTATCAATGTATTTGGTACTATTACCGCCAAAATACGTTGCCCAGTTCAATGTCCCTGCCGAAGCGAATTTTGCAATAAATGCATC
This sequence comes from Ignavibacteriota bacterium, assembly GCA_963787835.1. Lineage (GTDB taxonomy): Bacteria > Bacteroidota > Ignavibacteria > Palsa-1295 > Palsa-1295 > PALSA-1295. The sequence goes on from CAWBEI010000002.1 coordinate 623,523, forward strand.
GGTTGAAACCCCGTCGTTAAGATATTTTTGAGCACCAAGCGTAGCAATTCCGCTGTCTGATGCGTCTCCAACAACGGCGATGTTTTGTGAGCTGTCTATAGCTATGCCTGTCCCCAGGGAGTTGCCCTTGTTGGGTGGAACGGAGATAAATGGATTCGCCCTTGTCCATCCAACTCCTCGGATATATGTTCCCCATCTTCGGACACCGTTACTGTCGAACGACGCTAAAAACGCATCTTCGTTCCCTGGCCCAAACGTCGATTGAAACGAGCCGGAGGACGCGATAACATTCGTGCTCGTTGTAAAACCCGTGACCACCATTCCACGATTGCTATCGCACGCGATCCCTCTGGGATAATCGTCACCACTGCCGCCGTAGTAGGTAGCCCACAGCAGGGTTCCCGTCGGTCCGAACTTTGCAATGTAACAATCGTCCCCGCCTCCGAGCGATGTTTCGAACGCCCCGCTCGTCGCGATATTCGCCATACCGGTTGTCGATCCGGTTATATCCACGTTGCCGGAGCGATCGGCAGCCAGAGCTTGCAGATCCGTTTCATTTGCGGTATCAGCCCATCCGTAATAGGTTCCCCATATCCGCTGCGGATCAATGTAAAGATCGTGGGTTTGGTCATACGGCCCGGTCTCGAAACCAATACTGTTATCCTTCAGAAGAAAGCCACATGGCACAGTCTTCTCCGATGTCCCTTCGAGTTGATAGCCATTGGGTTTCGTCTCGTCAACGTTGCCAAATGGCGATGCCAGATGAAACGAACCATCCTCATCCACCGAGAGCGAGGTCACATGATCGTAGCTCATCTGAATCGCGCTCGGGTCGCCGCCGGGATGGACGATGAAATCATATTCTAAATAATCTTGCGCATCAGGATGCTCTGTGTAAAGAACGAGATCGATGTTCGGATACATATTTCGATAGACGATCTTCTGGAATCCGGGAACATGAGTGATACCATCCGGACAATTCGAGAGGTAGTAATTGGTGTAATCGGGAGTCTCGTCGCCGGCAATAATTTCGGCATCGGGATTCGAGCCGAGAAATTTCACATCCACGCGGTATAGCGCAAGAGTGTCGTTGTTCAGTCCGACCTCTCCCCTGCCCCTCTCCTTGGAAAGGAGAGAGGTTCTGGAACGCTTCGAAAACACATAATGCATGGAGCCTTTCGTGAAATACGTCTTCAGGCCATACCCATCGAGCGTGTAAAGCACTTCCGGCATCGGCTTCCCATATTGATCGGAAAGCTGACCGCGATTAGGAATAAATTTCAAGCCGCTCGATGTGCCGAGCGTTTGCAACTCCGTGGAGGTAGTGAGGCCGCGTTTCTGGCTGGACTGCGCAACCGCTCGCTCCGCTTGCAATAGCAAGCAGAACAACAGGATGGCGGACATTATATTTCGTAGGGTCCACAACATATAGGACGGCGATAACGAACGGGTTGATAATGCACTTCTGACATAAATAATGCCGGAGGAAAAACCTTTAATACCTCTTTTGCAACAAGTGTCTGCATCCGCCGTAATTTTGCGGTATGCGAATAAGCGTACTCATTATGGCTGGCGGGGTCGGCTCGCGGTTTTGGCCGGAGAGCCGGTCCAAAAAGCCCAAACAATTGCTCGATGTCGTCACTCCCGGCATTTCGCTCATTCAGGCAACGGTGCAGCGGACGCTCCTCTTTGCGGATATTGCCGATACACTGATCGTCACGAACGAAGCCCAGCGCGAAGAACTGGAACGTCAGCTACCCGATCTTCCGAAAGCCAACATTATCTCCGAACCGATGGGCCGTAACACCGCTCCCTGCATTGCGCTCGGCGCGAGAATGATCCGCGAGCGCATGCGCATGACCGATCATGCGGTTGAGGAAACGGTGATGATCGTGCTGCCGGCAGATCATGTCATCCGGAATGAACAGGAATTTGCGCGGCTCATGAAGCTTGCCGCTCGGCTTGCCCATGAAACGCACGGGCTTATCACGGTTGGTATCCATCCCACGCGCGCCGAGACGGGATTCGGCTATATCCAACTCGATGATGAGCGCCTGCCCTCGCAAAAAGAGTTACCGATCTTTTCGGAGTTCGAACTGCGCGACATCTTTAACGTAAAGCGTTTCGCCGAAAAGCCGGATGTCGATACGGCGCGACGGTTCGTCGAGAGCGGAGATTTTCTCTGGAATAGCGGCATGTTCATCTGGCGCGTCGATGCGATCGAGCAGGCGCTGCGCCAGTACACGCCGGAGATCATGGAACAAATGGATACGCTGCCCGTCCACACGTCTTCCAACTTCAATACGCAACTGCGGGAAGTTTATAGCACCGTGCGCGGCGTCTCCATCGATTACGGCGTGATGGAACCTGCGTCTGCCGTTGGTCAGAAAGCGAAAGTATTTGTGCTCCGCGCAGGCGCGCTGGGATGGAGCGATGTCGGGAGCTGGGATGAAGTGTATCGCCTGAGCGAAAAGGATTTAGAGAACAATGTGCTTATTGGCAGCCATGTCGTAGCACGAAATTCCCGTGGTTGCCTCGTCATCTCTCGGAACGATCAACTCGTGCTCACGTATGGCATGACGGACGCCATTGTCATCAATACGGGCAACGCGATCCTCATCTCCCGCCGCGACCAGGCGCAGGGCATCCGCGATGTTGTGGACTATTTAAAGCGACGGCAGATGACGGAGTTTTTGTGAGAATCAGCGAATTAATTGCACATCGATTTCTGCTTTTGCTCGAATAAAATCCGAATCGAGTGTCAGAAGTCTCAGACCAAAGAAGGAAGCAATGCAAGCTTGATATGCATCGTCAAAATCTAAATTAAAGCGGACATGATAATCGAGAAGTCGGTCGTAACTTTCGACCGGTAGTTCAAGCACGCGGAGTCTGGGGGCAAGGTCGTGGAAGAAATTCCTGAACAGATCATGACGCTTATATCGCAGAAGAATGAGGCCAACAGCATGCAGTGAAAAATCACTGATCGTTAAATGATCTGATTGCCGAAGGAGTGCGTTCTCGACACAAATGCGCTCGCTCTTGGTCGAGCAATACCTCAAGAAAAACTCCAGAATCGGTCAGCATCCATTCATCAGCCATGATCGGACATCCAATCCAACGCGTTCTTCTTGAGGTCGCGCGAAGTAAATTGCTGCTTGAGATCAGAAAGACCGCCTGCCCACGAGAATGTCATCGGCGGCAGATCGCACTTCGATTCTTGCTGTGAAACAAGGAACTCGATAAAATCCTCAGCTTCTAACCGTTTGAGTGCAGGGAGCCGTTCTATCCGCTCGACGAGTGTTCTGGAATCCATATCACTGTAACACATGAACTATGCAGATAGAATTCCAATAACATAGACACAAAAGTAGATGTTATTGGGTCTGCAAAATAAATTCCACCCTCCTGTTTTGCGCGCGCCCTTCCTCGGTGGTGTTCGTGGCGATGGGTTTTGCGGAGCCGTAACCGATCGTAGATAGCCGCTCCGGCGCAATGCCGTTCTCGGTGAGGTAGGCCACCACTGCCTCGGCGCGACCGCTTGCAAGCTTAACATTATGCTTTTCGGTGCCCGTGCTATCGGTATATCCCGCGATCTGAAGCTTGAATTCCGGGTGTGCTATGAGCAATTCTTTTACGCGGCCGAGTTCCGTGAACGAGGCCGGAAGCAGTGTTGCCTTATCGGTCTCAAAGAAGACATTCTTCATCGTGATGGCAGTGCCGCTTTCGATCTTGTTCAACCGCAGGTCCCGCTCGACCGACTGAAATGTGGATAGTTTTGTGAGATCGATATTCTCGCTCGTTGGAAAATATCCTTCTCGTTCGGCGCGAATGCTATAGTTCTCACCGGCGGGCAACGAGATCTGGTATTCGCCGGACGCTGGATCGCTTCGGGCCGTACCAAGCAACGTTCCATCTCGCAGCCGCTCGTACCTAATTTGCGCGGCGATGGGCTTTCCGGCTCCATCGGTTACGTTCCCATGAATGAGCGCAACAGCCATTTCCCGTTCCACGCGCACGCGGAAAATATCGCTCTGGTCACCAGCGGTACGTTTCCATGCAATGAATGCATACGTCCCTGCGGCATCTTCCGTATAATAACTGGTGCGACCAGGACGGTTGACCGATCGTCCAAGATTTTCGGGCTTTGACCAATGCTGCCAGGTATCATCCAACCGTCGGGAACGATAGACGTCCACATCCCCAACTTCGCCCGGACGGTCACTGGAAAAATAAAGCGTCCGGTTATCGGATGCAAGATAGGGCGTCATTTCAGCATACCGGCTATTGATGTCAGAGCCGAGCCATAGCGGAGTCTTCCACGAATGGGACGAATCGTCGAAAAAACTGACATACAGATCACGATCACCCAGAGAAGAATCCCGATCGACCGCCATCAGGAGTGTCCGCTGATTCGGCCCGAAACTATAATCGGTATATAGTCCATGCGCATGAAGATTCTGTATCTTGATCGCCTCGGGGATGGACCATCCTGTCGATGTTCTGTGCGTCACATATACCCGTTCATCCGGCGGCGAATCGCTGTGCATTTTGCCGATGAGATAGAGTGTGTTGTTGTCGGGTGAAACGGAACTTACGGCAATGCCATACGCACTCGCAAGATTTCCTCCGACTAATTGTGGCGCGGAAAAAACGGAATCATTCGTTATATGGCTCGCCCAAATATCAAAGACGGTACTGGAATCCATCCCAAGCCTGGTTCGCGTAAAATACAGCGTTTTTCCGTCGGCAGAAATGACAGGGAGCAGTTCACTTTGGTCGGGTGTGCTGATCGAAAGCGGGAGTTTTTGAAAGCCGCTCTGCGCGTTTGCTGAAAGGATGAAGCATGAAGAATGAAATATGAAAAGAAAGGCCGCTGCAGTTGCGTGCAAGAGGAAGCTTTTGTTCGGTTTTATTATACAGCGATGGATAGTCATAGATCGGGGTTGTGCAACAAACTTTTATCCCTATTTGTCCGGTTTAGGGAACATGGCATTCCAAGATCTGCACCCGAATTTGTCTATTCATTCGAAATGGTGGTTATTAGTTGTTTTCCTGTTCCTGTTTCAGGGTCTTTTCCTATTTCAGAATACAGGGATTGCACAAACCACGACTTCTGACGCACATTCTTCTGTCACTCCTAAACCGGCCATCCATCCTCACAAAAAGCATGGACGCCATCGCAGAAAACATTTGCGCCCAGCCAAGAAGCCAGCGTTGATCCAAAGCCAGATCAGCCCTAAGATCCAAAGCCCGATGAAGTTCCACACCCCGCGCCCCGGCGCAGGTGGAGAAGAACGAAGCGACAAGTGGTTCTATCTCCGGCGCGCGTGGCCGAACCAAACGATCGATCCTTCCTTCTATCCTAATGCGCTTGCTCAGGCTGCAAAAATGCCAGTGCTCTCACAGCACGTTGGAAAAGATGGCACGCTCTCCGAGATGCAATGGCAGAGCATCGGCCCCAATTCGATCGATGGCCGCGTGACCTGTGTCGCCACACATCCTACGGATTCCAACACATTTTATATCGGCGCCGCTGCCGGAGGGCTCTGGAAAACCACCGATCACGGCGGAAGCTGGACGTGCGTGACCGATACCTTCGGCAGTTTACCTGTTGGATGCGTAACCATCGATCCCACGCAACCGCAAACGATCTACCTCGGGCTTGGCGAATGCAATGAAAGCGGTGATTCCTATCCTGGCGATGGCCTTTGGAAATCTACGGACGGCGGGAACTCGTGGAGCTACCTTGGATTTGCGGCGGCGCAATATATTGCAAAAGTGCTCATTGACCCACGAAATCATGAGCAATTGTTCGTCGCAAGCCCTGGGCCGAATAGTTCCTCCGATACCAACCGCGGAATTTTTCGATCTACCGATGGCGGCGCAACCTGGACTCGTTCACTTTCGGGCGGCTTCTCGGCTCCTGCTGTCAACGGATGTTCGGTCGATACCATTCGTGCAGGTTTTATCGACGTAGCCATGAACCCTAACAACTCTGGCGAACTCGTTGCAGCAGCCTGGGACCATTCATTAACGATCGGCGCAGGGTTCTGCCCCGGTGGATCGGGTGGGCCAAATACCGGCATCTATCGTTCTACCGATACGGGCAAGACATGGGCGAGGATCGATACACTCTCCAACGGTCTTCCCAACGGCAAGAAATATGGCGTGCTTGGCCGTATCGCATTTTTGTGGACGGTGGCGCTCGGCGAGGTTACGACACCGGATTATCTTTTTGCCGGATACATTCGCACGGACACGAATCCCGTTACCCATGTTTTGAGCGATGAAAATTTCGAGGGGTTATACCGCTCGTCCGATGAGGGCATATCGTGGACAAAAGTACTTGATTCCACCATAAAGATCCCGATGGGTGGCATTCAAAATAAGGACAGCGCGAATATCACGAACGCACAGGGAGGTTACGATTTCTTTCTGGCGGCGGGACCGATTACCACTCCCGTCGGAAGCCCCAATATTTATATTGGTGGGATCGATATTTTCCGTTCCACCGATCTGGGACTTACGTTCTCAAACATAACGACTTCCTATCTCAATTATTACGCGAAAGATAATAGGGAGCAGCATTCCGATCAGCATGGGCTGGCGTTCACCGCTGCGACATCGGGAACCGATATGATCGTTGTTTCCGATGGCGGGGTGTTTAACACGCATGATTTTGGAACAAACTGGAGCCAGACGAAAGGCCTTCCCATCACGATGTTCTACTCCATCTTGCCCTGGGCGCCCGGCATGGTCAATACGCCGGCAACCATTTCGGCGTCCGATCTGAAAGTGCTGGGCGGTACGCAGGATAATGGCACCGACGCGCACGGATTGACAAGCAGTTCTGAGTCTTTCGCAACCGACTCCGATTTTGCATGGATCAGTCAGGGCGATGGAGGAATGTGCGCTTCGCTGCCTGCCGATTCGACGAAGCTTATTACTTCCGCAGCGATAGGAGCCATTTTTGCACGCAATACTTTGGACTCGCTGGTGCCCAATCCACTCGGAACGTTCGACACCACGCACGACACGCTCCCCAGATGGCATACGCTTTCCACCCGATTGCTGTATGGCACTGACCGGTTGACCGATACCAATGAGTCCGCAGGATTTGTCGTCCCGATCGTGCTGGATAACGAGCGCATCACCGATCTTTATACCGCCCGGTGCCATATCTATCATGCTGTGCTGGACTGGAACGACCTGGAGAATACAAAGTGGTACGACTGGTCGCCGGTGATCGCTGGGGACATTACAGATGATTCCATTTGGTATTACGGCGATATTGAAACCATCGCCCTCGGCCCGCGCGATGCCTCTGGCAATCCCATGCTTTGGGCTGGCGGTTACAGCGCAACCGCCGGAACGGAAGTGTGGCGAACGTATGTCAATCCGGCGCGCGCCGATACCGCTCCGCCCAAATGGGTCTCAAAGAGGACTGGAGTGCCAACCGTTAACGTCGCGCAGATCGTACCGGATCGAAGCGATTCGCTGACAGCCTTCCTCTGTACCTCCGCAGCATCGAACGTCGATCATGTGATGAAAACGATCAATGGCGGCACACGCTGGACGGATATTTCCGGGAATCTTCCCGAATCGCCCGTGAGCGCCATCGTGATCGATACGCTGGCGGAACAAGGGAACCCCTTGCTAAAAAATCAATGCATCATCGCCGCTACGGACGTCGGTGTGTTTGTGACGACCAACGGCGGTGCCCAATGGGAACAACTTGGAACCGGCTTGCCGCACATGATCGTCACCGATCTCAAGATCTATAAGAACATGCTGATCGCCTCCGTCTATGGCCGTTCGCTCTGGGCATTAGATATCAGTGGCATTCAGGCAGTTCAATCTGGTGTGGCTTCGGATGTAGTGAGCGCACTGCCCTCCATCTCCATTTTCCCGAATCCAGTGCTCGGAAGTCAGGTGTTTTCTCTCTCCTTATCGGGGAGCGATCGACCCGTTACCTCATGCCGTCTCATTCAGGAATCGAGCGGGGAAACATTCGGTGCAACGATACAAAATAATACTGCCGGTTCGTATAATGTTGTGCCGGCAACGAAACTTGCTGCCGGAGCCTACCTCGTCCAAATTTTCAACGAGAACCAACTGATCGGACAGAATCGTGTTTCGATCATACCGTAACGCCGGCATGTCGATCATGAACGATGAACCCGCGTTGACAAGGCATCGTGAACTCGCTCGATCCTTACGACGGATATCGAGGAACATTTTCTGCAGGGCGCTCGCGGGTTTTCTCCTTTTTGCTTCCGTTCCCTTTTTGTCTGCGAGCGCCCAGCAGCGTCATAAGCCGGGGCACACACCGCAGATCAAACCCGATATGCTGACCCTGCGCTACAAACCGCAGGCCGGTACGCTGCTCTATAACATTCACACATCGATCAATCAAAATGTCCATTCGGGGTCGAGCGATTTCAAAGGTGTGCTTGGCAGCGCTGCGCAGATCGCATTTCATAATCTGGCGATCGATTATAAAAAGGGAATCTGGAGCTTTGAAGAATATTTCACCAAATTCGATGTCGCCGGTCATGACATCTGGGGGGATTCTATTTCGTTGAATGAAAGCTGGGCGGTCAATCGAATTTCCGATCTCACCTACGATATGCAGGGGGACGAGTTAAGCAACATTATCCGGGACACCCTAAAATTGCTCAATGCGGAAGCACAGACCAACGCCTATTTCTTCGAACCTCCGCGCATGCTTATTCCTTTGCCAGAACACACCGTCACCTACGGCGATACCTGGAACGAGCATCGAACGGATACCGTCCCCGTCCGGGACACGATCAACACCGGAACGACGACCGGAGAATATATTTATGATGTCTATCGCACATACCGCCTTGCACGGTTGCTCGATACCAACAATCGTTACTATGCCATCATCGTTGCAACCGATAGCGGTCTCTTCCAGGGCTTTCAGACGAATTCCGAAACGAAAGTCACCACACAGGTCTCCGGTCCGATCGGCGGAACGGACACCACCGTTCTGGATCTTTTTTCAGGATGCGTGATCAAACGAACGCTCGATATGTCGATTCCAACCACGGTCACCATTGCATCCACCCCTCCATTCACGGACAAACTTACTGTTCACTCCGTGGTGAATCTGGATGAGTCCAATGCAACGATATTAAAGAACGATCCTCCCGAGCAGCACTGAATCCACGCGCCTCACGGCCTGATGCTATGAGGCGCAATCGTGATCTTATGAAGGTCGGCCGAAGCATCGAGCGTGATCGAAAGCTGGTTCCCTTCCAGCGTGGCTTGTTCGTTGATCGATCCGAGTTCGCAAACAAACCCATTATAGAGTAGATCGAATCCGGTATCGTAGTGTGTGGGCTGCCATGGATGTCCGCCGACGACAGGCACATAGATCACCGTTGGCGCATCGATAGGTTTGCCACGCAGCACCAGTTCGAATTTCCTGGACCGCAGGTTAAAATGCTGATGTACGGGCTCCGCGCTTGCAGCCATAACGTAAGGCCGAACAGCTACGTCCAAATTTCGCAACACTCTTCCGGCATCACCCGGATTCTTTGGCGGAACGTTCGATCTCGTACCAATGAGTGAAAAGTCCTCGCGCATAAAACCATCGTTACGGTCATGGGTATTATAAAGGTTCACATTCCAATAGGTGGCATTCACAAGAGCTTGTTCGACGGATTCGAATTGCCAATCCATGTGGCGGCGGACGACGGATCGCGCCCAATTCTGGCGGGTTCCGAACTCGGTCAGGAATGGGACCATCCCCTTTTCGTGCGCGCGCTTCACGCCGAGCCGCTGCGCATCGCGATATTCCTCCCGTTTGGAGTCGTGAAACCAACGGCCCCCAAGTGCAGTGAGCAAGGAATCGTAATAGTGATACGCAAAAACGATCCGGTCGTCATGCTCAGCAGCCGGTAGATAGGATTCGTACGCCCGACTGCTCCTAAGGTTGACATTCCAATCACTTTGCGGAGCAACAAATGCAAAAAGGCTCGGCGAATGCCTTCGGATGCGATGAATAGCGTCGGCATAAAATACCCGAAGCACTTCCGCTTCGAAGGTTCGTGTATCCAACATCGCAGGATGCGGTTCGTTAAAGACTTCAATTCCCAGCACGCGGTCGCACTTCGAAACCGTTTCGGCAACCCGTTCGAGCATATCCAAAAACCGGTCGCGTACCGGAAAATTGTCCAGCGGAGGGTCAACCGAATGATTGGTGAGGTCATTCTTCCAAAAGTCGGTAAATGTTTTGCGAAGATGCCGGTTGAATTCATAGTTCGCGCCCCATAGTGGGGTATCGGTAAGGAAGCTAAATTTCCTTGTGCCTTCCGAGCGAACCCAATCCGGCATTCCATTCCCGCCAAACGCTTTGCCGATCAGATCCTGGTGAAGATCGATAATAATAAGAAATCCTTTCTCCGCAAAAAGGCAAAGATACTCGAAAAATGTTTGAAGATACTCCTCGTCATATTCCGGCATGGTGGGATTGCAGTGTGGTTCGAATGCCGCCCAGAAAAAGGGAAGCCGGATCGTCGTGAACCCGCAGGCACGCAACAGATCGATATAGGTCTCGTATTTTACCCAATCTTCGGGCGATCGAAACGGTAGATGCGGCGGAAGTTTTGCCGATGGGCCAAAGGATACGCCGCGCAAGAGCAGCCAGCGGCCATCGGCATGGCGAAACCATCTGCCGTCACTGAGGATCTCGGGCGTTTCGGGTTGTAGGAATTGCAAGGGAAAACCAGCACTACCTTTTTATATAGGAAGGAAGTTCCGCAAGAGTAGGGAGAAGATCTAATAATGTCATTTTTAACGACATGGAATACAAACGGAACTATCCAATGTTTCTTGCGTAGTAGGTTTTTTAGTAAGTACGATGTCGGGCATTTAACTGATTTTGATTTGCCAATAAGATTTCCCTTCGCTCTTCTCCTCGTTTTGATTGGCGGGATTTTTAGCCCCGCACTCTCTCAGTCTCTTAAACCTGCCGCCGCCGATTCCTCGGCAAACATTGCTGGAAAAGCAAAGTCAGACACTTCGCTCCTTTCCCAGGTCACTCCCTCTCCTACATCAAACGACATCGATCGCCGAGCCGAGCCCGGAATCTTCGATTTTATCACCAATCTCCCCATGGATTGGCGGGACTGGGCTGTGAACAGCTTCCAGCTTCAATATTGGCCGCAATACACTGCCATTGCGGTATCCACTGCCGCGATGATCGTCTATGACAACCAAATGTGGAAGCCGTTCGAAAAAGAGTATAACAAGAACAGCACCTTCCAAACGGCCTCGGATCTGTTCGTGGATGTCGGAGATGGCCGGTTCCAGTTCGGTCTCGCAGGCGGCTATCTTGTCTATGGAGTGATAGCCGGCGATGCGCGTGCGCTACGAACAGCCTCGCAAGTGTGTGAAGTGATCCTCGCTTCGGGCGGTGTGGTTCAACTGCTCAAGCATGTAACAGGCCGTGAAAGCCCGATCGATATTACTTACAACCCAACCGGCCGGTGGGACTGGTTTCCGAATCAGATCGACTACCTCTATCATACATCGCACTATGATGCATTCCCGTCCGGGCACCTTACAACCGCACTTGCCACGCTAACCGTCATTGGCAATAATTATCCGGAACAGAAATGGATAAATCCTGTCGGCTATGCAGTGTGCGCCGGGCTTTCCGTCGGCCTGGTAGCCCAAAGTGTCCATTGGTGGAGCGATTTCCCGCTTGCGATCGCGCTCGGCATCGGTTTTGGAGATGTTGTTTCACCCAATCCAAATGGTGATGTCAGTGTTCCCCAGCCAACGAAGAAGAATATGGGAATGATAGAATCAACCGTTCACACCCTCATGGCGCAAACGACGATCGTCCCCACCATGGAGCCTGGCGGCGGCGGACTTTCTATGATCGTGAAGTTCTAATTCGCCACATTACCGTGCAAGCACCTGATAGGAAACTGCCCCGTGCTTACGGATCGATTTGATATGGGCCTTGGTGTTTCCATCAGCCCGCAGATCGGCAAGCCGTTCTTCCGCCTCGAAATTACTGGACGTTTGAAGCACCGGATGCACGGTGGCTTTATGCACGGTATGTGGTGATGTGATCTGTGAGCTTACCGCCGCTTCGGGTGGTAATTCGCCGGGTGGGACGACCGTTGGTTGAAATGGAGGCGCTGACTGATCGTCGGTTGTATCTTTCTGATTGTTCCTTACGGAATCAGCCGGTTTAGGAATAGAGCGAATATCCTGAGCGACCCTTCGATCGCTCCGTTGCTGGAAAAATCCTTGTTTAAGCGAAAATGCAATAGCAAGCCCTATTAATAAGATCGCGAAAATGATCACCTGGGACGTTCCGCTCAGTGGTTGTGGGCGTGAAGACGCAGCCGGTGATGCATCCACTGGCTTGGCACTTGCGATCGGCACAGGCTCCGTTGGGCGCACGACCGCAGGAGCTACCGCGTCCCCCGAATATTCAGAATGAGTTTGGGTAAGCAAATGCTCGATGTCCGCGCGGGTCATGCCAAACCGTTCTGCTAACCGCGCAGTCCGTTCACTGTTTGATGGTTGATTGGGACGCTCCGCCATAATCGAATTTGGTAACGGAGAGGGTTTCTATTATAGTTCGAAGCCAGAAGGGATTTTCTATCAGAATCTATACCGAACGGTCGCCCAGATAGACTGCGGCTTCTCGGGATACCCAGGCCAGAAATCGCTGCCGCCGCCGAGAATATTCTCTAACCGCACTGTTAACGCCACAGCCGCAGAGAGTTGAGCATCGACGTTTGCATCCAGGAATGTGAACGTCTCGCCAGGCCGTGAGATCACTTGAATAGAAACAGATGGCTGCACCGCATTCCAGATGGAATTGAAATGATAATCCAGATCGACCGTGGCATTTGGCTCGAACGGAATAGAACGATCTACCGCAATAAATTCAGCCGAACCGGTAATCGCGTCACGGCTGAAAACGCTTATATTACCGGCAGCGGTGAAGTCAAAACGTTGTGTACTTTCGGACGCTACCGTGAATACATTGGCGAGATCTTTCGCAGTTGCAACATTGAAAATAGGTTCACGATCGCGGGTGATGTATCGCGCTTCGAAACGGAGTTCATCATCCGAGGAAAGCATATAATTTAAAAATGCAGCAAAGTTGATCTTATCCATCACCACGGAACGCCCATCCACCGGAGCAGCCGTCGATAGACCATTTTGCTTCGATTGAAAAACCAACTGCGGCGAATAAAATGGATCGACCATCGTAAGTGCCCTAAACGATGCCAATTGCACGTGCGGCTCAAAACTTGCACCGATCGAAGTGAGAGCATTTATTTGCATTTGGCCTCGCAAAACCGGCAGCACCGCAGAATAGCTTGATCCATCGACTCCCGTGCCACCCAAATATTCTGCACCTGCATACCAGGATAGATTCCCGTCGTTCGGATCGCCGAACAGCGCCTTCCCAGACTCGGCATGGATGGGCGTGCTCATCCGACCGAAAAAATTTGCTCCGGTAGTCACATTCGTATCGCAGGAAAGCGTCGCGAGAGAATAATTCCCTTCCGCGATGACCCGGTACTTCGAAACGTCGAACCGCGTGCCGAGCTCAACATCCTGAGACGATTCGGTTGCCCCGCCGGAAAGCCCGTCACTCAACTCATGATCTTCAAAGCGTGCATCGTAATGGAACGCGCGTGTGACATCGCCCTCGATAGAGGCTAGGCCAGAAAATTGTGCGAGCGCTCGATCGATCGTCGATAGGTTATTGATCGCGACGCTTTTTACATCATATCCCGCCTGCACTTTGAGATCCTGGGAGTGGTACGCATCGAGCGCAGGATCCTCGCCAAGCTGCGATTCAAGCGTTGCGCTAAGATCGCCAAAATTGTGTACGGCGGACCTGGAAGCCTGCAACGATTGATATTCCCCCGACAGATTCATCGAAGACCGTTCCGAGAGCGATGGCGCGAACCATCCTGCAACGCGTGGCAACGCAACATTCCCGCCTCCTGCTTCCAGATAAGATTCCGACCTCATGGGTGGTTCCAGAGGAATGGGCAGCGGCGATTGATCGAAGTATGGCAGATTCTCTCGCGTTACCGGATTCATGCGCTCAACGAGAGTGGAATCGAACGAGGTACTACGCAACTCCGTCTCCATCACCAAGCTCGGCGGATAATTGTAATGCACATGCGACCCTAACCGGGCAAGTTCCGGTATCTCGACCAGTTCCGAATCCAGCCACTCTTTATGCGGCAAAGAAACAGCGGTATCGACTACTGAAATAGCGGAATCGGCATACTCCCTCGACACGGAATCGTTAAAATGTTCCCGCTCCAGATCGCTGGCATGAAGTGTATCGCGATAAACAAGTGCGCGGTTCTTTTGCGCCCGCCGTAACTCCGCAGCCATGGAGGGCGGAAGTGGGCGGTTCGTATGAAATACCGCCGTCGAAGAATCCTTTGCAACAAGCGAGACCGATTGCCCGAAAGCATTGGACATGCCTGCAAGCGATGAGATCGAGATCAAAATCACAACGATGCAATATTTCATTCGCCGCCTCCTTTCCGATGTTTTTTCTTCGCAGGGGGTAAAAGAGAGTCCAGTAAGGTTCGAGCGGCCTCGCGCTCATGCTCCGGAAGCGGCCGGAGATCCAGGAACTCGCGGAGATTTCGGATCGCTTCTGCTTTTCGTTCCAGATGAATCTCTGCGCGAACTAATTCAAATAGACTTCGACGGTCCAATTCCGGCGATAGGGTAAAATCTTCTCTTGCCGTTTTGAAGTCTGTGGCAGCTTTGGTCCAGCTCCCTTGGGCAAAATAGGTTTCGGCAGTGTGAAACGTCGCTTCCCCGCCAAGCGCATCCTGCGAATGAGCAGCGATCACGTTGGCAAATACATCGCGCGCACTATCGTCTTTTCGCTGTTCGGCAAGCAATTCTCCCGCTCGAATCGCAGCGCGCGCGCAAATACTTGCCTGGATGGGATACCGTTGTGAGAGATCCAAAAGGATATGTATCGCAGAATCGGCTCTTTTCTTTTCAGCAAGCATTTGTCCGTATTCATACATTGCCTGCGGCGCCGCATCGCTGGAGTAATATCGTTCCTGATAGGCCGATTGAAAATCGGTGGATGCAGCATCGAATTGCTGGCCTGCGCGATGGATCCGCGCACGGTCGAGATAAGCACCGGATGCGACATCGAGAGTGGCATATCTCGCAATCACGGTATCGAGCTGCGCAACGGATGACGCAGTATCTCCCGCAGCAAGCTCTGTTTCCGCAATGAATAATTCCGCCTGTGGCCGTTCCGGACGAGCGGGATACTCCGCAATAAAAGACCTGAATGTTTTTAAAGCCAATTCCGGATCATGCAGCTTCATCTGCAACACCCCAGCGCGGAACCGAACGACCGTATCGATCGGGTTCTTGGGATCCCGAGCCACGAATGAATCTGCTACGGCAAGCGCCTGAGGAATTTGTTTGAGATCGACGAGTGCATCCTGCAAAGCATAGAGCGCCGGGCCGGCCTCGTTCGACCGAGGATACGCATGCACCACCTGCTCATAGTAGTGAAGAGAACCCTGCTCATCCCCTCGACGAACGCGCTCCTCTCCGGCGACGTAAAGCGCGCGCGGCGCGACTGGTGAATGCGGATATTTGCTGACGATCTTATCGACCATCCCTTCCGCAGACTCATTGAGATTAATGGAATAGGCTGAGAGCGCATAATCGAAACTTGCGAGATCGACAATGTCACTCTCGGGATATTTCTTCATCAGGTACTCGAAGGCGTTCATCGCGCTGCGCTCGGAATCGATCTTCATGCGCGTGACGCCCAGCATGAGCGTGGCGCGCGTCGTACGGATCGGATTAAATCCCGGGCGATCCGTGGCCTGATTATACAGCTTATTAGCCGCTTTCAGATCGCCCATTGCGTAGAAGGCATCACCGGCATGATCGAGCGCATCGTACGCATAGCGGCTGATGGTGTCAGTGACGAGTACGTGCTGGAATTCCTGTTCCGCACGCGCGAAATCGTTCGCGGAAAAAAGGCTCCATGCGTAAGAATACTCGGCATCTTCCTTGCGGTCACTTTCAGGATATTCCGAAAGCAGGCGTGAAAAGGTTACGGCTGCAGAATCGAATTCACCGGCTCGAAAGTAGGCGCGGCCCTGCCAGAAGAGTGCTTCGTCTGTGCGGCCAGGAATATGCTCGTGCGACTGATCGAGATACGTCGCAAGTTCGTCCGCAGCATCGTTCCAATTGTTGATCGGGATAAGCGAAAGCCCGCGTTCCAAATGGGCTGTTGCCCGAGTGGCCGTGTCATGCAAGGGAAGATTTGCAAACGAATTCAGAAAATATTCTTCAGCGCGCTCGTAATCGTTCCGGCGGTAAGCAAGCTCGCCCAGCATGAAGGAGGCATACCCGCCACGAACACTCCGTTCGGTGCTGACGGGCTGCAAGAGCTTGCTGGCCTCGTAACTATGCTCCATGAACCGGATGAGCGCTAGCTGATACACCGCCTTATCGCTATAGAGCATCGAGCGGTCGAGCGTAAGCTTTTGGAGCGCATCCGCAGCTTCATCGAACATACCGGCCCGCGCTAAGGCAACGCCTGCATAGTAACGGGCACGTTCTGGGAAGTCATTATAGACGAAGAACGATGTATCGACCGTGTTCTTTGAAAGCACCGACCGATCGATCAATGGAGCGCGATCGTTCGAAGATGCTTCCGACGTAAGCGAGTCATTCAGGAATGGATCGAAATAAATTCCCTGCTCTCGCAACGGGAGTGTCGATTCATGGAGAATGGGATAATGGCGGCGTCCGGTATCCGACACGGCAAGTTCGAGAAATGCCGCAGAGGCATCCTGATATTTCCCTTGTTGAAATAAGGACCATCCCTTCTCAAATCGCAGCGCATCGGAGACGAACCGCGCCTGCTCCAAAAACGGCGGCCCTTTGAGGGAATCATTCGCATTGTCGATAAGCTCCTCGCCTTTCGATAAGGCTTCGGTAGCTTGCTCATACTGGCCGAGTTCGCTTAATGCACTGCCGCGCAATAGTTCGACCTCACTTAAATAGAACGGAGAGATTAGTTGCTTCGGAATTTCAGGATCAGAACCCGTTCTGGGCGCGCCAGACTTCATCCATGCAACAAGCTGTGAACTATATTGAAGATCGCGGGCAGAAGTGCGGATTAAATGCAGCGTAATCGGAAAAAGCGAGTCCGCTTTATCCATCGTGGAAAGAACCCCGGTAAAATTCTTCTCCGCCCGTTGCACGGCTCCGAGCCGAAGCAGCGATAGTAACCGCAGCGGACTTTCCGCAATCCTGGAGGTTATTGCAAAATTAGAATCTGCTTCCGCGTGGCGTTGTTCGCGCTCGAAAAGTTCACCCATACGAAAATGGGTCAAAGCAGAAAGGCGCATATCCTCACATCTGGCAACCGTCGCACGATATTCCGTTTCTGCTTTGCTAAATTCATCCAGCGAGCGGTATCCCTCCGCCTTCCAAAAATGTATTTCAGACTGGAATGGAGTTCGTGCAAGGCTCGTGGTATCTATTTCATTCAATCGCGCGAGGCCGGACTCAACATCGTTCCTTCGAAGCGGCGTATGGGCATAGAACTCCAGCTCGCCCAGCAGAGCCGCATTCGCTTCCATTGGGCTGAATGCTGAAGCGCGCGTCTCGATCCGATCAACTTGCGACTCTGCGTGAAATCCCTGATCCCGATCGTATGCCGCGAGCGAGCGAAACAGATCGAGCGAGAGCAACGGATCGTCAAGGCTACGGTCATCGCCATCGAGCGATTGCATACGCGCCAGCTCCGCCGCACTCTGACTTTCTAAACCATAGGTGCGAAATTTGTCGAGTGCACTCGTTGTGGTCTCTTCGAATGTTGGCTGGAATACCGCAGAGCGCTCATCGAACGATGAGAGTGGTAGCAATTGGCTACGCGCTGAACGCGAAAAAAACAAGAGAGCAAGAATGCCCGCCACGAAAAGGCGGGCGGTAAATATGCGAGAGATCAAACGAGCGTGGCCGATGCGGTAAATGATATTGACGAAACAACCGAAGTAAGGCAAAAATCAGTTCGAATATTTGGCTGTAAATTTGGCATGTCATCCTGAGCGGAGCAAGACGAAGCGATAGCGGAGTCTTGCGAATTCGAAGGATCTATTGTAACTTTCTGAGATCCTTCGACTCCGTTCGACCCTCCTTCGTCGGGTCGAACTCCGCTCAGGATGACATGATTATGATCGCTAAAGAAAATGAAGTATCTCTTCCAGCCGGTGAATAATTTTCGTCGCCTTCGGGATCTCTTCGGAATGTGGGTTGACAAGATACGCCGTCTTCGTGCAGGCGCGAGTGCCGGCTTCGATGTCGGAGATGGAATCGCCGATCATCCAACTGTTCGCAAGATCAATATTCCATTTCTCGGCAGCTTCCAGCAGCATTGCGGGCGAGGGCTTACGGCGTGGCGAAGATTTATCGGCATCCGTGCAATAGAAAATATCATCGAAACGAACACCCGCCTCGCGCTCCATTTCGCGCTGAAGCTCCTCGTGAACTCGGTTGAGGTCGGCTTCCGACATCAGTCCCATTCCCACCCCACGCTGATTCGTAATGATGATCGCCAGATACCCACGCTGCTTTATGGAACGCAGCGTTTCGATGACGCCCGGCGAAAGCTCGAATTCATTCCAATGCCGCACATAGCCGCCCAAAATGCGCGCATTGATGACGCCATCGCGATCGAAAAAAATGGCTCGGGGTTGGGGTGGGGATGCATTCATCACGGCATCTCAAACAGGCTGTGTCCTGTTATTGTGTCATAAAACAATGTTTCGAACAGATCAACGAAAACATAGGCAATTATTATTGACCTGTAACCTTCGGGATCTACGACCGTCATGTCTTGCATATTCTTTTCACTCCGCGGCAATATCTTTATCCAGTGTTTTATGAAATATTTTCTTTTTTCTTCATCCGTTTTGAGTTTGATGACTTTTTCTGCCCTCAGTGGTGATGCGCAGCAAAAGTACATCGGCGCGAGAATCGGGGCAAATCTCGGGAATGAATCACCGTTTTTCTCGGGACCTTTTCAGGGGATAAACACTGGGTTTATTGCTGGAGGACAATTCGATTATTGGTTCGATAATAGATGGTCAGTGAGCGCCCAAGTGTTGTTTGACCAAAAGGGGTCCAAAAGGTCTTCCGGCGAATCAGGCACAGACTTTTCCGAATCTGGCACAACTGAATTCATTTTGAACTATCTGGAAATTCCAATTTTCTATAAAGTCGCTTTAGTAACTGGGAACATTAGGCCGTATGTCTTCGCAGGGCCAAGTATTGGATTCTTCTTGTCTGGAAGCCAGAAGATCAATAGTAGATATTTAGTTAACACGCATTCCACTACTATCGATACTACGATGACCTTTAACGACTCGATCGCCAGATATCCCGACATCTCCGCGGTGCTCGGCGCAGGCATTTCCATCAATTTAAGGACTGGCCAACTATTGTTTCTCGATGCAGCGTATGCTCTGGGTTTAGTAAATATCTGGAATAATCCTAAGAGCAGCAGTCCTGTTTCTTTAAATTCCCGCGACATTCGTCTCACCGCCGGCATTCTGTTCCCAATGAATTAAACACCGCGAATTTTCCGTCCCGAAGGGATGCAAGGAAATTGCCGGGGACGTAAGTCCCCGGTTGTAAACGACCGAGAAATTAAAGTCCCGAAGGGACGAAACAACACTGCTACCGCCGTTCAAAAAATCGCATATCACACTCGATCCCACATGCCTTGAAGATTTCGAGCATCTCTTCTTCAAATGAAAGTTTACGATGGTGCTCCTCCTGATTCCGAATGTATCCCTCTACCGGCATGAGCGCCGAAGGACTTACCGTAAACGCTCCATATCCATCCTGCCAATGAAAATTTGGAGATAGTTCACTGCGCAGCCACTTCGAGGAATTTGTTTTGATGGCTTGCACCGTATCTCGAATGGAATCTTCTCTGCCAAGCGAGCAAAGCAAGTGAACATGATCTTCCACACCACCAGCGACGAGAAGTTTGCATTCGCGTTCCCGAAGGATGCCGCCCATGTAAGCATAGAGCCGGTCTTTCCATTCGGGCCGAATAAGCAGCGCGCGGTGTTTGGTGCTCCAAACCAAATGATAATAAAGGGCGGCGTAAGAAGAGGGCATAGTTAGGTGATTAAATGAGTGTGGGCTTTCGTCCCTTCGGGACTTGGGGACAAAGATACGAACATTGTCCGGGGACTTACGTCCCCGGCTATTTCCTTGCGTCCCTTCGGGACTATTTCTGTTCCAGCGATTCGAAATATTTGCGGATGAGCGCGTTGTAGTCTGGGGTGAAGCCGTTCTCTTTTGCGTTGAGGATCTCTTCCTGCAGTTCTTTTTGTGCTTGCGGGGATTTTACGTCAAGGTCGCGCGGCGATGCGCGGACGACATTCTCACCCGGTTTCGATTCGCGCTCCTGATCCTTATCGCGCTCGTGGACGGAATGCTCGGCTTGCAATAATCGCGATAATATTCGTTCCTGCCTCTGGATGGTCTCCGGTTTCACGCCATTGGACTTCATATCGCCAATAGACTCCTGCATTTCATCGGCGATCTTGCGAAGTTCATCGGCAGATTGATGAATACCGGTCTGCGCCTTGCTTTGCTCATCGGCCATTTGATCGATGGTTTTTTTCGCGGCCTGTTGCTGCGCGGCAAGCCTGCTCAGCTCTGCTTGCTGCCGCTGCATTTCTTTTTCCGCAGACTGTCCGCCGCCGCCCTTGCCGTTCATCATGGATTGCATTTGATTGTTCATCTCCTGCTGCTGCCCGGCCAGTTTGTTGATCTGGTCGATAAATTGCTGCATAGCGCCCTGTCCCTGGCCGCCACCGGAACCCGGCTGGTCGCCTTCCTGACCTTCGGAACCGGAACCATCCTCACCATCCTGCCCCTCGTCACCGGAACCGTTGGAACCCGATTGACCCTGCTGGCCGAGCTTACCCGCCGCCTTTTGGAATGCGTTCGATGCCTGGTTCAGGGCCGTCATGGCTTGCTGTGCGCTTTGTGCGGAACTTTGCTGATTGCGGCTCGTCATGGCGTCCTCCGCCTGCTGCATCTCGGCGAATGCCTCGCCCATCTCCTTGCCCATTTCGGGCGTGACCTCGGTGGATTTTTGCGCGAGCTGCATGGCTTGCGAAGCAGTCTGACCGAGTTCATCTTTTTTCTCGGACTGCTGCTCTGCAAGATCTCGGAACACATTCGAATTCGGCTGCGCCTCTTTGGACTCGTTCTTTAATTGCTCTTCCGCCTGCGATAGCCTGTTGAGATCCCCCTCGATCTGCTTCATCTCGCGGATCGTCGCCTGCCGCTGCGTTTCGGACATCTTTCGTTTTAGTTCCGCAAGCTTTTGTCTGGCATTCCTCATTTTTTTGGATGCCGATTGGGAATGCTGCGCGCCTTGCTGCATTTGGCCTTGCTGCATATCCTGCTGGGCATCCTCCATATCCTGATCGGTCGAGGGATCGCTCAGCGCTTCGGCGGCTTCCTTCGTTTCTTCCGGCGCCTGCATACTCTGAGGAAGTTTCTTCATCGCGTCCATGACGGCCTTCATCTCTTCGCGCATACGATCAAGCTCTTTCTGGGCATCGGCTTGCTTGCGAGCCTCGGCTGCTTTTTCTTCCGGCGTCATTTGCTTGCCTTGATCGAGTTTCTGATGTGCATCGTCTGCGGCTTTTTGCTCCTGATTCGCTAACTCGCTGGAGGCTTTCATCAACTCATCGACTTTTTGCTCTGCCTGGATCTTTTTCAGAATATTCGCGGTGCGCTCGATGGATTTTCGGA
The DNA here is from genome assembly GCA_963787835.1 of Ignavibacteriota bacterium. GTDB lineage: Bacteria > Bacteroidota > Ignavibacteria > Palsa-1295 > Palsa-1295 > PALSA-1295. The sequence continues at coordinate 645,402 of CAWBEI010000002.1, forward strand.
ACTGGTCCTCGTTCTGCTTCATGTTCTGCATCGCCTGCTCGAGCTTTTTCGGGTCGATGTTCTTCTGCATGGCCTGCTGAAGCGCATCCATCGCTTTCTTTAGCTCCGGGGAATCGATCTGCTTGAACAGATCCTGCAGTTCCTGATATTTCTTCATCGTTTCCGGCGAAAGCGCGTTCTGCTGCTCCATGGATTGCGTCATCTCCTGCAGATCCTTCGCAACCTGATCGATACGATCATTCAGCTTATTTTGCCGGTCGAGCATTTGCTGCATGTCCTTCTGTTTAGAGAAGTCCTGCTCTTGTTTAGCAAGATCGCCGGCCTTCATCTGCTTCATTTCATCGAGCGCCGCATCGACTTTTTTCTGAAGCTCTTCGGCATCCTGCTTGATCTCGTTCATATCGCGCTGGGCTTTATTGGCTTCATCGTCCGCGCGTTTGAATATTTCCGCGACCGAGGGAACCCGAACCGTGTATTCCGGCGTGCGTGCCGATTTCGGGCCGGTGACCGCATCGTTATCCGTCACTTCCATCACGTAGGATACTTCATCTTCCGGTCCGATCGAAAGCGGCGTAAGGTTCCAGATATACGGCACGTCTAATTCCTGCGTGTTGTAATTGGAAAGCGGTACGGTAAGCCAGGTGTAGCTCGTATCGGTAGGCAGATATTTCGATTTCGAAATCCGATAGCCAAGCCGCACGCCTCGAAAGCCAAAATCATCGCGAATGCGGGCAAGCATATCGAGGCGTTCGTTATCCGGAAGATCGGCGCGTGCCGACGATGGCTCAACGAGAATGATTTCCGGCGGCTGATCCTTCGAGATCGTGACGGTATATTCGATTGGGTGTTCGCTTGCTACTGAATCGCGGTCGAGCAGCTCGACGTGGTAACTTCCCGATTGGAGAAATGTTACGCTACCCGTTGCAATGGAATCCTGGATCGAAAGTGAAAAAGTTCTTGAGTTTGTAGTCGAAACGTGTCCAGTGGAATCGACGGTATTGAAAACAACTTCAGCATTTACCAGCGCCTTCGAAGCAACAATTCGGAATACCCCCCGTGTACCCGTCACGCCGGCAATATCGCCAATGTTTTCGGTGAGTGCTGTTGGCTTCAGCCGCGTATAGGGCGGCGGATCGACTTCCACATTCAGCGAGCGAATAATGGGGTGATCGAGCACCGAAATTTGGTAATGATCGGATTCAATATCGCGAGCCTCGACAAAATATTCGATCGGATGCTGTGCATGGATCGTATAGGTAAACCCAGATTTTGATCCGAGCGCGACCACGTGAGCAGAATCGAATGGGGCAGCGTTTATCACGATCGCATCGAAATCCTTCTGTCCTTCCTCGCGAGTATGCAAGTGAATTTGTTTAAGCTGCTCACCGCGCGTAGCGATCCAAACGATCACAGAATCACCTCGCATCACGCGAGTATTTCCTGGCAATAGCACAAACGTGAATGGAGCAGGCTTCTGATAAAATGTTCGGAAATGCTCCAGACGCGATGTTGCGGCAAGCATTTCATCGCGAGCTCCTAAGAAGAACGCCGCGCCAATTGCAAGGCTCAACAGGAGAACTACTACAGATCGCTTCAACGGCCGCTCATCGACGATAGCATTGAAATCGAAACCACGAGCAACCTCATAAGTATTCGAAAATGCCGCCAGTGCAAAATTGGGCGACCCAATCGTAGCCGTGGGCTTTAGCCCACGGTCGCGGAGTTCACTCCGTGGGCTAAAGCCCACGGCTACGGGCTGCAGCGGCCTCATAAGTTGCAAGACGTTCACAAGCCGGTCGCTGACGGACGGATAATGGTTACCTATCTGCGCGGCAAGCTCATCATCAGAAGATCGCGGACGAATTCCTAATCGAACAAAGAGCGGTGGAAGTGTAAAACCGAAAAACCCAATAACAGAAAGTAGCAAAGCCGACCAGAAAAGCCACGTTCGCCCCACAACAGGAAAATGACCGAGCATTTCCAATACAATGGCCGAAACCGTAAGAACAACTACTACCGTCAGGCCGCTCGCGATCCCCGCGCCAAGCGCAACGGACTCCCGCCGCCGCCGAAGCGCAGCTAGACGAGAAAGGAGTTCGGTATATAATTCTTGTGCCACGACTGAGATGAAAAGACTCTGACCAATAGCCTTATGAAACTAACTCCTTGCCTGTTCCAGCCGTTCCGTTGTCAGAACCGTGATTTTGGGGATTAATGGGATGAGTGGGATTTTGATCGAAGCCTTTTCGAAAATAATACTTGTTAGCATATCCTGTCCCGTCCCATAAATCCCAATAATCCCATAAATCCCGGTTCTGATCCGTATTTTTGCAGCATGAACATCGATCTCCTCGAACCCGGCGCGCCTCCGGGGCTTAACGTGCTCGTCGTTGCCTACTATTTCCCACCGATGGGACTCAGTGGCGTGCAGCGAACGATGAAGTTCGTAAAGTACCTGCCGGATTTCGGCTGGCGTCCCATTGTGCTCACCGCCGGTGAAACACCGTACTACGCCCATGACGATTCCCTCCTCGACGAACTCAGCCCTCTTGTGGATACCGGCTATGTCCGCATTGTTCGGACAGAAGCAAGCGGTGCCCCGGCGGCAACGTTAGCAAAGAAGGAAGGGAAATCCCTCAAGCTTCCGACGGCACGGTATCAGAGGCTTCGCTCGAAACTGATTCAAACAGTGTATCAGCCAGATAGCCGCATCAAATGGAAACACCCGGCGCTCCAGGCTGCGGAACAGATCTTTGCAGAAGAGCGCATCGATGCTATTCTGGCAACCGCGCCGCCTTACACCGACTTTCTCATTGCGACCGAACTTTCCAAACGGCATAACGTGCCGTTCCTTATGGATTACCGCGATGCATGGGTTTCGAATCCGGTGCTGAATTTCTACGCAACTCCTTTTCACAAAGCGTATGCTCGTAAGCTGGAAGATGAATGCCTCCGCGCCTCGAACGCCATCACAGTAGCCAGCCGCGCAATGAAAGAGGTGCTGCTGAAAAACTATAATTTTCTCAATCATGATGAAGTGACGATCATCACGCATGGGTTCGATCCCGAAGATCTGGATAAAGCCTCCGGCCTTATGGATAACTATCGCAGTCCCGACAAATTTCGCATGACATACGGCGGTGCGTTTTATGTGGGGCGTTCACCCATCCCTTTTTTCGAAGCCGCACGGATCGCAATCGAACAGGAACCGGATCTTGGGAATGATCTCGAACTTGTGTTTGCCGGTATCTTGCAAAGTGAATATGTGCGCGCAGCGCAGAAAATGGGTTTGGAAAACAATGTGGTGACTACAGGATATTTACCACACATCGAAGACCTTGCGCTGCTGCTTGCAAGTGATGTGTTGTGGATGACGATGTCGGATACCATCAGCGCACCCGGCAAGCTTTACGAGTATTTCGGCACGCACAAACCGGTTCTCGGGCTCGTGCCACCTGGAAGCCAGGCCGACAAACTCCTGAATGATTATGGCGCGGGGATCTCGGTGGCGCCAAAAGATATACATGCCATCGCTGATGTGATTCTCGATCTCTATCGCCGGTGGCGTAAATCGCTTCTGCCCAAAAATATCAATCTTCCATTCGTCCAGTCGTTTGACCGGCGGATGCTTACCAAAGAAATGGCGAAGCAGTTAGGGCTGATGTTGAGCCCATAATGGGCTTTTTACAGAATGTCGATCAATAGGTGTCGATGCGGAGCCATGAGCGCATCCCGGCTGTTAAGCACGTGATGAAGAAAAATACTTTAGGCTTTCTTGCCACCTGCGGTCTTTTGATATTTCTGCCTCAGCGAGGTTTTTCGCAGCATTTGGTTAATATTGCGACGGAGCCACCCGGCATAAAAAATGAGGCCACAGAGAAGCTGTTCCAGCCGGCTCCTGTCGAGGCCGATACGATCTACCATCTCGATCAGGCGCGCATCATCAAGCAAATGGATGCCACGCCCGACGGATCCCTCTGGTATGTTGTTGATGAGTTTGCCCATTGGCAATATATCACTATCAATGGCAATCCGTTCCCGGAACGCTATCATGAAATATCCGGAACCGGCACGCGCATCAGCCCGCATGGGGACCATCTTATTTGGACAGGATTGATGCATGCATTCACGACCAAGGGTTTCGATTCAACAATGTCGTTCCTGTACCAGGATACTTCGTTACTCTTCCGCCAGGTCAGCGATTATCCTGAACTTGAATTTTCCAGGACCGGTAACCATTGGGCTGCCTTGCTGCCGAGTGCGTTCAATGGACAAACCGGAGATCGTGACTTAGCAATCGTCGATGGCCGCATCGTGCATAAAGACGAACCTCTCCCTCATCAGTTCTCCTTTTCACATGACGAGCAGCATTGGGCATACCGCTCAACTGATCTCCTTAAGGAAAACCTTGTTACCGACCGCACCGACTCCGCTATGCTGCTGTACCAATGGCCGTTTCCATCCGCAACTTCCACTTACGATGCAACGATCTGGCGTTATAGCCCAGACGTCAAGCGCGATCACGAACGCCTTGCCGGACGCGATTACGATTTTAATTTTACGCACATTGCAAGAGTAAATAAGACAGCCTATTCATCTCTTTCCGGCGATACCGCGCGTATGTATGTGAATTTTAAGGGAAAGAATGAAGGGCTATACCGCTGGGCTGCACAGTTCCTGATGGACGATTCTGGTAACCACCTTGCATATTTCGCTTCCGATCCTGCGATCACACATAAAGATGAAGATGAGCGCCGTGCCGTCGTCGTTTATGATGGGAAGGTATTTGCCGGCCCGTTCCCCGGAGTGATCCTTCTTTTCATGAGCCCGAGCGGAAAGCATCTTGCGTATTCGCTAACGCTCGAATCTGCAAAATTCTATCTCGATAAGATGGTACTCGCAAAAACAAGTGCCATTGTTGATGCAGCCTGGTCGCCGGATGAGTCCAAGCTTGCCTTTGTCGCGACCGGAAGCCATGCCAAATATTTTGTGGTTGCGGGTGGCAAGCGTTCGCCGCTCTTCGAACAGATCGGTCATATCGGTTGGACTCCGGATGGGAAGTCAATCGAGTTCACTGCGGTCAGTAATGGCAGAGTAATAAAGGTACGTCAGTCACTTTGAACCGAATGTCAGTGGTTCGTTTTACATTCATTGTTGCAGCACTCTTTTCCTTTGGCCTCTCTGAAGCTCATTCGGACTCAGCTTATGTCCCTCCGCGGCCAGCGTTCGCCGGAATTCATGTTGGGATGCCGGAGGATTCGGCATATCTGATCATGAAACGGATCGCATTGCGGCGCGACACCCTTTCCGCCGATTCTGTCATCTTGCTCGAATCAGATTCGGTGAGGATCTTCGGGCAGGCAGCGTACCTGCAATTGCAGATCCTGCATCATAAAGTACGAACCATCGTCATCAATTGGTACTCCCTCGGCGGCGATGGCTATACCGGACTCCGAGACGTTCTGCTATCCTATTTGGAGCGTTATTTCGGACATGGAATTGTCTTCACCGATGAGAACCCTGACCTACCATCGCTGGGAAACGGAAGATGGCACGAGCGAAGTCTCCCACTCTGACAAATATTTACGCATTTTCGTCCGGCTCGGAAAGCCACGGTAAAATTTCTTTACGGTTTTACGGTCTCATCCCAAATTATCCATTTCATAGTTTGGCACCGGAACTTGCAATAGGACGACTTAAAAAAATACAGAATTGCATAAAACTGACATTGGTTGTTAAAACTGGGATTGCGAAGACCAGCTGTTTTTGAAAAAACTGAAAACTATTATTCATGATTGCGTTATAATCGCTTCATGAACTATGCAGATTTTGTTCCATATTGTAAATAATCCGGATCTCAGTTCCTATTGAAAGTATTGAGTCGGAGCCCCGAGAACGAAAAACTAGAAAACGTTTTCATCATCGAGGCTTGATGAATGCTTGTTCAAACGTTCATGAACTACACCCGGCCTCGTCAAAAGATAGTTTCAGTTGGCACGATACTGATATTCTGTCGATGTGGTAATGTCAGTAAGAACGGGAAAGGCAATGGATCAAGAACTACGAGAACGAATTCCGTCGCGGTACTCAAGGATCGAGGAGTTCACCCTCGCATCCAGAATACTCGCGGAACAATTCATGCAAGAATGTATCGCCCATAAAGTATTGCCAACGTACGATGCCTTTACGATCTGGCTAAAAGATCATGAAAAAAATATGAGTTCCTATTATTGGCAATAGGTTGAGAATCGCAACCCATCTTCACGCACGCCGTGAAGACACACACAACCAAAACCCTCTCTCACCTCAAATCCCTGCACTGACGATGCAGGGATTTTTTTTGATCGAAATGTTGCAAGCGAGATCTATCTGCTGAGTCCCTCGACGCTTCGTCGGAAAAGGAATCTGCGATTACGATCGCTATTTCAGCAGGATCCCCCTCCTGAGTTAATTCTTTGCTGGGATCGAAGCCCCCTGCGTCTTTACCGCCATCATGACATCGACTGTTCCATCGCCATCCACGTCTCCGGAGGCAATGCTGATGCTGATGAATTTGGGGGAAGCGGCATCGACTTCTTTGCGAATCGTGATCGGGGTGTGAGCGTGCGTGGCACTCGTCGTCGCACTGCCACTCAGTATGGCACTGCCATTTGTGGTTGCACTGCCGCTCGTCATGCCACTGCCGTTTGTCGGCATACCCATAATATTATTGGATGCCGTAGCATTATGCGAAGCAGTATTGGCATTCGTGAAGGTATAGGAGTTGGAAACGTTCGATGGCGCGCTGCTCGGTTTCGTCGTGATGATAACAGTATAATTCACCGGTGCGCCCTGGCTTTTTGCAGCCATTGCCCTGATCTGTGACCAGTCATCCATGGAGGTCTTGCCACCATCGACCCATGCGACCTGCACATTGAACGTTCCGACCGGCAGCTTCCCGGCATCCACCGAACCATTAATGCAATGCACTATTGCGTGAAAACCTTTCGCAGGCCCGGACATGCCGTCGATCTTAAGATATGCATCAAGGGCAGCCCGGGACGTCGTCGTACCCGCCATAAGCGCCAGAAGCGCTAGGGACACCGAAATCATTCTACCAACGAAGCGATGATGTTTCATAAAAGAAATCCTTTCTTGACAAAAATAGAACCTATAGCTTGGGAACAACCAGAGCCGCAAACAGTTGCATGGGCTAAAATGTTTTTTACCCTGCCGGTATTGTGATAGGCGCTTCCTGCTCCGCTCACTCGCTGGTGTCTGACTTTAAGATGACGTTGTTGCATAAGCCTTTGTTCTTCTCTTCCGAACCCTTTACGTGCATGGTGCATGTTGTTAAAACAAAGGAGAATTTAGTGAACATATTAGTAACGGGCGGTGCAGGATTTATTGGGTCGCACATTGTCGATGCCTTCGTCGGGCGCGGCGATGCCGTCGTGGTGCTCGATAATATGAGTGCTGGCCGTATGGAGAATCTTAATCCCGAAGCAGAATTTATCGAGGGAGATATTACCGATCGGGTACTCGTTAGGCGTCTTTTTCGCGAGCACCGATTCGAGATCGTGAATCATCACGCTGCACAACTCGATATTCGCAAAAGCGTTGCCGATCCTGTGTTCGATGCACAGCAAAATATCATCGGCTCACTGAATTTGCTCGAAGCCTCGAAAGAGACCGGAAGCGTAAAGCGGTTCATGTTCGCTTCGACCGGTGGTGCTGTTTATGGCGAACAGGAATATTTCCCAGCCGATGAAAAACACCCCACACAACCGATTGCCCCCTACGGAGTAGCAAAACGGAGTATCGAATTGTATTTACATTATTATTATTCAATTCATGGGATACCGTATGTAGCGTTCCGGTACACGAATGTATATGGCCCTCGGCAAAGTCCCCACGGGGAGGCTGGAGTAGTAGCCATCTTCGCTGAACGATTATTGAATGGCGAGGCTGCGGTCATCAATGGCGATGGCAAGCAAACACGGGATTACGTTTATGTAGGAGATGTCGTCCGCTCGCACCTTCTCGCACTCGATACTTTAAACAGCTCCGACATTTTCAACATCTCGACTGCAAAAGAAACAGACGTCAATGAGATCTTCAATGTCCTAAGTGAACTCACAACGAACGGCAAAGCGACGCCTCAATATGGCCCCGCTAAAGCCGGCGAGCAGCAGCGCAGCATGTGCAGTTATGACCATGCAAAACAAATCCTCGGATGGGAGCCAGAGACTTCGCTTACTGAAGGCCTGCGTGAAACGGTAGAGTTCTTCAAGCGTAAACCTGTTTAAGTAATAAGTAAGAGGTAAGAAGTAAGAATTAATCGGGCTTGGTCAAAACAAAAATGCGCTCTTTTTTTATTACCTCTTACCTCTTACTTATTACCTGTTACCTCCTTACGAGTTGCGCGTCCCAGCAGCCTCCGCCAGGAGGACCGGTTGATACTACCCGGCCCAAGATTGACTCCGTGATGCCCCGGCATCGCCAGCTTAACGTTCCAACCGATACGAAGCTGTATTTTCAATTCGAACGCGATGTGGATCAGTCCACCTTCGCAACTGCGTTTTCGATGACGCCGTATTTGAACGGTACGCCGAAGTTCCGATGGTCGGGCCGCAATGAAGTAACCATCACCCCGGCCACGCGTCTGAAAGATTCCACAACCTATACCGTTCAGCTTACCCGCGATCTAAAAACAAGTCTCGTAAATGGAACTGGCAGCCAGCTCGCAGCGCCGTTTTTTCTCACGTTCTCGACCGGCCCCGTTATCGATACCGGTATGCTTTCGGGATATTTGCTGACTCCGATAAAATCCCAACCGATGAAACCAAGCGACCTGTTCATCTTTGCCTATGACATGTCAATACCTCATGCGGACACACTGAACTTTGCACACACACCTCCCGATCAACTAACGCAGCCCAACGATCAGGGCGTCTGGCAATTTTTAGCGATGAAAGTCGGCCACCGATACCGCGTGTTTGCGGTCGGGGATGTCTATCGGAACAAGGTATATGATGCCGGAGTCGATGCCTATGGCATACCGGCGGGAGATGTTACACTCGATAGTGTCGTCAAATCTGGGATCTATATTCGCATGTCACCGGCGACCGATACGATCAAGCCGGAATTGCAGGACGTTGAAGTGGTCGATTCATTCCATATCCGAGCTCACTTTTCTGAACCGATCGATAGTCAGGACGTTCATGCCCACAACTTTATTCTACACAGCGCTCCCCCTCCTAAAGAAGGAGGGGCCTGGGGGGTGGTCGCTGCCTTCCGTGAAAATCCAGAAAAGCATCCAAGCCAGATCACGCTTGTCACTTCCACTCCTCTAACGCCGAACCACGAATACACGCTGGAAGCGATTCGCGACAGCATCCACGATCTTTCCCATAATCCCCTCAGCGATTCGGCCCATAAAGTTACCTTTACCACGCCGCAGGAACTACGATCGCCCACACCTCCAAAATTCATTACGATGTCGCTTCGCGATAGCATCAAAGACATTTCTCAGTTGCCCTCGTTTCCTATCTCCTTCACGGATGCTGTGAATAAAGATTCCGCCGAACATGCCTTTACCATTACCGATACGGGGCACCACTCCGTTCCCGCACTATTCCATTGGAACGACGATGCGAAAGTTTCTATGCGGCCTGCGGACAGCTTGGGTTCGAATGAGTTCTATCTGGTAACGGTCCGTTTGGGCAATATTCGGAGCGCGCTCACTCAAATTCCGGGCGTTGCAAAAGATACCGTGCTTCATTTCCATTTCAGGGCCGCGAATAACAGGGACTTCGGTACCATCGGCGGGACAATTTCGATTGCGGATTCCTTCTTTGCCCGATCACCCAAAAGCGCATTAGTAGTGCAGGTGATGCAAAACGGGAATATTCTTACCGATCAAAAGATACTTCCGCATGGCGAGCGGAAATTTCAATTCGATCAAATCCCAACTTCCACGTATCGCATTCGTGCGTTCCTTTCAGGGGATGGGAGCGGAACATACGATCCCGGTTCGGTCCAGCCCTGGCGTTTCGGAGTTCCCACCGGCGAGTACCCCAAACCATTCGATACACGCCCCCGCTGGACGATTCCCAATATTGATTTTGAAGTGAAATAGAGACGGAAGAATCTTTCCTCGATTATTCTCATTATTCTATTATTATGATGAATCTTGGACCATACCCGCATATCGCCTTAGACCCGAAGATCTGCGGCGGCGCACCGTGTATTGCTGGTACACGCATTCCCGTTCGAACCATCGGCTCCTATGTGCAAATGGGAATTTCGCCAGACGTCTTGATCCAAGATTATTACCCGTGGCTCACGAAAGCAGAAGTGTTTGCTGCACTTGCCTACTATTATGACCATCTTCCTGAGGTCGAGGCTATAGATATCGTAGAAGCTGTATAGTCTCAAACGATGACACTGCCAGCCTTACTGCTCGATGAAAACATTCCCTACGGTTTGCAACGGGCGTTGCGGCAAAGAGGCTGGGATGTCGTGCATGTGAAGGACATTGGAATGCGTAGCGCCAGCGACCCCGAAGTGCTTGATGCAGGCATTCGCTCCAATAGAGTCATACTCACGTATAATATTGGTGATTTCACTCGATTGGATGAGTTATTACGAAATGCAAATCGTCCGCATCCCGGCATTCTTGTTTCCGTTGAACGTGCGATCGGAGATTTGGTGGATAGGTTAGAACACTTTGACTTCTCGCAAATTGATTCTACATTTAGGCATCTGTAAGATGCCCGACTGACTTTTAACTATGTCTAGCCCACCCCTTAAACGCGCGCTCGGTCTTTACGCTACGACAGCCCTCGTCATCGGCTCGGTCGTGGGATCGGGAATTTTTTCATCTCCATCACAGATGGCGCGCGATCTGCCAAGCGCGCCGTATCTGATGGGGGTGTGGGTGCTCACCGGTATCCTGACACTCTTCGGCGCGTTCACGCAATGCGAACTTGTCGGACAAATGCCCAAGACTGGCGGACTCTACGAATACTTCCGCGAAGTCTATGGTGAAGGACTCGGCTTTCTCTATGGATGGGCAAATTTTATGATCGCCGGAAGCGGAGCAATCGCGGCGATTAGCTTTTTCTTCGCACAGTATTTCGAGAATTTTACCGCGCTGCCACATTTTACGCACGCACTAACATTTCTTGGAGTGACCGAGGATACGCCATGGAATATCCCGCTGCTCGGCGCCATTTTTCCCTATCAATTCTTGGGAAGGAAGTTAGTTGCATCGTTCCTCGTGGTGTTTCTGACAGCGCTAAATGTTCGAGGAGTAAAGCTTGGCGGAACAGTGCAAAGCATCTCGACCACAGCAAAAATGCTTGCCATTCTTGCCATCGTGCTTGTGGCATTCATTGCTGGATCGCATGTGGGTTCAACAGCTAATTGGAGCCATGCAGGAACCGCCGGCACATCACTGATCGGCTGGCCGCTTATTGGCGCTATTGCTCTTGCAATGTCCGGAGCATTCTGGTCCTATGATGGATGGGGAAATGCGGCATACATTGCTGGTGAAGTGCGCGAGCCACAAAAGATCATTCCTCGCGCTATCATTCTTGGTACGCTTACATTCATCGGACTCTATCTCGTCGTTAACCTTGCCTACTTCTATATCCTTTCTGTCGGAGGCGTTGCAAATGCACCCGGCGACCGCGTGGCTTCGCAAATGGTTTTCGCTGTTGTCGGATCCGGAGGCGCTGGAATTATAGCCGTTATTATGATGCTCTCGGCGTTCGATACTACAAACTCCACTGTGCTGACCAACGCCCGCGTGTATTATGCCATGGCGCGCAACGGACTGTTTTACCGCAAGAGCGAGGAAGTTCACAAGAAATTCCAAACTCCGCATATTGCCTTATTTTTGCAGGGTGGGTGGTCTATTATTCTGCTTGTGACGGGATCCTTCGATCTTATCGTCAGCATGTATGTGTTCGTCAATTGGGTACTGTATGCGCTGATGGCGATCGCTGTTTTTATCCTGCGCAAACGCAGGCCCAGTGCGGAGCGTCCATTTTCGGTGCCGGGATATCCGTGGGTTCCCGCGATCTTTGTGCTGTTTGCAAGCGCGTATGTTATCATTACGCTTGTGACGGATATTCAGGCATATCAGGCCGGAACCCAGCCACTCATCCGCAGCGTGACCGGCATGGCGCTGGTGCTAACGGGATTGCCGTTCTATTATTATTGGCGATGGAAACGACGAAAGAAGTTGATAGTGGATAACGGATAGTGGAAAGTTTGGAAATCTTGCTGCCCAAATCTTCTTTATCCACTCTCCGTTATACACCATACACTATCAACTATTATGAACGTAGATCTCCTTGCAATAGCCGCGCATCCGGATGATGTCGAACTGGCGTGCGCGGGCACGTTGCTGATGAATAAACGCGCGGGCAAGCGCACCGGCATTCTCGACTTCACCCGTGGGGAGCTTTCCACGCGCGGCACGCTCGAAACCCGCGCGCGCGAAACCGAAGCGGCCACGAAAATCCTGCAGCTCGATTACCGCGCAAATCTCGAAATGCCCGATGGCAATATCGAACTTACGCAAGAGAATTTGCGGAAGGTTATTGTGCAAATTCGAAAAACACGTCCAACCATTCTACTTGGGCCAAGCCGCGAGGAACGCCATCCCGATCACGAAGCAGCGGCAGAGCTTGCGCGCCGCGCAGCATTTTATGCAGGACTGGTAAAGATCGAAACGAAAGATAAGGATGGGAACCCGCAGGAGCCACACCGTCCATTAATGCTGCTGCATTATTTGCAGGGACACCACGTCGAATCGACCATTATCGTCGATATAACGCCTGTCATCGAGGAACGCATGAAGGCGGTGGAAGCCTATGCCTCTCAGTTCGATGGTAACAGGATGCCCAGCGACGATCTATCGAATCGCAAGTATGAGACGGTGCTTTCGCAACCGGGTTTCGTCGAAGGCATTCGCGCGCGTGCTGCGTATTTTGGTAGAAAGATCGGCACACGGTATGCGGAGCCGTTCTGGTCGCCCGAACCCCTCGGCACGCAAGACCTGTTCAGCCTGGTAACAAAGACTATCGCGTAGTTTGAATTTAATTCAATTTGAACTTGAAAGTTTTGCATGTCATTCTGAGCGAAGCAAAACGGAGCGACAGCGGGGTTTTGCGAAGTCGAAGAATCTTTTGCACGCGCCGAGATCCTTCGACTCCGTTCGCCACTCCTTCGTCAGGGCGAACTCCGCTCAGGATGACATCAGTAAGATAATCGAATATAAATTGTCCTGCTACTGTAATCCTGGATTTGGAATCTCGACCACAGCACACGGTGCTCTGCTGTTGTTCCTTGTGTTCAGCGCTATGAGTTGCACCACACCCGAAATGAAGCCGCTCATTTGCCCGCCGCCGCCTCAGCCGGTGTGCAATCCGGGAACGTTCGATAAAACATTACTGGATACGGTATATCATGGGGCCGGAATAGAGCAATTGCATATTACGATGCTTCCCTCCCCTGCAAACAGCCCAGAGGACGATTATGCGATGACGTTCATTCCGAATCCATCAGGCCCTCTTGCGCTCATCACCAGCGATAGGAATAATGCGGAGAACTACCATTCCGGCGGACGAACCCAGAGGCTTTTTTCTTCACGCGTTTATTCGACAACTCGTTTCGGCCCGATGTATCCTGTTCAGGGCGCAGATAACATTCTGCCTGCGGGAACTGCATTTTACTCCAAAGCAGACGGTCTTCTCTATTTTTCCGCGAAAGCGCCGAACGAGGACCCCGACGATTACGATCTCTACACTGCATCTGTAACCATCAAGGGAGACGAAGTTACGATTTCCAACATACAGCCACTGAGCAAGCTCAATGCCGATGGACATTTCGATAGCCAGCCTGCGCTGGACGCAACCGGAACACATATCTATTTCGTCAGCGACCGGCCGGGCGGAGATGGAGGAACGGATATTTGGTATTCCGAACGCACCAGTGCAACCTCGAATGACTGGATCGCGCCACAACCATTGCCGGAACCAGTAAACTCAGCCTGCGATGAGCTATCCCCCTTCATTCTTGCCTCCGATCCCAATACGCTCTACTTCGCGTCGAACGGTCACGAAACCGTCGGCGGATACGATCTTTTCAAGACGCATATTGCGAATGGCAGATATTCCGTGCCGGAGAATTTAGGCAAGCCGATCAATACTCCATCCGATGAAGTGTTCCCATCGGCATTGAACGATACAGCGTTCTTCTGGTCCTCGAACGCGCCTGCAATGATGGGTGGAATGAATCTTTATACGATCACGCGTACGCTTATCCCACTCCTTGCTGCGCATGGAGAGGTCTCTCCGCCAGGCCGCGTCGAGCCAAATCATTTGCGCGTTGATACCACACAGCCAGCACAGGAAGCTGTTGCACCGACATCTCCTACTCCGGCAACCCCTGTTACTCCGGCTTCAATGCCCCCGCTTCTTGGGCCAATCGAGATCATAACGCATGTCACTCGCGGCATGGATAACCGTCCGGCTATCGGTGCGGATATTTATGTACACCAAGATTCACTGGAACTCTATCGCGGGCTGATCCCCGAAACAGGAATGATCGGTTTCAAAGTGAACCGCGAGGCAGAATATGATGTGGGCGCAGAAACGCCGGATGCGTTCTTCGATGTCAAGCATGTCGATCTGCGTGGCTTTAAAGATTCCATTATAAACGTCTATCTGCATTTGCCGGACACCCTTGTTATCCGCATTAATTTCCCCTTTGACGATTACCAGCACCCTTATGATTATACCATCGACGATCACGGCGAACCTTCCTCGATGACGTGGCAACAGGCGCTTGACCTGACCGCGCATTCGGCAATTCGTTCGCTGTCGAAACTAAAAGAATTGCTGCTGATCGGCAATACCGATTCGCTGGGAACCGATGCGTACAATAACCGGCTCGGCCTCGAACGCGCAACGTTCGTTGCGAATGAATTGGAACGACGCGGGGTTCCGAAAGAAATAATTCGCGTGGCTTCCGAAGGCAGAACCGAGCCGGTAGCACGCCGTCCTGACGAATCCGATGAAATTTTCCGCCTGCGATCACGGAGGGTGGAATTTATTAAGGTGTTTCAGTAAAAACACAAATTGCGTCATCCCGCCTTCACCTGAAAGAGCAGTCCCAATCCATACGTCACAACGGCAACGATAATCCCCACGACCATCATTTCCATCCCGGATCTCCACCATGAGCGTACGGTGACAATGCTCTTGGCAGCGCCGACCAAGAAATGAGCGAGCAAGGAAACGGCGAAGCTGGTGATGACTGCTGTCATCCCACCTAAGAAAAAAAATGGGATGAGTGGAATGAACGCGCCGATGAGCGTCGAGAGTCCACCAGAAGCGAGCGAGCGCCACGGAGTTGGGAATGATATTTCGGAAAGCCCCAATTCCTCCGCACCCATCACTTTCAGGAATTCCTCCGGTTGCTTCGATATTTTGTGCGCGAGTTCGTTCGCTTCTGCTTCGCTGAATCCGCGAAGCTGGTACATGAGCGAAAGTTCTTCCAGTTCTTCTTCAGGATTTTCTTCGATCTCCTGCCGCTCGCGGTGCATCTCGCCTTCATAGACTTCCCGCTGCGACTTCGCCGCAAGATACGCGCTCGATCCCATCGAAACAGAGCTTGCGATCATGCCCGCAAAACCAGAAAGCAATACGAACTGTGTCGATGCGCCACCTGCCACATTCGTTGCGCCAGCAACGCCACTTACGATACCGAAAACCGCTCCTAACCCATCGTTCACACCATAGATGGCATCCGCGAGCCAGGAGCCGCTACGCACATGCCACCGCTCGCGGCGAAGCAGCGTATCAAGTTTCGAGCGAGTATCGTGCTGAGGAAGGTGTGAATCTTCCGAGTACATTGAACGAAGAACCTTCCCGTGCACTTCTTCTTCTTTTTTTACTTCTTCGATCTCGCGGATAAGTTCTTCGTCGGTCACTTGGGCCATCATTTTGGCGTAGCCACGCTCGGCGGCATCTTCATCCGCTTCCATGCGGCGAAGCACGCTTTCGGTATCCAGCGATTTTATGAGCATACGTTTGTACTGGAGTGAAATGCGGGAAGGCTCATCCACACTCGCTCCCATTTCTTCCAGTCGTTTTTTCCAGCGCGCCGCGTGCTTCTCTTCCTGCGCAACGAGTTTGTAGATCACCGCTTTCCGCTTTTCATCGCGCTCGCGCTCGGCAAGCGCGCGGTATTGCTCGGCGGCCTCGCGCTCCGCACGGTAATTCTCTCGAAGGACTTTGATGGTGTAGGACTGGCTCATCTTAACGTAGCATTAATGATTCTTTGTTTGGATTTCAGAATTCTTACCAATATTCCCATAATTATCATGAACAATACAAATCATTCAAGTTCTTTTCTCAATAAATCTGCGATCATAGCAGGGAAAAAACTCTCGGAAGAAGAATTTATTTCTGAAATAGGCCACCATTTTACTTCAGCAATCGCTTCGTCTAACATAACGTTGTTATGCTTTGGCGAGGACCTTCCACCGGTTCTTGCAAAAAAAATTTGGGTTTCTATCAATACGGGTTTGCCATCATATATTGATTCAAAGTCGCGAGTTAAAAGGCGTTGTTCAACACAGGCTATTTCTATACCTGTTTCTTCCATTAATTCTCTTCTGGCACCTTCTTCGAATGACTCATTAGGTTCTAAACCTCCTCCAGGTGGGAGCCAGTAATTTTTTGCATGGATGTCATCGGGATTCGGGGCCGCCATATCCACAGTATGGCGAACAAGAAGTACTTCATCCTTGTCATTTAGGAGCAGCACTCGCGCAACTTTTCTTTTCTTGAGTTCCATTTAAAATGTCGTTAGCGAATAATTTCGAAATGCTTGGTTTGAATGGTGTTGCCGTTTTTCAGAATGCAGGAATATGTTCCAATTGGCCATTGGGACACATCGACTGTGGAATTATTTGTAACGGTTTGCGTAAGAATCGTCCGGCCCAGCGCGTCGATCATTGCTATTGAATAGGTTCCCAGCGTCCCGGTGATCAGCGATACGGAATTCACCGCAGGATCCGGATAAAGCGAATAACGCATTGGAAGATCATCCCCGGCTGAAACTTTTTCAGGCTCTGCCCACGCCCCTTCATAAAAAGGTGTTGTTCTCACGAGATGTTCCGTGTTGACAGCATGGATGCAATACATCCAGGGTCCGCGCGGGACAACGGAACCGGTATAATGGTTGGAAGAAACCCGTTGGAATGGGACGGTTATGGTATCGCGCGGAATTTTTACTTCTGAATCAGGATAGTAAATGACAGTGGCTGTTACTGCAGTGATGGAATCCGATGGAAGATAAGGGTCACTAAATACGTCTGCACCGAGGTTCATTGGATATCCGAATGTATCGATAACCCTTACAGGAATATGCACTATCATTGGCCCTGCACTCCAGACATAATCGGCGAAGGGAGTAAGGAACGAATAGTCGTTTGCCCAGGTGGTGTACATCATGCCGCGCATGTTGGGGATGGTATCCATGGCAAGACGCCAGTCGCGCATGTTTATGGTGTTTGGCACATCGTAATAGGGGCTTGTGATCTGCGAAAAACCGAGCTTCGAAAAGAAGTTCAGGCTTTGCGACATATTCCCGCCATTCCAATTCACAATGGTAAAATCCTTCGGAATTAAATTCCAATCGCCGGAGAGATCGCCATTTACGAGATAGTAATTATTGTGTGCATTGTGAAGGGAATCGAACATATCGCTCCAATCGAATCGCTCGGCGCCGGGATGCACTTCCTGAATGATGGAATCCGCCTTCTTCACATTATCGGCAAGCTCGACCGCTGGAGAAACATGTCGCGAAGTACAAGCCGTATCCCAGTTCATCTCGCGGATCTCGTCGTGGCTCATGAAATATTTATTGGAATGATATTGCGCATCCACCAGCGAAAGCTGATTCTGAATAATAGAGTATAGCGTGTCTTCAGACACACAGACCATCGTAGAACCATCGCCTGTTCCATCATTTTCAACGGGATTTGGCCGAATAAAATGAACTTGCACGGTATCGCCATTCTTGATGGCGCTTCCGGGCAAGACCGTGAATCTCGGCGACGTATGCCAGGGATAGGAACCTTCATTCTGTTCCATCACGCTGTCAATGATAGGCGCATAATCTTTACCTTCCACACAATTACTAGATTTCCCCGCCTCGCTCACAGCAGGAATTTCAGCACGCGGACGAAGTACATTTGTCATCCCCGCATCTTCGACCACAAAATCATCGAACCAGATCGTCCCAGCAGAACCGCCCCACACGCCGCAATAGACATACAATGAATCGTAGGTTAAGGTGTTAAAAACTACATTATACTGATTCCATCCATTCGAAGTTGAGGGAACCGGAAACGCGGTGTACGTCAGTGATGTGCTTTGGGCACCGTTATACCCGATGGCAAGCAATTGCACTTCCTCGCCCTGAAAATTCTGCGTGTTGATCCAGACCGACATGTGGTAGCCATGAAAAGGCTTACAGTTTAGCGATCGAATGAAACGAGCATCGCCAGCCGGATTTCCAGCGGTGAAGTTGGTGCAACGCGCACTATATTTGCCCGAGTGAACGGTCGTCGAATCGACGAACATGCTTTGATTGGGTCCGTCATAATAGCTCCAGCCAGTAAATTGTCCATTAGAGATGTTCTCGAACCCTCCGTTGGGAAGTATCATGTTAGGATCAGTGAGAACAATGCCGGTATCGGATTGAATGAGGTAGGAGGTCGTTGTTGGGATGCCTTCTGCAATATCGGGATCGTGGAACAAAATTCCTTCCGACCATCCGAATGGAAACACACCGGGAATGATCTCCACATTCGATTTTGCGGAATACGCTTGCAGCGAATCGACATTATAAAAATATTGCGGATACGAACCCTCGAACACACTATAGATATTATTCTTAAAATCGTTCTGCTGAAGCCCGTTCAGCTTATGCGCAGCCATGGTATCCTCTATGGTTTCGAGTGCGGCTACCTGGCTTTGCTCGATAAGATTATGCCCGGAGAACACCCATCGGATCGGGTAATCAGGCCAATCGTTGATGTGAACCATCGGAAGCGCTGAATTTTGTAACAATTGGGCAAAAGTCGAAATGCTGTTAAATGTACCATTCGGATCAGTACCAGTAAGCAAAATCCCATGTTGAGAAACATCCATAACGTAACCTTCTGCGGGTGGCATCGTTTCACCGGAAGCAAGTGATGCGGCGAGTGCGGAATCGAGCGCGGGATAACTTCCGGCTTCACCTAAATAAATAGCACCCGCAACTCCTTCCATAAAATTTCCACGAAACGGCGCCAGCGTGTATCCAAGCGTTTGTTGAAGCATCCGTTCGAGATAATCCAGCGCTTGTGCCGAGGACGTATCGGAAATGAGGATGGGCGTTGCAGGAGTTATGACGAATGTTCCTGCCGAACGGAAATAGGAGACTTTAGGCCGAGGGTGCAAGTTCGCAAGGATGCTGGATTGCTGGGCAATGCACATTCCGCTGAACACGAAGGTGAAGCACGCCGTTATAAGAAAAAATGCGATCCTGTGTTTCATAATAGCGTGAACAAAGTATAAGTGGTAGAACTCACACAAAAATAAATGGTTTTCAGGGACGTTCGCACTGATTTCGCCATACTTTCTACTTGAAACTCAGTCATTTTCTTTGGTTTTTCCTGTTTTTCTCTGCGTGGAGCATTAATGCTCATTCGCAGACGAGTGCCGTGTTGCCCGCAAATAGCGCTCTGGTCGCCATTCCGGCCAAACTCCCCGATCAGGATTCCGCTGACGACCGGCCCTGCTTCACGCTCGACGGCCGCACCATGTATTTTGGCTCTCGCCGGTTTTCGAAGGATTCCTGGCGAGTAACCGACCCTAACCCGCGTTGGAAATGGGATAGCGATCTGTGGGATCGGGTTCTGACCGATAGCGGCTGGTCATCCCCGATCAACCTCGGCCCACCCATCAACAACTCCGCAGGCCAGCTTAATCCAACGATCTCCCCACGTGGAGATGAGCTTTACTATGTGAACGGCGGCGGGCCTACCTTGTGGAAAGCACATCTCGTCGATGGAAAATTTCAACAGCCGCAGCCAGTTCCCGGACTGCTGAACAACATCTATACGAACCGGCAATTCGCGATGAATCATTTCCACGACTCCATCTGGATGCTGGTGAATAAAGAAATGGCGCCGGATTCCGATCTTCGGCTTCGCGCACCCGACGCATGGGATCTGCATTTTCGCGAGCATCTCGTCCAGCATCTAAAAACGCAAATGGCTGCGGATTTTTATTCCTTGATGATCCGCTGTGAATCTTCCATCTCTCCCGATGGAAAATCAGCCATATTTAGTGAAGACTTCGGCAAAAAGGGAGCATACGGAATTGCCGGCGAAGGCGGTGAGGATCTTTGGCTCGTCACGATCAGTCCCAACGGTTCGTGGGATACGGTCAAATATTTAAATGGGAAGGTTAATTCTGAATTTGACGAAACGTATCCCTTCATCGCGGCGGACGGTGTAACGCTATACTTTACTTCCACTCGGCCCTGCCCAACCTGCCCCCGTGGCACGAGCGGCGGTCAGGATCTTTACCGCACCCAATTCAACGGCGAGCATTGGACCGATCCGGTTCCGCTCGGAGCGCCATTTAATTCTGCTGCCGATGACTACGGCTTCTCGATCGGGCCGGATGGCAAAACTGCGTATTTTGTCAGCAACCGCGATGGGAAATCAAGGCTCTATCAGGTTGATCTCGGCCCGCAGGATTCCGCGATCGCTCCCAAGCCCGTCGTGATCTTACAAGGCGAAGTAACGGACGCCAAAACGCACAAGCCGCTTTCGGCGGAGATCTTTGTCGATGATCTTACCGCAAAAGAAAATGAGTTCAGCGTCTATAGCGATAGCGTGTCCGGTAACTATGTGCTGGCCGCGCAGCGCGGACATCATTTCGGCATTCAAGCGATCGCTGCCGGCCATTTGCCGCGCTCCGAGCGGTTTGAAGTTCCCGCCGATCAGCCCTTCGATCGCACCAAGCTTGCACTGGAGCTCGAACCGATCGAGCTGGGCGCCACCATGGAATTCAAGAACGTCTATTTCGATTTTGGCAAGGCCGATCTGTTAGATGAAAGCAAACTTGAACTCAATCGCGTGGTCGTCTTTCTATCGAGATCAACGAACACCACCCTTGAGATCGGTGGGCATACCGATGATGTTGGCACGATCGCTGCGAACCAAAAGCTTTCCGAGGATCGCGCGAATGCCGTGCGAGACTATCTCGTCCAGCACGGTGTAGCGGCAACAAGGCTGAAAGCCGTTGGCTATGGCAAATCGAAACCGCTCGTAAAAGGCAATACAGAAGCGGCCCGCGCTCAAAACCGGCGAGTTGAGATGACGATCACCAGCGAATCGGATTAAGTCAGAACCTGGATTACACGGATTGGATGGATTACGCGGATGGGTAATTTTTGTCATCCTGAGCGAAGTTCATTCGACCGAAGGGAGAATGAACGTAGTCGAAGGGTCTCTGGCTCGACAAGGAATTATTGATGTTACAAAATAGAATTATCCGCGGAATAACGCTCGCTTTTGAGAGAGCTGATAATGGAAGCATGACCGATCATGTGGGCGAATTGATCGTCTTCATTCATGGCGTCGGCGCAGACCTAACAAGTTGGGAACCACAAGTCAAATTCTTTAGCGAACAGGGCTATTCTGTAGCCGCGATCGATATGCGTGGAAGCGGTCGTTCTCAATCTCGTGACGAGAACGGACTCGCTCTTCCTATCACTATTGCCGACTTCGCTGCTGATGTGAATGAACTTATTCTTGCACTTGGTTTCGAACGCGCGCATTGGGTCGGCAACTCGATGGGCGGAGTTATTATCATGGAAGCATTCCGCCAAACACTCCCGACCATAGCAAAAGCCGTTCTTTGCAACACCTTCGCAAAGCATCCTGACTCCACACTTATACTTCCACGGCCAGCGAACGCACTTAAAACCAAATCGCTGGCAGAATTTGCGGCTGAAAGAATTCCATTTGCTCATAAGCCCAATATTGCACCGGAAATTTTAGAAGCAAGCATCCGCGCTATGGTTGGAAAAGATGTCGAGACATACCTTCTTTCCTGGCGTGAAACCTGGAGCCAGGATTATCGAGGAATATTACCGGAAGTACGCATTCCTTCGCTTATCATTACTGGCTCTCTGGATAAAATTACACCATCCGCACTCGGTCTTGAGATCGCTGGATTAATTCCTCATGCTGAGTATTACGAAATTCAGAACGCCAGCCATCTCTCGAATCTCGATCAACCAGAGGAGTTTAACAGAGTGGTGCTGGATTTTTTGAGAAAGCCATGAAGCTGAACGATCTTTCCAATCTATCCGCGCTTCTTTCCAAAGAAGAAGCGGATTCACTAGCAAAGGATGCAGCAGCAAAGCAAGCCAAACGCAAGCTCGGCGAGGGACAGGAAGTGCGCGTATTCCTCGACAAAAAAGCGCGGCGCGGAAAAGCGGTGACGGTCATCGAAGGGCTTCATCTCTCTACGGAAATGCGAGACCAGCTTGCCAAAACGCTCCGACAAAAATTCAGTGTCGGCGGCACTGTTGAGAAAGATACGATTGAATTGCAAGGCGATCATGTTCAGAGAGTTGCGGCTTATTTGCGGGAGAATGCTTTTTCTGTAAAGACCACATAGATGCAACTTCTTGAACTTGGCCTCACACCCTACCAGCAAGCCTGGGAACTCCAGCGAGAGATCTTTCGCGGTGTCATTGCCGGTGAGCAGGACGATACGCTGATCCTCGTCGAGCATCCGCATGTTTATACTTTTGGTCGTGGCGCGGATATGGAAAATTTCCTGCTCTCAGATGCAAAACTTCGCGAGATCGGCGCAGAAAAATTCGAGATCGAACGTGGCGGCGATGTAACCTATCACGGGCCCGGACAGCTTGTTGGCTACCCTATTCTCAATCTCGCACATTTCAAGGAAGATCTGGGGTGGTATCTTCGGGCTCTTGAAGATACCATCATTCAAGTGCTTGCCACTTATGAAATTGATGGATTTCGAATCGCTGGACGAACAGGCGTCTGGACTGGCGATCCGGGACATGAAGAAAAGATCTGCGCCATTGGCGTTCATGCTTCCAGATGGTGTACCATGCACGGATTTGCTTTCAATGTCAATACCGATCTCTCCTATTTCGAGCATATCGTTCCCTGCGGCATCTCCGATCGAGGAGTGACAAGCCTCGGGAAAATACTTGGGAGAGAAATTCCAATGGATGAAGTTATCTCCCGATGTGTTCATGCATTCGAAACCGTGTTTCAAATTCACATCGAAGAAATTATTATTCAAAAATGAAACGTCTTATCCTTGTTCTTGCTACTCTTGTTGTAAGTGTTAATGCGGCTTATTCCCAGCCTTCGGCAGATCTTGTAGCGCGCATCAATGAAACGGCTGCACTCTTAAATGCAACCCCGGGAGGCTATGATACCATGTTTAGCCCTGACTTCATTGCCCAAGTCCCGCCTTCGCAAATGACAGGCATCTGCACCGATTACTTCGATAAATACGGCGGAATAGTCCGATGGAACTATCTCGATTCCTCGAAGACCTCGAATGCAAAAGTTCGGATGGTGCTCTCGAAGGGATTTTCGGTAGATATGCACATTGGAATAGAGGAATCCGGCAATCACCTAATCAACTCTTTACTCTTCGGGCCAGGAACACCGCTGCTCAAATCGCTCGATGAGGTCGCAACCAAGATGAGTAAGCTTCGCGGCGTAACAGGATTCCTTGCCGCAAAGCTGAGCATGACTGGGATCGAACCAATAGCAAAATGGAACCCCGACACATCTCTTGCGCTCGGTTCCGCATTCAAGCTTTATGTGCTTGCGACTTTACTGAAAGAAATAAATTCTGGCACGCGGCATTGGAGCGACGTCATCTACCTCGATTCTGCCTCTCGCGCATTCCCTTCCGGCCAAATGCACGCGTGGCCGATCGGCTCGCCCGTCACACTCGCAACCGCGGCTACGCTCATGATCTCCATCAGTGATAATACTGCTACCGATCTGCTTATTCACACGCTTGGGCGAAAAAATATCGAAGCCATGCTTCGCGAAGCAGGTAATAGTCATGCCGATCGTGACATTCCGTTCCTCACAACGCTTGAAATGTTCAAGCTGAAATCGAACGATTGCAAAATGGGGAAGCAATATGTCGAGTTACTCCAAACGATGAGAAGTAGCTATTTGGACGAACACGTCGCTAAATTCCCGCGCGATAGTGTTGCCTTCGGAGGTGGCGTTGCAATGATCGATAAGATCGAGTGGTTCGCATCACCGAACGATATTGCAAATGTATTGAAATATATTCGCGACCACTCCACGACTAGTGAAGGCGCACATGTTCGAGACATTCTTGCCGTCAATGCTGGCCTTTCGATCGAGAAATCAAAATGGGAGTATATCGGCTACAAAGGCGGGTCTGAGCCCGGAGTGCTAAACCTTTCCTATTTATTGCGTTCACGATCAAGCGGAGACTGGTATGTTATCACCGGAACCTGGAATGATACGGAAGCCGCGCTGGACGAGACTAATTTCGAAGGGTACATTCAGCGCGCCACGGAACTTGCACCGTAATGTAACGTGGAGCGTCCATTCCCATATAATCGTGTTTGTCTGATCGGCGTTTCTGCTTCTGGCAAAACGACGCTGGCAAAGCAACTTGCCCAACACATGGAGTGCGAGCACATCGAGCTGGATGCACTCTATCATGAACCGGAATGGAAAGAAGCTGAACTAAAAGATTTTCGAGAACGAGCAGAGTCAAGGTTATCTGCTGAACGGTGGGTTTGCGATGGCTTCTATGCAAATTGGGCGCGTCAATTTGACCGAGCAGATCTCATCATTTGGCTGGACTATCCCTTTAGAATTATTTTACGCCGCGTGCTGTGGCGGACATTCAAGCGACTTCTGACAAAAGAAGAACTATGGAATGGCAATCGCGAATCATGGAAAATGACCTTCTCGAATAAGAGCATTATCGCATGGGTCTTCAAAGTCTATTGGAAGCGTAAGAAAGAAACGCCACGATTTCTGGAATTATTCGAAGCGGAGAAATTGCGGTTCGGCCATCCGCGAGAATTGGAGCGATGGCTTAGTGATTTTTAGAAAAGATCCAGCGTCACGCGTTTCCCAAGCGCCTTGGCATATTTTTGAAGTGTAGATATACGCATATCTTTGGCATGACGTTCGATTCTTGAGATCGCAGACTTATTCGTGCGAAGCTTTTTTGCAACTTGCTCCTGGGTCAACCCAGCTTGTTCACGTGCAACCTTCAGCATGACACCGAGCTTGAATTGTTGATAACCCTCCTCATAGCTTTTCGCAAATTCGGGATCGCGTTTAATTCGTGCTTCCCGATACCGTTGTAAGTCGTCTTTCATTGCCCATACCTCCTTAAATAATCCTTCTTTCTTCGCTCCGCGAGTTCAATTTCGGATGGCGGGGTTTTCATCGTCTTTTTACTAAACCCATTTGTCAACACGATTGAATTCGCACCGGAAAAGAATCCGAGAACGCGAAGGCTCACGCCGCCAAATCTTGCCCGCAACGCCCAAATACCTGACGTGCCTCGCAGTTTTTCGAAATATTCTGCTGGAACGAGCAGAGTTTCAGCAACCACGCGCATGACCCAGTCGATCTTTTGCATTTCTTTTCCAGACAGCGAATCAAGAAACTCCTCTACCGGACATCTTCCTGTTTCCGTCCGATAAAATTCAAAAGTTCGCATTCATGACAAAGTTAACATTAACGTTAACCACATGTTCGAGAGATCAGTTGCAGATCAATTAAAAGTCAAGGTTTTAGATCATAGAGGGATACCGCATGGGATCGCTCTCGTGCATGAGGGCATAGATGCGCTCGAACATCGTCTCGACGTTCGGCTTCGAGAAATAATCGCCGTCGGAACCATACGCGGGGCGGTGATTCGTGCCGGTAATGGTTACCGGATCGGAATCCAGCCAGCGGTAACCGCCTTGTTTTTCGAGGACTTCACGCATCATATACGCCGTCGCACCGCCGGGGACGTCCTCATCGGCGAAAACGATGCGGTTGGTCTTTTTGAGCGATTCGAGAATGATTGCATGTCGATCGAATGGCAATAACGTTTGCACATCGATGACTTCCATGGAAATATCGAACTTCGCAAGTTCTTCGGCGCATTCCATCGCGATGCGGCACATGGCGCCGTAGGTAACGAGCGTGACGTCCGTGCCTTCTCGCAGAATTTCTGGAACTCCAAGCGGAACGGTGAACTCGCCAACATTCGCGGGGATGGTCTCCTTCAAACGGTAACCATTCAGCACTTCCACGATAAGCGCGGTATCATCGGACTGAAGCATGGTGTTGTAAAAACCGGCTGCTTGTGTCATGTTGCGCGGAACGAGGACGTACATCCCGCGCAGTGAATTCAGCACCATTCCCATCGGGGAGCCGGAATGCCAAACGCCTTCTAATCGGTGTCCGCGCGTGCGAACAATGACGGGAGCTTTCTGCCCGCCTTTGGTACGCCATTGCAATGTCGCAAGGTCATCCGTCATTGGTTCCAGACCGAAGATAAGATAATCGAGATATTGAATTTCAACGATAGGCCGCAATCCGCGCATAGCCGCGCCGATGCCTTGACCGATGATCGTGGCTTCGCGAATGCCGGTATCCGTCACGCGAAGTTCCCCATACTTCGCCTGCATATCTTCGAAGCCTTTGTTGACATCTCCTATAACGCCAATATCTTCACCGATCGCGAACACGCGCGGGTCACGAGCAAGTGCATGATCGAAGCACGCCTGCATCACCTGGCGACCATCTACTTTCGCTTCATCGCCGGTGTATTGCGGCTTGATCTCCGGAACATTCAGCGCCGATTCTGCTGACTCGCTATAAATATGCGATGAATATTCATCCTCATGCCGCGCATCGGCTTTTCGCTTCCAATGCCACAGGTCGGCAGCGTGCCCTTTGCCTGCAAGACGAATTACCTTGCCGACCGCACTATAAACATCTTTATTGATCGGCTCCTTGATGGCATTCAGTGAATCTTTAACTGCAATAATTTCACTGCTCGCGTTCGTTTGCGTAGCGATCTGATCGAAGATCGCGCTTACATCTCCAACATCCTGCTTGATAGGCGCAAGGTATGCATCCCACGCAGCTTGCTTAGCGGCATCGACGAATTTCTTATCCTCGGCATCGATCGCATCCATATCCTCAGCAGACGCAAGATCGTTCGCAACGATCCACTCGCGGAAACGCGTGACGCAATCGTGCTCGGCTTCCCATTCGAGGCGTTCCTTGGATTTATAGCGCTCATGGGAACCGGAAGTGGAGTGTCCCTGCGGCTGCGTAAGTTCGGTAATGTGGAAAAGAACCGGCGTATGCTCCTTCCGTGCGCGTTCCGTGCCTTCTCGATATGCCGATAGCAGCGCCGGATAATCCCAGCCATTGACTCGGTAGATAAGGTAGCCTTCGCCGAACTCGTTCGTTTCGAATCCTTTGAGGATCTCCGAGATATTTTCTTTCGTCGTCTGATATTTCGCAGGGACGCTGATACCATAGCCATCGTCCCACACGCTGATGGCCATTGGCACGCGCAGCACTCCGGCAGCATTGAATGCTTCCCAAAACATTCCTTCAGAAGTGGAGGCATTACCGATGGTGCCGAATGCAACTTCATTCCCATGATCGGAGAATTGCTCGAAGCCGTGTTGAAGGACAGGAGTTTCTCGATAAAGCTTGGAGGCATAGGCCAGCCCGACGAGGCGCGGCATTTGTCCGCTGGTCGGAGATACATCGGCGGAGGAATTTTTCTGCGCCATCACATTCTTCCAGGAACCGTCTTCGTTCAGGCTGCGGGTTCCGAAATGACCGTTCATCATGCGGCCCGCACTGGCGGGTTCCGCTTCCACCGAAGTATGCGCATACAACTGAGCGAAAAATTCCTGAACAGAATGAATACCGGCAGCGATCATGAAGGTTTGGTCGCGGTAGTAGCCTGCGCGCCAATCGCCGTTGCGGAACACGCGCGCCATCGCAACCTGCGGCAGTTCCTTGCCATCGCCGAAAATGCCGAACTTCGCCTTGCCCGTCAGCACCTCGCGCCGCCCCAGCAGACTGGCAAGCCGGCTTTGGTGGCAAATGCGGTAATCGAAAAGAATTTCCTCTCGCGTTAAGCTAGTTTCCTCGAATGGCGAATGGTGAGCATGCCCATTATTAGAAGGGAGTTGACCATTCGTTGATACCGCTACGAGGCTTTTCTGTTTGGATGTTTTTTCCGGCATTTTGACTATAACATTCTTCATGGGGCTTTTCTTCCCCACCCGAAAACTGCGTCAGGATGGGCGTGTCAGCGGAGCACCACGATCGTTCGGGTTTCGGAGCGACCGGTTGCGGATGAGATCCTTACAATTTTCAGGCCTGAGGTGAGCGCGGTGAGATCGAGCGGGAATGGGTCGGTACTGAGATCGGCGGTCGTTTGCAATTCCATCCTTCCGAGGGTGTTCAGAAGTTCAATCCGCGCAGAGGCTATTGGGCTGGAAGACGTAATTTCAGCGACAGTGCTCACAGGGTTTGGCGTGATACTAAAAACCGGCACACTACCGTTTCGTAAAAGATCGCTAAGAATAGTTTGCGCACAATTACCCGACCCGCAGATCTGCGTAGTGACGCCAACGATCGAACCGCAGAATGTCCCGCCGGGAAGCTTGCTTGCACCGATCGTGATCTGAGCGCAATTTTGCTGAGTTGGGAAAAAACCAAAATGCAAAAGCGCGATCACGCTATCGAGCGCAAGCCCCGTTTGTGCATGAATATGAAGTATCTTCACGTTGCTCTCCGATGTGACAGAATCGATCCGCGTGCCATCGAGATCGTATCCGCCTTGAAAGACGAGCACCGTGGAATCGTAAATAATTTCCAGATTGATCGGCGATGGAACGTTTATATTAGATTTCAGCGGCAGCACGAGATCGCCGATCGTATCTGTGATGATCCGATTAGCCGAGAGCACGATCGTTCCGCTGGAACCGTGCCCGCCAAGCTGGAGTAGCAGCACCTGACCATCGCTAAGCGTGATCCGAAGGCTTGCGGAATACGCGCGCGCGCTATCCGGAGCAAACAGGATAATATCGGAATCAAGGCTCGCTACGCTCGAATCCGAAAGGCGCGTAAACTGGTAGTACATCGAATCCGGCCCGACGATCTGCTGCGAAACAATGGTTGGCGGAACGCAAATATATCCGGAATACGGTAAAATATTAACGCTCTTCGCGAGAGTTCCGCAAGCCGGAAGTGTGTCGCCGTTGAACAGCGATGCAGCCGAAAGCTGCGGCGCAACATATTCCTCGTTAATAGGAACTCCGGCAGAATTCGTGGTTCGCCAAATGCTTCCTCCGCTATCGAGCGCGATGATAAGGCTATCGTTAATGGCGCAGATCGAACGTGTATCGATCCCGGAGTTCGGCCCGCCGATCGACTCCCAATTCCCGCCTATCGCGCGATAAACACCGCCGGCATTACTCGCTGTAAAGATACAATTCGTGCCCGCCTCGACCGATCCTGTGAAATATTTCGGCACATTAGTAACGCTTGTCTGCCAGCTTGCGCCGCCATCCGTGGAGGATAACACCTGCGAGATCGTATCGAATGGGAAATAATTCTCATTCGTAAGATACCCAACTCCCTGACAGGAATCGAAGGTGAGGCTGTAGCAATCTGCAATGAATTGACCGGCAAGCGATTGCCAGCTCGCACCATCATCGGTGGATTCATACATCAACCCCACATAATCATACGAGGGAACGAATAATTTCGAGGCAAGCAGATACAGCGAGCCTTTTCGGTACAGGATCTGTGTAGCATTAGTATCTACACGCTGAACGTTCCAGGTGGTGCCTGCGTCATTGGAGATCCACACTTCACCGCCGAAATCCGAGAGCGCAATGCGTCCGGGCGACTCCATAAACGTTCCGTTCGCCATGCCATCGACCTGATTTGCAAGCTTGTTCTGCCAGGTATTGCCGCCATCGGTCGTGAGATAAGCGCCGAAGAACGTTGTAACAATGCCGTTATTCTTATCGATAAAATTAATATCCTCGATACGGTCCAGCGTGGGGTCGAAGAACTGCGGGATCTGCCGCCAGGTTGCGCCGCTGTCATTCGAGCGGCAGAGGGTCAGGCAGCCAGCCCAGACGATGCCATCCTTATACGTGATCGCTGCGCTCTCGACGGGAAGGCTGCCGATAGCCTGATTCGCTACAATGCTCCATTGTGCGCTAGCCTTCCGAGACATAAATAGTTGAAAGGACAACAGCATCACCACGGTCAGGGCCGCCGACCGAAAACTCCAAAAGGACGCCCGCTGGAACAGATGCCGCATAAAACCCAACTGAAAAAGAAGCGATCACATATAGCTCGTATATACAAGACACTTTAATTCGAATAAGGTAACAGAAAATCCTGAAAATAATGTCCGAAAGAATCAGAACCAGGATGACGCGGATTTGGGCGGATGACGCGGATAGATTGGTGTTCATCCGCGACTTTCTTCTCTAAAACCACATCGCGCTATTTCAATCCAGAAGAACCACTCCTAAACATCCGCGTAATCCCCTTTCCTAATCCGCGTAATCCAGGTTCAGATAATCCCTTCACGGCAAAACCACCATCCCCCGCGTTTGGGACGAACCGCCGCTCTCCAGACGGTAGAAATACACGCCGCTTGGGGTGTTCCCGCGCTGGAACGGCACCTCATGCTCGCCGGCATCCATAAAGCCATTCGCAAGCGCAGCCACTTCGCGGCCCGTGGCGTCGTAGATAGTGAGGGTAATGTAGGATGGTTCCGGAAGTGTGAACGAGATTGTGGTGCTTTGGGTGACGGGGTTGGGGGAGTTCTGAGTTAGGAGAATGGATGACGGTTGCACGGGAGCTGATTGGACGGCATCAAGAGTGGGGTTGACACTTCGATAAAGACCGGATTCTGTTTCAACGAATACGTATCCATTAGGGGACAATGCTAGTGACCTTACCGATTTGTCACTCAAGCCACTATTTAGGGAATCCCAAGACATTCCTTCGTCGGTAGAGCGATACACACCCTCGAAGGGACTACTATTATAATTTACGTAGCCGAGATATAGATAGTTTTGTGCATCTGTGAGCATAGACATTTCTGCGATTTCACCTTCAGTTGTGTCCAATCGCGAAACATTTTGCCAAGTATCTCCATCATCTTTCGAACAAAAAATTCGAGTGCTACCAGAGGCTGCAAAAATATTTCCATTTTTGTCAATAGCAAGTGCATAAATATCGCTGTCAGTTAAACCGGCATTGGTCTGTTTCCAATTCTTACAGCCGTCTGTTGAGCGAAAAATGCCACTACTAGAGCCGACAAAAATATTGCAGGAACGATCAGAAATAAGGCATTCTGGTGCGCCTGGAATACCGGGTGCAGATTCATGCCAACTACTTCCAGAGTCGGAAGAAAAGAACATTCGATTAGGTATTGCTTCGTTCGAATAGAGGTAAAGATTTCCACAGCCATCTGTAACAGGTCCCCATACATTACCCGAATCAATTGAAGCGGGCAAACCCGAATCGCATAAATCCCAATGCGAACCGAAATCACTGGTACGCAAGCAATCAACGTAGTCCCATAAATACAGCGAATTCCCCATAATAGGTTGCCAATCGGTTGAATAATTTGTGTTGATTGGGACTTCGATTGGGAACCATGTGCTCCCCAAATCCGTGGAATAGGAAGAGCCTGTTGTTAAAGTCCCATTCTGGGATATATTAAGATTGTATAGTGTTCCTAAACCATGTCCTATCACTGTCCATGTGTTCCCATTATCGGTTGATTCTTCCAATCCGTAATAATCGGTTCCCGCATAGATGCTATTACCAGTCGAATTAATTGCAATACACTTAATAAACTGACTTTTGAGTTCCGAATCCAATGACTCCCAAGTATTTCCGTTATCTGTAGAGCGGAAAAGTCCCACATCACTGGGCCACAATATGGAGTAGGTAGTGATAAATAGCGTTCCGTTGGGTGAAACCGTGAGAGAACTTACTTCAGCAGAGTCCGTAGGGGCATTTTGAAGCTGAGTCCAATTACTATCGTCCAAGCGAAACAAACCATTGTTACAACTTGCGAAAGGAGTTCCGTTCAAACTAACTCCGAGCAAATTACCGTATTCAGAAAGAGTATCGGCTGACACACGATTCCAATTTGTTTTATCGCTCGATTTAAAAATTATTCCATTGCTTATACCAGCAAAAATATTATTGTTTTTATCGACAGCGAAGGCAATTGACTGATTAAAAGTGTTATTGGGCCCCTCATACGGAGCAATCCATTCGTATAACGCGGTGTATTGCCAGCTAAGCCCTTCATCAGTTGAAATCATGACACCGAGCGTATCAAAATCATAGCTTGATTGATGAGGAAAGCCTTGCATGTATACCTGGGCAGCCCATCCAGCAATTAAGTCACCGAGACTATCAACAGTAAAAGGTGCGCCCACATTGGGAATCAATTGCCAAGAAAAACCAACGTCAGTTGAACGATATATATTGCGGTTGTAATCTTCACCAAAAAGGTGGCTGTTTGGACTTTTCCACATTGCTGCAAAGTCCCAGGGGGAATCCGGTTGAGGTTCTTGCCATGTTAAACCTTCATCATTCGATATGAAAATATTACCATCGCTGGCGATGATTGTTCCATCATCTTCAATTGTGATTGCACTCGCGGTAGAAGGGGTTGTGTTTCCCACCGGTTCCCAAAAATTCTGCGCTACGCTTGGGCTGTCGGCGAATAGCACCAGCGCGGCGAGGAGGAGGAATGTGAGTTTGGGGAACATGGTATTTGTTGCAATGAAAAGCCGCCACGGAAGCCAAAAGTGCCCATGAGGGAGGGTAATTAGGAGTGCATAGGTCTGAACCCTTATACCTGTAGCACCGGCGTCCTCGCCGGTCCCCCTTCCGACACGCGACCGGGGAACAGGCGAGGACGCCTGCGCTACGGGGGTGATGATCTATTTTCGATTATTTTCGTGAAATGCTTGCATTCGGGTTTTTGTCGCCATATATTAGGGATTGCTTTGATGAGCACCCTTTTTCAATTACGAATTAAGAGTTGGGGAAGGCTCGTATGTTCACTGAAAATTGAGATGGAATAGATTTCTTGGAGAAATTAATGAACAATTACTTTAAAGTAAAATATAGTTCATTAAATGACAATTCAGTTGCGTTTAATGGGCACCAATGTCTTGAAGAAACAAATGTTGAAATTGGCTCAATTTCGAGGACAGATCATGAAGGCGAACCTGGATTACGCGGATTGGATGGATTACACGGATAGTTCGCTGCCAATGCACCATCCGCGTAATCTCCCCAAATTATCCTCGTAATCCAGGTTCTGATTCATGGGGGACGAAATTCCCACACCTATCGTTGAAGACGGTTGAGGGAAAATATGTCAAATACCAACGGAAAAGCAACAATGAATGGGCAGGCGCCGAGGTCGGCGCCCACCTCGCAGTCTTTTGAGCAAAGCAAGGAATACCAGGAAGCGTATCTGCTCTGGAAAGCCAAAGCGGAGGCGAGTCCCGAGACCGGGATGAAGTTCACCACGCTTTCGGGGAAGGCGCTGGAGACGGTGTATGCTCCGACCGGCAATGGGGCGGACCCTTCGACAAGCTCAGGGCAGGCTCCGCGCAGCACGTCGCTACAAGATCCGAGCGCGTTCATTGAAAATATTGGTTTTCCGGGGCAGTTCCCATACACAAGGGGAATCCATCCGAATGGTTACCGTGGAAAGATCTGGACGATGCGGCAGTTCGCGGGATTCGGCACGCCGGAAGATACGAACGAGCGGTTCAAATATCTGCTTGCGCATGGGCAGACGGGGCTTTCCACCGCATTCGATCTGCCGACGCTCATGGGCCGCGATGCCGATGACCCGTGGAGCGAAGGCGAAGTAGGCATTTGTGGCGTAGCGATCAGTTCGCTCAAAGATATGGAGACGCTTTTTTCCGGCATCCCGCTGGATAAAGTTTCCACTTCGATGACGATCAATTCGCCCGCGGCGATGATCTTTGCATACTACTTATGCGTGGCGGAACAGCAGGGCGTCCCCTTCAACAAACTGCGCGGAACGTTGCAGAACGATATTCTGAAAGAGTATATCGCACAAAAGGAGTTTATTTATCCGCCGGAACCATCGATGCGTATCATCACGGATATGATCGAGTTCTGCACGGCGGAAGTTCCGCAGTGGAATCCTGTTTCGGTGTCGGGCTATCATATTCGCGAGGCCGGCTCGACGGCTGCGCAGGAACTGGCTTTCACGCTCGCCGATGGCTTTTGCTATGTCGAGCATTGTATCGCGCGCGGGATGGATGTGGATGAATTTGCGCCTAGGCTATCGTTCTTTTTCAATTCGCATATCGACTTTTTCGAGGAGATCGCGAAGCTGCGGGCTGCGCGTAGAATTTGGGCCAGACGTTTGAAGGAGAAGTATGGAGCGAAGAGCGCGAAATCGCTTTCGCTACGGTTCCATACGCAGACAGCGGGATGTTCACTGACTGCTCAGCAGCCGGAGAACAATATCGTCCGCACGGCTTATGAAGCATTGGCCGGAGTGCTGGGCGGTACGCAATCGCTGCATACCAATTCGATGGATGAAACGCTGGCGCTGCCAAGCGAGAAAGCAGTCAAGATCGCGCTGAGGACGCAGCAGATCCTGGCATACGAAACAGGCGTTATCAATACGGTCGATCCGCTCGGAGGCTCATATTTTATCGAGTCAGAAACAGATCGTCTTGAACGCGAAGCCAATGCCTACTTCGATCAGATCGATGCACTAGGCGGCGTGATACCAGCGATCGAAGCGGGATTTTTCCAGCGAGAAATTGCGGACGCGGCGTACCGCTACCAGATCGAGCTCGATAAGAAAGAGAAGTTCATCGTTGGCGTGAACGAGTTCATTGAAAAAGATGAGAAGATCGATATTCCGATCCTGCAAATTTCGTCGGAAGTAGAACGATCTCAGAAACAGAAACTTGCAGAAGTGAAAGCGAACCGTTCCCAAACAGCGGTGGATGAATCCATCGAGGATATTCGCGCTGCCGGGTTCGGGCATACGAATCTGATGCCGCTCTTCATCAAGGCGGCACGGAACTATGTGACGCTCGGCGAAATGGTGAATACGCTGAAAGTTCCGTTTGGGGAGTATCAGGAATCGGTGGTATTTTAGAAGGTGGAAACTGAAAAGCCGCCTTTTCGCCTTCCACGATCGCTCGAAATTCTGCTGGGAGTAGTCGTCATTCTTGAACTGATCGCTCCGTTCGTCACCACGACGTACGGAGTGGATGGCGGACTTCACCTTAATTGGATCCATCAGTTTACGGACCTGATTTCGGAGGGAGTCTTGCTTCCGCGATGGGCCCCGACCGGTTTTTATGGCTTCGGCGCCGCAACGTTTTACTTTTACCCGCCGGTAACCTTTTATATTGCCTCCCTTTTTCGGATGGCAACAGGGATAACGGATCCTGCTGTTCTTTATCAATTGACCGGCCTCGCTGCTACGATAGGGAGTTTTGTAACTGCCCGAGTATTGCTTCGCTCGATCGGAACGGCAAACTATCAAAGGAATCTTGGGGCATTGCTCTATGCATTCGCTCCATTCCGGATGGCAGAACTTTATTCCCGCTCTTCGCTTTCGACCTGCGTGGCCTATGCCATACTCCCACTTGTTTGGCTCGGAGTGATCGAAGTGATACGAACCGATCAGCAAGGAGGCATTCGCCCGATTGTTTTATTAGCATTTTGTAGCGCCCTGCTGGTTCTTACCAATATCCCACTGACCTCTGTTACGCTCATCTGCATGGCGATCGCTGCATTCCGGTATTGGAAACTATTATCATTTCGAAGCATCCGCGATCTGATCGTTGCTGCGATGATCACGATCGGATTAGTGGCATTTCATCTCACTTCCGTGATTGCCGCTCGCCCGTTCACGCGATTGGAAGACCTGAAGCCGATCAAATTGGAATTTCTTCTTACCGACCTGTTACACGGAGTTTCTATCCCCGCTGGTTATCATGTGCTTCTTTTATATATTGCTGTTGCAATTGTTGGATTTGGGTATTGGAGATCGCAGCGCTCGGGAACATCACTGACCGGAACGGAGAATAAGATACTCAAGATCGGACTGCCGATCGTGATAGTAACAATGTTTGTGGAAATACCACGGATCAGTCTTTTCGTTTGGGAATTAATTCCACCATTTCCTCTGATTCAATTTGGTTGGCGCTTTTACGCGTATTTTATTTTCCTTGGAGCGCTCCTCATAGGAGCAGCAAATTCCCCGAAGATGAAAACAGCGGCAAGGTATATCTCGATGCTTTGGATCGTTGGAGCAATAGGGCCTGCCTTGCTTCTCGTCTTAAATCTTCACGCATTTCAGCATTATGTAAGGCCGACAGAAGATGCAACGGAATATCGCCCCAAAGTAACCGTCGCCCGGACCATGCTCGCAAGTACTTTGGAACCCCATGCTCAAGATCCGCCGATAATCGGAAATCTCGACGCGCGCGATAAAATCGAACTGATCAATACCAGCCCGATCAATCAGAAATTCAATGTGGATATTATGATGCCGCAATCCGTAACATTCCATCGGTTCGATTGGCCCTATTGGCATTTGTACTGCGATGGGAAAAAGATAAGTACTCTTCCCGACAGCATCGGCCGCGCAACCGTCGAACTGCCGCCCGGTCACTACATCGCTGAATGGAAATTAGAACGCGCTCCGATAGAGACGGCGGGTCTTTGGATATCCAGCCTTACATTTGTAGGGATTTTGTGCGGAATCGTCGGCAACCTTCTTTTACATCGAAAATGAAGATCGATGAACCCGTGAATTCTACAATGCTAACACAGACATCTGTGCAGGACGAATTATTTCGGCTGCCTCGCTGGCTTGAAGTGTTGATCGGGATCGTAGTTGTATTGCAACTGATCGCGCCATTTATTACATCACCCTCTGGACCGGATGGACCGATCCATGTGTATTGGATAGAAAAATACGATCAATTGCTTCGGGCTGGCGTATTCCCACCTCACTGGCTTCCACTTGCATTTCGGGGATTTGGTTCACCCACCTTTTATTACTATCCACCATTTTCGTTCCTTTTAGCGGGAGCAATAAGCTTTGCTACTGGCACCCAAAATCCGATCATATTATTTCAGAGCGTGGTGGGAATCTCAACAGCGCTCAGCCTATTCGGGATGTGGAAACTTCTGGAGCGACTCGGAGCATCTCGATATTGGATGTGGATAGGTGCATTGCTCTACACGTTCGCACCTTACCGGGTCGCCGAGATCTACAGCCGATCCTCACTCTCCTCGATAGTTGGATATGGATGGCTGCCCTTTGTTTGTCTTGGTCTTCTTTGGATTGGCAGCCAGCGGAAAGATGAGCAACTCCGGGGCGTTGCCCTCTCTTCACTCTCGATGGCCCTTGTAGTTCTAAGCAGCCTTCCGCTTGCAATGGTCATTGCCATCGCAGGGCTTCTCGTAAGCATTCTTGCACGCAAATATATCTCTGCACGCATGATCCTTCTTTCGTTCACTGCGGCACTATTAGCTTTTGCTGCAGATGCATTCTTCTTATTTCCGATGGCGGAATTTAATAAGGCCATTCATCTCTCGAATGCCACCGGCGACCCTGAATTTGCCTTGCTGGATCTATTTCGTGGAATCGCAATGCCAGGAGTGTATCATACTGCTATTATTTATACAGGTATTTTATTGATCGGAATCGCTCATTGGACCGTCGGACGGAAATTAACCGAAAGAAATTTGACGAAAAGTTTGACGTTGCGGCTTGCCTGGGGAGTTTCGATCCTCATTTTATTGATAGACCTTCCGATCAGTCTCCCGATATGGCGTCACGTTCCTATTTTTACACTTATACAAGGTCCATGGCGATTCTATATTTTCGTGGTACTTTTTTTTGCAGTTATTGTCGGACTTTTTCCGAACACTAAACTGCAGCGACCAATCATTGCTACAATCTCGATCTGGATGATAGGGGCTCTGATTCCAATGTTGCTCGTGACCACGAATTCCCGTCTATATTTTCATCAAAATACCATAGCTGTCGATCCTGCGGGATTTCTTCCATCCGGAGCCACGGATTCCGTATTTGCGTCCAATACGCCAGAGCGATTTCTTCCGGTTTTGGAACACTTATCTGCTCAGCCTTGCTTCATCGACTCGCCAGAGTTGACGGCGCAAGAATATTGTACCAGAACTTCATTCGGGCCAACGACGGAAACATATAACATGTTATTACTCACGGCACACATCGCTACATTTCATCGATTTCAATGGCCAGCCTGGCATCTTTTTGTCAATAACAATGAGATCCTTTCAAGACCAGATAGCTTTGGACGTGCCCAGGCGACACTACCGGAAGGACATTATACGCTCAAGTGGCAATTGGAGAAGACGCCGCTCGAAATCTCAGGACTTTGGATTTCGGGCATAGCTTGGATTGGACTTATCCTAATGTGGGGAATAGGTCTCGGCTTCAGAAGGTTTAAGAAGGAACCACCAGTATCATAGCGTGATATCTTTTAAAGCCATTCTTCGCCTTCTTCGGATCAAGCAATGGACGAAAAATATTTTCGTCTTTGCTGCACTTGTGTTTTCGAAACAGCTTTTAAATCCAGCATCCGTTCTTCTTTCGTTGCGTGCATTTTTTACATTCAGTTTTGCTGCAAGCTTTATTTATGTGTTGAACGATGTTGCGGACCGTGAGCGCGATCGCCTCCATCCCAAGAAACGCTTTCGGCCTATTGCGTCTGGCGAGATCTCGCTTCGTTCCGCCTTCGTTATTGCCACAATATTGCTCGCGCTGATCGCTCTGTTCATCTATGGTCTCGATTGGCGTTTTGTGATGTGTATCGTCGCATATCTTGTGATGAATCTCGCCTATAGCTTTTATTTGAAAGATGTCGTTCTCATCGATGTTTTTGTTATTGCGATCGGATTCATGCTTCGCGTTATTGGCGGAGCATTAGTTTTGAATGTTGCACGTAGTTCGTGGCTCATTCTCACCACGATGTTCCTCTCGTTGTTCTTAGGAATAGCTAAACGTCGTGGCGAGCTGATCGCTCTTGGCACTTCCTCCGCTGCTGGAGCGACAGGCTATCATACGCGTAAAGTTCTTGCAGAATATTCGGTCGAGTTTACCGAACAAATGACGACCATCTGTGCAGCAGGATTTGTTTTTAGTTACGCTCTTTACACCGTGTCGGATAGAACGGTTAACATGTTCGGAACGGAGAACCTTATTTTCACCACGCCTTTCGTTCTTTATGGGGTATTCCGCTATCTGTATTTGCTCCACAAAAAATTGCTTGGCGAAAGTCCGACAGATGTGGTGCTCTCCGACATACCGATGCTTCTCAATTTCGTGGCCTACGCCATCGCCATGATTACCATCATTTATTTTCGATGATGGCATCTTCTCCTGCCAGCCTTTTCTACAAAAGAATCGGGCAATATCGTGTTGAGTTATTGCTGGTCCTCGCAGGAATACTCGCGATGATAGCTTTCGCAATAGTGCCGCGACTGTTGCTTGGCGATAGCTCATCCACTAATCTCCATCTTCTCGGGGTTCCGTTGGACGATGTTTATATTCACACGACGTTCGCACGTAATCTTTTACATGGGTTTGGATACTCGTTTCAATCTGCTCAAATAGTAACGGCGGACACGTCTCCGCTGTGGGTTATCATAATAGCCTTTCTGGGCCTCTTTACCTCAAGACTTGAACTCATAGCGATCTTATGTTCCATGCTCGCCTATCTCTTGCTTGGCCCTGGAATATACAGGGTAGCAAGGAATCTATTCGGAGTGTCGGAGACTAACGCACGCTTGGCTGGAATCGCAACCGTGTTTTCCGCGCGCCTTGCATGGAGTGGAATGAGCGGTATGGAAACAGCGCTTGCCAGTCTCCTGATGCTCCTTGTAATAGAAGAGCATATTCGTTCACGGAAAAGAAATTGCCTCCGTCCGAGGGAAGGAATCCTGTTGGGATTTGCGCTTATGGTCAGACCGGAGTTTATGTTTGTTGCAATCGTTCTTGTAACAGACTGGCTGATCTCTGCATTTCGGGATCGAGCAAATATCTCTGTTGCACCGATTTCGATCCTACTTGCCGCTGTGATTGCTTCTCCAATATTCCTGTTGCCACTTATTACACGAAACAATCTTGTTTCTCATTCAAGCATTGTACAAGGCGCGAGCATTTCTATAGTTCCAAATTTTGCCTATCTTTGGTTTGCAGTTAAGATATTAGCAAGTAACAATATATCTTTGTTCGCTCTTCTTCTATCGGCGTTATGGGTTTTGCGCTATAAGCCTGAATATTATATACCTGTCGTCATTGCGATCGGGTTACCAGTACTTCAATCTTTTATTGCTCCGCAATTTCGACATCATGGTCGGTACTTCTTTCCAGTATTTCCACTCCTCATTTTATGTGCTATTGGAGCATGGCAGGAAATAGAAAAGCGAATGCTCCCCAAGAATATGGTTAGGATCGGGATTTTTGTAATGGTTATTCTTGCCGGACTTATCGAGACTGGGCGTTGGTCCATGATTGAAGCTGAATCCGTTCGCAATATTAACGATCAGCACCTTACTGCCGTCGCATGGCTCCGTCAAAACATGCGGCCAAGTGATACCTTAGCCGTGGACGACGTTGGTGCTATTGGTTATTTTTTGAATAAGCCCGTTATAGATCTCACCGGGTTGATGACCCCTTCTCTTTGGCCTCTCCAACACGATCAGGATTCGGTATGGCACTCTGCTCGAAGTATGGGAGCAAATCTATTTGTAATCTATCGTAGGCTTAACCCTCCATTTTACGAACATCATAAGGATTCACTTCTTCTTCTTCAGGAATTTCGAGTTCGTCTTCCTCTTGCTTCATCCGCAGATACTGTAATGAGCATTTATCGGGTCAAGGAGGTTCGGCCATGACTCGCGAGAAAAATCTTCGTGCAATAACTGGAACGGCGCTTGCACTTGCGACACTTTTCACCCGCCTGTCTTTTCGCGCGAAGACTTTTTTCGAATTCGACTCGATCAACTTCGCCGTCGCCACGTTCCGGTTTGATCTGGGGCAAGTAACGCCACAAATGCCCGGGTATATTCTTCATGTTCTTTTAGGCAGACTGCTCTATTGGGTTACTGGCGATCTCAATCTTGCATATATCTGGGTTAGCATATTACTTTCGATAGGGGCTGTGCTCTTTCTTTGGCGAGCAGCGGCGGTACTTCGCGGAGAACGTGTGGCGATTATTGCGGCATTGTTGTGGATGACCACTCCTCTTTTTTGGTTTCACGGCGCCGTGAATGCCATCTATGCCGAGGAGGCCTTTATTACATGCTTGCTATTATACCTCGGGTTTCGAGCAATGAAATCCAATGATGAGGGCATCCGGATCGGCAGTCCGCGGCGGCTCTCTTTCCTCTTCCGATATGCCTCCTGTTCTTTTTTTGCATATTTTATCGCACTTTCGCTTTCAGGCGCCGCTCGGCCTACGAGCCTTCTCTTTTTTTTACCGGCGACAGTTTTTGTTTTTCGTCAAAGAAAACCTTCCCGAAGACTTACAATAGCTACTCTTACGATCTTTCTTATAGTAACTGTAATGTGGATTGCAGAGCTATTGAGAGAAGCAGGCGGATTGACAACCTATTGGTCCTATCTTCTGACGGAGGATAATTTTAAGACACAATCGATCCTCTTTGGCAACACATGGCACAGCCAGCTTGACACCATAGAGAAAGTGGCATTCTATCTGCCTATTGCTTTTGGCGCAAGCACTTTTGCAATGGTTGCACTGCTGATATGCTTCCCTCGTCGAGTTATATCGTTCATCAGACAGCACGTTTGGAAGTCGGAAGCCAAATTTGTCGCGCTGGTGGTAATTCCCCCTCTTGTTTTTTATGCCTTCATCTTTTTTATGAAGGCCGGATATTTATTAAATGTTGTGCCTTGTGCAATACTTCTTATTGCTGTGCTTCTCGACCAATCTGCAATATGGATTGCCAAGCGAACGAAGCAAAAACCAAAGAACAAACAGAAACTCACACGCCCGATCATCACGCGGAATGCAATCGTGCTAACTTCATCGGTTGTTATATTGAATGTATTATGGTTTTTCATTCCCTGGCCTGGCACAGATCAAAAAATCTACGACAACGAAGATACTCGCAACTCTTTCATTCATGGTGCCATGCACCGCTATGAGCATTCTGAATCTCGAGTGCTAACGCTTGCGAATCGCGCTTTTGAATATACAAATGTGTCCGGCATCCGAGCTGTCGATAGCTTAAATAGTGTCACCTTAAATGCTTTGCTCTCGAACGGCGGTAACGATTCCGGGCAGGTCATTCTTGCATCGTGGTGGTATCGGTGGTG
Source organism: Ignavibacteriota bacterium (assembly GCA_963787835.1). GTDB lineage: Bacteria > Bacteroidota > Ignavibacteria > Palsa-1295 > Palsa-1295 > PALSA-1295. Next base: position 688,028 of record CAWBEI010000002.1, read on the forward strand.
TTATTTGTTACTTCCGTATTCGACAACATACGACCTTGAACTCAACCCCAACCATCCAGACTCCCTATGGGTTGGGCGCGCGCATGAATTTGAACGAGTGAATCTATATGATTCCGTGGTACGGTTTCATTCCCATAGTCCTGTGATTCTCCTTCTTCGCCATGATCGTCCCGATTTCGAGGTCGTCTCACGGCAAGTTCATCTTGAACGGCTTCCTTTGCCCGAATATCTGGATATTTATAAGATCTTGGATTCCACGTTCACCATCCGGTGGAATAATCGAACATTCGTCTGCGAATAAAGCTATGCTTTCTTATTGAAGGCCTCATTTTGAGCAGTTAATCGTTGAAACAATTATTGTTATGCCGCGTAAATAGTCGTTGTAACAAATTTTATGTTTCTTTTTTTAAGGAGAATTGATTTATGAACTCAAATACAGACGTTTTAGAGGCTCCGGTTCAGGAGCTTGCTCTTGAAGAAAAGTCAACCAATCAGGTTGCACCCACGTGGAATCTCGATCTGTCGCATTCTCATGCCGGATTCAGCGTCCGCCATTTGATGATTTCTAACGTGCGTGGCGAATTCCGTCAATTTGCCGGAACCCTCCAATATGACTCGGCAAATGTCGAAAATAGCGCGGTATCCGTAACCATACAGGCGGCCTCGATCGAAACGCGTGATGCAAACCGCGATGGACACCTGAGGAGCGCGGACTTTTTCGAAACCGAAAAATATCCCGAGATCACGTTCAACTCGACTGCATGGCAGCACAAGAATGACGATGAATTGCTCATTAAGGGTGATCTTACGATCCATGGTGCGACGCGCGAAGTAGTGCTTACGGCAGAGCCAACGCCAGAGATGAAAGATCCCTGGGGCGGAACACGCGTTGGATTCACTGCCAAGACGAAGATCAACCGCAAGGATTTCGGTCTCCACTATAATTCCGCACTCGAAGCCGGCGGGGTGGTTGTCGGAGAAGAAGTCACGATCACGCTTGAAGCGGAATTCGTGAAAGCCTAACTACGAATTACAAGATTTTGCGGATTATGAGGATCGATATTTGATCTTTGTAATCCGCAATTTTACTTTAAATCAATATATCTTTTTATTTCGTCTTCATTAAATCCGTATCCCCGAAGTTCCTCAGCACTGAATCCTATCAACTCGGGCTCTGTATAAAGATGAAGTCCCGTCTTTTCCTCAACGATTTCGCGTACTTCTTTCACGACGGAAAGCACTTCGTCCGCAGTTGCCTCACGCGTTACGTTCAGCACCACAACCGGCTGAGTTGGATTTAGCTGCACATTCCCACGCTGAAATCCTTTTAGCCCACATGATTCCAGGATAAAAGCCGATGGAATTTTAAGAAAGGATGAAGGATGAGGGTTGAGGGATGAAGGGACGTATTTTAAAAGCCGTTCGATTTGTTCTGGAATATTCCTTTCGAAATGATCGCGGAGATTTTCGAATTGTTCCAGCGATATTATAGAATTCTTGAAGAACGATCCCGCATTCCCTTCGACCGACTCTGCGGGAAATGGGAATTTCCTGTCACGTATGGTTTTGATCGCTTCACGAATTTCTCTGAGCGATGGCTCGGGATTTTCCTCAAACCATTTTTTTACATCTGGGTATGAAAGATTACGTTTGGGAGTCGTACTTAATACCAGTGTTGTGTAAAGAATGATGTAACGATTTTTCTCGGTGGTATTGAAGATGCTTTTGCGATAACTAAACTTGCATGCTTCATTCGATAATATCTGAAGAGTTTTCGTTGTTCGGTCGAAGACCTCTACATTCACCAGCACATCTTTGATTTCCTGCCCGTACGCCCCAACATTTTGCACGGCGACAGCTCCTGCCCTTCCTGGAATTCGCGAGAGGTTCTCTATTCCCCAAAACTCATGTGATACGGCAAATTTTACCACATCATCCCAAACTTCGCCAGAGGCAATTCGCAGTGTAGCGCACATCGTAGGCGATGCTTCTTCAGTTTGCGATCCCGGCGCGGAGTCACAAACTAAAGTTTGCGCTACAATTCCACGATTCGCAATATGAATAACCAACCCATCGAACCCTCGGTCACTTACAAGCATATTGCTCCCTCCGCCGAGGATGAGCACTGGCAAATTTTGGAATTCTGCAAACTCGAATGCCTCGCTAAGTTGGGCAGGATCGGTAATTTCGAAAAAATATCGTGCAGGGCCGCCAATCTTGAAGGTGGTGAGCGGTTTTAGGGGGCGGTTTTGTTCGATGGGAAGCAATTGGGAGAGATTGGCTGTTATTTCATGAAATCAACGAAATCCGCCAATTCCCGGTTCATGTTGACAAATGCAGGAAATCCTTGAAATGGAAATAACTAAGCCACTTTCTGTCGCTGAAAAACAGCGACGGGATGTCCTACGCGTTAACGAAATATTCTACTCCATTCAAGGGGAGGGTTCGCGAGCCGGCGAACCATGCGTTTTTGTGCGAATGACCGGCTGCGGTCTTCGCTGCACCTATTGCGACACCGAATATGCATTTTATGAAGGCAAAGACCAACCGATTCGTGACATAATCGAGAAGGTGGAGTCTTATGACTGTAAACTTGTCGAACTAACAGGTGGGGAGCCATTGGAACAAGAGGGCGTTTATCCGTTAATGGATGAACTGCTTCGAAAAGGCTTCGAAGTGATGATCGAAACCGGTGGGCATATCGATATTTCGCATGTCGATCGGCGTGTGAAGCGAATCGTGGATCTAAAAACTCCATCCTCAGGCATGATGAAGCGGAATCGCTATGAGAACGTCGAGCATCTTACAAAACATGACGAGGTAAAATTCGTGATTGGTTCTCGCGAGGATTACGAATGGTCGCGAGCACAGGTTTGGAAATTCGACCTCCACAACCGTGCAGGATCTGTTCTTTTTTCATCAGTGCATGAGGTGTTGCCATTACAAGATCTTGCCGCATGGATTCTCGAAAATCATCTGCCCATTCGATTACAAATGCAATTACATAAGCTGATCTGGCCCGAAGTATTAAGAGGAGTATGACATTGAACAAACCAGAACTGATCGTTTTTCCCAACCCCTATCCTGAAAGAGATTATGAGATCGCCCATGTGAATCCAGAATTTACTTCGGTATGCCCCGTTACCGGACTTCCCGATTTTGGCGAGATCGCGGTGCGTTTTGTGCCGGATAAATTATGCGTGGAGTTAAAATCACTCAAATATTATTTCATCAGCTTCCGAAATCGAGGAATTTTTTATGAGGCCGTGATCAACGAGATCCTGGAAGACCTTGTAACAGCGATGGAACCGCGATGGATAGAAGTTACCGGAAAATTCTCGACGCGCGGAGGGCTGCATTCTAACGTGGTGGCAAAATTTACTAAATCAGAAGATGCATTGGTGCACTCCGAACGAATCTTTGTGAAGAATTTTGAAAAGGTGGTTCAATAAGCCATGCTGACCCAAATCGCAAAGGATTTCCGATGGGAAATGGCACACCGGTTGCCGGATCATTCCGGTGGATGCCGCAACGTGCATGGGCATTCCTATCGCATGTGGGTCGAGCTTGCCGGAGAGCCGGATGAAATGGGGATGGTCCTCGATTATTTCGATCTTAAAAAGATGGTCGATCCACTTATTGCAGAGATCGATCATGCCTTCCTGTGTGACCGCTCGGATACGCTTATCGTCGATTTCCTCGAATCCTCTGGCCTCAAAGCCGTATATGTAACTTTCCCCACCACGGCAGAAAACCTCGCTAAATGGTTCTTCGAGCGACTAAAACCCCTATTTCATGCACAGAATGATGTCTCTGCTATGAAACATTTGCACGAGCTCCGCGTGCGTATTCAGGAGACGGAACGCACCTACGCAGAAGTCAGTGGGCTTTTATAGTGGCGCATGGCTCTGCGCACACTTGATATTGAATGAAATCCATCGTTTTACTCTCCGGCGGAATGGACTCAACGCTCTCGGCCACGATCGCGCGGCGTGACTCAGAATACGTTGCCGCGCTTCACCTCAACTATCGCCATCGAACGGAACGTCGCGAGCTAAAAGCATTTGAAGATGTTTGCTATGCACTGCAAATTTCCGAACGTCTCATCGTTGATATTGAATTTTTGCGAACCATCGGCGGATCGAGCCTGACAGATTCCTCCATCGAAGTGACCAAAGCGGATCTCGATGCCACAGGGATCCCAAGTTCTTATGTACCGTTTAGGAACGGAAATTTTCTTTCAGTAGCGGCAAGCTGGGCGGAAGTGATCGGCGCGAATGCCATTTATATCGGCGCGGTCGAGGAGGATTCTTCTGGCTACCCGGATTGCCGACGCGTTTTTTTCGATGCTTTTGAACGCACCGTTGAGCTAGGCACGAAACCGGGAAGCAATATTCGAATTATTACGCCCGTTATTCATCTTCACAAACGTGAGATCGTGCGAGAATCGGTTCGACTCGATGCTCCCATCGGAGCAACGTGGTCCTGCTATCAATCGGAGGATGTGGCCTGTGGCGTCTGCGATAGCTGCGCGCTGCGCCTCCGAGGATTTGCAGAAGCTGGAATTGAAGACCCCATCCCGTATAAGGTGAGGCCTCGATACACATGATCCTCCGATTCTCGTGCGTACTGTTCGTTCTCTCCATTGTATTCGGAGCTTCTATGCTTCGCGCCCAAATTGCAGCGCCACCTGTTGATTCGACCGCGCCAAAACTTAAGCAAATTCGCCCCGGCATCCAATTTCCCGATTCGTTGTATGTGGCACGCGATACGGTAAAGGGAGATATCGATACCATCGTTCGTTACACCGCTAAAGACTCCACCGTTTTCGATGTTCCAAACAAACGAATGATCCTCGTGAACGATGGGATCGTGGAATTCGAGAACCGGGAACTCGATGCCTATACCATTGTCATGGATTTCCAACATAATTTGATGACCTCGTATAGTTATGATGTCGATTCGGTCGTGGCAGCAACACTTGCACTCAGGCGACATATCCTGCGCGATACCAATCGCGCAAAAACCCGCGGCGCACCTAAACTGACAGAAGGCGCGACCGTCTATGACGGCGAAGTGATCGTCTATAATTTCAAGACGAAGCACGGAACGGTCCAACTTGGTACCACGGAGATGGATAAGGGCTTTTATTATGGTGAAAAGATCAAGCAGGTTGCGCCGAAAACCCTTTTTGTTGAGAATGGACGCTATACCACTTGCGACGCTGAAGTTCCACATTATTATTTCGAATCGCCGAAAATGAAGGTCATTATGGGCGACCAGATCTTTGCAGCACCAGTCTATCTATACGTGGCGGATGTGCCGATCTTCGTGTTGCCGTTTGGAGTGTTTCCCAACCACGAAAGTGGCAGGCATTCCGGAATTATTATGCCCAGTTATACCACCCAGGGTGATCGTGGCTATGGCTTGACTCATGCTGGATATTATTGGGTGTTCAACGATTATGCAGATGCCCGCGCACAAACGGATATATACACCGTTGGCGGATACAATGTTGATTTCATGGCGGAGTATATGAAGAAGTATCTTCTGAATGGCCCCGCATCCATCGAATATGGCTTTGGACAAACCAGATACTCCAGCGCCGATCCTTTTGTACCCAATTGGCTGATCCGAGGTGACCTGCCAAATCTCATACTCGGGTATGAAACATCGCTCTCGGCAAATCTAAGCTTCCAAAGTAGCGGATATTTTCAGGCCAATGCCACGAATATCCAGCAGTTCTATACTCAGCAAGTTACTTCAAGCGCTAATTTCAGCACTGGCTGGCAGGATCTTGGGCTTAGTCTTGGCATTGATTACCAGCGAAGTCAAAATTTGCTCGATGGAACCTATCAGGAAAGCAGCCCCCAGATCAATCTTTCGAAAACAGCATGGTTCCCATTTCAATCTACCGATGGAACACAGCCGAGCGCTCTGATGACCGCACTCGGTATTCCGACATTGAATATCGGCTATTCGTTCAGCGCAAGCCACAATGTCAACAAGGCTACGAACACGCCGAACGCGATGACCGATTCTACGGTGTACACCAACACCGAAAGTTACAGCATGCTACACAGCCCCTCCATCAGCATTTCACCAAAACTCGGGTACTTCACGTTCACGCCGAGCTTCGGGTATCAGGAGGCGTGGCTGGTACATGAGCACCTGCTGAGTAATTTTCGAAGATCCTACATAAGAGACTCTACCGGCAAGATCATCGACACAATCACTGTTGCCGATACGACATCGAGCAACCATTTTAGCCGTTTATATAATTACAATGCCGGCGTCCACATCTCGACAACAGTATATGGTATTGCAAATATTGGAATATTTGGTATCGAGGCCATTCGTCACACCATTCAACCATCGATCGGCTTTACCTATCAACCAGATCTATCCTATCAAAATTATCGCCCAATCACGAATCCGGTTTCCGGGCAACCCACTGCGTACAATATTTTCAATGGCGAACCAAATGGCGACTTGGTTGGCCAGGGTAGATCGGAGACGATGTCGATCGACCTTGCCAATAATTTCGAAGCAAAAGTCGATCGTCAGGTCAATAAGGATTCCACTACGGTCGATCACGTGAAGCTTTTTAATCTCGATGCATCGACGGGCTACAATCTCGCAACAAAGTTACTTGGCGATCTAAACCTTAGTGCAAGTTCCTCGATCGGAACACTCTTTAGCCTGAGCGGAAATGCAGCATTTTCGTTCTATCCGGCAAACTATCAGGGTGGCGATTCCACCCAGTACTCTCTTTCGAGCCTTCATGAGGGACTTGTCCGCGCTCAATCGGTATCGGCTGGACTGAGCGGAAGCTTTTCAGCGGCGAAAACTACAGAAGGCGGAAATTACGATTCCCTTCGCCACCTATTTAATATTACTTCAGCGCAGGACGAACGGGAAATGTTCTTCGGTGGGAATTATCCAGGAGCGTATTTCGATGTCCCTTTTCGTCCACAATGGAATATCAGCTACCAACTAAACTACACCCAAAGCTTTGCAGCCAACGGAGGAACCGAACGGGATTTTGGCGCGAATGTCAGTCTCAATCTACCGCTTACAGTCCATTGGCTGTTTAGCACCACGGCAGGGTATGATCTATTGAGCAGGAAGATCATCATCCCACAATTGACCGTACATCGTGACCTGCATTGCTGGGAAATGAATTTCACGTATCGCCCACCCGGCTCCCAAATTTCCGGATTCAATCTGGAGATCAAGATCGTCGCGCCACAGTTGCAGGACGTTAAACTTACTCGGACTGAAAATAGCTACGGGGAATTCTAACCATGATTTATAGGATTTTGCTTATTTCTCGTTCTTGAATCCTATGCTGCAGGAAAGCGATACTACTCATCCATTGCATGCTCGCACCGCGTCAGCTTTAGCTTCGCTGGGCGTTACCGGTGATGCAAAAGTGTTATTGGCTGTCAGTGGCGGCCCCGATTCGTTGTCGCTCCTGCATGCCGTGCAATCACTGCGTGATGCAGGGATGTATGAGAGTATTTCGGTCGCGCATGTCAATCATAAACTTCGGGAGCCCGACTCAGACATGGAAGAAGCGATTGTTCGGAAGTATTGTGAAGTGTGGAATGTCCAGATCTATGTATCGAGCGTACGAACAGCAGATGTCGCTCAAATCGAAAAAACTGGCATCGAAGAAACAGCGCGGAGACTGCGTTATAAATTTTTCGAGACATTAGCAGAGACGCATGGTTTCGACTTCGTGCTGACTGCACATACCGCGAACGATCAAGCTGAGACGGTTATTCTCAACATGATTCGCGGGTCAGGCGTACGAGGTCTGGCCGGCATTCCTTCAAAACGAAAACTAGGGAACTCACACATTATTCGCCCTTGGTTAGATGTTACTAGATCGGAAATAACGGAATATCTCCATGAGCTTGATATTATTGCTGCGCATGACTCATCCAATGATGAGCTGACATACCAGCGAAATCGTGTGCGGCATGAAGTAATGCCGGTGCTTGCAGCGGTCTGGCCTGACCGCTCCACCATCAAAACACTCTCCTCGCTCGCTGAGAGGATGCGGGAACTCTCGCATTTCCTCGATAAGCAAGCTTTCGAAGCACTAAGAAAACTGGAAATGGATGGAGGACTTTCCATGGATGGTCTTAAAACTTTACATCCTTTTCTACTCCACATTACGTTCGAGATCTGGATTCATCAAGAATTCGGGCATTATGGTCTTACCTCTGAAGAATCTTCCCGGATGCAACATTGGCTTTCGACCGCCTCTCCAAGAATGGAGCTTCGCAAAGGACTAAGCCTTCGCAAAGATAGGAATATACTGCGCTTAGAGAGCAACGGTCGTCAGTTGGTCTATCATGAATAAAAAGTTTTTCATTTAGTCTATGCACTCTCGTTCATTCGTCGCTAGTATTCTTTTCACGTTATCGCTGACAGGCACCGTACTCGCGCAATCCGGAACCGTACTGGATACTCGCCGCGACCTCACAAAACGCGACGAACGCTTTAGCTTGCAGTCCGCCAATGGAAGCGCGGCCATCACGATCAAGAATGTGGATATTACCCACTTCCCGGACATGAGTATCATCTTCTCTGCCGTTGACCGCCGGAATAATTTCATCCGAACGCTGCAGAAAGAAGACCTCGTCGTCCTCGAAAATGGGATCGAGCGGCCGATCCTTTCGCTCGACCTCGTCAGCGGCGAAAACCGGGTTCCCATCGACATCGTCTTTGTGATCGATCAAACCGCTTCCATGGGCGATATGATCGGAACCGTCAAGGAGAATGTCACGCAATTTGCCGAAGAGCTTTCCCAGCATGGATTCGATTACCGCCTGGGCTTAGTCCGCTTCAGCGATATTGTGGAATGGAAAAGCCCCACACTTACCGATGACATTTCAGAATTTGAAAAATGGGTGGCGGATATTCAAACCGTCGGCGGTGGCGACCCCAAAGAAAATGCCCTCGAAGGACTGCATGCCATGAACGACATGCCATTCCGGCCCATCGCGATTCGTCTGGCTGTGCTCATCACGGATGCACAATGCCACCAGCAAGGCGAACAAGGCGATGGCACCACTGACTTTACTATGAAAAGCATGGGCGACTGGCTTTATCAGCGTGATGTCCGATTGCTCACCGTTACGCCGCCTGAATACCCCGAATACCATGCCATGGCATTTGCAACCGATGGCGCGAGCTTCGATCTTGGCAAGAGTTTTGCTAACTCCGTCGAAGATCTCGCAAATAGCGTCACCAGTCTGTACTCGCTGAAATATCTTTCGCAATCGACCCTCGTGCCAGATTCCGTTCACTTAGATCTCTTGCGTGCTGAGGATCATTCCGTGCTCGCAAGCAGAAAACTGCTTGGCATCGAACCAGGAAGACGTTTCGTCTTCGAGGATCTCCAGTTTGCTCCAAATCAAACTCAGCTCCTGAACGAGTTCATCCCCGAACTTGAGCGCGTCGTTCGCTTGATGCACGTTCGCCCCTCCATGCGAATTCGGATCGAAGGACATGCCGATTCCACCGGTCTTCCCGAAGTGAACATGAAGCTCTCCGAAGAACGGGCTGTCGCCGTGAAGCGCTATCTGATGCAATCCGGTATTGCTCCAGATCGCATCGAAACCAAAGGCATGGGCTCCACTCATCCCGTCGCTACAAATGCGACGGAAGCCGGACGCCGCCTTAACCGCCGCACTGAGTTCGTGATACTCACGAAATAAGTGATCGCTCGCCAAAATACATTCCTCACTCCCGAACTGGTGCTCGATGCGTACCGCCAAGGACTGTTCCCAATGGCCGATGCGCGTGGCGCAATCAGTTTCTATGCCTACGACCCACGAGGCATTATTCCACTCGATGATCGATTCACCGTTCGTCGTTCCCTGCGTCATGTTTTAGAAAAAAAGAATTTTCGCGTTACATTCGATACCGCTCCGCTCGAAATCCTGCGTGGCTGTGCCCGCTTCGAAGAGAACATTCCCCCTGAGGAACGATGGCTCACCGAAGAACTCATCGAGCTGTATCTAAAGCTCTTTGAACTAGGTTACATGCACACCGTCGAAGTTTGGGGCATAATGGATAGTGGAAAGTGGATAGAGGATAACAAAGAGTTACCATCCGAACACCAGCCACCCACCGTCAACTATCCACTATCAACTACCCTGATCGGTGGACTCTATGGCCTCACCTTCGGCGCGGCATTTTGTGGCGAGTCGATGTTCTCCCGCGCCCCTTACGCCTCACAGATAGCTCTGGTGTACCTCGTCGAGCGGCTGCGCAGAAAAGGCTTCCAACTGCTCGACGCCCAAATGCCAAGCGAGCATCTCCAGCAATTCGGACTCTACGAATGCTCGCAGGAGCAGTATCTTCCGTTATTCCAAACCGCCGCAAAAATGGATGTAAAGTGGTGAGCAATCACTCTATTTCCTATCCCAATTTATTGTCTACAAGAAATAGGTGCCATTTCTTTTTCTTGCTGAGTTCCCGACTACCCTCGAATTTAGGCCAAATTCGCCATTTGAGGCAAAAGTTATTCACAATTCACTTTCGCGAAGAACTCGTTCATAACGAAAGCTGCCTTCCCCTCTATTTTCAATGAACTCCCCATTCTTCCCTGATCCCGAAAATCTGTAAATCGAGGTCCATCTTTCATACTTCATCTTTCATCTTTTCCCCCGAGGGTGCCCATCACAGTAGATACTAATATACGCACATTATATCCAGAAGTCAAGTGTTTTCCGAAAATAATCGAAATTTATCGATTTGGAGGAAGCCATTCAACCTTGACGCCACGATGTTCCACATTCTCGAACTCTCGATCTCCGGTGAGGATTGGAGTGTCGCGTTCCAGTGCGAGCGCGGCAGCAAAACAATCGGCATACGACAGGCCGCCATCTGCTTTTAATCGAGCAGCAGAGATCATAACATCGAAACCCGGCATGATAACTTCTATAGGAAGGGAGCGGATGGTCGCCCGTATTTCCTCGGCTGCACGCTCACCTTTCCTCCGTAGAACAGTGTAATACACTTCGCCAAAATTAATCCCTGAAAGTAAGTGGAAGTAACCGCCATTGGCGGCGTTATCGAGATGGTTGAGGACGATCCCCGAACCCGTTTGATTCAGGAAAAGAGTGAGGAGAGAAAAACTATCGAGGATGAAGATCATGGTCCTCCCGGTTTCGTTCGACCTTTTTTTCTTCGAGATAGGAGTCGAACATGGACTTGTCAGTGCCAAGGAGTCCAACGGACTTCTGTATGGCTTCTTTCATCCGGTCGAGTTCTGGTGATAGTGCTGGCATTTTTATGATAATTTCAGATTCCCGATCCTCGATCATTACCTTAGAACCAGTGTGAAGCCCATGCCGCGATCTCACGGGGTCCGGAAGATCGAGATGACCTTGGGAATCGATGATTGATTCATAAGCTCTGTCCATAGTTAAGTCCAACCACCGCTGTGGGGCAGTAGTTCATTCATATTTCCCACTTCTTACTTCTTACCTCTTACCTCTTACTTCTTACCTCGGCGAAGCCGGAAACCACCTCCGATACCGTAATAAGCTTCATGACTTCTTGGAGCGATTCCTTTCAATTTGTTGTAATATGTTACAACAAATGCATATCATCACTCGGAAGCGCCTTAACGAGTTTGTCGAGAGACATCCGGATGCCTTCACGGGTTTCGATGAATGGTACCGCAAGGCCAAGCGAGCAAAATGGCAAAATTTTGCCGAGCTTAAGGCGACGTTCGGCTCCGCAGATCTGGTCGGAAGATATATTGTCTTTAATATCGGCGGCAATAAATTTCGACTCATTGCAAGCCTCCGATACCAACGGCAGAAAGTATATATCAGAGCATGCTTAACGCATAAGGAATACGATGAAAACAAATGGAAAGACTAAATTAAAATCCGAGAGTAGTGCCGTCATGGCATGGACTCCGTCCTCGCACATCATCAATGTTCCCGCAAACGAAGCAGAGTACAATGAATTAGTTGCCGTGCTCGATTATTTGCTCGACACCAGCGATCCCGATGAACAAAGCCCGGCCGCTGCGTTAGTGGATATGATCGGCTCACTCATCGAAAGCTACGAGAACGCAAACGTGCCCGAACTTTCAGCTCCCCGCCGCAAAAGCCGCGCACATCGCCCCATCATTACTCCTCGCCAATTTAAAGCAGCTTAAGGTGCGTCCTCCCCAATTTATAATTCATACTTCATAATTCATACTTCATAATTCATACTTCATAATTCATACTTCATAATTGCCCCAACCACCTCCGATACCGTAATAAGCTTCATGCACTTCTTATGCCCGCAATTATGCACGTTGTAAGGCTTTAAATACCCAAGTTGGAGGCAGGGAGAACACTCAACTCCTTTGAATACATCAATATGCTTCTCTGACAGACTACGATAGCCCCAATAATCGGACATTCCAAAAACACGGACTGTCGGAGTTCCGACCGCCATTGCGATATGACCGATACCACTATCATTCCCAATCATTGCATCACATCGCGAAAGCAACGAAGCAACTTCGAAAATAGAATAACTACCAGATAAATTGATTGACGATGATTTGACAAATTTTGATGCCTCCTCTATTTGTTCTTTCTCGCTCGCAACCCCGAAATGCAAAAAAACAGGATCATATTCTACTGAAAGATCACGCAAAACTTCAGCAAACCGATCATCGTCCCATTTTTTCCAATGTTGTGCCTTACTTGCACCAAAGTGAGTTCCTATCACAACTCGACCATCAAGCTGATTCTTTAACCAAAAAGATTCAGCAAATTTCTTTTCTGAATCATTCAAAGAAATATTCGGAGTAATGTAGGTAACCTCTTCTCCAATTAATTTGCTAATTAGCCTTGAATGTCGACTCGTTTCGTGTTCATGATCTTGCTTAAGCCTTACTGAAATATTGAACATTTGGTTGGGACGCGGCTTGTACCATTTATCCCAGGAAAAAACGTGACCCACGCGAATCGGCGCGCTAAGTATCGCACTTGTGAAGTAAGGGGTCGGCGACATGTAGGTGCAGATAATTATATCATACTTTTCTTTCTTAATTTTATGGTTCAAACCTCGTAATTCGGACAATGATAATGATTTGAAATCCGCTTCCAAAACCATGCGGAATTCTCTTCCTTCCATTTGCATTAGTCTCTGCAGCATTGGTCGGCTTTGGGATTCTGTTCCAACAATAACGTCAATTTGAGCCATCGGAAAAGCGTTGAGAATGGCTCGGAGCGATTGCTGAAACATGAGAGCATCACCAAGGCCCATATATCCGAAAATGAGGATTTTGATCTGCTCCTCTTGAAATTTCGTGACTTTAGGGTGTTTTGAAGGTTTTAGGTATGACAGAATGATAGCCAAAACCGTTTTGGTTAGCAGATAAGCAACCTTTAGTCCTCGTGAAAAAATAGCCAAAATGTGCTATGAAAAAAATACTTAGAAATTACCGTTCTTTTGGTAAGGCGTATTTGATTGGTTCAGTTCTAATTACGCTTCTTTTTTCGAGTTTACTTCGCGCCCAAACGTGGCATTACATCGCCTCAATGAATTACGCAAGGACTGAGCATCGTGGTGTCGCGTTCCCAGACGGCCGAGTTCTTATTGCTGGCGGTAATAATGGCAGTTCGGTGCTTTCGAGTTGCGAAATTTATGATCCCCAAACAAATACCTGGACTAAGACCGGTTCAATGAACGAACCAAGATACCGCTTTGCAATGATGACGTTAGCGGACGGTCGAATATTGGTTGCGGGTGGTCTAACGGATATGGGAACGTCCACAACTGCCGGCTGCGAAATATATGATATTAGTACAGGCGTATGGACCCAGATGAATCCAATGCTCACTCCGAGAGAAAATTTTCCGCTTTTGCTATTGCCAGATGGTAAAGTCTTCATCAATGGAGGTGCTAACGCAAATAACGGTACTTACTTAACCGCAACCGAGCTATTCGATCCTGTTGCGAATACTCACCAGTCGTTAGCATCCATGGACACTGGTGTTTTCGGTCAGATAGCGTTTTATGATTCTTTAAACAAGCATGTCTTAATTCAAGGAGGAAGCTATGGGGGACTTTTGGGACATTACATTTCCGCAACACAAATCTATGACATCGCTACAAATAATTGGTCGCTAGGTCCAAATTCCTATGACAAGCACGATGCGGGAACTTACTGTGAAACCCCAGATCAAGGATTGCTCGGAATCGGAGGTCGATCTAGTTCATACGTAGCAAATGACGTAATCGAGGTTCTCCGCTCGCCATATAATGCCTGGGATACTCTCGGTCATCTCACATCGGCCCGTTGGTCTGGGTCTGTGTTACTAGTATCCGGCGACTCGATTTTTGACATTGGTGGAAATAATGATCCTGGTGTCAATACTAATGTTTATGACTCTACAAACTGGTTCAATTATAAAACTGGAAAAGTAACGCAGGGGCCAAGATTGATAGTACCAAGAAGTGCATTTGTGGCTGTTGTCTCAAGAGTCCCCCTCCACCCCTGTACAGACAGTGTGGAAGTCTTGGTTTTCGGCGGAACTTCAACAGGTCAAGTAATAAATTCTTGTGAGGCGTTGTCTCTTGGCGCAATAGCCGATTCTGTCCATTCCCCCTCCCTCCTTTCCCTTTCCCAAACCACGCAATCGGTGCTCGATACGGCGTGCGGGAAAGCAAAGGATACCGCATTTCATCTTGGCGGCACCGGGTGTCCGGGGGTAACGCTGGATAGCGCATATTTCATGGGTTCCTCGGCGTTCAGGATTGGGGATACACGTAGTACGCCGCGCACGCTCGATTCGCTCGATAGCGTTCGCATCGTCTTTAACCCGACCTCGACCGGAGGCGATACGTCGTATCTTCACATCAAATACGATCTCGGTTCGGGTTCCCACGATACCGTCATAACGATCGTAGGCACATCCACACACGCTCCGGGGACGCTCACACTTTCGCAAACCGTGCAATCGGTTTTTGATTTGAACTGTGCTCCGAAAGATACGTCCTTCCATCTTGGCGGAACCGGCTGCAATGGCGTAACGCTCGAAGGTGCTTCGATCACCGGCTCCTCCGCATTCCGTATTATTGATTCGCGTGGAGCACCGCGCGCGCTCGATTCGCTCGATAGCGTCCGCATCGTCTTTACACCCACCCCGCCCGGCACCGATACGTCCTATCTCCATCTGCAGTATGATCCTGGTACCGGTTCGCGCGATACCATTGTTACGCTGGTGGGCTCTTCCAGAAACGCTCCCACTACCTTTTCCCTTTCGCCAACAACGGAATCCTTATTCGATACGATCTGCAATGCGCGGGATACGTCTTACAAATTTGGCGGCACGGGGTGTCCGGGCGTCCTGCTCGATAAAATGTTCCTGACGGGTTCCTCGGCATTTCAGATCGAAGATGCACGATCCATGCCGCGTACCCTCGACTCGCTCGACAGCGTACGCATTGTTTACACCCCCGCTCCTCCGGGAGTCGATACCACGTATCTCCATCTTGTCTATAACACGGGTTCCGGCGATCGCGATACGATCATTACCCTCATCGGTGCGATCGATCCCTCGCTTCGCAAAGTGTTCCTGGAAACCTTATCCTCGCCGCAAGTCGTAGAAGCAACCTGCGTTCCACTTTCGATTCCGATCCCACTTTGGATCAACGGCTGTATTGCCAACGGCGGGAGATTAGATTCGGCGTACCTTACCGGTTCCTCTGCGATTCATATCAGCGACAAACGCAGCGCGCCGCGTTCGCTTAACTCGTTCGACAGTGTGCAGTTGCAATATCTGCCAGGCGCCACCGCTCCGGATACGGCAGTGTTGCATCTTACCTACGATCTGGGTTCCGGCACGGTCGATACCACGATCACCGTGATCGGCAACATTGTCAACCCGCTTCCGCCCCCAGCCATTTTAATTCCCCCAACGATACAAAGCATTTTGTCCACATCGTGCGGCGGATCGGACACCGGTCTTCGCATCGGCGTTACCGGCTGCCCGCTGCAGAATGGCACGTTAGATTCGGTGTGGCTTACCGGATCGCCAGCGCTCCAGATCAGCGATACCCGCTCCGTTCCACGATCGCTGCTGATAAATGACAGCATCGGTGTATTGTATTTACCCAATGGTGGTGGTTCGGATACTGCAGAACTTCATATTCGGTACGATGTCGGCTCCGGCCCGCAGGATACGGTGCTTACGGTCATCGGCTCGGTGGCATCGCCATTGCTTGCGCAGCCGGCACACATGCGCCGGGAATCCTCATCCGCCTATTATGACGGACTCGATTCGCTTCCCCTTCAACTCGATATTAGTACCTCGGTCAATTTCGATTCTCTTTGGAACTTAGTGACCGACATTCAGGGGACATGTGCGTTCGACCCGAACGTGGTCAGCGCGATTCAGTACTTGCCGCCAAGTCCGTGGACGCTGGTATCCTTCACTGCACACGCCAGTTCCTTCGATTTCGAGATCATCAACAAAACGGGAAGGGCACAGAACCCGCTTGATCTCGGCACGGCAGTGTTCCGTCCGAAATCCTCGGAACCGGCCACGAGCTGGGTCACGATGCCGCGGCTCCTGCTGACAATCGGGAATCAAACCAACTCCCTCTGCGTGATCGATAACGAGGATAATCATTGGGCTGTCAAGACGCTCGGGCTGACTGCAGGTGTTGCTTCACCCACGCTTCCGCCTGTTGGGGATGCGTTCGTTCTATTTCCCAATCCAGCAGAAGATGATTTGTTCGTTCGAAGCGAAGCGGATCAGCCGGCCACGATCACGATCTACGATGCTATCGGAAGGGTCGTGGGAACCGCGTCCGTCGCTGCACAGGCGACCGCTTCGATCGACACGCATTCGCTCGCATCCGGCGTGTATTTCGTCCGGATCGCCTGTGCTGATGTTATAGACTCAAAAATGTTCGTGAAAGAATAACTTTCCTCTCATCCTCCTGGAGGACAGATGATCAGCTAAAAATAGCTCGATATTCCGAGGATAAAACCTCCAGTGTGTGAGGGCGGGTCGCCCAAAATATCATACTGCTCCATGTAGCGATAGTTGAACCTGAAAACAGTTCCCGACACAGGCCGGAAACTGATCGCCGGCATAATGCTCCAAAGATCATCGCCGATATTCGTTCCAGTTTCCGTGAACGTGCCAACATTCCAATCGACGTATTCCAGCCGTAACGCGAGCGAGAATGTAGCGTTCTCCCAGCCGAGCATCGAATGCGTATAAACCGGTTGCACAATATCCATAAATCCGCCCTGCTGCGCGCTGCCATATTGTTGCGTATAGGTTGAAGGAACATCGACATGGATCCACGCCCATTCGGCGATGAGATTCGTGTTCGTCCCGGGGAGGGTCACATTGCAATCGGCATCGAATACACGCACACTCCGCTCAGCGTCGATGACCGTCCCATCGGGCATCCAAGTGTTATAGACCCCGCCCATGTAGGAGAATCCCAGTTCATTGAGCGCGCCATGACCCACGGAGAGTTTTGCGGTGACGAGAGGCTCGCCGCTTGCGCTGCTGATAAAGCGGGTCGGGTTGGTTTTTGCGGCCGGCAGGAACGTTTTATTTTCCGAATTACTGATGATCGAATCATTGAAGCCTCCCGTCAGATAGGCTTCATATCCAAACATCCAATCGTTCAAATATTTCTTGCCATAAAGCCCGAAGCCGGCGTTGCTCCAGGTGTCCGGAAGCAGATCGGTCATCGCGATGGGGCGGTCGGTAAATTCCCATTTAGGGCCATCATGATTTTCATTGAACGAGCCGATCGGATTGACGATCATGCCACCGCGAACATTTAGCAAGGGATCGAAATTAACATCGAGTGCCGCATACTCGACTTCAACTTCTGTCTCAGGCCCGGAGGCGTTATCCTTATCTGCGAGCACATCGACGTCGTTTTCAAATTCTAATTCTGTGATGAATTTTATTCTCGGCGCAATCGACGCGGCGAAAAACAAGGAAACTCGTCGGAATTGGAATTGCTGACCAACGGAGGCTCCATCCGTCGAAAGGTTCTGCCAATTCGCTTCGACATATCCACCAATGGTGATCGGCAATTTGCCGGTACTCAAAACGGGGCGATTGTACAGCGCGTCCATGCTAAGCGATGGTCTCGTGGTATCTTTCACAACAGTAGTGTCTCTCGCGGTGGGCGTGAGCAAGGTCGAATCGATCTGCGCGATGGCCACGGTTCCATGAAAAGCAAGGATAATGGTGATAATAAGGTATTTGCTCATGATTTTTTCAAGGAAATTCGTAGATGGTCCGTTTCTACGGCAACTGGGAACGATCGTAATGCTTCATCCGCCGGGCCATTCAGGACAGCACCGGTTGATGTAAAGGCGCTGCCATGCGCGGGACATTCCAAGCGATCGCCAAAGACCTGAAGTTCTGCTCCCTGGTGTGTGCAGCGCATCCACAATGCGGAATAATGCGTCTCTGAAAACCGATAGATGCAGATCGGGAATTCTAATTGCTTATTATAGACGATCACGGAATCATGGAACTGTGGTGCTTCACCCGGCTTGGAATTTGGAATGAGGAAACTATTGGCAGGGATGAGAATGTCCGTCCCAGAAATTTCGCCATTTAGCGCCGGGGGACCGGAGCAGCCGGACAGGATCGGAGTCAGTACGCTCCCACCGACACACGCCAGACAGCACAATTGAAGAAATTCTTTCCTATTCACTTTTAAAGCGATTGCAAAAACGTGATGAGCGCGTTCACGTCTGACGAAGTAAGTTGATGGAAGCGGTTCACGCTGGTGGTTGCTTCGCCACCATGCAATAGAATCGCTTGCTGGATGCTATGGGCACGGCCATCGTGGAGCAAAAATAATTGCCCTCCCTGAGAATTCTGCGCAAGCCCCAACCCCCAGAGCGGAGCTGTTCGCCATTCCGATGTTTGAGCGGTTCCCTCCGTATAGTGATCGTCCAGGCCGGGACCCATATCATGGACAAGCAGATCGGTAAAGGGACGGAATTGCTGGTAGGATAGGGAATCGACCGGCGAAAACCCTGTCGTCAATGTTTCGCGATGGCAGTTTGCACACCCGGTTTGTTCAAACACTACCTGACCGTGCATCACAGTTGGATCCGTTGGATTTCGCTGGGTTGGCGGCGCAAGTGCGCGAAGATAAAATTCGAGGGCTTGAACGGTATTATCCGATATTTTCGGATCGACATTTCGCAGATAATACGTGCTCAGAGGATTGTAGGTAGAGGTGATCCCAATGTCCTGATTTAAGGCATTGACGGTCTGTTGCAAAAGACTATAGACGCTGGCCTTTTTCCGAACCGGCAAATATACTTCCCATCGCTGCGGACAACATCGTTCGGATTCGGCGTAACATACGCTGGGATCGTATTCCAGTTAGGATGTCCCCGGACGCCATCGGGATTGTTTACATTTTCTGCGGCCATGGCTATGATCGAATCATCCGTAACAGCTTCGATGAGTCCTAATCCGGCGGTAATAGGAGGAGTCAGTTGCGAAAAGGTTGCGCCAATAGGGAGCTGTTCCGGCAAGTATCCGGGAATCGCACGGTTCTGTAATTGTGGCCCTCCCTGCGCTAAAAACTTATTTCCAGTCGTATCGCTTTGACCAAAACGAGTGAGCGTTGTAAACGGAGTTCCCTTTCCATCTCCCTCGTGGCAGCTAAAGCAGCTCGTCGCGTTGAAGATTGGCCCAAGCCCGTTCGATGCCGAAAACACCAGTTCGTTAAATGCCTCATCGCCCGCTACGAACTGGATCAACTGTGCGTTAGATAGCCCATTAACCTGCCCGGAATTGATCTCTTCATCACTCAGCGGTGCGGACGGTTCCAATTGTGCACATCCCACTGATAAAAGTGCACAGAGTGGGAGCAGCTCATATAACTTCATTCTTTTCATAGACTTATAGGGTTGGTGCTGGGAAATTCTTGTTTTAACAAAGACTAAGTCTTAATAGTAAGATTTAATAGTTCAATATCGTTTAATTCAATTTGCGCCGAAATAGTATTAGAAAATGTGAAATTACTCGACCCAGTCCGCGACGAAAATATTGGTATTATGCGGATGGGAACCGTTACGGTTGGAACAAAAGACAAGCTTCTTGCCGTCGCGGGTGAACATGGGGAAGCTGTTGAAGCCACCACCGTAAGTGATGCGCTCCAGTCCGGTGCCATCCTTTTTGATCATAAAAAGATCGAACGAGCGGCCTTTGGGATCGAGATAGTTTGAAGAAAAAATAATATGTTGACCATCCGGCGCCCAATACGGAGAAAAACTCGCTGCCCCTAAGTTAGTGACCTGCCGCTTATTCGTTCCATCGACATTCATGATATAGATCTCGAGCTTCGTCGGCTTTACGAGACCTTGCTTCAGCAACTCGTGATACTCTGTAAGCTCATCGCCGGTTGGCCGAGAAGCGCGATACACAATTTCGCTGCCGTCGGGCGAAAAATAGGCGCCACCATCGTAACCTACTTCATTTGTAAGCCGCTTTGGTTCCGTGCCATCGAGATTCATAGAATAGAGATCGATATCACCCGATCGTGTGCTGGTAAATACGATACGATCGCCTTTCTGAGAGATGGTGGATTCGGCATCGTAATAGGAGGTGTCGAAGGTGATCTGTCGTAAAACTTTTCCATTTGTATCGGAGACGTATATGTCATATCCCTTGTATAGAGGCCATACATAACCTTTGGAAAAATCCGGTTCCGGGGGGCATGAACCGCCATACATCGCTTGTGTGGAAGAATAAAGGATCTTATCGCCTCCGGGAAGAAAATAGGAGCAGGTTGTACGCCCCGCCCCATTCGAGATGCGCTTCACACGGCTGCCATCGATAGGCATCATAAAGATCTGATCGCACGATCCCGGTTTCTTTCCGTGCGCCTGAAACGTTAGAAATTTATCATCCGGACTTAAATAGGCCTCTGCATTTTCACCTTCGAAGGAAAGCTGCTTAATGTTCTTGAGATGCTTCTCACCGGGGTAGTAGCATGAATCGGGAAGCGCTCGCGCTCCGGGGAATTGTTTCTTCATATCGATCCCGGAATTATCGTGCATGGAAAAATCATAGATCGGCGACATGCCGAGCATTCGCCCGGTCAGAACATGCTTCTTTGTGGTATCAACCTTCTTCGTAGTATCTGTGAGCGGCGACGTGAACTGTGCCGCTGCGACGGATGAAAGAAAAAATGACCCGAGGAGAAAAGAGTAGAAAAATTTCATTGTCTATAAAATTACAATAGGAGCCTCAACGTTCACGCATGATCGATCATGCGCCGTGTTGTTCTTTTATTTTGTTGAGCGGCAGTACGCCACTTGAGCCCGGTGAACCCGTGACCGATAGATGGTCTCCCGAACGAGTATGCTCGTTCACGCGACCCGGTCCACTGGTACGGCATTCAAGGCAGAGGCCGAAGATCTGAAACGAATGATACATAGGAGAAAATCCATACTGCGCGCAGGCATCGTCCTGTAACCGTTCAACGCGGGCATTCTCGAACTCCACGATCTTTCCGCATTTCGTGCAGACCATGTGGTCGTGGTGCGGTCTGTCGGTGGTTTTCTCGTATTGAGCATGGCCCTGCGAAAAACGATAACGCGAAACCAACCCGCATTCATGTAAGAGCGCAAGTGTCTTATAAACGGTAGCCCGAGAAACCTTCGAGCCGTTATTCTTCAGATAAATAAAAAGATTATCGGCATCGAAATGGTCGTTCCAGGCAAGCACGGCATCTAATACATCGAACCGCTCGGGGGTAATGCGGTATTGGCCATCCTGTAAGAATTTCCGGAAGTGCTCGTGCGGCTTTAGTGCCTCGCGCCGAATTCCTGCCGCGCGGGAAACTGGCGTTGCCTTTTTTCGGGATACACGAGTGGTGCCTGTCATGCTTATTAAGATTGAGTCTTAATACAAGGTTTCAAACAGAGTCGTTCCACTGCCATTCGAATCTTAAATCAAGCTTCAGGCCGCGTATTTCTTAATACTTCCCGACCAGCACCTCGATCAACCCGGTCCCCGGACCATTGAAATTATCAAGCGCCTTGCCAAGAACCTCACCGATCTGCACCTTAGTAAGATCGGCTTTCATAGCGTGGCCGGGCGTCGAGGATGTAACGAGAAGATCACCGATCTGAATCGGGCCATTTTCTGCGGACACTTTCGTGGGAATCACGCCAATCACGCCAAGCGGTACTTTTTCCGATAGATCGGCATCGATATTTTCGGGTGTAAGCAGCACTCCGGGCTTGGTAGCATATACGCCAGCGACAAGTCTCGAATACGACTCACTGCACTTTTCTACCTTGCGGCTACCCGTGCGTGAGATCACCAGCACGTCACCCGGCTCATAGCTCGATCGAGCATTGGGTACATCGAAGGTTTCGGCGACATCGGCACCGCCTGTCTGCGTGCCTCCATCGAAGAATCCTTTTCCGGTATTATCGATGCGTGCTTTATTCCCGGCTAAAGTCTGGAAAATGGCGATGTTGTTGTTAAACGTGGTCGAAGTTCCGCTTCCCTCGTACACTGCAACGAGCGCATTGCCCGTCGTGCTAGCTATGGCAAGCACGCCGGTTCCCGTACTGGACCAACCCTCGACCCCATTTCCGGGAGTGGAAACTCCGTAGACCCCATCCGCACTGGTGGAAGTTCCGGATGCATTGCCATAGACCCCGATCCCGGAAACGGTCAGCCCATACACACCCCATCCTCCGCCGGCGTGGGAACCATAAACGCCAATTCCTAAAGAGCCAGTCCCGTCGTTCGTGCCCAGCACGGCGGCGGAAAAACCACCTGGTGAAAGCGCGGTGATCTCGCCTTGAATGGCCGCAGCGTTGGAAGATGTCGAACTGCTTTGAGCAAGGATGGATGGTTTTGTCGTTGACGATAACGAGGATACCGCTTTGATGGCGCTCCCCGACCCGGCATTATTCACCTCAACGGTATTGGCCGTTGCCGATGTGTTCGTGATCTCAAACAGACCGGCGCGACCTGTCATCGTTCCTGAACCAACCGTACCATAAATTGCTACGCCTGACGAATACGTAGCGCCCTCTATACCATATCCAGTATTCGTCAAACCGGCTATTCCGGATGAAGTAGAAGATGCACCGCAAACGCCGGAGTTGGTGAGTACGCCAACCGAGGCACCATCGGATGAATACCCGACCACCCCAATGCCGGACGAACTGGATGTGGTGCCTTGTACACCGGCAATGGCCCCAGCAGAGGCAGAGCCATTCAATGCGCTGCCCGAACCGCTATTGGTTACAGAGAACAATGCAGAACCTGAGGATACCGTTTGCGAATAAGGCAAAGAAAAAACGGCGGGGCTCACCCAGGCAGCGCCGCCGGAACCATTCGCAGTCAGAACCTGACCGTTAGTTGCGGCACCGGAACCTACCACAGCATTCGTTACGGCGCCATTCGCTATCTTCGCCGTGGTCACGGCGGCATTTGCTAATTTTAGTGTTGAAACAGCACCATCTGCAAGACCAAGGGTAGCCGTTGGACCGTTCGGTGCCGTAACGTTGATCGTACCATCGGTATTCTGAATCCCTTGAATGCCCGTTCCCCCACCACCAGTTGAGCTGATCGTGATCGTCTGGCCGTTGTTGGTGATCGTTGTGCCACCCGCCCCGGTGAGTGTTATGGCGCCTGCAAGATTATTAACGGAATGCACCGCGCCACCGACCACGCGCGCGGAATCCGCAAAGCGGCTGCTCCACGCCGTGGGAACTGCCCCCAGCTTAGTCCGAGGCGCGAGTTCCGCACCGCCATCGATGCTGATGCCGAGATAATAATTTGGAGCGGGACGCACCGTTCCCATATAATCTCCGGCATCGAAGAGTGGCAATGGATTCGCCTTGTTCGTACCGATCTGAATGTTGAATACCCCGGCACTGAAGGCTACCGCGCCTTGAGATTCCTGATACAGAGCCGTTCCGCCTGAGGAATCGGAATAGATCGCCAGCGCGACGGAGTGCGCCCCTTGCAACGGCGATCCATTACTTGATGCGGTTCCCTGATACGTGATGACTTGTTGAGCGAAGGATGAAGATGAGGCGAGCACCAGGAAAAGAAAGAAACCCAGAGCGCGCACCGAGGTTTGAGAAATGCCCTTCTGTGTTTTCATAGCAAAAAATGGTTGGTTAAACTAAGACTATCGTTTGCAAATATACAATCAAAATTTGCCAATGCAACAAAAAGAAAATCCTGTGGTCTTCTTCCGGAAGACTATTCCAAAGGACAATGCTTTTGGAACCTCAAAACTTACTCAACGGGCCGCGAAATCGGCACAAGGTGCAGAAGATCGGAGGCTAAGCCTGAAAGTATGCCATCCCGTTATTGATCACTCCCACGACCTTCCCGGTAAATTCCTTCCCGATAAATGGCGTATTCCGAGAATGCGAATGAATGTCCGTTTCCGAAAATCTCCATGTGCAATTGGGATCGAAAATGGTGAAATTCGCGCGCTCCCCTTCTCTGATTTGGACGTTTGGAAGTCCCAGCAATGTACGCGGATTTGACGACGAGCACTCGATATAGTGTGAAAGTGTGAGATGCCCCGCATGAACGAGAGTAGTCAGCCCGATCGGAATTGCTGTTTCGAGACCGATAATTCCCATAGCTGCGCTTACCATATCCGTCTCTTTTTCATGCGTGGCGTGCGGTGCGTGATCGGTGGCAATGCAATCGATCGTTCCATCTCGCAATCCTTCAATGATCGCATCCACATCCTCTTGCGTGCGGAGCGGCGGACACATTTTCGCCATAGTACCATGCGCTTCGACAGCTTCATCGGTTAATGTGAAATGATGCGGAGTAACTTCGCACGAAACAGACAATCCGCGCGCCTTCGCTTCGCGGACGAGCCGGACCCCGCCTTTCGTGCTTACATGCGCTACGTGATAACGCACCCCTCCGACATATTCCGCAAGCAAAATATCGCGCGCAATAATAATTTCTTCTGCTACGCTGGGCCAGCCGGGAAGACCGAGTCTTGTAGAAACACGACCTTCGTTCATTGCGGTGCCAGATGTCATCGAATGCTCTTCACAATGCTGCGTTACCAGCAGATCGAACATTTTTGCGTATTCGAACACACGTCGCATTACTTCGGCGCTTCTGACTGCCGCACCATCGTCGGAGATCATCTTTACACCCGCCTTTGCGAGCGCGGCCATCGGGGCAAGTTCTTCGCCTTTGCGATCCTTCGTCATCGTTCCGCAAATAGATAGATCGACAAGATGCCCTGCGGCTTTCTCTTTGATATAACTTACGACGAATGGATCGGATATCGGCGGCTCGGTATTCGGCATGCAGCATACACCGGTAAAACCGCCGGCCATTGCTGCATTCAATCCAGATTCAATTGTCTCTTTATATTCTTGTCCGGGTTCCCGCAAATGGACGTGCATATCGAAAAACCCAGGTGCAACGACGGCTCCGGCAAGGTCGCGCGCTTCAACATCCGATTCCAACCCACGCCCAATACGCGTGATGACGCCTTCGCGAATTTCAAGATCGACGCCAGACTCATCGAGCTTTAGCGAGGGATCGATCACACGCGCATTTCGAAGAACTATATCCATTCTTAATTCTTAATTTTTACTTTTAATCGAATACCCATTCCATCACAGCCATTCTTAACGCGACGCCGCGCTTCACTTGCCGAAGCACCAGCGAGCGTGGTCCATATACCATTTCGCTTTCGAGTTCGATCCCGTGGTTGATCGGGCCGGGATGTAGAATAAGAGCGGTGGATTTTGCCATGCGTTCCGGCGTCATTCCATACAGCTCGCGATATTCTTCAAGACTTGGGAAAAATCCGCGAGCCTGGCGCTCCATTTGAATGCGGAGCATCATAATGACATCGGCCTTTTGCAAAACCGAATCAAGATCGTGCGTGGTCTCGATGCCAAAGACTTCCGAAGTCTCGCGCGGCAGGAGGGTATCCGGAGCAACGAACGTAACAAGAGCGCCAAGCTTTTTCAACAGCCACGCATTCGAGCGCGCCACACGAGAATGCAAAATATCACCAACGATGGCAATGCGTTTCCCATTCAATTTTCCAAGCGCGGCACGCATTTCTGCGGCATCGAGCAATGCTTGCGTGGGATGTTCGTGGACGCCATCGCCCGCATTAATGACATGCACATTTTCCGGAAGCCGCTCCGACAAAAACTTCGGAACACCTCCAACATTATGCCGAATCACAAAGGCATCGACCTTCATCGCTTCCAGCACGAGGATCGTATCTAAAATGGATTCGCCTTTACTTAGGCTGCTGACAGCGGGGGTTAGCGTAATGACGTCCGCACCCAAACGGCGTTCGGCAAGTTCGAAAGATGTTCGAGTGCGCGTAGAAGCTTCGAAGAATAGATTCGCAATTGTTCGGCCTTCGAGCAGATGCGATCTTTGAAATGGGCCGGGCGCGTTGAGAAATTCTAAATAATAGTCGCTTCGGTCGAGAAGATGGAGGATGGTCTCGACGGGCAGGGCCTCGATGGTTAGGAGGTCTTTCCTCAAAGTGTGCCGTTAACACCGGGTAGCGGGCGTCGGTTTCTGACTGAGATTTATGGGATTTTTAGGAGATTTTGGGGATGGCAACAAGCACCCCTGAGCCACATCCCATAAAATCCCTAAAAAATCGCACGAATCTCAGTCACATTTTAGCCAGCACAATAGCCAATTCCTCCGAGCGTTTCAGCTTCATCTTTTGCCGGATGTGATTCCGGTGGTTCTCGACCGTCCGCTCCGATAGGCACAGCAGCCGCGCTATATCCTCCGATTTCAAATTCATGCGCACGAGCAAGCAAATGCGAAGTTCGGTTGGTGAAAGCTCGGGATATTTCTCCAACAGCTTTTTCGTAAACTCCGGGTGCGCGGCTTTGAACTGCGTGTCGAATTTCTCCCAATCGACCGCCTTGCATGGCAGCGTCTTCAGCCGCTCGCGGAGTTCTTTGGCGGCGCCATCGGGCATGGGGAATTTGCGGATGAATTTCAGGAGACCGTTCTCAATTCTGAAAGTAATTCAGTTTGAGCGATGAGTTGGAGGGTGGAATTGGCAAGTTCTTTCTCCGTTTGCTGGGCTCGCAAGTTCGCAAGTTCCGTTTCTTTATGACTTCGCTCGACTTCCAATGCGGACTCAAGAGTTTTAAGCCTAAGCCGAGTTTCCTCGGACTCGTGCTTCTCGTGATTTTCTTTGAAAAGCTCAAAAAAATGAAGTGCTTTTTCAAATTCGTTGATCTCCTTATAGATCATTGCAAGAAGCTGGTTGGAAGTACACCCCAAAGTATGATTAGATATTGAAGTGCCTATCTGGGCAGCTTCCATGAAATGGGGAATTGCAGATTGATGATCGCCCAGCTCATTTTTGATACGGCCCAAAAGAAATTCAGCGGATCCCGTGAAGAGCGCATGTTTGGATTCTTGCGCAAGTGATAGCGCTGTTAAGGCATGATTTTCGGCTTGATCAAACTCTTTCAATTCACGATAGGTATCGGCTAAAATCCTATGAGCGTGTGACTTCCCAACATTGTTCGTTGCAAGCATAAGTGCCTCTTGTGCAAAAGGAATGCTTTCGCGATAGAGACCATGCCCACCTTTTGCTTGACTTACCTGCAAAAGCAAACGTGCTTTCCATGCTCTGTCGGAAGTATCGCCAGCCAATCTGAGTGCTTCCTCAGCATGATAAAGAAACCCATCGAGATCATGCGAAATTTTTGCAATCTCGGACAATCCTAAATGGCAATTTTGAATTTCCCTGATGAGATTATTTTTGTTCGCTACCGCAAGTGCTTCTTCAAGATACTCTAAAGATTTGGCCGTATTGCCGAGAAACATTGAATCATTTGCGATGCGAATCAGGGCATTAGTGATAAGTTTATGGTCATTTGTTTTTTTTGCGAGCCTCAAGGTCTCAACACGGCTTACAAACCCTTGCTCTGTTTTGCCAAGGAAGGTATTGGAGTTCTCTAAATCCGAGCGGCATCGAACTAAGTTAACAATATCGTCTAATTCAGAATACAATGCAATTGCTTGCGACAACGGAAGGAGTGACTTCTCGTAATCTGCTAATTCAATAAAGCCTTTACCGATGGCAGCTTGCGCTTTAGCAACCCATATCTTCGAATCAATTTCTTGAGCAAGAGCGAGTAATTCTTCCCCAAGCTTCACGCGATCTGCTCCGGTGTGGTCTTTTCCATCAAAATCGCGTTTCTCAATCTCTTGGAGCGCATTGAGTTTGCGTTTTTCGGTCACTGAATTATCGAGGAATTAAAGAAAAATGCACCAAGCCTACCAAGGCTTTACCCCGGCAGGCATGATACAAAAATACCACTATTTCACCGCACCCAATTAAGATCGCCTTCGACGCCGGTAGTCGAAGCTACTGTCGTGGTTGACGATGTAAACGTCACAACCTTCGTCAGAGCGAGCGTGGATAAATTTAGATATGCTATTCCGCTATTATTCGGTGACCACGTCGGGCCTGTACACTCGACGGAATTTGTCGTTGGCGTCGAACCGGTGGACGGGGCTACGTAATATAGCTCCCAAGGTGTAGAACTATTCGGGGTGTACATATACGCGAGTTCGTTCATGCCGCTATTCGACCATTCGAGATTCCTGCACGAGCCCGAGATTGGGATCGAGTCCTCTGCTGCGCCAGTGGAAGAGTTGAAGATCAGGATGGTAAAATGTAGGGTTGTATCTTGGCGCAAGACTGCGATTTTCGAATCATCTGGACTCCATGTCGGATTTTCGTAAAGGCCAAGACAAACTGTCCCCATCACCTTCTTAAAAGATGCAAGTACGGTAGGTGTTCCTCCCGATTGGGAAATCGTGCAGAGATCCGTAACACCGTATTGTGAACTTGATGTATGCAGCCGAGTAAATGCGATTTCACCCACAGATGAAGTTGCACACCACGCCGGTCCGCTCTGAATTCTGTCCGAATCGCTGGATGTGAGCGAATAAATCGTCTGCGCATTGCTGGCGACGGGAACTCCCTTCGAATTCACGCTAATATCGACAGTGTTAATGGCCCAAGACGCGCTCTCCGCACTAAAATAGACAATCGAAGCTCCGTCGTAATTCCAGCTTGGATTTAAGAAGTTCTCAACCGTGTAGTTCGAGGGCGCTCTGACAACATTTGTCTGGTTTGCACCAGTTGAATCCATCACGCCGATAGTAATATACGTATTTCCCTTGATGGTTGTATCTCCAACATAAGCAATGACGGGGTCAGCCGGCGGTGGGCTGCTCTTGAGCGGCAGATTAATACCACTGTTAGCCGATTGTGGGTCTTGCTGGCAGGATGAAAGAAATGAAGCAGCCGCGAACACAGCGACGGCAAGAAGAAGCGATGTTTTCATGGGAAGTTTAATATTTAGAATGATGAAAAATTAGTTACGAATGGAAAGTTTGTAGGAATAGCGTTCTTTGCCATCATCGAGCGTGAGCATATAAGTGCCGCTCGCCAGGCTGTGAAGTGTGAATTGAAGGTTATCGTTCTCGCGCATCATAAATGGCGTTGCATCGAGCACGAATGCTCCGCGTTCGTCATAGAGCGAAGCTGAAATATGATTCCCGATGTCGGCAGCGTCGATAGTGAAAATGCCCGTTGAAGGATTAGGAAAAAGTGATGTCGAATCCGTTTCCATTTGGATAACGACACTATTGTTGGTCAAAAAGAATGGAATAAATAACCCTCCCACGAATCCATATCCGGCAGCACCATTGCTGTTCGTAAGCAACGCCGAGCCGTTGCCATAGATCGTTGCGCTGGAATCCTGCGCTTGAGTCGATGAAGCCAGAAAGGAAATTGCAAATAAAAAAAGTATTTTCATGGCGTTACCTCACTTTGATGAGCCAATACACGTAGGCGTTGTTCGGGCGAGTCTCAGTACAACTCAGTACAGCGCCGCTGGCTAATGGTGGCCCCGCATAGCTTGCTTGGTTTGGCACAGTGTTCACGTCTAAATAGAAAGATCCAGCACCACTATTTTCAGAGTTCAGTATTGGGCCGCTACCCCAATTTGGCAGCTGCTGAGAGTTAGAGCCGCTACCGTTGAAGTTATATCCCAAATATGCGACCTGATGCGTGTGATCTTGAATCATATCGGTCTGTACTGAACCTACTCCAGTACGGCTCGCAGTGGCATTTTCTGCGGTTGGAGCAGAACGACCATCTTGCGGATCGGCAAATTGATCAACTCGTGCAGCATAAGGCCCCGAAGATTGGGTTCCTGTATTTACTCCGCGTAAAAATAATCCGCGCAAATCAGGAAGAGCGAGTGAATCACCAAAATTGTTCGAACCGTAAAGGGTTCCGACATTTTCGTTATATGATGGAAAGCTGTCCGCTGCGATTAGTCGTCCATCACACACGAACCAACCTAATTGAGCTTCATTTCCAAGCCCTCGAATGCTACCAGCGTAAGCAACTATCGTTCCCACGGGCGCTTGAGGAATATGAATCGCAGAATCGGCGATTCGTGCATTCATAGCATACGGGGATGCAGCCAGTTGAACACGACCAAGTGTGTTGCCGTTGATAAGCACTTCCAACCAATACTGATTATTGAACGTCGTGTATGGGTTCTGCCAGTTTTGGCTGAAGTTCAGCATAACGGTATAGTACCCGTTCGTGACCTGAACATTCTGCGATTGCTGGTTCCAGGCCTGCGTACCACCCGATTGCTGATCCCAGAGCGTAAAACTCGCTGGAACGCTGCCATTGAAAGGTTGCCCGTTCTGAGTGAGATAACCCTGATACGCTATATTTTGCGGTATCTGCGCTCGAACGGCAGAGGCCGCTCCGATACTCAGAACCAAGAAAAGAAGTAGTTTTTTCATTGTATTTGCATCCGATTGAATAAAGTGAACTAACGGATACAAAATTACCGGGTACTACACCTTTGTCGTTACTCATTTAATACTCATTCCTGAGATTTATTTCTTGAAATTCGTTCAGCTTAGAGTTTCGCGCACACAATGAAACCCGAACGTGTTATATCCCAGATATGGCAGCGGCGAAGCGTAAAACAGTGGCAAATGAGTCGGTCGAGCACATGGCAGCGGCTCCTCCGGGCAATCCAAACGATTCTATCGTGGTTCGTGGCGCGCGCGTGCATAATTTGCGCGGCGTGGATGTCGATATTCCGCGCGAGAAGCTTGTGGTCATTACGGGCATCTCCGGTTCAGGGAAATCCTCGCTCGCGTTCGATACTATTTATGCGGAGGGCCAGCGGCGTTATGTGGAATCGCTCTCGCCGTATGCGCGTCAGTTTCTGGATATGATGGAGCGCCCGGATGTCGATTATATCGAGGGACTTTCCCCTGCCATTTCCATCGAGCAAAAAACCATTGGCTCGACACCACGCTCGACCGTTGGCACCGTTACGGAGGTCTATGATTTTATTCGCTTGCTTTTTGCCCGAACGGGTACGCAATTCTGTGTCGATTGTAATCTTCCTGTCGTGAAGCAAACGGTCGATCAGATCATCACGGCACTCCTGAAATATCCGG
This sequence comes from Ignavibacteriota bacterium, assembly GCA_963787835.1. Taxonomy (GTDB): domain Bacteria; phylum Bacteroidota; class Ignavibacteria; order Palsa-1295; family Palsa-1295; genus PALSA-1295. The sequence continues at coordinate 719,617 of CAWBEI010000002.1, forward strand.
ACGGAACCAAAATTACGATCTTCGCTCCCATCGTTCGGGGCCGCAAAGGCCAGTTCAAAGAACTGTTCCGAGATGTCTTGCGCCAGGGCTTCGCGCGCGCCCGCGTCGACGATCTCCCGAAAGAGATCAGTGAAGATCTGGAACTTGACCGCTATAAAGCGCATACCATCGAGATCCTGATCGATCGCATCGTGCTGAACGAAGGCATCCGCGACCGGCTGACGGCCTCGGTCGAAACGGCCCTCAAAATGAGCAAGGGAACGATCAGCGCCGAGATCGAGCAAAGCAAACAAAAGGAGAATGTGCTCTTCAGCGAAAAATATAGCTGCCCAAATTGTGGAAGGTCCTACGAAGAGCCGCAGCCCAATACCTTTTCGTTCAATTCACCGACCAACGCATGCCCGGAGTGCCACGGCTTAGGCGTTCGCAGGGATTTCGTGCTGGAACTTATTACTCCCGACAGATCGGTCTCTATCGAAGATGGCGGGATCGTTCCGTTTGGAAAACAAGGCAAGAACTGGCTTTGGGCGCAATTGGAAGCGCTGTTCGACCATTTCAGCATCCCGCTTTCCACGCCCATAACATCGCTTCCCGAACCATTTCTCGAACTGCTCATGAATGGTTCCGGAAAACAAAAATTTCACGTTGTGTGGACGTCCGGTTCGGGCCGAACCACCAAATACCAAACAAAATGGGCTGGCGTGTTCGAGACACTTCGCTATTGGTTCAACGAATCCGGTTCCGAAGCGCAACGCGGCTGGGCCGAGCAATTCATGGCTGCCCATACGTGCCCGGCATGCAATGGCGGAAGATTGAAACCCGAAAATCTCGCCATTCGCGTCCATGGCAAGAACGTCCGGGACATTGTGATGCTCTCGCTTATCGAAACGATCGAGTTCTTTCGCACGCTCTCGTTCGAAGGCATTAAGCAAACGATCGCTGAGCCGATCCTGAGAGAAATCATTCCACGTATCGATTTCCTGCTCCAAGTCGGACTTGGGTATCTTTCGCTCGATCGGTCGGCGCAATCGCTATCCGGCGGCGAATCGCAACGCATTCGCCTTGCTACGCAAATTGGCACGCAGCTTGTCGGTGTGCTCTATATCTTGGATGAGCCGAGCATCGGCCTTCATCAACGCGATAACCGTCGGCTCATTCATTCATTAGAACAATTGCGCGATCTCGGCAACACCGTTATCGTGGTCGAACATGACCGGGAGATGATGGAATCTGCAGATCTCCTGATCGATATTGGCCCTCGTGCCGGAGAGCATGGCGGGAACCTTGTGGCATACGGGCCACCGGCGCTATTTCAGTCGGCAACAAATGGGACTGCTCCGGCAAATGGATATTTTATAGGAGAGAATTCTCCTACCGCAAAATATTTGGCGGGAATTTCTTCTTTGGAAATTCCCAAAGAGCGGGTAATTTCTAAAAAAAATAAAGCCATCGTACTCGAAGGAGCAACGGGAAATAATTTGCGTGACGTCACGCTCCGAATTCCGCTCGGAACATTCACGTGCATTACGGGAGTCTCCGGTTCTGGAAAATCAACGCTCATTAACGAGACGCTTGCTCCGATCTTGCAACGGCATTTTTACGATTCGCACGTCGTCCCGCTCCCGTTTAAGAAAATCGAAGGTTTAGATGAGATCGACAAGGTGATCGAGATCGATCAAACCCCCATTGGCCGGACGCCACGCTCGAATCCTGCGACTTATACCGGGCTGTTCACGTATATCCGCGATTTTTTTGCCTCACTGCCGGAATCGAATATTCGCGGATATAAGATCGGGCGATTTTCTTTTAATGTCAAGAGTGGCCGATGTGAGGCGTGCGAGGGCGATGGCGTGAAAAAGATCGAGATGAATTTCCTGCCGGACGTTTATGTAACCTGCGACGTCTGTCGAGGCAAACGATACAATCGTGAAACACTCGAGGTGCATTACAAGGGCAAATCCATTGCGGATGTATTAGCGATGAGCGTAACGGAAGCCGAAGAATTCTTTTCGGAGATCCCTCGCATCAAGCGGAAGCTGCATGCACTGTCTTCCGTTGGAATGGGCTACATCCGGCTGGGTCAGCAAGCGCCAACGCTTTCCGGTGGGGAGGCGCAGCGCGTGAAGCTCGCGACGGAGCTTTCAAAAGTCGCTACCGGAAAAACGCTCTACATTTTGGATGAACCGACGACCGGCCTTCATTTCGAGGATATCAAACATCTCATGGATGTGCTGCTCCGGTTGCGCGAGCGGGGAAACACCGTGGTCGTGATCGAGCATAACCTAGATGTGATCAAAATGGCGGACTGGGTCGTCGATCTTGGCCCCGATGGAGGCTCAGCCGGAGGGCACATCGTCGATGAAGGCACACCGGAAGCGCTTGCGGCCCGTTTTGGCGCGACCGGAAGCCATACCGCATTCTTTCTCAGGAAAGAATTAGGGATGCCGATCGATTAAAAGAAGATTTCGTTGGAATTCGTATGAAGGAATTGTGTTGTGGCTGCACCAGTTAATTCGTCGCGATAGCGAATTATTCATCCACGAATTGCATTCTTCGACATCGCATGAACACGGAATCGCCTTCCATATCCCCGATTTTTCCAATCCCATTCTTCACGCTTAACTTTTAATTTCTTCATTGTTTCAGTACATCGTCCGCCGGATCTTGCTTTATCTGCCCACGCTGTTCATTATTACAGTGATCTGGTTTGGCATCACACGGATGGCGCCCGGCGACCCGGCGGAACTCAAAGCTGGCGTAGGAAGCGAAGGCTCACAGCGTGGCAATCAACAGCTTAATGAGCAGATCATCAATCAGATCAGGGCACAGTGGCATCTCGATAAACCAATCTGGTACTGGACCATCTTTACCGATGACAAAGATTCCAGCGGACAGCTAAAGCCACTTTCGGAACGAACCACGTTCCGGTGGAACGGCACCAACAACCAGTACCATCTTTGGATGTCGGAGCAGCTTCGTGGCGATTTCGGTGTTTCGTTTCAGGACCAGCGGCCTGTGATGGATAAGATCATCGAGCGCGTACCGATCACGGCATTTCTTTCGCTGACCTCGATCTTCCTCTCCTTTATCATTGCGATTCCCATCGGCATCTACTCTGCGGCAAAGTCCCGTGAGAACAGCACGATCGACCGAGCGGTATCGACCACGCTCTTTATCTTATACTCCCTGCCGAATTTTTGGATCGCCACCATGCTCATCATCTTTTTTGGCGGTGGAGATTTTCTGGCCTGGTTTCCGAACAACGGCTTGCATGGCAATGATTATCCCTATCCTACCTGGATCGCAAACACCGGCGACCTGTTTTGGCATCTCGTTCTTCCGATGGTCTGCTATACGTATGGGTCCCTCACGTATCTTTCCAGACAGATGCGCGGCTCCATGCTCGAAGTCATTCGACAGGATTACATCCGCACCGCCCGCGCCAAGGGCCTTTCGGAAAAGATCGTAGTCTATAAGCATGCGTTACGCAACTCCCTGATCCCCATCATTACCATTATGGGTGGAATCCTTCCAGCGATCGTCAGTGGATCTATTATTTTGGAAACGATCTTTACCATTCCTGGCCTCGGGTTGCTGGAATTCAATGCTCTTACATCGCGGGATTATCCCGTGATCATCGAGACCGGGCTTATTTCGTCGGTGCTTACGCTCGTTGGTATTCTGCTCAGCGATATTTTGTACTCCATCGTCGATCCTCGGATCGCATTTACGAAAAAGTCAGCATAAGGATGACTGATACGAACGAGAACACACATCACCGATAAAAGCCAGGCATAGAGTATCTGATGGACGAGAATAACGAATTTCGAAATATGGGATCGCTGAAAGCCGAAAAACCTTCGGCCGAAACGGTTGGCCCCCTCGATCGCATACCCGTTCGGGACGAATATCTGATCGGCCAGCAAAATTCCCAAACGGCCCCATTGCCGGAGGAGATCCCATCTAATTTCGAATCGGAGACAGAAGCAAAGCGGATCGAAGCTCGGCGCATGGTGACGCAAAGCTTTTGGTCGCTCGTTCGGCACCAGTATAAGAAAAATCGTATCGCAGTTTATGCACTGTACGTGGTATATTTCCTTTTTGGCATAGCGATCTTAGCCGATGTACTTGCCAATGATAAGCCGTTATATGCAGTCTATAAGGGAACAACCTATTTCCCGGTCTTTAAGCAGTATCTTGCCGATCTTCATATCAGCCAATGGTCGCCCGATCTTGTGATGGCAGACTGGAACGACCTGGAAAAATCTGGCGATGTAAAAAATGCAATTTGGCCACCAATTAAGTATTCTGAATCCGACGAGGACCTGGCGAACACGCTGTCCCCGCCTTCCGGAACGCACTTGCTCGGCACAGACGGAATTGGCCGCGATGTGCTCGCCGGGATGATCCATGGCTCGCGTATAGCCCTCTCGATAGGGTTTGTGTCCATGTCATTCGCTATCATTATTGGAGTGTTTTTGGGTGCATTAGCTGGATTTTATGGCGGTTGGATAGACAACATCATTTCCAGGCTTATCGAGGTCGTGCTTACGCTGCCGACATTCTTTCTCATTATCGCCATCGTCGCGATGGTACAGACAGGCTCAGTCTGGCTGATCATGGTACTGATCGGTATCACAAGCTGGCCCAGCGTTGCGCGATTCACACGCGGGGAATTTCTTCGAATTCGTAACATGGAGTTCGTTTCGGCGGCATCGGCACTGGGGTTTAAGAATTCCAGGATCATTCTTCGGCATATGCTTCCGAATTCGCTCGCGCCAGTATTGATCTCCGCTGCCTTTGGCATCGCAGGTGCGATCCTAACAGAGGCCAGCCTTTCTTTCTTGGGATTTGGCGTTCCTCCGACCGTCGTGACCTGGGGTAGTGTATTGAACGATGCCCGAAACGACATTCACGCCTGGTGGCTTGCGGTCTTTCCGGGATTTGCAATTTTTCTTGCCGTCGTTGCGTATAATCTTGTCGGCGATGGCCTGCGGGATGCGCTTGACCCACGCCTTAGAGATTAAGCCCACGAAAAGTACAATTTCGCGATTTTTTTGATTTTCTGGATTGATTCTTGCAATTATTAGATTATCAGATTTAATGGATGAACACTCACAATTATGAGCATTCGTCCTGCGATCCTTTCTATCTGGAACGTCTTGGTTTACGATTAGCGGAACCAAACACCACTAAAAATGGAATTAGCAACCTGCAAACGTGAGAATGGAGTGCCGTGCGTTGATCGTGAGGCGCTGAATGGGCACCGCGTCGGTATCGACGCCACGCCCGCTCATTCCCCCCTTAACTGTCATTCTAATTTTTTCCCATGCTTTGGACCTCAGAATTAGCCGAATATTTACAAGACGCCCCATGGCCTGCCAATAAGGCCGAACTCATCGATTATTGCGAACGTATCGGCGCACCGCCGGCGGTCGTCAGGAATTTGGAAGAGCTTGAAGACGAAGACGAGCAATTCGAGTCGATCGGCGAAGTGTGGCCGGATTACTCTCCTGAAGACGACGAGTTCTACTACGACGATGAATTGAACGAGTATTGAGCGTAAGGCGCTCCATTGACCCGGTTTCTCACGGCGGGGAGTTTGGTGACAACCCGCATTCATCCTATGTGAGTCTCAAGGATTGACCGAATGCAAGTGATAATTTCATCCTATTCGGCCGCGATCCTAAGGCCTCCCTTATCACTTCGGAGATTCTTACCGATCACCTCGTGGATCGTAACAGTATTGTTGTGCACCCTTGCGCCTTTTGCCAATGCGCAAACCCTCTCCCCGGAATCGGAAGGCCAGTCTGTAAATATGACCGCCGGTCAGGTGGTTGCTATTGAGTTTCAAGGCAACCATGCCCTTTCGAGCGATGAGCTTGCAACGGTCACCAGTACAAAAGTTACGGGATGGCTAAGCCGGACTGTGTATGGGTTTCCTCTCCTGAAATCGTATGGGTCAGACTATCAAACGCTTTCCCAAACAACCCTCAGTCATGATACCACTGCACTGAGCAGATATTATCAAGACCATGGGTTCATCGATGCGCATTGCACTTATGTTGTACGTGCCGACCACGAAGATCTTCATAATTACTTCGAGCAGATCCGGCGTGAACGCCTGACGTTATCCACCGGTGCTAAACGGGGGCCACTGCCAGAAGTGCGTGACACTGTTATTTTTACAGTCAAGGAAGGACCAGCGTTTCATATTTCCCGCGTTGCCATTGAAGGTCTTGAATCGCTTCCCAATGAATTTCAAGGAGATCTGAATGAAAAAGTAACCATTAAATCCGGCCAGCAATGGTCCCGGGCTGCTGCCGCGAGTGAGGTCCAACGCCTGACCAGCATTTTGATCGAGAATGGCTATCCGAACGCTCGATCGGATACCGTCATAGCACAACACACCGAAGGAGATAGCACGGTAAACGTTCTCTTTTATTTTCACCCAGGTCACCGGTATCGATATGGGCGGTTTGAAATAAAATTTGATACTGCTTCCGCAGAAAAATCCCGAGTTGCAAATGGGGTGGTTCTATCGCAGATGTATATTGATAGCGGACATTGGTATAAACTTTCGGAGATCCAACGCAGCGAGGCGGCTTTGAACAAGCTGGGAACATTCGACTTGTTTCGCATTTCGCTGGACACCGATTATATCAACAGGCTGCCAGATTCCGCCCGCGATTCTGCCGCTGTTCCGGTCGAGATCTATCTCCGGATGAAACAACGGTGGGAAATTCCAGTTGGAATTTTTGGTGGGGAAAGTAGCCAGAAAGACCTGGTATTCGGTTTTTCCGCCGGACTTACCAATAGGAACTTTTTTCAGAATGCCGATAATGTAAGCGCTCAAATCTCGTGGCAGTTTCTCCCAACCTCTCTTACCAGGTTAACCGCAAACATTGATTACACCGTACCGTATATCGGCCTCGGCCACATCCCACTCATCATGGGACTTGGCACCAGTAAACAGGTAACGTCCGACTCCCCCTCCTACACGTTCTACTCGGTCACGGCCCATTTGGGAACTACTTTTATCCTTAGCACGCTCGATAACAGAACGACGGTCACTCCGGATTTTCTCGTAGCATACGATAGTACACAAACTACCGATTCCAGTATCCGCGCCAACGCCCCACCGCACCAGGTAAACCTTATTCCATCCATCGCTTATCAGGATGATCGTACGAATGATCTTATCAATCCCACGAGTGGATATTTACGTTCTGCCTCAGTAGAAATGGGTATCCCAACCACATTACTAAACGCACCAAGTTCAGCATACCTGAAAAGTGTTTTTCAGATAAAATATTATTTCGATCTTTCGGATCGCGGCACCACCGTCATCGCCACCCATCTACGAGCCGGTGCATCCTATCTGTTCTATCCCGATTCCGATCGCGCCCCCTCACTTGACCGGCGTTTCTATGGTGGTGGAGCGACCTCGAATAGAGGCTGGGCCGAACAATCGCTGCTCGTCTCGAATTCTATTGCGAATAGTGCCACTCAGGGTGGATATAATGACCTGGAAGCTAACATCGAATTGCGCTTTGCACCATTCCAATATCCTGGCGAATTCACGTCATGGCAGCAGTATTCCTCTCCGGTGAGAATCGTGTTATTTTACGATATTGGCAATGTGTGGGATAATATTGCGTGGACCGATTTTTCACAAGCGATCAACTTCAAGATGCTGGCTCAAACTATAGGTCTCGGCCTTCGATACAATACCTTTTTTGGGGCATTGCGTGTCGATTGGGGCTTTAAATTGTATGACCCATCCAATCAATTCAATAACTTCCAATCGGCCATCACTCCAGACATGACTGGCGGCTGGCTTTTTAAACATAGATTTCTCTCCGTCGGCAACACGAGCAATTTTCATTTCGGGATCGGTCAGGCATTCTGAGATTCTTCTTTTCCAAAACACACGAACCCGAACCGCCCTTACAAAGGTTATTAACTATCCAACAAATCCTTAACCTTGATTTAACGAAAGGAAAAAACTGCTATGAGTACGCAGATTCGTAATCTTGCCCTTGCCGGACACGCAGGGTGCGGCAAGACCACCTTAGCCGAAGGCATTGCTTTTGCCGCGGGGGCCATAAACCGCCGCGGCACGATCCAGGAATCGAATACGATCTCCGATTATCACCCCGACGAGACCGCCCGAAAACATTCGATCAATACGTCCCTTATTTCCCTCAACTCCCAAAATACCAAGCTAAATATACTCGACACACCCGGATATGCCGATTTCACAGGTGAAGTGCGTGCGGCGCTGCACGTCGCCGATACTGCGATGATCGTGATCGATGCTCAGCATGGTGTCGAAGCCGGAACTGTTCAAGCATGGGACTTTTCTCAGCATGACCAAAATTCTGTCATCTTTATCATAAATAAACTCGATCACGTTGAAGCAGACTTTGATGCGGTCATCGAAAGTGCGAAAAGCCACTTCGGACACGAAGTAGCGATCGTTCAATTTCCATTGAACGAGGGCGAAGGTTTTAATGCTATCATTGATGTCATGAAGATGAAGCTTCTCCGATTTTCTACGGATGGGAAGTACACGGAAGAAGAAATTCCTGAGAACGTTCGCACTCGCGCCGATGAACTGCATCGGCAACTCGTCGAGATCGTGGCCGAAAGCGACGACACATTAATGGAGGAATATTTTGCGAACGATGGCCAGCTCGATGAATCCCATTTCGCCGGCGGCATCCATGAATCGCTCGCGCACCGAAAGCTTTTCCCGGTTCTTTGCGCTTCCGCAGAGAAGAATATTGGCGCTAAGCGCATCTTGGAGTTTTTGGTTACGAACGCTCCGGCCCCTGAAGATCATTTATCGGACGTAAAGGGAATCAATCCCGACACAAAAAAGGAAGTCAGCCTAAACGCCGCCCCGAAAGATGCGACTACACTCTTTGTGTTCAAAACCGTGAGCGAGCCGCATTTGGGCGATCTTTCGTTCTTCCGAGTGTATCATGGCGAACTTCATCCCGGCACGGATCTGGTGAATGAAGCGAATGGAAAAAGCGAGCGCATCGCTCAACTTTTTGTCATGAGTGGGAAAAACCGCAAGGAAGCATCATCCGTCCCGTGTGGTGACATTGCCGCTGCGGTAAAACTGAAAGATACCCATACCAATAATACGCTTTCCTCGCGAAGTTTTCCGGTCGTACTACATCCGATCGAATTTCCATCGCCGATCATCACAAGCGCCGTCGCGGCGAAGAATAAAGGCGATGAAGAAAAGATGGCCATCGGACTTCATTCCCTTCATGAGGAGGATCCAACATTCCTCGTGAGGCACGACCCCGAATTGCATCAGATGCTGATCGAAGGTCAGGGTGAATTGCACTTGGATATTGCGATTCGCCGGCTGAAAGAACGGTACAAAGTCGATATTGAGATCGTCGAACCGCGCATTGCATTCCGCGAAACGATCAAATCGAATGCGGACACCCGTTATCGCCACAAAAAACAATCCGGGGGGGCAGGACAGTTTGGCGAAGTGGCAATCAAACTCCAGCCAAGACGGCGTGGCGAAGGATATGAATTTATCGATGCGATCGTTGGGGGCGTGGTCTCGAACAAGCATATTCCCGCTGTCGATAAAGGCATCCACGAATTCCTGACAAACGGCCCGCTGGCTGGTTATCCCGTCGTCGATGTGGCCGTCACATTGTATGATGGCAAGGAACATCCCGTCGATTCGAATGAAAATGCGTTCAAGACAGCCGGTAAGATGGCCTTCAAGGAGGCATTCCTGTCTGCTAAACCTGTATTGCTCGAACCGATCTATGATGTCGAGATCGCAGTTCCCGGCGATCACATGGGCGATGTGCTCGGCGATATTTCCTCGCGACGCGGCAAGATCATGGGGATGGATTCCCGCAGTGGTTTCGAAGTGATCCGTGCGCAAGTGCCACTGGCTGAACTCTATCATTACTCCACGCGACTTCGATCACTTACTCAAGGCCGCGCTACCCATAAACAATCCTTCAGCCACTATGAAGAGGCGCCGCGGGAATTCGCGGATAAAGTGGTGCAGGAATCCGCGAAACATAAAGTAGCCGAAGTGGAATAAAGCAATTGTGTAGCACCGGGAATATATTCCCGGTGCTACACCGATTTCGTACGTTGTATCCTCATGGAGTAAAAACGATTGTGTTTTGACAAGTTCCTTACATTCTTCTTACATTTCCGTGACAACTCGCAAATGGCGATCTGGTATTTTTGTATCGTCTTTTTGGACACACCGAAAAGCAGAACTTAACAATCAAACCAAACACGATTATGACACGGAAATTAGCTTCACTTCTTACCCTCGGTTTTCTCATCTTTGGCTCGGCGATCGGATTTACGGGCTGTTCCTCTCCAGATTTTCCGGACAGCAACCTCGGACATCAGTTAGGAATGTTAAACATCAAAGCCGACACCGATAGCTATCTTATCGCACCGACTACTCCGAGCAAAGCCGACTCGATAGCGCAACCAGCGCGCTAAATTGCGGCAGGACATAAAACAATCGCGTAGCGCCGGGAATATATACCCGGCACTACACGGTTAGTTGCCGCATGACGCCCATCAAATTCTGCCTCCTCTGGCACCAGCACCAGCCGTATTATCGAACAGACCATCGCTTCCTCATGCCGTGGGCGTGGCTGCATGCCACGAAAGATTATCTCGAAATGGCCGAGCATTTCGAGCGGCACCCGAACATGCGCGGCACGATCAATCTCGTGCCTTCGCTTCTTAAGCAAATTCAGGAATATATTTCCGGCGAGGCCGTCGATCCCGTGGTCGAGCTAATGTCTAAACCCGCCCAGGCACTGACGGCATCTGACAAATCCTTCATGCTCGATACTTTTTTTCATGCACAGAAGGAGCGGCTTATCGATCGATCACCGCGATTTCGGGAATTATACGATAAAGCGAACGGACCAAATCCCAAAGCCCATTTCGAGCTTCAGGATTACCGCGATCTCGCGGTTCAATATTCCCTTGCCTGGACGGGTGAGATCGCTCGCAACCGGGAACCGTTCAAAAGTCTTGTCGAGAAAGATCGTGGGTATTCCGAGGATGATAAACAAACGCTTGCAAAAGCACAATTAGAAAATGTAAAGAGAATTATTCCTCTGCATCGGAAGCTGGCGAAGAAGAAACAGATCGAACTCACTACGTCACCTTTTTACCATCCCATTCTTCCTCTGCTTGTAGATACCGAAAGTGCGCGCGATGCTATGCCTGGTGTGGAGCTTCCCCACCACCGCTTTCAAGCGCCGGAAGAAGCCTACGAACAAATATATTGCGCCCGCACCTTTTTCAAGGATAAATTGGGAATCGATCCACGCGGAATGTGGCCCAGTGAAGGAAGCCTTTCGTGGGACGCCCTCACGCTCATTCGCAAAAATGGATTCGAATGGACTGCAACGGATGAAGCCGTCCTCGACCACACGATCCATACAGCATCCATCACGGCTGGGAACAATACGATCAAACCAAAACATGCTAAATATTTTCCATGGATCGCAAACACTGCCGAAGGTGATATTACCCTTTTCTTCCGGGATCACGGGCTTTCAGATGACATCGGGTTCTTGTATTCCTCCTGGAACGCCGACCATGCCGTCGAGCATTTCGTTGGGAACCTGCTGAGTATTCGTTCCGAGTTGATCCAGGATCACGGAGAAGACATCTTGCAGGAAGCGTGTATCTCTGTCATCCTCGATGGTGAAAATTGCTGGGAATATTATCGGAATAATGGATTTGAATTTCTCGATAAGCTCTACTCGACGCTCGCTTCTACCCCGGAGATCAAACCTGTGACGTTCCGTGAATCTATCGCTGGCACCCAGCAAGACTCACTTCCAAAATTATCGAAACTCATCGCAGGTTCCTGGATTCATGGCAATTTCCAAATATGGATCGGACATCCGGAAGATAACGCAGCCTGGGATGCGCTTTCTTTGGCTAAACAAGCATTGGACGATGCGCGAGCTAAAGCCCGAAAACTTCGCGGCACCGCCCATACCGAAGCGCTTGCCCGCATCGAGGCTGCGCATGAAGAACTAAAGATCGCCGAGGGAAGCGATTGGTGCTGGTGGTATGGTGATGATAATATAAGCGATCAGAGCGAGATATTCGATCAATTGTACCGAATGCATATCAGCGAAGTGTATCGGCAACTTGGCCTGAATCCTCCCGAAGACCTTTCGCATCCTATCTCCGGCAGGTTTTCCTCGAACTCACCTTCGGCACGATCTGGCGCTATGCACCGAGCCACCTAAGGCGTGTTGCAAGAACACTTTGATCCCCATCGGGAGCGAAAGACAGCCGTCTTTCATTCTACTCTTATAATGAGCAGCTTCATGAGGAACGGTACGGCTATTTTTTTGCTGATTCTTTGCTCGTCGGTCACTCGCGCGTATCCCATTTCAAAAATTCTCTTTCATGGTAATTCACAGATTACGAATGGACAGTTGCTCGATGCCCTCGGCGATAACATTCTAAAACGAAACCTCACAAGCAGATCTGAAGCCTTCCTGGTTGTAGAGCAGGCCAAGCAATCTATCCAAAAAACGTATTCCGAAGCTGGCTTTTTGTATGCGCAGATCGACTCGTTTCAGATCAACCTTGCAGTTCCCAACGATTCCTCGCAAGGATTTCAATTCGACTTCTTCATTTTCGAAGGATCGCCATATCACATTAGCTCGATCTCCATTCGTGGTAATACGATCCTTACCGAACATGAGCTTACGAGCAAAATGGCGAGCGTTCCCGGTCAGATCCTGAATGAAACGACGCTTCAAGATGACATTTCCCGCCTCCTTGCACTGTACGAGCAATATGGTTACCCCCTTGCAAAGATTTCTATCGATGCCATTATTCCACGCTATGATACTGCAAAGCACAGTGGACTTCTGACCATTCACCTTCGAGTCACCGAAGGGCCGCGCGCCAAAATTGGGAAGATCGTTATCCTTGGGAATGATAATACGAATGCCAACGTCATCACCCGTGAATTAGCGCTGCGTCCCGGCACGTTTTACAATGCCGAGGAGCTCACAGCAGCTCGTGCCCGCGTCGAGCGGCTCGGTTTTTTCGAATCGGTCTCCGAGCCGGAACTCTATCTCGATCACGATTCCAGCGTGGTCGTGGTGCTTCGGGTAAAGGAAGCCAGCACCAGCGCGATCGATGGCGTGCTGGGATATAATCCTCCTGCCACTACGACCGAATCCGGCTACCTGAGTGGCCTGGTCGATCTCAGCTTGCGCGATATTTCCGGAACTGGCCGTAATGCCACGCTCCATTACGATCGCACCACTGCTTCGACGCAAACCCTTCAAGTGAGCTATCTCGAACCCTGGCTCTTCGGCTATCCACTGAATTTCTCCGGCGATTTTGCCCAGCGGCAGCAGGATAGCACCTACACGCAAACCACTGCTTCCGGGAACCTCTCGCTTGCGCTTACGCAGGATATTCGCATCATCGGCATGCTCTCGTATGAGCGCGTTATTCCGAGCAACGAAGATAGTACCGCATTCACTACCTACGACAGCAAAACCATCACCACCGGACTCAGCGCAAGCATCGATACGCGAGATAATTCCATTGCACCTCGCAGCGGGGTCGTTGGCCTGCTTGGCGCGAGTTATGGAATTAAATCCATCTACGGCCCCGCGCAATATATCGATTCTTCTACTCCCTCCTCGATCGGACTCAGCACCGTTTCCCTCGATGCCAGCGGTTATCATACGCTTTTTTCGCAGAAGGTCGTCGGCGTGATCGGGCTGCATGCGCGAAGCATCACGGCGAACAACGGTCAGCTCGATGCCAGCGATCTTTTTCGAATCGGCGGCATTTTCACCATTCGCGGATACCGCGATGAGGAACTGATCGCCTCCCGTTATGCCTACGCTAATCTCGAACTCCGATTCATGATGTCCCAGCTTTCGTTTTTCAATTTCTTCGTCGATGGCGGATATCTGAAAAAAGATTCGACTGCCTCATCGTCTGCGGAATTGCCACAGTATCCTTTGAGTTACGGGATGGGTGCGCAGCTCGAAAGTCCGCTTGGCATCCTTGCCGTTTCCATCGGGCTTGCTCGCGGCGAACCGATCTCGCAGGCCATCTTTGCATTTGGATTAGTAAAACAGTTTTAAGAATTTTTATTATGTCATTGCGAGGAAGAATTGTGGAGCGAAGCGGAACAATTCTGACGAAGCAATCTCACTCTTAAAGCCGGGAGATTGCTTCGTCGAATCGAACTCCCTCCGGTCGTTCGATTCTTCTCGCAATGACGTCGTAACTTATTCATGAGTACCAATATCACATCAGAACCTACCACGATAAAGCCCAGAGAGCGAAAACCACTTTCCTGGAAAACCGAACGTGCCCATTGGAAACGTGGAATTTTTTCCATCATGGGCGTCGATGAAGCGGGTCGCGGGCCGCTTGCCGGGCCGGTCGTTGCTGCCGCCGTGTATTTCGATCACGACAAATGCAAAAATTTCCCGAAATCTCTGCGCGATCTCAACGATTCCAAGCAGCTTCTCGAAGAAGAGCGCGAGCGTTTCTACACGCTGATCCTTAAACATGCTCGAAGCTGGGGTGTCGGCATCGTTTCTCACGAAGAGATCGACCGCATCAACATTCTCCAGGCCACGATGAAAGCAATGACCATCGCAGTCGAGCAGGCTGCAGAAAAACTTGCCGCCGATGAAATTGCGCCTGAACTTCTGCTGGTCGATGGAAACTATTTTCGCACCAAGCTTCCCTACCAATTCCAAACCGTGATCGATGGCGATGCCAAATCGCCGCTCATCGCAGCAGCCTCGGTCATCGCCAAAGTTACCCGCGACCGCATTATGGTGGAGCTTCACGAGAAATATCCGCAGTACAATTTCCGATCGAACAAAGGCTATAGCGTCCCCGAGCACTTACGCGCACTGAAGGAGCATGGCCCATGTCCCGAGCATAGACGCAGTTTCCGCCCCGAGCGGTTTCAGGAGAATCTGGAATTTGAAACGATAGTGAGTGATGAAGCCCTTATTAGCTCGTGAATTGCAACCAACATTTCTATGTCCTTTGAATTCAACGACAACGCTGGTGAATTCCGCGCTCCCTCAAAGCTATCGCGTATCGAGCTTGCGAAGCTTGGCGAGGAACATGCTGCGAAGCTTGTGGCTTCGCTCGGCTACCGGATCGTGAAGCGGAATTTCCGGTTTGGCAAGGTAGGCGAAATAGATATTGTCGCCTACGATGGCGAGTGCCTTGTTTTTATCGAAGTCAAAGCGCGGCAGGATCACAGCCACGGCACGCCGGAATCATCCATTGATTTCCGCAAACAGGCGCAGTTAAAGAAGGTTGCGCGGATGTATTATTATGTGAATGCGATTCAAGAAGCCGTCTGCCGGTTCGATGTCGTTGCCGTCGATATTTTTGGGAAGAAAATTGATGTTCGACATCATAAAAATGCGTTTAGTTAAACTATGACGGATTCGATCGAACTTTCAAATATTGTTATTTGGTATAACGAGCAGACTATCGTGGATGGATTTAATCTGCGCGTCGAAAAAGGAAGCTTATGCGTTTTGTTAGGTTCCGGTGGTTCTGGAAAAACTACGATCTTCAAACTCCTCACCGGCGAAATAAAACCAGAACGTGGCGAGGTAACAATTGGCGGCATAGATCTGACCTCACTTACAGGCAGCACGCTTGCAAAGTTCCGGAGATCTGTTGGAGTCATATCCCAGAATGAATCCCTTCTGGATAACCGAACCGTTGAAGAGCAGATTATGCTGCCATTAGAAATTGATGGAATGAATACAGCACGGCGTCATGCGCAAGCGGAAGCAGTGATCGAACGATTCGGATTGCAGAATTCCCGAACCAGGTTGCCATCATTTCTTTCGATGAGCGAGCGTCAGCGGACAGAGATAGCGCAGGCCGTCGTTCGGGAACCGCTGCTGCTCCTTGCCGATGAGCCGGCAGCCCATTTGGATAGAAATGATGCAAAGGAGATTGCCAGACTTTTATTGCACGAGAATCTTCGCGGCATGACGGTCCTTATCGGCACCAGCGACGAGCATTTTGCTTCAAATTTCCCGGAAACGGCGATCTGCACCATGGAAGCTCTAAGTATAAGCGTAGAAAATTGAATTTGGTTGAGCGGAGCCGAGTAGCACGTCACGCTGTTCCATCAAAATGTCATTGGAAACGATCAACAGAAAAAAAGGTACGCTGGATGGCCGCGAACTTCGCGTGGGCATCGTCGTGAGCAGATGGAATCGGGAAATTACCGAGGATCTCCTGAACGGCGCGTTACGCGCCCTTGTGGTCTGCGAGGTGCCATCCGAGCACATTACCATCCTTGAAGTACCCGGCGCGTTGGAAATCCCTATCGCAGCCGAACGGCTTGCAACCATGGGGATGGATGCCGTTATCGCCCTGGGATGCGTCATAAAGGGCGAAACTACCCATTTTAAGCATGTGAGCCGCCTTGCACTCGATGGCATTTCGGCTATTTCCAGGGATTACGAAATACCTGTAACTTGCGGGATTCTGACGACGTACGACGTGGCTCAAGCAGAAGCGCGGTCGGGCCCGGACGAAGCCAATGTCGGAAGTCAGGCGGCGCTTGCAGCAATCGAGACCGCAAATCTACTTCGTTCAATCCCGATAGGGAACTCGGATTATTAACAGATCTGTCGATGCGCATTTTCATTGCATCTTTTATATTCGCAACGCTCCTCCTGTCATCATGGGCAAGCGCACAGCCGCTCAAGCCCGGTCAGTGGCAGACCTATACCTCTATGCGATCCGTGTCGGACATTGCGGTCAGCTCGGATTCGAACTTCGTGTGGGCCGCTACCAACGGTGGCGTGTTCCGCGCCGACCTGCGCAATGCACAAGCCTCGCTTCTGGCGCTTCGCACCACGGATGGACTCACAGAGAATGATGTCACCTCCGTTGCCTCGGATGCTCAGGGAAACATCTATTTTGGCGAAGGATCCGGCGGGTTCGATATTTATAATACGAGTACTGGCACGTTTAATAGTCTAAGCGATATTCGAAATCAGGGTTATTCGAACGAAGCGATCAATGGTATTACCATTTTCCGAGATACGGTCTATCTTGCGATGGCATATGGCATCACTGTTTTTTATCCGGGGAAAGATGGATTCGGAGTATTCGGTGCTACTGCGACACAACTTGCATCCTTGCCGCAGCAGGATAGTGTCCGGCAAGTGATCGACGATGGAACATTCGTGTATGCCGCAATGTATCAAGGGATTGTTTGGGCAAAAAATAATTCCGATCTGCACGCCGGTTCGAATTGGACTTTCCTTCCCGACTCCGGATGGGCGGTTCGCGCACTTGTCAATTTTAATGGCAGGATCTACGCTGGGGCCGAGAATGGACTTTATATGATCTCCGCGAATCGCGATTCTCTTATCTATGTCCCTCTTCAGGACTCGCTTGCGATCGATCGTTTATTAGTAGCAAATGATTCACTCTATTTGCTCGATGAGTCCGGGATCCTTTATTCGACTCGCGACCTGACCCATCTTACAACGCGCATGATCAGTTCCGATGCGGGCAGCACGGTAACAGCGATCGCCTTAGCGCACTCTGGCATTGCCGCCGGGACGGTCAGTACGGGAATTGGGTATCCCGTTAATAGCACCTTCAATGGATCGATCTTTCCACCAGGACCCATTACAAATACCATTAACTGTGTGTATTATGCAACATCCACCGATCAGCTCTGTGTAACCAATCTTGGCTCCGGATTTGGGCTCTTTCAACCAAGTACCGATGCCTGGACCGATTACCAAAGCGGCGTGAACACAACGCCGATCGCCACTTACGATCAAGTGTTCTATGACTCCATTCGGAATGTTACCTGGCTTTCCACACACGGCTCAGGGTTATATAATGTGACTGGATTGGGAACCGGGCAACTAACGTGGACGGCATTCAACCACACCGAAATTCCCAATACCGACGGCGGCACGGATGATTTTATTATCACGAGCGGAATGGGCCTGGACGCCAATAATAATTTCCTCGTAACGTCCTGGGCTGGAAACGGGGAAGGACTTTCTATTTCCAGCGATGGTAAAAACTTCAAGTCCTATCCGCTTGGGTTCTATGCTCCGTGGGGTTGCGTCACGCAGGATCTAAATGGCAATTATTGGGTCGGTACGCAGTTTAACAATGCCCCAAAATCACAAGGCGTCTATTGGTACAATCCATCCACAGGCTTGAATGGCGTTATTTATGGTGGTTCTGGCGGTACATTAGGGCCTGCCATCGAGGGAACAGAAGATGTGAATGCCATCCTCACCGATCAGGATGACGGCATCTGGTGCGGCACCGAAGGCGGCGTTGAGATCATCTCCGACCCGGAAACGATCTTGCAAAACAATCAAACGCCGACCTCCATCCGCAGCGTACAATTCACGACCAATCAAGTGGTGCATTCCATGGCAGTCGATGGCGTGGGAAATAAATGGATCGGGACCGAAGATGGGATCTTTGTTGTCTCGGCAGATGGCTCCGACAGCATTGCGCATTTCACCGCAGAAAATTCCCCCCTGGTGAACGATATTGTAACGTCCATTGCCATCGATCCCACCCGGGGAGAGGCGTATGCAGGTACACCGGCTGGCATTTCGCGTTTCAGCACCATCTTCAAACGCGGCCAGCCCGATTACAGCGGCATTCGCATTTATCCAAATCCTGTGGTACAAACGGCGGAGCAAAGCCCCACGGTCTATATCGATGGCCTGGTCGCCGGCTCGACCGTCCAGATCTTTTCCCTTGCCGGCCAGTTAATTACATCGATCGATGGAACCCAGCTTGGCTCCATCGTTACATGGAACGGCCGCGATGCCCTGGGCAGACAGGTTCCCAGTGGTCTATATCTTGTCAGTGCAACATCGCCTCAGGCCGGAGGAAACGGCGAAGCCAAAGTGGTCATCGTTCGCAAACCCTCGAACTGAATGTTGCTTGTTAAGGACGAATAAGGAATTATTAACGTTCTCTCTTCCAGCATTTCATCATTCATCATTCATCCTTTCCCATCGATGCCAACGTACGAATACCGCTGCCGTTTTTGCCATCAAATGACCGATGCATTCCAGCGCATGAGCGATGCCCCGCTGCTCACATGCCCCCATTGCGGCAAGGATGGACTCGAACGCATCGTCTCCGGTGGCGCCGGGGTCATCTATAAAGGCGAAGGATGGTATGTCACCGATTACTCCAAGCGATCTTCCGGCGGCAAAGAACCGACTGCCAAAACCGAAGTTAAATCGGATGCTCACAAAACCGACGCCACGAAAACCGATACCCCAAAAACTGAAACTCCACCCAAAGAGTCAAAAGCTGCCTCGACACCTTCCGAGTGAAATGCTTTTCGTGTGTTTGTTCATTTCAAATTCATAATCACCCTCGATTCCGAGCCAATTTCGCCATTTAGTTTGCCAAATATTTTTTTGCATTAGGAAGTCATAAAGGCACCATTTTCTTGAAAACGGGTGCTCATCAAAATCAATTGAATTGTCATTTAATGAACTCACCCTTCTCTTTCATGAATTCATGCAATGTTTGTTCTCCAAGAAATAGGTGCTCCTAATACCACTTTCTAATATACGACACTTTTCTCAAACTCCATCGAAAATAAATTTTACGACTACTGAGGGTAATTCGGAATTATAACATCCTTTGGTACATCCCAAACCTTGACGTAATCGATCAGATGGTGTGCAGCATGAACCCAATGCCCACTACCAGGAGGAATTTCTACATCCCAACAACCAGGATTATACGGATGGGTATCAAAGTAGTGATATTCCTCATAGGTTATTGATTTATAATAGGTAACACCCCCGGAAACCCAAGCTACCGTATCATTCCGGGCGAAGGTATCCTTGATACCGACATCAATATCGGTTTCGGCGGGATTAATAGCCACCATTCCACGCGGGAGGGAGTTGGCAAAGTCGTAGTAAGGATTAGTATTCGGGACCAGCCGATCTGGGAATCTTCGCACAACCACACTATCGACCAAGTAGCGAATCTCATGCGGAAGCAATTCCATAGCGTATGTATGATATTGGTACCCGCTGACCGTATCCATCCCATTGAAAAGAAGTGGCGGGATCGGATAACTATTGTGCGGCGAATAAATATCGTCGATATTAAATGAATAGGCCTCTGTACCGCTGTGAAGATCGCCGGGTGCCATCGTATCGTCCAAATATAATTTACCCGAGTCGTGCGGATGGTTCAGGTTATATTCCCAATGACAACCAAATGATTTTTGAATCCCAAAACCTGTCGTCAACGTAATCGAATTTGGCTGATGCGTTTTTGTGAAATGAAGTGTATCACCCGCCCGATTAATGTGATAGCCAGGAGTGGAAAAGTACCTCCATTTGCCATGGCTATCGGTATCGACTCTCCATGGGAAGATATCTGAAGTATACGGATTAGCGATCGAATAATTGAATGAAAAAGAACCATGCGGACTCGTGAGGGAGGATGGCCAGCCCATGTTTTGGGTCCAACTGGCCGCCATAACGGTATCCATGCCATGATGAGGCACAAACTGTACCTGATAGGCAACATTATTGATGATGATCGCATTGGGGTTGTTCGAAAGGCACCATTCCGGTTGGGAGCTGGTGAAGATAACGGTGTCATGGACCGTTCCAAAGGAACCTTGAAACGGTCCATACTGGAACTGGTGGGAAAATCCTGGGCTGATGGTATCCATGATATTCCCGTTGTAGTCGGTCTCGTTCAGATCGAATTCGTACCCGTAGTTCCATGAGCCGCCCCAGTTGTTCGTATGGTGAATGACATGTGGAATCTTTTCTCGAATTTCATATTTCCCGTAAGGCACGTGCGCGTATGCTGCGGTAAGCGGGAACGTGTCCAATTGTGTAAATGGAAACGGGCAGCTCCGAATAAACCCGGACGAAAATACAAACCGATCCGTGTCGTAAGGAATTAGAGAATAATTTTGACACTTGTCAAAAGCTGTGTCCGTAAGGATCGGAGAATTTTCACTATCGCGGAACTCACGGATAATAATATCGAGCGCGTGACCATCATGTGCCTGGTAATCCGTATCGAGATAGACGTTGGTATCGTTATCACATTGAAGACCTTGCGGGTAATTGTTGCCGCCATGTCCGCCAACATGCCATTGATTTCGGAACTTTGCGGTATCGTTGAATTCGTCAGAAAAAACGGCTGTATCCCACTTCGGTTCGGTATAGGCATGAAAAAATGCTCCCGGCTTCACATGGAATCCGGATTTCAACTTTATTCTTCCGCTTGCCCGAAAATCGACATCCTCGTTCTTGCTGACCGTAACCCAATCACCAACTCCTCCACCGGCGATAATGTCGGAGGGTGCTCCACCCGGCTGATTCCTGGCTTGAAACAAGCGCTGCCACACGGCTGTAGGGCCCAGCGTATCGCCATACGGATGCCAGTTTTGCAGCATTACGAAATGCGACCCCGAATCATTGATGATGGGACCGTATTTCGGATAGTTCACATTCATGCCATCCGAATCCCGGATCATTATGCTTTGATTGGAAAGGTTTTGTCCAGAATCCAGTGGCCCCGGTGGTTTCATTGGATTGTAATACACGTCGGTATTCTGAAGCGTGATAGTACACGACTGCTGGATATTGTAGGGATTAATAGAATCCTGGGCAACGGCCTTAGTAGTCAGGGCCGATGAGCACAGAAGAAAGATTAGGATATGGAAGTATTTCATAGCTTCTCTCCTTATTTATCGATCACGATCTTTTTAAGTGCAATACCGCTTGCCGTTTGAATCTGTAAAAAGTACGTTCCTGCGGCGAATGTCGAAAGATCGAATGTAAAGCTCGCATTCGATGGCTGTGAAATATCGAGCAAATCCATTCCGAGCAGATTGAGCACGATTATTTTTAGAATGCGCGTCGAACCGGCATCGATGGTTACTAACCCCGTTGCGGGATTCGGATAGATCTCCAGGGTATCGCTCGCTGAAGGTAGCTGCACCACGCTCGCGGGAGAATCCGGTGCCGTCAACTCCGAGATCGGACGGTCGAATACATAATACTTTCCCGTGCCATATGTGACCTCGATAAAGAGCGATGTATCGAGAACAATCATTTGGGTTACTGCCGGTGAAATTGCTCCATAGAGACTATAGAGGCTGTCATTCTTTGCATGCCAGGTTGTACCAATATCGGTTGAGACTAAAACGCCTCGCTGAGTTCCCGCAAACAGATTTTTTCCGTCTGTCGCAAGGCAATTCACTGTTTCCTGCGTACCAGCGCTATCGACGGCAACCGTGATCCACTGCGTGCCGCTATCGGTCGATTCCGCGAGAGTACCATTACCAACTATAAAAAGCATGGAATTCATGACGGTCATTGCGCCAATGAATGGGGGGGGAATTTGAGACCACGTATTGCCAGTATCGTATGAACGTAAGACTTCACTGCCGGTATTCGCAAAAATGCAGATACCAATTGCGGCGTAAGAAAGGGCCTCAGGACAGGCTATAACTTCCCAATTAGCTCCTGTGTCCCGCGAGCGATATGCTGAAGACAAGCCATTACCGAAAAGATACCTGCCATTTGTGAAAGGAGGAGCAGCAGCCTGAATGTCGAGCCAATTTGCACCATTGTTGGTCGATTCATACATTGGTCCTACGGTACCGTTTGTTGTGTGTGTAAACCCTGCAAAAAAGTACGTTCCCAGCGAAGCAAACGATGTGACATTTCCCTGGGTAAAATCCAATCCACTTTCACTCTTGGCCCAAGAAGTTGGAGGAATGAAGCGATAGACATAGGACCCTCCGCCAGAATTGTCCACACCGGCCACAAACAGAGTCGTATCGTGAACCCCGAACGCTATGACTTGCCCGCCAAAGGATGCGTTTTTCCATTGCGCGGAGCAGGGAATGGCAATTGCAATGATGATGATGCAAATAGGCATTTGTTTCATAGTTACTTCTCTTTCTGATTTTTTAACTCTTGCACTTCTGCTTCCAGCGATTCGATCTTGTGATTAAGTTGCTCAATGTAAAGCATTTCTTCTTCGAGTTGCTTTGTAATTGCCTCTTCGGTTCTGCCAACCGGCACCCCCGTCTTCGCCATCTGTTTTGCAGAAGGAATATCCGGTAAATGATGATTTTCCTTAGTAAAGTTCTCGACTTCGGCAAGCGGCTTGAGTTGGTAACCAGGCTCGAAGACATAATCGGCCCAAGAGCTATCAAGAATATAAAATTCCTTCGCTATTGCAGCGCCACTCACTGCAAGCATCCATGTTAGTCCATCGCCGATATCAGGACGAACATTCGAAAAGTTCGTAAAGTCCGGTAACGGTTTCCCGGGTGTATCCACACCGATACAAAGGGGCGTGTGGAAGTAGGAGATCCCACTTATGTTCCGCGTGACTCCGTAAGGTAGCGCTCCCGGCTGAAACACATCGAACAGATGATGATAGGGATTAGATGTGGTATCCAAATACCACATTTCTAGACCATAATGTCCATCGACTTGCAGTGTGACACACTGGGAGAAATTGTTTTGACCCCGACCGGCACTGTAAGGCCAGGCATTGAGTTCCACGACGCCGCTTTCACTATCGACACGATTCGTGAACGAAATACCGCAGGAACCCATGCGTGCCAAACGGAAGAAACGTGCAGAGGAGCTATCGGTATGATTAATAGCACTGTTAAAATTAATATATCTCCAATCGGCAGGATATTTTCCGCCTGTATTATACAGGCCTTCATAACGGTTACCACCATAGAACGTAAGTCCAGGGGTAGGATCGAGCTCCCCAGCCGCAGGAAGGGAACCACCACCAAACTGCAACTGATCTTTCGGCGTATCGAGACCTATCGAGTCCGGTGGCAAGTTTATTCCTACATTGCCATTATCCAAGATAGTCAGACGCTCAAGGTCGTGATGGCTTTGTTTAGGGCTTGGCTGAATGATAGTGTCTCCAGCGGTAGCAAATCGGATCGCTCCTCCTGTTTGTGATGAAAAAGCGCCGCCCGCCCAGTAATTTGTGATGATAATGTCGCCTCCCTTATTCTCATGAAGCACAAGGTCTTGCCCTTTCGAGAGTGATGAGTAAAGCGTATCTGTGCTTGGTGACATTAGCCCGAGGATGCCATAATAGTTCGAGGGTGACAATCCTCCGTTCGATAATCGAATAATCGCCTCCATGGTCGAACTTGATGACGAATCTTTGTTAATGTGCAGGGCATTCAACGCCCCGTCCGTAAGGCCATATTTCGTATCAATTCCAACGGGCGCATGAGCGGGCCAGGGCGACGAGTTCGTCGCCTGTGAAAAAACCTCACCGCTTGTTAAAACCAATCCCCAAAACACTACTACTAAAAAACTCCAACGTCTCATTTTAACACCTCTTTTAATAAATAACTTCGTGAAACACGCTTTGTTACTGAATCCTGGTACAAAGATACGAAATAAAATGGCTGTTAGTCGGTATAGCGACTGGCGCACGATTGGCGTTAATGCTATTTTATTCCCTTTTGAAACTTCAGGGAATCGTTGGGCAAAATATTCGAGCTTTCAGGAAAGCAAAATCTTGGAGTATCGAAAAATTAGCGGAACATGCAAACGTAAGTCCTGCCTATCTTGGCGAACTCGAAAGAGGTAGAGAAAACGTCTCCATTAAAACGATTGAGTCAATTGCCAAAGCCCTAAAAGTTACACCCGATCTTCTCTTAAAAGAATAAGTTTTTTATACCTTGAAGATTTTAGGACGAGATTGAATTCCTGTCGTATTTTTGCAGCGACTCATTTATATCACCATGCAAAAATCACTCTTTGTTTTACTGTGTACTGTTCTGTGTGCTACTCTGATTTCCTGCGGGAAATCTGCCACCTCCTCCGGGGCCTGCCGATGCGATCACTGCCACCTATGCCGCGCTCGAAGCGCAGGACTCCACTGCGTTCCTTGCCTCGCTCTCGCAGGATAAGCAGGACGAATACGCCATCAATACCGGTAAGGTCGATAGCATTCTCAATCACTGGAAAGGACGTCATGCCGAGGTGAAGATCCTCTCGGTAAAACAGAATGACTCTGTTGCGACGGTCGTCTATAACTTAACGGTCACCGGCAACAACCCACAAACGCACGATTCGATCATCGCACACACGTACCTCGAAGGCGGAACGTGGAAGCACGGCTATTGATCGCCGCGCGTTCTGGCAGCTAAATGTGGCAGGTTGCCAGCCCGCGCTTTTCGAGATACTGCTGATGATAGTCCTCCGCGATCCAAAAATCGGTGGCAGGAACGATCTGCGTCACAATCGGCCGGCGAAAGCGCCCGGATTCCGTCAGGGATTGTTTTGATGCTTCGGCAAGGCGTTTCTGCTCGTCCGAATGATAGAAGATAACCGTCCGGTATTGCGTACCGAAATCCGGCCCCTGTCGGTTCACCTGCGTTGGGTCGTGATTCTCCCAAAAAACTTTTAACAAATCCTCATACGACACCACCGAGGGGTCGTATTCTATTTCCACCACTTCGGCATGACCAGTACGGTCTGTGCAAACATCTTTATAGGTCGGATTTGTGGTATGCCCGCCTTCATAACCAACAGCCGTCGATCTCACGCCATGAATTTTTCGGAATTCGGCTTCGACACCCCAAAAGCATCCGGCCCCGAATGTAGCCTTTTCTAATGTAGCGATATGTTCCATGGTATCTATTACGGATCAACGCGCCAAATGTTAATTGTGATCACGCCGTTCTGCAGCTTTCCCAGTATCCATTGACGGTTACCCTTCATGTAGTCGATATACATCAGTGTAGAGGCTGTTGGAAGCCCGATCTCTTTCGAAATACTCGCAGCGACCTTCGCGAAATCATCCGTCGATGCATTCGTTCCGAGCTTGCGCGGGTAGGGAGCAGAAACCTCCGAACTGACCGACATGCCCGAATCGCCAACTACCACCGTGATCTTTGCTGGCATTCCTTCGAAAAGAAGGTGCGCAAAAACAAGTTGTGTGTGTGGTCTGGGATTGGGTGTGCTCTTACCAAGTGGCGAATTAACGGATCGTTGGCGGGTATCCAACGCGGAGCTTGCGTCCGAGATGAGAGACGAATCGATCAAATGCTCCCTGCCAAAAAGCTCAATCGCTTCTTTCTGCGAAATCGGGCGAACCAGGTCGCTTATTGTAATAAGTTTGGGTTGCACTGAAATCTGCAATGCACCCCCTCCGTGTGGCCCGATAAAAAAGCCAAAACGCTGAGAAAAAAGCCATTCGTAACATCGTACTCATAGGCTGTTAAACATTTTGCAGGCTACTGGGTTCAAATCAATCCGCACGAGGAATGCGAATTAGAACAATGAGCATCAAAAATTCATAAAAGGCAAAAAAAATGGGCGAGGCGCGGTGCCAAGCCCATTCCTTTGTTCTTCGCTTGCTTTCCCCACTGCACGCATCGTCGCCGATGCTTCGCAGTAGTGAAACACTTGTTTTATACCTGCTCGAGGTGCGAGGTATCTAAAATTCTGAAATATCCTCAAAAACGATATATTTCAGAATGGGATCATGTCACTGCTTACATGAATCTAAAGTGTAACCCACGAATCGACGGTTCATAACAAAGAATTTTTAAAAATCCAAATATTTCTTATGGAAAGAGTTTGGCGACGAAAAATCAATGAATTAATCCTGTCACAAACCGTTAGGTCTGGGGTTACATGTTTAAGAAACGTACTGAATTGAACGAATTCGCCATACCGGTTCCTGCCATCAGGACGCGGCGTGCGCCGGATGAGCGTATCAGGATCGAAGGAGCCCGCGAACAAGCTCCCTCATCTCGTGGCTCCGAGGCTCACCCAGCGCCGGCGATCGATCATGCAAGACCGTTTCAACTCAAGGAACCAGCCGCTGCGATCGCCTCCAAAAATGGAGTGTTTAGTAACAATGGTACGTCAGTAGCTAAACGAACAAAGGAAGAGCTTGCAAAGCTTGAAGACAGTGAGCTGCTAACCCTGTTTCAATCCGGTGACGAGCGGGCATTCTACACACTCTTCGAGCGCCGCCAAAAAGAGATCTATACGCATTGCTTTCGGATGTGCTCGCGGGATGCCGAAAAAGCCAACGATGCGTTTCAGGATACGTTCGTAAAAGTTTTTACACGAAAGGCGCTTTTTACAGACGCAACGAACGGGCGGGCCTGGCTCTACCGCATAGCGACGAACACCTGTTTGAACTATCTTCGGTACGATAAGCGGCATCCGCGCGAAGCGCTCGATGAAAATCTGAACTCACAGGATCCGCAAATGCAGCCGGATTTTGGCACCGAACAGGAATCGCTGAAAAACTCGCTGGAAGCGGCGATCGCCGAACTGCCGATCGAACTACGAGAGCCATTTTTGCTCCGGGAGATCGATGAGTTCAGTTATGAGGATGCAGCGGCTCAACTTGGGATCACGGTTCCCGCCTGCCGTCAGCGCGTGTATCGCGCGAAGCAGTTATTACGCGAAGCTTTGGAAGATGTCGTGAAGGAATAAACGCTGAAGCAAACGCCTATAAAGTTTTATCAGGAATACAAAAATGCAATACGAAGAAAAATCGAATTTAGATGATCGCTCTGGATTAGAACAGAGGATCATCGCGCATTTCGATGGTTCGCTGAACTCTCAGTCATCGAAAGCACTGCTCGATGAAGTGATGGCGAGCCCGGAGAAGCGCGCGCTCTTTCGCGCCCACGAGACGCTTAATAGCGTCATCGCGGCCGCACGCGTTCCCATGGAAGCGCCCCTCGAAACCCGGCGCGAGATCGCCGACCGTATTCCCGGCCTCATCGCGTTCATTCCCGGTCTTTTAGGAACGGCCGAGACCATGCCGATCCTCCAGCAGGCTACCAATCCGTTCATTTCGTTCTTTGCTCGGATGTCACTTCAGACGGCAGTTTCTATCGGCGCTGCGGTTGCCCTGCTGACCACGGCTGGAATCGTCGTTAAGAACAATCTCGATAATAGCAGCCCGCCCACACCGAAGATCGCGACCATTCAGCAGGCATCGCCAGCAACATCTCAGCCATCAACGAATTATGCGTTAGGGAACTCTGCGATGAGCGCCACAACTCCGAGCGCCGCCGTTAGCAATAGTTTGAAGCGTAATTCTGCAAATATTGCTTCGAACACTGTTGCTACTAAACTGAACGTTTCAGAAGCTGTTTCGCAAGACAATGTGAATGCTTCGCAGAGCATAGCACCATCCAAGTCAATCGCGAATGCCGCAACGAACAACAGCGACCACCTTCTGGTAAGCAATGCATTCGATTCCCCGAGATCCACTGCTGCAATCGCTGAGAACATACCTGTGACGCACGCAGGGATCCTCATGCCAACGCCCTATGAAGTGGGCGAAGGAATCACCGTTCGACCGTACGCATCGTATGGTTCACGCATGCTTCAGCTTCCAGGCATCGATGCCCCCGGCAAGAGTGCATTCGTATCGAACTCCGTGCTCGGCGTCGAATTCGAAATTGGAGACCGTTATGCGTTCCGTGTGCAAGGCGGACAAACCGGCTTTGCGCAGTTCGCATACGTGAAGACCTCGCGATCCTTCGCTGGGTTCCCGATCTATGGCTCTGCGATGTCCACACAGACCGCAGATTGGGCAACCGCCGGAATATCGTATTCCTTTGTTCTGACCCAATCATTCCCACTCATTCTAAGTGCGGATGCCGGGGCAGTCTTTACGAACACGACAGGCCTGATGGCGATCTTTGGAGCATCCACAGAAATTCCCCTTACCGGGCAGTTAGTAGTGCGGCCAACCTTAACGTACGACCTGGTTGGAACTTCCCTCTCCTCGCCAACGGTAACGAACGCTATTTATACCAATCCGATCACGCAGACCTCGATGCTCACCGGCGCGTTAGGATTCCAGATCAATATACTGTTCCGTCCGTAAATGCGCAAGCTGATCTACATATCGCTCATTGCGTTGGCTGGGTGTACGACCGAGCTTACGGGGCCACAGGCGCCGACCGGTGTCACTGGCTCCGATATGGCTGATTATTTCTGGCATGATAGTACGTATCACTATCAGTCTTCCACCGGACTTCAAACCATTCAGGTGCAGGCCAATGGAACGATTGTCGATTATAATCCGGCTGTTGGACAGAATACGTTCTTTTCAACGACGAAATCCAATGGCGCTTTTTCGTTGAGCGGATTTTCGCCGTCTGATATTTTTGGCCTGGATCCGTCACTTCAGGTGGTGCCCGATACGATCTTCGGTAACCCTTGGACGGAGACGATTCGCTCGATCGCAGCGGTTAATTCAGAAAGCGGCAGTTACTTGTTCGCTGCTTCTGATTCGGTTCTGTATCAGGTTACGTTGCAGCCCATCAATAGCCTTGTCCGTCTGAGTGTGCTGCCCGTGAGAGGTCTGACGCTCGTACAAGATGTAACAGGAAATGGCCTCTACGCCTATCAAAAAGGTGGTGACACCATCCTCTGGACTGACGATGGCTATAACTGGTTGGCATTCACAGCACCAACTGCGGGAATTACAGCGTTCGCTTCTTCGAGTCCCACGATCAACGATGGCGATGATCTGTTCTGGGTGGCGTGTGGTGCAAACCTGTATCAATTCTCCAGCATCTCCAAAGCACTCACTGCCGTTACCTCCTGCCCGCTGACGAACATTGTAGCTTTGGAAGCCAATCGTAACGGCGTGATCGCCGGAGGAGACAACGGTCAGATCTACGAAGTCAGCTATTATGGCTCCTCTACGTTGCAAGCAACGGTTCCCGGAACGCTCGATGGGATCGCCGCAAAGTTTGCTTCTACTTCGAGCGGGGTCTATGATTTTACGAACGCATCCGCTACGGTGCTTTCGGGTAACTATTCGACCATCTATTCCACGGGCGTAAGTATCTTTGCTGCTCAAAGCGGCGGCGCTGTAGATCATTTCGCACTGTTCGGCGCTCCGAACGACGTTGTTCTACCGGCGCCAAATGGCAGTAACGTCGTTACCCAATTTGCTTTACCCTCTCAAGGTCCATACGATCCAAACAGCGGAGTTTTTGCCCTGGCTGGCACGCAAGTGTATTACCGTCAAAATGCGACGACGTGGGTACCCGTCAATCAGACCGTTGTACCACCCCCCGCTCTGAAACCTGGTTCCCTGACGCTGCTTGATTCCAATAGCTCCTGGATCGCCGGGTATATTGAGCGAAACAACATGGGTGGTCCACAGCATAGCTATACCTATTATGCTACGAGTTCCGGACCGGTAGCTCAGGTAAAGTTCGGCGGAGCGACGTATAACAATGTGCTGCTTGTTAATTATGTAGCGAAATTAAATGGCATGACGGATTCGGATGATGTCCCTCAATATAATATCTATTTCGAAAAGGGCTTAGGCCCTGTCGTGATCCAGCGATCTGAAAATGGGAGTGTAACAACAACCACGCTCGTGAAGTAGCCTTTCCCTCTTCGAAGGCCGGATTCTGTTGAGACTAAAATAGGTCAGGAAGCGTTTATATCACTTCGTTCATAACTCTTCCAATTGATTCTGACTATCTAACTATGCAGATCGCCGACCGCATCAACCGTCTTGGTACTGAAACCTCTTTTGTCGTATTAGCCCGCGCCCGTGAGCTGGAAGCTCAGGGCAAGGACATCGTCCATCTCGAAATTGGCGAACCCGATTTCGATACCGCACCCAATATTATCGCAGGCGCAAAAAAGGCGCTCGATGATGGCTTCACCCACTACGGCCCGGCACCGGGTCTGCCACAGTTTCGCAAGTGTATTGCGGAGGTCGAAGGCGCTCGCCGAGGTTTAGAATTCAAGCCGGATATGGTCGTGGTTACCCCCGGTGCGAAACCGATCATGTATTACGCCATTATGGCGATCGTTAATCCCGGCGATGAAGTGATCTATCCGAATCCTGGATTCCCGATCTACGAAAGCGCCATCGAACTTGCTGGCGGCACCGCGATACCGCTTCCGCTCACCGAAGAAACTGGATTCAGCTTTTCCATCGAGGATCTTCGCTCGCGCATTACGCCGAAGACGAAGATGCTCGTCATCAATTCCCCGCAAAATCCGACGGGCGGAATTCTTACGCAAGACGATCTCAAACAAATTGCCGAGCTTGCCGTGAAGCATGACTTCTGGGTGCTTGCCGATGAAATTTATGGCCGCATCGTCTATGATGGTTTTAAGAATTACACCATTGCGAGCTACCCCGGCATGATGGATCGTACCATTATTCTCGATGGCTTTTCAAAAACGTACGCGATGACCGGCTGGCGATTAGGTTATGGCATTATGCCGAAGGAGTTAGCTGAAGTCGTCTCAAAGTTGCAGACGAACGTTGCAAGCTGCACCGCAAGCTTTATTCAGATCGCTGGGATTGAGGCGCTGACCGGTCCGCAAAAATGGGTCGATGATGTGGTCGAGGAATTCAAACGCCGCCGCGATCTTATCGTCGATGGTATGAATTCCCTTCCCGGATTTAGCTGCCACAAGCCGCTCGGTGCATTCTATGTGTTCCCCAATGTAACCGGCACTGGCATGGAGTGTCGAACACTTGCGAACCGTCTTCTGACGGAGGCTGGCGTGGCCTGTCTCTCCGGTGCGATGTTCGGCGAGTATGGTGAGGGCTATCTACGCTTTTCCTATGCCAACTCGATACCCAACATCGAAAAGGCGATAGAGCGCATCCGGAAATTCCTGGGAACCTGAACCTGGATTACGCGGATTGGATGGATTACGCGGATTTATTCCAAACTGTCATTCCCGCGAACGCGGGAATCCAGTCCCTTGCCCTACGTGCGATACGTCTTTCCACCCTTCTCTTCTTACTTCTTACCTCTTACTTCGTACCTTCCGCAAAGGCCTATTGGCAGCAGCATGTCTCTTATGACATCCACGCCACACTGATCGATTCCATCCACACATTGGATGGATCGCTCTCGGTCGTCTATACGAATAATTCGCCGGACACGCTGCGGGAAGTATTCTTCCACCTCTACGCCAATGCCTTCCAGCCCGGCAGCATGATGGATGAACGCGCCCTTGTGGTCCACACCGCGCCAGTCTATGACCGCATTCATAAACTTCCGGAATCCGAATGGGGAAAATATTGGATCAATTCGGTTACTGCCGATCAGCAAAATGCCACGTTCGAAATAACTGGCACGATCATGCGTGTCGCGCTGGCTGAACCACTCGCCCCGGGTGCATCCACTACGATCGCCATGCCCTTTCGCGAACAAATTCCCAGGCAGATTCGCCGAAGTGGATGGATGTCCGCTGAAGATGTAGAATATTCTATGTCGCAATGGTATCCAAAAGTGTGCGAATACGATTTCGAAGGCTGGCACCATCAGGAATATATTTCGAGAGAGTTCTATGGCGTCTGGGGTGATTTTGATATGGAACTCACCGTGCCCTCTCGTCTCATTGTCGGGGCAACAGGAACGTGCATGAATCCTTCCGAAGTCGGACACGGCTACGAACGGATTGCGGCCGGCGAAAAAGAGGGACTCGTTCAACCCAACCCCAATCTTCAGGGAATGACGACATGGAAGTTCCACGCATCGACCGTCCATGATTTTGCATGGGTCGCTGATCCTCAGTACGTTCATGAGTGGACGACGTGGCAGGATTCTATCACCGTTCACGCCATATACAAACGATGGGTACAGCGATGGTGGCAAAAGAGCGCGCTCGCCTATTCCATCCACGCACTCTCCACCTACAGCGAGCTTTACGGCCCTTACGCCTACCGGAATTTTTCTTGCACGATGGCCGGCGATGGCGGCATGGAATATCCGCAGCTCATTATGATCACGGGATACCGCCCAGCGCCGATTTCGCTCGCCGGGGTCATCGCACATGAGGTGGGACACCAATGGTTCTATGGCATGCTCGGCTCCAACGAAACGCGGGAAGCATTCATGGATGAAGGATTTACCAGCTACGTCACCACCATCGCCATGAATCGGCTGTTTGGCGATTCGCAGGAGTATCCCGGCCAAAAACATTCCTGGCTTGATTGGTTTATCCCCACCTTTAGTAATAAGCGCGATAATTATCGCGGCTATCAGCAAATAGCTTCCCGGGGTTACGAAGAACCCCTCGATATTCCGCACGATTGGTTCCGTGAGGACGCAACGGCAGGACAGGTCTATGGCAAAACACAAGCGATCCTCTCCATGCTGCAATACACCCTCGGCGATTCCACGTTCGCGGCTGGAATGAAAAACTATTACTGGGAGTGGCGCTTCAAGCATCCGCATCTCACCGATTTCAAGAACGTGATGGAAAAAACCGCGCACACTGATCTTACATGGTTTTTCGATGAGTGGTTCAAGACAACGCGGACGGTGGATTATGCGGCGGATGGAGTCGAATCTTCCTCCTCCTTAAGAAGGAGGGGGCCACGGGGGTGGTCTTGATTCAGAGAAGGGACCACCCCCAACCCCCTCCTTCTTAAGGAGGGGGAGTATGTTACTACCGTTACACTCCACAATAATCAGCTTGCTGTTATGCCGCTCGATCTGCTCCTGCATTACAACGATGGCACATCCGACGCCGCGACCATTCCGCTTGCAGTAAATAAAGATCTCGATTATCACAAAGATGGCGTCAGCCTGTTCTTCCCAAGCTGGGATTGGACCGCACCACAATATACCGGTTCCCTCATCACGCCAAAACCCGTTTCCTGGTTTGAGATCGACACCTCCTGGCGCTTGCAGGATCTGAATTGGCTGAATAATTACAGTACGCTTTTACCACCGGGCGAATGGGTTTTGTGGAAACAGCTTTTTCTCAATCCGCCAATTGATAAATATTATGCCGTAGTGCGGCCAATTGTGTGGCCAGATTATTATTCGTTATGGGATGTTGGGGCTGGAATTAAATATGGAATGAACAATAGTTTTACAGGGGATTTGAAATTGATGTACACCGGCTATACGGTTGCTGGACCGGACAATGCCGTTCCATGGTATGATGACGTTGATGCCGCGCTTTTATTCAAGGCTCCTGTTGACTGGCTTGGAAGGCTTTCAGCCTTTGATATTGATGCAGAAAAACTGTACGGTATTTCCACGATCCGAGCGGAAATCACAAAAACATTCCGGCCAGAATTCTGGCGGCTTGGTGGTTTGCAATCTGCTTCGTTCTATGTCGAAGATCAGCAACTTGTGGATAATAAGGAATTTTATCCGGTCTGGCATTCTGGATGGGGCGAACGATCTTTTTTTGATGGAGAAGTTGGAATTATCGTCCCCTATGGAATGCATACTCAAGTTTCCGGACTCAAATATTCCATCGCAAGCGAGGGCGGCGAAACGCATTTCGATATGTTCGGCGAATCTAGCATTCTCAATTCCGATGCTACATTCTCGCGCGCGGAGGCTACGTTTAACAGTACTCTGACCCTCCAGAAAGATATGAGCGCCCATATCAGGCTTGCCGCCGGCATCGCAAGTTCCGGCACGCCTTATCAACGCGAGTTCTGGCTCGACCGCGCCGATAATTACGAAGAGCAGAATAATGGTTTTTATCGAGCTGTCTCCAGTATCAGCGAACCGTTTAGCCAGAATACTTCCATGTTCATCAATGGCGGCGCTGGCGTTCGCGGGTACAATGCAGGAAATGCCGCAGAAAATATTTATGGCGATCAAATGGCGGGAGCCAGTGTAGATCTCAATCTTCCCAATCCCCTTTCGACGATTTCGGGATTTTCGGCAATCACCCCCGGTATATTTCTGGATGCCGGATGGATCGAAAACGATTCACTTCGTGGCGACGCCGGAATTAAATTCGATGTAAATATTCTTTCTTGGCTTCCTAATCAACTGCGCGGCGTAGCAGAAGAATACGATAAAATTCCTACCATGGCTGTGAATTTCCCATTATACGAAAACCTTCCGCTCGATGGCAAAGCAAATTTCGCATTCAGGTGGGCTGTTTCAATTGGTGCAGCCTTTTGATAATCATGGATTTATTATTACGTCATTGCGAGGAGTCCCGGAGGGACGACGAAGCAATCTGTTGAGATTTACCTGTAATGCATGGGATTGCTTCGTCACCCCTTCGGGGTTCCTCGCAATGACATTATTCATAAATATCGACTATGCGTCTATTCCTTGTCATAACTTTTTGCATCGTGGCTGGGCTGGAAGTACCATCCTACGCCCAAACCTCCGCCACGGGGATTCCCTATTTTCAGCAGCAGGTCCATTACACACTTGCTGCGAAATTCAATGACGATTTCGCCAATCCATCCATTGATGGCACCGGTTCTCTCATCTACACCAATAATTCGCCGGACACGCTGCACGAACTGTACTTCCATCTCTACTGGAATCTCTTCAAAAGCGGCAGCTATGGCGAGACCGCACCGGAGCGCGATCATTCACCGGACTCGAAATATGGGCATGGTGGGATTGATATAGAATCTTGTAAGCGAGAAATAATAATTGGGCCAACTGTTGACGTCATGCCCGGTGGTGCGAATCCAGTGCCCCTAAGATATGAGATTGACAATACTATCATGCGAGTATTTCTCGATAAGCCACTTTACCCACGAGGGAAGATGACTATAAGGTTCTCTTGGCACGGCCTCCTCCCCAACTACGGCATTCGTTCCACCTGGGGATGGCACGATAACGGCGCGCGCAGTTTTGCGACAGCACAGTGGTATCCGCAAATATGCGTGTACGATAACCACGGCTGGCACCCCGACCAATATATCGGCATGGGCGAGTTTTATACGGATTATGGCTCGTTCGACGTATCACTGACTCTACCGGAACGATTTTCGACGGTGGTTTCTACCGGTTGGCAAACCAATCCTGAAGAGACGCTGCCGGATTCTGTGCGTGAACGTCTCGCATTCGCCAAAGCGCATCCTGATTCCATCGTTCGCATTGCGGATTATTCTGATTTTCAGCCATTTCGAATCTCGAAGGACGCACCAGCGCAGACCTGGAAGTTCCATGCCGACTCTGTCCGTGATTTTGCGTGGTGCGCTGATGAGGCCTTTATTCGAGACGCCGTCTATGATAATGGCATCATGCACAATGCTTTGTATTGGGAAAATTCCCGCGATTTCTGGTCGAAGGAAGCCGCAAAAATAGAATTGCTGACCATCCAGACCGATTCGAAATTTGCGGGGCAATATCTCTATCCCAATATCTTCATGTGTGAGACGTACGAAGGCGGGATGGAATATCCCGGTATCGTTTTTATTGGCCCGTATTCGGATGGCTCGCGCGATCACGACGCACAGAACACCATGATGCACGAACTCGGACACCAATGGTACCCGATGATGATGGGTTCCAACGAAACCGATTACGGCTACATGGACGAAGGCTTCAATACCTTTATCACCACCTTTGTGCATGAAAAATATTTCGGAAGGTGGAATAATTCGTACGGCCCGGGACTGGGCTATAACGATGACGAACGAACGGATAATTATCGCACCGCTCTGTTGCAGCAGCTCTCCGGCAATCAGGAACCCACCAAGCAAAAGGCCGACCTATATTATAGTTACCGCGATTATGCGGATGCGACGTATCCACATCCCTCGAGCGTGTTTTTTATGCTGCGCTACACGATGGGTGATACGGCATTCGCTGATTTCATGAAGCTGTATTACGAGCGCTGGCGTTTCAAGCATCCCTACCCCGACGATCTGGAAAACGCCGCCGAAGACATCGATCGCCGCGAAGGCGATACCAACCGCGTCCGCGCGCGCGGCGATCTCCGCTGGTTTTTCAACGAATGGTTCGAGCAAACCTGGAAGCTGGATTACACGGTGAGCAGTTTTCATACGACCCCTCGCCTTACCCTCTCCCCTAATGGGGAGAGAGAATTCGATGTGTCCGTTACCATCGAGAAGTTACAGCGCGCCGTTATGCCGCTCGATCTCGTGTTCACCTTCGACGATGGAACGACAGAACAAAAATGGATCCCCGTCGATGATTGGCTACGGACTGTTGCGGATGAGCGAAGCTATACCTACACCTTTTCGAAGCAGCCAACCAAAGTTGAGATCAATCCCTCGCGTGAATTGCTCGATGTCAATCGGCTGAATAATACCAGCTCGTGGATTCCGCCGTTGGAGGTTGGGCTCGTCCCGAGATTTTTTGGAGATGTGAAACCGATCGACGAATATGCAGTGCGATCCTTACCGTTTATTGTGCCACAATCGGTCTTCCAGAATTGGACTGTTGGCTGGACGCTGCTCGGCAGCTATCTCGAACGTAGCGACCGAATTGCATTCGGCATTCGCGAGAATACCAACGATCTGAACTGGATCCCTGGTATGGTCACACAATATCATACAGTACTGGACTGGCTCTCGCCGTGGACCGATCTCGATGTCGCCGGTCTCATTCATACCCAGAACGAGGAATTCTTCGGGATGCAAATGAGTCAGGCTGTTTATGCTCCGGGGAGCATGAAGGCGCGGCATATCTTCAATGCCGGGTATGATCTTTCCGGGTACATCGTGTCGAAGCAACCCGCCACGCTCGATCCGGATGGTTCCCTTGCATCTCCAATTCCATTGCTGAACCGCGTCACCGCTGGTTATACTTTTTATGACGATGAAACGATAAATCAGTTCAGCGTTGCAGCAGAGTTCGAAAGCGGCGTAGGCGATCCGAGAACAACGTATTCGAAACTTGCTGCCCTCGTCGATGACCGCGTGCTGCTGGGTCCGGACTGGAATGCATTCCTTCGATTTTTCGGCGGTAGTATGCAGCCAATAAATGGCAATATCCCCACGCAGACACTCTTTCAACTTGGTGCTTCGAGCGATCTCGATCAACTCAGCGATCTCTATGCCTCGAATTTC
Source organism: Ignavibacteriota bacterium (assembly GCA_963787835.1). Taxonomy (GTDB): domain Bacteria; phylum Bacteroidota; class Ignavibacteria; order Palsa-1295; family Palsa-1295; genus PALSA-1295. Next base: position 757,558 of record CAWBEI010000002.1, read on the forward strand.
GGCAGCACGGACCGGGATAAAATTCGGAATGCGACGATGAGTGGTCCGTTCGTGCGGGGATATTTAGTCGATGCGAACAACTATGGCCGCGTTGCCGCAAGCGGGACGTTCGAGCTTGGCAATCAATCGCTTTTTCCATTCTCCTTCCTTACGGATATTCCTTATGCCGGCAAAGTGTTCGATATGTTCGGCCTCAACCTATTCGGCGACGCAGGATTTGTTACCAATGTCCTCAGCCGAGGAGATTTGCCTGGTGTTATTAAGAGCGATCTCGGGATTGGACTTCGATTTTTCGGATTCAACAAGTACGCGCATCGAACAGGGAATTTCGATCTCGACCGATCCGATATTCAGATCGATTTTCCCTTGTATCTCGATAAGCCCGAAGATGGATCTAAAAAGCTCGCCCTCCGAGCTGTTGCGGTCGTGAGGCAGGATTTTTAACCTGGATTACGCTGATTTTTCTGATTGGAATTTCAGCTAATCAATGCGACCGCAGTTAGGGTCCCACATTTGCTGTGATCGGCGCAGTGCGGAGTACTTCCGAGCCATTCATGCGGATACCAAGCGTGAGCGAGGCTGGGCCTGGCGCTAAGTCTGGTGGCGCGGTAAATTCAAGGGACATTCCATCGAGCGTAATGCCACAGTTCTCGACAAAACAGCGCCAATTTTTCCCTCCCTGCTCGATATAGAGAAAATTCCCACCGGATAATTTATCCCAATCTTTCATAATGCGGTGATTGACGGCCGTCCACTGCTCGGCTGGGGAGAGCTTGCTGAGTCCGATATTCTGTTCCAACTCCTCGCGGGCTTGTTTTTCATCGACGAACCCTTCCGGCACGAATCCATCCCCGATCACCTGGAAGTTCGCGAGCGGCTTCAGCGTACCACCCCCTACTTTGATGAGCTTTGCCTCCGGTTTCGGCGCGATCGTTAGCGGATACGGAATGCTCGGGTCGGTTCCGTTCACGATATAGACCGTCGCCTTGCCAGGCTGAAAGATCGCGGGCGCCATGAACGTGGCGATGCACGAGTCCCCCACGCTCTGGTACGAACCAAGCGAAGTCCAGACTTGCTTACCATTTTGCTCGATACGCAGGATGGGAACGTCCGATTTCATCCAGGCAATAAGTTTTTCCGCCGTGCATTTTGAGCGCGTGATCGCGTGATCGGGATCAGGATTCTCGAAAATAATAATGCCAAGCTGACCGGGAATGATCGCTTTCGGGAGGCTATAGATCTTGAGTTTTCGGGCGTTCGCGGTCAGTGAGAGAATAAACGTGATCGCTATAAGAGCAGACCACACCGCCAAATAACGTTTCATCATATTCGCACTACTTTTTCCGATTCACAACATCGGGATCGGGTAGTGTTTAAACAACAAACCATACCTATCCTGTTCTCGCTATTTCCGAAGCATAAGCCATGCGCCCGCTCGTATGCGTTCAAGCGTGGTATCGGTGGCTGGCGCAAGCCCCTCAGGCCGATACACGCGGAAGACATTGAATCGTGCAAGAGGAAGCGTGGGAATAAATGGCGGCCCATTTTCCTGAGTAACATCTTCTAAGATCGGTTCGCCTTGCAGATCGATCAGGCCGGATTGCATAATGAGCATATCTCCCGAATGAACGAAATCGCTGGATAGATAATCTTCAACCGGCAACCTCTGCAAAAGTTGTGCGGAATCCGAGACATGTTTTGTGAGTGCAAGAAATTGCTTTGGCGAGTTTAAAATACGAGAGATTCCCCACTCCCGTGCCAGCCTGCGAGTAACTAATACTTTGTCGCCTTTCCATTCGGTAGCATAGGGCACTGCCGCAAATTCAAAGAAATTCTGATCGGCTGTCGGTCCATCCAGATTTGGACGAACGGCACGAGAGTATCGCTGTGTATAGCCGAGATAATACGCGGCAATGGGTTCCGGCACAAGCCAGAAAGCACGGCGGGTCGAGGTTACACCAACCTTGTCTGGCTTCTCCAATGAAAGCACCGCGTGCGCAAGGCCTGCATAATCGACATCGTTTCGAAGGTATTTGAAATAATTGGAATAGGAATTGTGAGCTCCCATTACGAGAAAAAAGATAATTTCATAACGGGCAAGGAAAAGCACAATATCCATTCCTTTCGCTTTTGGAAGTTTTTCCTCCTTTGCTTCCATAAAGGCGAACATCCAGCGATTTGGATACCATTTCATGAGGCGTTCCAGAGCCTCGAGTACAGCCACGATCAGGATACACCCAAATGGAACAAGCACCAATAAATACCGCTCGAACATCCTGCCGAGCACAATGAGCGCAGCCGTTTGCAATAGCAGAAATATAGTGAGGTGCAGCATCGCTTTTGACGATCGTACTATAGTGGCGGACTTATCATCTTGCATCAAACTTGCCTTTCCATGCTTTCGAAGAAGCAGCCAAGCCAACAGGAATGATCCTGCGAACACGACCTCCGTGATTCCAAAGAAAACAAGATGAATCTTTGAGAGATAATAATTCAACGCATACGAGAACGTATAACTTCCCGCTTTTCCCATGAACGCGAACAACCAAACGGATTCATCGTACGGCCAGATCATCAGGGTTACGAAGGCTCCGAACATCATCGCACAAAGTCCTGCACACGCAGTAGAAATGCGATACCGGCGAGCGACCACGCCACTGAACATCCAAATAGCTCCCGGAACGACGGCATTGTACTTCATGATGAAGGCCAACCCCCAAATACATACCAAATAGAACAGTAGCATCCATTTGCGCGGAGCTGTACGCCACGTATTCGTGGCAAGGCGGTCGAACCCATAGCAACCAAGCAATACGAAAAACACTTGAAACGGGTCGGCGAATAACACTCGGCTAAAGGCGACAGCGAACGGATGCAGCGCGAGCAAAATTGCACTTGCGTTCGCGATCTTTTCATGGAATAACCGGCGTGCCAACCCATACGCCGCAGCGATCGTGGCTACACCGATCAGCGCCGATGGAATACGCAGCAGGAAATCACTCGCAAGGCCCGCAGTGCCGAGCATCTGCGCGATCATCCAGACGAACGGCGCGTTCGACATTGCTTCCCACATCCGCGTGTGATTCTGGATGATGTCGCGCGCGCCCACGGCAACGGTCGCTTCATCCAGCAGCACGCTATGGGCAGAAAGCCACAGGATCCTCGCGAGAAGACCCAATGTCATCGCCAAAAGAAGCGGCCAATATTGTTTTAAAGTGCGGGAAATAGGATTCTTGAGATGAGTATTACTAATGAAATGACCTTTGGCAAGCAATTGTTTCATGCCCATCGCAACCACTCCATTATTTCTCCGCCGTTTCTGGCCCTCTGTCGTCTATCTTGCCGTGATGGCGATGGCAGGATGGCTCTCGCATTTTGCCATTCTGATCAACGATATTTTCCCACTGAACTGGCAGGCAGAGCATCTTACTATTACCACACCCGAGAGTTTTTACAACGGCTTTTTCCCCATTGGCTTCCCACTACTGCTGCGCTTGGTGTCTTTCACAGGCAATTCCATTCTTACTCTGATCCTCTTTCAAATAGCGATTGCGCCGTTCTATGCAGTGCTCGTTTATCGCTTGATAGACAAACTCGCCCCCGGCCCCAGCGCCGCGATCATACTTCCCCTCGCGCTTTTTGCACCGCCAATAATCCACGCCATTCTCGGCGCGACTCCAGATTTTTTTGCTGCGATGGCCGTCCTTGGAGGGTGCCTTTTTATTATTCGCGAGAATGGAAAATGGAATTACCTTCTCGCCGGACTCGGAGTGGGATTTGGCTGTCTTTTCCGTTCACATATTTTAGTGCTCGCTGTTACACTTTCTCTTTCGATCCTTCTTTTTGAAAAAGATCACCGCCTGCGCGCCACTGTAGAATTTTGCCTCGGCGTCCTGCCTTTTGTGATCGCGCAGGGACTGCTACAGGTCTGGTCTGGCCACGGATTTTTCGAAAATGCACAAGCCTTCAATATCTGGAAAGCAATGCACGGCATGGATTGGAGCAACCCACCCGCGCTCGCACACACAAGTGCAGTACGTGTGATATTAGCAGAGCCTGCATTTTTATTCACATCCACCGGTAAGTGGATCCTCCAAAATTCGCTATACTTCATCTCCTTTGTCGCGGGAACGATCTTTTTGTTGGTGCATAGAGGAGCGGAAAACTTTGCACGATTTAAACCGCTTCTACTCTTGGCTGTGGCATCGTTCGTGTATCTATTGATCACCTCTGTCGGTAAAAGTACAAGCGCATTCACGCCGGTCATTCCATTTGCTGCCGCTTGCGTAGTGCCAATGATCGACTTTGTATTTTCCCTCAGCGGAATGAAATTTCTCGACCGCCATCTTAAGATTCTTGCGGGAGTATGTTGGATCTCTTGTATTATTGGGTTCTATCTGTTTATCGAGGGACAAGCCGGTCGAGTGGAAGACTACGTAAACGTCGAACGCGTATTGGAATTGCATTCCGTGAGTGCATCATCACCGTCCACAATCGAACGATCGAGTACAACCCTTAAAATTTATACGGACGATTACGATCTATATTTTCCAGACCTGCAATATCGCATTCCGCTCACCAGTGGAGGTTGGGCAGCAGTGGGGTTGCCACTTTATCCAAAATATTTTCCACATATTCGCAATATTTCGGCAGAAAAAGAACGAGACGATCTTATCCAAAATGGGATTCAGTGGGCTATTTACCGCACCCCTCCTTATGACCCGCTCGGTTATCAAAATGTGAAAAGCGATACCTTACACTTCAGGCTAACCTATCGCACTCGCTTTCATGAGATCTATCGCGTTCAGTAACGCATTACCGGAGCGGGAAGCATACCGTTTCCTTTCTCATTCAACTGACGCAGGAACTCTCTTTTGCAATCGATATAAAACGGACTATTAACATTCAGCAGCCATACCAGCGGATAAGGGAATGCTTCCGTAGTTGCAACAGCCTCGAAAGAAGGTGATCGTGCAAGACCATAAGCATCTTCAACCCAGCCGCCGGTATCGCGGGAATACACCGGCAACAACATAATATCCGGCTGCTCTGCGCGAAGAATTTCACCTCTTTCCGCGATGGTATGTGCATGCGCGATTCGTGTATCGTTCAACCCGAAGAGATCGATATGATGAACGTCCGACTTATACACAACATATCCGGCATCCCCGTACGCGAATTGAAGCGAATCGGAATGTGGCAGTGTTCGTAGTACCCGAACGATGGGATCCATACTGGCATCCCACACTTCCTCATGTGCAGCAAGCGCCTGCTGCGTGCGCGGACTGAATACCGAGAGCATTATTTGCACAACAGTCATCAGAACGGTGGGAACTATGAGAGATCGCAGGTGCATACGTTGAGCGAGCGCGTGCGTGCCAATGGCCGCAGTAATGCACAGCATCGTAAACACGGGCCAAAGATATCTATCGTAAAGCCCTTCGAGCGGAAGTACGAATAAGTAAAACGCAAGTAAGGCTACCACCCACAGCACGGGAATCAACACTGCTTTTTCATGCCATTTACGAATCGCGAGCGTTAGCACGAGCAACACCAGCATACTTACAAAGAACAATCGAACATATTGCAATCCTGGCAGCAAGGAATGCGGATTTGAAAGGACTTTTACATAGAACGAATTCGGGAGCCACTCGCCGAAATAACAATACTTCCAGATCGCATATACTATTCCAGGCAGAACAAATGCTATCACAAACGCACGAATGACCTTCTTCAAATTCGATCGTTCAAACGGCGGCTTTGATACCATGGCAATGGCCACTAGAATGATCAATCCTATTAATGCACCCTCTGGACGAGTAAGCGTAGCAAGGAACGCAGCGCCGAACGATAAAAACAATCGATCCCGGACTGCCCAAAGAACAGCAAGTGTTATAAACATCACAAACAGGCTCGTCTCCATCCCACTCAATGCGTTGACCCACGTCAGTGGAGTGAAGAGAAAGAAAGCAGCCGCAAGTAAACCAGTCTCTACACTATACGCTTTCGACCCTATTCGATACAGAAGGATACTTGTTATGATAGTAGAGACAACACCAACGATCTGTGCAGCAACAAGAAGATCTGATGTGACAGATCGTATCCCGGCGAGAAGCAACACATAGAGAAAATTGGTGTATCCTTCCGTGGGCGGTCCGCCAACGTTCCACACAAAGCCCAACCCAGCAGCAACATGCTCCGCATAACGAAAAGTGATAAACACATCGTCGAACGGAAATCGTAAACGGAATTGCCAGATAAGCACGGATATAACAATTCCAACCAGGCCAGCCACGGCTGGATAGAGCTTTTCCAGTCGCCGATGATGAAGGTTCTGCGCCGGACTACTCATCGTGATAATTGAAATAGAAGCAGTGTGTCTTGCCAGTGTAACCCATCGAAATAATCGCGGCCCATGTCACCATTCGTGCCAGGATAGCTCCCCTTCAATATGCCAACTCTCATTACTTGCCGATAGAATGGATCGTCCCGCATTCGATCTTTAGGATAGACCGGCGAATTATACAACACCGCATAATTGACATGCTCCTTTATAAGGAACGAATCTATTGGCAGAAAATATAGTGGGAATGATATAAAATGATCGGTCATCGCCTGAATGCTGGTATCCTGCGAAAGACGGTCAAGCGCAAACGGCTCGCACACAACGCGCGGCTTACCCGTTCCTTGCCAACTCGAACGAATACTCTCCGTTAAACTATGAATATTCGCTCGATTGGATCGGTCGATGGCGGCAGCAGTGGACATCGCATTCCAACTATCATCAAATCCAAACCGAACGCTGACAAGAGCAAGCAGCGTAAAAACTGTTACACCAACATATCCCCAGCGTTCTACGATGGTAGTAGCAATGAGTGCAATACCGAGAAAAATAAGTGGAAGCAGGTGCATCAAATAATTGATCTCCGCGCCTTCGAGAAGCAGCCAGCTAAGAAACACAATCCCAACTGCTATTACAAATGAATGTCGATGCTCGGAACTTCGTCTTGGCACGATCACAAACAAGAGCGCTAATACAAAAGCCTGAGGAGCCTCCGATACGAATTGCTTAAAGCGGATCACAATATTAGAAACCTGAACCGAACGCGAGAACGGACGCCGTATAGGGATCGAAGAAATGACATCGTGAAACTGCACGGGACCAGCCGTTACTGCAAAAAGAGTAAGAATCCCGCTCGTGCAATAATAGACGGCGACCAGAATCGACATCATTCCCGCTGCTCCAGCAATTGCAGCGGCTGTCAGCGACCACCGCTGCATTCCCCCAAGCCTCCAGAGGAAGTACAAAGAAACCGGTCCTAGCAAGGTTAGTAAATGGATCGATGAACTAAAAGCCAGAAAAATGACAACCGCTCCATATCCGAACCAACCCCATGTGCCAAGTTCCTTCCTCTGTTGTGCAAATTTTGTGCATACCACAACAAAAGCAAGCACGATACCGCCCGCTAATAGGTCCGGCCTCACAGAATGACTCGCAAAAAAGAACGAGCGCGTACAAACAAGAAGCAACGACGCAAGTGCGGAAGCAAACCGAGATGCCCCCAACCATCGAGAGCAAAAATACATTGACAAGAGCAACCCGAACGCCAACACTGCTGTAACTACTCTTCCAACTGCAACAGGATCGTGCCCAGCGACCAATGCTGGGAACCCATATAGAAGCGAAGAAAGCCACGTCATGCTAAGCACAAGCCCCTTGCCATGTTCAAGTGTCGAGCCAATTGCCAACGGATAGTGAACAACGCCGGTCGCGATCTGCTGCACTGCTTCGGTCATGAGCCACGTTTCGTCACCGAACCACCGAAGCGAATTCGGCTGCGGAAAAATAAAAAGCGACTGGAGTTGCAGCGCGAACAGCACACATGCCAGCGTGAGCATCGAAAATGCGATCGTATTTGGGATCCGTATCTTCATTATCTCGGTAGATTCATCATCGTTGGTTAACGCGATACAGCCGCAATGTGTCCGGCTCCGATAACGTGGTATCGAAATACGATCGTCCAATATCGGTGAAGTATCCGGGACGTTCCCATACCGGGGTAGCGATATGAGCGAGCGCCGCGCGGATCGGCCCCACCTCACGCATGTAGTCCGGCTTTAGAGCACTCGAGTAAAGCAGGACATAATTCACCCCTGCACTTCGAAGCACAGAATCCACAGCCACGTTCTCCAAAGGATATTCAATAAATTGCGTCGTCATAAGCCGCACATTGGTATCCCGCATCACTTCATGCACGGCTGGATTGAACGCAAGCACAAGTGGATGCTGGCCAGAATCAGGTTGCTCTACTTCTCCAAGAGCTGCCCCAACGGCAAGGGCATTTGATGTCATCAAATGGTAACCTTTTCCATGCCTGCCCGGAACATCGCGAAAAGCAACGATCGCAAGAACAATACTAGCACACGCAATGGCCCATGTCCGCAACTCTTCTCCTAACAGTCGTTTCAGTGCTAGCGCCACTACAACGCTAAGAACAGGCAGCATATAAATGAGATAGCTCGATGGGGCCGAGCTTTCAAGTTCCAGCCATGAAAAGATCACTACTGCTAATATTACCGAAGTTTTGGAAACAGAAAGTGGGATAGGTTTACGAATATATTGAACAATAGCGAGAACTGCAATTGATGCGAATATAAAAATATACCCAAACCCATACATACTTAACATACTCCACCGCTGAACGAGGTTTGCGGCTTGCACCGAGCGTGAATACATCCGCAATGCAGGAATATCGTGAATGTTCAGAGCAAACGAATTACTACCCTGCGACCCAAAGAGTGTAGCGCCGCCACGAAGCGCAGATATTGCGATCAAGAATAATAAGAATATCACACCCCCACCAATGAATGCAGCAATCATTCGAGGACGATGATTGTGGGAATGGAATATGGCGGTCACTAACGCAGCCAGAGTAAGAGCGATCGTCACATGGATGGTGATCAGCATGGTGGCCGCAATTGTGCATCCAAGAATGGCAGCACGAAATATCGTCAGCTCCCGATGAATGCGTAGAAGATAATAAATTCCGCCAACGATCGCAAGCGCGGAAAGAATATCGTACCGGGCAGAGTGGCTGGTAAAGAGAAACGACCGTGAGGCGAGAAGCAAGAATGCACTGAAGAGTGCGAGCAGCCTGTCAGAGGTGATCCTTCGTGCGATCTCGTATAAAACAACGAGCAGCGTGAAGGCAAATATCGCGGTAATGCTCCTGCCGAGCAACACAATATCCATTTGCTGTGGGCTGACCAGAGCCGCTGGAATCCCATACACGATGGCTGGCACCCACATATTGCCAAAAATAATTCCACTTCCGTACAAGAGACTGGAACCAAGTGCATAAGGATGTTGAAAAATCCCGTGCAATATCTGGTTACGGAATTCAAGCATCAGCCAACTCTCATCCCCCCACCAAAGATAGGAATCGGGGATGGGCGTCGAATAGAGCGACAGCATTTGGAGCAAGAACAAAGCGGACGCAAACGCGAGCAATCCGGAAAATACGATTTCCTCGCTTCGGGAAAAAAGAGATGAAAACTTAATGCGCAATGGCCGGCAGTCTATATAATATCAGGGTATCGAGCGACAGATCTTCATTCAACGCATCTGTGGAAAAATAATCCCTGTGAACGTCGAAAAGGATTCCGGTTTTGCGAAGAATAATCTTCCCTAAGCTATCTGCAATCGGTCGCAACGCCCGGTAATCAGCCGAATAGATCGATCCATCATGTGAAGCATACAGAAGCATATATTGGACGTTAAGTTTTCGCAACACATTCGCAATAGGTTCACTCGAAGTTGGAAAGCTTACGAGATGGGTTGTCATAAGCCGCACACTTTTTTCATGCTCGAGCATAGCGATCGCAGGATTTTGAGCTAGCACGATCGGGCGCTCGGCTACTTCACTGCTTCGAATTGAATCCATCGCTTCCATAAGTGCTGCGTGGTTATTTCGATCAATTATGCCGGCTGCTCGTACTGCGCGCATCGCATCGCTGAACCCAAAAGCAAAAAGGATAATGGAAAGAGCCGTCACTATTATGCATGAGGCAAGCGTTGATCTCCACCTCCTATTTATTCCTATCACGATCGCAAGAATAAATAGCGGAATTACTTGTATATAATAATATAGCGCCGGACTTTGCAATAGCAACCAAGCCAGACAGATCACAATTGCTGCACGCGAAATCCATTTTTCACGATCCGATCTGTGGCTCAATGGACGAATCGCAAATCTTAAGATAGTTGCGGCAACAGCAAGCAGCAAAAATGCCGGTGCTTCATTCCACAGGCCATGGAAACGCTCCAGGATATTTGCAAACTGCACCGACCGAGAAAACGGACGAAGAATCGGTAACTCCGCCGTAACACTTTGAAATTGATTGGGCGCGGTCGATGGACCATACAAGGAAAACGGTGCGCCGGACATTGCATAGATCGAAAGCAACACTCCGAGCATAAGCACTGCGCCTCCAACAACCGAAGCTATTGCTGATATTTTGCGATAGGCACGAAATCGCCAAAACATGTAAAGTGATAAAGCTCCGAGCAGTGTCAGTAGATGAATAGAGAGCGTTGCAAAGAAGACTACAGTCGCTCCGTAACCAAAATACCACAACCATGTTGGTTTCCATTTAATCTGGGTAAGCACATCGTACCGCCCTGAAAGATACCACACGAACGTCAGCACTCCAAGCGCAGCAGCGACATCTAAGCGAGCTGCATGACTTGCGTAGAAAAAACTTCGGGTTGATACGAGTATCAGCAGTGCAAAAAGCGCGAGCAATTTCGGAACTTGTTCTTCGCGCATCATTCGATACATCACCAAAAGGAAAAGAATTGTCAGCCCGAATGTGGCGGTCCGTCCTATGAATACTATATCTGCAACCTTCGAAAAGAGAAGTACAGGAGTGCCATAGACCGCCGCAGCAAACCAGGAATTTCCGCGAATAAGGCCGTTGGTGATTGCAACACTCGAACCAAGGCCGGTGGGAATACGCGCAAAACCATCGTGCAACTCCGCGCGAAGCTCAAGCATTTGGCCGGTCTCATCACCCCACCATCGTGCACCATCCGGCTGAGGGAATATGTATAGAGAACGCGTTTGCGCAACGAGAACGATCACGATAAGTAGCGCGATGATCGCAACTGCAAATCGTTCGACGCGTGCAGCAGGAAATTTAGACGCCATCATTCTGCTTTGTAAAGGTGTAAGGTGTCCAACTCATTCCAATGCGGATCGTCATACGTTCTTCCAAGATCGGTAAAGTTACCCACCCGCTCGCCGGCAAGCACATAGAGCGAGTCTGCGAGGTGACGGAACGGACTCCTCCAGTGCGCGCCGGAATATAACAGTAAATATTCGACATGGTGCTCGCGCAAAATATCTGCGACCGGTTTGTTCTCATCGCCAAAAAGAAGCAAGTGATTCGTCATCAATCGTACCTCTTGGTTGCCGGCAACCACATTCTCCGCAGGTTCATCGGTAAGCATCAACGGAGGATTTGTCCGCGATTCAATGGTGTCCATGATGCTTCCAATAGCTTGCCGATTTTCCGTTACCAACCGCTTTCCGACGCTGCCGAGCCTCTCCTGCGAAACGACCACAAAAACTGCTACCACGATCAGGAGAGGAATCAAAACACCTTGAATAGTTCTCGATCGCGCATCCCCAAATAGCGGCGCTATCAATACAGCAGCCATAACTGCTATCACCGGTAATACATGAATATTGTAGAACACCGCCGGGCCTCCGAAAAGTATCCATCCCAGGATCAGCAAAATGGCGTTGATGAAGAAAAATTGCTCTTTCTGGCCGGATGAGACTTTCCGCCAGAGTCGAACGCCGATTCCAATCACCAGCAATACCACCACCGGCCATGCTACATCCCACACCTGCAGAAACCGATCGACCGTATTGATCTTCTGCACGCGCCAGGATAAAAGATGCAGTATTGGGATCGAATTTGCAACATTATAATATTGATTGTATCCTTTCCCAAGCAGATCCAGGGAGTCAGAATCGCCCGCGAAATGCATAGAGAGCCAATATGCCGCAACAATTATCGCAACCCCGGCAATAGCACCACACAAAAAGAGTGTGAGGAAGCGAAGGGATCGAAATATCTGGAATTTCCAACAGGAATAAAGTAATGGAAAAATAATAAGGGTTGGAACATGAACGTAGATCGCGAGAGAGAGCGACGCAAGGAACGGTAATAGGAATGCCCAGCGGACTATGTATCTGTCCGCTTGCGTTTCTTCTAAAACAAAGACGTGAAGAAATAAATACATCACCACCGCCAATCCTGTTGCTGTATCGAGCCGGGCAGAGTGGCTGGAAAAATAGAATGCCTTCGAGATAACGAGTACAAACACTCCGAGCAACGAAGCCGCCGGTGATGCTCCTATCCGTCGAGCTAGTCGATAAACACAATATAGCAAAATCAGCGATAGAATGAATGTGATCGTTCGACCGATCGCGACCGGGCTTGCAACATGGGACCAGATCGCAGCCGGCACTCCGTAGATCAAACCCGAGATCCAAATGCTGCCATTGATTAAACCATTGGAATGCGCAAGCGACGAACCGATCGCTTCGGGAACCCGAGCTATGCCACTGCGGGCAAGTGCGCGGAGGGTCAACATCGTCCATGATTCATCACCGAACCACATTCCAGTGTCCGGCACAGGATACACGAATAGAAACCTCGCCTGATCCAACAACACGAGCGCGATCAATATTAGAAGCACCGTTGTTAATCTGTCACGCCCGCGAAAAAATGGAATGTTACTCATGGCGTGGGAAGAAAAATATGATCGGGTCTTGTCGATGCGTCGCCGATGCGAGACAGGAACACGTTCGGAGTTTTGAATATGTTGGAAGACTGCACGTAGTGTGGGATTGAATCCCAGCGATACACGCTTTCTTCATCGAGAATGATAGCCGAAAATTGCTTCGCAGACAGTACGGAATCGATCTGGAGCTGGAACCGCTTGCTTGTACTATCATGAGGCACCAGCGCATCGTTCATCGCCATATAATGAACGTGCATCGGTTTACCAGCCAACGCACCAATATACCCATGGAATGGAATCCACACATCACCGGGAATTGCTCTCAATTTTTCAATGAACTCATCTCCGGCTTGCCGTTGGTGTGCGCTTGCAAAAAGCATCTTCTCCCCGAGTGGATTATATACGAGCGAAAGAAATCCAAGGAGTATGAGAAGGTGGACCACGCGTGGCCAGTCTGGAAAGGCATCTGCGATCACCTTAATTCCGATCGGGAACACGATCGCCAACATCATCGTGAACGGCATAAAAACATTTTTATATCCTCCGAAATTTCCTATGCTGAGCACCGAGGAGATCAGCGCCATTATAGTTACAGACCAAAGAATGGGCCAGATACCACGAAGGTTTTTCTTTCCAAGCAGGATTATTGCAACAAGCAGGACTAACGTAAATAGACCCATCGTGCTAACAATCCATGTCGGGAAAAACTCGATCGCCGCAAGCCAAGAAAAGCTTTCTGCTGCTTTCATGCCGGGGATCGTCGTCGTATAAAATACATACCATCCGTTCGTTGACCAATTTAAGATGGTCGATCCAATCACAATGAGTGCAACGGATAGAACGCTGAACCCCACCGCTTGTTTTCTGCTTCTGAACGCCACGCCGATCAGCAATGCAGGTAACGCAAATATCATTTGCTGCTTGGTAAAATAGGCAAGTGCGACCAGCACCGCAGCCACGAGATAACCTTGCCGAAAATATAATGCTGCGTAGATACTTCCCGACACAAGGCATATCGCCAGCGCGTCCATTCGGACAATATCGTAAAAGAAGCCTGTGAGATGATAGAATGCGATATAAAGCGCCATACTCGCAAAAGCGAGCAAGGATGAAGATGTTTCGCGATGCACGATCCTTCCCGCTATCATCGCTGTAAGCAGGGTTGCAAGAATTGATATCACCCGACCTGGCCACAGCCCAACACCGCCGATCTTCATGAAAAGTGCCGTTGCATAATAATAGAGGGGTGTATAAACGAACGCGGTGAAATCGAGTGAAGGGGCAGCGTAAATAGGCATGCCAGTTGCGAGCCGAATTGCATGATCGAGCACTGCCCCTTCGTTCCATTCAACTTCATAAGGATAAATGAGCCTCAGCACAGCTGAAAATAGGAACAGTAGTATATACGCGCTTCCTGCAAAATAAACAAGCCAATCGAGCCTCGAAGAATTTTTCATATCCGGATTCGATAGAGATTAAAGCCTTTTATTACAGTATCGGGAACGTAGCGTGCCGAAAGCAGGCTGTCAAACCCGGGAATCGAATGAAGTGCCGCATCGGCATTCATGCCTACGAATGGCCACCACTCCTGCGATCGCGATGTAATGATAAATCGCGGCCTCACTGACACGAGCGAGTCAATAAACTCACGTCTCCAGGTGTTTACATAGATTGGGAGGGATTTTGCGCCAGCATCCGTAGCGCAAAGTGGCACGATCGTCGTGAAACCCGTTGCTTCGGGCCTTGCCATCCGCCATCGAAGACTCGGAAAGAGAGAAACGTACTCTACAGGATCGTTCCGACTACTCGAACGGTCAATATAATTGATAACTTCTCTTTGAGCCTCCAGGCCAAAAAGGCTATCCGAAAGGACTCGATCATACGTGGCCTGCAAGGGGCGCTCGCGCTTCCGATCTTCAAAAGAATAACGCAGCAAGTGTCGAGGATAGTATAAATAAACAAAAAGACCCAAGGCAATAACGATCGCTCCATATTTAAGAACAGGAACCTGAAACAAGCCAGTGATACGATCAAGTCCGATCGCCGCAAACGCGATCGCAATCAGCATAAATGGCTCAAAGTGATACGTGAAATATTTCCCCATTATTATCGGCGAAAGCAACGCACATCCTGTGCACAAAAGAAGCATCTTCAGATCAGATTTTCCATCGGACTTGCCGGAACGAGAAAACGCAAGACCAATGAGCGCAAAAAGGTAGATCAGCGCCCTGCCGCGCGTAAATAGATCAAAGGGAACATGTACTGAGGAATATAGATCGAGATTGAAGCGAATGATAGAATAATAGATCTGTTCGAGGCCTCCATGCTGGAGCATGTAAGGAAACAGCCATACCACAAACGGCAGTAAAAATCCAAGCAGAGAATTACTAATGAGGCGGACCCTGTTCGGCAGTTCCCATATCAGTAGAACGAACGCCAGCGCGAAAATAAAATACGTTGGGCGAATAATCGTTGCACATCCGGCCAAAACACCAAGCGCTAATGCACATCCCCATCTCGATCTCTTATAGAGAGAAAAGAGAAGGATCGTTGATACCATGAGGAGAAATGATGCATAAGTGTCCCGCTGCCCGGCAAGCCCCCATCCACCGCTTGCGTAATACTGTGCATAGATCAACACAGCAAGGACTGCTTCGCGCGTAGAAATCCATCTGCGAAGAAGTAAATAGTATGCACCGGACATCGCAATATGGAGAAGGTAATCGAACATGCGGAATCCAAAGTCGCTTGCGCCGAACAACACAATGCTCATCCAATGGATAAAAACGATTCCCGGAAAATTCATATCCCACGACGCAAGGTATGGAAGCCCGTGATAGGCATAGAGCGTCCATGCCATGGATTCATAGACATCATTATCGAATCCGAGTGGCAACAGTAACGTTACAAGCAGGATAACTGCTGAACCTGCCACTGCAATCGCCAATGGAATGGCTTCGCCAGAAGCAATGATGCGTTTTGTCATTGCAGGCTATCGAGTTGGTACAACGTCAAGGTATCAAGCTCGTTAAGGGTGTCGCTAAAATAATCGATGGTTCGGTCGAGCATAGGTCCAACGCGTGAAAAGACAGGCTCTCCCCTGCGAACGGCTGTTTCATATTCTGGAGTCATCGGTTTGTCATAATCGATAACATAATCTACTCCTGCATGCAATAGCACACTATCGACGGGCTCCGTGCTATGATCAGCCGCAGGGCGAACCGGGAAGAACAGGAACGACTCGCTCATAACGCGGAGTCCGGTATCGCGCAACAGTTCGTGAATGGCAGGCCCCTGCGCAAGCACGAGCGGCCGAGATTGACCAGGTTCCCAGTCTCGGCTGGTTTCTTCGATCGCGGCCTGAATGGCAGCCGTGTTCGCTTCTCCGATCCGGTTTCCAATACGGCCCGCACGTGCAATGTCCGGGATCGACCGCCACCAGATCAGTGCGGATAATGCCAGACTTGCCAGCGCGATCATCGGCGCTGACCACCAGGTCTTGCTCCAATCCTCCAGATGCAGCGCAAAGGAAAACGTTGCCAGAGGTAGTATGTGAACAACATAGTACGGCAGCGTGCTCTGAACGAAGAGTGCCGGCAACAAGGCAAGAAGCAAACTAATAGTAACGAAAGAAGTCGCTGGATGTGGGCGCTTCGTCAGGGGCAGGAACACTTCACTCAGCAAAATGATCGAGAGCACGATAGCGAATAGCGGTGCTTCGTGCCAGAGATAATACCATTTAGCCCACAACTGATGACTCTGGGCCGACCACGAAAACAGATGCCGAATAGGAAGATTATTCAGCACGGACCCAAATTGATTATCCATCGAAATCCCCGCAGCGATCGAAAATGAATGATTTGGTATCGCATAGAGAAGAATGAGAAGCCCTGCGACTAAAATTCCTCCAGAAAAAAACCAGGTTGCAGCAGCAATGCTGCTGAATGCACCATGCCGCCATGCAACGTACAGCATTACAGGAGGGATGAGTACTAAAAGATGCGGGCTAATTGTAAAAGAAGTCAGCACTCCCAGACTACCGATCAGAAAGCAGATCATGGAGGTGCTCATGGGATGTCTGTCATGACGTTTGTGCCCGCTTGGCAGCAGCAACGTGAATATTCCGACGAACACAAGCAAAGCAAAGCCGGTAATAATATCATATCTTGCGCTATGTACTGCAAGCGTAAAACTGCGAGTTGATATCAGCAATGCGATCGCAAGAATAGAGATCCACGGCTTGATCTTCAGCCGGTACCCCATCCAGCCGAGGAAAAGAATCAGGGAAATCCCGAGTAGATAGGTCACCATCCTCCCAACACTTACAATATCCGTATCAGGAACCACAAAGCATTGCGGCAGACCGTATAGAATCGCCGCGATCCACGGCGAGCCAAGCAACAACCCCGGCGAGGACAAGAGCTGGGAATGTAGTGCAATGGGAACGGTCAATTTCCCATCGGTGAGAAGACTTTTCCAAGCCAGCATCATCCATGTCTCGTCGCCATACCACCGGAAGCCATCATAGACAGGGAATTGGTAAAGCGTGTGCAAACTCATGCCAAGATAGGCAATGGCAGCGATGACCAGGAGCAGGCTCGCCAATCCATCCAGCCTGCGTGGGATCGGAAGCGTTCCCGTATCCCGTTTATGCTGCAGAAACATCTCCTCCGATCGAGAAGCACCTGCATCGGACGATTGCTCATCCATCGGAGTACGGTCGTCAGTGATATTCAACCTTTCCACTCTCGGTAATGATCGGGACGTGGCGCATCCACAGAAGCTTTTCCCACCATGCACGATGTGTTTTATACCACGCGATGGTTTGTTCAAGCCCCTGATCGAACGAACGGCCTGGTTTGATTCCCAGAACTTCGCTTGCTTTGGCCGTCGAAGAAATATGCCGATCGACCTGACCTGGCCGGTTGCCTATGTGTGAAATGAGATCATCCGGCTTTTTCAGAATATCCAGGACCATTTTTGCAATACTAAGCACATCCAGTTCAAATCCGGAACCAAGATTGAACACTTCGCCCTGGATCTTCTCGATCGGCGCGTGCATTACGTGGTCGATCCGTTCGCAGGTATCTTGTACGTAGAGCCAATCGCGAAAGGCATTACCATTCCCATGGACGGTGAGAGGCTCATCCAGCAAAGCACTTGTAATAAATCGTGGGATCACCTTTTCCAGATGCTGTTTCGGGCCATATTGATTGAAGGGCCGCAAAATGCAGGCAGGAATTTTATAACTCGCAATGTACGAATAAACCAAACGGTCGGCACCGGTTTTTGCGCTGGCATACGGGGAAAGTGGATTGAGCGGGTGCTCCTCCGTCATCGGCGCGGTGAGTGCGGTGCCATAGACTTCGCTCGTCGAAATGTGGATAAAGCGATCCAAATCTTTCTTCCGCGTCACGGCATTCGCGACAGCTTGGGTTCCGAGCACGTCCGTCACATAAAAGATCTTATTATCGAAGATCGAACGGGCTACGTGGCTTTCAGCAGCAAAATGGACGACTACATCGGAACGTCCGACAAGCTGGCTTACCAGATCGTCATTTGTAACGTTCCCATACCAGAACTCGAACCGTTTGGATGATTTGATATCGTCCGGGATATTATCCGGCGAACCTGCATAGGTCAGCGCATCGAGCACAATAATATGATACTCCGGGTATTTACGGAATACGTATTCGAGGAAATTACTTCCAATAAATCCGGCTCCGCCGGTGATAAGAATGGTCTTCAATTAATAGTTAAGAATGAGGAATTAAAAACGAAGGGAATTAGGATGAAGTCCAATGCAGTGTGGCCGCACTTTCTAAAATATCCGCGCCCAAATGCACCCACGTATTGATAACACGCTGAGTAGATGCTTGGGTTTTCGTTAAAAGTCCGGCGGCATTATGCTGACGCGCATATTCGAAGGCGGCAATAACCAGGGCGCGATACACGCCGCGCCCGCGCGAATCGGAGGCTACGGCGTTCAGAGAATCTTTCCACCACAGGGCATTGCCAAAAACTGCCATCGGTTCGAGGGCGATGTAGCCACAGACTGCTCCATCGAGCTCCGCAGCCAATATCAACGTGCTCTGCGCATGGCTTCGCGCGATATTCGAAAACCACTCGCGAAATAGATCCTGGCTGCGCTCTATAGGAATCATAGGCTCAAGAAAGAAGCGATCCTGAATCATGGTGTGATCTCCGAACGATTCTGCTGAAATTTTGGCAAGGATAGGTTCATCTTCCGGACGCATTGGGCGAACGCGAAGTCCATTGCTGAACTCGACCGAATGTCCATCTCTTGTAAATCCTGAATTTTGCAGCACACGATCATATTTTGAACTCGGCGCACCCAAGGTAACCAAAAGATCGACAAGGTGAAATCCAGCCGATTCAAATGCACGTGTAACGAAAAGATCTTCACTTGAAACGCGCGCATCGAGCAAACGAAGCTTTCGCTTTTCTGCAAATTCCAGAGCACCGTGAAGCACGCGTTCTAAGGCAAGAATTCGTCCGGCTTCAACAGCACCACCAAGCGCATTTGCATAGAGGATCCGTCCGGAAGGAATTCCGAGCAACCGCGTATCCCATTCCAATTCTGTCAGTAATGCAGCAGCAGATATATGGTCACCATCACGCCCCCAAAAGACGAATGGGTCAGCGCTCCTCCATGCTGCAAGATGGTAATCTGTCAGCGCACGCGGTTCACTATTCGCGAATACTTTTGCGAGCGGAAGATGTCGATCGCCTGCGATTACTTGATGAAGCTCTTCTTGCTCAGAATTTGATAATGCTGAAAGACGTTGCGATAAAATTCCCTTACCTTCATCCTTCATCCTTCCGCCTTCATCCTTTGATGTTGAGGTAAGATCTCGAAGCAAATAAAGCGGCCTTCCCTGCGATTCGCGATAAATGCGGCTGACATACTCGCCCATCAGCCCAATAACGATAAGCTGCAACGCGCCAAAGAAAAAGATCGCGATCATGATGGAAGCATATCCTGGAACTGCATATCCTCCAAGAATTTTGCGGATCACGATATAAATGACAGCAAGCGTGGCAAGCGCTGCAGTGGACATTCCCGCCACAGTCGCAAATTGCAGCGGCGCGGCACTGAAACTCGTTGCGGTGCTGAGGGCCAGTTTAATGAGACGCCAGAACGAATACTTCGTTTGGCCGGCAAAACGAGCGCCATGCACGACCGGTACGCTTGTTTGCTTATACCCGATCCACCGGACAAGCCCCGGAAGATAACGTGCCTTCTCGCGCATCTGCCGGAGATCATCCGCAACATTCTTGCGCATGGCACGGAAAATGCTGGAATCGAGCCGCACTTCCGAACGGGCAACGCTATTCATCAGCCATAAAAAGAGATGACTGGAAAGATTCTTGTACCACCTAAATTGCCGCGTCTCGCGCTCGCCCCACACCACATCATACCCTTTATCCAGCTTGGCGAGCAGCTTGGGAATTTCTTCCGGTTGATCCTGCAGATCGGCATCCATCATAACGATGACATCGCCAACAGCATGATCGAGCCCGGCGGTGAGCGCAATATGATGTCCGAAATTTCGCGTGAAGCTGAAGACACGAATATGCTCCGGATCGCGCCCCCGAAGTTGCAAAAGAATATTCAGCGAATCGTCGCGCGAGCCATCATCGACGAGAATAATTTCGTAGGAGCGCCCAAGCGCAGCCATCGCTGCTGTAAGCCGGCGATACAGCTCCGCAAGCACTTCCTGCTCGTTATAGACCGCGACGACAATGGATAATTCTTTAGGACTCACCGGGCAATATTTCTACATTGTATGTAAAAGAAGAAATTAGAAGAATAAATCCTTTCATGAATATCATTTCGGCACAAACACGAATTCCGGCCTCGTGGCGGCGTCTCCAACGCGAGTGAGATAGATGTTCGGCTCCGCGATCATACGTCCCACGTAAGTGTAATGCGAGACGGAATCTAAACGAAATGTATCGCTCTCTTCCATGATCACGGCGCTGAACCGGTGCCGAGCGAATGCAGAATCGAGATCGGCCTGCAATCGCGCGGAAGTAGTGTCATGCACGCGGAGCACATCGATCGTTGCCAGAAGCTGTGCGTGGGAAGCTTTCCCAGCCTGCCGCGCGATATAACCGTGATACGGAATATACACTTCCCCCGGCATCGCGCGTAGCTTGCGCATGAACTCATCGCCGCCCGCACGCTGCTTCGCACTTGCGATCACCATCTTCCCCGACAGCGGATTGAAATAGAGCGCCACAAACTGAAACAGGAACGCAAGATACACATACCGCGCAAATGCCGGACGAACATTCTTCATCTCATTCAGCGCAATCGGTAAGAGCGGCAGCACGAACGCGGCAAAGGGCATCATCACATTGCGGTCGCCGCCTTCGTTACCGAGGCTTACCGCTCCGGCAGACAGTGCGGCGAGGGCCATCATCACAATGAGTCCCGTTTCGCTCTTGAAAAAAGCACGGGACCACACCCCAACCCCCTCCTTCTTAAGGAGGGGGAGTATAAACAGTGTAATTGTTGATGCCGCAAATGGTCCCAAAGCAAAATTTGGGAATGCATCGAACATGCGAATGATGGAAAAATCCGCGCGCTTTGCCGATGGGATGGTGAACATATAGAATGTGGACCATCCATGGGTAGCGCCAAAGATCGCAAAATGAGCAATGAGTGTCAGAACGACCGCGCTCGCTGTAAAGATCATTCCCAGCTTTTTATCTTTAAGCCAAAACCAGACTACTAAAGGAGGCAGAAAAAAAACAGCCTGCTGTCTCGTCAAAAAAGCGAAGACAAAAAGAATAGACGTGGCAAGCGAACCAATTATCCCCGATAATCGCATTGGCAAAAACGCAAGAAGAATGACTATAGCGGTGAAGAACGCATCGTTGCGCACAATGTCGAAATAATATCCTGTTGCATGATACGTTGCAAAATACAGAGCAATCGTTAAGAAGGCAAACAAGCGATTTTTGGTGATACGCTGAACGATCCAGCCCATTAGTCCCGCAGTAATCAGCGTAGAAGCGAATGAAACGATCCGTCCCGCAAAGAATCCGATGCCAACGATCTTTGCCACACCTGCAACAGCATAATAATAGGCCGGAGGATACAGCCAGGGAATGAAATCGATCGTTGGCGCTGCATAGATCGGTTTGCCGGCAAGTATTCGGACAACATGATCGAGCATTGCGCCCTCCATCCACTCGATCTCATAGGGATACATAAGACGCATGACGGAAAGCGTTAGGACCACTGCAATAAATATCGCGCCGAGCGCAATTGCCAGCCAGCGAGTGAGGCGTTCCAGTGTCATCGTTTTCTCAGCACGCAAAAAAGTGATGACCCGAACGCCGGATGGAACCACGATATCTGGCTCGGCTTGACAAAAAGATAGAGGAGGATCTTATTCATGCTCGGCGAAGGAATGCGGTCCTCAAAGCGGGATTTCAGTTTAAATAATCGGGAGATAGTGCGAAGTGTTAGAATGGGAAGGAATGCGAACGCATTGGCGTAGTCAAAATGCAGCACGTCAAATTCAGACTGGTGCGGCGCGAACAGCAATCGAAGCATGGATTTCGAATAGCGGCGAAAATGGCCGAGCGAAACATCCCAATCGCTCCAAAGGCTCATGAAGGCAGGTACATTGATGATAACGATACCGCCCCGTTTTGTGATTCGCAGAAGTTCTGAAAACGCAAGCGTATCGTCTTCTACATGCTCCAGCACATCGAGCGCAATAGTAACCTGACTGGTCGAGTCTTTTAGAGGGAGATCGAGAATAGATCCTTCGAGCAGTTCCGTGCCCTTTCGTTCTTTTGCAAGTCGGCGGGCCTCTGCAACATATTCGATGCCGATCACGGAAATTCCATTCGGCTCGAACCGTCCTCTAAGTTCCCGGACCAATTCTCCCGTGCCCGCTCCGCAATCGACGATCCGATCACCCTTTGCGAGTTTTGCCGCTCGCTCGATCCAATATTGGACGAGCACCCGTTTGCCCTTGTAGAACCAATGCTCGCGCTCAACTTTTTCCAGCGCATCGTATTCAGCAAGCTGCATAGATCAGTGGTCGTCCGGTTTTGGTGATCGAATGATCTCGCTGATCACGTAATGCGGCCGTTGTTTCACCTCATCATAAATACGGCCGAGATATTCGCCTAAAATCCCGATCGAGATTAGCTGAATACCTCCCAACAGTAAAATAGCAACGGTCGGGGTGGTAAAACCAGCCACAACATTGATATGCAATACGCGCATAATGACTAAGAAGATCGCGTACAGAAAGGAAAAGGTGCTCACAATAAATCCCAGCGTCCAGATTGCGCGGAGCGGTTTGAAGCTGAAACTAAAAATGGCGTCAAACGCATACCGGACGAGGCGCCCGAAAGACTGCTTTGGTTTTCCAGCAGCGCGTTCTTCGCGGTCGTAGAGCACTTCAGCTTGCTCATAACCAACCCAGGTTCGCAATCCAGGCAGGAACCTGTTTCGCTCATGCAACCGCAGCAGGTCGTTCACTGCTCGGCGGTCCATCAAGCCAAACACTCCGCTGCCGGTCTCCATTTTCATGTCGCTTACGCGAGCAAGCATCGAATGAAATAGCGCGAACAGCATTCCTTTTATTCCCCGCTCGGCACGCGAACGGCGTTTTGCAACTACTACCCGATTGCCTGATAACCACGACCGAACAAGATCGGGAATTAATTCCGGAGGGTCTTGCAGATCACCATCCATAATAATGACGGCATCCCCGGTGGCATATTCTAATCCCGCCTGGATCGCGGATTGATGTCCAAAGTTTCGGGACAGATTGATGACGGCAAGACGTGCATCCCTCACAGCAAAATTCGAAAGCATTTCCAGCGTTCGGTCGCGCGAGCCATCGTTGACAAGCACCCATTCGCATTCCAGCCCAAATTCCCGTTCGAGGGAATCGAACACATGCGTCACCCGCTCGGAAAGCTCACTCAACAGTGCTTCTTCGTTATAAATCGGCATGACAATGGAAATGGACTTGGCAGGCATAATCAAACAGGACTTAGTGGCGTCTATATAAAGTAAAAGCGCCTATCTTGGTTTCAGCATAATAATTGGAATCGAGCCTCGCCCCAAGTTCCGTAAAATCCTCCCGAAGGATCTCGTGCCCCAGCCGTCCGCCATAATACTGCCGAAATGCCTCCGGTGCATCGCAAACAATGAAGTAGATGGGCTTCTCTCTTCGCATATCATTCATATATTCCTCGCGCCACGCTCGCTGGAATGGCTGAAGACTATCGCCGACCCCACGCATGGTAATGGCATGAAGTGTTTGAAATCGGCTGGCGGTAAGCAACCCAGCTCGGAATTGAGGATAGCTATACGGCCCAAACATTTGGACGGTGTCGTTGGGGCGAGTATGTGCAATGAGGTAATCGCCAACTTCTGTTTGGACGCGCACTCCAAACTCCGGTGAAGGCTCGTAACGATCGTAGGACTCGTCGAGGGAATGGATGCGACCCTTCCCAATATCGATCAATACACGCTGGATGGTATTACCTCGAAAGGTCGTGATAAGATAATAGATAACGATCGCGATAGGAACTGCAAACTTAATACATCTCCACCTTTGAGCGAGGAAATCCGCAATGCGCATCCATCCAATTGCCGAAAGCAAAATAAACAGCGTCATCGCCGGATGATAATGATACACGCTATGCCGGTAAAGCATTAACAGCGAAATCGCACTTGACGCAAATAGTGCTGCCCAAAGGTAAAGGACTGGACGCTCTTTCTTCCATAAATAATAGAGTGCAACCGCAACAGCGACTATCGAAATTGCATAAAATCTGACCGGTTCCCACAAACTAAATGAAGCTCCACTACCACCATACACTTTGAGATTAAACAGGATCGTGGCATCCCAAAATTCTTTCAGACCTCCATAAAACCAATATAGAATGATTGTAAAAAAGATTGGAACGACTCCACCAAGAACGAAGTGCAATACATTTCGCCGATCATCACTTGTTAGAAAATACCAAACCAAGAATATCACTGCGTAGAGTGCATACGTTGGTCGGAACAGGAATGCCAAACCGCACAACGCGCCGACAAGAAATGACTTCTTCTTTTCTAATGCAAGATAGAACGCCACAATGAGCATGATCGAAACATATGTATCGCGCTCACCTGCCATCCACAGGCCCTGTTGAACATAATACAATGCTGCCAGAATCGCCGCAAGCATTCCCGCACGAATATCGTAAAGTCGCTCGCCAATCCGAATGAGAAAATAACTTCCTACAAGCTGAAGAAGAATATCGAATAGATGGAAGGCTATCTGCGAATGTCCACTAATGAGAATTTGTATCGCATGGACGAGGATTATTCCCGGAAAATTCTGATCCCACGAGCCAAGATATGGAAGATGTCCTTTCAAGCCAAGATCTGCCATGTAGGCATACAGCGCGTTGTCGTTATTAAAGGGATAGGTGAGCGTGCAGGAAAAAATCGCTGCACAAATGAGAAGCGTTACCCCTATTCCTGGGCCAAAAGATTTCTTGCTGTTAGTGAGCTGCATCTGGCTTTTTGATAGTCACAGAAAGAACAACAGAGATAATTAAGACCGCGATCACTACGCTCAAGGCAACGGTATTACTTATGATCGCCGATGGCCAAAATGCTGGAATGATCATTTTCACGCCAATGAACCACAAAATGACACCCACACCCTGCTTGACGAATCGGAATGCATCATGCGCTCGCTCCAGCAGAAAATAAAGCGAACGCAGGCCCAATACAGCGAGCATATTCGAAGAATAAATGATAAAGGGATTTCGAGTAACGGCAAAGATTGCCGGTATGCTATCGACGGCGAAGATCACGTCCATCACCTCGATCACACAAACGACAAGAAAGAGTGGGGTTGCAACTCGCCGCCCGTGTTCACAAATAAAGAATCGGGTTCCGTGGAACTCCGGCGATACTGTTACAAATCGTGATACTAATTTGATGGTCCGGCTCTTTTCTGGTTCGAATTCCTTTTCGCCGCCGAAGGCCATGACAAATCCGGTATAGATCACGATTGCGCCGAAAAGATATAATACCCATTCGAACGATTGAATCAGGGTAACACCTGCAAAGATAAGCAGCCCACGTAAGACAAGGACACTGATGAGTCCGTAGTTCAATGCCCGCCGTTGCGCTTCACGTTTCACCCCGAAGAACGTGAAGAGCATAAGAAACACGAACAGGTTATCGACCGAGAGCGCTTTCTCAAGCGCATAGCCGGTGAGAAATGCCTCGGCGGGAACTGCGCCCCAATAGGAATAGATCGCAAGAGCCGTAAGCATCGAAAGGCCGATCCAAACGGTGCTCCAGGCAAGTGCGCGTTTAAAAGTCATAAGGCAGAACCGGGATTACGCAGATTTGGGTTCACAATACTATCAACCACTATTCTTCAGTAAAAACTCTCGCTCTTCTTTAGATAGACTTTGCATTCCACTGCTTGCAATCTTATCAAGAATAGCATCGATGCGAGCTTCGATCGCTTTGGGATCGTTCAGTACGACTCCTTTTACAGATGCAGTCCTTCGAACTGGCCTGCGCATCAGCACATCCTCAGCGCGATTGAGAAACGCTCTCCCAAAACTATATTGCCGGTACATCACATGGAAACAAACGATAGCACCAAGTGTGCCAAAAATAGGACCAAAGAGGTTTGCGGCGCTTGAATCCAAACGAGTTCCATTCATGGGGATCACGGAAAGTACAAATACTGCAACTGCGATCATCCAGGCCTTTAGCCAAAATAATCCTAAAATGGAGATCTCTCGCTTAGGCCACATATAGGCAAAACCGCCCAGCATGAACATCGTGAGAATGCCTGGCCCGGCAAGTGCTGCATCTGGGCTGAGAACGGAAAAGATCAGCCCGCCAGCAACGATCGTAATGGCAAGCATAATGGTAAGCCGCTTGGTATGAATGATCGTCTCCAGTTCCCCACCGAACATAGCAATGATGATCGCTATCCACAACAAGGAGAAAATAGCAGGAAGCAAACTCTGCATCGAAGCAGCCATGAAAAAGGGATACGTCACGAGCCGCCATACCTGAAACCGTCCCCAAAGCAGTTCCGGGTAGAGCGGCATCGCCGAAACCATCATTCCCGGAACGATCAGCGAAAGCAACGCCGATCCCACGAGGGCAATTATTAGTCCTTTACAGAGCGGGGGAAGGTTCCGAAACATTATAGCAGCATCCGTTCGACAATATCTTCTCCATGAACAACAAAAGACCGGCGATTGCGCCGGCCTTTTGTAATATTAGTAGAATTTGATTTTAATTTAGCCAATATGATCGTCACGGAGCCAGATGCCATAGCGAACATCGATCGTGAAAGTATCCGTCTTGCCATCGCCGCTGATGCGAGTGATCGTAAGTGTGGCTGTGCCGTCACCATTATAGACGATCGAGACCTGCCGTTCGAACGTACTATCCTTGAAGCCGACCGCTTTGAAATCGCTGTTGCCGGTTCCAAGCAGATACGTTACGTTACCGCCCATCCAGTTATCATAGACTTTCACAAGCGTGTCATTCGTCCAGTTCATAGTGAACGTATGGGTGAATGTCGTGCCATTGGAGAGCTTGGTCGTCTCGCCGGCACGGGTAAGCGTGCCATTAAGCGTAGCAGAATCCGGTTCTGCGATCAGGTTCGTGATCGTCCAGGAGCCGTTCGAAGAATCGCTCAGGCTGACGCGTGGCGTCGATACGGTATGCTGGCCATGCGAAGTAATCGAAACCTCGTTCGTCTGCCCCTTGATGAATTTGGGCATCGCATTGCCGTTGGCGTCGTAGTAGGTCCATGTATGCGTCCAGGTTCCCGAATAACTGTAGCCATTCTTCGAGAAGCTGCGCGAGACCGTTGCAATATGCACCGTCGTCGTATCGCTCGGAGAACTAAGTACGTTAGCATCCGGAATGACCTGCCCGTGCGCCAGCGTCATCGCATCGCTGAAGATCATGCCCGAACCGCCGGAGCTGGTTCCGACCGATGTTGCGATCACATCCGCAGCATCGCGGGAATTCGCGGCTTGTACCGCATCCGGGAACGATGCTTCCGTATTAGAAGATGATGGCGCCGTTGACTGCGATGCGCAGCCACCAAGCATCATCGATGAAGCGCCCAAAGCGACCATGGCGACAAGTGAAAGGAAGCCGGTTCTGATAGCTCCGCTTTTCCAGAAGGTGTTGAGTACCGAAAGGTTTTGATAGTAATTCATGATTGTGCAAATAGTGTGAATGGTTGAAATTGTATTAGTGTGTTATTAAATATCCCATTTGCTTAATAGACTTCCTACCCGCCCGAAAGTTTAATCCTCAATTATTACAATTTCTTAAGCCAAGGATTCATCCTTCATCCTTTCCCCCGGAAATAGGTGCCATTTCTTTTTCTTGCGAGTTCCCGATATTCCTTGCTCCTCCCTCGTTTCCGTGCCAATTTCGCCATTTGTTCCAACAGGTATTCATAAAAGTCCCTTCACAGAGAACTCGTTCATAATGAAACCTACCGCCGAAATCAATTTTCAATGAACTCCCCCATCCTTCCCTAATCCCGAGAATCCTGTAAATCGTGGTCTAATTCTTATTTCTTAATTGATACAGGTGCCCATCATCTCACCACCAAATATACAACACTTTTCCGATGAGCCACCAAATTCGAAATTTTCTTTTGGCCACGCATACGGATAACACAAGCCGTGTCTCGGGAAGCGGCGCTTCTTAGACCCGAAGGGACGGAGTACCCGCAGCCCAGGGTGAAGTCCGCCGCGGCGGACGGAACCCTGGGTAACGGAATATGAACAGGAAGTTATAGCCCTGAAAGGGCGATGTTAGCCGTGCGGCATTTACTCCGTCCTTGCAGGACTATGGGAACATAAAGGGCATCTATACCTGGGGTTCCGTCCGCCGCGGCGGACTCCACCCCAGGCTGCGAGTACTCCGTCGCGTCGCGACTGAAACAATCCTGAAAATCCAGTGAATTATGGCCCATTTTTCCCGCCCGCCATGAAATTCGGAATTTCTCCTAACGTAGGGATCCGCCGCGGCGGACGCACGTCCGCGCCCGAGGAATTAGAAGGGCTATTATGATGTATATTCAAACCGAACCGACCGATAATGGGACGGACATGCGTCCGCCGCGGCGGATCCCTGCGAACCTACCGACATGCGTTCCCCGGTCCGGGAATTATCATAAATTGTTAGGGTATGAAAAAAATTGCTGTTGGTTGTTTGACGATCTTGCTGTGCACTGCCACATCTCTGCATGCGCAATTGAACAATGGAACGGACGTGCGCAGCACGTCCCTACGGACGGAACAACCGGCAGGCGTGCCACAAAATGTCAGTTTGGATGCAATGGGGACTGTATGTGCCAGCCCTTGTTTCTCGACAGGATCATATAATTGGCTTCCATATACAAGTGGAATTGTAAATGCTTATGGCATTACATATTGTGCTACAAATGGCGGCAATTTAGGTAGTTCAAGTTCGCCACCTTCCTGGGCTTCTGGATGTCAGGATTGGGTGAACATTTTGGGAACCGATGCAGGGAAGAGTGGATCGGCCCCCCTATCAGTTGATAGCATTAGTGACACCTGTACCTTCCTTCTCAATTATGGTAATTCTCTTTCACAGTTCCAGTCTTGGCAATCTTCATACGACACACTTCAATTATTCATCGATAGATGCGCGCTCCGCACCAGATCGTGGTCCGCATTTGGGAGCTTGGGGAGCGATGTCCAAAATTTGCTTCCCACAGCTTACAACTTTCCAGAAGACTCTACAATTTATGCGCAATATCGGACTTGGTTATACTCAGTACTGTATCTGAACACAACAGACCCGGAGTACTTTTGCCAGTGTGTTGAACAAATTTTTGGAACCTTTGGCTATGTTAGAGTTGACACAGCAAACGAGCAAAGCTTCATTGCAGATAATTTCGGCATTGCAGTTGACCGATGGTTATTACTTAACACGAATTGCGATTCTTCTCAAGAGTGGGCTAATTGGCAATATGCACGATCGCAGCAACGCCAACTCTGGCAAAGCGACTCTATTGAAGGCACACATTACCCCTATGATACAACAATTCCGCCTTTGGATTCGATTTACCCAGGTCTTGATACTCTCCTGGCTCGGCATGCACTGTACGCGAGCGTGAGTGAAACGCCGCAGCCAGGTATTCTTTCAAATGCCACAGCAAATCCCAACCCTGTAACCGAAGGAACTGTAATCTCCTTCAGCATCAGCAAAGAGGCGTATGTAAAGATCGAGCTTTTCGATGTGCTGGGCAAACAGGCATCTTCTTACGGCTACGAGAGCCTGTTCGAGCCGGGAAATAAATCGGTTTCCTTCTCGCTTGCCGGGCTTCCTTCCGGCACATACTATGCCCACATCATCACAGCTTATGGCGAAGTGCAAACCGTGAAATTGGTGAAGGAATGATCTGAAAACGAACACCTCTCTCCGCGGTCGGGGAGAGGTCTTTCGCGTAACAATTTCTTAAGCTGGAATTCATGGTTGCGGTGGGAATCCATTGCGATAAAATGTGTTTGGTTGACGTTAGTTTTGCAAACTTTTCACGCTAATTTTCGTTGGTTGGCGTCCGGGCTGTTACAATGCCCCTATCCTGCCATTGGGAGTTAGATAATACACTTTTTCTTATGCTCAATAAAAATCATTTTCTTCGCGCAAGCTTGTTTCTGAGCCTTGTCGCCGTATCATTCACGTTATGGAGCTGCGACCAAAGCGGCTCCCCCTCATCATCGGGCACTATGCCCTCATCCGTCGGCGCGGCTGCCATTCCTGCTGCTATTCAGAGCAAATGGTCGAACGAGCCGGTATTCGTGCAGAATGCTATCGGCGTTCAGGGCCGTCATGAGGACGATCTGCTTGCCATCCCCGGTGTTATCGGCGATGGCGTAGGTCTGGATAAGACGAACCCCAACGCCGCCGTGATCCTCGTGTTCACGAGCCGCAACGGTGTTGAGGGTATTCCTGCCTCGCTCGAAGGCGTTAACACGCAGGTCACCATGGTTGGCAACGTTACCGCCCATGCGTTCACCGGAACCTATAGCGACCCGCTGCCCTGCGGCGTGACCATCGGCCCGGATAACGAATGCGCATCCGGCTCCATTGGTGCGCTTGTGACCAGCACGCTCACCAAGAGCGGTACTTCCACGTACGGCGGTTCGATGACGGTCTATACCAACCAGTACTCCTGGGGCTCAACTACCCCAGTCTATATGCTGAGCTGCAATCACGTGTTCGCTGGCGAGAACAGCGCCGTGAAATACGAGCAAGCCGATCAGCCCGGCCGCTACGATGTAAGCTGCAATGCATCGAACGCCGTTGGCAAGCTTCACTCCTGGAATTTTATCAACCACACGCGAAATTCCTCAAACTATTACGATTGTGCGCTCGCAGAGTGCAATCCAAATCTTCCCGGTGGCTGGACACCTGCCATGCTCTCCGATGCCTCGACCACCCCGTACACACTTTCGTACACGCCATCGAACAGCGTGGTCGCGCCTGCCCTGAATATGGCCATCAAGAAGACGGGTCGTACCACCGGGTATAACACTGCGACGATCGCAGGCATCAATGTGACGATCACGGTTGGTTACACGAACTTTACCGCAAAGTTCATCGATCAGATCTACGTGGCTAACGGAACCTATATCGAAGCCGGCGACAGCGGCTCGATGTCCGTCGAGAACAGCGCTACCGGAACCAACAACGATCCCGTCGGCCTTGATTTTGCCGGAAGTTCCACGTCCTGCTTCATGAACCGCATGGATCACATTGCGCACGATTTCGGCCTCTCCTTCGTGCAGAGCGGATTCTAACCGCAGTGGTTTTCTAAGTTTTTTAATCACTACTTGCAAACAAGCGCCTCTGCAGTGCGATACCGATCGCGGCAGGGGCCTTGTTATTTTATAGGGTTCCAACTTGTTATTGAGATGATAAAATTTCGCTGGTTATCCATCCCCTTATTGCTTGGAGCATGCGCTCCGAAGCCAGCGAATCAGCAATCTTCGATCGCAGATACAACCCAAATTGCGCAACCTGTGTCCGATTCCCTAAAACCCATCGCTGAAGTCCTCGCCGAGCATACCTCTGCATGGATGAAGCTCCCCGGCGTAACAGGAACCGGCGAAGGACTGAAAGATGGCAAACCCGCCATCCTCATCTTTGTCGATTCGCTTACCGATAGCGTAAGATCCCAATTGCCGCAGACGTCGGAGGGGTATCCGGTGGTGATAAAAGAGACGGGGATAATCCGAGCAAGATAAGTGTTCTTTTTTGAAACTCTTTTTCAAATATGAAACGAAGTGTCTCTGTCATCGCAGCCGCCATTATTCTTGCTCTTCTATATTCTCATGACGTAAACGCACAATGGGAACGCGTATCATCGTTCTCATTTAATTCCATTGCATTCAATGGATCAAACTGGTTCGGAGCGGGTCAAGATAGCGGTGGTAGTGTCTTTCGTTCGACCGATCAAGGTGTAAATTGGATCGAATCGGATTCAGGCATAGCAAACCCCGGTCTCATTGATCTATATGTTAACACCGTAGTGATCAATGGAACGAATATTTTCGCTTCATCCTTGGGCGGAGGAGTATATCTATCGACCAATGATGGTGCGACATGGACTACCAGAAATGTTGGCCTCGGAGACAGTTTGACGGAGGATATGCTGCTGGTCGGCAATCATCTCTTTGTGAGTACCGATGATAGTGGGGCGTATCGATCAACCGATAGCGGCGCCACGTGGGTTTCCATTAATAATGGCTTGATGACCCCAGATGCACTTGTGTTTGCTTCAAACGGCTCCGATCTTTTTGTAGGGACCTATGATCAAGGCGTTTTTCGCTCAACGAATGAAGGAACGAGCTGGGAACCTGCCAACCATGGAATCGAGTCACTGGATATTCTCACCATTGCGATCGGAGATTCTGCCGTATGGGCTGGGACATATTACGGGGTCTTTCGATCTACCGATCAAGGCACGACCTGGAATTCTGTGACGAACGATTTATCTGATAGCGAAATTCTCGAAATTGAAGTGGTCGGAACAAATATATTCATTGGTACAGATGCCAGTGGTGTTTTCAGATCAAGTGACAATGGTGAACATTGGACCGCCGTTAATACTGGCTTTACAGACTCCAACATGGTACTCCTTACCGTCATTGATTCAGATCTTTATGCGTCGACTTATTCTGCTTTTTGGCGCAGACCCCTCTCAGATTTTGGGATCGCTGCTTCTGTTAATTCTGCTCACACATCAGACTTGACTCTCACCGCATACCCAAATCCGGCAACCAGCATTCTCAACTTCGAATCGTCAGGCGGAGTAATCTCCCTTTGCGATCCCCTTGGCCGCACCTACGACGTACATCAAACCAGCAACACGCTCGATGTTTCCTCGCTTCCCTCCGGTGTATATTTCGTAAGCGATGGGCATTCGCGAACGAAATTCGTAAAAGAGTAAGCAGCAATAAAAAACGAGTGACGGGCTTTCGCCCATCACTCGTTTTCGTAAAACTTGAGCTATGCTTATTTCGCGGCTGGAGCGGGAGCTGAACTAAGCTCGGCGGCAACGGCTGCGGCAGCAGATTGCGGGATCGGCGCATAATAGAGCGCTTTGCAATCGGCCTGTCCCTTGGTGGTGATGAAAGAAATGAATTTCTTTACGGCCTCGCCCTTCGGTGAATCCTTCCAGGTGATGATCCAGCTAAACCCGGTGATCGGGTAGCCTTGCGGAGCGGAGGTATTGGTGATCATCGAGGTCATGTTATCCGGCATTGGGAATGCTTCGGCTGCAGCAGCGGCGCCATCGACGCTCGGAGCAATGAAATTACCGGAAGCATTCTGGACGCTCGCATACGTGATCTTATTTTGCTCGGCATACGCAAGTTCCACATAACCGATGGAATTATCGTGCTGCTGGAGCACACCGGCAACACCGGCATTGCCCTTACCGCCAACGCCGCCTTCGGGCCAGTTGACCGTCTTGCCAGCGCCGATCTTGGATTTCCAATCCGGGCTGACCTTCGAAAGATAATCCGTGAAGATAGCAGTCGTTCCAGAACCGTCAGAGCGGTGAGCTGTGAAGATCTTCTCGTGCGGGAGTTTCATGTCTGCATTCTGGCTCTTGATGGCCTTATCGTCCCACATGGTGATCTTGCCAAGGAAAATACCGGCGATCGCATCGGGAGTGAGTTTGAGGCCGCTCGAAAGACCCTTGACATTATACGCCACGCATACCGCACCGATAACAGCCGGCACATGAATGACGGGAGCTTTTGCGCGGGCAAGTTCATCAGCGTTCATCGGAGCGTCCGAACCGGCGAAATCGACGGTGTGGTCGATCAGGTTATTGATACCAGCGCCAGAACCTACGGCCTGATAATTAATAGCGACGCTGTCCGACTTCTGGTATTCCGATGCCCAGTTGGTCATGATCGGATTGATGAAGGTCGAACCGGCACCGGTGAGGGAATTCGAGTTGGCCGCTGCGGTCGAATCCGCGCTGCTACCCGATTTTCCGCCGCAGCTCACAAGCATCGAAGAAGATGCTACGAGCGCCGCAAGCAATGCGAGACTTAGAAGTGATAAACGGTTTTTCATATACAGAGCTAATAAAAATGAAGTGTGTCGTGAGTAAAAACTTTATGTTTGATCAGGACGAAAATGAGGGATGTAAAAAGTATTTCATCCTTACATCCCTAATCAATCATCTTCCTAAGAGGTATGCTTAGAATGCGGGTACAAAAGGCTTTTTTACCCAATTTCCGTTCGGAAAAGTGTAATATGTTATTGTTAACAAACGGTAAGAGAATCTTTAAGAGCTTTTAGTATTACCTTCAGGCTGCACATGTTCGCCTTCCACTATGCCATTCCCGATATTCACCCCAATTTTCTCATTTCCTTGAAGACCATCAAGGATCTCGATCGTTTTCCCATTATTGTTGCCAATATGGACTTCGTGAAAGCTAACCTTATCATCGGCATCCACTACTGGAACGTAGAACTTGTCTTTGCGAACGATTAACGCTTCTGATGGTATCTCTATCTGTGCCGGAAGCGATACGCTCAGTTTAACATTTACCGTGCTCCAGGGCACGATCTTCCGATCCGCATTTGGAACCTCGATCTCGACAAGCTGCATCCGGGTTTGAGGATCGAGCTCCCCGGTATAACGGGTGACCGATGCCTTTATAAGAAAACCCGGACGCTCAGGAAGACTTATTTCTACAGGATCGCCTACATGAACGAACGAAGCGTATCGCTGATCGATATATACATCCACGCGAAGCCTATCCACTTGAGCAAGTGAAACGAGAGGTTGTGTGGTCGTCTCCTGATTCACAGCATTTTGAATAAGCGCCCCAGGATCGACAAATCTTCCAGTTATGCGGCCAGAGAACGGCGCTGTTATGATCTCATATCCTTTGTTCGTCTTATCTACGGCCAATGTCTGCTTCGCGATCTCGGCATCGGTTTCGCTTTGCTCGGCTGTTTCCGGAGCAATGAGTTGCTTTTTCAGCAATTGTTGATTTCGCTCGTTGATCCTCGTTTTATTCTCAAAATCGGCAAGAGCAGCAGTATATTGTTGATCGGTCTCTGGCGATTCGATTGTGGCAGAGACTCTGACCTTGCTTAACCTCATCGCCTTTATCAACAGATATGCTATGCAAATACCCGCCGATCTTAGCATAGAGTGTAGTACTCGCGTAAGGCAGCGCATCACCCTCTAATGTGATCGAGGTCTGTGCAGCGGAGCGTGTAGGGCTGATAGTTCGAATGAACGGTCCCGCCGCTGCAATGTCCGCACGGTGTGCCGTTTCCATCTCGATCTTATTCTTTTTTGAGAATGTCAGAAGTCCGAGCACGATAACCGCACCAACAAAAATGATGACCGCGCCTACGTATAATGCAATTGGGCGCTCACTGCCAGATTTTGAAAGCTTCACTGTCATACCAATATAGATTTATGCTTCAACGCTAAACGAACCTTCTGGAGAATCTTCTTCGATCGCTGCATTGCTTGTTTCACCATCGAATTGCATTCCTTGTTTTTCAGCTTGGAACCGGAGATCGAATAAGTGTTTCTGAGGTTCCTTTTTCCGAAGAATCGAATAAACAAGTGGCACAATAAAAAGCGTGGTAATGGTGGCCACAATGAGTCCGCCAATGACCGCGCGAGCCAATGGTGCATTTTGTTCGCCGCCTTCCCCGAGCGCAAGCGACATTGGTATCATACCAACGATCATTGCCAGTGCTGTCATGAGCACCGGGCGCATTCTGGTTTTGCCAGCCTCGATCGCCGCTTCAAATGCAGAGATACCTTTCTCGACTCGAATATCATTCGCAAAGCTTACCACTAAGATCGAGTTCGATACTGCAATGCCGATCGTCATGATAGAACCCATCAGCGAAACAACATTGATTGTTGTCCCAGTAACAGCGAGCATCCAAAGAATTCCCACGAGCGCGCCGGGAACGGAGATCATTGTAATAAATGGATCGATCCATGATTGAAAGAACATCACCAGCAGCAAGAATACCAGCAGTATTGCGAGCACAATCCCAAATCCCAAACTACGGAATGAATTATTCATGACCTCATTCTGACCCAAAACAGATATTTTCATGCCAGCAGGAAGTGTACCAAGTGAGCCGATCTGTTTTTGTATGTCACTCGCCACGGATCCTAAATCCCGTCCTTCGAAGTTGGAAGTAATATCAATGACACGCTGAACAGTATGGTGATTTACCTGGCTTGGCGTCACGACAGTATTCAATGCAACAACATTCCCCAACATTTGAGCAGGAGCCTGTGCAACTTGTAACGGATTCACCTTCTGATCACCGTGATGTACTTCTGACCCCGGTGTAATGGGTGTTCGAAGCAGATCGCTCACGGACTGCACCTTGTCGAGAGGTGTTTGAACCACGACATTATAATTAACATTGTTCGAAGGGTTCACATAATATGATGGCGCAACCAACTGGCTCGACGACAGTGATACCAACATACTGCTTGTGACATCGCGCTCGTTGAGGCCCATGAGCGAAGCTCGTTCGCGATCAACGTTTAACCGGAGCGTCGGATAATCCAAAGCTTGCTTGATATTAACATCTGCCGTTCCTGGAACCCGTTTTACCATTTCCTTAAGGCGCACAGCATACGTAAACGCCTTATCGAGATCAGGATATTGTATCTGTATATCCAGCGGCGCCGATAGTCCGAAGTTCAGCACCTGGCTTACGATGTCCGCGGGCTGGAAATAAAAAGCGGAACCCGGAAAATCCACACTAAGCGAATCGCGCAACCGATTCATATAAAGCTGTGTCGGATGATGATCGGGCTTCAGCGCGATCAGAAAATCCGCGTCCATACCGGCAACGTTATCCGTACTGATATAAGCGAGGTTATAGGAACTTGGCGGAACGCCGATCATGTCATTGATCGTCCCCAGTTCATTCGCAGGAATTATCTTCCGCGCCACATCCTCCACCTGAACTGCTTCCTTTTCCGTTTCTTCGATGCGCATCCCGATCGGCGCGCGCATGTGCAGCTTCATCAAACCTGTATCTGTCGTGGGAAAGAAATC
Organism: Ignavibacteriota bacterium; assembly: GCA_963787835.1. GTDB lineage: Bacteria > Bacteroidota > Ignavibacteria > Palsa-1295 > Palsa-1295 > PALSA-1295. Next base: position 795,059 of record CAWBEI010000002.1, read on the forward strand.
CGTCCCAATGATCGATGGAAGGAAAAATGTTAACAAAAAGACAGTAACCGCAAAGCTTAACGCAAACTTTCCATTGCTAAGTACTTTTTCAAGTAATCGGCCATACGCATGCTGCATGCCCTGAAACGCCTTATCTCGCCGCTGATCCACTTTCTTGAAAAACGTCCCAACTCTTCCCAACCGTTTTGGAGACTCGCCAGTGTGGTGTATAAAAGACTCGTCATGATGTTTTTCTCCGGCAAGTAGGAGCCGCGATAACATCGGCACTGCGGTGGTGGTAATGATAAATGAAAAGATCATCGCCGCGACCACAAAGAGCGCCATTGGAATAAAGAGATACCTTCCCGGACCCGTGAGTAACGCGACTGGGAAAAATACTACGCAGATCGCAAGAATAGCAACGGCTGTTGGAATAAGAATTTGCTGTAAACCTGCAAGAATCGCCATCGTGAGCGGCTTACCAAGCATTCGGTTACGGTGAATATTTTCAATCGCTACAGTTGCACCATCCACCAGCATACCGATCGAAAGCGAGAGGCCGCCGAGCGTCATGATATTGATCGTGTTGCCGGTGAATTTTAGCACCATGATCGCCGCCATGACCGAAAGTGGGATCGAGGCAGATACAATAATAACACTCCGCCAGCTTCCAAGAAATAAAAGAATGAGCAAGGAAACGAGAATGGATGAGATCAGCGCTTCGCGTACTACGCCATCAATTGCAGCTTGCACAAACGTCGATTGATCGAAATCTACTTTTACATCGAGTCCTTCCGGCGCAACGGATTTGATCTCGGGAATCATATCCTTGACTGACTGTACCACGGCAAGTGTAGATGCGTCAGCCTTTTTCAGAATTGCAATGTACGCGCCTCGTTGTCCATTGACGCGCACAATATTCGTCTGCTCCGAAAATCCATCGGAAACATGCGCTACATCGCCAAGCAATACGCTCTGCCCTCCGGACACTTTTACAGGAATTTGATTGAATCGGTCCACGGTCCTGGGGCTGGCATTGGTCGTCACGTTATATTCAACATTGCCAATACGCGCCGATCCTGCCGGCAAGATCACATTGGAGTTTTGAAGCGCCGTTACAACATCTCGCGGGGAAAGTCCGCGAGCCTCTAATGCTTTGGGATCGATGTCAATAGAAATTTGCCGTGTCATTCCACCATACGGAGGTGGAGCAATCAGACCAGGTATCTCAAAAAGACTAATGCGAATGAAATTTCTGCCATAATCGAATATCTTTTCCTCCGGCATCGTCTTGCTCGTAAGCGTTAGCTGCATTACGGGAACATTCGATGCATTGAATTGCAGAATGACCGGCGGTTGTATTCCCGGCGGCATCTGACTGATCGCCGTATTGCTCGATGCGGAGATCTGCGCTATTGCAGAGCCAATATCCGTGCCTTGCTGAAAATAGACTTTGAGGATGCCAACACCGGCTATCGACTGCGACTCTATTCGCGAAACGCCATTCACCGTCTCGGAAATTTGCCGCTCATTAATAAGCACAACCCGGCGCTCCATATCATCGGCGGAGAGACCCCGAAAATTCCATACTACGCCAACGACCGGAATATCTATCGCTGGGAATATATCAACCTGCATGCTCTCAAGGGCGATAAGGCCCATGACAACCAGCAAAAAGCAGGTGACTGCAATGGTATATGGGCGCCGAAGCGCCATTTCAACTAACCACATTGTGAGAACCTAAGAATGATTGACGGTAAAGATTATTCGGTCTTTTGCTGAGAAGGTTACATTAATAATGACATTTCGGTTTCTGCTGGAATCTCAAAAAAAAGCGTGGCGCAAAATAATTGCGCCACGCTTGAGATTTCAATCTTTTCGATTATCCTCTTACGGGATCTTCGTGAAAAATGTAAGACGATACACCAGATCACCGGCACGAGTTGCAGCACCATTTTGTGCATTGTAGGATGTCAACCAAACGTTCGGCTCGATGTGCAGATTGTTTTCTGGCTGATAATCAAGACCCGCCGTAGCAAAGCCTTCCTGATAATAAGCCTGGGTATATTTGGAATCGGGATTCCACATGTCATAGCGAGCGAAGTACCCAAGTGTGCTGCCAATGATCTTGCCACGAGCCCAAATGGAAAGACCGGTCGGATCCTGATCGTTGGCCGTTGCAGACTTGTTACCAGTCAAAACATAATTTTCCACTGCTGGCTGCATCACATATTCCAACCCGATTGAGCAGGGGTCGAATAGCGCTGCCGCAAAAAATTTCATGGTCATGTAGTGGGTAGAATCAGACTGGGGCATGTAATCGAAATAGGCTTCTGCTGCAAGATGATGATCGAGGAAAAAGCCATTCAGCGATGCATAATATTTTTTATACTTCGAGAAATCGGGTTTCTTGTTTGACCCGTCGCCGATCATCGCAGTGTACCCATAATCGCCGCTCTGATCGAACTTGCCACTCAACTGAATACCAAAATCGGTCGAGCTGCCAATACCGCGCATGTCCATGATCGTCTTTTCGATGGAGCGGTATGCCCAGAGATACTCAGTAAAGGGCACGAAGGTGGGTGGCGCCTGTTGACCGAAGGTTAACTTGGCGTAAGGAATCATATTCTTCCACTGCACATTCGCCATTTTCACATAAACGCCGTTCGTACCATCCGCATTGATCGGACCAGCATTGCCCGCCGCTAAGGCTGCGGTGGCATACTCCTCAGCAGGTTCATCTGCAAGCAAAACTTGCCCGGTAAAATTGCGGGTAAAATTATAATCATATCCAAAATATATTCGGCGGGCATTAAAAGCCTGATCCGTTTTGGGTGTGAGTTGATAATAACCCGGAGATACAGATTGACCTTTATATGGCTGTGTTACAGCATTGCTATCACCACTACCCTTGTAGTTGTAATCAGCAATAAGCTGGAAATTTACTTTGCCATTCGGGATAAATGGCGTGGTGCTTGTGTCAACCGGCGATTGCGTGGCAGTCATCGACTTGATGAGTGTGGCGTTGTCCTGCGCACGTGAGGATGCGGCGAACCCAGCAATAAAAAGTAGCGAAAAAGCGGAAAGGAGAATGAGTTTTTTCATTGTAAATTAGTAAGAATGAGCGAATTTACGGCTTTAGATTAAGAAATCATTTATTCGGGATCACCAAATCGCAGCCACATGCATAATCTGTTACGCGACACAAAAATACACGTTTTAATGTTATCAAATCGTTACGCCTTGGTTATCAGTAAGATAATCTTCCGTTCGAAAACAGCAGTTTTATCCTAATTTCTGACCCTTTAGCGAGAAGCGCGCCGCAAGCGAAAGCACGAGTATGATCGCTAATAAAATAATGGCTCCAGCGAAGGCAAGATGGTGCAGATTATCGTAGGGTGATGTTGCGTAGTTATAAATATTAAGCGGGAGCGCATCGATGGGCCGGTCGAGCCGGGCATTGAAATCCAGATTGCCAAAGGCAGTGAAAAGCAGCGGCGCCGTCTCCCCGGAAATTCTCGCGAGCGCAAGCAGGATCCCAGTAACCACGCCGCTTCGGGCAGCAGGAAGGATCACACTCCAGGTGGTTCGCCATCTGCGAGCGCCCAGCGCAAGCGAGGCATCGCGTAATGCCGTCGGGACGAGCCGCAGGATCTCCTCGGTGGTTCTCATGACCGTTGGGATCATCAAAAATCCGAGAGCAACGCCACCAGCGAATGCAGAGAACGCATGGCCCGGATTCAATTCTGCCACGGGAAGTACCACAATAAGATAGGCGAAAATTCCCATGACAATGCTCGGGATCGAGTTCATGACATCGGTGAAGAACCGGAGCGTGCGTGAAAAGGTGGTATCCGTCTCCAATTGATAGACGCCCCCTAAGATTCCGATCGGAAGCCCGATGGCACAGCCAACGGCCATTAAAATAAGCGTTCCTACAATTCCGTTGAGCAATCCGCCGCCAAGCTGCCCCTGAGGCACGGGGCCCTTGGTAAACACATCCAGATTGATGGAGCCAATGCCCTCGATCAAGATATAAAGCAGAACGGCCAATAACGCAATAATGCAAATGATCGCAGCCGCAAGGGCCACGCCGCCCATGACCGCGCTAAGCGACCTTCGATAGCGCGATTTTCCTGTCGGACGGCCAAGTGTTGAAGTTTCGCTCATTTATTTATGCTTGCGATTCGTAGTCGCATTAATGTCCTGCGCGGTATAAAAGATAAGCAGCTTCGCGCCTGCATTCACTACGAGCGTGATTAGGAACAGGCACAAGCCGATCTCGATGAGTGCAGAACGGTACAAGCCCGACGCCTCCGCCAATTCGTTAGCAATGACACTGGCAAGGGTATAGCCGGAATTAAAAAGATTAAGCTTGAAGACCGGGGCATTGCCGATGACCATCGTAACGGCCATCGTTTCACCAAGCGCACGGCCAAAGCCAAGCATCACGGCACCAATAATACCCGCGCGTGAATACGGAAGCACCACACCTTTGATCGTTTCCCATTGTGTTGCGCCAAGCGCATACGAAGCTTCGCGCACGGCTCTTGGGATCGCCTGCAAAATATCCCTCGAGACCGCCGTGATATAGGGAAGGATCATGATCGCAAGGATCACGGACGCCGAAAGCATGTCGTACCCATTCGGCGAATCGCCAAAGATAGGAACACCCGCTAAGGGCCCTTTGCTGATGGGGCCCTCGACATACTTTACCAGTAAGGGCTGCAAAATGAAAAGACCCCAGAGACCATAGACAACGCTCGGAATAGCCGCGAGCAATTCCACCATGAAGGACATCGGCTTCTCGAGCCAGCTCGGGGCCATCTCCGAGAGGAACACCGCAGTAAAGATGCTGATCGGAAGCGCAATCACGAGCGCCCACATGGAAGAATAAAGGGTTCCGAGAATAAAGGGGAGCGCCCCGAAAAGGTTGTGACCCGGATCCCAGTTGCTATCTGCAAAAAAATGGAGACCAAACACAGAGATCGATTGCCGCGAGCCCATCGTAAGCTCGTAGATCGTGCCGATGATGATCAGCAACACACTGATCGCGGCGGCAGCAAGCACCCACCGATAGATCGTATCGGCGTAACTTTTTTTGCTGGGCTTAAGCTCGACCTTCTTAAACGAAGGGATCACTTCGATGATCGCGGTTTCAACAGATGGCATAATTGGTGAGCCAGTAAAGCAAAAAAACGGGGAGTCTGTTTCTGATGAGAGGTTATGAAATCGTTAAATCATGAAAAGAGTCCCCTGTTAAGAGGGGTAGCACCGAGTAAGGAACGAAGGTCTTTCCCCGTTCCGTACTCGATACTAAATACTCGGTACTCACTGGATCGAATCGATCAGCTTCATTTCCCGTGAGACGACGTCATTGGGCACGGCAGCATACCACAACGGGGCTGTGTCGGTCTGGCTTTTGGTGAGCACGTACTTCAGGAATTTCTTTAATTCTGCAGGTTTCTGGCTTTTCTGATAGACAATGAGCCAGCTAAACCCGGAGATCGGATACCCTTTTGGGGCATTGGTGATCATGGCGCAAAGATCGGAAGGCATTTGAGTGGAATTGGCAGCTTCCATGGCCGTTTCCGCGCTCGGGTAGCTGTACTTACCGCTCCCGTTGTCGATCGCGGCATAAGGGAGCTTGTTCTCCTGAGCGTACGCGAACTCGACATAACCGATGGAGTTGTCTTTCCCCATTAACACTCCTGCGACGCCCGCACTGCCTTTACCACCGATTCCGCCTGGCCAGTTGACCGTCTTGCCGGCGCCAACCTGCGATTTCCAATCGGCGCTCACTTTGGAAAGATAATCCGTAAAGATCGCCGTGGTGCCCGAGCCATCCGAACGATGAACGATCGTGATCACCTCGTGCGGAAGCTTTTTGCCGGGGTTACGAGCAACAATGCGTGGATCGTCCCAATACTTGATCTTGCCTAAGAAGATGTCCGCAAGTTCCGGTCCGCCGAAGCCAAGACCGGTCCCAATACCATTCACATTATAGGCAATGGCAACAGCGCCAATAACCGCCGGAAGATGAATGACCGGGCCTTTAGCGCGGCCGATCTCATCCTTGTTCATGGGGGCATCGGAGCCGGCAAAGTCGATCGTGCCATCGATCAAATTATTGATACCAGCACCCGAACCAACGGATTGATAGTTGATGCTCGTGCCCGTCGAGTTCTTGTAATCGTAGGCCCATTTGCTCATAATGGGGGTGATAAACGTCGAGCCTGCGCCGGTGAGATCTTGTGCCTGGGCACCGGAAACCATAGATGCCAATGATGCAATGACAACCAGTGCGAACGCCGTAGGAATGCGAAAGGTCTGTTTCATGGGAATTAAGAAATATTCGGTGAATGCAACTCGGGGGAATAAATCCGTCGTTTAATTGTTCGCACTAAAGGTAAAATGGGGCGTGGAGGTTCTTATTTCCTGGTTAACAATTTGTTAATAGATTGCTTCGAAATTGTTTCTTCCTCAATCCAGTGATTTTCAATACAACCCTTGATTTTTCAATACAAAAATAATGCCCGCTGACCAACTCTTCTGGGTGACACTCGCAACTACTTTCGTGGTTCTTGCGGTTTAGTTATTTAGTATCATACCCTTGCCATTATGAAACACTTTAGAATTGCCTCACTTGCCATACCACTATTGTTGCTTGGGACTTCCGTATTCTCACAGACGTACCGAGCTACGTACATTACCTCCCTTGTCCTTGTTGGGAATAAAGGGGCCGATATCAAACACTCGACGGTGCTCCTGATGCCATCCACGTCCACCAACGACACCCTTATACTGCCGAACGCGAATCTGGCCGGTGCACTTGTCAATGATGGCAGCGGAAATCTGAGTTGGTCTTCCAGCGGCGGCGGCGGAATACTTTCACATATTTCGGAGACGTACTCTACCACAAGCCCTTATTCCGCCATCGCTAGCGGCGAGGAGTTGCAAGCCTCCGGAACCGCGTCGAATATTGATCTCGTCTTGTCCTCGAAGGGAAATGGTGCTGTGTATGCGAATGCAGCGGATAATACTTCAACTGGCGGCAATCTCCGGGGCACGAATGCAGTCGATTGGCAAATGAGCCGTACCGCAAACACCCAGGTGGCAAGCGGAAATTACGCCGTTGTCAGCGGTGGCCAGAACAACGCTGCGGGCGGCATCTATTCGGCGATCCCCGGCGGACAAAATCTCACACTGAGTAATGCCGGCGATTTCGGATTCAATAGCGGCGCCAACGCCATGACGGTCGCCACGAGTAATATTTCCACCTTTGCCAATACCGATCTCTGGCTGGCAAACAACGATAACACGGCACGGGCGCTGGTACTGTACGCGCCCAATACTACGACCGGCGCGTTCCCGAATGGAACGAAATATGTCGGGCTTAAGGCCGGCGCGGTAACATCATCGGTCACCTACACGCTCCCCCTTGCCGATGCAACCGCCTCCGGCCAAGTGCTCTACTCGAATGGATCGGGAACGCTTAATTGGGGAAGCTATCTTCCGATCGGCGGGGGCACGCTCTCTACCAGTTCGAGTTCCCCCTTACTGACGCTCTCCTCGACCGCCGCTGCGCCGGCCACGGTGCTTTCGATGAACGGGGGCATGGTGGTCATGCAAAGCACGGCTTCTACCCCTGCAAGTGGTTCCACGATCGCCACGAACGTTGCAGCAGTCGTTGTCGGCGATAACGGCGTAACGAACAGCCCGGCAACGATCACGCTTCCCACAGGAACGGAAGGGCAGATCCTGTACATCACGACACAGGATCCGGACGGAGTAACGATCACCACGACGGTTAATTCCGTTTCTTTCAATGTCACCATTGCGGATTCCGAGGTCGGTACGTTCATGTATCTCGGTGGGCAATGGAGGATTCAGCATTAAGAGATACGGAACATCGTCCATTGCACACGAGGAAGATCCATCGACTGTTAATGAGCATCGTATTCGTGAATCGTCCCGTTCGGATGTTCGTCCTCATCGTGGGAACCGGACTTGCCATGATCGCTTCTTGCTGGTTCCCACAGATCGCCACGGCACAGGTTACCACGACCCGATCTCCGCAGGATCTTCATATCGGATCGAGAACGATGGTGCATGGACATGTCTCGATAAAGTATATGGTGCTCGTGGGTGCCAACCCCCCTCCATCGGTGGGAGCAAAGCCCCAGAACCGAGCGCCATCGGAGCAAAAGTTAGAATCGGGCTTGCTGGAGATCGTCAATCAGATCGAGATAGACAGTAGTTTTGCAAAGAATGCGTTAAGACAAGAGCCGCCTGGTCTTAGTGACACCGCACGGCCACTACACCGCCTCGTGCGTGCAGACGATCAGGACCGCGTTTTCATCGATGTGATGCCCGCACTCGGTTTTACGAACTCTGATGTGGATATCGCCGCGCGTGCGGTCGGTGGCATCGTGGATCTGGTGGATGAAAAGGCTCCCGCGCTGTTGCGAGCATCTCCGACCCTGGAGGCATGGATTCCCGTACTAAAGTTGAAAGCGTTTGCTGCGCGACCGGAAGTCAGAGGCATTCGGCGTGTCCTCGATGCCGAAACGAATACCGGTTCGGTAACGTCACTCGGCGTCTCAAGGCTTCGCGCCGACGTCGCACAGCGAGTCCTGAGTGCTACGGGTTCGGGCATCAAAGTCGGAGTCATGTCCGACGATTGCAGCAGCGGCCCCAGCGGCCACTTAAAAACCAGCATCAGTACCGGAGACATCGATTCGAATTTCGTTTCCCTTAGCGACCCTGACTCATTGAGCGGTGAACATGAAGGCCTTGCTATGTCAGAGATCGTTCAGGATGTAGCGCCAAAAGCGCAGATCTATTTCGCAACGGCCGAAGGTGGAGATAACCAGTTCGGACTCAACATGTACGCGCTTGCAAACGCAGGCTGCAAGGTCATTTGCGATGATTATCAATATTACGATGAACCGGTCTTTCAAGATGGCACGCTCGCGGAAATTGTGAATGATCTATCCGCGAACTACGGAGTCGTCTATATCTCCTCGGCTGGAAATCAAGCACAATCGAGCAACTATCAAACGTATAAGAATATGTCTGGCACTGGCCTGATGGCCGGAAGGAATGTGTTCGATTTTACCGGTTCAGGCTCGGAATATCTGCCGGACACTCTTCAGTCTGGAAACCTGGTTACGATCGAGTTGCAATGGGATGATCCGTGGGGTGCCTCCTCGAATGATTACAATCTGTATCTTATTAATCCGGGCGAGACTGCGATTGTTGACTCAAGCACTTCCGTGCAGAACAGCGGTTATCCATATCCCTATGAAATTTTCCAATACCTTGTTCCAAGCACTGGAATTTATAATATCGCCATTGAACAAAGAACGATCTCCAGCACCGATTCCAATGCCACCGCCCGAACCAAGCTTACCGGGTTTCCCAACGGAGGGATCATCAATTTTGGAAGCGTGACGAGCAGCACGTTCGGACACTCCTGCGCCGATAGCTGCCTCGGTGCCGGCGCCATCAGCACCACCGGATCGAATTACAATACCATCGAGAAGTTTAGCGGCCAAGGCCCTTCTTATAACATCACATTCGGCACCAACACGCGTACGATCAATGAAACACGTCTGAAACCGGATCTTGCGGCCTTCGATAACGTTCAGACCACCGTTCCCGGATTCTCGTCGTTCTCCGGAACCAGCGCATCCAGCCCGCACATCGCTGGAACCGTCGCGCTGCTGCTCGGTGCAAATCCTGGGATGACTGCTACGCAAGCCCGTGCCGCTATGCGTGCCGGAACCATCGACGAAGGCGCGGCTGGCAATGATTACGTGTTCGGATATGGCCGGCTTGACGCCTTTAAGACCATCACGCAAGCGCTTTCCGGGTCGGGCAAGAGTTATGCCTTGTTCAAAACCGTAAATACGGCTATCCCCGATGGAACAAGCAGCCTGAGCTCGATCATCAGCCCAACCCTTACCTCTAACGCGGATTCCGTCTATCTTAGCTTCACGATCGATTCGCATCCGAAGTGGGGAGACCTTACGGTCAAGCTCACCTCTCCGGATGCCACAACCGTCACTGTGCTGACCCGTCCTGCGAACGGCACGGGAGGTTCCACAGGGGAACATCCCAATGTGGTACTCGGGGATAACGCATCAACCGCACTCGAATCCTACTCACCAGGAGCGACCGAAGTCATTGGGTTTTACTATCCGCAGAACGATATTTCTACCTCTTCGGGATTTCACAACCGGGGGATCTCCGGCAACTGGACGCTCAATGTCGCCGACGCGGTTGTTGGGAACTCCGGTACGCTGAAAGACTGGGGCATCTATTGGAAAGTATTACCCAATGCGAACGAAAACCTCACGCTTTCAGGAACTGCACCCTATCTCTGGTCGAGCGATAACAGCATGAAAACAGTGACAGTCTCTCAAACAGTCAACAACGGAGCTATTCCTGTCATTAAGCTGGATACAATCACCGCAAATGAAGCGGTGGCCAACGGAGACATCGTCGCGACCACCGGAACGAATACTACCTCCCTACAATTGCGCGCCAAGTGTGATGCAAACAGCGGCCGGGTTTATTCCGCAAGTTATGAACTGACCGATATCGGCGGCTACGATTCCATCTTTAAGCTAAGCATCCCTGTGCTGAACAAGATCGGTCATGCCTCCGGATCCCCGGTCACGAGCAGTGGGGGAACCTCGCTCGGATTGCCGAGCGTCAATCCTTTAGTGTCTGGAACCACTACTTTCACCTATACCCTTTCGACTGCCGAAAATATCGATCTAAGTATTTTCGATCTTCGTGGTAAATGGCAAATAAGCGTGGATAACGGCGCGAAAACCTCCGGCGTCCATAACATTACCTGGAACGGCGACGGAGCAAATGGAACGTTGCTCTCGGATGGCACCTACATCTATCAGCTTTCCGCCGGTGGCTCATTCTTTGACGGGACGATTACGCTGAACCATTAGGGTACAGAGTGTGTGAGTACCGAGTACCGCGGATAAGGAATTTCTCCTCATACTCGGCACTCGGTACACACACACTCTGTACTTCCCCATCATTCTTCGGAAATCTCATACTCCTATCTGCTGTTGAGGCCTTACCAATAATCCCCCTCATGCCAAAACGAACAGCAGAAAAATCTGAATCAGCGACTAAAGCCAACCATGGCAGTTCTGTCATGTCCATGATCTCCAATATAGCGCCAGGAAATGGCGCCTCCCGCACGCAACCGAAAGATTTCTGGCTTCGCATAGCACGTACCGTCCTCACCTCCCGCGTGCTCGACCGCATTGAAGAGCAGGAAATGGCACCGAAGGGGCTCGTCACCTACCAATTTTCGGCCCGAGGTCACGATCTGGCCCAGGCAATTTTAAGCGAGTGCATTACCAATCCACGAGATGGAGCCACCTGCTATTATCGCTCACGCCCGTTCGTACTCGGGCAGGGGTTGACTGCCGAAGAATCATTTCGAGCCTCCCTTGCGCGAGCTGGCGGAATGACGGATGGTCGTGACATCGGTGTAGTTCACCTTCTTCCGCGCCGCGAACGTGGCACGGTGCTGCCAGCCTCCGGTGATGTCGGTGCGCAGTATTCCCCAGGTGCAGGATGGGCACAATCACTGAAATATTATGCTGAGACTTTGAACGATGAGAGTTATCAAGGCGCTATTGCCGTCGCGCTTGGCGGCGATGCTTCCACGGCAACGAACGGCTTTTGGGCGGCATTGAATATCGCAACCACGCTTCAGCTTCCGATGCTCTTCTTTATCGAAGATAACGGCTACGGCATATCCGTCACCAGCAATTTCCAAACGCCGGGAAGGAATATTGCAAAAAACCTTGCGGCCTTCACCGATCTGCAACTCTTCGAATGCAAAGGCTACGAACCGGAAGATGCAGAGAAGCATATTCGCGCCGCCGTGGAATATGTTCGTGAGTGGCAGGGGCCGGCGCTCATCCGAGTAGAAGTTCCACGGCTTTCGGGACATTCCTTTACCGATACACAAAGTTATAAATCTCCCGAGCTTCGCGCGCTGGAAGAATCGCATGACCCGCTTCCTAAGCTGGAAGCGTTACTCAACTCTTCTTTTCTTTCATCGACGGAGTGGACAGCATTGGTGGACGAAGTGGAGCGGGATGTCCGTGCTGCTGCCGATCGAGCGCTTGCTGCACCGGTTCCCGATACGGGTATTGTTCTGCAACATCTCTTTTCGAACAATGTAGCGCCGGCGTCCTCGCCGGTCCCAGCATGGGGAACCGGCGAGGACGCCGGCGCTACAAGCACTCCGGTTACAGGCCCGCGCATGAACTTGCAGGATGCCGTTCGTAAGGTACTGGAAGTTGAACTTACTGCGAATCCCAAGCTGCTTATTTTTGGCGAGGATGTCGGGGCTAAAGGTGGCGTGCATGGGGCAACGGTCGATCTGCAAGTGAAATTTGGCGAAGCACGGGTGTTCGATACGTCGCTTTCGGAAGAGGGGATCATTGGCCGCTCCGTTGGCATGGCAATGGCGGGACTCCGACCGGTTCCAGAGATTCAGTTCCGGAAATATGCCGATCCCGCGACCGAGCAGATCAACGATTGCGGTACCATCCGCTGGCGCACACTTTCGAAATTCACTGCGCCGGTTGTCGTGAGAATTCCCGTCGGGTTTGGGAAAAAGACGGGCGATCCGTGGCACTCTGTTTCCGGCGAAGCTGCGTTCGCGCACACGATCGGCTGGCGTATTGCGTATCCATCGAACACGGAGGATGCTGTTGGTTTGCTCCGGAATGCCTTGCGCGGCGAAGACCCGACGTTCTTCTTCGAACATCGCGCACTGCTCGATACCGCACAAGCCCGAACCAATTACCCCGGCGATGATTTTATCCTTCCCTTTGGTAAGGCGCGCATTCACCGTGAGGGAAATGCGGCGACCATTGTAACATGGGGTTCCATGGTCGATCGCGCAACGCAAGCTTCCGAAGGACTCGATATAGAGATTCTCGATCTCCGGACGATCATTCCCTGGGATAAGCAGGCAGTACTGGATTCTGTGAAAAAAACCAACCGCGTACTGGTGTTGCATGAAGATGGCTGGACGTGCGGACTCGGCGGAGAAATTGCTGCAACGATCTCCCAGAATGCATTTGAGTTCCTGGACGCACCCGTCGAGCGTATGGCAGTTCCCGATTGCCCTATCCCCTACAACACCACGTTAATGGACTCCGTCGTCCCATCGGCGGCAAGCATTCACCAAAGACTCGAAAAATTGCTCCGCTATTAAAGTTGAGCCATTTACGATCGAATTGGAACGCATTACGTCCCGCTGAAAAGTTTGCGGCAGGGGCTCTGTTCCTTGCGATCGTGCTGGAACTTCTGTCCTGGGCTGTGTTTCCGTTCAATGGATATGATAGTTTCTCCCACATCTTCTGGATCGGCGAGTGGCATCGGATGTGGCAGGCAGGGATCTATTATCCCCGGTGGCTCCCGGATTCCTTCCATGGATTCGGCGCTCCCTCCTTTTATTATTACCCTCCGCTTACCTTTTTTCTTTCAAGTGCCCTCTACACAGTACTCCCAAGCCTAAATCCGGATACTATTGGTAAGATACTCGGGATACTCGCATTCGGATTCTCCATTGTGAGTATGTGGCTATTTCTACGATGGCGCTCAACCCGTGATAGCCCATCCCAAAACAGCAATATGGGAATTCTTCTGGGTGCATTACTCTATGGGTTTGCACCGTATCGCATCTTCAACTATTCAACGCGTGGTGCGTTACCTGAGCACATCGCGTTCTGTATGGTGCCGATCGTCTTTTGGGGAGCGGATCTTATCTTGCAACGACGTCATGTGAACGACCTTCGCCGTGGAATGGTCATGCTCATTTTCTCCTTTGCGCTGATCGCTCTGGCGAATCTTCCCGCGGCGTCCGTAGCTGCTATTGGAGTTGTTCTCTATGTTGCCACTTCCGGCAAAAATGCTAAGGCACGAGATCTGGGCTGGCTATCGCTCGCGGGAATGGTCTCCATTTTGCTTGCAGCATTTTATTTACTCCCCGTAGGAGCCATGTTTGGCGACGTTCAGTTGGAACGCTTATGGCGACCTGTTTCGCTCGTGCAAAGTTCTCCGTTCCTTGCTGTATTTACCGGTGAAGCGCTTACGATCAATAGTTACACGTTCGTGATGCTTGCGGGCGGGTGTTTGTTGCTGTTCGGATGGATCCGAATGAAAATTGCCCCGCAGCCTCATTTTTGGCTTGTTGTATTTATCGTTGCGGCTCAACTTCCGGTGCTCACGCAATATTTATACCGCTATGTTCCTCCGTTCACGATCGTCCAGCTCGCCTCGCGCTTCTCGATCCTGCTGCTCATCGTCGTTGCGATTGCCTGGCAAGAAGAATTACAAGTGCGCGAACATGGCAAACGTGTTCCCATGACTTCTGTTATCGTGATTTTCTGGTCGATTTGCACGATCGGATTAGTCATACTTCAACTCGCGGATGTACATATTCACAAGCATGGGCCGCTTCCCATCGGGGATGCGCCGGAATATGCAACGCGGTGGGCGAAGCCCTATGACAAATACGGCGATTCGTTGAGCACGCCCTTTGCCAATGATTCCCAGAACGTCGTTTGGCTACGGAATGATAGCGTATCGCTTATTTCCGCTGTTCGCAAACCCTATTCCGATACGATCGTTTATCGATCGCATGTTCCAGCGCGAACATTGGTCCGGCGGTCCTATTGGCCAACCTGGAAAGCAACTGTCGATGGACACCCCGTTGCTACCGCACCGGATAGCCTCGGAAGACTCACGCTCACAGTTCCCGAAGGAGAACATCAACTTATTCTCAATCTGGAAACTTCTCGCTCTGCAGAAACAGGATCGTGGATAAGCCTTTCAACACTGCTTGCATTTATTGTTAGTTGGATACTTGTCCCGAGATTGAGAAAATCAAAATCCCCAAAATCGCCCGCGTAATCCCCTTCAATCAGCGTAATCCCGGTTCCCTTAAAAGTTCTCTCGCGATCACGATCTTCTGAATGTGTTCGGTTCCCTCGTAGATCTGCAAACCTTTGATGTCGCGGTAGTAACGTTCGACAGGATATTCATTCGAATAGCCTCGACCGCCATGCAGCAACACGGCATCCGAGGCCGCTTTGCATGCAGCGTTCGTGGCAAAATATTTTGCAACGCTCGTTTCGAGTTTGGTTGGCAATCCCTGATCCTTCATCCACGCCGCGCGATAGACAAGCAAGCGTGAAGCATCCAGCAATGCTTTCATCTCCGCGATCGTCGATTGTATCATCTCAAATTCACCGATGGGCTTGCCGAATTGCTTTCGTTCCTTTGCGAATGACACGCAAGCATCCAGACACGCCTGATGCACGCCGAGCGCACCCGCCGCAACGCCAAGCCTGCCATGATCGAGCGCGGACATCGCCACTTTGAATCCCGTGCCTTCACCACCGAGCACATCATCCCCGCTCACAAAGGTATCTCGAAAAATAATTTTCGCGTGGTCGCTTGCTCGATGGCCAAGTTCCTGGCCTGGCATCCGGACTCGTTCAATATCAGGATTATTTAGCCGAACAATGAACGCGGTCACTTGTTCGTGGGGTTTTTTCTCGCGTAAGGAATCAAGCTTTGCAAACATAATTCCGATTCGCGCAATATTGCCATTCGTTATCCAGATTTTTTCACCGTTGAGTGAGTAACTGCCTCTGATTTTGGTAGCAGTAGTTTGAATGCTCGCGGCATCGCTGCCGGCTTCGGGTTCCGTGAGCGCGTAGCAGCCGATCGCTTCACCGCGAACCATTGCCGGCAAATAGTTTTGCTTCTGTTCCTCAGTCCCCCACTGATAAATGCACTGCATGACAAGCGAGGAATGCACTGTCATAAATCCGCGAACGCTGGAACAGGCGCGGCCAAGTTCTTCATAGATAAGCGCAAGCGAGACGTTATCCATCTCACTCCCGCCAACAGTTTTCGGTAACGTCGAGCCAAGCAAACCAAGCTCGGCCATTTCGCTTACGAGCGCAAGCGGCATTTCGCCGGATTCATCCATTTCTCGGGCAATAGGCCCAACACGCCCCTGCGCAAAAATTTGCGCTACGGTTTGCCAATGGAGTTGCTGTTCGTTCAGTGTAAAATCCATGTGGTTCTTCCAGTGGACTCTGTTGACTTATTGGACTCGGGTGGACGTCCATTTAGTCCACTTGAGTCCAATCCGTCCATGCTAATCATTGACCACCGCGATCCCCTCAATTTCGATAAGTGCATCGTCTTCAAAAAGTGCAGATACTTCGACTAACGATATTGCCGGAAAATATTTCCCGAAATAAGTTCGATAGACTGCGCCGATCTCCCGCAACTGCTGCTGATACAAACGTTTATCTTTCACAAAAATGAGCAGCTTGACAATGTCCGTCATTTCGGCGCTCGATGCTCGAAGCGTTTCCTGCAAATTCGAGAGCGCCTGATCGAACTGCTTCACCATATCACCGGGGTGAACGACGGTTCCCAGCCGATCCATCGAGATCTGCCCGGCGAGATAGATCGTCCGCCCGCCTTCCGATTCAACTCCGTGGGAATAACCTGATGGCGTCACGAGTGTTGTTGGATTGATGGTTTTATTCACAAAATATTAATTATCATCGCGCATTTGTACAAGGGTTCCAGCAATAATATCGTGAAGAGCTTGTTTCTTTTTAGTGAACGCCGCCATAATAAAGCCGATCCAGAGAGTCAATGCAGAAAGCATTTTGGAAAAATACCTCCCCGTTGCTCGCCCAAAATCTATTCGTTCCCCATCAAGGCCAGTCACGCAAATTCCCATAGCCATCTTACCAAGCGTTCCTTGATATTCGGAACTTTCCATGAGTGCGTGGTACAACCATAATATGCTAATAAAAATGCAATCGAGAATTATTATTACCACGAGGTGTGCGATACTTAGTTTCTGAGGCGAAAATGCCTCAAACAATCCCACATGGCTGAACCGCCGGAAAGCAAACATAATAAAGAAAAGTACCCATGCAAGTAATCCATCAATGAAACTTGCAAGCCACCGCCGCCAAAATCCAGCATACTTAATTATAGGCTGCTCCGGCGGCGGTGCCATTGTTACCGGGCTCATGGTATATTCCATTGCAATCCCTCCTCGATATTTTCACGATCCGGAAAAAGCATTCTGGGCTACTTGGGCGGGAACCGTGGATTGCTTCGAGAGCACCAGCGTACCGGCCACAAAATCGTGTAGCGCCTGTTTTTTGCTCGTAAAGCCCGCCATGATAAAGCCGATCCACAGCGTAATATGGGAAAGAAATTTGGCGAAATATCTTCCCGTCGCACGCCCAAAGTTGATACGTTTTCCGTCCAGATCGGTCACGCGAAGCCCGAGCGCCATTTTGCCGAGTGTGCCCTGATTCTTCGAGCTTTCCATGAGCGCAAAGTACAGCCATGCACCGACAATATAGATCATCCACATGCTCATCATCGCACCGGCAAAACCGCTGTGATCGCCGTAGGTATTGTAGTTCCACCCATGCATGGTGCGTGTCGTATACGTCTCCGACCACATCCCGACGCCAAAGATGAACATGGGTATGCTAAAGACCGCGCCGAGGATCAGCCAGTCTAATACCATTGCAATAAACCTACGCCAAAAACCGGCATATCGAACAACTGCAACCTCCATTGCCGTGGTGGGGGTAAGAGGACTCATTGTGTATTCCATAGGATTGAAAGATTAATATACGTAATGAACAAAAATACGAAAATTTGAGGTAGTTTGGATTAATCAGCTCGTCGCTCGATCTTTATCGAATAACGAAACTACCCGAATGCCTGAAACGCGAAATAATGGTGACGTTGGTTTTTCACCGGTAATAAACTCATCCGCTTCGAGTGCCTGCGCTGCCGCAATATGGAGTGCGTCCATCGCGGAAAGACCGGAAGTAGTGGCAAGATGTAATGCTGCGTTCACGAGGCCGGCAGAAGGTGAGGCCCATTCTTCTTCGGCCTCAAAGAACGTTTGATAGAATTTTGCTTCGATCTCACGCCCGTGATACCGAGCTTTTGGAATAACTTCTAATGTGACAAAATTACTGGAGACGAATATTCGATCGGGGTTGGATAACACGTTCAATGCGAGTCGAGAAGAATCACCAACCCCGCGAGCAGCATAGATCAGAACATCTGCATCGACAAACGTACGGATCTGTGGTTTCAATGCGGGGTCGTTCCACCGGCACGTTTACGAAGTTCCCTTTCAACTTCCGAATCACTCAGGAGTGGGATATCCGAGTGCTCGATCTCATGCCTGATCGCCATGAGCCTTCGGCCAAGCGGAGAAATTCCCTTCCGGGTGCGATCCCTATTCGACATTCCCTTGCGGGATCGAGTGGGTAAAGAAACTTTCTGTTTGGGTGGCATAGATGTAGTTTGGTAACGTGCTCAGTCTGCCATAAGGTTCAAAGACATGAACGCAGATACTATCTCCCCTCGAACCGCGCTTCCCGTTTTGCGGCGAAGGCTTCGTGGAACTCCCGGTGATCGCGGGTTTGCATCATAAGGGCCTGTGCGGTCGCTTCCTGTTCGATGGCGGACGCTATATCCATATTCCATTCGTTGTTCAACAGGCGCTTTGTCAGGCCAAGCGCAAGGGATGCACTACGTGCGAGATGCTCCGCAAGGATTAAGGATTCTTTTTCCAGGTCTGCAAGCTCGACCACTTTATTCGCCAACCCGATCTTCTCGGCTTGGTCTGCAGTAATAGTGTCACCTAACATCAATAATTCCGTGGCGCGGGCAAGCCCTACAACTTTCGGTAATAAAAACACCGCACCCATATCCGCAGCCGTAAGGCCAACTTTTTGGAAAAGAAACGCAATTTTTGCTTCTTTTGCGAACATTCGGAAATCGCTGGCAAGCGCGATAACGGCACCGGCTCCAGCAGCGATGCCATTCACAGCCGCAATGATCGGCTTCTCAAGCTGGCGCATATTCACGATCAGCTCGCCGGACATTCGCGTGAATTCCAGCAATCCCTTTACATCGCGCTGCAGCAGTTCGCCAATGATCTCATGCACGTCGCCACCGGAGCAGAAGCCGCGGCCATTGCCTTCGAGCAGGATGACTTTCACCGCGTCATCTGATCGAAGTCGGTAGAAAAGGTCGGTAAGATCGCGATACACCTTGAACGTAAGCGAGTTCAAGGTCTCGGGCCGCGCAAATCTTACGCGGGCAATGCCGTCAGTAACAGAATAATGAAAAGAGTCCATAAAGGGTATGAGTAACGAGTAAAGAGTAACGAGGAATGCGGGATTGTGATTCTTCAATCTCCAAAGTAATAAACACGTTTTATATGTCATCCTGAGCGGAGCGGAACGAAGCGGTAGCGGAGTCTTGCGAAGTCGGAGGATCTCCGGTCGTTCACCATTGAGCCAAACTACACAAGATCCTTCGACTCCGTTTTTCTCTCCTACGTCGTGAAAAACTACGCTCAGGATGACAGCTATAAGAAATATTGGTAATATAGATTTAAGAATTGAGATCAGCCACTTATGTGTTCTTTGTAATTCTAACTTTTTAATTTTTAATTCTTAATTCTTAATTAGCCTTGCAAATACCGGAACGCATCGCCCGTCTTGAAGAACTTTCGCATAACCTTTGGTGGAGCTGGTCTCCGGAAGCAAGGGATATTTTCCGCTCGATCTCCGTCCGCCTGTGGCGCTCGACGGATCACAATCCCGTCCGGATGCTTAACCAGGTCACTTTGGACCGGCTCGAACGGCTTGCGATGGACCCTGATTTTCTCGCCAGTTACGATGAACTCCTCAAGCTCTTCGACCGCAGCACAGCAGCTCGCAGACCGTCCCGAAGCAGTAAAGTGCAGGATATTCCACGCCCGAAGGTTGCATATTTTTCTGCAGAATATGGCTTGCACGAAAGCTTGCCAATTTATTCCGGCGGACTCGGAATTCTATCCGGCGATCAGGCAAAGACGGCAAGCGATATGGGATTCGATTTTACCGCCGTCGGATTCATGTATCCGAAAGGATATTTCGTGCAGGAGATCTCTCCCGATGGCGATCAGATCGCAGACTATGCTGACATTGATATTCCGAACGTAGCGATCGAACAGGCTCGATTGCTCTCATCGCATACGACGAATGGCGAACCGCTCATTGTTTCGCTGCCTATGCAAAAGCCGGACGATCTGCTGCATCTTCAGGTGTGGCTTGTGCGGTGTGGCCGCGTGAACATTTACCTGATGGATTCCAACATCGATGCCAACGATCCCGCCAACCGTGACATCACTACCCGCCTCTATGGCGGCGACCGCGAATACCGTTTGCGTCAGGAGATCGCGCTGGGCATGGGCGGCGTGCGCGTGCTCAATGCCCTCGGAATTAAACCCGAAGTATGGCATGCCAATGAAGGGCACGTCGCATTCATGTTCGTCGAGCGGCTGCGCGAGGCGATCAAGAGCGGAATGTCGATGGATGATGCTATGGAATCCGTCCGCCGCGCATCAGTATTTACCACACACACTCCGGTTCCCGCAGGACACGATGCCTTCGCCAGCGACCTCATCGAGCGGTATTTTTGGCACTACTGGCCAGAGCTTGGCATGACCAAGGAGCAGTTCTTCGCGCTTGGCGAACATCAGGGAATGTTCAATATGACCGCCCTTTCAATGGATCTCTCGGCCCACCGAAATGCAGTCAGTAAAAAACATCGCGAAGTAACCGCTGCCATGTGGCCTGAATATACTTCAATTACGAATGACGAATTACGAATTACGAATGGGGGAAAGCAAGAAGTCGATCAAGTTTCTGCTACTCGTCATTCGTCATTAGTAAATCGTAATTTGGAGAGCGTTACCAACGGCATTCACGTTCGCACCTGGCTTGCGCCGGAAATGGAAGAACTATTTTCAAGCGAACTGGGAGCGAATTGGATCAAACATCTCGACGATGAAGCCTATTGGCAAAAGGTCCACAAGCTTCCTGACGAAACACTATGGCGCACACGGCATCGCCTGAAGGCAAGTCTGTTCAGCTTTATCGCAGACAGAGTTCGAAGGAAATGGCAGGCCGGCGACCATAACTTTTCTCAATCCGGTGAGAGTATCATTGCCGAAGGCATCCTGCTCGATCCAAGCATTTTCACCATCGGCTTTGCGCGCCGGTTCGCCACCTACAAACGCGGAACCCTTATCTTTAACGATCTGGATCGTCTCAAACGTATCGTGAACGATCCTATTCGTCCCATACAGATCGTCTTTAGTGGCAAAGCGCATCCTGCCGATAATGCCGGCCAGCAGCTTATCAAAGATATCTGGCATCACGCGCTCGATCCTGCCTTTGGCGGACGCATTGCCTTTATCGAGAACTATAGTATGCACACCGCAAAATATCTTGTCCGTGGATGCGATATCTGGATGAATAATCCCAAAGCGCCGCTCGAAGCTTCGGGAACCAGCGGAATGAAAGCTGCCATCAACGGCCTGCCTAATTTCTCCGTGCTCGACGGATGGTGGATGGAAGGATACCTGCCGCAAACATCCTCACACGCTACCAATGGCTGGGGCATCGATGGCGCCACCGAAGGATCCCAGGAGGAGCAGGACCGTGCCGATGCTACCCGCATGTACGACATGCTCGAACACGAGATCATCCCGCTCTACCATGATAAAGCCGGTGATGGCATTCCACACAACTGGCTCAAAGTAGTCAAAGAATGTATCGCAACGATCCTTCCACGCTTTTCCTCCGAACGCATGATGCGCGAATATGCCGAGAAAATGTATGGACCGGCTTCCAAACCGTAGGGACGTGCTGAGCAGGTCCACCCCTGGTCTGCGTAAACTAATCCGGGAGATAGATGTTAACCATTTATCTTAATTTCATGTGTCTATGAACTATCATTCGATCCTTCTCGCGAGTAGTTTATTAACCGGATCTGCACTACTCTCCGGTTGCACTACGACCAATACCACCGACGTTACATCGGTCCAGCCGGTAAGCACGGGGACCATGATCGGCCGAGTGTACCTTCTTGAAATGGATGGAACTGCATCCGCTTCTTCGGCAGGGGCTACGGTGGGAATTCTTGGAACTACTCATAAGGCGTTGACCGATAGCACTGGCAGATTCGTCCTCGATAGTATCCCGGCGGGGTACTACAATCTTCAATTTTCGAAGCCGGGATTTACAGAATCTATAACATCCCCCCAACCATTTGTTGGCGCAGATACTATGTGGGGCGCAGCCAATGCCGTTCTTTACAGAATAAATAATTGGAAGACAACGCTTTCGCAGCCGACAATGACAGTTGAAAATTTTGAAAATTACGGACCTGGGGATACGTTGGTTGACACGTTGTTTTATCTAGAGACAGCCCCTGGAACACCTAATGCCACCGTACTAGACTCCTCAGGAAAGAATCTTGTGACAAGCAGTTTTAGTCCTACCCTGGCACTCTTCATAGGTAGGAACCCGAATATTAATTACCTGGATAGCAGCACCTACTCCTCCTGGACCTATACCACTGTAAGTATTTCCGCAACTTACTGGCTCCTTAACTTCTCCAGCAATCAAATCCTATCGGATACATTATATGTGATTGCTTATCCAATCTCGGGAGAAACTCCATTTTTCCAATATATATACAATGGAGTGGAGGAGACCACATTCACTGGTTTCGGCCCTCCCTCGAATGTAGTAAAGGTCGTCCTGCCGTAATACCTCTTACTTCTTACTTCTTAATTGCAGTCACCCGCTGCACCGTGGATGATCGGTCATTCACTTGCCCATTCATCCGCACAATGCACTCATACATCCCATCGGGTAAGCCAGTTGCATTCCAGGTGAAGGTATGCTCGCCTGCACTCAGTTCGCCGGAGAAGATGCGCGCAACCTCGGTTCCCAATAGGTTCACCACACTTACTTCCGCCACGCCGCTTTCGGGAGTTGTGAAGGTGATGGTTGTGGACTCGGTGAAGGGGTTAGGATAGGTCGAGAGAAAATTTCCCACGGAGGAGATCGAAACTCCGGCATTAATTCCAAAATAGGAAGACGGACTCCGCCAGATGCCGCTATGCGTTGTACCGGCTAAGACCTCGGTGCCATCGACAAGAATGGAACCGATCGCCGTATCTCTTAATTCGAGACTGGGAGACAACCAACTCGTACCGCTGTCTATCGAATAAAAAAGGCCGCCCAACGTTCCAGCGAACAAAGTATTGCCACTGGAAGTCATACACAATATTTCATTATTGGTCAATCCTTTGCTTGCGGGTGTCCAGTTTGTGCCATTATTCGTGGAGCGGAAGATGCCATCATTATTGGTACCCACGAACAGATATGTCCCATTCACGACGACCGAGAGTATCGAACTACCAGGCAAGCCGTTATTGGCAGAAGTCCAGTTTGCGCCATGATCACTAGAGAGATAAACACCATCGCTAAAGGTCCCGGCGATCAGCGTAGTATCGGAAAGTGCAAGTGCACGAATCTGAGAATTAGCCGGCAGCCCATTGCTGGCACCACTCCAGGATGTGCCGCTATCCGTGGAAATAAAAATTCCATCACCCCAGGTTCCCGCGAAGATCATCGGAGTTGCTTCATCCCAATCATCGACCAATAAAGAATAAACTGAAGTATACGCTAATCCGATGTTCGAAGCACTCCAGCTTGTACCATTGTTCATGGAGCGGAAGACACCTCCCCGCGATGTTGCAGCAAACAATATCTGCGACTTCTCACTTTGGCCAAGTACTGCAAGGGAAATCACATCGGTATCCGTCAAGCCGACATTGGTTTTCTCCCATGTAGCGCCACTATTCTCTGAATGAAAAAAGCCACTATCCCGAATTCCTGCAAAAACAAGAGGTGACGATCCGTTCGCTCCTGTCTCGGTAAGTGTGCTTACATCACCAGTCAATATTGAGGATTGCACCCACTGCGCTCGCACGCTCGGCGCAACAGCTATCGTAATAATAGTAGCAATAAGAAGTAATATGTGTTTCATAGTGAATTGACGTAATGAGGTAACATCCCCTATAGTTAAAACGCGCTGGGTCGCTCGGGTTACAAATAAATCTTTGATTTGGCCAAGATTTTTTGACTGACCATCGATATTAGCCCAAAAACACACCACAAAGGCGAATGGCGGTGGTGTCTCTTTGGATGTTTTACCACTCGCCATTCGCCCCACAATGAGCGCGCCTAATTATGCCGGTGGCCCAGATACTGCCCCGTTGCATTTTCCAGCGCATCGGAGTCGAGCCAGTGTTCGAAGAGTTCGAGGCTAGGGAGTATATTCTTCGTCGCGCATTCCTCTCCGAACCGCTCATACGCGCTCTTTACCGGCACGACCGGCGTATGCGGGTACGCATGGTCATTCGCGGCGATCGCTTCATCCCATTCGGTGAACCGGCCGTCGAACGGCGGGATCGCTGATTCAGAATGGGGAGGAGCTTCATGCTCCGGTAATCCGGTCGGTAGGCCGCCTGGCAGGCCGGAAAGCAGCGAAGAGAACGTTAGCAATCCCTTGGGTTGTGATGCCGGTGGAAGCGATGGCTGGTCGCTCCGGAAGGAATGGAGAAAATGGTGTTTCATATTGGTGAGCTATAATAAACCGCAAACTATGCTGTGACCGGAAGCCAATTACATGCCAATGTGCCCTTTTCTTCAAGGATGCCGCAGGCGGCATTAAAACGAAGATAGCACCTACAATCCGCTGCCAGCTCACCGCCGCACTCTGGAAATTTCAAGAACGAGTTAGGAATTTTTACCGAATGGGATGGAAATGGCGTTTCAGGGGACCACCCCCAAAATCCAATGAATTAATCCCTTTAATGGACAACCGCAATGCGCCTCACGGTTCGGTCATTCCCAGCTTCGATCACTGCGAAATAAACACCAGCCGGAAGCAACGAGAGATCGACATCCAGCGCTCCGGAACCACGCTGAGAAAGCACTTCCACGCCAAGGAGATTCGAGATGCGAATCTCGATCGGCAACCCTTCGTCATTCGCGAAGAGATGATCGCCGGATTGAAGAATGGTTAGGTTTGAGGGCGGTGGATTTTCGGCAACACTGGCTTGAATTTGGGAGTAATCGAATTCCAAGCTGTCGCAGGAGCAAGTATCGATAGGAGTCAATTGAGGGAATGATAAGGGCGATTCAGAACTAAGAATAACTGTTGACAACTCGTAGCTATGACCGAATGAAAAGGATCCGCCGTTCTTTACATAATATACGTTCCATTTCGAGTTGCTCGATATCGCAGCACCGCCCGCCTCGACAAAGATAGTTCGTCCAAAGAAGTCATCATCTGCTGTAAATGAGCCTCCAGCTTTGACCCAGACTGCAGACGAGGTATCAAAGGTCGCTAATGCATCCACATTACCTGTGACAATCTGGGCCCACTCAGGAATAACTGGATTGCAAGGCAGGATTTTGAAATGGAAAGGCACCGAGGATGAACATCCATTCGTATTGGTGAACGTAAAAATTCCATTCTTGATACCGGGAGTGGCATAGATGACGGATGTCATAGGCGAAATGGATTGAATTGGATTGGCGTCTTGATCGAGCTGCCAAGCAAAGGAACCGGAGTCAGCATATAGCGCCTCAGAAAATAAAATAGGTCTATTCGGTACACCAAGCGGTTCCCAATCACCCTCAAGCGGCCAGCCATTATTTATTGGATTATGTGAAAATTGAACATAAACATTCGTGGTAAGTCGTGGGATGACCTGAATATCAGTTCCATTATCTTCTGAGACCGTGTAGGGGTCAGTAGACTCAATACGGACTCGATAATGATTACCCACTGTTTGCATTGAAATTAAAAGAGAATCTATAGTGCTTTTGCTCGAGTCAAAAAAAGTAAAGTTTGTAAACGACCCATTCGCATCTGAGAGTTGAGCGATGAAGAGGTTATCCGTAGCGAATGTTCCGCTCGCTTGATAGGGGACGGTCAGCGTATCTCCTGCGCAATACGAAAGTTGAGTAATCTGTCCAAGAGAAATTGTTTGAGCTTCAATAGGGGATGTTACTGTCAGGACAAAAAGCAATACAAGAATTCTTTTCATGCTGATAATAACCTCCGAAAATTGATTCTGTTATGCCTCTTCAATGTATCACCGCAATGCGCCTCACGGTACGGTCATTCCCTGCCTCGACCACTGCGAAATATACACCAGCCGGGAGCAACGAGAGATCGACATCCAGCGCTTCGGAACCTTGCTGAGAAAGCACTTCCACGCCAAGGAGATTCGAGATGCGAATCTCGATCGGCAACCCTTCGTCATTCGCGAAGAGATGGTCGCCGGATTGAAGAATGGTTAGGTTTGATGGCGGTGGATTTTCGGCAACACCCGCCTGCACTTTAGAATAATCAAAATTGAAATTTGAGCAGGTAAACAAGGCGATCGATCCAGAGTTGCTATACGGAACATTAGCTTTATTCGAGTCATCCGTAACAACAGTAGCGTAAGCCTCTCCACCAAAGCTAAAAGAACTACCGGCTTTTAGATAAACGGTTGCGAACGAAAACGATTCGCCGTTCTGATTATC
Organism: Ignavibacteriota bacterium; assembly: GCA_963787835.1. GTDB lineage: Bacteria > Bacteroidota > Ignavibacteria > Palsa-1295 > Palsa-1295 > PALSA-1295. The sequence continues at coordinate 821,629 of CAWBEI010000002.1, forward strand.
GATTATTGAAGAGCCCGGTTCTGCAAAAACGAATTGTTCGCCGGGAAAATCGGAGCCGGTCAGCGAATAGGTTCCGCCTGCTTGAACCCAAACAACCGAATCGTCCCCCGACTCTACATCATTAACAATGCGCGCATTAGCCGGAATGACAGGATTGCAGGAAAGAATGCGGTATCCGAAAGGAACAGCAGAACTTGCACAGCCTGCAGGAGCAGTAACTTCCAAGGTACCATCTTTCGCTCCGGGCGTTGCGTAGGTAACGGTAACCGATGCCGCCGAAGAGGTGCTGGGATTCGCATCTTCATTGAAGGTCCAGGCGTATGTTGAGCCTGCTGGCTCCACAGCAAAATCTTTAACGACGATGGGGTCGCCCTCAAACCCTGCTGCAAAATAGCAATGACACTCGCTGGGAGTATAATACCCGGACAATTTCGAGTCGGCCGGATTCGGCGCAGGCACGGATGAAACCTCAATATCGGCTCCGTTGTCTGCTGAGAGGAGATACGGGTTTGTGGATTCAATTCTCACCCGGAAATGGCTACCTGTGCCCGTAAGAGCAAACTTAAAGTTTCCAGGTGTGGTATCCGCAGTTGCAAGATTCGTGAAGGTTCCAAACGAGCCGTTCGCCTCTGAGAGTTGCACGATAAACTTATTGCCTGCATTAAAACTCCCGCTTGTCGAATACGAGACCGTCATTGTATCGCCCACGCAATAGACGAGCCGCGTAACTTGCGCAAGCGTTATCGTTTGTGCTTCGATAGAAGTGGACAGTGTCAAGACGAAAAATAAGACAGCGATTTTTCTCATAGCTATAATAACCTCCGAAAAGTGATATTGTTACACCCATTAACTGACTTCTTTTAGAACAAGAACGCTCGGGACTGACAAGCATTTTTTATCAGAAATATAGTGCTCCCAGAAACAGGTGCCTAATGTAGCACTTCACTAACAAATTTTATCTCCTTTGTTTCCATGTCATTACGGACAAATTTCTGCTTGTTTTTTATACTTTTTGAACTCTGCGTGTTAAATACCGCGTTGTATAGGGTGAGAAGACTATATAAATGACACAAAAAATGAAACGATCGCGAGCGGCACGCATCGCATTCGAGGCAAAAGCCAAACGGAAGCAGGACCTCCGCTCGATGGTGGACTCCTTCATGATCGCCATGACCACCGGGCCCTCCTTCGATCTCCGAAGGACGCAACCCGGACTCTACGACCGCCGACGCTCTTCTGCCGGTTCGAAAGAAGCGTGCGAAGAATAGATCCCACATGTTTTTCATTCAACTATTAATCTATCAACACTATGTCAAACCGACCGACCTACTCCGCTCCGCGAATGACTCGTACCATCCCAGACAATACTCCTCGCTCCTACACGCTCGACGAGCTATTCGACATTCCTTCCCGGGGCGATTGCGAGTGCCTCGTGGACGAGAACCGCTTCGTTGACGATCCCGATTTCGCCGATGGCTTTGGACTTCCCATCAACTCGCTCACGGAAGACGATCTCCGCTTCCTGCGCGACTTCATCTTAAGTTCCGCAATGTATGTCGAGCAGTTGGAAGCCTTCCTTTGCGACAGTTCCGATGATTTCTGGGAAGCGCGCGAGCAGGCGTACCGTATTATTACTGCGGTGCTTATTCGGCATTATGAGTATGAGTTGGAGGGATAGTCTGAACCTGGATGACGTGGATGGGAAATGATTACGCGGATAGTTTCGAGAACTATCCGCGAGATATTCCTACTCATCCGCGTCATCCCGGTTCAGACACCCCAAGCGATACGCCGCCCCATGCGCAAGTACGGCTGAGAAGATTTATTTAGCCTTCGTCTTGGAACACGACTTGCAATTGAGCCGATCTTCATTTAGGCACATATTTCGCAAACAAAATTGATGCTGCGAACATAATAAGTGCTCCCACGGCATACAACATACCAGGATTGTAAAAATAGATCGCAGCCGCTCCAAGCGGGATGAGCATGTTATTAACAGACTGCAAACTTTGGTTCACACCTTGTAATTTCCCCTGTTGGCTTTCATCGATCGATCGCGATAATGTTCCATTGTATGTAGGGTCAAATAATCCCTCGCCAACAATGATGAATATTATAGCAAGAGCAATGACCACCACCGAATGTATATAGATACTTGCCACAATTAATCCTAAACCAGTTCCAAGTCCTATTAAGCCGGCTATACCAACATTTCTTTCATGGAAATATTTCAATAACCAGGGCAATACCACAGCACGTGAAATGATCTCGCAAATGCCAACCAGCGTCAACATACCGCCAATAATGACCGGCCCCCATTGGTAAATATCTTTCAGGAAGAGAATAAAATTGAACTGAAAAATACCTAAGCCTGCATAAAAAAGTACACCCACGATGAGCAGAACCGCAAGTCCTTTCAAACTGAAGATATCTTTAAAGTGTGAAAAAGTATTGAAACCGCGAAGCGTTAATTGTTTCGTTCTCTTTTCGGGAACTAACGATTCCGGCAGCAGAACGTAGACTGCCACAACGGAAAGGAGTATTAATCCGGCAGTAACGAAGAAAGGCAGACCAAGCGCAATACTTCCAAGCGCACCACCCAATGCTGGGCCTCCTATTTTTCCTATGCCCATAACGGAAGTAATATAGCCAAACCATTTTGTTCGTTCCTCTGGCTCGGTACTGTCGGAGATGTAGGCAAAGAGTGTACTAATATTCCCGGCGGTAAGCCCGTCGATAATGCGACCGAGAAAAAGGATCCAGAGCGCACCCCCTATTCCAAACAAAACATAGCCGATCACGGAACCAAGCAGGCTGATGATAAGAATGATCTTCCGTCCGTACCGGTCGCTTAATGCTCCAAAAACGGGAGCTGATAAAAACGTGCAGGCGGCAAATACCGACATTAGCGCGCTCATGCCAACAACAACCTGCTTAGCGGGAAGATATTTGCCCACTATAAAAGGCAGAAGAGGCAACACAATAGAAAGCCCAATGGAATTTAGGGATACAATTCCTACAATGATCCATAAAATAGATTTTTTTGACTTCACGTTCAAATTCAATGATTGTTTAATAACGTAAAAAACACTTGGCAATTGAGATAACAAGGGTCTTGAAGCCGTTTTTTGGCTTGTCAAGATCTTTTAGCAACCCACAGCGGTAACTCGCTTTAATGGTAAGAGCCGAGAGCACATATCCCGGAGGGAGTTTCTTAAATGGTGAGTAGGAGCGCTATAAAAGGGAACTAGCTCCTGCCGCATTCTTTATGACCATCTCCAGAAACCTCAAATGCAGCAATCCAGTTCCCCTCACAAATGTATCCTCGTAATCCGCAACCATCCGCCCCCTCCCCGCGTAGGTCGGCGCCTCCGGCCCGACTCCCCATCCGCGTAATCCGCAACCATCCGCGTCATCCCGGTTCAGACGCCCCAAGCGATGCCCCGCGCCATGCGCAAGGTGGCGACGGCATGCCTGGGTAGTTGAAACGTTGTGAACCAATCGACGTGTGCGTGCCCTATGTGGTAAAGCAATAAAATGACACCCCATGACACAAAAACCAAAAACGGCAGCGCTTTCTAAGCAGGATGAACGAATTGCGACGGATATGGCACGAGGTATGCTGAATAGCATAGCTCAGCAACTTTTATTGGCAGGAATCATTGAGCCGCTGAACAAAAGCGATAACGAGATAAGGAAGGAAGTTAACCAATATGTCAGGGAACATATTTTGCCAATAGAGTTCCCGCTATACATGACTATTGATCATACTGGCGACCTGCTGCGTAATGCAAGGCGCTTTAGATCAGAACGAAAAAGACAGCTGGCTTGCCTTCTGTTTGCAACTTGGTTTGAACACATGCTCAACCTTATTATTGGGCAGCTCGGCAAAAAAAGTGGGCTTAACGACGCCGGTGTCAACGAAATGTTGCGGTCTGCACAGCTCCGCGATAAGTGTACATGGCTGTTATCAATCCTTGGTGGTTCAGCACTTTTGGATACACATCGAAAGCGAATAATTGAATTATCCGAATTCCGAAATCGATTCATACATTACAAATGGAAGCTGGAAGACGTTGATCGTCCTGAGTCAGAGAAAGAGGATAAGCAACTTACTAAGCTTTTGGAGGAAATTGAAATGACCGTTACGTACATGAGGCGAATTGAGAAGAAGTACATCTACTTAGGTCGCAAGAAAAGACTCTTTCGAAATCATCCCGGTAAGAAAGCAGCGAGCAAGGAGACTCCCTGAGCTCGGAAACGGCGTCAATTAAAATGCGGTAATGCAATTCCACGCACAAACGGCTGTCGCATCGGGTAGGGAGTTTTATTCATTCACTTGGAGCTCTGCTGCACGAAGTTCCCTTTTCAATTCGTTTTCCCAATCGCTTTCGAGTGAAATGTAGAGAACTCCATCATAATCTGATGGCTTTTCAATACCCGGCGATACAAGAGCAACAGTTTTGTCTCGCCCAATTCGGCCCATGAAGTAGCCGAGCTCTACTAATGCGTTCTGTCTGGCGCGAGGTTTTAGATCACTAACGGTTTTAACGTCCTCTTTCGCCGCGCCTAAATCATCGTCAGTAAGTAAAACCACAGCAAATCTAACATTCGAATGATGTTCAATTTGTTCGATAATAGTTCTACCTGCTTTGGGTTGCTGGTTAATAACTATTGGGTCAATTCCCGAACGATGAAGAAAATTTTCTAATTTCAACCGGGCCATTTCGTTATGTCCGAAGACAACAAAGACTTTATCTTTATCTCCTCGCACATCCGAAAGGCGATCTCGAAGTGGATTAGGGGATGAAAAATTTGTTTCTAGCGTGGAAGAGTGCGAGGGCATAACTTGAACAGGCTCTTTGAGCAATTCAACTCTATCGCGAATACTTTGAAGTCTGCCCATTTTACGTCGGATGTCGTCTTTATGTTCATTTATGTCATAATGTAACCCTCCACTACCACCAAAAACAATGTGAAGTGGCGAAGAATATTCGTTTTGAAATGTCCTACCAGTAAAAAGAGTATCTAAAAGAGTTCGGTTATAGTCATCCCATTGGTAGTAACGCTGCCGGGCATCCTCCAGTCCCGGCGCATTTTGAATTTGCTCTCCTCTCAGTTCTTCGCCTTTTGCAATGCGCGCATCAATTTTCTCTTCAGCGTCTTTTCGAGACACCTGAAGTGAACTGGGCTCGGGCCTTGATATTTGTTTCTGGGTTTTTGCCATTTAATTAAAATCATATTCCCCGCTTAATAATTCTCATGTCCCCCCTACAATTCGCAAAAAAGAAATTAAAAATAAACTGCTGGTCTAAGATGCAGGAAATATTTGAAGCCGTGGAATCCGGCGAAAGAAAGATCCTCATTCGTTCCTGCAATGGCGCCGGCAAAACAACGGCGCTCGCCGCGATATGTAACTGGTATTTCACCACCTATAAAGATTCCATCGTGCTCACCACGGCCTCCAGTTGGACACAGGTCAAGCGCAACCTGTGGGGCGAGATCCGGCGTCAGGCGCGCGCGGCAAAACTGCATAAACAAAAACAGACTACACGAACCGCAACAAGCATTACGATCTCCGACAAGCATTTTATGCTTGGCATTTCTCCACGCGAGCCGGAGAACGCCATGGGCTTTCACGCGCCGCATATTCTCATCGCGGTCGATGAAGCAACCGGCGTCTCGCGCGAGATCTTCGATGCGCTGACTGGGAATCTAAGCGGTTCGAACGCGCAGATCGTGCTCATTTGTAATCCGATCAATAAAGATTCCTACGCCTACGAAGCCGAGCGCTCCGGCCAGTGGAAGGTTATTACCATATCTGCGTTCGACCATCCCAACGTTACTGGGATCACCGATGATGGGAACGGCAACGATGGAAAGGGCAATGAGGATATTGGCGGAGCCGTCACCCGCGCATGGATCGAGGATCGCGCAAAGTCGTGGTCCTATGAGATCAGTGTCGATTCGGCAGATCTGCATGGCGCTGTTCAAATTCCCTGGACGAACACATGGTATCGAAAAACTCCGATCCTCCAATCGCGCGTGCTCGGCGAGTGGTCGGAATTCGATTCTATCGGTTTCATTCCCATGGAACTGATCGAGCGTTATGTTATAGATGATCCTAAGTTCCAGTTCGTCGTGGATACTCCTGCCCCAAGCGGCGCAAAAGTTCGTGCAATGGGCGTGGATGTCTCCCGTGGCGTCGGCGAAGATGCAACGGTCTATGCGTACTTCGATGTCTTCGACGATGGCCCGGATGTTCAGCTTCCGTTTAAGGAATTTTACGATGACGACCTCATGGCAACGGCCGATAGGATCCAGCGCGAGTACAACCGCTGCTTTGTCCAGGGCATCGAACTCGTCATCGCCATTGACGATACCGGCTTAGGCGGCGGGGTCAGCGATAAACTAAAGCGCGAAGGCATTCCGTTCTATCCGGTGAACTTCAATAGCAAACCGAAAGGATTCCTTCCCGGTAAAGAGATCGCGAACGCGCGCGCGGAAATGTATTTTGTACTGAACCACGAGCTGCTGGCCGGGAAACTCCGGCTCGTCGATCATAAGAAGTTTCACCAGGAACTATCATCTATTCGGCTCGATGTCGTCAAAAGCGGCACCGCCAACAAAATGGAAGATAAGGAGCTTACCAAACGCCGCCTCGGCCGCTCACCCGACTTTGCCGATGCTACTGCGCTTGCACGCTATGCGCTGCAACTTCACAAGTATGCGAAGAATAAGAAGTTTCTTTAACTCATTTCATATTCATTACCGGCGCCTTGAAATCCGGATCGTGTCCGATTCTGGGAACCAGCGTACGATAAATATCCGGGTAACGCGGCGATGTTGTATCAACAAGAATATCGAGATCGTAAATAGTTTGCGGCATCGTGGCGATGGGTGCGTACCCGCTCGAAAGCGCGGCAGAAGCAAGCGCAGGATAGGCCGAGCCGATGAGTCCGTGCCCGTGCCCAAGCACGCGGCGGATGGTATCGTTGGGGATGGTATCGTCCTTCGGAAGGATAAGCGGAATGATAATGATGTCCGGCTTCGACTTCATGATGAAGTGGATCACCTCATCCGCAGAATGCGCGTGGGCGATCTCGTTCGTGTTCAGCCCCACGGGATCGATATTCAGCATATCCGAATAATACGGCAACCGCCCCGCATCTCCCCACACGATCGTTACTTCACCATGATCGGGAATGCTCTTAAACACCTTCGCCACCCGCGAATACGGATTTAATTCCTCATCCATCCGCTGAATATAGCCAAGACCACCCCTAAAATACAGCGACCAGATAATATTAACCGCAAGTAGCAGAATAATTGAAAGTCTCCATATCCATCGTTTCTGTATGGCAAATTCAAGACCGACTGTTGCAAGAACTATCAGCAATACTTCAGTGGAATTCGTAAATCGCTGATAATCATTTTGGATGAGCTGAGAGAACAGATAAAAACTGCTCAGCAGCCAACACCACAATACTGCGATCTGTACTGTCGCATTCTTACGCCCTTTCCACGCAGCGATCAATCCAAATGCAACCAAATACCATACGCCCCCATAGAATATCCGCATCGTGCCTCGGCCGGGGAGGAACGTCCCACCCGTGATCTGCGTAACTTTAACATAGAACGAGTTCGGCAGCAGGTTCCCGAAGTACCAGAATTTCCATCCCGCATAGAGCGCCATCGGCAAGACGAATGCCGACACCCAATAACTAAGCACCGATATCGGCGGATGATCCTTTAGCGTTGGAGAAACTACTCCGCCCGGCTGCCGCCGTTCCTGAATCAGCGCCACAGCGAGCAGAACCATTCCCATCAGCGCGCCTTCGGGGCGCGTCAGCGCAGCGAACGTTGCAAGCATGAATGCAAGCTCCGTTCGCTTTGTGATGAACGCCCATATTGCAACCACGAGCCACATTGTGAACAGGCTCGTCTCGAGTCCTGAGTAGGCGTTCATCCATATATAGGGATCGAGCAGAAAAAGCGCTGGGGCAAGTAAGGCGTAACGGGTAACGGGTAACGCGTTTTGGATGATCCGATAGATCGCCACAGCCGATACCATCACCGCGACCACCCCAATGATCTGCGAAACAAGAACAAGATCGCATCCCATCCAAACGAACGGCGTAAGCAGCAGCACGAGCAGAAAATTCGTGTAGCCCTCCGTGTGCGCACCTGCGTGATGCAGAATGCTTCCCGGATTCCACACGATGCCATACCCATGCGCCAGATTCGCCGCATACCGAAACGTGATGTACGTATCGTCGAACGGGAACCGCATACGGATCGGCCACCAGCACGCCGCAATCAGTGCGGCTGCCAGCGCGATCAGGAATTCGGTGCGGTATTTACGCAAGAACATTATACAAAAATACCACAATATTCTACCATCTTATGCAAACAGACTGTAAACGAACAGTCATCCTGAGCGGAGCGAGACGCAGCGATAGCGGAGTCTCGCGTAGTCGAAGGATCTCATGCAGTTCACCTCTGAGCGTAATCCCACCAGATCCTTCGACTCCGTTTTTCTCTCCTTCGTCGAGAAAAACTCCGCTCAGGATGACATCCACTTAAATTAATTTACCTATGAACCTAACATTTGGAAAATATTCCATACAGCTAAAACGCGGCAGCGTATCTGAAACTGCGGCTCGCGGCACAGCAGAGCAAGTGGCCGCAAGCGCAGGCGGACTCCTGCCCTGGCCTCCCGGCGGCGTACCGATGGTCTATCCCTCCGGCAATTTCGGAAGGGAAAATGTCACGGAAAATCTGCGGCATATCCGCGAGACGGTTGCGGCGTGTATGCATGCCCACAGCGAGGCCATCGGACGCGGGAAGTTCCATGCTGTCGTCGGGGCCACCACCCCCCAGCCCCCTCCTACTTCGCTTCGCTCCGCAGGAGGGGGAGTTCCACTTCCTTCCGATCATCCCCTACAAAAACTGCTCCGCCGTCCCAACCCCATCTTCGACATGAGCGATCTGCTGGAACTCTCCAGCCAGTGGCTCGATGCGACGGGCAATGCGATCTGGCTGAAAGTGCGGGATGGGAACGGAGTGGTCGTCGAGCTGTGGCCGGCGAGCGTGCTTTCGTTTCTTATCGAGCGCGGCGCGGATGGATTGCCGGAGACGTACCGTTTCCTTCCCTCAAATGCGCTCATCCCCGCAAGCGACGTCATCCATATTCGCCGTCCGGATATTCGTATGAGTCCCTTCTTCGGACATGGTTTGATCTCCGATATTCTCGATACCGCTAAGGCCGAAACTGCCGTGCGCCTCTTTCAATCTCGCTTTTTCGAGAACGATGCTACGCCGCGAGCCGTCCTGCGCTGGCCGCCGGGCGCGCTTATTACGCAGGATGAGATGGACCGCCTGCGAATTGCTTGGGAAGCAAAATATGCTTCGCCCAGCAATGCCGGACGCATTGGCATTCTTCCCGATGGCGGCGAAGTGCAGTTACTCGGCACGGGTGGGAAGGAACTCGATTTCGAGAAATCGAAAAGCGAGTTGCGAGATGCCATTCGCGAAGCCTTCCGCGTGCCGAAGATCGTTTTTGGCGATACCGAGCAGGTCAATCTTGCAAATGCGGACACAAGCTATATGGTATTCCTGCGCGATGTCGTGGATCACGCGCTGGAAAAGCATGCACAGGCATTCACCCGCGCATTGGCCTCCGAGTTCGATGCGCCCGAGCGTTCCTCCGACACCGGACGTTTCGTTCCACGCGGCGAACTTATCATCGAGCACGAATCGCTCCTGCCCGAATCCGAAGACATCTTCATGGAGCGCGTCAATGCCCTCAAGCAATCCATGACAATCGATGAACAGCGCGCGCTTATCGGGCTGGGGCCATTGCCGAATAATGCAGGGGCTGTGCTTGCATTACATCCGTAGGGACGTGCTGCGCACGTCCAGCACTTTCGAAAGGGTCAATCAAATTTCCAATCTCCATTCTCTTTGTGCAGCCTCTGCAAAGCTACCCTGCGACCTGGAGCAAAATCAGCTAATGAATCCGTCCCAATAAGCCTTACGTGAAAGAGAACTATTGCAGAATCGCCGTAGATTGAGTCGGATACAATATGAACTTCGGTGTGCCGGCCTTTCATTTTCACATAAAAGTTGTGCATCGCGTTTGGGTAGATCCGATCAAATTCCAAGCCGCGCCTTGAGATAAGCTTTTTATATCCCACTGTGTCGCCCACGTCTGCAAGATAATAGGACCGAATGATTACTTGACCAGGCGTGAGCGGATCTGTGTCGCGATTGCAACTGCAAAGTGCGCAAACGATTAATGCTGAAAGGCTCATAAGGTAATTTCTCATCTGCTTTAACTATTAGATTATCTATATTGTCAAATCTGGGTATGTAGTTCCGACCCTGAATTGCTAATCCCGAACAAAACAACCTCAATGGAAACAATCATACACAAACACCTTACCGTCACAAGCGAAGGCGCTTCCCCACCTTCATCCTTCATACCTCAACCTTCATCCTTGCCCCCACGCCAGCGCTGGCTGACGCTTGCCACCAACGCCGTCGATCGCGCGGGCGATATTCTCGTCATTGCCGGAATGGATGCAGAAAACTTCCTGAAAAATCCGCAATTTCTCTGGCAGCATGGCGCGAGCGGTGCGTTGCTGAACACCATCGGGCGCGTGCTCGATCTCAAGCAGACAAAGAACGAATTATTCGCGCTCGTCGAATATGCGCCTGCCGATATATCACCGCTCGCCGAGCAAGTCTATCAAATGGATCTGGCCGGATTACTTCCCGCCAATTCCATCGGCTTTAGCCCCATCGAATACGAAGCCAACGAGTTCGGCGGCTACACCTTCACCAAATGGGAACTCATTGAATGCTCCAAAGTCGAGCTGCCGATGAACCCCGATGCGATCGATGGTAGTAAATCCTATACCCTCGAAGAAGCAACCGACTGGCTGCTCCAATAACCCTTTCACGACGGTCACAAATTTTTGCCGTATGTTTGTAGTAACCTTTTCTATGCTAAAGAGTTATTATAGCATGAGATTTCTCATATTTTTGGTGATTTTTATAGCTTTGCTGGGGCAACTCCCTGCGCGGGCACAAGTTGATTCTGCGCAGTGGCCGTTTCCCTATCCATTTTGGGTTTCTTGCTCGCTTACTGGGACTTACAATGCCAATGTAGAAGGAATCTCGTTCCCCTCCGAAACGCCCTTCGATTCATCGTGGACTTATCATTCTTCAACGGTTCCGGAATATGGATTTCCAAGTAATTATTTTACGTGGAACAATGTCACAATGACCGACTCGCTAGGATGGCATCTCGCAAATCAAGCAGCAACGGCGACTATAGAATTCGATTCAGTCAGCCATACGATTCTTCAGTTGGAATTAAATTTTAATCTTGATATTGCGCAACCTACGGAATCGCTTCATTATGTGCTTCACTTCTTGCATTACAATGACTCAACCATCTCTTGTTCGGATAACGATTTATGGAGACACGTCAGCTCTGCTGGATACGCATTTGGAGATATTAACGCTTTTGAGAACGAGACGATCACTTTTTCTGGGCTGGATGGATTTGGATTTTATGGAGTACAGCTTATTCCAGGATTTTCAATTCCCTCAACAATTGATTTTGGTTTCCAGAGTGTCGGCTCCAATTTCGACTCATCAATCGTTCTCATTAATCGAAGTGATACTGTCTTAACAATATATAGCTTTGCATTGCAGGATTCGGATTCCGGATTTTCATTTATCGATACAACCGCTCACTTCATTGCCGCGCAAGATAGTGCTAAGATTACAGTTCGCTTCACTCCGAACGAAACAAAAATGTATGCAGGCAACGTCCACATTATAACTGACGAACCGTATGCTCTGCCTTACAACATTCTGCTATTAGGAAGCACCGAAACCAGTGGTGTGACGCAAGGCAGTTCCGTAGATTCAAATTTCACCGCTTCTTTGGTTACGCAAGAAAGAAAACTACTTCTGCAATTATCCTCTTCCTATTCTTCTGCACGAATAGATGTGTTCGATATTCTCGGCCATAAATGTGCCGCCATGAATCAATCCCTCAATGCCGGAGAGAATTTCCTATCGCTGAACGACCTGATCGGCACGCCCGGCGAATATATTGTCAGAATTCAATCTGGCAATGAAGTTAGGTCGCTTAAGTTTGTCAATTTGCAATGAGGGCATGATTAGTATGAAGACTCTCATAATGTCAGTTATACTTACCGCTTTGCTGGGTCAAGTCCCTGCGCGCGCACAGATAGACTCAGCTCAATGGCCGTTTCCTAAAACGCTCTCGCTAAACTGCAATCTTGGCGGGATCTATTCCTTCACCCATTGGGAAGAACCGAATTCGTACGAACAAAGTGTCGATACGAGTGTTTTTCAGGTTCCGGAATATGTGATGTATCAACTCTGGTTTACGTGGAAAAATGTGCAGAAGATTGATTCGAATGAATGGCAACTTGCGAATCAGGTGGCTACTTTAAATCTATCTCTTGACACAATCAATCACCGGATCGACACCCTTACCTTTAACTATGGTTCAGATTATGAGGAGGAGTTGTCTTTCAAACTCAAGAACTTGTATTACACTGCCTCGACAATTGGCTATGGAGATAATGATATTAACAGGCACCTTATATCAGCGAGCTATGGGTTAAACTTCAAGGATTGTTGTGAAATTCAGACCACGACGTATTGTTGCACGTTCGAATTTGGACTATTCGGGCAAACCCTTGTTCCTGGATTCCTTCTGACTCATCAGGTAAACTTCGGAACACTATTACAGGACTCGTCTCGCGATACCACCGTCACCATCATCAACTACAGTGATTCAGCCGTTGCGATCTTAAGTTTTGCGCTTAATGATCCGGATAGCGGCTTTGCATTCGTCGATACTACTGTTCATACCATTCCTGCTAATGAGAGCGAAACAATTACAGTTCGATTTACACCGAAGCAGTTGAAATCCTATTCCGGCGCTATCACGATCGTAACGGATGAAGCATGTACACATACCTATACTATAAACCTTAACGGTGCGGCGGTTCCGAGCAGCGTGAAAACTAGTTCCGAAGACTCCAATTTCACTGCTTCTTTGGTTACGCAACAAGGGCATTTACTTCTACAATTATCCTCTTCCTATTCTTCCGCACAAATAGATGTGTTCGATATTCTCGGCCATAAACATGCCTCAATGAATAAATCGCTCAATGCCGAAGAGAATCTCATCTCGCTGAACAATCTGATCGGCACACCCGGCGAATATATTGTCAGAATTCAATCCGGCAATGACGTCCGCTCACTGAAGTTTGTCATAGCACAATGACAATACTCCTCCTGCTCCCGTAAAGTCCACTTTCCCAAAAACCATTAGTATGGAAACAACACGGTTGCGGTCACCCGAACGTCGGTGGCTGTTGCACTATACACGGGATCGCGGTAGTATGGCTCATCCGTCGGTTCGCTGAACGCATCGTTCGTCAGGCCCCACGCATAGGCAGCACGTATTTCGCAACGAATCTTCCCGGCCAGATCGAAGGCAAAACCCACGCCCGCCACCGCTGAAACACTGGGATCTTTTTGAGTGAGAGAGATCGAATTGTTGGGTTCGTTCGCAACGTGCAAACTTAACTGCGATTTACCCGAGAGCAGGAACCCAACACTCGGTCCGGCAAAAAGGAATGGGCCTGAACCTTCGGAAAACGGTTCCCACTTCACAAGCACGGGAATCTCAAGATAATCGAGCGTATTGGTCTGGTCTGTTGTAGCGATGGGAGCTGGGCTGGATTCCGTTGTGTAAATGTAATTCAGCCCCACGCCCTTTTGGTCGAATAGTGCACTTCCGCTTAACGCAAAATTAGTGCTAACACGATAATCACACTCGAGACCGCCAATGAGCCCCAACACCGCATAGAGAGTACCGCCCCCCGGTTCGATCTCATTGTGGGAATAGAACCAGGTACTGCCATATTCGAACGATTGCACACCATCCGATTCACTGCCCAGGTCGCCTCCAACGGTGACGCCATACGAGAAGCTTTGCGCCCCACAGCGCGTCGCAAGAAGAACAAGTGCCGTCACCAGAATTACACATTTCATGAAACAGGAAACGCAGATCCGTCTATCTATCGCTCCCGCTTTCTCAGGATCATCAACTTTCCACTATCCACAATAATACTATCAAAAACCCCATGACCATTAACGAAACCGAAAACACCCTCACCGCCTCGCGCGACGAATTCAATACCATTATCGATAAAGCGCTTGACCGCAAAATAAAATCCCTCCCGGATCGCTCGGCGATCTCCGCAATTGGTAGGGACGTGCCGCGCACGTCCGACACTTTTGCCATTACTGATTCTAGCGTCCACAAGGGCGGACGTGCGCAGCACGTCCCTACGGATAGAGACAAAATTCTCAAAACCTTCCGGTTCTTCAACGCCATCTCTTCTAACGATCACCAGACGCTGCGCTCGATCATGCAGACGTACGAGCCGGAATACGTTCGCACGCTTGCGCCGCAGGTGGAAGGCACGAGTTCTGCCGGTGGCTATCTCGTTCCGCAGGAGTTTTATGCGGACGTGCTCTTCCTGCTGAACCAATACGGCTTTGCACGAAAATATTGCGCGCAAATTCAAATGCAGTCCAGCGTACTGAACGTTTCAACGCTAACCGGCACGCCCTCTGTCAATTGGGTGAACGAGGATACCGCGATCACCGCCAGCAAGGGAACCTTCGGGCGCCTCGTGCTCACCGCGCAAAAGCTTGCGGCTATCTATCCCATCTCGAACGAGCTGCTCATGGATGCCAACGTCGATGTCTATAATACCATCCTTCGTATTTTCGTGGAAGTATTCGGACAGCAGGAGGACATGCAGGTCTTCAACGGTACCGGCTCGCCGTTCACCGGCATTTTGCAGACGACGGGAACCACGCTCACCTATCTCGGCGCGTCATCTACTTCCGGCAAAACGCATTTCCCGGACATCACGCTGGACGATCTCATCAATCTCGTGCAGTCCGTCGGACCGGCGCAACAGCGCGGCGCGTGCTTGTTCGTCGAGCAGAACACGCTGACCGATCTGCTCAAAAAGAAAGATTCCTCAAGCCGTTACCTGTGGGATCTTGCGACCTCCAACGATCCGAACATCAACGGAGCGAATGGATTTAACGCGACGAACCTGCAATTCCACGGCTACCCGGTTGTATCACTCCCGAACGGTGTGCTCATCAATGGCTATAGCACGGCCACGACTCCCAGCACGCCGTTCGCGCTCTTCGGGAACCTGCAAACTGCCGGATGCTGGCTTGGAACCCGCGGCGGCATGGAACTCCGCATTTCCTACGATGCCACGGCGGATAGCGTCAACGCATTCACCAACGATCTCCAGCTTCTCCGCATGACCGAGCGCATTGCCTTCGGTGTCGGCCAGCCGGGGTATCTGGCGGTGCTTTCGACATCGGCATCCTAATCATATACCGTAGAGACGCGCCACCAGCCCGTCTCTACGGTATTATTCCTATCACACCAGTTTGCGAACTGAATCAGAAATGCTTGCGTTTCCGTAATAGGTGTGGCATCTCGCATTTCACGAGTAAGGCATTAAACTGCGATGAAGAAACATAGAGGTTTTATTCTGTTGATAGCAGCTGCAGTCTCTTCGTGTGGAACCCATTCTATCGAACCACCTGCCACTCCTGTTCATTCGTTTCCACAGACCTTTAGTCAAATCTCGATAAGTTACCAAAACATTCCAACACATTGGCAGGAAGGGACGTATTCCTGGAATCCGTATGGCAGCAACACCGGCGGAGATGCTGGTAATGAATTACTCACGTTTACATCAAACTATTCTTTCTCTGCGTCCGATTTTCATGAACAGAACGATACTACTTCTGCTAGCGGGTTCCAGTGGGTTTTGGGGTCGGGAGGAGATACGCTCTCGGAGCTGCAGCTTTCAGGAGGGGGACCGTCAGTTCCGAATCCAGACGGAAAGTATGAATGGCCAGCACTTTATGAGAATCAGTTGACACTGAAACTCCGGCATCTTGTCTTTAACGCCGATTCTATGAATCGATATATAGTTTCACTCGCGGGTTCCTCACTAAACGAAACTTTACAAAATCTGGAGATCCAAAAGGGCGCGTCGGAGGAAAGCGAAATGTTTGGCGAAACGGACACTCTCATAGATCTTTATACAGGTAGCCCAACTGATAGCTCTTCGATTACAATAACATTCACACCCTAAGTGAAATAGGCTTCGTTTCCATCAACACTCGCTCCGAGCCAGACGGATGCTAAAAAGCGTTCTTTCCTAATACACACGAAAGCGCGACCTCGAAGTTTATCGTCCTTCACTGATAAACGTCTTCAATTCTAAATATTCCCTCGCGTAGGTCGGCGCTTCCAGCCCGATCGTCGCGGTTATGCAAACTCGGCGTCGGGCTGAAAACCCGACCTACGCGGTCCGCCTTCCTTTCATACTTCATCCCTCATCCTTAATCCTTCCCCAATAAATGTCTACCTTTACCAGCCCCGTTGCGCTTACGGATTTTCAGACGTATCTCAAAGATGCGTCCACCGATACGACCGTAACGGGATTTTTCCAAACCTGCCTGAACGCCGCGACCGAAGCGGTCTATACCTGGCTCGACCGCGATTACACTGCCAGCGCCAATAAGACGGACGTCTTCTGGGGCGACGGCACCGCGTTCCACAGCCTGCGCCATCAAGCAGGGTCGCTTACGGCGTGGAGTTACACCGATCTTTCGGGAACGGTTACCACTCCCGGCACGAGCGATCTCCTCATTCGGGCCAATGGCTATCTTCTGCAAACGCTCACGCACCGGTTTGCGCGCGAAGCCGAGCATACGCTGACGTATGCCCAGCCATCTACACTGACGTGCCCCGAAGCGGTGCGGCAAGTCATCACCGAAATTGCGGCACTGCTGTATCAATCGAGCAATCAGGGCGAAGGCTCGCTCGGAATGCTTATTGCCTCTGCGCACGACAGCACTTCCACCGACCGCGAGCGATTCCTCGATCTCTCGCAATTGCATAAAGATATGCTGCGGCCGTATAAACGATACCCAGTGTAGTGGATAGTTTTAGAGTGGACAGTGGATAGTTGGCGAAACTCATATCAAACTTTCACAACATTTACCATCCACTTTTCACTATACACTATCAACTATCTCCATGACCCGAGAACTTTTATTTAACACATCCTTCGAGCCGCAGCTTGCGGCGCTTACTTCGTGGAAGTCGCTTGTCCCGGTGCAGGGCGCGCTTGCCAGCACGTTCGCGCCCAGCGATTATCCCGGCTTCGAGATGATTCCCGGCGAAGCGAAATACAACACATTCGATAGCTTCGGACATCCCGTGAGCGGTGTGCAGGCATTTACCGTCCGCGTGCATTTCGCACACGCCCAGCTTGCCGTTGTTGCTGTGCGCGCACTGCGCTCCGCAGATGTATCCCTCATCGAAGCATTCTTCGCCGGCGGATACGTCCTGCCGCCGGTCTCGCCCGGTGACGTAGCCCGCATCGATAGCGCCACGCTCCTCAAGATCGACCCTCCCATGCTCAGCAAAACCGCCACGCGATCGAGCATCGCAGTGCAGGCGGAATATTCCTTCACCATATTTTAACTATCTGAACCTGGATTACGCGGATGATGCGGATTACACAGATAGAGAGTGTTTATTATAAGCTGTAGTGTACTCATCTCTCTTGCGTTTGCTCAAATATATTCGCGTCATCCGCTCCCATCCGCGTAATCCAGGTTCAGACTCCCCATGACCAACCTCTACCTACAATACCGAACATCGCCCTCCGATCCGTGGACTTCCGTTCCCGACCTCACCGCCGCGTTCCCAAGTGTGCCTGTTGGCGCGTTGCCGATTCAGTCCGTTAAGATCACCAGCGAACCGGAATCCGTTACGCCGGGCGTCAGTGAATTCCAGGAATGGCTCCCATTCCCCGGCGATTCTGGCGCAGATACCTACCTCATTCTCCGAGCTTCATGCCCGCCCATTCCACTCGCGCTCGAAGCGAGCATTATCACATTCCTCATTAATTATAAATCCGCAGAATACCAGCAAGTGAAGTACGCCACTTACGGCCAAGGCGGATTCATCACTGCATCGCTCTCGCTTATCGAAGCAAAGGAGCGGCATGGCTCACTGCATTTATCGTTCCGGCTGGCGGCTGCGATGGCGGATGCGTTAACGAACGAATAAAAGTAATAAGGTAAGAAGTAAAAAGTAACAAGTAAGAAGTTTATTCCCTTTTACTTCTTACCTGTTACTTCTTATTTCTATTCCCAATCCCAAAATAATGATTATATCAACGCTATTATTATATATTCACCTCACTTCTCCCACGCTGATCGAGCAAACAACTTCCCAATTTCTCACTTCCGATTCCCTCTCTGCTAACGAGACCATCCTCATTCCTTTCCGCAACGAGATCGAACACGCGGCAAAAGAAAACGTGCTTCCCGCTTCGCTGATCGCAGCGGTCATTCAAGAAGAATCCCGATTCAATGAGTGGGCTACACGCGCGGAACCGCGATATTTGCAAAGCCGGAAAGTCCGCAGATTGGCTGCGCGATTTGCGCGCGCGCATCGGCTTGGGCCGACGGCTTTCACCGAACTCGTCGATCGTTCTCGCTCGTACGGCCTGATGCAGGTCATGGGTGAGACCGCGCGGGAGCAGGGCTTCGATCCTCCGTTCCTGGCGGAACTATATCTTCCGCACAACGCCATCGCGCACGGCGCGATGCTTCTCAAACGATTGCTGAAACGGTATCGTAACGATACGCTCTCGGCCATCAGCGCATACAATCAGGGTTCCGCGCATAAAAAGCGCGGCGTGTTCGCGAATGCGCGGTATGTCTATCGCGTCACGATCGCATGGCGAAGTTATGCAGCACTTTTTAAAAACGGAGGCACGCAATGACCATAAAATGGCAAGACGCCGCGCTCCTCCTCGTTGCCATGTTCCTTTTAGGATGGCTGCTCTCGTTCGGGCGACAAACATCCGGCGAAAGCACGATCCAGGAAAAAGAGATCGTCCGCGAGCACTACGATTCAGCCCATAGCGTGGTGTATGTCCCTTTGCGGCCAGTGGATGTAACGGGAACTTCAAACCACATCAAAACTCTCACGGTACACGATACGGTCTATCGCGAAGCATGTCTTGATACGCTTATCACTGCAGATACTACGGCCATTGCTCCGGATACACTTTCCGTCTGCTATGTGCAGGATACGTTTTCCGTAGCCGTGGGCTTTAGCCCACGGCGAAAGAACGTCGCCATTCCCTACATCGCGCACGATACTTTTTACTGGCACGAACACTCCTCGCCGGCCTACGAAGGCAAACCCCGCGCATGGTATGACGATGCGCTGCTCGTCATTATCTCCCTCGCCGCAGGAATTATTGTGGGAAAGTTGTAGCCTACTCCCCCTCCTCTGAAAGAGGAAGGGGAGTTTTATTGAGAGGAATTAACTACTCTTTCGACAGCACGAACTGACGGATGACGGTAACTCCGTTCACGGTGATGCGCGCGAAGTAGGCGCCTTCGGTCATCTGGTCCGTCGGAATGGCAAGCACATGGTCGCCGGTTTCGAACGGGCCATCCACGAGGGTTTCGACGGAATGGCCGAGCATGTCGAGGATGTCTGCCGTGACATTCGCCGATACGTTCGTCGTGAAGTGCAGCGTGGCCTCACTGCTGCCTTTATGCGCCGGATTCGGAACGACCTGAATGCCGCTCACGGTCTGCAACGTTCCCAAAAGATCGCGCTGGAGTGGAAGCGCTCCGCATCCGGAGTTGTCGATGCAGATATTTGCAGAGTCCCCTGAGGCGCTGAGCGCCGTCAGGCTACATGCCGCGTACATCGAATCGTTAAACAGCGGATTCGTGATCTTCGCCGTACTCGTATTCGAATCACTGACTGCGCCAAGCTGTGTCAGCTTGAGAAGCGTCGTGTTTGCAGGAAGGCCCGAAGTTCCTGAGTACGTCATCGTAACGTGGATACCATCCGGTTTATCAGTCAACGTGGCAGTCCACCCCGCCGGCAGATTACCAAGCTGCTGTGGATTGAACAGCAGGTTCCCATCATAGCTGATGACGAACGTCAGTGTGGTGATGTTCATCGAATCCGGGATCGGATCATGCAGGATGACATCGAACTCCTTTTGGTCCGTATCGTTCGGAAGGATACACGTATTCGTCGGGCTGGTAACGCCGATGTGAACCGTATCTACCGAGCCATTGATCTGGCCATACACCGTAAAGGTATCCTGAGCAGACGTGCCATTGATCGAATAATTAATAGTAACCAGTGCGGAATTTCCACCGGACTGATTGGGATCGAATATAACTCCACCGGTGAACGGTATTGCCCCGGACGTGGGAGTTTTTGGCGTGAATCGACCGGAGCCAGTAACGCTGACACTGTTAACCGATCCCGTTACCCCACCGTCGCTGATATCGAACGTCATCTGTCCGAGATTACACGGCGTTGTAACGATCGTAGCGTTGCTCGGATCCAGAGTAATGCTGAACACCCCACCCGTCGGGGCGCAACTGGTGTCGGTGAAGCTATACTGTACGCTATCGGTGGTTCCATCGGAGTTCGTAAGAACGACCCAGCCCGAAATAGTACCAACGCTCGTCGGCATATAGGTCACGTTGAACGTTTGGGATCTACCACTATCTATCGTTGCAGTTTGCGGGGTTACGGTCACCTGAGAGTTCCCGGTTGAAACACTCTTGATGTTATACACATAGCATGTACCCGTGTTCGTAAGTGAGAACGTTTCGCCAACCATCGCAGAGTCGCAGATGGTCGCGCTTGGGATGGGCGTTACCGTATAGCCCGGAACCGGTGGAATGATGTTAGCCGTGAGGAACACCGTATCGAACGTGCAATTATTGCCCGTGGGGTCACAGACCTGAAGGATCACCATATCCGAAATAGCTCCGGTCACGCCGCACGCCGATGGATCGAAACATATTGTATCTGGATTGACCGGTCCTCCAACCACCATAGAAGCCGAAGATGGCCCTGTCATTGTAAAGCAGCTATGCTGCGGCGGCGATTTCACGCTGATCTGAATCGTACCGCACGATGCATTCGAGAACGTATCGATCAGGCACGTTTGCGGCGAGCATTGCTGAACGGAACCGAAGTTGAGCGTCGTCGATGTTTCGCTTGCCGTTGCCAGATTCGTGCTCACTGCTCTTAGGCCAGAGGTAAGCTGCCCGGCCTCCATAAGCGTAGCCACAACGCTGCCGGTATCCGTACCACCACTGCCGCTGCCGCATCGCGGTAAAAATCCAACGAGGAACGATACCTGACGATTGGCCAGAAGAATGTAGGGCAATTGGATCGTGGATATATCGATAAAGAAGTTGGAACCTGGTGAATTACTCAGCGTGATCGCCGTGATCGTATCGGCCTTACAACCAGCCGAAATAGTGACCGTCTTTTCTTCCGTCGAGTCACAGCAATTCACAAAACCGAAATTGACAAGATTGGGCGTCATGCCGGCCACG
This sequence comes from Ignavibacteriota bacterium, assembly GCA_963787835.1. Taxonomy (GTDB): domain Bacteria; phylum Bacteroidota; class Ignavibacteria; order Palsa-1295; family Palsa-1295; genus PALSA-1295. Next base: position 843,214 of record CAWBEI010000002.1, read on the forward strand.
GTAGCCAGGGCTCCGCTTGTCAAGGAGATCGTGTCAAGCAGCGTATCGCTTGCGAACGCAGCGCAATCGCTGCCAATGGCGCAACTATTGTTCGATGAAAAAGTACCGGCGATGGTATAAGGAAAAGTGATAAACGCCTTGCTCGTGCCTGCCTGACAATTGATGTCGATCGTTAGCGGAACGTGTTGGCCTGGTGGAAGTGTGATCGGGAAGTGGAGCGGCGGGTGTGTATTACTATCCAGCGTAAAGTTCTTAGCCGAAGCATTATTGCCTCTAAATATGGGAGACTCCAGCGTGATCGTGTCACACGTGGTATTGACAAAAAAGATCGTCGTATCTGCCGGAACGGTGCAGCAACTTGCGGCAGTGATATTGAATCCGCGGAACGAAGGTTTCACCTCCGTGCTCGTCTCTCCGACAACGAAGACGGAATTCGTCGTGCCGGTTTTCGAACCATCGGACGTATGCCAATTGATCGAGAACGATGCATCGCAGCTCGAAACCTTCAGGCCCGGTACATACGCAATACAAAAATTCCATGAATCTCCGGGGCTAAGCGTGATGGGCCCATTGGCGAGATCGCAGCATCCAATGAGCTGCAACTGGCACGCACATTTCGAATCTTCGCTGGTGTTACAGTTATCGAGGATGATGGTGTTACAGCTCGAATTCGTGAGCACGAGGCAGGTGTCTATTTCCGGAGCACAGGCCGGTCCCTGCATCGTGATCGTTCCGGAAACATCGAACTGAGGGTTCGCGGCTACGCCAGCACCACCCATACTGATGACCGTATCGACCGTCTTCCCGCTATCGAGGAAGGAAAGTGTAATAGATGCGGTATCCGATAGATCGGAGGTCGGCTGGAACTGAAGGTCAACGGAGATCGGGGTACTGATGCCCGAGACGCAAAGAGGAGCAGGCGAGGGCGCCGAAGGAACCGCCGCTATCGTATCGACGATGTTCGTAAGGCGCTGAACCGTAGCGCCGGTGAGCGTAGGACTGTTAGCGCAATTGCATCCAAAAATATGGATCTGCGTGTCCGAAGTCGTCATACACGCGGCATTAGTAAATTCCACGGTCAGTGGCCAGACATGAATATCGGGAGTAGCCGGGCGTTTGAGTTTGTAAACAGAGTCACTCGTGAAACTCCAGACCGTGGAGGGTGACACATAAAAGCGTGTATTGACACCCGGCGCCGGCGAAGATGGGATATTGGCCCACGACGCGCCCTCATTCGTGGAGAACCACAATCCGAGCAGGCCGTTATGCGAAGTAGCAAAGATCGAACACCCGTCGCCGGCCATGTCTTGGGTCAGGGTATCGCCGGTCCCTTTATAATTCGAAAGTGGCCCGAACGAATATCCGGCATTATCCGAGCGAAGGATCGATTCCGTTTGCCCGAGGCAGTTATTGCCTGTCGAAGTGAAAAAGGTCTCGGTCGTTGGAATACCCAACGGCTGCCAGGTCTCGGTGAACATGCGGCCTTTAGCCCAGGTGAGGCCGTCGTCGGTCGTCAGCAACCAATAATAGGTATGCTGTCCGTCGTTACAGACAGTTCCCTCCGTCGCAACGAGGCCGAAACCGTTCCCATTGAAGGCGAAGCCCGTATAGTTCTTTCCGGTATCGATCACGGACCACGTTTTACCTTCATCGTCGGACACGACAAGCCCCCGATCGATCGTCGAAACATAGAGTCTGCTGGTATTATTATCATAATAAATTCCCCTGCCGCTGTCGGGGGTTCCGGTATTATCGTCCCACGTCCAAGTCGAGCCGCCATTGGTCGTAATGAGGATCCCGGCATCGGGAACGTTTGCTCCCGGCCAGACCACGCTATCGACCACCGCAAAGCCTTTCATACCGCCTTGCTCGAATGTAATATCGTTCACATATCCCGTAGGGAACGTGGATGGAAGATTATGGTTTGGGCTGACGATCGTTGCACGCGTCCAGGAAGTTCCAGTGTTCGTCGTGTACCAGATACCTGTATCGTCCCCCACGAAACCGCTCGTCGGCGCGCCTACCGCATCGAGAAATTTAACGATGTGGATCTGGTTGTAGAACTTTTGCGCGACTGGAGTCCACGAATTCGGCAGCATGACTTGTGCCGAAGCCGTTTCCGCGAACGCAAAAAGAAGAACGAAGAAAGGAAGGAGGTTACGAAGGGATCGAAAGGAGAAAGGTCGTAAGAGTTTATTCATATTGAGACCCACACTATTGCCTGGGTGATAAATAAGTAGGAATCCGTCCGCCCCAGGTCACGCGAAAGCACCCTAAGAGCAACACCAACCACGAGGAAATTGATTTCCCCCCGCAAAGATGGATTACAAATATACGGATTTTCCACGCCACTCGCGGCTAAATCGGGCTTCGCTCAAGGCTACATTAAGCTTCGGTCCCATGAACTTTTGCCCTATCCGTCCCGCTTTTGATGTCTCCAATGCCACGCAAAACATTTTTAAGCTCCTCACGCTCCGCACCCACGTATGGAGTGGCGGAGGGTGAAGCCAATGGGCCACTCACCGTCACCTCTCTCACGAAGGCGATACGGGATACCCTCGAAACCGCTTTTACGGATGTGACGGTCGAGGGCGAAATATCGAATTTCATCGATCACCGCTCCGGCCACCGGTATTGGACTCTTAAGGATGCCGGAGCGCAGATCTCATGTGTCTTTTGGAAAACCCGTGCACTAAATTTCGATCTTCACGATGGAATGAAGGTCATTTGCCGGGGCAGGCTGACGGTCTATCCGCCGCGCGGAAATTATCAGCTCGATGTCTTCCAGGTACGACCAAGCGGTATCGGCGATCTGCAACAGGCGTACGAGGAGCGATACGAGCGGCTGCTGGCAGAAGGGTTGTTCGAGGAATCGCGCAAACGGCCCATCCCACGGTTTCCGCAGGTCATTGGCATCGTCACCAGCGAGAATGGCGCGGCATTGCATGACATCCTGACCACCCTCCGCCGCCGTTACCCCATCGTCCGCGTGATCGTGCGACCCTGTGCCGTGCAAGGCGTCGGTGCGGAGTTGGAGATCGCGCGAGCGATACAGGAATTTAACTTAATTACGAATTACGAATTTCAAATTACGAATGAGGACGAATCCAAAAAAGCAATTCGTAATTCGCAATTCGTAATTCGTAATTCCCCCCGCCCCGACCTCCTCATCGTCGGCCGCGGCGGTGGCTCGCTGGAAGACTTATGGTGCTTTAACGAAGAAGCCGTTGCCCGGGCGATCTATACGTCGAAAATTCCTGTCATTAGCGCAGTAGGGCACGAAGTAGATTTCACCATCGCCGATTGCGTCGCCGATCTGCGCGCACCAACACCCACCGCAGCAGCAGAGCTTGCCACGCCGAATCAGGAAGAACTTATTTCTGCGATCAATGGCAGTCGCATTGGCCTTACTCGTCTTATGCGGCAAGAAATTGCCATGCTCCAGCGGCATATCACACAAGCTTCCGATGCTCGGTCGCTTGCCATAGCCATGGTAAACGCGACCCGAACCCTGCGGGAACGAATGAATGCCGAAATATTAGATGCGTCCCGCTCCGTCATCCATTCCCTCGAACGCCGCAGATTAAAGCTCGAACGCGATACCGCAAAACTGGCCGCCATGAACCCCGACCGCGTGCTCGACCGTGGCTTCACCGCGCTGGAATCCACCGATGGCGAAATCATCCCGCGCCTCTCGCAGCTCCTCACACGCGATGAAAAAAACGGCATCCTCGTCTTCGCCGATGGAAGGATCACGGTGAGGTTCGATTGAAAAAAGGAGTGATTTGCTAAATCTTCGCTGTTCAACACATAATGCCTCCTCGAAAACAAGAACCATCCCCCAGCTTCGAATCCGAATTCGAACGCCTTTCCACGATAGTTGATCGGCTCGAACAGGGTAATGTGCCTCTGGCCGAAATGCTGACACTTTATGAGGAAGCCATGACGCTTTCCGCCAAGTTGAAATCTGTCCTGACCCAAGCTGAACTTCGCGTAGAAAAGCTCGCCACAGTGCATGAGGAAATGACCATGGATGATCGATCATCCACCTCCGAGACATCAGAAATGAACGATTTGCCCGAATCCGAGGATTTATTCTGATTGATAGGTAACATGCACCAAATGCGCTCGTTAGCTCTGTTTACGCACCTATGACCAACGCCTACCCCCTCCTCGATACCATCAACACCCCCGAAGACCTTCGGACGCACCCCGTTAGCGATCTCGAAGCGATCTCGGCGGATGTGCGCGAGTATCTCATTGATTCTATCGCCCAGACAGGAGGCCATTTCGGCGCGGGATTAGGAGTCGTCGAGTTGACGGTTGCGCTGCATTATGCGCTAAATACGCCGAAGGATAAACTGATCTGGGATGTCGGGCATCAGGCGTATCCACACAAAATTTTAACGGGAAGGAAAGACCGTCTTTCCACCATTCGCCAAAAAGATGGCCTTGCACCATTCCTGAAACGCGAAGAGAGCGAATACGATGTCTTCGGCGCGGGACATGCATCCACTTCCATCAGCGCCGCGCTTGGTATCGCAACCGCGCGCGATTACAATGGCGAGAACTATAAAGTAGCCGCCGTCATCGGCGATGGTTCCATGACGGGCGGCATTGCCTACGAAGCGCTGAATAATTGCGGGATGCTGAAGAAGGATATTCTCGTCATCCTGAACGACAACCAAATGTCCATCGCACCGAACGTGTGGGCGATGCACGAACATTTTAATTCCCTTCTCACCAATCCCGCGCTTCGCAAGATAAAAGATCAGGTGTGGGATGTGCTCGATGGCCACAGCAAATTGCGCTATGCCGGTTCCAAGCTCGTCGATGCCATGAAGGCCGTTATGACGCCGGGAATGATGTTCGAAGCCCTCGGCTTCAAATATTTCGGTCCCGTGAGCGGACATAACGTCGTCAAACTCGTCGAGATGCTCAAATTTTTGGAAGTGCAAACGGGGCCGCTCCTCCTGCACGTCATCACCGAAAAGGGACACGGCTACGCACCGGCGGAGTCCCATGTACAGAAATACCATGCAGCGAGCGGCGCATTCGATAAGATCACCGGAGCAGCCATTCCAAAGCCCGTTACCTCGCCTCAGCCGCCGGAATATACCAAAGTGTTCGGCAAAGCAATGGTCGAGATCTGCAAAGCTAATCCGAAAGTGGTTGGTATTACAGCCGCCATGCCGGACGGCACCGGACTCAACATTCTCCAAAAAGAAGTTCCAGATAAATTCTTCGATGTCGGTATTGCAGAGCAGCATGCCGTTACGTTCGCAGCAGGCATGGCGACAGAGGGATTCATTCCCGTCTGCGCGATCTACTCCACTTTCCTTCAGCGCGCCTTCGATCAGATCATTCATGATGTCGCGCTGCAAAACCTGCCGGTTGTGTTCGCCATGGATCGCGCAGGACTCGTCGGCGCCGACGGCCCCACGCATCACGGCGCATTCGATCTCGCCTATCTCCGCCTCATCCCGAACATGACGATCATGGTTCCTAAAGATGAGCAGGAACTGCGGGACATGCTTTATACCGCAACTTCGCGCAACGTATTGCTAAATGTAGCGCAAACTTTAGTTTGCGACCCCGACCCCGAATCGCAAACTAAAGAATCGCAAACTAAAGTTTGCGCTACATTGGGTGATGCGGGGCCAGTCGCGATAAGATATCCTCGCGGCACAGGCATTGGAGTACCGTTGGCAGATGAAGGGTTCCGCGCACTGCCCATCGGCCAGGGCGAAATGATGCGCGATGGCAGTGATGCCGTCATCATCGGTGTCGGCCCATTGCTCTACGATGCCATCAAAGCCGCCGAAGATCTGGAGCGGGAAAGTATTTCAGTGGCCGTGGCAAATGCGCGTTTTGTAAAACCGCTCGACACCGCACTGCTCGATGCGCTTGCGGCAAGATTCAAACATATCATCACACTCGAAGAAGGCACCATTAACGGCGGCTTCGGCAGCGCCGTAGCGGAATTCCTCGCAGAGCGAGCGATCCAGCATCCGTCATCTCCGATTCCTCATCCCTCCATCATTGGTCTTCCCGACCACTTTATCGAGCACGGCGCGCCCGCCGGATTGCTCGCCGATGTCGGCCTCACCCGCGAAGGCATCCGCGACCGTGTCAGGGCATGCGTCCTCGCCGGACGTATGGCAGAAGCAACCGGCGTTGCTCCCTAATCAGTTGTCCAATAGCACGTCATCCTGAGCGGAGCAAGACGCAGCGACAGCGGAGTCTTGCGCAGTCGAAGGATCTCTGGTCGTTCACCGCATTGCTAAACTGAAAGAGATCCTTCGACTTCGCAATCTGACGCTCCGCGCCTGATTGCTCCGCTCAGGATGACATGTAAATTTTCACCCGGCCTGAAAGCGCGGGCACAACCGATTTTCCACAAAGATTTATAGCCCAAATTAGCCTAATTTGAGGCTTTTTTCATTTTTCTAAAGATTTTTTTGTAACCCGAGCGACCCAGAGCGATTTACTATTGGGGAGTGCCCGCTCGCACCTCTAAATTGCACCATCTTTCGGTCCAAAAAATGAAAAAATTACTTCTGTTTCCCGTCCTTCTCAGCCTCTGGTTCGGCTCGGCAAGCGCACAGCTTTCCAGCGCGATCACCTCCCAAATTCACGACCCATCCTTCTCAACTGGCCGGGATTTTTGGCTTGCACTTCCATCGAATGCATGGGATACGAACTATGGTGGAAAATACAACCGAATTTTTATCTCGGCGACGCAAAATACCACGGCCTGGGTCGAGTATGAAGGCGAGCGGGACAGCATCCCTGTCTATGCTTATAAAACCTCTCAATACATATTCCCATTAACCCTTGAGATGGAGTCAAGCGGCTATGTGGAAAATAAGGGCATCCATATCTATTCCAAGGATGCTAATCTTTCCGTGTATTACCTATCTCACCAGCCTTACAGTTCGGATGGTTCCTATATCATTCCCACCATCGGCTGGGGTACAGATTATATTGTAGCTGCGTATGGCTCGGCCTTCACATCTGGCGCGAACTTGCCCAATGATCTTCCTTCCGAATGTATCATTGTTGCGGAGGAAGATAGTACATCCGTAACTATTACTCCTTCGTGCGATTGCCGTCAGGACAGGAGCGGGAACATTAATGGCGATGCCGCTTCGATCGTCGTAGTTTTTCCACAAGGTCAGCCAGCCACCTTTCCACTCAATCGCGGCCAATCACTGCAACTCATGCCCGTAAAAGCACAGGATCCGGACAATTACGATATGACTGGCTCCATCATTCACTCGAACCATCCCATCGGTGTGATCGGAGCGTCGATGCAGCCGCAGATACCGGCCGAGGACCCCTATGGCGATTTTGTCTGCGAGATGATCCCACCCATCCGGACATGGGGCGAGGCATACTATGCGACTAATCCCCAACAGCCAGAAGGTTCGACGGATGATTTTGCACGCTATTTATTCATTGGGTCCGTACCAGGACAGGAGATTGATCGCTACGATTACGAAACAGGTAGTCATGTCGAATGTATTGTTCCCAATCAATATGGGGTTGTTTGGGACGAATTGGAGCTTGGTCAAAGGTTTACGAGCGCAGAGCCGTTTCTTTGCGTCTCTTACATTAACAGTTCGACGTTCCCCGATGGGGCTAATAGCAATGGTGATCCTGCCGAGTGCATCATTCCTCCGAAGGAGCAATTTAGGACTTCCCTCGTATTCCAGACACCACAAAGCGTAGGAAACCTTGTGCCATACGACAATTACGTAAGTCTCATTTGCCGAGATAGTGATGCGAAATATACCCTCTTTGATGGAAAAAGTATTCTTGGCCTTGGCACGCAACCCGTTGACGGCACCTTTGAAATATTTACTGTCCCCCATGTCGCTCCCGGCGTGCATACCGCTGTGCAGGATCTTGTAAAGGATACAACTGCTGCCGGCGTGGGAGTGTATCTCTATGGCTACGGTTTTGACGAAACGTATGCCTGGTCGTCCCCTTCCGGCGCCGGAACGTTTCACTCGCGGGATTCCGTCCCGCCAGTTGCGAATATGTCGATGGCGTGCTATCAGGGAATTGTTTCCGTTACCGATTCCGGGAATCTTCCGGATAGCCTCGGCACGCAAAGCGGGCTTGCCGCAATATGGCCTGACACCAACTATAACATGACCTTTCAACCCGATTCCGATTGGGTCGAAGGTTCCGGGGCAGACACCAGCGGGTTCACCGTGTCGGTGATCGACCCAAAGGAACCTGGTATCATTACGGTCGAGGTCTATGATCTTGCCGGGAACCTCACAACATTCACGACGACCTACAAAGCTTTCTATCCTGAGATCGAGCCACCGATCCAGAATCTCGGCGTGTGGCAAATTGGCACTCCCGCGAATATAGCGTATGACACTCTTTTCAATTTAGGGCAGGATACGATAACCCTTACTGAACTCCGATTGAAATATGGCAACGTAGGATTTTCGATCTACGATAGTGTAGGTGGACCAGTCGATCTATCGCCACTACTTCCGGGCCGATATAGATTGATACAGATCCAATTTGGAGCACAAAAAGCTACCGCTGTCACCGATAGCATCATCTACGGCAATACCTGCGAACTGCAAGCGGTTGCGGTCATTGGCAGCGGCGGCGCAGCAGACTTTGCTGTTACAAGCCAAACTTGGTCCGATGAGCCGCTGGAGCCAGGCATGTGCTATCCAAAGACGGTCACGATAGAAAATCTTTCAAGAAGCCCTATCACCATTGACAGCGTTTGGTGGGCAGATAAAATTCATTTCCAAATGGTCAGTACCTTTGTGGTAACTGTTCCGCCTTCGCCGGGTAGTGTATCGTTCACCATCGACTACTGCCCCGATTCTAATTCCCTTCTGCATCCCGATCGCACACAGGCAAGTTGGTTCAGCCCGCAAGTGTTGAAATCGGATGGCAGTGGCGCACAAGACCCGCGCTTCGATAGCCTCATTGGATGGGCAACAGCACCACTCGGCGTGGATGGTGAGAACATTCCATCGCTAAACGCTACGATCATTCCCATCGAGGGCGGTCGCTCGCTTGAGATCGTGCTGCCAGAAAGTATAGATGTTCCCATCCATTTCGAATTGGTAAATGTGCTGGGCGAAAGCGTTCAACAGACTGTGCTCGGCACAGGTACTCAAACTTTAGATGAAAGTGCGCTGCCGCGAGGGGTGTATTTTTACCGGCTCACATCCGGGACTTTAAGCCAGAACGGGAAGGTTATTTTAGGACAGTAATTTTATGAAAACAAGTACCATGAAACATACTTACATCACACTCGCTGCGGCGATTTTGCTTGCGACATTTGGGTTATGTGAACCGGCGAATGCGCAGAATTCACTCATTCATAGCACCATCGTTAAAACGCGCAACGCCCCGCCGACCGAAGGCCGGGATTTTTGGTTCGCGATGATGTCCAACTACTGGGGCGAAGACTTAGGCGGGAAGTATATGCGTATTTACATTACTTCCCCTCAAAATTGCACCGCATTTATTACCTCGAATGGTAATACAACCCCCGTACCGGTTCAAGCCTATCAGATCTCCAGTTTCAAAATTCCGGAGTTCTGGGAAATGGAGTCCAGCGGCATCGTGGAGGACAAGGCGATCCATGTTTATTGCCCGACCGCTGATCTTGCGGTCTATGATATATCCCACAATCCTTACACGTCGGATGGTTCATATATCATTCCCACGATCGGCTGGGGCACGGATTATGTCGTAGCTGCTTACGGTTCCCTTTTCGAAGGTTCGGGTTCTTATGTCTATGATCTGCCTTCCACGATGGTTGTCGTCGCAGATCAGGATAATACCACTGTTACGATCACGCCCTCCTGCGATTGCCGCCAATGCACGAGTGGAGACAATTCCGGAGATGCCAACTCGACGATCCTTGCGTACCCGAAGGGTGTTCCCGTTCAGTTCCAGCTTAATCGCGGCCAAAGTTTGCAGATGATGCCCGTCAAAGCGACGGACCCCAACGATTTCGATATGACGGGCACAATCGTTCATGCAAATCAGCCCATCGGCGTTTCCGGCGGATCGGTCTGCCCGAATATACCCGCTAATTTCCCATACTGCGACCATGTGGAAGATATGATCCCTCCGGTGCGTACCTGGGGAACCACATACTACGCAACCAGCTTCATTCAGCCTCCTGGAATGACCGGCCATGATTTTGCGCGTTACTTATTTATTTCTTCTGTTCCCGGTCAGGAGATCGATCGCTACGATGCCACCACCGGCGGCCATATTGAATGTATCATTCCCAATAAATATGGTTTCTATTGGGATGAACTTGCTCTCGGGCAAAAGTTTACCAGCAAAGAACCGTTCCTCTGTGTATCGTACATCAATAGCTCTACCTATCCGGATGGAAGCAATGGTCTGGGCGATCCTGCCGAGTGCATTGTCAATCCAAAGGAGCAATTTACGAAGTCGGTCATATTTGCGACGCCACTAAGTGTTGGCAATATCGTCCCTTACGATGACTATGCAAATATCATTTGCCGCGACAGCGATGCGAAATACACGATGTTCGATGGAAAGGGTATTGTTGGCTACGGCGCCCAGCCGGTCGACGATACCTTCGAGATCTTTACAGTGCCTCATATCGCCGCCGGCACACATACGGTAGTGCAGGAGACTGCGCATGATTCCACAGCTGCCGGTGTCGGTGTATATATCTATGGCTACGGCTATGATGAATCCTACGCGTGGGCCAGCAGCTTCGGAACCGCAACATTCCACTCTCCGGATACCGTTGCGCCACTTGCCGATATGACCGCAGAGTGCTTCGCGGCATTCATCCATGTGAGCGATTCCGGCCTCTTACCGGATACGATCAACAAACAGAGTGGCCTTGCTGAGATACGGCTTGACTCGGCCTATAATATGGACTACGAACCAGATCCAGACTTTATTGAAGGGTCAGGAGCGGATTCCAGTGGTTATGGAATGTACGTCGTGGATCCGACCAAGCCGGCCATCCTTATCATCTCTGTGTTCGATCTTGCGGGCAATAAAACAACGATCACCAGTATTTACAAAACGCTCATTGATAGTATTGTGCCTCCGTTGCAATATCTTGGTGTATTCACCGTGGGCTAGCCTCCGCTTGTTGGTTACGATACCATTTACAATGTTGGACAGGATACTCTATATATGAACGATCTCCACTTGCGGTATGGGAACGTCGGATTTTCTATTTACGATAGCATCGGCGGCCCGTTAGACCTATCACCCCTCGCACCGGGGCAGCGCAGGCTTATCGAGATCCAATTTACTGAATTAAAACCACTTTCACAGGTCGATAGCATCATCCTTGTTGGTTCCTGTTTTTCAACGTCTGTGGCAGTCATTGGCAGCGGAGGCGCTGCAGATTTTATCGTTAGCAGTCAAACGTGGCCGGACGAACCCTTCACCGAGCCACCGACGTGCTATCCGAAGGCGGTCACGATTAGGAACCTTTCTAATCATCCGATCACCATCGATTCCGGATGGTGGGGAAATACGACCAATTTCCAGGCCGTCAGTACGTTCCCGGTTACCATTCCTGCTTCGCCAGCAAGCGTGCAATTCATTATCAACTATTGCCCCGATACCAATTCCACCATCACGCCAGATGGCACGCTGGGCATCTGGACCAGCCCGCAAGTGCTGGACACCGATGGCAAGACGGAAATCCCCCACTTCGACAGCCTCATCGGCTGGGCTGTTTTGCTATCGTCTGTCAGCGAGCCAATTACTCCATCGCTCGAAGCCACGATCCTTCCCGCAGAGGATGGCCACTCCTTGGAGATCGTGGTTCCATCCGGCGCGATCGGCCCGCTGCATTTTGAACTGGTGAATGTGCTCGGCGAGAGCGTTCAACAGGCTACACTTGGCACCGGCACGCGAACTTTAGATGAAAGCGCCCTCCCGCGAGGGGTATATTTTTACCGTCTTACATCGGGACAAATGAGCCAGAGTGGGAAGGTTATTCTCGGTCAATAATTTTATGAACAAGAGAACCATGAAACATACTATCGCCACGCTGACTGCGGCGTTATTACTTGCGACGTTGTGCGGGACAGCGAGCGCGCAGTCCAGCGCGCTCATTCATCACACCATTGTGAAAACGCGCAACACCCCTCCGCCGGAAGGCCGGGATTTCTGGTTTGCGATGATGTCCAACTACTGGGGTGAGGACTTGGGTGGGAAGTATATGCGTATTTACATTACCTCCGCCAACAACTGCAACGCGTTTGTTGCGTCGAATGGCAATGTGACGCCGGTTCCCGTTCAGGCCTATAAGATCTCGAGCTTCAAGATCCCCGAGTTCTGGGAAATGGAGTCCAGCGGTATCGTAGAGAACAAGGCGATCCATGTTTATTCCAATACTGCTGACCTCACGGTGTATGACATGTCCCATAATCCTTATACCTCGGATGGTTCTTACATCATTCCTACCATTGGTTGGGGCACGGATTACGTTGTAGCCGCGTATGGGTCGCTCTTCGAAGGTTCGGGTTCCTATGTCTATGATCTTCCCTCTACTATGGCAATTGTTTCCGATCAGGATAATACGATCGTCACCATCACACCTTCCTGCGATTGCCGCCAATGCACCAGTGGAAACGATGCCGGTGATCCAAACTCGGCGATCGTCGTATATCCCAACGGGGTTCCCGTTCAGTTCCAGCTTAATCGCGGCCAAAGCTTGCAGATGATGCCGGTCAAGGCATCGGATACCGCTAATTTTGACCTGACGGGTACGATCATACATTCGAATCAGCCCATTGGCGTTTCCGGCGGATCGGTCTGCCCGAATATCCCGGCCGGTTTCCCGTATTGTGACCATGTCGAGGATATGATGCCTCCCGTCCGTACCTGGGGTGAGACGTATTATGCGACCAATAATATTCAGTCAGCGGGAATGTCCGGACATGATTATACTCGTTACTTATTCATATCATCTCAGCCAAATCAAACTGTTTATCGCTCCGATTTCACAACCGGCCAACATACGGAATGTATCATTCCCAATAAATGTGGAATCTATTGGGATGAACTTGAAGGTGCCCAAAAGTTTACGAGCACCGCCCCGTTCCTTGTAGTATCGTACATGAACAGCTCGACGTATCCCGATGGCATCGGTGGCTTGGGTGATCCTGCGGAGTGCATCATTCCTCCGAAAGACCATTTTAAGCAATCCGTTCTATTCGCGAACCCCCTAAGTGTCGGTAATATTGTGCCCTACGATAATTATGTAAACATCATTTGCAGAGATAGCGATCAGAGATATACGCTCTACGATGGGAAGGGTATTCTCGGCCTCGGCGCTCAGCCAATCGATGATACGTTCGTGATCGTTAATGTGCCACATAGCGCGCCCGGCACTCATTCGGCAACGCAGGATACCACTCGTGATCCTACCGCAGCCGGCATTGGCCTCTATTGTTATGGTTATGGCTACGATGAATCCTACGCATGGACGGGCAGCTTCGGAACCGCGACATTTCATTCCCCAGATACCGTAGTCCCAAAAGTTGATACAACAGGGCGGTGCTATACCGCATATATTCATGTGACCGATTCCGGGTTCTTGCCAAATGACTCTACAAAACAAAGCGCCCTCAGCGAAATACGCCTTGATTCGGTTTATAACATGTCCTACATACCCGATCCCAACTTTATTGAAGGCGCAGGACAAGACAGCAGCGATTACGTGATGTACGTTGTCGATCCAACCAAGCCTGCAATACTTGTTGTCGAAGTGTATGATATTGCCGGGAATGAAACGAAGATCACAAGCGTGTATGAGCCGTTAGAATTTATCATGGAACCACCAGTGCAAAATCTTGGAGTATGGGGTACTGGGGTTGCTCCAAATGTCGCATACGATACGATCTATAATTTAGGAGAGGTACCACTCACTCTCAACGAACTTCATTTGTTGTATGGTAATGTCGGATTTTCTATTTATGATAGTGTGGGGGGGCCGCTCGATCTATCGCCGCTTCAGCCGGGTCAGCGCAGAATTATACAGATACAATTCGAAGCCTTAGTATCCACACGGGCTGTCGATAGTATTATTTACGGCAACACGTGTGATTTCCAATCCGTCGCTGTTATTGGCGGCGGCGGTGCTCCGGATTTCATCGTTACCGATCAGATGTGGCCGCGCGAGTTGCTTACCAAACCACGGACGTGCTACCCGAAAGCTGTCACAATCGAAAATCTTACCAAGAGTACGATTACTATTGACTCTGAGTGGTGGGCCGACACGGTACATTTCCATGCCGATCCCATTAATCACTTCCCATTCACTGTTCCGCCCTCACCTGGTAATGCAGCGTTCGTTATCGACTATTGTCCCGACTCCAGCTCACTGCTCTCGTCCAATCACACGGCTGGGAACTGGATAAGTCCGCTGGTCTTGAAAACGGATGGCAAAACACAAGACCCGCGCATCGACAGCCTCATTGGTTGGGCTATTGCGCCGAGCCAAACATTCATTGGCGATTCCACAGTCACGATCGATTGTGCTCCGACGAACGATACCATCACGGGCCTCTTTACGATCACCGCAACAGGAACTTACCCAACCACGATCAATCGCGTGTCTCAAACGGATTCTATTGACTTCTTCAATCTTGGAGGAACACTTGACAATGGCTTAACATGGGACCCAACTAAAACCGCACAACAGATCGATACCGGGCAATCTGCTATTATTTCGGTTCAGTATGTCATCCCAGATCAATTCAATGGTACTGCCGTGGACTATCTAACCGCCCTTGATGGCGACAACGATACGATCGGGAACCCACTGACATTGAAGGTTACATCCAACTATTGGGGAGGCATAACGGAACCGGATTCCTCAACGATAGCGCCTGTGCTATTCAAAGCTCCGGGCGTGCATTCAACATCTTTTTCGATCCTAAACACTGCCTCTTCTCCTTTAGAGATCGATAATCTTATTTTATACCCTACCACGTTCGATACCGCATTTTCCTTCACGGTAGCAACCATTCCCGCCACCGTGCCGGTAACCTTCCCATATTCAATACCGGTGGGGCAGAGTGTGCTGGTAACGGTATTGTTCAATGACTCCATGTATGACGCCCCTGTACAAACAGGCCGCTTCCAGATCAATGCCGCTTCCTGCACACCACTAACAGAAACCGTTACGGCTACTATCTCGAACTCCAGCGTAAAGGAGCAGATCGCTCCATCACTCGAAGCAACGATCCTTCCCACAGAGGATGGCCGCTCATTGGAGATCGTAGTTCCATCCGGCGCGATCGGCACGCTGCATTTTGAATTGGTGAATGTGCTCGGCGAGAGCATTCAACAGGCTTTGCTTGGCGCCGGCACGCAAACTCTGGATGAAAGCGCCCTTCCACGAGGAGTGTATTTCTATCGGATTACATCGGGGCAAATAAATCAGAGTGGAAAGGTTATTTTGGGTCAATGATTTAATAAAATGAAACATATTTGCATCACATTAACGGCGGCAATATTGATCGCCGCATTCGGGTTGTGCGAAACGGCAAGCGCGCAGTCTAACTCGCTAATTAATCACACCATCGTGAAAACGCGCAACACCCCGCCCTTCGAAGGCCGGGATTTCTGGCTTGTTGAGCAATCGAACCAATGGGGCGAGGATCTCGGTGGGAAGTACATCCGTATTTACATTACATCGCCAAGTAATTGTACCGCCATTGTCGAATCAAACGGCAATAGGGCTACGGTATCTGTTCAAGCCAATAAACAGTCGAGCTTTGCGGTTCCTGAATTTTGGGAGATGGAGTCTAGTGGGATTGTTGAGCCTAAGGCTATCCATGTCTATTGTACGACCGCCGATCTCTCTGTTTATAATCTGTCGCATAGCGCCTATGGATCCGAGGGAGAATATGTTATTCCTACCATTGGCTGGGGCACCGATTATGTTGTGGCTGCGTATGAATCACTATACGAGGGAACGGATTTCAATTACGATTTCCCTTCCACCATGGCCGTTGTCTCAGATCAGGATAATACGATCCTGACGATCACGCCGTCCTGCGATTGCCGGCAGAGCACCGGCGGAAACGACGCCGGGGATGCAAATTCAACTATTATGGTCTATCCAAGTGGTGTGCCAGCGCAGTTCCAGCTTAACCGAGGGCAATCCTTGCAGCTTATGCCAGTCAAGGCGACCGATGCTGTGGGTTTCGACATGTCCGGTACCATCGTTCAAGCGAATCAACCTGTTGGCGTTTTCGGCGGATCGCAATTAGCAGAAATTCCTTCGGGAACTCCCTATCCCGAACATGTGGAGGACATGATGCCTCCCGTCCGCACATGGGGCGAAACGTATTACGCGACCAGTTGGAATCAGTCACCCGGAAGGGAAAACCATGAATTTGCTCGTTACTTATTCATCTCATCCCAGCCAAATCAAACCATTTATCGTCACGATTTTTCAACAGGTGATCACACGGAATGCGTCATCACTAATCAGTATGGCACCTATTGGGATGAATTTCAATACGGTCAAAAGTTCACGAGCAATGCGCCGTTCCTTGTGGTGTCGTATATCAATAGTTCGACGTATCCCGATGGCACCGGTGGCTTGGGAAATCCGGCCGAGTGCATTATCAATCCGAAAGATCATTATTCCAGGACAGTCGTTTGTGAGGTTCCTACGCCTGTCGGCAATATAGTACCCTACAATAGCTATGCAAATCTGATATGCAGAGATAGCGATGCGAGATACACGATCTTCGATGGAAATGGTATTCTCGGCCTTGGCGCTGAACCCATTGACGACACATTCGAAGTATTCATCGTAAATATCGGACCGGGTACGCATACCGTTGTACAGGATACCACTCGTGACCCAAACGCAGCGGGGGCAGGATTGTATATTTATGGTTACGGCAGCGATGAATCCTACGCATGGACAGGAAGCTTCGGAACTGGAACCTTTCATTCCCTCGACACTGTCGCACCGAAAGAGTATATAAAAGGGGAATGTTACTCTGCGTATGTTCATGTGAGCGATTCCGGGCTCTTGCCTGATGGGCTAAACCATCAGAGCGGCCTCGGGGAAATACGGCTGGACTCTTCCTATAACATGAGATTCGTGCCTGATCCGGGCTTTACTGAAGGCTCAGGATACGATACCAGCGATTACTCGATGTTTGTTGTTGATCCAACCAAGCCTGCAATACTTGTTGTCGAAGTCTATGATATTGCCGGGAATGAAACGAAGATCACCAGCGTGTATGAACCGTTGGATTTTAGCATCGTGCCACCACTACAAAATCTTGGCGTGTGGCATTCTGGGGTTCCACCGAATGTTGCTTACGATACACTCTTTAATTTAGGGGAGGTTCCGCTCACCCTCACAGAACTTCATCTGTTGTACGGTAATGTTGGTTTTTCGATCTATGATAGCATTGGTGGGCCGCCCGATCTATCTCCACTTCAGCCGGGTCAGCACAGACTGATACGGATTCAATTCGAAGCCGTAATATTAACGCGTGCTGTTGACAGCATTATATTTGGCACCACCTGTGATGTTCAATCCGTTGCCGTTCTTGGCAGTGGTGGTGCGGCTGATTTTATTGTGACGGACCAAACCTGGCCTAATGAGCCGTTAGGTAACTGCTACCCGAAGGTTGTCGATATCGAGAATTTGTCGGATGGTGCGCTTACCATTGACACTGCATGGTGGTCGGACACGGTGCATTTCAAGCCATTGAGTACATTCCCTGTCACCATTCCGGCTTCTCCTGCCAAGGTTGGATTCACGATCGAGTATTGCCCTGATTCTGGCTCGCTCACCTCGAGGAATCATGTTGGTGGTAACTGGTACAGCCCGCAAGTACTGAGGTCGGATGGAAGCGGAAGCCAACAACCCCGTTTCGACAGCCTTATTGGTTGGGCCGTTGCACCAAGCCAAACCTTCGCTGGCGACATCGATACCACCATCTATTGCGCTACGACGAATGAGACCGTTACCGCTGAGTTCCTAATCACGGCGACTGGAACTGCTCAAACTACTATCAAACGCGTCCATCAAACAGATTCTATTGACTTTTTTAATCTCCAAGGTAACCTTAATATCAACAACTTGGCATGGGACCCAACGCAAACTGCACAACAGCTTGACCCGGGGGAAACGGCAACCATTTCGGTACAGTATCTCGTCAAAGCGAAACAAAATGATTCCGTCGTGGACTACATAACCGCCTTCGACGGCAATGACGATACGATCGGGCGCAGCTTGAAACTGACGGTTATTTCAAATTATGCCAATGGCGTAACGAATCCACCTGAAGCATCCATTGGTCCATTGCTATTTCAAACTCCACCTTCACCGGGAGCAAACAGCTCAACCTTTGTGATACAAAATACCGCAAATTCGCCTTTGGAGATCGATACTATTCTCTTGCAACCAGGTCTCTATGATTCTGCATTCTCATTTGCGGTTGAAAAAGTACCACCCGCGGGAGCTATAACATTCCCGGATACACTCCCGGCAGGGCAAAGTTTGCAGTTAACGGTCTTTTTCAATGATTCGCTATTTAGTGTTCGTGAGCAAACGGTGCAATTCGAGATAGTAACGAATTCCTGCTCGCCAATCACGGAAACTGTTACGGCGACCATCTCGGATGCCAGCGTAAAGGAACAGATCGCTCCATCGCTCGAAGCCACGATCCTTCCCACAGAGGATGGCCACTCCTTGGAGATCGTGGTTCCATCCGCTGCGATCGGCCCGCTGCATTTTGAATTGGTGAATATGCTCGGGGAAAGCGTTCAACGAGCTTTGCTCGGAACTGGTACGCAAACTCTGGATGAAAGCGCTCTTCCGCGAGGGGTGTATTTCTACCGTCTTACTTCCGGGACTTTAGCCCAGAGCGGGAAGGTTATTTTGGGAGAGTAACCGGTCACTCCCTTATCAGCATCACGCTTTTCGTCACGTGCGCAGCATCGCTCGATGCATCGATGCGCAGCAGGATCGCGCCTTGTGTCTCGGCAAGTCCGGTGAGATCCATCAGGTTCTCCCCGGCTGATCCGTTCTTCGTCAGGTGCAGTACTTCTCTTCCGAGTGCGTCGTATCCATTGATAATGACACTGGCTTGCTGGGAAAGCGTAAACTCAAGAGTTCCCGAACTTCGCATGGGGTTGGGATAGGTAACAAGATCCGAGAGCAAGCCGGTTTGGCCACCCCCATCGGATACGCTCAGCAGGTGCGGAGTTGTATTGTAGTAGAGCGTGATAATAGCCGGTTCCCAGTTTGTGGCATAGTTGGTATCCGTGGGGTCTGTAATATCGATCGTGACGGAATCCTGCGCGGTCATATCCACCATTTTGAGGAACGGAGCGCCGTATGGGGTGATCCAAATACCCTTCACTGCCGGTGGGATCAGGCTGCGATCCCAGGAAAGCACTGCTGGATACACGAACGCGGAAAGGTAGAACTTATATTGAATGATAAACGAATCGGCCTTCGGCATCTGCATAATATCGATCAGGGAAGAGATCGTATCTCCCGGCAGCTCGAACGCAACATAGTACCCTCCCGGACTTGGGCCGGGGAACCACTGCTCCCCGAATAATGGGTCAAGGCCGTCGGTCGCTCCGGGATCGTAGCCGAATCCTATGGGGCTAGTCCCGCCGCCGCCGCCTGCATCTTTGTAGTGCAGGTTCAGTTGAAATTCAGGCGTTTCCGTCTGCGACCATCCTGTTCGTGAAATGGTGAGAAGAAGAAAAAGAATAATAAATACTCGTTTCATGGAAGTGCCTTCAATAACATCGAAATAGTTCTAAAATGCTCAAAGCGGGAGCCGCTTTAACATAGCAGCTCCCGCTTTGAATAACTCTTGACCTGCCTGGTTGTTACAGGCGTCTCAATTAATGCTCGAGTGTCATGCGTTGGGTCTGGACGAAATTGCCAGCTTTCAACGTGTAGTAATAAGCGCCAGCCGGAAGCTGCGTTCCATCGAATACTACCTGATGATCGCCTGCGCCCACAACGCTGTTTACGAGCGTCTGAACTACCTCGCCGAGCTGGTTATAGACGACCAGCGAAACAACTGATTCCTGCGGCAGCGAGAAGTTGATGGTTGAAGTCTGAGAGAATGGGTTCGGTGTATTCGCCTCGAGCGCATAACCGGCGACGCTCGGTGCATCGCCCTGTTTCTCAGCGATCTGAACTTGGGTGATACCCGGATTGGAGATCGTGACAAAGCCATTGTTCACAGCAGTCCCGATAAGTGTGCCATTCATATCCGTCACCGTGACCGGGCCAGATACGTTTGTGAACTTCATCGTAACAGGATAGCTACCTGCATGTACGTTAACGACATAGGATGTATGGTTAAAGCTCACTGCACCGTTATTCGTGGCAAAGCGCGCATCGAACGAATTGAACATACCTGGCATCTCGAAATTGCTTTCGGGCTGGTCTGTTGTGGCATTGCCAAAATACAGTACTTGTCCATTACCCTCGGCATCGTTAAAGAGAACCTGAGTAAGCTGACCTTGTAAGGTTTCGCGTGCCTGGGTTGCTTTACCGGCTGGGTAATTCCCCTGAATAGTGGAGGTAGGAGGCGGGGTCTGCAGATTGTAGAAGCCTGGCTGATCTACTTTAATAAAGTACCCGCGTCCCGGAATGAAGAAGTTCGTCATATCGTACCCACTCTGCGGAGTGAACTCCCACATGTATGGCAACCGTGTTGGCACAGGACCACCCGGCTGTTGGGTAAAGGTCATCTGCGTTCCATCGCTGCCATCGAAAGTTCCGGTTCCGCTGGTTCCACCAATGGAGTTCCATCCTTCCGAGATCTGAACATTAGAAACCGAGTAGGATTTAGTACCGGCAACGACTGAGTTAGAGCCAATGTACGACCCATAACGAACCATATATCCACGGCCGAACTCCAGCGTGCCCTGCTGTTCCCATCCGCTTGACGATTGGTATTGGTATGGCGTTGTAAGAGCATTACTGAAAATAACCGTTGAGCTTGGATCCGGCGGAATGACCGGCAAGGAAACAAGCGACCAGCTATTCTGCTTCAGGAATGTGGCGATATTAGCGATCGTGCCCGGGGTGTACTCGATATAGAAAGTATTAATGGTATGATCGTTGATCGTAACGCACTCAAGACCGTTCACCTGAGTAGCATTGCGCAAGTCGATACCCTGATCGCTGCCGTTCAGCGTGAACTTTAGCAATACTCGTGCGCCTGCCGGGAATTGAGTCGGATCGACGCAAACCTTTACAGGATAGCAATTCACATTGCCTGGATTGAAGTTAACCTGATAGATCAGTGTGGTGTCTGTTGCGCTGTCGCGAATATCACGTGTGTAGCCCGCATCGTTATTGAGTGTCAAGGCATTTAGCAGATTCGGGTCAAGCGGTACGAAGTACGCGAAAGCACTGTCATGTGCCAAAGCACCGCCAACATCACCATTTGTAACAAGCTGCTCTCCAAAAAGCTCATCAATGCTGTCTGTAGCACCTGGGCCTGTACCGAAAGTTAGGTAATCAGTCACACCATTAACGCAGCTATTAGAGATCTGAAGCTGGATGCCCGTTCCGCCGGGCGTTGGCTCGTCGGGTGCTTGTTCACGAACGAAGCGTACTTTAAGCTGGAATGGAGAGTTCGATGCTCCAGCACATTGGAATGTTACCGTTGCGTAATACACACCAGCAGGAAGTTGCTGTGGATTTGGAACGGTCAGCCAAAGCGATATGGCCGTTGGTCCTTCGGTGGATAATCCGAGTACATAATTATCAATGGCATCCCACCCGAGTGTGAGCGAATTACTACCACCTGGTCCGCCGCAATTGATGGACAGCCACGGTTGATCGGATGTAATTAGGATGTTGTCAAATTCCGAACCAGCACCGCTGGACTGGAACGCATCCATGAGGAACTCTTGAGTAACAGAGCCATTAAACACGGTTGGATCATAGACCAGATCATTAACGAGTGAGTCAACCGGTCCACCGGCTCCATCAACGAGTGCAAAATTTGGAATTGGTGAAAGCTCAAATACAGGAGGTGTGATGTAGGTAACGTCCACTTCACCACGGTTAAACGGACCCCCGACACCCTGACCACCACCGAAATTGCCGATGTTGATAGGAAGGCCGCCATTTTCAGCGGTGTAGCCCGTATCACCCCAATGATCGTTGAAGCGAGCAGAATCAATGCTCACCAAGCCAGGATATTCTCCTGTTACGTGAAAGCGCAGCCAGAATAAAATTCCGTTATGCTCGGAATAACCGGAATCGGCCGAGTTGTTCTTCGGAAGCGGCACAGAGCTTGCGGCGGCAACACGAATGTAACGTTGATCCTGATCCTCAGGATTGTTTGCGTTGATCTCCGCAACGTTGATCAAAAATGTAGCGGCAAGACCGGTATCGGGATGCGGCGTCACAGAGCAATTAACTCCCTGGCTCGCAGAGACAATGGAAGGACCGACCATAACGACCGGTGAACCATGAGCTGTATCGAGCTCCATACCCCCTACATTATAGGAAATCTGAAAATCGAAGCTGCGAATAGGCTCAAGGTGCTGCCCGGGGCTGCCGCTCTTGCCTTCTGATATCCAGCTATTGTTCGGGTTCTGCGTTGTATCAACCGCATTCCATACCCAAACCGGGAGGAGAAAGTATTGATCCACGCCGGATATAGGAATTCGCAAATTCCCATCCCCCGGATGGACGTGAAAATTCCTAAGCGATAGCGTCGGATAGGGAATAAAATTTTGGCCGCGGACCACTGTGGTCCCGCCAGCAAGCACTAAAACAGCGAGCACAATGGCCGCTATCGAGCCGTATAGCTTTCGCATGGCTTTCTTCTCCTCAGTTTTAATATTGTTAAGGTTCATCGTACCTGACAATTAATTCGTTTTCAAAAAATTTGTTACACCCCAAAGGGCGATTTCCCGACTTTTCTATGGCTACCGTGGCTCTACAAGCAATGTTCCGATACATTTCGAATCCAAGCTCGTCTCATTTAGTATCACTCCGTACGTACCAGGGGGAAATCCTTGAGGGATATTCCATGCACCAGAATACAACCTCCCTGACCATGCGACGTCTCCTGCCATGTCAACGATCCTTACCATCGCATCGCTTGAATACTCCGGTGCGTAAATCGTAACATGGTTTCGGGCAGGGTTTGGATAGATCGCTACTGGTCGCCCAGAACTTTCTATCGTGCTCACACTGGCATTATTTGACTTCGGAGTCCGAATCCATCCATCCTGTTGATGGACGATGTCAACGCCTTCATCACCAGCACCGAACACGATCCAATTTGTATCCCAGCGGATCCATGCAGTGTCTGCATTAGAATCTACCGTCATTCTGATCTTAAAAAGAACAGAGTCCGTAAGATCGATCTCCTGGTTTCCGAGTGCGAGCAATCCAGTGTGGCTCCCAGTGGTATCTAACAGCGCCGCCGATGCAGTACCTGCCATGATGTAGGCCACAAGGTTGCTGTTTGAAGTATCAAACAAAAATCTTGCGTTGAAATCATGGATGTTGTGTGCGTGGGTCGAAGTAAAAGTATAAAGTACTCGCACATCGACCGTTGATCCCGGTATTGCTGTTACGGTGTCGATACGAAGGCTCATTATGTTTTGCGCAGTTGCTTGTTTTGCGTAGCATGCAAGCATTGCAAGCAGCGCCGTTTTAATGCACAGCCCCTGTATCGTAGCCATAGGTTTTCAAAGAACAAGACGCAGTACCTTTCCATGAAAGGTACTGCGCGAAAAACTATTATCGAACCACCTGCATCTTCGCGCACTGAGTAAAATCAGGCGTGGTGAGCTGATAGTAATAAAGGCCGGAGGCAACAAGGCTTCCGTTTACGTCACGACCATCCCACTGAACGGTGTTATGTCCGGCGGTACGGCCTTCATCGGAGATCAATGTCTGGACTTCGTGTCCGAGCACATCGAAAATTCGAAGCGTAACATTCTCTGAAGCCGTCAGATCGAAACCGATCGTCGTTTGACCGGAAACCGATACCACAAAGGGATTCGGCACGTTCTGTTCAAGATCACTCTGGCTACCAGAAGTATTATCAGCAAGTTTAAGCGCTACATGGGATGACGAAAGGTTCGCATCGTTAACTTGTACGTTCTCGACATCGAATTCTGCATTCGTGTTTGCAGGGGCTCGTAGCTCGATATATCCAACCGTGGCACCATCGGCAAAATCACCGGAGGTTGCAAGCGCTACGCGTCCGAGCTTGGCATCGGAACACATAATTGCTCCGTCGAGAGCGCGGGTGCCGATCAACTGAACTCCGCTTTGCTCCAAACCTTTAAGATCCATTTGAATGGATAACGGTCCGTTGACACTGCCGCGAATAGTGATCGGGAGCGAAATTGTATTACCAGTGATATTTACATTCGAAACATCCGCAACGACTCCTGAAACATCGGTCGCATGCACTTCCGAAGATTTATATCCAGGAACCGGAAGCGATGATGGCCAGGGCAATGTCGCAAGCTTGCCGGCAAGATACATCATGATGTAAGCAGCGTCATAAGGGGTCGTATGATAAAAATACGCTCCATAATTAGGGTTGTAAACCTGACCGGTATGATTGGCATCTCCATGGAATGCATTGCTTCCCTCAATGGAGTCGAGCGGAATTCCGCTGGCCGCAGCTTGTAACACCACGTTAGCATCGTTGATAGTAACAAAAAGACTTTGGTTATTTCGAACCTGCGGATTTGTGCTAGTGACCTGTGAAAGGTCGGCATCTCCATCACCCCACGTTGCAAGGAAATCTCTTCCAACCGGAACAAGCTGAAGTGCAAGACCGGGGGTACATCCAACAACCGGCGGCCAGCAGGTCGTGCGAGCAGAAGTGTTGTTAGCAACATCATTAGGATCGCTTGCGGTAGCAAAAAGTGCATTGATGTGCGTAAATCCTACGGAATCATTGGCTCCAACGGCCGCACCAGAGGTGACTACGTTGCTGGCCGAACCGCTTGGCGGTCCGACTGGGCCGTACTGGAATTCGAACGTCGCGCGATCATCAGGAGCAGACTTGTCGTTCGCGAGTGGATTCTCACGAATGATCAATTGAAAAGATCCAACTGAATTTGGATTCGTCTTGTCGTTGATGTTGAGGTCGCTCCATTCAACCGTGAAGGTATAAAGCTGATCGAATGGGTAGTGAATACTGTTTGTGTTCGGATCCGGACGAGTCGCTATCGCGTAAGAAATTTTTGACGGGAAATAACCCGGTTCCGTTGTGCGATAGTAGTGGTCACCAAAAAATGGAGCAATACAATTATTCGGCAACACCGAGCTGAACAAAACGTTGTTGTTGGCAGGGGTGACCGGAATCGGGTTGAATGGCTGGTCCTGCATATTGATCGACACCCATCCATTGATGTTGATATTGACCGAGTTGCACTGGTTCCCATTGTAGTCAAACGAGAAACCGGTCGGAACACCAACGGCTGTACCGTCATCCATGTCAATAGCACCCGTGAAATTCACGAAATTGATCGGCACGGTGCCTCCATTGGGAATACCTGGCAGAACAGTGCCGCCAGCCAACGGGCTGTATGGAGTCGTGAGATTACGATACTGAACAGCGTAATTCGCCCACACGGGCTGTACGCCGAACTGTTGTGCATTAACCGTTCCCACCAGTCCGATGGTGAGCACGGCAAGCATGATAATAAATCGTTGATACTGTTTCATGGGTCTATTGCTCCTTGAAAGTTGCTTCACTATAAAAACTCTGGTTTATTTTGATCGGTAGAGGTTGGCCGCAGGACTTCTGCCCTGCGGCCGCTCTTAATATTATTGGGCGCTTCGCTCCATTGACATCTTGACAGAGGAGCCAAAGCTTCCAGCACGCATGGTCGCGATGTAGGTGCCATCCGGTACAGGCGCACCCGATGCGTCAGTACCATCCCAGGTAACAGGATAGGAACCTGCATCCAGTGATTCGTTCACGATCGTACGGATGAGCGCACCCTTCACATCGTAAATATCGATGCGAACATTAGAACGAGTCTGAACCGAGAAGCTTAATGTCGTCGCTCCGTTAAATGGATTCGGATAGTTCGGCTGGAGCGCAAACTGCGTCTGCGAACTGGTGCCCACTCCCGAGTTAGCTGGCTGGAATACGATGATCGCATTCGTCAGTCCCTGGTTGCGGATCTGGAGGCACTCGGTGTCCGAGCCGACCGACTTGAGCGTATAGAGGCTATTGTCGATTGGACCCTGTCCGGTTGCCATGTCGATCGAAAACTCCTGCGATGACTGCGGGTCTCTCAAATAGAAGTGTCCGGTGTTGAACGGCGCAGGCAACGAAGCGGAATCGAGGCATGAACGCGTCCAGCATATTTGAATTGGATACAAGCTGCCCGCACCGCCGCCGTCGTCACCAGGCTGGAATTCAACCTGCCATGTGATCGAGGCATTGGAATTATTGCGGATGTCGATCGTCGTTCCGTCCACACTGCCGCCGATCGGAAGCACCCAACGTGCATCGAAGGAGCTGGAAGGCGGAATTGGAGCAAGTTCATACTCGCAATACTGCTGATCAATACCGTCGGTGGCCGACTGACCCGCGCCGAAGCAGAGCTGCTGTACATCAACTAAAGGATGAAGCGTCGTCTGTGTGTTCGATACAAGGATCGTACACTCGAATGCAGGATTCTCACCAAGATTGACAGGCAATCTCATCGTGTCGGACAAGCCGCTAATATCATGAACGATAACCTTAACAAATTCCTGAGGCACCGGTACCTGTGAGAAGTAGTTCGAATTCTCATTGAACGATCCACAGATCTGGAACCGTACAGAATCGTTAGAGAGCTGACCCGTAAAGGTAACTGTTGAGCCACTACCGTTAATCTTGAATCCATTGGAATCGGTAACAGTAATCGTATCAACTGCGCAAGGCATACGGGTGAGGTCAGGATCATAGACGGTGATGCTGTCACAGAACTGCGTATTGTTCAGAACGCACATCTCTCCTGGTCCACGAACGAATGCCGGCGGATGATTGACCGAATCAACATTGATCGGAATGGTCTCCCATGCTGCCACGCAGTAAGAAGTGCCGTTGCCGTCGGTTACAACAACCGTAAGCGTATCCGGGCCATTGCATGTACCTGGGAAGCTCGGAGCATCCGTATCGCCAGGAATACCGGAGAGCACACCGGAGTATGGATCGATGTGGATCCAGTTTGGCGTCGTGCCAACGATCGTATCCGGCTTGCCCATGTGGCTCTTGCTGACGACCCATGTGCCGTTCGCCAACATCGAATCCTCTGCTGGAACCTTGTTCGGGAAGTCTCGGAAGAGATACTCGGTGTTTCCACGATAGAGCAAGCGATAGGTAAGGCTGTGCTCCGGATTCAGGTTCTGCACCTGAATTCTCTGAATGTCATTCGCATTCTGGAAATTCAAGCTGTAGTCAATACCTTCTTTAGCGTCCGGCAACGTGGTTGTTAAGAATGTCGGAGCAAAGAGGATTGTGATAGGCTCATTCACGATCGTTTGACCGGTGTGCCCATCGTTCGCCATAACAGCCATGACGGTATCGAGATTAAGCTCGCCCGGATTTGGATTCACCTGCGGCACCGTCTGCAAGTAGTTGTTCACAGCATCGCTGGAATCAATTCTTACATTGATAATGCCCAATCTGAGGAAGTTCGGATCGGTGCTGTCAATGGGAACATAAATTCCGCCCTGCGGCTCAACCATCCATGACGGCTGAGTAACGAAGTTATAGCTGGTACGGCCGTACTTGAAGTTACGGTAGAAGCTGGTGTCGGTCGGCCCAGTTGACCACGCTAAATGCCTTACCAAATCAGGATTTAAGCTGTTCGTAGTTGCCGGCGCTTCCGTTTCCACGGCAGCGGCGGAATCCTCACGCTCATCATCCGTATTGAGATCGAGCGAGTAGCGGAGCGAGTCTGTCAAGATGCCAACAGGTCCAGGATAACCGCAAGACGATGGTCCTATTGCATCGAATACCGGCACACTGTCCATAACCACGATCTTAAAGTGGTATGTGTTTGTGGACGCAGCTACGCAAAGTGTATCTGGGATAGCGGTAGTACTATCTGGGTTCCTGTCGCAATTCATATACGGCGGGAATACCCACATGCTAAGCGACTCGCTATCCGGTCCTAATGCTCCTGGGAAGCCGTTTAGCAAACCGTTCTCAGATACATAGTTCGGCGGGAAGTTTGTGAGCGTCGCTGTGAGCGATTCTCCACCCGGCACGACGTCTGGATTGTGCGGTTGTCCGGAAAGCTGAACGTACCCATTTGATCCCGTGATGTTCTGGTTGTAAATAACGGTCTGATGTAACCAGTGGGTTAGACGTACATGATTCTCGACAGAATCCAGAGCAGCCGCAGGAATATAGGTTGCACCACCCGGAGCTGCTCCTGAGGGTACAACATCTCCCTTGAAGAGATCAATGCTCACGTTGATACCAAGCTGCGTGTAGTTTCCTGGATTGAACAGGAAGCGAGGATCGTAGAAGTTGTTCGGATCGTAACCCCCAATTCGGAACAGCGTTGTGTTTGCGTTCGAATTGTTATAGTTAACATCCTCTTTTACAAAGCGCACGTTTGGATTGTACGGATCCGATTGAAGTTTTGGAATATCTCCGACAAACTGCGGCGGAAGCACATTGCCGATCGTGAACTGAAGGCCATTGGCAATCGCGTACGCGGCGCCATACTTCCAAAGCTGAGTGCGGCTGATGACATAAATGTTGTCGCCAGGACGTACCGGCAACGTGTGATATTTCTCACCGGCATACCATGTGCCCGTCTTCGGTCCACCGGATTCACAATCCATTTGAACTACATCTCCAGGTGCATTAAGATCGCTTGGGGAGAGTGTGTACTCACGGCCCGCGAGAGCAGCAGAGTCCTCAAGCAACGATGCGCGCTGCGCTTCGGCATACGTCCATGCCGATGGGCGCAAAAGCGAAAGCGAGAACAGGGTGTTCGTGCGCAGATTTGGATGACGCTCGACGATCGATGAGTCCGGAACGAAGTCAAGTCTGCCCTGATAGGTCTGCTGAACATCGGAACCGCCCTCGGCCGCCTTGATCTCCTTCAGGTTCACGCGAACGAACTCGTTCGTGCTCTGATTGAGAACGATGTACGTGGTATAGTTCTCGGCGTTGTCATCACGATTCGAATCGCTGAGTGCAACGTCAGCCTGCAGGAACAACGGGTATCCAATAGGATGCGGCCCAGTGAAATCGATCTGCATGAGGTCGATCTTGTTCACGTAAGTTGAATCTTGATCAAAAATGTTGCGCGTAAAGCGGTGTATCTTGACGATGTTTGCAGGCAAACCAAGCGAGAACGCTTCGGATGGCGCAAGGCGGCGGTTGGAGTAATCTGCCGTCTTCATGTTCGTGCCTCTGTCATATAGGTCATATACGCGGCCTTCCATTAAGAGCGTATCCGGAATGGTGCCGATCGAATTAGCCTGATACGAATACGTCGGATTGCTATTCGGCTCATAGATATTGGTGTAGCAGCCGTTGTAGTAATCGATAAAGAAGCTACCCTGCTCAACACCTGTTGGTGGGTGTTCTTCGGTAACGATTCCCGGGCCTGTTTCACCCCAGAAGTTACCACGAAGCGTATCGACGCCGCTCTTGCCGATCACAGGAGAGACCGGAAGGCGCACAACGTATCGTGCAGAGTTGCCATAGATAGCATCATTGCGCGAGTTGCTTGCATAAGAAGGAATAGGACCTTCGAAATCTGCCCAAATCGTTGCTCCTACGTTCGGATCTCCCGGATTTGCAACACCCGACGAATCGAGATCGACCGTTGCGGAAGAAGTAGAAGTACAAATGTTATTCGAGATGAGCGTCAGGTTCGTCATGATCTTCAGGTCGAACTGATCGCTCCAAATCGCAGAGCCAGAATACGCCTCGTTGCGCTCAAAGCGAGCCTGACTGATAATAGTCGAATCAATTGGAGCCAGCGAGCAAAGGTCGCTCGTGATGCGAATGTACATGGCGCCACCGCGTCCGTGCGCCGATTCCGTGTTCGATGGATCATAGCTATACAGACCTGCAGAATCCGGTCCGAGATAAGCAGCATTACCGATAAAACGGGTTAGCTCGCGCTGATCGTATGGGAAAATGCTTGCAGTAGGATCTTGTGGAATCGTTGGGTTCTGAGCGTTATACTGATTCTCAGCGAAATAACGGTTGATAGCAGTCTGATTGGCGCAAGCGATCTCATCTTCGATCATAACCGCACCACCATTACCGCCGACAACAAAGTTTCCATTGAATTCTGTCGAGAACGTGGAATCACGGAAGCCAACATACTCTGCGCCGCCGCCCTTTACGCTTTCAGCGTATTGAGCACCACGATTTACGCGAGCATCGAACGGATTAACACTGTTCTGCAAGTGCCATGATCGGCGTTCGCTTATATCCGGCGTTCCGCCTGCATTACCATCGAGGTAGATACTTCCCCCACCCTCACCGGCAACGTTATTGTAAAACTTCACACGCAATTCGATAGAATCAAAACCACCCGGCCACGCCAGCGAAAGAGGCGCAAGGTAGCCAGTGATATAAACCTGGTTCGGAGCATAGATAGCTCCGCCGTATGTGTAGGCAACGTTTCCGTCAAACTCGATCTTTCCGGAATCGCGAACACCGTTGACAAAGTTTTCAGCATTGACGATGAGACGTGGAACCGGCATTCCGAGTACGTTCGAAGGATTGCCAAGTTCAATTGCACCACCCATACCGGCAACGCAACCATTGAACATCGCCGTCTTCATGATCGCAAGGCCAGGCATCTGGTCGTTAGGTGTTCCGTTCGTCACGAGATTCTCGTGCGGGTTACCGGCATACGGGCTTACACAGATGGCTCCACCCCATGAGTTGAGATCATAACCTTCGATCGCAGAGTCGTTATTGAATGTCGCCTGCGAAAGAACAAGTCCGCTGTTCGTACCTACATAGATAGCGCCGCCCTCGGCGAAATCGGTACCTACATTACTGGATAAAAGATTGAATGTATTGTTCGCCGTGCAACGCTCGAAAAGCATTTGATCTTGCGTGGCAGTGAAAAAGATCGGATTTGCGGGCGTACCGGTTACAAATGGGCTGTGACCGAGGTAGCCGACCACGTTGTCAGCCGCAACATAACTCGTAGCATTCGAGGCCATATAAATGGCGCCACCGAGCGCGAGATTGCTCGTCGGAGCCGAAGTCTCATTATTATAGACGCGTGTATCGCGAATAGTAAGAAGGCATACCTGGTGGTTTGCAAGCGCGAGACGACCATCGTCAGGCGCCGGCCAGCCTACCGGAGATTGAAGGAATGCGAAAGCGCCACCGGCAAACGATGCGCGGCAGCTATCCACGATAACATTGTAAAGGTAAGTCTTAGCAGAGAACGTTGCGATTACACCACCTACGCCGTTGATCACATTGTCGATCGCGTTATTGAACGACGCATGCGTAGCATCGTAGATGGGACTGTAAAGATAAGTTTGATCGACCGTATTGCGCTTACGGAAGTTCGTGAACCGAACGTTCGCGAAATACGCGGAGTCTGAATTTGGAAGAATGACAAAATGACCCCACTCGAAAGAGGTGTCACCTTCCGACGCACCACGGAAAAGGATGATGCTATCTGACGGGATCAAGCCAGGGATGGTTGCATAACCATTGGCGATGATCTTGCCGCCGGTGGAGTCAACGATGCGGCTATTGTCCAAGAACCATACTTCGGCTCCATTTGCAATAAGCAATTTGCCGCCGATATGGAGGTCGCCGGAGATCTGGTAGATCGTATCGCGGGCCGAATTGTTCGGCACACGCGGATAGAAATATACCGTGACGCCCGGGTTAATATAACCCGACACACGTTTGATGTACTGTGCGTTCACCTGGCCGGTGGAGGCCATGAAGCCCAGCAGCACAAGTAGCGCTGCAAAGCAACGGCGCATCGCAACTCCGTTAGTGAGGAACGAGAACCGTCCTGAGCTCACGCGAGCCGCACGGTCTGTAACTGAAAGGCAATTGTCCTGGTCGAGTCTCATATGTCCAGTTTTCTACTTAGAACCCAAATAGGTTTTGGAATCATTTTGTCGCCTGTGAGCACCTCGGAGGAGCTGTTTCGTCCTCTCAAAGCACCCTGGCGGTTGCTAAAACATTTTATGAACGCGGGAAAACCAATTTCCTGCGCTTAAAGCTCCACATTCATTTTCAAGAGCTCTCTCTTGGCGGCATCGTCGAACTGACCGCTCGGGAAGTCCGCCGCGAGCTTTCGATACAAACGGACTGCGTCGTCCTTTTTATTAGCCGCTTCGTAGTCACGGGCGGCGGAAAGCAGGTAATCAGCGGCAAGCGGATTTGTATCGTCCCGTTGCGCCGCTGATTCAAATAACTTCGCAGATTCGATTTTGTTACCGCTGTGCTCCAAAATAGCTGCGCGACCTGCTTCGATAGAAGCTTTTACGATCGGATAATCGGATGAAGCCTTTTCGAACTCCCGGCTGGCGCTATCGTACTTGCCAAGGGCATAGTATGAATTCGCAAGCAAGAGTGTGGCTTGGTTGCCCGATGACGTCGATCCGTATTCTTCCGAGATGTAACGAAGCCCATAAATGGGTTCGCCATCTACCTTCTGCTGACGGTTGCCATCAATTGCATGACGGTAATCATCATTAAAGTAGTAATAAACTACCCGCGAAAGATACGTAGCCGCGTGATCGCTATTCGTCTTCTGCTGTCCCACCCACCACCAGAGCCCTGCGATGAGTGCTACAAGCACTACTCCAGCAGCCCCTACGGTCCGCTGGTTATTAAGAACCCAGTCCTGAGTAGCCTCATAGCGCAGAAGAAGCCTCTCTGTTTGAGAAAGCCGCTCTGCGCCTGGTTGCTCTATTTCCTTAAGTTCTCGCTGAGAACGAATCATCCGTTAAAAAAACTTATTCCGTATCCACGGGGCATGAGCCCAGAATTCTTCGGGTCGCATTACATGGAGCACCACCTTTCGGCAAAGCACCATTTGGCACGCTGCGTTCCGTTGCGCGCCCGGAAGGACTTGAACCCTCAGCCTTTGGAACCGGAATCCAACGTTCTATCCAGTTGAACTACGGGCGCCAGCCTCACTGGCAAGCATCATCAACGTAAAAGGCGGGGGTTAAAAACCCTCGTCTTCGACGTTCCGGACGATCTTCCCGATACAAATATACGAAGTATTTTAACAACCCGAAGAAAATCCCGATTTTTTTCAGGTCGTAGCCTACTTTTCCATTCGTATTAGGATGTCGGACAAGGAAGCTCCTAAACAACCTCGCATTTCGAGTTTTGTTACACCCCCCTGACAGCTTTTTTAAATATTTTTTCTAACAAGAGCTTTTCAATGAGACACCCGCCCCAATTGGACGAGTGTCTCCAACCATGATAGAGCTCCGCACCTTGCTGCCGAAATCCCGGAATTCATCCGGAATGGCGGAAACAAGGGGCGGAGCGAACGAAGAGATCACGACGCATCGTCGCCGATGCTCCATTGCCGACCCACAATTGAGTCTGCCCCTATAGCAACTGCGCTCCCTCTTCGTTCGACATCCGCATGCCCACTTTTTTAATTAATAATTAAGAAGTAAAAATTAAGAATTGTGGCTCTTTGTACGATAATCCGTATCGTGGCATCCGGGGCCACCCCCACATTCTTAATTCTTAATTATCAATTCATACTTTCCTACTACCCCATTGTACTACTTCGAGCCGCACTTTTCCTAAGCCCGACCGGTCGATACCGATCGCTTTTGCGGCGGCATAACTAAGATCAATAACTCTCTCCTGCTTTACCGGGCCGCGATCGTTGATCCGGACTTCCACCTGGGCGTTCGTCGAGAGGTTCGTTACCTTTACGATGGTGCCAAAAGGGTACGTCCGGTGCGCGGCCGTGAATTTCGAATTGTCAAAGATTTCGCCATTCGAGGTTTTGCAGCCCTGAAATTCATTCGAATAATAGGATGCAATACCCTCCTGAGTGCCCATAGCGCTCATCATTGGCGCCATGGCACACCCGCTAAAGGCCAATGCTAAGAGCACCACGGCAGCGGAAATTCCCGCGCCTCGAATTTGCATTATTGAGGCTTTCATCTGCAAGTGTTACATTCTTAGCAATACAAATATACAATGAAAAATATGAAAAGTCAAGCAAAGACTTAAAGTATTTTCTATCAATCCTCATTTTACCCACAATTTGACACGATTTCGCAAGAAAATTCTTTGGGAAACGTATATTATTTTTTGGTTAAGGCGATTTATAGATTTCGAACGGGCCGAAATGGATAGACACCAGTATTCTATTCCTTCACAAACTTCGCCCTGTTCACGCCATCGCTGACAAAATACACGCCTGACGGAAGAGAAGAAATATCGATCGTATTTCCAGTTTGATGAACAGCATAGATCCTCCCAAGCGGATCGACTATCGTCAGCGGGCCGAACGGGGATGTAACGAAAATGTTATTTATGGCTGGGTCGGGGTAAATCGAAAATGTGCTTGCAACGTCGGGGGTGCTGGTAGTTATGCCCGATCCGACATAGTGATCGGTAGGATTGAATTGGATATAATCCGCCCATAGAATGGAATCCGTGGCGCGAGAATCGTGGCCGGTATAATGGAAGGCAAGGGTGTGTTCTCCAGCAGGAATAAATTTTATCCCAAGCGAAATGCTATCGTTCGTATAGAGAACGGTATCGAATCCAGCGATGTGCGAGAGTGTGATACTATCTAGGATCACATCGAAATTCGCAAAGATCGTTCCTCTCCCATATTGGAAACCGATCGAAAAGGTATCGGCATAAGGGATAAAAAAGTGCTCGGTCGCTATGGTGGAAATAGAATCAGGGCGAAACCAAAGCACAGCATCATGGCTGAAATTATTGGGGAGATGTTGCAAGAGCGGTAAAAACTCCGATGCACCGAAGACTGCCGTAGTAGAGTCGGTCCAAAAATCCTCGCACTCGTAACGGAGGGTGCGCGTGATCCGTACCGGATCCGGCGAGGCAGTGCTTCCGCTTTTCACTCCAAGGAGTGAAACGAAATAAGTGCTATCGGCAAGCTCCGGCACTATTAACCACCCCGCGATCTGATTCTCTGGACTAACACTTGATCGGGAATAAGCACATTTCCCTCCGATGCTCGCCATTATGGAATCTCCCGGAGCGAATCCGGCGCCAACGAAGTGAAGCGTATCGCCGGTTTTGGCCGTAAGAGGTTTCGGTTCATCGAGCAGTTGGATGGTTGGAACACGGGTCACAAAAATAGTGTATGGAGAGGCAACTCCATTTACGGAAAGTGTGTGAAAACCGACCGGAAGCGAAGGAACGGTTACTTGCAGATCGAACCCGCCATCGGAATTTGCTGTGGTTTGGCTTATGGGGATGGAATCGAGGTCAATATCGATCTGCTCCCGGGAGGAATATCCGGCTCCGGCAATGTCCCATTGTTCGCCGCCAGGATCGTGTCATGATCCGTCCAGAATGGAATGTGGCGCTGATACCAGAAGGCAAGCGTGCGGTAGTATTCATGAGAGTCATTATTGTTTCCATGCTGGAAATCGAAATCGAACGCTTCCCGAAAATCCATCGCATCGAGATAGTGGAAACGGAAGTAATTTGCGAAATTATTGCTCGTTCCTCCGAAGGGCATAAAATAGTCTCCAGTGTAGAAATAGAGCGCGCCATTGAAATACTCCTCGGTGCCTCCGTAATGGAATGAATTCCAAGTACTCGAATCGATCGTAAATACAGCGTCTCCCTCATACGTCTCAACGAGCTGCAGATCATGAATACCCATCAGCAGGCCGATATATTTACCTTTTCCCTTGATATGCAGCACAGGATGGTACACGCCGTATCGCGTTGGATCTGTTTGGCTATATCTGGCATGAAGATACCCGAATGTATCGCGATCGACCGCTTGTGGAATGAGCGAAACCTTCCCTTGAATGGTGACTGGCTTGCTCGAAATATTCCTGAATGCGATCCGCATGGAGCTCGCAAATGGCATAGGCAGCCGCATTTCAAATCCCGAATCCTGGGTGAATTCGATGGGCAGCGAATGCAGATCGCGAAAATCGTAGCTCTGTCCGAAGAGCGAGAGCAACGAAGTCGAGAACGAGGGTGACGCCTCGCCATCCCAATAAATATCAAGCCAGACGGAGTCCAGCGTCGAATCGTAATAACTTGGAAGCAGCCTAAAGGATCGAACGATGTTGGAACCCTTAATAGTGAGAAGTGTCGAATCAGCACCCGATGTTAGCAGTGCTTTATAGCTGGAATCGACGCCGGTTGTGCCACGCCATAGTAAAGAAGGGTTTCGATAGACACTATCTGCTTGCAACTCATCCTGAAGAAAAACCAACGTATTTAAGCCATCGCTGAACGGTAAGTCCACGCTTGCCGGAAGCGGCCGCCATGCAAAATCATACCATAACGCTGAAGAAGTACCCGGACATTTGGTCAGAAGCTGAAATCCCTTCTGGTATGAGATCTGAACATCGCAAAGCCTCGCTTCGCCAATAATAGTATCAAACGGATTTCGCATATTTCCATCTGGATGATCGAAAAAGTTCTGGAAGGTCGCACTCCGTAATTCCTGTCCATCGACGATGAGTTTTAATCCTGTTTCCGAATCCGGCAGGAGTGAAGTAAGCCATAGGTGGGTGATAATGCCGACTCCGGTATCCTGGGCAGTGACATAGTAATTCGAGTCCCATGCATAGCCCCAACCATACGCCTGACGTAGCGGGGCAAAATCGGGTTCGTTAAGCCGAGAAATTGCAAGCGGATCAACCAAACGTGAGTACGGATTAATGGTCTGGGCAAATAATGGTGCAGCGGCGGTAAAAGCAAGAACGCACAGAAAGGAGTGAGAGTACCGCATGCTTAAAATTTGCTGGGAATTGGTTTCACTCTTAATAGGACCGAAGCCCTGGAAAAAATTTCGGGATTTAACCGCTTGAAAAATACAAACACAAAATTACTCAATCCGGCTTCCTCGGCGAAAGGCAAAAATAATTACCCTATCGGGTCACCGCTTCGCCCAGCCCTTTAATCGCCTTCGTTCGGCCTGGGACATTTCTATCACAATCAATGGATGCGATGTTTCCAATAGTCCGGTTCCTTGCTTTCATGTGCTACGGCTAGAATCGTTGCAACCTCCCGCTCGATCATAAAAACAATTTGATAGGGAAAAATTCTTGTCCGAAAGGACCGGATGTTCGGGTTAAGTTCGCGTCCCTGCATGGGATGTTCAGTGATCCTCTCTATACAATGTTCCACCTTCATCGATCAAGCTTGCCGCAAGCGGTGGGCTGATCGTGGCATAATAATCTACGGCGCGCTCATATTCCTCGACGGCTTCGAGGTGATATCGTACGTTCAGTGGATGATCGCTCATCCAACTCGTGTGCGAACCCGAGTACTTACTTCCTCCGCACTCATGGTCTTGGCGTTGCCGGAAAGAACCTCCTGCCGCCGCCGTTCCACAACTTGAAGCCACTCCTGGGACAGTTCCGGCTCGCTTTTATCGATGCTTTCGACGATACGTGCCGCTAATGCCGCCCGTTCTTCGAGCGGCAATGAAAGCGCGGCTTGGGCTAATGTATCGAAAGAAAAGTTCACAGTGTTCATATTTCTTATCCTGAACGGCGTCCCGTCATAGTAGAGTTTCTTCGAACAAAGAAATTTACCGCTTCGCCCAGCCCTTCAATCGTCTGCGTTCGGCCTGGGACATTTCGATCGGCGGCGGGGGGGCATAGCCTTCTACGACGGTTCGCTCGATCTCGATGCCGACGCGCTTTTCGATGTCGCGCATGAGCGGCTCTTCTTCGGGGCTTACGAGCGTGATCGCTACACCGGTTTTTTCGGCGCGCGCGGTGCGGCCTACGCGGTGGACGTAGTCATCCGGCGACATGGGCGGCTCGTAGTTGATGACGTGGCTAATGTCATCGATGTCGAGCCCACGGGAAGCCACGTCGGTCGCGACGAGGGTATCGAACTTTCCATGCTTAAAATCCGCAAGCGCTCTGGTGCGCTCGGATTGGGTGAGATTGGAGTGGATCTTGGTGACATTCACTCTGGCATGTGCCAGCAC
Organism: Ignavibacteriota bacterium; assembly: GCA_963787835.1. Taxonomy (GTDB): domain Bacteria; phylum Bacteroidota; class Ignavibacteria; order Palsa-1295; family Palsa-1295; genus PALSA-1295. The sequence continues at coordinate 881,410 of CAWBEI010000002.1, forward strand.
ATGCGCCACGCGGTCGGCATCGTGCTTGGTGCGCGTGAAGACGAGCGTTCGGGTGGGGATCGCAGATTGAGTCCCATCGGCATTTTCACTGGAAAGTTCCGTGAGGATTTTTAGCAGAAGTTCCGGCTTCTTCAGCTTCATCACGGAATAGATTTTTTGCGTGATGCCTTCGGCGGGTTTTCGGCGTCCGCCCACTTCGATTAGGGTGGGATCGTGCGTAAGCCGTCGCGCCAGTTCTTCGATGTCATGCGAAAGTGTGGCAGAGAACATGAGCGTCTGCCGGTCACGCGGGACATGCGCCGTGATGCGCTTGATCTGCGGCAGGAAGCCCATATCGAGCATGCGGTCGGCTTCATCGAGTACGAGGAACTCCACGCTGGCGAGCGAAATGACGCGCTGCTGGAGGAGGTCGTTCAAGCGGCCGGGGGTCGCGATAAGAATGTCGCAGCCCTTCGAAAGATCGCGCTCCTGGGTGCGCTGGCTCACGCCTCCATAGACGACGACGGCACGAAGTCCGGTCCCCTGCGCAAAGCTGAAGCATGCTTCGAGGACTTGCATGGCAAGTTCTCGTGTGGGTTCCAGCACCAGGACGCGGGGTTGATCCTTATGTTTCGGTTTTGGCGAGCAGAGGAGGGAGTCGATGAGGGGCAGCGTAAAGGCTGCGGTCTTGCCGGTACCGGTTTGTGCGATGCCGATCACATCGTGGCCTTCGAGAATCAGTGGAATGCCCTCGCGCTGGATGGGCGTCGGCGCGGCATAGCCGATCTTCTGTACGCGCTCGCAAATTTCAGGGATCAGGCCAAGTTCGAAGAATGGTAATTGCTCGATGCCGTTGGTGCCGTTTGGAGCTTCGTGCTCGAGGGGATGTTCTTGTTTTACCGCCATGTCGTCATTCGCTTTTTGTCAGCTTCGTCTAAAGTTTTCATATTTTCGTGGATGATATATTTTCATCAGATGAGATTCCCGAAGCTGTTGGTGTCGCTTTCGCTTTTCTTAGTAACACTCACGAGCCAAGTTTCCGCACAGGCTCCGCGAACAATTTCGTATCAGGGTGTGCTTACCGGCAAAAATGGCGCGGCCGTCGCCGATGGGCAGCATATCCTGATTCTTGCGTTATATAGTACGAGAACAGGAGCGGTAGTCCTTTATAGCAAACAAGATACCGTTTCAACCGCCAACGGTGTATTTAGCACCTTTCTGGACTCTATCCCTGCAACGGTCACATTTGCCGGGCCGATGTGGCTTGGCATTTCTATCGATGGCGGTTCAGAGCTATCACCGCGTTCGCCGCTTACATCGGCACCGTATGCACTCAATATACCCGAAGCCACTGCCGCTGTGACTGAGATAACCTCTGCGGATAAGACCGTTACGATCACAAACCCCAAAGGCCCGACGGTAGATCTTTCCGTGAAAGCGGCGGGCGTGGCATGGTCGAGCATTTCGGGCATTCCGAATGGGTTCCCACCCGATGGCGCGGCCGGTGGCGATCTCATCGGTACTTACCCTACACCGACACTCGTAACAACCAGTGTAACACCCGGCAGCTACACCAATGCCAATATCACCGTCGATGCCAAAGGGCGGGTTACTGCCGCAACGAATGGTTCAGGCGGCGGAAGCCTTTCGTTGCCATTCAATGGTACTTCATCCTCGAATGTGAGCTTCGAAGTAGGGAACACCGCCTCTAATACAGGCATCGCAATCGAAGGTACCAGCAATTCCCCGAGTACATTAACATTTCCTGGAGGCGGGCTGTATGGAACTAATACAGATACGGCATCGAACGCGTCGGTATTCGGCGTAGTCGGTTTTGTTCATTCTGCTTTTTCAAGTTCAGGTGGAGTGTATGGCCTAAATAGCTCCCAGACCGGCGGCGAAGGAGTGCAGGGATTTGGATATTACGGTGTCGTTGGCACTTCGAACGCGACTGGATTTGCTGGAATTTATGGCTCCAACGGAAGCAACTCAAATGCGTATTCCGGATATTTCAATGGAGGCAAAGGCGTCTATATCGCTGGCGATTACACGGCAACTGGAACGAAATCTGCGCTTGTCCCGATCGGCAATGAATGGCGCAAGCTGTATTGCGAAGAATCATCCGAAGTGTATTTTACCGATTACGGTTCGGGAACCCTCACGAATGGCCGCGCCCATATCGATCTCGATCCCGCATTCCTGCAAACGGTTACGATCGACGCTGCAAATCCGATGCGCGTTTTTATCGAAATGAATTCGGAGACGAACGGTGTTTACGTCGCGAAACACGCAACGGGGTTCGATGTCATCGAAAACGGCGGCGGAACTTCGAACGGCGCGTTCGATTACCGTATTGTCGCAAAGCGCAAAGGGTATGAAGGTGTGCGTATGGAGTCAGCACAACCACCCCAAGCTCTAAATTTATCAAAATAAAAAATTCTGAGCAAGACCCTTATACCGTCATTGCGAGAAGGAATTGCGCAACAAAGTGGAGCAATTCCGACGAAGCAATCTCTCCGCTTCGGGACTGAGGTTGCTTCGTCGAACATTCATCGCTCCGCTCTGAATGTTCTCCTCGCAATGACGTGTTAACAATCCACTATCAACTATTCACTAATCCATTCTTGTCATCATGTATTCATTCATCGTTTCTTTACACATTATCAGTGCCGGTGTAATCGTCGGCCTTATCACGAACGCGATCATGGGAACCATGATGCGAAAGAAGATCAAGGGAACTCCTGCCGAACTAGCTTCGATCCGCACGGGTGCGATCATGGCACCGATCATGGCGAATATAGGCAGCATGGGGCTTCTCATCACCGGCGTGATCCTCACGCTGATGCAATATTCGTTCTTCCCATTTTCCACGCTGCCCTGGCTTGCGATCATGCAAACGGATTATCTCGTCATCATGGCAATCTCCGGCGCAGTCATGATGCCAACTGGAAAGAAAATTCTCGCCATGGCAAATTCGGAACTCGCCAGCCCCGGCGCCGCCAAGGGCGCCAGCGATGCACTCCGCGCCCTCGTCGCCAAACAATATACCTGGACGATGATCCTTGCAGTCCTTTTCCTGATCGCCATCCTCGTCGGCGAATCGAAAGATATGATGTGGGTCAAGGCTGTGCAGTAAGCGCGGTTTCGTTGTAGTGACTTGTAGCCGTGACTTTTAAGTCACGGCTACTGTTCCGTGTTGTCAATTTCACCGTGACTTAAAAGTCACGGCTACGAATTCATGGCTGACATTTTCATCTCCTACTCCCGCAAAGATTCCGGTCAGGCGTTAGCGCTGGCGGAACGGTTGCGCGCTGCAGGAATGAATGTCTGGATCGATCAGCATGGCATTGAAGCAGCGACTTCATGGAGTAAGGAGATCGTCGAAGCAATCGAGTCTTCACGCGTATTCATTATTCTTCTTTCTCGCGCTTCGCTTGTGAGCGCGAATGTCGTGAAGGAGCTTTCAATAGCAAGCGAAGCACATCGCACCATCCTTCCGATCGATCTTGAGACGGTTTCAATTCCGAGTGAATTCAAATACCAGCTTGCAGGATTGCAGAGGGCGCAGTTCTCGGATTTCGACGCGATCGTGCGCGCGCCGGAGAAGATCGGAGTCGTTCCAGGAACCGATACTTCCGTTGCTAACGCTAATACTTCTCGCGGGTATGGAAGTCCACCGGCTCGGCCTCGGCGGAACAAGGTTCTGATTGTCACGCTCACCATACTTATTTTGGCGATTGGCGTCAGTGCATATTTCATCTTCTTTGCAAAGAAGATGATTAATTCCCAATCGGATGTAAAAACGCTTGCCGTCCTGCCATTCGAAAGTCTTAGTTCCGACAAAGATAATGAGTACTTTGCCGATGGGATGACCTCGACACTCATCGATATGCTGCTGCCGATCCCTGAACTGAAAGTTGTTGATAGAATGTCTGTAATGGGATATAAAAGCGGCAAACGGGATATGAAAAGCATTGCCTCTGAACTTGGTGTCCGATATTTGGTTGATGGTACGATCGAAAAGCAAGGGAACAGGATCAAGATAAGTATGCACCTGACTGATGCTCGGACGGATTCCATTCTTTTGAGCAAGAATTTTGAGGGTAATACGAATGATCTCATGAGTATGCAAGAGCAAGTTGCTCGATCTATTGTTTATGAATTACAGCTTGCATTCAATCCCTCTGGTGTGGTGATGCCGCCAGAGGCCGTATCAGCGGTTCCCGAAGCGTCTAGTCTTGGCGAAATGGGAAGCGCGGTCCCTATGAATTCGGCGGCAAGTATCCGAGTTGCAATTTCCTATTATTTAAAAGCGGTACAGCTTGATACAGGATATGCTTTTGCATATCTTAATATTGCCAGAAGCTACGGCAATATCTATCCCTACGATCACTCCGACAGCATCCTTTCTCGCGCTGACTCCTTTTTTGCTATTGGCAAGCGCTTCGACACACCAGGAGTATTTTACCACTTTGTAGCAAGCTGGCTTGCTACGCAGCATCGGGACTTTGAAACTGCGATCCGAGAAGCAAAAATCTATCTTCAAAAACGTCCGCAAGATGCACGTGGCTACCGGGTCCTGGGATTGGCATACCATGCGGAAGGGAAACTAGATCTTGCTGTGCTAAATTTTGAGGAAGACCTAAAACGGAATCCTCTCAACATGGGCGAGATGGGTACGATCTACGATGATCTCTATCGAAGTGGCGATACAGCTTCTCTCAAAAGATTCGCTACGCAGGTGTTACCGCTTTTCGAATCCGCAGTGATGAGGAACCCTGAAAATCGCGAGCTGGAATCCCGTTATATATGGATGCTGTTCGCGTCAGGCCGTGGCGATGAAGCTGGCAGAAGAATGGACAACTTCATTAAACCCCCGTTTGACAATCCAAATGGTATGGAAGACGCGGTGGAATTATTTGCTATGAATAAGAACACCGCACACGCGATGGAATTATTGAGAGATGTCGTCAAAAGAATCAATATTGCTGACACGAATAGTTGGAACCTAAACGAAAAAGAGCTTGTCAACCTCCGCCCCTTGCCGGAGTTTCAGGAGTTGCTTAAACATCAAAAGGAAGCAGTTGCGAAAAAGAATGGCCTCTGATATTTTCATCTCCTATTCCTCGAAAGACCGCGAACAGGCGGAGCAGCTTACCGAATTGCTCGCTTCGGCTGGTCTATCCGTGTGGATAGATCAATCTGGCATCGAAGCGGCGTCCAGTTGGTCCGAAGAGATCGTCAATGCGCTCGATGGATGCAAAGCATTCATCGTGATGCTCTCGCCGAATTCCATCGAATCGAAAAATGTCGTGCGCGAAGTGTCGCTGGCATTCGAGAAGAACAAAAAGATCCTTCCATTGGACTTGGAACCCGTTTCGCTTCCGGCAAGCATGCAATATCACCTTGCCGGATTGCAGCGAACATCGATGACGAATATCGATGCCGTTATCCGCGCCCTTGGGAAGCTGGGGCTGGAAGCCACCGGCGCGCCGCAAGCTCCGAAGATCGTAAAGGAGACCGATGGACGGAAATCGCTGATGATCCTTCCGTTCGAAGACCTTTCGCCAACGGGAGATAATGCGTGGTTTGCTGATGGTATCGTTTCGGAACTTATTACAGCGTTGACCAATGTGAAGTCGCTACGCATGATGGACGCGGCGGCGACGAAAGAATACAAAACCTATAAAGGTCATTTGACGACTTATGCAAAGGAGATGTCCATTCGCTACTTCGTGCAGGGTGATGTCCGCAAGTTCGGAGATAACATTAAGATCACTGCACGGTTGCTTGATATTGATTCCGGAGATTATTTGTGGCAGGACTCGATGAAAGGCGTGATGAACGACATCTTCGAAATTCAGGAATCTGTAGCACTCAAAGTGGTGGAAGGGCTGAAAGTGCATCTTGCTTCAGACGAGAAGCAAAAGCTCGCCGAACGGGGAACCGAAAATGCAGAAGCGTATGAGCTGTTTCTCAAAGCTGGGGAATATTTCTCTCGCCACACGAAGGAAGGCTTTCGGCTTTCCGCTCAGCTCTTATCAGAAGCGATCACGCTTGATTCCGGTTATGCGCAGGCGTATGTGTTAATGGCAAACTCGCTCGTTGCGCTTTACGGCGGATATGACCGAACATCTGCGCTCCTGGATGAAGCAGAAACGTGCTGCAAAGAAGCGTTCCGTATCCGGTCCGATCTTTTCGAAGTCTATTATCCTCTCTCGATGATCTACATGCACCGGGGCGAGATGGCTAAAGCCGAGGAAGTTGCAAAAGAGTACATCCGGAAAGACCCGCAGAAGTTCAACAGTCATTTCGCACTCGGATTTTTCTATGACAGTACCGGCCAAAATGCCAAAGCAATCGCTCCGTTTGAGCAAGCGGTTCAACTGAAGCCGGATCATCTCACCAGCTTATGGAATCTCGTTGTGAACTGCGAGGCGGCCGGAGATCGGGAGAAATGCGCTCACTGGGCCGAGGTTGCGCTTCCGCTTGTCGAACGTCACCTCAAGCTGCGTCCCGATGATGAAGGCAAGAGTGTGGAGCATGCGGCGCTGCTCCTCTTGAGTGGCAAAACCGAGGAAGCTCATCTGGCTGCGATAAAGCTCACGAGTCTGAAGGATGGCAATTCCCTCTACAACGCCGCCTGCCTTTTCAGCAAGCTTGGGGACAAGGCGGAAGCGCTCATAACTTTCCGCAAAGCACTCGAGGTGGGTTTCAATGATAGCCGGCTCCTGAAGGATTTTCTGCTCGATGACCTCACGGCACTTGCCGGTACACCGGAATATGAGGAAGTGAAGGGAATGGTGGAGAAAATAGAGGTGGAAGGAACAATCGGATAAGTGGAACTTTTAAGATGGCATGCATAGTTCTTGTCCATTCTTAAACCTTCCCTTCACATTCAGTATTTTTCATTATGCCATCCTCTGCGAATAGTTACCTCATTCTGATCCTTTGCATTGTTGCTTTCTGGGGTTGTTCCTCTTCGAAGGGCGATCTCCCGGTCGTGAAAACGGTTGACCTTCAAAAGTATATTGGTTCCTGGTACGAACTTGTGCGTTTGCCAAACAGCTTTGAGTCGGGCCTTACATGCGTAATGGCGAATTACTCGCTTAAACCAAATGGCGATATCAAAGTTGTGAATTCCGGACATAAGATCAAGGATACTTCCAAGGTAAGCACGGCTACCGGCACCGCCTGGGTTCCCGATGCGAACGAGCCGACGAAACTGAAGGTCAGCTTCTTCTGGCCGTTTGCCGGGAAATATTGGATCCTTGCTCTGGACTCCAATTACAAATACGCAATGGTTGGCGATCCCTCCCGCGACTATCTCTGGATCCTGAGTCGAACCAAAACACTGCCAGAATCGACGATTGATACACTGCTGGCGCACGCGCAGTCCCTGGGTTTTGATACTTCAAAAGTGGAGCGAACTGCGCAGGATTGTATGTAAAGATCCGACCCTCGAAAGCTTCTCTGAGAAGAAGCTTGCTAATAGATCTAATGAATATCCCGAAAGCTTAATTTGATCAATAGATTTGCGCCAATGAAAGAATTCACCTTCCACAAATCACTCTGGCTGCCGTACCCACGCGAACAGGTCTTCGCATTCTTTGCGAACGCGCGCAATCTTGAGCGAATAACTCCTCCGTTTGTCAGCTTCAAAGTTCTCACCGAGGGAGATATCAAGATGCAGCCCGGCACGCTGATAGATTATCGCATCTTGATACGGGGCATCCCTGTGAAGTGGCGCACGGAGATTCGCGAGTGGGAACCACCGCACCATTTCGTTGATGTGCAGCTCAAAGGGCCATACAAACTCTGGCAACATACCCACACCTTCGAAGAACATAATGGCGGCACGACATGCCTCGATGATGTCCTCTATTGGCCGCTCGGGGGCGCGCTGACCAATTCACTATTCGTCAGGCGAGACGTGGAGAAGATCTTTGCCTATCGTACCGAAAAGCTTTCGGAGATATTCAAAGGGCTTGTGACCGACGGATCAGGCGAGAGTTGAGGTTGAAGGCTTCATTCTCCTTGAATAAATCGTTATTCCTGATCTTACACAACGATCCTACCTTGATTGGCAAGATCCGCTAACGCAAATTTCAGAGCATCGAAATCCGAGCGATCGTTATACACTTGCGAGGATGCCCGCACATAAAGCTTTCCGTTCGAATTCATTGCTGGAACTTCGATGCGGTATGCATCGAAGAGCGCGTCGTGCAATCTCTGGACGCGCTCGTCCGTCGCATCTGGGTCACCCGGCAGAAGAAAAGTAGATAGGTTGGCAAGCATCTCGTCCGGAGCGGCGAGCGGTACGCCAAGCGCTGTGCTGATCTCTCGCCGTGCATCTAAAAGCATCATCCGAGTGTACTCGCGGCTTCCATCAGCCGCGAGCTTTCGGTGGAACTCTATTCCGGCAGGGACGCTCAGGAAAGCAGTTGGGTCCAGCGTACCCGTCCATGCGAATTCCGTCTGATACCCACCACCCAAATAATGCGAGATCACCGTGGGATGAATTTTTGATTGATGCTTCTTATCCACCCATAGGAGTGCTGCACCCTTTGGTGCAAAGAGCCATTTATGACAGTTCCCGACATAATAATCCGCGCCGAGCGTACTCAGATCGAGATCGATCTGCCCGGGCGCGTGTGCGCCGTCAATTAGCACCGGTATGCCTCGCTCCTTAAAGAGAGCAACAATCTGCTTAATGGGGAAGATCACACCCGTCGGGCTGGTGATGTGGTCGATCGCGGCAAAGGCAGTTCTCGGCGTGATGGCGCGCGCGATCGCATCCGTCACTTCATACGCATCTGCGATCGGGAAAGGAACTTGAGCATCGACTACCGTAGCGCCGCTGAGTTCCGCAACATACACCATTGTTTGCCGGACAGCGCGGTAGGCGTGGCTGGCCGTCAGCAGTTCGTCGCCGGGTTTGAATGTTGGAAGGAGTGAGCGAAGCACGGCATTCGCGCCGTCGGTCGCGTTGTGAACGAAAACCAGATCTTCCGCGCGGGAGCCCACGAAGGCTGCAAGTTCAGCTCTTGCCGCTTCGAGATGAATCGGCAATTCGCGCGTCATGAAGCGAACGGGTTCGGATTCCATACGCTCCTGCCACTCGCGCTGTACGGCCAGCACCGAGCGCGGACATGCCCCGAAGGAGCCGTGATTGAGAAAAATTACGTCTTCATCTAATAACCACTCTTTGCGGATCGCTTTGCCAAATGTCATAGTGCGCGCATTAACGCAAAGGGACTTGGGGATGAATCCCCGAGACCTGTTTGATCGTCTGAACCTGGATGACGCGGAGGGGGGGCGGATGACGCGGATACGAATGGTGTCAGTCCAGTGAACGTCTGACTACCATTGAGGTCGAGGGATGGCATTTCTCAGGATGGTTACAGCTATTATCCGCGTCATCCGCCCCCCCTCCGCGTCATCCGGGTTCAGATAGCTGTGAGCTTTTTCGCTTCCGCGTGTTTATTCAGCGTTCGACAATCTATTCCTTTGATACCATGAAGCATTTCAGTACACTTTCGCGGGTTTTCGCCGCTTTCCTCGTGACCATTTGCCTCGGCACGACGGCAGTTCATGCCCAATCCTTCACGTATTCCCCCGATACGTTGACCTTCACCCCCACGAGTCAGGATTCCGTTATCGGCTATGTTCGCATCGCTTATAACAGCGATACCACTGGCCCAGGGACACATATCCATGCCTGGATCTCCGATGGCTCCTCTTTTTTCGGCTGCCCTACGGACACGGTGTTCACGAAATCCTATTTTTATCTGAGGGTTGCGTATAAACCACAGAGCGATACTGTACGAGGTCAGGTCACTATTTCGGACGATACGATCACGCGAACCGTATTGCTAATCGGTTATTCGCTCCCACCGGCGCCTGCAATATCGGGCGATGGGCCTTATTTCCCGAACATTCCAGAAGGCCACGATACGTGCGTCCTGTATCCGAACGGTGGCTTGCACATGGTGAATACGACCGGTAATCCCGACACGATTCGCAGCGTTTCATTTAGTCACAATCCCGAGGGGATTTTTACGTGGGATTCTGTTTCGCTTCCCTATATCCTCGGTGCGCACGATACCGTCAACTGGACGTTCTGTTTTCATGCCCCGGATAACACGGAAGAACATATCGACACCCTGCTGATCTCTTATGGTTACCAGGGAACCGTCTTCAGCCGCATCGTCGAAGGCACTGCAACCACATCCGATGGCGGTCTTTCTGCTGGAAACTTCTATTTCTCGAACCACATGGCCGAAGGTTCCGATACCTGTGTGTCCATAATGGTTATCAATACCGGCGCTATCACCGATACCCTTGAAGATGCAAGCTGGTCTCATAATCCAAACGGAATTTTTGTATGGGATTCAGGCAGCGGGGCGTATCCCCTCATCTTGGGACCGCATGATACCATTGGCTTTGGGGTCTGCTTTCATGCTCCTGACAATACCGAGACCTACACCGATACGATCTCTATCCGCTATAACAATGCGAATGGTTCCGGGTGGTACGTTGCGCGAACTGTTTCTGCTGCTGCCGTCACAAACGACGACCAACTCCGCGCAGAAGGTCCTTATTTCCCGGAACAAAAGCCGGAAGGATTTGACACCTGCGTTACCATGAGACTTACCAACAACAGTGGCCAGACGGATACGGTCGAGCACATTAGCTGGTCGCACAATCCTAATGGAGTTTTTACATGGGACTCTACCACGGTTCCGTTCACCATCGGCGCGCACGATACAGTTTGGCAAACGTTCTGCTATCACGCGCCGGACAACACCAATTCCAACTTCGATACCCTCATCGTTACCTATAACGATGCGAATGGCGCGGGATGGTTCGATACCAGGGTCATCTCTGAAACGGCAGTCGATACTGCGCCGCCGGATGGTCCACTGAATCTGTATGATGGCCCCTATTTCCCGGACGTGGTCGATGAGGGTCACGATACGTGCGCCACAATGCGCGTGATCAATTCCGGTGCCGATCTCGATACGATCGTAAGCGTTGCATGGTCGCATAACCCGAATGGGATCTTTACGTGGGACTCGGTTTCGCTCCCGACGACCATCGGTTCGAACGACACCGATCTCTGGACGTTCTGTTTCCATGCGCCAGACGATACGAATCTGTACATCGACACTTTTACCGTTTATTATCGCGATGCCTATGGCGACGGCCGGTATAGCACCCGAATTATCGAGGGAAAAGCCACCGACCCTTCCATTACAACCTGCTACACACTCTACGCGGCGACCTTCGCAACCACTAATATTGGCGACACGAGCGAAGTCACGCTTTATATTCGGAACGATCTGAAACATACTTCTTCTCTTACGAGCATCCATATCTCTGGAACCGATGATGGAACGTTCCGCGTAGATTCTTCGAACTTCCCGCTTTCGATCGATTCCAGTGCGTATGGTGAAGTGCTTTTGAAATTCATTCCGAACCGCCATGATGGCAGCGATGAATACAATGCCACGCTCACCGCGTCCTTTTCAACAGATGACACCACTCATTGCCGCGAAGCATCCGTTGCGCTCGTAGGCTATATGCCGCAAGCCTGCTCCGATACGGCAACCGTCGATATCGATACGACTGGTGTTCACGATGTGGATATCACTGGCGACTCCGTGACCTATTATGCACACCGTATTGACATCGTCAATAACACGAACAATACGATCGTCGTAAGCCAGATACGCTTCATTGATTCCTCTTCAAACTTTTACATTTATCAAACGATTCCGGGAACTCCGGATACGCTCGCGCCAGGTAAAGGGATGGCGGTCATCATCCATTTCTATGGCGATACCGGCCAGACCTATTATGACACGCTGGCTGTAACGATCCAGAATGGCATCACGATCTATGGCGGGAAAGCCACGCCGCTTTCAGGCCCCAGTACGCTCCTCATTGGCTTAAAGGGGGAGCTACTTGCAGCGCCCGCAAGCGTCGCAAACAACACGCCGAGCGGACCCATCCTCGCGCTCTATCCAAACCCAAGTTCGGGTTTAGTTACCATGCAGATCGATGGCGCAACGAATGTAACGTTCCAGATCATGGATATTCTCGGCAACATGGTGGCAAGCCACGTCGGATCGGGAACCTGGCAATGGGATGCTACCGCTGCCGGGCTCGCCAACGGAACCTACTTTGTCCGCGCCACAAGCGGAACTTCGGTCACGACAAAACGCCTCGTACTCCAGAGATAAGACATAAAATATGTGGGATGTTAAAAGGGACGCTCTGAAAAGAGCGTCCCTTTTAAATTGACTGAAAATTTCGGCTTCCTAACTCAACTCATATTCGATCTCAAACGCGACTTCGCTTGTAGCTGAATGATAGTTCGCATTCCCGGTGATTCCCGTTAGGGCATCCGTGCCGGAACCCGGAAGGATAGTCAGGTTTCCGTTCAACATGCCGTTATCGAACGTGCCACGGTCTTCCATCACGAACGTGCCGGATTTCCCATTTAGCGTACCATCGAATCGCATCAGGCCAACAAATGTGGCCGATGCATTGTGCTGATCCGCATCATCGGAGTGCCTGTAAAACATCAGCCACACGACCGATGCCGTGCCCACGATCTCTCCAGTGAACGCAAGCTCGACAGTAGCATTCGTGAGCTTTTTATCTACGGCGATCTGGTCATACGTTTTCTCATCCCATTTCGTCGGTTTGAAGGTGCCGGTTGCTTTCATGGGAGGTATAACATGATGGGGTTAGTGGAAAATTCGAGTAAATTAGTCGAGGGCGCTTCTCAGTGCTGAACGATAAACTTTGCGGGAGTGCTAACTCGCTCGCTAGTATATGTGACAAAATAGGTTCCGTTCGGCCAGGAGTGTGTGTCGATAGCCTCGTTCTCATTCGAGGTTACCTCTTCGTTGTATAGCATATTGCCTATAATATTGTAAATCTTCAGATAGCCATCAGTATGGAGTAGTGAGATGTTAACAAAGCCATTCACAATATTAGGGGAGATTGTAAGCGCATCCTGCAATGCGTTAGCCGTGGTGACTCCGAGCGGAAGAGGAAGATATTTTTCAGAGTCGGATCCACAACGTATTTGCTCTTCAAAGCTTGGGAAGAGGCTGAATGGGAGGAAATTGTAGTTCTTATCGAAGCTAATGACAGTCTGGAATCCTGGAGAGATAATAAGGGGTTCGGTTCCAACAGGTTTAACAATACTATCATAAATTGTCTGCGTAGCATATCCATCTCCAAGTTGGATTTGTGGATTGTAATTGGGATCTATGGACGTGCTGACGCTAAAACCTTGAGTAAATGTACTATCGGGGCTACACCATGGAAGTGCACCACTCCCACCAAATGACTGAGAGTAGGGGTCTGCTGTGTTCGGCATATAGGAGTAGGAAAAAGAAAAGGTTGAGGATCGGCAAATTGCCGAAGAAAAATACTGTTTGAATGATGACGGAGCCATATCTACCCGCAAGCGTAAATGCCAATTATATTGATAGTATTCTGAATAATTGGTATGGACGGTTAGGTAGTCATAAATAGAGAACCAGTAACTGCTCAATTCACGAACGTTTGAACTATCGCCGAATTGGCCAAGAATCATGACGTGCCCGCAAGTGGCGTTCCCTGTATCTCGAATAGCACATGTAACGAGCGAGTCGCTCCAGTGTAGAACGGTTAAAGGCAACCCCTCAATAAACACACTGCCAGGTGTGGAATTAAACACCCCATAAATGCACAATGTTTGATTTATCTCATCACAAAAGAGGTAGTCAATACGATTTTGTCCGGCACAAGTAGAACTTGTCCGAAGGATTATGAAAATGAAGAGTGATAGAATTCGAATCTTCATTGCAATTTAATAAACTTCAATGACCGCACTTCATTGCCAGACTGAACCCTGAGAATATATTCGCCGGGTGTGCCGATCTGGTCATTCAGTGATATAAGGTTCTCTCCAGTATTGAGCGATTGATTCATCGTGGCGCACTTGTGGCCAAGAATATCGAAGACATCTATTCGAGCAGAAGAATAGGAAGAGGATAATTCCAAAAGTAGTTTTCCTCCTTGCGTAACCAAGGAAGCAGTGGGGTTATTATCTTCCAAACCACCTTTGACAGCTTCGTTCACAGGAGGAGGAAATTCTGTTGGTGACGATTGCATCCATCCACAAACCTTAGTGCCTTGTGCCCCAGAGGCACAAGCGCCGCCATTATGGAATGGGAACCCAAAAGTCGAATCCCAAGAAACAGGATCGCAAGGGTATGGACAATCATCTATGACATCAGGAACCACATAGCAATGATGCGTGATTGTTCGGTTCACAGGGTCAATGATTGAAGTGTCGATTGGTCTTCCCGTTTCATTCAATGGATTCTCTGGCTCATTCGGAACAGAGGAATATAGCGTGTGTGTGTATAATGATGCAAGGGAAGGTTTTACCTTGAGAGTCGTCCTGCTATTTATATGACTCTGCAAGTCGCAGCGCAAAAGAAGTGAGTCCGTATAGTTATTATTAATCCCGCCGCCATTATTACCCTGTGACATAATATCAATATCAACAATGTCAAAAACTGCGACGTGAAAGTACGTTATCAATTTGCTTCCGCTCAACAGTCCGTTAATTTCTACCGACACTGGTCCTGCCGCGCCATGCCCACTCATCGGTATCGCCGCTCGTATCAGCGTATCGGTTTGCGAAAGAACGGCGAGCGTGCTATCCGCGATATGAACCGTTGCTCCCGAGCTTGTGATAAAACTTCCGTAGCAAAGTAGAATGCTGCTATCCTCATCGATGGCAACACTATCGAGAATCGGCATCTGTGCTCGTGCATTTTGCGCAAGGCAGAGCATGATCGAGATGAGAATGAAGAATCTCATTCTTGTTTGATAAACTGTACGCGCATAGGCTCCCTTCCATTCCAAGAAAGCAGTATGGGAGCGTTTTCGTTCTTTAGGTACTGCGAATTGACCTACGCCGCTTTCGGCGCCGCCAGTCCGCCGTGGGTAACAAGTGCTACGCGAGCTGCGCTGCCCATTCTTCCGAGCGCGGCATTCAGCGCGTCCTGCGGGGAATCGCTTTGGTGGAACCCAAATTTCAGCGGGTCATTCATCCCGGCGCCATGTGTAACGAACGTAACGCGTGATGCCGTGTCCAGCACTTCCTTCATTGCTATGAACATCGAACCGAGCAAAGGATGCCGGGAAAGTTCACCTTTATTGCTCATTTGAACCAGCATCTCGCGCGATTCCGTTAAATGCCTCGCGAGCGTTGCCGAGAGTGTCGATACTGCTTCGAGCAATGGCGAAACAATGACGATCTCGCCGCCCTGTTTCAACATTCCAAGCGCAGCAAACAGCGCGTGCGAGGCCTGGAAGATATTGGTATCGAACGGATGGGAATCGATCATTACAATATCCGCCCGTTCGGGAACCGTGAAACTGTACATCTGCGATGCAACGTCCGCGCTCACACGATACACGCTCGAAGGAGCGCCCGCCACACAGGCTGTGGTGGTAAGCGTTCGATCGATCACGACATCGATGCAGAACTTAAAGGCCGGCACAAAGTTCAATAGCTCGCGGATCATCGTGCGCGCAGCATTTTCGGAATGGCCAAGCACCGTGGATGCCGACTCGTTCGCGGTCGTGAGATAAACCTCAGCCATTACATCCTCATGCGCAAGTCCGGGGAAAATAAGCGAACCACCGCCGGTAAAACCCTTGTAGCGATTCGGATACGTACCACCAATGCCGATCACAAGCGAAGCATCACGTAAACGGGCATCCGCCTTGATCGTAACGGGGCCGCTTGCTGTGTGCGCGGTGCCGAAGGTGTGAAAATCCCGCTCATGCTCATTCAGCGCGGATTGAAATACACCATATTTCCGGCGCATTTCCGTACCAATCTTGCGATCGACCTCGGCATTCGAACTGGCGCGATGTCCGCTGTTGGCGAGCAGCACCGTAACGTTCGAATCCTTCACTCCAGCCTCGTGCAGGGCTTGTGCAATGTGGTAGAAGGGATAGACGGTCGGGGTAGGCTCTAAGGCGTCATCGAGCACGATGAGGACGCGGTCGTCCGGAGTAGCCAATTCCGAAAGTTTTGGGCTATTGACCGGATGCTCGAAGGCATCGTGCAAAATCTTTTCCCGATCGGCATGAGCAGTTTCAAGTGGACTATACGTGCCAATTAAATTGGCGTCGGGGATCTCAACTTCTCGAACTTTGGGGTAATAGGTGTAGTAGTATTGCATGAGGAGGTGAACCTGGATTACGCGGATTTGAGCGGATTACGCGGACGATTTTAGGATTAAATAAGAGAATTATGTCCCATAACACAAAAGCTTATTATGAGGATTCATTTTTCTTTTTGAGGGTCATTGCGGCAATTAGAAATAGCAAATATTTCTGGAATACAATCATCCGAAAAATCGTCCGCGTAATCCGCTCAAATCCGCGTAATCAGCATGACCGATCATGCGTGGTTCTGTCCTTCCCGGCTCACCCGGCCTTCATAAGCCGCTCCGCTCGATCCGCAACGCGCAGTGCTTCGATCACGCCATCGAGTTCTCCTTCCATTACTTCGGCGAGATTATACATCGTGAGGTCGATGCGGTGATCCGTGAGTCGGTTCTGCGGGAAATTGTAAGTGCGAATTTTTTCCGAGCGGTCGCCGGAGCCGATCATCGAGCGGCGCTCGGCGGAGTATTTTTCTTCGGATTCGCGCTTGGCTTTTTCATACACACGCGCGCGCATGACCTTCATCGCCTTATTGCGATTCTTTAACTGCGAGCGTTCCTCCTGACAGCTTACCACGATTCCAGTCGGAATATGCGTAAGCCGAACGGCGGTTTCGACTTTGTTGACATTCTGCCCGCCTTTGCCGCCGGAACGAAATATATCCACGCGAATATCGTTGGGATTGATATCGATCTCGATCTCTTCGACTTCCGGCAGCACCGCAACGGATGCCGCGCTGGTATGCACGCGCCCCTGCGTCTCCGTTTTCGGCACTCGCTGCACGCGGTGCACGCCGGATTCGAATTTCATCTTCGCATACACATCCGTTCCCGATAGTGAGAACGAGACTTCCTTATAGCCATCGATCGTCCCTTCGTTCACTTCGATCACTTCGAGCTTCCAACCTTGCCGTTCCGCAAATCGCGAATACATCCGGAAGAGATCGCCCGCAAAGATAGCAGCTTCATCGCCGCCGGTTCCCGCGCGAATTTCGACGATAGAATCTCGGGAATCATTCGGGTCGGGAGGAATGAGCAGAAATTTGATCTCCTCTTCCACTTTGGTGTGTTCCGCCTCCAGCGAACGAAGTTCTTCCTCCGCCATCGCGCGCATTTCGGGATCGCGGGTATCTCGCAGCACTTCGCGCGCGCCTTCGATATTCCGCGTCAGCCGGTCATACTGATGATACGCCGCTTCGACCGGCTCCAGCACACGCCGTTCCTTCGAAAGCGAGCGCAGTTTGTCCAGATCGGAGGCAATAGCGGGGTCTTCCAGATCCCTCGCGATGCCTTCGAATTTCAGGTGTACCTGCCGCAGCTTTTCTAATAGATCCATAAGTGGGCGGTAAACGCGATTGGGAGGGAGATAATCCCAAGAAGCCTAAAACCGGCGCCTCAAATTCTTCTTGCTTCGCCGGTTATGATAGATTGCAATAATTCCGATTTCTTCCGTGCTATCGACGATATATAAAATTCTGTAGGGAAATCGGCGGTCGAGCGGCCATGCTCGCAAATTATCATTCTCGGCTGGATAGCGAAATGGATCTTCCGCGATCAGATCATAGACACGATCAACCTCTTCTTTAAATCGCCTCGCAGATCGAGGTGATTCTTCATCAATGTAATACTCAATCGCTTGGGCAAAATCCCGCTCGGCTTCCGAGCGTGTACGAATGGTCATGCCCTTTTTCGTTCGGCGGCTACGATCATTTTTTCTGCCATATTCATCATGTGTTCTTTTGTCACATACGTACCTTCACCCCGGCGATGGGCATCCAAACGCCGAGACAATTCCCGTTGACTAACGCTATACTCATCATCGATCTCTGCGAGATGATGCTTAATTTCCTCGGCAAGCTTGCGCTGGCTTTCCGTGTCCAATTCAAGAACTTCTGTTCGGACTTGTTCGAAGGATTTATCCATATTTATTTTAACTCAAAAACGGGAGGCATCGTGCCAAGGGTATTACGCCACCACTTCCTCCCCACTCACCACCAACTCCGGCACCACCCCTTTCATCTTCGAGAAGCCGCCGTGAACATTCACGATATTCTCGAAATCGTGCCGGCGCATCAGGCTTGCGGCGATCATCGAGCGGTAACCACCGCCGCAATGGATGAGATATTCCGCTGTCGGGTCAAGTTCCGAGAGCCTTGATTCTAATTCCCCAAGTGGAATAAATTTCGCGCCTTCGATATGTCCATTTGCCCATTCTCCGGGATTTCGCACATCGAGCACTTTGGCGGAAGCACTCGCATCTGCAAATTCTTCCGGTTCGATCGAGCGAAGTGTTTCCACCTTGCGGCCAGCTTTGAACCATGTCTCAAAACCACCTTGGAGATAACCACGCACATTCTCATATCCAATGCGCGCAAGCCGGCGAACGGCTTCTTCTTCGCGTCCTTGAGGAGCAACAATAACGAGTGGAGTTGAAATAGCAATAAGCGTCCCAACCCACCAGGCATATTTATCATCCAAACCAATGTTGATCGCATTGGGAATGAATCCCTCTTCGAACACAAGCGGACTTCGCGCATCGAGAACAACTGCGCCATCGGCAATGGCTGCATCGAACGCCGTGAGCGTGAGAGCTTGCACATTTTTTGTCAGCACTTCCGCAAGCGGTGCGTAGCCGCGCTTGTTGATCTTTGCATCCTCGAAATAATATTGCGGCGGGGCTGCAAGTCCGTGCGTGAGCGTATCGACGAATGCTTCGCGCGTCATGGTTTGCAGCGCGTAGTTCGTCTTCTTTTGCACACCGAGTGTGGACCATGTTTCCTTCCCGATGTTCTTCCCGCATGCCGAACCCGGCCCGTGCGCGGGATAAACCGTGAGATTATCCGGTAATGCCTTTAATCTCTGCATCGAATCATAGGACATGGAAGCAAGCTGCTCTTTCGTCATAGTTCCACCGAGCAGATCGGGCCTTCCGATATCTCCCACAAACAGTGTGTCGCCCGTGAAGATCGCTTTCTGGGTTCCCGTTTCATCGCGCAGCAGATAGCATGTCGATTCCGGTGTGTGCCCCGGCGTGTGCATCGCTTCGATGGTTATGTTGCCGATGCGGAAAATTTCTCCATCGTGTGCTTCGTGAACAGCGTAATTCGTATCGGCGCCTGGACCGAAGACGATCGTTGCGCCCGTCGCTGCGGCAAGATCGAGGTGGCCGGAAACGAAATCGGCGTGAACGTGTGTCTCAAAAACATACTTTATCTTCGTTCCACGCGAGGCCGCCATTTGGACATACGCATCCGTTTCGCGAATGGGATCCACAATAGCCGCTTCACCCTCGGATTCAATATAATACGCCGCTTCGGCCAGACAATTGGTGTAGAGTTGTTCGATGTACATCAATTTGAAAATGCTTACATCTCCCACATAATTCCTTCGCATCGTAGCTGTGACCTTTAGGTCACGGTCGCGGAGCGTGATAAACGCCGTGACTTAAAAGTCACGGCTACGAGGCATTACCATTAAAAGCCGTATTTTTGTGCAGATGTCAAATGAATTCAGCTTCCAAAGCCGCGAGGAAAAGAAGAGCTACGTCGAACGCATGTTCGGCCAGATCGCCCGGCGATACGATTTTTTCAACCATTTTCTATCTTTAGGATTCGATTATGCTTGGCGGCGTAAGGCCATTGAAGTGTTGCGTGAACGTTTAAACTCCCCCTCCTATGAAGCAAAGCGGAATAGGAGGGGGCTGGGGGGTGGTCTCCCGGCGATTCTCGATATTGCCTGCGGGACGGGCGATCTATCCTTCGAAGCGTTATCACAAATACCCAACGCCCAGCAAACTGGTGTTGACCTTGCCGAGCCGATGCTCGAACTCTTTCGAAAAAAGGCAAATGAAAAGCATCTTCAGATTCGAATTGAGCGGGGAGATGTCGAAGCCCTGCAATTTGCCGATAATTCGTTCGATGGAGTAACCATCGGCTTTGGAACCCGTAACTTTACCGACTTGCTGACCGCATTCCGAGAAATTCATCGGGTTCTGAGGCCGGGAGGCGTGTTCGTAAATCTTGAACTCGCGCGGCCACGAATGTTTCCGATGAAGCAGCTCTATCATTTTTATTTCGATATGCTCTTGCCGGCCTTTGCTACGATGTTTTCGGGACACCGTTCGGCGTACCGGTATCTGCCGGATTCGCTTCGCCGGTTCCCGGACCTGGAAGCGCTGGCAGCCATCATGACGGAAGCTGGGTTCCAGAAAGTGAAATGGGAAACCCGTACGGGCAGGAATTGTTGCTATTCATTCAGGTGCAAAGTGATTTTGAGGCTACATAGACTCAGTGGACTGTGTGGACTCGATGGACAGCACATCTGTCCATTGAGTCCAAGCTGTCCACTGCCGTCCACTAGAAACAAGCAACCACATTGAAAGAACAAATAAAAGCCCTGTCGAAAGAAACGCTGATCTATGGCGCGAGCACCGTCATCGGGCGGTTCCTGAATTTTCTGCTTGTTCCGTTCTATGTGAATGTGCTCGACCCCTCGATGTACGGTGTCTCGGCCTCGATGTACACCTACATGAGCTTCTTCAATATTATTTACACGATGGGACTGGAATCGGCGTTCTTTCGCTATGCCTCACGTGGCGATAATGAAAAGCGAAGCACTGATGAAGAAAAGAAATTATTCAGTGGCCCATTCCTTTTTGTGTTATTGTTCGGCGGGTTCCTGAGCTTCATTATTATAATTTTGGCGCCCATTCTTGTCAGCCCAGTCTTTCACGATCCAAAGATCGACATCACGCCGTGGATCCCGGAATTTATAAGAATACTCCGCATCAGCGCGATCATTATATTGCTTGATAGTCTGAACTTTTTACCATTTGCAGCCTTGCGGATCGACCGGCGTGCCAAGTGGTTCGGCGTGATACGCCTGACGGGAATTGTTCTTACGCTTTCGCTCAATCTTATCTTTATTGTTGGACTTCACAAAGGCGTGGATGGAATATTTGTCGCCAACCTCATCGCGTCCGCAACAATGCTTGCCATGCTTACGCCGACGATCGCGCGACGATTCGAATTCAAGATCTCCCGACCTGTGATGAAGAAGCTTTTTCCATTCGGGTTAACGAATGTGCCTGCTTCGCTCAGCGCAATGATGGTGCAGGTGATCGACCGGCCTATCGTGCAGGCATTCCTTGGGCTTGCCATGCTTGGCGTGTATCAGGCGAATTATCGCATGGGAATTATCATGATGGTCTTCGTAAGCTTGTTCGAGTATGCGTGGCGGCCTTTTTTTCTGCGAGAATCCCGAACCGATGATAAACGTGCTCGCCAGATCTTCTCGCGGGTGTTCACCTATTTCATGGTTATAGCGTGCATGGGGTTCCTGGTGCTTGCGCTGTTTTTACCGGACGTGCTTTCCATACATCTGCCTCTCATTCATCACGCTATTTTTCGAAAGAAAGAATATCTTGTAGGGTTGAATATCATTCCCGTTGTTCTGGCTGCGTATATTTTTCAGGGAATGTACACGAACTTCATTGCGGGAATATATATAAAAGAGTATAATAAGGTACTGCCATTCGTGACGGGCCTTGGCGCGGCAGTGAATATCGTTACCAATATCATTCTCATTCCAATTATGGGAATTATGGGCGCAGCATTGGCAACACTCTTTGCATACATGGCGATGGCTGGTGCGTTATATACGCAATCCCAGAAGGTCTATTATATCAAATATGACTGGCGCCGCGTGGGGCTTGTCGCGGCGCTCGTGCTGATCGGCTTCTTTGTGGATTATTGCTTTGTCAGTCCTTCGCTCAATATTGCAGAACGAGTTCTCATTAAACTTGCGTTGCTTGCTGCTATTACGATCATACTCTTCCTAAGTGGATTTTTCTCGAAAGGGGAGATCGAGACGATACGCGCCATCATCCGGGTTCGACGAACACCGCGATTTAATCCGGAAGCAATGCCGGAACCATTAGAAACAAGCCAGGAGCGGCAGGAAGGCTAAGCAGCCCTTAAAATTGACTCTTCAGACTTATTGAAGAATAATATCATGGCTATCGTTGGTATAGGTTACCATGATATAGTTATCCCCATTGGTGGCCCGTCCAATTTTATACACGCCCCGTGAAACAGAAATAGTGGCGTGTCCTTTCGGAATTAGCGAGAGACTGGAAGACGGAATAACATACGTACCCGCTGAACCTGAAATTTCATCCGAATAGCCTTGACCACCTCCGTATGGAATAACTATTAATAATGTCGTTTCAGCACTATTACCGGCATTCCACGTAATAGTGAGGTTAGAATCCTCGCTTACGTACGAAACATTTGCTGGAGAGGATATAGATAGTGAATCGAATGGCCCTTGAAGCGAATCGCTGATTGCCGGGACGGAGCCCGAGCCCTGAACATTCCAATATTGACAGGACCCGTTGAGATAAACCGGTGGCCCAGGAAGTAAATAATTCCCGGAATCGATCGACATAGTCACATCGTTGAATTTTACTGTGCCTGCATTGTACCAGTAGGAGGCGGCGCTATCTCCAAATAATGCCGAAGCATAAGAGACGGTTGGCCAATTGAGGGTATCGGTGTGCCCACTGATGATCGTATCGAAACCTTCTGCTTTTGCAACCGATGCGATCATGGAGTAATTCACCGGTGTGTCGAGCGTGATGATACCGTAGGTGAACTTTCCTGTTGCTTTTGTTAATGGACCCTGAGGAGTGGAGCAAGACATGAGCACAAACGGGATACCCATGAGAAGAATAAAAGTCTTAATCATGATTTTTCGAAATTAAGAGTTAAAAATGCAAGCATTTTATCTAGAGCCCCGAATAGAACGAGACTAAGTCAATTTTCCACCCACATAAGTCAGTTACAAAACAGGGAAAAATGTAAATACAATTACTATTAGAATTCCACTAGTGTTCCAGTAAAATAAATTCATACTCGGAACTTGCCCTCATATGGAGTAATCTCCGTTTTTTTGCACCAAATGATAATATTTACACTTTCACAATATTTTTGAGTTTGTTGATGAACGGAATAATTATCCTCGAGCAATTCTAGAAATGAGTTTATCAACGTAACTTTGATGCTCCGGGGAAACCGCTTGTTCGACTTTTTTAAGCTGGGCACCGGTCAGCCCAAAGCGGCGCTCGCGAGTTTGGTATTCGCGAATGGCATCATACAGATGTTCACGGCGGAAATCCGGCCAGAGGGTTTTCGTTACATGGATCTCGCTGTAAGCGAGTTCCCACAGCAGGAAATTCGAAAGCCGCATTTCGCCGGATGTGCGCACAAGCAGATCGGGATCGGGTATTTCGGCAGTCGTTAGTGCAGCGCGGATGGTTTCTTCGGAAATATCTTCCGGCGAGATCTTTCCACTACGAACATCGAGCGCAATGGCCTGCATGGCATGGATCAAGTCCCAGCGTCCGGAATAACTTAGTGCAAGCGTGAGGGTTAATCCCTTATTTTTCGATGTGCGCTCGATGGCGTCCGTTAGTTCTTGCTGCACTTGCTTCGGTAGCAGGCTCGTTTGTCCGATCGTTTTGAGCCGCACCCCATTCTCCAACATTTCCGCCATCTCATCGCGCAGCATTTTGATGAGAAGTCGAAAGAGCATAGACACTTCGCGCTTCGGCCGTTTCCAATTCTCGGTCGAGAAGGCATAGACCGTTAGGTAGCCGATACCAAGTTCCCTGGAGGAACGCGTCACATCACGAAGGCTCGCAATGCCGGCTTGGTGCCCGGCGGCGCGCGGCAAACCGCGTTCCTCCGCCCAGCGACCGTTGCCATCCATAATGACGGCAATATGTCGCGGCAACTTACCCTGTGCGCGTAGTTCAAGCTGGACGCGCTTGTCGTCTTCCGTTTGCTGGTATTTATCCGGGCCGAGGAATTTACGCATTATCCAATCAAAGCCGATGCTTCCGAAATAAGTTCTTCCGCTTCCTCCTTTGTCGGTGCCTCCGCAATGATCCGAATGATCGGTTCCGTGTTACTCGCGCGCGCGTGCAGCCATGATTTTTCGAAATCGATGCGAATTCCATCCTCACGATTGATAGATTTCGCTTTGCTTGATAACTTTTTCTCTATGGCTGAAAGTATTTCTCTAACTTGCTCCTGACTCTTCAACTCGATTTTCGATTTTACGATCTCATACTGTGGTAGCTCTTTTCGTTTCGCGGAAATGGGGCCGCCGAATTCGGCAAGAGCAGAAAGGCACAGCGCAACACCGACCAACGAATCACGTCCTGTATGCACCATCGGCAGGATCACCCCGCCGGAGCCTTCGCCGCCAATGATCGCATTCGATTCGAGCATCTTCTTTGCCACGTTGATCTCGCCGACCGCAGTGCGAAGAACTTTCGCGCCATGCTTTTCTGCAATGTCTTCTATGGCTCGCGTTGTAGAGAGATTAACAACAACGCACTGTCCACGCTGGGAATGCTTCAGCACGTGCTCTGCTGCAAGCACGATCGTATTTTCTTCAATGAACGGCTCGCCATTTTCCATGATGAGCACAAGCCTGTCTGCATCGGGGTCAACAACAATTCCCAGATCGGCTTTCTCTCGCAATATTGCTTCTTTCAGAGAGGTGAGATTTTCCGGAACCGGCTCTGGGCGGTGAGGAAATATTCCGGAACCATCGCAATGCAGTTCTATCACATCTGCCAATCCAAGGCTATGAAGCAATCTTGGATGGATGAACGAGCCGGATGCATTCACGCAATCCAGAACTACTCGAAAATTGCGTTCTGCAATTTTCGCACGATCGACAAATGGAATATCGAGCACCGCCTGAATATGCTGCTCGACGAAATCCCGGCCATCGATCACCTCACCATACTCTT
The DNA here is from genome assembly GCA_963787835.1 of Ignavibacteriota bacterium. GTDB lineage: Bacteria > Bacteroidota > Ignavibacteria > Palsa-1295 > Palsa-1295 > PALSA-1295. The sequence goes on from CAWBEI010000002.1 coordinate 906,469, forward strand.
CCGGTGGCACCGACTGCGTGTCGCCTGAATCAACAATATCCCAAAGAACTTTATTTTGCTCCGCATCGAGAAAAAGCCCCGTTTCTGCGATGAACTTCATACCGTTCCACTCGCCGGGGTTATGGCTTGCCGTGATGATAATGCCACCAACAACTTCCGGTTTCACTTCCGCCGCCATCATGACGGTCGGCGTTGGAACCATACCAAGCGCTAGAACATCGCATCCGCTCGTTACAAGTGCATCGATCGCGATCTCATAGAAGCGATCGCCACCTAAGCGGCCATCGTACCCGATTGCGAATGTTCCCTTGAAATCGTTATATCGCGCAAAGCTTGAGGCATAGCGCGCTATGATCTCGGCAGAAAGTCCGTCGGGTGCGCCTACAATACCGCGAAGTCCGGAAATAGAGCGTATTAACAATTATGAATGATGAATTATGAATGATGAAAGGTGAAAACCAATTTCCTTCATAATTCATCATTCATAATTCATAATTTTTTCTCACGAACTCGTTTGTGTCGCCCCGGCCGCTGGCGTGGAACCCGAATCCGGAGCGCCGCCTTCGGCGATGGATTTACGCATGTTCGTATCGGACTGCAAATTTTGCAGATTGTAGTAATCCAGCACGCCGAGATGTCCGGAACGGAATGCTTCGGCGATCGCCATCGGAATTTGGGATTCCGCTTCGACAAGCTTGGCTCGCATTTCCTGCACACGAGCTTTCATTTCCTGCTCCGTTGCGACGGCGGCGGCACGGCGTTCTTCGGCTTTCGCTCGTGCGATCTTCAATTCTGCTTCAGCCTGATCGCTTTGAAGTTTGGCGCCGATATTATCGCCGATGAAGACGTCGGCAATATCGATGGAAAGAATTTCGAAAGCCGTTCCTGCATCCAATCCTTTGTCAAGAACTACTTTCGAAATGCGGTCGGGACGCTCCAGCACTTCCTTGTGCGATTCGGATGTACCGATCGTCGTAACGATACCCTCACCAACGCGCGCTAAGATCGTCGCTTCACCGGCACCGCCGACAAGCCGCTCGATATTGGCACGGATCGTAACGCGCGCTACGACACGCACTTGAATTCCATTTTTCGCCACTGCGGGAACCTGTGGCGTTTCGATCACTTTCGGTGTGACCGATAGCTTGACTGCTTCGAGCACATCGCGGCCAGCAAGATCGATCGCGGCAGCGCGGTTGAAATCCAGCTCGATATTTGCTTTTGCCGCGCTGATGAGCGCGTTGACCACGCGTGGAACGTTACCGCCTGCCAGGTAATGTGCTTCCAGCTTCGGCAGATCGACCGGAATTCCGGCTTTCAGCGCCGTGATCTTCGATCGCACGATCACATCCGGTGGAACTTTGCGAAGGCGCATCCCGACCAAGTCCGAAAAGATCCGAACGTGAACGCCCGACGATAATGCCGTGATCCAAAGACCAAGCGGAATAAAATAGAGGAAGAGTATGAGGAAAAATAATATTCCTACGACTACGACTATCGGGATTGCTGCTGCGCCCATAATGTTTTGCTATAAGAGTGCTGATTTGCTTTATTAACCTGCCACAAAAATACGCCACTGATTAGACCCATCCTCGAATTCTTCTCTTTTAACTTTTCAATCTTCTATTTTACACCTTTCCTTGTGACAAAGCGCCACATTCATGCACCCCAATCTCACCAAATATTTCTGAGTATTCATGAATTCGGTAAATTTTCACTACAGAGCGAGACCTTTCTCTTTCTATCGCCTTGTTTTCCCCATAAAGATTTAATATTGATTTCTTAAAATTGTGGAAACGGATCGCGAAAAAATACGCTTATCCATTAGGGATCTTCCGGTTATAGTGGATGAACGAACGTCCTTACCGGGTAGATTCTTAATAGGGCAAATAAAAACAAGAGCTCCGCAGCGCTGCCTTCTTTTCTCGGCACGCTGCGGTTTTTTTTGTGTATTCTAAAGCGTAGGTCGGAGCTTCCAGCCCGACCTTCCCAGCAGTAAGTGTCGGGCTGGAAGCTCCGACCTACGGAAGCACACTCTACTGCTTTGGTTTTACAAAGAACGAGACCGTGTCTATCGCGGCGCTGCCGAAGATGCCAATACCGCCATTGATGTGATTGAGCGAGGGTTGAAAATCCGTGCCGCCGGAGAGCTGCCGCTGATAATCTGCGAAATTCGTATCGATCGCGTAGAATGTCACAAGGTTTGGGCCATACCAGACGAAAAATCGTGAGGTGATCGCGATAGCGGGTCCGGTCGAGATCTGCGAGTAGCGGGTCGTCTCGACGGCACTATCGCCGCCAACATGGATTCTCCCTACATTGGTATCGAGCGCGGTAACGCTGAGGAGATATTCACGCGAGGGATTATCAACAGGTCCGGCCGTTGCGAGAAAAGCAAATGCGGCGAGATTGTTGGTATCGAGCGTCAACGTCTGGCCTCGAATGGAATCGGCAAACGATGCAAGATGGATCGGCATGGGAACGGTTGTCGTCGCCGTTGCGAAATGTGTTCCACCCGTCTGTTCATCCGGCGCGATAACAGTGAGGTTGTAGGTCTGCCCACCCTGCACGATAAGCTTGCTCGCGGGAAGGTAATAGCGTCCTTTTAAACTTGCGGGCAACAGCGTATCGGCCACACCATTATTAGTAACGATAACGGTTGCGCCAGTGATGGCATACTCAAGATCGTTGAAGGTATCGCCGAACGGCGTAGTGCGGTGCAGTACGATGGAATCGATCGGGTGATTTGCGAACAGGAATGTATTGATGACCAATTGCTCGGAATATTGGCTTTCGATAGGTTGATCGCAGCCGGCCCAGATCGCACCTAATATTGTCATTGCGAGGAGAAACTTCAATGGCGATAGCCATTGAAGTTTCGACGAAGCAATCTCTTGCGTTCGACCAAGGGATTGCTTCGTCGAACATTCCGAGGCGTTCGCCTCGGAATGTTCTCCTCGCAATGACAATCTTAAGTTAGTCCTTTTCTTCATTTCAAAAACTCACCGATATTCCAAACGTTGGCAGGATCGGCAGCAATTTCACATACGTAATCGTCGCCGGATTCGTGTCCTGATCCACTTCGGAGATCCACACATTGCGGTGATCGTATGCATTAAAAATATCGAAATCGAATTCGGCATTGCGTTTGTCAGAAAAGAATCCGAACGAATACGTTGCCGAAAGATCGAGCCTGTTATACGGCGGCAGCCGAAGCGCGTTCATGTTGCCATCGATCGGAATGCCGCGGGTTTCATCTTCGGCATTCGGAGCGAGCGCCGTGATCTGTGTGTACGCCTGTCCCGTGCCATAGGTAAACGTAGCTCCGATCGTCCAGCGGTCATTCAGGTGATAGGTCGCCACAAGATCGAAATCGTTTCGGCGGTCGTAGGTTGGCGGAAACGGCTGTCCGTTGTCGATCTGCGGGAATGTGCGCCACGTCCAGGCAAGCGTGTAGCCGATCCATCCGGTGATGCGCCCGACCTGTTTTTGGAGAAAGAACTCTACGCCATACGCGGTACCATTCCCCACAAAGAAAATATCATTGAGCGTCGAGCCGGTTCTGACATTTGGCTGCAACTCGACAAGGTTTTTCATGTCCTTATAATATCCTTCCACATCGAAGGTATAATTCTCGAACGGCACGGTGGAAACACCGGCCACATATTGATAGCATTTCTCCGGCGGCTGAGTGTTATCGTCCGGCAGCCAAATATCGAAGATGGGAATGATGTCGTTCGTGGCTAATTTCAGATACTGATGATAAATTCCCGCACTGGCCTTTAGCGTGATCGCCGGCGTAAGGATATACCGCGCAGAAAGGCGCGGATCGATCCCGATCTCCGGATTCGAACTGATGCCATCGACGCGCAGACCGCCTGTGATCGCCAGCGGGTCTTCCACATAGCCTTTCATGGCTGGCTTCCATTCATCCTGAATATAGGCTGCCCCATAGAACGGCGTAGTATCGACGTTCGCATTGGGCGGATTCGTTCCAGCCTGAATGAGGAGCGTGGTATGATATAAGGTCCCCTGAAGCCCTGCCTTGATCGTGTTTTCTGGATCGGGGAAGTAATCGACACTGGCGCGAGCCGTGTAGTCATCGATGGCATTCGTCCAGGTGAAAGGCTGCGCCGAGGACCCAATGGTAAACGCGGAATTAAAATTACTGGCGGAGAGATCGAAATTGGTGAACAGCTCACTGCCAAAGACGTGCGTCCACTCTGCACCGGCAGCTCGATTGCCGTATTGTAACCCTATGTTATTGACTGCGCTGTTCGCCGAATAATTCAAATTATCCGAACCATAATACCCCGAGAGCACGATCTTATCGTTCGGAGAAGGATTTTGTGTGAGCTTCCCGTTCAGATCGTAGAAATAATAATCCGGAAGTCCGAGCGATTTGGTGAGGCCGGTGGCGTTGAGCAAAGCATCGATATACGTTCTGCGTCCGGCAAGCACAAGCGCACCAGAGCCAACGGGGGTTTGGATCGTCGCACTGCTTGAAATAAGGCCAAGATCAACTTTGCCCTGTGTTTGATTGCGATCCCCTTCAATATCCGTCACATTCAGGACTGCTGAAAGCCTCCCGCCATACTCTGCCGGAAATCCGCCCTTGATAAGCTCCACATCTTTAATAGCATCGGGATTGAACGTCGAGAAAAAGCCGAAGAAATGGGAAGGATTATAAAGCACGCTGCCATCGAGCATGATGAGATTTTGGTCTGGCGAACCACCGCGAATATACAACCCACTCGATATTTCGCTCGAGGTTTGCACCCCTGGAAGGAATTGCAGAATGCGAAACAGATCGCCCTGCCCAATCTTTGGCAGATCCTCAACTTGTTTCGGAGTGAGAGATACTCGCGAAACTTGTGGCTCCTGGCGCTCGCGTTCCTCCGAACTTTGAATCGTGATCTCTTCGCCGGTCATGCTTTGCACGACGAGCAAAATGGTCATCTTCCGCTCTTCGCCGGATTGAAGCGAGATCGGGATCTTCAATGTGCGATACCCGAGTGAGGAAACCTCAACAGTATCGCGCTGGCCGCTCGGAAGATGAAGGGAAAAGAATCCACTTTTATTGGTGACCGCGCCAAGTTTTAGCGCGCGTACACGGACGGTTGCACCGGGAAGTGTCTCGCCAGAGGCTGAATCCTTGACAAACCCGGAGATAATGCCGGAAGTTGAGTCAGGTGCTATCAACTTAGGATGACCGCGCAATACGGATGCACGCCCATGCTGCGAATGCACGAGCAATAGCAAAACTACGAACGGCAAGATAGACCTGCGTATCAACGGATGGTTTTTGTGAGAGGTAATTGGCTTCAAACGCTCGCCGAAGACGAGACAACCATTAGTTTATTGTAATCGGATCGTCCTGTTCCTCTCCCCACCATGGGGAGAGGTTAGGTGAGGGGGTGATCTTTCCTTACTTCCTGAATGATCCCCTCGATCATCGCATGATGCAAGCCGTTCGTGGCAATGATGGATTTGCGGTAGATATTATAGTCGCTGCCATCGTAATGTGTCACCCGGCCGCCGGCTTCGCGGACCATGAGCTGACCTGCCGACGTATCCCACGGTGAAAGTCCGATCTCCCAGAATCCCTCGAAGCGTCCAGCAGCAACATACGCCAAGTCGAGCGCGGCGCTGCCTAACCGGCGAATGAGCATTCCCTTATGAAGAAAATTCGTGAATTGCTCGATGACGGACTCCGGATTTTCATCGACATTATATGGGAACCCAGTTACGAACAGTCCCTGCTTGTATTTGGCTTGCTTCGAAACCTGCATTCGTGTGCCATTGAGATACGCTCCCTGGCCGCGACGTACTGAAAACATTTCGTTCAAATTCGGATTGTAGATCACTCCGCATTCCACGATGCCATCTACTTCAACCCCGACGGATACGCACCATATTGGCACGCCGTGCGCAAAATTGACGGTGCCATCGATGGGATCGATGATCCACCTTACCGTAGGAACCACCCCCCGCATCGTCGGCGATGCTCCCCCCCCTTCTTTAGGAGGGGGAGTAGTATCACTAGCGCCTAATTCTTCGCCGAGAAACACATGATCGGGATAGTGGGCAAGCACTGTATCGCGTATCGTATGCTCGTTGCGAGAATCGATCTGCGTGACGATATCCATTTCATTGGTCTTCGTTGAGATCTGTAGGTCGCTGACTATGGCTCGGTGCGCATAGTCGCCAGCTTCGCGGGCAACTTGTTTGGCAAGGTCGAAGTAGGATTGAATTGAGTCGTTAGCCATTAAATATGTTAGTAAATGTCATTGCGAGGAGAGACTGAGAGGCGATAGCCTCTCAGTCTCGACGAAGCAATCTCTTGGTGTACTGCTTGAGATTGCTTCGTCGAACGAATCTCCCTCCGGTCGATTCGTTCTCCTCGCAATGACATGAACACTAACAACACATTCCAAAAAATAACCCCTGATTCCGGAGCGAAGACATTCAACATTCCGTTTTATGAAGATCATGCTTTCCCTCCATTCACTGCTCCTCGGCGGAATCACCGGCTACCTTATCGGCTCGATACCGTCGGCTTATCTCATCACAAAATGGAAAGCTGGGATCGATCTTCGCGAGAAGGGTTCGAAAAATATTGGTGCAAGAAATGCCTTCGAGGTAACAGGGGATAGATCCATCGGTACGATCGTGCTGGTGATGGATCTGCTAAAGGGACTGCTTCCGGTTCTGGCCTTTGAAATGGCGGGATCATCTGACGCGCTTGCTATCCTCATCCCCGCACTCATACTCGGACATTGCTATCCCGTTTGGCTGCGCTTTCACGGTGGAAGAGGATTGGCGACGATTGCCGGAGCATTGTTGCTTATCGACCCGGTAGCGATCGTCTTCTGGCTTTTGGTCTATTGGATTACTAACCGGATCAGCCATCATGTTCATTTTGCGACCATCATGGCGTGTGGTGCTGCATTATTGCTTCTTATAGTATTACCTGTTCCAATATTGGAGAAAACAATATGGACGATCAATGGGCTGAAGTTCGCGGGGAGGCAATTCCAGGTGTCCGTTGGTGTTGCGGTGCTTATCATCCATTCAAGACATATCGAGCCATTTCTTGAATTGGTGAAAGGCAAATGACCCCTCACCCGGCCTCTCCCCCAAGGGGGAGAGGAGAATAGAATGAAAATATTCCTCTCCCCCTTGGGGGAGAGGTTAGGTGAGGGGTCGTTTTAAATTCGAAACACATCCTTACAAATTTCGTTATTTTTCATCCTGACTGTATGTTGGATAAAAGAAAAATGCACCTATTACTACTCCATGTTCTAAGCCTGCTCTCGCTCGCTGCCCCTATTTCTGGATGCAAACGGGATGTCGAAAATCCTGCCCAACATCCCTCCGGAGCGATCTATACGGTAAGCCAGCACCAGCCCGACCGCGATTCCGTGAACGCAACCATTTCCGGCGCACGCCGCAATGCGATCACCGTTGCGGTGGCAAAGGCAAGCCCAGCCGTTGTGGGAATTAATGTAACTGCCATCGAAGAGCGACAAGTTTGGAATCCATTTGCTGACGATCCTTTCTTTCGTAGATTCTTTGGCGGAGGAGGCACTCAAAAATATCAAGTCAAAGCGCTCGGCTCGGGATTTATCATTTCTCCAGATGGGTATATCTTGACGAACGATCACGTCGCAGGAAACGCCACAAAAATTATCGTCACAACAACGGATGGATCTCAATATGACGCCCGGCTCATCGGCACCGATAATAATACGGATGTTTCCCTCCTCAAGATCAGTGGAAAGAATTTGCCGTATCTCAAACTCGGAAATTCAGACGATCTCGCCGTTGGTGAATGGGCGATCGCCATGGGAAATCCGTTCGGACTTTTTTCCATCAATGATAAGCCGACTGTGACCGTTGGAGTTATCAGCAATACGGGTGTGAATCTGGGCCTCGAACCGGACGAAAGCCATACGCATAATTATAATTACCGTAACATGATTCAGACTGATGCAGCGATTTCGAGCGGCAATTCCGGTGGGCCGCTGCTCAATGCAAATGGGGAAGTTGTTGGAATGAATGCCGTGATTCGTTCCACAGCGCAGAGTTATGAAGGCGCTGGTTCCATCGGACTTGGCTTTGCCATTCCCATCAATCATGTGAAGGAAGTGGTTGATCGGTTGCGCTCCGGCGAGAAGCTCGATCACAATATCGGGAATATGGGTATGGCATTCCAGGATGTCGATGACAATGCGAAAGAGATATTTAATCTGACAAGCGATGTCGGAGTTGTAGTCGCAACAATCAATTATGGTGGCGCAGCAGCCACCGCAGGTTTTGAACCTGGCGACCTCATCACCGGATTGGATGACGAAAAGATCCGAAGTGCCTCCGGCCTGCAAAGCGCTCTTGCCGACCATATCGTCGGCGATAAGGTCACGTTCCATATCGTCCGCAAAGGCAGGAACGAAAGCATTTCGATTCGGCTGCCGGCGACCAAGAAATAGCTGAACCGCGCTCGCAACGAAAATAACGGTCGCGTGGTTGAGGAGGGTGCGTATTTATATTGCGAGCAGCGAAATATATTTAGTGAAAGCCCCGCAGTCGTTCTTTGTCATACTTATCGCCATGGTCTGCGCCCACGCGGCGCTGCCAAATGCCGCATACTCACAAACTGCCGATAGCTCAAAAACAAAAAAGGCCAAGATCAAGGAGGTCCCCCTCAAAGAGGCTCTTGCACGCCACAAACCGGGCGATACCGTTGCCGTTGTTAACGGAGTGCTTGTTACGTATGAGGATTTCAACTCCGTGATGGCCGGGTATCTGAAATCGATCGTCGCCGAAACGAAGAATAATGTTGTCAATGATACGCTTTATACCGAGATCGTCGATTCGGCATGGAATCGCGTGATCAGCGACGTCATCATCGAGCACGAGATCGAGAAGCGTAAGCTGGAAATGTCCGTCGCCGCGATCAAGGATTCACTTATTGCATCGCCGCCCGATTTTCTGCATCAGCAATTCTCCGATTCGCTTGGCGCGTTTCATCCGGAGGTCATGCGGCAGGCGTTGGACGATCCCCGTAACGACACCATCGTGACCATGATCGTCGAGGGCGAGCGCGTCCGGTTGGAAACAGACCGGCTCATGGCAAGCCTCGCAAAAAAGGGCGCTTCGGAGGATGAACGAGAAGAAGCCTTTGCGGCGTGGCTGAAAAAAGCAAAGCGAGCAGCGACGATCGACGACCGCCGCACACGTTTCGGATTTTATTGATTACTTCCCACCGTTCTGGGAACACTCCATGACCAAATCGAACCACGTCCCCATCGATCCAAACGCCCCATCCGAACCACGCGACATCCTCGAACCGCACGAGCACGTCGATGCGCTGGAACCGCCCGTCATTGAACCGGATGAGATCTTCGAGAACGATCCCGTCCGCGACCGTACCCTTCCCAAGCGCCGCCTCGCGCGTGAGCGCGTCATGCAGATACTCTATGCCTTCGACCTCGGCGGCGGCGAGATCGATACCCTCTTTTGGGAACTCGCCGAACGCGAACTCCGCGAAGCCGACGAACGCGCCGGCATTATTCCCCCTCCTATAGAAGGAGGGGGTCAGGGGGTGGTTCCCAATTCTTTTAATTCTCCCCCTCCTACGCAGCGAAGCGGAGTAGGAGGCATTACTTCCCAAGGTGCTCCCCCTCCTGCGCAGCGAAGCGGAGTAGGAGGGGGCTGGGGGGTGGTTTCCCCAGACGATGAACCCAACGATGGCGCGCTCGAATTCGCCCGCGCACTCACACGCGCGCTCACGCAACACCGCGAGGAGATCAACCAGATCATTACCGAAAAGCTGCAGCGGTGGGAGTTCAGCCGCGTTGCGCTCATCGACCGCATTCTCATTCAGATGGGCATTGCGGAACTGCTCTACTTCCCGGACATCCCGCCGAAAGCTTCCATTAACGAGCTGATCGAGATCGCTAAGGATTATTCCACCGAGGAGAGCGGGAAGTTTATCAATGGCATCCTGCACGCGATCATGACGCACCTCACCGATACCGGCAAAATAAAAAAATCCGGACGCGGGCTGATGGAAGAAAGCCAGAACGGCTACCGCCCCGCAAAACGCAAGCACTAATGCGCTGCTATTGCTTTACGAATTTCGCGCGGGAACTGCCATCCGTTACATAATAAATGCCCGGTTCCAGATGGGTGACATCGAGCGTGGTGCCCGAACCCTCCAGCGTAGCACTCATGCGCTCCCGGCCCATGATGTCGAAAAGATGAATTGTTCCGGATTCGGGGTCCATGATTTGTAACAGATCGTTGGCGGGATTCGGGAAAAGGCGGATGCTATTACTTAAAGGAGCATTTTGCAGAACACCAGATGGGGATTCAGGCAAAAAGGTTAGCTGACGAACTATCCGCCCGTCGAGTGTGATCTCCCAAAGCGGCGAAGATTCATCACCATCTTTATGCATGGAAACAGCAAGAGTCGAATCGGTAATAAACTCAGCATAAATACCCCAAAACGAATACATACAAAATGATTTTTGAAAATTGATAATGATTGGGGATGCAGCCATCGAATCAATCCTGTAAACCCATACTTGTGGAAATATGGTATCAGCGGGAGGACCTTGCCCATTGGGACTTACACTAAGCGCCAAAAGCTTCTCATTTGTTGAAAAACTGGCCCATTGTAATAATTCAATGGAAGAGTCAAGCAGGGGCAGAGAAACTGAATTCATGTAATATGGGCTAAGGCCATATTGTCCATAATATCCCAGAAGATGATAGAGGCCTGATCGGGAATAAGCCTCGGTTCTCAAATCGCCACTCCAAGGCGATGGGATAATGGACTGCGTTTGCGGACAATATAACATCGTTGAATCGCTATGTAACCGCCAAGAGGATATTTCGAGAGTGTCATTTCCTGAATGCGAATTATATTGCCACGAATTCAAGGAAAGCAATTCAACTGTATCGCCGACTGGACCGAAAATATTTGGTGTAATTCGATTACATTCGCCTGTCGATACGCGATATGTATAAATATTTCCATAATGATTTAAGCCAGGGTATAACGAATCTGTTAGTAATACACTAATAGCTAAAAGATCGGAATCGTAAGGGCACCACGAAAAATTTCCATATGCTAAAACTAATTTGGGAAGTAAAGGTTGAACGATTACTGTTTTCTGCCCCAACGTAGCAAGATCAATGATATAGATAGAATCCGTTTCATCTAAGGAACAGGCCAATTTCTTTCCATCTGGCGAAAGCGATTGGTACATATCCACAAAGGGTGGAATCCTTCGCCCATTAACTGTAGGTCCTGTATCACCGACTGGAATAGGGCAACAACATGAGTCCCGCTGGGCAAAAGCGGGATTGACTAACGAAGTCATAGCAGTGAGCATGGCAATGCTCACTGCTAACAAGCTCATTTTCATTTTAATGGCGGACTAAAAATTTCGCAGTTTGTGAATCAGTTGGCGTTATCAGACGGCACGAATAGAAACCGTCGGAAAAGTTCGCGGTCTCGATTTGGAAATCGCTGTGTCCAGCAGTCAAGTTTTGCTCAAGAACTTTGCGGCCCAAAGCGTCGAAAACTTCAAACGTTCCGCGTTCGGATGATGATGAATGGATAAAGGTTAACGTGGAAGCAATCGAAGGATAGATGGAAAGACTACCATCTTCATTGCGAACTTGTTCGACGGCAGCAGGTGCGGTAGAACTCCCGAAGACCGTGATATTAATACCCAAGTTAGCAGTGAGCGGAAATTCATTCCAATGCGAGCCACCATCGGAACTTATTTCATACTGGAAGGTATGCGCTTGAACAACTTCAGAGAAGTTGTGACGTATTCCAGCACGTTTGATATTCGGATAAGCCCCATCTCCACCTTCAGCATCGGTTACTTCCGCCCATGGCTCTTGCATGATCGTATTTCCTGGCATCCAGCCATATTGCGTTGCAGATGCAGACCCACCGCCTGTTCCCCATACATATACTTGCTTCGTCCTATCAATGGTTGAAGCATAAGTGACCGAACCGATGATTTCACGCTGTTTCCACCAGTAAGTTCCTTTCGTAAGACTTCCGGAATAACCGACGTCCCAAAGCGTTATCGGGTCGGTAGTATGTGCGGTAATGGAGCTCCAATCACTTTCACTAAGAGCCGAGCCATTGGCGTTCGTAAGATCAGAACCACTGATAGTGTAATGGAACAAGCGATAGGTCTCAATGGTAGGGTCGAGCATGGTAAACATTTTATCGGCATGCAGGAAGCCCCATCCGGACGATGCCTTCTGGAAATTTTGGGACAATGACCCAGCATTTGCCGACGATTCGAGCATTCCTTCCCAATCTTCTGTGAAAGGTTTTAGCGAGCTGGGAATCGAAGGATAGTAACTCATCATCAAGCCGAGCACACCGCTTACATGCGGAGCAGCAAAGGAAGTACCATACCACGATATAAGATTCTCCGGCATTCCAGACTGCAACATTACGATTGGGTTTGGTGCATCCCCACCTGGTGCAAGGAAGTCAACATAATCGTTCGTATTAGAGTATGTCTCCCATGACGAATTTGTTATGTCCGACGCACCAACAGCGATGATATCCATTTGGGGGTCATAATCAGAAGGATAATTTGTGGTGCTGCTACCTTGATTTCCTTTGATCGTTACAAATACCGCACCCTGCCGCGCCGCTTCGGCAATATTCTGACGAAGCGTGTAATCATCGTCAAATTGCTGAACGCTTGCATTCAAAATCTGGGCTCCATATCCATACTGAGGATGGTTAAGGGTTGGTGGATTTGGTGACTTTCCGACGGCATCCAAAACCGCATCCTCAACATCACCTTCCACAACTCCTATATTAATAGCAGGGGTGATTCCACCTGTACCACAACGATAACCAAGGAGGCTAACACCTGTTCCGCTCTTCCCGCCTCCGGAGCAAGTATTCGTTCCCCATCCTCCAGCAACACCTGCCATTCCCCAATTGGTTGCTCCACCGCAACCAACATTATTTGTAAGCGCAGCAAGTACGGACGCAACATCTGTACCATGATCTGTAAGAACATACGCTGGAGACATTGTGTGACCATCTATTCCAGTGGGTCCATTTGACGGAACTTCTTCGTCCCATCCGCCAATAATATGATAACCTGACCCAATCCCGGCACCCATTTCACATTGATTATAATCGATCCCTTGATCTAATACTGCAACCTCAATGCTCGAGGAACCGACACTGTATGTCCATGCAGTTGGCATCCCAATATTATTTAGGCAATCCTGATTACCGTCTGTATATTGAGGATCGCATGGTGTGATTCCACCCGCATGTCCTAACATGTTAGGTCCAGCCATATCCAAAGAAGCTGAATTTGTCAAAAAGAGATCAACGAGTGTAGGAACTACATTTGTATCATTATTGAAGTGCAGAATCATCCAGTCATAATGATCCATTGGTATTGTATCTCCCCTACGCGTTATACTTAAAGTGTCATAGCAAGGGCTTGCCGTTGTCATTCTGGTGAGATAACTCCCACCATACGAAAGTAAGATGCTCTTGAGAACTGGGTCTTCAATGATATTAAGTGTGAATTCCTGAGATCTTACTGCTTCTAAACATGTCCAACAGTATTCTTCGGAATCGTCCAGAACATGGTCGCCTTTTTGCATGGCCCCCATTCCAACAAGCGAACTACAATCGAAACAAAGGGAGTCCTGATTCAATGTTCCCTTATGAAATTTTAAAATAATCTGATCGTGAAGATAAGTGCTATCAGGCGGGGGAAATGTGTGAACTACAGTATCACCATTTACGGTAATTTCTTTGTATGTCCACGTTTGTGCTTTGCTCTCTTTTGAACCAATCGAGCAAACAATAATCACGAGGAGAAGGACTCGAAAAGTTTTCATGGTTTTTTGAAAAAAATAGTTTGTGAAATGACGATGAGCGTACGAACTTGGACGCCCTTTTTGCAATTCTAAACAGTTTTTCAATATAATCAAATATTTTTAAAAGTCAAGTTTCTTAGAGAAAGACTGCCGATTAATATAGAATTAATTTATCCGAACCGAACCAATCCACAACCAGCGCGTTAGGTGTTTTGCTTTTATAGGCACCCTGTATCAATTAAGAAGCGCGTAGGTCGAGCGTCCTCGCTCGACGTGGCAGTCCCCCTTGCCACGCCAAATGGCTTTTTGTGGTGCGATTGTCGGTCAGTCCGGGTCGAAGGTAGATCATATAGTTCTCTTCATAGCGCGGGGCGGATGTGCGCAGCACGTCCCTACGGTTCCATGTTGCTGAAGCATACCACCAAGCCGTGAACGTGGATTCCCTCAGGATAAATGTGTTACCTGTGAAAAAAAGTGTCTGACCAAATATGGACACGAAGTATCCTGTAAAACTGCCCACACCACGGATCGTTACCCTGCAGCACCAACAAAGGGGGGTGCGATCTCCAGTTTTCTTAAGTCGATGATCTTGCTCGCGTATTGAAAGATATCAATGCCGACGATATTGCCATCTTTATCGAAATCGAGCACAACATTTGGCGCAACCTCTTTTGCATCGGCAGACTCCCTATCCGAGAGCGCGATGTACATCGAATCGGTATCTTTGTAATAGCTGAATTTCATGTTCTCTTTTCGAGCTTGAAATTGCGGTCCGGAAAGGCATTCAAAACGGTCTCTCCGTCATCCAAGGTGATAACACGAATGTACTTATCTAATTCCGGTATAAATTTCCAATAACGCCTTCGGCCATCGGGTTGCGCATCGGTGGCATCGGGCCGAGCGATGGCGAGTTCGATCCACTCCTCGCGCAGGAACGGCCTTCTTTTCCGGACATCGTTCTCAAAATAAGGAGTGGTTTTCACTGGTGGAGGGAACAAGACCATCTTTCTTGCCGTGCCCCGAATAGCGCGTAGGTCGAGCGTCCTCGCTCGAGATGGCAGTCTGTATAAAAGGAAGTATCTGCCACGATCACAAATTCATCGAAAGAGAATTCCACGAGGAAATATGCAGCTTCCTAAGATCTTCTGGTAAGGGTAGTTCCTGCCTGGTGTCCGGTGTACAACGGATTTTAACCCGTTGCTCGCTACTCGCTCAGAATCCTGCACCGGGTTGAAACCCGGTGTACACACGAAGGTGGTCGGTGTACACCTATTTTTTAGAAATACTTGACATTGTTACTATAAGTCCGTATATTGCAATTGCTTTGATGGGCACCTGTATCAATTAAGAAGTAAGAATTAATAATTAAGAGTGGGTGCTCGGTGGCTCATTGACAACTACGGCGGTGGCTTTCGTTATGAACGAGTTCTGTGTGATGGCAGAATTATGAATACTTGTTGGAACAAATGGCGAAATTGGCTCACATTCGAGGGTCCGCCATGAGAGATCGGGAACTCACAAGAAAGAAAAACGGCACCTATTTCTGGAAGAATATCTTTATTGTTCTTCTCTTCAGCTTTGGAGTCACGTTGCTGAATTTCGAACGCGCCTGTTTGCAGGTTCGTTGAGCAAGCCAAGTATTCTGAAAAAGTGAGCATGTCTAATTCATCGTCGCCGATGGTTTTATTTCCGAAAAAAGTCATTGCCGCGTGGGGCAGTTTCGATTTTGCGATGAGCGCGTTTACGGGCATCATGGTCACGTTCGTGTTCCCGATCTACTTTCGGAGCGTGATCGTCACCAATGGCCACGGGGATTCCATTTGGGGCTTCACGCTTTCGGCCTCGATGCTGCTGGTGGCTATTTCGTCGCCGCTCTTAGGCGCGATGGCGGATGTGCTGCGCAATAAGAAGGCGTTCTTGGGAATTTTTACATCGGTCACGATCGCCTGCACCGTGCTGCTGTATTTTATGGGGCCGGGGATGGTAATGATCGCCGCTGCCCTGTTCATCATTGCGAACGTCGGCTACGAAGGCGGCACCGTTTTTTACGATGCATTCCTTCCCGAGATCACGACGCCGCAAACGTTCGGGCGTATCTCGGGCATTGGCTATGCCTGCGGCTATGCCGGCTCGCTGACGATCCTGATCGTCAACCTGCCCTTTTTCGATACGGCGCCGAAATTTACGTTCCTCGTCGCGGCGGCGTTCTATGCTATCTTTGCGCTGCCCCTGTTCTTTATCGTTCCCGAGCAGCGCCGGAACGGGCATCTGTCGTTTCCGGTGATCGTTCGGCGGGGGTTCGGCCAGCTTACAACAACGGTGCGGCATATTCGGCAGTATAAGGATGTCACCCGGTTCCTGATGGCGTTCTTTATTTACAACGACGCGCTGCTTACCGTGATCCTGTTTGCGGGAATCTTTGCGAACCAAACGCTGCATTTTAAGATGATGCAGCTTGCGCTGTGGTTCGGCATGATCCAGATCATCGCGCTCGCCGGCTCGGTTCTCTTTGGGCGATTTGCGGATAAGCACGGGCCGAAGCTGACGATCACGATCACGCTCATTATCTGGATCGCGGTGGTGACCGGAGCGTATTTCACGACCACGGCAGCGGAGTTCTATGTGGTCGGCGCGGTAGCAGGAATTTGTTTGGGTTCGAGCCAGGCAAGTTCCCGAGCATTCATGGCACTGCTCACGCCGCCGGAACACGCTGCCGAATTCTTCGGATTTTACGATGGGTTTTGCGGCAAGGCAAGTGCGGTTATTGGGCCGATCGTATTCGGGGTGCTATCGGATCTATTTGGCAGTCAACGCCCGGCGATATGGGCGCTGGCATTGTTCTTTATTATCGGGTTACTCTTGCTTCGCAGAGTGAATGAGAAGCGGGCTGTCCAGGATGAGGTGCTATTGGAGACCACTTCGTAGGGACGTGCGCATATCGATTTGGGAAGGACGTGCGCAGCACGTCCCTACATGTTGAGACGATGTCTCAGTATTTCTAATGCCGCAGCCGCAGCACGTTCGCGGTTTAGCTTTCGGCCGAAATCGCCCTGAAGTTTTTTGGCGGTCGGCTTTGAGCCTTTTTCCGCAAAAGCAATCCAGATAGTTCCTACGGGTTTTTCTTCTGTTCCGCCATCGGGCCCAGCAGTACCGGTGACGCCCAGGGCATAATCCGTTCCCAATCGTTCGCAAGCGCCTTCGGCCATTTCGCGGGCGGTTTCTTCGCTGACGGCGCCGAACTCGTCCAGCGTTTTCTGTTTCACTCCCAACTGGCTCACTTTCACATCATTATCATACGCCACGATGGAACCGCGAAAGACCATGCTAGCGCCGGGCACGTCTGTTATCATGGTGGCGATCAGACCGCCGGTACAGCTCTCGGCGGTTGAGATGGTTTTGTGCTGCTGTGTCAGCAATTTCACGATACTCGACTCGAGCGCTTCTTCATCCGCACCATAGATATACTTCCCAGCTCGTTCGCGAAGAATGTTCTCGACACGGGCGACCTCACGCTCTACTTTTTTTCGGTCTTTTCCATGGCTCGATATGCGCAAGCGAACTCCTCGCGGCCTCGGTAAAAATGCGAGCGTTGTATGCTCGCCGAGAAATGCTTGAGGATCTCCGATCTTTTCCGCAAGCATGGATTCGCCGATGCCGGTCGTCAGCAACGTTCGGTGCAGGATTACTTCGAGATGCTTTTTATAGGTTTGCCGCAAAAATGGAAGCAGGTGGCTTTCAACAATTCCCTCCATTTCCTGCGGTACGCCGGGAAGGATGACGAAGGTTTTGTTATTTTCGAATTGGAGCAAACCTGGTGCAGTGCCACGGTTGTTCGGGAATGCTTTAAAACCTACTGGAACCATTGCCTGCCCCAAATTCGCTTCCGGCATATTGGCATATCCAAGCCGCGCGAAGCGATCGCGAACGGCTTTCAGCGTTGGTTTATGCAGCGCCATCTTTGCGCGAAAGAATTTTGCAACGGCCGCTTTGGAAATGTCATCATGCGTGGGTCCAAGTCCACCGGTTACGATCACAACATCGGATTCCTTCCATGCCCGCCGAAATGCGGCAAGGATAGATTTCAGGTCATCGCCGACCGTGGTTTCGCGCACAGCGGGAATGCCAAGCTCGGAAAGTTCACGTCCAAGGTAAGCGGCATTCGTATTGGTGACCTGCCCAATAAGTAATTCGTCGCCAATGGTAATGATCTCTGCGCGCATTAATGCAAGAACGAGAATAGGTACATCACAAGATGCGCTGAAAAATTTGCATACAGACCGGCAACGACGTCATCCAGCATGATGCCCGTTCCGCCGTGCATCTTTTCGAAATATCGGGCTGGAGGGGTCTTTATAATATCAAAAAAACGGAAAAAGAGAAAGGCGAGAATTACAAAAGTAAGATTCCCGGCATACATAAGCGTACTGAGAGCTACCCATTGCCCGAGCACTTCATCGATAACAACGATGCCGGGATCTTGCAATTTCAGGGCACGCTCGACCACACCGCCTGACCAAATTCCCGCGACCAACACCACAAGGCAGGCGATCGAAAGTACATCGATGTTCTGAAGTGCAGGGATAAAATAATATAGTAGCGCGGCAGCAAAGCTACCAACAGTTCCAGAGCTAACAGGTGAAAGACCGGTGTAAAAGAACGTGCCAACAAGAAGCGCGAGTGGAGGAACTGTGTTTAATTCTTGCGGATGCTTCGCCCAAAGCCGCGAGCGCGCTTTTGTGTACCAATGGAATCGGGACTCTTCCGGCGTGAACTCGCTCATATTTTAATCACACGGTTTCCTGACCCGCTCGACCAAATAAATATCGCGCGCGCATCCTGCGAAGCACTGGCCAATTATCGTAACCATACGAGACCGCTGAAGCGAACGTAAGCAGGGTGATAATACCCATCAGCCAGAACGAAACATCGGATACGAAATACGCATGGGCCATCTTGGCGAGGCCAATTCCAAAATGACCACCCTGCGCAAACAGCTCGACAAGCAAAAGAATGATAAAGCCCATTTGTGCAAAGGTCTTTACCTTCCCGAAATAACTCGTCTTTACATGAAGGCCGATGTTGTCCGCAAATCTTCGCAGCAATGTTAAAAAAATATCCCGGAACACCACGATGATAACCATCCACCAGGGAATGATGGACATCCATGCGAAGGCCACGAATGCCGAACCAGTCAGTAACTTATCGGCAAGCGGATCGAGGAAGGCGCCAAGATCGGAGACAAGCCCCATCTTCCTCGCCATGTGGCCATCCCACCAATCGCTAATGGCCGCAACAGCAAAAACGAACCCTGCCCAGCCAATTTCGGGCGGATGCACAATGGCGATCAGCACGAAAAAGACCGGCACAAGCACGATCCGAAGCACCGTAAGCTGTGTGGGCAGTTTCATTTTAGACCCAAACAAGGGTTTAGGAGAGAGGGTTTTGCTCTAAATTCTGGCTGTTTTTCTCAATCGTGCAACGAAGAATCCATCACATCCCTGCAGATCCGGCCGTGTTCGAAGGGTTTCTTCGAGTGTAAACTCGGGACGGACACGTGTGAACCACTTTAGTTGGTCTTCACCTTCTTCTTTCAGCAGGGAGCACGTCGCATAAAGCAGTGTACCGCCAGGTTTAACGAACCGGGCGTTCTCTTCCAGAATGACCTGCTGTTTTGCCAGCAATTCGCTCAGCATCTGCTCCGTTAACACCCACTTAATTCCCGGATTTCTGCGAAGTGTACCCGTGCCAGTGCACGGTACATCGAGCAGAACGAGATCGAACCATTCGGTCTTATCTTCGCCGAGCATTTTCTCTCTCTGCGTTGGGAGTACAATTCTGATATTCTGTGCGCCACTTCGACGCGAGCGAATTTTTAGTTCTTCGAGCTTGCGAGCTTCCGCATCGGTTGCGTAGATCTCGCCATGATTTTTCATCAGTGCGGCAAGATGAAGCGTTTTGCCACCGGCTCCGGCACAGGCGTCGAGTGCCTTTATTGCGGTCTTTCGAATCTGCGCGAATGGCACCACAAGCTGACTGGCTTCGTCCTGCACTTCGAACAATCCGTGCCGGAACGATTCAAGACTGAGCGCACTGATGCGCCTGCCGATCGTAAGTGCATCTGGTGCAAGCGTGGAAAATGTTCCTTCGAATCCTTCATTTCGAAGTTCTTCCTGCAAAACTTCGCGCGTCGTAAGAAGAGTATTAGCACGGAGCGAGATCGGAGCTTCCTCGTTGAGAGAGGCAAGAATCGGTTCCAATGAATCCATACCGTATTCGGCACCGATGCGCAACGCGCACCAACTTGGGAATGAATACAGAACGGCCAGCCGCTCGACGAACGAGAGTTTTTCGAGGCGGGCACGCTCCAACTCCGCGTCAGCAAGTCGCTCGATGGCGGGTAGTTCAAACGAAATATCGATGTCTGCAAACGTAGCTTGCACTTCGACTAAGCCAGTGCCACGCATAAGCATAAGCGCAGCGACCATTTGAGCCTCCGGTATTGGGCTGTCAGAGGCCTGATCGTCTGGAATTTCTTCACCCAGAAATGCGTCCGCAACGCGCGCTTCTAAGCGGCGATAATTTTTTATCGCGGCATAATAATATTCCGCGATGCTTCGGCGGTCCTTTGCACCGAGATATTTTCGCTCCACAAAAAACCGGCGTAGGATGGCATCCGCAGGAATGGCAGGATTCACACGAAAGATCGATAACACTTCCGTTACATGACCGGCAATACTGGAAAGGCGCATTAATGTATCTCCGGTCGATGAACGAGTGGTAAACGTGGATGAGCGGCCAGCGAAAGATCGTTAACGTTCCCACGCGTGAGTTTGAGGGCCCCAAGCATAGCGATCATAGCTGCGTTATCCGTTGAAAAAAGTGGACGCGGCACGAAAAAGCGCATTCCGCGATGGATACACTCCGTTTTAAATCGCTCGCGTAGTTCCGAATTGGCGCTAACACCGCCAACGCAGACAATGTCCGTGATACCGTTCGCTTCGGCAGCTCGGAGGGTTTTTGTTACGAGAATATCGACCATTGCTCGCTGAAAGGAAGCGGCAATGTCACGCACATCATAACCACCCCCTACCCCCTCCTTCTTAAGGTGGGGGTTGTTGTTCTCCCCCTCCTTAAGAAGGAGGGGGTTGGGGGGTGGTTGTTTTTTTAACCAATATAGCACTGACGTTTTAATACCACTAAAGCTAAAATCGTAATTATCTTCATTCATCAATGCGCGTGGGAATTTAACGAAGGTTGGATTGCCCTCGCGTGCAAGCTTATCTATTTCTGGGCCGGCAGGATAATCTAGGCCCAGCATTTTGCCGACTTTATCGAAGGCCTCGCCGGCTGCATCGTCTAACGTCTCTCCGAGAAATTGATAACTGCCGACATCGTTCACAAGTATGAGAAGCGTGTGGCCACCCGATACGACCAATGTGACAAATGGTACTTCCGGTTTATCCTTTTCTAATAATGCACTGAAAATATGTGCTTCAATATGATGAATACCGATGAGTGGAATATTAAGTCCCATCGACAACCCCTTTGCAAAATTCAGTCCGACGAGTAAGGAACCCATCAATCCTGGCGCATGGGTGACAGCCACTGCGTCCAATCCCTCCAGTGTGATGTTGGCCTGACGAAGTGTTTCCCGAAGGATAGGCAGAATGCTGCGAACATGCGCGCGCGATGCAAGCTCCGGCACCACGCCGCCGAATTTATCGTGGAAGAATTGGGAGGATACTACGACGGATGCGAGTTCACCGTCGCGCAGGATGGCAGCGCTCGTTTCATCACACGATGTTTCGATGCCGAGGATACATCCGCTTTGTGAAATGGCAAGACTCACTCGATCACCTCCACCACAATTTCATTCTCCAGCTCTTGATTGTCGGCATCGCCCGCTGATTCCGCCAGCGCTTTATCCTTGAAATAGTTAACGATAACCTTCATTGCCTTCAGTCCAACCGCAGTGACTAATTCTGGCTCACTCGCCAACTTTACGCCTTCAACGGAGCCAAATCGTTCCAATAGTTTAAGCGCGGTCTTTTTTCCTACGCCAGGAATTTGGGTGAGTTCGGTTTGGAGCGTTCTTCTGTCGCGGAGCTGTCGATGGAAGGTTATTGCAAACCGGTGTGCTTCGTCACGAACATGCTGGAGCAATCTCAAACTGCTGGATGATCGTGGAAGAATGAGCGCTTCCAGCGATGAAGTGGTAAATACTTCCTCCAACCGCTTTGCAAGGCCGATCATCGGAATGGATGTGAGGTCAAGCTCGGACATGACTTCATACGCGCTGGAAAGCTGCCCTTTACCGCCATCAATAATGATGAGATCGGGCAAATCGGATTTTTCAGCTAATGCACGAATATAGCGCCGTCGGACGACCTCTCGCATAGCAGCAAAATCATCGTTCCCAACGACTGTTTTTATTTTATATTTTCGATAGTCCTGTTTTTTCGGCTTTCCATCGACAAACACGACCATCGAGCTCACATACTCCGTGCCCTGCAAATGCGAATTATCGAAACATTCGATGCGGCGCGGCGGGCGTTTCAGATGCAGATCGCGCTCGATCGCTTTCAGCACATGCGGAATGTGATCGGCTTCTTTCATTTTCTGCAGCTTGATCTCTCCAAGCAGAAAGCGCGCGTTCGCTCGCACCATCTCCATCAATTTTGCTTTCTCGCCGATCTTGGGATGGACAATATTCGGCGGTTTCATCGCTCCTGCTTCTTCATCGACAGAAAGCTCCCGAGCGCGGCGGCCAAGCCAGGCTATGAGTGTGTCTTCATCTTCCAATTCAAGTGGCAAGAGAATTTCTTCTGGAATATATTCAGCAACGGAATAATATTGCTCGATGAGTGCTGATAGAATTTCCGCGTCCGGCTTTCCTTCGATGTTGGTGAAGAAAAAATGCTGCTTGCCGATGA
The DNA here is from genome assembly GCA_963787835.1 of Ignavibacteriota bacterium. Taxonomy (GTDB): domain Bacteria; phylum Bacteroidota; class Ignavibacteria; order Palsa-1295; family Palsa-1295; genus PALSA-1295. The sequence goes on from CAWBEI010000002.1 coordinate 929,301, forward strand.
GTTTTCCATCGCGGACTTTGAAGACAATGCCACAGGCGTCATCATCCTCGTGTGCAAGCGCAAAAATATCGCGGTCGATGTCTTCATCCGTCACGACTTTTTGCTTGCTGGCGTAATCCTCCAATATTTTTAATTGATCGCGAATCTTGCCAGCTTCTTCGAATCGCATTTCTTCGGAAAGTCGTACAATATCAGCCTTCAGTGCCTGCTCCACATCCCGTGTGCGGCCAGCGAGCAGCTTCCGCACTTTATCGATCATTGCGCGATAATGTTCCTGCGTGACTAATCCCTCACACGGGCCTTCACATTTCTTGATGTGAAATTCAAGGCAAACCTTTACTTTACCTCGCAAAATTAACTGCTCGTCGATATAATAATCGCAGGTTCGAATGGGAAAAATGTCACGAAGCGTTTTTAGGAGATAGCGCAGATAGCCGGCTTCCGTATAAGGCCCATAATATTTCGATCCATCGCGGATCTTTCTGCGCGTTGAAAAAACACGGGGATAAGGCTCGTTGGTAACGACGACATAAGGATATGTTTTATCATCCTTGAGATTGACATTATATCTCGGTTTCAGCTTTTTTATCAGCGTATTCTCGAGAATGAGCGCTTCGACATCGCTATCGGTGAGGATCACTTCAACATCGGCGATTTTCGATACGAGTGCGCGGAACTTTCCATCGCCGACACCACGGCGATAATTCAAAAAGTACGAGCGAACTCGGTTCCGAAGCACCTTTGCCTTACCCACATAGATCACGCGGCCCGCGCCATTCTTAAACTGATAGACGCCCGGGTCTTTCGGCAACGAATCGAGCTTTTCTTCGAGTGTCAGATCATCGGCGGTAACCGAAAGATGAATATGCGCGCCAAAGGTCGCAATATCAATTGCGTCCTCTTCTTGTTCGAGTTCGTCATCGTGAAAGGGGATCTGATCGAATTCGTCGGGATTCGATGGTGAGTGCAGATCATCCATCGGGACAGATTTTTCCTCCATTACTTGCCCTCCTTTTTAGGGAGGGTTTGGCACAGCTCAACTAACACTCCATTCGTCGATCTGGGATGAAGAAATGCGATGAGCGTATTGTGTGAACCCGGGCGTGGGGTTTCATCGATGAGCTGAAATCCTTGTCCTTTAAGCCGAGCTAATTCTTTAGCCACGTCTTCCACTTCAAATGCAACATGATGAATGCCTTCACCGCGCTTTTCGAGAAATCTTGAAATTGGGGAATCCTCACTGGTAGGCTCGGTCAATTCGACCCTGGCATCGCCAAGCTCGAACGATGCGATTCGTACTTTTTGATCGGCAACTTCCTCGTGATGGGTGTCAGAAACCCCAAGCAGCTTAGCAAAAAGCTGCTCTGCGCTTTTAAGGTCGCGCACGGCGATGCCGAAATGAGAAATCTTCATTGGTGAGATAACAAAGTCCGGTTCTAAAAAAGCGCGGAATCAACTGGCCGCAGCGTCCGCTAAATCCCTTCGAACATGATAAAGCTGCTCTAAAAATGGCGGGATGTCATTTTCCATGGCCAACCAAAGCAGGTGGTACTCGATGTCATCGTAACCGTGTATCAAACGATTACGCAGATCGGTCGCTTCACGCCAGGGCATTTCAGGATAGGTACGCTTAAGTTCATCGCTAATTCTTGAAGCAGCTTCGCCGAGCATTTCGTAAAGCTGCATCACGGCATACATTGTGACCCAATCATCCTCCAACACTTCTTCTGAAATGCTGTTCGTCAATTCTGCAAGTTTTTCGCAGAACTCGATCATGTGATTAACCCGATATCTATCGCTATCCCGTGTAGATAGGGTGGGCATTTTGTACAACCTCGTTTCGGAAGGCTCGGTTTAGGAAACCGGCCGTGTTAAGATCCACACGTCTCCCAAAAACCTCCCCAAGTTCGCGCTGGAGACGCTCTAAGCCGAAAAGTCCGACCTTTGACTCCGGCTTAAATTCGACGAGGAGATCGAGATCGCTCGTAGGTTTGTCTTCTCCTTTCAATACCGATCCAAAAACCGCCAGCCGTTGCACATAATAGTCACGGCACAGCGTTTCAAGGCGATTTTGATCGTAGATAAGCGGTTTCACGCTTGTAATACAATCATTTGTTCAAAAATGTTTTGTTCCAGATCAAACGGAAGTATTTTTGTAGTGTCAATGTCGCCTACCCGCAAAATATCGATCTTTCCGCTGATGGCCGTGAGCTTTATCAGCATGCTCGGCTATGGGATCGTGCTGCCATCGCTGGTGTATGTGGTAAAGTTATTTCACGGCAGTGATTTTCTCTATGGCGCAGTTGGTGCGTGCTATTCGGCCTGCCAATTTTTCGGAGCGCCGTTGCTGGGCAAGCTCTCGGATCGTTTTGGGCGCAAGAAAATTTTATTTCTGAGTGTGTTTGGCTCAGCAGTTGCCTGGATATTATTTATCGTTGCGTTTAAGTTGCCGATGACGATCATGGGTACGTTTACTACTTCGATGACGGGCGCGGTGTCCATTACATTGCCAATGCTGTGCATCTTTATCGCTCGCAGCTTCGATGGACTAACCGCTGGTGATGTTTCCGTTGCGAATGCCTACGTTGCAGACATTACAACACTGGAAGAACGCAAAGCAGATTTCGGCAAGATGGGTGTGGCTGGAAATCTGGGATTTATTCTTGGACCCGCACTTGCCGGTGTGCTGGCACAAACATCGTTTGGACTGAACTTGCCGATCTTCGTCGCACTTGGCACGTCTATTTTTGCACTCCTGCTGATCATCTTTGTTCTTCCGGAATCACATCCAAACAAGAATAAGGAGGGAAGCGACAAATCCAAATCCATGACGCTCCGACAAGCACTTGCAACGGATCATGTGCCACTGTTGCTTGCAATCTATTTCGTATTCTTCCTTGCATTCAGCTTGTTCGTCGCGGCATTTCCGCTCTATGCGACGGAATCGCTCCATTGGTCTATCACAGAAACGGGAATTTTCTTTTCCGTGCTATCTGTCGTGATTGTTATCACCGAAGGGCCGATCCTCTCCTGGTTCAATAAGCGAGCGACTGCTGAGTCACTCACGATCTGGGGAACATTCATTGTCGTGCTAAGTTATGTTTCTTTACTCGTGCCAAGCCCTGTATTCGCTTATTCAGCGGCAGTGCTTTATGCGCTCGGTAATGGCTTGATGTGGCCATCGTTCCTCTCGCTTCTTTCTGATCGCGCAGGAGAATCGAATCAGGGTTATATACAAGGACTGGGTAACAGCGCAGGTTCACTGGCTTCGATCGGAGGATTGCTTGTGGGAGGGATCCTCTTTACTGCGATGAAGGGAAATGTGTTTATCGTGCAGGCGGTGCTGGTTGCGATCGTCTTCGGGATGGCATTCCGGCTACGACGCTGAAGGCCGATACATTACCACATCCACTTTTTCCAACGTCACCATTCCTCCGCCGATCATTTCCTCCAGATCAGGCATGACGCTACGTATCTTCGATTCGCGATCGACCACCTCAATAATGATTGGTAGATCGCTCGAAAGATATTCCGATAGAATATTTCGCGCCTTGGCACTTGCACCAAATCCGGCAATGGCGCGAACAACGGTGCATCCGGCAAGACCGCGCGCGCGGAAATCGTTCAGCAATGCTTCCCAAAGTGGCTTGCCCTTGAACTTGCCCTGAGCGGCTTTATCGGACTCTCCGATGAAGATACGCATGAGCATCCAGGGATCGTTCGGATCGTTTTTGGTAAATGAATCCATATTACAATGCCATTTCCGCAAGTGCAAATCCGGCGAGGCACGCGAGCGGTGCGAACAGAACGGTCGAACCCATATAACAGAATGCAATACCGAATTGCCGTTGCATCATCAGGGTTACAAATTCGTAGGAGAAGGTACTCATCGTCGTGTAGCCGCCGCAGAAACCCGTTGTGAGCATCAGCCGCATTTCCGGTGAAGATGCTACACCCGTTAAATACCGCATGAGAAAACCCAGCGCAAGGGAACCCGTAACGTTGATCACGAGTGTGGCCCATGGGAAAGGCGTGGTGCTCCATCCGGAGATCCAATGCCCGAGCGCGTAACGCCCGATCACTCCGGCAACGCCGCCTAACGCGAGAAACAAATATGGCTTGATCGCTATGATAGTATTAAAACCGATAAGCGAGCGTAAGATTTCCCAAACCCGGTTCAATAACAAAACTTGTGGGCTTTGCATCGTTCGTGCTGAGGTCATAATGTTCTGTTTGATTCACGACCCAATAGCCCGTAACCGAACCGATCACGCCGCCCAAAAATGTATCGGAAAGCCAATGTTTGTCTGTGTACATGCGGCTATACATAGTGAGTCCAACCAGCGAATAAAGTCCCGCCGTGGCGTAGGGATTGTCGATCTCAGCGGCGAGCGTGGAGGATAGTGCAGCCGCAACAGTTACGTGTCCCGATGGGAGCGAATTCCACGCATCATTCAGGGTGAACCCATGATAGACATTAGGACCATTATTATTATAAGGCCTCTCGCGTCCGAAAATTACTTTGAGAAGCGTCGTCGTAATTCCGGCATACGCGAAGGACTCCACAACGTCACGACCCATTAGCCGAATTTTCGAATCGTCCGAAAAAAGTCCAATGGAATACAGCGACAGAGCAGAAAGCGCTGTTGCATATCCGTTCCCGTAAAAATTATCGCCGAACTGCGAAATACTATTCCCAACATTGCTCTGATTCCTTTGAAATAATTTGCGAACGTTGTTATCGACAGTAGCTTCGGAAAGATACGTAACACCTCCAACTGCAGCAACCAGAAGCCAATCTTTCGCATCCCAATGCAGAGGTTGCTCGAAATAGCTCACGCCATCATATGCGCCTTCTTTGATGTCGTGCCAGAGGATGTGGGATTTTGAAAGGGTATCGAGAAGTGAGAGTTGCGGATGTGCGCTTGAGTCAATATTCTGCGCTGAAACCCTCCCAGATGTCACTGCAAAAAAGATGATCAGAAGTAGAGCAATACGCATATTGTTAGCGAACTTCCTCTCCGGAATGAGACCGTAAGAAAAGGATAATCATTCCCCCGGCAACCGAAAGTACCGCGCTATAGCCAAACGCAATAGCAGTCCCAAATGCCGACCATAGCACACCGACGACAATACTCGAAGCAAAATCGCCGACTCCATTCACCGTAGCGAGGGTTCCGAATGCCATTCCGTGATGTTCTTCGTTAACAAGTTCTGCAGAGAGTGAATCTTCGAGCGTTTCTTCGAGCGCAACGTTCGTTCCACCAAGGAAAAAGACAAGCGCCATTGTTGCCACACTTGGTGGAAGCACGATGATACAAACACACATCGCACCCGCCATGAGATAACCGATTGCGAGTAAGATGTTCTTGGGCATTCTATCCGCGAACCAACCTCCGATGAACGCAAATCCGGCATAGCACACATTATGCAGAATGTAAAGCCCAACTGCGGCGCTTGCTGCGCCAGCCAGGCCAAGCGTAGGAGTTAACTTTTGTGCGGCGAGCAGGATGAGCATCGAGTGCGCAAATGCACCAAGACCAAATAGGCCAACGCCAACGAGCATTTTACGAAACTCCGTGGGTAGCAGCCGCAATCGCTCCCAAAATGGCATGGTTTTTACGGGTAACCGTTCTTTTTCTTTAACGACGAAAGCGATCATTCCTACGGCGATCAATCCGGGAATTAATGTGAGCGCAAATACAATCGAATAATTGTGATTAAGAGCTCCGATGAGTACAAATGCACTCGTCGGTCCGACGATGGCGCCGAGCGTATCCATCATGCGCTCGAATCCGAAGGCACGTCCATACGTCTCCTTGGTGACGGCTGCCGCGAGAATGGCTTTCTTCACTGGACTGCGAACGCCACGCCCAAACCAGGCAAGCGAGCGGCCTATCAAAATGTGCCACGCTTTCGTAGCCAATCCGAACGAAGCAGTGCCAAGCGCTGTGATCAAATATCCAATGACCAAAATTGGCTTTCTACGCTGGAGCTTATCCGTATAATAGCCAGAACCCATTTTGGTGAAGCTCGAAAGACCATCGGAGACTCCCTCGATCACACCGAGCCATGCTGCGGCCACGCCCATCGATGCAAGGAATGCAGGCAAAAGCGCCGTCGCAATCTCATGCGACATATCAGAAAACAGCGAAGCCAGCCCGATGCCAAGCACCGTGCGGTTCAGCCAATGAATTTTGCGATTAATGTTCGATGACATGTTCTATGTCAAAGAACAGCACACCCACTACTGCGGCTCCCGCTCGCCTCGCACCCATTGATAGACCAATGCTCCCAATACCGCGCCAACCATCGGTGCGAGAATATAAAGCCAGAGCGTGCCCGTCGTCCCGCTTGCAATTGCGGGACCAAGCGAGCGAGCGGGGTTCATCGAATCACCGGTTATTGGCCCTCCCACGAGGGACTCCAGCATCACCGTGGCACCGATCACGAGACCCGCCAATGTTCCCACAGCTCGGGAATCCTTTGCCACACCCATGACCACGAACATCAGGACGAACGTCAGGATCACTTCCCAAACAAACGTTTGCAGTAATGGTACATGTGGAACGGTTTCACCATATCCTATCCCATGAGGGAGCATGAGATATAAGAGGCAGCTGGCAGCACACGATCCGATACTCTGAGCCAGCCAATATTGCCAAACACTTTTGAACGGGAAATGTCGAGTGATAGCAAAGGCGAGTGTCACCGCAGGATTAAAATGCGCGCCGGAAATATGTCCCAACGTGTAAATCATGGCCATAACGATGAGACCAAATACTACCGAGATCGCGGCAGGAGAGACCGCACCTGGGAAGCGTTCCGCAACCATCATTGCGCCACAACCGAAAAAAACGATCCCGAACGTACCGATGCCTTCCGCAACCGCGCGTTTTAGCATATTACGCTACTGCCACGCATTCGACCGTGCACCACTCTTCGATCTTCTTCGCAATAGCATCCCGAACGGCTCGCGTCTGATCCACGCGCTCTTCCCAGGTACCGGTGAACGTGGAGGGATCCGGGAAATACCAGTGAAGCATTTTTGCGCTTGGAAAGATTGGGCATCGGTCCTCTGCCTCATGGCAAACTGTGATCGCATACGCGAACAGCGTTCCACTCTTATAGACATCGAATGCCGAACGGGTCTGTTTACCGCTGATATCGATGCCCATCTCCTTCATTACTTCGATTGCAAGTGGGTTGATGACAGAGGGTTCCGTGCCGGCGCTTTCGGCTTCGAATTCATCGCCGCACATGCGGTTTAGCAGCGCAGCAGCCATCTGGCTGCGGGCGCTATTGTGAACGCAGAGGAATAATACTTTTTTCATAATGTTTTGATAAAACTATATGCGCGTAAACGCATATAGCGGCACAACTTGTTCCTTCACTTCAGCAACTCCTCTTTATTCTGGCGAGATCTTCTTGAAGTTCCGGCTCTGTCTCAATAGCTTTTTTAACGATCGAAAGGATATGCTTTTGAGACGCTGAAACGGGTTTATTTAAGGAATAATAAACCCACAGTGCTTGCTTCCGTCCGGTAACAAGTCCCGCGTGACGTAAGATAGAAAGATGGCGGCTGACATTCGTTTGCGTAAGTCCGGTCGCATCAACAAGATCACATACGCATGTTTCTCCATTGTGTGCAATGAGCGAGGCCAGCCGAAGGCGTACGGGGTCGGCAACCGCTGAAAGCAGTTCAGTAAGTGATGCGCCAGCTTCGCCATTCGAAGAAATATCTCTCATGGTGTTTTTTCCCAAACATCGGCATAGTGTTCAGGATGCCGCTCAAACACAGTTTTAACGTACGGACATGCAGGAACGATCTTTAATGCGTGAGCGCGTGCATGATCTACCATCGCGGCAACCAGCTTAGCTGCAAGTCCCTTGCCACTGCCGGAGGGTAAGACTTCGGTATGAATCGCTGTCAGTATCGAACCGTGAATTCGAAAGACCAGAAAAGCGATTCGTTCGCCATTCTCCTCGATGAAGAATTCACCTTCGCCGTGATTCCCGAATTTAATTTGAACTTCGCTCATAAAAGCTTGCGCCAATTATTGATAGATCACAGAACGCATGGAAAGCGAACCCATGCTGACGCCTTCATTGAAAAAGCTCATCGTGTCCTTGGGGTTCCGAACAGCGATGGAATAGAGAAGCGGCAAATAGTGATCATACGTAGGATGCGCGAGCCGAGCAATGTCGCCTAATTTCTGGAATCCGGCGAGTGCGTTATCGTCGTGATCGACGAGGTGCTTTTCGACCCATGCATCGAATTCTTCCGCCCACGTATAGTTTGGGCCTCCATCCCATTTGATTGCGCGCAGATTATGCACGATGTTCCCACTGCCGATTATCATAACGCCTTTTTCTCTCAGCCCGGCAAGCGATCTTGCGAATTCCAGATGTTGTTCGGGAGGCATTCGGTAGTCGAGGCTTAGTTGTACGACGGGAATATCCGCATTCGGATACATTTGCTTGAGCACGCTCCAGGTTCCGTGATCGAACCCCCATTCATCATCGAGCAGAATATGTTTTGGCTGCACGATCGCCTGCGTTTCGCTCGCAAGCGCAGGAGAACCCGGTGCGGGGTATTGAGCATCAAATAATTCCTGAGGAAACCCGCCGAAATCATGGATGGTCTTCGGATGCTCCATTGCGGTAACACGAATATCGCCGCGCGTAAGCCAGTGAGCGGAAATACTAAGGATTGCCTGCGGCCTGGGAAGTTCTTTGCCAATTTTTCTCCATTCGAGGGAGTATTCGTTCTCTTCGATGGCATTCATCGGGCTGCCATGCCCCACGAAAAGCGCCGGCATCCGCTCGGTGCTTTTAATCGCGCGTACATCCAGGCCCAATAAGCCTTCCAGCTCTCTAACGCCCGCCGTCGCCTTATGCCCCGCTCCGACGAGCGCCGCTCCTGCTGCTGTTGCCATAAATGCTCTCCTGTCCATAAATATATCTGACCTCTTGAAGACATACGAAATTGAAAAATATCTGTTTCAACAACTATCCACTCCTCCACTATCCACTACCAAAAAGTGGCCTCGGCAGGACTCGAACCTGCGACACCCAGTTTAGGAAACTGATGTTCTATCCAACTGAACTACGAGGCCAAATTGTAATTACGAATGACGAATTAATAATTACGAATTGGGGGAACAGTATCTGAGTCACTACGATTTCAAAAGGATCAATAATGAAAAGTACTTTAATTACAGTCCGAATAATCTTCTTTGTATTATCCATTGTTGCAATTGGAGGATGTTCCCATAAGCACGCGGCGCCCACGTCTGGATCGTGGAGCAGTGCTTCCGATTCTGGCTTTGCACCTCGCGTATGGTTCACCACGAGCGTCGTTAATGGCAAGATCTACGCGATCGGTGGGTTTGGCGATAGCTTGCTTTCAACAACGGTGGATGTTTTCGATCCGGCAACGAATAAATGGAACACCCTTGTCACGACCGGAACGTTCACGCCGCGTGGGAGCCTCGCCTCAGCAGTGGTGAATGGCAAGATCTATGTCGTGGGCGGAATGACCGGACCGGAAACACCGGATCACATGAGCAACGCGCTGGAGATATTCGATCCTCAAACAAATGCGTGGAGCACCCCTGCAACTAAGGGAACCTTCACGCCGCGCAACAATCTCTGTGCATGTGTGATCGATGGGAAAATTTATACGATGGGCGGCTTCGATGCCAGTAACGATATTAATACGTTCGAAGTCTTCGACACCACGACGAACACATGGAGCACTCCGAACGCTCATGGTACATTTTCACCGCGTGGTGCATTTACTGCCCATGCCATCGATGGGAAGATCTACGCGATCGGCGGGTTCAACAATCTTGCAGCAAAAGGTCACCGCGTGGTGAGTCAGGTCGATGTGTTCGATCCTTCAACAAACACCTGGAGCACACCTGTTACAACTGGAACCTTTACTGCGCGGCTGCTGCATACCTCCGGCGTCATCGATGGCAAAATTTACGTGATCGGTGGGACGCCGAATATACGCGATCCTCTTACCACTAACACCGTCCAGATCTTTGACCCTGAAACGAATGCTTGGAGCACACCCACAACGACGGGAACGTTCACTCCCCGCTCCTATCTCTCATCTGGTGTTGTTGACAACAAGATCTATGTGCTTGGCGGGCAAGATACGAGCCGTGTTATGAATGTGAACGAGGTGTTCACGCCAAAACTGGAGAACTAAACTTCGATACCAAATGGACCGTATAGAACAGGCTTTCAGCCCGAGTGCATGAACATAACAACGGACTAAAATCCCGCCAACAGGCTGAAAGACTGTGCTACACGATGAACGCATGCTCCGCCTCCCTCACGGTCGGAAATATCTGAAAGACGATCGGGAAACCAAGCAGATCGAGTACATGGAAGATCTTTTCTGGGAGCGCGGCAAGCTTCATATCGCCGCCAATGGCGCGGACTTCCTCGATGAGTCCCATGAGCACACCCAGTCCGGCGCTGGAGATATATTCGAGATCGTGGAAATCGAGGACGAGTTGCCGCTTGCCTTCATCGCGCACCACACGCTCTAAGAATCGCTCAAATTCCGAGGCAGTGTGCGCATCGAGCTGGCCGGCAAGTTCTATGACGGTAACAGTTGATGCCGTCACCGATGCCTCGGATACGGAAAAACGTGATTGATTATTTTGTACTTGCATAATTATTGATCGTTACTCGGTACGCTTATAAACATCGCATGACTACCAGCGTCGCATCGTCATCAAAATTCCCAGAATCGGTGAACTCGGCAACCGAAGCGAGAACTTTTAACGTCATGTCGCGTGCACGAGGAATGTCGAGATTTTCCCGAACATACCTCGCAAGGCGATCGTAGCCAAGCTCATGACCCTCTGCATTACGTGCATCAGTGATACCATCGCTGAAAAGAACGAGCACATCGCCCGGAAGTACATCGATTGCGATCTCTTCAAGCGCCTCGACAAATATGGCTTGGCGAATCAGCCCGACGGCCATCCCGACCGGCTGCAGGAAACGGTACGTCCCATCGGCCCGAACATGCAGCAGAGGCGTATGCCCGGCGCGTGCATAGCGAACTCCTTTTTTTCCAAATGAAACGAGTCCCAGTGTTACGAACGAACGGCGCAGCGAAGTCAGCGATGGGGAATTGTGCAGAAGCGCACCGTTCGTGCCTTCGAGAAGTTCCGCCATGCTTGCCATGACAGGCGCAAGCGCCTGCACGACGCCTTTTGTTTCCGCCATATACAGCGATGCAGAGATTCCCTTGCCGGATACATCGCCGATCGCGATCATGGGTGAACCGTCCCACAGGGTGGAAAAATCGTAGTAATCTCCGCCTACATCGTAGGCTGGAATGCTAATAGCATAAATATCGAAACCGGGCACATCTGGGAACCGCTCGGGCAACAAGCTTTTTTGCATGACGCGAGCGGCGCGGAGTTCACCATCGAATTTCTGTTTTTCAACGGAATCCTGCACCAGGCTGGCCGTTTCCAGCGCGAGCGATGCGACATCACTGAACGCAGTAAGCACGGTTAGATCGTCATCATCAAACCCATCTTCACGGTGCTTGGCAAGATAAAGACCACCGCGCACTTCGTTCTTGTGCATCAGCGGGACGGCAACCATCGAGTTCAGGACTTTATTTTCTTTAATTTCTCCGGATGGCGGAAAGATATATTGCCTGTCACTGATCCGCTTTCGAATAATGAACGGCTTTCTGGATCGTTCGAGCTCGCCTCGCGGTGAGGGAACTTGCAGTTCTGCGTTTGCAAATCCTTCTGCCTCTTCCATGATGCTTGCCGCCGCTTGTTCACCGATATTCGTGTACGAGCGTATGAATTCATCATTTCCTAATCCTCCGGCGAGAAACCCGGAAGTACCATTCTCCGAATTCGATCTCAATTCGAGCCATGCGGAATCCGATTCCGTTGCTTCTGCGGCAAGCATGGTTATTTGCTCGGCAAGCTTTGGAAGGTCGAGAAGTAATTCGCTCGACAGAATATCCGATGAGAATCTGGTGAGCTTCGCCAGCGATTGGACCTCTGCGGATTTCCGTTCTACAAGATCTGTTGAGGATAACGTGAATAGCGCGCTAAAAAACACGAGCGTAAAATAGATCGCGAGTGTTGCGAAGGTCGTAAGCGCAATGCCATGCCAAAAAAGCGCGTACCGCTCGAACAGCACATCGGCCTTTAGCCAATCCCAGTCCCTCCCGAACGCAAGCAATGCGGCGATCGCAAGTATCGTGTTAATCGCCGCGAACAGTAGCAAGCGTCGTTTCCCCTCACGAGTAACTCTCGGAAGCCAGGGTAGCCGGTATCCGAGCAGTAATGCAGCTACCCCTACCAGCAGCATGATGGAGAATAGTATCGAAGTTGTCAGCGTAGTGGTTGGCACCACGTTCTCGCCCTGCCATAAACTTCCCAAACTTACAGCACCCACCGCAATAGCCCATCCGATAAACCTTCTTCGCGAAAACCGTGGCGATTGCCGTACTTGTGCAAGCTGCCAGAAGCTTAGCAGTAGCACCACGAGCATGATCAGCCAAAAAAGGCCCATAATGTCGATCGAGATCACCGTCGAAAACGATTTTGCTTCGATCTTAAAGGGACTCGAGGCTGGGAGCTCACGTGTTGAGATCCGGAATAAAAAGGGTACCAGCGAGAACAAAACCGCTCCCGTTAGCACAGCGGCGAAACGTTCGGTAAGACGAACTGGCCAATCTGCCGACATTCGCGACTCTTCCATGATACTGACCGAAGAAGTTCGGAAGAACAACACTTCCAGAGCGCGCGCGAACCAAAGCATGGCTGCTCCCTGCACGCCGGCACGAATGAGTTCCAGCATCGCACCCTGCATCGCGGTGGTAGAAAGTGCCACGATGTCAAGCACTAACAGCGCTGATAGGATCAGCACCGCTAAGACCATGTAAAAAAGTGCTCTCGTACGCATTGATGGCTTTTGAGGAGGTTATCTGTAAAACGGAGCGTCTTGAAGATTCATCACCATCTCACCTACAAATTAATTACTTCAGAAGAACAGTCCTCGAATGTTTGAGGTTTGCAGGGTATGCGTTCTTTCGATCCTGACCTTACCTCGCATCAAGAGATCCACCGATTGCTGGTGGGCGGCGTAGCGCCCAGACCTATCGCACTTGTTTCTTCGCTGAACAAGGATGGGGCGAGTAACCTTTCGCCGTTCAGCTTTTTTAACGTCTTCGGGGTGAACCCAGCGGTGCTTACTTTTAGCCCGGCATATTCCGGGAAGACGGGTATGCCGAAGCATACGATGCTCAACATTCTGGAGACGCGCGAATGCACGGTCTCCATCGTCACCTATGACATGGTCCACCAAATCTCGCTTGCTTCTGCACCGTACGACCGGAGTGTTGATGAGTTTACAAAATCCGGATTATCGAAACGTCCCAGTGTCAAGGTTGCTCCACCGGGGGTTGCGGAAAGCCCCTTCATCATGGAGGCAAAACTGCTCGATCATATTGACTTTGGCAGACAACCGGGCAGCGCTAATCTCATGATCTGTGAGGTGGTGATGGTGCATGTGAACGAAAAAGTTCTTACTGAGCATGGCGGGATCGATCCGCTTCTGATCGATCAAGTGGCACGATTGGGTGGCGCTTATTATACTCGAGCCAAACGTGGCATCTTTGCGCTGCCACAGCCTGGTAAACCACTTGCCGGAATCGATCGCCTTCCAGAAGAGGTTCGTTCCAGCCCGATCCTTACTGGGCGACATTTAGCTCAGCTTGCAAGCCTGGAAGACATCCCATTTGATTTTGTTGAAGATGATGCCACCATCGATGCCCGCCACAACGCCGCGCGTGAGCATCTCGATAATGGTGATGTTGCCGCAGCCTGGCGCGCGCTTGCTGGATAAAGGATCGCAAACTAAAGTTTGCGCTACACCTCTTTAAAACACCTGACCCCGCCGCTCCGAATTAGAGCGGCGGGGCCGGTGTGAACTCTCTCTGACGTTAGTGTATAAAATTTGTAGAACCCTCCACGGATGATCGCTCATCCGTGGAGTTGGTTCCAATCTTTAATTAGTGATTGACGATCTGGTAGTGGATCTTGAACGTACCAGTGCCAAACTGAGCGGCAGTGGTATAGACATCGAAGTGTCCTGTGTCGAATCCAGAGCCATTTGATGCGTCATTTCCTACGCTGACGAGTCCATTCGGTCCAGCCGTACTTGCTTCGACCGTAATAAGGATCGAGCTGTTAGAACGAACGAGCGTGTTATAGATCTGGATTTCCGTATTACCAGCGGCTTGGTCAGCAGCAGTAAGTACGTAGGTATCAGTCCATGCATCCTGAGGATTGCCAGCTTGTCCCGTGTTTCCGTTCGTACCGGAAACAACGTTACCGCCAACGCCTGCTGCAGCATTACCAACTTCGAGAGCAACAGTTGCCGTCGAGCCAGTACCTTCAGCCATGATCCCGATTCCGGAAACAGAAGGACTGATGTCGATGCCAGTGCCGCCTGTGATCCCTGTTACGGACTCACCGGTTGCAGCTCCGACACCTTCGATCGTCTCACCAGTACCCGCGCCGCCCATTCTCACGTCAACACCTGTACCGGCGGTCATCTCGACCAACGCACCCACAGAGGTTGCGCTATTCACGTTTTGAACTCGGAGGCCGCTATTACCAGCTCCTGTACCATTGATCATGTTGACGTTCAAGCCTACAGCACTCGTTACCGGATTGCTGAAGTTGACATTCACGCCATTGGAATTGCTGAGCACGTTGTTCACGAGCACACCATTACCAGTGTTCGAGCTTGCATCAACCTGAACTCCTGTGTTTGCACCGGAAGTCACGTTCACACCGACCGAACCATTACCCGAAGAGGTAATATTCGCACCGATGTTTGAGAGTGTTCCAGAGCCATCTACGCTTGCGGTGATGCCTGTGATGTTCGTACCGCCGCCTGCTGCATTGAATGCACCTGCTACCGCTGTATTACCAGCGTTCGTTGTGGCAGTTGCAGAGATAGCAGTTACATTGCCGCCGCCGTTGGCCTGCGCACGAAGTGCGGTGCCACCATTCGCTGTGTTATCGGCCGCTACCGCGTATGTGCCAGCAATGTCGCTAAAGCCCATGTTCGCTGCGTTGACAATGTTGGTTGGCAAAGCAAACGATGCGTTCGTGGTGCCAAGCACTCCGTAGTTATTGGCTGCGGCAGTAACGCCATCTAATCCATAAATGCCGGCTGCAAAGGCAGTCGTATTTGGAACATATCCAAACACGCCGATACCATACGAACCTGTACCTGAATTTATACCGCCAACAGCCTCACCCTCTTCCTGATTGGTTTCGCCATAGACGCCTGAGCCAATTGCATCATTGGAAGGAACTGTCACGCCGTTAAGGCCCATAACACCTGCTGCAGGTGCACCAGCCGAATTCTGCAAGCCTACGATTGCAACGGAGCCTGCTGCGCCTGTGTAGGAGCCCGCGCCATTAACTGATGCCTGAACGCCAAGCCCTGTACCAGAGAACGCAACATTCACGCCGGTTCCAGTTGCGCCGCCCGAGTAGTTAAAGCCGATTCCCGTACCAGTCGAACCGTCGTAGTTTACGCCGGTTGACGTACCCATCGCCGTAAGTTCAATGCCCTCACCCGTCGGAGCACCGGTGATATCAATACCACCGGTTACGCCGGCAACATTGATCTGTTCTCCAAACGATGTAGCAGGGATGGCGTTGACAGTCAAGACTGGTGTTCCACCCGTCGTCGTTGAACCGTCCATCGTCATCGAGCCACCTGGCGTGTATGGGTCAGCAGTATTGAAGTAGATCTGGGGAGCTGCAGCACTTGTCGTGAAGTTTGCCACACCTGCCGCAGTGATCCACCAATTCGACGTTCCTGGATGACCGATCGCCGTGGTGAAATTACCCGTGGTGTTAATCGTAGTGTTGCCGAGAACAGTGTTTGAACCGTTGATGGCATTTGTACCGCCAGAGTTACCAATGGTGTTCGCAGCGCTAGTTCCTGTGCCGAACGAATTCGTAGCGTTAGCTCCTGCGCCAAACGTGTTGGTCAGACCGGCACCCGTACCGATCGTCGAGGCACCCGAAGAGGTGATCGTTGTGAAGGCACCAGTACCTGGTGTTGCCAAACCGATATGGGTAAAGTTTGCCGAACCCGTTGGGCTGACATTCCATGTGTTACCCGTACCGGTGACATCGTACGTCCCAGTACCAGTCGTAGCGATGGTCAATGCATTCTGTGTACCCGTTGCATTAATCTGCTCGCCGCCGGTAACAACCAGCGCATTGCTGTTGCCATTGTTGGCGACCGTAAGTGCCGTTCCTGCATTCGCAGCCTGACCCAAGAGAGATCCTTGCGCCAAACCAGTGTAGCTTCCAGAGGTATGCACGAGCGTTACGCCGGTGTTACCAAGCTGGATCTCATTGGCAGTGCTGACGCTCGCGCCAGCACCAAGTGCCGTTGAATTGGTCGCGCTGGCACCAGCCGCTTCGCCGAGGGCAGTAGAACCGCTGCCACTTGCCCCTGCGCCTTCACCCAAGGCAGTAGCATTGATGTTGCTGGCGGATGATGTAGCACCGATCGCCGAAGATTGAACACCACTCGCATCCGCATTTTGGCCAACAGATACCGCAGAGTTTGCCGTGGCATAGGCATCAAAGCCGACCGCTACGGCACTGCCGCCGGTCGAACTTGAAAACGCGCCAACCGCAACATTATCACTCGTAGAACCTCCCGCCGCATCGTATCCAAAGACAGCGTTGGAACCTCCCGTGGCAGTTGCCAATGCGCCAACAAGGATATTTAGCGAACCAGGGTTTGAAAGCACCGTCGTGCCGCCGATTTGGTAGAGACCGGTCGTAGCAGTGGAGTTGCTTACACCTCCCGTGTTAACGTTTGTCAGCGTGGTGATGAGGGCGCTAGCCGAGATCGAAGTTGGAGCGCCAGTGATATTGATACCAGTCGTTGTTGCATTGATCGCAATGCCGGTTCCGAATGGATCAATATTAAGACCGGTTCCGCCGCCGCCTGCGCCGCCAGTGATCTGAACGCCGTTGCTGCCAGCAGCAGCTCCACCGTTGATCTGCTCCGCATAGATGCCGTTAGCAGATGTGCCGTTGATCGTAACCGTCGGCACCGTCGTGTTCCCGTTGACATTGAATGTCATCGAGGTATTCGCAGTGTAAGACTGTGCATTGTTAAATGCAATGTTCGGAGCCGAAAGCAATGCTGCCCATACGTTACCGGCATCGACCGTGGCGGAGTAGATTGTACCCGTCACTTCTTCGTCGCCAGCGATGACCGCCTCGAAGTTGTTCAACGCGAACGGAGCAGCCGGTAGCGTACCTGCGCCCGCCCATGCCGTTACAACGCCATTGATGTCGAGCCAGGTCTGATTGGTGCCTGCACCGATCGTGGTCAGAGCAGTACCCGTAGTGTTGATGTTGGTAATTCCAGTGACGGTCGAGGTGCCGTTGATGGCATTCGTGCCAGTCGAATTTCCAAAGGTATTAATTGCACCCGTACCCGCACCGAAGGTATTGGTCGTTCCAGCGCCCGTTGCAAGGGTTGTGTTGCCGGACGAAGCGAGCGTCGTGAACCAAGCCGCCGCAGGTACCGTGTTGCCAATGATCACATTGTTCATGTGCGTGGCAAGCCCTGCTCCAGGGACGCCAGGAGCCCCGGGGGCTGCGTAGGATCCCAAAATGTCGTCAACAACATTGATCGGCGTGCCAGGCACGTACCCACCAAGATTGTGGAAGTAACCGTTCTGCGCCTCGATGGTCGTTGCACTGAATGCATTTGTTGTGAATGTTCCGGAGACGTTTACGTCGCCATTGACCACAACTTCATAGCCGCCAGATGGGACAGCGCCAACCAAGGTTGGAACACCGTCCACAACCAACTTCGTACCGTCCGTCGTAGAGCCACCGTCGATGACAACTTTACCGTTGAGATCATTGACTGCGAAGTTACCGGTTTCTGCGAGATTATCGTCGCCATAACCGATGGTGTTGGTCGTGTTTGCACCTACACCGATATTATTCGTGGTACCGGCTCCGCCGCCAATGGTATTGGTTGCGCCAGTGCCATTGCCGAACGTATTCGTGAGGCCGTTACCCGTTGCAATATTAGAATTGCCCGATGAGCCGAGCGTTGTGAACGCACCGGTGCTCGGCGTTGTCGCGCCGACAGAGGTGTTATTGATCGTTCCGCCCGTGATCGTGAAGTTCGATCCGGAAACGTTATTGGCTCCGAACGACGCAGTGCCGTTAAAGGTCGAATTCCCATTGACGGTGTTCGTGCCGTTGATGGTGTTCGATCCACCAGAAGCGCCGATGGTGTTGACAGCGCCGATTCCCGTGCCGATCGAGTTAACGTCGCCCGAGTTGTTACCAAATGTATTGACCGTGTTAGCGCCCGAACCGATATTCGAGTTACCGGTCGAGTTGAGAATTCCGTTATCCTGAATTCCGTTGACTGTGAATAGTCCGGTCACCGTGAGCGTACCGCCGACCGTGGTGTTACCACTCAGAGTACTTGTACCGCCAACAGAAAGATTACCGCCCGCAGTAACGTTGCCCGTTGTTGCGGTGATGTTGCCGGTTGTGGAGGTGATGTTGCCAGTCGTGCTGATGGCACCAGTGTTCGTAATACCATTTGTGGTGAGCGAACCAACGACCGTTGTGTTGCCGGTCAGATTGGTTGTGCCGCCAACCGTGAGATTGCCGTTGTCAGTGATGTTACCAGCCGTGGAGAGCGCGCCGCCATCAGTGATTGCGCCACCCGTCGAAAGCGTACCGCCATCGGTGATGTTGCCCGATGAAGTAAGCGTAGCAGTGGAAATACCGCCAGAGTTCGTGATGCTCGTCGTGGTGAGCGCACCAACCGTAGTAGCACCCAATGTGCTCGTGCCCGTAACCGTAAGATTACCGCCATCGGTAATGTTGCCAGTCGAGCTAAGCGTGCCAGTCGAGATAGCACCTGTGTTCGTGATACCGTTAAAGCTCTGGCCTACTGTCCACGTGTTCGCATTGTTGGTGTTGAGCGAAATGCTTCCGCTGCCGCCGAGCGATACCGGCCATCCACCAAGATTGATCGAACCATTGCTTGTAGCGCCGATCGTGGAGTTCTGCAGCTTTGCGTTCGTTACCGAACCGTTGGCAAGCTGTACCGATCCGATGCCGCCAGGAAGAATATAAAGATAATTTCCGTTGGCAACCCCAGTTACGCCGATCGTGCTGTTGTCAACATTGACATCGAGTAAGCCCGCCGCATCTTGCAGAAGGCCGATACCCGCGATACCGCTGATCTTCTGGCCGGTGACCGCGCCAGGAGGAATCATCTGACCGGTGATAGCACCAGGTCCGATAGAAATGCTTACTGCACCAGTAGAAGCGTTCTCAACAAGTCCGCCGCCAGCCGTTAAGCTGCTGACGCCTCCGCTTGCGCCACCGATCGTGACCGTATTACCAACGGTGGTAACCGTGATCGGCGCAGTT
Source organism: Ignavibacteriota bacterium (assembly GCA_963787835.1). GTDB lineage: Bacteria > Bacteroidota > Ignavibacteria > Palsa-1295 > Palsa-1295 > PALSA-1295. Next base: position 948,833 of record CAWBEI010000002.1, read on the forward strand.
CCTTGAATGACAAAGTTGCCATTGGCATCCGGACCCTGACCATTGATGGTATTGATGGTCCCGGTTGCGAGAAGATTGTTCGGAATTCCCTTTGGAAGGAATCCGGGGTCGAGCTTGGCAGTCCCTTCGTATCCTTCGCCGATCGGCACCGGGAAGAGATCCCCAGCAACAGGCACAGGCGAAGCCTGAATGCCGTTAACTGCTCCGGCGTTGACCGCATAGGGTGCGGACCAAAGCTCGGTCGGAGCGAGGGTGGTCAGACCGCCTGGAGTGGAAACCACAACCTGCATGAGGTATTGTGAGTTGAACGTCACGCCAGCAGGGAACGGAGCCGTAGCGCCGCCAATGACCACATTAAAGATACCACCGGCAACGGTCACAGACGGAATCGTTTCCGTATAGATCGGAGACGATGTGCTTTGGTCGATGAGGGTTATCGTGAGGGTAACAGTGCCATCGGGAAGTGGCAGACCATTCTCCTCTAAAAGTCCCTGATACGTGAACCCACCGGGCACATCTGCCTGAGCGGATGGAGTGCCAAAAAAGAGTGCGGCACCAAGAGCAAGACCCATTAACCACGAACGACGTGATTTCATACTATCTCCTTGAGATTAAAAAAAAAGTTGTAACGCTAGCAATAAGTTAAAAAAACAATTTGCCATCTGCACCGTGTGACATCACTTTAAGGTGATGATGTAACGGCACAGACTTCAACGCATTTCGGGAAATGTGCCGAAGCTGGCAAGAAAAAAAATTTTCAATAAAACCCGTTTTGGCCTGTCACGAAGGCCGGACGGTGCCGGGAGCATCCCCAAAGGATTGCCATCCTGACTCGGTGGAAACCACTCCAGAATCGTCGAAATCTGGCCTAAAACGCCATTTTTCACACGTGGACGACCCTCTTAAAGAGGCATCGCCGACCTGTCTGTGCAATTCCATTGGTACGAATATATGGAAAAAAAATGGCTCATGCAAGAAATCCGATTTTTTTAGCCACAAAAATTGTAGCAGCCCGTTGGCTCGAACAATCTCCTGAAGCGCCTATTATTTCCGAAGTCACGATAACTATATCCCAGAACCTACCATTCCCTGAATGGCTATATAAACGCGAATGCGACAGAGCATCCGAACAGCACCAAAGTTATTACCCGGAACGCAAGCTGCCATTTGGCAATGGAGGCAGACTCGAATTCGGCCAATTGGCCAGCCAGGTAAACGCTTTCAAAAAAAGCTAAACTCCCGATACCAAGGAATAGTGCGATAAGCGCTATCCGAGGAATTAAGGCATTAATAGCAAGCCCAAATACATATAGAATCACCAATAGATTCCACTTAAATTGCAATAAAAACCCATTTTTTCATACACTATCCATTATTCCCCTGATATTTCCAGCGGCTGGCCAGTAGGTATCCCATCCACGAACAGCCTAACGAAGAACACCCCGGAACTCGCAAGAGTCAGGCTGACCTCCTGGTTTCCTGGGTTAAGTTCACCAAGCGAGAGCCGCTTCACTTCCTGCCCCAGCGCATCCGTGATGGATAGTACGCCTGTGCCTGCCACCGGAGCGTTCACCCGTACTCGGGTTCCAGAAGCATGGGAGAATGGGTTCGGATAATTCATCAGCATCGGCTGTTGGTTGCTTGCGCTTTGGCCGACCGATTCCGTTACCGAGCCCTTTTGAACCAATACGATGGCATCGAGGAAGCACGAATCCGCCCCATGCTGACCGGCATTAGGATTGGAGCCTACCGAAATAACTAACGCATTATACCCTACGTATCCCGTATCGGGAACATGGATAGTTGTCATGTTCTCCACGAATTCCGGCCCCGATTCAATGATGTGAACCGTAGGGCCCAATACCGGAGTACCGGAAAAGTTATAATATTGGAATTGAATGTCCATCGCACAGCTATCGCTCGACTCGCGGCTCCAATAGACTTGCATGGTCGCCCCGGTATCAAGGGTCACCACTTGATTGCCATACGCAAATTGGACTGCAACGTAATCCGATCCACCCATGCGAGCTTGCGATGTATCCGGCAGCCCTTTAACAGAATCCAAATTACTTGCAGGAACGACGGAAAACACGGAGTCGATTGGAATGGAATTGTACGTCAGAGTATCATACGTCGCGGTTTGCGCCGCAGCGCGCGTTCCGAATGCGAGAAGAAGAAGAAGTCCGAAAAGCAGAGCACGGAGTTTCATGGTCTTGAATACATTTATTTGGTGAAGGACCCGATCATCCATTACAAAGTTACGACAAAGAGGCAAACGCGAGCGCAACTCACTCCGTTGCAGTGGACTGTAGTACCTATGCATTTGTCTTCATCATGCGCGGGAAGATCTCCCGAAGCCGTGTACATTGTTCGGCCATCTCTTCGCTTACGATCTTCACATCGGCAAGGATAGGCATGAAGTTCGTGTCGCCATTCCAGCGAGGAACGATATGCCAGTGCAGATGCGCGTCGATGCCGGCACCGGCGGCGCGGCCAAGGTTCATTCCAATGTTAAATCCCTGCGGATGAAATAGTTCACGCAGTGCGCGCTCGCAGGCCATCAGCAGATCGAGCGTTTCTATACGTTCGCTTCGAGTTAAGGATTGAAGATCGGCCGTGTGCCGTGACGGGATCACCATCAGGTGGCCGCTGTTATATGGGAACCGGTTCATCACCACGTACGCCTCGTTGCCGCGATAGACCACAAGGCTGGCTTCATCGTCCGGCAGATTCCAGGCATCGCAGAACACGCAGCGATCCTCAATCGCTTTATTCGCGAAAGAAGAAATGTACTGACTGCGCCAGGGCGAAAATAATTTTTCCATTAGCCTTCCCCGGCGGGTGCAAGTGGTTTTTCGCGGCGTTTACGTAAAATTCGTTCCATCACCTCCGGCCCGAGCAAACCCTGCGGACGTGTGATCATCAAGATCACGAGCAACAGCGAATAAATGATCATGCGATAGCTCGGCACCGAGCGCAGAAGCTCCGAGAGCGTCGTCAGCACGATCGCTGCAAGGATAACGCCGATCGTCGAACCCATGCCACCTAAAATCACGATCACAACAATATCGATCGAAGTGAGAAAGGTAAAATCGAGCGGGGTAATATTATAATTCGAGTGCGCGAAAAGTCCACCGCCCATTCCGGCGAAGAACGCGCCGATCACAAAGGCACGCACTTTAAACTTGGTCGTATCCACACCCATCGCTTCGGCGGCTACTTCATCATCGCGCACGGCGAGAAATCCGTGTCCGTAGGTGGAGTTCACCAAATTCTCCACGCAAAAGATCGTGATGGCCGCAATAATGAACACCCATGTGAACGTCGTGAGTGGGAGCACGCTGAATCCGCGCGCGCCGCCAATGTAATCCACACCATCGATCTTGAAATCGACGTTCTGAATAATGACTCGAATGATCTCATTGAACCCCAGCGTGACAATGGCAAGATAATCGCCGCGCAGACGCAAACTGGGAATTCCCACGCCGAGCCCCGTTACCGCCGCCAGCGCACCACCGGCCACCAGCGCAATGAGAAATCCAAAAATTCCCATCAAGCCATCCATTGCGTAACCGTGCGTGCTGAGATAGGTTGTTATCACAGCGGACGTGTATGCTCCCACCGCCATGAACCCTGCATGGCCCAGTGAGAACTGCCCCGTAAACCCATTGATGAGGTTCAGGCTCACCGCCAGCGAGATCATGATGCCGATATAGATAATGCGGCCAACAATATAATCGTTGATGAACGGCGTGACGAAGGATACGCCGATAATCACAGCGATCGCAAGGAAAAGCCAGCGGTAGGATTTCATCAGACTTTCTCCACCTCCCGCTTCCCTAACAACCCGCTTGGCTTGAAGACGAGGATCAATATCAATATTGCAAACGCGATGGCATCTCGATAGGTAGAAGCTGCTGTGCCGGAGACGAACGTCTCCACCAGTCCGATGATCATTCCGCCGAGCGCAGCGCCGGGGATGTTGCCGATGCCGCCAAGCACGGCGGCGACGAAGGCTTTGAGTCCTGGCAGGATTCCCATGAGCGGTTCGATGCTGGGATATTCTGTACCATATAATACCCCGCCCGCGCCGGCAAGCGCGCTGCCGATGATGAAGGTGAAGGTGATCACTCGGGAGATGTTAATTCCCATCAAGCTTGCGGCTTGCTGGTTGTAGCTTACGGCGCGCATGGCCGTGCCGATCTTCGTTTTCATGACGATCACGCGCAAAAGAAGCATCAACACGAAGGAAACACCGATCACCACCACTTCCACGGTGCCGATGGTAAGGTATTTCGTATGCACGATAGGATTATTCGGAATGATCGCTGGGAACCCGCGAGGATTTGCAGTAAACACAAGCTGTCCGGTGTATTCCAAAAAAAGCGAGACGCCGATCGCTGTAATCAGCACGGTCAGCTTTGGACGCTTACGCAAGGGGCGGTAGGCAAGGAACTCTATCGTAGCGCCAAGCGCGGCGCAGACGGTCATCGAGATGAGGAACACAAGGATCGTTGATTCGACACTTCCGACGGGAAAGAAATGGTTCACCCAGCTCGTTGCCGCAAAATACCCGACATACGACCCGATCATGAACACATCGCCATGCGCGAAATTGATGAATCGCAGCACGCCGTAAATCATCGTATAGCCGAGGGCGATCAGCGCGTAGATCGCGCCGAGGGAGATACCGTTTATTAATTGCTGGAGGAATTCCAAAGGAGTAGAACCGGGATTACGCGGATGGAAGGGGATTACGCGGACGATTAAGAGGATTATGTAGCTTGGGAATGTTTGGTTCAAGCATCGGAGCTTTGGAATTGATCATTCGCTTAAATTCTAAACTCGTTGATCCAAAATTAATTAGAAGTCCTACCCGAAGTTTGTACGCTTCCAGATAGTTCTTCGCTTGTGCGAGATGAATGTCTTCCAAGGCAACCACTGCTTTTAGCTCAACGGAAACGCGCTGTTCGACAAGAAAGTCCACTCGACGAGATCCTACTATCTGTCCTTCATACCGAATCGGCATTTCGTATTCCCGCAAAAAGTTAAGACCTTCTTTGGATAATTCAATGCCCAATGAGTTCTGATAAACAACCTCCTGAAATCCACAGCCGAGATTGCTATGCACTCGCATGGAACATCCGATGATCCGCTTCGTCAATTCTCCATCTTCAAATTGAGAATCACTTCGCCGCTCGCTTGAAAGGTTACTATCCCTCATTGGTAACTTTAAATACGAACATTAAATAAAAATCAAATCCAAAAATCGTCCGCGTAATCCCATTTAATCCGCGTAATCCTGGTTCAAACCCTTATGGCTGAAACGGCGTCATCGCCTCCCCATTCGGCCCTATGCGCTGGGCGAAGTGGAACTTTCCATTCGTGATCTTGATGATCGTGATCGGCTTCGAGGCATTGCGGTATTTGTCGATCGTGATGTTGCCGGTTACGCCGGGGAAGTTCGTCGTGCTGGAAATGGCTTTCATCAGCTTGGTCGAGTCTGTCGAGTGCGCGCGGTTCATCGCATCCACGAGAATGCGCGTGGCATCGTATCCGAGCGCCGCCATGGCATCGGGAACCGCATGGTATTCATCCTGATACTTTTTGATGAAGCTCTGCACCGTGGTATCCGGATCTTCCGTCGAAAAGTGATTCGAGAAGAACGTGTTGTTGAACTGCTGCTCGTTGCCTTTCGTGAGTTCGGGGGAATCCCAGCCGTCGCCGCCCAAGATGGGGCAATCGATGCCCAGCTCGCGCGCCTGACGCACGATGAGCGCAACCTCTGTATAATATCCCGGCACAAAGATGACTTCCGGATTCGCGCCTTTGATGCTTGTGAGCGCCGCGTGGAAATCCTTATCGCCGGAAGAATACGATTGCTCGCTTACGATCGTACCGCCATTGAACGTAAAGGTATTCTTGAACGCATCATCTAAGCCAACGGAATAATCCTGCTTGACATCCGTAAGAATCGCCGCGCGCTTTTTGCCGAGCGAGTTCATCGCGAACCGCGCCATTGTCTGACCCTGAAACGGATCGGTAAAGCAGATGCGGAAGATATAATCGCCCTTTTTCGTCACGTCCTCGTTCGTCGAGGCGGGCGTGATCATCGGGACGTGCGCGGACTGGCAGATCGGCGCACCGGCCATCGAGCGGCTCGAAGCCACTTCGCCGAGCACCGCAACCACGCGGTCCGAATTCACGAGCTTTTGCACGCTTGCGACCGCATCTTCGGTTTTGGACTGATCGTCCTCGGTCATCAGGTCGATCTGCTTGCCGAGCACGCCGCCCGCAGCATTGATCTCGTTGATCGCAAGCACATCGCCCTGATGCACCGACTGCCCGAACGTAGCCGTCCCGCCCGTCAGCGAGGCGAACTCGCCCACGCGGATCGTATCGCCGCCCGGCCCGCCGGACTTTTTGCAGCTAACGAACGTCAGCACCGCGCACAGCGCCGTTAACGCAATGAAATTGTTTCGATTAAGGTAAGAAATGGTCTTCATAAGTGTAAATGGAATGTGTGGTCGTAATTTCCTTAATGCAAAAATACGATTAAATATGGGAGGGGCGGGGGATTTGGGTATGAGAGAAGGTACGGGTGACCATTTTATCGACGCCGATAAAATGGTCACCCCAGAGAAAGCTATCATTCTTGAGTTACGGCATGTATAGATCACCGTTCTCAACCCAGTAGAATTTCCCGTCAGGCTTTCGAACTGCGGTTGTTGTCCAGGTTTCGAAACCGTGAGTTTGCAATGCGAAGCAGATGTACATGACAGATCCTGCGTCCGTGCTTGTGATGCGACCGTAGTGTTTCCCATCGCGCCGCATGTCGATAATTTGGAGTTCTTCTTGCATGGTTTTAATTTGATTAAAAGTGGAGTTTGAAAAAATGAGTTTCACATATATGTGAAACATGAATTCCGAAGGGACGTTCCCCGATTTCACATTTAAGTGAATTTATTTTTGGTTGAGTGGGTTCGAGGGGTATGCCATCATCAACCCGACTTTTTCAGCAAAAGCACAAGGCGCTTATTAAGCGACTGGAGGAAGTTTTGGCTAAGAAGGAATGGACTCAGCGAGACCTTGCAAATGCCACCGGACTGAAAGATTCTGCAATCAGTCGAATAATGCATGGTAATGCGAATCTTACATTGAAGACGATTAGCTTGCTTGAGGATCGCTTGGGGGAGCAACTCATCAATGTTTCAGAAGTATGACTTTATACGTTGTGAAGATTTTTCTGTCCGCTCTTGCGTTCTCCAACTTGAAGGATCAATTTTAGCAGGCATGAAAAGTCTTAAGACTCTATCTTTATTTTCTGGAGGGGGTGGGCTTGACCTCGGATTTGCCGCGTCCGGCTTCAAAATACTGGCATGCGTAGAAAAGGATCCATATTCGTGCAACACGCTTAAAATCAATGCTGGCCGAAGAAAGTTCCTTGACAAACCATTAATCATTAATGAAGATATAACAAAAGTAAACGGCGCCTCAATTATTAAAACCCTTGGACTTAAGGTGGGTGATCTTGATCTAATAATTGGTGGGCCACCATGTCAGGCGTTCTCGGTATTTGGCAGGCGAGCGGGACTTTCTGACCCGCGAGGAAACCTAATTTGGGAATACCTTCGATTGATTCGAGAAACGATGCCAATGAGCTTTGTTCTGGAAAACGTTAGTGGGCTTAAAACAATAGATGACGGAAAGCTTTACCTTCAGCTCCTTGAAGCTTTAACGTGTGATGGTCAATACACTGTTTCGGCACAAGACTATCACGTTGCTAATTACGGAATACCGCAATTTAGGCATCGGGTCTTTTTTGTGGGTCATCGGAAGGGCAAAATACTTCCCCGCATGCAAGAGTCGCATGGCGACTCCAATCTATTCGGAGGACTGATTCCATACGTTGCTTCAGGAGATGCGCTCAGGGGCTTACCGAAGCCTGGACCGTCTGTTGGCATAGCGAATCATATAGGACGCTTGCACAGTCCAGTAATAGTGCAAAGATATCGAGGCCTCCGATTCGGTGAAAGAGATCCAAAAACGCGAATCAATAAGCTTGATCCAGAAAGGCCAAGTTTTACCATAATAGTTGGATCAGACGCAGGTGGAGGAAAAGGACATGTCCATCCTTATCAGCCGAGAGAGGTCACACCGCGAGAGTCCGCACGCATGCAGACTTTTCCCGATTGGTGGGAATTTTACGGTCAGGGCCGACACGTTATTAGGCAAGTTGGCAATGCAGTACCTCCCTTATTCGCGGCCCAACTGGCCCAGCATCTTCTCAGGCACTTTTTTGGGGTAAGAAATACCCTAAATTATTCAGAATTAGTGGAGCTACTTGAGTTAAATTATTTAGAAAAATGCTCACCGACCTCTTCAGCCACAAAATACATTCGAGCACGGAAACGTGGCCAGATAAGCTAGTCGAGCTAGCATTCATTTTCGAGGAGTTCGATGGACTTGAATATAGCCGAGATGCTATAGAAGCCCGGCTCCGTGAAATAAGCCCTCGTTTTACCTACGCAAGCTTAGCCCACGGATCAGTTCGTGATCAATCAAAGTTCCGAGACGAAATCAGTGCATATCCAGCGTATCTTGGGCTATATTCGCTGGTAAACGAAGACAGTAAATGGATCCTACGGCTTTCGGAGACAGCTAGAGCTTGTCTTATCAGAGAAGAGCCCGATGTCTCTGCGTTCCTCCGACTTCAATTGCTTTTATTTCAGTTCCCGAATGGAAGTGGAGCAACTTACTCCCATGATCATGTTTCGATTAAACCGAATGCTGCATCTAAGACACTTGAATACATCCAAAATGAAATGCATGTGTCGCCGATGAGGCTAATTACATGTGCCTTAGCTGCTGATGCGAAACTTAGAGAGGTAGAAATTCTCAATGCTAAAGCTGATTATTCCGAAATTTACTTTCTCGCTAATGACGCAACGGTGAGAAAGCACGCCTTACCAAATATCAATCAAGTCGCTTCGAGACTTGATGAATTCAGACGCTCTGACCGCAGACTACCCTTTCATTTTGAGCGGCGCTTTCATTTGCTGAAGCATACTGAGATTTTCGAAATCAATGCCGGCGGAATAACTTTTAGAGAAACGGAAGGAGTCGAAGACTCCACTAATCTCAAAGCGAAGATCGAAGCTATACTACGAGAAAAAGTAGAGTTCAGAGGATTTGATCACTCGCGCAGTGCAGCAGAGATTGGAAATGTTGTGAGAAGCGGAACATGGGGAAAGTATTTCGACGGCGTGCAGTCCCTCTCAGCTTCTACCGTCGAGATTTTAGGTGTATCGGAGCTTGCAACAAGAGAAATTGCTATCGACCGTCGCTTGCCAATTCAAACTGCCGCAATCCAACCTCGCTCCGATGAATTACCATTCAATTATCCATGGAGAGACTTTCAGCCGCTCACGCCATCTGCCAACCCATCATCATCACGCACTAGGGGTCAATACGCAGACCCAGAGGTCACTAGAATAAAGTTACAGAGAAGAAATCTGACACATAAGATTCTCCTCGGCAAAATAGATGAATTGCTAGCGACTCACAATGCAAGAACCCAAGAAACAGAGCATATCGATCTATTTGCTTCCATTCCTAACGACGGATCATTCCTTTTTGAAGTCAAAAGTGGAGGGGAGAACCTATTAGATCAAATTCGAAAAGGTATTAGCCAACTGTATGAATACCGCTATCGGTATGCATCTGCCGTTCCGAATGATGTTCATCTGTGTCTTGTCTTGGGTGAACAGCCAATTCGTGTGCCATGGGTCAAAGACTATCTGATTAATGACAGGGGAATTGCGCTCTGCTGGGTTAATCAGGACGGTGTTTTTGAATATCCGGCGGCTTGCGCTCATGCTCTCGACCCTCTTTTCGGAAGAGGTTAAAATCTGCATTGCAAGCAAATCACTGATTTAGCGCCTAAACAAAAATTCGCATTTCACAGCACCTCCGAAAAAGCGTTGTATATTTGGTAGTGAGATAATGAGCACCAAGTGTCTATAAGAATAGTGTTCGTGTCATGTTCATTGACATCTGGGAGGCGCCGGCGGTAGTTTTCGCTATGAACGAGTTCTCTGAGAAAAGAATTTGTTGCAACAAATGGCGAAAACAGCCTGGAAACGAGGATTCATCGGGAACTCACAAGAAAGAAAAATGGCACCTGTTTCTGGGGGAAAGGATGAAGTATGAAGTTTGAAGTATGAAAGGGCTCGGGAAGCAGTCGTCAACTTTCCCTCTTCATACTTCATACTTCATACTTCAAAAAGATCGTGATGGAGCTTACGGAGGGCGGGGAGGGCTTCGGCGTCCGTTACGAGGGCGATAATGCTGCGGGAGCTGGGCAGAATGGCATGCACAACGAACGGGCGGAGGCTTCGGGCAATATCGGCAAGCAGGGCGGTATTATCATCGCCATGCTTGCGCACGATAAGCGAGAGTGCCGCAAGTGGAGCACCCTCCGTGGCTGTCATGCCGGCGTTCGAAAGCTCGCGAAGGATGGCGCGGCGGTCCTCCTTGCGGAAGATGGCGGAACTTTGCTCGGGGCTATCCCAGGCGAGTACGGCACGGGAGCGAATTCGGGCGGCGTCCTCCTTCTGCTTTTTCGCTGCATGGGAACCCATCGGCGGGAACGCGAAAAGGACGAGATGCTGCTCCATCGCCAGCGTCAGCGGTTTGGGGGAGCGTGTTGAAGGGGCTTCGCGGCCGAGCGTCGTGTGACCCTTGGGCAGGGAGAATGGCGTGGCGATGCGCAGGACAGCGTCACTGGATGATCGGTCAGCCGAAAGTGGATGCGCGAAGGATGGGAACAGAATTCGCGCGCCACGGCGGCCCATCTCCTCGGCTTCGTCGAAGCTCATCGAGCGAATGAGCTTTGGCGCTTTGACGAATTCGGGATCGGCAGTGTAGAGGCCGGGGAGGGTCTTCCAGATGACGATCTCCTTCGCGCCAAGGGCGGCAGCAAGGAGCGTTGCAGTGAGATCGGAACTTTCGCTGCCCATGGTGGTCGTGATGCCATCGAGCGTGGCACCGGCAAAGCCCTGCACCAGCACGATATGGCCTTTGCGAAGCTGGGGAACGATGAGCTTTTCGGCACGGGAAGCGATCTCCTCGCGAAGCGGGGAGGCATGGCCGAACTGCTCATCGGTGATGATGACGTCCGAGGCATCGACGGCACGCACCGGGAACTCGCGATCGCGCAGCAGCGCCTCGATGAGTTCTATGGCGAGACGTTCGCCAATGGCGAGGATGGCATCCCGCGTTCGCGGCGAAAGCTCGCGAACGATGGCAACGCCTTCGAGCAGGGCGGCAACTTCGGAGGAGATGGCCTCGAAGCGGTCGAGCAGGGCTGCTTCGTCATCAATGTCGAGCGATGCGGCAAGCTGGCGGTGCTGGGCGATGGATCGCTCGAGGACTTCTTCGGCCTCGTGCAATTTGCCATCTTCGGCAAGCTCTGCAGCGCGGGCAAGATGGCGCGTCGTGTGGCCGATCGCGCTCGTGACGAGCACGATACCGTGCGTCACACCGCCAGATTTCTTGACGCGGCGCGCGCGGGTGGCCTCGAGCTTGTAGGCCTCGTTCAGGATCTGGACGAGCGCCTCGAGGCCACGTTTCGAGCGGGCTAATGCGCCACCAAATTTATAGACAAGCAATTTCTAAGTCCCGAGTAATGAGGGATGAGTACCGAGTTTAACTTCTACTATAACGTGTCATCCTGAGCGGAGTTCGTTTCGACGAAGGAGAAACGAACGGAGTCGAAGGATCTCTGGTCTTACTGCCAAAGATTCTTCGACTCCGCAAAACTCCCGCTCATGACCGATCATACGCGTATCGCTACGTTTTGCTCCGCTCAGAATGACATATTATTGAATAAGTTTGTTGGAATTCACCATGTGGAATATTTTGGAGTTCGAGGAACTTGGCTCGACGAATACTCTGGCGAGCGAAATGCTTGCTCGCGGAGAAGTGAAGCATGGTGATATTATTCAGGCGCACCATCAAAGCGGAGGCCGCGGACGCGCCGCTGGGCGCGTATGGAATGATGAACCGGGTGCATCGCTGCTGATGACCGTTGTTCTTACAAAAATTCCGGAGCCGACAAATTTGCTGCAATATCGGGTTGCACTTTCGGTAATCGAAGCGCTTCGAGAAATTGATGGAACTGGAAATACTTTTCATCTCAAATGGCCAAATGATATTTTATTGAATGGGAAGAAAGCCTGTGGTATATTGCTGGAAGCGCAATGGAATGCTTCGCAAATGCGATCGGCAGTAGTTGGAATCGGGATCAATGTTCGGCAGTCGAAATTCCCTGAAGACTTGGATGCGATCGCTACTTCACTTCTCTTGAATGGCATGGATATTACAGTGAATGAAGTTCGCAATGAGGTGATCGATAGATTGAAACAAGAAATGGAGAACCGCAACGACGACATCATCTCACGACTTCGCAGCGAGTTAGCTTGGATGGTGAATTTTCCGTCGTTTGAGTGGTCAGGTAGCGATGGCGAGAGTCTTACCAGTATTCGATACGTGGATGTTGATGAGAGCGGAGCATTGCGACTGGAACAGCCGGAAGGTTCTATCGTAACTCGGCACAACGGCAGCCTGCTGATCGGACCCTCACATCAATAAAACTTGCGTTGAATGGTTGATGCAAAAATTACGTTTGATTGGTAATGGGATTGCTTGCAGTAGATATTGGAAACACGTCGACCACGCTCGGCCTCTTTGATGATGCCGGCAGGCTCGCACAGCGTTTCGATATTCCAACGCGAACGCTGACACATCGCGCGCTTACGCGTGAAACGCTGGATGCTCCGCTCGCTGGAATTGTCGCGCCCAATACGGTCGCCATTGCAAGCGTTGTTCCGTGGGCTTCGGAAGAACTCATCGCCGTGTTGCAGGAGATGTTCCCGACGGCACAACAGCTTGTCATCAGTAGCAGCAATATGCCGCTCGCGATCGACTATCCTAACCCAGACGAGCTCGGGACGGATCGTTTGCTTGGGGCACTTGCGGCGTGGAAACTGCGCGGTGAACCAGATCACCGTCCGTGTATCGTTATCGATCTTGGTACAGCGACGACGTACGATGCCATTACATCTGACGGCACGTATTTAGGCGGTGCAATCGCTCCAGGACTTGAACTTGGCGCAGAAGCACTTGCTAATCGAGCGGCACAACTTCCTACGATCGAGCTTTCATTCCCGGCGAGCATTATTGGCAGCACCACGATAGAGAGTATGCAATCGGGGATCCTTTTTGGCGGACTCGCTCAATTAGAAGGATTCGTTGAACGATTAGGCAAGGTTGCATTCCCGAACGAACTACCGATCGTGTTTGCAACGGGCGGACTCTCGCGGCTTCTCGAAGGACACACCGATCTTGTTACTTATTTCGATGCCGATCTTGTACTTACAGGAATTCGTATTGCTGCGGAACTCGCTCCTGTTAGTATAAATAGTGCAGACACTCTCGCTTCTGTTCCTGCCGAGCAGGAGATCCTTGTCAGCCATTAACAATTCATAAGAAAAAATTATAAAGATATGCGCGTTGGAGATAAAGAATACGAAATACTCGTTCGCCGTCAGGGAGAAGCGGTCTATTCCGCATTTTGTCCGCAGTTAGAGCTTATTGTACGCGGCACGGCCCACCAACAGGTCGAGGAAAAAATGAAACAGCTTATTATGGAGCGTGTCTCAAAGGGCGCAAATGGTGCAACCGGCGAAGGGCAAAAAGCCAGTGGCACAAGCATCGTCGGCGATGCTCCCTGATTCGGTTCCGGCACTATTCGGAGTCGTAGCGCTTTCGCTCCCCTTTAAATTCCACTCTGGCGGTACGGAGGGATTGACGTATTCCATCCCTGCTGAACTTGCAGAGCGTGCAAAAATTGGTTCCAGAGTGCTCGTTCCACTTGGCAAGCGGGAGAAGACGGGTGTACTTGTTGATGTAACGCGAGAGTCGCCGTCGATCAAAACGAAAGTTCGACCTGTTACGGATGTTTTAGATCCCGCACCTGTCTTCGATGAAGCATTCCTGAAATGGACAAAATGGCTTGCGATGTATTACCTCACATCATGGGGTGAAGTACTCAACGCTGCATTGCCGGAAGGATTAAAGCCGGAGACAAGGGCAAGAGTGTATGCAACGGTGGGTGATTTAGAAAAAAGTGATCTAACCCCGCCGCGTGCAAAGTTGCTCAATGTGATTTCGCAGCATGCTGATGGCATATCCATTGATCGGCTTGGGAAGCTTACCAATTCAAAAAATCTCTATGCCACGCTTCATGCTCTTGAGGAATCTGGACTGATTCGTATTGAAAGACAACTTAGTAGACAAGCTTCGATTAAGAAAGAAACGGTCGTTCAGCTTGCGCCTAATCTTTTAGTTGGTTCAGCAGAATTATCTGACATATTAAATCAACTTGAAAAAGAAGCTCCGCGTCAAGCAAATATTCTGCTAGCCTTAGTGCAACAAGCACAGATGGAGCCCGACAAGTCACTAACAGCTCCGCTTTTGCTAAAACGAGCCGGCGCATCCCAAACCACTTTCAAGGCTTTGCGGGAAAAAGGGTTCGTCGTTACTACTCGCAGAGAAAAGAGCTCCGAAGAAATTCATGGTGGGCTATCGACCCATGACGATGATATTTCGAAGATCACGCTTACCCACGAACAACAAAGTGCCGTTGATGCTGTTTCGAAATCACTAAAATCTGGAAAGAGTAAAACATTCCTGCTTCATGGCGTTACCGGTTCGGGTAAAACCGAAGTATATATTTCGCTTGCTCGGCAAGTGCTCTCAGAAGGGAATGGAGTTCTAATTCTCGTTCCAGAAATTTCACTCACACCACAGCTCATTGATCGGTTTAAGCGGCGGCTGAGTTTGGCGAATGATTCGGATATTGCGGTTTTGCATTCTCGGATGTCGATCAGTGAACGTTCGGCGGCATGGCGCTCGCTTATCATGGGAAAAACGAAACTTGCTATCGGCGCACGGAGCGCGGTGTTCGCGCCCGTGCAAAACTTGAAACTCATCATCGTCGATGAAGAGCACGAAGCGACGTACAAGCAATTCGACAAATCGCCGCGCTACCATGCGCGTGATGCCGCTGTGGCGCGAGCAGCGATGATGAATGCGGTTGCAGTGCTCGGCAGTGCCACGCCAAGTGTTGAATCGTATCACAATGCCCGCGAAGGCAAATATGAATTACTCCAGCTTACCGAACGTGCAAAAAGCGCGGCATTGCCAACCGTAAAGATCGTCGATCTGCGCACGGCTGAGAATCGGCGTGATTTTGCAAAAGCGAAGATGGCACTCACTCCGGAATTACGCGAAGCCATGCGGATTCGGCTGGAACGCAAGGAGGGAATCGTTCTCTTTCAGAATCGTCGAGGATTTGCAACCTACCTCGAATGCCAGAATTGTGGCAATCCAGAGCTATGTCCAAATTGCTCCGTCACGCTGACCTATCATCGCGCAAAGGATCAACTGCGATGCCATTATTGTGGATTCGTGACGCCTCGGCGTACTACCTGCTCCACTTGCGGCAGTGATGCGCTTCGATTGGGTGGGACGGGCACACAGCGCGTTGAAGACGATATTGTAAAAGCATTCCCAGAAGCGAAGATCGTCCGCATGGATCTGGACACTACTTCCCGTAAAGGTTCGTATCAGAGAATTCTATCCGCCTTTGCAAGCGGGGAAGCGGATATATTATTGGGAACGCAAATGGTTGCAAAAGGTCTGGATTTCCCGCGTGTCACGCTTGTTGGCGTCGTCAGTGCAGATACAAGCCTGAACATTCCGGATTTTCGTTCGAGCGAACGAACGTTCCAATTGCTAACGCAAGTCTCTGGCCGCGCCGGACGAAGTTTGGAACTCGCCGGTGAAGTTCTCATTCAAACATTGCAGCCAATGAATGCGGCGATCGAAATGGCAGTCGCGCATAATTACGATGCATTCTTCGAAAGCGAGATGAAGGATCGTGAATCGCTGAATTACCCTCCTTTCAGCCGATTGATCCTTATTGAATTTCGCGGGCTTCACGAATCTGCTACCGAAGAGCACGCCAAAAAATTTGCTACACTATTCCCTCAGCGTTCATCGAATTACGAGCGCATGGGTCCTGCTCCGCCAGCCATTGCAAAGCTGCGCGGGGAATTTCGGTGGCATCTCATTATTAAAGATCTCAAGAAGCAGGATCCCAATGGCGAAAAGATTCGGCGTCTCATCACCGGTGCGCTCGATGAGTATCAAAAGCGGTATGCTTCACCGTATGTGAAAGTTACAGTGGATGTCGATGTGCAGGGAATAGGATGATCCCTGATATTGCAGGAATTCATCTTCGTTCCAAAAATTGTTGTATTTTTGCGGTTGAGTCCTTTTCACGAGTTTCATTTTCCTACTTCGAATGTCTTATGAAACAATTCAAAGTCATCGCCCTTAGCGTAATTGCTATCCTTTTTGCATCTTGCAAAGCATCGCAGCCGACGGGACCGCCGACGGGTTCGACGCCTTCACTGCTGGAAGCGACACAAATACTTAACTCGACAGACTCCATATTTCTTGCGTATTCTGCCTTGAATAATGGCAATCCCCATTTGTCAATGATGCAGACGGCGAGCTGGTTGCAAACCCAGTCGAACGTGCAATCGGCTACCACGCTGGATAGCGTCTATGTCACAATCACGTTGAAATCCGGCTTGCGGACGACTTACATGTTCGACGAAACCGATTCTGCAGGGAACAGCCTCTTCAAAGGCGGCGAACCGGGAGGGGCTCATCTGGAGCGAGTTGGAACGCTTTCCAATCATACGATCCCGAATAAGAACGTACTGATCTATTGCGCCGGCTATAGTAACTTTTATAGCGGTAACAATGCGATCCAGACGACAGACAATATTCTTACTGGCGCGGGACTTAATGTTACGCTTCTGACGGACGCCCAGTGTACATATCAGGTCGTCAACACGTTCCCAAACTACGGATTTGTCATCATCGATTCGCATGGCTTTCCGGATGCATTTATGATCGGCACGAAAATTACCATTAGTAATACGATTGTGAGCGATGCGCTCTTTAATGCTGCCATTGTTGCCCAAGGCGGCCAAGATATGCTAAACAAGTTATTATCTGGGGAGTTAAGTTTTTTTGATCGCATACAAGGAAGCGCTCTTCAGCCCTACTGGAGTCAAGCTTACGTTCCCAATACGGTCTTTCACCTTTTTTTAACGACCCGATACATCAACAACATCCTGCCGCAGATGCCGAACACCGTCATCATGGGAAGTATGTGTTACAGTGGATGGCAAACGCCTTTGGGAACCGGATACACGCCGATCGAAACCTCCTTTATGAATAGGAATCCTATCAGCTATTATTGTTTTGCGTTCGACAATGGACTTTCTGCTCCGGTCAGTGTTAGCTTTGGCAAAAATATGGAGGATTCCTTATCGAAGGCGCTTGCCGTTGATCTGGACAGCACAAAGATCGCGAATCTTCAACCCAATCATATCTCGGAGTATTCCGATCCATATTACCCCGGAGCTCTCTACTTTAAGCATTTCGGCGCCGATGATTACAGCTTTCCCGGCGGAGATTCTTTGGTGGATCCGCGAGACGGTCAGGTCTATAAGATCGTTACCATCGGTACGCAAAAATGGATGGCGCAAAACCTGAACTATGCAACACCCGAGGCACTGTGCTATGATAATGATCCCAATAATTGTACACTTTTCGGGAAACTCTATCCCTGGAAGATCATGATGAATGGGGCAAACGCCGTTACGTCAAACCCAAGCAACGTTCAGGGACTTTGCCCTAAGGGCTGGCATGTGCCAAGCCTTTCTGAATGGCACCAGATGTTCGCTTCAATTGGTGCTTCGTTTCTACCAGATAGCACTGCATACGGCCCCAGCATCGAGGGTCTTAGATCCACTTCGACAGACACGAACAATTGAGGTTGGTTTCCTGGTTTATCCACTATCTCTACTAACAGCACGGGGTTTTCCGCACTGCCGGCAGGGACCTTTTTGTGGCTGCAACGTGGAAGTAATGTGATTCCCGTATTCTCTGGTAAGACGATGGGAACCTACTTTCTTACCACCAACATCGACTCGATAAAATTATCAAATGATACAACTTATGCTCAAACTGTGGCCGTGTGGATTGGCGACAATGGTGATGCAGCGGTGATCCAATTGAACCCTACCTACTCTTGGAATCCACTCGATCCTAATCAACCCGCGATAAACGGTTCCTGCCGTTGCGTGAAGGATCCGTAAAAAAAATAGATTGACCGAAACAAGAGGCAACCCATTTCCATACATTTGTTAAAAAATATCGTATATTTGCGCCTGTTCTTTTTCACTATTTCTTTTTAACTACTATGAAAATACGAATTGCGTTGGTTTTTGCATTTTTGATAGTTCTCGCCACGGGTTGTATGAAGAAAGGCGGCACAGCAGATAATGGTGGCGGGATGTCCACTGCCGACTCCATGAAGGCGGCATGGACTGCACTTTCCGCTGCTTTCGATGCAGCCAAAGTCGATGAATTCGACAAATACATCAGTTCGAATATGGTCGAGCATAATCCCATCCCTGGCCAGGAGCAGGGTCTTGCTGGCCTTAAAAAAATGGCTACCGAAATGAAGGCTGGAATGCCTGACCAGAAGACAACGATCGAAGCCATGTACGTCGATAGCAACATGCTTATTGCTCGTTCAAGCTTAACGGCGACCAACTCCGGCCCGATGATGGGAATGCCTCCGACAAATAAGAAAATGACCGGGGTTATGGGTATTGATATTGCACGCTGGGAGAACGGCAAATTCGTCGAGCATTGGGGTCTTTTCGACGTAGATGCGATGAAGATGCAGCTTGGCCTGATGCCTCCGCCTGGGGCCCACGCACCCGACGCTGGAAAGATGGACGACAAGAAGAAGTAACCTTTTTTCCTTATTGAATTGCAGCAAAGCCCGCCACCTGGCGGGCTTTGTTTCTATGCTTCGCACATCGTTAATGCAAAGATATTGTGAACTTCGCAGGGAAAGTGGGGCTTTTTTCTGGGAGAGTTTCGTTTGTCACTCCCCGGTCAAGATTTTTGGTCACTTTTTAGCATAGAATGCCGCTTTCCATCTCTGTAATCGCAATTTTGCTTGGCATCGTCGAAGGACTTACGGAATTTCTTCCGATCTCCTCGACCGGCCATCTTATTGTGTTCGATCGCCTGCTTGGTTTTCAATCCATGCTGCAAAACCCCGATAAAGCAGAGCTCTTCGAGGTCGTAATTCAACTCGGAGCTATTCTCGCCATCGGAGCGATCTACCGGAAGAAGCTGATGGCAAGTATTCCGCCGTTGTCACCAAAGCTGTTCCAGCCCTTTCTTCAAACGAAGCGAGGTCAGCTGTTTATTAACCTCATCGTGGCATTTCTTCCCGCAGCGATCATTGGGTTCCTGACGCATAATTTCATCACGAAATATCTCTTTGGGCCGCTCACCATTGGCATTACGCTCTTAGTCGGCGGGATCATTATCATCATCATAGAACAAGTGACGAAAGATGAGAACAGGCACATCACGGTGGAGTCGATGACTTGGAAAGATGCGCTTGTGATAGGGTTTGCCCAAGTGCTTTCACTCATTCCGGGCACCTCACGCTCTGCAGCAACGATCATGGGTGGAATGTTGCATGGAGTAAAACGCGCTTCCGCGACAGAATTCTCATTTCTGCTGGCATTTCCTACGATGCTTGCCGCTTCTGTGTATGAACTGGTGAAATATCATAAACTCCTCACGAGCGATATGTTGGGAATGATCTCTATAGGATTTATTACATCCTTCGTTGTGGCGTTAGTAGTCGTTGCATGGTTCATTCGTTACGTGCAACGCCATCCGTTCACTGGTTTTGGGGTCTATCGGATCCTTTTTGGCGCATTGGTGCTGGCGCTGTGGGCTGCGCGGTCGCTGGTATAAAAATATCTTACTTAGCGAGGATCGTACGTTTTCTGTTTTGCCGGTTGGTTGGTATTCTTAGGTTCTGGCAATATTACTCCGTTCATCTTATCGGGCGATTGGAGGAGTACTCGATATCTTTGATGAACTGCCAAACCGATATGGCGATAGTTTTTTGATGGTGGATTCAGAAATTCGAATCGTTTGCCAGTTGATGTTTTCACATACCACTTGCCTGACGCGGTGCGATGGATACTGCCATCGATCAGCATCGGTGAAATAACGGGATCGGTAGGATAGCGCACTGAATCCAGGCGCTCCAGCACACGCACGATCTCCCCCATCATGCAGACCGAGGCCGCGCCTTTTGCCGGAATAGCACGCACCGCGACATGCTTTCCCTCGACGTTCAAGGCATGGATGATCCCTGTATCGCCAATTAGCTCGAACCGTTTGCCCGCATCACCCTGCAAATACCAGCAGCCTCCTTCAAGAGTCGTGTGGTGCATTGTGCCGGAGAGGGTCATCTCCTGAGCAACCGTGGGTATGGAAAAAGATAGAAAAAGTGTGATAAGAAGTGATTTCATAGAATATCAATACGTTCTTTTGAATGAGAAAGTAACAGCGAATCCATTCCTATAGTATCTGAACTTCCATATCGAAAATTTTGTAAATCAATGCAGACGGATCATCTATCATCGGAAGTCCCCTATGTCATACGAAAAATTCTTAGCTGAACTACCACCCCTCGAAGACTGGGGCGAGCGTGTTTATACGCGCCCGGAGTTCGATTATCCAGAGGAGCTAAATGCTGCCGCTGAACTGCTCGACCGCAATATCGCCGAAGGTCGCGGCAGCAGGCCGGCGATCTTTTATAAAGATCAGTTGATTACCTACGACGAGTTACTTGCCACCGTAAATAAAATGGGTAATGCGCTGAAGAAGCTTGGGATTCAACCCGGCGACCGGGTCCTCATGCGGTTCCCTAATAACCCCACGGCCGTCGCAGCGTGGCTGGCGTGCCTGAAGATCGGCGGGGTAGCAGTGATGATCATGACCATGCTGCGAAGCCGAGAGATAAGTTACCGCGCGAATGACGCTGGATGCAAGCTGGTACTTTGCGACATCGGATCGATCGAGGAAGTGCAAAAAGCTGAGCCGGCGATGGATACCGTGGAGAAAATTCTCGTCACCGACGGTACCCACGCTACTTACGATTCTTTTGAATCCTATTGGCAGAACGAATCTCCCTTGCTGGAACCCGCAAAGCTTTCCCGGCACGATCTCTCTCTTATCGGCTACACATCCGGCTCGACCGGCGATGCAAAAGGAACGGTGCATTTCCAGGATGATGTCCTCGCTATCGCCGATGGCTATGCGAGAAACATCCTTTCGCCAACAGAGAACGATATTTTTACCGGCCATCCTGCGCTTGCATTTACGTTTGGTCTGGGAGGCTTGCTCGTATTCCCGTTTCGGTTTGGCGCAAGCGTAGCGTTGCTCGACCAGTTCACGCCGGAGAATATGCTGAAAACCATCGCTAATTACAAAGCGACGATCTCCTTCTGTGCACCAACCTGCTACAACATGATGATGCGGCTGGACGAAAATGGCCAATACGATCTTTCCAACTTGCGGCTTGGCGTGAGCGCCGGCGAAACACTTCCAAAACCGATCTATGAGAAGTGGCGTGCGAAATATGGTGTGGATCTATTAGATGGCATTGGCTCGACAGAGATGCTGCACATCTTTGTAACAAACCGCCCCGGCGATGTTCGCGGCGGTGCAACCGGAAAACCGGTTCCCGGCTATGAAGCAAAGATCGTGGATGAACACGGGCAATCGTTGCCAGCAAATACTCCCGGACTCATCGCCATCAAGGGGCCGACGGGTTGCCGCTACTGGAAAAAGCCCGAGCGCCAAAAAGGATATGTTGTCAATGGCTGGAATATTCCGGGCGACGTCTTCATGATGGACGACGATGGATATTTCTATTACCAGTGCCGCAATGATGACCTTATCATCACCGGGGGATATAATGTTTCTCCGCCAGAACTGGAATCGGTCATTAATGAACATGCTGCTGTGAAAGAATCCGCTGTGGTTCCCAAGCCGGATGAACTGCGTGGGTCCATTGTAAAAGCGTATGTTGTGCTCAAACCCGGCGAGCAGGGAAGTGCAGAATTAGCAAAAGATATTCAGGATTTTGTAAAGCGTGAACTCGCACCGTATAAATATCCGCGAGAGATCGAGTTCATCGAGGCGCTGCCGCGTACCGATACCGGTAAAGTTCAGCGATATGTGCTGCGGGATCGGGCGAAGTCGGAGACGGTCTGAATCATTGTTGAGAGAGCAGTATCACCTTCGCAGTTAAAGCACCCTGCGGCGTCTGAATGCGAAGATACAGCACACCTTCTTGAGAACTTTTCATTTCACTATTCAGATCGAGATCGAACGTCTCTTTACCACTTGTTCCCATAGGAAAAACGATCTCCTGCTCGCCTAGCCTCTCGCCTAATGCATTATAGATCTCGAGCACATCATCGTTAGAATAATTTGCGGGCACATCGAATGTCATTTGAACAAGCCCGGTCGTTGGATTGGGCGAAATGCCATCGAGCGTAAGTATTGAAGACCCGAGCACTTGCTCTATTGTCGTGTCCCCGCATGCCTGATTCAGAATAAAGGTTGCTGTGGTATCCGGAACTGTTTCAGACGCGAGACACTGTTCGGAACCGCTTGCATCCTGGAATTGCACACCATGCAGCGTGATGCCAGTCGAAGTGACGCTTGTAACAAACGCCTCGCATACTAACTCGAATAGTTCACCAGAGGGCAGAATAGCCTCGGAACCACGCTGGAGATGAATGTTGACCGTATCGAGATGCGATCTATTCGTTGCTCGAGAGATTTTCAATGTTTGTCCGGCAGCGCTTCCGAAAAATCCATGCGGGCTTGCGTTCAGCGGCAACGGTGATAATAGATCGGTGTTAAAAAGCAGAGTAAGATCGAATGTGCTCAAGTTCGTAGTGCTTCCTTGTTTTGCGATCACCGGAATTGTGACAAATTGACCGGCCCCGGCGCTTAAATTCGTTACGTTGAGCGCAACCTGGATCGGCGGAACGCCAATTCCGATCCCTGCGAGCGTGATCGTTGTATCGCGAACCGTTCCGTCGGCTTCTCGAATTACGATCGATAGCTGAGCGGTTCGCGTCAGGGAATCTTCGGGTGTGAAAACTCCGCTGAAGGATCTTTGCCCTGCGGTACCCAAAGAGATCGGCAATGAATCGGCAAGTGAAAAATCTCCGGCATTCGCTCCGCCAAGTGTTATGGAATCGATCAGGATTGAGTTGCAAAGGCCATTGGAAATGGAAAACGAAAATGGTTGTGTCTGACAGGTATATGCATGAATATTTGGCGTTACGCCAAACGTAACGGTTCCTTCGCCTGAAATAACATTGATGGAAACAGGCACCGTATCCGTTCCCGCGCTTGTGGTGAATATTAGATCGACGGATTTCCGGCCCATCGCGTTGTTGGGATGATACGCGACGATAATGGTATCCGATCCGGAGGGCGGAAGCGATGGATTAGGCGCGCGCACCAGCGAAAAACCGGTCGGATCGCTCACGCTCGAAGAATCGAATGCGGCACTAAGCGAAACGCCCTCACAGCCAGAACTAAAAACGATGAGCGTATCGATCGCATAGGAACAGATCGGTACGGAACCCATCGGAAGGGAATCCTTCGATACACCGAAATGTGCACTCCCGGCAATACCCGTTCCGATCACCGTGATGGTAGTATCGTACCGTCCGGTTCCGGCATACGAGACCACGAGATGGATCGAACCTGTAATGTTGCCGATCGTATTGGGAACGAACGAAAAGTTCAGAACAGTATCTTCATTTGACCGAATAGAATCTGTTAGAAGTGTCCTGTAATAAAATGGTGGATCCGTAATTATGGAATCGACTCTGAATGCTTTGCAGGCAATGTTCTTCAAGTTGAGAGTAAAAGTAGCGGAGTCGCATTCTGACGAGCGTATCGTATCGCTCAAATCAAGAGATAAGGCCTCACCAGAAGAATATCCCGTTCCTGATAGAATAATAGAATCCAATCCTACGGAACTTGTGACATAGAGAACGCCTCTGTGGCTCCCGATAGAATCAGGCGTAAAGTGAAGAAGGAATGTCCGCGAATTTCCAACACTTAGTACAAAAGGCCGGAAGTTGGACGATAATGAGAATAATGGACTATGGGTAGCAATGGAATCCACCGAAATATCGCCACACCCGAAATTATTCAAGGTCACACGCTGATAGGCGTCCGAGCAAATACTGACAGAATCGAAATCGACGGTATCGCGGCCAGAAGTTCCAGAAAAGAGCAGCACATTTTTTGGCGAGGCCGTCCCGACAAGAGGGAGCACGATGATCGTATCTTCGGTATATCCATCCGGCTGGCGAATCGTGAGCAAGATACGGGCATTCCAGACTTCCTTCTGCACGGGCCGGTAGACGATCGTCAGCTTGCCATTTCGTGTTGAAGAGAAATACCGGTAATTATTGTCATACCCGGGCGCGCTTAGCTCATGCAACGAATCGTTGAGGAATTGCACGGCAGCGATCTGAACGGAATCACAACTGTGATATTCCAGAAGGATGGGAATGATAACACTATCGCAAAGCGTGCTTTGTATGGTATCCCCGGCTGGAACTAGGGTGACAGCAGAAAGCACGGATGCCGAGAGCGTTCCATCCCCTCCATCCGTTGTGCGCCACACTCCGCCGGTATCGTCGAAGGCGATGACCACAGCGCCGCGTCCCGTGACGGCGAAGCGCTTGTCATTGATGTTATTCGGTCCACCAATAAATTTCCAGCTTATTCCGGCGTCCATAGTACGAATGATCCCATCGGGCGCAACACTCGCCGGTTCCCGGCCCTGCACATAAATAACCGATTGGCAGATATGGGAGCCTGCGATACCTCCGGTTATCCCCGAATCCCCATAATTCTTTATTTTGGATTCTGCCCAGGAACCAACCGGAACCCTAACGATCGTTGTTTGAGTCGTAAGAGTAAGCTGATCGCTCTCACTTGCAAGAAAGAACGTCCTCGAAATGGGATCTGCGTAAGGGGTCCAGGCTTCGGATGAGGTTGTGATAGACTGCCAGGTTCTGCCGCCATTCGTCGTGTAAAGATGTGGGGAACTTGCGGCTTGCGAGGTCACAAAACCGGTAGAATCGTCCATGAAATCGATGCCAAGCGCGGTGACGGTCGAAGCAACGTGCGTCCAGGTTTTGCCGGTATCGCTCGAAAACATTACACCGGGATCAATATCTCGATCCGTATAGAATACCCCCCGGCTCGTCTCGCGGATTCCAGCAGGAAATCCGGCCTGCTTCACACGCACCCAGGATTGCCCTCCATCGGTGGAACGATAAACGCCACTCCAACCCGTTTCGGAAGCTTCTCGAATCGTTGCCCAGCCATGCTCGCGGTCCCGAAAATAAATATCGGTGACTTGCCCTTTAATATTCGGGTTTGCAAATTGGGCTATTTCCCACGTAGTGCCGCCATCATTCGTGTAATAGATGCGCGCCGGAATGCTGCTCAAATAATGTCCCGTTCCGATCAAGCCCTCATTTGCATTAAAGAAAAATGCGGATGCACCGTAGGTGCCTTCGAGTTGCAGCACTTTCTGCCAATCCTGCGCATGCGCTGCCGAACGCCCCCAAAGAACGTTACCAAACAGAATGATAGTGCATATCAGCCGTTTCATTTCCTTGAGATCAGGATACGAACGCTGGATGGTTGCGTAGCACCCTCGGGGCTGCACCTCAACATATAAATTCCTTCCGGTAATGGAGATAGCGAGATCGAATGGCCCTGAATGATCCCGCTTTGAACGTTCCTCCCGAGAACATCTGTCATAGCATACGGCGCGCCATCATCAACACCGAGAACATTAATATAAGATGTCGCCGGATCAGGGAAAACGCTAATCTTGTCTGGCTGCTGATCCGAAACAGCAGCTACGCTCTCGCCGCTTCCTTCTAATTCGATGAACGTATGCCCTGCGCTCGAACCAAGTTCCAATGCCTCAAGAGCGGGACCGGCTGTGACAGGAGAAAAAGTTACTCCGATGTTCGTAGTGGCTCCGCGTTTTACGTACAATGGAAAAGGGAGCTGCGACAACGAAAAGACCGATGGATTACTCGAAACAACGGAGTCAATGATAAGCGTCGCGCAGCCGGGATTTGTGATCGCAAGTGTGCGGCGCTCGGAAGTAAATAGTGGGATCTCGCCAAAGGAAAGACTATCGGGAACTTCCAGCAAAGCGGGCATGGTAGCAGAGAATGCCGTGACGGGAAAATCGATATGTTCTTCAAATCCCCATTCTAAGCTATGAAATAACAGCCGGAGAACAATGGAGTCCTCTCCAGGACTTTTTCCAGAATATGTAAGTGAAAATGTAGTGCCATTCCCAAACAAAACGACTGGGCGAACGCTGTTCGAAATATTGCCGGAGGAATGTACAACCGTGATAGCATCGATCTGAACTCCCGTGCAGACCGAGGATGCGACAGAAACCTTAAAGGGTACGGAACTCACCGCGCAAAGCGTATCCGATATCGTATCGACAGATATCGCAAGCGCCGAATAGACCGAGTCAGAAATAAGGCCATCGACACCATCATAGCTGCTGACAATGTCAAATTCTTTGGTTGGGTCCAGCAATCCCCAAAAGACGGTCGAGCCCCGGTCGAAGACCCACCCTTTTGTGGCAGGTCCCTCCCATATAATAAACGGGGTTGGCCCAACGCCTTCAAAGGTGTTACCTCCATCCTGACTTCGGAGAATATCTGTGTTCGTTCCATAGATCACGCTGTTCGCGAAGTAGAACGTTCCCGAGCAATCGTTCGCGCCATAGACCTGACCGGTGAAACTATAGATCCCGAACTCCGGCGGTGGAACAACCGCGCTCCACGTCACACCGCTATCGCCGCTAACACGAAGGGTGTCGCCACCGATAAAGACCAGGCCGTGTGCCCTGTCTGCAAAGACGCTCGCAGCGTTTCCCACTCCGCTCAGGACGAGGTTCCAGTCCGCGCCACCATCTGTTGAAAGATAGACACTGGATTGCTGAGGATCGTCATTAAAAATGGAAACGGCAATAAGCCGCGATTCGGAGAGATAGTCGATCGCCGTTACCGAATCCCATTGGCGAATCCCTTGAACGGCCGTGAGCATCGTGTCCCCAACGGTGGTATAAAGATAGCCGTTGGAATACACAAAAAGCGTGCTGGGTGTTGCCCGCACAAGCGTGAGGGAAGGCTGCCCGAGAATCGTTTTCCAGGCGTACCATTGTTCGGTTCCCAGATACAGGCTATCGCCATCCGTAGCCCACGCTCGGTTGGAATCCTGAATGGCGATCTGCGTAACATGCCTACGGAAAACAACGGAAAACGAATTATCGACAACCCGCTCGACCGGCCCGGCGGAATCGCTGTACGCTACTAATCCAACATGCGCATTCAGGAAATCTGCGGCGCTATAAGAACCAAAATTTTGCCACGACGCGCGCGCGCTTGAACCCGCAACCAGCAAGGGAATAAGCAGACAAAAGATGAATATGCGGGGATGCATGGCAAAATGGTAACGCACGGTTAGTCAAAGACAGTTCGGAGGGGAAATCAGCGTAGCCGTGACCTTTAGGTCACGGTGTGATTGCCGAGATAGATCGCTCCGACACCGTGACCTAAAGGTCACGGCTACGGGGTTTCAATGTACCATAACTGGCTTTTGCGCGCAACGCAGAATTTGTTCTACCGCTGGCCTACAACAATCCAACTTGTGCTGCCTTTTATTCCTACAGCGCAAACAGTATTCCCTTTCATCGAAAAAGCATTTGTTACATAATCGAGGGCTCCACCATTGTAAAGAGTATCGTATCTATGCCAGGACAGACCATTCCAGTGAGAAATAAAGCCGCCATCTCCGGCGACCATGAAATCGTTAGCAGAATTTCCGTTGATACCGAATATTCCAATATACTCACCACCACCAACACTGTTGGTGACTTGTCCACTATCGCTTTCCCAAGCACCGTTATCTTTAGAATGCCAGACATGAGAACCACCGATATACACAATCTTATGGCTCGCGCTATCGATTTCCCACACACTCCCTACACCATCAACACCCGGGCCAATATTACCTATGTTCTGAAGGTTAATCTCAGACCATGCGTTTCCATTGTAGTGGAGCAATTCCGACACTGCTGTTTGTGGGTTAAAACCATCCGCCCAAATGTCATTATCACTCGTTCCCCAAATAGAGCCAAGAGAATTAGTGGTTGGCGTTGACATCCTCGTCCAGTTTGTTCCATCGAAATGGAGGATAGTGCCGGAGTCGCCTACAAAATACATGTCAGAGGAGGAGGTTCCCCAAGCAGAATGAAGCCATTTCGGATACCCAGAAACAATATTTTCCTCTCTGTAGGTTGGTGCAATCCCGTTGCCAGTGTAATGAAAGATAATACTCGCATCAGTGAGCCAGTAGTCACTTGTATCGAACCCAAAAATCGAAAAACCGCTAAGACTACCATTAATGTTTTTTTCGATTGTTGGGTCTGGCGAATATAGGTTAAGTCTCTGCCATGTCGAGCCATTCCATTCATACATGTAGCTATTGTTAGCAAGGATACAATTCGGTCCAAAGACCCAGCAGCCCGTCATGTTGTTTTCATTCCCGACATTGAGATATTGCGTCCAAATGAAGTTGTGGCTGGTTGTGTCAATTGAGGTATTATTACATGTATCGCATTCGGTGGGATCAGCCGAGCTTGGGTGCTTGCAGGAATAAAAAACTCCCACAACCAAACATAAAGGAACCAGGGCCGCGTGCGTTATTAACCAGCGCATGATGTTTTGTAACGTGTGGGATGCAGGAGACAGTTCGGGCAGTGTAGCCGTGACCTTCAGGTCACGGTGTGATTGCCGAGATAGATCGCTTCGACACCGTGACCTGAAGGTCACGGCTACAAACTCCCATGCATATTGGGTCTTTTGGCATAGGCACCAACTTCCAAAAGAATTTTCCATTATTTTCAGAAATCGCTTGACTTATGGAAATTCCATGCGTATATTTGAGAGTGTGATTATAGGCACCAATGTCTGTAGGAACAGCAATTATCGTTCATTGACAATTCGGCGGTAGATTTCACCATGAACGAGTTCTCCGTGAAAAGAATTTGTTGCAACGAATGGCGAAATCAGCCTGGAAACGATAGTATGTCGGGAACTCGCGAAAAAGAAAAATGGCACCTATTTCTGGGAGAATGAAATGGCTGCCAATTCCGGTAATGCCCGTGACCTGAAGGTCACGGCTACACGGGCTGCTCTTTCGCCATCATCGGCGGCGGCTTCATAAAGCTCGGGCGGGCGATAGCTTTGGGCGGCGGGGGCAATTCTACTTCCATCGGCAGATCGGCTCGGACGATGTTCGATGGCACGCTTTTGTTGCCAGCCAGATCGTACGCGCGGATGTAGTATTGATAAGAAATTCCCGCGGCGGCGAGATGATCCGTCCACATCGAAGTGGTAATGGAGTAAATATGCGAGAAGGTCTTGCCGCCATCGTCCGAACGCCAGATCTCGTAACCCATGACGGCTTCGTTATCGGTGGCGGGTTTCCAATTTAAACGAATGTTGCCAGATCGAACGAGTACGGAAAGGGGACCTCCCCCTGCCCCCTCCTTGGCAAGGAGGGGGTTCCAAACGGGCGCTTCGGTATCTTCGGAATACGGAGCCTGGATTTCATCCTTCGGCCACAACCCGCACACGACCTGATGGAAGTTCTCATCGAGCGCTTTGCAGATATTCCAGTAAATGCACTTTACTATTTTATCGGAGTTCCCAGAGCGCGCTTTGTTCGGAAGGTCGGGATCGGCAAGCAGCGCGCGCGCCATGCCGATAAGGTCGGCTCGGTCATCCTGTAATACTTCTTCGGCAAATTCGGGAGATGGAATTTTGCCGGTAGCGACAACAGGCGTTTGGAACCCATGCCGGCGCAGCATTCTGCGCGAAGCTTCGGCCATGTGAAGATTGTATCCATCTGGATATTCCATCGGCGGCATGCAGCGGTCGCCGGAATAGCCGGTATAAGGATAGAGGACTTCGCCCTCCTTATGGACCGCATCCTCGAATTTTCCACCTGCAGAAAGGGAAATATAATCGACGCCCTCCTGTGCAAATTTTAGCGCAATGATCGCCGATTCTTCCGTGGTGTATCCGCCTTTGATGCACTCTTCACCCAGGAAGCGGACTCCGATGGGGAAATCATTCCCGGTCATTTCGCGCACTTTTTTTATGATCTGCAATGGCAAACGGATTCTGTTATCGAGCGATTTCCCGCCGTAGAGATCGGGACGCTTGTTGCGTTTGGATAAAAAACTCGAAAGCGTGTAGGCGTGCGCCATGTGCATTTCCACGCCATCGTATCCGCACTCACGCGCGCGGAGCGCAGCCTGGCCGTATTGCTCGATGATGAGCTGAATATCGGAAATGGAAAGATCTTCGATCTTCTGCCGCCATCCGGAACGCGCGATCTTCAGGAAATGAATGATCTGTGGGACGGCTTTGGAATCGCTGGTAGCGTGGATCTTTTTTGCAAGCTCGGTGAGTCCGGGCTTGAATTCATCGCCGCAAATTCGGAGCAAAGGACCCGACTTCGCGGAATGCACCGCCATCGCCTCGATCACGATAAGTCCGACACCGCCCTTTGCAAAGCGCACGTAGCGATCGGTAATATCCTGATTGACGAATCCATCCTCGCCCGAGAGCCGCGTGACCATCGCCGGCAGTACCAGCCGGTTGGGGAGGGTCATGGAATTGATGGGGTAGGGGGTAAAAAGTTTTTGATACATTATTCGAGGCGGAGTTGGTCTAAATCCCCAAATGAATCAAGAATTATTCGTCGAAGTTTCTCACAAACCGCTACGGCCTCCTCGGCATCTTCTCGATACGCTTCATCATCGGGATAACGCGAATCAATCGCATAACGGGTGAGAACTTCGGCAGGTGCTATCAGCTTTTCCCATTCGGGACGAATTGGTAAAGCAAGATTGATTAGGTCTCTAATATCATGCGTTTTCGGAAAATGAATATCATTCTCTTGTAAAAAACCTTTCAATAATTTCTCGACACATTGCTGTGCATGAAAACAGATCGCATTATAGGCAGGATCTTCCGTGTTTCGGAACTCTCTTCGCATCACCCAGAAGTCTTCCGCAGCTTTATTAAGCCACCGTTTCGTAAGTGGCATCATAAAGTACAACTCCTTCCTTCATTACGTCCATCATAAAAAAGTCATGCTGCTCGATACGCCATTGAACGTCCGTAGCTTTCCGCACCAAAAGATCGAGAGAAAAATGGGGATTGATTCTGGATGCAATTTCCGCCGCCTTATAGGCTCCGCGCCGTTCCGGGAAATCCATAATGACGAGCATATCGACATCGGAATCCTCATTTGCGGTGCCACGCGCATAGGAGCCGAAGAGAATGATCTTCTCCGGCGCATATCGTCTCACGATCTCGTCAGCAAAATTTCGGATGGCTTCCTCGGATACCATAAATTTGGGTGGGTAATGTTCCTTAAAATGGATTTCAAGCATTTAACGTTCTATTCATGGAATTACTCTCAAAAGAAACAATAAATCGGGTTCTTGTGCGTCACGGGACAGAAGAGTTATTTTTGTATTGTACGCTTTAGCCCGAATAGCCATACCTCAGCTTTTTTCATGCCGATCGAACCACAAAAGACCGACCTTTCCGCCCTCCGAATTAAACGGGATGCACCCGCACCAAGCTCTAATAGGCAACAGCGAGGTAGCGGATCGAGCAAAACCATTGTTTATGCGGTCGTCGCCGTTGTGATTTTAGCGGTTTTGTTCTATTTCGGTCAAGGGCTATTTTCATCGCCGGAGCCGGTGCAGACGGGTGTGGTTTCGACCACCTATCCTTCGCAAGCTAATTCCGTGCTAACAGCAAGCGGCTATGTTGTTGCCAGCCGCAAAGCGGCCGTCGGCTCGAAGGGTACGGGACGGTTGGTGTGGCTTGGTGTAGAAGAAGGCTCAATCGTTAAGAACAACCAGATCATCGGACGGTTGGAGGATGCCGATGTTGTTGCCGCCGTCGCGCAAGCCGAGGCATCACTTAACGCCGCAAAAGCAACGCTTGAAAATGCGAAGGCTGGTCTTGAAAACGCAGACTCTACGTACCATCGCGAACAGGCACTGTATAAAAAACAGCTGGCGGCGTCAGCGGACATCGTTAATGCACTGGCCGCATTCAAGCAAGCACAATCGCTCGTCAATACGGACGAAGCGAACGTTCAGCTTGCTGAGAGAACCGTCCAGGCCGCGCAGGTGCAGGTGGAGTTTACCAATATCCGCGCGCCCTTCGATGGTACGGTGCTTACCAAAGATGCCGACGTTGGCGATGTCATGACCCCGTTCGGAGCAGCGGCCGGATCGAAAGCTGATATCGTTTCGCTAGCGGATATGAGTTCCCTCGATGCCGAGGTAGATGTTTCGGAATCGAACTTAGAGGAAGTGCATGTTGGGCAGCCGTGCGAAATTTCGCTTGATGCTGTTCCCGAGAAACATTATCATGGGAAGGTACACATGATCGTCCCCACGGCCGATCGTACCAAAGCAACCGTGCTCACGAAAGTAGATTTTCTGGACCGGGATACGCGTGTCCTTCCTGAAATGAGCTTAAAAGTTATTTTCATGAAGGATTCCACGCAAGTGGATACCAGCGGCCCGAAACTTACCGTTCCGGCTGCGGCTGTTATTTCAAAAGATGGGAAAAAAATGGTTTTCGTCATTCAGGGAGATGAGATAAGGGAAACACCCGTTGAGCTTGGCGAGGCTGTCGGCAACGGATTGGAAGTTAAATCCGGTGTGAAGGATGGGGATAAAGTCGTGCTCAACCCGGCCGATAAATTGAAGAATGAGATGAAGGTAAAGGTAGGAGAATAAGAACCCACCCAAGAATTGTCGTAAATTCGCATAATAAAACACTAAGATCATGGCAGAATCGATCGTACAAGTCAAGAACGTAACGAAAATCTATAAGCGGGACACGATGGATATTCCCGTACTCCAGAATCTATCGCTCGATGTACCGGAAGGCGAATTTTTGGCGCTTATGGGGCCATCCGGCTCCGGGAAAACCACGCTGCTCAACCTCATCGCCGGCATCGACCGACCGACGAGCGGGTCCATCAGCATTTCCGGCAGCGATATTTCCACGCTTTCGGAATCGGCATTAGCAAAATGGCGCTCGCAGCATGTGGGATTCGTATTTCAGTTCTATAATCTTATTCCCGTGCTGACAGCATATGAGAATGTCGAACTGCCTCTGCTTCTGACGAAACTATCAAAAGCGGAACGCAAGCAGCATGTCGAAGCTGCGCTAAGTGTAGTAGGTTTGGGTGATAGAATGAAGCATTATCCTAAGCAGCTATCCGGCGGGCAGGAACAGCGCGTTGCCATTGCACGAGCTATCGTGACGGACCCGACGCTTATCGTTGCCGACGAACCTACGGGCGATCTGGATAGAAAATCCGCTGAGGATGTGCTCGATCTTATGGAGCAGCTGAATCAGGAATTCAAAAAGACGATCATCATGGTCACGCACGATCCGAACGCCGCGGCAAAAGCGCATAAGACCCGACACCTCGATAAGGGCGAACTTGCCGTCAATTAAGAATACTTCCTGCTTATGAAAATCGCCAAACTGATACTTCGGAACGTATTTCGGCATAAGCTGCGCGCGTTCCTTACGATCCTCGGGGTAGCCATTGCCGTCATGGCATTTGGATTGCTCCGCACGATCGTGACATCCTTTTATGCCGGCGCGGATGCTGCTTCGCCAGACCGGCTCGTTACGCGTCATGCCGTTTCGTTCGTTTTCCCACTTCCGCTGGCAGACCGTGAGCAGATCCTTCGAATTCCCGGTGTGAAAAACGTCACGTTCGAAAACTGGTTCGGCGGTCAGTATATCGACAGCAAACATTTCTTTCCTCGTTTTGCCTGCGATCCGCAGACCTTGTTCTCGATCTATCCAGAGTATGAAGTTCCACCGGACCAACTGGAGAATTTCAAGAAAGAACGTGACGCCTGCATTGTTGGACGAAAGCTAGTCGAACAATATCACTTTAAGCTCGGCGATATTATCACGCTGACAGGGGATATTTTCCCCGGCCAGTGGCAATTCGTCGTTCGCGGCATCTATAAAGGAAAAGAGGCTGCAACGGAAGAGAATGCGCTGTTTTTCCACTGGGATTATTTGAACGAGTCACTGCTCAAAACTGCGCCCGGACGCGCGAACAATGTAGGGTGGTACGTCGTGCAAATCACGAATCCGAACGATGCGGCAAAGATATCGCAACAGGTAGACGCCCTGTTTACTAACTCGATCGCGGCGACCAAGACCGAGACCGAAAAAGCATTCCAGTCGGGTTTTGTTGCGATGTCCAGCGCGATCATTACTTCACTGCAGGTAATCTCGTACGTGATCATCGGCATTATTTTCCTGGTGCTTGCAAACACCATGATCATGACGGCCCGCGAGCGCATCCGCGAATATGCAGTTCTGAAAACATTGGGCTTTACCGGGCAGCATCTCATCATACTTATTTTCGGGGAATCGCTTTCGATCGCTGTCTTCGGCGGGATTTTAGGAATGTTGATCACGTTCCCGATCGGAGCAGGGTTTGCGAAGGGCATGGAGAATTTCCTTCCACGATTTGTGATCGAACCGCAAACGCTTATCATGGCGGGTATCTTTGCGATCCTCGTAGGAATTATTTCCGGGATCTTCCCCGTCAATCGCGCTCTGAATATGAAAATTGTCGATGGACTGAGACAAGTAGGCTGAACCTGGATTACGCGGATTAAATACGACTATGAAAATCCCTTTAAGTTATAGCTTCCGTTCGCTGTGGACACGCAAACTCACGACCGCGCTTACCATTGGCGGCGTAGCACTCGTGGCGTTCGTGTTTACTGCCGTGCTGATGCTTGCCAATGGCGTGAAGGATACGCTCGTCGCGACAGGCTCGGACGAAAATGCGATCGTCCTGCGAAAATCGGCTGAAAGCGAAACGTTGAGCATCATTACCTTCGATGAAGCGAACAACATCGGAGCGCAGCCGCAGATCGCCGTTGGTGCCGATGGTCAGCCGCTGCTGACCAAAGAAGTCCTGACGATGATCAATTTGAAGAAGCATGGGGCAAACCCGGAGGATCTTTCGAACGTCGCCGTCCGCGGTGTTACGCCGGACGGTGTGCTTCTGCGGCCGCAGGTAAAGATGACCTCTGGAAGAATGTTTAACTTCGGCGCGTCAGAACTCATCGTAGGGAATGAAATTGCAGACCGATTCGACGGCATGGACATCGGCAACTCGATAAAATTTGCGGGACGCGAATGGAAGATCGTCGGTCATTTCGATGCGGGCCGCAGCGGATTTGCTTCCGACATCTGGGGCGATGAGAATCAGATCCTGCAAGCGTTCCGGCGGCAAGCGTATTCTTCTATTGTACTGCGCTTGAAGGATCCAAAACAATTCGATGCGCTGAAAGCTACATTCGATAGTGATCCTCGTTTAAGCGATCTCAAGATCGAGCGAGAAAAACAATTTTACGCCGAACAATCGGAAACGCTTGGTAACTTTATTCGCATTTTGGGAATTGTTATAACGGTAATCTTCAGTTTTGGCGCGATGATCGGCGCGATGATCACCATGTACGCCGCTGTTGCGAACCGCACCGTTGAAATTGGAACGCTGCGCGCGTTAGGATTTCAGCGCCAAAGCGTACTCAGCGCATTTTTAATAGAATCGCTTTTTATCTCGCTGTTAGGAGCTGGCGTGGGCCTTGTTGGGGCTTCGATGCTATCGTTCCTAACTATTTCCACAACGGATTTCAGTTCATTCTCTGAGATCGCGTTCGGGTTTTCAATGACGGCAGGGATCGTTATCGCAACACTGATCTTCGCAGTGCTCATGGGCTTTGTCGGCGGATTTCTTCCCAGCTTCCGCGCCGCGCGTCTGGATATTGTGAATGCGCTTCGGTCAGGATGAGTAACTTATCACGGTGAGTACAATAAAGAAAATTCTCCTTGCCGCATTACTGCTATTAGTTGCGGCAGCGGTCGTGTTTGCGGTCTTTAGACAACCGATCGAGGACTACCTCGTCGAACGTGCTATCAAGAACACGATGAGCAAGCAGCAATTAGCTCCTTCTGACGGAATAACTGTTGTGCTGGCTGGAACCGGATCGCCCATGCCGGACGTAAACAGAGTTGGACCGTGTCTTGTGGTTTTCGTAGCTAATAAAATTTACGTGATCGATGCGGGACAAGGCGCAGCGCGGAATATCATGCTGTGCGGCGTTAATATCGGCAAGGTCAACGCCGTGTTGCTGACGCATTTTCATTCCGATCATATTGGCAGCTTAGGTGACATTATGCTGCAACGATGGATCGGCGGAAGCAATGACACGCCGCTCGACATCATCGGCCCTCCCGGCGTGGAGCAAGTTGTCGATGGATTTAACGCAGCCTACAAACTCGACGATGGTTATCGCACTGCACACCACGGCGCTAAAACAGCTCCACCGACCGGAGCTGGCGGAATTGCGCGGCCCTTCACATTAGATACTGCTTTCAATGCCTCTACCGTCATCGTTAACGAGAACGGACTTAAGATCACAGCATTCAAAGTAGATCATTTCCCGGCAGTTCCCGCAGTCGGGTACAAGTTCGAGTATAAAGGCCGGTCGGTGGTGATCAGCGGCGATACGAAATACAGCAAATCGCTTGAGCAGCAAGCGGTGGGCGCGGATCTTTTACTCCACGAAGCACTCAACACAAAATTAGTGGGATGGATGGGAAAATATAGCTATTTGAAAAACACTCCTTCAAACGCTAAGATACTGCATGATATCCCCTTTTATCACACGACACCGGAACAAGTTGCAACGATCGCAGAAAAGGCCGGAGTAAAAAAGGTCGTGCTGTATCATACCATTCCACCGATCCCGAACGGGTGGATGAACGATTATTTCTTGGGAAATGCAAAGAACATTTACAGTGGCCCTATCTCCGTTGGTGAGGATGGCATGATGATCGCGCTGCCGGCCAACAGCACGGAGATCGAGACGAAATATTTGTTCAAGAAATAGGGCCGAACTTTGATTAGGGGTCTTTCACGCAACGGCAGGAATTTCCGCCGTTGACGATATCACCCGGTGAGGGTGAAGGCGATGCCGAATAATTCCAAAGGCCCCATAGGTTCCAAGATGGGGTGGTTCCGGACTGCGGTGTATTCGTAGTGGTTCCGAACATTGCTACGCTTCCTAACTCAAGGGACGTAGAAGTCACATTGTTCAAACTGAAGCAATAACCACCGGGCAGCGCCGAGAATCCACTGGCGTTCGTTGCACCCACGTTGGGAGCAGCCCAGAGACCGCTCGTAGATTTCATCGCCCCAGCAGCATTCGAACCAATGGTAGCGAACAACTGCTGGAACTCTGCATCGCTTGGGACATGCCATCCGTGAGGACAGATCCCCTGCACTTTGCTTGGGTTGGCACTGGTAGAATCGGCGCCTTGCATCATGGTATTCCAATCGTAGAGCAGCCCGTATGTTGCGCAATTCCCAGCATCGTCATTATAACAGGCATAGCCAGAACCGGATGGATAATAATCCAGATTTTGCGCCATCCACGTTTGGTTACCTATACAGACTGTTTTATAGACCTGACCGTCCCTTGCATCGACGAAGGAATCGGGACACGGCGGCGGGTAACTATAGTTATCGGCCCCAAAATGCTTTAAGAACAAAGCATCATTAGGAGTGAAATAGTAATCAGCAAATTCGTTGCCATTTTGGTCGAGATAAGCATGCCCTGTACTATCGAAGTTTACTGCCAGTGCTCTGCACAAGGTATCCATCATCCAATTATCTAATATAGTACGAACCGAGGCGGATGTGCCATCCGAATGAGCCCATCCATAGTAGGAAATTAGGTTTTTATTCATCCAAGCCGTTTCCATCGGAATCTTCCCGTTAAATACTGGGCTGCTTTGCCCGCTATAGCACATACATCCAAACAGTACCGTGCCGAGCATTGAATGGAGGGACTCTATATAGTCTGTCGTAACAAGCACCTTATGCGCGTGCCCAATATAGACAGTGTCATACCACGGTAGATTAAGGTTAATGGCTATTGCATCTCCTAAGCGTAAAAATCCGTTCTCTATTTTATTGAGGCCATCCTGACCAAGCTGACTAAGGACGATCGTTTCAGCTTCACTATCACTTATGGCCGTAGTCCTGTAATAGTTAACAATCGAGCCGGTTAAATAATCATCTGGTCCGCCATGGGTTCTCAGAACGACGAATCCATAATTATTAAACGATTCAACCGTGTTATAACTACACTGCGAATCTTTCAGGACGGTAACGGTGAATCTGGAACTCGAATTAGTAAAATAATCATAGGACGGCTGAAAAATACTATCCGTCATTTGCTGACTGTATGCGGGACAATTGAATAGTACATTCTTATTTGCTATGGTATTGGACGATAGTGTGTTCATACGCGTTGGTGGAATTGGATTCAAAAAAGGTTCATGAGATCGAAAGGGTTCCATACCAATCACCGTGTCGGATGGCGAACCATCTTCACCATCCGATTGGCTTTTGCCATTAACATCAACTTGAACGAATGTGAATTCGGTCTGCAATCCTGATTTCAGAAGTATACTGATATAGATGCTGTCAAGTGATTGTACAGCCTGAACATTCGGCTGGGTCCTCAACCATTGAGTGGTCAGCATTATTGCCTGCCTGGGATTGCCATTGGTGGTTTTCCCAAATCCCAAAAATATTGAATGCGTGGTATCGAGGATTCGCATCACCTCACCGACCGAAGGTGCTCCCCCCGCAGACGGCCCTGTCGGCTGCGTGGCCTTGCAGCACGATAGAACAACTGCTATCTCGCCGAGCATGAGGAGTTTGAAGAGTCTCATAATTATAGTCATACAAAAAAGGCACAGTGAACAAGTCGAATGCAAAGTTACAACAAAATCGCGGGAGTTGTTTGAATTTTTTATGCTCTAGCCGTCTATCCCCGCAAGGCGCAGTCTCTCCGCAAGCTCCAAGGCCTGCGGGGAATCCTTACGGAGTAGGTGATGAAGATGTCAGGCATGGGCACCGCTCTTGGCTTCTTTCACGACCTCCGCTTCGAGACGCTTTACTAATTCGGAGTATCGTGCAAACACGGTGGGATCGTTTTTCACATCCTCTTTATCAATATTAACCCTGAAGACTTCAATATTTCTGAATCCGGCATCGATCGATCGCTCAAACAGTTCCATCGAGCGCTCGGTTTGGTGTACTGCCATGAAGATACAAGCCAGGTTATAATAGGTGTTTCCATCCAGACCTGTTAGTAGTAACACGTGTTCGGCTTCCGCCAAGGATTCCTCGACTTTTCCCGCAAGGTAGAGCAGTGTCGAATAGCTTAACCGTTGGGTTTGATCCTCTGGATGACGCGCGACATATTTTTCGAGATAAGGCAATGCTCGTTCGGATGCTCGTTTTGCATTCTCGTGATCGTCCACAGTGTCATACATAATAGCCAGATTGAAATGGGCAGGACGCGATACCGGATTTCTTTCTACAGCTTCTTCAAATGCATCGGCAGCATCCCTGGGTTTTGCGAGCACCATATAGGCAAAACCCAAGTGGAACCATCTCATCCAATTGTTGGGCTCGATCTCAACAGCTTTTTTCGACGCAGCGATCGCCAGTTCCGGATCATTGCGAAAGATATAATAGATCCCGAGCATACTCTGTGTATGCGCAGATCCAGGGTTCAATGCGAGCGCCTTTTCGATGACAACTTTCGCACGATCCAGCCATTCCTCTGAACGGTCGTAATTGCGGTAATATCCGAGATAGGAATTACCGAGGCTTGCGAGCGCAAGCACGAACTGCGGATCCAGCGCAACCGCCTGCTCGCCTAATCGTATGGCATTCAACGAGTCCTGTTTGGTATTGCGGTTATCGAATGACATTGCCTGCAAATACAATTCGAATGCGTCGGAATTATCGGTAGGCCGTTCTTCTATCCGCTTCTCTTCTGACGGAGTAAGCGTGAGCAGCAATCCTTCGGTGATTTCCTTTGCGACTCGTTCCTGAATGTCGAAGATATCATTCATCACACCACCCTGCTTAAAGTTCCAAAGCGTTTTACCGTCGAACGTATCGACGAGCGTGGCAGAAATACGGATATTGTCGCCGGCTTTTTGCACTCCACCGGTCACAAGGTAACGAACATCCAGTTCGGCAGCAATTTGTTTTGATTTCAGGCTGCTTTTTTTATATTCTCGCGCGGTCTGCCGGTCGATCACAAACAGTTTTGACAGCCCCGATAACGTATCGATCAATTCATAGGTAAGACCATCCGAGAACCAATCGTGATCTTTGTTCGGGCTTAGATCTTCGAACGGAAGCACCGCAAGCCGTCTGGTCAGAATGGTATCTGGCGCAGATTCACGATCTTGTGATAAGCGTTCACTACGGTTAATACCAAGTTTTTTCAAGGAACGAAGTATCGCATCGAAATCCGATACTCCGGCCCGCTGCAAGCCTGCCAGTTGGTACTTGAAATCACTTGGAAGCACGACCGCTTCCAGTTCGATCGGAAGGATCGTCCGCTTGGACTCGCTGGCTATGGAAAGTTCTTTGACCACATTATCGCTTGCGATCGAAGCACTGGAGAGGAGAATGATAAATGCCTTTGAAGACTCGATGGCCTCGACGATCTCTTTGCTCCAGCTTGTCGCTATTTCAATGCCATGCTGATCGATCCATACCTCCATCCCCGACGCGCGAAGTTGTTCCGCAAGCGCAAGCGCCTGCTGGGAATCTTTGCGGGAGTAGGAGATGAAGATGTCAGGCATTAATTCGCAGCCCTGCCCGTTAGGGTACAGGATTCGTCGAAAATAACTTTTGAAGGAACATTCACCGTGACTTAAAAGTCACGGCTACAAACATCATGGTTGAGGCAGGTTCCTTATCGCATTTTTGACGAACCCATCGGATTCCGATAAGATGAGTGTCGCTTCTTCCTTCGTGCAATTTCTCAATTGCATCACGATCGCGGTTTTAACATGGCTTCCGCTTTGCGTGAGTAATAGAGTGGCACGCTCGTAATCGCAATCCGTTGCGAGCATTACGATTCGCTTCGCTCGTTCTTCCAGCTTTTTATTGGTAAGCTGAAGATCGACCATCATATTCTCATATACTTTCCCAAGGCGGACCATGGTAGCGGTGGTGATCATCGTCAGCACCATTTTCTGTGCCAACGCGGATTTCATTCGTGTCGATCCCATTAACACTTCAGAACCAACTACCGGACAGATCAACGCATTAAGAAATGAATAAGAAATTGATTCCCGTGGGTTCGTCGTGAGCAGTACCGTAAAGGCTCCCAGGATAGAAGCACGCTCCAAGGCACCGAGCACGAATGGCGTTCGATTACTTGCCGCGATCCCGATCACCATATCTTTTGCGGTAACTCTTCGCAGGTCCATTTCTTTTTTGCCAACGTCCTGATTATCCTCCGCTCCTTCCTGAGACTGGAACACTGCGTCTTTCCCTCCGGCAATGATAGCCTGTATAAGCTGCGGACGTGTCCCAAATGTGGGTGGGCACTCTGCCGCATCGACAACCCCCATCCTGCCGCTGGTCCCGGCACCGACGTAGAAAAGCCGCCCACCATTTTTTATCACTTTGACTAATTCCGAGACAACCGCTGTGATGTACGGAATTTCAAGCTCTACGGCAAAGGCGACCTTCCGGTCTTCTGAATTAATGAGGCGGAGAATTTCCTCCGCCGACATCTCATCCATGTGCGTCGATGATGGATTCCGTTGCTCGGTTGCTAACTCCTGAACCTGATTGAATATTGATGACGGCATTTATATAAAAAAGAACTTATTAATATATAAATATATACTATTTGTATGGTTCCACGTGGAACAATTATTAGAAAGCCTTCCTACGTACGGTTGCGAGTAAAATGGCCGCATCCGATGGTGTAACACCCGCCAGCCTTGATGCCTGCCCAATTGTGCGAGGCTTAACTTTAGCAAAAACCTCACTTGCCTCTTTGCTTATCGATGAAATAGTGTCAAAATCGAAGCTGTGTGGGATTTCCATATTCTCGCTTTCGGATAATCTTGCTATCTGCTCTCTGTGCCTTTTTATATATCCTTCGTAGGCGATCTCCGTTTCAACCATTGTGATAATATCAAGATCCTCTTGAAGGATCTGTTTCATTCTTGAATCCGAGCTGTTGGTAATAAATTCAGTCAAAGACCCATTCTTAGACTTCAATCGATTTTTCACGGTATCTCGAACTAATGGCACCTGACTGACAGTGACACGTTCCGATTGGGCCCATTCAATTACTTGGTTTATCAGAGCCTGTTTATTCCTAACTCGCTCGATCTCGGAAGAAGTAATTAGTCCATATTTAAATGCTTTATCAGAGAGACGCAAGTCAGCATTGTCCTGCCGCAATAGTAACCGGTGTTCGGCGCTGGATGTAAAAAGACGATATGGCTCTTCCTGAATCTTGTTGATCAGATCATCGATCATTACCCCAACGTAAGCTTCATCTCTGCCGAGGATGAACTCAGGCATTTGCTTAAGTTTTGCTGCAGCATTGATTCCAGCGACTAAACCCTGAGCAGCCGCTTCTTCATATCCAGAAGTGCCATTTACCTGTCCTGCAAAATAAAGGCCTTCAACGGACTTGCTTTCCAATGTATGATGGAGCTGATATGCTGGGAAATAGTCATACTCGACGGCATATCCGGGCCGGAGCATGATGACATACTCAAGCCCAAGCAATGTTCGCAGTGCCGAAAGCTGAACATCTTCGGGCAAGCTCGTTGAAAATCCGTTTACATAGATTATATCACCATCTTCCTCTTCTGGCTCCAGGAAAATGTGGTGCTCAGTCTTATCTGCAAACCGGATGATCTTGTCCTCTATCGAGGGACAGTACCGTGGCCCTTTTCCTTGAATCCGGCCACTGAACATTGGAGATCTCTCAAACCCGGTCGCAAGAATATCATGGGTCTTCGGCGAGGTGTGAGTTATCCAGCAACAAATGGAGTTTTCGTGACGCTGAACTGATCTTGACGAGAATGTGAATCTGGTATTATCTCCAAATTGTGCTTCAAGATTCGAAGTATCAATGGATTTCAGAGAAACGCGTGGTGGCGTACCTGTCTTTAATCTGGCAGTATGGAGGCTAAGAGCTCCTTCAGGTTCTGTGCTGAGCATTGAAGCTTTTTCACCGAATCTCCCACCGGTTGCCTGCTGAAGTCCAGTGTGCATTACTCCATTCAGGAACGTACCGGCGCAAATGATGACAGCCTTCGATCTAAGCATTTCTCCAGTTGAAAGAATGACCCCGGCAGCTTTTCCATCCTCAATTAAGATCTTATCTACGGAGCCTTCAAAAAGAATATTTGTATCAAGCTCTCGGAGCTTTCTTTGAGCAACGATCGGATATTGGCTTCGGCTTACCTGGCTTCTCGGTGACCACACTGCCGGACCCTTCGACATATTCAGCATTCTAAACTGCAGCGAGCATTCGTCTGTGATCTCGCCCATCAATCCGCCGAGAGCATCTATCTCCTTCACCACCTGGCCTTTCGCTGTTCCACCCACAGCAGGGTTACAGGAGAGTGTTCCGACTTTTTCAGCAGACATTGAGACAAGCCGAACCTTCAACCCCATTTTATGGGCTGCATTGGCGGCTTCAATTCCTGCATGACCGCCGCCGATCACTAATATGTCTGCAAAGTGTTCCACGTGGAACATCGGGAAAGTATGAATTATGAAGTATGAATTATGAAATTAGTCATTTACCAATACACATTTTGCCGAATATATAGTCAAGGCTATCGGAGTTGACGTTCATTCCGAGCAACGATGATAGATCTGCAATGCAAGAACGCAAATCCTCTGCGAGTAATGCTGGCTCCAGATCAATAGATAACAATTTCAGTCTTGCTATTACAGATTCCAGCTTCATTCTTTCGGAGCTATTTATGTTTATACGATTAAGATCCGAAGAGCGAGCTTTGAGCTCGTTCGAAAGCCAAACATGAAGTTCCTCAATGCCAGTACCTGTAAGAGCAGAAATATGAAGCGAATCCCGCCATCCATCGAGATCGATCTTATTATGAAGAAGAATGGCCTCATAATCTAAGAATGGTGTGCGATCCGAGGGGTCCGTCACACGCAATGATATATCAGCATGACGGGCAGCATCCGAGCCAAGCGCGATCCCACGCTGCTCAAGCGTTTCTTCAGATGAACGAATACCAGCGGTATCTACCAACTTAACACGGAATCCATCCACGTCGATGAAAGCCTCTACATAATCGCGGGTTGTGCCGGGGATATCACTTACAATACTACGCTCAAAGTTAAGTAAAGCATTGAAAATACTGCTCTTACCGACATTCGGCGGGCCAGTCAGAGCAACAGTGAAATACCCGGCATTTTCACGACGGGTGGTGCTATCTCTCATCAGAGTTTCAAGTAAGGTAGTAACCTCATCCACACGAATAGTAAAATCCTTGATCTTGATCTGATCGGAATCACCAAAGTCGATCTCAGCATCGACCAATGCTATCAAGGCGATGAGCTTATCATAGACGCTACGCAATCGCGCAAATTTTTCGTAAATAGCAAGCTCGGCTCCGCGCAATTCTTGACTGGAAGAGGAATTTGCCTTTGCTACGATAAGTTCGGCGTCCTCAAAGCTGATCTTGCCATTGAAGAATGCTCTTCGGGAAAACTCACCC
This sequence comes from Ignavibacteriota bacterium, assembly GCA_963787835.1. Classification (GTDB taxonomy): domain Bacteria; phylum Bacteroidota; class Ignavibacteria; order Palsa-1295; family Palsa-1295; genus PALSA-1295. The sequence goes on from CAWBEI010000002.1 coordinate 993,790, forward strand.
GGCTCTGCCTCGCGAGCGCCCGCTGAAATGAGGGCTGAAAGCACCCGACGTTCGATCAACGGCGACCCATGCGAGGTGATCTCACATAGATCTTCGCCGGTAAATGACCGGGGGCTGCGGTAAATATGGATGACAACGTCATCAATAAATGCTCCTGGGGTAGCGTAAACTTTAGTTTGCGACTCCGCAGCCGGGTCGTAAACTGAAGTTTGGGGGACATCAGGGTTCTTAATAGCCGTATAGATCGAACTTCCTCCCCGAGCGACCCAGATCAATTCCGGCTCGCTAACGACATTTGCCACGATCCGAATTGAATCCGGACCCGAAATACGCACAATACCAAGCGCCGACCGAGCTTCGGCGGTACTGATGGCAACGATGGTATCATGGAAATGACTGAGCGACATGCAAAAGTGTTAAGTCTATCGGGCGAACTTTAGTTTGCCAATAGCCTTTACAAATGGTAACATTTTACTCTCGGCATATTATGAAAACACGTTATCTCTTTCTACTACTCTCGCTTGCAACTGGTGCGGGTTGTTCTCCGTCAACCAGTTCCAACTCAAGTTCAAGCTTCACGAATACCGATGCAGCCCAAATGGGGAATGTCTCCGGAATCTATGAGCTCTCAAATTACGGTACCGTAGGATCGTGGACAGGTGTGGATATCAAATGGAAGAATTCTCAAGGTAACATTCAGGCACTTTCGGGATATTCCGGCAAACCGGTGCTGCTTTCGTTTTGGGCAACAACACCTGTAGCTGCGGCGGCTGAAGAATCAACATTAGATTCCGTCCAAAAAGATTTGGGCGATAGCGTTGGAATCGTTACCGTTGGCGAGAACAACAACTTTCAGACCTTTTATAACTATGCCACAGCGAATAAGATCACTGTGCAGATCGTCGTCGATAGCTTAGAACTAACAAATGATCAGTATGCCGCAATGGCTAATAGTAATGTTGTATGGCCAGAAACATTTGTATTAAAACCGAACGGTACTGCCATGATCGCCGAGGAAGGTTATGTAACGGAGCACGCGCTCGATAGCCTCGTGCGGGCGGCGTATCATTAAACGAGATCTACCACTCCCGTTTATGCCGTAGTTCCCACTCCTGTTTCAGCAACGAAGCGCGTGTCGCTTTTATAATTTGCTTTTGTTCCCATCGCCGACGCATACGTGTGGTGGACGCGATAATCGAAAGGATTGCCGCGATCGCTATAATGCTATATTCGATCCAGCGATAGTTGTGCCGAAATAAGTGAAGCCCAGCAAGCACAATAACGATCGCAACAAGCAACAGCGAAATCGTACTCATCCATTTTGTAGTCATTTTTGAAATCATGGGACTGGGTCGTACCCTCCTTTATGCAAAGGATGGCAGCGCCCGATGCGTTTCATTCCCATCCATCCGCCTTTGAATATCCCATATTTTGTAATGGCTTGCGCCATGTATTCCGAACACGTCGGCGTGTATCGGCATGAAGCCGGAAAGAGCGGCGAAAGTAGCTGCTGATACAGGTGAATGAGAAAGATAAAAATGGAGCGCATCGACAGAGTACCGAGTGAATGAGTAACGAGTACCGAGTTCAGACTCGTTTCTTCAAAAGCAAACTGATGTGTTCTGTCTCTTCAAGAATCTGTGCCCACTGTACCTCCCGGATCGGCTTTGAGACACGCATCATCACCAGCAATTGCTCGCTGTGGGAGGAAAGCTCTGTTTCGAGCGTGGCAAATTCAGGAACTTCCGTTATGGCTGCGCGGAGCCATCGTTTTATTTTATTGCGATCGTGCGCGCGCTTGTAGGAGCGTTTTGGGGCAAGCAAGAGAAATCTGGTTGCACTTTCACCTTCCGGCAAAGTGCGTTTCGCCCAAGCACATTCTATAATGGAATTTTGACCGAGACGAATCCACTTGCGGTTTGCGAAGAACCAATCGAGCGTGTCACGCCCGCTTAAAGAATGGTTACGACCAACGCTTAAGCGTTTCAATTAAAAATTAAGAATTAAAAATTAAGAATTGGGATGAATCCAAGCGATTCGGAAATCCTATGCCCTAACTCTTAATTCTTAATTGTTAATTCTTAATTTTTACTTTCCGCGCTCGTCGGAGACGGTCAGCTTATGCCGGCCTTTGGCACGGCGGGAGGCGAGCACGCGGCGGCCATTTTTTGTGCCCATACGCGAGCGAAATCCGTGTTTGTTGGCGCGCTTACGGCGGCTGGGTTGGTAGGTACGTTTCATTTGCGGTGTGTTCTAAGTGGCGCGGCTAACAGCTTTGGGGCAAAGAATGGTTCTAACAAAAACCATTAACATTCCACTACGGAATACTAAATTGCACCGTGTTCGCGGGGTACTGTCCAAAGTAGGGGTAGATCTTCTTCCCCGTCGAATCGTAACTGGCGAAAACATATTTTCCCTGATACGGAGAGGCGAAAGCCGTGCAAAATACCTGCGTTCCCGAAGGAAATGTGCTATGCACAAGCTGGGGCTCCACGCTTATCTTAATAGTGCTGTCGGCTACATTTCCTATTTGCTCATAGACGAGTTGGTAGGATGATGGAACATTCGGGTCAATACCGCGCTCCGTCGAGAGGTAAAGATACACCGTCCCAAGCGATGGCAAATACGATTTCTGCGACGATAGACGAACCCAGACATCCTGCCCAAGCGAGGCGTCGGAGTCCAGGCGAACGCTATCGATCGTCGCCTGTATCCAGGATTGCGGATAGATGTGTATCACATTCTGCGAAGAAACGGGATCTGGCTCCGTTACCGGATATAACGATGGTACAAATCCTTTGAAATTCGCATCGATCGTATAATTCCCCGCCGGCAGGGAATCGAAGAAGAACGTACCCGAAAGGCCCGTATATGCTTTGTAGGATCTCGGGCCGCTGATGGCAATGCTGTCATCCGTTGCTGCGATCCATACGACGGTGTCGTATCCGGATTGATCGGTGACGACTTGCACCACCGACCCCACTATCGAATAATAAGTGGCCGTCTTCTTCGTGCTATCGATAGGAGATGTGCTGGGCGCAGTGCTGGAATGGCTGCATCCAAGGAATAACGCTATTGGAATGGCGAATAAAATGGTAAAATATCTCATAATGATGCGTAATGTGGACGGATGGAGCGACACGAAGACACCCCAATCCGTCACATAAACAATCTCCGAATTTGGAAATTGTTACATCGCTGAATGTGCGAAACCCGCCGAAGGCACAAGCCAAGCTAAGTAAAATATGCTTCCTCCAGAAATAGGTGCCATTTCTTTTTCTTGCTGAGTTCCCGATACTCGTTGCTCCTCCCTCGTTTCCGGGCCAATTTCGCCATTTGTTCCAACAGGTATTCATAAAAGTCCCTTCACAGAGAACTCGTTCATAATGAAACCTATCGCCGCCATTTTCAATGAGCCACTGAGCACCTATTCTTAATTCTCAATTCTTAATTGAAAATTGATATATGTGCCTATCATCTCACCACCTAATATACGACACTTTTCCGAGTCGCCACCAAATTCGAAATTTTCTTTTGGCCACTCCTACGGATAACACAAGCCGTGTCTCGGGAGCCGTGTCTCGGGAAGAGGCGCTTCTTAGACCCGAAGGGACGGAGTACCCGCAGCCCAGGGTGAAGTCCGCCGCGGCGGACGGAACCCTGGGTAACGGAATATGAACAGGAAGTTATAGCCCTGAAAGGGCGATGTTAGCCGTGCGGCATTTACTCCGTCCTTGCAGGACTATGGGAACCACAAGGGCATCTATACCTGGGGTTCCGTCCGCCGCGGCGGACTCCACCCCAGGCTGCGAGTACTCCATCGCGCCGCGACTAAAACAATCCTGAAAATCCAGTGAATTATGGCCCATTTTTCCCGCCCGCCACCAAATTCGGAATTTCTCCTAACGTAGGGCCGTGCTGCGCACGTCCGCCCACGGGGAATTAGGAGAGCAATTATGATGTATATTCAAACGGGAACGACCGACAACGGGGAAGGGCGCGCGTCCGCCGCGGCGGATCCCTACGAACCTACCGACATGCGTTCCCCGGTCCGGGAATCATCATAAATTGTTAGGGTATGAAAAAAATTGCTGTTGGTTTCTTGACGATCTTGCTGTGCACTGCCACATCTCTGCATGCGCAATTGAACAATGGAACGGACGTGCGCAGCACGTCCTTACGGACGGAACAACCGACAGGCGTACCACAAAATGTCAGTTTGGATGCAAGGGGGACGGACGTGCGCAGCACGTCCCTACGGATGGAACAACCGACAGGCGTACCACAAAATGTCAGTTTGGATGTAAGGGGGACTATTCCTTTATCTACCCAAAACGATACTTCCTCTTGTGCTTCAACTTTATACCTTGGTGAAGAGTACGAAACAGACGGCAATTTCCAGGCTGAAGAGGATACACTAAAATATTTCATTGAACAGTGTTTTGCACAACCCTTTTCTTACCAAGCGTTTGGGTATATTGATAATGCCGTCGAACAAATTTATCCCGATAACATTACCGACAATCAAAGGTTCTTTGATCTAAGGAATTGGCTCTTTAGCGTGCTGTATCTCAATACAGACACTAATTATTATTGCGGAGATGCTGATGCATTATTAACCACCTTCGCATATCGTTTAGGATCACGCGGTGTTGACTTCAAGGGGGAGGAGGCAGTGGAACAATACCTTATCGAGTCCGGTAAATGTCCGCATCTTGTTTCGCTTTTCCAAACGCAAATAAAAGAATTGCGACAACAGATATATTTGTCTTGGAAGGATACCGTGCAAGATTCTCTTACCACACCATTTGATACCACGCTTCCAACTCTGCAGCAAATTGGCTTCCAAGCTTTGTTGGGACCAGAATACGCCGCTGTCCATAATGGAATAATCCCAACAAGTGTTTTAGGCAAAATTGGTATTGCCCCTAACCCATTTATTGATAACACTGTAGTTGATTACACACTAAACGTTCCAGCTACTCTTACCGTTGAAGTTTTTAACGCGCTTGGAGAAAGAGTCGCTGCACCCGTTCCCTCAGTTTTTACCAACAACGGGGATTATTCGCTGACTGTATCCGGCAGTGCTCTGGCTTCGGGAACGTATTATGTTCGATTTGCAGTGCCAGAAGGAGAAGTACGAACCATCATGATCACGAAGCAATGAAAATTCGACATCTTAGTTTAGTATATTCTGCAGTGTTGGTGTTAGAAGCTCTCTTGCTTCTTACACCATCGGGCAAAGCATTGGCACAATCAGAAGCGGAGCGCAGACTGGCGCTCCGCTTCGTGCCACACTATTCTTCCCCTTTGAAAACAGACAGCATTTCGGTGTGTCAATACCAATTGAATGAGGGATCTGCCTATCAGGATAGCTCGGATTTTATGCCTCAAAATATGGTATGGCCTCTGCGATGCTATGATACACTTCAGAACATGGTGGAACAGTGCACCAGCTTCCCCGACGCATATTATGCTTTTAGTTACATGATCAATGCTGCCGACGCTCTGGATCGCATTACCATGGATACAAGCTGGACATATAATTACCGCTTATGGCTGGAGTCTGTACTTTATACTAATACAGCAGACTCTGAGTATTTTTGTGCGGATGTAAGAACGATCGTAGCAACCTTTTATGACATAAATCAGAATGTGGCGATCTTGCGGTGGTTAGAACAAAATACGGATTGCGATTCAGAAGGAGTGCGTCAAGAAGACTCAACTTTACGCGCCGTCCAACTTGCAAATTGGAAGGAAGGCGATACCACAATTCCTCTCGATACTACACTACCGTCCATGCATGACCTTGGTCTTGATACTGCTTTAGATAAGCACCTTCTCTCAATGGTAAGTGGTGCACAGCAGTATAGTATTCTTTCAAACGCGACCGCTAATCCCAACCCTATATCTTCGGGAACCGTAATTTCTTTCAGCATCAGCAAAGAGGCTTATGTAAAGATCGAGCTTTTCGATGTGCTGGGTAAGCAGGCATCCTCTTATGGGTATGAAAGCCTGTTCGAACCGGGGAATAAATCGGTTTCCTTCTCACTTGCCGGGCTTCCTTCGGGCACTTACTACGCCCGCATCATCACAGCGTACGGCGAAGTGCAAACCGTAAAATTGGTGAAGGAATAAACTCACAACTGGTTATGCAGGCAATACACCTCTCCCACAAAAGGGAGAGGTGTTTTTGTATCCGCGTGGGTGAAGCGCTGCGGCTCCATCCACGCCAGAATTGTGTTTGCTGAAACGCCCATAAGGGGGTTGTAATCCTGCATGATAAAAGCAATTTTGTTCGCACTCGTCCTTATTGCCGCATTCGCCGGCATTATAATCAATAGCAAACGGCTGACCGATTTCCTCCGGCTCGGCAAATGGACGAACCGGTTCGACCACCCCAATCAGCGCATCAAGCGTGTCTTCGGCATTGCGATCGGGCAATCCAAGATCTTCCGCGATCCTGTAGCGGGTCCCATCCATGCGTTCATCTTCTGGGGATTTCTGGTCTTGATCTTCGCGGTGATCGAGTCCATCGGTGAGGGATTATCGGGCGGGCATTTCTCACTTTCATTTTTGGGGCCTGTCTATGCCGTTATCACTGCTTCGCAGGATGCATTTATTGTACTTGTCGTCCTTTCCGTCATTGGAGCCTTATGGCGCCGCTTCATCACTCATGTTAAACGATTAGAAGGCGATGCGCACGAAAAATTGGATGCAACGCTCATTCTGGTTCTCATTCTCATCATTGTGTGCTCGCTCACGATAGATAACGCCGCGCGCATTGCGATGCATGGCGGATACCCGCATGAAGCTCACTGGCTTGCTGCACTCATCGCACCGATGTTTGTGGGAACTGCATTTGCTTCCATTATTTACGAGACTTCGTGGTGGATCCATATTGTAACTGTGCTCGGCTTTATGAATTATCTGCCGTATTCGAAGCATCTGCATGTTATTACGTCACTACCGAATGTGTATTTCTCCGATCTAAAACGGAAGAACTATCTCAAGCCGATAAACTTCGAAGATGAGACCATTACCAAATACGGCGCAAGTGACATCGAAGACCTCACATGGAAACAGCTCCTCGATGGCGATACCTGCACCCATTGCGGACGCTGCACTGCCGTCTGCCCAGCGAATATCACAGGAAAAATTCTCGACCCACGAAAAATTATCATTGCCACACATGCCCGGATGCTCGATAAAGCTCCCTATCTCACAGCGCAAGGTGCGTATGGATTTAGCTCGTGGTCCGGAGAGATCGTTAAGGCACAGGTTGCATCGAATGGAAATCCGAGTGGCGATGAAGTGGTCACTCCGCAAGATCATTCATTAGATCATCCGCAGGGAATGCTTCTCTTTCAGAAGCCGAAAATGAAGCGGGAGGAAGTAGAGTCGAAGAAATTCGTTGGCGATTACATTCCCGAAGAAATGCTCTGGCAGTGCACCACCTGCCAGGCCTGCATGACCGAATGCCCCGTCACGATCGAGCATGTCGATGAGATCATCGACTTACGCCGTAATCTGGTGATGATGGAATCGAGCTTTCCGAGCGAGCTTCAGCCCGCGTTCGGCAACATGGAGAATAATTTCTCGCCCTGGGCATTTTCGCCAAGCGAGCGCGGCGATTGGGCAGAAGGGATGGGGATTAAAACAATGGCAGAGAGCGCCCTCCCCCAACCCCTCCCGCAAGCGGGAGGGGAGCAAGCCTCCCCGATTCTGTTCTGGGTAGGATGCGCGGGTTCCTACGACCAACGGGCTAAAAATATTACAAAAGCGTTTGCGGAGCTAATGCAACTTGCGGAAATAGATTTTCGCATTCTCGGCAATGAAGAAAAATGCACCGGCGACCCCGCGCGAAGAATGGGCAATGAATATCTCGCGCAAATGCTCATTAAGGAAAATGTCGAGACGCTGAACCGGTATAAGATAACGAAAGTCGTTACGACGTGCCCACATTGCTTCAATGCTATCAAAAATGAGTGGAAGGATTTTGATGGACATTACGAAGTGCAGCACCATACCGAGTTCATCAAGGAGCTGTTAGATACCGGACGCATCAAACCGACAAAGGAATTGCTCGAACGCGCGACCTATCACGACTCCTGCTATCTCGGCCGCTCGAATGACATATACGACGCGCCGCGCAACGCGCTCGAAAGCATTCCCGGACTCGACATCGTAGAAATGGATCGTTCCCACTCCAAAGGAATGTGCTGCGGCGCCGGCGGCGGACAAATGTGGATGGAAGAAAAAGCCGGTAAGCGCATTAATATCGAGCGCACGGAGCAGGCGTTATCCACCGGCGCAAAGGTTGTTGCCAGCGCCTGCCCCTTCTGCATGACGATGCTCACCGATGGCGTAAAAGCAAAAGGAGAAACTGATAATGTTAGGGTGCGCGATATTGCGGAGATCGTTCTGGAGGCAGTGAAATAATTACCGTCCCGGATTGATGATCGTATATCCGATCTTTATCTCATCCGTAGTGGTGTAGTTCGAGGTGCTTGTGGTGGTTGGGATCATCCCGACGCGAATATCGAATGTGCCGGAGGTGCGGTTATCGACATCGACAAAATATTCCGCCAACCGAGGATCGGGCGTAGAGCCATCGCTGATCTTATCTACCACATTCACAAGAACGATGCTGGTGGTCGATGCAAATTGATTGTTGATCGTGAGCGTACCTAAATTCTGGAACACACCGGCCGTTGGCGCAACGGTTGAAAGATTCCCGCCGCCCAAGGTCAACTCGATGACACCGCTCGGGCCTTGCTGGGAATATGCGGTTCCACTGGCTGCGGGTTCAACGGTCGTTCCAACACTTGGCGTTTCGGTCGTGCGGCCCATTGTGAACTCGCCATCGTTCAATTGCAGTGCAACGTTCGTTTGGCCGGCCATAGTATTGCCATTCCCGGTTGCGAGCACACCGATGGTTCCCGTGTTACTGGAGGAAGTACTTGTCGCCGCGCCCCATACGCCGATGGCCTGGTTTGACGTTGCTCCGGTTGCGTTGCCAAACAGGGCTGCCGTCTCGTCAGTTGTACCGGTATAGAGTGAATGTAACTGGTTGGAGGAAGACGTCACGCCGATACACACATTACCGGTGGAAAGCACGCGCATTCGCTCCGTAGCATTGGTACGAATGACGAGCGGGTTCGCATCGCTGGTGCCAAGATAATTCGATGCAGGAAGCGTGCCCGTATTACCCAGGACATTCCAATACAAGTTGGATGGCTGAGTCCAGATCGGTGGCGTGCTCGATCCCGCCGATGCAAGAACGTAGCCCGATGTGCCCGGCAAATTATTTGGCATCAAGGCACCGGAAAATTTCAGATTTCCTGTGATATCCACTACCTCGGTCGGGCTTACGTTGCCTACGCCCATTTTCAAAGTTGTACCAGAATTATAGAAAACCACACTGCTATCCTGCGTAACATTCGCGCCCACTCCAAACACCAAATCAAAGTTACCGGAACCGTGGTTGTTGTTGCCGCCAAGCACGACAGAATAATTTCCACACGCCGTGTTGGCGTACCCACCGGCAACGACCGAGTATAAGCCACATGCACTGTTATTTTCTCCGCCACCCACATAGGAGTAATTCGCCGGAGCAGAATTTTCATATCCGCCACTGACCGCAGAATAATTACCGCTTGCTGTATCGTACTCGCCACCGGAAACAGTGGAGGCTGTGCCGGTCGAGAGGTTGGAGGCACCCCAGGCGATCGAGTACTGGCCGGACGCCGTGTTGTGATATCCGGCAGAAAGAGAGTACGCGCCGGAAGCAATGTTCCCCTGGCCGACGCCCACCAGAGAGAATGCGCCACTGCCACGTTCCCATAGTGTATCGTTACCGCCGCCGCCGGAGGTTCCAAAGCCACGCCAGGAAAGATTGCCAAACCCATCGGTACATAATACATAATTGGTGCCCGTACCATCGGCGAGCGGCCAGATATAGCTAACCGAAGAAGTTTGCACGCCGGTTTTGAACCCGCTATAATTGGAACCTGAACTCGATGGCTCGAAGAATCGAAGCTCTTCGGCGGTATTGTTGGTATTCGTTAACGCCACATTCCCGGCAGCATACACGCGAACGTGTTCGAGATTATCGGTGCGGATCACCCAATCCTCCGAATCGGTCGTGCCAATAAAATTATTGGAGGGGTTCGTGCCGGAATTTCCTGTGAGCAGCCAGCCGCCGCCTAAGAACGGTACCCATGAACTGGAATTGTAATACCAGAACGTCGCCGTAGTACCGGAATAGATCCCAGAGAGCGATGTTGCGGTGTTGGTTTCATAGACGAGTAGCCCGTTTGCAGGAGAAGAAATTCCCAGCCTCTGTGATTCGGTCATGCGTGGCACCAGCAACCCACGGGACGTGCTTGTGAGATCGAGCAAGGCACTTGCGTCCGGAGTCGTCGTGCCGATACCAACATTTCCCTGGGCATTGGCCTTAGGAGCGAAGTAACAGAAAAGAAGCAAGAAAGCGATGCACGACCACAGGCAAACGGCAAATTTTCCAATAGAGTACCGCTCGGTCTTCACGAAGGAGAGATCGTCGGCAAGGCGTAAATAATAATGTGCCATTGATGCTATCTTCCTGGGTTAATGACGCAATAGCCAACGCGAATATAGTCCGAACTGACATACGCATTGGTATCGGTTACAAAGGGGATCATTCCAATATGGAGCACGCACGAGCCTGTTGTACTGCTTTCAACATCTACTTTATACATGGAATTTTTAGTGTAAGGGTCACTCGAGCTATTCACCTTGGAAACCACATCCGCAACAATGATGCTATTGGCAGTGATGAATTGGTTGTTGATCGTGAGCGTCCCCAGATCCTGAAAAACTCCCGCCGTAGGCACCGTCGCACCCAGATCGCTTAAGAGCGAAAGCTGGATCACTCCCGATGGACCCTGCTGAGAATAAAGCGTCCCACTGGCCGCACCTTCCACGACTGTTCCTTTGGAGGGTGCTTGGGTCGTGCGGCCCATCGCCAATTCGCCTTGCGAGATCTGAACGGCGGCGTTCGTCGTCCCGGCGGTGGTATTTCCATTCCCGGTTCCTAAGGAAGAGATCGTTCCAGTATTGCTGCTGCCCGTGTTTGCGATGCCCCACACACCCACCGCTTGATTAGCAGTAGCTCCGGAAGCTTCGCCATATCCGGCAGCGGTCTCGTCCGTGGTGCTCGAAAAGATCGAGGCCACCTTGTGTGCCGGTGTCGTCGTCCCGATGCCGACCGAACCTCCGGAGGTGACACGCATGCGCTCGGTGGCATTGGTTCGAATGACGAAATCCTGCGCATCGGCTGTACCGACGTAATTTGTGGCTGGAGCGGTGCCGCTGGTTCCCGCCAACTTCCAGTTGGTACTGCTAAAGGTCGCACCACCCCAGGTGGGCGGCGAAGTAGCTCCGGCAGAAAGCAAATACTGGCCGCTGGAACCACCGGTGTTATTAGGCTTGAGCGCACCGGAAAATTTTACGTTTCCTTTTACATCCATCGTCTGCGTGGGCGTGGTAGTGCCGATACCCATCAGAGTATGGGTACCGATCTTAAAAACGACGGATCCGGTCAGAGCATCAGTATTGCTTAAACCATAGAGCAATTCATAATTACTATTGGCCTTGTTAGTCGAGCCTCCAAGGATGGTCGAGTTCGATCCACTGAAACTGGCGCCTCGGCCACCAAGTACTACTTCCTCATTGCCCGAAGTAACATTGGATGCTCCACCGCCGACGTAACTCGCGGTTGCCGCACCGGTGTTATCCTGACCCCCACCCGTGGCGTCAAGGTTACCGGTCGAAGAATTGGCACTGCCTCCATTGACATCACCGTAGGATCCGGAAATGCCCGAGGTGCTATCTCCAAAGACCATTTCATAATTTCCTGTCACGGTTGAATTATATCCCGCAGTGATAGAATATGGGCCAGAATCCGAACTTCCGGTGCTGTCGGAATATTCGCCGCCCGCTGCCGACCCGCGAACCCAGAGTATTTGATTGGGGCTTCCATTGAATGTCGTAAAGGTTTGCCAACTGAGATCCCCTGAACCATCTGTTACAAGCGTCTGGTCTGGAAGGCCATCGCCGCCCAGTGGCCATATATAATGAACGGTCGTCGATTGAATCCCTGCTCTGAACGCATTATAGAGAGACCCAAGACCCGATGCTTCATAAAGAATAAGCTTTTCCGCAGAATTATTGGTGTTCGTCAGTCCAACGCCACCACCATTATAGACACGAAGATGCTCGACGCTCTTGGTTTTCTGGACAAGATCCTCGGCATCGATCGTGCCCAGAAAATTTGTCGATGGGCTGGTGCCGCTATTGCCTGTAAGTGACCATCCACTACCGATGAGCGGCGTCCAGAACGATCCGTTGTAATAATAGTAGGTAGTGTAGGTTGTGTTATAGACCAGATCCCCTGTCGCGGGAGTTGAAACGGCAAGCATCTGCGTATTCGTCAGGCGCGGAGGGAGCAACCCGAGGCTTGTCGTCTCCAGATCGAGCAATGCGGAATTATCCGGAGTAGCCGTGCTAACGCCAACATTCTGTGCCATTGCACGCTGTGCAAGACCAAGCGCGAGGGTAATAACCGCGCTAAAGATCAAGTGAGTATGTAAGGCTCGTCTCATTTTTGGATCACAAGCCCCCGCATGATTCGCTGTGAACTTGGTTGTGTCCCCGATGTAGTAGTGAGGATCATCTCGTAATTGCCGGATGGGAGGTTCGAGACATCGAACGTGAGCAGATGATCTCCGGCAGTCCAGTTCCCATCCGCAAGCGATGCCGTAAGACGGCCTGTAATATCGTAGAGGTCCAGTTGTACATGTGCGTCCGTTGGCAGATCGAACTCCACATGCGCGCTTTGGGCGGCAGGGTTCGGATAGACCGAAACAGCAAGGCTTGTTGGGATCGCGACCTCGCTAAAATCGAGCGATTGGGTTCCTACATGGGTGCGCGTACCATTATCGTCGATCTGGTAGAGATCGTAGGTGTAGGTTCCCGTAATAAGATCGCTATCGTCGATGGTTTCGTAGTTCGCGCCCCACGGGCTTTTAGCCCGGAGCGCGGTATCGGTTAAAAAGCTCCCAAGTTCGATCCACTCCTCCCCTGCCGATCGTTCTCGCTGGAGTTCGAACCCCAGCGATTCGATCTCGCTATAAGTCATCCAATCGAGCACGACATGATTCGCAACCTGATGAACGGTGAACGGCCCCATCTCGACCGGAAGTGAATTATCCGAGGTGATGGAGGCAATGGTGAAGGGGCGGTTGATCGTCGCGGTCCCATATTTCAATGCGGTGACCGTAGCGGATTCTATCCAGCCGGAGTTATAGGTTGCTCCTGCCTGAACGGCGCTGACGCCCGCCGTAACCCATGCCGGCTGCGGACCCGGAGGATTGGGCGCTAGCGTATCCCATCGGGCAACCACGAGATTGGAGATGGTGGACATATAACTCGCGAGCGCATAATCTCCGGGTATCCAGTATAGCTTAATGATCGCATCGGCGCCGCCGCTTACGATATTGCCGAACCAATATTGCCGGCTGCTTACCACCATCAGCGGCGATTGAAGGCTGGTGGTATTGACGTAAGAATAATCGAAATACTGCGTGAGATAGGTCGTTGCTGTGGAACTTTGCGGGATGATCGAACAGGTGTTCGCGCGTCCCGCCAGCCCAACTGGGAACCAGAAAAGATTGGTGGAGTTCATATCCTTCTCACAGGGACCCTCCACGTAACTTACGCACGAGGAGACCGGCATCCCCGAATTATTCACCCAATTCCCTTGCACGTCAAAATGCAACACATCGGTCGCGGTCGTATAGCAAATGCCATTCGTAAAATAGCAATTACTATCGACGATCTCCTGCTGGGTCAGCGTTTTCGAGCCACCATTCGTGAATTGAAGATTGTAGAACGTGGTGACGGTCGTCCCGCCGACATTTTGATTGCTGGAGCCATCGAGATTGACCGTTCCCGTCTTTTTGACGAACGTTCCGTTATCGGTAAAATTCCCGGCGATGTTATACAGGCCGGAACCCCCGGCGGTCGCGGCAGAAGCATTCGTAAAATCGGAGGTAATGGTTACGGTGCCGGAATCGTCAATAGAACCAGTCTGATTCTGATACGCTCCGTTCACTTGCACGTAGGAGCTGGGCTTGGTTACGATCGTCGCGCCGTTGTTATACATCAGTTGCGCGCGCGCGGGAACCGCCATCATAAGGATGGCATACACGCAAAGAAGAAAACGTGTTTGTGGTGGCACGAGCAAACTATTCCGGCTAAACTATGTGGACTAAATGCGTACTTGCAGACACCGGATCTATTGCAGCGAACCGGGGGCAACCCTCCGCTGGCAAAAACCGGCAATCTAAGCCAACCTGCGAACCTCTCAGAAGGGCGGAAAGTTCACTCCGAAATGAGCAGTTTTTTGGTCGTTTCGCCGGCCCCGCCTCGATAGGTAATAAAGTAATCCCCAACCGGTAAAGAAACAGGTATCGTAAACTGATTTCCCGTGCTTCCATCGAGTAGCTGCCGTAACCACACCCGCCCGATGGCATCTGCAACAGAGACCGTCCCGCCCGGTTGCTTATTGAACAAAAGATTAAGCGATCCTGGGGTGTACCATGTGTTTTCCAGCGTTGGTTGGGAAGATGAATCTGCGGCAGCAGCGACGGTGGATGCAAGCCACTCGCGGCTTCCATCGTCAGTGACCTCATAAAGATCATACCGGGGTGTTCCCGCCGGCGCGGAGGCATCGGCAAAATGGTAATTTGCTCCGAAAGCAGAACGCGCGCGAAGGGAATCATCACTCCAGTAGCTGGCAAGCAGAGTGGTATCCTGAGATGGCTGTGCACCGCCCTGCGTGCTTCGGTCGATCTCAAATCCCACGATCCCATTTTCGGAACTAGTCTGCCATGTGAGGTTCACCGTGCTTCCCGACCATTGTGCCGTAAAATTTTCGATCACCACAGGCAGGGGAGTATCGGTATAACCATCGGACAGCATCCACAAAAAGCTGCCGGAATCATTTGGCCAGCAGAGAACGGTCGTATCCCACCCGAACACATCATGTGCGGCATCATAGCTGGTAAGTCCGCTGAAGGCCCAGGTGTTGCCGCCATCCGGTGAGCGCCAAAAATGGAGAAGCAATGGGTCGGCGCCATTGAATTCATCGCAATGCATCTGCATGGACAGTTCATTCGAATTGCCCGCTTGCGGCCCCGCTCCGGTCGTGATGCGGTAATAGCGAAGCAGCGGATCGTTCGCTGTTTTTGCGAGCGGCGGGAGATAGCCGCTCGTGCGGACTACTTTGGTGAGGCCGAGATAGGGATTCGTTCCACTCGCGATCGTTAATCCAAATCCGTAAAAACTATCGACCGGATTCATGGAATCCAGCATTCGCGGGATCTCCGAAAACACTCTTCCTATCAAATGGCCGCCGCACGGTTTGTCTTCTTCGATCAGATCCGTCAGAATATCGAGAGAGTCGCAATGGGTATTGTCGAAAAAGCGAACGCTAAGCACGGTATTGGCTTGCACGATCACGGTTCCCAATTGGGAGGGGCCGCTCCAGTGGATGGTATCCTTCATATCCGTGCCGCGATGCTGGGCCTCGAAGATCCAGGTATCCTGCCCGAGCGAGAGCATGCCACAGCCCGTCCGGCCAGCACCGGGGCCACCGGATGGGCCGGTGTTATCGTTGATGACATCGCCGGAGAGTGTTACGCTTTCCGGAGTATAAGAGGTTGTTGTAGCAGCGCCAAACCCGATATGCAGCGTGCCCCGAATCCCGAGCGGATTCGCGAGAAACGATGCGACCATCCCCCTAAGTGTAAGATTCCAATACGCGTGACCGATGATGTTATTCGCAAGATACGAAACATCGATCAGATCATTCCCAGTGGAATAGTATTCGAACGTGCTGGCAGAATCCAGCGCGAACAGCGGGCTGGCGCTGGAATCGAAGATGCTCGGACTGGAATACGGAAACAATGCTGCCGTGCGAAACAGCGAACCAGAATCAAGATGCACAATCGGGCGATTACTGCCTGGGATCGCGAACCATCCGGTTCCCATATCGAGCGTACCTTGTACCGAAACAAGCGTATCGTACGCGGTTCCACCCGCCTGCAGGAACAGCGTATCCGCGCCAAGCGAGAATATGCCCTGAACGCTGACGAGAGCAAGCGCGGGTGTGGATTCATCCAGCCAAACGGAATCACCGAGGCTAATCACGACCGTATCGCCCATTTGCGGGCGGATACCGCTCACCCATACCGAAGGCGTGCTCCACGCGCCGCTTTGCGTGGTCGAGCACGTCGTGGCAGATAGCTCCTGCGGAAGAAGCAGGAGTATTACCAGCGGAACGAAATAACGAAATAAGCTCAAGAGTGCGGCAAACCTGAAAAGATAGGGAACATTAGTAGAACGGGGAGTAATTCCGCCACAATCCCAGGGTGTACAACCTAACATCCCCTGCCCCGAACTTTTCCGCTTTTCGCCGCTTTTGCAATGGCAAAATGACGGATGCCCAATATGTTCTCCCCGCTCCGAAGCATCTGCCTTCGAGCGTCTTCGGAAGGAGGTACGGAATAAAACCCTTGCACACACTGATCTCGAAAGTGGGCCGAACTATTCTTTTCAGCGAGCTGAGATCGATGAAGCGATTGAAGCGCTCCTGCGAATACTCGATATGTTTGAGGACTATCTCCAGCCTCCGGTAAAGCGTTGGCACCATTTCCCTAAGTCCAAACCTGGGTCAGATGGGAAAGACTTACTTCAAATTTTACGTCATCGTGAAAGCTTAATAGCAGAAAATGCAAAGCTCCGTTCCGTCTCCTAGTCGCGGAGCGACGGAGTACTCGCAGCCCAGGGTGCAGCGAGCTTGCGAGCGGAACCCTGGGTTCGCGTTGCGTTTTAGGTTCCCAAGCCCTGAAAGGGCGTTGTAAAATCCCGGCGGCATACATCGCCCTTTCAGGGCTATGAAATTCAAAATCGTAATCCGTACCCAGGGTTCCACTTCGTTTCACCCTGGGCTGCGGGTACTTCGTGCCTACGGCACTTTTTACTGTCGTCTCTCCGGGACTCTGGCTCTTAAAAAAATCCCGCACACCTCGCGCTTACTGTCGGGCGAGGACGCGCCGACCCGTTCGGCAAGCTCAGGGCAGGCTCTGCGCGAGGGAAAATTTCGAATTTCGTGGCGTCACGGAAAAGTGTCGTATATTAGGTGGTGAGATGATAGGCACCCTGTATCAATTTTCATTGAAGAATTGAGAATTAAGAATGGGGAGGGGCTCAATTGTTCATTGAAAATGGGGTTTGCGTTAATGGTCATGGAGAAATTAATGAACAATTGGCACGAAGAGAAATATTGTTCATTAAATGACAATTCAATTGATTTTAATGGGCACAAGTTCTTGGGGAAAGGATGAAGTATGAATTATGAAATGGGAAGAACTATGAATTCGTCTCATAATGAAAGGCTAATTTGCGCTATTTTCAACGTCGTTCATGAACTCTGAAAGAACGAACACACGAAAAGCATTTCTTTGTGGCAATTGGAATTATCAAAGTTGCAACAACAAATAATAATTTTTGGGGCACAATCCTGATAGGGAAAATGGTTTAAGCAAAGCCTTAACTCAGGGGTTGGAATTATGTCGAATATCGCAACATCATCGTCGTCCGGCAACACATTATGGCTTCGCTCGAAACGCTGGGATCTCCTGTGGATCTCAGGTTCGGTGCTGCTCATGGCAAGCCCGTATGCCATGTATTATATCGCTCAATCCCTGGGCTTCAACCAGGATACAGCGCGGAACATCGTTAACGGGATGATCGCGTTCTTCATCGGCGGTCCGCACATGTACGCCACACATCTACGGACGACGTTCGATCCGGGGTTTCGCAAACGTCATCCTTCGATCATTATTGCGGCGATCATCATTCCGGTTGCTGTTATTATTCTGGGCGTTAATTATTTCATCCTATTACTGACGTTCTTCTTCTTTTGGGCAAGCATCCATGTGCTGCACCAGATCGTGTTTCTCGTCGATTGCTACAATGGCCGTGTACCGAAAACATTATCGTGGCAATCGAAAGCGATCGACTATGCGGTGGTGCTAACCGGACTGTATCCAGTCGCGATGTACCGGTTCACGCACAACACGTTCAAGGTCGGGTCGAACCTGCTTTATTTTCCTGAGTTTTTGAAAGTAGATGCCGTCTGGTGGATAGCAAGCGCCATGTTTGCAGCAGCGTTAGCATTATTTATCTCCAAGACATGGCGCGAATTCCGGAACGGCGAAGGAAATGTGCCGAAGACGATCCTGATCTCGGTGACCGTCGTCGCCACATTCATCACCCCATTCTTTAACGAGCTGGATGTTGCATTTCAGGGGCTGAACACCTGGCACTCCTTCCAATATCTGGGACTAACATGGTACATTAACCGCCTGCGGTATGACCGCCATGAGCTTACGCCACAGGTCAGCGTTTTTGCAAGGCCGGGTGAGTGGTGGCGCTATTATGGCTTTACCGTAATGATGACGGTGATTGCGATCGGCCTCATCGTAACATTGATATTTACCAGTTCTTATACTGGGCTGAAATTCGATCAGTGCTATTATATCGTAGTGCTCAGCTTCCTTCTGACGCACTATTACCACGATCACATCATCTTTACCGAGCAACCGGATTTCAATGTGGGGCCAGCCAAGGCGCAAGGGCAGCAGTTCGCGCTGGATAGTTAATTTACTGGATGAATGTACTCAAACCTTCTCAGGCCGTTCGGCGTTTGAGCGCCGGTTAAAATAGAGGGCGTCCTATTACGTCCTTACAACGAAACTACCCGTGTCGGGTATGCCTTTTTTTATTCGGTAAGCTCTTATAGATGGATTCCTCGAAGACGACGACAATCGGGATCATCCTCATTATCGTAGTCTTTGTAGGCTGGATGGTTTGGATGAACGCGGAGCAGGCGAAGCTCCCGAAACATGCACCTGTTGCTACTGCGGATACAACACACGTCAACGAAGCACCGCCGCTCACCCAACCCACCACGACGCCCGTTCCAGGAGCTCCTGCAGCAGGAGGCGCAAAGAACGATAGTTCCAACCGGTCGAGCCTGTTCGCCGTCACCACTACGACACCAGTCGCCATCAAGACGGTCGAAACGCCCTACTTCACTGCACAGGTTAGTTCCAATGGCGCTGCAATTTCGAGCTTTGTACTCAAGCAATACAAGACCTGGGATCAGAAGCCGGTCGAACTGGTAAATCATGAGCAGGGCCGAGGCGCCGATATCGATCTGAAGTTCGTTGCCTCCGATGGGAAGATCGTTGCTACGAATGATCTGCCATTTGCATTCGATACCAAGCCGCTCACGCTTGGTGCAGGAGATAGTTCCAGTTTTTCGGCACGGTACCAACTCGATAGCGCTCGCTGGATCGAAAAGATCTTTCACTTCTCCGGCAAAGGATATCTTATTGGCGTAGAATTCAAGCTTCATGGTCTTGAGAATTCCATCAGCGGGTATCATTACACGGCATCGTTGGACGACCCACTGCCGTACATCGAGAAACGCAGTGCCGATGAAACTTCCAGCGCCAAAGCCTTTGCCGGACAAGCCGGCGAGATGGAAGATCTTACCGTTTCCAAGCCCGGCGCACCGGCACATAAGGCCGTTAATGGCGATATCACTTATGCCGGAATGCGGACACAGTATTTCGAGCAAGCGATCATTCCCGTCGGCGAAAAAACTGCCGGAGCGGATATTTCCGGCGTTGCTTCCCAAGGAGTCGATGGCGGGATCGTAGCCATGTATAACGCTTCGGTTAATATTCCGATCGGGCGAACTGCGGATGAGAAGGTAGCTTTTGAGCTTTATTTCGGACCGCTTGAATATGACCGTGTCGAAGCCCTTGGCGTAGGGCTAGAGCAGTCGATGAGCTTTGGCTGGGCCTTTATCGTCCGGCCGATCTCGATCCATGTATTGCTTCCATTCTTCTTATGGCTGCATGGATTTATCTCGAATTGGGGCGTTGTGATCATCGTCTTCTCGATCGCGATCAAGGTGATCACGATACCGACCTCCATGGGGCAGATGCGCTCGATGCAAAAGATGCGAGTCGTCCAACCGATGATGACGGAACTTCGCGAGAAATACAAGGACGACCCCAAAAAGATGAACGAGGAGACCATGAAGTTGTATCGGACCTACGGCGTAAATCCAGCCGGTGGATGCCTCCCGATGCTTTTGCAAATGCCGATCCTGTTCGCGTTATATCAGGTGCTGAAGAATGTCATCCAACTCCGGCAGGCACCATTCGGATTGTGGATCACCGATCTTTCCATTCCCGATGCGCTCTTCCATTTCGGAACGAAACTTCCGCTTATTGGCGAACAAATGAGTGGGCTGACGCTCTTGCTCGTCGTCACGATGTTCGTTCAGCAGATGTTCACCGTAACGGATCCGCGCCAGAAGCAAATGGCGTACATCATGCCGATCGTGTTCATCTTCATGTTCAACAATTTGCCTTCCGGTGTGGCGCTGTATTATTTCATGTTCAATATCTTCGGACTCGTGCAGCAATTCTATCTTACCAAGATCGCGACGCCACCAACGCTTGAAGAACTAAAAGCTGCGCCGAAAAAAGGCGGCGGCATGATGGCACGACTTCAGGACATGGAAAAACAGCAGCGCGAAACCCGCAAAGGACAGTATGCCGGTAAGGGGCTTCCGGGCGGGAAGAAGAAATAAAGCCCTGCAGATATTTGAATGATTGTGCGTTCTTTCCAATAGAAAGGACACTAATACTTGTGTCAATCCTCGGTGAGCAACTTTGGGCCGCTCCATGTGTTCACCTATTAGATGGAGACCCTCGAAATCGATCATAAGGCTCGCCCTGCGCCTGGCAGGGATCGCGATCGGGAAAATGCAGAAGATCTGGTGATCTTTCGTGAATTTCTCGCGGGCCTTGCTGAAGCAAAAAGCGAGGATGGTTCGCGCCGCGCTCAGGGAAATCATCAGGCCCGCGAAGCCTTCACGAAGATCTATCTTCGATACCGCGAGCGCATCTATGCGTACGCGCTGCGGGTGCTCTCGAATCCGGAGGATGCTGAGGATCTGTTCCAGGAAGTATTCTTCCGAGTCTATTCGCGGGCCAGATCCTTTGAAGAAGAAAGAAGTCTTGGAGGGTGGATCTTCACGATCGCGCATAATTTGTGTATGAATAAGATCCGCGACCGGAAACCGCAGGATGCGATCGAAGGGGCCGGCCTCGCGGTGGAACCCGCAGCAGATCTTGGCGAGGATTGGCAAGCGGTGATCGCAGATGCGATGGCGCGGCTGCCTGTGGAATACAGGGAAGTTATTATTCTTCGTGAATATGAGGGACTAAGCTACTCCGAAATGAACTCCATATTGCAGACCACGATCCCATCGATCAAGAGCCGGTTGTATCGAGCCAAAGGAAGGCTCAGAGAATTGCTCGCACCCTATTATTTGCCGGAAAGGTAATGCTACAAATTTTATGACACTGAACGAACGGATATTAGATTTTCTCGATGGCTCGCTTCCCCCGGATGATGAAGCAGAGCTATTGCATACGCTATCGGTCTCACCCGAAAAGCGCACCATGCTGCGCGGATTTATGGAGCAGCGTACGCTATTCACGCGCGATGCACAATCGCTATCGGTGCCGTATGAAACCGAACAGCGCCTGTGGGCGCGAATGGATCGGGTGCTCCCCGTTAGCACGACCGAAGAACCGGCGACCGTTATTGTACCGGTCGAATCGAGCAGCATGGGTTTTCTCGCGCGCGCGTTTAGCGGCGGCACATCATCATCGATACGGGCTGCATTCAGTGCATTCACCCTTATTACAGGGATCGGCATTGGGTATTTCGCAGGACAT
This sequence comes from Ignavibacteriota bacterium, assembly GCA_963787835.1. Taxonomy (GTDB): domain Bacteria; phylum Bacteroidota; class Ignavibacteria; order Palsa-1295; family Palsa-1295; genus PALSA-1295. Next base: position 1,015,728 of record CAWBEI010000002.1, read on the forward strand.
TCAACTTCGGTTCCATCTTCCGTTCTAAGAAATTCTGCTCAGGCAACGTCTGATTATTCAGCACCTCGGGATGTTGCGAGTTCCCATGAATCACCATCCACGCCCGTATTTCACCGCGTTCATCAGACCGTTGCTGCCAATAGCATCGCGCTTGCTGATCTCACCCCGACGGCTGTTGTGCCAATGCAAAATATTGCTGACCAAATTATTCCTGCCGAACCAAACGGAAGCGATTCGTCCGCTCCAGCGATCACGCCCGTTAATAATATAAAAACTCCCGCCGTTCTGCTTGCAGATATTGGCGGCGATGGCGGCGGTAATCCTCCAATCTTGCATCATATTCGTGCCTCGAGAGAGCAGAGCACTTCGTTAATCAGCCGTTTCGAATTTCGGGTCGATGAAAGTTTTGGCCGGCAGTTCCCGAACAGCATTGCCACAAATGTATCGCTGCCGATCATTACCAATACGTCAATCACAACATTCTTTCAGGTGCTTCCGCATTCGAATTTATTTTGGGCAGGCGCGTCCTTCGGGTCAGCAAACATAACGCGTAAGGATCTTTTCACGCAAGCCGGCGACCCGATCGACCCATCACAGGATGTACTTGCGAGCGATACCTCCCATGCCCAGACCAGTTACGTGGCGGCACTTGCGGAACTTCGGCTGCCAGCATTTGAAACGGCGGACCTGACGTTCACGGCCGGATACGGCCTGGCAACCTTGGGCCAAATGATGTTCGGTGAGATCGGTTTGCATTACGACGTTTCGAGTCAGGCTGGAATCCAGTGCGGACTTCGCGTGCTCCGGTTCACATACGATCTTACCGCAGAACGTAATGCGGCGATCGCGTCCGGAAATGGATCACTCGCTATTTCCAATGCTGTTGCGGCATCCAGCCCAAGTTTCAATACGGAACTTAATGCCGGACTATTCTTCCATTTTTAGCATGAGAATCCTTGGCATAAATCATTTGGTGAGATCGGCCCTTTGGGCCGAAGCAGTGTTCCTGCTGGCTGCTATGATATGCTTTGGCGGATGTGCTGTGAATGATGCTACGCCAGCACCTCAGGCGACCGTTCAAAATAATTTTTTCCCGCTCGAGAATGGTCTGATCTATACCTACGGACGCACCACCAATTTTACCAACTACGACACGATCACCTGCAGGCTCATCACGGAGCAACCACCGTTAATTCTACAGAATGAGCTCGAAGATACTGTGACGGACCGGCCATTCTACTACATTGCTTATTCCACAGACGCAGACGGGAATCCGGAAGGAATTCTCTCGACCGATACTTCAACGCTCATCGCGCTCGATGGAAATCTTCAAGATAGCGCAACCTGGGTAGCCGATGAGACCCGTGGGATTCATGCAACAGTCGTAGCGCAATATGATAGTTACTATCTTCCCGGCCGTCAGGAGGCATTTAACGATGTGCTCTGCATAGAGTACCATCAGGACGGGCTTCCAGCCGATACCTATACGCTCCGCTTTTTTGCACGCGGATATGGCCTTATCCTCGAACGTGAATTAGTGGGTCCCACCACTGAAATAGCGCGATTGCAACTAATTAGCGTCCAGTACCCATCATAAGCCACGATTTACAAGATTTCGTGGATTTAGTAGGATTGATTTCGTAAAAGGAAGGTTTGTGTAGTTACTCATTGGGATGTAACGATCACGCCCCCCATCCTGATAATCCGCAAAATCCATCCTTTCTTAATCCTTGAAATCCTGTAAATCGTGGCTTAATCGTGGCTCTTTTTCGAAAATCTGCTAAAATAAAATACAGCGATCGCGCTCAAGGCCTTGCTGCAATGCTTCGCGGGGATTCTGTTGTCCTAAGAGTTTTGATCTTCATCGCGATGAGTTCGATCTTTTTTCTATTCCTGAAGATCACAGAAAAGAAAGTGCCAACTGGCCTTGCCCCGGATTCAACGGTGCAGCAAGTGACCGATGATACCGGATCGGCGAGCCATGGGAAATAAATGTATTACGCTACACCGAATAATTAATTGAGAATGAGTGCTGACATTTACCTTGGCATTATGTCGGGCACGAGTCTCGATGGGATTGATGTCGCAGCATGCCGATTTTCTGGAAGGCAGATCGAACGCATTGCCTTTCATTCGGTCGAGTGGCCGCCTGAGCTTCGCGACCAGCTTATGGAATTTGCAACTGCGGAACAGGTAAATATCAACGACCTGGTTCGATCCCATTTCAAGCTTGCGCAGGAATATGCTTCTGCAATTCATGCAACATTATTGGTCTCCAACATTCCGGCTTCGATGATCCGGGCAATTGGTTTGCATGGGCAAACTGTTCGACATCTTCCCACGGGCCCAATTCCATCGACATTTCAACTTGGGTCGGGTGCAGCACTGGCGGCGATCACGAAGATCGATGTTGTAAGCGATTTCCGCGCAGCGGATATTGCGCTCGGCGGACAAGGCGCGCCGCTTATGCCTATGTTCGATCATTATTTTCTCGTCAGCAATTCCGTTGACCGCCTTATAGTGAATATCGGCGGAATTGCGAATGTGACATGGCTACCCAAACATGCAAAACCTGGTGAGGTAATCGCCTTCGATTCCGGGCCTGGTAATATGTTGCTCGATGCCACGACTCGAAGGTATTTCGGAAAGCCGTTCGATGCGAATGGCAACATTGCTCGTTCCGGAAGCATTGATACCGATCTGCTCGAAGAATTTCTGTCACATCCTTATTTTGCAGTTCCTCCGCCAAAATCGACCGGTCGCGAACTTTTTTCTGAACGTTTTTTGGAAAACCTTAACGAAAAGATCGTGAAAGGAAAACTTGCTCCGGAAGATGCGCTTACAACATTGACAGAATTAACAGCCCGCTCGATCCTGAAATCATTCGATGTCCTTCCGTTAAGTGCAGGCCACATTGAAATTATTGTGAGCGGAGGCGGAGCATTGAATGAGTATCTCCTCGATCGTCTGAGAATCAATGCTCCTGAAAGTGCCAGCATTCTCACGTCTGATGCTGTTGGAATTCCGGAAAAGGCAAAAGAAGCAATCGCCTTTGCATTCTTCGCTCGTGCATTTGTTGAATCGATTTCGATCCATCTTCCTGTAACGACCGGCGCTTCACATCCAACGGTCTTAGGCAGCTTAAGCAAAGGAAAATAAGTTATTTAGAGAATTCAAAGAAATTAATTTTTGTAATTCAAAAAAATTCTTTCGTGATTTTTTTAAAAACACTTGCTTTCGCATCCGAGATGTATTATACTGTGATAGAAGAGAATTGCAATTTGATGTTCAAAGTTTGTGAATAAGTCGGCATTGCTTGATGGGAAGCGTCGTTCGTGAACCGCGCAAAAACAAGAGCCGATTTATCGTAAAAAAATGAAACTTTTGGAAGGCATTTCTTAGCACAATTAAATCGTACTGTAACCCCCAAAAGACTCGAACGTGACTCGCTCCGGCGAGTGTTTCTTTCTTGCATCATTTATGACGAGAACGCCGTTCTCTTATGACACTCGGTCCCTATCTGATTTCAATCAGCAATCGAAGGGCCTAGCATCGACTACGATGCGAACGTCAACAACGATGCAAGCATCGACTACGATGCGCTCAACTATGAATTCTGATATTGTTTCTATGTTTCCGGCTGACGAACATGCCGAAGTTCTAATCGACTTGCCTAATACTATCGTGACCACCCTGGATGAACCCGGCACTGCGGACACGAACGCTTCGACGAGCGAAGATGAGCGCGCGCACCTTAGAAACGCGGCCGAGCGGATCTGGCGCCGATGCCTCGATACCATTCGGCCTCAGCTTTCGGCTCAAACCATGCGGACATGGTTCGAGCCGCTTGAAGCGACCGCGCTCGAAGGTACAGAAATAACACTCCGCGCACCCAGCAGTTTTTTCTGCGAATGGATCGGCGAACATTATCAGGATATTCTCGAGCAATCGTTGCGCGATGTGCTTGGACCACAAGCTAAGTTTCGTTTCGATACCGCAAGCGAAGTGGAGTCGGCAAACATAAAGTTACAGGCAACAGTGGATACTGCCCCAACGCTAGCAGCCCGTCCGGTTATCGAGCAACCGCATCCCGAGCAACCACGGCAACATCCGAATTCCGGTGGTTTCGGTACCCCAATTGCAAATAATACTTTTTCACAGCCCGCGCAGCGACCCGGTTTTCCTACTGCGCCCACCAATGGACAACCGGCGGCAAAGCGGCCAGCGATCGAACCCAATCTCAATCCTCGATATACGTTCGATACATTCATCCGAGGAGAATCCAATAAACTGGCTTACGCGGCAGCCATGGCGGTTGCTAATAATCCTGGAGGAACTCGGTACAATCCGCTGGTGATCTATGGCACGGTCGGTCTGGGAAAAACACATCTGATTCAAGCGGTCGGCAACGCGGCTATTCAGAAATTTCCTTCCGCGAGAGTGCTTTATACCTCGAGCGACAAGTTTACCGTGGAATTCGTCGATTCCATTCAGAATAATCGTTCCAACGAGTTTCAGGCTCTCTACCGCTCCGTTGATCTTCTCATCGTCGATGACGTACAATTTTTCGCCGGTAAGGAAAGAACGCAGGATATTTTCTTCCACACGTTCAACGCACTGCGCGAGCTGGGAAAACAGATCATCCTTACCTGCGACCGTCCGCCTAAAGAACTGAAGGACATCGACGACCGCCTGCTTAACCGCCTCCAATGGGGACTTACCGCGGACATCGCTGCCCCCGATCTTGAAACACGCATTGCTATCTTGCGCCATAAAGCCATTGCTGATGGCATCGAGCTTTCCGGCGAAGTGATCGAGTATCTTGCAACCAATATCACTGCGAATATCCGTGAACTTGAAGGATGCCTGATCTCGCTGCTTGCTATCTCTTCACTCGAAGGCCGGGAGCCTACGCTCGAACTCGCACGCGAGGTATTACGCAAGATCGCAAAACGCTCCGCGCCAATTCTTTCCATCGAAAGTATTCAGCGGCTCGTCTCGCGCAGGTTTGGTATTGAAGAAGAAGCTTTACGCGCAAAAACGCGACGGCAAGAAGTAGTCATCGCGCGGCAAGTTGCCATGTTCCTATGCAAGGAGCTGACGAACCACTCGCTGAAATCCATTGGTTTACATTTCGGCGGACGCGATCACTCGACCGTCATCTATGCCGTCCAGACGATTCAGGAAGACATGAAGCGCGACCCCACCATCGAGAAAAAGATCGAAGAACTTCGCCGGCAACTGGAAATGATGCAGGGGTGAGTGCTACCGCCGCACAATAACCCGCTCACTAAAAACCCCCGCAGCCGATCGTATTCGAAGTGTGTACATGCCGTCCGACTGTGGAAGAGCAAGTTGAGCGGGTACATTTGCATGAAGTGTCACTGCTGTTTGAGATCGCTCAGTGCCGAGCATGTCATAGATTTCAACAGTTGCGTCACCGAGATCTAAAGATGACGAAAGAAGAACTTCGCCACTGCTTGGATTCGGGTGAATGCTAAGTGTAACGTGCCCTGTCGTCATAAGCTCTGAAATAAGCTGTGTGCCGCATCCTTGCACAGGAGTGATCGTGCTTGAGACGGGAGGCGGAACCTGGTATTTGCAGCCTGCGGCCTGGATCTGGACCGAATCGAACGTTACCACGGGCTTGGATGAGGAATCCGAAAACACATTGAACCGTGCATATCCGGCAATGACACCGGATCGGACATTCGTAAGGTGCAGCATGGACCGTCCCTGCCATTCTTCGCCGGCAATATCAATTTTCGCTCCCAACAGATCGACGGAACTATCATAAACCACATCGCCCGTGTAATGCATCACAACATCGACGTTCTCCGCCCTAAGCAGACCGTTAAACTGGATGGGTACGCTAACCGTAGCGCCGATCGTATCCGTTTTTTGATCCGCAGTTGACATGGTTAATGGATTATTGCCACCGATACTGTTCCCGCCAAGCGCAACGGTATCGGTGGTTCCATCTCCCAGCGTAAGGATCAGCATAGACTGATGCGCTCCAAGATCCGCTGGCTCAAAAAGGACTGTAATGGAACCGGCTCCGATCGAAATAAGCCGATAGCTCAACGAATCGCCGCCTACGATCTGAGCGCTCGCAACAAATGGCGGAACACAACCGAAACTCTGAGTAATGATAGTTCCGGTCGCCGAATCACCGCAGGCAAGGGTATCGGTCGAGAACAGCGAGTGTGTCGAAAGTGTAAGAGTGCCTAGCCCGGGTTGCAGTGTTACGCTATCGCCGCCGCTATTATTGGTTCGCCAAATATTCCCAAGCGTATCTGCGGCTATGATGATATTGTCGTTAATGGCAGAGATAAGCCGGGTATCCCAGGTCACAGATGGGCCGCCGATCGATTTCCATGTAAGGCCTTTATCGAGCGAACGAAAGATGCCGTTGGCGACCGTTGGGCAATAGACAGATTGCTTGCCTGCGGCAACCGATCCCGAAAAATAGGGTTCAAGATTCTGTGCTACGACCAGCCAACTATTGCCAAGATCCGTTGTAAGATAGATCTTAGAAAATACATCGGTCGGTTTGGCCGCGTCTTCGTGACTGACATAGATGCGATTGGGATCGCAGGAATCAGGAGCGAAAGAATAAGAATCCCAATCGATACTTGAGACACCATACGACCAAGTTACACCCTCATCGTTGGTCCATGTCAGAGCCCCTCCAGCTTTACTTCCCTCATAAAAAAAGAGTGTTCCCTTAGCGGGTGATGATTCCCAGGAACGGCGAACGCAAAATCCTTGCCCAGAAGCAGCGTGGTGTATCCACGTAATACCGCCATCGGTGCTGACGGCAAGCGTACCGGAGCCGAAGATCTCCGCGAGACCTATCGTGAGCGAATCTTTACCAAAGCATCCAGAATATGCTCCAGACTCGAAGCCAAGTGATCTGAGCGAATCCCCTCCGTTCGACGTAAGATACGTTTCGGAAACAGATGAGATAATGCCGTGCAGCGAATCGATAAAATCCACATCATGCACCATGCCAATGTTATTATTGACCTCAGTCCACGTAAGCCCAGTATCGAGCGACTTATATAGTTTATCCGCCGCGATCCACACCACCCCATCTCGGAAGCACATAGCATTGCCCAGGTTCTGGCTCGGAATTAAATTAGGCGCGACGATCCTCCATTGCGCATGGATATCCCCACTCACCGCCATCAGGAGCGTCAAAATAATGAATAAGGATTTTCGTACCGTCATCAAATGTTAGTTTGTGCAACCATTGATCTAGACTATACTTCAAAAACACGGTTTAGCCGGATTCATTACTATAAATTATCACTTCAGCCTTTCAGGACTGCTTACTATTGAATTATTCGCATGAAGTGGATAATATCTTTCAACGCTCTTTGGAATTTCACACCAAAAATTCTTTTATCGTGTGGTTACATGTGAGAAGTCCTGCCAGGGATGGTATTATGTGTGAGGAATATCGTGAGATGTTATGCTAACATCTGTTGCCCACTTCTTCTCAAACATCGGGATAAGATGTGAATTGCATTTTTATCCTTCTCTATCACTATTCTTAAGAGAGGCGACCATAATTCTTAACATTTCAACATCCTTTATATTAATTACATAAGTATTTAAATCTCTTTAAAAGATCTCTTTTAAAGAGAAAGGTGAAGAAGTGATTAACGAAGGAATGCTCCAAGGTACGGAGAATTACCCTATTTATGGAGAAGCATTTTATCTCGAACGGTGTTAAAGCCCGTTCTTGGCACGTAACATAAAGCACACCCACACTTGAACATCGCAATTATTGGAACGGGATACGTCGGCTTAGTAACCGGCGCTGGTTTTGCCGAAACAGGCAATCAGGTTCTCTGCATGGATATCATCCCGGAAAAGATCGAAAATCTCCGCAAAGGTATCATCCCGATCTTCGAACCAGGCCTGGAGGAGATCGTACGGTTCAATGCCGCTGAAGGGCGCTTGCGCTTCACGCTTGATCTGGCAGAAGCAGTGAACAGCTCGGAAGTGATCTTTCTGGCGCTTCCTACGCCGCCCGGAGCAGATGGTTCGGCAGATCTTTCCATGGTGCTCGATACCGCGAAGGAGATCGCACTTATTATCACCGAGCCAAAGGTCGTCGTTAATAAATCGACTGTACCGGTTGGTACGGCCGATCGTGTAAGGGCGATCTTTGAATCGACGACAGATGTTCCTGTTCAAGTCGTCTCCAATCCAGAATTTCTGAAAGAAGGCGCTGCGGTTCAGGATTTCATGAAGCCGGACCGGATTGTGGTTGGTTCGAGCAATTCCCATGCAATCGAGGTGATGCAGGAATTATATGAGCCGTTCGTCCGGACCGGAAATCCGATCTATATCATGGACGAAAAAAGCGCGGAGCTTACGAAATATGCAGCGAATTCCCTGCTTGCGACGAAGATCAGTTTTATGAACGAGATAGCGAATCTGTGTGATCTCGTGGGTGCGGATGTCGATCATGTGCGTGTAGGTATTGGTTCGGATGGGCGTATTGGTCCGCAGTTCTTGTTTCCTGGCGTTGGATTTGGCGGTAGCTGTTTTCCAAAGGACATCAAGGCGCTTGTGAAAACAGCAGAAGAACTTGGCCACGATTTTACCATTCTCAAGGCAGTGGATGATGTTAATAATCGGCAAAAGACCAAACTTTTAGAACAAGATCCTAACGCATTACGATGGGAATGTAAACGGTAAAACGTTCGCTGTGTGGGGGCTTTCCTTCAAGCCGCGCACCGATGATATTCGCGAAGCTCCCGCGATCGATATTATTCAAGGCCTGCTGCAACGCGGCGCGAACGTTCACGCCACGGATCCTGCTGCGATCAAGCCGATGAAAATGGTTTTGCCGGAAAGCAATACCCTAAAATACTTCCGAAAGAATACCGATGCACTCGAAGGCGCAGACGCGCTCGTTATCGTAACCGAATGGAATGAATTCCGCAATCCAAATTTTGAGCTGATCGAACAGAAGCTGCACGATAAAGTAATTTTCGATGGCCGCAATATCTACGATCCCGACCGAATGCGGGAGAATGGTTTTATGTATTACGGGATCGGAAGGAGATAAGGAAAAGATGAATGATGAATTAAGAAGGATGAAAAAAATTGGAGTTACATGATAAACGTTCAAAAATCTCAATGCTTGTAATGAAACTCATCATTCATCATTCATAATTCATCATTGCCCCAAATGCCCCGTACTCTTATCACCGGCGGAGCCGGATTTCTCGGCAGCCATCTCTGTGATCGCTTTGTAGCGGAAGGACACGAAGTTATCTGCATGGATAACCTCTGCACCGGCTCGATGGAGAACATCGCGCATTTGCTCGGACAGCCAAATTTCCGGTTCATTCACTACAATGTGACGGAGTTCGTGTATGTCGAAGGCCCGCTCGATTACATTTTGCATTTTGCATCGCCGGCCAGCCCGATCGATTATCTCAAGTTGCCGATCCAAACGCTGAAAGTTGGTTCTTTGGGAACCCACAAGGCACTCGGACTTGCCAAAGCGAAAAATGCGCGATTTCTGCTTGCTTCAACCAGCGAGACATACGGTGATCCCGCCGAACACCCACAACGCGAAACCTATTGGGGAAATGTAAACCCCATCGGCATTCGCGGCGTGTATGATGAAGCCAAACGATTTGCCGAAGCGCTCACGATGGCGTATCACCGGTATCATGGTGTCGATACGCGCATTATTCGCATTTTCAATACGTATGGTGAGCGCATGCGCCTGCATGATGGCCGCGCGATCCCAGCTTTTATGTCTCAGGCCCTCAGGAGCGAACCAATAACTGTATTTGGCGATGGTTCCCAAACCCGATCGGTGTGTTATGTCAGCGATCTCATCGAAGGAATTTACCGGTTGTTGATGTCGGATTATAATTTACCAGTGAATATTGGCAATCCTGATGAAGTGACCATGCTTCAGCTTGCGGAGGAGATTCTCGCGATGATACCGGAGAGCAAGAGCAAGATCATATTCGAATCGCTTCCTGAAGACGACCCCAAAATTCGCCAGCCGGATATTGCGCTTGCACGTTCTCTCTTTGGATGGGAGCCGAAAGTGCAGCGCAGCGAAGGATTGAAACGGACGCTGGAATATTTTCGCGAAGCGATAACCCACGAAATGAAACTTCTGGGGAACGTTCAACGCGATAGTTGAATTACGCTGTTTCTTCGAGGGGTTTTTAGCCGACTTTTGTACCGTGTATTCTTTTTTTTCATTCACATAAATTACCATGATCAAACACTTTCAAACACTTACATTTGCTATTGCTTTGCTTATAGGGCTTAGCTTTGAATTACATGCACAAACACGCTCAGTCGGCGGGCACGCAATCGTGCTTGACGACGGTTCTGGCCATACGCTTACCATTCTGCCTTCGCTTATGACGACCGATCAGATCTTTACATTTCCAGCAACTACAAGTTACACGCCTGGCAGTGTGCTTTTCGCGGATGCTAATGGCGAGATCAATCAGGATAATGCGAAGTTATTCTGGGATAACACTAACTTTCGCCTGGGCATCGGCAACGCTTCACCGTTGTATCCGCTCGACGTGACAGGAGCTGCACGGATCACGGGCGCAGTCACGCTTGGAACCGCGCTCGCTACATCGAGCGGTGGAACTGGTACTTCAACAGCACCCACGCAAAATGGTGTGATATACGGGGCAAGCAGTTCAGCATACGCTTCGACAGCCGCTGGCTCGACGGGGCAAGTACTGACCGTATCGGGTGGAGGCCAGCCAGCATGGGCAGCGTCATCCGGGTCTATGCTGATCGCCCTGAATTCAGGTGGAAACCTTGTCGATTTTGATTTCATGACTACGGGTGGTGAGGTCTCCTCCGAGAGCTCGGGACAGTACGTTGTTACGCAGAGTGGGACGCTCCAGAATCTCTATGTTCATATTACCGCCGCGCCGGGCGCTGGCAATGGGCGCTATTTTTATGTGCGCAAAAATGGAGTGAACACAGCGTTAGGCCTCACAATGGGTAGTAACACGACCAGTGCCAGCGATGTGTCGGACAAAGTGTCAGTTTCGGCGGGTGATCTGATATCGCTCGAGACCATCACCAACAACACGCCACCGGCTGCAACGGGAATTGCGAGCTTCGAGATTGCTTACTGAGCCGAGTAGAGGGAGCAAAACATAAGCCGATCCCCAATTCGCCAGCACGATATTTCGCTTGCGCAAGCACTCTTGGTTAAGAGACAAGAGTGCAGCGCAACGAAAGGAGTGAAGCGGACGCTGGAATATTTCAATTACGCAATTGCCCGGAAGGAAGAACTTGCGTGTACCTCTGTTTAAGAATACAGAAGTTCGCCTCCTCTCTTAAAATCTCCGTAACTTTGCTTTTCTGATAACAGATCTAGTAAAGCGCATGAAATCATTTTATTCGCGGCTTAGCGCCGTTGCTCTTTTTGTAGTAATTGTCTTCGTTGTCCCATCTGCACGTGCGCAGATCACTACCGATAGCCTCATCAATCACTCGCTCAGTTATGTGGATTACCCTCCCTTCGTGCGGCATGGCGAGCCGCCGCCGATGAAGCCGCGCATGGGAATCTATTTTCATGATTTCCCGGCTGATTCCGTGAAACTGCTTACGCACGGGAAGGATACCATCAAGGGCAACAAGATCTGGCACATTGCTCCGCATTGGTCTGCCGATAGAGCCGGACTTATGCAGGGCGATATTGTGCTTCGCGTGGATGGCCGCACGCTTCAAGATTCTATCTACGGTGGGGATGACGTGCTCAACACCCGGCTGAGCACGATGCATCCCGGCGATACGATGCGATTTCAACTCCTTCGCAATGGCGAAATGAAAGAGGTAACCGTTCCTCTATACTCCGGCAAGCGTTCTCCTGCGACATACTCGGATTACCCCGAGCTTGGCCCACTTCGTAAGAACAGTTGGATGCAAACCACGCTCGACTCACTTCACCTGACGCATTTTGCCGATTCGATCGCTGAGCAGATCGCCGGGGCTGCAGATATCGATTTTTGCGATCTGCCATTCACCGAGCGTCCGAGTCCGTTCCGGTTGAATGCAGTAACGTATCTTGAGCATCACCCTACGCGAGTAGGCGCGCTTTCGCGGCTTATCGATCAAAAAGAATGGGATGGTCTGGAGGCTGGTCAAGGCATGAGCGGCGCAATCGATTCGGCTGCGGTGCAATTAGGATGCGAGCCACAGAACAACCGTCGGCTGACGCTTCCGTACAGCGTTGCGGCATTGAATACGTATTTTGCAACGACCCAAACATATCTGGATAAAGCCTACTCGCGTGTGCATTCCAATATTGATTCCCTTTCGTATGGACTGTCGGAGTTGCTGAATACCGATACCAATTGGGAAGATCCGGTCGATTCTATTCAAGACCCGACCCTGCAACTGAAAGCTCGTACAAATGCAGAGAAATTGCTGACGGGATTGCTCGGCGATGCGGACAAAGTAGATATGGCGCAGTTAGTCTCCGCTGCGCGCATGTTGGCCGCACTTGCGGACACCACCTGGGCTGCCGCATTTGCAGATCAATATCTAAAGAACCATGAGCCTGTTTCCGGCAAAGTTCCTGGAGTCGATGGCGATGTTATTGCGGAGTGGACTACGCCGCAAGGCCGGTGCGTCATTGGTGGAACAGGGCCGAACAGGTATTACGGAAATTTTGCATTTATTCTCGATCTTGGTGGCGATGATGTTTATGATCTTCCGCCGTGTAAGCCGGGAGCGTTTCGGTTAGTCGTTGATCTGAGCGGGAATGATACCTACAATGGGCTAATTGCCTCCGGCGTTGGATGCGTGGATGTGCTTGTGGATTGCGCGGGTAACGATGTCTATCGTGGTGACCGGTGGACGCAGGGCGCAGCATGCCTGGGTGTTGGCATTCTTGCTGATTTTGGCGGCGATGACATTTATACCTCACATTGGTGCTCGCAAGGCGCGGCAATGCTGGGGATCGGATTGCTTTACGATCACTCCGGCTCCGACCATTATATTGCCGATGTGTATTCCCAGGGTTTTGCATACACCAAAGGGTTTGGTATGCTGCTCGAACGCGCCGGTAACGATTCCTATCGTGCGGGATGGAAATATCCCGATGACCGCTGGCCAAACCGCGCGCATGTTGCGATGTCGCAGGGCTTCGGCTTTGGTATGCGCCCGTGGAGCACGGGCGTGGGAACCGATGGCGGTATTGGATTACTCAGCGACAAGCAGGGTGATGATGTCTATGATGCAGGTATCTTCAGTCAGGGGGGTAGTTATTGGTATGCGCTGGGAATTTTGCACGACCGGCAAGGGGCCGATCGGTATTCTGCCGGACAGTATTCGCAGGGCAGTGGGATTCATCTATCATTCGCCGCGCTGTTGGATGATTCCGGTGACGATAGTTACGATGCATACGCATGGCTTGAACAGGGCAACGCACACGATTGGTCCAGCGGATGTTTGGAAGATTGGGCTGGGAATGATACCTATCGTTCTTCCGGTGCGGCGCAGGGATGCGGATTTTTCGTATCCTTCGGCTATTTGCTCGATAGCCATGGCGACGACCGCTATTACTGCAAAATGTCCGACACCACGGATTCACAAGGCGGTGGGAATTACATTGCACCGCGCCATTCTGGCTCACTTGGCATGCTCATCGATCTTGGCCACGGAGAAGATTGGTACTCCGATCCACGCGCAAAGCCAGGTGAAGCCGTCCTGAAAAGCCACGAAGGTATTCTTTATGATGATGGCATGCCGGAGAAGAAGTGATTAGGCTCTCACGGATTTTTTTACGAGCGATTGTGGTTCCAATACAGTCTGTAATATAGGAGGCGACTTATGAAATCGATTCGTGTGTGGCTTTGCACGCTTGCGCTTAGCACAGTAATAGTGTTTTCTGTACCCACGGTAAAAGCTCAGGTGCCGTACGGTTTTACATATCAGGGGCAGTTGGAGGATAATGGTGTACCTATGAGCGGTAACATTACATTTGTTGTGAGCCTCAGCGACAAGAATGGGAATGTGGTCTATAGTGAAACATTCGCAAATGTAGTGATAACGGATGGGAACTTCAGTGTGGTAATCGGTGGCCCGGTCCCGTTTCCGGCAAGTATGACGTTCAACGAACCGTACATCATGCAGGTAACAGTGATGTCTTCTAACGGCACGACTATACTTTCACCCACCCAACTTTGGTCTGCGCCTTACGCGATAAATTCCGGCACAGTGAATGGCCTATCTGCTTCGCCGGTACCGGTTTCGGGCGAGCTTTTCCCAGTTCCCATCGGTACGGGATACACAGGCTCTGCGAAGATGGATCCAGCATTCCTCCCGCCCAGTGCTTCAAGCGGCGCCACCGAGCAAGCAACACCGGCGGATCCCGCCGGAACCACAAGCACGACGCCTGTTCAGATGGGGCTTGCCGGTTCGATCACACCGGCAAGTTCGGGCAAAGTGATGATCATAATTTCTGGACGGATTCTCAACACCACCGCGTTGGGTGAATCCATGGTGCAAATCAGTTATGGAGCCGGAAACGCTCCTGTGAATGGCGTTGCCGCAACCGGGACAATTGCCGGCAATCAAGTTTTGTGGTCGCTTCCACCCGCCGGTAGTCCGCCGGCCCCATTCACCACAAATGCCGTTGTAACAGGGCTAACTCTCGGCACTCCTTATTGGATCGATCTGCAACTACAAGCGGCAGGTGGAAAAGCCTATGTGGAGAGCCTGAGCATCTCTGCGATCGAGGTACCGTGATCGTTGGCTGAAGAGAAGATAGACCATGTTTTCTTCAAGGCTTTGCGGGCAGGGTCGTTTTGTTCTGATAGTTCTGATGCATATCAGATGCGGGACGAACTTACCCCAGAGCGCGTTTGCCATCTGACATATTTATAAGTATCATAGTTTGAAGCAACTCCTCCAATCCATGCGCTCCGGCGCGATCGCTATTAGCGATGTTCCGGCCCCGACCGGCCCGAAGCGTGCCGGTGTGATCGTTCGTGTGCATGCCAGCCTTATCTCTGCCGGCACAGAAAAGATGAAGGTCGATCTTGCCCGCGCCTCGCTTCTTGAAAAAGCTCGCAAACGTCCGGAGGATGTTAAGAAAGTGCTTGCGGAGGTGAAGCAGCAGGGTTTTTGGTCAACTTGGCAGCGCGTGAGTCGTAAGCTCGATACGCCGGGACCACTTGGTTACTCCTGCGCTGGCGAAGTGATCGCCGTAAGCGAGGATGTCGATGATCTGAAACCTGGCGACCGCGTAGCATGCGGCGGGCAGGGAGCCTATCACTCCGAAATAGTGAGTGTGCTTCGGAATTTGTGCGTGAAGATTCCAGATAACGTTCCATACGAACAAGCCTGCTATACCACGCTCGGCGCTATCGCCATGCAGGGCTTGCGTCAGGCAAATGTGACGTTCGGAGAATCGGTGGTCGTGATCGGCTTAGGATTAGTTGGCCAGCTTGCGTGTGCCATTGCAAAAGCGGCGGGGTGTGTAACCATTGGCGTCGATCTGGACGAGCATCATGTCGAAGTTGCTCGGGAATTCACAGCGACGTATGCCTTCAACAGACATCAGGAGGGTGTTGTAGAAACCATCCGTTCGCTTACGCACGGTTTTGGCGCCGATGCTGTGATCATTTGCGCGGCCACAAGTTCGAATGACCCGATTACATTTTCCGCTGAGATCGCTCGCGACCGTGCGCGCATCATTATGGTTGGCGTGAGCGAGATGAACTTACCGCGCGATATCTATTTTGGGAAAGAATTAGAGTTCCGGCTTTCGCGCTCGTATGGCCCTGGCCGCTACGACGCCAACTACGAAGAGCGCGGCATGGATTATCCCATCGGCTATGTCCGCTGGACCGAGCGGCGCAACATGCACGAATTCGCACGTTTGCTCGGTGAAGGAAAGATCGATACCAAAGCGATCACCACGCATACGTTCCCAATCGAGCGCGCCGAAGAAGCCTACTCGATAATCGCCGGTGAAAAGAAGGAGCGGTATTTGGGAATGGTTCTCACGTATCCAAGCGTAGAACGGGCTTTAACCCGTTCCCATCCTGCACGGGTTGAAACCCGTGCTACACCGGAGGGAATTGCTATCGGCTTCATTGGCGCTGGCAACTTCGCGCAAGGATTTCTTCTGCCCACGCTGAAAGAGAATGCCACGCTCATTGCAGTTGCAAATCAATCGGGCGCCAGCGCGGAGGATGCGAAAAGTAAATTTGGATTTCAGCGCACTACGACGGATGCAACAGACGTAATAGACGCAACAGACATCAATACGATCTTTATTGCCACTCGCCATGGCGAACATGCCCAACTTGCTGCGGAAGCATTGCGGGCAGGCAAAAATGTCTTTGTCGAAAAGCCAATGGCGATCGATCGAGAGCAGCTTGCAATGGTCGCAAAGGCATTCGAAGAGGCACATGCTGCGAACGGTGTAAAATTCCTGGTTGGATTCAATCGCCGATTTGCACCGCTCGTCAGGAAGATGAAAACGTTCTTCGAAGGGAATGATCGATCATCCCACTCGCCGAAGATGCTGCTGTACCGCGTGAATGCCGGCCCGCTTCCACGCTCGCACTGGACGCAGGATGAAGAAGATGGCGGAGGCCGTATCATCGGTGAGGTGTGTCATTTCATCGATACTGCCGCGTATCTCACCGGTGACGCCATGCCTCGCAGCGTGTATGCAAAGTCTATCTCCAGCGGTCGCGCCGATACGGTCGATCGCGATACCGTTTCGATCACGATCGAGTATGAAGATGGAAGCGTTGCAGAAATTTTATATCTCGCGAACGGAAGCAAAATACTTCCCAAAGAAGAACTGCAAGTATTCTCCAACGGACGGACCGCGATCCTGAAAAATTTTTTAGAAGTCGAGTTTTGGACAGGCAGCAGCAATCCCAAGATCGAAAAAGGTTCTGGGAAGGGACATGCGGAGGAAGTAAAGGCATTTCTTCAATCTCTTTCTTCTGAGGGGGAAGGCCCCATCCCGTTCGACTCGTTGCTTGCCACAACACTCGTGACGTTTGCCATTCGCGAATCGCTTGCCACCGGGGAGGTGATTCGCATGGCCGACCCTGCGTGATTTAGTTAGCCACATCCATTGTTCTGCGACGATGTCAAAAGTGATCGCCCCTGCACTTGTCTGCTTCGCACTGCTCAGTGCGTCAGAAGTTCGCTCCCAGCAGGGAGCAAGCACATCCGATAGCGCCGGGTATGCACCCTCGGCGGATTCTGTTCGTGCGTTAGACTCCGCCTATCGCGCACGAAAGGCACAGCTCGACCAATGGGTTCATGCCGAGGAAGCAACCGCGCATCCTCAGGAGGATTTCATCAGCCTGTATCTGGCCTACGGCGGCTATCTCCAGATCCTTCCTCGCGATCTCAATCAGTTCTTTTCCGAGCGCACCCTTCGGCCCGATCCGCTCAGCGACCGCAATGAATATTCGACGATTGATCGAGCTGTTAACGTTGGCGTTCAGGCACAGCTTGCACGAACGTGGGGAATTTACTTCGAATACGATCTCGTGGAAAAGTGGTTCAACACGATCGTGGATCAAACCAACGCGCAGGAGGAGCTCGATCTGACCGAGCACAGTTTCGTTGTGGGCGGGATGTATATGATCTACTGCGGCCACTTTTACCGGCTGCGTGTTAGCGGCGGCGTTGGAGCCATTATTGCGCTGACGACCGAAACGGAAACGCCTGGCAGCTACACCCGCGATGCTTCTGCAATAGGCTATCAGGTCAATTTCGATATTTTGAATGACTTCCGCGTGATGCAGGATCTCAGCTTCACGCTCGACATCCTCACCCGCACAGTGACTACCGGTGCACTCAAGACCGCCGGTGGCCAAACGCTCGATACACCGTTTGGGGCTGGGACAGCCACCATCACCCTAAAACCGACAGCCTCAAATGTGGTCTATGGACTCGCCGCAGGATTAGTCTATTATTTTTAATATCTCGGATTCTCAAGTTAATACAAACTCCTTCAAAAGTCACTGTCTCCCCAAAAGGTGACTGAAAACATCCGAAAATAATCACATAATATTGCTTTTCCCATGCCTCCAACAACTTACAAACAAGTTGATAAAATCGGTGGATAACTTGGTGGGGAATCTTGAAAGAATGTGGGGAAATAATTGCCATATTGGAGAACAATTCTGACCGATTTTTAGTAGATTTGTAGCAAAGAAGAATGACGATCGGGATTCAGGTAGCGCCGATAGCTCGAAAGAGAGTAAGTACGATCGGAACAGCGGCTCAGGGCATTGAAATTTAGTATGTAGAAAAGTTTTGCGGGATGTTTTTCCTGCATGTCGCCCCGCCAGCCCCTCCGAACGAGCTATCACACGCTCCAAAGCGATCAATTACCGATAAACAGGTAATCGATACCATCCATCTGCGTCTTATGGCCCCATAAGTAGCGCAGCCTGAATTGCCGAAACATGCCCGAGAGGGATTCTTTCTCCGGTGTAGCAGTCAGGTTTCCAGCCCCACGCATCTCAAGGAACCCTTGCCGCCCTACCTGAAAGATAGAGTTCCGTCTTGACAAAAGAATAATCCATTACGGAAAACCGCCAGCGGATGAGCGATCATCCGCGAACCCCTGAAAATGGGGGTAAGGGCGATTCTCCCTCAATTTCTGGGAAACCGGAGATTTAAACTGCTTCATTCCTCGGCTTTTATGAGCTGAGCGCACACGATTCCACACAAAAAAGCGTTATCAACTGGCCCCTTTTTCAGAGGCACATAGCTATGCAAATTACACGCAGATTCACACAGCCAGGGACAACTCCCTACGATCAGTTTCAGTACACGTCGCGCGCGAGCGTGCTCCGTAATCCCGATGGCAAGCCCATTTTCAATATGGAGGACATCGAGGTGCCGAAGCACTGGTCGCAAGTCGCGACGGATATTCTCGCGCAGAAATATTTCCGCCGCGCAGGCGTGCCCCAGCACGATACGTTCGGCACGCTCCTTCGCGATAAGGATGGAAATGTTATCACAGGACCAGAGCGCTCGATCAAACAGGTCGCACACCGTTTGGCGGGATGCTGGCGCGCTTGGGGCGAAGAGCATGGCTATTTCGATTCGAAAGAAGATGCACAGGCATTCTACGATGAGATCGCCTACATGATCCTGCGCCAAATGGCCGCGCCGAACTCGCCTCAATGGTTCAACACCGGAATCGCGTGGGCGTATGGCATTACCGGCACACCGCAAGGCCACTGGTATGTCGATCCAAAGACGGGCGAGATGATGCGCTCAACTGATGCCTACACCCACCCCCAGCCGCACGCGTGTTTCATTCAGTCCATCAAGGACGATATGCTGAACGAAGGCGGCATCTTCGATCTCGTTACGCGCGAAGCACGCATTTTCAAATATGGCTCGGGAACCGGAACGAACTTCAGCGCGCTTCGCGCCGAAGGCGAGAAAGTTTCGGGCGGCGGAGCGGCTTCAGGCGTGATGAGCTTCCTAAAAATTAACGACCGCGCTGCCGGCGCGGTGAAATCCGGCGGGACGACTCGCCGCGCCGCAAAGATGGTCATTCTGGATGTCGATCATCCGGATATCGAGACGTTCATCGAATGGAAAGCGCTCGAAGAGCAGAAAGTCGCCGCGCTTGTTGCGGGATCGAAAGTGTGCGATCTCTTCCTCAACATGATCATGAAGATCGCCAACGATGGCGGCACCGATCGCAAGGATAATCACGATCTCGACATCGCGATCAAGAAGGCATTGGCGCGTGGAGTTCCCATGAATTACATCGTGCGCTGTTTGCGAATGGTCGAGATGGGATACGATAAGATCGACTTCAAAACCTTCGACACCCATTACGAAGGCGAAGCATATCAGACCGTTTCGGGGCAGAACTCGAATAATTCCGTCCGCGTCACGAATGACTTTATGCACTCGGTTCTCACCGATGGCGAGTGGACGCTAAAGTTCCGCACCTCCGGCAAGGCAGCCCGGAAGGTGAAAGCGAAAGACCTGTGGGAGAAGATTACATTCTCTGCGTGGGCTTCTGCCGATCCCGGTTTGCAATACGATACGACGATCAACGAGTGGCACACCTGCCCGAATGATGGCCGCATCAACGCGAGCAATCCGTGCTCGGAGTATATGTTTTTGGATGACACCGCGTGCAATCTTGCATCGCTCAATCTCGCATATTTCTATGATGACGAGACCGGTGCATTCAAGCTCGAGGATTACAAACACGCTGTCCGCTTATGGACGATTGTGCTGGAGATTTCCGTGCTGATGGCGCAATTTCCTTCCCGAGCCATCGCGCAGGGTTCCTACGATTACCGCACGCTCGGCCTCGGCTATGCAAATCTCGGTACGATCCTTATGACCGCCGGAATCGCGTACGATTCCCCGCGCGCATTAGCCATTGCCGGTGCGCTATCTGCTATTATGACAGGCGAATCTTACGCCGCGTCCGCAGAAATGGCGAAAGACCTGGGAGCTTTCCCGCGCTACGAAGCGAACAAGGACGCGATGCTGCGCGTCATGCGGAACCATAAACTGGCGGCCTATAATGCTTCGCCGGAACGCTACGAACAGCTTACCATCAAGCCGATGGGCATTACGCCGGAGCATTGCCCGGAAGACTTGCTGCAAGCCGCGCGCGATGCATGGGATCGCGCATACAAGCTCGGCGAAAAACATGGTTACCGCAACGCGCAAACAACCGTCATTGCGCCGACGGGAACCATCGGGCTTGTCATGGATTGCGACACCACCGGTATCGAGCCGGATTTTGCGATCGTGAAATTCAAGAAGCTCGCGGGCGGTGGATATTTCAAGATCGTTAATCAATCGGTGCATAAGGCGCTGACGAAACTTGGATATTCTGAGAAGCAGATCGAGGAGATCGAAAAATATTCGAAGGGACACGGTACACTCGTCGGCTGCCCGGCGATCAACCGCGCATCACTCAAGGCGAAAGGATTTACCGATGAGAAGATCGACGAAGTCGAGAAGCTCTGCGATAACGTGTTCGATCTTAAATTCGCGTTCAACAAATGGACGCTTGGCGAGGAGTTCTGCGTGAAGCTCGGCTTTACGCCTTCGCAACTCACGGATGCGAATTTCAATATGCTGCACTCGCTCGGGTTCACGCGCGAGGAAGTTCAGACGGCGAACGATTACGTCTGCGGCACGATGACGCTCGAAGGCGCGCCGGAACTTAAGGATGAACATCTGCAAATTTTCGATTGCGCCAACAAGTGCGGACGCTACGGAACCCGCTTCATTCCCTACGAAGCGCACATCCGCATGATGGCCGCGGCACAGCCATTCATTTCGGGAGCTATTTCAAAGACGATCAACATGCCGAACGAGGCTTCGGTCTCGGACGTCTCGAAAGCGTATTTCGATTCCTGGAAATTATGCTTGAAAGCCAACGCGCTCTATCGCGATGGTTCCAAGCTTTCGCAGCCGCTGAATTCCTCGAACGAGGACGCCGACTTAGCGGAAGAAGTGCTCTTTAACGATGTGGAAGACCCCGCGAACGAGACGATCGACGCTGCAAAGCTGCACACACTGCTCGAAGCACAGGCGGCCGTGATGCCGCCGGAACTTCGCCGTCACCGGCTGCCGACGAAGCGCCACGGATTCGTGCGCGAGGCCGTCGTAGGTGGGCACAAAGTGTATCTCCGCACCGGCGAATATGAAGATGGTTCCTTAGGCGAGATCTTCATTGACATGTACAAAGAAGGCGCGTCGTTCAAGGGGTTGGTGAACTGTTTTGCCGTGCTCACCTCGAAGGCACTGCAATACGGCGTGCCGCTCGAAGAGCTGGTAGATACCTTCACATTCACGCGTTTCGAACCCGCGGGCGCTGTGCAAGGCCACGAAGCGATCAAGAACGCGACGAGCATTCTGGATTACGTCTTCCGCGCCTTAGGCTACGAATATCTTGGCCGTCAGGATTTCGTGCATGTCAAAGCGGTGGATGAGCCGAAGTTCCCGGCAGTACCCTCTCCCTCTGGGAGAGGGCAGGGTGAGGGAACCCCGGTGGCGACAGACGCCATTGCAACACAAACCGTGAGCGAGGACGACAATCTCCAAAAGCTCCGCAACAAGCGCATTGAGGAACCCGAAATGGCCCTCAGCCACTCGCCGCTCACCACGCTGCCGAAAGGAACCGCGACCCTGCAAAGCCTCCGCAGCGAAGCCCGCAGCAAAGGGTACACCGGCGAGCAATGCTCCGCCTGCGGCTCCATGCGCGTAAAGCGGAACGGCGCCTGCACCGTCTGCGACGATTGCGGAACGACGAGCGGGTGTAGCTAACATTAAATGGCTATACCGCGGGTCGTTATCGATACGAACGTACTCGTTTCGGCGTTACGCTCGAAACGAGGGGCTTCTTATCGATTAATCCAGCAATGCGGACGAGGACAATTCGAGCACGTTTTATCAATTCCATTATCATTTGAATATGAAGCAGCGTGCCGGTTTTGTATCCCTAATGCGTTCGAGGCAGAGGAGTTTCTCATCTATCTCATCGACACTGCAAATCTCGCTTTTAACGATTTCGGCGTGAGACCTTATTTACCGGATCCAAAGGACGAAATGGTCCTTGAAGCAGCGGTGAACGGGCATGCAAAGCGGATCGTTACCTTCAACAGAAGGCATTTCGTCGGCAGTGAGCAGTATGGAATTTCCGTGCTCAGCCCAGGCGAATTTTTGACATCAATTGGATTGTAAGGATATGAACACGATTCAGGTACGAACAGAAATTTATTCGAAGCTAAAAGAATACGCGGAACTACAAAAGATCCCCGTCGAATCGTTTGTGGAAGCGTCGCTGGCCGATCGAATCGCTCAGTTAGATGAATGGGAACGGTTGAAGAAGCGATTACCGAAACCCTCCCGCGAGGCATTCAACCGAATCCTTGCGAAAGTTCCAGACCGTCCGCCGTTTCCCGGTGATGAATGGCCGCCAAAGAAAACCGCAACCCGCCGCGCCGCGCCAAAAGCTCGCCGCGCTCCCGCGAAAAGAACGCGGAAGGTGGCGGCATGAAGATGAACCGCTCCTGCGACGATTGCGGCACGACGAGCGGGT
The DNA here is from genome assembly GCA_963787835.1 of Ignavibacteriota bacterium. GTDB lineage: Bacteria > Bacteroidota > Ignavibacteria > Palsa-1295 > Palsa-1295 > PALSA-1295. Next base: position 1,038,844 of record CAWBEI010000002.1, read on the forward strand.
GCTCGTAAGCAGGCGACCTTTTAGGATTATACCGAAGAGGCCGCCGAAAGGTGGCCTCTTTATTTAATAGCGATTAAACATGAAAAATGGTCGAAGTTTCTGAACATATAAGCAGTCGCCAAAGGCAAGACGAGTTTCCTAAGCCCGTTCGAGACATGGTAGCTCGGAGAGCTGCTTACCTATGTTCAAATCCACAATGCCCCTCACCAAGAACGATCGGCCCTACCGAAGAGCCCACGGGAAGTATCACACTTGGTGACGCATGTCATATTAAAGCAAAAGCATCAGGAGGCCCTAGATACGACCCAAGCCAGAGCAGCGAAGAACGCAAGTCTCTATCAAATGCTATTTGGCTGTGCAAGAAATGCGCTACTCTAATTGATCGAGACGTCACAGCTTATCCCGTAGAGTTATTATATGAATGGAGGCGCGCGCACGAACAAAAGTGTAAAGAAGCACTTACGTCCGCGGATGCAGGGCTTCAAAAACTACAGGCCGCTGCCCTGCCCGAGTACCTCGAGGAGGTTAGGAAAGTCGTCAGAGAAGAACTACAGACCTACAATATCCAAGTTGTCAGCGATCACGAGAAACGCTCAACCCGCAGGCCAATTTCTGTAAGCGAAGCCTTCCGGCTTTACACTGACGATGTGCGAGGCGGAGCTTGGATTAAAGCAGGAAGATTCCTACTTTCAGTCTTAATCCAGATGTACGACTCAGATGAAAACTTCGGCGATGCAAACGTTCTGTGGTTCTTCGCCATAGACGCGGCCATGCCACTATCACTCCGACTTGTAATTAGATCTTACCAAATAGGGCTCAGACATCGATACAACCTAGATTATTCCTCTCATATTCAGGACCTCAACGTTCAGCTCGAATCGATGGATGAGAGCCATGCGTGGGCCATACCTGCATGTTTATTGATTGGATCACCATCGGCTGTGCAGTCTCTCGCTGTATTACATAACGTGCTCCCGTTTTTAGATGACAGGTCTATCTGGAGACCTGTATCGGAAACGAGCGATAGTTTTTTGCCGGAAGTTCTTACATTGCTACACGCCGATCGCATATCAAGTTTTCATGAGTTCGAGGAATGGCTCAATGCATTCGCAAAACTCCCTGAAGACCTGATTGACAAAACCAACGCATCTGCGATCTTTCGTATTACTATGTTGTGGCTTATCGATCGGCTTTGGTTGCGCGAATATGATAAATCTAATTCGAAAGATGCATGGGAACACATTTGTGATTTTCTCGATGTGTCTGCAAAAATGATGAGTATACTAAATGCTCACGCAATTAGCGCGGCAATAGCACACGCTTTAATTATAATCCAGGCCGATTTTCTTGAAAATCTTTCAGCCGCCGAAGACTCAGCCGAACGATTCTTATCCGTCCTAGAGGTTGACAGCGAAGGTTCCTTCCTCGTCGCTGAGTCGATATGTCGGCAATACTTGTATGCGAATGACGATCAGAATGTTGCGCGATGGTATTCAATTGCTCGTTCGCACCCAACTTCTGTTTATGAAGAACAATTTGTAAAACTCTTGGTCAGTATAGCTGGCAGAACCGAAGTAACGCGCCAAGAAGCACTCGGCTTAATCAGTGAAGCGGAGGCTGTTTCATCAATTTCTATTTATCTCAAAGAATCAGCTAAGATAAAAATCACCGGCGAGTTAAGCTCGGCTTTATGGCTCACCGGACAAAAGACTGACGCGCTTCATGTTCTTTATCTTGGTTTTCAGCGAGCATTGCAACTCGAAGATCGCGGCGATGAAGAAAAAGACTGCATCGTCGCATTTCTGCAAGTCATAAATGCGTTTACCGCACAGGAGCTTACAAAAGATATTATTCCTTCTGGTAACCGGCTTATTGGGCACTTTGTCAAATATGACGGGAGCCGAATCGATCTCTATAACGAAGCTCTAATATTTTACACGAAGTGGCAGTTCGGGACTATTTTAACTCTTCTTGGGAACGAAAACGATGGCATTGCGCTTTTGAAAGATGCGAGTGATTCCGTTACTCCAATAGGAAATGTGGCCGCATATTTGCTTGCAATGTCCGTCGCTGCTATTTCAATGGCTGACGGTGACGTTGTTCGTGCAATTTTGTATTCTGAGAAAATGAAGGAGGCGTCAAGGGTTCTCGATCCCAATGTCCTTCCGGGTGCGGTACCAGAGAACCTCGACGAAATGAGAAAAGCATGCGAGGACGGCGCACGGGGCATATTATTCATTTTTTGGATTTTAAGTTTATTTCGCATTTCGGTAAAAAATCCGTCTGCTATTCCAGTTTTTTTTGAGAGCACCATACACAAACTCTACTCTAGCCTTGATAGAGATGAGATCCAATGCGCAAATTATGCGGCACTGAAGTTATTAGGTAAAGAAATGTTTCCGTCGTCTGTCTCCGAACAACCGTCCCGTAAATGCGCGGAGATTTTCATGGCAATAGACTTCTTTACCAGCATCCTTGACCCTGCAAAATCCCTTTTGCATCGATATAATGCTCTCATTTGGTTTGCGCAGTGGACGGAATTTAATCTCGGGGGGCAGGCGCTTCCGGCAGGCTATCTAATGGAACTGCCAGTGCTAGAATACTGGAGACGTGAAGTCCTGGAGCGGGGTTTCTCATTTCCGAGCGTGCGATTGCTACGAGAAGAATTTGGGAAAATCGATGAATTGCCTCATCATCTTAAGATAAAGTTTTTACTTCGTGCGCTGGCGCTTTCGTTTGGTAATCCGATAGCCGATCACTTAGTGAAGTGGCTTTGGGAGGATACTAATCCTCATCATACTACAGAATCTAACTAGAACTGGCAGGCTTACATAATGCGACCTCTTCGGTATTCCATCAACGTCACCCTGGATGGGTGCTGCGATCATCGTGAAGTGATCGCGGATGAAGAGCTGCACCGGCACGCAGCGGAAACGCTCGCGCAGGCCGATACGCTGCTCTTTGGCCGTGTGACGTACGAAATGATGGAAGCCGCGTGGCGTCTCCCCCCTCTGTCCCCCCGCAAGCGGGGGGATGAAGAGGAAGCGTGGAGGCAACCCTGGATGGAACCGTTCGCACGCCAGATCGACGCGGCAAAGAAGTATGTGGTGTCGAGCACGCTCACGCACGTCGATTGGAACGCGGAGCTGGTGCGCGGGGATCTGGGGAATTTTGTTCGGGAACTGAAGCAGCAGCCGGGTAAGGGATTGCTGACGGGAGGCGTGAAGCTCCCGCTCAAGCTCGCGGAACTTGGACTCATCGATGAGTATGAGTTCGTGGTGCATCCCCGAATCGCGGGCCACGGCCCGACGCTCTTCGCAGGGCTGACGAAACGTATCGACTTGCGGCTCGTGAGCCGGCTGGAGTATGCCTCCGGAGCAGTGGCGCTGTGGTATGTGCCGAGGAGGTAGGCGCCCGTGCAGTCAGCGCGACTAAATCTTAATGCGAGCGCTTAGGGAATGACGATCGGATACGCGTTGGAACTCGGACCAACGTTTGCGAGCACTTCGTGATTATTAGAGTCTAAATATCGTATTGTATTAGAGGCTGCGCAGGCCGTAATATATATGGTTTGGCCATGGTGGAGATTCAAATTGCCAATATACGTCGGATCATTCGCAACCCAATCGTTACCAAGGCTCCCATAAATCTCACTCGGATCCGAGAGATGAACCCCGGTTGAAGGGATATTCGGTAGCGTATCGATAAAAATGAACACCCGCGAGGAACTCGCCGTCACAGCCGGGAGAACCTCTGTGGAATCCGAACAGAACACTTTCTCGACATGAACGATACTATCTGGGGCCGTTGTCAATACAACGAATCCAGTCGGGAACCATGAGTAGGAATAGGTGGAATCTAAATCACCCTCGTCCTCTGGGAAGGAGATGGTTCCAAATCCTGGTTTCGACACAACGACATGGTAATTATATGGATATGGAGGCGCATTCGGAATAGTCCAGTGGCCGAGTGCATCGGCATTGACTGAGATGTTCGCCTCTGGAATGGTCACCGTGATCCCGGAATAAGGTGGCGGAATGGGATTCCCTGTCGAATCTTCGAGCTGTACTCGGCCATACCGCGTAAGAGAAGTACTGGCAGGATTTCCCGGGTTCGTGCAAGAGCCGAGAATAACAGAAATTGACAAGACCAGGAATGCAATGATGTGTTTCATAGCTTGGAAATGAACAAGATTCGTTATCTCGAAAGTGCCGCACGATTGCAGCGGTGCGTTCGGTGCGGAATGATTCGCGTTTTCTTTGGCTTAGATAAGTATGACTTACAGCGTACTCTATGAGAAGATCCTTGAGCCGGGATTTGAAGGCTATTATTACGCGCATATCCCGGCGTTCGACCTGACTACGCACGGCCTGGGCGTCGATGGTGCTCGCGCGGCAGCCGAGGATCTGGTGCGGGGATGGATCGCAGTAAAGCTCGAACATGGCGAGCATATCCCTCCGCCTGACGATGCTCTTCACGGGACCATAGATATTGAAGTCGCTTCCGATGCCCTACAAGCCGCGTGAAGTCCTGGCGAGGCTCCAACGTGCCGGGTTCGAAGTAGAACGTCACAAAGGATCGTCCCACTGCTATTTACGTCATCCAGATGGCCGGCAAACGATGGTCGCCATGCACACGAAAGACGTTCCCGGTGGCACTTTCCGCAGTATTCTAAAGCAATCAGGACTGACGCTTGAAGAATTCCGGAAGTTGTAATGCCCTTCGATCTCCAACCTACGCTTACCGGTGAACTTGTAGAACTGCGCCCGCTGCGGGAAGAAGATTGGGTGGAGTTGTTCGCGGTTGCGTCCGATCCGTTGATATGGGAGCTGCATCCGGCGCGGGAGCGATACAAAGAGGAAAATTTTCGCGAATTTTTTCGTGGCGCGATGGAGAGCGGCGGAGCCTTCGTCGTCATTGACCGCAAAACCGGCCGCATTATTGGTTCCACCCGCTATCACGATTATCGTCCGGAGGGTGATGATGAGCCAAATACCAGCGAGATCGAGATCGGCTGGACGTTCCTTGCGCGCGCCTATTGGGGCGGCATCTATAACGGCGAAATGAAGCGGCTGATGCTGAAGCATGCCTTCCAATTTGCGGACCGGGTTTTGTTCTTCGTCGGAATACGCAACTGGCGTTCCCAGCAAGCAATGAAGAAGATCGGCGGTGTCCGTATCGATGAGCGAACCGACGAAACGGCCGGCAGAGCTTTGTGTATGAAATTCGCAAGGTCTAAGGCACTTTCGATATATCGAAATAGTTGAATATATGAATGAAAGACCGGGACGATAAACTTGTCAGGATCGCGAAGGCACTTGCGGATAAAACGCGGGTGAAGATCCTGCGCGAGTTGGTGAAACGCGGTCCCGTCAGTTGCGGTGAAGTTGGGAAGGATATACAGCTTTCGCAGCCGGCAGTTTCGCATCATCTAAAAATACTTGCGGATGCCAAGCTCGTTGTAATGGAGAAAGAAGGCCGTCAGGTGATCGTCATTGTGAATCGTAAGGCCATCGAGAAGTTTGCGTCACTCTTGCCATAAGGATTTCGCCAGATTGTATCAAGATATTGAAATATTTAGATGTATTGATATAAGCTATCCCTTCGCTGCATGAATCTTTTTCTTCCGTTCCCCGAAGATCTTTTAGCGACCGCACGCTTTCTCGATGATAGCCGCCTGAACAAGCAGGTTGTTGAAGCGTATCAAATCGGCCAGATCGCAATTAAACGAATGCGGGAACCAGAAGCGAAGATCGGCTGGCGAAATCATCCATCGGCGCTGCTGGTGTATAATGAAGGGCGACCAAAATTGCCGTGGCTGCAAACGTACATCGAAGCGCTGGATGAAGAATGGCGATTTCGGGGATTTCGAAGATCGGAGGAATTTTTAGCGAAGCTCGATGCGCTTTTTAGCGAAGCAAAGTCGGTACGTCATCTTTCGCAAGAGCCAGTTTGCTGCTTTGTTGGCAATGGCACTGTGACCCACGGCGATGCAACGCTTATTGGTAAGCTCTACCAAGCGTATCTTCTGAAAAAATATATCGAGCAATCGAGACCGCCGCGTTGGACTAGACGACCATCTCCGATGGATCACTAAAACGATTTAAGTCCAGCTACTGCAAATACGCCCGGAGCATCCACGCCATTTTTTCGTGCTTCTCCATGAGGCCGGTGAGGAAATCGGCGGTTCCGGTATCGTGATATTTCGCCTGCACGGTTTCGAGGTCGGCGCGTAACGATTGAATGATACGTTCGTGATCTGCAAGTAGCACAGCGATCATGGCTTCCGCTTCGGGATTTCTTCCCGGGTTCTCTTTTAGGCGCGTGTTGTCCAAGAATTCCTTCATGGTTCCAAACGCCGAACCTCCGAGGCTGCGTGCGCGTTCGGCTACATCATCAAAAATTTCGTCGAGCGCTTCGTATTGAGTCTCGAAGAACTTGTGCATTTCCATGAAGTTCATTCCCACCACATTCCAGTGGTACTTGCGGGTTTTGGTGTAGAGCAGGTATTCGTCCGAGAGCAGCACGTTAAGGATACGCGTGACGCCGTCACGGTCTTTCGGAGTGAGTCCTATTTCGATGGATTTTTGTAAGTCAGCCATAAATAATGTAAAAGCTAATAAGTGGTAGAAATCGCACCTGTTAACACGAATAGTTCGGAAACTACGCCTGATTTGTGAAGTGTGATGGTAAGAAAAACTGCCGGTTCTTCATTTTCCCCAAGCTAATTGTGAATTTTTACATTTTTCTGACAATGGCCTGACATTTTCATGACAACACGCCCCCGCCATTCAGATAATTTTGTACCCATAAAACAGGAGACATTATGGTATATTCAAAATCCGCATTTGCATTGCTTTTCATATTTTCAACCATCTTCTTTGCAGGATGTGATATGGATATGGATTTTGGGGATTGGGGTAGTTTTACACCCGTGAAGCCGGCACCGCCTGCTCCACCAGATACATCCTTTGAGGCTGGATGGGCGGGTCGATGGTACGCCGTGGATACCTCCTTCGGTGGAATCGACACATTAGACTTGAGTGCGAATGGGGACACATTATGGGTTCCAAAGAGAGCGCCTTTTCAAACCATGTGGACTACCACAAATATGACGATCACTGCAACCACTTTAGAGGTCACTGATTTGTATCTTGATTTCCGATGTCTTACTTATAACCTTGACGGTTCGATAAGTCATGCATGGAGTGAGTCGTTCAGCTTTGAGTATCCTGAGGACAGCTTGATGACCGGTGGGGAAGAAATGGATACACTCACATTTAATGGGAGGTACAACGTACGGGGTGCCTTATTCGGGCAGCCAATTACGTTTACACGCCGGCCACAATAATGGATGGAAAACCAATAATCTGGAGGCATTATGGCACACTCAAAATTCCCATTGTTCACATTTTTGGCATTGCTGGGCGCAGCGGTTTCGGGCTGCGCAACTACTAAGAATCTTTCGTCGGATTCCGCAGCGAACGAAGAAATAACTCGGAGCACCGTACGGGATGGTGCCGAGATCAAGCTCAAGGACCATACCGTTGAGTACGCTGCTTTTCATGTCGCTGTGAGGGCCGATTCGACGGAATGGTATTCCGAAGACTGGGTACTACGTCATGCAATCGCAACGACTTCCATCGAGTCGATCAGGATTCGAACGCCAGAAAGTTTCTTGGCCGGGGTAGGATCAGGATTTGAAGCGGGTATCATTCCGAGCATGATAGTTGGGCTGTTGGCATATTCAGCAGGGGGCTCTGGTTTGGGGATAATGGGCGGGGGATGGAATGAGGCACATGCGCTCCCTGGCCTTGAATACGGTTTTGGCATCGTGATGGCGCCCTTCCTTATCGTCGGCGGATTGACATGTTCCGACCACCAAACCGTGTATGAAAGCAACCCAGTCCAAAACCAAACAGCGGAACCCGATCTCCAAGCCGAAGCCAGCGGGAAATGGGTGTTAAAGAATACCCTATGGGTTTTCGTCCCCAACGATACGCTCACTAAGCATGATACCACCCAAACAAAGCTCCCAAATTAGTTAACAGGAGTCCATTATGCAATACCATTCAAGATTCCCACATTTCGCATTTCTGGCACTGATGTGCGCGGCGGTTGCGAGCTGCACATCTTCAAACCGTTTAAGCAGCGACCCGCAGACGGCTGAGGATATTCTGCGCGAAAGCACGATACACATGGCGCGCGTCACATTAATTAATGGCTATCGAGTGGATTGTTACTCCGTCGTCGTTCGAAAGGATTCTACGAGATGGCGATTGAATGATACTGCTTCGGAAGTAGCCATTCCAACGGATAGCATTTACTCAATAAATATTCCAGAACCCCAAATAGGCGGGGGCATAGCTGCTGGCATTTTAGGCGGCGCAGTTATAGGAGGAGCGATCGGCTATGCCACCACCCCCGCGCCATCCGCAAGCAATCTTGATAATTTAGCCGGTATTGGAACTGTTCTCGATATATTGGCCGGCGCGGCTCTCGGAATCGTGTTTGGAGCTATCTTGGGCGGTTCCATTGGAGCCACCAATGGTTCGGTCTGGACAACACATTAGTTAACAGAGGTGCTTTTATGCAACACCATTCAAAATTCCCACTGTTCGCATTGCTGGCACTCATGTGCGCGGCGGTTTCGGGCTGCACCTCTTCAAACCGTTTAAGTGCCGATCCTCAGACCGCCGAAACAATTCTGGAAGAGAGCTCGGATCATGGGGCTACCGTCACATTAATGAATGGCGATACGATCCATTGCTACGCTGTTTCGGTTCGAAAAGACTCGACCCGGTGGCAACTGATCAAATCTGGACTGGAGGTATTAGGAACGGAGATATCCGTGGCAACCGACAGCATATTCTCTATTAGAATTGGTTATCCTAAGATTCAATCTGGAATGGTTTCACGAGCAGAGGTTGGTGCATTCGGTGGATGGGCCTCAGGTTTCGTATTGGGTTTGCTAACACCGGTCCCTGTTTCGATTCTGGGTATTCCGTTCAAATTTCCTTTTGATTTCACTTATGCTCTTCAGACAAGTCTTGTTGGCGGGGTTGTGGGATTGGTCGTTGGCGGCATCATCGGAGGAATTATTGGCGCCGCAGACAATGGAACGGTTTGGAGAGGCGGTGGGAAGTGGGATTCGACGCTCGATCAATGGATCTACCCATCGATGGACTCGCTGCGTTTACGTGATACAATTGATACCAAGCTCCCACATTAATTAAAAGGGAAATTCTCAACACCGCACATGTGCGAGGTGTTTTAAGCTTCTTCCATCTCATCCGTCAGCGCATCGCCGGTATCTTCGATGATGGATCGTGCGCGAGCGAGATCGCCGGGCTCTACGTAGAGGTGAAAGCCATTCGAGAAGTCGATCATGGGAAGCACGTTTGAGCGGTCCTGCGCTTCGATCATGGCCTCGATGCCTTCGCGTTCGAGCTTGGTGCGGACGAGTTCTGCCTCGAATTCAGTTTGGTAGGTTGAGAGGAGTTCTAAGTCTTTCATTTAGTTGTGAGTAATGAGTAACGAGTACGGGAAAATATAATGCAAAGCAACACTTCTTACGCGTTACTCATTCACTCGTTACTTAAAGCAAAAATACGATTTTTCTCTCGGAGCCTGAAAAATTTATTATTTTTGTATTCAAAAGAATGAAAAACCACGAGTGACGATGATCGCCGAAGGCGATTTTTAGGTTCTCCTGCATCGTCAATCGTAGTTGTTCCTTCCTCCGTAACGCATGAGGTATCATGTGTGTGATGCCTTTGACTTGAACATCTCCACGCCCCAAAAGATAGATGCCGCAAATTTTTAAGAGGAGCACGAACGCGCTCGCGCGAGTGTCGATCGTTAGCTCGGGAGGAATCGCCGTGCTTGCGATCTACTATCTCTTTTTGGGGTTGCCACGCTCTTCGTATTTTAATCAGACCGAGGTCATTAAAACACAACCGGTGCAGTTCAGCCACAAGCATCATGTGGGCGATGACGGTATCGACTGCCGCTATTGCCACACTTCGGTTGAAAGCTCGGCAAGCGCCGGAATGCCTCCGACCAAAACGTGCATGAATTGCCATTCCCAGCTTTTCGCCACGACTGTGTATCTTGAGCCTGTCCGTGAAAGCTGGAAGACCGGCATCCCGATCAAATGGACGCGCATTCACGATCTTCCAGACTATGTGTATTTTAACCATTCCATCCATCTCAACAAAGGCGTAGGCTGCTCGACGTGCCATGGACGTGTTGACCAGATGCCCCTGGTACGACAAGTATCCTCGCTTCAGATGGAATGGTGCATCCAGTGCCACCGCGCACCGGAACAATATCTTAGACCCCGAAGCCAGGTATTCAACATGGCGTATGAAGCGCCATCAAATCAACAAGAACTTGGCTTGAAACTGAAGAAGGAATATCATGTGCTTGGCTCGGATGTATTAACGAGCTGCTCGACGTGCCACCGCTAATGGAGACTCAAAAAGTGGATAGTGGAAAGTTCATAGTGGATAACGAGAATGGGAGAGGAAATTTTGTTCCGCTCTCCACTATCCGTTATCCACTTTCCACTTCCCCAAAAGAATACTGGCGTTCCCTCGATGAGCTGGCGGATTCTCCGGAGTTCGATAGCTTTGTTCGCCGCGAGTATCCATCGCAAACCGAGGTTCTGATTGACCCGGTCAGCCGCCGATCCTTCATGAAGCTAATGGGCGCATCTCTTGGCCTTGCCGGCCTTGCGGCGTGTACCGTTCAGCCGAAAGAAGAAGTTATTCCTTATGTGAAGCAGCCGGAAGAGGTTGTCCCCGGCAAGCCACTTTATTTTGCCACAGCCATGCCACGCTCCGGCGGAGCGATGGGCTTACTGGTCCGCAGTAACGAAGGCCGTCCGACGAAAGTCGAAGGCAATCCCGATCATCCGGCGAGCCTTGGCGCGACGGATATTTTTGCCCAAGCTGCAATTTTAGGATTGTACGATCCTGACCGCTCGCAGGCGATCAGTCATTTGGGCGATGTTGGCCAGTGGGGAGATTTCGTAACTGCTATCGCAGGTCGAGTTTCCCTATTGGGATCGAACAAGGGCGAAGGCCTTCGCTTTCTCACAGAATCGACAACATCGCCCTCGTTCGCAGCGATGATGCAGGGCATTCTTACCGACTTGCCATCTGCAAAATGGCATCAATACGAGCCGGCCAAAGGCAATGGCCAGTTCTATGCTGCCGGCGCGAACACGAATGTGATGTACCGCTTCGACAAAGCGGATCGCATTCTTTCGCTGGACAGCGATTTCATGACGGATTCCAGTTCCAGCGTTCGTTATGCGCGCGATTGGGCTACTCGCCGTAAGGTAAGTACCTCCAGTTCGGATATGAGCCGCCTGTATGTTGCGGAGACGAGCTTTTCCACGACGGGAGCGAATGCGGATAATCGCATTGCGGTTCGCCCAAGCGAGTATCAATCATTCGTTGAAGCAATTGCGAGCGCTCTCGGCGTTGGCGTTAGTTCCTCCGGCAAGATCACGGATAGGCAAGGCGCGTTTGTGGATGCGGTTGCCAAAGATCTTCTTGCAATGAAGGGCCGATCCCTTGTGATAGTCGGGGAATGGCAGCCTGCGTACATTCATGCGCTCGCTCGCAAGATAAACGAGGCGCTTGGGAATGTTAGTAACACTGTTTTTTATTCCAGCGCCGTCGAAGCAAGCCCGGTCGATCATCTTGCTTCGATCACCGATCTTGCGCTTGATATGGCGAAGGGTGAGGTCGATACGCTCATCATACTGGGTGGGGTGAATCCGGTTTATTCCGCCCCGGCCGATCTGAATTTTGCGACGGCGATGAAGAAAGTTCCATTCATCGTGCATCACGGCCTGTATTATGATGAGACGGCCGAGCTTTCCCATTGGCATGTGAACGAAGCGCACTTCCTGGAAGCATGGGGTGATGCCAAAGCTCACGATGGCACGGCTTCGATCATACAGCCGCTTATCGCGCCGCTGTATGGCGGCAAGACCTCGGCCGAAGTGCTCACGACGTTCACAAAGAACGCGTCGCTCTCAGCCTACGAGATCGTTAAGAATTACTGGACCTCTGGCGATAAAAACGGCGATGTCGTGAAATCGTGGCGCAAAGCGCTGAACGATGGCGTCATCCAAAATACTCAAACCGCAGTTCTCACGGCTGCGCCCGCTGGATCTCCGGAACAATCACAGCCTGCGGCGGCAAGCAGTAATGCTGGTGAAGGTTATGACATCGTATTCCGCCCTGATCCGACGATCTACGATGGGCGCTACGCAAATTTAGGATGGCTTCAGGAATTACAGAAGCCGATCACGACCCTCACATGGGATAACGCCGCTTTCGTGAGCCAGAAAACAGCCGAGGCGCTGGATCTCAAGGCGACACTTCGATTTACGGGCGGCGAATACGAGTGCGATGTTGTTCATATCGAAGTCGATGGCAAGAGCGTGAACGCTCCGGTATGGATCATCCCCGGTCAGCCGGATAATACGGTGACCGTTCATCTTGGCTATGGCCGAAAGAAGGCTGGCAAAGTAGGAACCGAACTTGGCTTTGACGCCGGGCAAATTCGTACGACAAAGAATTTCTGGTTCGCAACCGGCGCGAAAGTTCGAAAGAAAAATCAAACCTACAAGCTGGCCGGTACGCAGGTACACTTCTCGATGGAAGATCGTAATGCGGTGCGTTCGGCTACGTTCGAGGAGTACAAGAAGCATCCTGATTTTGTCCACCATGCGATCGAAGCGCCCAAGCCAGGCAGAGCGCCAGAGAGCTTGGAAGAGCCCTCGAAGGAAATGTCGATGTTCCCGCCCTACAAGTACAATGGGTACGCATGGGGCATGACGATCGACCTGAATTCCTGCATCGGCTGCAATGCGTGTATGATCGCCTGCGTGGCGGAGAATAACATTCCCGTCGTCGGCAAGGAGCAAGTACTTCGCAGCCGCGAAATGCACTGGATCCGTGTGGATCGGTATTACACCGGCGCTGCCGAAGATCCCGAGACATATTTCCAGCCGGTTCCCTGCCAGCAGTGCGAGAACGCTCCGTGCGAGCTCGTCTGCCCGGTCGGTGCAACAGTACACAGTTCCGAGGGCTTGAACGACATGACGTATAACCGTTGTGTCGGTACACGATATTGCGGCAACAACTGTCCCTATAAAGTGCGCCGGTTCAACTTCCTGCTGTATCAGGATTGGACGACGCCGCAATTCAAGATGATGCGCAATCCGGAAGTCACGGTTCGCAGCCGTGGCGTGATGGAAAAATGCACGTATTGTGTGCAGCGGATTCAAAATGCAAAGATCGGCGCAGAAAAGGAAAACCGCCGCGTGCGCGATGGAGACATCGTCACCGCATGCGAAGCCGTCTGCCCGACGGATGCGATCGTGTTTGGGGACATCAACGATGCCACCAGCCGCGTTGCAAAACTCAAGAGCGATACTCGTAATTACGCGCTCCTGGGCGATCTGAACACGCAGCCGCGCACCACGTATCTTGGCGTGGTTCGCAACCCGAACCTCGAGATCAAGCGTATCCCAGGAAAGCGCGAAAGTATTTTGGAGGAGATCTCCTGACGCCATGAGTGCCAACGATACAAACGTGAAGCCGCAGACGATCGGTCATCCGAGCGGAAAGCCCGGAGAGTTCGACATCAACTCCCCGGATGGGCCGGTGCTCGCGCTCGGCCTGTCGTATGAAGCTGTTACTGACAAGATCTCCAACATTGTTCTCAAGATGGGAACGCCGCGTTGGTGGTTCGGCACCATGCTCATTTCCTCGTCACTCGCGGTCGGACTGTTGTTTGCGCTTACCGTATTGGTATTCAAGGGAATCGGGATCTGGGGAAACAACCAGCCGATGGGCTGGGACTGGGATATTACCAATTTCGTTTGGTGGATCGGTATCGGTCATGCCGGAACGCTGATCTCAGCTATTCTTCTTCTGTTGAAGCAAGAGTGGCGCACTTCCATCAGCCGCTTTTCGGAAACGATGACGATCTTTGCGGTTATGTGCGCAGGCTTGTTCCCGGTGTTCCATACAGGCCGTCCGTGGCTCGCGTATTGGTTGTTTCCGCTTCCGAATACGATGGGTGTGTGGCCGCAGTTCAAGAGCCCGCTCGTGTGGGACGTATTTGCAGTATCGACATATTTTACGCTTTCGCTCGTGTTTTGGTATATCGGTATGGTTCCGGATTTTGGAACCTTGCGAGATCGTGCAAAGCCGACGTTCTTGAAGAAATTTTACGGAATGCTCTCGATGGGCTGGCGCGGATCGACACGGCACTGGAGCCGTTATGAAACGGCGGCATTATTGCTTGCCGGACTTTGTACGCCGCTTGTCGTTTCCGTTCACTCGGTCGTTAGTATGGACTTCGCTGTTGGTATTGTGCCGGGCTGGCATACTACGATCTTCCCACCGTATTTCGTTGCGGGCGCTGTTTATTCCGGATTTGCGATGGTGCTGACGCTCGTCATACCCGCACGTAAACTGTTCGGGTTGGAAGAGTATATCACCATGCGCCATATCGATAGCATGGGTAAGGTGATGCTGGCGACGGGAATGATCGTTGGATACGCATATTCCTTCGAGCCGTTTTTCGGGCTTATCTACTCTGGCAGCAAATACGAGCATTTCCTGATCCTGAATCGCGCGTTCGGACCCTATGCTGCATTTTACTGGGCGCTCGTGCTATGCAATGTGATCACGCCGCAGTTCTTATGGTTCAGGAAGATCCGTAAGAATCTGGTTGCGCTGTTCATTATCTCCATCATTGTCAATATCGGAATGTGGTTGGAGCGCTTCGTTATCATTGCCGTAAGCTTGCACCGCGATTTTCTCCCAAGCTCGTGGGGATATTTCAAACCGACCATTTTTGACGTGCTTACCTTCGCCGGTACGATCGGTTTCTTCGTAACGCTAATGTTGCTATTCCTGCGCGCGATGCCGGCGATCCCAATGTTCGAAATCAAAACGGCGCTTCCCCAAGCACATACCGATCGCGTGGATGAAGCAACCTATGAAGAGGAGGTCGCATCGTGAAGCAATCCTCGTCAACGATGAAGAAATATCCGGTTTATGGCGTGATGGCAGAATATGAAACGCCATCCGCGCTCATTGCAGCTACGAAGCAAGCCTACGATGCCGGTTACCGCGTGATGGATGCGTACACGCCGTTTCCGATCGAGGAAGTTTCCGAAATGCTCGGGTTCCTGCGGCATCATAATAAGGTTCCATTAGCCACGCTTATTGGCGGGTTACTTGGCGGAATTGGTGGATATACGCTGGCAAGCTTTGCTTCCTCGGTCTGGTATCCGCTTAATATTGCAGGCCGGCCGTATATTACCTGGCCGATGTATATTCCCGTTACGTTCGAGAGCACCATTCTCATTGCCGGACTTAGCTGTGCGATCGGCATGCTTGCGATGAACGGGCTTCCCTCTCCGTATCATCCCGTCTTTAATGTTCCTGGGTTTAACCTCGCTACCAACAACCGCTTCTTTCTCTGCATCGAAGCGCGCGATCCGAAGTATAGCGAAGATACCGTCACCGATTTCCTGAAACGAACGAAAGCAACGGAGGTGACGCGTGTCGAAGGATAATTTGTCAATTAAGAATGAAGAATTAAGAATGAAGAGTAAGGGATTAGGATTCAAGCTTCTCCTTATTCTAAACTCTTCATTCTTAATTCTTAACTTGGCATCGTGCAGGCAGGATATGCAGGATCAACCGAAGTATCTGCCCTACCGCGGCAGTGAGATCTTTCCGGACAGCCTTTCCTCGCGCAATTTGGTCGAGGGCACAGTTCCACGTGGATATTTGCGAGAAGACCAGGCGATGTACACCGGCAAAACAGATGCACCGGTTGCGAGGTCCGCAAATGATACTTCCAAATCAGCAGTCAGCAATGACGTGAACGAATTCCCATTTCCGATCACTCGCGAAGTATTGGATCGCGGCGAAGAGCGATACAATATTTATTGCTCGCCGTGTCACGGAGTGCTTGGCGATGGAAAGGGTATGATCGCGAACCGAGGACTTCAGGGACCAGTTTCGTTCCATCAGGACCGGTTGCGGACTGCGCCGCTCGGCCATTTCTACGATGTCATCACCAATGGCTTTGGCAGAATGTCCGATTACTCGATGCAGATCCCGCCGCATGAACGCTGGGCGGTTATCGCTTACATTCGCGCTCTTCAGCTCAGCCAAAATGCCAATGTCGCGGACATTCCGCCGGCAGACATGCAAAATCTTAAATGACGGCCAACCAGATTGACACAGACTAACTATACTGTTCCTGCTTCCATCGACCGCATCGGTCGTAATGGCATGATCGCGGCTGTGATCGGGCTTGTTTTGCTGCTCGTTTCGATCGTTGCGGTTTCGCCCACGCAATTTTTTCATTCCTATCTGCTGGGCTATGTCGTATTTCTCGGCCTGACGATGGGCGGCTTCGGGCTGCTGATGCTGCAGTATCTTACGGGCGGCGCATGGGGCGTTGTGGCACGGCGTATTTTCGAAGCCAGTTCGCGATTGGTGCCGATCGCTGCGATACTTTTCCTTCCCATCCTTTTTGGAATGAAGGATATTTATAGCTGGCTCGATCCTCAAGTGCTCAAGACGAACGCTCTCGTCTCCGGAAAGTCGGATTATCTCAATGCACCTTTCTGGATCATCCGGGCAGTGCTTTATTTTGCGCTTCTCATCATCATTTCGCTGGTGCTGAATAAGTACGCGAAGAACATGGATGAACAGCCGGGTTTCAAGTGGAGCCGTAAGCTGGAAAATTTCTCGGGTGGAAGTTTGGTATTATTCTTTATTATCAGCACGCTTGCCGCTACCGACTGGCTTATGTCCCTAACGCCAGAGTGGTACTCGACGATCTTCGGATTTATTATTATCGTTGGTCAAGGCATCATGGCGATGACCTTCACGATCATAATGATCTGCATGCTTATGAAGGAAGAGCCGATGTCTTCCGTCATTAAGCCGATCCATCTTCATGATCTCGGTAAGCTGCTGTTCGCGTTCAACTTCCTCTGGGGTTACCTGATGTTCTCGCAATGGATCATTACTTATTCCGGCAATCTTCCGGATGAGATCATGTGGTACCACGAGCGCATTCGCGGCGGATGGGATACTATTGCATATCTTGTGATCTTCGTGCATTTTCTGCTTCCATTTGCGCTATTGCTTTCGCGGGATACCAAGCGCAGCGCCAAGCGGCTTGTTCCGGTTGCCGCACTGCTATTTATCATGCGGATCGTGGATCTGTACTGGCTTATCGAGCCGAATTGGCACCGAGAAGAATTCTTTTTTAGCTGGGCCGATGTTGCGGCACCGCTCGGCTTTGCCGGCCTATTCCTTTGGCTGTGGGTCTGGCAATATAAGAAACGCGGTATGCTTCCAACCGGCGAGCCGGATCTCGCTGAGGCGCTTCATCCGAAAGGAGCACATTCCTAATTAAGAATTGAAAATTAAGAATTAAGAATTTAAGAAAGGATTAGAATTAGGAGAAAAAAACATTTGAGAAACGATGGATTGGTGATCGACGATCATCGAATTCCAATTCTTAATTTTTAATTCTTAATTGTAAATTGACATGAGCGGCCATAACACACACGAGCACGATCCGAAACGCGAGCAGGAACTCGCGGAGGAACTCGCTCGCGCCAAAGAAATTGGGCACGAAACGGGCGAGATCAATCCCGCGCCGGTCTATAAGTTCATGCTCTGGCTCGGCGCGTTCATGGTGTTTTCCTATTTCCTCGTCTATGGCATTCTAAAGATGAATGACCACCGAGTCGAGAAGGAAGATCAGATCAAAACACATCTTTCACAATCGAAGTCCGATGAGCTTCCGCCATCTCCGCGGATGCCACTGATGCCTGGCTCGGAGGCGCACCCTCTTGATGAGGGCGTCCAGTATCGCGATTCCGTAACGGCTATACTCGAATCGTATGGGTATCTGAACAAGACCACTGGCTCGGTGCGTATCCCGATCGATCTCGCCAAAGAAGTGCTTTTGAAAAAAGGTTTACCGGTTCGCGCGGGCGCAACCGAGGACGATGGCCGTATTATGGTTCCAGACTGGTCCAGCTCGGGGCGTGTTTCCGTTCGCCGAGACCAGCGCATCCCCGGCGAAACATTCACTGTCACCGGTGGAAACATAAACGTTAATGATACCACGGGAGGGATCGGAGCACAATGAAGCACTACATGGTCATCGTGATCGCGTGTGTCGTGAGCCTTGCTTGCATCAAGGACGCTTACGCTAGCGATGCGCCATTTTTTAAAGGCGATGTACAAGCACCGGCCGTTCAGCAAGGATTGCCGAAAATAGAAAAGAATGTTGGGATCGATCAGCATTTGGGGCAGCAAGTAACGCTCGGCTTGCCCGTTCGCGATGAGAACGGGACGAAAACGACACTGGGATCTTATTTTGGCAAACGCCCGGTCATTCTTGTAATGGCCTATTACGAATGCCCGAATCTTTGCACGATGGTCATGAATGGTGTTTTTGCCGGCATGATGCCGCTATCCTTCGTGGCCGGCAAGGATTACGATGTGGTATCGGTGAGCATCAACCCGCATGATTCCTCCGCGCTTGCATTGCAGAAGAAAAATACCTATCTCAAGGGCTATCACCAGATGGACCATGCCGATGGTTACCATTTTCTGACAGCCGACGAGAGCACGATCGAACAGCTTTGCAAGGAAGTCGGCTTTCGGTATTCCTACGATACGGAATCGCATCAGTTCGCACACGCAAGCGGAATTATGATCCTAACGCCGGATGGTAAACTATCACGGTACCTTATGGGGGTGGCGTTTGATGGGAAAGATCTAAAATATTCGCTGATGGACGCTTCTGGGGACAAAATAGGCTCGCTGACGGATAAGCTTGTCCTGTATTGCTATCATTACGATCCCAGCCAAAGCAAATACGGCCTTGCGATCGCCAACATTTTACGAGCGGGCGGAGTGGCCATTCTTCTTGTGATGGGAGCGATGTTCTATTCGTTTCGCCGTCGTTCGCGCAAGCTAAAATTAGCGCACCACGCATGATAAGTAAGTTCATATTCGGATCGCCGACGATGCTGGGCATGTCCTGGATGCTGCCGGATCAGGCTTCGAGCTACGCGCCCGATGTCGATAACCTCTATTTGTTCTTAGTCGGCCTGACGGTTTTCTTCACGGTGCTGATCGGGGCTGCGATCCTCTTCTTTTTTATTAAGTATCGCCGAAGCGCGCATCCCGGAATTCCAAAACCGATCGAGGGGTCGATCATTCTTGAAAGCGCGTGGTCGATCATCCCGTTCATCATCTGCCTTTTTATTTTTGCGTGGGGCACGAAGATCTATCTGGAGCAATATACAGTTCCCAACGATGGCCTCGATATTTATGTGGTCGGCAAACAATGGATGTGGAAATTCCAACATCCCGAAGGCCAGCGCGAGATCAACGAACTTCATATTCCCGTCGGCAAGAAGATCCGGTTCATCATGGCGACCGAGGATGTGATCCACAGCTTCTACATTCCGGCCTTTCGCATGAAGGAGGATGTCGTCCCGGGCCCGAACCGTTATACGACGGTCTGGGCGGAGGCCACGATGACAGGAACCTTCCACATCTTTTGCGCGGAATATTGCGGTACCAGCCACTCCGGGATGGTCGGCTGGGTGACCGTGATGAGCGATAAAGATTACGAAGCGTGGCTGAGCGGAGGTGCTGCACAAGGCTCGATGGCCGATCGCGGCGCGGCGCTCTTCCAATCGCTTGGATGTGTTACGTGCCATAAATCGGATGCGCAAGGCCAATGCCCGCGTCTGGAAGGAAAATATGGCATCGAAGAATCGGTTCACACGACGTCAAGTCCGGATATATTCAAAGTTCAGGTGGACGATAGCTATATCCGTGAGTCGGTGCTGAGCCCGACGGCGAAGATCGTTGCGGGGTATCAGCCGATCATGCCATCGTTCCAGGGGCAGGTCAGTGAAGAGCAATTACAGATGCTGATCGCCTATATCAAGTCGATCGGTTCCGCGCCGACAACCGGGGAATTGAAAGCCGGAGCAGCAAAGGCTGGTACACCGAATGCGGCAACCGAGCGGCCACCCATCCTGACCGGGGAAACAAATGCTGCGCAGCCACCATCTGAAAAACAATCACCGGAGCAAAAGTTGAAACCGTGAACGCAACACAACCAATGGCAATGAGCGCAGAAGCGAACGTCGAAACGCTCAATTATTTGAACAACGGCCACGGTTTGAAATCGTGGTTGCTGACGAAGGATCACAAACGTATTGCGATCCTCTATCTTATTTCGGTCGCGTTCTTTTTTAGCGTGGGCGGCATTTATGCGTTGCTTATCCGCATTAATCTGCTGTCGCCCGCGGGACTGTTCGATCCCGATACGTACAACCGTATTTTCACTACGCATGGGATCATTATGGTGTTCCTGTTCCTGGTGCCTGCGGTGCCCGCCATTCTTGGGAATTTCCTGCTGCCGATCATGATAGGAGCGAAAGATCTGGCATTTCCCAAGATCAATCTTCTGAGTTGGTATTGCTATGTGTTCGCAGGATTATTCTTAGTGATTGCCGTTGTTGCCGGTGGCATCGATACCGGGTGGACGTTCTACACTCCCTATAGTACGAGCTACTCGAATTCGAATGTGCTGCTGGCCGGTATCGGTATTTTCATTGCCGGATTTTCTTCGATCCTGACCGGAATCAATTTCATCGTAACGGTGCATACAATGCGCGCGCCGGGCATGACGTGGTTCCGGTTGCCGCTCTTTATTTGGGCGCATTATGCGACGGCGCTTGTCATTATGCTTGGTACGCCGGTTCTTGCGATCACGGTTGCGCTGATGGCCTTCGAGCGCATCACGCATGTCGGGATTTTCGATCCGGCGATGGGCGGCGATCCGGTGCTGTTCCAGCACATGTTCTGGTTCTATTCGCATCCGGCGGTGTATATCATGGTGTTGCCGGCAATGGGGGTGGTCTCCGAGCTTGTCGCGAATATGTCGCGAAAGAATATCTTCGGCTACAAATTCATTGCGATGTCCAGCCTGGCGATTGCAGTGTTCGGGTTCCTGGTATGGGGACATCATCTCTTCGTGGCCACGCAGTCAGTTTATCTTGGGATCATCTTTTCATTCTTAAGTTACGCGGTCGCTATTCCATCGGCTATTAAAGTGTTCAACTGGACGGCTACGCTGTATCGGGGTTCCATCTCCTACGATACTCCGATGCTCTACGCGCTCGGCTTTATCTTCCTGTTCCTCATCGGCGGATTGACCGGGCTCTTCCTTGCGGCGCTTGGTATCGATGTTCATGTAACCGATACCTATTTCGTGATCGCGCACTTCCATTATGTGATGGTCGGCGGTTCGCTCATGGGATTTTTAGGCGGCATGCATTTGTGGTGGAGCAAAATGACGGGCCGCATGTATCCGGAAATGTGGGCGCGTGTAGCGACGATCGTTCAGTTCGTGGGATTCAACCTGACGTTCTTCCCGCAATTCATTCTGGGCTATTTGGGAATGCCGCGCCGTTATGCGGCGTATCCGCCGGAGTTCCAGGTGCTGCATGTGCTTTCGACAGCAGGCGCGAGCATTCTCGGTTTTGGCGTGATGATCACGATCGTGTATTTCCTCTGGTCGTTGAAGAATGGCAAACGTGCTCCTGCAAATCCGTGGGGCGCGCCGGGGCTGGAGTGGCGCATTGCTTCGCCGCCGCCGACCGAGAACTTTCTTGAAATGCCGGTCGTCACCTGGGAAGCCTACGATTTTTCTTCCGTACCGGAATTACAGAACGAAGCGGCGGCAGCGATCAGCGAGGGATAATACGTTAACAGTAAATAGGTAAGAAGTTGTCAACCACAGAAACACAGATGGCACACGAACCAGAGGCGGGACACGCGGATCACACTCCGGGTCTGGCGCATCACTTCGATTCCATGCCGCAGCAGCGCGAGGCTGGTACGCTCGGCATGTGGTGGTTCCTGCTGACGGAGATCATGTTCTTCGGCGGGATGATGCTTGCCTATACCGTCTATCGCCACATGTATTTCGATGCGTTCGCTGCCGGGAGTAATGTGCTGAGCATCTGGTGGGGCGCATTCAACACGGCGGTGCTGATCGGAAGCAGTCTTACGATGGCGCTTGCGGTGTGGCACGCGCAGCATGGGAACTCCAAAAAGATCGTGTTCTTTATTCTGTTCACCATCGTGCTGGGAAGCATCTTTTTGCGCGTGAAGTATATCGAGTATCACGATAAGTTCACCGAGCATGTGTTCCCCGCCGGGGATTTCCGCTGGCCGATCGCGCATGAGTCGAACCGGCCGAATAATTTTGGCGATCTGCTGGGAATGCTCGTCGGTGTCGAGCATTTGAATGGCGAGAACGAGCCATCGGCTGCTACTGAAAAACCTGCAACACCGGAAACCGCAACAACCGCTGCAGTAAAAGCCACACCGTATGGCCTGGGTGGCATTACTCCGGAAGAGGTTCAGGATCAAGCCAATTCCGGGCATGTGCGCATGTATTTTTGGCTGTATTTTGCCATGACCGGGTTCCATGCGCTGCACATGATCATCGGTATCGGGCTGCTATTAGTGCTCGCGTGGCAGGCGAACCGAGGAAAGTTTACGAAGGAATATCATTCCTACATCGAGCTGACGGGACTCTATTGGCACTTCGTCGATATTGTATGGATCTTCCTGTTCCCGCTGCTCTATTTAGTCGATAGGCACTTATAAAAGTGCTGGTAGTGCTAAAGTGCTGAGTGCTAAGAAGCTCAGCACTTTAGCACTCAGCACTTTAGCACTTTCTCCTATGTCAGAACACATCGTACCGAAAAAAACGTATTACCTCATCTTCAGCGCGCTCATGGTGGGCACGGCGCTGACGGTTATGTTCGCGTTCATCAATCTTGGCAATTTCAATATTGTGGCCGCACTTGCCATTGCCATCATCAAGGCGACTCTGGTGGTTCTGTTCTTCATGCACGTCAAGTATTCTTCCCGGCTTACGAAGCTGTGGGTGGTCGTTGGGTTTGTGTGGCTTGGCATTATGCTTTCGATCACCATGACGGATTATCTCAGCAGGGCGTGGTTGGTGTATAAGCCGTAAGGTAAGTTTCTGTTTAGACTACAGTCTTAATTGATACCTACTTAAGAAGCTTCCAGAATCTCTTTCTTAATCATTATCACTGCGGACTCGAAGGCTGTCCACAGTGAGTCGAACGATGCGAAGATGGTATTTAAGTTAGATGCATTTAAGGCGATGTGAGCACCGCTCAGAGGACCATGGGCAGCTTTCGGGTGTATATGAGGGCCGCATTTATATTGAAATTTTGCACCTAGCTTATAGAGCTGTGGATCGCAATGAAGGGCAAGATATTCCTTCTCCTCTGGGTCAGGCCGACGGATAGTTTCATATAGATGTAAGTAACACTTTTCAAGTTTCCATTTCGATTCCGTATAAGGAACCCAAACTTCAAAGAAGCCAGCACGATAAAGTGCATTGAGACTCTTGAAACGCCAATCCCTGAAGTGGTCGTCGGGCTTGCTGCCTTGAAAAGCTGCAAGAGTATAGGTGCTTCCATTTAAAGCTCTCGCAACAGCAGGTGCCTGGCGCTCTGGCGCAAGTGTGCTAAGAACTTTTCGAATCGCGGTCGAACGCTTTGACAGATCAGCTTCCGACAATATTATAGTACTCATTGTCATCCCCGATTCGAAGTAAGTTCCGTTCTTCTTTGCTTAGCCCGTAGATGTCAGCAATAATAATGTTAAGTTTTTTATCAAGTGCTTCTGCAATGGAACTCGCCGGCCTAGCCTTCAACCTTAGATCGACTAATTGTATAATTGCCGAAAATGCGTGGGGCGAAATCTTTGCTGGGTCTGGCACAGGAATGCTTTTTAGCCCCATAGGTTCTAATTTTAAGTAACCGGCCCTGTATTTATGGAGATGTGTAGCCATGTACCAGTAGGAAACCGTCGAGTTCAAAATTGCAAGAAAATATTTCAACATGTCGGAGTCACCTTCCCCAGCCTTAGGATAGAGTATAGGTGAATGAGAAGTAGCATATTTGCCTGAGGTATCAATACTGAACTTCGGCAGAAGCACTAGATGGGGTGAGACAAGTTTTGGGCGCATCATATTCTGTGGCAACCTTGGCCAAAGCGGCTGCCACCAAGGAATATTCTTGTTTTTTGCGCTCTTCCTATCAGCTAGTGCCTTCCTGTTAGATTTCAGATAATCCCATGTTTTGGTATACTTCTTCAATTCAGACTCATTCAGCAATACACCATCCTTGAATGGATAAAAAACGTTTGTGTTGGTCTTTCGCGGCACTGTCCATCCCTGCATCGTTCTATCTGGCAAATAGGGAACAAATAGACTCTCTTCTCCTCGCGGGATGTCTTTGGTGTCCATTATAAAAATCTTGTCGGCCCCCGTAATAAATCCTTCTCGTATCACTAAAAAATCTTCAAGGCGTGGTAACCCGGACATTTTGAGATCAAGAGCAGATTCGGATGAAGAAAGCAAGTGCCATTCTTGTCTTTCAAAAGTCTTTTGATCTACTGCGTATACTTGAAAGAATGAATTTTCCTCTTCCTTTCCTTCAAGGATATTTTGTAATGCCTGACCAACTAAATCACCGCACTTAGCAATGATAGCTCTTTCGGGAAGCTGATGAGCATGCTTTCGCTGAAATATTAAGAGTATGACGTAAGTTCCCAGATTTTCGAAGACTGGTATAGACGTCAAATCGACGATGCAAGTAATCCAGCAGCGCTCAACCAAATATTTGCGTAACGGTTCGGCGCTCTTGTTTAATAGGAAGTCATGTGGAATGACAAACAGTCCATAGCCTCCGGGTGATAATAGGTCAATCGCTGCCTTTAGAAAAGCCTGATATAGGTTTGTTCTTCCCTGAGACTCCTTTCCAAGGAATGACACGAGCCTCGCGCGCGCTTCTTCAGGCAAAGCATCGTCACGAATATATGGGGGATTGCTAATTATTACATCCGTTGATCCTTCTTGGAGAGAAGAGAATGCTTCAAGAAGATCGGCATTCTTAATGTTGAGTGCATCTGGTAGCTGGTTTCTAAGAGTAAGGTGCAGCAATGCGAGGGACAGTCTTGCGGCTTCACATGCGCTCGGGTCTATATCTATCCCGGCCGTATTAGCAAAAGCAACTGAAACAATTTCAGTATTAAACCCAGTTTGTCCAGGATCACACTGTAATTCTAAAATAGTCCGCAAGAACATTCCCGAACCGCATGACGGATCAAGAACGCGCAACTTCCGATAAATAATTTGCGGGTATTTCGATTGCAGATATTTTGCAAAAAAGCGAGCTACATAGTGCGGAGTGTAGACATTCCCTTTTTCCCAATGCTCTTCAGGCGTAACGCCAAACATGGCAAACTGTGCGGAGTCTGGTTCTCGAAGAAGCGAAATATAATGCTCATAAATTCTGCTTAGAGCATGTTTTGAAATCAGAGAAAAATCATATCTATATGGAGCGAATCTATTACGATAGAAGTCCTTGAAAAGCGACTGAATCGTTTCAAAAGGTATTGAGTCAAACGGCTCCAGGTGACTCAAGTTCAACAAATAACTTGGCAATTCTGGATGCCCCAATTGCGCGAGCTTTTGTTTGAAGAAGTTTCCCAGTCCTCCAGAGTGTTCCCCTGTAAGGAGAAGCGATGGTTGTCCAGGGTTCTGCGAGCTTATTCCTGCAAGTGCATTGTAGTGGTCCTCGAGCGCTCTTATAAAAATCACTGCATTGAAAAGTGTGGAGAGTTGGATATTAGTCACATTTGCTTCTGCGGCTAAACTTCTCTTCCAGAACGAGATTGTCCTTATTAGAGAGGCATCTAGGGCTGGGAAATTAGGACTTGGGCTCTTCCCGGTAATTTTGTCGAAAGATTCACCTCGAAGCAAATCGAGTCGATTGCGCGAGATTCGAAAAGTGTCGAATGCGTTGTAGGTGCTTCGTCGATTGAATACATAAGACACCTCCTCCGGCTCAACATATATATGCCAGTCTACTAAGTTATTGTATGAAAGTGAAAGCAGCTCTGCCTTCTGCGAAGAAGCGAGTTCCGAATAACGGATATTTTGTGATAGGAACGTTATTACCGCGCTGTTCTCAAGTCCATGCTCAACAATAAGATGATAACTACCAAAATCTTCAATATTGATCTTAATAAGTGGACCGCTGGGTTGCCATCCAAGCTCGTGTGAAAAATCATTCAATAGCCGCACAGCTTCGACATCCCCTGCGTTTCCGCTCGTTAGCCTCAGGATGATGTCATATTGATCCATAATTATGCAATTATACGGTACTTTGGATACAAAAACAAGCCTTCTTCCAAAATTGTTAGCAAGCTTTTTCGAATGTTCAAAGTTATTCCTGTCACCCCCTTCCGGTCAAGGGCAAATTCGTTTTTCATGGCAGGTACAATAATTGTCGTATATTAGAGCGTGATATTAAAGGCACCTATTTCTGAAAGAACAAACAGTGCATAAGTTCATGAAAGAAACAGGTGAGTTCATTAAATGACAATTCAATTGATTACAACGGGCACCTATTCTTGGGGAAAGGATGAAGGATGGACCACGATTCACAGGTTTTTTGGGATTAGGGAAGGATGGGGAGTTCGTTGAAAATAGAGTTAAGCCATTAGGTTTCGGCATGAACGAGTTCTTCATGAAAGAAAATATGCCTTTCTTTTGGAACAAATGGCGAAATTAGCTCGGAAACGAAGGTGGATCGGGAACTCACAAGAAAAAGAAATGGCACCTATTTCAGAATGAAAGCATGACCTATATCGGTATCGATGGCGGCGGTTCGACGACTCGGATGTTCGTCCAAAGTGACGACCATGAGCCGAGGTATATCGAATTTCCTGTTTCGCTGAAAGTGAAAAACGGAGATCATGCTTCATCGGCGAAAACGCTGCTGGAAATGATCGATGGTATGGGGGACAGTAGCGATCTAAGTATCGCGATCGGTCTTGCCGGCATGAGCCGCGAGGAAAATCAGGAAGCGCTGAAGAAAGCAATTACTGCTTTACCGGAATTTTCGGATGCTGCGGTTCATATAGAAGGCGATGCTACGCTCGCGCTAAAAGCAGCACTTTCAGGTTCTGAGGAGGGGGTGCTTCTCATCGCCGGGACGGGGTCGGTGGCTTATGCGCAATCTGGCACCGGCAGCATGAACCGTGTTGGCGGCTGGGGCCCGGAAACCTCGGACGAAGGCAGCGGCTACTGGATCGGTCTGCGAGTGCTTCGGCATTATTTGCGAACGTTCATTTCCGGAAACAAGAAGGATGAGTTTTTCAAGGCTGTGACCGAAGCGCTTCCGGAGCATGTTTCATCCCCCCGCGAAATAGCGAACCTGCTGGAACGCGAGCCGTTATTTCCGGCGAGCCTTGCATTAGTGGCGTTCGATAGTGCAGATCGGTCGGAAGGAGCAATGGCTATCATCCGGGAAGCAGCAGACCGATTAAGCGAAATGATCGTGGAGGTATCGGAAAAACTTTCCTATCCACGGCAAGTTTATCTCTCGGGCTCGGTCGCGAAACACGCGATCATGGTGGGAGAATTAACGAAACGGCTGGATGCGGGGCGCTTTCATTTTATTCCGCTCGATGGGCTGGCTCCAGCCAGGAAAGCATTGGAAATGGCACGCTCGTTGCGGCAGAACCGGGAGACGGAACGGGTATGAAGTTCCTCTCGTTTATCGGCGCGCTTAGAGCCGAAGAAGGCACAGGGTACCTCCACAAAGCAGTAAACCGGACATACGCGCTGGCTGAAAGCAAACCACACCCTATCCGATCAACTGTAGTTTTTTCTACGAATCATGGCCGAATCGAAGATTTCTTCTACTCCAACCCTCTCCAAATCACAGAATGGCCAGGCCAATGGTGCAGCCAGCAGCTCGATCCATTACTCCCCAAGTGAAGTGGGTGCCACCTCCGACCTTTTCCAACATATTGCTGAGCGAGATCACGAGCAAGTGGTGCTATGCCACGATAAACGCTCGGGATTACGAGCCATCATTGCGATCCATAACACCACGCTTGGCCCGGCGCTTGGTGGTTGCCGCATGTGGACCTACGCCAGCGATTTCGATGCATTAACTGATGTACTTCGCCTTTCTCGCGGCATGACCTATAAGGCTGCCGTAGCAGGACTAAATTTAGGAGGCGGAAAGGCCGTCATTATTGGCAATCCTCGTCAGGATAAGAGTGAAGCTCTATTCCGAGCTTTCGGAAGATTTGTCGAAGGTCTTGGCGGGCGGTACATCACGGCGGAGGATGTTGGTACCGGATTGAACGAGATGGTTTGGATCCGCTCCGAGACGAAATATGTCACCGGTATTCCAGTGGAGCTTGGCGGTTCGGGCGATCCCTCGCCGGTTACGGCTTATGGTACGTATGTTGGTATCAAGGCCTGCGCAGCCGTAAAGTTTGGCAGCGATTCGCTCGCCGGAAAACATGTTGTTATTCAAGGCGCCGGAAACGTAGCGGCTTCCCTTGCAAAGTACCTCACCGATGATGGCGCAAAGGTTACTATCGCCGACATTTTTGCTGATAAGGCAAATGAAGTTGCAAAAGCGACGGGCGCGACCGTAGTTGATCCGGAAACGATCTACGGAATACCCTGCGATATATTTGCACCTTCGGCACTTGGCGCGATCCTGAACGATGCTACGATCCCACAGCTCAAGTGCGCCATCGTAGCTGGAGCTTCGAACAATCAGCTTGCCGATGAAGAGCGTCATTCTCTTGCTCTGAAGGAACGCGGTATCCTGTTCGCACCGGACTATGTGATCAATGCCGGTGGCCTCATCAATGTAGCCAACGAACTCGATGGATATTCGCAGACTCGTGCAATGAAGCAAGCCGAAGGCATTTATGATTCGCTGAAGAAGATCCTCGTGTTAGCGCAGGAGAAGAATATTACGACGGTCGAAGCATCGAACCATGTAGCGGAAGAACGCATCGCGGCGATCGGCGCGACGAAGCGCATTTATGCTTCTTCTTCAAATTTCAGCGGCCGCTTCGGGGAGTATTGGAAGCGGTAGTTCCCGGCAGCAAAAGCAAAGAGCGGGTCAAAACCCGCTCTATACCATTATTGCTTTTGAGGTTGCGTTTAGTCGCCGTGATGTTCGCTTTCGTGCTTTGCGATCTGTTCTTTTAATTTGGTCTGCTGCTCTGGCGTCAGGATGGGCAGAATTTGCGATTCAATTTGCTGCCTATCTGCTCGCATTTTTTGCTCGGCGGACTGTTGAGCTTCGGAGCCTCTTGCAGCGGATTTTACTGCTTCGTGATCGGCTTTCATGATTGGCGCATTTTGCTCGTAGATCGTTTTGATCTTTGCAACTTGTGCATCATTAAGACCGAGTTCGGATTTCATGTGTTCGATCCGCTTTTCGATCTTCTGATCGGGTGTGTCATTGGCCATCGAAGCGAGCGGTGCCATTGCAAGAACGGCCGCTGCTACGAGTATGATCGTTAGTTTTTTCATATTGTTCCTTTATGTTTGTTATTGATAGTTAGTGCTATACTCCTACTGTAATTCAAATAAGATTGTTACCATGAAAGGAATTTATTATTGTTCATGCTAAAAACTCAGATTTCACAACGCATCAACCGGAGCGAAGCAAAAGCTTCCCTGCGGTTAATGGAACCAAATAAGTTTAGGCAGTCGGAGGAAGGATCTCTACTTCAGGCCGTTTTTTCCGTTTAGAGTAAGAAAAGCCCATAATGCCAATCCCAAATGCAATAAGTGCCAGCGCATTGGTCGTTAGGGAGATGGTGCGTCCCATGGCATAATGGGGATCATAGTAGGAAAGCTTGATCTCATGAGTTCCTGCGGGGGTAACAAAAGCCCGGAAGGCATAATCCGCGCGATAGATCGGTGTTGGTTTGCCATCGACGGTTGCTGTCCAATCGGGATACCAGGCGTCGGACATAAAGATGAGGCGGTTTCCATTCGTTTTGGAGTGGAGCGTAACGTCCTCATCCTTGTATTCCATCGTTAATGTTTCTGTCGCAGAATCTAAAGGTGCCGTTGATAGTGCAGGCATTCCTTTTGGAGCCTCATCGAAATAGACGACATCCAACGGATTGAACGAGCCATCATGCATTGCATGAAGAATATCAAGTTTGGGTTTTACCTCATATCGATATGCGAAGAAAGAGCGAGAGAGAACCTGTGGATTTTCCCAAACAATGTCGGGCACACCTGGTTTTCCATCGGTGGATGCGGGAACGGGCTCCTTCGATTGGAACCGCGGAATGAATCGTGTTCGGTCTTCCGAAAGACCGCCGTTCGCAATAATATACTTTGTATTCAACAGATTGAACATGAATGGATTGAAGATCCCATTGCCCTGCATGTTGCCGGTTTCATCAACCACATCCTGGAACTCGCGCATTTTTGCGGCATGGTAACCGCCGGCAGTTTGGATGCCATAGCTCACAAGATTATTCGAAGGCTGTTGTTCGGTCAGGTCCGTTACGCGGTACAGCGATTTATCTTGCTGAATAAATTGCAGGTAATCGTGCGGCTGGAAATTGCTGGCATAATCATCCTTTGTTTCGATCTGCATGGGGCGCGTATCGACACGCCACTGATCGATTACCGTAAGCGCCAATATGCCCACAGCCATAATAAGCGGCGAAAGTTTGCGCTTCAGGAAAAAATAAACGAGCAAACTTGCTGCCGTCACAAGCAACGCACCGATGAGTGCATCGTTCGCGGCGGTAGAAGAAATAAAGTCCTTGAGGACATCATATTGCTGAGGAAGTTTTCCGTGCTGAATAGCAGTTTGGATCCCGCTTGTAACAGAGGAAGTTATCACTCCGCGGAATATAACGGATATTACAAGAAATGCGCCCGAAACATAGAGTGCATATTTAAAATACTTTTGGAGTCGAGAATCCTCGGCGTTATCCCTTAATTTCCAGGTTCGCAAAATTTCTTCGAGTGTCAGTGCAGCAAGAATTGGAAACGCAAGCTGCATCAGGACGAGCGCCATCATCGGAGCTCGAAATTTATTGAAGAGCGGGAAATAATTGAACATGGGCCGGAACAAGATGGGCCAGTTACCACCAAAGGACAGCAGAATTGCAAAGATGGTAATGATGGTAAGTGGCGGCACAAGCCGGTCTCGCTTCCAAAGGGTGAAGATGGCTACAATGGCGAGCATGAATACAACGATGCCGGTGTAGTTTGCGGCATCCGTACCATTCATTTGTCCCCAATAGGTTGAAAGGCGATAGCCTTCCGGAACATTCAGATCGCTGCCGGTATAGGGCATTTTACCAAATCCGTAATAGCCGGGAATGATGAACGTAATAATTTCCTGAGGCGAGAAGGACCAGGATGTTGCGTAATTCCAATCGAGTCCACCGGATTCCGTCGTTGCTTCATTCACGGATCGTTTATTTTGTGATGCTTCATTTTGAACGTCCTGGATCGGCGCTTTGCCTCGAATGGAATAGGGCTCGTATGCAAGCGAGGAAAGATACCGGTCTGCGGACATTGAGAATGCGAGGCCGGCCATCAGGAGTGTAAGCACTCCCGAGCGAACAAGCGGCATAAGCTGATGCGAGCGTGGATGCTCGGACTTCCTCATAAATTCCACGACGAGCGAGGTGAGGAAATAGATGAGGATGGCGCATGCAATGTAGAAGATCATTTGCATGTGGATCGATTCAAGCAGGATATGGATCGAGGTAGCAAGCACGGCGCACCAAAAGATGATGGACTTCCATTCCATTCGCTGGGCGCGCAGCCGCTCGATGCCCATAAGGATATAAGGGAAGGTCATCACGGCATAGATCTTTGTATTATGCCCGATCATGATGTAGGTTATGATCCACGTAGAAAAGATCGCAGTGAACGCCGCAAAGAGCGCGACCATCCGGGAAGTATTTCGCGTCACGCGCAAGAGAAGATACATTCCCAACCCAAAAATAAAGTAATGCCAGATGTGAACCATAGCGTCACCGTTTGGCGAGATATTCGCGATCGTGTCCTGAACGACGGTGAAGATCTGATGTAGCAGATCGTACGTGCGAGAGCCCGTTACCACGAGCGCGGAGAAGGCCGGCATTCCTGTAAAGATATTTGGGATCCATTGCGGCATCGAGTAACCCTCCGCTTGCGCCGAGGCGATGAACGGGCGAAGCGCGTCGAATGCTACATTATCTCCCGCACTAAAGACATGCGTGGAATCGAGGACAGGCCAGAAAAAGACGATAAGTGAAAGAAAGATAAAAAGGACGGCAACGGCATCGCGCCATTTTTCGGGAATAAAATGGGCCAGCGAACGCGAGGCAACATCCTGTTCGCGTTGCATTGCGCCGATATGCGTTTGTTTGTTCTTTGATTGTGACGGCTTTGCCGTAGTAGAAACCTTTGTTTGTGTAGCCATAGAAAAATAGGCGGAAAATATCGAATGTTTGTTAACGGATGCCGTGCCACGGGCGTTCTCACACAGGCAGGTGTAATGCGGCTTTTTCCTAAAACTTACTTGTTCTAATAATCATCAACCACCGTTTCAGTTACAAACTGTTATCTTGACTTCTGAGAGAACATGCCGATATTAGCCGTAATTTTGATACAATGAGATTCTACTTACCCCTGATTTTTCTGATGTTCCTTGTTGGCTGTGCATCCGAAACGTTTACCGTTACATTATTTCGGACCAAGGGTGTTTCCGGAATTTCAGAGCGGTATTCCATTGATCAGGATAACCACGGGATCAGGTCGATCGCGCTTGGCGATGACTCGGATGCCAAACGCTCGAGCTATACGATTGATGGGCAGCTTACATCAAGGGTACATACGCTCGCGGTCGATAGCCTCGTTTCACTCTCTGCAATCAAAATGCGCGACACCAGCGAACTGACGACGGGACTTCTGATAGACGCTCGCAACGCTCACGTAGAAATTTCATGGGCAAACATCGATCCGCCCGATAGTGCATCCCCCTTGCTCGATAGTCTGTATCGAACCATGCTTCTCGTTGAAGCTAAAATGATCCCACCACGATGACGATCTTTCTAAAGGTACTCATTCGGTTTGGTCGGATCGCACGCCGCTTTCTGTCGGAGGTGGGCGCGTTTTCATCGCTGGCTGGTCAGTCCCTAAGGTATGTCAGTTCGATCCCGAAAGACCGGCGTCTGATCTTAGACCAAATGGAGCATATCGGTACTAATTCATTGCCATTGGTAGCAATCATAGGATTTTTTACGGGCATGGTAAGTGCCTGGCAGGCAGCGTACCAATTCAAGGGACTTATTTCCAATACGTTTCTTGGAGCAGCTGTGAGCCGTGCGATCTTTCTTGAACTCGGTCCCGTACTAACAGCTATAGTTATTGCGGGCCGCGTGGGGGCGTCGATCGCGGCGGAACTTGGCACCATGAAAGTAACAGAACAGATCGATGCACTCGAAAGCCTTGCAATAAGCCCGGTTCGTTATCTGGCGCTGCCTCGGTTGCTTGCTGCCACGATCATGATGCCGATACTTGTTGTGTTTGCGAATGCCATTGCGCTTGCCGGCGCATTTCTCGTTAGCAATTTTTTCCTGGGAATTACCAGCAGAACGTTCTTCGATTCCGTACAGCAATACTTCCAGGTGAAGGATTTACTGGGCGGACTCTTCAAAGCACTCTTCTTCGGTTCGTTCACAGCGTTGATCGGGGTGAAAGTTGGCTTCAGTGCGGATGGTGGTGCCGAAGGCGTAGGGAAGGCGACGATCCGCGCGTTCGTTCTCTCGAGTACGATGGTGCTCATCTTAGATTACACGCTTTGGACCATCCTTTTCTAACATAAAGAATGATCTCCATAAAGAAACTGCATAAGTCCTTTGGCACGCTTCATGTATTGCGCGGCGTGTCATTCGAGATTGCCGATGGTGAAACCGTTGCTATCATTGGTCAAAGCGGTTGTGGGAAAAGCGTGTTACTAAAGAATATTATCGGGTTGTTGAAGCCGGATGTTGGCGAGATTGTCGTCGATAGTGTGAACCTTTCAAAGGCGCGTCAAACCAAAATAGAAGATCTTCGGAGAAATTTCGGATTTTTATTTCAAGGTTCCGCACTATTCGATTCGATGAATGTTTGGGAGAACATTACGCTCGGCCTTCGCGAGCACGGTGAGCGAGACCACGAAAAACTTTCAGCCATCGTGAAGCAGAAGCTCGCGTTGGTGGGATTGAAAAATATCGAGGGCGTAATGCCATCCGATCTATCTGGCGGAATGAAAAAGCGGGTTGCGCTCGCTCGGGCTCTTGCGGGCGAACCACGCTATATGTTCTATGATGAGCCTACCACCGGCCTCGACCCCGTCACCAGCGATCAGATCGATTCTCTTATTGAAGACCTTACCGCAAGACTCCATGTCACAAGCCTGATCGTGACGCACGATATGTTCACGGTGGAGCGTATCGCTAAACGGGTCATCTTTTTACATCAGGGCCTTGTCTATTTCGATGGCACACCGGATGCGTTTGCGAAATCGAATGACCCTATTTGCGGTCAATTCCTCGATCGTTACCGTGCTTCGACCTTAGCAAGATAAATGCACGATCTCGATCTTTCGATACTCTATTTTTTCAATCGAACGATCGCGTCTGCCTCGCTCGATGATTTTTTTAAGGCCATAACCAATGTTCATTTCTGGTATCCTGTCTATATCCTTGCCGGACTTTATTTGATCTATCGCTTTCGTGTGCGAGGGGTGTGGATGGTCGTCGCAGCGGTATTGGTGGTTGCAACCACGGATTCGTTAGGTCATTATGTCGCAAAACCGTTAGTCCACCGAGATCGGCCATGTACGATGCTTCCGAGCGGTCAGCACATCGTTCCCTGGATCCGGCTTCCTGATGGGCCGCGTGGAGACCCAAGTTTTCCATCGAATCATGCGTTGAATAATTTTGCAATTGCAACGTTCTTTTTTACCATCTGGCCGCGAAAAAAGTATATCGTTTGGCTGTTTGTTGGAGCGCTCTTGATCAGTTTGGGCCGCATCTATGAAGGGCTCCACTATCCAAGCGATGTCGTTGGCGGCGCGCTGATCGGGATGTTCGTGGGTTCTTTAGTCGGAGCGATATGGAATTACAACGAAAAGAGGATCATACATTAACAATTTGAATCTCCCAGTTGTTGGATTTACATCCTGACTTATTAAAGATGCCACTCAACCCAACCTTCGAAAACGAAAAGCATGTCCTCGATAATGGCTATGTCCGTCTGCTGGATGTCATGGGCGATGATTCATCACCTGATTCTGATGCGCGCATCTCCACTGGCGTAGCTGCCCGCAGCGATGCGCAGCAGACGACGCTTGTCAGGTTTCTGTTGCGCCATAAACATACCACGCCATTCGAGGGCAGTGTGATGAAGTTCGAGGTTCGTGCGCCCATCATGGTGATACGCGAGTGGTTTCGTCACCGAACATTTAGTTATAACGAGGAATCCGGACGGTATAAACAGCTCGATCCGCTTTACTACACCCCTGATGCCGAGCGCGTATCTTATCAAGCAAAAAGCAATCATCAAGGCTCTGGAGAGCCCCATCCCGACGCAGTGGAATTTGTAACGCAATGGCGTGAGGAGCAGCAGGAATTCGAGGAAGAATATAACGCGCTCATTCAAACACACAACGTAGCGCGTGAACTTGCGCGGTTGAATATGCCGGTTTCGCACTATTCCACGTTTGTCGTGACCGGCAATTTATTGAACTGGTTTAGATTCTTACAGCTTCGGATGGAAGCGACCGCTCAATATGAGATCCGCGTGTATGCGAATGCTATTTTCGATCTTGCGAAGCAATATTTCCCGACGTCATTCGAAGCATTTCAGGACTACTGGCTCGAGGCCGTGACGCTTTCCGGCAAAGAGGCGAAGTTGCTTTCTACAATGATTCCTGGCTCCATTTCAGAGGAGTGTTTTACGAATGCAATGCCTGCGCCATCACCCGATTTCACGAAACGCGAAGCAGAGGAATTCCGGCAAAAACTTCTTCGTATGGGTTTACTGGGGCAATGATGCCATTTTTCTCCGTTATTCTTCCAACGTTTAATCGCGCGCATCTTATTAGCGGAGCAATCGAAAGTGTTCTCGCACAAAGCTTTCGGGATTGGGAACTGCTCATTATTGACGATGGCTCCCGTGATTCTACTTTTGAGTTAATTCGGCATTTTGCTCTGAAAGACCAGAGAATTCGCTATAACTTTGCTCACAATCGCGGGTTAGCAATGGCGAGGAACACCGGTATTCAGATGAGTCGAGGCAAATATATCACCTTTCTTGATTCCGATGATGAATATCTGCCTGACCACCTTCAATTACGAGCGGAATACTTGAAATCATATCCCGAAGTGGATTTGCTGCATGGCGGCGTTAAAGTGATAGGATCTAACATGGTTGCAGATAAGCATGACCCATCGAAGTTGATCCCGATATCGGAATGTGTTGTCGGTGGGACGTTCGTTATTCGCCGCGATCTCGTGGAAAGGTTACAGGGCTTTCGCGATGTTCCGTATGGAGATGATGCTGATTTTTTTGCGCGCGCAGAAGCAGCCGGAGCGACCATTCATAAGAAAGATGTTCCAACCTATCGTTACAATCGCCTTGAAGCCGACTCCCTTACGGCGATCGCAGAACGAGAAGGAATAGAAGGCATTATAAAATTCCGAGGACAATAAATGGCTAAAAAAGAGATCGAAAAAGAAAGCACGATACGCGATGGTGCTGTCGAGCCGCGCGAGCTGCCCAAAGGAGAATCGCTCGAAGCCCGAAAAGAACGCTTCCAAAAAATATTTTCGAAGTTACATAAAGCATATCCTGACGCGAAATGTGCGCTCGAATTCAACAATGCCTACGAGCTGCTTGCGGCGACGATCCTTTCAGCACAATGCACCGATAAGCGCGTGAATATGGTCATGCCTGAATTTCGCAAGGCGTTTCCAAATACAAAAACGCTCGCAAATGCTGAACTTGCCGACATTGAGGACGTGATTAAAACAACGGGATTTTATCATCAAAAGGCAAAATCGCTGAAATCGATGGCGAGCGATATTGTCGAGAAGTTCGATGGCAAGGTTCCCGAAACCATGGAAGAACTCACGACGCTACGTGGCGTTGGACGCAAGACCGCTAATGTTGTGCTTGGCGATGCTTTTGGCAAATCCGAAGGAATAGCAGTCGATACCCATGTTACGAGGCTTTCGGGAAGATTAGGACTGACCAAACAGTCCGATCCTCAAAAAATCGAGCAAGATCTGATGCAACTTGCGAAGCCCTCGCAATGGACACTCACGGCCCATGTCATCATTCTTCATGGCCGTGCCATTTGCGATGCACGCAAACCGAAATGTTCTGAGTGTGTAGTCGCAGTATATTGTCCTTCGGCGGGAATGAAAGGGAGCGTGTAATTGGGGTTGCGCGCCGTTCTTTTCGATCTCGATGACACGCTGTTCGATCATCGTCACAGTTCCCGAACCGCACTATCGGTATTGCAACAAGAATTTCCCAGCCAACTTGCTACCGTACCCCTCGATGAGCTTGAGACAGCAAATCTTGAGATTCTGAACACCATACATCTGGAAGTGCTTGCCGGTACACTCACTCCCGACCAGGCCCGTGTGAAACGGTTTGGAAAACTCCTCCGAACATACGGCGTTGATCCGACAGAACAGCAGTTGGAAAAGGTTGCCATAGAATATCGTTCGAGTTATCAAGTATCACGAAGAGCTACTCCGGGAGCGAGAGAATTGTTGATTGGGCTTCGTGATCGGGGATTCAAAACGGGCATTGTTACCAATAATTTGGTGGAGGAACAGATGGATAAGCTTCGACATTGCCAGTTGTTTGATCTGCTCGATAGTATTACCATCTCCGAGGAAGCTGGATTTGCAAAACCGGATGTTCGTATTTTCAATATGGCGCTTCAACGTTTGGAATGTAAACCCGAGGAAACAATTATTATTGGTGACTCCTGGGAGAATGATATTCTGGGAGCACGAGCCGCCGGCATTCGAGGGATATGGTATAATTGCTATTTGACCAAAGCGCCTGATGACAGTGTTCCAGAGATCGGATCTCTTGAGGATTTCGAAAGCGTGCTTCGATTGTTACTATAAATCTGATGGCAAAGCCAAAGAAGAAAAAGTCTTCTAAGAATACACCGAGTCTGGCGGGTTATTCCAAGCGCCCACTCGTGGAGAAACTCGGGATCACCGTTACTGCTACGAAGGCGATCATTGAAGCTCCCGAAGGATTTGAAGCGCTTATCGGTGGCGCATCATTCGATACCGAGCTTAGCCTTGATTCTTACGATTATCTTCATTTCTTCACTGGAAGTACGCTAGCGCTCGAATCGATCTTTCCCATTCTTGCGAAACGCCTCAGTCGCGGTGGAATACTCTGGATCTCCTGGCCGAAAAAAGCATCCGGATTGCAAACGGATCTCGGCGAGAATGCCGTGCGCATGCTTGGGCTGGCGACAGGTCTTGTGGACGTCAAAGTATGTGCGATCGACGAAGTATGGAGCGGACTAAAATTTATGCATCGTCGTGCATAAACGGGATGATGAACAAATCGCGGAAACCGAAATGCCCTGTTAGCGTTATTTCATTATATTGCCACGGAGAAGTTTGTAATGCCACCAAGAAAAAAAGATTCTGACGAGTCGGCGGAATCGCTCGCGAAAAAGCTCGGTGTCAAGCCAGATGGGATGTCCATTGCGCTTCTGTGGCCTCCCGAAGGATTTGCAGAACGTTTAGGCCTCGAGAGCGGAAGTTACGATACCGATCTCGTCATGGGCAAATACGATCTCATTCTTTTTTTCACAGCGAGCCGCGTGTTACTGCGGGAATTTTTCCCTCTTGCGGTAACCTCTTTGGAACCGAAAGGCAGGATCTGGATCTGTTATCCACGAACATCGGAAGGTCAAAGAACGGATCTTGAGTTAGATTCGGTGCGAACGCTTGCCGAATCGCTGGATCTGATAGAGGTCAGCCGAGGCCGAGTTGAAGAAGCGTGGAATGGCATTAAATTTAAAAGGGCGTTGTCGCGGCTCTTCGAAATGCTGCCGTAGCCGGGTCGATCGCTCCCTATTCCATCAGTATCACATCTTCGATCCCGATCACCCCGGATAAAGTTGCTACGGCGTGACTTTTCTCATTATCTTGCGTTCTCATTGTATATTAGAATCTTCCAACTATGAAATCACTTTTGATATGTTGTTGCGTCCTGTTATTTTCAGAAATTAGTTCTGCCCAAACCCTTGGATCGTGCCGAATTTTTCCCGCGAATAATCCATGGAATGTCAGGGTAGATACATCATGTGTTGATTCAGTTCACTCGGCAGCTTACATTGCTTCCGTTGGGGGATCGATCAATGTGCACCCCGATTTTGGGAGCGATACTAATTATGGCATTCCGTGGATTGCAGTCAATGGATCGCAACCATTTGTGGCGATCAATACCAGCAATGGTTACCAGGACCAAAGCGATCCTGGCCCGATGCCGATCCCACCGAACGCGCCGATCGAGCATGATGGAGATTCCCACGTACTTGTCGTCGATACCGGCAACCATCATCTTTATGAGCTTTATCAGGGCGTCAAAGATAAGAATGAGAATGGCTGGGCTGCTACCTCCTCAGCCATTTTCGCACTTGACTCGAATAATTACCGTCCGGATAGCTGGACTTCTTGCGACGCAGCGGGTCTTCCCATCTTTCCCGGCCTCGTGAGATTAGATGAATGTAAGGCGGGAGCAATTAATCATGCATTACGATTTACGGTACCACATACGCAGAAAGCTTGGATCTTTCCGGCAAGACACGAAGCCGGTTCAACGACCGATACAACGTATATGCCAATGGGCCTCCGTATGCGACTCAAAGCAAGTTTTGACGATTCCCAGGATACCGGCTATGCCAAAGTAATAATTACGGCACTGAAAAAATATGGAATAATTCTCGCTGATAATGGCTCGGCGTGGTATATCTCCGGCGAAACGAATCCTAACTGGCCGGATGACGATATTAGTCAACTAAAGAAGATCTCCGGCAGCGATTTCGAAGCAGTCTATACGTACCCCGTTGCTACGGATTCGGGCGAGTATCCTACGCCTGATATTCCAATTCCAAGTGGTGGCAGTGGATCGACCGGCATACTGCATATCACATCCAACCTATTCAACTTTGGAACAGTGCAACTCGGCCAGGCCGATACATTGACAATATCACTTACCAATACCGGGAACGCGCCACTTATCGTTGCATCACTTTTAACCGCTGGTTCGAGCTATTTTTCAATTCTGGCAATTCAACCATCGTTCCTATTCTTTCCGGATTCGCTCCAGCCAGGTGATTCCATCGATGTTACGATACAGTTTGCCCCTAAAAGGTATATCGGGAATGACACAGCGATGTTAAACCTTATAATCTCAGATTCCGAAGAAAGCTTGCAGGACACGACCATCCTTTTAATTGGCGTGGGTAATATAGAATCTTCTGTGGCTCCGAATTCTTTTCAATCATCCGATCTCTCAGTTTTCCCAAATCCAACATCTGGTTTAGTGACGGTTTCCGGGAATGGAGCAGTTGGGCCAGTCCACATCGAAATTACAGATGCTATCGGGCGCATTGTACTCAACCAGACCATCCAAGCCGAGAGCGGAACGCTTGATCTGAGCGGACTTTCAAATGGATGTTATTTTCTCCATGCCCAAAATTCGCAAGATAACGAGAGTAAGATTATCGAAGTGTTGCGTTAAGATTCTCTCTCGTTTAGGACGTATTTTTGTACGAATCCAATCGGATTACCCACCGTATAAGCCGCGTGGGCGGTCTTCCACTTTTAAAGAACATTCTCTATGGCAATCAATGTAGGCATTAACGGTTTTGGGCGTATCGGCAGGTTAGTTCTTCGCAGGGCATTTGAATTCGGTGGATTCAATTTTGTTGGCATTAACGACTTGACCGATGCCAAAACGCTCGGACATTTGCTGAAATACGATTCCGTCCACGGTAAATTTAATGGCGAGATCACAGTGGATGGGAATTGCCTGATCGTAAATGGCGACCGCATCGAAATTACGTGCGAGAAAGATCCTTCGAAATTGCCGTGGGGTACATTAAGTACTGATATTGTAATTGAATCGACCGGCCATTTTGCCGACCGTGCCGGATGCCAAAAACACATCGATGCCGGCGCGAAAAAAGTAATTCTCACCGTTCCGCCGAAAGGGGATAAGCTGGATAAAATGATAGTCCTCGGCGTGAATGATTCCGATCTCAAACCGGAGGATAAACTCGTTTCGAATGCTTCCTGCACCACAAATTGCCTTGCGCCGATGGTGAAAGTGTTGAATGACGCATTTGGCATCGAGCAGGGATTTATGACGACGGTCCATTCTTACACGAACGATCAGAATCTCCTCGATCTTCCCCATAAGGACTTGCGCCGCGCTCGCGCAGCCGCGCTTAGCGTCATTCCCACAACGACGGGCGCTGCGCGGGCTATCGGGCAGATCATTCCCGAACTCAAAGGCAAGATCGATGGCACATCGCTCCGAGTTCCAACGCCGACAGGCTCTATCACCGATTTCGTAGCCCAGCTGAAACTCGAAGTAACCATTGAAGAAGTGAACGCTGCCTACAAAGCTGCTGCCAATGGCCCGATGAAAAATATTCTCGCCTATACCGAAGACCCCATCGTAACGGCGGACATCGTCCACGATCCACATTCCTGCATCTTTGATTCCCAGATGACGATGACAATGGGCAAGACCGTCAAGGTCTTCGGCTGGTACGATAACGAATGGGGTTATTCCTGCCGCGTGGTCGATCTGGCAGTCAAAATGGATCAGTTAGGATACTAATTAACATGTCATCCTGAGCGAAGCAAGACGTAGCGACAGCGGAGTCTTGCGCAGTCGAAGGATCTTTGGTTAATTGTCTGAGATCCTTCGACTCCGTTCTTCCTCCCTTTGGTCGGAAGAACTTCGCTCAGGATGACATGTAATTAAGCACGACGGAGCCTTGGGTAATAAAACCCAAGCATCCATCCTCCCACGGCGATCATGGCGATCGAGATCCACTGCGCCATTGAGAGTCCCCAGTAGAGTGGATTGATGCGAATGAATTCGATGAGCAATCGTTCCACTCCCATGACCACGAGTGTGATCGAAAACACTTTACCAAGTTCACCATCGAATTTCTTGCGGTTTGACCAAATAAAGTAAAATGCAATAATGCAAAACAGCGTTTCGTACACAGGTGCGGGATGAACGGTAACAACTTCATCGAATCGCGAAATGCGTTCACCCATTTGATCGTGTCCAACGGTAATGGAAGCAAGCGAATCATAATGCAACTGCGCCCGCTCTAATGGGTGCGTTTTGAAATAGTCGATGAGCGTGTAGGTCGGTTTTGCAGTTCCTTGTGGATAGGACATGGCCCAGGGCAGCGAGGATGGAATTCCGTAATCGCCATCGCCGGCAAGCTGGCAGCCAATACGGCCAATGCCATACGCAAGCAGCACCACGGGCGCGATCATATCGGCAAACATCAAAAATTTTAATCCTTTACTTTTGACGTAGAAATAGATCCATATCGTAGCGACGATAAATCCGCCATAAAATGTGAGACCAGCCGGAGAAAAAAGCTGACCTCTTGGATCGTGTATAAAATCAGACCAGTTTTCAA
The DNA here is from genome assembly GCA_963787835.1 of Ignavibacteriota bacterium. GTDB lineage: Bacteria > Bacteroidota > Ignavibacteria > Palsa-1295 > Palsa-1295 > PALSA-1295. The sequence continues at coordinate 1,081,631 of CAWBEI010000002.1, forward strand.
GAATCGAAAATAGCTTGCTTCCCGCGACCCCTCCGATAAGGCAGATGATGGTTATTTGTCCGGCTATTCGTTCGTCGAGGCCGCGTCGCTTCAGTTCGACCGTGAAAAAATAGCCTGCAACAAGAAATGCCGTGGCCATCATGAGGCCAAAGCTATAGAGCGTGATGGGGCCGATGTGAAATAGAACTGGGTGCATAACTGAATGATGAATTAAGAATGATGAATGATGAAGGGGAACGTTGCGTTCCTCAGCATTCATTATTCATCCAGGAATCCATTATAGAAGTCGGAATTGCCTATGAAACTTGGAATAATTGGTTCGATGCCTCAAGAGATTGACCTCATCGCAGAGGAGCTCGAAACGGAAAAAATCATAGAAGTCGGAGGACGGTCTTATCACGTCGGACGATTCGAAGGAATCGATTGCGTGCTCGTCTTTTCGCATTGGGGTAAGGTTGCTGCGGGGATAACGGCGACAACGCTGATCGAACATTTTGGAGTCGGTCTCATCATTTTTACTGGCGTAGCCGGAGCGGTATCGCCCATGCTGAATGTGGGCGATGTTGTGATTGCCGACAGGCTTATTCAACATGATTTCGACGTGAGTGCTGCGGGAATTCTTTCGAAATATGAAATCCCGTTTTTGGGGATAAGTTATTTCCCAGTGGATGAAGGACTTGTTGAACTTGCGAAAAAATCTGCTGAAGAATATCTCAGTGTAGCGCAAACTGAAGTTTGCGCTACAAGGGGGAGTGCGTTCGTCGGTATTATCGCAAGCGGCGATCAGTTCATCGCCGATCCTCACAAGATCGCGGAGTTGCGGAGTGCGATTCCCGATCTTCTTTGCATTGAGATGGAAGGAGCTGCCGTTGCGCAGGTGTGCCTTGAATATCGCACACCATATATCGTCATTCGCACGATCTCCGATAAAGCCGATCATTCCGCCCCGATGGATTTCCTGACGTTCATTCGGAATGTGGCGCGGCATTATTCGCATGGGATTCTTCTGAGACTTGTGCCAATGTTACCATCTTTAAGAGAACCGGGATGAAATTCCTTTAGTCCTTTCTGATGTTATCATCCGTCACATTTTTCTTGAAACGATCTATTATGATGAAAATAGCTTTTTCGGCTCTGGTTCTTATATCTGCTGCTTCGCTCATTCTGTCCATTAGTGCCGCCACTCCTTCAGGGATAACTCATTCGGTCATACCCAAGAAAGCGATGAAAGCTGATACCACCATCGATTGGGATAAAATGTCGAAAGTGGAGCGAAAGCAATACATGAAGGATGTCATAATGCCGAAGATGAAGCCTCTTTTTCAAACCTTCGATCCGAAGCATTTTGCGGATTTCAAATGTGTGACATGCCACGGGAATGGCGCTCGCACCGGTGAATTCAAGATGCCCAATCCACAGCTTCCGAAACTGCCCGCTACTCGGGAGGGATGGGATTCACTTAATACGAGTAAGGCCAAGACGATGGAATTCATGTCCAAGACAATAAAGCCGACTATGGCTGACCTGCTCGGCATGAAACCCTACGATATGAAGACTAATACGGGCTTTGGCTGTGGGAATTGCCATACTTCGGAGGCTAAATAGATAACTTTTTCGATCGGGTCTAATATGCGATGTCCTTGGAGCTGAGCATAACTCGTTGCGGCCTATTTCACAATCTTGTTTTAAGGCTACAATATAAGGACTTGCAATACGTCTTGTGGCCAGCATCGGTCGAATCCGCATCGCCCACGATGCTTTATCGCCCACGATGCTTTCGTCGAAACTTGTGATGCCTGTAACGAATGCACTCTCTCATTTTGCGCTCTTTCTTGTTGGTTTCCGGCCTTGCGCTTCTTTGCACAAGTCCCAGTTTTGCGCAACCCTCATCGTTGCCAAGGACACTTCACGTTTTGTCGCTGGATCAGGCCATTAGCAGATCTCTCGGTGTTGGAGAAGAGATCACGTTAGCTGAAGGCGGAGTTCATGCTGCAGAAGGCAATGAGGAGGTTGCGTTTAGTGGATTTTTGCCGCAGATCTCAGCCGGTGTAAATTACACCCTGACGATCAAATCTCAATACAGTGGCCTTTCCAGCCTTCCTGATACGGGAGTCGAAGGCGCGCTGGCACAGATCTTCAAAAATTTCCCGTTCGGTAAAGAGAACCAATGGAATCTCTCCCTGAATGCATCGGAAAACATCTTTAACGGTGGCAGGCTCATTGCTCTGAACGATGCTGCCAAAGCTCGTAAAAAATCAGCGGACATCGATCTCACTGCTGCCCAAGCGCAGCTTGTGCTGAGTGTTACGCAGAGTTATTACGATGCGATCCTTGCGGACACTATCGTGAAAATTTCTCGCGACGCGCTCGATCAGGCACAAAAAGTATATGATCTTACCAATCTTTCCTATCAGGTCGGAGAAAAAGCAGAGTTCGATGCACTGACGGCCAAAGTAGCCCGCGATAATCAAATTCCTGTAGTTATTCAAAGCGAGGACAGCCGCGCGCAAGCCTATTACCGATTGAAACAGTTGCTGAATTACTCCCTCGATGATTCGCTCCAACTTACAACGCCGATCGTTGATTCCCAGGCTCGCTTTGCAATGATGAGCGATACCGCAACTGAAAAACGATCGAGCGTTATTCAGGCCGGACTTAACATCGATGCTTCGAACGCTCAGGTGCGCATTGCCGAAAGCGCACATTGGCCGCAGATCTCTATCAGTTCAAGCTATGCTCCAGTCGCTTATCCGAATAATTTTTTCCCGAACTGGAGCGATTGGTACACGAACTGGACTGCGGCAGTTAATGTGTCGATACCCATTTATACAGGAGGCAATATATCCGGTAATGTGGATATGGCGGAGGCAGCCGTGGAGCAGGCGAATGCCCGTATGGAACAAGCCCGCGAAGCCGCTGCAATGGATTCCCGAGTTTCCTATGATGCCCTGCATTCAGCAGAAGCAAATCTTCGCTCCACTGCGAGCACGGCCTCCGAAGCCAAACGCGCGTATGATATTGCGGCAGTCCGGTATGCGCAGGGTATCTCGACCGAGGTGGAACTTAACGATTCACGAATTCAGGAGGAACAAGCGCGCGCGAATTCCGCTCGTGCCGTTCGTGATTATCAGGTAGCACGAGCGAAGCTTGCTTTGTTGAAAGATTTGCCGGTAAATCCCGCATTGGGTTCCACAAATTCTCAATCGGGTATGTCACAGCCCCAGCAGAGTTTTGGCACTTCATCCACGATGCAGGCGGTACCGCTGACGTTCACTCCTGCCAATACCACAACACCATCCTTAGGATCACCAACCGGACAATGAGCTTTTTCTTTCGAAAGTATAACTTTGGATTCGCTGTAACAGCGATCGCGGTTCTTTTCGCTGTATCATCAGCGGTGATGTCAGGTTGCAAGAAGGCCGATTCTTCACCAACGGCGCCGGCTCCGATTCAGCTTGGACCAGAAAGCTATGCGGTTGCTTCGGAGGGTCAGATTGAAAGCGGCCCAACCATCAGCGGAACATTAGTTCCTAGAGATCAGGCGGTGGTTCGCGCGCAAATTTCAGGGTCCGTGCTTCGAATGCTTGTCGATCAGGGTAAACCCGTTTCTGCCGGTGAGGTCATTGCGAGCATTGATAACAGTGCTCTGACGGATGCAGTCGCCAGTGCAAAAAATGCCGTCACGAATGCAGAAAGTGCCGTAGCTTTGACGCATCGCGAGCGAGAGCGCCAGGAGACGCTGCTGAAATCTGGTGCCATTTCCGAACAAAGTGTCGATCAAGCTCGGCAAAATTGTGTAAGTGCTGAAGCAGGACTCGCTCAGGCTAAAGCTATGCTTGCGACTGCCGAAAAACAGCTCGGGTACGCTACTGTTCGCGCTCCGTTCTCCGGCGTGGTAAGTGAAAAAAGCGCTTCCATCGGCGATGTGGTGCAGCAGGGGACACCGCTTTATACAATCGTCGATCCCTCGACGCTGGAGCTGCAAGGAACCGTTCCTGCAAATGCGCTGAGTATTGTGCATATTGGGTTGCATGTGGAATTCGATGTCACGGGCTATCCTGATAAAAAATTCGAGGGTACGATCGCGCGCATTAATCCAACCGCCGATCCGATGACGAGGCAGGTCCGTATTTATGCCGAAATTCCGAATAAAGGCCAAACGCTTGTCGGCGGGCTTTATGCTGAGGGACGTATTGCCAGCGTTCTGAAGATGACGCTTACGCTTCCTGCCGATGCAGTCGATCATAAGACGATCACGCCTGCGGTCATTCGCAGCCACAATGGTGTCGTCGAACGATCGACGGTCGTGCTTGGAACGCTCGATGAGAAAAATGGCCAGATCGAAATTATTTCCGGCGTCAATGTGGGTGATACCGTTTTGCGTGGTTCGGCAATGGATATTGCACTCGGCGCGCATGTAAAGCCGATTCCCGATCCAAAACAAGATACTTCCGCGAAATAAGGTATAAAAGATACAATTTAAATAATTCCGGAACGATGTTTATTTCAGATTTTGCGATCAAGCGCCCCGTCGTTACGATAACGACGATGCTCGCGCTCGTCATATTCGGAATTTTCTCGCTTCATAGTTTACAGATCGATGAATTTCCTGACGTGGCAAGTCCGCTCGTTGTCGTTGCAGTTCCCTATCCAGGTGCATCGCCGGAGCAGGTCGAACGTGAGATCGTCGTTCGCATGGAGGAAGTATTTGGTTCCATTAGTGGAATGGATCAGATGAATTCGAAGTCCATGGATGGCTTTGCGCTCATCACCTGCCAATTTCTTTTTTCGAAAGATCCCGATCAGGCCATGCAGGATATTCGCGATGCCATCAGCGGCATTCAGAACGACCTGCCGCCGGAAATGAAACCGCCCATTCTGAAAAAGTACGATCCGGATGATATGCCCATCGTTTCGGTGATCTTGCGTTCGCCCGGAATGACGCCGGCCGATCTTACCTCGATGGCTGACCCTGGCATTACCAAAGAACTTCGTTCCATTAATGGTGTCGCGCAAGTGAATGTATCCGGTGCGGTAAAGCGTGAGATTGCGGTCGATCTTCGGCCCAGCGATCTTCAAGCGAATAATGTGAGCGTTGCACAGGTCGTGCAAGCACTTGAATCCCAAAATCTTGCCACGCCTATTGGGGCATTGCAGGATAATTTGGTGGAGCAGTCTATTCGTTTGCAAGGGCGCATCGAGGAGCCGGCACAATTCAATGCTGTTCCAATAGCGATGCGAGGAGGACAGACCATTCGTTTGGGTGACATCGCAAACGTTGCGGATACAGCGATGGAAGCACGATCACTCGCGATCTTTAATGGAGTCGAGGCGGTCGGACTTGACGTAACAAAAACAAAAGGCTCCAGCACGGCAACCGTTTCTCAGAATGTCAAGAACGCGATCGACGATATCAAGAAAAAGTTACCTCCCGGCACCACGCTGGAAGTGATTCGCGATGCAGGTGTTCGCGTAACCAACTCCGTCGCGAACGTGGAAGAAACGCTCTTTGAAGGCGCTGGCCTTACCATCCTTGTCGTATTCCTTTTCTTAAATTCCTGGCGCTCGACGGTTATTACCGGTCTCGCATTGCCTGTTTCCGTGCTAACGGCTTTCATCGCTGTAATGGCATGTGGATTTACGCTGAACATTATGTCGCTGATGGGGCTTTCACTCGCTATCGGAATTCTCATTGATGATGCGATTGTCGTTCGAGAAAATATCGTGCGCCATATTGAAATGGGCGAAGATCATGTAACGGCTTCGCATACTGGTACCAACGAGATCGGTCTTGCGGTCACTGCCACAACCTTTTCGATCATGGCTGTTTTCGTTCCGGTTGCGTTCATGCCGGGTCTTGCAGGACAGTGGTTCAAACCATTTGCGCTTACAATTGCGTGTGCAGTGATGGTTTCGCTATTCGTAAGCTTTTCGCTCGACCCGATGCTTTCAGCCTATTGGCCGGATCCTCACGGAGTATCGCATAAGCGCCGGGTGTGGCTGCCCACCGTGCTTGGCATTGCTTCGTTCTCTCTCGGCTTGTTCATGTTGCTAGCTGACGTGAGCTCGAATCTGATGGGATTCTTATTTATCGCGCTCGGATTGCTCGGCCTCATCTATCCCTGGCTCGACCAATTTAATGATTGGTTCAACGCAAAAGCAGATGGCTATAAACGGGTCATTGCATGGGCGCTCGATCACCGGTGGTGGATGGTCACGTTGGCAACGTTTACGTTCGTCGCCGCATTATTTATTCAAGGTAAATTTGGCGGATTTGGATTCGCACCTATCAGCGACCGCTCCGAGCTGATGCTGTCTGTGGAAACGCCTCCTGGCTCCAGTCTCGAATACACGCGTGCGAAATGCGAGGAGGTCACTACGCTCATCCGCAAGCACAAGGAAGTTCCATATACTTATACAACGATCGGCAGCACGGCTACCATGCTCGGAACCTCTTCGAGTTCCGGCGATGTGACCGAAGCAAGCGTGTATGTAAAAATGGTCCCCAAAAAAGATCGAGATATTTCCGGCGAGGATTTTGCCGCTATCCTTCGGCACGAGGTAGCAACGATCGGTGGCGTTCACACTTATGTATTTACCAATCCGTGGGGTGCGGCGCAAAAAGAGATCCAACTTCAAATCCGTGGCACCAACGATGCCAGCATGGAGCAAGCTGCGGAGATGATCCAGAACGTTATTCGAAATACCAAAGGCGCAGTGGATGTCGCGCTTTCCACGAAAGGACAAAAACCGGAGATCGAAGTGAATCTTCGTCGTGGTCTTATCGGATCGATGGGACTTACCGCCGGACAAACAGCGCAATCGCTTATGCCTGCTTTCGCGGGACTTAAGACTGGCGATTGGGTAGATCCAACCGGTAAAACGCGTGATGTTACAGTGCGTCTTGCTGCATCATCCAGACAAAATGCGGCTGACTTATTGCAAGTACCGATCGTGGTCTCACCCGGTGCTGGGCAAGGTGGTCAGCAACCCCCTCCTGGAGCTATTCCTCCCGTTGGTGCGGCGATGGGTGGTTCTGCCGTCGTTCCTCTTGGGCAAATTGCAGATATTAAACAGAGCCTTGGACCGGCAGAGATTGACCATCTCGATGAGGACCGCGTTATAAATGTTGAAGCAAATACTTCCGGGCGTTCGCTTGGGGAAGTGACGAATGACATTCAAGCAGGCATCGCTAAATTATCGCTTCCGCCGGGAGTGCATATTTCTTCCGGTGCGCAGGCGAAAAATCAAGCAGAAATGTTCGGCTCCATTTTCGCGGCGCTGGGTTTGGCCATTTTGTTGATGTATTTGATTCTTGTCGTGCAGTTTGGCTCGTTCCTCGATCCGTTGGCGATCCTCCTATCGCTTCCGCTTTCACTCATTGGCGTCGTGCTCATGCTTATTTTCACGGGCGATGCACTGAACATCATGTCCATGATCGGCGTGATGATGCTCATGGGTATTGTGGCAAAGAACGCTATCCTGCTTATTGATTTTGCAAAAAATCAGCATGAAGCTGGGATGCCACTTCGTGAAGCATTGATCGAAGCAGGCCGCGTTCGTTTGCGACCCATTATGATGACGACGCTCGCGCTGGTTGCCGGGATGGTTCCGGTTGCCATCGGCTGGGGTGAAGGAGCAGATTTCCGCGCGCCTCTTGGCCGCGCCGTGATCGGCGGCGTTATCACTTCGACGATCCTTACACTCGTCGTAATACCGACGATCTACGAGATCTTTTACGAGTGGCGCGAAAAGCTTGGACGCAGGTTCCGTAAAAATCCAAAACATCAACCCTCCCATGCGCCGGAAGTACTATCGCCAGTGCAAAATGCAGCGTAATTAATTAAGTTGTTTCATTGATTCTGTCGCATCGCTAACAGATTCATACCCGCTACAAATCACCACTGGCAGCTTCGGATATTTCGGGAATTGTGGCTCGTCTTTCGATCGTAGGCAGAATATGAATTCGCTGTCGTGCGATGAGGTAATTCGTTTCACGTGAGCGCAATCATCACAGAGACCATTCATCCCATTTAGACTTTTTCTGCGTAGAGCCTTTTTTGCAATTCAATTGCGACGTAGTGGAAAATTACCGAGTGAACGCTCTCGGATGTACACATATCGTTGAGTGGAACATGCACGGTCGATGCTGCAATTTGCTTAAGCTTTCCACCTCCAAAGCCTGTCACGCCGACGGTATGTAAACCATTGGCATTCGCCCATTCGATAGCGCCAATTACATTCGGGCTATTCCCGGAACCTGAAATAGCAATCACAATATCGCCGGGACGAGCGTAGGTTCGTAATTGTTGTTCGAAGATGGAAGCATAGCCTTCATCGTTACCATAAGCGGTCATGAGGGCAACGTTATCGGTGAGTGACAAGGCTCGCATCCGTTTAGTTTGATCCATTGAACGGAGGGTACCTTTGGCGAGATCATTTGCAAAATGTGATGCATTCGCTGCGCTACCACCATTGCCGATCACAAAAACCGTGCGGTCATTTTCGTATGCATCGACGAGCAGATCAACGAACTCCTGCACTTCCGCATGATTTAGCGAATTGAGCGAATTATTAAAATAGGAGATATATTCTTCGAAGGTCATTTTTTGAATAAAGTTGAAAGCGCATCGCCGACGATGCTTAAAACATTATCCCTTCATCTTTCATCTTTTATATTTCATCGTTTTTCAAGTCCCTGGCAGGTTTCTGAGATATTCACTCAGATGTGAACGGCCTCCAATTTTTTCGATGAGCGGGCCTTGTTCGCCAAATCGTACCACGCTCACCGAACCGACGGGGCAAGCAAGCCGATAACGGAATCGGCCCACGTCAATGCCAATAAGGGAACACAGCGCAATGCGTATCGTTGCTTTATGCGAGACGATCAGCAGTTTTCCATCATCGAATTCCTCGCGAATTTTCGCGATCACTGCCAAAGCTCGATTGGAAACAGAGATAGCGGATTCCCCATCCGTTGGAGGATACCACGCAGGGTCAGCGATCCAACTGATATGCTCGTCATGGTAAAGCTTATCGACTTCTTCGACCGTTTTTCCTTCCCATTTTCCATATCCGATCTCGGTCAATCCCTCATGCGTTCGATGCCGCATTCCGAGTGGCTTCGCGATGATCTCCGCTGTCATCCGTGTTCGTTCCAGGGGACTGGTATAAATTGCATTCCAGCGCGTATCTTTGTAAAATGCAGCGAAGGCTCTTGCCATCTCTTCCCCTTCCGCCGTAAGCGGAATGTCAGAGCCCGAACCGCAAAACTTATTTTCGCGACTGGAATCGGTCTGCCCATGCCGAAGGAAGTATAGCTCGAGCATTTACTCCTGTGATCTATTACCAGCGATAGCGCCGCTGATTAAAAATGATCGTTGCGCCAAAATTATCGAGCATCACCGGCATTTGCCGGTAGTCCGAAAGTGCTTCTCGCACGTTTGACTGATGCTCCGGCCGAACATAAAGCAACAGGAACCCTCCGCCACCGGCTCCCGCAACTTTTCCGCCCATCGCTCCTGCGGCTTGTGCTCGCTGATACATATCGTCGATGCGGGATGTAGTGATGCCAGAAGCAAGCTTCTTTTTCAGCGTCCAATTCTCATCTAAAACTTCCCCGATCTCATCGAATCGCCTCGCTCGTATTGCCTCTTCGATCCGTTTGCCGAGTGCATGGATCGCTTGCAAATGAGCCCGATTCGATGATGTTTTGTCCCGCTGTTCTCTCAGGATGGTCGATGCCTGTCTGGTGATATTCGTAAAAAACAGCATGAACCTGCCGCCAAGATTGTGCCGCTCTTGCTCGGAGAGTCCCAATTGCTCCGTCGTGACGCGCTCCGAGCCGTGGAACGTTATTGCCGATAGCCCTCCGTGAGCCGCAATATACTGATCCTGTTTGCCGATCGGTTTCTTTAGGATCTCGATCTCGATCGCGCAGGCTTCTTCAGCAAGCCGGTCGTGAGTAACTTGCTCGCCGATGAACGTGTACATCGCATTCAACAACCCTACAGTAAGGCTGCTGGAGGAACCTAATCCGGAACCCTCCGATGGAATATCGGCAAAGGTTGCAAGCTCAAAACCATTGCGAAGTCCCGCCATGATGCCGGCCTCGCGCACCAGCTCGTGTTGGATCTCCGAAATATCATCGACGATCTCCTTGCGAGCTGCGTAATTCAGATAGATCTTCGAATCGAACCGCTCCTTGATAAGCACATAGACGTACTTATCAATGGCGGTGGAAACGACAAAGCCATCGGAATCTTTGTAATATTCGCGTAAGTCGGTTCCTCCTCCGGCAAGACTGATTCGTAACGGTGTCTGACTAATGAGCATCTTTGTAGTCGTGACCTTCAGGTCACGGCGAAATCTCTATTCTATCTAAAACATTTTCTTCACTTCGCGACCGTGACCAAAAGGTCACGGCAACAAGGCTTGGATTCTTCATACTTCCTTTAGCCAGAACTCCTCTCCAGTTCTGTTCTAATTCTTTCCGCAATATCTTCCATTTCCTGATCCGGTATTTCCCGAAGGATCTTCGGATCGGGAAGCTCGCCATGGCCATCGTCTTCGAAACGTGGCACGAGATGGATATGCGCGTGCGGCACGCTGATGCCGCCCGTATCGGCGATGACCCACTCCGTATCGAACACCACTTGCAGCGCCTTGGCGATCCGCTGCGCCCGCGCCATGAGGAAACCCAGATCGGATCGATCCATATCCCACACCCAGCGGCGATGATTTTTCGGCATCACCTGCGTATGGCCCGGATTCAGAGGATACCGGTCCAGGAAACCCAGAAATTCCGGATCCTCATAGACGATCTGGTGAGGATTCGTACCCCGTATAATATCGCAGAATACGCAATCGGCTGACAAAGTTGGCGGCATAGTGGCATTCTTAACAGCACCGCGCTGCAATTCCTTCCAGCTTCCTACCCATCACACTCCCCATTTCATCCTTCATCCTTCATCCTTTCCCCAAGACATAGGTGCCCATTAAACACAATTGAATTGTCATTTAATGAACTATATTTCACTTTCCATCAACTATTCATTAATTTCTTCAGGAAAATTAATGTCATCTCGATTTTCAATGAACTGCACTTTCCCCCCATTTCATACTTCATAATTCAAACTTCATACCTTCCTGAAACAGGTGCCTATCATCTCACCACCTAATATACGACACTTTTCCGAGACGCCACGAAATTCGAAATTTTCTTCCTCGCGTAGGTCGGTGCTTCCAGCCCGCCCCAAGTGGCGGAGCTACGGAGTACTCGCCGCCCAGGGTGTTGCAAGCATCGCCCACGATGCGAAGCGGAACCCTGGGAATGCAAGGTGGCACATTTAATGAACGTTCTCTCATCATCGTTGCAATATGTAGCATTAAGGGGACAATCAATATGAAGACGATCATACTCACCATTCTACTTGGAACTCCCATCGTCACATTCGCGCAAAAGCCAGCCACTCATGTGGTAAAAGCTCCCCGCGCCGGAGATACAATTTGGCCTGGTTCGCCAGAGTGGATACATGCGGGTTCCCCTCGTAATGCGTCAACAGGAGACTCGGTCTTACTCTTATGCGGTACCGATGGCAAACTGCATCCTCTTGGATATGCGATCGAGGATTCAGGTGGTATGTGGGTAGCCAACACGCCGAAGAACAGCGAAATGGTAGCGGAGCATAAGGAAATGGTGCGGCTGATAGCGGCCGTACGAAAAATCATACAAGATATGCCTGATAAGAAAATTCCTAGACCTGCTGAGATTCAGATTGTAACGGCCAATGCTCCCGATACGGGTTACGACCCCTACAACGTAGTGATGCAATGGGCGGATTCGATTGCAAAGGTTTACGATGATCCGGATTTTTATCAATGGGTGAAAAACCATTATCGAACGCAACAACAGGGATTAGATGCATCGCAATTCGATGATCCTCGTGGCAATTCATAGGCTCTAATAATTTTACGCATAACAATAAGGAGACACCACAATGAAAAAGCAACTTGCATTGCTCATCTGTCTGGTGCTCACGGCTTCGTGCGCACCGACGCTCAATCCACATACGGCGGCGTTAATGGCCGCAGACTATCGCGTGACCGGGCCGAAGTGTCCGCCCATCACGGATTCGATCCGGCGGGCGAATATGAGGGCGTTCTTCGGCGACACTACCAAATAATAATAAGGAGAAACCACAATGAAAAAGCTACTTGCAATAATTAGCTTAATTCTCGTGCTAACTGCTGACGGGGCGTTCGCGCAAGTTCACGTTCGCGGACATTACAATCACAGGACGGGTACTTACGTTATGCCGCACTACCGCACTGCGCCCGATCACACGCGTCTCAACAATTGGAGCACGAGAGGGAATTACAATCCGTTTACGGGAAAGCGGGGTAGCGCCGATCCACTTCTAAAGTTCCTAAGACGGAAATAAAGTTTTGACTTAGGCACGTAACTTATGTAAAATTTATTTTAAATAACCATTATGCTACTTTTAATTGCATTCGCGTTTGCTATCGTCCATGTTGCGCTAAAGCCTCTGGCTGATGGCCTATACGATACAAGCATGTGGTTAGCCAAGATTATCGGTCCTCCCAGAACTGACGACCCCAAAGTTGATCGACTAAACTTAAAAATCGGTCAAGCCGCTCTTATGGACGGCTGGTTAAGCAATATCCCTTTTGTAGAGTCAATTCTTCTGCCGGTGGCCACAATTGTAGGATTCATCTATGCTTGGTGGGCCGGACCGGCGGTATTCATATTCGACATATTCTTGGGGGTTCTTGCTAATCTTGTTTACGGACGCTCTTGCTCTCACTATCTTTACCTCATCCACATGAAGATGTGCAATAGGGTTGCCGATTATCTTGCGAAGGCGGATGAAACCCGCTCTGAAGCAGCTCAATCAATGCTAATAGACATTGAAAAAGTAATGAGCGTATACCATGAATCTCGCCTCAGACCTCCAAATTCAAATCAATTGAGGGCAATTGAGTTTGGGGATATCTATGGCTGGCTATTAAAGAATAAATGACATCCGTCATTTTTTAAAACGGTGCAAGTGACGTGTTTGAACACAAACGAACTTACGCGAAGATTTCCTTCCCGCGTCTATAACCTTCGATAATTCCGTGCGCTTTTGCTAACAATCGATCAGAATCAGCATTAGTTTCAGGCTTCCATAGAGTTGGTACGTTGATGCCATCTCTGGCAAGTAATAGTCCAATCATAAAACCTTCGGATCGAAGCGCTTCTGAATCCGCAAAACGTATTCGAACCTCTACAGATTTTTTCGATTTTTCATGCACTCGATTGAGCATACCCTTTAGTGCTTTTTCTTTTTCCTTGTTCGCGAATCTGATTCTGCTGGCCGCAACGTAGGACCATGTGATCTGTTCAGAGGCTGTCAATACAAAATTATTTAACTTTAACATTGAGGTAGATATCGCTTGTAAAAGTACTTGTTTCAACAGACATTGGTAATCTTTGCGTTCCTCTCTTGCTCATCCTCATGAGCACCTACTTAAGCACCACCACGCACTGTCGGTGGGCACTTTATGCTGCAACCCTTCGCGTTCGTTTTGCGGGCGCGCGGCGTGGTTTTGGGGCTGCGGGAGTTTTAACCGTTCGGGGGGCTTTGCTCCAGTAAATGGGAAGATGCGCGGCAGCGAGAGATTCGTTGACGCGATCGACAACGTTCCCATCAATACGCGAAAAATCGGTTCCGGCGCGGATCAGCGCGTGAATGCGATCGACAATCATTTCGGGTCCATCGGGAATGGCAAGCTTGAGATAGCCGGTAGCAACTTCGGGATTGCGAAGTTCTTCATCCAATACGTTGTCTAACGTGCGGTATTCGTTTTTCGGATCTTGTATTCGTTCCATTTGCTCAATTGGCTCCATTCATAAGATCCTAACGAGAAGGTACTTTAATCTACTCCCTCACACGTTGGGCTACTTAATCCCCACCACCACACCCTGTCGGCGTGCGCGTTATGCAGCTACCTTCGTGTTTTTTATCATCTGGGAATGAGTCCACGAAGGTAGAGGTTACTCATTAGCGCGTATGGATAGGTTACTGATTCGATTCGGGGTAGGGTTCGCCGCTGGGGCGATCATCGCAGCAATAGATAGCTATGCGTTTGGCGGCGAGATCAGCCCCATCGCCATTGTGATCCTGTTGCTCGGTGGTTCTGTTGTCATGGGGTTTCTGTGGGGCCGTCGTGGATGGGTTGCAGGTTTGGCAATGTGGATCGGCGTTCCGTTATTCCACGTTTTCAAGCATATATGGCAGTTACCGGATACCCTACAACCCAATACGTATGCCTCGATCCTGCTGTTAGCAGGATTTACGCTGGTCATCGTCAGCATCGGCACTGTGGGAGGCGCAATAATGCACAAAGGTATAGTAGATCCACATCGATCCTGAGATGATAATTCCCATCCGTCAGATGGAATTAACCCGGCCGTTAATGGGTATAGTATAGGCTCATTTTCACAATCCGAGCGATCTTTACCGTCCATGTGGTTTCTCATCTCGATTCTTGTTTTGTTATGGTTTATCGGGATCATTACGTTCGGTTTTACGGCGTACTGGGTACACGGGCTGCTTGTTGTTGCGGTCGTACTTGGTGTTTGGAATATGCTCGCTTCAAAAGTAATAAGTATTGGTGGCAAGTATGAGGTATGAAGTATGAAGTATGAACGGGGGAATGGGAAAGTAAAAGCGGTCATGCTATGGGCCGCGTGGGTTCTGCGGGTACTTCTTCTTTTCATACTTCATACTTCATACTTCATCATTGCCCCGAACGCTCAGGAAACGAACCATCCCACGCCGGATAGCTTATGCCAATGCGGCGGACCGGCGCTCACTACGGTGCCCACGAATGCCGGAACGAATTTCCTGCTCTGCTTCGAGGAGAATATCGACCAATACTACCATTCCATTTATTCCTCCGACGGCTATCTTGGGATCTATTGTGCCTCGCTCGGCACTCAGGATACGGTAACGATCACCTGCAAGCACTATCCATCGTTCAGTAAGGTGTTTATTTTAACACCGAATGGGTCGTTCACCTATACGGTCGCCGGAGATTCGCTGCTTTCCTGGATCGTCTCAAGCGAGGTGGTCGATGACCGTGTGGTGCAGGTTCACTCGACGTCACCGATCGTCTGCTACGGAATGAATTACAAGCGCTGGTCTGCCGACGCATTTTGCGCGCTTCCTCTGGAATATTCCGGCACAGATTACCGGGTGATGAGCTATGGCAGTTCTTCCGGCGCGATCGATGGCGGCGCCGCAAGCGGCGAATTTGCGGTCGCCGCGTTCGAGGATAACACGGTTGTGACGATCACGCCCACTGTTCAAACAATAGGCGGCAATGCAGCCGGAGTTCCCGAAACGTTCACCCTCAATAAAGGAGAATGCGTCCAGGTCCAGGCCGATACCGTTGGCCACAATAATGCGGACGCGTATCTCGATCTTACGGGTTCCATCATTACGTCGAACAAGCAGGTTGCGGTCTATGGAGGCCATGTGGAAACGGAAATACCGGATTTCTTCGTGCGCCCGTCGGATGATTATGTCACACGCGATATGCTGCTCGAAGCGTTGCCGCCAACCTCCGCATGGGGATATAGTTTTGTGCTGGAACCAATTACGCTCGATAGCGCGGGCCACACTAATCCAGCCGGAGACCTTATGCGCGTGCTCGCGCTGGATTCCAATACGGAAGTATTCGTGAATGGTGAGCCGTGGGTTACGCTCAACAGCCCGTCAAATATCAGTGCGTTTGCCGATTCGCTTATTACCATTCCAACGCTTGTGACATCGAGCAACCCGCTGATGGTAGCGGAGTATGCGCATTCGTCGTACACGTATTATGGCCCCGGTGATCCATTCCTTGCCATTGTTCCGCCGATGGAGCAAACCTACAATAACTACACCTTCTTTCTTCCACCGGACACTAATTTTAGTTACCAGGGTTTGATCGTCGCTGCGGATACGAATGCACAGGATAACATTCGGTTCGACGGGACGCTTATTCCGTCCTCGGAGTTCAAACCGGTTCCCGGAAACCTCAATGGGCGTTCGTTCTCGATCGGTGCGATAAGCAAATATTTTGGTTACAAGGGATTGCCGCAGGGCATTCACACGATCAGCACCACCTCTCCACCGGAACAGGGTTTTACGATATTAGGCTACGGCGTTGGTTTTGCGAATGCGTATGGATATGCGGCAGGGCAGCTTTTGGTGCCGAAGCGATCGATACGAATTGATAACCCTCCGGTAGTGAATGGTCCCGTGCATCCGAACACGCTTACATTCCACAACACAGCGTATCAGCCGGCGTATTTGGATACTGCGCTTTTCATTCCCGATGATTTTAAGAATGCTGCGTTCGGCATTCACATCGCAGAAAATGTAGCTCTGGATATTGGCCGTGTAGATATCGGCGGCACCGGACAGATACATCTCGTGTCCGACATTCCGCTTAACTATCCCGTGAGCGGGGTCGTGAAAATAGTTAGCCATCTGCCATCGTACCCGAACATCGAGCCGGCAGAGATGCGCTATACACTGTACCCAGAAACTTCAGCGGGTGTGAGCAATCCTAACGATCTTTCGCTGAACGTAACAGCCACGCCAAATCCGTTTTCCAGCTACACCACAATCAACTTCTCGCTTCCGGAAGCCGGCGATATTACCATAAAATTATATGATGAACTTGGCCGGATCATCCGTCATGTGGCTTCGAGCGAATTTTCGGCAGGGCCGTATTCTGTGGGCATCGGTCGGTTCGGGCTTGCAAATGGTGTCTATACCTGTGTGATAGCATCAAGCAGGCTGAATATTCACGTGCGTATTCCGATCGTGGCCGGCGAGTAAGTCTCCTGGTATTCCATAATTCACACTTCATACTTGCACCGAGGGTGTAACAAAACTCTGGAATGCGAATTCTTTTACAACGGGTAAGTAGTGCTTCCGTGAGGGTGGGAGATGAGGTCGTGGGCCAAATAGGCCGCGGCCTGCTGGCTTTCATCGGAATTCGCGAGAGTGACACCGAGGAAACAGCCAAATGGATGGCCGAAAAAGTCGAAAATCTGCGTATTTTCGAGGATCAGGACGGGAAGATGAATCTGTCGGTCAGGGAGATGGGTGGAAGCATCCTCGCCGTAAGCCAATTCACGCTTTATGGTGAAGCGTCCAAAGGCAACCGGCCAAACTTCCTGGCTGCCGCCGCACCGGATAAAGCCGAAAGGATCTATGAGATCTTGTTAGGTTATCTTGTGGCGCGGTTAGGGCCGGAAAAGGTCGCTTCGGGGCGCTTCCGTGCGAAAATGAAGGTCGAACTCGTGAACGAAGGGCCGGTCACGATCCTGCTCGAACGGTAACTGATTTCTTCTGTTCTTTTGTTGTTAACGGAGTTCGCCAGGGCGTAACGGTCTTGCTTTGGCACCTTGAATGCTTTTTCGTCAACATTAATAATCTTTTGTCCGATGACTACATTGTATCGCATTCCCTCGAGTCGGCTTCATAATAGTTCCACGCTCCGCGCGCTGTTCGTGTGTTGCAGGATAGTGGTTGCCTCGTGCCTCGTCATTCCGGCTACGGGAAACGCCCAGCAATCCAGAGGCCCGGTATATGACACGGCCTGCCAATGCGGTGGTCCGGCGCTTACATCTGTCGCGACGAATGCAGGAACGAATTTCTTGCTGTGCTTCGAGCAGAATAATTATCCCGGGTATGAAACCGGCGGTTACCTCGAAGTCTATGTGGCTTCGCTTGGAGACACCGCGACCGTTACGATCACAAGCCGGTTGCACCCGTCATTGAACAAAGTGTTCTTCCTGCAGGCCAACTCCTCCATCTCGTATGACATTTCGGATGATACGATACCGGGGGGGGGACAGATGCAGGATCTTTGGATCGTTTCCGACGAGGTTCCCGATAATACGGTCGTGCAGGTTCAGGCCACGGCGCCGGTCGTTTGCTATGGCCTGGATTACAAGATCTTTACCGCGGACGCATTTTGCGCTATTTCGGCGCAATCGGCAGGTACCGATTATCGTGTCATTAGCTATCCTAATTCCAACAACCAGATCTTCTTCTCGGATAACCAGGATTGGATGCCTTCTCAGTTCTCCGTTGCCGCATTCGAGGATGATGATACCGTTACCATCACACCTTCTGCTCCAACCTTAGGCGGTCATGTTGCCGGAGTTCCATTCAAAGTGGTGTTGCAGCAAGGGCAGTGTGTGCAGGTGCAGACGGATCCCTCTGTGGATGGCCTCGACCTTACCGGATCGATGGTGTCGGCGACGCATCCCGTTACGGTCTATGGTAGCCATGCGCGCACAGAAGTTCCTTCGGACTGGCAGCGCCCGCAAGCCGATGGCGGAAGTGTTAGCCGGGACATGCTGCTCGAAACGATGCCTCCCACCAGCGACTGGGGCGATAACTTCGTGCTTAATGCCGTGGTTATCGATAACAAAGGCACGCTCGATCCCAACGGCACGGTGATGCGCGTGCTTGCGCTCAACGATAATACGGCGGTCAGCGTCAATGGCGATCCCTGGGTAACGCTGAGCCACAATCAGTTCAAAGACTCAACGATCCGTGGACCGGTGTTGGTTACCTCGACGGGTCCGCTGCTTGTTGGAGAAATTGAACATACGGATTATACCACCAACAGTAATGGCGATCCATTTCTTGCTATCGTTCCACCGGTTGACCAAACCTATAACAATTTTACATTTTTTCTGGGCGATTCCACTATTTTTAATTATCAGGGTGTGATCATTGCCGCCGATACCAGTTGTATTGGAAGTATTGTGCTCGATGGAACCCCCCTGCCGCGCTCGTTTTTTAAACTCGTACCTGGCTCGGTGAACGGGCGATCGTTTGCGATCCTGGACTATCCAAGATCACAGGGCCCGCACAAGATCAGCACGACCCAATTGCCGGAACAGGGTTTTACTATCTTAGCGCATGGTGAAGGAGATGTCATTTCTTATGGTTACACCGCAGGCTCGCTGCTGGTACCCAAACGCTCGATCATGATCGAATATCCACCGGTGACGAACAGGCAGATTCATACGAATACTCTCAACTTCCACAATGGCGCCTATCAACCTGCGTATTTGGATAGCGCCACATTCATTCCAGATGATTTTAAGAATGCCGCGTTCGGTATTCATACCGCAGAAAATGTAGCGCTCGACATTGGCCGCGTGGATATTGGTGGCAGCGGGCAGGTGCATCTTGTTTCCGATATTCCACTCAACTATCCGGTCAGTGGGACGCTGAACATCTTCTCGCATTTGCCCTCGTATTTTAACATTGAGCCAGGGCAGATGCACTTCACGCTCTATCCGGATGCAGCGGATGTAGCCCAGGCCGGGCAGACGCTGTTGAATCTAACGGCAAGCCCCAACCCATTTTCTGCCTATACGACGATCAATTTTACAGTTCCTCAGACTGGCGACATCACGGTCACGCTGTACGATCAACTTGGTCGCGTGGTGAAGCATGTTGCATCCAGAGAATTCACTGCCGGACCGTATTCATTCCAGATCGAGCGAAATGGCTTACCCAGTGGTGTGTATGTGTGCGAGGTTACATCCGCACAATTGAACATCCATGCTCGCATTCCGATTATCGCCGGCGAATAATTTTTAGGGGATGAGGAATGAAGCATGAAGATCAGGTAAGGGAAAGGGAAGCCTCGTTCGCTGCTCGAACGAGGTTCGTCCTATATAGTTTTTTCTCCCTTTCACTGTTCTTCACTTTTTGCATTACGGGTGTTCCGTCTTCTTTCGCACAGACCACCGATACGCTTCTCAAGATCGTTCCGGCCGATACGATCGATTTTGGCAGGGTACGGCTCGGGCATCAGCGCGATAGCCTGTTTACGATCGAGAACAATGGAACGTTTATATCTCAGCAACTGGAACTGATCGATCTGAATTATTCCGTCGCGCTGCTGGGAACCGATTTCACGTCCGATAACATAAAAAGTCCATCAGACTCATTGATCCTCGATCCAAAGAGCAATCCCACCGCTTCTGACACGATCCATTTTCGCCCGACGACATTGGGGCCTGCCTTTGGGAACATTCCAATTACGTGGATCGATATTCTGAAAGGCGATACACTTTCTACGCCCAACGTGGTATTACGCGGGATCGGTGTCGCCCCACATGTAGTATCGAGCGGAGATACCTTCCCGGATGTGCGAGTCGATAGCACTTCGTTGGTTGATTCGATCTATATCGTCAATCGCGGCACGGACACAACGGCCATCGACGCAGTTACGATCGTGAATACATCCGATCTCGCAGATTTTCTGGTCGCTCTCGATAGCTTTCCGCCCAGCAAGCCGCGAACGTTGCCGCTTGGATATGAAGGGAAAGATACGGCACTTATGTTCGAAGTTCAATTTCAGCCGAAATCGCTCGGTCAGAAGATGCTCGTCATTCGGATCCATACCGTGGATGATTCCGTCCTGTTCGATACGATCTGGGGAAGAGGGGTGGAACCATTAGTGCTGCTGGACACGAATGTCATCGATTTCGGAACGATCTTGGTTCAAAAGAATGGCAGTCCGGATTCGACCGTTTCGGAGTCCTTCGTTATTTCGAACACCGGCACATTCCCGGCAGTGTTAGATACTCTTACGGATCGCGATACGGCTGGGAACTTCACCGTGCTGGCCGGTCAACCGCCTATCTCTCACGAAACACTGGCCGTCGGTAGCAACCAGACTGTTCTGGTTCAATTCAATATTACGCAGGAAGGAGATTTTTTCGACACAGTCTTTATTCCAAACGACACACGTTACGGGCTATACAGCGTGTACAGCACATATCAGCCGACGATCGTTCTGAAGGCTAAAGTGCGAACGGGATCCATCGGCTCTTATTCGGCATCGTTCGATACGATACGATCCTGTGATACGGTAAGCGACACGGTCTTGGTCACAAACCCCTATCCCGTCGAGGTCTATATCGATAGCATCGCCCTTGTCTCGGATACTGCAGGATTCAGCTACCGGCAAAACACGTTTTTGCACAAGATCAGCATTCCTCCGAATGGGTCCTATCCGTTATATCTTGACTATTCCTTCCCGTATGACAGCGTGAATGGTTCACAGGTCATGAAAATGGCGCTCTTCCAACGCCATCTGGATAACGATCCCACCGTTGTCGATACAGTCACAGCTACGCTGGTTCGCAAGGAGCAGATAGTGACGCTTTCCGCGCAATTGCCGGCTGCCGGCGCTACTGGTACCAGTGCCGCAGATATTACAGAACTACGATTGCCGATCACGTTCGATGGGCCGCGCTCCGGTGTAACAGAGTTTAACAATTGGACGCTTTCCTTTCAATTCTCGAACGATCTCTTTGCGCCAACAGGCATCGATACTACCGGATCGCTTTCGGTGCCGGGAGATCCTTCTTACTCATTAACGACGTATTGGGATCAGTCCACGCGGACCTACACGATCATTGCTACGGGGACAGCAGTTTCCGATCCTGCGAAGATCGCCAATAAGCTCCTCTTTACGATGCTGATGCAGGCGTATGTGACGACCGATACCGTTGTAACGATATCGCCTTTGCTTGCATGGGCCCAACGGCCTTGTGCGTATGCGCTTCAGAGTTTTACGCTATCGCTTCCGTATGCAGAGGATTGCGGCAACCAAACCCTGCGCGAATTTATGCAGGGAGGCACTCCATCATTCATTCTTACAGGGACTTGGCCCGACCCCGTTATAAATGGGGATGGCGTTTCGATCGGCTATCGAGCCGGGCTGCCATGCCAAGTTAAAACAAGCATTTTTAGCGAGTCCGGCGAGCAACTTGGGCATGTCGAGGAGACGATCGGCGCGGGGATCGGCACCATTAATCTGCCCCAGGAGTTGCTTCCGGCATCTGGGCTTGCGTTCATTCGAGTCGAGGCCGTGAGTAATACGAACGATGCGAATGGGGGGATCTCAACAATTCAAAACTGCAAGGTCGCTGTCATGAAATAGTCATGGGCAGACTAAAATAATTTTTATTTTTTATTGTAATTAATCTCTCGTTCCGGGTTTATAGAGATGTGAATAGTCGGTCATTCACGGTGTTTTGGTAGTAAACGAGGCCGGAAAGGTCATTTCCCATGCATCATCATCCGAACATCTTTCATCGAAGTTCTCAATGCCCTCGGAGCATCGGGAAGCGTTCTCGTGTATCGCTATTTATTTCCGTGTTGGCAGTGCTCTCTGTTTTTTGCAGCACACGTCTTCGTGCCCAGAGCGCTAACTATGATAATTTCGGTAAGGAGTTTTATGTGGCGTTTGGACCCAATGAAGGAGGCGAAGGTGATCTTACCTCCGAGACTGTAATGGATCTCTACATTACGAGTCATGTAATTGCACATGGGGAAGTAGATGTCCCAGCGCTTAATTTTTATCAGACGTTTACCACTACTCCCGGGCAGATCACGACCATCGTGCTGCCGAATGGAAATAATTTCTCACCGACGGTCGAGGTCACTCAAGATCAACAAGTTCTACCGGGGATGGCCGTTCATATCACGAGCGACAGCGAGGTCGCGGTGTTTGGTATGAATCACAAGTTGTATTCCAGCGATGCGTTCATGGGCTTGCCTACCAATGTGCTCGGCACGGAATATCGGACCATGAATTACCCATCCTCAGACAATCAGGGCGATGTGCAGCCTGGAATGTTTCTCATCGTAGCTGTTGTGGACTCGACCAATGTGACCATTACCCTTCGAGATGCTTCCACGGGTAGCCCCGCGGGTTTGCCGTTTAATATCCTGCTCGATAAAGGCGATGTGTATCTTGTAGAGGGTACGTATGACCTAAGTGATGATCTGACGGGCAGCTTGATAGAATCCGATGAGCCCATTGCCGTGTTTAGTGGCCACCATCGCACGGCGATCCCCGATACGGCCGTTAACATCGAGCGAGCTCCCAGCCGTGACCATTTGGTGGAGCAATTGCCGCCGGTAAGCGCCTGGGGCGATTCCGCGCTCGTTGTTCCCTATGCCACATCCATGTTACCCGATCTGGTTCGCGTTGTATGCGCTGAAGATAGCACGCAGATCTCCGTTAATGGAAAAATCATTCCGGGAACGTTCAATGCCGGTGATTTTTATGAAATCACTCACCTTGCCGGAGTGACCTCTATCCAGGCATCCAAGCCGATCGAGGTAGGCCAATTCATGCATACCAGTTTGGGAGCGTTGGGAGATCCGCGACTTCCGGCCTATGGCGATCCTGCGCTTGCACTTGTGTTCCCTGTCGAGCAATTTAAGAATGCTTATACCATTATTAGCATTGTCAATCCCGATGCCTTTACTGGAAATTTTGTGAACATCGTGGCCGATGCGAGTTCCATCGGTACAATGACGATCGATGGAGCGCCGATCGATCCGAATGAGTTTTATTCCATCCCCAATACCCGCTTTGACTACGCGCAGCATCAGCTCCAGCAAGGGACGCATAATATTACAGGGAGCAGCCCCTTTGGGGTCACCGTGTACGCGCTCGGACCTGTCGATAGCTACTCCTACACTGGCGGTACGCTGCTCAAGACCATCACTCCGCTCGAAACCGTCGGACTGGTTATCGACTTCGGAGACCGCGTCCTTAATCCATCGAACCTCAAAGGCCCTCCGTTTGTCGGCGGAATCTTCGATACTACGGTCGTCTTGAGAAATATTTCCGAAGATACGGTGAATATTTATTCCTTCCCAAAGCGTATTCAGGATACCGACCGATTTAACGTGGTTGCTACCACCCCTCCGTCAGGAGCTCCTGCGGGAATCGCGCCTGCGTTAACCATCCCGCCGCTCGGGGTTGATTCGTTCACGATACAGTTCCAGCCCCATGAGGTCAACCGCCGCATGCACACGCAGATCACAGCAAACACGGATCACCTCCGCGCGTATGTTGTCGATGTTTATGGTCGCGGTGTTGAGGACGATATGGGTCTTTTTGCAGATACCAATAAGACATTAAAGATCGACACTCTGAATTTTGGCACCTTTACCGATCAGGATAACCCGGATGATTCCGAGATCTATGTCGGAAATGCCGGTTCGGACTCGATGCAAGTGAATGTGGTTTCGATCACCACGCACACGAGTCCTGACCCATTTTCTCAGATCGGAGCTAGCAATCACGGAGGAGCGGTTACGCTTCCATTCTCCATTGCCGCTGCTCCTTCCGCTCCGGCTCGTATTTCGCTTCGGTTCTCACCATTCGGAATGACAAAGGGTCTGTATTCCGATTCCATCCTTGTTACTTCAACCAGTATTGGCGATACTGCTGCCGACGGTGGGCCGCTTCAGAGCACGCATATCGTAGTGCTTATCGGTCGTGTCGATTCGATCGTAGGCCTTCAGACCGGGGTGGATACCGTTACCTGGGGAACCACAGAAGTGTGCTCCGACTCCGTATATCGAATTCTCATTCCTAATCCGAACGACCTTCCTGTGACTGTCACCTCCGCGAATATCATCGGCGTGAATGCTTCTGATTTTGTTCTCTCTACGAAAACGCCGCTCGTCATCCCTCCCGGACAGACGGACACCGTCCAAGTCAATTTCCTTCCTACTGCGCGGGGGATCAGAACCGCTCAGGCGATCCTCACCTACAATCTCCCCAAAAATGCTCCCATCGACACGGTAAACCTTTCGGGAACTGGTGACAAACCCACGCTCGAACTTGCTGCCAGCCAAACCTTGCACTCGTATATCCTTGACAATTATTTCCTCATGCCCATCTACGCGGTAACGAATATGGATATTATCGGGTGTGATGGGTACCACATTTATGTGCAATATGACTCGGTTCATCTCAAGCTGCTCGATGTCGTCACGGCCGGGACATTCACGCCGGGAGGCTATCTTTCGATTCAATCCTCTACGCCGCCGGGACATGATACTATTAATTTCCAGCAGGGAGGGGAAGGAAGTACGATCGCTCCTGTGATCATCTCAGGCGGTGGCTGCAATCCAGGCGATTCCGGATGCCTTCCGCTTGTGTATCTAAAGTTTCAGGCCAGTACCGCTGGTGCAGACCCACTGACGTATGAGCAAGGGTTCCCGATCAATTTTACGATGACCTTCGATGATTCCCGTCTGCCCTACGCATGCGCCGATCACATCTTCGATAGCGGCTACGTCGTCATAGGGCCCATTTGCGATACCCAGTTCCTCGAGCAACAGCCCACCGTGCCATCTGCCATGATGCTCGGCACGCCGGTGCCAAACCCTGCGGGAACCGCAACAAGTAATAAGCCGACTTCCATTCAATATGATGTCGATACAGCAATACTCGTCACTATTGATCTGACGGACGAGCAAGGTAATCGTGTCCAGACGCTGGTTAACGATGTCAGGACGCCGGGCTACTACACCACGACCGTCGATCCGGCTAATTTGCCCAGCGGACTCTATTACCTCCGTATGAGCGCCGGAGCCTATCAGAGGATCAGAAATCTCGTTATTCAAAAGTAATAGTATATCTTCGATCTAAAATGCTTGCATAATAATGATTGAAGAATGGTTCCGTGGGCGTCCGGCTGCGCTCGCTGCTTGTGGTCTTGGAATAGGAATCGCACTTCCTCCGATCGGAAGCAATGTGATCGTTCCTATCCTGTGTGTCGCGTCGGTCGTTCTTGTTGCGATGCTTCTATGGCAGCGCTCCTTTGTATTACTATATCTTCTGTTCGTAGCTTTGGTGCTACTCGGACAGCAGCTTATAACGCGTGATACAGCGAGCTATACAGCGACCCCGCTTGCCCGGATCGCATCGATGAAACCCGCAAACCCAACCCTGATTGGAACCCTTGAAGAGATCGACGAGGCGGCTTCCGAATATCTTCTCATCTTCAATACGGATAGCATAAGATTTGCATTCCAAGCCTCTGTTCCTGTACATGGCCGAATATTGCTCAGGCTCTCGAAGAATGATCGAACAAGCGTTCCACTACCAGAGGAAGGATGCCGGATGCGAGTATTCTGCACACTGGAGCCATTCCACGCCCCGACGAATCCTCACGAATTTGCCAGCGAGCAAAAACTTCAGACGACCACCCACACCGAAGCCACAGGATTTATTCATTCCCGCTTCGATTATTATATTCTTAATGAGGCAAGGCCAAATATCCTTTCGCAAGTCTATCACAAGTTACAGGCCTTACACCAAACTTTATTGACATTACTGGATTCGGCGATCGAAGAGAGAAATGCACGCGGGTTTGTCGAAGCTGTTGTTCTCGGCGATCGCAGCGATATGGATAAAGAAACGCTAATTGATTTCACCACCTCTGGCGTGGCTCATATTCTCGCCGTGAGCGGGTTCAACGTGGCAATTGTCGCATTGGTAGTTGCACAACTTTTGAGAATATTTGGGATCTATTGGCTCCGCACTCGCATCTCGATCACAATGGTTATGGTGCTCCTCTATTCGGCCATCGTAGGGTTTCAACCAAGCGTAGTGCGTGCATTATTGATGATCGAGTTGTATTTATTGGCAAAGTTACTGGAACGCAGGCCCGATCCGTTAAATATCGTGATGAGCGCGGCAGCCATCAATCTTCTTTTGCGCCCATACGATCTATTCGATGTCGGGTTCCAACTTTCCTATGCCGGCGTGATGGGAATGATCCTCATCGCGCCAAAGATCCGATGGCTTCTATCGCCGGAGACGGATAATAGTGAATTTGTCAAAACACAGCCTCGGCATCCGCAATGGAGAAAGCTATTGGAAGCGTCCGCACTATCTATTGGTGCATCTATTGCTTCCTATCCTGTTATTGCGTCGCATTTTTATCGCATTTCTTTTATTGGATTGATCGCTAATATTCCGCTCATTCCCTTATCGGCCATTATTACCGCGCTTGGATTTTTACTTCTTCCCATCACGGCGATATCACATTGGCTCGGCCTGCTTTATGGCGATGCTACTGGCTATTTATCGGATCTTCTGTTGCTTCTTACAAAACTTTCCGCGCATGTTCCCGCTGCCGCTCATGCGGCGGCATCGCCTTCGTGGATCTTTCTTGTACTGCTTGGCTTAGCTGTGATCTTTTGTTTGAGATCATCCACAAGACCACAATTTCTTGGAAGGCTCTCCATTTCATTATCCTGCTTCTTCGTGCTCTCTACACTCGGAGTTCCCTTTACAAACTCCGTGCTTGCTAAGAATGAAGGAAAGCTTCAAGTTCTGTTTTTCGACGTCGGTCAGGGGGATTGTATCTTGCTTCACACGCCATCGGGGAAATCCTATTTTGTCGATTTCGGCAGAGTAGATATGGAAGGAAACGCGAATATCGAACGGACGGCATTGCCATTTCTCCGGGCCGAAGACATTACACAGATTGATGGCGGTTTTATCAGCCACATGCACACGGATCATTATGGCGGCGCGCCAGTGCTTCTCGAGAATTGCAGCGTCGCCTGGCTAATGACGAGTGGTGAACGAGTGGCCGGCCCTACGGCGCATTTATTAGATACGATCTCGCAGGCGCAACATACTGGCCTGCGCGTTCTCAGCCGAGGGGACACCCTGCGACTGGACCAAGATCTGATGCTGTATGTACTCTATCCGGACCGCCGGGTTCCCGAAGCAAAGCTAACTGCGTTTGGCGAGAATATCCACAGTGGCATGCTTGCTTTTCGCCTTGTCTATCGCAACACGAGTTTCCTCTTTTTAGGTGATGCCGAGCGAAGCGGAGAAGAAGCAATGCTCGCGAGTTACGGAAATGTATTAAAATCAAATGTAGTAAAAGTCGCGCATCACGGAAGCCTGACAAGTTCCTCGAAGGATTTCGTTGCGGTGACTAATCCGGAGTATGCAATAATTTCCGTTGGTGAGTATAATCATTTTGGACACCCCGCGCCAGCCATTGTGAAGCGCTGGACTGCAAACGGCTCCAAGGTTTGCCGAACGGATCTCGACGGAGCCGTGCTCCTCGTCAGCGACGGTAATCGCGTCGAAAAAGTTGATTGGAAATAATCTATGTATCAAATGTAGCGCAAACTTTAGTTTGCGACCCCTGCGCCTGCAGTGATCGCAAACAAAAGTAGCATCGACGACGGTGTGCGTTTCATTATAGCCCATACTGGATCCCAACGATAGCCCTTACGCTTTCCGCAAGCTGGTTTCCGTAGAGCGCATGAATGAAGGGAATCCAGACGGTTGCATCCAGTGATATGCGCGGTGTAAAATAGACCTGTGCACCCGGAGCAACATAAACCATATTGCCGCCCGACCATCCGAGAGAATCGTTATCGAGCGGCTGGCCGTTCTGCAGTTCGTACCCACGCCACTCGCCTCGCATGCCTAACGATGCGAACGCGGAGGACAGGAGGGAACTCGGCTGAATGTTCTCGTTCTGATAGAGTCGGTAACGCCCGGTAACGTCATAGTTAAAGTTATTGCCATAGACGTGTCCGTAATATCCCGATCCCGGTCCTCGAAGATTGAACAGTCCATCAGCCCCAAGAGTCCAGGTTTCATTCCCCTGCATATATCCTATCCCCAATAGGAAATCCGTGGTACCGGTACTGAGCTGAACGTCAGGATCGGCAGGCTGACCCATATCGGTGAAGGCATTACTGCCAGTGGGAAATTTTACCCCAGCCGACACTGCGAGAGCATCCATGGATGTAGCTCCATCCTCTTTCATCGAGTGATCGGCTATCAGATAATAGCTTACTCGGAGGGAAATATCCGCTAACCCGATGTTCGTGATCTCTGTCGGCGCTGTCGGCGATGGGTTTGCGTTGGGGCCGAACAGCGCGGTGGGATCGTTAGAGGTTTCCGATTTATGCGCGAATGGTACCGCCAGTGTTGCTGAAAGATTCGGAACGATCTGGTAATTGAATGACAGTACCTGGGTAAGAAATCGCTGCACGTGATTGTCGGGATTCGGCTGAGCCACACCATCCTGAGTGACCGTCCCGAGTTCCGTGTAACGCGCATCATACCGAATGTACGAACCACCCATCGCAACAAGAGGAGAAATGCCCATCGAACACTGGCAGAAATCGCATTCGGAATAAAGGCCGGGAATCGAGGGCGAGGTAGCATATCCTTGGCCGAAGGAAGGATGCGAAAGGGATAAGAAACTTAAAAAAACAAACAGGAAACGTGTTTTCATACATGTAAAAAAATTAAATGATGAAATGCAACTATGCCCACCGGAGCATAGTGATTTCGTTGTCAGATGATTAAGCATCGTCGGCGATGCGGGTTGCCGAAGACTTAGGCGAACCGGGGTGGTTGGAGGAGTGCCGTATGAAAACCGGGGAGGGTATGGTTAGCAGAGAAAATGGATGTGTTTTGTTTCCCCGATGCAAAAGGAGTCAATTCAGTTTTCTCGCTTCGCAAATATTGGCCGCTGATCTGAAAAGTAAATCGATCGGCGCGTTTGGCGTTATCTGTATTCGCAGATTTCGCGAGTTGCTTCATCAAATAGCAGTTGCCGTTGCAATGCGGCATCTTGTGCTCGCACATCGTCCGCGCGATCTGATCCTGATTGAGACGGAACAGCAAAAAATCCAGCGGGACGGCATTAAGCTGCACCGTAATTGCAGCAATGCCGAGCCAAGTAAGAATCTTAATACGAAGGGGTGTGATCACCTATTATTTCAAAACACGGAGTTCTTCCCCCACGTTCGTGAATGCTGTAATGGCACGATCCAAATGCTCCTGCTCATGCGCTGCAGAAATTTGCACGCGAATGCGAGCCTGACCCTTTGCCACAACGGGATAGAAAAATCCCGTAACGAAAATTCCCTCATCCTGCAGTCTTGACGCGAATTTCTGCGCAAGTGGTGCATCATAAAGCATGATTGGCACAATGGGATGAATGCCGGGTTTGATGTCGAAACCGGCAGACGTCATTTTTTCGCGGAAGTATGTCGTGTTCGATTCAAGTTTGTCGCGAAGTTCCGTTGTGGTGTCGAGCATACGCAATACTTCGAGCGCCGCGCCGGCAATGGGCGGCGGCAATGTGTTCGAAAAAAGGTAAGGCCGCGAACGCTGGCGCAGCATTTCGATAATCTCTTTCCTTCCAGACGTAAATCCACCCGCAGCTCCGCCGAGCGCTTTGCCCAGTGTGGATGTGATAATATCGACACGGCCCATCACATTCTCGTGCTCGATCGAGCCACGGCCTGTCTTTCCAACGAAGCCGGTAGCATGGGAATCATCTACCATCACGAGAGCATCGTATTTATCGGCAAGATCGCAAATGTGCGAGAGCTTGGCAATGTCGCCATCCATCGAAAACACGCCATCGGTAACGATCACACGTCTGCGTTGCGGTTGCGACTCGATGAGCTGCGTTTCCAGATCGCTCATATCCGCATGTTTATAGCGATACCGTTTCGATTTTGCGAGACGAACTCCATCTATAATAGAAGCGTGATTCAGTTCATCGGAGATGATCGCATCTTCTTCGCCGAAGATCGGCTCGAAGATTCCTCCATTCGCATCGAAGCACGCGACGTAAAGAATGGTATCGTCCGTCTGCAGGAAGTGCGAAATTTCCCGTTCCAGCTCTTTATGCAGATCCTGCGTACCGCAAATAAACCGCACGCTGGACATACCATAGCCATGCGTTTCCAGCGCCTTGCTTGCCGCCGCGATCACCTTCGGATGCGACGAAAGCCCAAGATAATTATTCGCGCAGAAATTGAGAACCGTACCTTCGCGCCCTTTGACGCGGATTTCGACGCCCTGCGGCGTGGTGATCTCGCGCTCGTTCTTGTATAAACCCGCCTCGCGGATGGCTGTGAGTTCGTTCGCTAATTGCTCTTTTACTTTTCCGTACATTATGTCTGAACCTGGATTTTATTCGACGCCTAAACAACGGGGACATCCCATAAATCCCGGTTTAGATAATTACAGATCGATCACTTCGCCTTCGGCGACTGAAGCGGCTTGCATGACGGCTTCGCTCCAGGTCGGGTGCGGGTGGATCGTCTTCGTCATCGACATGCCGGTTGCGCCATGAGCGCGGCCAACGACGAGTTCCTCGATCATCTCGGCTGCTTCGTTACCGATGATATGCGCGCCTAAGATCTCATCGTATTTCGATCCAATAACGAGCTTAACAAATCCATCCGTCTCACCCATCGCGCGTGCTTTGCCAAGTGCTGTGAACGGGAACTTCCCAATCTTGTATTCGATGCCTGCTTCCTTCGCGGCGCGTTCGGTCATGCCGGTGCTTGCAACTTGCGGCTGGCAGTAGGTGCAGCCGGGAATGTTATCGTAATCGAGCGAGTGGGGATGAAGCCCTGCAAGATGCTCTGCCGCAATAATTCCCTCATGCGTAGCTACGTGCGCAAGCCACGGCGGACCTGCAACATCGCCAACAGCATAAATGCCCTCGACGGGAGTTTGCATATATTCATTGACATCGATAAAGCCCTTCGTCATCTTGATTCCGAGCTTTTCGAGGCCGATATTTTCCGTATTTCCCTGCACACCGATCGCAACGAGGACGCATTCCGCTTCCAGAGTCTGTTTTGCGCCACCATCAATGGCTTCGATCTCGACTTTCGTCGAATTCTTTTCCAGCTTCACGCCATTGACTTTGTGTTTGGTGAAGATCTGGTATCCCTGCCGTTTGTAGAGCTTTTCGATTTCGGCTGAAACTTCCGTATCTTCGACGGGCAGCACATTCGGCATCATCTCGACAATGGAGACCTTCGTACCAAAGCTCTTATAGAAATAAGCGAACTCCATTCCGATCGCGCCGGCACCAACGACGGTCATGGATTCCGGAATATGATTCATGATCATCGCTTCCGTTGAGGAAAGCACTTGCTTTCCATCTGGCTTCAGGTTCGGAAGCTGCCGCGCTCGAGCGCCGGTGGCGATGACAATGTTCTTCGCGGTCACCGTTTGCTTTTTGCCTTCAGCATCCGTAACTTCAAGCGAATTCTTGCCCGTCAGCGTGCCGAAGCCTTTGATGGTATCGATCTTATTCTTGCGGAACAGGAATTCGACGCCTTTCACGACACGGTCG
Organism: Ignavibacteriota bacterium; assembly: GCA_963787835.1. Classification (GTDB taxonomy): domain Bacteria; phylum Bacteroidota; class Ignavibacteria; order Palsa-1295; family Palsa-1295; genus PALSA-1295. Next base: position 1,113,705 of record CAWBEI010000002.1, read on the forward strand.
GAGACATCACGGGAACGTTTAATGACGCGTGTGAAATCCACGCGAAGGTTATCGTAGGCAAGCCCCCATTCTTCCGGCGCAACTTGCATGGTGTGATAAATTTCGGCATTTTTGAGGAGTGCTTTCGTCGGGATACATCCCCAGTTAAGGCAGATACCGCCGAGCCGGTCGCGCTCGATACATGCGACTTTTTTTCCAAGTTGAGCGGAACGGATCGCTGCAGGATAACCACCGGGTCCACCGCCAAGTACTATGACATCGTAATCGAAAGAAGCCATCGAATTATTTCTATTCTAATGAATCAACAGACTGTCCGATAATGATAAGGACAGCCGAGAATATGTACGAAAATACGACAGTTCTGGAAAGCAAGCACCAGGACAGGCGATTTTTATTACGTTTACGAGCGATTTGGGGAATAGTTTAATTTTTGGCATTTCTGGCATGGTGTTTGAGTTGCGTCCCACTACTTGCGATTCCTTTCCCAGCGATGGTTGCTTGGTTGCACCATCTTTCATCTCATCCGAAACATCTTCGGTGTTGCATCATATACATGGAAAACACAGAGAATTATTATGTGGAAATCACGTTATGTCTCCTTCCCGATCACAACGGGATATTCGTGGTTTGTTTTCATGTTTTTAAAATGCAGCAGTAGGACAATAACTCTAACGTGAGTCACTGAGGGAGCATGCATTTATCATGACAAAAGTCCGTGTTTTAGAACGATCGTTTTATTATCCTTCGCCTCTGTTGTTCGGCGTGATGATGATCGTGCTCTTGCTTGGAACTATAGCGAATAGTAGCCTTGCTCAAACGTCCGGTAAGATGCTGTCTCAGGCTCCATCGGAAAGCGGTAGTGCAGATCCCGGGAATATCCTTCCCTCCTATACGCAGTATGCTCTTGTCCCACGCGATCTGGCGCCACCGGCCGGTCTGATCGTCGAAATGTCGCTCGCGCCACCGGAGAATATTCCCACCGGCTATTACGATCTCGCAAAGTATGGCCGCGTCGGCGTGGATTATACGCGCGCCGCAGTGATAGATGGAGCGAATTTGGGTCTGGCTGCACAAGCGCTTCATGTGGAGCATCACCTGCTGTTGTATTCTGCCGGCCTCAGCAGCGATATCAATAATGACGGGATGTTTCTTCTCACCGCCGGAATTGCACATTATCAGACAGGGAATGATCAGGCCGCGTTTGTCGATGCACCGTTCGTTCGTTTTCGGTTTCAGTCCTCGGAGGACTATGTTTTTGTCTATTCCGAGATCGAGACCACGATGCACTTTAGCCAGTATATTTCAGGCATGGCCGGTCTCGGCCTTCGGGTTTCACCCTCCTTGCGTCTCATGGGCGGATTTCATCACACCGAATTCGTAATGCCCGCCGAACAAACGGTCCAGATGGTCAATGGGCTGGAAGGAATTATCAGTTGGGGTTTATAGCAACCTTAAGCAGTTAGTACCGCTTTCGTCCCATCCAAAAACTTCCCAATATCGTCCGGCGATGTATAAATATGCACGCTGAACCGGTTCGCCTGTAGGTTGCCTTCCGGCACAATGCGCGTCCGGGCTTTGCATGTGTCCATTAGTTTGTTCGCGAACACGTGATAATCCATTGTATCGAGCTTGATCGTGGTTAAGCTCGTTACCGATGTGCTTGGAGTGAGAAAGCGGAAATGCCCATCGCTCATGTCGTGAAGGCCAGAGCGTAAGATTCCTGTAAGCTGTTTCACGCGCGCTTCGATCTTATCGAACCCGATCTTTTCCATGAATTCGATCGCGCACTGGAGGCCGTCGAACAGCGCAAAGTTTTGTGTTGCAAAGTCATAGCGCGAAGCAGTGGGAAGGAAATCGAGCTTGCCATTATACCCCCAATATTTATCCACTTCGGCACCGCTCCACGTGGGAATCACATGCTCCATGAAATCGGGTGAAATATAGAGGAATCCGATGCCTTTTGGTCCGCATAGCCATTTGTGGCCACATGAGGCGTAGGCGTGGACTCCGAGATCCCGCACATCCGTTTGCAGCATTCCCGGTGGGTGCGCCCCGTCGGAAAGGAACCAAATATTCTTCGAACGCGCCAGTGCCGCCAGCCGCTTGATCGGCAGCAGATGCCCCGTGGTGCAGGTGAGATGTGGCATCGAGATCGCGCGGGTGCGCGGCGTAATGGCGTCCGATACGCGCTGGACGAACTCATCGTCGCTGTAGGGGTTCAGGTGTTCATCGGTAAGCGGAACGAATTTAATTTCGATCCCATCACGCTTTTTTCGCGCAAGCCACGGGATCGCATTGCCGGCATGCTCTTGGTTGGTCAGCAATACTTCATCTCCGGCTTTAAGATCGATGCCGCTCGAAACGATTGAGATCGCCTCGCTAACATTATGCGTGAACGCGATCTGGTCACCACTTTCAGCATTCACTACTCGTGCGAGCGCCGTGCGTATGGCTTCGTAATCACCACCGTAATCGCCGGTAGAATCGACATGCGTGATACGGCTTGTGACCCGCTCCGTCACCGCATAGGGGCTTGGTCCCATCGTGCCATTGTTAAAATAGAGCAGATTCTGTGTTATTGGGAACTCGTCGCGGATCAGGTTCCAGTACGCTTCGTCGGCCTCCAAAGCTGGAACAATAGCAGCCGGTGTGGAGGGTTTTCCGTTCGTGGTGGCAAGGGAATCGAGGGTAAGCCCGCGTTTGCGGGCAGAAATGGCTGTGGTCGATGCCAAGCCTATTTGAAGGAATGTCCGTCGGTCCATAATTAATTCTTTGATCCGAATCATTGAAAACCGCGTGAATTCAGCAATCATTCAATCGAAATATGAATTCACGGCACCTATTCGCAGGTGCGTTTGTCATTGCTAAAGTAAGAAGATCCCCGCAAGTAACTCGTTCCAACGAATAATCACGTGCTTCGATATAAAGCTGACCGGCGCACGCTGGTCTTTATGGCCGCAACCACCGCGATGTTTTTCGCGCAGTGGGTATGGGGCTTTAACGTCGCGATCTATGTAGTCTATCTCTACCTTTCGATCGCCGTGACGGTCATCGCGCACAATCACAATCACATTCCGATCTGGCGCGGAAAGAAATTGAACGCGCTTACCGATTATTGGCTGACGATCTTCTACGGGTTCCCGGCCTTCGCATGGATCCCAACGCACAACATGAACCACCATGCGCTAAACAATCGTGAGGGCGACTACACCATCACCTACCGCCTGACCGAGCACAATAATCTGCTGATGTTGCTTCTATACCCGACCGTCAGTAGTTATTACCAGCAAAAGCCGATACGCGATTACCTCAAGCGGCAATGGGCGGAAGACAGGTCATACTACTGGCACTGCGTTTCACAATATATCCTCCTTGCCGTCTGGATTGCCGTGGCGTTGATCATCGACTGGAAAAAAGCGCTGCTCTTTGTCGTCATTCCGCAGCAGGTGGGGCTATTCAGCGTACTCATCTTCAATTTTGTTCAGCATGTTCACGCCGATGAAGAGTCCGAATGGAACCACTCTCGCAATTTTGTCGGGTTCCTGAACAAGATGCTATTCAATAATGGTTACCATACCGTGCATCATGAAAAAGCCGGCTTGCACTGGAGCAATGCGCCCGCTGCCCATGCCAAAGTTGCTTCCAAGATCTCTCCCGATCTACAGCAACCCGGATTCTGGAGCTTTATCTTCAAATCCTATTTTCTCGGTATGGTTGTACCACGCTACCGCACACACTCGATGCGACTAGAGCGAATCGCCCGACAGAAACAGATCACTGTTTAGTAACGCTTTTGGTTTCCATCCGCCCAGCAAGATGGCAAACGACAAAATAGACTCCACTCGGGAGCGACTCAATCTCTATCGACGATGTCGTAAGTGCCGGAGCACTTGCATCGAGAACCTCTCTGCCAATTACATCATAGATCGCGATCGAAGCAGGAAGCACATCATCGTTTTTCACGAACAGTTCGTCACCCGCCGGATTTGGGTACACGGATATCTCTTGTGAAACAATTGAAACTTCTTCAACTCCGCTTTGCACTCCGAGTGTTTTTACTGCCCAATGATTATCCTCGTTGTCAGTGACGCAAAGTGAAATAGCCTGTCCGCCAATATAGATCGTTAAACTCGGGAGCACTACCCAACTCGACGAAAGCTGCGTTGAACTCGGGCGAAACAATGCCGTTCCAAGATCGACCGGTTGCGTTGCGAATGAAGAGATATTCTGAATATCGAAATTCACGGTATTGCCCGTATGCGTTACGGAAGAAGTTACCCAGCCATTGGGAGCTAAATACGATACATAGCTAACTAACGAAGAGTCCCAGGAATAGGTAGCCTGAATTTCAGTAATGTACGGCCATAAGGAATCAATATTGATCTGGGAGCTGAGATCGACACCCAGCGTGAGCGAATCGAGATGCCCAAAGTATGACGAGGCGGACTCTCTATGAATTTGAGCCGGTTGCGATGTAAACGGCGTGCTCACTACGCCGATAAGCTGGATGGTAGTATCCTTTGCGCCGGAGCCGAGGTTATATTGCAAGTGCAGAAGCGCGGTATCTGGCCCATGCGTGCCGGCATAACTAACGAGAATACTATCCAATGTGGCAAGCGATCGCGGCTCGGATCGCGAATCTGTGATCTGAAATGCAGAGGAGCCGGTAAGCCAAATGGAATCAAGTTGGCAAGAGATAAAGCTACATCCTAAGGTTTTCACGGGAATTGCTGTCTCAGAGGGAACGCAAGAGGACTGACTGATTTGTGAAACAGTCGGAATAGATAAAGTAGAATTAGCCCCTTGGGAGAATGTATAGGTAATACTTTCACAGGTTGAGGTATAATCAAGCAAAGCCGCTTCGCACGTAAATAAATATACAGTGTTCAATTCGGTGCATTGCATCGTATCAAAAGATTTGATCATAATAGCAGCCTGAGAAGTTCGGTTAACGTTTGGCGCTGGCCCGATCCAGGATTTCCCCGTTTTAAGATCAATTAAATCGCATGCTTCGACGGTTGGATAATCCCCGGGTATATCCAATCCACCAATAGTTATAATAGAGTCTCCTTGAACGTCGAAGGAAGAACCATAATCATGGCCATAGGGTAAAAAACCTCCTGTGCTCCACGATAACGTCGTGGGGTTAAAAACCTGAACGCGTTTCGTTGTAGTCCGATTTTCATTGCGACCGGCCATCAGCGCAAAATTGCCTTCCGGCGTTTCTACAAGTTGATTATAACCCTCCTCTGCTTCTATCAAAGGACTAAGAAGTTTCCATTTAGAAGTGTTTAGATCATAGAATTGAACGAGTCCAACAGGGTGTTCAAAAGAAAGTTGAAAGACTCCTCCTGCCGCAATAATCCCGTTCAGAGTTTTGGAATAGACCATTTCATAGCCGTAACACGATGGCTGTGGATTATCAATCGTCGACATCGTCTCGGTTGCGGGGTCGAACTTTTCCGCTAAATTCGTCATATCGGAACTTGTTGAATCGGTCCCGCCTAGGATCAGAACCTTTCCATTGGGTAGGGTTATTGCTTCAAATTGAGTTCTGGTACGAGCCATGCTTGCAGTATATTCCCAAGTTCCTGAAGCTGGATCATAAATCTCACAAGTGTTTGTAGGATTAGAATTACTTAGTGTCCATCCGCCAGCAACAAAAATTCTCCCATCTTGCAGCGTTGCATGTGCGAACCAAAATCGAGGAGTATTCAAACTACCGGTGATAGACCACGTATCGGACTTCGGGTCGTAAATCTCACATTCGTTTATTGCTGTGGGCTGTATTTCGCCACCTATCAATAAAATCCTTCCATCGGGCAATAGAGCACAATCAGGGCGCTCTCTTGCAAGCAAAACAGGTGCAATATATTGCCAAGACTGCGCTTGAACCAAGTCCGTTCCAAAGAGCACAATGAAAAGCCCTATAAGAAAGCCGCGACACACAATTGCGCGGACGAAGCGCGAAGTACGTAATGAAGATTGCAACATTGTCTTATTACATTATTCAGAATTTATTTACTGCACTTTATTAACTCGAAACGTTGTAACCCTGTCTCCAATATGTCCCACAAGCACATACGAACCCTGCGCGAGCCCTGCTATATTGATGGAACCCGTCGAACCCGCAAGAACATTCCCGCTAGCCACCTCTCTGCCGATCACATCATAGATCGCGATCGAAGCAGGAAGCACATCATCGTTCTTCACGAACAGCTCATCACTCGCCGGGTTGGGAAATACTTCCAACTCTTCGCCACCTTTTGGGAGAGGCTGGGTGAGGGGAGTGACTCCGCTTTGCACTCCCAGTGTTTTCACCGCCCAGTGGTTATCTTCGTTATCGGTTACGCAGAGTGAAATTGCTTGTCCACCAACCTCAAGAGTTAGACTCGATAATTGCACCCAACTCGATGCAAGTTGCGATGAACTTGGCCTAAATAACGCTGTGCCAAGATCCAGCGGTTGCATTGGGGAAGAAAAATTGTTCTGGATCTCAATATGGGCAGTGGTATCAGTATGATTAATGGCAGATATTAACCACCCCGTTGGTTGCATATAGGAGGCATAAGCGACGACCGAAGAATCCCAGGTATAATCGGCTTTAATGTCGGAGATATGTGGCCACAAAGAATCGATATTAATTTGCGAGTTAAGATCGACTCCAAGCAGGAGAGAATCAAGCTGACCGTAATATGCCGAGGCGGATTCCCGATGAAGTTGTGCGGAGTGTGCTGCTAACGCCGAAGATACGAAACCAATAAGTTGGGTGGTGGTATCTTTTATGCCTGCACCAATATTATATTGAAGATGCAGGATCGAAGTATCTGATCCCTGCGTACCATCGTAACGAACAAGAATGCTATCGACTGTGCTAAGTGTTCGCGGAGTGGGTCGGGGATCAGACAATTGAAATGCTGCGGAACCGGAGAGCCAAAGTGAATCGAGCGTGCCGGTGGGAATTCCGCATCCAACAAGTCCTATTCCGAGAAATGTATCGACCGGGGTACTACAAATAGTGTGATTGAGAATGGATGATCGAGAAGGAATAATGAGTGCAGAAGCAGAGGAATTTTGCGCGGTCGCGATCGAATCGCCTCCGCTATTATCCGTGCGCCACACATTGCCGGCATCATCGACGGCTAACAAAATATTATCATTGATCGCGGCGATCAGCCGCGTATCGAAAGTTACGGACGGGCCTCCGATCGAACTCCACGTCACACCATGATCTGTCGAGCGATACACCCCGTTTGAAGTAGATGGACAATAGATAGTTGTTGTTCCCTCCGCAATCGAACCGCTAAAAAAGGGTTCCGGCTCGGAAGCCGTTACTTGCCAAGTAGTTCCGAGATCTGTTGTAAGATAGATCTTGGAATATTGATCCGTCCGAACGGCTCCATCCTCATGGCTTACGTATATTCGATTAGGGTCGCATGAATCGATGGCAAATGAATATGAATCCTGATCAAAACCTGATTTCGTTTGTTGCCATGATAATCCAAAGTCCGTGCTGAAAAAAATATAAGCTGGGTCTCCGCTTCCGCCGGACTGATAAATAGTCCCATTCTTATATCTCACGCAAAGTTTGTATTGTTGTGTGGGTATGTTCCTCCAATTATTTCCACCATCCAAAGTGACTCCAACAGTACTTGCATCCTTACAGGCAAGAGCGATACTATTAGAGTCATTAAGAAAACAACCGCTGGCTGCGGCTTGTGATAATATTTGCCAGCTTGTTCCACCGTTTCTGGTAATCCAGGCATTGCTGGTGCCTGACAAAACGCCATTCATGGAATTAAAAAATTGAATATCATATGGCTCATCCGGAAGCGGTTTCTTGATCCATGTAATTCCTGTATCTGTTGAAATGTAGAGTGCATCTGAAGCGATCCAGACCGTCCCATTCTGAAAGCACATCGCGCCGAACCATTGAGAAAGTATTGTCAAGTTTGGCGCAACGATCCTCCATTGTGCATGAGTGTTACTTGCTGCTACCGTGAGAAATAGCATCGCGAACCACAAATTTTTTAATGAGTAAAAACCCATAAATTCAAATTCTTAATGATTCCTAACCACCCTAAGAGAATTTATTCCCGCTGAAGTTTTCACCAAAAGATTATACACTCCATCCGCATCGGGAAGAGTCAGTTCAATAGGATTATCCTTGGTGATATTGGCTTCGGTCTTGCCTCGCTCAACTCCAAGCAAATCATAGATCTCGATCGTAACATTACCGAGGTCGTCGCTCGAATAGATCCAAACATTGCCGTTCGCCGGATTGGGATAGACTGTAATATCCTGCGAAACGGTCGGAACTTCGGTAACTCCGCTTTGTACCCCAAGTGTTTTTACTGCCCAATGATTATCCTCGTTGTCGGTCACGCAGAGGGGAAGCGACTGACTGCCAATATCAACAACAAAATTTGTTAAGTTCACCCAACTGGTTGCCAGTTGTGGCGAACTCGGACGAAATAGCGCCGTACCCAAATTCATCGGTTGCTCCGGAGATGACCCGGTGTTTTGAATATTAATATCGACGAAAGTATTATGATTTGCAAGGCCGTTCAGTGTCCAGCCGGAAGGCGGAAGATAACCGGCATATTTTGCGACTGAGGAATCCCAGGTATAGGTGAACTGAATATCAGAAATATACGGCCACAAGGAGTCGATATTTATTTCCGAGTTGATATCGACACCAAGCATAAGCGAATCGACCTGTTCAAAATACGAAGATGCAGCTTCGCGATGAAGTTGTGAAGGAACTCCTGTGGCACCAGATCCGAACGAATATTCATAGAGGGAACCGTTCGGCTGATCGTCGAACCCGTAAAGATTTATTCCGTCGCACCCATTTAGGACAGAGAATCGTGTATCATTGTGAGCACTGGGACCCCCGATGCTTGTCCAAGTTACTCCTTGGTCTGTAGAAAAGTAAAATCCATTGTAAGTAACTCCACCAATCGTATTGTTAACGTCCTGGACCTGGAAGAAAAGATATTGCTCGCCAAGACCGGCAAAATGTCCCGTGGAAACAAAAGGAAAATTTGCGAGTGGGTTCCAATTGACTCCATAATCCGTTGATCGATAGATTTCCAGGTTATAGGGCTCGCCGTTAGTATATCCTTCCGGTGCAGCATAAAAATTCGAAGTTCCGGAATCGTCATAAACAGACCAGGACTCGATGTTCATGTTTGAATTTTGCCATGTGACACCGCCATCCGAGCTGTATAGCCAACTTTCTCCACGGTAACAACTAATTACGCCATGCATCGGGTCAATAAAATCTACGCAATTTGTGCTGTTAATGAAACCATCTGAAAAGGTGTTGCCGCCATCGGTTGAGATGTGTCCATTACCAATAATGTCAGTTACGATCATTGCATTCGGGGTTATCTGAACAGATGTTCCGGAGCCAACGAGTCGTGTTTCTTCCCATGTCAGGCCTCCGTCCGTTGTTTGCCAAAGTGCTTTGTTCCCACTGCCACCCCACGCAGTCATGGCGAGCCACCCATGCAAAGGGTCCACCATAATAAGGTCCCCGATCTGACCTCCATATCCACCCGGAATGGATGCTTTTATCCATGTTTTCCCACCATCAGTGGTTTTATCAAGTTCAACCGGACCGCTCAAATTCTTGCCCGGGCTCACTCCAAGTCCGACGAAGCCGGTATTGGCATCAAGAAATTTCGCGAGGCAGATATAGCCATCAAAAGTTCCTATCCTCTTCCATGATTGAGCCTGTACCGAACCAGCTCCTAAAATGAAAATAATAGGTAACAAAAAGCGGATACAAAGCATACGTTCAAACAAAAACCTCATTATATTTTGACGGTGATTCATACTTTCCTCCTTGCATATATCGCTACCGACTCATCTATTGAATTTTGCTAATTCTTCGAGCGATCATGCGATCACCAATGTGACAGACAAGCACATACGAACCCTGCGCGAGCCCTGCGATATTCATGGAACCCGTCGAACCTCCAAGAACATTCCCGGTAGCCACCTCCCTGCCGATCACATCGTAGATCGCAATCGAAGCCGGAAGCGCATCATCATTCTTCACGAACAATTCATCGCCTGCCGGATCGGGGTAGACGGAGATACCCTGCACTTGGGGTGGAGAATCCTCCACAGCGGCTGTAAGCCCCAGTGTTTTTACTGCCCAATGATTATCCTCGTTATCGATGACGCAGAGGGAGTTCGTTTGATTCCCAATCGTCAGCAGGAGCCGTGGCATTGTTACCCAGCTCGTGGCGGGTTCGGAGGATTTCGGACGGAACACCGCCGTACCGAGATCGAGCGGGTTTTGTGCCCTCCCCGTGCTGTTGTGGATCTCAAAATCGAACGAACTTGCGTGTGCCGTAAAGGATACCAGCGTCCATGGAGTTGGCGGTAAATACTGCACGGCGCTAACCACGTTCTGGTCGAACGCACACGTCCCCTGAATATCGGTCACTAAGTTCCAAAGAGAATCGAAATTGACCGAGGTACTAATATCGAGTTGAAGGGGAAGCGAATCGAGCCCGTCGTAATACGCGGATGAGGATTCCCGGCGCATGTGCGCCGGCTGTGCAAGCAATGGTGACGCCACCGTGCCGATCACCGTAAGCACGGTATCCTGCGGGCCAGAACCGACATCGTACCGAATATGCAACTCCGCAGTATCCGAACCACCTCCGTTGGGCGAATACAAGACACCGATACTGTCGTTGATCAGCAGCGATCGTGGAACGGAACGGGTATCGCTGATCTGCAGCGTTGGCGACCCGGTAAGCCACACTGAGTCCAGTTCCCCATTTGCGAGCGGACAGCCGGTAACGCCGATGCGAAGACCTGTATCCGATCCGCCGCAGGACTTGGAAAGGATGCTTTCTACCAAAGCCGGAAGCAGGATCGCCGGAGGGGGCAGCGGATTCATGACGGTGCCGATCACCGTGATGGTCGTATCTTGCACACCCGAGCCAAGATCATATCTAAGATGCAAAACGGCGGTATCCGGAGCGGTCGCGCCGGGCAGATATTGTAACTGCACACTATCGAACGAGCCAAGTCCGCGCGGCACGCCGCGAGTGTCACTGATATGGATGGCGGGTGATCCGACAAGCCATGCTGAATCCAAACGGCCGCCGGAAATGAGGCATCCTGTGACCCAGAGTGAAATGGGAATCGAGAGTGGTACACACGTCGCTTGTACTATTTGTGGCGATGGCGCCGTTTCAAGCGTCACCGAACGAACCGATGTAGCAAGTGTGCCGATCAGTGTTATGATCGTATCGCGATCCCCGGAACCTGTGTTATAGACAAGATGGAGATACGTCGTATCCAACCCGGGAGGCGTTGGTGCGTAAACGATGCGAACGCTGTCGACCGAATCGAGTGCGCGAGGAGTCTTGCGCAGATCGGCTATGCTAAACGCCGATGATCCGGTCATAAATGCGTTCACTAAGGTTACGCCCGGACATCCCGTACCTCCCAACCGGAACGAAGTATCCTTGACATTACAGACCGTATCAAGCACAGACTCCGTCGTTGGAGCAAGGAACAGTGTGTTAGAGGTATTTTTAGAAAAACCTATCAGTGTAATAACCGTATCCCTGGAACCGGAACCAAGATTATACTGCAGATGGAGGTAGGATGTATCGGCGCCCGGCGGAGTGGGCGTAAAGACAAGATTAACGCTATCGAGCGAATCCAGCACACGTGGTATACCGCGCAGATCCACAATATGGAATGCAGAGGAACCAGTGATCGAGGCACTCTCGAGCGTTACGCCCGGGCAGCCGGTCCCGCCAAGATAGAAGGAAGTATCTTCCGGTTTACCGCACGTCGTATCCAAAACCGATTCAGTTGTGGTGGAAAGGGATAGTGTGGAGGCTCCTGCGGATGTGGCTTCGGTAATAATATTAGCTGCTGCCTGGGACATCACCCATGATGGCTCAAGTGTAGCCGTATTCGTTGATGGATTCAACCGCTGCTGCATTGCAACGACGTATGTTGTGTTATCTGGATCTATTGTAAGTGCATAGGACCATTGATTCTGGGAGTAACCACCGACGGTTCCTGTAATTTGCCAGGGATTTGTCCCAACTTTTGTGTAGATTCGGATAGAATCCCCATCTCCGGTACCGTGGAGCGTTAATGGGTTGACCGGAGTATGGGATGTATCAGTGGATAGACCGCGATATGTCGTGGCTGTGTTTGGTAAGATGGAAGGATTATTACTAATAGGGCCATCGAAGCGGACTCGGCCATCGCCCCCGCTCCCATTATCAGCATGAGTGTGTAAAGAAATCCCTCCTGCAGCAGAGATGGAAGGGAACACACTATTCAATTTTGCTTCTATGGTTAGCCCACCTCCACTTCCGCAGCCTCCAACTGATCCATGATTTACACAGCCAAATCCACCAGTGACCCCGCTTTCACCATTAACCTGAACCGAGGCGCTTGGACCAGTAATCTGAGCTGAAAAAAGACACACTCCTCCTCCTCCTCCGCCCGCAGATGCACCAGGAGTCGAGTTATCTTCATCACAGGAACAGAACTCATTTCCACCTCCTCCACCGCTTCCGCCCATCAGAGGTACCAGCATTGGATTTCCATTGACAATTCCACCCTGATCATCGTAATTGCCCCGCTCTCCTCGACCGTTTTCACCAATTGTACCGAAACCTCCTCCATTACCGTCGCCCTCATGTTTGTCATGAGTGACAACCCCACCGCCCTCAGAGATAAATGGATTTCCTGTGCCGCCGTAATACTCGCAATTGGGATTTGCGTCACTTGGCTCTGGAACAATCTGATTAAGGCCAATTCCGCCTCCATTTACATCTCCAGTTCCTCCAGTTCCTGTGCCTCCAGTTCCAGAACATGGAGCACCATCTCCAGATTCTCCCGGCGCTCCGCCGACAAATCCATCGCCACCGGGATAGATAACGGGTCCATCGCCCATACTTCCACCACCACCACCTGGACCCCCGTTTTTTCCGCTTGCACTTCCAGATAGCATTGCGCCAGAAGCAAGTGTAATATTACCTTTGGAGAGGATCACTGCAGGCAAATACCCTTGATTTCCGATCGTCGAGGGATCACAATCGGACGTCGAAATAGTATAAGTTCCGGAATCTAATGAAATGCTGTCAAAAATAAGTGCTCCGCGCTTTGAACGGACACCCCACTGGCCACCACTTCCCAAAACGCCACCGCCCGAAACAACAAGGGCAGGATTTGGTTGAACAATAAAGAATGTGTCGCTATTAGAAGCGACCCCATTAACAAGGACCTTAAGTGGGATCGAAAAATCGGGGCCAACTTGATTCCATTGTGAAGAATTTGGCTCTGGACAGGGAGCAATGAATATTTGCGTAGAAATGACACGTCCTTGCCAGCTGACAACGATCGGTCCAATAGTAACTTTCGAAGTATCTGAAGAATTCGTACAAACGACCCTCACGTTATCGCCGGGGTTATTGGAGTAGGATCCATCGGAGCCAAACTGGCCAGTGGCGTTATAGGGTCCAATCATTTCCATGTAGGTATTCATCCCGGGTGTGCCAATATCGGGAATGATGTAAGAGATGACCGGGGCCTGACCAAAAGCCCTCAGCGGTAAGACAACCACGCTAAGAAATGCGAACGAGACGGAAACGAATTTATGCATCGGAATGAAGACTAATTCATTGCATTGTACAACCCACAATCATGGCGAAGGTTCCGAAATAATTTATACCTTTCTTTGAATGGAAAAGAGTCCTCGCAAATGATTGGAAACATCGCTAAAACCACGGGTTAGAAGCAGTTTCCGATCGAATCCAACATGCTTTTGCATGTATGCATACAGTTGCGCAGTCTGGACCGCCGAAGCTGCAACAAAGGCGATGGCTGCGCCGATAAGCTGATGTGTAATTGCAAGCATGGTCGAAGCGAATACGACATTGACGACGAGGGTTATCGTGAACATACGAAAAGCTTCCTTGATCTTTCCCATCCCCGTCATCGAAACACCAAACACCATTTGGAGGGGAAAGAAAAGTACCGAAATTAATAATACTCGAAAGATAGGAATGCTTGCGTCAAATTTTACTCCATATAGCAGATGAAAAAGGAACGGAGCGCCAATATCGAGTAAGATCCCAAGAGGGATCAGTCCCAGGAATAAGAAGCTAACGCTCTTTTCTATGATGGTTCGAAGCGTTTGAATTTCTCCGCGTGAATGATATTTACTGGTGGCTGGAAAAACAAAAAGTGTCATTGTTTCACGAATGACGTCGAATCCACGAAACAGCATTTTCGCTCCGTTGTACATGGCTACTCCAATGGCGCCCGTAAACCCCGATACGATCAATACATCGAAATTCTGTTGAGCGGTCGAGACCACTCCCATTGCTGCTTGATACCGAACAAATTCCGATATACGCATGAGCATCTTACGAGAATATTTTACGCGGTATCGCAGATACGGTCGAACCAGAATAATTGCAGTTAATGAGGAGAGCAGGCCGGAAAGCATAGTAATGCGAATCACGTTCTCCGCGCTGTGAAGTTTTCCCATCAATAGCAAGAGGAAGAGCGCAATACTTGCAACTCCAAAATTTGCAAAATCCACAAAGAAGATCTCTTTCATCCTAAATTTTGATTGCAGCACCTTACTGAGCACCACTCGTGGCATGGTAAACACCGCAAAGATTGCCAGATAAGGAATCAGATGTCCTAATTGCGGGATGTTCAGCAAGCCACTGAACGTATCGGGGAACATTAGCAGAAGAGCCAATGCAGTACCAAGGAATGCAATAAACAATAAGGTGGTGACGGTGACGAGCTCTTCCAGTTCTACCTCCGGTTCTACGCCGAACTTCACGATGGCCTGCAACGCAAATCCATCAGAGAAGGTGAACAGGATCGTGAAGAGGGTCTGAAATACGCTGAGGATCCCAAATTCCGTTGGTGCAATGGAACGAGCCACCATTATTAAGGCGAATGCATAAGGAATGGGAAGTCCTCGTGAGGCAAAGGCCCATAGTCCTTTTCCAAGATGGCTACTAAATCTCAAAATTTTCTTATGGAAATATATGTAGAAATAAATCTATGGTTTGGGTGTAACAAACTAAGGGTTCAAGTGTTCTTAAACATGTGTAGAACTCTTTTGTTTCAATTCCTGGAGGGCTTCAATCATGAAATCGTTCGTTAAGCTTTTCTTCGTTGTTTCTTTAATCTTGGTTCCTTTCGTTTCGGTCGCGCAGACGTGGCAATACACGGGTGCTCTTAGTGAGCCAAAGCGAACGGGAGTGCTTACCACGCTTCCGAACCAAACCGCGATCTATGTCGGTGGCGCGGACGCTAATGGCTTTCCACTAACAACCTGCGAGATCTATAATCCGGCCACGACATCCTGGACGCTTGCCGCTCCGCTGGCGGTGGGTGTCGAAAGACATACCGTTACTCAGCTCGCAGATGGACGTTTGGTTGTGATCGGTGGTAATACATCGATGGATTACGATGAAAGTCAGCCCACCGGAGCGATCGAGATCTATGATTATACCACGAATACATGGTCAAATGGGGGAACACTCTCAATTGCGCGGCAAAACCATTCATCAACGTTGCTCTTAGATGGTAACATTCTCGTAGCGGGAGGGTACACTGGGGGAGATGTTACTTCATCCGTGGAAATTTATGATCCTTCCACACAAACATGTAGAAGTGTTGCACCACTAATACTTGCTCGTCACGATCATTCTGCAATACTACTTAATGATGGAAGAGTATTAGTAGTTGGAGGACGAGATGGCGGCTCCAGTAGTAACTATTTTAACGAATGCGAAATTTATGATCCCACGTCAGATACCTGGACGGTGATCGGTAATATGATCCAGGCTCGAATTAAGGGATCTTTGGCTACCTTCAGTGACGGGACTGTGCTCGCATCTGGTGGAAGGAATACACCGAATACTTCTGCTCCGGGATCTGAAGTATTAACGGGAACATTTTCTTTGTGGAATGCCACCTCTCCGATGCTCGTGCCCATGACTTGGAATGGAAGCGCACTATTACCTCAAGACCGCTTTTTAGTAACAGGAGGTCTTGTGGATGCCGATTGGACTAACTCCTTCACCGGGGATATGACGCCAACCTGTGAATGGTATGATAAACCGAATGAACGCTGGTTTTTTGCTCCGCAATTAAATCTGCAGAGGAGTTATCACGGGCAATGTTATATGCACCAGACGGTCAACGATACGCTTCCTCAGGACATGGTCTTAGTGGCTGCCGGCATTACGGGGGACTACACTTTTACGCAAACCGCTGAAATTCTGGATGTTACTGACCATGCGCTCCAAGCATACAAAGAAATGCCGCAAAACTTGGCTACAGTTAATTCTCCATCCAATTTACTTGATGCAAGTGTCGTAATGCAATCGCCCGGTCAAGCTTTGCTCCAACTCTCTTTAGGCGCTAATTCCGATGTTAGGGTGGATATCATCTCTTCGGCAGGCGAAACACTCTCCACGACCGAAGAAGAGCTATCTTCAGGCAGCTATGCTTTGCCCTTGATCGTATCGAACAATGTGTCGGGAATTTATTTTGCTCGTGTCAATGTAGGCGGGGTGAATACTCTTCTAAAGTTTGCGATACTTAAGTAAATTTTGAACTATAGATAAGAAAGCCTCGCATCAGAAATGCGAGGCTTTTATTTTGGAGAAATCTTGTCAATGTCCTCCTCGCCGATGAGTTTCAATATATCGAGCAAGTTCGGGATACGTTTTGGTGGGATCGCCATAGGTGTTACCTGCCAGATCACGGCCTCGGGCAAGATAATTGATATGAGGATGTCCCAATTCAGACTTTCCACCCAAAGCTTTCACGGTACTTGGCATATACCGCATCGTGTATCCTGTGCGTCGTTTTGCACTAAGGTTCGGTGGACTTCCGTGAATCAGTCCGCTATGGTGAATGCTGGCCTCATTCGCAAAGAGTTCACAGGGCACTGCTTTCGATTCGTCAAATCGACCACGCTTGATCTCGATCGGAAATAGATTTTTTTCTTTATCGACATCCTCATACTCAGAGAACCCCTGGTGATGGCCACCAGGAATAACATACATGCATCCATTTTCAACAGAAGAGTCATCGATCGCCAACCACACCGTTACGACCTCGACAGGTGAGATCATCTGTTTCCAATAATGTGCGTCCTCGTGCCACGGTACACGCTTCCCAATGCCTTGTGGTTTTGAGATGAAGTGACTTGAGAAAAGAGCGATGTCTGGCCCAATAATCGGCTCGATCAGATCAAGAATTTCATCCGCGAAAAGCCATTCAAATAATTTTGTATCTGTAAAATGGGGAACATCCATTTCCTCGGGTCTGACTCCGTCAGGCAATGAGGCTAATTTCTCTTCAAAATGGTCTTTCAATGCCTGAAATTTAGGCTCTGGCAACACTGGGTGCTTATAAAGCAGATAACCCTCCTGCTGGAAGAAGTCGACTTCGGCGTTGCTTAGCAAAGGCTGTTTTGTCACAGATTCCATAGGTGTATTGTTTGAATTCATTTCTTACCCGAAAAACTCCCCAAAAGCAAGTTGGCACTCTAAAGAAGCCCTTTCAGTTTGGCTTCGGTCAAATTTTAATGGAGATTCAAAAATATGAAAATTGATTACGAGACGATTAAAATGTATAAGGTCCATAAAAGCCTTCTTTTTGAAGGATGGGATGGGACCAAGCTCGATCTGATAATGAAGAAATTGCAAATGACGTTTTCTAAGCTGATGGGCATTCAGTTCAAACCTTTATTTGGAGACCGAATCGTCGAATATCCCTTACTTTTTCAGCATTTGAACCCCAATGCTAAGACCATACTCGATTTTGGCTGTGTCGAGGATCTTCTCCCACTTCATTTTGCAAGTATGGGGTACAAAGTTGATGGACTCGATTTTCGTGAATACGTTTTCGAGCACCCTAACTTTAAATTTACACAGGGCGATATTCTTACATGGATGCCGCCCGAAAATTTCTATGATATGGTCTGCTCGATTTCAACTGTCGAACATGTCGGACTTACCGGTTACGGCGATCCTGAGAAATCTGATGGCGACAAGGTAGCGATATCGAAACTTTGGACAGCACTGAAACCAGGCGGAGACCTCATCCTTACCATGCCAGCAGGTAAAGCAACCACACGCCGCAACATGCGAATCTACGATCTTGATAGAATAAAATCCGTTGTTCCAAATCCACGGATTGTCCGTTTCTTTGCAAAACCTACTCGGTATGGAAATTGGTCAGAAGTGTCTGCAGATGAGATCAAGAACCTTGTATATGAGGATTATGAAGCTCCCATCACCCCAGGGCAGGGAGTAGCATTTATCGTTTCAACCAAATAATGCTCATTACCCCCACCGGCGAGCTTCTCGACCACCCCACGCTGATCCCCGGAAAAGCTACGCCGGAGGCTACTTCGGCCATTCCGGCGCGGCATCTGGATTGGGCGGAATCCTACCGTAAGCTCGGCAGAACTGGCCTAACCTGTAGCGGCGTGGGGTATGGGACGTACCGCGTTCATTTGCGGGTGCAGGAGCATCGGGCGGCGCTGGCGAAGGCGCTCCGAATGGGTGTCAATCTCATCGATTCATCCTCGAATTACACTGGCGGGAATGCGGAGCGGCTTATTGGTGAAGTGCTGGCTGGTCTTATTGGGCAGGACATTGTGAAGCGCGAGGAAGTGATCGTCGTTTCCAAAGGCGGGTACATTCAAGGTGAGCTTTTTGAGGAAATGCAGCGGCGAGCGAACGAGGCCCACGCTGATTATTCGTCCGGTTCCGAGCTTTCGGAACTTGTTCGGCATAGTCAGGGACTTTGGCATTCGATGCATCCCGATTTTCTTCGCGATCAACTCACCGATTCGCTCGAACGCCTTCAACTCGAAACGATGGATGTGTATCTTTTGCACAATCCTGAATATTATATCGAGTGGGCGATCGGGGAGGGAATTGCTGCCGATGAAGCGATCGATGAATATCATCGGCGCATCAAACAGGCGTTCGCGTATCTCGAAACCGAAGTCGAGCGCGGTCGCATTCAATACTATGGGATAAGCTCCAATACATTCCCGCGACCGGAAGATGCGATCGATCGAACCTCTCTCGAACGGGTGTGGCAATCGGCGGAAGAAATTGCAGGTGTTAAGCACCACTTTGCCGCTGTGGAGTTTCCGATGAATCTCTTCGAGCCTGGCGCGATCTCGGAACGCAATCAGCGGCACGGAACGGAAACGCTGCTTGATTTTTGTGCGGAAAAGAATCTTGGTGTGCTCGTTAACCGTCCGCTGAATGCTATTGCAGCAAAGAAACTGATCCGTCTGGCAGATTTTCCGCTAATGGATATTCCACCGGATGATGACATTGACGATCATTTGCATGACCTCAAATTGCAGGAAGTGGAATTCACTTCGACTCAATTACATACTCTTGAGTTGGATGAACAGGATCGCGATGCCGTCAAACAATTTATGACCTTAGGACAGAACCTCGATGAAGGTAATTGGCGGGAGTTTGCGAGCGTCGAGGAATGGCGGGATATTTCGCAAACCGTGCTCGCGCCGCGCATTCAATATGCGTTCGGAATTCTTCGTCCATTCACTCAGGATAATTCTGCGCTCTTTACATTTCTCACAAATTATGCAGAGCATGTGGACGAAGCATTCGAGTATGTCTCGAATTATTATACCAATAGCGGGCACGAGCGCTCTGCCAAGATTCATCATGCGTTGAACGCATTGATGGGTGAGGATTATTTCGAACTTTCGTTGTCACAGAAAGCCGTGCTGCTGATCCGAAGCTTACCACAAGTTTCGTCGGTGCTTGTTGGGATGCGTTCTGATGAGTATGTGGAGGATGCAGTGTATGGTTTGCAAGCCAAGCCACTAACGCGAGCAGTCGAGATTTGGGAACGTCTTGCTGCTGTGAAGGCCGAGTCTTAGAGTGCTTCCCATTCTTCACGAGGAATGTTGGCATCTCGCAATATTTTTCGTAACAACCCAACACTAATATCTCCAACGTGTGGGTTTGGGATGGTAACCTGTATGATTCCCTTTTTCATCACTCGATGTTTCCTTCCATGCAGTGGACCGTCAAACCCAAGCTTCCTGAGATAATAGATAAGATCGTCGCGCTTGGTTGGCCCTATGTTAGGCATGTTCTGCCATTTGAATTTCGAGCGAATGCCCGTCTATTTCTGGAAGCGGGTCATGGCAGGAAATGGCAATCAGAATGTAGTCTTCGATGACACTCTCCAATGCTTCGCGGCATGCTTCAAGCGTTTTTTCATTCGCCCACGCACCAGGGAATGCTTCGATATGGCCATAAAATGATCCATCATCCTCGACGACCTCGTATTTCGCGTGATGCATTGCCGCGTGTAGATATTCTGAAAACATGATACCTATTGAACCACAAAGATGATAAACTTGTGCCTTTGGTTTCTCACATCCGATTCGGCATTCGAATTGTAGCACCATTTACGGCCTTACCCGCTTCGCTCGAAAGGAAGAGACACATTGCCGCAATGTCCTCCGGCTTCGTCCATTTCGGGATTTCATCGGGAGATCCCCACTCCTCATTTGCCTTCGTGTGAATCACGGTTGGAACGATACAATTTGCATTGACTCCAACGACTTTTCCTTCTTCTGCTATAACTTTTGTCAAAGCAATCACTCCTGCCTTTGCTGCAACATAACCACCCTTCTTTGCCGATGGTGAAAGCGCAGGTTCCGCGCCGATGGAAATGATCGTTCCTTCGGCGGACATAAGGTTCATTGCTCGCTTTGCAGCAATGAAAAAGGTTACAAGATTAAGTTCAAAAAGAAACCTGAAATCTTCGATGGGCATTTCAGTAACAGTCTTCCATGGTTTTACCCCTCCAACTGTTGCTACGAGCGCGCGAGGTGATCCAAGCTTTTGAGCGGCATCTGCGAAGGCCTGCTCGACACTCGTGTCATTCGCAGCATCCACGGCCCAAAAGCGATAACGCTCGTGCGTGAATCCATCATCTTCATGTGAAAACCCCGCGACGCTCCAGCCATTATCGAGATACGTTTTGCGAATCGCACCGCCAAGTGCGCCTGTTGAACCTGTTAGAAATAAGACTGACATAATAATAAATTAGTTACTAATTATTGTTGATTCACGTGCGACGACATTCCTCCCCGAATGCTCTTTGCTTTTATTCCGCGATCGCGGAGCGAAGTTACGGCCCGAAGGCTCCGAATTCCCGAGGCGCAGACAATAGCAAATTCATCTTTCGGCAATTCTTGAATTCGGTCGAGCAGAGATCCTAATGGGATATGCTTTCCTAAAGATGGCGATGCACGAAATTCCCATTCCTCCCGCACATCGATAAGCGGCATCGGGCGATGTAAAAACTCTTCCCAAGTGATCTCATCGGCATTATCGTTACAAACGTCAAATTGGTAAGAATCGAAAAGTTTTCGCTCAGATTGGGGAATACTACATGCTAGACATTTGGGATCGCTATTAACACGGAATGTTCTAACGCTTGCATTTAGGGCATCGTAGAGCATAAGCCTTCCCACCAACGGTTCGCCGATCTTCGCGATAAGTTTCACCGCTTCCATCGCCAACATCGTTCCCATTACTCCAGCGAGCGCACCGATCACTCCAGCTTCAGCGCAGGATGGCGCATCCGCAGCATTTGCAGGCTCTGGAAATAAACAGCGATAGCAAGGGCCATCATGTGTGCAAAGAACAGTAAGCTGCCCTTCAAACCTTAAGATTGAGGCAGAGATAAGCGGAATCCCAAGCATGAGACAGGCATCGTTCACCAGATAGCGCGTCGCAAAATTGTCGGTGCCATCGAGCACAAGATCGAAGCCGCTCAGGATTTCAATTGCATTCTCTGGCGTAAGCCGTTGGTTAAAAGCAATGATTGAAGAGCGTGGATTGATTTCCGAGAGCCGCAGCTCTGCAAGAATCACCTTTGTCTGACCGACATCGCTCTCACAATACAGTATTTGCCGGTGAAGATTTGAAGCCGCAACCGTATCATCATCAATAATTCCGATCGTCCCCACGCCCATTGCGGCGAGATAGAGCGCGGCGGGCGAGCCAGCCCGCCCGCGCCAATAATAAGGACGCGAGCTTCTTTTAGACGCTCCTGGCCCGCAATTCCAAATTCTGGGAGTAGAATTTGGCGGGAATACCGCTGCATCTCTTCAGGTAGTAATGCCATGATACTCCTCCAACATTCTGACAAATTTTTTAATAACTACCGCAGGATTCTCCGCATCACTCACAGCACTTATGACAGCGATGCCGCCAAGACCGGGACAAAGAATGCTTTCTACATTTGAGGTTGAAATACCACCGATAGCGATAACGGGGATGGAAACAGCCGCGATAACCGAGCGCAATTCATAGCTCGATCGAGGTTGGGAAGCTTTTTCTTTCGACCGTGTTGGAAACATGTGCCCAAAGCCAAGATAATTTGCCCCCTTTTGTTCGGCCTCAAGCGCTTGCTCGATATTCGATGTTGAAACACCGATGATGGCATTCGGGCCGAGCATATCCCTTGCTGCTTTGATCGGGAGATCATCCTGACCGAGATGGACACCATCCGCGCCTGTGGCAAGTGCAATATCTGCTCGGTCATTGATAATGAAGGCTGAGCGTTTAATGATGTTGCGGAGGCTATCTGCAGTAACCAGAATTTCCCCGGTGGATTTTGATTTCTCTCGAAGTTGAATGGCGGTCGCGCCTTCTGCTTCAGCGATGCGGGCGAGTTCCAGTGTCCGATCGATTTCGGTGCCGCCAACAATAACATGAAGTCCCCGAAGCGAATTCATAACACCCCTAACACATCTTTGTACTCGGCAATACGCTCCTTGAGGTTCGGCGCGGTCAATAAGTCGCGAACAGCGGCAACGCCCCACGCACCATGCTCGATACATTGCCGCGTGCGTTCGGGTGTCATCCCACCAATCGCAAAAACGGGAATTTTTACTTGCTGAGTAACTTCCGTCAACCCATCAAGCCCACGAGCCTCTATGCCGATCTTCTGCTTCGAAGGCGTATCGAATACTGGACCAAACACTATGAAGTCTGCGCCATTATCTTCTGCGATCATCGCGCCATCCAGCGAATGAACACTAACTCCACATTGTAATTTTGGGAATGATCGATGAATTCTGCTCACGGGCCAGCTTGTCTCCGGGAGATGAATTCCACTCGCTCCTGAAGCCATTGCGATGTCAGCCCGATCATTTATAAAAAGCTTACAATTAGGCGCAGTACTACGAATATTCTTTGCAAGTTCGAACAGTGATTTTCCAGATAGATCTTTCTCGCGAAGTTGAAACGCACGCAATCCTGCGTGCGATGCTTCACTCACGAACTTCGCCAAGTCCGGAACAAGTGCGCGGTTGCTTATGACGTATAGCTTAAAATCAACCATGCCCGATCATTCCTCCTATCGGGCTGGAACGCTCAGCCATAAGCCGCTCAGGAATTCGCCCAGCGAGATAGGCTGAGCGGCCTGCTTCCACAGCCAGTTTCATTGCGCGCGCCATTTGCGCTGGATGTTCAGCGCAGGAAATGGCCGTGTTCAGTAAAATTCCATCTGCGCCGAGTTCCATTGCAAGCGCGGCGTGGGAAGCAGTTCCAATTCCTGCATCGATGAGAACAGGGATCGAAACAAGCTCGCGAATAATGGTAATGTTGGCCGGATTCCGAATCCCGCCACCGGAACCAATGGGCGCGCCGAGCGGCATCACGGCGGCACAGCCCATGTCCGCAAGTTTTCGTGCTGTTACAGGATCGTCGTTCGTGTAAGGAAGCACAGTAAATCCGAGTGCGATAAGTTGTGATGCTGCTTTTAATAATTCCACAGCATCCGGCATCAGCGTTTCATCATCACCGATGACTTCCAGCTTGATCCAGTTCGTTTCAAGCGCTTCACGAGCAAGCTCGGCGGTGAGCACGGCTTCTTTCGCGGTGTAGCAGCCGGCCGTATTCGGCAATATATGAAATGCTCCGCTCTTGAGCAATCCCAGAATGCTCTCGCTCGAATTGTCTTGCAAATTATAGCGGCGTACCGCAACAGTTACCATCTCTGCTCCGCTCGCCGCAATGGATTCGAGCATGGTTTCCGGATTAGGATACCGTGCGGTTCCCAATATGAGCCGGGACGTAAATTCACGCCCTGCGATAGTGAAAATATCATTCATATCCTTGTAACCTCATATAAAAATCTCATACATTCCCAAAATCCCCTAAATCCTGGTTCAGACAATTATCCTCCCTGAACTGCTCTGACGATCTCGATATGATCGCCGTCGCGCAGTTCATGTTCTTGCCACTTCGATCTTGAAACCACGAGATCATTCACAGCAATGGCAATACCTTTACCATCTTCTGGAAGCACCAAAGCCTTAAGGAGATCGCCTGTAACTCGAACATCCAGGTTCTTTTTTTCTTGTCCAATAAATAGATCCATTTATCTGTTTATGTTTTTATTCCAAGAATTTCACGAGAGATCGTGTATGATGTTAATGGCGCCATAAGTATTCCATGCCGCCAATGACCTGTGGCATAGTAGAGATTTTCTGTTTCAGATATTCCTACAATGGCACGGTGATTCCGAGTTGCTGGACGAAAACTTGCGAGCGTCTCTTCCATTTCAAGTTCATAAATAGCTGGAACGATCTCCCACGCAAAATGAAGAAGTTCCATGATGTTTCCTGCAATGATTCGCTGGTCGAACCCAGCTTCCTCCGCAGTTGCACCGACAAGCAGGCGGCCATCGTCCTTCGGCACAAGATACACGCGCGGAGTTCGAACTGTTTGTTTCAGTTGTACTTGCGGAGTCATTCGCAAGCCGATCATTTGTCCTTTCACCGGTCGAACAGGGATTGCCGGAATAATACCACTAATTTTCGAGGACCACGCCCCTGCCGCGATCGTAATACTTTGTGCATCCAATTCCTCGCTCCCAAACCGAATCCCCGTCGCTTTATCGTTCTTGATGACGATCTCAGAAATTTTGCAACGCTCGTGTAGTGATCCACCACGCTTCAAAAAAGCCTCCTTCAATGCCAGACAAAGAGATCGATTATTGATCTGCGCATCTTTTTCCAACCACAATGCTGCACTGACTTTGGTGCTTAGAAGTGGTTCTTGCTCTCGTGCTTCATCTCCACTCAGGCGTTCAACGGGGATTCCCATGCGATTGCGAAAATCATACTGCCGTGTAAGTTCGCGGGCTTCATCAGCATTCGTCGCGAGAACGAGGGTTCCACATCGATCGATAATTGGCACGAGTTCTCCTGCATCTTCGCGAAGTTCATCCAAAAATTGCGGATACAGATCGAGACTTTGCAGACCCTCTTCATAAATATCCATATCTTCGAAGCCCGCTTCCGCGCGCGGCGAAAGCATTCCCGCCGCAACCCAGGCCGCGCTCGACCGTGCTGCTTCGCCTGCTTCAAAAATTACGACGTGCCCGGCTCCCTCGCGCAAAAGCCGCCAGCCGATCGCCAGCCCCATAATGCCGCCGCCAATCACGATATGTGGTTTGGGATCGGGCATTATCGTACTCCGGTTTTTGCGACAAAAATGTTTGTTCTTTCGTTTAGCATCATCCGAAATTTATCGCTTGAAAATTGTCGTCATGAAATCGTTATTATATTCCGTCGTCGTGGTTACATTGTTCCTTGCGCTTTCTTCGTGTGGGAAGGTGAGCGGGAAGTTTAATGAAGCATCCGTTGCCGGTGGCAGCTCTGCGTCCGCGAATCTCACGATCGATATGAGTGCCGATCATATTGCTGCCGGCAAAGCCGAGTACATCGAAACCTGCGCGCCCTGCCATGGCACAACCGGCAAAGGCGATGGGCCTGCCTCCGTTGCTATGAATCCGAAGCCACGAGATCATACGAACGGCGCTTACATGGATAAGCTTTCGAATCTGCATATCTACACGGTCATCAAACAGGGCGGTGCCCAATTCGGATACCCCGGAATGCCGGCGCAGCCGCAGCTGTCTGACCAAAAGGTGAAGGATGTGATCGCATTCGTTCGCACGCTCAGTTCGAATTATCATCAGCGGTGATCTTAAATTCCTCATGTTATTACTCGCTTGTAAAGCGAGGCTCCGATCGTTACCAGTATGAGCGAGGAGATCAGAAGCACCAGGAAGTCAGTTCCGAGTCCAAATTGTCCAATCTGACCTGTCATCATCTCACGGAGTGCATCGATCATATACGTTAGAGGATTTGCGCGCGAAAGCGCTTGCAGCCAACCGGGCATGAGCGCGATCGGATAAATCGCATTGCTTGCAAAAAAGAGTGGCATGGTCATGAGTTGGCCGATGCCCATAAATCGCTCCCGCGTTTTTACTAAACACGCGATGATAAGCGAGAACGTAGAAAAGAAGATCGCACCAAGGATGACCATCGCAAGCACGCCAAGTAATGCGAGCGGTTCCCATACAATGTGTACACCAAGTAAAAGCGCAAGGATATACACAATGATCGCGAGAGGAATACAGCGTACGCCTGCCGATAACGATTTCCCAAGCACCAGTGCCGCACGCGGAGTTGGCGTAGCAAGAAATTTATGTGTCAGGCCAAGATCGCGTTCCCAAATGATCGCGATGCCGTAAAAAATGGAGACAAAAAGCGTGCTTTGTGCGAGAATTCCCGGCGCCATGAAATCGAGATAGTTCACATTGCCTGTGATTCTCATGCGCGCGAAGACCTGGCCGAATACCAACAGCCACAGCGCGGGCTGAACGGAGCGCGTAAAAATTTCGGTCGGGTCTCGGAAGATCTTGATGATCTCGAACTCCGCGATGACCCAGGTCTTTTGAAAAAACGAGAATATGGTCTTCATTACAAATTATAGTGCTTTATCCTACGCGCTCCGCTGTTCTTCGATCGCGCCGGATCGCGCGATAATCGGCTTTATTTCCTGAGTCGAGTGTTTCGGAAGCATAGTGGATAAAGACATCTTCGAGCGTCGCGTTTTTGTCTTCCATAGAATCCTTCAGTTCTTTTGGAGTTCCAATCGCTGCGAGATGGCCGCGTGATAGAAAGGCCACTCGATTGCAAAGCTCATCCGCTTCTTCCATAAGATGCGTGGTGAGCAGGATCGTTGTCCCAAATGTTTTTTGGAGTTCCACAATATGTTCCCACACGACATTTCGCGCGATCGGATCCAAACCGACGGTCGGCTCGTCGAGAAAGAGCATTGGCGGGCGATGCATCATGGACTGTGCAATTTCCAAACGGCGGATCATTCCACCAGAGAAATCTTTGGCAGGCTTGTTGGCAGCTTCGGTGAGACCCATAAATTCCAAAGATTCGTCGATGCGCCTTTTCCTATCGGCGCGCGGAAGATCATAGAGCTTTGCGAACAAAAGCAGATTCTCATAACCGGTAAGTGAGCCGTCGACGGAGAGCATCTGCGGTACGTAACCGATATTCGCGCGTACATGCGAGGCCGCGTGAGTAATGCTAAAACCATTGATCGTTGCGTCGCCGGAGGTTGGTGGCAAAAGCGTAGTAAGCATTTTGATCGCTGTTGTCTTGCCAGCACCGTTTGGACCGAGCAGCGCAAAGATATCTCCTTGCGCGA
Organism: Ignavibacteriota bacterium; assembly: GCA_963787835.1. GTDB lineage: Bacteria > Bacteroidota > Ignavibacteria > Palsa-1295 > Palsa-1295 > PALSA-1295. The sequence continues at coordinate 1,141,349 of CAWBEI010000002.1, forward strand.
TCGAGATGTTTAGTTTATCGACTGCGGTGAACTTACCGAATTGGCGCGTGAGGTCTTTAGTTTCGAGGATCATGCCACGTGTTCTGTTTCAATGATGTACAGTTCGTTTCCCGCATTAGCAAATTCCTTATTCTTTTCTTGCATGCCAACGGCGAGTGCTTCCTGTTCAGAGAGTGCATGTTCCGCAGCATATTTCCGAACATCTTCCGTGATCTTCATCGAGCAAAAATGCGGGCCGCACATCGAGCAGAAATGTGCCGTTTTTGCGCCCTCCTGCGGAAGCGTTTCATCGTGATACGATCGTGCGCGTTCCGGATCGAGCGCAAGATTGAACTGATCTTCCCACCGGAACTCGAAGCGCGCTTTGCTCAGTGCGTTGTCGCGCAATTGCGCTCCGGGATGTCCTTTTGCGAGATCGGCAGCATGGGCCGCGATCTTGTATGCAATGACGCCCTCGCGCACATCATTTTTATCGGGAAGTCCCAAATGTTCTTTAGGGGTGACGTAGCAAAGCATTGCGCAGCCGAACCAGCCGATCATTGCAGCCCCAATGGCACTCGTGATGTGATCGTAGCCGGGAGCAATGTCTGTTGTAAGTGGGCCAAGCGTATAGAACGGCGCTTCGTAACAATCGCGCAGTTCGAGATCCATATTCTCTTTAATGAGCTGCATCGGCACATGTCCAGGCCCTTCGATCATGACCTGGCAATCATTTTCCCATGCGATCTTTGTAAGTTCGCCGAGGGTGCGAAGTTCCGCAAGTTGAGCTTCGTCGTTTGCATCCGCGATGGAACCGGGGCGAAGGCCATCTCCGAGCGAGAACGAAACATCGTATGCTCGCATGATCTCGCAAATCTCCGTAAAATGCGTATAAAGAAAACTTTCGGTGTGATGCGAGAGACACCACTTCGCCATGATACTGCCGCCACGCGAAACGATGCCAGTCATTCGATTAGCTGTCATTGGCACGAATGGTAAACGGACTCCGGCATGGATCGTGAAATAATCCACTCCTTGCTCAGCTTGCTCGATGAGCGTGTCGCGAAAGATTTCCCATGTTAGTTCTTCCGCGCGGCCATCCACTTTTTCAAGCGCCTGATAGATGGGAACCGTGCCGATCGGCACCGGCGCATTGCGGATGATCCATTCGCGCGTTTCGTGGATATGTTTGCCTGTGGAGAGGTCCATCACGGTATCAGCGCCCCAGCGAATAGACCACAGCATTTTCTCCACTTCCTCATCAATGGAACTTGCAATGGCGGAGTTGCCAATATTCGCGTTGATCTTTACGAGAAAATTTCGCCCGATCGCCATCGGCTCGCATTCCGGGTGATTGATATTCGATGGAATAATTGCCCGGCCTCGCGCTATCTCATTGCGGACAAATTCCGGTGTGATGACTTTGGGAATGAATGCACCATAGGAATTGCCCGCGTGCTGATGATTGATGGAATTTCTCGAAGCCGTCTTGTCATTAGGAAGAGAGTTGTTCTCTCGGATCGCTACAAATTCCATCTCCGGCGTGATAATACCACGCTTGGCGTAATACATTTGCGACACGGCACTTCCGGCTTTTGCTTTCAGAGGCTTGCGCTTGAGCCCGGGGAAATACTCGAGCTTTCCCTTCTCCTTGGAATACGCACGAATAAGTTGATCCTCATTCGAATATCCGTTATCCTCAGGCCGAACATTGCGACCTTCGTATTCTTCAATATCTCCTCGCGAAGTGATCCAATCGCGCCGCATTGGGGCAAGTCCCTTGCGAACATCGTGCAACGTGACCGATCCATCCGGCGCAACGCCTTGCTCGCTGGCAGGGCCGGTCGTATCATACACGCGAACGGGCGGATTTTCTTCATAGCCATTTGAGAGCTTGGTTCGTGTAAGTGTAATTTCGCGGAAAGGCACACGAATTTCAGAATATATATTTCCGCTTGCATACACTTTGCGGCTGTTTGGAAATGGTCGTAGAACGGTTTCTTCCATAATAATTAATCGACAAGTAAAGAATCAACGAAAAAAGGCGGATACTGAAAAATCTCTTGACCGGAGCCAAGTGGCACGGCATGCTCCAGCATTGAAGTAATAAACTTTTTTGCTTCCAATACGGAATCACGAAGTGTCATCCCTGTTGCGAGGCCGCTTGCAATTGCAGAAGAAAGCAAGCATCCTGTTCCATGGACGTGCTTTGCGATTCTTGGTGTTGAAATCCATTCGATCCCAAGGCCATCATAGAATAGATCGCGGGATTCCTCGCTATCTGCATGTCCTCCTTTAATGAGCATTGCGTTCGCCCCCATGTCATGCAAAACAAGTGCGGCATGAATGATGGAATCTTCGGTTCCCATTTTTACTTCCGTCAAGCGTTCTGTTTCCGGTAGATTCGGCGTAATGATGGTAACGAGCGGCAGTAGGTGTTCTATCAGAACTTCGATCGCATCATCATCTAAGAATGGTATGCCATTCGAGGATGCAATAATGGGGTCGAGAACGGTCGGTACGTTTTGCGACTTTACAAATTCTGCAACGACTCGCACAACATCAGCAGTAGTGAGCATTCCGATCTTGATAGCGTCGATTTTAATATCGTCCGCAAGCGTGGAGAGCTGTGCCTCAACAAGTTCCGAGCTGACGGGATTTGTAGAAAGGACGCCAGAGGTATTTTGGACCGTGACCGCAGTAATAACGCTCAGCCCATGAACGCCAAAATGCTGGAATGTTTTCAGATCGGCCTGAATGCCTGCTCCGCCCGTAGGATCGGAGCCGCCAATGGTAAGCACGACACGCGGTCGCTCAGAGGAGCGTCCGGTCAGAATCGAGGATTGGAGTTGATTACTGCTAAGAGTCATTCCGCTTTCCCCACGCTGGCATTATCCAGATCGGGTCCCTGGGGTATTTCTCAGCCTGCCCGGACGAACCATCCCTGCAAAGCACCCCCATCGGAAGTGAGTAACCATTAAACGGTGTATAGGAGAGGAAGAATTCCAGATAGCAAATTGTCGAAACGGAAATCAATCGGCTGATTGCGAAGTTCATCATACATGCGAGGTCGAGCTTCGACACACATTACTCCCTGGTCACACCCCCTAACACTACTTCAAGGAATACCCATGATCGGAATGAAAGCGGAGAAATACTTGCTCCAGATCGAGGCCGGTGGCACGGTTTCTGTAAAGGTAAGGTATGGTTTTGGTGCGGCGGGCGAAGAAGTTCAAAGGCTTCTCGATCTGCTCAACCCCGAGCGAATCCGCGTAAAGATAGATGGGCAGCAACGCGAAGTAGAATTTCTCCCAGGCAAGCAATTCCGCCTGGCAGACATTAAGCAGAAGATCAAATCACTTTCATTCAACAGTTAAATGGCACTATTCTCACGACCGATCTTTCTGATACTGGCCATTCTCCTTTGCATCGGATGTTCGGACTCCGTATCCTCAACAAATTATCCACTTCAGTTGACCGTTGTTTCCGATACGATCGTCAATAATTCGGCGCTCTTTAATTTTCGTGTCACGAAAAACGGCGCGCCGGTCAAAAATGCTCGGTTGCAACGGACCGATTCTCCTATTCTAACGACATTCGATCTGGGTATCACATCGGACTCTGCTGGAAATTTCCCTCGTGTGATCGTTGTAATCCCACTGACGCAGGATACCATGACCGCCGTCGCCTATCAGGCGGTAAGCGATACTCTTCTTAGTAATTATTTTCGATGGCCGTAACCGCCGGGAGCGTTAGGCGCACCAGTGGCGGATAGCATCTCGAACCAGTTCTGGATTTGTACTTCCAGCAGATTTTTTTTCATGCAGGCTTCGGCGGGGATCGAGATACTCGATAATATCACGATCGAAGTTCGGTGAGAACGACTGGAATTCCTCGAGAGAAAGTTGATCGAGATCTTTGCGTTGCTCTTCGGCGTACGAGACGATCCTTCCCGAAATATGGTGCGCTTCTCGGAACGGAACCCCTTTTGATCGGACCAAATAATCAGCGATCTCCGTTGCCATTAACTCACCGCTTGCGGCGGACTCCATTCGCTCGGCATTAAAGCTCGTTTCACGAACAACGAACGCCATCATTTCAAGGCTGTCGCCCGTCGTTTCGATCGCATCGAACATGGGCTGTTTATCTTCCTGCATGTCACGATTATAAGCCAGCGGCAAGCCTTTCATCGTCGTCAACACATTGATAAGCGCGCCATACACACGCCCCACTTTGCCACGTATCAACTCCGCCATATCGGGATTCTTTTTTTGCGGCATGATGCTGGAACCCGTCGTTACAGCGTCCGACATAGTGACAAATCCAAACTCCCTCGTGGACCAGATCACGAGTTCTTCCGACATACGAGATAGGTGCATCATAATGATCGAGCATGTGGCTGCAAGTTCGATCAGATAGTCGCGGTCGCTTACGGCATCGATACTATTGTTGAGGATGCCGGTGAAGCCGAGTTCCCGTGCCGTCATTGCTCGGTCGATGGGATAGGATGTGCCGGCAAACGCTGCGGCACCAAGCGGTGAGCGATCTACGCGGCTTAGTACGCCTGCCAGCCGTTCTCTGTCGCGAGCGAACATCTCTACATACGCAAGCAAATGATGCGATAGCAGCACAGGTTGAGCGCGCTGCATGTGGGTGTAGCCAGGCATGATCGCATCAATATATGCCTCGGCTTTCTCCAGAAGCTCAGAGATTAGAGATGAGACTTTCTCCGAGAGATCCGGAATTGCCTGCTTCAAATACAGCCGTTCATCAACAGCAACCTGATCGTTTCTGCTTCGGCCGGTATGCAATTTGCCGCCAACAGCTCCTATCTTTTCCGTCAATCGTTTTTCGATCGCGAGATGAACATCCTCCATCGAGTCATCGAATTGGAATGCGCCGGATTCGACCTCACCAGCAACATCTTCGAGACCAGCAATGATGACCCTTGCTTCATCTCTGGTAATGATTCCGCACACACCAAGCATTCGCGCATGAGCAATGGAGCCGCGAATATCTTCGCGCCACAATTTACCATCGACGGCAATGCTGGACGAGAAGCGATGGGCGATCTCGGAAATAGCTTCCTGAAATCGCCCACCCCAAAGCGCAGGTTGGTTAGACATTATACTGCTTCTTGCTCGCGTTCTGCGAATTCTGCGGAGCGTGCAAGTGTACGAAGCGGGAGCGAGAATATTTTCGAAAATCCTTCGCCGGCAGAATGATCGAACGTATCTTCAGCAGTGTACGATGCAAGCGCCTTATCATACAATGAAAATGGAGAGGTGCGCGAAAGAATGCGAAGATTACCCTTGTACATCTCGACGGTAACGTTGCCGCTTACACGAGTTTGCGTTTCATCCACAAAGGCATCGAGCGCTTTACGCAACGGCGAGAACCAAAGTCCGTTATAGACGATGTCCGCATAATCCTGCGCGATCTTTGCTTTCGCGTGAGCTGTCCACTTATCGAGCGTAATGCGTTCGAGTTCGGTATGCGCGAAATGCAGGAGCGTTGCTCCAGGTGCTTCGTATATCTCACGGGATTTAATTCCGACAAGCCGGTTCTCGATCATATCCAATCGGCCAATGCCATGGGTGCCTGCAAGATGATTAAGCATTCGAATGAGATCAACGGCGCCGATCTTCTCATCATTCAGCGCCACGGGAATACCATTTTCAAACGTAATAGCGATGGATTCTGGCTTATCTGGCGCAGCAGTCGGAGAAACAGTGCGCTGGTACGCATCCTCCGGAGGGGCGACGGTGGGATCTTCGAGCACACCGCACTCGATGCTGGTTCCCCAAAGATTCTCGTCAATCGAATAAGGATTCGCTTTCGTCGCAGAAACAGGAATTCCGCGCTCGGCACAATAGGCAATTTCATCCTCGCGCGATTTGAATGGCCAATGTCGAACCGGCGCGATCACGCGAAGATCGGGAGCTAATGCCCACACACCTGCGTCGAAACGAACCTGATCGTTACCTTTTCCAGTGCATCCATGCGCGACGACAGTGCATTCTTCCTTGCGCGCGATCTCGACAAGCGTTTTTGCGAGCAGAGGACGACCCAGCGCTGTTGCCAGCGGATACACGCCTTCATAGAGTGCTCCGGCTTTCAATGCGCGAAAAACAAAATCTTCCGCGAACTGTTTTCTGAGATCGACATGATGCGCCGCTTTTGCGCCAAGCTGATATGCTTTTTCCGTAATTCCATTTAATTCCTTCTCTTGACCGAGATCGCCGGAAACCGTGACAATCTCTGTGCCAAATTCTTCCTGAAGCCAGGAAGCGATCACGGAGGTATCGAGCCCTCCGGAAAACGCCAGCGCAATACGTGCGCCTTCAAGCCCACCAAGTCCATTTACATTGTGCATTGTTATTCTCCTGTAATAAATCCTGTTAGTTCTTTTACGAGTCGATTAAGATCCTTGACCGCGCGAGGCGCGACGAAAATGGTGTTATCCCCGGCAAGAGTGCCGAGCACAAAGGGGGAATCCAGCGAGTCGATAAGTTCCGCCACGCCCTGCGCCCGTCCCGCAAGGGTTTTCACGACGATCATTGCTTCGTTCCGGTGAATGCCGCGCACTTCGTAACTAAGCAGCGAGCGAACCCGCTGATCCTCGCTTACATCGGTGATGGCATAGCGCGGACCATCCGGCGACGTGATGCGGGCAATGCCCATCTCGGTCAGATCGCGAGAAAGCGTTGCTTGGTTTACATCGACGCCCGCTTTTTTCAGGAACCGCTGTAGTTCCTCGTGTGATCCAACTTGCTGTTTTGTTACGATCTCACGAATGGTATATTGTCTCTTTTTCTTGGTCATAGCTGTGTTGGACAGCATTAATGCTGTCAAAATCTCTTGTCGCACGGATGCCTTCGCCGCCATTGGCAAGCAGTGTTGTTAAGATCGCTTTCTGCACATGCAATCTATTCTCCGCCTGATCGAATACGACGGAATGTTTGGAGTCCAGTGCATCGCTGGTAATTTCTTCGCCGCGATGTGCCGGAAGGCAATGCATGATGAGCGAGTTCGGATGTGCAAGTTCCACAAGCCTGCTATTCACCTGATACGGCTTGAACGCTTTCATGCGTGCTTCTTGCTCGGACTCCTGCCCCATGCTGGTCCAGACATCGGTATAGATCACATCAGCGCTATCGGCTGCGATACGCGGGTCATCCAAAATTTCGATGGTGCTAATTCCAGTTCCGGTTGCATACGCAAGGATCTCCGGATCGGGATGATACCCCATCGGCGCGGCAATTGCAAGGTGCATCGGATAGATCGCCGCCATTTCGAGCCACGAATGTGCAACGTTATTACCATCGCCAACGAACGCGATCTTCAGCCCTGGCGTAAGTTTGCCATGCTGACGAATTGTGTACATATCCGCCAGAATTTGGCAGGGATGCGAACGATCCGTAAGCGCATTGATGACGGGAACCGTGGAATACTCTGCCAGTTGGAGCAGAAGATTATGATCGAACAATCGCGCAACGATGCAATTTGAATATGAAGATAGTACGCGAGAAACATCCTCGACCGATTCACGCTCACCGATACCAACCCCTTCGTTCGAAAGATAAAGGGAAGTTCCCCCAAGTTGCGAAACGCCAACCTCGAAAGAAACGCGCGTTCGGAGTGACGGCTTCTGAAACAACAGTGTTACATGCTTGCCTGTGAGTGGCTTTGCATCGGTGTTCTTCAATACATCGGTCAGATGCATCAGATCTTCGACGTCTTGCTTTGTCATGACGGTAAGATCGAGCAGATCGTGCTTGAGTTTCTCTTCTTTGGAACGCACAGGGCTAATGGTTGCAGGATTGCCGAAAACTTTTTCTTCGCGAATGATCTGCGTCCCAACACCTTCATGCGTGAAAATTTCGAGCAGGAGCGAATGCCTTGCGGCGCCATTGATCAAGTGAACTTTCTTCACGCCATTCGCGAGGGCATCGAACGATGCATTCACTTTTGGTATCATCCCGCCGCTGATGATGCCCAGTTTCATCAATTGCTGTGCGCGTGTGTTGGTGAGCGTGGGCACCAGTTCGCCATCGACAAGCACACCTTCGGTATCTGTAAGGAAAAATAGTTTTTCGGCACCGAGGGCCTGAGCGATCGCACTTGCGGCAATATCGCCATTGATATTGTAGATATCCCCGTTCTCCGCTACGCCAACCGGCGCAATGACCGGCATGACACCGGAGGCGACCAGCTTATTCAACCAATCGGCATTTACTTTTTCGACTTGACCGACCAGGCCAAGATCATGCCCCTTCGGTGCGTATTTCGTGGCTGTGATAAGGTTGTTATCGATGCCGCTAATGCCAATGGCGCTGCCACCCGCACGATTGATGAGCGCAACGACCTCTTTATTCACACTGCCGGCAAGGGTCATAACGACGGTCTTCAACGTCGCTTCATCGGTGTAGCGCTGGCCACCGACAAAACGAGTTTCCATCCCGAGCTTCGAGGACAGTTCCGTTACTTCGTTCCCGCCGCCGTGAACGATCACGACGTTAATGCCGATCTTTTTCAGCAGGGTAACGTCCTTCGCGAAGGATTCTTTCAGCGCATCCTCGATCATGGCGGCACCGCCGTATTTAATGACGAACGTCGTGCCTTCGTACCGCTGAATATAGGGCAGCGCGCTTGTTAAAATTTCTTCTTTTGTAAGTGTCGTCGTCATGAGCGATAGCTTGCGTTGATGTGTACGTATTCTTTCGAGAGATCGCAGGTCCAGAAATTTGCGCTCTCGGTTCCTTGATTCAGATTAATCGTGATGGTCAGATTCTCGTTCGAAAATGCTTCCTTGGCTTTGACCTCATCCATCACAATGCCGTAATTCATTTCGAGCACGAGAAGCTCATTAAAAAATAGCTGAATTTTCGCGGGATCGAAATTAATGCCGGAATAGCCAACTGCTGCGAGAATTCTACCCCAATTCGCGTCCGCTCCATGAATTGCGGTCTTTACCAAGTTGCTATTTGCAACGGATCGCGCGGCTTGCAATGCTTCGGCTTCCGTACGAGCGCCATTGACGACGATCTCCACCAGCTTCGTGGCACCTTCGCCATCACGCGCGATAAGTTTTGCGAGACGAACCAGAACATGTTCAAGCGCCTGTTCGAAGATCTCGAAATCTTTCGTTCCTTCAATAAGCTCCGGCGCGCCGGAGAAACCATTTGCCATCAGCGTGGCCATATCGTTCGTACTCATATCGCCATCGACGGAAATCCTGTTGAACGAGCGATCGATAAGGCGCGCAAATGTGCGTTGTAGAAGCGGCTGCGCGATAGTTGCGTCTGTTGTGAGGAACGCAAGCATCGTCGCCATGTTCGGCGCGATCATGCCGGAACCTTTTGCAATACCGCCAATGCGAATAGGATTGCCCGAAGAAGTTGGGAATTCTACTGCAATTTCTTTCGCATACGTGTCTGTCGTCATGATGGCTTCCGCGGCGTCTATGCTTCCGTTTTCGGAGAGCAGTGCCGGAAGTTGTTCAATGCCTACGACGATATTATCCATTGGCATGTACTGTCCTATCACGCCAGTAGAAGAAACGAGCACTTCGTTTTCTGGAATGCTGAGGGCTTTCGCAGTGGTGCGAACCATGGTCCACGCATCCTCCATTCCGCGTTCACCCGTGACGGCATTCGCGTTCCCGCTGTTGACAATGATCGCGCGGCACACATTGCCACTCTGCTCGAGCAATTGCTTGTCGATAACTAACGGCGCAGCCACGACGCTATTCAATGTAAACACTGCCGCAACATTTGCGGGCACATCACTTTTGATGAGCGCGATGTCCTTCTTTACTTTGCGGATGCCGCAATACATTCCCGCGGCAGTAAATCCTTTCGGTGCGGTAATGCCTCCAGGGATCTCACGGAAATCCTGCGAACTTGTGCCATTGTAATAGATGCTCATAGCAAGCCCTCCGTTTCTGGGAACCCGCAGACGAGGTTCATATTTTGCACAGCTTGTCCAGCCGCGCCTTTCACGAGATTATCGAGCGTTGAAATAATGATCACTTGATTGCGTTCGGGGAGAACCGTTGAATAAATATCGATGAAATTAGTATTCGTCACGCGGCGAACTTCCGGAATGCTCGCCGGCAGCCGGACGAATGGCTTATTCGCATAATGCTTTTGAAACGCGGATTTTACATCGGATTCTGAATATGCGCCGGAAAGCGTGGCGTATGTTGTAGAATAAATCCCGCGCGTGATGGGAATAAGATGCGGCGTGAAGGTGATCTTCACCTCTTCTTCCGAGATCTCGCCAAGCACGGTTTCGATCTCTGGAATATGCTGGTGATCGCCGATGCGATACGCCTTCACGTTCTCATTCACCTCGGAGAAGGAATATTCGATAGCCGCTTTGCGTCCTGCGCCGGAAACGCCGGACATGGAGTCTATAATAATGGAATCCGGCTCGATCAGTCCCTCGACGAGCACGGGCGCAAGCGCAAGGATGGCACTCGTGGCATAGCAGCCCGGATTTGCAACAAAACGCGATTTGCGAATGGCTGTGGAATTCCATTCGGGAAGTCCATAAACGGCTTCATCGAGAATGGCGCCAGAAGTTTGCTGCTTCTTGTAAAATTTCTCAAAGAGCGCTCGATCTTTCAGGCGATGATCGCCGCCAAGATCGATAACGATCTTGCCTTGATCGAGAAGCAAAGGCGCGAGCTCCATCGCCTCGCCATGTGGAAGCGCGAGAAAACAAACATCGGCATCGATCTTCTCGGCGTTGGAGAATTCTTCAAAAACGACGTCCTCATCATCCCACGCATGAACGCTGCTGACGGCTGCTCCGGCGAAGCTTTTCGCAAACACCTGCCCAAGCTGTACGTGCGGGTGCCGCGCCAGCAAACGCATCAGTTCGCCGCCTGCATAGCCCGAAGCCCCAAAGACTGCCGTTCGTATCTGTTTCACAGGAGAAAAGCATTAACAAAGGATTATGCAGAAAGTTGCATAATTATGCAATCGTAAACAAGATTTAATGTACGCATCATATTACCGTTGTATTTTTGTTCTTTTACGAACCTATGACTAAAAGACAATTCGTCGTTCTGGCATTCCGGCTGTTCGCGCTGTATTTGCTCATTAATTTCATTTCAAACTTCGGATATCTCATCGGTTTTGCTTCACACTCAGACGACATTACTCCCTATCTCACAACGTTATTCACGATATTTGCGACACTAACTCTCATCACATTTTTATGGCGAAGAAGCGAATGGTTGATGGAGAAAGTTTTTGCAATTCCGGCTCTATCCGATAAAACGATCACGGTCGAGCTATTGCCCGGCTCGACTGATGATGTTGAGAACATATCAGAGGATTCTCCAATGTCGTTCGAGATCATGGATTATTATGAGACTCCAATTTCAAAGGAGAGCATAGAATCTATTGCTTTCAGCCTAATTGGCGCCTGGGCAATTTTCAACTATTTACCGAGGTTTATGAGTTGGGTGGAATTTATTATTCAATTGATTCGGGGAAACCCTAATGTGACGGGCCTATTCAGCGTTGAAAGGGTTTCCATAGATTTTTTTAGTGGTATTATTCAAGTCGGGCTCGGCATCTGGCTCTTTCTTCGTCCCTGGCAATTTCAGGGATGGATCGAGAAGTTTAAACCGAAAGAGGATACGGAGGAACAAGGAGAAAGGCCCGCTTAGAACGTCATTGCGAGAAGGAATTGCGAAGCGGAGCGGAGCAATTCCGACGAAGCAATCTCTTCGATTTAGGGCTGAGATTGCTTCGTCAAATCGAAATCCCTTCGGTCGTTCGATTCTCCTCGCAATGACCATATGATTAAACGGTAATTACTCGCACGTTCGCGGCAGCATCTTTTGCTCGCTCTCTCAAAACACTCGTCGGAGTTCCCAGTTTATCGCTGGCAAGCGCAACGCCCATTCTGCGGTACTTGCGCGTGGTGGGTTTACCGAAAATGCGAACTTCTATACCGGGAACATAAAGTGCATCGGCAATGCCTTCGTAACTTGGCTCGTTAGGTGATTCTTCAGGCGCGAGAATAACGGCGCTTGCGCCGGCCCGTTCGAGCGTTATAGCGGGAATCGGCAAGCCAAGCACCGCGCGAACGTGAAGCTCGAATTCTGTGAAGTTTTGCGATCCGCTCATGGTAACCATTCCGGTATCGTGCGGACGCGGTGAAAGCTCTGAGAAATAAACGCCGTCTTTGTTGGATAAAAAGAATTCCACGCCCCAAATGCCAAATCCTGTCAGCGATTTTGTGACGGCTCCTGCCATGCACTGCGCTTCGGCAAGATGTTCCGAGCTGATCTCAGCAGGCTGCCAGCTTTCCATGTAATCGCCGCGCTCCTGCCGGTGGCCGATAGGGGGACAGAATAGCGTTTCGCCATTTCGCTGCGTTACTGTGAGCAAGGTAATTTCAGAATCGAACGAAATAAATTCCTCGACGATCACCTTGCCGACTTTGGCTCGGCTTTTCGTCATTGCAATTTCCCATGCGTGTTCGATCTCGCTCGCGTTGCGAATGTATGATTGTCCCTTGCCGGAGGATGACATAAGGGGCTTAACCACACATGGAATACCGATCTTCGCAATAGCATCTCGAAATTCTTCTATGGTTTTGGCATATTCATACCGCGCTGTTTTCAGTCCTAACTCTTTCGAAGCCAGATCGCGAATGGCTTTGCGGTTCATGGTGAAGTTTGCCGCTCGCGCGCTGGGAATTACTTGGGTGCCTTGTTCTTCGTAATCGTAAAACCGCTCGGTACGAATTGCTTCGATCTCAGGCACAATAATATCCGGCTTATGCTTTTGCACGATGCGGTCGAGATCGTCGCCAGAGAGCATATCGATAACTTCGCGCTCCTCAGTCACTTGCATGGCGGGTGCGCCATCGTAGGAATCAACGGCGATGACGCGGTGACCGTATCGCTTCACTGCAATGATAAATTCTTTCCCGAGTTCGCCGGAGCCGAGGAGGAGAATGGTCTTTTTCATTTCGTGCGCTTCTTGCTGTGCTTTAGGCATTCCTCGTAACGAAAGCAATCGGTAGTGTGGTCGTTCACCATCCCAACAGCTTGCATGAACGCATAGATGATCGTTGGTCCGACAAACCGGAATCCTTCCGCTTTCAGCGCTTTGCTCATTGCTTGGGATTCTTTCGTTTCTGCGGGAATTTGTTTGCCGGTCTTCCATTTATTGACGATAGTCTTCCCATCCACGAATTGCCAGAGAAATTCATCGAACGATTCGTCGCGCTCTCGCAGCGCGAGATACGCTTTTGCATTTGAGATCGCAGATTCGATCTTTAGCTTGTTGCGGATGATTCCGGCATCGTTCATCAACCGATCAATATCGCGCTTGCCATAACGCGCCATTTTTTCCGCGTCGAAGTTATGAAATGCTTTCAGGTAACCTTCACGCTTGCGGAGAATGGTTACCCAGCTCAGTCCCGCCTGTGCGCCATCGAGAATAAGTTTGGCAAAGAGCTTGTCATCATCATGTTCGGGAACACCCCATTCGGTGTCATGATAAACAGCCATCAGCGGTTCCTTTTGCAAAGAAGCCCAGGCGCAACGAACGATCTCATTCGTATTCTTTGATCCCATAAACTACTTCTTTTCCAGCACGGCAATAATATGCGTTCCACCATCGAGCGCGCCGGGCTGACGACTCGCTTCTAATTCGACGCTCAGAAATGCATTCCAGAATTCCGAATCCAACCAGCGATCATCAAGCACATTTTCGCGAGCGTATGCAAGAAAGTTTGACGCACTCATCTCAAGCACAGCACAAGACTGCTTTTCAAGCATTGCCTTCAGCTCTGAGACTAAAAACAGTCTGCACCTATGCCCTGTCGCACTATACTTCTCATCCAATAAACCGGTCTTGAAGGGGTCTTCCAAAGCCCAAAATCCCTTGGTGTCAACCAACGAGATCACATCAGGGAAAAGATGCCTCAATGAGCCCAACCGAGACATCACGCTGAATAAAACAAGGCCGCCGCTTTTCGTGACTCGCAAACATTCCCTGATGGCATCGTCGGCGTGGTCAAGCGCGTAACTAATTGGGCCACCATAAGCGACTACGGCATCGAAGCTATTGTCTGCAAATCGCGAAAGGTTGGTGATGTCACATTGTACACGCTCACGAACGCTTGGTTCGCATCCTGCTTCTGAAACATTGTGTTTGTTGAAATCGAGTTGGACGGTCGAAATGTCGGCAACAGTTATCGACGCTTCAATCCTTGCTAATTCAATCGTAAAACGACCGGGGCCTGCGCCAATGTCAAGCACAATATCACCGGGCTTGATATACTTCTGCAAATAATGGAGATGAATTGCAAGACCAACACGCGCTGCTGCATTGCGCTCGAACCGAAGCCACTCGCGCTCGCCATAGGCATCGTAAAATGCTTCCGTGTGGGCGCGATCGTACTTCATTTTACGCCGCGACCAACTCCCTGAGTTTCGTTACCAGCATATCGACATTCTTCTTCGCATCGCCGAAGAGCATGCGGGTATTCTCTTTATAAAAGAGGGGATTATCAATTCCAGCATAACCGGATGCCATCGAGCGTTTCATCACGACTGCGGTTTTTGCTTTCCACACTTCGAGCACGGGCATTCCTGCGATGGGACTGGTGGGATCTTCGAGCGCAGCGGGGTTTACGATATCGTTAGCGCCAATGACCATTGCCACATCGGTCTCCGGGAAATCCTCGTTGATCTCATCCATCTCGAAAACAATATCATAGGGAACATTTGCTTCGGCAAGGAGCACGTTCATGTGTCCGGGCAATCTACCTGCAACGGGATGGATGCCAAAGCGGACATTCACGCCTTTATCCCGCAGGATCTTCACCATTTCTGCGAGCGAGTGCTGTGCTTGCGCAACGGCTACGCCATATCCAGGAACGATGATGACACTTTTCGCGTCGCTGAGCATTTCCGCAACTTCATCGTTAGTGGTTGCAGTCACCTCGCCTTGCGGCTGCGCACCGGCGGCGGGTGATACGCCTTCCGCTGTTCCAAAGCCGCCGAGGATGACGCTGATGAACGAGCGGTTCATAGCCTTGCACATGATGAAGCTAAGGATCGCACCGGAACTTCCAACCAGAGCGCCTGTCACAATAAGCAGATCGTTCGAGAGCATGAATCCCGCTGCTGCGGCCGCCCAGCCCGAGTAACTATTCAGCATGGAGACCACAACCGGCATATCCGCACCGCCAATGGCCATGACGAGATGTACGCCGATCACGCACGCGATGGCCGTCATGATAATCAGCGGCATCATTCCAGCATGTGCCGCATCTTGCGGAGCAGACATGAACACTACGCCCAAAATGATGACTGCAACGATCATTGCAAGATTCAGTAAATGTCTCCCGGGGAGTGTAAGCGGCTTGCCGGAAATTTTACCGTTCAGTTTACCGAATGCAATCACGGAGCCTGTAAAGGTGATTGCCCCGATGAAGATGCCGACGTAAATTTCGAGTTGATGGATCGTCTCTTCCGAACCCGCAAGCGTGGAACCACCGCCGAGATAATTACTGAATCCAACCAGCACCGCCGCTGCGCCCACGAAGCTGTGAAGCATTGCGACAAGTTCCGGCATAGAAGTCATTGCAACACGCGAGGCAAGAAAGCTCCCGATGATCGCGCCAGGAATAAGAGCGCCTATCAGCGGAACGTATCCATTGACAGGAATCAGCACGGCCGTTGCAATGAGCGCCAGCGCCATGCCGATCATGCCGAAGAGATTACCGCGGCGGGAAGTCGCGTGCTGAGATAGCCCGCTCAAGCTCAATATAAAAAGAGCTATTGCGGCGATGTAACTGGTAGTTGCGAAAGAATTACCCATTAGTGGATAGTGGAAAAGTGGATAGTGGATAACAGAGAGTTAGTGCTCGTATTCGTTTGCCTTTGCGGTCTTGATGGAAGCGGTTAAGAGCCGAAGTAATTCTTCACAATCTTTAAGTAATGAGTCGGCTTCCTCCGGTTTGAGTACATCGCCTTCTTTGAAGAGTCGAATCCAATAGTGCGTTTCGAATGCTTCCTTGTTAGCAATACTAAGTTTATGAATAAAATCTGCGCGCGATTCGGCTTGAGATGCTTCTTCAACATTAGCTCCGATGGATGTTCCGGATCGGTAAATTTGCCTCGTGAGCGTGAACTCTCTTTTTAACTCAACAAAGTGTTTGTGAAGTCTCAGGATCCTGACTGCGAATCGAAAAGATTTTTCCCGCAAAATACTTTCTGACATATTATCTCCAAAACTTAATTATTTTTCTTTGCACTATCCGTTATCCACTATTAAACTATCCGTTACTTACGGAACATCTTCAGCATGCGCTGCGTGACGAGGAACCCACCAAAGATATTGATGCTCGCCAAAAACACCGCGATAATACTTAGCGTCAATACGATGGTAGGAATGTTACCGCCCAATTGTAGCATACCACCGATAATGATGATGCCGGAGATCGCATTTGTTACGCTCATGAGCGGAGTGTGCAACGCAGGTGTTACATTCCAGATCACTTGCCATCCCAAAAACACGGCAAGTACAAACACGGTGAAATGCTGTAGGAATGATGTTGGCGCACCGAGCGCAAGTCCGAGAAATACAAGCGTAGCAATAGCGAGCGGAATCACTTTTGCAGCTGCCGATTTCGGTTTTGGCTCTTTCTTTACTGTAGCGACTGCAGCGGGCTTTGCAACAGGCGCAGGGGCTGCCTTCGGTTTCGGAGGCGGCCACATCACATTGCCATTTTGGGTAATGAGCGCACCGCGCACGACTTCATCTTCAAGATCGATATGATATTTCTCCGAGCCGCCCATATCATCGAGCAGATGGTAGAGGTTCATGCCATAAAGCTGGCTGGCTTGCGATGCCATGCGGCTTGGAAGATCGGTGTAACCTACGATCGAAACGCCATTGTGCAATGCAACCTTGCCGGGCTGCGTCATCTCGCAGTTCCCGCCGTTCTCGGCGGCAAGATCGACGATAACGGAACCTTCCCGCATCGCTTCGACCATTTCACGCGTAATTAATTTTGGCGCTGGCTTGCCGGGGATAAGCGCAGTAGTGACGATGATGTCAACCTCTTTCGCCTGTTTCATGAAAAGCTCCATCTCCGCTTTTATGAATTCCGGGCTGACCTCTTTTGCATATCCGCCTTCGCCTTCGCCGCTCTCGTTGATCTTCACTTCGAGGAATTCAGCGCCCATGCTTTGAATTTGCTCTTTTACGGCAGGACGCACATCAAACGCGCGAACGATCGCTCCGAGGGATTTCCCCGCGCCGATCGCTGCAAGTCCGGCAACCCCGGCGCCAATGACGAGAATCTTGGCTGGTGGAATTTTACCTGCGGCGGTAATTTGTCCAGTAAAAAATCGTGGGAAAAGATTTGCGGCTTCGATGATCGCGCGATAACCGGCGATGTTGGCCATCGAAGAAAGTGCGTCCTCTTTTTGTGCGCGTGAGATACGCGGAACCGCATCGATCGCAATTACATTGGCATTTCGAGCAGCCAATTTCTTGACAAGCTCGGCATTTTGCGCAGGCGCAATGAAAGAAATAAGTGTTTTGCCTGGAGAAAGAAGATCGGCCTCGTGGAGTCCGAGGGATGAATTTTGTTCTGGAGCACGGACTTTCAGAATGATGTCAGCACTCGCCCAAAGCTCGCGGGCATCCTTGGCCATGCGGCAATCGGCTTCGACATATCGGGCATCCGGGAAATCAGCCATTTCACCCGCTCCGTGCTCGATAAGAACTGAAAAGCCCAGTTTTTGCAGTTTCCGGGCCGTATCCGGCGTTGCAGCAACGCGGCGTTCGCCAGCATGAATTTCTTTCGGAATTCCAATGAGGAGTTTGCGGGGCTGTTGGCCATCCGAATTCATCGGAGTCCCGCCTTGGGCTGTAGATACCGGGGGTGGAGGCATCATCGTTTGAGTATCTGTCATAGATTGAGTTATTTCGGCGCACCAAACGAGCAAAGGGGCAAAATGGTTAAATTTTGTTGTAGGCGTGACCTTCAGGTCACGGCGAATTCAGACTTCGCTGTTTTAATTCACCGTGACCTGAAGGTCACGGCTACGAACGCATTCCTCGCACGGGCAGATCATTCGAAGATAATCCCAGGAGTAAATACCGGTGTTATGGCCATCTTTCCACGAAGCCTGGACGCCATAGCCGCCCGTTGGCACAAGCGCAGTGAGTTCATTCATTCCGGGTGTGAACATTGGGAGCTTTGCCGGAGCATAGACCGTCCCGAAAATTACTTCGCCTTTGCATGCCGCGCAGGGGCATTCCTGACGCAGATACGCGAGAGGATAGCGCGAGATATGGCCATCGTCCCAATGGACGACCAAGTCGGTATGTTCTCGCTTGATATTTAGTGCTCTCATTGGGTAGCCGTTGAAATAGGGAATGTTTTAGACCAATTTGCGCGAACAAACGATACTTTGCTCGATCACGGCTGTGCACCTGGCATTGGTGTTTTCGTTTTGGTCATATCCATAACTCGGAACCCGTTCGGTGCTACAAATCGATTGGAATCGATCGGACTCACAGTATCGATGGACATCAGGCGAAGATCGTTCTCATGGCCATCGTAATTGTTCATTTTACCAACGGTCAAGCCTTTGTATTCAAAGATATAGGAAGGCTCTTCTGCCTGTTGCCAGATATGAGCTTTGAGGGTCACTCCACTCGCAACGATATTCGTATCCCCACGCAAGACAAAGCCACGCCGCGCAAAGAAGCTTCCGAACTGCTCATCGGGAGTGGGAACCTCATCTGGCGGTAAATGGAACAGGCTGTCGGTCGCTTTATCGATCAGTCGGATCGTCTGCAGTTTGACAGAATCGACGATCGTAACGGCGCTGATGTCGCGGAGGGTGTAGGCGATAGTTGGATGGAAGGCATCCTGCCCGATGACTTCGAAATGGGCGTAATGTACTTCACGGAGGCCGGAACTATCCTCGTAGAGATCTTCCGTTCCACGAGTATTACCGAAGTATTCAAGATGGAGCGCGGCGTGCTGCACTCCGAACGGATGATAATTATTGCGTTCGCCGGGAGGAAGCTGGCGCGAACATCCTGCGGCGATACCGCACAAGAGAACAAACGAAAAAACTTTCCTATGACGCATTTTTTCTCCCTATGATCATTCGATAGAGCAGCAGTAATATCACTGCTCCCATGATGGACATGATAAACCAGCTCACGCTTCCGGTGGTACTGATCTTCAGCTCGCGAGCAAGCGCACCGCCAATAATGGAGCCCACAAGCCCGACGATCATCGTTACCACACAGCCGCCGGGTCCGCGGCCAGGAGTGAGAAATTTAGCTAATGCGCCAATAACGAGGCCTATGAAAGCGATCCAAATAAAGTGCATGTCCAGTTATTTACGAGTAGCCAAGAACGACTGAGTGCCTCTGAAAGCTCCGCACCTCAACGAACGCATAGCAGATTTGCTTCGGCGCTTCCGGAAAATTGTTGCAACAATTCGCTTTGCGTTGTTTGCTGCACGGTGTCCCGCTTTTCGTCGACGAGGCTCATGGTAAAGCCTGCACGATCGAGGAGATCCAGCATTTCGCTTGCGCCGTTTTGATGTCGTTCATCCAGGCCTGTATGCCAGAATTCTGTAAAAAGTGCGAGGTGTGAACTCGATGCGAGCAATGAGGACGCGCCATTCAACACATCAAGCTCGGCGCCCTGCACATCCATAATGATCGCGTCCGCAGGCGCGTGACCTTCAGAAATGAATGAGTCGATCGTGGTAACATCGACCGTAACATGATCTCGAGTTGCGACGGATTGAAGTTGATGGTCTCCAGAATTCGTTTGGCTGAGCGAAAGCAATGCCGTTCCTTTTGCATCCCCAACTGCCAACTGAAAAATTTCGACATTTGCTACCCCATTTTCAGATACGGTTCTTCTTAACAATTCGAAATTCTCCGGCGCAGGTTCGAACGCAAACACTTTGCCCAATGGTCCAACACACTCCGAAGCAAGGAGCGTGTAATACCCAAGATTTGCGCCAATATTATAAACGGTCATGCCGGGTTTGAGATGCTCTTTTACAAGCTTTGACTCATAAGGCTCATAGGCATGGTACATGATCAGTTGATGTGCCACGCCGCCATCCTCAGCACGAACGTACATGAATCGGTTCGGAAATCCTGGAACTGGTGCTTTTTGAATGCCGGTGATCCCGAATATCGGAAGGAGTTTATGAAGACGGAAGGAAAATTTGTGGTGGAAATTATTTATTCGAGTCGAGCGGTCGTAACCCCGGCCTGTGAGCAGGACAAGGAGGGTTCTCAATATTTCAAAAATGGCGCGGCGCATTTAATTCTTACCAAATACATCCAGAAAATCGGTCCCAGCCCGCATATCCTGGTCATTGTTGGCGATGATCCAACCTTCGGCAAGCTGCTGATCGACGAGGCCATCGATGAACCGGCTTGGCTTGGAAAGCACAATGCCGGATTCGCGATCGTACAAATTTGTCGGATAGGTAATGATGAGATGTTCCTTAGCGCGCGTGGCTGCAACGTACGTCAACCGGCGCTCTTCTTCCAGATCTTCCGGGTCTCGCGCGGCATGAACGGATGGGAACCTGCCATCGAGGCAGTTGGTGATGATGACGGTGTTCCATTCCAGTCCCTTTGCAGAATGGATCGTGCTTAGCGTGAGAATTTCATCATCGCGCGTGCCTTCTTCCACATCGGTCATGGAGTCCGTTGGAGGGTCGAGCGAAAGATCGGAGAGAAGGGATGTTAACGAGCGATAGCGTTCTGTGATAAGCTGAAATGTTTCAATATCCTTCTCTCGCTTTTGATGATCGTCGTATTTTTTGCGAAGGATGGGTTTGTAATATTCGATGAGATGCTCCATTTTTTCTGGCGGAGTCAGCTTCTCGTTCGAAACAAACTTTAGCGTGCTAAAAAGGTTAACTAAATTCTGGGGCATTTTGGAAAATTCGAATGGAGGTGGCACAGTACCCTCCATTACAGCATCGCTGAATTTGCCGAATGACACACGCCCATCCCCAATATCATTGACGATCTTCTCCGCCGTCTTCGGGCCAATGCCATCATGTAAAAGCAAAATTCGATACCAGCTTACCGCATCTTTCGGATTTTGTATCACGCGCAGCATGGCCGTGAGATCTTTGACATGCGAAGTCTCGATAAACTTCATCCCGCCGAATTTCTGGAAGGGAATATTCGCTCGCTGTAATTCCAGTTCCAGATCGAAAGACATATATCCCGAGCGAAACAGCACCGCAATATCTTTCAGGCTCACACCCATCTCACGGTATTCAAGAATCTTCTCGACTACATAAAGCGATTGCTGCGCCTCATTCTCCGCACAAACTATTTGCGGCATTTCGCCAAGTTCGTGCCGTGAGTAGAGCGTTTTCTCATACCGCTTGACCGCCATAGAGATGACGTGATTTGTCAGCGTGAGTATCGGCTGTGTGGAACGAAAATTCTCTTCGAGTGGAATCACCTTCGCGCCAGGGTATTGCTTCGGGAATTCGAAGATATTCTCCACTTCCGCTCCGCGAAAACGGTAGATGGATTGAGCATCATCACCAACGACCATCACATTCGGGCCAACCACCCCCCGCCCCTCGCCTTGAAAAGTCGGGGGAGACTGCGGGATTTGTTCCCCCTCCTTAAGAAGGAGTGGGTTAGGGGGTGGTAGAGCCAGCAGCTCGACGATCCG
The DNA here is from genome assembly GCA_963787835.1 of Ignavibacteriota bacterium. GTDB lineage: Bacteria > Bacteroidota > Ignavibacteria > Palsa-1295 > Palsa-1295 > PALSA-1295. The sequence goes on from CAWBEI010000002.1 coordinate 1,163,075, forward strand.
TGCTTGCAAACGATTCACATCCTGATACTCATCTACCATGATATAACGGTAGCGTTGGTTCAGCGTTTGCCTAACCTTCTCATTTTGTTCGAGAAGCAGTACAAGATTGGTCAGCAGATCGTCATAGTCCATTGCGTTAGACTTGCGCTTGTATGCATGATACCCGTGTGCAAGTCGGAGAATATCCGGCAGATCTTCGATGAAATGAGGGAAATCGTTCTCGATGACATCTTCGAGTGCGATGAGTTTGTTGACCGCGAGCGAGAACATTGCGCCGAGCGTAGTCTTGCGAGGGAACCGGCGGCGCGCGGTTGCAAGCCCCATTTGCGTTCGAAGCAAATTGATGGCATCGTGCGAATCGCTCTGATCGAGAATGGTAAAATCATTATTGAATCCGATCAGGCTGGCATAATGACGAAGCGTAAGATTGGCAAACGAATGGAATGTACCGCCCGCGACATTCTCTGCTGAGCGGTCATGCAACAGCGCGGAAGCGCGCCGAAGCATTTCCTGCGCGGCACGGCGCGTAAAGGTAAGAAGAAGAATGGATTTCGGATCGATGCCCTGTTCAACTAATCTGGCCACACGATACGTAAGCGTTCGCGTCTTGCCCGTCCCCGCGCCTGCGATCACAAGCGCAGGACCATCCTTATGTTTTACAGCTTCGAATTGCGCGGCATTTAATTCCTGCTCGTAGCGCACCTTGAACCGCGATTCATCGACGAACGCAGCATCGGCCGCACGCTTTAATACGAAGCGTTTCGGAGCAATGGCAGGAGTTGTTGTGCTGATGGGCACCTGTTCGGGCATGCAAGGCTAACGGGCAATGCAGGATGGCGGTTTCCCTCTCTTGGTAAAGTGGCATTCTTTCCGAGCTACCATCGTTTTCTCGATCATGTTAAAGCAAATCTTGCTGTTGTTTCCACTTGCGCTAATGCTGATGGCCGTTGGGTGTAGCCAAGCTGTGGCGCCAACGGAATTGAATCTACATTTACCTCCTGGCATTCCGCTTGGAGCAGTTAATGGGGAATATGGCTTTAATTTAAACGGGAAGGCTTACGACAGCGGAATTCCGAATAGTGATGCGGGCAGTGCAGATTTGAATCCTGGGCAAAGCGGCGGTGGCGCAAGTCTGTTCGTCGGCTTGTTTTATGATTTCAATAACGGAATTTATGGAGATGTCAATCTCAGTATTCCACTTACGGTTCCCGCACCGCAAATGATGCCAATTTCCAGTTCGGGCCAAGGAATTCATGCTACAGGAACCCTCGATTGCGATTCCATAGGTTATATTTATTATGGGGCTTTACCGGGTGGAATTGTTAACATAACTAAATTTGACACTATCAATAATCTTGTTTCAGGGACGTTCGAGTTTAATGCATCTGAAACCTCTCCTAATGTTGATCTAACTAAGACTGCAAGTATCACCACGGGGTATTTCAATAATATTCCTATTGAACAAGGAGGCTACGGTCAGGGAAGTGTTACAGCAATGCTGAATGGATCCCCATTTACTACTAACAATAATGGGTTTGAGTATGTGGCAGCAAGTCACGAAGGTGGGGGCCTGTATCTTTGGGCAAATGGTCAGGGCAATCTGCTGTATAATGAGCTTACGATTCAGGGAATTCCTATGGCGGTCGGCACGTATTTTATGAACGACAGTATCAAAGCGCCAAATTTTTATTATTGGGATTGGGGGAATGAAAAAGAAAATGTTGGTTCTCAAAGCCCCGGCTCGTTTGGTAAGCTCATAATCACAATGTGCGATTCCGCCCATCGCCGCATTTCTGGCTCATTCCAATTCTCTGCAATCGATTCCTTAGGAAATACAGTGAGTATCACCAACGGTTTGATCAATAATGTACTGTGGGAGCCGTGGCAATAATTATCAGAACTTCAACGCGTTCGTAAATGGATTAGCCTTCGCATCGCGGGAGGAAAGCGGTTTTATGCCCCATCGTTTTTCGATAAGCGAGAGAATGCTCACCGTTTCATATTGGGTGTGATCGACGAAATGCTTTTTCGCGAACGGTGAAATAACGATCGCCGGCACACGGACGCCGGGACCCCATTTATCTATTTTCGGTGGCGCAACGTGATCCCAGAATCCGCCGTGTTCATCGTAGGTGACGATGATAACGCAATCGTTCCAGTCCGGCCCGTTGCGTACGGCGTTGATAAGGTCTTCGAGATGTTGCTCGCCGGCCATGACGCTCGAATAGCCGGGATGTTCGTTTAACTCACCAATGGGCTTTACGAATGCGACGGCTGGCAGTGTACCGGCTTTCGCTTGCGCGATAAAATCGTTCTCATCTCTCAAATGCGCCGCTTTTGCAGAAGTTCCATCCGCATAATTTTTGAAATATTCGAATGGCTGATGATGATATTGGAACAAGCTGTCGGGATGTCCGGCAAGGGCATCGTTCCAACCGCCGCTGTACCATGCCCAGTCGATATTCTTTTCGGACAGTTTATCGCCTATGTTGGGCATTGTTAATCCGGGAACCAGTGTCTTCTCATCTTTCACTTTTGGGTGCGGCGTGTAAACCGAATAGACGGTATTGATCAGATAACCATCCGGAGTTGCACCGCCATCCTTTTTCAAATTACCTTTTTTATCGAGGATGGCTCGCATGGATTTCGGAGCGTCTTTCCATTGCGGCGTTGCGGCGGCAATAGTCCAGATATGATTGAGCCACGAGCCACCGAACGCACTATGAAAGAAATGATCGCACAACGTATAGTTTGTAGCCTCTTGCATCGCAACTGGAAAATCGGCGGTATGATAATAACCCATCGAAAGACCCTTTGCATCGCTCACAGCCGCAAATTTATCCATCTTTCCGCCATCGATCTGTTCCCGTTCCTGATAATAGCGGTGCACGAGATCGGAGGTCAGTACCGAGGGCGAAAGAAATTGATCGATGTTGAAATATTTATTTGGCAGTACGGGGGCAGGATTGAAATGCTTGGTGTCACTCCAGGGCAGCGTGGTATAAGGCTTTCCGTTGGCGGTGTCGATCTGTGTGTAGTTCGCTTTCGTCGCTTTGGAAAGTCCATCGGCGCCTGGGAACTCCCCATAGAGATTATCGAAGCTGTGGTTCTCCATGTACAGTACGATGATATGCCCGATCTTTTTAATTCCCTTTGGCGCAGAGGTGGTTTTGTGGGAATGCGTTATCGGATTGGAATGAAATCCGAAAAAAAAACTTAGGAGGAGAATTAAGGTTTGAATCATGGAGTTGGATGTCTAATCATCTTTTAAGTTACCATGTCATCCTGAGCGGAGCAATTCGACCCGCATCGACCACGATGCAGGGAGAATTGCGTAGTCGAAGGATCTTTGGTTAATCGCACGAGATCCTTCGACTACGCAAAACTCCGCTATCGCTGCGTTTTGCTTCGCTCAGGATGACAACGAGATTGAAACATTGCTAACGTAACGATTGTGCTTTATGAAATCGTTACGAAATTCAGTAAATGTTTGTTCGAATGGGTCAAGAAACCCGTATTTTTGAAGGAATGCCAAACATAGCGATCATCGGTTGCGGACTTATCGGCGAAATTCATGCAAAATGCCTTGCGGAGCTGGGCGTGCGCCCGGCATTATTTGCAGATGTCGATATTTCACGCGCTGAAAACTTAGCCTCGATTTATTCGGGTAGGTTTATGAATGATCCGACCGAAGCGATTCGAGATTCTGACATCGACACTGTCTATATCTGCACGTATCACGATACGCATGCGCCATTTGCCATCGAAGCAGCGAAGCAAGGCAAGCATATTTTTCTCGAGAAGCCAATGGCACTGACAGAAAAGGATTGCCAAGCAATCGTCGAAGCCATTCAAAAAACTGGCGTGCTTTGCATGACAGGATTCAAGCTGCATTATTATTCACTTGCAAAAAAAGCAAAAGAATTGATCGGTAAACCAATAGCGCTAACAGCGCATGTTATAGATGGCCGATGGCCGGACGATCATTGGGCCAACGATCCTATTCGAGGTGGCGGGAATGTTCTTTCACAGGGTTGCCATGCGGTTGAATTATTGACCTGTCTCGCTGGGGCGAAGCCCGTTCGAATTTTTTCGGAGGGTGGGAATCTTCATCATCCGCGATTGGGAATTGTCGATACGATGACCGCGACCATTGCGTATGAGAATGATGCTGTCGCCACTCTTCTAATAGGGGATGTTGGAGGAATGCCGCACGATGGGAAATTTACGTTTCAGACAATGAACGGTGTTCAATCCATCCACCTTTATGATCGTCTCACCCATTTAAGTTATTTCGATGGTGTCAGAGAGCAAGTGTTCGCTGGAGAAGAAGATGGTTTCCTTAACGAGAATCGGGAATTTCTAGCCGCGATTGAAGCGCACCGAAAGCCGGAGACGAATGAACTCGATGGACTGCGAGCGGAGATGGTATTGCTGCGAGGGATCGAATCAATAAGAACACATTTGCCACAATCGCTAACGGATTTGCCATGATGACCCCTCACCCAACCTCTCCCCCAAGGGGGAGAGTAGTAGAAATGGTCGGTCAATGGCGTGATTACCGGCGTGATGACACGCGGATGGGTGTGCAATCGCTTCCACGAAAAAGTGGAAAACTCGAACAGCGGTGGTCCATTCATTTAGGCGGAAGCTTTCAGGAGGTTGAGCCAGTGCCGGATGGCTCGGGCGATATTCTCATGGCCGATGCCGGCGGAATTCAGCGCGTAACAGTTGAGGGAGAATTCCGCTGGAGAACCATGCCATTCGGTGCACACTGGATCGCGGGTGTGTTCGATCTGGATGCGGATGGTCATTTTGAAATTTTGACAAGCAATGGGCGGGAAGTAATTATTCTCTCAGCAGAAAAAGGTGAATTTCTCTTCCGTGATACCGTAGGGCCGCCATTCTCGTATGGAACGTATGCACCGATGTTCCAGGTGCATTCTTTTTTCAGTAAGGGAATGCAGATTCTCGTACCATGTTTCTCTAATAAGGAAGTGTTGATGTACGATTGCTCCAATGGAGCAAAAAATACTTGCATTCTTCATCGGTTGTGGATGGATGATAGTTACCACCCCTCCATTGTGATTGGAGATGTCAATAATGATGGGATCGATGAGATCGTGATCGCAAGATTGGGTGGAGTATATGTGTTCGAGGCAAATTCCGGCAAAATGATCTCGCAGACGATCTGGAGATCCGATGAAGAACGCAGACGTAACTACGGGCATTTCGAACTTGCAGACATCAATGGCGATGGAAACCTTGAAGCGATCATCCTGAGTGATAAAGTAACGCGGCATATCGCCGTGCTTGGCAATGATGGACGCGGGAATTTTCAGCCATTATGGGACCGGCTTATCGAGCATATTTATCCCAATGATACAACCGAGCTTCGCTACACCACTAACTCCATCCGGGATTTCGATGGCGATGGGAAGCTCGAAATAGCCGTCAGTATTTTCAATGAGCAGAAGGATGATCGATGGCATACGGAAGTTCTGCGCGCCGAAACTGGGGAACGTATTCTCGATCTGCCGGATCAATATTTGCGCGGAGTGCAAGACGTAAATGGGGATGGCAAGCCGGAGCTTTGTCTAAGCTACGAACCAGCGCGAGGACTGCAACAGCACTCACGACTGTCAATTTATTCTCCAAAAGATCAATCAATAATTTGGGAATGCGAGAATGCACGTTTCGCCGAGCGAGCCGTGCATCCTAATGGGAAGTATTCCGAATTCAAGCCGGATGTGTTCGCTTCGCATGAAATTTGGAGCAATGAAAAAGGCGTCTACATTCAAACTGAGGAATTCGGGCTATGCATTCTGCAAAATAGTTTATCGCTACAATCACTTGGATATAAAGCCTCCCAAAGCTATCGTGTCGCATTGGCTGAACAAGATCGCGTTCTCATTTCGGAAGCAAATGGCGATCTCGTTAAGATCACAAAGGATGGGCCGCAGCATTTTCATTCGTGCGGATACCATCTCACAACAGAAGCACATATTTCCGCAAGACCGGGCAGCACGGCAACGGTAGCATCATGGAAGGGCGCGCGTTATCTCGCCGTACCGGATTTTTCAGGGAATGTTCAAGTATTAAAAAATGACGGTAATGGAGTTCCGAAATCTATCCCGAACATTCGCGGTCGCTCAAGGCTGGGATATGATGGAGTCTTTCACGCTGCGAGTATTATCGAAACGAATGATGGCCCGAGGCTTGTCATAATAGATGATGAGGGCGTGTCGCATTCCCGGCTTTCACTTTATTGTCTCGAAGGCGAGCGTGTGCGTTCCTATGAGTTTCCTGACATGCCACCAAGTGTTCTTGGGAATCGTATTGGATGTTATGATTGGCTTTACTTCCAACATTCACGGGGCGAAGCATTATTCGCAAGCTTCTATCAATCGGCTTCGATGAACAGCGAATGCTCGCTGGCGTTCTTGCTTGAGACCGGAGAAATTTTGTGGCGTAAAGATCGCGTAGGCGTTGGTGATTATGGACGTGGCGTTGGTGCATGGGGAACAAGCGGGCTTCGCAACAATATTGCGGTTTTTTGCGCGAAGGATACACTCTGTCATCTCGATCTGGAGACTGGAGAATTCGTTGGTGAACCAAAAGTGCTCACGGAATATACCGCCGAAGCAATGAAATCCGTAAATAATTTGCCGGAACAAACACTTTCGACAAGTTCCTCGATCGAAGATCCGTTTACGGCGTATGGAACTCCAATAATCAATGGCGATGATGAAATAATTGGTGGATGCTTTGGAGGGTTTGGTATTCTCGACAAATCGGGATTGCCGAAATGGTGGCACAGGGCCGTATTTGGCGATGTGCTTTATCGCTTGCCAGGAATAGGTGATATTGATGGCGATGGGAAATTAGAGTTCGGGCAAGGACACGCCGATGGAACCTTCCGAATCTATGATTACGACACGGGCGAGCTTTGTGCTTCGCTCAATCTAAAAGCCATTTGTACCGATGTTCTGACATTGAATTCCCAATTTATTGTTGGTACAAACGACGGAAGGCTTCTCTCTATCGGTTATGACGGCAAAGAGTTTGCTATTATAGACGAATTCGAAACTGGGTCAGCGATGGGTTCGCCCATCGCAGCGGATTTCGATGGCGATGGTGTCGCGGAGATATATGTTGTGACAGGTGACGGGAATTTACTGTGCTTTATGTAGCGCAAACTTCAGTTTGCGACCCCGCAGGCAAGTCGCAAACTAAAGTTTGCGCTACATTTCACTTTGCCAAACGAATTCCGGTGAATTGCCAGCGTGATTCGGGTGGGAAGAAATTCCGGTACGTTGCGCGGATGTGATCCTGTGGAGTTACGCAGGATCCGCCACGAAGTACCATTTGGTTGGACATAAACTTCCCATTGTATTCTCCAAGCGCGCCTTCGGCAACTTTATATCCGGGGTAAGGCAGGTATGCGCTGCGGGTCCACTCCCAGGCATCGCCGAACATTTGTGTAGGATGTGTGGCGCAAACTTCAGTTTGCGACTTGGCGGGGTCGCAAACTGAAGTTTGCGCTACAACAGGATGATAATTTTCATCATCCAGAAAATTGCCTTCGATGGGAAGGTCTTTTGCGGCGAATTCCCATTCGAATTCGGTAGGTAGTCTTGCACCGCTCCAGGTTGCGAATGCATCGGCTTCGAAGTGGCTGATGTGGGTAACGGGTTCTGAATCTTCGACTTTGCGGAAGCCTTGCAGGGTCATTGCCCACCATTCGTTTTCGTACAGTTCCCAATATTTTGGGGCTTGCCAGTCATCGGATAGGCAATGTGCCCACCCATCGGAGAGCCAAAGTTTGGGATTGCTATACCCGCCATCGGCAATGAAATCTTTATACTCGCCATTCGTGATGAGTCGATTCGCCAGTTCAAAGGATTCAATATATTGCCGATGGCGTGGGCCTTCGTTATCGAAAGAAAAGTCATTGACCACACCCTGGCCCCCTCCTTCTTTAGGAGGGGGGAAAGCTCCGATCTCGATGAGGCCTTCATCGAATGAGATCCAATGCAATGGGTGAACTTCTGAGGGAATGATCTCCCGCTGGCGATAGATAGGCCGAAGAGGATTCATCGCAAGAACCGTCTTGACATCCGTGAGCATCAGCTCCTGATGTTGCTGCTCGTGATTGATTCCCATGATGAGAAGAGGAGCTATTGCATGCAGCACATCACTCGCGCCCTCCGTAATAAGCCGCTCGATGGAGCGTTCGACATGCAAGCGATAGTTCCTGACTTCCGCAAGCGTCGGGCGCGACATCAGGCCGCGCATATCGCGCGGCGTGCGCGCACCGATGGTGTTGTAGTAGGAATTAAACAGATACCCGAACTTCGGATGGAACACACGATAGCCGCGCGCGTGCGGCGTAAGAATAAACGTCTCGAAGAACCAGGCGGTGTGGCCAAGCTGCCATTTGACGGGCGAGCACTCGGTGGAGGTTTGCACCACGCAATCCTCGATGGTAAGCGGTTCGCAGATGCGATCGGTGGTTTCGAGCATGCGGAAGTAGCGGCGCAGAAGTTCCTCGCGCTCGATCTCCAGCGCATCGAACGCGGCGCTCGGCTTTCTCCGGTGGGTGAGGGTTTCGGTTTCCATAGTATCGTGCGGCAAATGGATTGATTTTGTTTAAAACCAAAAGGGAGGGAGATTTATGCCCGTGGGATTTCTCAACTTTATGCCGACACTTTCGTGGCTGTTTTTTCTTTTATCGAGAAATCAGCGTAGGTTTTTTGTGTAGCTTCACAGAGGCTTTCGAGCGTATCAGCTTTGAGCCCGATTGATGAGTCAAAGGATGTCAAAAGGTGCTCGGTTGCCAGTTCTTTACGAGTAAGAATCATTACCGGAATTACCTGGCTTGTCTTCCGAGCCTTCATTATTTTTCGTATCATTGTTCCGATAAGCCGTTTTTCTGAATCGTCGAGACTGGTTTTGAGTGTTGCGAAAAAGCAAGCCGCTTCAGGAAATTCCGACATTATAAATGCAATTTTATCAACATCCTCATTCGTAAAATTATTAGTCGTCTTGCACTCTCCAAAAATAAGTCTTGTTTCTTCTCTCAAGTAGTTGTAGCGCATGAAGAGACCGAGATCAGCTTCTATTTCTTTCAGGGCATTCTCCTTCTTTGCTACAAAGCTCAACAAGGGAGTAGTAGACGCACCTGAATGAAGGAAGTGAGAGAAAAAGCGAAGCGTTAGCAGAACTGTGTAGCTTCCGTGAGCCGCACCAGGCGACCGGAACGGTCCAAGCAACCTATACGACCATGGCAATGAGCCCGGCCGTTCATCCATGAGATTCAGCAAACCCCCACAAACGGGACAAGGAACTTCCGACCCGATCTCGGTTCGCGGAAGCCACGTAGATTTTGAACAAGTTGTGCATTTGGGGGTTACACCTAGTTCAAGTATTCTTCTGTGAATCAGCTGTTTAAGAACATCGTCGGGTTCGTGAATTATTGAGTAGCCCGGAGCAATTTTGTTAAGTTGCTCGATCAACCCGGCACGAGGAATGACACTAACTTCATATCCAAATTGGCGTTCCATTTGTGTTAACCTGGAATCAAGTTCCTTTATTTTTGAGGCCACGTTTCTGTTTTTTCGCAGCGCGATCCTTAACTCACTCCTAGGGCCTGCAAGGACACGCGTGGGTTTAACAGAATTGATGAGCATCGCAATGAGGTCATAATTTGCTAAAAGATTCAAGCCATAAATCCCGCCGAGTTGTGACAACATTGCTTCTGTTGTCTTGCCAGCATCAGAAAGTGCAATTTGCCATCCCTGTTCCTCAAGCCACTCTGTAAAAATAGTTTTTGCATGCGGAATCATCATTCGAGCTGATTCTCCTCGCTGTCCAAGGAGCGTCAGTCCACGTTTACTAAATCGCCATTTAAATAGATCATAGCGGTCAATTGCCCTTACCATCTTCAATCCACCCTCTGGCATTACCTCAGCAAGCAACTCATCAGACCCTTCAATTCTCATTGAAATATCATTTGCAAACTGCTGTCTTGCCCATCCAAACAACTTAAACTCTGGTTGAAGTGGTGAGAACACGAAGGATTGTAAAGAAGAATGAACCCTTCGAGTTACTTCTCCACAACTCAATGGTTTCACTTCAACGTGATCATATGGTCTAGCCCAATCGTCCCAAATTCTTGGCAGATGAGTGTGAACGACTTTAGCAGTTTCTCTGTCGTCAAACTTTTCATAGAACTCTTTGAATACTTCGAATTGAACGCTTCGCGCTTTCATTATATTGACTTCTTTTCGTCGAACCATATTGAAGAAGCTACCTACGAAGCTCGATTTTATCAACTCCTTACAGAAATCAACGACATTTGGATGCCTTGTCGATTGAATTGGGATTGGTGTAATGAACCAGCCAGCTGCTCTGAGATTCCAGTAATCAATAACATCACCGGCGTTCGATGCGTCTAACAAGAAAATTGCTCTTGTTTTATCATTCACATCAAGCAAAGGAGTAAATAGAGATGATATTCGTCGTGGAAAATATAGATCACTCGGTGCAAGTAGATCTACGTAATTCGAGAGATTGCAATCCAGTTTTTCGATTCTTAGGTCTTCTCCATAGCGAGACAACAAAGTTGATTCGATGTGAGGGGGCAAAGTTCCGAATACTGCAGAAAAAAATAAGCCGAAATTCTTCGGTATCTTAGGTATGCAAACACGTATCGGTTCACTTCTTATAAACTTAAACTCTGTATCCCGCCAATGATCAAGGATCTCAAAAAGGCCAGCACCATATTCAGGCGCACCGTAGCTCTTTACATGTTGCAATATTCCTGAATTTCTAATTACTCTCCTATTCGCGATAGTATTTACTCCTACGCTATCGAAATTAACCAAATAATCAGGGTCAAATGCATTAATAATACCATTAAAAAACTTTTTTGAAGTAGGTTTTAAAACTGGATGGCTCGAATAATTATCAGGTACTCGTTTGTAATTTGGGATTATGGGACATGCTGCACCACCCCAAAGAAATGTTGCGGTTTCTATAGCCTCCTTCACCTGTTTATTTTTTTTGGGATCAACTATGAACCCAAACTTAAGAGGTCTTAGGGTTAAATCTATTGACGCGGTTACCAAATTTTCTTGCATACAAATCTGAAACACAATCCTGAAATGAATCATTAGCTCATCCCATGCCCACCAGGGGTTCCGCTTCGCTCCACACTTGGCTGTTGACATGTCACCCCCTTCGGGTTTTAGCATTCGAAGAACCACTAACCCCAGACTCACGTCCGGGGCTACAAATATGTCGTCCCTCCGGGACTGGTCGGGCTGGAAGCGCCGACCTACGCGAAAAATAATTTCGGATTTCCCTTGCATTTGGGTTTTGGATGTGGTATATTAGGAAGTACATTAATAGGCACCAATTTCTATAAGAATAGCATTAACAATGGTTTTCATTATGAACGAGTTCTTTGGGAAAGCGGATTTTGGATATTTGTTGGAACAAATGGGCGAAATTGGCCTGGAAACGAAGGTGGGTCGGGAACTCACAAGAAAGAAAAATGGCACCTATTTCTTGGAGAACAGCATTCTCGCATTAACTTATCCACAATTTGCATCAAAACGGAACTAAGGAAAGAGCAAGATGCTTATTGAGCCGCCCAAAAGACCAGGATGGTCGGCCAGGTTGGTCGAAGGATGGTCGGGGCTAATCCAAAATTTATCGTGGCAACCAAAGATACCAGCGTTTTTCGTACGAGAGCGACCAAGCAGGAAGAGGTCGTTCGTAAGTGGCATTTAGTAGATGCGGACGGCCAGACGGTCGGCCGTTTAGCGACTCGTGTGGCGACGTTGCTTCGCGGCAAGCATAAGGCGACGTTTTCGCATCATGTCGATACCGGCGATTTCGTCGTCGTTATCAATGCGTCGAAGGTGAAAATGACGGGCAAGCGTATGTCACAAAAAGAGTATTACCATAATACGCTGTATCCCGGCGGCGCACGTCACGAGAAATTCAGCGAGCTGATGGCGAAGCATCCGGACCGCATCATTACCGAAGCGGTAAAAGGTATGCTTCCGAAAAATTCGCTTGGCAAGAAGACGTTCAAGAAACTGAAAGTCTATGCCGGTGCAGAGCATGAACACGCGGCGCAGAATCCACAGCCTTTTTCTTTAGGGTAAAGGGTAAAGGGTAACGGGTAAAGCAAAGAAAAAAAATTAGCACTTAGCACTTTAGCACTCAGCACTTCCAACATTGGCAAAGCAAGCAACTATCTACGTCGGACGCCGCAAGAATGCGGTAGCTCGTGTTTTTCTCACTCCGAGCGCGGGTGAATCGGTCATCACCATTAATGATCGCACCTTCGAGAACTTTTTCCCCAATTCGCTTCACCGCGATGATGTGATCCGTCCATTCAAAGCGACGAATACGCTCGGCAGTTTTAATGTGCAGGCGAATGTTGTTGGTGGCGGCACAACGGGTCAGTCCGGCGCGGTGCGCTTAGGGATCGCTCGTGCGCTTGCAGAGATGAACGAGGAGAACCGTCCGCTCTTGCGCAAGGCCGATCTTATGACGCGCGATCCACGCATGGTCGAGCGCAAGAAACCGGGACGCCCGGGCGCACGGAAGAAGTTCCAGTTCTCGAAACGATAAAATTTTCACCCTCCCAGCAATGGGAGGGATTATCACAAATACGGATACAGCCGAACTGCATGGTGTCCAGCAATGGATAGCAATTAGGCTCCGTAGAGACATTAACCAAATAACGCACCATTGGTGCGATTGAAAATGAGACTTAGCTTAGAAGACCTCCTGGCCTCCGGTGCTCACTTTGGGCATCTCACACGCCGTTGGAACCCGAAGATGAAACCGTACATCTTCATGGAACGCAACGGAATTCACATCATCGATCTCAAGAAAACGCAAGAGCTTGCTGAAGAAGCGCTCGAAGCGGCGGAGCGATTGTCCGCAGAAGGAAAAAAATTCCTTTTCGTAGCGACCAAAAAGCAGCTTCGGGCCATGGTCAAAGAGGAAGCAGAACGCTCCGGCCAATTTTTTGCGATCGACCGCTGGTTGGGCGGCATGCTGACAAATTTCGCGACCATCCGCAAATCCCTCAAGCGCTTACAGCAGATCGAAAAGATGGAAGAAGAAGGTTCCATCGAGAATTTTACGAAGCGCGAACGCCTCGATTATACCCGCGAGAAAGAGAAGCTTACGGGAACTCTGGGCGGAATCGTCGAGATGCGCGGTTTGCCTTCAGCGATGCTCATTATCGATATTAAGAAGGAGCATATCGCAGTCGAAGAGGCGCGCAAGCTTGGTATTCCGATCTTCGCGCTGGTCGATACGAATGTTGATCCCGATCTCGTGGATTATCCGATCCCGGCGAATGACGATGCGCTTCGTTCCGTTCAGCTTTTCGTTCATGCGTTTGCCGACGCGATCAATAATGGCCGCGCAGCAGCTCGCGCTCGCAAGGTCGATGATGTAGCTACGGAAGGTCGTCCGGAACTCAATCTCGAACGCCGCGGACGCCGTGTGGAGATCGAAGCAAGCGACTTTATGCCGGTTCAGCCGGAACCCGCAACGGCAGCTTGACCTCTCCCCCCAACCCCTCTCCTTCGTAAGGAGAGGGGCTTTTTCAAACTTAGCACTTTAGTACAATAAAATGGCAATTTCAGCAGAACTCGTAAAAAATCTTCGCGATAAAACCGGCGCCGGTATGGCAGACTGTAAAAAGGCGCTCGAAGAAGCGAATGGCGATGAGCAAAAGGCGATTGAAGTCCTCCGCAAGCGCGGTTCTGCATCTGCTGCGAAACGAGCGGACCGTGAGGCGAAAGAGGGAATTATCGTTGCCAGCGTTTCCGAAGATCGCAAACATGGCGTGCTCGCCGAAGTGAATTCCGAGACGGATTTCGTTGCGCGCAATGAATCCTTCGTTCGGTTTGCACAGGATATTGCTGATGCTGCTTTGAAAGTTGCACCGAATTCGCATGAGGAATTTTTAGTTGCCCGCTTATCGAACGGCGCAACGATTTCCGAAGAAGTCGGTGCCCAAACCGGGCGCCTGGGTGAAAAACTGGAAGCTCGCCGATTTGAAATGGTTTCGGAACGATCTGGTTTTGTGACGAGCTACATTCATCCTGGTGCAAAGTTGGGTGTGCTGGTTGCTATTGCGGGCGGAACGGAAAACACGGCGCTTGGCCGCGACATTGCCATGCAAATCGCAGCAATGAACCCAATGGCGGTCGATCGCACGCAGATCTCGACCGAACAGATCGAGAAGGAACTCGAAATTTATCGCACGCAAGCCCGTAACGAAGGCAAGAAGGAAGAAGTTATCGACCGCATTGCGAAAGGCAAACTCGAAAAGTATTATCAGGATTTTTGCCTTGCCGAACAAAGTTTTATTAAGGATGCAGCGAGAACTGTTACCGATCTTCTGAAAGAAGCCGGTGGATTAAAAATTACCGGCTTTGTCCGGATGCAGTTGGGGGAGATGCATAAGGGCGCGGAGTAGGTGGCTGCATAAGCGCTACATCAAGTCTTTCGCAGTCATTAGTAGATGGGGTGAGCCGACAATTCCGCGATAAAGACTACTATGCCTATATCGATTAGGACACCGATTACAAGCCCTATCGTCTGGCCCGTGTTGCTCTTCTCGATAAACGTTGTATTGTAAAAATCGGTGTTTGTCAATGTGAAGAGCTTTTGCTGGTCTGAAAAGTGAAGGATCGCTTTTACAGGAACATTATTGGAATCGAGGGTGGATTTTAACTCGGTCAATGAATTTACGTTCCCATTCACATGAAAGTATGACATGCCTGAGACGGGCAGATCTTGGACCACGCCCTTCTGTGAAGCGCTCATGGCGATCCCGTCTGGGGTGAAACCACGGAATTGACCGGTAAAATATTCATATCCTTTTAAGAGGGTTTCGATGGAATCACCGATTTGTAATGGTATTACGCGTGAACTACGAGGCTTTGTCTCGAACGAAGTCCAGCGTTCACGATACTCGGAGTCCGGCTCATCCGTGTAGCCCTCGAATGTCGCATAGTGAACGGTTGAGTCATTATATCGGATTCGAGCGAATCGCTTGGTGTTGCTGTTAACGTCGCTAAAGATGGGCTTGGTAAACGCAGCAGTGGTATCAGAGCGCCAATTTGCATAATCATTTATATTATCTATCGATGCTCCAATCGAAGAAAGGAGGAATGTGCAGCCCTCGGCTGAAAATGCCGCGATTGCGAGGAGGAGAAAGAGGGAAGTGGTATGTGGGTGTTTCATTTTGGCTTTTAGTTATTTATGTGCTATATAATCGATGCCATTCCCGCCACTAAAATTTGGTCCGCCGCCCCAGTTCCAATTGCCGCCAAATGAAAACTTGGGAGGATTAGTTACCAGTTCTATAATGATCGCGAGATCTATGATCGCCCCGATCGCCGCCCCGATCGCTCCTGCATTACTGTGAGTGAATTTTACGTTAATAAAATCGCTGTTTGTAAGAGTGAATGGCTTTTGCTGCTGGTCGGTAAAGCGAAGAATGGCACGTACCGGCACATCGCTGGAATCGTACATCGATTTCAGTGTATCCAACGAATTTCCTTTTCCAGTTACACCGGCATAGTCCAAATCTGTTAGTGGCAAATACTTATGTCGATCGTTCTGGGCAACTTTCAGATAGATTCCCTCCGGGTAGTAAGCTTCGAAGATGCCGGCCTGTTTGTTGAACCAACTGTATTTATTGAGTTCGATCGAATCCCCAATGTTAATTGGGATCGTGGATGAATTAGGATGCTTTGTAGCAAACAAGGTCCACTGTGTACGGTAAGCCGAGTCTGTCTCATCCGAGTAGTCCTCGAATGTTGCGTATCCTACGTTCGAGTCGTTATATTGGATGCGAGCGAATCGCCCGGTGTTACCGTTTGCGTCGTGAAAAAGCGGCTGGGTAAAGGTCGCTGTGGTATCGTGGGCGTGGTTATTTACGTTATCAATAGCGGCACCGATCCCCAAGCCAATGAGGGTGCAGCCATTGCAGGAAAATGCTGCGATCGCAAGGAGAAGGAAGAGGTAAATGATGTTTGCTTGTTTCATGTTCGTTGTCGTTAGTTTAGGCTCCAAAAATACCTTATATGGCAGGGGGACTTGTCACCGAATTGTCATAAAGTTGTAAAAGAATTTATATGCAAATTCACCCTTTCATTGGTATTGTGTCGTATTTTTGCACCTAATGCATAGCAATTCTAAATCCCGGTATAAACGGATTCTGCTCAAGCTTTCGGGAGAGGCCCTGATGGGCGAGCGAGAATATGGCATCGATCCCAAAGTATTAGAACAATTTGCTGCCGATGTCGTGGAAAGCGCAGCCTTGGGTGTAGAGATCGGGATCGTGGTTGGAGGGGGTAATATTTTTCGTGGCGTGTCAGGAAGCACGGAAGGCATCAGCCGTGTGCAGGGCGACCAGATGGGAATGCTCGCCACAATGATCAATGCGTTGGCCTTGCAGAATGCGCTGGAGTCTGCCGGACTTTATAGCCGGCTCATGTCCGCAATCTCGATGACGCAATTTGCGGAGCCATTCATTCGGCGCAAAGCGATTCGGCATTTAGAAAAAGGCCGAGTCGTTATTTTTGGATGCGGTACTGGCAATCCATTTTTCACAACCGATACCGCTGCTGCACTTCGTGCAGTCGAGATCGATGCTGATGCTGTATTCAAAGGCACGCGCGTCGATGGCATTTACGATTCCGATCCGGAAAAGAATGCCGATGCCCGGCACATTCCATCGATCAGTTACATGGAAGTGCTCCATCAGGGACTTCGCATCATGGATCTGACAGCCATCACCCTTTGCCAGGAAAATAATCTGCCTATCGTAGTTTTTAATATGAACAGAAAAGGGAATTTACAGCGAGTGCTAACCGAGGACGGCGTCGGAAGTATTGTGACGGTGTGAAGGAATTCTGAACCTGGATTTATGGGATGAATGGGATGTTTGAGATAAAGCTATGACTGAGAAAGATCTCCCTGACTCCGAGATCACTCGAAAAATTATTGGATGCGCTATGAAAGTGCATACCGAATTAGGCAACGGGTTTCAGGAATTTATTTATCAGGCTGGTTTGGAAATCGAATTTCGAGATCAAGGGATAGAGTACGAGAGAGAGTTTGAAATGCCTATTTATTACAAAGCTCAATTATTAGGCACTCGACGCATAGATTTTTTAGTTAATCGAAATATCTCCGTTGAACTCAAAGCGATTATTGAGCTCGGTGACGTGCATATTGCCCAAGCTTTGAATTATCTTGAAGCATACAATATTCAGACCGGATTACTCATCAATTTTGGTTCAAAACGCCTTACATTTCACCGATTGCGCAACAAAAAGTATCGGCCCACCATTTGAACTGGGATGTTTGGGATGAATGGGATGTTTAGTATAAGGTGGATAGGATAATCACACTCTGAGGAATTAAACTGCCTCATCGAAAGCATAGACCATTATCCCAAACATCCCATTCATCCCATAAATCCAGGTTCAGGAGCCTATGAATACCATCAAAGAAATCACCGCCGACTGCGAGAACCGCATGTCAAAAGCCGTTGAAAATGTACGGCATGAACTCGCTAAAATTCGCACAGGCCGCGCCTCGACCGCGCTGCTGGATGCCGTGAAAGTGGAAGCCTACGGCAGCGAAACGCCGCTCAATCAGGTTGGGAACCTGAGTGTGAGCGATGCGCATACGATCTCGATCCAGGTGTGGGATAAAGGGTTGATGGGTGCAGTAGAGAAGGCAATTCGCAATGCTAATCTCGGATTAAATCCCATGAACGACGGGCAGATGATTCGTGTGCCAATGCCACCGCTGACCGAAGAGCGGCGAGTGGAGATATCCAAGCTCGTCAAAAAATTTGGCGAGGAAGGAAAGATCGCCGTCCGAAACGTTCGCCGCGATGCGATGGAACATTTGAAGAAAGCGGAAAAAGCTGACCACTTTAGCGAGGACGACCGCAAGCGCGGCGAGGATGAAGTTCAGAAAAAGACCGACCATCAGATCAAGGAGATCGATAGTCTCGTTGCGACCAAAGAAAAAGAAGTGATGGCGGTATAATTAATACTGTCATTCCAAGCGTAGTTTGTCGAGCGAAAGCGAGACAAACGAAGTCGAGGAATCTTTTTCTGAAGTAGCATAGAACCAGATTCCTCGACTCCGAAAATCATCGCTTCGCTCTGATTTTCTCTGCTCGGAATGACAGAATAATATAAATTCAATGTTCCCTCTCGATCGCCAGCTTTTCTTTGCCTTCAACAATGGCTTGAAATGCGGCTTTAACGATCTTTGGTTGGGTTATGCAACCTGGCTGGGAAATGGATGGATCGCGTTCCCAATCGGTGTAATAGTTCTTCTTGCGATAGACCGCCGTTCATTCTGGTGGAATATCCTTGCGCTTGCACTTTCGGGAGTTGTTGCAGGAATTGCGCTCAATGTCCTTAAATCGGCATTTCACACGCCGAGGCCGCTTACCGTGTTCGCTCCTGATATTGCTGCGGGCCGAGTGTATCTCAATGTGATGTTCGATAAGTTGTATTATAGTTCTTTCCCATCGGGTCATTCGCAGACGATCTTTACGGTTGCGACGGTTCTTCTGTGGGCTGGCATTCGGGCTCGCAAATTGAATTTCTGGAGTGGAGGAGCGATCATTTTAATTGCAATAATAGTGGGAATATCGAGAATTTATTGCGGCGCGCATTTCCCATCGGACGTTTTGGGAGGGGCTGTGCTGGGTAGCGGGACGGCACTGGTGTGCTGCTTTGCTGTTGGACGCTTGGGAACAAAAAGGAAGGAATAGCTTCTCGTATCAATGGAAATATTTTAAATTGATAATTTTGGTCTCTTCATTTTCATCCGAACCAATGCGAGGGGATAGATGAACAATTACTCGATTGGCATCAATGTTGACCTTGCAATATGAACGGTCACCAAGTGCAATCTGTCCGAGCTTCTTGAGCAAAATTCGTTCTGTATGTTTGACAGTGCTGTCGAGATCTTCAAGCGCAGTATCTTTGACAACTGAAAGTACGAGAAGATTTTCGAATTCACCGGAACCGCCCCCTTGATCCCAAGTCTCAAGAATATAATAGCCGTTTTTCGTTTGACCCATATACTGGTACGTGAATTCGTCAGGGAACCTTGACTTCGATTTCTTATCTCGTTCATAATAAACATACGGATATCGTGCGTCGTCAAGTTTTCTAGTCATTATAGAATCACAGAAATAACGATTACTTTCCTGCGATTGGAGCAGATTAACCGCAACGACTTGATCGCCTCCATCGCTTTCCCATGTCGTAAGGTCCTCGAGGATGCGGGGATGATAAATGGGGCTTTTGTAAAACTCCACTTGCCAATTTGCTGGGCGTGAGCAGTCGCGCCCAAAAGAACGAAAGCAGAATAGATGACAAGGAGGGATCGGATAACCTTCATGTTACAAAAATACAAAAAAGGGACACGCTTCCACGTGTCCCTTTTATTGAGTAGCTATTTACATTACACTTCCGCCGTTTCCGGATGATCTCCGGAGGCAGCTTCGTGGTGCTCTTCTTCAGGCGGTGCGATGATGCCGGCTTCCTTCATTACATCGTCGATCGAGGCGGTGGGCTTGGAAACAGCTTCTCCACCACTGGCTTTTGCTTCGACGGTGAAGAGCAGCTCAGCGCCATTGGCGGCAACATCGACCTTAACAACGGTGCCATCCTTGACCGTCCCTTTGAGGATCTCCTCGGCGATCGGGTCTTCAACGTACTTTTGCATCGCGCGTTTGAGCGGGCGAGCGCCATACGTTTTATCGAATCCTTTATCGGCAAGGAAATCGAGTGCACGATCGGTAAGCTGAACATCCACGCCCATCTCGTGAACGCGCTTGAGCAGTTTTTTCAGATTGATCTGAATGATGAGCTTAATGTCGGACTTTTCGAGATGACGGAATACGATGGTATCGTCAATACGATTAAGGAACTCCGGATTGAAAAGCCGTTTCATCGATTCATCGACCTGGTCTTTCATCTTCGTATGCTCATCGCCGGTAGCGGATTCGCCAAAGCCGATGCGAGCCTGCTTCTTAATGTCTTTCGTTCCGACATTGGAAGTCATGATGATGATCGTATTCTTGAAATCGACGCGGCGGCCAAGCGAATCCGTTAGCTGGCCATCATCGAGCACTTGCAGCAGGATATTAAACACATCCGGATGCGCCTTTTCGATCTCGTCAAGCAGCACGACGGAATATGGTTTGCGGCGTACTTTTTCGGTAAGCTGACCACCCTCTTCATATCCCACATACCCCGGAGGTGCGCCAACAAGGCGGCTCACGGAGAACTTTTCCATGTATTCCGACATGTCGATGCGAATGAGCGAATCATCGGAATCGAACAGATAGCGTGCAAGCGTTTTTGCAAGCTCTGTTTTCCCAACACCCGTTGGACCTAAGAATACAAAGCTGCCGATCGGGCGGTTGGGATCTTTTAATCCAGCGCGAGCGCGGCGAATCGCCTTCGAAAGTTTTTCGATGGCTTCATCCTGACCAACGATCGAGCCTGCGAGCGACGCCTGCATATTGAGCAGCTTCAACGACTCGCTCTCTGCAACCTTGTTGACCGGAATACCGGTCATCATTGCAACAACGTCTGCAATGTCATCCTCGCTGACTTCATACACTTGTGCGCCGCTTTCAGCTTCCCAATCCGAGATCGCGGATTCGAGATCCTGCTGATATTTCTTTTCAAGATCGCGCAAACGCGCGGCTTCCTCGAAGTTCTGAGTCTTGACGACTAAATTCTTTTCGCCCTTTACGTCTTCGATCTTCTTTTCGAGTTCCTCGATATTCTTTGGAGCATGGACGTTGGCCAGATGCACGCGGCTTCCAGCTTCATCGAGCACGTCGATAGCTTTATCGGGAAGGAAACGATCGGTGATGTAACGATCGGAAAGTTTCACGGCTTGCTCGATCGCTTTCTCGGCATAATGCACGCTGTGATGCGCTTCGTATTTCGATTTGATATTGTTGAGGATCGTGATCGTCTGATCGACGGTCGGTGGATCGACAATAATTTTCTGGAAACGTCGGTCGAGCGCGCCATCCTTTTCAATATACTGGCGGTATTCATCGAGCGTTGTTGCGCCAATGCACTGAATGTCGCCACGTGAGAGAGCCGGTTTGAACATATTCGAAGCATCGAGCGAACCAGATGCGCCGCCGGCGCCAACGATGGTGTGCAATTCGTCAATGAAGAGGATAACGTCCTTCGCTTTTTCAAGCTCGTTCATCACGGCTTTCATGCGCTCTTCGAACTGGCCGCGATATTTCGTTCCGGCGACCAGCGCCGCAAGGTCGAGCGTAACAACGCGCTTCTCGTAGAGAATGCGCGGTACTTTCTTTTGCACGATACGCAAGGCAAGTCCTTCAGCGATGGCGGTTTTGCCAACGCCAGGTTCGCCGATAAGTACTGGATTGTTTTTCTTGCGGCGCGAGAGAACTTGAGATACGCGCTCGATCTCCTTCTCTCGTCCCACGATGGGGTCGAGTTTATCTTCGGCGGCCATCTTGGTGAGATCGCGGCCGAAGTTATCGAGCACCGGCGTTTTGGTGCGCTCCGGCTTTTTCTCCGATTGCGCGGCTTTGGGCGGTGAAGTTGGGCGGCCAGAAATGATGTTATCCAACTCCGCGCGGACAGCATCGTACGTGACGCTAAACTGATTCAAAATCTGCGCGGCAATGTTATCCTCATCGCGCAAGAGCGAAAGGAGCAAGTGCTCGGTGCCGATCACATCGCTTTTGTAAAGTTTGGCTTCGAGATAGGTGATCTTCAGCACTTTCTCGGCTTGCTTGGTAAGCGGTATCTGCCCGATCGTAAGAGTCGTACCTGAAGATCGCACGGTATCCTCGATCGCCTTTTTGATCTTGTAGAGATCGGCGCCGAGATTGCGGAGGATTTTCACCGCAATGCCTTCGCCTTCGCGAATGATGCCGAGGAGCAAGTGCTCCGTTCCGATATAATCATGACCCAAACGGATCGCTTCCTCCCGCGAGAGGCGGATCACGTCTTGTACTCTATTCGAAAAATTTCCTTCTGTTGGCATGGAGATATTCCTTTATTAAAAAATCAACGATTGTGCCATACGAATGTTACAACAATCTTTGAGGAGGAATTGATTACGTTCCTTCTCTATTTAAGTAACATCGCAATGCGCGGAGAATTACACCTCCGCAAGCAGAATTAGTGCAAATTAACGACCATTAGCTTAAAAGCCACATTTTCTGACAGCCTGACAGTGCCATTCCGACAAATCGCCAAAATGCTGACATTCCTGGCGTGCTTTTGCGCCCCGGTGATGGCGTTTGACCAGCAACTGGCACCCCTGCTTAAACACTCCATAAAATGTGCCACATCTACTTCAGCCATGAAGCCACAAGCCGGGACCTATCCATACACGTGGGCACTACCCACCGGTTTTCCCGATTCGATCCTTAGCCCATCTGGTCGGTTCATGATCTATTATTACGCCGCTTCTGCTAATCCCGACAGCATTGCCACTCTGGCATTCGCCCAGAGAGCGGCGGAGGACGCAGACAGTGCTTATGCCTTCGAGATCGGAGACTTAGGCTATACGGCGCCTGCATTCACCGAGGGATCTCATTACAATATTTATCTAACCTCCTTTCACACCCCTTATGGATATGAGGCGTATGGCGCGACCTTCATCCTCGACAGCGGGCGTTTGGCAGACTCGCCAAGTGGGAACTACCGGTTCCGGTCCTATATCCAAACAGATGATTCGTTCAACAGCGATATTTATGCTACGCACGGCCTCGATGCACTTCGCATTACGATCTTTCACGAATTCTTTCATGTGATCCAGTTTTCGGGTTACGGTCATCCGCCGAACTTCAATGCGCCAGATCCGAATTATGTTTATTTTCAGGAAATGTCCAGTGTGTGGATGGAATGGCTGAGCACTCCAACCGTCAAGGATTATTTGAATTATGTTGCGCAATATCTGAGCACCCTCGATAACCGCTTCGATCTCTCACCGAGCGAAGGCTATGGCCAGTATATTTATTTTGCCTATCTTACGCATCGTTTCAACGATTCGGGCATTGTCCGTAAAATTTGGGATTACTACCGCGATAGTTCCACCGACCCGATCACCTGCATCGACGAAGTTTTGCGGTGGGATTATGGAAGCTCATTCTGCGAAGAGTATGAAAGGTTCGGTGCGGAAATTATCCAAACAGGAAGACGATTTAGCGGCAAATCTATTCTTCCGGATGCTCAGTTGTTGCCGGTCGATACTATTTCTGTCGTTACATTAGCTCCTGATTCACAAGGGCAGTTTCAGACGCTTGCGTTGTCATTGCAATTCGCGGATGTCGGTTCAGGTCAGGATACGTGCATTGAAGTGATTGCACGTGATACTGATCGCGATCTCCAATCCAATGCTTCTATTCAGTTCTCATCGATCGGTGCAGTGCCCACACTAATTCTCGATACCCCTTCTGCCTACTGCGACACAGAGGTTTGCATCCTGCCACTCTCTGCAGCCTCGCCAGGGCTGGAAGCTTACCCCGCTCCATTTATTTCGGACGGCGCATCGCAAACATACATCATTGCATCGACGAATACCACGCCGCCGGTCTCCGTTGTGATGAACATTTTGGATCTCAGCATGAATGAAATTCGCTCGACGAAAACGGCTGCGTTGCCATTTCGCGGAACATGGAATGCCGTCTGGGATGGCCGCGACGACAACGGAAAATTAGTTCAGAGCGGAGAATATCTCTACACCCTCCATGTCGATGGTGCGTTGAAAGTAGGGAAGATCGTGGTGGTGAGGAAATGAGGGTCTGAACCTGGATTTATGGGATTATTGGGATTTGTAGGATGGAATAGGTCAAAAATCAATCCCATTGGATTAAATCTTATTATCGATTGGTTTACGAATGTATGATGAAGCTTTTTACGTTCATTGTGTATACTTTTTCGCTCTTGACGGTAGCACAGGCGCAGAGTGGGAACGAGCTTTTAGTGTTGCATCTTGCTGCTCCTATAGAGCAATATATGTTCACGGTAGCGTGGGGCAGTCATATTGGATATACGTATTCTGGAACTATGTCTCTGAATGTCGATACCACCGTGAGTATTAGATTTCAGGACACAATTAATGTCTCAGTTGGAAGTTATTCTATAGCATTTATCATTGATTCTATCCATAGCCAAATTTTGAAAGTGAGAGTGAAGAATACCGGACCTGTGGGAGGTTACATTGGCTACTACGATGAACCTGGAAGCGGATCTTGGTTCTATGTGGCAGACATTGATTCAATTAAATATGATCGAATGAACTCGGCAATTGAAATACTGCCGACGATTGCTGAAGCAACAGATACAGTTCAGGCAGCATGGGCAAGTAGTATTCCTTTCGGTAGTAATGATTATGAATTTGGAGGCAATGGGTGGAATGGCATGGAATATGATACAATATCTATGGAACTAAGTCCATTGAATTCTTCCGTCTCGAATGCCAAACCAGCTATCCAGAATTTATCGGTTCAGTATGACCCTAACGGACTATGGAAAGCATATTTGTCACCGGGTCTCACGGAAAGAGAATTAGATGTCATGAATATTGTGGGAGCTAATATTATGACCATTAGGATTCCTTCTGGTTTATCCTCTATTCCATTACCATCGATACTTTCGAATGGAATTTATTTTGTTCGAGTCGGCAATGAAATGGCAAAGTTTGTCGTGATGCCATAACTTGGGGCACACCCACCCTTACTTCGGTGTTATCCCGCCCAAATGCCCAGACGCACCGACATAAAAAGCATCCTCATCATTGGCTCCGGCCCGATCGTGATCGGGCAGGCGTGCGAATTCGATTATTCCGGCACGCAGGCGTGCAAAGTCCTGAAGGAGGAGGGATTTCGCGTCATTCTCGTCAATTCCAATCCGGCGACGATCATGACCGACCCGGAATTCGCCGATGCCACCTACATCGAGCCGATCACGCCGGAATATATCGAGGCCATCATTGCGAAAGAGCGTCCCGATGCCATTCTCCCAACCATGGGCGGACAAACGGCGCTGAACAATGCACTCGCGCTCCACGAAAGAGGCATTCTGAAAAAATATAATGTAGAATTAATCGGAGCAAAGCCGGATGCCATCAAGCGCGCCGAGGATCGTGAGGAATTCCTTGCCACGATGAAATCCATTGGCCTCGAAATGCCGCGCGGAGGATTTGTAAATACCGTCGAAGAGGCGCTGGAATTAATAGAACTTGTTGGGTTCCCGACGATCATTCGGCCCAGTTTCACAATGGGCGGTTCCGGCGGCGGAATATGCTGGAACATGCAGGAATTCCGCGAAGTAGTACAGCATGGGTTGGATGCTTCTCCAGTACATCGCGTGCTTGTGGAAGAATCCGTGATCGGTTGGAAGGAATTCGAACTGGAGGTAATGCGCGACATGGCCGATAACGTCGTCATCATCTGCTCCATCGAAAATTTCGATCCAATGGGCGTGCATACCGGCGATTCGATCACGGTCGCCCCCGCCCAAACGCTTTCCGATAAAGAATATCAAAAGATGCGCGATGCGGCGATCAAAGTTATTCGCGCCATTGGCGTAGAGACGGGCGGCTCAAATATCCAGTTTGCTCTGAATCCGAAGGATGGCAGAATGCTGGTAATCGAGATGAATCCTCGTGTATCGCGTTCCTCCGCGCTCGCATCGAAAGCAACGGGGTTCCCGATCGCAAAAATTGCGGCGAAACTTGCCATCGGTTACACACTGGATGAAATTCCCAACGACATCACCAAAATGACTCCAAGCTGCTTCGAGCCGGTCATTGATTATTGCGTGGTTAAGATTCCCAGATGGGATTTCGAAAAATTCAAAGGATTGGAAGCAAGTTCATCCCAGCTTGGCGTGCAGATGAAATCCGTTGGAGAAGCAATGGCATTTGGCCGCACGTTCAAAGAGGCGCTGCAAAAATCGTTGCGCTCGCTGGAGCAGGGCCGCTACGGCCTCGGCGCGGACGGCAAGGATGAATTTGACATTCCGAATATGACGGAAGCCGAAAAGCGCTATGCCACCGAGACCATCCGCGAACGCCTCGGCCTTCGCCGCTCGGATATGATCTTCAACATTCGATTCGCTTTCCAGCTTGGCCTTTCACTCGATGAAATTTACGAAGCCACGAAGATCGATCCTTGGTTCTTAGATCAAATTTGGCAGATCGTGAGAAGGGAACGGGAATTGAGGGAGGCAGCGAAACAAACTGTTCCCAATAATCAGATTGAAGAATTGCAAGTCGTATGAGGGCAGTTCTTTTCGATCTCTTCGGTACACTCGTCGATAATCCGACGACCGCCGAGGTATCACAACTTCATCAGGAGGTGGCTTCCGTTCTTGGTGTGCCTACCGAAGACTTTGCGAAGGGTTGGAAAGAAACATTTCACGATCGCGCACAGGGTAAGCATGGATCGGTAGCTCAGTCCATTGCGGCTGCGGCGACGATGAATGGAAGAGTGATTAATCAGAATGAGCTTCCTCGTGCGGTCGAAATACGATACGAATTCACGCGTGGCTGGCTAACCCCTCGAAAGGATGCGCTTTCTACAGTAAAGGAACTGAAAAATAGAGGGCTAAAGATCGGACTGCTATCTAATTGCACCGATGAAGTGCCAGAAATTTGGCCTTCGCTGAATATTGCCTCAATGTTTGATGAGCCATTGTTCTCATCACAGGAACGATTACGAAAACCGCTGCCGGAATTTTATCACCTTGCACTCGAAAGGCTGAAAGTAGCCGCTTCGGAATGCCTCTATGTAGCGGATGGAGACAATGGTGAACTTGCTGCAGCAAAGAAATTAGGAATGCCGGTGGTGATGATTCGACCCTCCGATCTACTTAACGATTACCGCCAAGACCCGGAAGAAGATTGGGACGGCCCGAGAATCGAACGATTATCGGAATTACTTCATTTGGAAATTCTAAATCAAATATCGTGAAGCAAGAATTTCAAATTACCCCCGACCTCCTCTATCGCGCAAAGCGCGATGGTTTCTCCGACCGCCAGCTTGCCGGGATCTTCGGCGTGGGCGAGAATGATGTTCGTGCGCGCCGTAAAGAGCTTGGCATTGTGCCGGTTTTTAAGACCGTCGATACCTGTGCGGCGGAGTTTTCTGCCCAGACGCCCTATCATTACTCGACATATGAAGAGGAGAATGAGTCGGTTCGATCAGGTAAGAAGAAAGTTTTGATTCTGGGCGGAGGGCCGAACAGGATCGGTCAAGGCATCGAGTTCGATTACTGCTGCGTCCATGCTGCGCTTGCGCTTGAGGAAGAGGGCTTCGAGACGATCATGCTGAACTGCAATCCCGAAACCGTCTCCACCGATTACGATACCTGCGACAAGCTGTATTTCGAACCGCTCACGTTCGAAGATGTGATGAACGTCATCGACTTCGAAAAGCCTGATGGCGTAATAGTTACATTCGGCGGACAAACCCCGCTCAAGCTTGCAAAGCAACTGGAAGCTGCCGGGGTACCTATTCTCGGTACATCGCCGGATATGATCGATGTGGCAGAAGACCGTAAACGGTTTGGCGAGTTGATCGACCGATTGCATATAAAATGCCCGCCGTATGGCACGGCGTTCGAAACGGACGTAGCCATTCGCGTGGCGGAACGAATCGGTTATCCGGTGCTGGTGCGTCCGAGTTATGTGCTTGGCGGACGTGCAATGGAAATTTGCTACCGGCCCGAAGCGGTTGCAGAATATATGGAGAATGCGCGTGGCGTAAGTCCGAGCCATCCTATTCTCATCGATCATTTCCTCGAAGATGCATACGAGTTCGATGTCGATGCCGTGCGCGATAAAGAGGGAACAGTAATTATCGGTGGCATCATGCAGCATATCGAAGAAGCTGGGATTCATTCCGGAGATTCATCGAGTGTCATTCCGCCATACTATATTTCTGACGAGAACTACAAGCAGATCGTTGACTACACGCGCCGTTTAGCAACCGCGCTTGAAGTGGTTGGTCTCATCAACATTCAATATGCGCTGAAGGATAGCACCGTTTATGTGCTCGAAGTAAATCCTCGCGCAAGCCGCACCGTGCCATTTGTTTCGAAAGCAACGGGACGTCCGCTGGCAAAGATCGCGGCAAAGGTAATGATCGGTCGCACGTTGAATGAGCTTGGCGTGAAGGATTTCAAGAAAGAAACGCCCTTCGTTGCAATTAAAGAGTCGGTCTTCCCCTTTGATAAATTCCCCCGCGTGAGAATGTTCTTAGGCCCGGAAATGCGCTCGACGGGTGAAGTGATGGGCGTTGGCGCGGACTTTGGCGAAGCTATTCTGAAATCCCATACTGGCGCGAACATGAAGCTGCCCGCTGAAGGTACACTTTTCGTATCTCTCCGCGATCAGGATAAACGTCCGCGCTCAACAGAAGTAATTCGCGGCTTTTTTGATCTTGGATTTAACATCATTGCAACCGCCGGCACTGCAAAATTCCTGCGCGAGCATGGGATTCCCGCCGAGCCTATTCGCAAAGTAAGCGAAGGACGACCGAATATCGTCGATGCCATTAAGAACCGCGAAGTGCAGCTTGTGATCAACACCCCGAGCGGAGAAATTTCCCGTATTGCTGAGTACCAAATTGGCTGGGCCGCTATCGAACACAAAGTACCGTTCATCACGACACTTTCTGCTGCGGCAAGTGTGGTTAGCGCAATAAGTTCCATGCGGAAGGGCGAGCGGACGGTCAGGAGTGTGCAGGAATTACATAAGATTCTCGCGAAGCCGCATGAGCTACAAAACTATTGACGACATCGACGTAACCGACAAGCGCGTATTCCTTCGCGTCGATTTCAATGTACCGGTTACGAAAGAAGCGCCATACACTATCACGGATGATACGCGCATACGTGCTGCAGCACCGACGATGTCTTCTTTAATAAAACGAGGCGCGAAACTCATCGTTGCAAGTCATCTCGGACGACCTAAAGGCGGACCGGATGAGAAAAATTCTTTACGCCCTGTGTTCGAGCATTTGAAAGAGAAGATGACAACTCCGATCTCGTTTGCGAAGGATTGCACCGGCCCCGAAGTGGAAGCGCAAGTGAATGCACTGAAACCTGGTGAAACGCTCCTGCTCGAAAATCTTCGTTTTCATCCGGAAGAAGAGAAGAACGATCCTGCATTCGCACAAGCACTCGCAAAGCTTGCGGATGTTTATGTAGATGATGCTTTTGGTGCGGCACATAGGGCACACGCATCCATAGAAGGCATTACGCATTTTGTAACCGTGAAGGCAGCGGGATATTTGATGGATAAGGAGTTGAAATACCTTGGAGGCGTGCTCACAAATCCAGCTCATCCTTTTATTGCTATTATCGGTGGAGCGAAAATTTCGGGAAAGATCGATGTCATTCAAAACTTGCTGCAAAAGGCCAATAAAGTTCTCATCGGCGGCGGGATGACTTATACGTTCCTTAAAGCTGAGGGGAAAGAGATCGGCAAATCATTGGTCGAAGATGATAAGGTTGAACTCGCAAAATCTTTGCTCGATCAGGCAAAAGGTCGTTTGGTAATTCCTGTCGATACAATGGTGGCAAAAGAATTTAACAACGATGCCGAACACCGTTCTGTAAGTGTTGATCTGATTCCGAATGATTGGATGGGCGTCGATATTGGGCCGGAGACGATCAAGCTGTTCACTGAGGAAATAGCAAGCGCGAAAACCATTGTATGGAACGGCCCGATGGGCGTCTTCGAAATGCCGAATTATGCGACGGGAACCCTCGCTATTGCCGAAGCGATGGCGCGTGCAACCGCAAACGGCGCTACGACCGTCGTTGGCGGCGGAGATAGCGTTGCGGCTTTGGAGCAAGCGCATCTCGCGGACAAAATGTCGCACGTTTCGACCGGCGGCGGCGCAAGCTTGGAATTTCTGGAAGGAAAAGTGCTGCCGGGCGTGAAGGCGTTGGAAGAGTGATAGGGGTACTGGAATGGAAAGCGCCATATTCCCGTTTCAAATAAGAGGATAAAACAATGCAGGAGAACTTTTCCGACCTACCTATTTCCATCAACCCGCAAGTGCTTGGGGGCACTCCGGTATTTCTTGGAACACGCGTGCCTGTTTCGTCTTTATTTTCGTATCTCGAAAAAGATTATTCCCTTGAGGAATTTCTCGATTGTTTCCCATCGGTTTCGCGGGAAGCTGCCATCGCTGTTTTAACTCAGGCCGAACGCTTCACGCTTGAGCACGCGAACGCGTGAGAATTCTCATTGATGAATGTGTGCCGCGTCCAATCAAGCGGTTTTTGAAAGATCATGATGCGCTTACCGTGCAAGAGCTTGGCTATTCAAGTTTCACGAATGGAGAATTGCTCGCACTCGCGGAAGGGAAATTCGATCTTTTCATTACTTCCGATCAGAACCTAAGTTATCAGCAGAATCTCGCTGGCCGAACGCTTGCAATTCTTATGCTCTCGACCAATGATTGGGATATCATCAAAACGAGCGAAGCAGAGATTGTTTCGGCAGTCAATCGGATACAGCCAACTGAATTTATGGAATTAGAACTTTGATGTCGCTTGGCAGGCATAGTTTCGAATTCCAGAAATGGAAGCGCACTCACTTACCCTTTTCTTCGTTCAAGGGGCGGGAATCAGGAAATAAGTCGTATATTTGTAATCCAGAGTGGCGAAAACACGGGCGAAGAAGCAGACGAAGTACATATTTATAACGGGCGGGGTGGTTTCCTCGCTGGGAAAAGGAATCGTCTCTTCTTCTCTGGGTCTGCTGCTGAAGTCTCGTGGGTTGCGTGTCACGATCCAGAAGTTCGATCCGTATATCAATGTCGATCCTGGCACGATGTCGCCGTATCAGCATGGCGAAGTGTATGTGACCGAGGATGGCGCGGAAACAGATCTCGATCTCGGCCACTACGAGCGCTTTTTGGACGTCAACATGACGCGCGCCAACAACACGACGACGGGGCAAGTCTATAACGAAGTCATCCAGCGCGAGCGTCGCGGCGATTACTTAGGCGCAACGGTGCAGGTTGTGCCGCACATCACGGATGAGATCCGCCGCCGGATGACCCAACTTGAGAAATCCGGCGATTTCGATGTTATCATCAGCGAGATCGGCGGGACCGTCGGCGATATTGAATCGCTCCCATTCTTAGAAGCGATGCGCCAGCATACTATGAAAGTCGGCAAGAAAAATTCTCTTGCAATTCATCTTTCTTATATTCCTTATATTACAAGTGCCGGTGAACTAAAAACAAAACCGACCCAGCACTCCGTAAAAACGCTACTTGAGATTGGAATTCAGCCGGATATTCTTGTGTGTCGCAGCGAGCAGCCGCTTTCAAAAGCATTACGTGAGAAGATCGGATTATTTTGCAATGTCGAACCTCGTGCTGTTATCGAAGCATTGGATGCCCCAACGATCTACGAAGTACCTCTCACTTTTGCCGCAGAGAACGTTGATACCATCGTATTAGAAAAGCTCGGATTGCCAACCAAGACCAAGCGTGATCTTGGGAAGTGGCGCAAGTTCGTGGAACATGTAGAGCATCCGAAGAAAACCGTCCGCATTGCAATGATCGGGAAGTATATTCAACTTCAGGATGCGTATAAATCCATTACGGAAGCATTCGTTCATGCCGGCGCGGAAAACGATGCGAAAGTGGAAGTGGTCTGGATCAATTCAGAAGAACTCGAAACGAAACGAAACATTGAATCCTATTTCGAAGGGATTGATGGAGTTTTGATCGCACCCGGGTTTGGCTCTCGCGGAGTAGAGGGAAAGATCAAGGCCATTGAATTCGTTCGCAAGAAAAAAATCCCATTCTTCGGAATTTGCCTTGGAATGCAATGCGCCGTGATCGAATATGCGCGAAATATTTGCAATCTGAAGGATGCGAACTCCAGCGAGTTCAAGAAAACGAAAGATAACGTCATCGACCTCATGCCCGACCAAAAAGCGGTGCAAACCAAAGGGGCAACCATGCGATTAGGAAGTTATCCGTGCATTTTACAGCGCGGTTCACTTGCCAATCGTATCTATCGGGATCAGTTTATTACGGAGCGGCATCGGCATCGGTATGAATTGAATAATGCTTATCGCGAGATGCTTGCGGATAAGGGAATGGTTATGAGCGGTGTTTCTCCGGATGGAAATCTTGTTGAGATCATCGAACTTCCGCGAGAGGTGCATCCATTCTTCATCGGTGTCCAATTTCATCCCGAACTAAAAAGCCGTGCCACGAAAGCGCATCCGATCTTCCGGGAGTTTGTGAAGGCGAGTTTGGGGTATAAGGAGTTACGTGGGTTAGATGGGCGAAAGAATGGGATGACACACGGACGAGTTCCAAAGCAAAAATCTTCATCCATTTCGGTGTCAGCCTAAGCTTGTGTTTTTGTGCTCAACTTCAATGAGCTATCCATTCGTCTTCTTCTCGTCCTGAAAAAGCCGGTACGAATAGACTCCCGTCCAAATCATCATCCCGATCACGGTTCCCAAGGCGATAAAAAGACTGGCGGACTGGAATATCAACGCAAGCACAATTCCCACAAGTGATCCGCGCACCCATAGCTTGCCGGCAAAGGCGTGTGTGCTGTTCCAGTTGTCTTCGCTGTCAAGCGTCCACGGGAGCCGGATGCCGATCATGTAATTTTGCTTTAACTTTGGCATTGCGAATCCAAGTCCGAAGAACAAGCCGAGCAATCCGATGGCTATGAGAGGCGTAACATCGAGCTTCGGGTTGAACGCGGTTGCAAGCGTGAGAGCGAAGACGTATGTCAACATGGTGGCGATGAATAACCGAATCCAGAAATACGCTGGCATTGATGCCACGATATTCGCACGTTTCGGATCCAGGCGTGGAATAAAATAAAGGATGATCGCCACGAGCACATTCATCCCCGGCAAGATCAATAATTCGAACGGACTTCCATAGCGGTTCACGTTACCATGTGCATCGAAATGCATCGGTACTCTGGCTGGAAGCGATGACCACGCGACCGCCAGAGCAATAAAGG
Organism: Ignavibacteriota bacterium; assembly: GCA_963787835.1. Taxonomy (GTDB): domain Bacteria; phylum Bacteroidota; class Ignavibacteria; order Palsa-1295; family Palsa-1295; genus PALSA-1295. The sequence goes on from CAWBEI010000002.1 coordinate 1,196,209, forward strand.
GGAGAATGAGCAACACGATAAGCGGTAATTCCCTGAGAAACTTGCCAGAACCTTGATTTATAGAAATATTGCGATCCATGGGTGAGATATGAGTTTTATTCCAAACATTCCAGTCACCCCATAAATCCCAGCCGAAGGCTCGCAATGAGGAGTTCTTACCCTATTGAACTTTCACAGCTAAAATTGGATTAAGTAACTTCCACGCTCGAATACACGCTCCCCTACCACATATCCACCCATGAATCTATCATTTCTAACCCATACATGGTATGGGCCATTGCTTTTCGTTGTCCTCACGGGACATCTCACCATCATGTGTACTTCGCTTTATATGCACCGTGCTATGGCGCATAGCGGTATTACGCTGCATCCTGCGGTCAGTATGGCAATGCGCTGGTGGCTTTGGATCTTCACCGGAATGAGCACACGCGAATGGGTGGCAGTGCACCGAAAGCACCATGCGTTCGTGGAGACCGTGGACGATCCACATTCACCCGTCATTCATGGCTGGTTGCAGATCCTGTTTTTTGGGGTGAATTATTACCGCAAGGCGTATAACGATCCTGCCGTGATCGAAAAATACTCGAAAGGCTGCCCGGACGATTGGATCGAGCGCAAGATCTTCATTCCGCATAAAGTGATCGGGCTGATGTTCCTCCTCGTGATCGATGTTCTGATCTTTGGATTTATTGCCGGACCCCTGGTGTGGGGCGGACAGGTATTGTGGGTTCCATTCTGGGCGGCGGGGATCGTGAATGGTATCGGGCACACGTTTGGGTATCGAAATTACAAAGTGAAAGATGAAAGCCGTAATATTATCCCGATCGGCATGTTGCTTTCCGGTGAAGAGCTTCACAACAATCATCACAAATTTCCTTCGAGCGCCAGGTTCTCACAGCGCTGGTTCGAGATCGATATGGGGTGGTGGTACATTCAGGCGCTTAAGCTTTTTGGCTTGGCTAAAGTAGAAATGGTGCAACACGCCGTACCAAACTTCAAGCAAGCTGCATTAGCTGCTAAGGAATCGGCCATCGAAAAGGTGCATGAAGCCACCGTTGCTGCTAAAGAAGCGGCGGCTCAGGCCAAGACAGCAGTGAAAGTTATTGCAAAAGGGCCGCTCGGATCGGAGTATTAAAAAGAATCTGGATGTAGTTTACACATTCAGCGTCCTTACTGCTTCGCTGGTGCAAGTTCGCCGTACCAGTATGCAGACGTAACCCCTCCATCCATTAAGAAATCGCCTCCGGTGATGAACGCGCCATCGGCTCCCATCAAAAGTGCGGCAAGCGTTGCTATCTCATCCGGCGTACCAGCTCTACCTACTGGGCAAAGATTGATCATGCGGCGATATCCATCACCACGCGGGCCATTTAATTCATCCTTAGCAAGCGGAGTAATGATAATACCCGGGCTGATTGTGTTAATCCGTGCTCCACGCTTGCCCCATCGCACGGCCTCACACTTCACGCGCAGGGAGTTCCCCCGCTTCGATACCTGATATGCGTGAAGTGAATCCGTGATTTGATCCGGTTGCAGCATTGGAAGATCGAGCAGCTGGTCGGCCGGAGTAGTTGCCAACGCCGCATCTTGCTCGGGAGTAAGCGATGGGAGACGGTGCCCCGACATTGAGGCGATAACAATACCGGCCCCGCCCGATGCTATTACGTTCCCGAATTCCTCGAGTACGAGGGCAGTCCCATAAAGATCGACCTTAAGAATTGTGGTTGGTGATGCCTGTGTTGGAGATACACCGGCTGCATGAATAAGGCCTGTTATGCTACCAATGGTAGTAGCTGTTTCGACCAGTGCGTGGACCGACTTCCTCGAAGATACATCCACGATGGAAGTGCTCACATCAAACCCGGCATCGCTAAATACTTTTGCGGCGGCCTCGGCATTTTCCTTGCGTAGGTCGGCCAACAGCACATGTTTACCCGCACCGATCCGTCGTGCGATAGCCTGGCCTATTAATCCCGCACCGATTACAACGACTACATTGGAATTATTCATTTTATATTCTTCACTTAAATGACCCTACAGCCCGGAGTGCGAAGCAAAGCCTTCAACTCGCTCAAGGCTTATTAACTCCCAAACTTTGTTTTAGTTCAAGCTTTGGATCCGACGCAAGCTTTACAACGAGATCAGCGACACTCTTTCTTGAAAGCCATTTCTTAGGATTCTTGAAAGGTTCACCCTTGTGGGTTAACTGATAGTCAATCTCATCGTTGTTGTTGAGCCATTCGGGTCTGATGATCGTGTAATCCAAATCAGATGCTTCGATCAGTAAAGCTGCATCTCGATAGGGATCAAGAACCGCTTGTACGGTTGGCCGGGGACTTCATCGTAGATTCCCATAGAGCTGATGAAAATGAGGCGGTTTACCTTGGCCTTTGCCATGGCTGCAATGATGTTCTTCGCCTGACGTGGAAGATCGGCGTCGAGATTTGCATACACGACATCATGGCCCTGGATCGTTTCATCGAGTTTTTTCTGGTCGAGAACATTTCCTTCGACAACGTGTACGCGCTTTGACTGGGAGGCAATGTCGCGCAGACGATTTGTGTTGCGTGCAAATAGCGTTAGCTCGAAGTCTGTATTCTTTTAAAAACAATTCAATCGCAAATCGTGCGATCTGACCGTTTGCGCCCAAGATCAAAACTTTTTTCATGAGTTTTTCCAGGAATGCTACTCAACGGAAAGTTTTGTATATTCTTCGTCGGTTACTTTCTCCATCCACTCGACTGACTTACCATTAAGGCTTTCTTGGATAGCAAGATGGGTCATCGCTGTTTCAGGACTTGCGCCATGCCAGTGCCTTACAGCCGGAGGTGTCCAGATCACGTCTCCCTTTTGAATGCGACGAATGGGCCGCCCCCATTCTTGCATCAAGCCGGAGCCTTCGGTGACAACAAGTAGTTGGCCTTTGGGATGTGTGTGCCACGCCGATCTGGCGCAACACTCAAAGCACACATACCCAGCACTCATTGTGGAAGGATCTTCCCCGGCAAAGAGCATCGTGAAGTTTACTTCACCCGTGAAGGTTGTACTGGAACCTCGGTCGAGCGGTTGCTCTTCCGGCTTGATAATTGTTATGGCGTTTTCGCTTTCCATTTGCAATCCGGTTCTGTGGAAACTTAAAGGTCCTGAGCTGTTGGTCTGAAAAGAATCTCGTTAATATCCTCGTCTTCGGGCTGACTAATAACAAACGCAACTGCGCGAGCAAAGGAGTCTGGGGAAATCGCATATTCCTTGTAGAATTTCTTAATTCCCTCAGCAATGTCAGGCTCACTTATGCTATTCGGAAGTTCCGTTGCAACTGCCCCGGGTGAGATGACGCATGTACGGATGTTGTAGGGTTTTACTTCCTGACGAAGTCCCTCGGAAATGACACGGACTGCGATTTTCGTTGCCGAATAAACAACCCCAGCAGGTCGGACTTTGTGACCCGCAACCGAAGAGACGTTGATGATCTGTCCGGATTTTTGTGTCTTCATGTGCGGTAGTACGGCTGCTATTCCGTAGAGAACACCTTTGATGTTCACGTCGATCATCAGTTCCCAGTCTTTGATTTTGAGGCGTTCAAGGGGTGAGTGTGGCATCAAACCAGCGCAATTGATGATTACGTCAACTCTTCCAAATTTTTCAACAGCTTCGTCGACCAACTGTTTAACCTGATCGGCTTTCGTTACATCGGTTGCGTGCGCGAATGCAGTTCCTCCATTCTCATTGATCTGGTTGGCAAGCGATTGTATGCGATCAATCCGTCTGGCGCCTAAAACCAGCCGTGCGCCTTCCTTTGCTAAATGCTTCGCAGCTGCTTCGCCTAATCCACTGCTTGCCCCGGTGATGACGATAACCTTTCCCTCGATATTATTTTTCATTAACTACGTCGATTTTTCTGGCCATACATCAAACCCTTGTCAAATGAACAGCTTGGATTACACATCCAAATTCCGCACATACGTTGCGTTCTTTTCGATGAACTCACGGCGTGGTTCGACGGCATCGCCCATAAGCGTTTCGAACATATTGGCGGCGGCATAGGCATCCTCGATGCGGACTTGCATGAGCGTGCGCGTTTCGGGATTCATTGTGGTGGACCACAATTGTTCTGGGTTCATTTCACCTAAGCCTTTGAATCGGCTGATGACCGCTCCCTTCACTGGCTGGCCTTCGGCATCGACTGGAATATCTGCAAGATCAACATCTGTCATGTCAACAACTTCTTCCTCTTCAACTTGCTTGCCCTTCTTGTCTGAACTTCCGAACGCTTTCGATTTGAAGCGCTTCAAAATTTCATCGCGCTCATCGTCGTTATAGGCATAAAATTCCTGCTTGCCTTTTTTGACTTTATAGAGCGGCGGTTGGGCAATATAAATATGTCCGGCTTCGATCAGATCCTTCATGTGATTGTAGAACAAGGTCAGGATCAGCGTGCGAATGTGCGCGCCATCGACGTCGGCATCGGCCATGAGGATAACTTTGCCATATCGAAGCTTCGTTAAGTCCTGCTGTTCGCCAATTCCCACGCCGAGCGCGGTGAAGATATTTCGTATCTCCTCATTTTCGAGCATCTTGTGCAAGCGCGCTTTTTGGACATTCAGGATCTTTCCTTTTAAGGGAAGGATCGCCTGAAATCTGCGGTCGCGGCCTTGCTTTGCGGAGCCACCGGCGCTATCGCCCTCGACTAAATAGATCTCACAATGCTCGGGATCGTCAATGGAGCAGTCGGCAAGCTTGCCGGGGAGCGCGGAGTTTTCGAGCGCGTTCTTGCGGCGTACCATGTCGCGGGCTTTGCGAGCAGCTTCACGCGCTTCGGCGGCACGAAGCACTTTTTCAATGATTCGCTTGCCGATCGGGGGATTCTCTTCTAAGAACTGTGCAAGCTGTTCGTTCATGATGCTCTCGACGATGCCCTTGACTTCGGAATTACCGAGTTTCGTCTTCGTTTGCCCTTCGAACTGCGGCTCTGGAACTTTGACGGAGATGATGACCGTCAGCCCTTCGCGGAAATCATCGCCCGTGAGCGTGATCTTATCGGATTTGACAAGATTGTTCTTTGTCGCATAGTTATTCATCGTGCGCGTGAGCGCGGCTTTAAATCCTGCGACATGCGAGCCGCCTTCGTGCGTATTGATGTTGTTCACATACGAGAAAAGGTTCTCATTGAAGCCATCGTTATATTCGAAAGCGATCTCGACGGGCGTTGCGTCCTTTTCGCCTTCGATAAAAACCGGCTTGTGAAGCGAAATGCGTGTTCGATCGATGTGCTTTACGAAATCCTTGATGCCGCCTTTTGCGTGGAACACCTCTTCCTCTTTTGTGCGCTCATCTTTCAGCGTGATCGTCACTTGTGGATTCAGGAACGATAATTCCATCATCCGCTCACGGAGCACATCCATGCGCATGACGATGGACTGTCTAAAGATATCGGCGTCCGGTTTCCAGCGAACGATCGTGCCGGTATCTTTCGCTTTGCCGATGACTTTTACATCGTCTAACGGTTCTCCGCGCTCGTATTTCTGAAAAAAGATCTTGCCATCCTGATGGACCTCCGCTTCGAGCCATTCCGACAACGCATTGACGACCGAAGCGCCAACGCCATGCAGACCTCCGGAAACTTTATACGCGCTCTTATCGAACTTGCCGCCAGCATGAAGCACGGTCATAACAACCTGCAATGCGCTTACGCCCTCGCCCTTGTGAATGCCCGTCGGAATGCCGCGGCCATTATCCGCAACCTCGATCGAGCCATCGGCTTTCAGAGTGATATTAATTTCGCTCGCGTGACCCGCGAGCACTTCATCGATCGAGTTATCGACGATCTCATAGACGAGATGGTGCAGCCCGCGCGCAGAGACATCGCCAATATACATTGCCGGACGGCGACGCACCGCCTCCAGGCCTTTAAGTACTTGAATATCTTCTGCGCCGTATTCGGATGATCGCTCATCCACCTGAAGTTCTGCCATTATAAAATTGCGTGTAGCGCCGTATTATAATACGGCAAAAATTGATAAAAAATCCTTGAAATCCACCTCGGCTTAGGGGCGTTTCCGAGGTGCGCTGTTAGACCGCCAAAATCGCTCTAAATCCTTGTAAAATCAGTAGTTTTTGACTATTTTTAGAACGCAAAAGTGAGGTGTAAGAGTCCCTATTTTAAGTTATTTTTTTTCTCATTTTTGCGTTTGCCTTAAGTGGCTAACGTATGGGACCAAGTTCGCAATCTTATCCTCCACCACGGCTGGAACAGCACCTGCTATCAATTGCTGAATCCGGGATTTGAGTATTGGATCAGCAAGGATGGCGATGCGGTTGCCGGCTACGTTGAATATGGTGGAACGCGAATCGTTGGCGGGTCGCCTGTTTGCACATTTGAACGGCTGCCGGACGTTGTGAATGAATTCGAAAAGGATTCCGCCTCGCTCGGGCTTCGCGTTTGCTACTTTGCAAGCGAAGCTCGGCTTGAAAGCGTGATCGCTAAACGCGCGGGATATGCCATTACGCAGCTTGGCGCGCAGCCGGTTTGGAACCCAAGATCACTGGTTGAAAAGATGGCCGCGAAATCTTCGCTGCGTGGTCAGCTTAATCGTGCATTTCATAAAGGATTGGTCGTCGAACAATGGGCTCCCGGAAAGGCGACGGGTAATCCTGCATTGAAAAAAATTCTCGATGATTGGCTTTCCACGCGCGGATTGCCAAGCCTTCATTTCCTTGTCGAACCGGAAACACTTTCGAGTTTGGAGGATAGAAGAATGTTCGTCGCGCTACGTGATGAGGAAGCTGTCGGATTTCTGAACGCCTCGCCAATTCCAGGACGCAATGGCTGGCTTGTCGAGCAGTTTGTGAGAGGACATGACGCGCCGAATGGGACGGTAGAGCTGATGCTGCATCGTGCCGCAGAAATATTTGCCGAGGAAGGTTACGACTATCTGACGCTCGGGCTTTCCCCGCTTACACAACAAGCAGAGAATTCGCTTCATCACGCTTCGCCAATCATTCGATTTTTACTACGGTGGGCGCGGGCGCATGGCAAGCGATTCTACGATTTCGAAGGTCTCGAATTTTTCAAAACGAAATTCGAGCCAGAATATTGGGAACCGATCTACGCGATCTCGAACGAACCGAAGTTTTCCTTGCGCGCGCTGTATGCCATTGCATGTGCATTTACGAACGGTCATCCAATTCGGACGGTGATGTTGGGGATTACCAAAGCGATAAGGTATGAGGCGCGTTGGGCTTTGCATAAGCCGTGATCCAAGGCAAGAAGTTTTTCACCCATTGCGGCTGTTCTCTAACTTTACGCATTCACGCCGCAATGGATATTGCCTCACTTTCTTACTTTACACCGCTTGTCAAGGATTACCTGACGCGCTTTTCCGAAGCGCCCGTTCGGGAATTTTTTCCCATTGCTCCGGACGCCCCGCAGGAGCAGATGAAACGGTTGATCGATGCGCGGCTTACGCATGAAGCCACGCTTCCACCCACTCATCGAACGACGGTTACGAAGTCGATGCGAATCTATCACGAGTCGTTGGGAGAAATGAGTCCCGCGATTGCTCGTAATCTTGAACTGCTCGAATCCCCAGGAACGCTCGCTATCGTGACCGGCCAGCAAACCGGGATGCTCGACGGTCCACTTTATTCCTTCTATAAAGCATTCACGGCGATCGAGCTGGCTAACGATTTCCGAGCGCGCTTTCCCGAGCATTCCTTCGTGCCCGTCTTCTGGATCGAAACAGAGGATCACGATCTCGAAGAAATATCGTCGGTGCATGTTCTAAATGCAGAAGGCCGTCTTGAATCCGTTCGTTATACACCTTCTGCGCTTGCTGCCAATCCAGAGGTAGCTTGGCGTAAACAAGTAGGGCCGACATTATTAGAGGAAGCGCCACTTGCTGAGTTTTTCGAGAAACTTCGCGGGGTATTGCAACCTACCGATTTTTCTGCTGAAGTAATGGCTCTGGTACAGCGTACCTATACTCCGGGAACCTCGTTCGCTCGGGCGTTCGCTGCCTTGCTGTTGCATTATTTCGGGGAGGACGGCCTGCTCATTGTCGATGCAAATTCAAGGGAATTAAAATCGCTTGCATCGGGACTATTTCGACGAGAGATAGAAACATCACCGCAATTATCGGAGAAGATCGTGCTGCAATCGGTCAAGGTGGAGGAGTATTATCATGCGCAGATCAAACCTCGTGCCATGAATATTTTCTTTGTCGATGAAGATGGTGATCGGTTGCCTATCGTTGAACGTGAAAAGACCACTGATAATGGACGATCTTTTTTTCTCAAAGGATCTCGAAAGACGTTCACACTCTCAGAATTGCTGGCTGATCTGGAGGAACATCCCGAGCGATTCAGTTCCAACGTAGTCACGCGGCCCTTATTTCAGGATACACTTTTACCAACCGTTGCGTATGTTGGTGGACCTGGCGAGATAGCGTATTTTGCCCAACTCGCTCGAGCGTATGAATGGGCTAATCTTCCAATGCCGCTCATTTATCCTCGTGTGACGGCAACACTCATTGAGGAACGTCTCGAAAGGGTCTTCACGAAATTTCACATCCCGCCGGAAGAGATACTTGCAGATGCTCATGGTAGGAACACCGCACTGTTCGATGCCATGATCGAAACAGAGTTGGTCCCGCGATTTGGATCGGCATTATCAGAAATAGACAGTTCGCTGGAAGCGATTCGTGAAAAAGTGAATCGGGTGGATGCTACGCTCGATGGAGCACTCACGGCACTAAAGGGAAAAGTACTTACGGCCGTCCGTGATTTTGAAGGCAAAACGCTTGCCGCAGAGCGAAAACGCCATGCCACGACCAAGGCACAGCTCGATAAAGTGCTTGCCGCACTTTTGCCAGCCGGAGAACTCCAGGAGCGTGAACTAAGTATGGTCTATTTTCTCAACAAATATGGCCCGCGCTATTTTGAGCTGGTAAAACAGCTTATTCGGCCCGTTGCCTTGAATTTCCACGAACATCATGTGTTTCATCTAAAAGACCTTCCACCGGGTTAGAGGTAGCCACAAAACTGAGAGAACTTCCCGGGGCGCACTTCGGTTAACGGCTTCCCGCAATGGGAAATTAGAATTAGGGTAAGGATTTGTCGTTCATACTTCATACTTCATAATTCATACTTCATCATTGGGAATGGCACCCGTAGCTCAATTGGATAGAGCATCTGACTACGGATCAGAAGGTTTGGGGTTCGAATCCCTGCGGGTGCACTTCTTTATTTAAGAATTTTCAATTAAAAATTAAGAGTTGGGGGTGGGTGGCTCCGATCGAAGATATAATGCCCGTTTCTTAATTCTCAATTATTAATTGAAACGAGGCGCCTGTAGCTCAACTGGATAGAGCATCAGCCTTCGAAGCTGAGGGTTCGGGGTTCGAATCCCTGCAGGCGCACTCTGAGTTGAGATGCGTTAGATGCTCTGAGAACTTAATGCCCTTTACCCAAATTCAAGAGTGGAGACAAGTGTTGATCGAACGGGCTAAAGATCATCGAATTTCCTTTTTCTCCAACATCCTTAATTGTCTCCAAATACTTGTATTGTAGGTAGCTCGATGTTAAGCTGTGACCAATGATCGCTTGCGCGCTGTCGATGCCTCTCGCTTGAATTTTTAAAATTTCCGCCTCGGCGGTAGCTTTTTGTTTCTTGTATTCCATCGCAATGGCTTCCTGCTGCGATGCGATCTTTGCATTAATTGCTGTTTGCACCTCCGTCGAAGGCACCACTTCCCTCAATTTAACATCTTCCAGCACAACGCCTCGTAAGCGAAAGATACTATCCAACTGTTGCTTGCAAATATTTTCGAATAATGTTCGATCGGCATTCACGTATAGGTCTGTGGAATTGAACAAAGTAGCAACTCTTGGAATAACACTTCGAATATCCGGTCGAATGATCTTTTCAACGTAATCCGTCCCGATCAGTCGATACACTTTTGGAGCGTCCGTTGGGGACAAATGAAACGTTACCGATAGATCCATTTGCGGCGTGCTTTGATCCTTCATCGTGATCGCCACAGCATCGTTCCCTTGAACAGTACCTTCATTCGTGCGGCTCGACATGGTATAATTCTGAGTACGGACATTCATTGTTTCAATCGACATGATGGGATTTATCACATGAAATCCACCCTGAAGTGCGTCCGGCTCAACATTCCCCAAAAAGGTCTTGACACCAACTTCACCGGCAGGAATTACCACGAAACTCCCAAACACTAAAAGTAAAATCGACAAGATGATGGATACAGAGCCGATCGGCGCTATCCACCTCTTAGAAACGGCCTGCTGTGGCACTTTGCCGTTAGAGAGTATGAATCCTAAGCCGACTAAAAAGAACAGTATCGAAAAAACAACGGTAGCCATAGTATATATATTGCTTAAAATAGAAGATCGCTCAACACGGAAGAATGCTTTAGAATTGCCCCACATGGGGCACCAGTTATCATTCTTGTTTTCGATCGAGAACGTTTGATGTGATATTTAAAACGCGAACCCCCTCCGCATTGGAGGGGGTTCTAAAGGATGATCGATCATCCCGGAAGGCCAAAAAGTTATGACCTGCCGTTTCTTTCGAACGAATTATCTTCTAAGGTTACTTCAGAAGCACCATACGCTTGGAGGCAGTAAAAGTACCCGCATCCATGCGATAGATATATGTTCCCGAAGGAAGATTATCCGCGTCCGTGAAGTCGATCTGGTAGGTACCCGGCACCTCTACTTCATCCACGAGCGGTGCATGTACTTCCTGGCCCAAGAGGTTCATCACGCGAATAGTTACGCGTGTTTGCTCCGGGATGGAATACTTGATCGTCGTCGATGGATTAAAAGGATTCGGATAGTTCTGCTCGAGAGTGAAACCGGCTTCATCGGGGCCTACTTTCACGCTAAGAGCGGACTGTGGTAGTGTGTACCAAAATCCCTGCTCGTCGATGAAAGGAGATGTACCCGCTGCTCCGATGACTGGTTGACCGATAGTGCCGTTTAACACGAGACCACCACCGGAAACGTTTGTCATCCCAGAGCCGATTACGCTTCTCGCGATCGTTATTGACTGTGAACGGGCGGTGAAGCTCGTCGCAGCCAGCAACAATCCAGCGATAACTAATGCGCGAATGTTCATTGTGTATTTTCCCTTTGATTATGATTCGTCGAAAGAGAGTTCACCATATTATACAAACTTTTGAGCGAAATGCTCCCCGATTTTCCTCTTTTTTTCGTGTTGGCTAAAAATAATTCATTCTATATGAAAAGCAACGTGATCGATATTCAATAAATAATTATTTAAAAAAACACCAATGAGAATTCTCATTGCATTCCTATCGTTCAAGATGCGACTATGAAAAAAACATTTCTTGCGTTACCGCTCCTTACCATTGCGCTTCTTAGCTCCTGTGCAGATAAAATGACCGATCAACACAGCGAGCTTGTTGGCGGCGATCAGGGCCCCACCCCTCCCGAATTGCGGGATTACAAAAATAACGGCACTCCCAGCAACACCAATGGCATGGGGCAGCCGCTGGCTGGTGGAAAGGTAAATTCTACCCCTGATTCTTTATGGAATCAGAACTCCCCGCTTGAGGCGAAGCCGTTTTAATAAGGAAGCTGCAAATTACCGTCATTGTGAGGAAAACATTCGAAGCAAGCGGAGAATGTTTGATGAAGCAATCCCTTCACCACCCTGAGATTGCAGTGTCGAGAAAATCTTCCTTCGGTCGGTTCTCTCTCCTCGTCAATGATATGATAAAATAATCTCACGGCGGAAACTATCGCGTCCCATTTCCGTTAATATGAATGACACTCATCGAGAACAGCCGAGGGATCAGGCCCGAAGACGCTGTAGCAACCGTTGAGACCCCGTTCCTCTTTTCACTTATAGGAACGGACTCAAGCCAAGGTGCTAACTCCTGCTGATGTCATCTACGCGATGGCATTGGGAAGATGAGCCGAATCGGATGCACGATCACAATCGATCGACATCCGGCGGATGCAAGATCATTAATCACGATCGGTCATCTGGCTATGACGATGGTTCGCAGAAGGCGAACCCTCCGGAGGGATGGTAGATCATCCGCGGAGTTGTCGCAAGGCCTATTCGGCGCAGCATTTAAATGCTCATCACCCGAATAGGGCTTTTTATTTTAAAGAGTTTTATTCGGGATCCCCTTTATTCTTTCATAAGAATAAGGCAGCGGAGCCGTCTCATGAATGTCCAACATTTTTGGATTATTACACACATGAGACAAGAAACACGAACCATCCTCGCGACCACCCACACGGATTCCGAATACGGTTCCATCGGAACCCCACTCTATCAGACCTCTAACTTTCGCTTTCGGGAACCCGGAGTCTCCACAGGTTACGATTACACCCGCAGCGGGAACCCCACGCGCCACACGCTCGAAGAAGTCCTTGCCGATCTTGAAGGAGGGGCAAGGGCGGTAGCCGTTTCGACAGGCATGGCAGCCATCTCCACTGTACTTTCGCATTTCGAGCAAGGTGCGCACATCATTTGCACGCACGATTGTTACGGTGGAACGGCACGTTTGCTGAAACTCTTCGAGGCTCAAGGCAAGATCGAAGTTTCCTTCGTAGATCTTGGGAACCTCGCTGCTGTTCGTGCGGAGATCAAACCGAACACTGCATGTCTTTGGATCGAAACGCCGAGTAATCCACTCCTGCAAGTGGTAGATGTCGCCGCGCTTGCTAAACTTGCAAAAGTGTATGGACTTCTCGTTGTGGTCGATAATACATTTCTATCCCCATTCTTTTTTCGTCCGTTCGAAAGCGGTGCGGACGTCGTGGTTCACTCCACCACAAAATGGCTGAACGGGCATTCCGATGTTGTTGGCGGCGCGATCGTTTCGCGCACGTCAGAACTTGGCGAGCGGTTTCAATTTCTTGCCAATGCGCTGGGAACTACGACCGGTTCGTTCGATTCCTGGTTAGTGCTGCGTGGGATTAAGACGCTCGCCGTGCGCATGAAGCAGCATGAGCAGAATGCCATTGCCATTGCAAAATTTCTTCTTGACCATCCGCTTGTTAGTGAGGTCTATTATCCCGGTTTGGAATCACATCCAACACACGAGCTTGCAAAAGCGCAATTCTCAGGCTTTGGCGGAGTGATAAGTTTTCGAGTTATTGGAAACGTCAAGGATGTGCTTCGCTCGACCGACATATTTTCCTTAGCTGAATCGCTCGGCGGAGTAGAATCCCTCATCGAGCATCCTGCCACGATGAGCCATGCTTCGATGGGCCCGGAACTTCGCGAACGAGCCGGAATTTCAGACGATCTGATTCGTATCTCGGTTGGTATCGAGCATGTGGATGATCTTATTGCAGATCTTGCAAAAGCCCTTAGCATCGTTCCCAAATCGGAACCAATTGTGGAGGCCGTTGCATGTTGACCGCACCAACAAGATCCATTTGCCTCGATGCGCCGTTCGCGCTCGAATGCGGAACACGGCTCCCGGGTATCGATATTGCGTTCCAAACGTATGGCGAACTGAATGATGATCGATCGAACGCCGTGATCGTACTTCATGCACTCACCGGCTGGCCGGCAGCCCACGAATGGTGGAGCGGTCTTATCGGCGAAGGGAAACTGCTCGATCCCTCAAAATATTTCATTATTGTTCCCAACTTACTTGGAAGCTGCTATGGCACGACCGGGCCAGAATCCATCGATCCCACGCGCGGCACCCACTATCTGGCATCGTTCCCTACGATCACCGTTCGCGATATGGCGCGAGCGAATCTTGCGTTGCTCGACCGGCTTGGAATAGAACATGTTCATCTCTCTATTGGCGGCTCGCTGGGCGGAATGGTCGTGCTCGAAATGGCGGTATTGGCACCATCTCGGTTTCGCGCTATTGCACCTATTGCTGTCAGTGGCTCTCATTCGGCGTGGCGCATTGCATTTAGCTCCTACATTCGAAAGGCGATCATTGCGCACGATCCATCGCTTCAGAACCGAACAAAACTTGTAGAAGGACTCCGGCTTGCCCGTCAGGTTGCCATGATAAGTTACCGTTCCGCCGCTGAGTTCGACGAGCGATTCGGGCGCGAAAAGAAAGAGCTGACCTTCGAAGTAGAAAACTATCTCGAACATCAGGGCGACAAGATCGCCGAGCGGTTCTCACCCTATTCCTATCTGACCTTAACACGAGCAATGGAACTATACGATCTCGCCGAAGGCCGTGGCTCACTAACAAATGTCGCAGCAGGCATCCCATGTGAATCGCTGTTCGTTGGCATCTCGTCCGATCTGCTCTATCCCACAGAAGAGATCGAGCGCTTTGCTTCGCTATTCCCGAACGGCCGTTACGAGACGCTTCATGCCATTCACGGCCATGATTCATTCCTGGTCGATACCGAGCCGCTGGGAAAGATCCTTTCATCCTGGCTTCGCAGTATCCAGCCACGTCCCAATTATTCCAACGTCGAACATCGCTTTGAGGAGGTAGCAGCATGAGTATCAATAGTATAGAACGCGCTCCATCGGTTACAGGCAAGAAGCAGTTGCGACATCTTCGCGTTGCGCTGTTCGGGTTTGGCGTCGTGGGAACCGGTGTATGGGAAGTATTGGAAGCCAAACGCACTACCTTTCGCCGCCAATTCGGGACGGAGATCGAGATCGCCGGTATTTGCGTCCGCGATGTCGAAAAGCCTCGCATCACTACCGCCCCGCTTTCGCTCATTACGGACGTTCCGGAACGATTGCTGGAAGATGACTCCATCGATATTGTCATCGAGCTCATCGGCGGACGCTATGAGGCGGCCAACCTTATCGAACATGCGCTCGGAAGCCGGAAGCACGTCATCACCGCTAATAAAATGGTGCTGGCTCACGAACTGCCACGCCTTGCATCGCTCGCCGAGCGGCAGGGTGTGGAACTGCTCTATTCCGCTTCGGTCTGCGGAAGCGTTCCCGTGCTTGCCGCGCTGGATGAACTTCGCACCCGCGACACCATCCAAAAAATATCCGGCATCGTCAATGGCTCGACCAATTTTATTCTCACCATGATGAGCGATGAAGGCGTGAGCCTCGAAGCAGCAATGACCGAAGCCCGTGCGCGTGGATTTTTAGAAGCGGATCCTTCACTGGATGTTTCCGGAGCCGATGCCGCGCAAAAGCTTTCCGTACTTACGTACCATGCGTTTGGCGAGCATGTTCGCCCACATGAGATCGATACGACGGGCATCGAGAACATCACGATTGAGGACATCCGCACTGCCCACGAGTCCGGCGAAGCCATAAAGCTTATTGCCTCGGCGGCCCGGAACCTTGCAAGCGGAAAGATCGAAGCCGCAGTGCGCCCGCAGCGTATTCCGCTTTCGCACGTCTTCGCGCACACCCGCGATGAATTCAACGCGCTCGAAATTCAGGCGCTCCATGCCGGCCCCCAAGTCCTCTATGGCAAAGGCGCCGGAAGCCTGCCAACCGCCAGTGCCGTCGTCAGCGATCTGGTGTCGTTGCTGAAAGGAGAATAATCTTCACCAGGAAATAGGTGCCATTTCTTTTTCTTGCTGAGTTCCCGATCGCCCTTGAATGCGAGCTGGATTCGCCATTTGTTGAAAAAGTTATCCACAAAACGCTTTCATGGGGAACTCGTTCATAACGAAACCTACCTACGCCCCACCGATTGTCAATGAACAGGACACCAACACTATTCCTACAGACACTTGGTGCCTATAGTCTCACACACCAATATACGACAATTTTTAGCCCGCACATAAAAAAGCCCCGGACGAACCAGGGCCAAGGCTTTCGCCTGTAGAATCATCTTTACTATGATGAGCTTTCAGATTGTTATGGATGTGTACGAATTATTTCGTATTTTAGTTCTTCTTAATATGTAATATGGCTAAAACATTAGGTCTCGACATTGGGACAACATCTATTGGATGGTGCCTCATGGAAGATAAGGTCCACATTGTCCGATCAGGAGTTAGGATTTTTCCGGTTGGTGTGCAGGAAGATAAATTCGCGAAAAGCAGCGTCGAAGAATCGAAAAATGCCGCTCGGCGAACAGCACGAGGGATTCGGCGGGGATATGACCGCTATAAATTGCGACGTAAACAATTGCGCCGAGTTTTGCTTGAAATGAATATGCTCCCCGAGAGGCTTGAACTTCCCTCCGCACGGGCGCTCTATGAACTCCGAGTCCGTGGGCTCGATGAGAAGCTTGAACTCCGAGAGATCGGTCGAGTTTTGCTGCACCTGAATCAGCGTCGCGGTTTCTTGAGCAATCGAAAGACGGCTTTGAAAGATGGCGAAAAAGAACGAAGCGAGATTAAGCTCCAAATGAATGAACTCCGGCAGCGGGTTGCCGATTCAGGCCTACGCACGCTGGGCGAATTTTATCTTTCGCTATACCATGCGAACGAGGCCATTGAGAATTGGCACAACCCAGATGAGCCGGTTGAAAGAATCCGTAAACGCTTCGTTCATCGGTCGATGTACGAGGAGGAATTCGAAGCAATTTGGAATACTCAATCGAAATTTTATCCCGAAATTCTGACCGAAGAGCGTCGCCGCGAAATAAAAGAAAGGTGTATTTATTATCAGCGGCCTCTAAAATCTCAGAAAGGAAGGATCGGCAAATGTAGATTCGAACCGAAGAAGCGAGTCGCGCCGCGAAGCTCACTGCTTTTTCAGGAGTTCAGAATTTGGGAATCAATTAGCCGTATCCGAGTGACGGACAATAAGCGACATCTCGGACCGCTTACACTTGAGGAGAAGGAGATTCTAGCGGAAGTTCTTGCTGAAACAGACGAACTTACCCAGGCAAAAATAAAGACGCTCATCCGGCTCACTAAAGCTGCGTATCTTAATGACATTGACAAAGTCAAAGGAAATACCACCGCAGCAAAGATCATGAAGGTTATTGGGCAGGAAGCTTGGCACTTGCTGCCAGAAGATAAACGCGAGCATGTTTGGCACGTTCTCTATTTCGCGCCGGATGAAAGCTGGTTGAAAGAGTGGGGGAAAAAGAAGCTCGGCCTCACGGAAGAGCAAGCTGAAAAGTTCTCCGAAATTTCGCTCGAACCGGATTACTCGCGGATTAGCCACAAGGCAATCAATAAAATGCTTCCCTTCCTCAAAAAAGGTATGGATTACTCCGAAGCAAGCAAAGCTGCAGGTTATCACCATTCGTTTGATGAAGAGACACAAGGCAAGGATCGAGTTCTCGAAGATAAGATTATTCGGAAGCCCAACGATGAAATCGATCAACTCCGCAGCCCGCTTGTTATGCGTGCCCTTAGCGAAACGGTTGCACTTGTCAATGCTGTAATTCAGGAAGAAGGAAGACCAGACCAAATACGTATTGAGTTCGCGCGCTCGATGAAGATGCCGAAGGATGTTCGTGAAAACATGCGGCGAAGTAATCTCGATAAAGAACGACAACGCGAAGAATATAGGGAGTTCCTTAAAAGGAAGATGGGATGGGCTGATGTTTCACGAAGTCAAATTACAAAATTCGAACTTTGGCTCGAAATGGAGTTTGATGAGGAAGATTTGCGAAAGATTAATTCTTCAATCGATGTTGAGGAGTTTAGAAAATTCGTCGATAGAATTAAGCCGTCGGATAAGCAGAAATATGAACTGTGGCTCCAATGCGGCAGGATTTCACCCTATACTGGAAAAATAATTCCGCTCGGGCGGCTTTTTAGTCCAGACATCGAGATCGAGCACATTGTACCTTATAGCAAATCATTCGACAATTCATTCCGAAACAAGACATTGTCCGAAAGGGAATTTAATGCTGCAAAGGGAAACGATACACCGATAAAGTATTTCGAAAAGCAGGGAGCCGAGGCCGTGCGTCATTTTAAAGAAAGGATAAAGTCGTTGCCCCGGATCAAGCAAGAGCGAATGCTTCAAGAAGAATTTGAAGAGTTCAGACCCGGAAGTATCGAAAGCACTGCATGGATTGCGAAGGAAGCCCGTAATATTTTACGCCGCGTGTGTCTGGATGTTCGAACTTCGGATGGACAGGTAACATCACTGTTGAGGAAATACTGGGGTCTCAATACAATTCTCAACAGCGAGGGCGAAAATGAAAAGGAACGAAAGGATCATAGGCACCATGCTATCGATGCCTTCGTGATCGCAAACACTAATGATTGGTGGATCAACTTATTAAGCCAGTCGAGCGCATTCGATCCTCATAGAAAACTCAGCGATAATATATTAGCAATTCTCCGCACACCGGCTGGTCGTGACCTTGTAAAGGCAGCGGGATTGGGAGAAGCCGTCGAACCTGATGAAGCCGATCCGCTGATGCTCCAGACTGCCAACCCAGCGACGGGCGAAATTTCTGCTGGCGGCATACCAGGCCCCTACCCCAACCATCGTCATGAATTGGAAAATGTTCTTTCCAAAATGCTAATTTCCTACCGCAACGAAAAACGGTTGCTCTCTGCGAAAAAGAATAAGTACAGGTATTCTCATCCACACGGTGAGAAGAAGATCCAACGATCTATTGCAATTCGGGGGCCGCTTCATGCGGAATCGGTCTTCGGACAGATACAAAATTCCCACAAAAATGGAGAATTAGAATTTGTCATAAGAAAGCCGCTCGCGTCACTCGACAAAATGAAACAGGTTGAGAAAATTGTCGATCCGGCAATTCGGAAACTTGTTAAAGATCACATTGAGCGAAACGGAGGGGAATCTAAAATTAAGGATGCGGTGCAAAAGCCGCTCTTTATGATGAGCTTGAATGGCAAAAAACTCATTCCTATCCACAGTGTTCGCATGATCGAACCTGCGGAACAACTTATTCAACTACGGCCTAAAGAAAATCCAAAACTCTTTGTGGATTCAGGTTCGAATTATTGTATTGCTATTTATGAAGATCCAAATAGTAAAAAAAGAGAATCAGAAATCATCACGTTTTTTGTCGCAGCAAAACGTGCGGTAAACGGCGAGTCCGTTTTTGCGGAGTCTCGGAATGGTAAGCCCATTCTCATGACTTTGAGAATAAATGATATGATAGTTACTTATGATGGTCATCCTGATGAGATCAATTGGCAAGATCAAGAAAAATTATCGTCAAGGCTTTATAGAATCGTTAAATTGACTGGACCGACGATATATGGTTCTCTCCATAATTGGAGCGGCGTTAAGGTTGATTACCCTAAACAATATCCTGTCGGGGTTGTTTTAACCAAAAGCTTCAATCTATTGAAAGCGGTAAAAGCTACCATTTCGCTCACTGGAAGAATATTCTAAGCGGTAGTTTAACATGATCTGCCGTACTCTTTACTTCGGCAACCCCGCATACCTCTTGACGAAGGATAAGCAACTTGTCATTGCGCACCAGCTTGATTCGGTTAGTGATGAGAGGACGAGGGATTGAAACCATAGAACTCTAAAAAACAATCTGAAAGCGGATCACAGCCCATCGTTAGGTTCCTTTCGTGTCTAAATATTAAAACAATAGTACTCTAAAAAACAATCTGAAAGCAGATTACAGCTAAATTATGAAGCCTTCCGGCTCCGGCGGAGCATTAAAACCATAGAACTCTAAAAAACAATCGGAAAGCGGATCACAGCAACCAATTAACTAAGGAGATGGAATAATGTATTAAAACCATAGAACTCGAAAAAACAATCTGAAAGCAGATCACAGCTTAGTTAGGGATTCCATGAACGCCCGACCAATTAAAACCATAGAACTCTAAAAAACAATCTGAAAGCAGATCACAGCAAGCGTGGAGCCGATCTGTGAGCGCACTCCATTAAAACCATAGAACTCTAAAAAACAATCTGAAAGCAGATCACAGCTGAAACGCCGTGAGATCGGTTGGAACCTGAATTAAAACCATAGAACTCTAAAAAACAATCTGAAAGCAGATCACAGCCATTCAAAAGCCCCCGTCATTCGCGCTACAATTAAAACCATAGAACTCTAAAAAACAATCTGAAAGCAGATCACAGCTCCTTCGGTGTTTCCCGCTTATCCTCCAGTATTAAAACCATAGAACTCTAAAAAACAATCTGAAAGCAGATCACAGCATCTCTGTTAGGGTGTCTGTTGAGTTGGTATTAAAACCAAAGAACTCTAAAAAACAATCTGAAAGCAGATCACAGCCCAGTTGTTCGTTTGCCATTGGTGCTTATGGTATAACAACACACAATTTGTAGGGTTAAAGTCCCCATTCGCCCTAACTCTGTCCCGCAAAACCCCTTTCTGCGTCAACAATGGGGGTATGTTCACTGGCAGTCTCGCATCCCCCTAAACTTTCTCTATGAATTTTTCCTTTTAAGGGAAGCGGGTAAACCGCGGGGGCGGTATGTCCCACTTTTCGACATCACTATGAGCCAAGAAAGAAATCTTAATGTCGTGATCGTAGATGACGATCCCACGATGTGCGAGATGGTACGCGATACGGTGGAAAAGAATATCCCCGGCGCGAGCGTGACCGTCTTTAATACCGGCGAGGACGCGCTGGCTGCGATCATGTCGGAGCCGGATTTCGTGGTCCTCGATTATCAGTTGGATACCATCAAGCCGGATGCGATGAACGGTATTCAAGTCCTCTCCAAATTAAAGGCGCGCTTTGCTAATTTGCCGGTCATTTTCTTAACCGGTCAGGACCGGATCGAGGTTGCCTCGAACACGATCAAGTACGGCGCCTACGATTATATCGTAAAGAACGAAACAGCATTTCATAAGCTGGAACTTGCATTCACCCAGCTTAAAAATCTCCGCTCCCTCAAAAAGACCAACGGCTTCCAGCGGACGATGAACCTGGTCTTCTGGGCGCTTGCGCTGGGGCTGATCGTCTATTTGATCTATTTACGGCTGCACTAATCTATAGATGATGATACGATGGTGCCAAACGGTGCGTACGAGGTTTCGCCTCGCGCTTATTGCGCTTGCCGTTCTTGTAATAGTTCCGATGCTGCCTGCAACACTCTTCGCGCAGGATCAACATTATTTTGACAGCCTGCACTCTGCGTATGCCTTCGCCACGCAAGATACCGAACGGAGCGACCTGCTCCTGAAGCTCGCGACCGCGCTCGCCGATGCCGATACCGCAACGGCGATGAGCTACGCGCTTCAGTCCTACGATTATGCAAAAAAAGCAGGCGATGACCGCCGCGTAGCGAATGTGGAGTTATTCGAGGCGCATCAGTTCTCCAGCACCGGCCTTTACGATAGCGCTCGCGCGAGGCTTTTGCACATTGTTCGGACGGCAGAGTCGCTGAAAGATTCCACCATCCTTGCGCAAGCCTATAGTCAGTTGGGTTGGAACGATCTTGAGATCGCAAGCTATGACGAAGCGCTGGAATACTTCCAAAATGGCCTCGATATTGTGCAGCGCAAGCAGGATTCTTCCGGGATCGGAAATGCGTACGATAATCTCGGCTGCCTCTATCTCGATCAGCAGGAGCCAGAGAATGCGCTTAAGAATCTGCGGCTGGCTTTGGCGTATTCATCGCAAACGCGGGATATCCGGGCGATCGCGGCGATCTATAATAATATTGGGCTAAGCTACAACGGCCCAATGCATACGCTCTCGTTCGATGCACGGCTCGATAGCGCGCTCTTGTATTTTCGACACAGTGCGAAATTGTACGAAAGCGTCGATGACCGGAACCAGCTTGCTCGCATTCTCGGAAATGTCGGCAGTGTGTTCGAGAAAAAGGTGCAGATCGATAGCGCGCTGTATTACGACCGGCAATCGGTGTATCTTCATGAGTCGCTTGGCCTGAACTCCACGTATGTGGCTCTTGCCTACGAACAGCTTGGGAATCTATTTCTGCTGCTCCATCACTCCGATAGCGCATTTCATTATTTGAAGATCGCGCAATCCATCGACGAGGGCATCGGCGCCAAGCGGGGATTGGTCGATCTCTATTTTAGCCTCGGTAAGGCGTATGCCTCGACGAACGATTATAAATCGGCATACGAGTATTTCCAAAAAGGCAGTTCGCTTCACGATTCGATCTACAGTGTGGACAAGAGTCGCATTCTTGCGGATATGGAAGCAAAATATCAAATGAGCAAGAACGAGCGAAAGATCGCCGCGCAAAACGAGCAGATCGCACAGGACCGCCTCGTCAATTACTCGATCATTGGCATTGTGGTGGTACTATGTCTTGTTGCGTTCGTTTTTTACCGCAATGACCGCAAGCTTCAACGCATCAATAAAGAATTAGCCGCCGCAAAAGAACGCGCCGAAGCCAGCGAGCGCCTCGAACATCAGTTCCTTGCCAACATGAGCCACGAGATCCGCACGCCGATGAATGCGGTGCTCGGTATGACGACACTCCTGCTGGACACTCCGCTCAACCAAAAGCAGCGGGATTATCTCGAAGCCATTCATTCTTCGGCGGATAATCTGCTGGTGGTCATCAATGATATTCTCGATCTCTCCAAGCTTCAGGCCGGCAAGATGGAGTTTGAGCGCATTCCGTTCCGTCTGCAAGACGTCACGAGTCATGCACTGGAGATCATGCGCTTCAAAGCAGAAGCGAAAGGCTTAGTGCTCTCCGAGGATATTTCTGAATCCACGCCGAAGGTGATCCTTGGCGATCCTGCACGGCTTTCGCAGGTGCTGATGAATCTGCTGAGCAATGCCGTGAAGTTCACGGACACCGGCTCGGTGCGGCTTATCGTAAGCGCGGTTGCTGCCGGGGATCGCAAGATGAACGTTCGGCTTGCCGTCCGCGATACGGGAATCGGCATTCCCAAAGAGAAGCTGAAATCGGTATTCGATTCTTTTTCCCAGGCCGATGCCGAAACTTCCCGCAAATATGGCGGTACAGGACTTGGGCTGACCATCTCCCGGAATTTCGTGGAACTCCAGGGCGGGCATATCAATGTGACGAGTGAACCAGGCAAAGGATCGGAATTCTCGATCACGATGCCGTTCGAAGTGGCAAGCGAAACCGTGATCGTTGCGCCAGAGGAAACAGCATCACTCGATGCAGCGTCGCTTCGAGGCATGCGCGTGCTTCTCGTCGAGGATAACGAGTACAATCAGATCGTGCTCGGCGACACGCTCCACAATATGATTCCGGAAGTGTCCGTGGAGATCGCATCGAACGGACGTGAAGCGATCACACTCCTGCAAAATTTTGCATTCGATCTCGTCCTCATGGACGTGCAAATGCCCGAGATGGACGGCATCGAAGCGACCAAATACATACGTGCTCATTTACCGCGTGGCAAGCGGGAGGTGCCCATCATTGCGCTTACTGCCAGCGTGATCAAATCCGAGATCGATCGCGCATTCGCCGCCGGAATGAATGATTATGTGCCAAAGCCGTTTAAACAAGACGAATTATTCCGCGTGATAGCTAAATACTTTAAGGGTAGATCGAAACATCCTGCTTCGGCGGACTCGCCGGATAGCAAATCGACTGTGAACTCCGGATTAGATACCGCTGGCCAGAACGATCAGCTGGCAGCATCGCAGCCGCAGGGTGCCCCGGCATCAACTGCTCCTGCTGCGGTATCAGCTACTCCGGTCACCGATCTTTCTTCGCTCAAGGAGATCACCGGCGGCAATGACGAACAGCTCAAGAAATACATCCGCATGTTCTTGGATGGCGTCCCGAGCCAATTAGAATCCGTTGGCGATGCCATCGCCCAGAACGATCTCGATAATGCGCGGCGTAAGATACACGCCATGAAGCCGCACCTGAAATTCATGGGAATGAAAACCGCCGCCGGGTTCGCAGAGACGATCGAACAGCTCTGTGCCGACCACAAAGATCCCGCACAGGTCAGCGAGAAATTCGCGCTCGTGCGCGCCCACTGCGAGCAAGCCATCGGCGAATTGCGTGCGCGGTTGTAATTATTTTTTGCTTTTTCCTCGTTTCTGATTTTATTCTTGTTCGTCTATGCTCACACTTCAATTTCTTGGCGCAGCCGGACAAGTAACCGGCTCGAAATATTTTCTCCGAACGGCAACGCATCGCGGTCTGCTCGTCGATTGCGGGCTGTTCCAGGGCGGCCACGAACTGCGCCAGATGAACTGGAACCCGCTGCCGATCCAGATCTCGGATATTGCCAATGTTGTGCTTACGCACGCGCACCTGGATCACACCGGTTACCTGCCAAAGCTTGCAACGAGTGGTTTTGCAGGACAAGTATGGTGTACGCCCGCCACGCTCGATGTCACCCAATATATTCTTCGCGATAGTGCCCATATTCAGGAGGAAGATGCGTTGACCGCGAACCGTCGTCATTATTCTCGTCATAAACCGGCGTTGCCGCTCTATTCTTCGGAAGATGCAGCAAAGGCGCTCGGAATGTTTCATGTGATGGACCGGCACAAAAAGAAAGTGCTGCCCGATGATATTAGCTTCGAGTATTCGAACGCCGGGCATATTCTTGGCTCATGCTCCGTCCGCTTTGAGAAGCTCTTTGATCCGGAGACCGGAAGTACTTCGCCACGAGAGCCGATTTCTGTTCTATTTTCCGGCGATCTTGGCCGCGAAAATCCTATTTATCTCAATCCGCGAGAAGCGCCGCCTGCCGCGGATTTCGTTGTGTGTGAATCGACGTATGGAGATAAATTCCATAATGCGATCGATCCGACGGAAGAACTATTTGGCATTGTCAAAGAGGTGCTGGCCTCGAACGCCGTGCTGCTCATTCCAGCCTTTGCGGTCGATCGCGCGCAGGAATTGATCTTCTGTCTCAACAATCTAATCGAGACGGGCAGAATTCCCGCGATCCCCACTTACGTCGATAGCCCGATGGCAACATCCGTTACGGCTTTATACGAGAAATACTGCGATGAACACCGCATTTCGCCGGAAGAACTACAGTCGCAGGATAAGAACCCACTATCCTTCTCATCGCTGAAGTTCACGCAGACGATCGATGATTCGAAGCGATTGAACGATCTGAAAGGTCCGGCGATCATCATCAGTGCCAGCGGCATGGCGACCGGCGGGCGTATCATGCACCATCTTGCCAACCGGCTCAACCGGCCCGATACGATCGTGCTCTTCACCGGCTATCAGGCCGAAGAAACGCTGGGCCGCGAACTGATGAATGGCGCAAAGACTGCGATGATCTTTGGCGAAAAAATTCCAGTCGCGGCAAAAATTCTCACGCTCACCAATTTCAGTGCACACTCCGACCAACGGGAGATCATGGACTGGCTAAAGCAGCTTCCGAAAGCGCCGAAGCGTATTTTCCTTACACACGGAGAGGATGGCCCGCGTACCGTCCTAAAAGGAGTGATCGAGAAAGAGCTTGGCTGGAATGTGGTGCTGCCAAAACTGAATGATATTGTAGATCTGACAACGATGTGAACGACGATCTTTTTAATGTCATCCTGAGCGAAGCAAATCGTAGCGGAGCGGAGATTTGCGAAGTCGAAGGATCGGTTGTTATGCTATGAAATCGTATTACGTTTACATTCTAAGAAATCGAACGGCGGTTCTATACATCGGAGTCACAAACGATCTTCAACGACGGCTTTATGAGCATAAGAACAGGATGATTGCAGGATTCACTCATCGGTATAATATTGATCGGCTTATCTATTTTGAGACCTTCGACGATGTGAACATCGCGATTCACCGTGAGAAACAGTTGAAAGGCTGGACTCGCGAAAAAAAGCTTCGACTCATTCAATCCTCAAATCCAAATTTGGAGGAGATCTCTTTTGACTGAAATGGTGGAAATTACACCCGATTCTTCGACTTCGCAAATCTCCGCTCCGCTGCGATTTGCTTCGCTCAGAATGACAAAAGTCCTGAAGGTTCTGAGTCTCGGATGTGTTATTTGCTTATTGTTAAATTTAGTCTGTCCGTCTGCCCCTCGCGCGCAACTTCTTGGCATCACCGGAGCAAATCATCCGGAACTGCACTGGCAGCAAATCGAGACTGAGCATTTTGTTCTGATCTATCATCAGGGTCTCGATTCCATCGTTCGCACTGCCGCGCCGATCGCGGAGGAAGTGTATCATGTCGTCACCACGAATCTTCAAACTCCGCTTTCTGCTAAGATCCGGATCTATTTTTCAGACAACGACGAGGAGCGCAATGCCTTCACCTTTGGGGATGATTATATATTTATTTGGATGCGTGGCATTCTCGACGATAATTTATTTTCGCTTCGAGCGAGCGGTACATCGAAATGGCTGCGCTCTGTTATCACGCATGAATTCACACACATCGTTATTGCACTTGCTACGCATACCTGGGCGGACTACTTTTTCCCTGCAGGAGTGTTACAAGTTCCACGCTGGTTTAACGAAGGCATGGCCCGTTACATGGAACCAGATGGCTGGACGAACGATCTGGACATTGCTCTCCGGGTATCCGCCGTTTCGAGCAAGTTGAATCTCGGCCTTGACGATTTTTTGAGTGGAACACTGCTCTATGAAGGAGGTCAATCACTCGTTCGGTATATTGCCGTAACGTATGGCGATAGCTCGCTCGTCAAAATCCTGAAATATCGTGGGGAATCATCGTTCTCCTATAATTTTGAAAGAGCTGTTAAGGGTGTTACCAACCACTCTCTCGACGAGATCTACGAAGAGTGGCATAAGGTGCTCAATGTGTATTACAACACACAATTTGGGCAAAAAGAAGACATTGAGGACATTGCGCGAAAGATTCCGACGCAGCTTGCGATCGTTGGTGCGGCACGGCTTGCGCCCGATGGCAAGCGAATTGCCGTGCTCGGCAAACGGGCGATCGATGCTCCTGCCAAATTGTATATCCTTGCGAATGATACTGGAACAGATCCAAAACGCCTGACCGAGGAGCCGGGGATCGAGCCATATCTGAGTTGGTCGCCCGACGGGAAATATCTCCTATTCTCGAAAATTCGGTTTGGTGATCATGGCGATCTTGTGTATGACTTATTCCGGTGTAATGCGGAGTCCGGCGATCTGGAACGGATCTCGTCGAACGAACGGCTCGAATATCCTGATTGGTCACCGGATGGCAAGACGATTGTCGCAGCGCAGTTCGATCGGTCGGGTTCCGACCTGGTGCTCCTGAATGCTGATGGAAGCAATTTGCAAAAACTTACAAACTTCAATGATGATAATGTGGAAGTGTATTCTCCACGGTGGTCCCCCGATGGCAAGCAGGTCGCATTCAGCATTTTTCGAAAGAATGGAATGCGCGATGTTGCTACTGTTGATATTAATTCAAGAGAAATTCATGACCTGACGAATGATTCGATCAACGATCGCTATCCGGTTTGGTCGCCAAAGGGAGATTCGATCGTATTTCTTTCATTTAAGAATGGAATTCCGAATTTGTATTCCATAGGAACCCGTGGGCACAATGAACCGAGTGGAGAATACGGGAAAGAATTGACCGATGTGGCTTCCAACATATTGGCTTGGGATATTGCCAAAGATTCCATTCTTGTGACATCATTCACGTCGCGAAATTCGGTCGATCTGTTTTGGTTGAATGCCAAGCGGTCTGTTACGTCTGCTCCGAGTGTGCCGCTTGCGAAGAAATACACTGCCTGGCGAACGGTTCGCTGGCCGCTGGTTACGAGGCCGCCGGATTCGCTTCCACCACTTCGTTTATCCAGCTCGGAGGCCTATCATTCGCTGGCTCACATTAGCCCGATCTTATTCGCACCGATCATAGGATCGGATATTACACATACCGGCGGAGGAGGGGCACAATGGGGTGGCCTTGGGATCTTCACCGATGCCATGCAAAAACATCTGTTTGAACCGTTCGCATGGTATGGGGATGCCTCGAACAAACTCTCGTACGGGTTTAGTTATGTGAACGATCAGCTGCTACCATCGATCACGGTCGGTGCTCAAGATGTGGTTGCGTTCCAGGATGTCATTCAGGATATTGCCTATTATGAGCATACGCAAAGCGCAGATCTTGGGATCGATTTCGCGCTCCACACGCCAAACTCGCTTCTCGATCTGCATAACGTCTTTATTGGCGGCCAGTGGGAAAAGTTACAGCCGTGGAACGAAGTGCAATTTAGCGCGGTCGATTCCAATAAACGCCCGATCGCTGCTACGATGCTCGAGCTTGGGGCCGGATATGAGTATCTGTCTCCGCTGTTTCAAATGGGCGCATTGGGGGAACATGCAGATAAAAACCTCGGCAGCGATCTGACGCGCACGCGACTGCGGGGGTTCCTCCATAAGCAATTTGCATTGGATGATAACGATGACCGGCAGCTCGCATTTATCTTGCATGGCGCAGCGGATTATGGCGATGAGTTACCCCAGGATTTCCTCGGTTTCTATAAATATGATGCGTTCGAGGAAGGATTTAATCTTGCCACCATCCACGAGCGCGACCGCCTGCGCGGTATCCGGCAATACTATTATGGGAATCGGTTACTTAGCGGAACAGCAGAGTTGCGTGGCGCCGATGAGGTATTCCGCGCCTTATTGCCAATACTGAACCCGTTTCATCCTCAACTTGTCGAATTTTTCGATATTGGATCGACCTGGTATGCTAACGCCCCCTCCAATAATCCTAACGTGACGATCACGCCGCTCTCCAAGACGCAGTGGCTGAAGACCGCTGGTATCGAGCTTCGCTCGGAAGTTGGCTTCGATGCTGCTATCGAAGGCGGGGTGGGATGGGAACTGGTGAAGAACTCTTCTGCCGACCTGTTCATCCGTATTACGGACCTTTTTTAGCCGGAACCCTTGACTTTCGCTCCATAATTTCGTATCTTTGTAAATAGTTTTGCTCTATTATGGCTCGAACATCTCTCAAAAAGCGGCTGAAGCGAATATTGCGCTCGCCGCGATCGCTGCTCATCACTGGCATCCTGACCGTTCTAACGACCACCCTGCTCTTTGCAAATAAAGGCTTGTGGCGCCATCTGGAGATCCGTCATCAGGTATCGGATCGCCGTGCCCAGCTTGCCAAACTTCAACAGGATGAAGCGAACGTTACCCGCGCGGTTACGTTCCTTAAGCTCGAAGATGCTTCGACCATCGAACGCATTGCTCGCGAACGCTATGGCATGAAACGCCCCGGTGAGACGATATACACAATTAAGAATTGAGAATTAATAATTAAGAATTTGGGCTCATCGCTCCTGAAGTTTTGCTATTATTCCTAACTATTAATTCTTAATTCTTACTTATTAACTGTCCTTGCTTCTCGGAATTGATATTGGCGGTACAACGGTCAAGCTTGGTGTCGTCGATGCCACAAATGGAAGTATTGTAGCCGAATCCGCCTTCCCAACGCCTCAGACGGGCTCCCGCAGTGTGGCAGTGGAAATCGCCGAGCGGGTTCGCGAAATACGATCGGCATATCCCGAGATCGTGCGAATGGGAGTTGGAGTTCCGGGTGCAATGAACCAGGATCGATCTCTGGTACGGTATCCTCCCAACTTGATCGGTTGGAAAGAGGAACCGCTGAAAAAATATCTCCAGGAATTACTTCCGGACTTTGAAAGGATCGAAGTAGATAACGATGCAAATGTTGCGGCGCTGGCTGAAGCAAAGCTTGGCGCTGGCCGCGGACTTTCCCATTTCCTGCTCGTAACGCTCGGAACCGGAATTGGAGGAGCAGTTTATGCAACCGAGGGAACATTTCAAGGAATATATCGCGGCGCTTCCGGCGGTGCGGGGGAGTTCGGGCATACCTCTATTGATCTGAATGGCCCGAACTGCAATTGCGGCTCACGAGGATGCATAGAAGCCTATCTCGGTCAACACTATCTCTCGGAACGGACAAAACAGAAGCTTGTCCACGATCCCTCCATTTCGTCCACCTTGTCCAAAGAGTTAGGCGAACTCACTCCAAAGATCATTGCAAATGCAATGAATAATGGCGATGCTTTCGCAAAAAGCATATTCGAAGAAGCCGGAATGCTGCTCGGCGTTGCGCTCGCGAATGTGGCCAATCTTCTCGATATGCATACATTTATTCTTGGCGGTGGTGTAGCCGATGCGGGGGATGTATTATTTGAATCGGCTCATGCTACACTTCGCTCGCGCGTACTTGCTAATCTTCGTCCTGTAGTAGAAATTCGGAGGGCTGCATTTGGAAATCGTGCCGGAATGATTGGGGCTGCGCTCTTGGTGGGATAATCTGAGCATTGTGCTCGAACTCCGGTTTCGAGGTATCAGCCGTTTTTCGTTGTATTTTTGTTGTATGAAGTCATGCTTGTTGGTCGTCATTTTTGTTCTTTTATGCGGTAGAGTAGTCGCGCAGGAGGTACAGGTTCCGTTCGATTCGTCGGGTACGATAACTGTTATCGATCAGGATCTGGAGAAAAAACTGGATCTGTTTCCCAGTTACCCTCATTTTCTGGAAGCCCGACTTTATCACGAGCCGGATAGTTCTTATATGCTGGAGATCACTTCATTCGAAAGTGGAAAGCTACTCAAAGATCGCCTTCCGAAAAGCGCGGGTGCCATACGATCGCTTCGAGCGGATGTCGATGCACGTATGGGGCCGCAAGCGCCAGTGGCGAAACTGGATCAAAGTTCTCGTTCAAAATTCATTGTCTGGGAAACACTACTTTCTGTATTTGCCTACGGCCCACTGGTTACTAGCTCGGTCAATTCAAGCAATAGTAGTGTTGGCGCAGGGCTTGAATTGATCATCGGTGGCTCCGGGTACCTTCTATCTTCTGTTCTTACACAGAATGCCCCAATGACGGACGGAGATGCATCTCTTGCGCTTGGAGGGGCGTTTCTCGGGCCGATACATGGCATCTTGTTGGATGATATGCTTTCCAGCGGCAATCCTGGCTCTGAACTTGGGGTCGTAGCTACGCTTGCCGCTGTTGCGGAAACAGGGATCGGATATTCGGTCGCATCCGGCAACCACATGACGGAAGGAACGGCCGATATTATTCGGTATGGAGGGTTGTTCGGAATGCTGGATGGTGCGGGTCTTGCCGTTGCGATCAATAATGTGCCATCACCGTCGTTATGGACCGGCATGAGTTTGCTCGGTTCTGCCGCCGGATTTGGATTGGGAGCCATTTTGGCAAATCAATCCAACTACTCCAGGGGAAATGCTTCCACGGTGTTGACCGCTGGTATCTACGGAGCCTATATTCCACTGGCGATCTATTCATCGGCCATATTATACAATACTTCAAACAATCCATCCACGGGACTCGCATTGATAGGGGTGGCGGGTAATGTTGGCGGTGTTCTACTCGCCAATTCGCTCATGCAGGATCGGTATTTTTCGACGGCTGAAGGTACCGCTGTTATTCTCGGTACGACAGCCGGGTTTTTGATTGGCAGCGGAGTAGGATATATTATTACATCTTCAAACGGGTTCCAGACCTCAGCGTGGGGTTACACCATACCTTCGATTATAGGTACCGTTGCAGGTTTTGCCATAACGATCGGATCTATCGGCAAGGGTAACGGCAACAAAACATCCACCGGATGGAATTTCGACGCCAATCCTGGCGCGCTCATGGGTGCCCTTGTACCCAAGCATGAGAGCGGCCCTCCGGTTTCTACGCCGGTTTTTTCTGCAACCTGCAAATTTTAATACTCCTTCATCGTATCTTTGTAAAAAATTGATACGATGACCTTTCTCGAAAAAATAAAAGCGGCTCAGGACAAGAGGCATTCCTTGCTCTGCGTTGGGCTTGACACCGACTGGAAAACCATCCCTGATATCCTGAAGAACGAGCCGAATCCTGTGGCGTCGTTTAACCGAGCAATCATTGACGCGACGAGCGATCTTGCCTGCTGCTATAAATTGCAAATGGCGTATTATGAGGCCTACGGCACGAAGGGGATCGAAGCGGTCGAGCAAACACTTGCACATATTCCGAGCCATATTCTGACCATCGGCGATGTAAAGCGCGGCGACATCGGTGCCACAAGTGAAAAATATGCTTATGCCTATCAGGAGATGTTTCCGTTCGATGCTATCACGATCAATCCACTCATGGGCTTTGATGGCATCGAGCCATTTTTACGGCGTGAGGATAGGGGAGTGTTCTTTCTTGGCCTGACTTCCAATCCCGGAGCGCGGGATTTTGAGTATCTCGAACTCACCAATGGGAAAAAGCTCTATGAAGAGGTAACCGATAAAGTCCGCGAATGGAACGCGCCGAAAAAGAATGCCGGGCTGGTAGTTGGTGCAACAAAACCAGCCGAACTTAAAGCACTTCGACAGCGCGCGCCGGAACTTCCGTTCCTCATTCCCGGCGTCGGCACCCAGGGCGGGACGATGGAAGAAGTGCTTGAAGCGAATGCTGGCGGGATCGCGCTCATCAACGTCAGCCGTGGTATTGCCGGTGCTTCAATGGGAGCCGACTTCGCAGAAGCTGCACGAGCAGCGGCGAAGAAATATGTTGGACGATGATCCCCGAATCCTTCCTTTGTGAAATATGGAAAGCACACGCGAGCTTTCTTATCAGTCCTATTTTGCTTTCGGATGGATCGCCCATTCAGGTGATCGAGTGCGGTGAACAGAACAACCATCGCGGCGGGCCAGATTTTATTGGTGCGCGCATCATGATGGATGGTGTGCAAATTCGTGGCGATGTTGAACTGCATATATCTCCCGAAGGCTGGAATGCGCACCATCACGAGGGGGATAATCGATATTCGAACGTTATTCTGCATGTAGTACTTGAGGATGATGCAGAGCAGCACAAAGGGCCACCCGTGCCGCAGCTTATCCTTCGCAATAATCTTGCCTTCGGTCGCTCCGATCTTTGGGAAGAACTATTTCGTAGATTGTACGATCGCAGCCCCGAACTTCCGTGCTTTCCACAGAATATACTTGTTCCGATGCGCTTCAAGCGAAAGGTGCTGGAACAATTCGGTCTTGCCCGACTCGAAGAGCTGATCGACCGGGTTACGCTTCCTGATGCGGAATTAAGCTCCCACGCAAACGTGCTCGAACGCGTCTATCAACTAACGATGGATGCGCTTGGCTATTCGCAAAATCGGGTTCCATTCCGGGAGCTTTCAGCGCTTTTGCCGCTTTCGCGTTTGCGATTTGCTCGCGAGGCATTTAGCGAGAACAGGAGCATTTCATTGGAAGCCGTTTTTTTCGGCGTTGCCGGACTCTTGCCAAAACCATCGCTCGAATTCGATAACGAGACGAATGACTATCTTCTCGATCTGAACGCGCGTTGGAATTCGATTCAGCAATCGCTCCGGTTTCCGGAGGTGCTGGCAGAGCACGACTGGGCGTTCTTCCGAATTCGCCCCACAAATAGCCCGCATCGGCGGATAGCTCTTGCTGCTGCATTAGCTGAAAAATATTCCAGCCGCCCGGAATGGGATTTCCGAGATGCTTTTTTCGATAACGGACCGAAAGCAAGTTTGGGTGAGCATCCATTTTGGGAGTCGCATACGTCATTCCGGTCAAAATTGCCTGCGCCGGAATCGCTTTTGGGAGAGGAGCGGGGAGCAGCGATATGGCTAAATGTCATTCTTCCAGCAAGAATCGCTATGCTTCGAACGGAGCCAGAAAACCCCTCGCGGCGGCAAACGGAACGGGCGCTTATAGAGGAATGGGGTTCGGCGCGGACGCAATCAAGCGCAAAATACCTTTCTGTGATACAACAGGAACTTCTGGAAGGCGAAAACGTTAACTCCGTCCGCTCCGAGCAGGGCGCGCTTTTGCTTCAGAGAAACTTCTGTCAAAAGCTTCGCTGTTCTGAGTGTCCCATCGGTCACCGCCTAATCGAAAAGGGCTGGCGGGTGGGGAAAGTATGAACTATGAAGTATGAAGTATGAAACGGGGCAAACGAGCCTATTTCATACTTCATACTTCATACTTCATACTTGGCATCGCGGGAGTAACTCAGTTGGTAGAGTGCGACCTTGCCAAGGTCGATGTTGCGGGTTCAAGTCCCGTCTCCCGCTCTACGGGGTAAAGATGAAATATGAGAGATGAAAGATGAGTTGAAATTCAAATATAGCCTCAATATTGATCCACTTTGGATTGATATCCAAGAGGGTAAGGTAGATGACACTATCGAAATCGCGCGGGATTTATTCTTTGATTTTGATGAACATAAAAATATTCTCTCCATCGAGATGCTTGATGCTTCGAGATTGTTGAAGTTCATGGAATCCTGATATTGTGCCCACCCCTCAAGATTTAGCTGCCGAATTATCTCAAGAGCGATTTGCGCTTACATCGCTGCTTGAATTTGCGCGTACGCTTACTCCCGATCTTGGGCCGCGTGGCATTATGCGAAGCGTACTGCGGACGGTCATGGGCAAGTCCCTCATCAAAGAGGCGATCGCGTATCTTGGAACGATGGATGGGGAGCACTATGAATTAGTTGCGCACGCAGGGTTCGATCATCTCCCGCTTCCCGAAGTTCTTGACCGCAACGGATTCGAAAGGATGATCGAAGCTATATCGGAGCCGTTCACCGCTGTTCCACTAATCACTGCTGACGGTGCCGGCTATCTCGGATTGCTGGGACTTGGCCCATCTATCAATCCGAAGTTAAGCGGGGATTCTGAGGCAACATATCTTGCTTCGCTCGCTGCGCTCACTTCGATCGCGCTCACGAACGCTTGGCTCTTCGAACGCGAAAAAGAACGGGAACGATTGGAATCTGAACTTCGGCTTGCACGAGATATTCAGCAATCGCTGCTTCCACAACAGTTACCGCAAATTCCTGGTGTTGAGTTTGCTGCGATCTCGCGGCCTTCCGAATGGGTCGGCGGCGATTACTACGATGTTATTGAATTGGATAACGATCGTGTATTGCTTGCCATTGCGGATGTTGTTGGCAAGGGTGTTACTGCCGCGCTCACGATGTCAAATCTGCAGGCGGCTTTACGCGCATTAGTGATGATGCTGCGAGAGGGACATTTGTCGCTCCTGAACGTCGTGAAAGAATTGAACCGCCTGATGTGTGAAAGCACGGCACCGGAGCGTTTCATTACCGCCGCGTTCGGCGTGATAGATGTTCGTCATCATACGTTGGAAACGGTCGTCTGTGGTCATCCTAACCCGATCATTATACCACCCGAGCATCAACCCGTCATTGCGGAAAGTACAGGAATTCCTCTTGGGATTATCCCGACATTCCCGTATGAATCCCGAAGTTACCACCTTTCTCAAGGCAGTTTGCTTGTACTTTACACGGACGGCTTATCCGAAGCATTTTACGGTGAGGCTCTTCTTGGAGAACGGGGTTCGGTTCAACTTGCATTAAAAGCATCGCAGCAGCATGGGGATCTTCAGCAGATCTTACAGGAGATGGGACGTTCGGAGCAAATATCCATCGAGGATGACATCACAGTATTGGCGGTTCGTATCACGCGATAGGCTTCCCAAGTTGGCTTTGCTGCGAACTTGTCACGGAATGAGCCTGTTAACCCGCTCCGCCCCGGAATGGGAAAAGATGAAAGATGAATTATGAAAGATGAAATTCTTGGATTTCTCTTTTTTTCTTCATCTTTCATAATTCATCTTTCATCTTTTCCCCGAATTTGCGCCCGTAGCTCAGTGGATAGAGCAACAGCCTTCTAAGCTGTGGGTCGCTGGTTCAAGTCCAGCCGGGCGCGCAACGGGCAAATATGAAAGATGAGAGATGAAAGATGAATGCTGCAGATCATCTTTCATCTCTCATATTTCATCTTTTCCCCATCATGGTGGGCGTAGCTCAGTTGGTTAGAGCGCCAGGTTGTGGCCCTGGAGGTCGTGGGTTCGAAGCCCATCGCTCACCCCATATTTCAATTAAGAATTGAGAATTAAGAATGAAGAATTGGGGGAAAGTATTGCCTCAATATGGATTTCTCATTCTTAATTCTTAATTTTTAATTCTTAATTGACCTTGGTTCGCGTAAGATTTGCACCCTCTCCTACCGGTTATGTACACGTCGGTTCGCTCCGAACGGCGCTGTATAACTATCTCTTTGCCCGCCATCATGGTGGGGTAAACATTCTTCGTGTTGAGGATACCGATCGCACGCGCTATGTCGAAGGATCGGTCGAGAATATGCTCCGCACGATGGAATGGGCCGGAATTGAGTTCGATGAAGGGCCGATCACCGGGGGGCCATTCGGGCCTTACGTCCAATCCGAACGCACGGAATTATATCGTGAGCATGCCAATCAACTCATCGTAAGTGGTAATGCTTATCCATGCTTTTGCACCGCCGAGCGACTCGATCAAGTGCGGAAAGCACAACAAGCAGCCGGTATCCCGCCGATGTATGACCGTTTTTGCCGCAATCTGACCAAGGAAGAATCCGACCGCCGCATTGCTTCTGGCGAGCCGCACGTCGTTCGCTTGCGAGTTCCCATTGGCGAGCTTGTGCGATTTAATGACATTATTCGCGGCGATGTCGAGTTCGATTCAAAAACGATCGACGACCAGGTGCTGCTGAAATCAGATGGATTTCCGACCTATCATCTGGCCAATATCGTGGACGATCATTTCATGCAGATCACCCATGTAATTCGTGGAGAGGAATGGTTGTCATCGACTCCAAAGCACGTTCTGCTCTACGCCGCCTTCGGATGGGAAGCCCCAAAATTCGCACACCTTCCGTTATTGCTGAATGCCGATCGTTCGAAGCTTTCAAAGAGGCAGGGAGATGTCGCTGTTGAGGATTATCGCGACAAAGGTTACTTACCCGATGCGCTCATCAATTTTGTTGCGCTGTTGGGATGGAACCCGAGCGCAACCGAGGAGATATTTACGATTGACGAGCTGATTCGTGGATTCGATCTGGAGCACGTCAATAAAGGCGGCGCTATCTTCGGACGCGAAAAGCTCGATTGGATGAATTCGGAGTACATTCGTAAGAAATCTCCCGAAGAATTGCTGACGCTCGTACGCCCACTTGCGGAGGATAGAAAATATGTGGTAAGCGATGACTATCTTTTGGACGTCATTCGCGTAATGCAGGAGCGCGTCCGCACATTGCCGGATTTTGTCGATTTCGCAAGCTATTTCTTCGTGGCACCGACGGAATACGAAGAAAAGTACAAACAAAAGCATTGGAACCCTGAAGCCAAAGCACGTCTCACAGAGATACTTCCGCGTTTCGAAGCTGTGGAAAAATGGGATCACGACACGCTGGAAGCAGTTGTTCGCACATTCGCGGAAGAGCGGGGTATAAGTGCTGGTAAGATGATCCACCCCATTCGCCTTGCCGTGACAGGCCGTGGCATGGGGCCGGGATTGTTTGAATTGCTAGCGGTAATAGGGAAGGAAGAATCCATCCGAAGAATGAGATTCGCTTCAGATGTTCTTGTCTGACCGATCAGAAAAATCATCCGTGTAATCCAACCACATCCACGTAATCCAGGTTCTATCCCCGTGTCCCCCGTAATCCAGGTTCTGTCCCTTACTTCTTCTTATCGTCCTCTTCCTTGTTCTCTATAATAATGAACTCGATACGGCGGTTGATCTCACGGCCTTGATCGGTGGAGTTCGTGGTGATGGGGCTCGTTTGCCCGTATCCGCGCGTTTCGAGCCGTGTGCTGCTGACACCATGGTTAAGAAGCCAATCGCGAATCGAATTAGCGCGGTTCATCGAAAGCCGCTCGTTCGCGAGCGAATCACCCTGATTATCGGTATGTCCCTGGATCGAGATCTTCGTTCCAGAATATTTCTGCATCAATCCCAATAATTGGTTGAGTGGCGCAAAGGATTCTGGCAGAATATCCCATTTGCCGGTCTCGAACTCGATGCGCGGCAAGTCGATACGCTGCCCGACCTGATATGGAACTTCTGGGCATCCATTGTTCCATTTCGGTCCCGGCTCCAGCGGACAGGCATCCTCGTTATCGGGAATGCCGTCGCCATCGGTATCGGGATTGAGAGGGTTCGTGTGATATTTAAAGATCTCATCGTAATCGGAGATTCCATCTCCATCGGTATCTTTCAGCAGCGGGTTCGTGTGATAAACGAAGATCTCATCATAGTCGGATAATCCATCGCCATCGGTATCTTTTTTTAAGGGATCGGTGTGATATTTAAAGATCTCATCGTAATCCGAAATGCCATCCCCGTCAGTATCGCGCGAAAGAGGATCGGTGTGGTATTTCAGCACTTCGTCGCCATCGCTAAGGCCATCGCCATCGGTATCCGCAAGGCGTGGGTTTGTATGGTACTTATGCACTTCATCGCCATCCGTCAAGCCATCCCCATCGGTATCGGGGTTAAGGGGATCGGTGCCATAAATACGGACCTCATCTCCATCACTCAGCCCGTCGCCATCCGTATCGGGATTATTCGGATCGGTATGGTAGATCATGATCTCTTCGATGTCGGTCAGTCCATCGCCATCGGAATCGGCGAGCTGATCGAGCACGGCATCCCCATATTCATAGAATCCACTTTCCTTCCCAAATCCGATCGCATACCGCATGGAGAGATAGGCTTCGGGCCGGTGCGGACCACGGGAGGATCTTGGAAAGGCGTGTTCGAGCCGGAGCAGCCCCGTTTCAATATCCAAATTCTTCAAATTTCGGAGGACGATCCCAAAATTAACATCGTCCCCGGCAATATCTAATTGCGCGATCAGGTTGCGAATGCGATACCGCACCAGCGCCAACGGATTAAATCCCGGCACCCCCTGGTCGGTGCTCACATTATAGGTGTTGAAAAAATTAAGGTACCGTGAGATAGGGCCCGAACCGGAATATTTGCCATCGCCAAATCCGGCACCGACGCTAATGCCATTACGAGTGGAGTACCGAACTTCTCCGCTGGAACCGGGAAGAACCGGTCCCATGATCACGTCTTCCGACATGTCTTCTGCGGATGCTTCCCGCAATAACTTCCCATAGTCTCCAGAATCCGGCGGATGACCCAACCAGTAGGTGATCAAGAACGAAAGGGAGTTTCGGTCGGGATAGATGCTCTTATCGCTCTGACCGTCGCCGAGGTATTCACTCGCCTCGCTTTTGGAGAACAGATTTTCTGCTCGAAGACTAAGGCCGATTCGTGACGAGTCCCCGCCGACGACGAAACGGTCGATCTTGAACTGCGGATTCCAATCGATGAACGGTAGAATATCCGATGGGAAGACGTAGGACATCAGACCGAAACGGAACTGGCCATATTCCATCGATACATACTGGTTGAAATTGATCTGCTTTTCGGTGACGGGTATGGTCGAATGAGTAAAATCATCCCATTGTGAGTTCGGCGGAGTCGATGCGCCCCAGCCAATGATAACCCGAAAATCAGTAAATCGCTCGAATGGCGTACGCAGAACCTCGAATTGGGCACGAGCAGAAATGCCAACGCTCAGGAGGGCGAGGGAAACGAAAAACCTGGCAAAAATGAGTTTTACGCTCACAATCAAAAAAGCAAGCTGCCGGCAAAACTATGGGGCTTCCCAAAGAAGAACTAATTTCGGCAAAAGGTTTCCGGTTTCTGCATTCCAGCGAAACAGGCTTCAGGGAATCAACGGGATTGAAGATCCCTGATCTCTGCGCGTGCGGTAGCCGGATGGTGCAGTAATTTTTCTGCAAGATGCACGATCTTCGGTACCGTAAATCCATAGGCCTCTAAGATCTTATCAGCGGGTGCGGACGTGCCGAAGTGATCGACAGAAAGCGAAGCGCCATTCGGTCCAACCCATTTATCCCATCCGAACGAAGTTCCAAGTTCGATGGAAAGCCGGCATGTTACTTCTGGCGGAAGCACGAGGTTGCGGTAATGCTCCGGTTGTGCTTCGAAGAATTCCCAGCATGGCATCGAGACCACGCGAGTCATCATGCCTTTTTGTTCCAGTTCTATTTGTGTCGCAAGCGCAAGCGATACTTCCGAACCGGTGGCGATGAGGATTATTTCCGGCGCACTCATCGCATCCGATAGAATGTATGCCCCTTTTGAAAGCCCATGCGCTGGCGCGTATTTCTCCTGATCGATGACCGGCAATTTTTGGCGTGTAAGCACAATTCCCGCTGGCCCCTTCATCTTCATCGCGCATCGCCACGCTTCGACCGTTTCGTTCGCGTCAGCAGGACGAATGATGGTAAAGTTTGGCATCGCGCGAAGCGAAGCAAGATGCTCGATTGGCTGATGTGTTGGCCCATCCTCACCCAGTGCAACACTATCGTGCGTCCACACGAAGATGGATGGTATGTTCATCAGCGCACTTAGCCGAACCGATGGGCGCATGTAATCGCTGAAGCAAAAGAAGGTGGAACCCGAAGGCCACACGCCGCCATGTGCGGCCATGCCGTTTATGATCGCGCCCATCGCGTGTTCGCGAATACCAAAGTTGATTGTGCGCCCAGCGTAGGAACCATGCTTGAGCTGGCTCGGCTCGTAATCGTCCGATGTTTCCAATTTCGTGAACGTCGATTCGTTCAGATCGGCGGAGCCGCTCATCAGCGTCGGTACTTTTTCCGCAATGATGTTCATCACCTTGCCGCCCGTGGTGCGCGTGGCAACAGGCCCATCTGCAGGTTTATAGACCGGCAGATCTTTGTCCCAATCATCCGGAAGTTCACGGTTGATCGATTGGGAAAGCGCTGTGCCATTTTTTGGATTTTCTTTTTGATAGACAGAGAATTCTTTATCCCACTCGGAATGCAGTTTCGCACCGCGTTCGCCAGCCTCACGAAAAACATTCAACACACCTTCCGGAATGTAGAAATCGGGCTCTAACGGCCAGTCGAGATGCTGTTTTGTAAGAATGACTTCGTCTTTCCCAAGAGGGCTCCCATGCGCCTTGGGGCTATCCTGCTTGTTCGGGCTTCCATATCCAATATGTGTGTGGCACACAATAAGCGAGGGCTTATCTATTACAGATTTCGCTATGCGAATTGCGTGATCGACAGCATCGAGATCGTTCGGGTCGGCTACATCGATCACATGCCAGTGATAGGCCTCGAAACGTTTGCTGACATCTTCCGTGAATGTGATGGTTGTTGAGCCATCTATAGAGATCCCGTTATCGTCATAGAAAGCAATAAGTTTCCCAAGTTCCAGGTGCCCGGCCAGCGAAGCGGCCTCGCTCGAAATGCCTTCTTCCATACAACCATCGCCAAGAATCACGTAAGTATGGTGATCGATAATGGCGTGCTTTTCATTATTAAAAGTGCTCGCAAGGAATTGTTCCGCGATTGCCATGCCCACGGCATTTGCAAATCCCTGACCGAGCGGACCCGTTGTTACTTCAATGCCGGGTGTATGCCCACGCTCAGGATGTCCCGGCGTTCTCGAGCCGAACTGACGGAATTGCTTAAGATCGTCGAGCGAGAGATCATAACCCGCGAGATGCAGCAGCGCATAATGCAGCATCGAGGCATGGCCGTTCGAGAGCATGAAACGGTCGCGGTTGAACCAGTGCGGGTTCTGTGGATCGAAGCGAAGATGCCGGGTCCAGAGCACGTAGGCAATAGGCGCAAGCCCCATCGGCGCGCCAGGATGTCCACTATTGGCCTTCTGGACCGCATCGACCGCCAGAAAGCGAATGGTGTTTACGCAAAGTTGATCGAGATCGTCGGAACTCCCACTCCTCTTTAAGGAGGGGGTTGGGGGGTGGTGTGAATTTTCGAGAGCCATAGTGCAAAAATACGACGTAACTTACGGACGACCGCAATTCTTTGGATGAGCGAAGGATCTAAACCCTATTTAACGCTTCCTCGATCGTTGGCGCAAGATTCTTTTCACCCAGCTCTTTCAAAAATCCGCTGCCATCGAGCGCAATATACGGTTGGGAATGAATTTCAGAGATAATAAAGCGTCCTTTTGCCTGACGCACGCGCTTTTGAATATCGCTTAATACTTTCATGCCTGTTGCGTCAATAGCGGGAACGTTCCGCATTCGCACAATGAGCACTCGCGGGAATTTACCAACGGAGGACATCGTTTGCATAAAGGAGTCCGCAGCGCCAAAAAAGAATGGGCCGTTGATCTCATAGATCTGTACACCATCAGGAATGACGAGTTTGCTCATTTCGGCTGGAATATCGGAGTCATCCATTTCGCGCGAGATAACGCTTACGTTCGTAACCGTTGCCATGCGGTGCATGAAGAGGAACGCGGCAAGAACCATCCCGACCTCGATGGCGACCGTAAGATCAATGACGACCGTAAGAATAAATGTTGTGAGTAAGACGATAATGTCGCTCTTCGGGGCTTTCAACAATGAGCGAAATGTTCGCCACTCGCTCATGTTGTATGCAACGACGACAAGGATCGCTGCCAACGATGCAAGCGGGATCATTGATGCCAAATGACCGAATGCAAGCAGAATGAGCAGCAGTGTTAAGGCGTGGACAATGCCAGCGATCGGTGTCCGTCCGCCACTTTTGATATTTGTTGCTGTGCGCGCAATGGCGCCTGTTGCTGGAATTCCACCAAAGAGCGGAGTAACGATATTCGCAACTCCTTGCGCGACAAGTTCCATATTCGAGCGGTGCTTGCCGCCGATCATGCCGTCTGCGACAACTGCTGAAAGTAAAGACTCCACTGCGCCAAGAACGGCGACCGTAAAGATCGATGGCATCAGC
Organism: Ignavibacteriota bacterium; assembly: GCA_963787835.1. GTDB lineage: Bacteria > Bacteroidota > Ignavibacteria > Palsa-1295 > Palsa-1295 > PALSA-1295. The sequence continues at coordinate 1,238,627 of CAWBEI010000002.1, forward strand.
ATCCGTATCATCGGCAAACTGATGTGCGGGAATTGCGGCGCAGGAATCGCTCCGGAGATCACGCCAAACCGGCTGCCGATCGTTTCGACGGGTATATTAAAGAAATAGACGATCGAAGTCATCAAAACGAGTGCAACAAATGGCGATGGAATTTTTTGCGTCACACGCGGCCAAAAAATAAGTATCAAAAGCGAGACGATCGCGATCCCAATTGCCCACGGATTAATATTCATAATATTCTCGCCGAATGCTGCCCACTTCGAAAAGAATTCTGCTGGAACGGTACCCATTTTTAATCCCAGAAAATCTTTAACCTCCGAAGAAAAGATAATAACGGCGATTCCGCTCGTGAATCCGGTAATGACCGGCGCAGGAATGAATTTTATGACGGCGCCAAATTTTGCGAGTCCCATTAAGACGAGCACGACTCCAGCGAGCATGGTGGTAACGATCAGTCCATCAACACCAAACTTTTCCACAACACCATAAATAACAACAACGAACGCGCCCGTCGGTCCGCCTATCTGCACGCGGCTCCCGCCGAGCGCGGAGATGAGAAAACCCGCAATGATCGCAGTGATGATGCCGCGTTCCGGCGATACGCCGCTCGCAATGGCGAACGCAATCGCCAACGGCAGCGCAACGACGCCAACGATCAATCCCGCCGTGACATCCTTGAAGAATGCCTGACGGTTGTAATCTTTAAGTGTGGTAAATAGCTTTGGTACGAACATTGTGGGAGATCGCTCGGGAGGAAGTAGGGAATATCGGGAACGAGTAGGGAGAAAAGATAATTCAACCAATACACCATGGCACTTGATCATTTCCTGATAGAACCCGGCAGCGATTTTTCATTAGGCGCGGTTGATCCGGCAAAGACTCCGGGTTTCCGAAGCAAGCAAGGCGCGGAGAAAAAGCTCGTAAGCGACATCGAAGAACTTTCCAAGTTGCAGTCGATGCTGTTCGCGCAGGATAATTTTTCATTGCTCGTCATCTTTCAGGCGATGGATACCGCAGGGAAGGATAGTGCGATCAAGCATGTGCTGACCGGAGTGAATCCGCAAGGCGTAGAAGTATATAATTTCCGCGTACCAAGCGCGGAGGAATTGAATCACGATTTCATGTGGCGTGCGATGAAAGTGCTTCCCGGACGCGGACGCATCGGCATATTCAATCGCTCGTATTACGAGGAAGTGCTGACCGTCCGCGTGCATCCCGAACTACTCGCGAACGAAAAGCTCCCGAAATCTGCGCAAAAGAAAGATATTTGGAAAGAACGCTTCGAGGATATTAACGCCATTGAGAAATATCTCACTCGCAATGGTATTCGCATCCTGAAGTTCCATCTTGCTATCTCGAAAGAAGAGCAGCGCAAACGGCTTATCGCCCGAATTGATGAACAAGACAAGAATTACAAGATCAGCACTGCGGATGTGTATGAGCGCACGTTCTGGAAGGATTATATGTCCGCCTACGAAGAAATGCTGCGCCATACCAGCACAGAATATGCGCCATGGTACGTCATTCCTTCCGACCATAAGTGGTACACGCGAATCGCTGTAGCAGATGTTCTCGTTAGTACACTAAAATCGCTCCAGCTTGAATTTCCAAAGATGACGAAAGACAAATTGCGTGAGATGGAGAAAGCGAAACGGCTACTGTCGAAGGAGGGATAGTGGTTTGATGCCATTCTGAGCGTAGCAAAACGTAGCGAAGCATCGGCAGCGATGCGGCGGAGTTTTGCGGAGTCGAAGAATCTTTTTCAATACCAGAGATCCTTCGACTCCGTTCGGTTCCGCTTCGCTCCACCGAACTCCGCTCAGGATGACAGTTTGGTATTCCTTTTCAATCCCGCCAGCTTCGTCCGCTTTATCGGCGATTTCTGAAACCGCCGCGAAAAATCATCCTGATCCATTTGTTGAATGTCTGCTGGAGTGAGATGCAGATTTTCTTCTCGGGGCGCAAACTCTGCGATGTGCGTCGGCTCGGCAAACCTGTTCCACGGGCACACATCCTGGCAAATATCGCAGCCAAAGAGCCAGCCTTCCATTTTTGAGGCAAACTCTTCGGGAATCTTGTGCTCCGGCTTTAGCTCGATGGTGAGATAGGAAATGCAGCGCGTGGCATCGATCTCATACGGCTTGAGCGCATCGGTGGGGCAGGCATCGAGGCAGCGCGTGCAGGTGCCGCACATATCTTCGGCGGGCGCGTCCGGTTCCAGCTCGATGTTGAGAATGATCTCCGCAAGAAACACCCACGAGCCAACTTCGCGCGTGATAATATTCGTATGCTTACCTTGCCAGCCAACACCCGCCCGTGCAGCGATCGGCTTTTCGAGTATTGGGCCGGTATCGGTATAATAGCGACCTTCCGCTTCGGGAGCGAGTAACTTTATTTCAGCAAGCAGTTTCCGAAGCATGGGCGGGATAATATCATGATAATCCGTACCCCATGCGTATCGAGAAATTTTTAATTGGTCACCCTCCTCATACTGATGACCGTGATAGTAATTAAGCGCCAGCGAGAGAATGCTTTTCGCTTCGGGAAGGATATTCCTGGCGTCGCGGCGCTTATTGTGATCGCGCTCCAACCATTGCATCATGCCATGCGCGCCCGATGCAACCCACGCCTGAAACTCATCAGCTTCGCTATCGAATGGCGCGGTGGAAGTCACACCGGCTTTGGTAAAGCCGATCTGGGTTGCTTTTTCTTTGATTAGTTTGGTAAGTTCAGCGCGCGTCATTACTAGTTCACATTTTCCCGCACCCACACTTCGCCATCCGCCACTTTCACCTCATGGATGGGAATGCTTCCGCTTGCGTCGAGAAGCTGGCCTGTATTTCTCTCAATAAAAACAACACCCTCACATATTGTGAGGGTGTTACCGAAATTAATTCAAGAGTAATTGAGGATTATACATCCTCGTTCCTTCGAACGGTGATTAGTCGGGTTGCTGCGTTCTTGCAGCATCTGAAAAACCAATACCGAAAGAGGCAGCTCCAGGCTCAAAAGATTGATTTTCTGTGAAGTCTCGCACGGCAGGGCCACTGCCGCAAGGGTCAAAGCCTCGACCGAATGGGCTATGACCTCGACCATCAAATCCTCGACCGAATCCGCCACGACCTGGGGCTTCAAATCCTCGACCAAATCCGCCACAACCCCGCCCTTCAAAGTCTCGGCTGAATGGGCCACGAGCTGGGCCTTCAAAACCTCGACGGGATGGGCCACAACCGTGCCCTTCGAAGTCACGATCGGATGGGCCGCAACCACGACCTGCGAAGTCACGACCAGAAGAGTTAGCGGAATTGCCGGAAGTAGGAGCTTGATCCGTAAGCTGGTCTGGTAAATATGCACCAACCTTGGGTGTCATACCCTCGAACCAGTCACAGATGATTTTCTCGCCATCGGACTCTTTTTCACGAACTGTCATTTTGGGGCCGCCTGATTTAAGCCAGATTACGTCCCCGGTTTTCCATTGTTTGTTATCCATGTTGTTATTATTGTTATTATTCAATGAGGATGTATCTATACAACACCCTCTTCCCTAATGACGTATGATTGGTGAAAATGTTGCACACATTAAAGGGATACATCGATTTTTTCAGATCGTGTTCTCCCTCACCCACACCTCGCCATCGGCCACCTTTACCTCATAGATGGGAATGCTTCCGCTTGCGTCGAGCTGCCGGCCGGTCGGAATATCGAATATCCAGTTATGCAGTGGGCAGGTGACTGTCTGGGCCGCGCAATCGATCGCCCCAGTCGCCAGCACTGGTGACATCTCGTGCGGGCAGATGTTAGAGGTGGCATAGATCACGCCATCGATGTTGAATATCGCGATCTCGCGATCCTCAATCACAATAACCTTCCCACGCTCGCAATTTTTTGGGAGTTCATCGACAGTGCAAGCGAAGGTGAATTCCATCGGAGCGTTCACCTCGCCCCGCAATTCTCTTCGCGCGGCTGCGAGGGCTTCGTCGTCGATTTTGTCTATCATTAGGTAAAGGAACAAAGTCAGAAGTTAGCTAATCCCCGATGTGAACTACTGCATTGAGAGCACCGTTAAACAACATTATGGGAGAAAAGAATAAGGGAATTCCGCTTATCGAAGCGAATCCGTATTTACGGAGCCTCACAGAAGAAGAGCGTGAATATTTGCTGAGAGTGTCTGCCTATGAGTCGAGCGTCTTTGAGGGAGCTCGGGGTCTCCAGCGGCCTGTCTTGCGCATTAAGTCCTTATCCCAACGTTTAGCGCCTCGTTCAAGGGCATCCGCAAAGAAGTCGGTCAAAGCTCGATAATTCTGCTTGTAGCCTTCAAATACTGCCGAAAGGTACCTCTTGTTTTGCGTTTTGGAGCCTTTCCCAGTAAATCCATAATAGGGCGGGGGCTTAGATGCCTGTAAGGCCATCAGCCTTGCTATTACACGAGCAACCCTCCCGTTTCCTTCCCTGAAGGGGTGAATAGCGAGAAATTCTGCATGGACTTCCGCAATTGCTTCGGGAATATTTTGAGTTGGCTCAGGATGAAGGGGAGTAAGTCGCCGAAGAGTCTCCTGTTCAAAATGTTCGAGAGCATTTCTAAGATGTTTTGACGGTGGAAATGGATAGCTACCTTTACTTATATTAACTTCCCTCAATTTTCCTCCCCAAGAATAAATACCACCCAAAAATTGCCGATGAATTTCCAGAATCAAATCTACTGTAATCACCGCCTCTGAAGTTACGGCCCTCTCAAAGTGCTTTTCGGCTTTAAACAGAGCCTCGTCTTCCACTCGGTTCATCTCTCGCTTCGAAGTGATTCCTAACAAATTCTTAAGAACGCGATCACGTGAGCCAGGTTCGAACTCACCTTCTTCACCAAGTGCAGTTTTGTATCGTGATGCCATTATCGATCCACTTCCCCCAGCACAATATCGATCGAGCCGAGAATGACGATGAGATCGGCAATGAGATAGCCCCGCGAAATAAGCGGCAACAAGCTGAGATTCGAAAATGCCGGCGATCGCACCTTCACGCGCCACGGTTTTACATCGCCTTTCGAGACAATATAATATCCCAGTTCCCCTCGCGGCGTTTCTGTGCGTGAGAATATCTCGCCTTCCGGTGGTTTCAGCCGTTTGGGAATTGCGGACTGAACGTCCGTCGTGTCGTTCGTTGGAAATTGCTCCAAGATCTGCTCGATGATCTTGAGGGATTGTTCCCATTCCACCATACGCACCCAATTCCGGTTGAAGGAATCGCCGAGCGTGGCGAGTTTGTCCGAGCCGACCGCAATCTCGAAATCGAAGCGGTCGTAAATGGAATAGGGATCGTTCTTCCGAATATCCCATTTCACTCCGCAGGCGCGGAGCATCGGCCCAGTTGCACCGCCATTGATCGCAACTTCGGCATCGAGCACGCCAATATCCGCCGTACGCTGCCGGAAAATATGATTGAACGTCAGCAGATCGTTGATCTCTTTATGGGTAGCGCGGGAAGTTTTTAGGAACTCGCGGCACATCAGGAGCACGTCCTTGTGAAGATCGTGTGAAAGTCCACCGACCCACATATAATTATAGAGAAACCGGGCGCCGCAGGTTTTCTCGAACATTTCGAGGATGGTCTCGCGGTCGCGGAAACAATACAGGAAAGGCGTGAACGCACCAGCATCCATGCCGAACGTGCCAATTGCGATAAGATGCGAGGCAATGCGCTGAAGTTCTGCAAAGAGCACCCGAATGTACTCCACTTTTTCTGGAACTTCAATATTCATCATCCGCTCCACAGCCGTTACATATCCATGCTCGCCGGACATGGCGGCAATGTAATCCATGCGATCGACATAAGGAATGATCTGCGGATACGTGAGCTGCTCGGCATGTTTTTCGAAACAGCGGTGCAGATATCCAATGTGCGGAATGACATCGACCACTAATTCTCCATCTAGCACTACTTCCAAACGCAGGACGCCATGTGTGGAGGGATGCTGCGGCCCCATGTTCATCACCATCTCCTCGGTGTGCAGCCGCCCGCGCTCGACTTCTTCAGGAGCGTGGATTGGTGCGCTGGCATGCAGCGTGCTATGGGCTATCGTGTGACGATCAAATGATATTGATTCCGACATCTAAAAGATTATTGGTCATTGCGAGAAGGAATCACGCAGCGGAGCGGAGTGATTCCTTCGAAGCAATCTCACTCTTTAAGTTTATAGTACAATGTCATCGTACAAATCTTTCCATTCGGGGTTCATGGATCGAATCAACGATTCTTTCTTCGCCCTTGAGCCTGCCTTTATCTGCTTCTCTCGAGCGATTGCAATATCCGGCTGCTCGAAGAATTCGTAATACACAAGCTTGTGTACCCGATACCTCGATGTAAATCCTGGTATCTTCATTTCACGATGTTCCGCGATCCTTCGTACAAGGTTATTTGTGACTCCGGTGTAAAGCACTCGATTGCTAACATTCGTTGTAATATAGACTGCAAAAAACGTCTGAGTCATTTCAAGAGTGAGATTGCTTCGGAAAGAATTGCTCCGCTCCGCTGCGCAATTCTTTCCTCGCAATGACATAATAAAATGTTTGATTCATTTCTTAATACGGCACCTTCATCCCATGATAAAAATCGGGTTCCCTAAAATCTTTGCGCAAGGGATGCCCCGGATAATCATCATCCAATAAGATACGGCGATGATCCGGATGCCCATCGAAATGAATGCCCATCATATCCCACGCTTCGCGCTCTTGCCAGTTGGCGTGTAGCCATATATCGGTTACCGATGGCACATGAGCATTCTCAGCAGGGACCGTAACCTTCAGTGCGATCTGATGTTGATGCTTCGTCGATTCCAGATGATAGACAACTGAAAGCGTGCCATTGCCATTATCGAGCGAAGAAAGCAAGAGCAAGCTGTCGAATGCAAGCTGGGGCTCATCGCGAAGAAAAAATGCGAGGTCACGAATGGATGCTGGATCCATAACGGCGAAATACGAACCCATCCGGCGCTGATAGGCATTCTCGGAATTGGATTCATGCCATGTGCCAACCTTCTCCCCAAAGAAAGAATGTATCGCCGCAACAATATCTGTAGAAATCATCGAATCATCCAAAATCATCCGCGTAATCCCCTTTAATCCGCGTAATCATGGTTCTGTCCCCTTACTATTTCCTGGAGTTTCATCAAACCTTCGAGCAACGCTTCGGGGCGTGGCGGGCAGCCGGGAATATATACGTCCACCGGAATAATTCGATCGACGCCTTTGAGCACATGGTAACCATATTCCCAATACGGTCCACCACAGTTGGAGCAGTTACCCATGGAGATGACGTATTTCGGATCGGCCATTTGCTCGTAGAGCATCTTAATGCGCGTGGCCATTTTGAGCGTTACGGTTCCCGAAATGATGATCACATCCGATTGCCGCGGACTTGGGCGCGGAATAACTCCGAAGCGCATCATGTCGTAATGTGAGGCGGCGGTGGCCATCATTTCAATGGCGCAGCAGGCGAGGCCAAAGCTCATTTGCCATAGGCTCGAAAGGCGCGACCAATCGAACAGCACATCGAGGCTTGTCACGATTATGTTTGATTCCCCCGTTTTATCGGTGGGAATTACCGGGAGCTCGAGTTTATCTAAATAGCCCATGTGAAAATTACGAATTACAAATTACGAATGGAAATTGAAAATAGTTTTTCTCAGTGTGGCTCCGGTAAAAGCTGTGCTTGCGGAGATTTGAAATTCGTAATTCGTAATTCGTAATTTTTCATAACAACGACATCCTTTAACCTTGCAACATAGGGCTTGGGACGCGCCCAATCGAGATCGCCTTTGGCCCACACATAGATGTATCCGACAAGTAAAATTCCGAGAAACGTGAACATTTCCGCAATGGCAAACCAGCCCATACGTTTGAAGATCAAAGCCCAGGGAAAAAGGAACAAAATCTCGACATCAAACAAAATAAAGATCAGCGCGACCACATAATAGCGAATGTTGAACTTCACCCACGCGCCGCCGATAGGATCCTCGCCGCATTCATAGGAGGAAAGCTTGAACTGGTTCGGATTTTTCGGACGCAGAATTTTGCTCGTAAGCAACCCACCTGCGACAAAGATGATCGCGAGTATGATGAACGCAAATACGTGACTGAATTCCCCTAACACGACTGAGATTTATTGGATTTTAGCGTGATGTATGAGATTGGAAAACGCATTGACGTTAGAGATAATGCCGAGCGGGTGTTAATACCACGTCATTGCGATGAAGCAATCTCTGGCAGTCGTACTGTAAGCGGAGGGATTGCTTCGTCGAGCTTGATCGGCTGTCGCCGCTCAAGCCCTCCTCGCAATGACGGTAAAAACACTTTTATAGATTCAGACAATAAAAAGGCCGCGAACACTCGCGGCCTTTCTAAAACATCGGAGCGATCTATCACTCGTTCTCGACATACATCTTTATTACACCTGCAGCTTTTCCGGGATTCGTGCCGCCCGGCTTGCCGACATTGGGAAGATTCACGATCTTGTCCACAACGTCCATTCCCTCAATAACCTGACCAAACGCAGTATAGCCACCATAGGGGCCTCCCTTATCGAGATTTCCCACCGAAGCATTATCAGCCACGCAGATGAAGAACTGGCAGGAAGCGGAATTTAGATCTTGGGTTCGCGCCATCGAAAGGATGCCGCGCGTGTGATGGATGTCATTTAATTCCGCCATGAGTCTGTTTGACCCGTTATTCCCAATTCCATCGTTCGACAAATCATCGTCTTTCGTATTCGGATCTCCGCCCTGGATCATAAATCCGGGAATGACACGATGAAAATAGGTACCATCGTAAAAATGGGTGTCAGCCAATTTTATGATATTTGCAACATGGTTCGGCGCGACTTTTTCGAAAAGCTGAAGCTTGATCGTGCCCAGCTTTGTAACAATGACAAGATGTCGCTTAGGATGTGCAGTGTATTTATCCAATTTGGTACCGGTATATGGTGGTTTGTAATCTGAGCCGTTGCCCATAATGGTTGTGGCGTTAGTAATGGTTAGTGTTGCGGCACAGAGTGCAAGTGCTGCCGCGAACATGAAGGAGTGTTTGATCTTTTTATTCATGCAAGTGGATTAAAACGAGAAAACCAAAATATTAGAAAATATAATAAGCCAAAAAACAGCGAACCGTTCCCCCATTATTTTGTCATGTCATTCTGAGCGGAGCAAACGGGAGTCCGGTCTCAACGGACTCCCGTTTGCGGAGTCGAAGAATCATTTTTCTTTGAGTAGATCCTTCGACTCCGTTTGTCCCTGCAAGCATCGTGGGCGATCCGCGTCGGGACACACTCGTTCATGATGACATTGATCATTTACATCACTCGATGGTAATTTTTCCCGTGGGACTGTTATACGTCCCAGGCACGACATTTCCATCGGGCGCGATGAGTTGCAATTTAATGGTGTGCTCTCCTTTTGCAAGTCCTGTAATGAAATAGGGTTGCCATTTTACGATATCTGGCATGGACGTAGTATCGATCCAAACCTTCACTTTGAATTTGTCAGGAGCAAGTTCGGCGTTCGATACAAAAAAATCCAGCAGGATTTTAGAATCCTCACCGGCGGTGTAGGTTCCTTTCGGTCTGGAATAGGTTAGAAGCGGTCCGTTCAGATCATTGGATCGCGCGGTATCGGCAGCCATCTTTCCAACATAAAACGTGCGCGTTGAGAACGCACGAGGTGATTTAATGCTCTCATGCCATGAGAAGGATGGAAACGCCCGAATCGTGTGCCTCCCGGGAGCAAGTACGCCAATATTAAAAGGCTCCCCACTTTTGTAATTTGCCATGTACGGCTTTTCGTCAACGATCACATGGATGTGCTGGCCTTGCTTTGAGTATGCAATGCCGAGCGTACTATCTCCTTCGGTATGGACCCCCAGGGTGGTACCAGAGACTTGCATAACCACCTTTACGGAATCCGAGGCATTTTTCAAAACTTCTCCTTCTTTCGGTGTGACAATGCTCAGCGAAACGTCTGGATAGGTATGCTGCGGCGCTGGAACGAGTGCAACGTGTGCCGTCGTATCGACGGGAGCCTGTTGCTCGTGTTTGCCACAGGAAATGAGACTGGTTGAAAGAAGTGCTGTTAAAAAAATGACGGAAAAAGTTTTGTTCATGATTATTGACCTCAAAGGTATTGTCCGACATACGGAGTATTGGTTTTTATGTAACACTATGTTTGCTCTGTTAGTGTGACGCTCTCAGTGTGTTGTAAACGAATCCCTCCGCTCAATATTCCGTACACCTTCAAGATGACGCTTCAGCCTGTTGCCATAAAGCGGTCCGTTTTTAGCTTGTTTGCGGGAACATTCCGTTCCCTGCGTCATCGCAATTACCGGCTGTTCTTTATTGGCCAACTGATCTCGCTCATTGGGACGTGGCTTCAAAATACGGCGCTGTCGTGGCTTGTCTATTCCATAACGAAAGACCCCATGATGCTGGGCATCATGAGCTTTCTCGGATCGATTCCCATTTTATTCTTATCGCTCATTGCCGGAACGGTCGCCGATGAACATCCCAAACGCCGAATACTTGTTATCACCCAGGCCTCTGCTGCGGTGCAGGCGATTCTGCTCGCGGTCGCGATCTGGACCCACAGCGTGACGGTCATCGTGATCGGTTCAGCTAATCTATTGCTCGGGATCATTAATGCGTTCGATATGCCAACGCGGCAGTCCTTCGTCGTTGAAATGGCAAGCAAGGAAGATGTGACGAACGCCGTTGCGCTGAACTCTGCCATTTTTAATGCAGCGCGTCTTCTCGGTCCGGCCTTTGCGGGATATATTATCTACGCACTTTCTATCGACATGTGCTTCTTCCTGAACGGCATATCGTATATTGCCGTCATCATCGGTCTTCTGATGATGCGTTTCAACCGCCCGCAGGTAAGAACTCGTTCCAGCGAGGTCTCGCGTATGGGAGCCATGAAGGAGGGCGTTACGTACCTTTACTCGGTCCCGCAACTTCGCGCGCTGATGTTCCTTGTTATTGGAATGACGCTTTTTGGATGGAGCTATACGGTGAATCTTCCAGTGGTCGCCGGGCACTTGCTGCATGGCGGATCTTCCACCTATAGCGCATTGCTATCCGCGAATGGCGCGGGTGCATTGCTCGCGGCGCTATCGCAAGCTGCCTTGGCCGGAAAGCTCGATTCACGGAAGATGCTATTTACGGGGCTTGCCGTTTTTATACTCGCGCTTGTTGGGATCTCGTTTGCCCATAGCCTGACGGTATCGGTGATCTTGCTCCTGTTGATCGGGTGGGGTCTCATTACATTCTTTATCACAGCAAATACAACGCTTCAACGGCGTGTGCCGGATGAACTTCGTGGCCGCGTGATGAGCATTTATTCTTTCGCGTTTGCGGGACTGTTCCCATTCGGAAGTTTGCTGGCCGGTTGGGTCGCTTCGACCTTTGGAGTTGCAGATGCGTTTCGGTTGAATGCATTGCTGCTTACATGCTTTGCAGTCCCGGCATTTTTGTTCATTCGAAAGCTCCCGAGACTTTCGACCACGCGAGCAGAATCGGTTCGGGAAATGCTCGCAGGGGAGCGGGAAGCCATCGAAGCGGAACAGATTTCACGAGGATAGGCTTTTATAGAGATATGGGAGTTCTGTCAATCGTTTTGTCATGATCGCCTCCATACTGTTGAAAGCAATGGCAGTCGGCTTACCGGATGATGTAAGCTCGGCGATCATTGGCCTTTTTTTTGGATTGATCTGTGGCCTGTTCTATTACCAGCATTATTACAAGCCGTATTTCTGGGCATTTTCGCTGCTCGGGGGGCTTTTTTTTACGATGGCGTCCCACGCATTGTTCCTTCGGCGCTTTAACGTAAACGAAACGGCTTCCATCTGGCTTGTTATAGCATCTTTTTTGGTTCCATTCGCGCTGACCTTAGCGCTGAATCAGGGATTATATCGTATCAAGCATAACCGGCGAAAGCGAAGAATGAAATTGCGGCGGCCCACTCATTTTTTTGAAGTCATCGAGCCTACTGATACGGAGCAAGCCACGGAAACAGGGAAGGATATTTCACGTTGAGATACATCATTGCAATTGGGATAGTGGCAATGCTGGCAGGCTGCTCGGTCGCGCCGCCGGTTCAGGAGCACATGATTATCGCTCCGCACTCCATGGTGCTTTCCGTTTCCACTCCTGATTCGAGCGTTTCCATTACCCATTCCTGTACCTGCCCGTTCTCGTGGAACGCAACGGTCTCTCCGGTCTCACCGTGGCTTAGTTTTCCGGCCTCCCAGACCGGCGATAAATCGGATGTTCCGATCTCGATCGACTCCGCGCTCTTAACGGCAGATACCAATCGGGCAACTATTGTGATCGCCTCGAATAGTTACGGCGAGGATTCGATCGTTGTTACGGCGATCAAATAAATCCCTTACGTAAGCATTTCCAACACGCGCCGCTCGGATTCTTTCGTTATGCGCACTTCTTCAGCGCGTTTTTCCGATGGTGAGTCTGCGGACACCTGGCGAATCTCAATCGGTTCTCCTATCCGGATCTCAGCGGAATATCCCCAGTTCGGGAGCCATTTTTGACGAGGCAAAATTTGATAGGATCCGATCAGCGCAACCGGCACAACGGGTACGTTGGCTTCCCGCGCTAAGTGAAATGCCCCACGCTTGAAGGATTGCATGGTTCCATTGGGCGTTCGCGTTCCTTCCGGAAAAAAGAGAACAGATGCGCCGTTTCGAATCCGCTCGATGGCTTTTCCGATCGTTCGCTGCGCCTTTATGGGATTGGAACGATCGAGAACGAGAAATGGGCTGACCAGCAGCGCCCATCCCCAGATCGGAATGCGCGTTAGGGAACTTCGTAGCGTAAGCCGAAGATTATCCGGAATATAGGCCAACAAAAGCGGGATGTCCATCAGGCTTGAATGATTTGCCGCATACACATAGTTTTGCCCTTTTTTGATATGCTCCGCTCCCGTAAGCTTTACGCGAACACCAAAGGATATCAGACACGATCTGCTCCAGATCTTTGCTAACCAAAGATAGCTTTTCCCGCTTGGATCGATGAGTGAGACGACGACGGAAACGATCGAGCAAATAATGGTCGAAACGAGAAAAAGAATGGCACCTACAATGGAAAGTACGATCACTGGAGGGTTTCCAGTCTCTTCAAATTCATCGACTCCACCAATCGGCGTACTTCATTGATACTTTCTGCTCCATCCTCCACAACCGTTACCACATATCTATTTCCTGGAAAGATCGTGATCTCTCCATGCGGTTCCTTCTTATCCATTGATTGGACGGCCCGATAGCCAGCAATGGAAGTCGTTTCGGTTCGCTCATCATTGTTATCGTCAAGATAGACTCCCTTAAATTTTTGCCACGGATCGTAAAGATACGGCACGTATGCAAAGTCATCGATCTGAACTTTAAGTTTTTTCGTACCCATGACCAGAGTTTCTGCCACACGCGAGCGGTTAAAATTCTCTCGTACCTGGATCTCTTTTTCGATCTCGCCCTGGGGCGTCCAGCCCGGAAGCGTGGGAAGGAATGTTGCAAGCTGATCGGGTTCGATCGCTTTAGCCATCGGCGGGAGGTTCGATCGCAGGGTATCGGCTTTCGGGGTGGTGTCGATCGGGGGCGGTTTCAATGCCGCAGAATCGCTCGTAGGCCGGAGAGAATCCAGCGACCCCGGAAGCTGCTCGTTCCGGCGGCAGCCGGACGCGATGCTAAGAAAAATGCAAAGTGTTAGTAAATATTTCATATTCCCATCATGCGATTGAGAAAATGTGCGCCTATCCAGAACAGGAGCATTCCCAGAAACACTAAGATAGGGCCACTACGTCCCCGAAGAAACGAGAGATCATGATTGCTTCGACGGTTGATCTCAGGAATAAGGTCTGCTGCGCCGACATAAACGGCACTGCCCGCACTGAACGCAAACAAGAAGCCGATCATCCGCGCATCGATAGAGACGAACAGCAAAACGAAGAGTGCTCCAGCTAACGTGGCAGCGGGAAGCATGAAGGTTGCCGTTCGCGTTGCGCGTCTGGAACTGTGCCCGGCATGCATGACACTTGCAACGGTCAGACCTTCGGGCACTTTGTGCAACAGGACGGCGGTAAAGACAAGGATACCAATGCTGGACTTTGCCTGCGTTGCCGCGCAAATAGCCATTCCATCAAAGAACGCGTGGACTGCAAGCCCACCAATGGCTCCGAACACTGAATGCGATGCAAGTACCGCCTCTTTATGCGTTTCCTCTCCGAAGTGCATGTGGCCAGCGAGAATATGTTCGAAAAAATGCAGCGCGCTAAATCCGATGAGCATAGCCAACAACGCAAAATCGTTCCTGTTGGTGAGTGCAATGCTTTCCGGGATCAGTTCAAGGAATGCCAGTGCCAGTAAAAATCCCGCACCGATCGCAAGCAATGCTCCTTCCACGGCTTTCGGCCATCCTTTTTTTCGCTGCACGAGCAAACCGCCGCTCATTTGAGCGACCGCCGCGATCAGGGAAAGGACAACTCCGAGGATCAGAATTCCCCCAACAGGAGCTTATCTCCAACGAGATAGAAGACCCAGCTTACTCTCCGTTGCTTTTTCCCATTGAGATGCACGATCTGAGAGATGTGTTTTTGTCCCGAAGGAGTGTCTTTCGTTTTAAATACCGTGTAGTAATCTCGGCGAGTATCAGGGAAATCATGAAAGAGCTGGGCTATTTTTTGAAGCGTGCTGGTGACGTACGCTCGTTCAGTAGAATCATTTGGATTTGCAGCTCGCAGCCATTGTTTGCTGGTATCCTTTATCGCGATCAGTGGCGCAGCACTATCGATGTTATTCGTAGCGGCGTAGCCTTTCAGATCCATGATGTGGCCGAATACCATGTCCGAAAGCGAGTCGCGGACCATTTGGGAAAGCATTACAATATCCGTGCGCGGCTTGTTGCCAAGGCCACCCTGCGCGAATGTGAGAGATGGAAATAATAGAATTAGGAATATAAATTTCTTCATAAGTAAGAAAAGAAACGTGTAGCACCGGGAGTATACTCCCGTGGAAAGGATAGAATGTTGACGAATCAGAGCACACGAATGTTATTATATCATGCCTCCAAAATTTCAAAACTATATAGCCGGCGCCTGGTACGACTCCGCCAATGGCCGCATCTTCGAAAATCGTGATCCTGCAAATTGGAACGAAGTACTTGGCACGTTTCCATTTTCGACAAAAGAGGATGTGGATCGAGCTGCCAAAGCAGCCCTCGAAGCATTTCGCAAGTGGCGGCTTGTGCCCGCACCGGAACGTGGCGATATTCTGCGCCGAGCTGGTGACATTATGCTCCGCCGCAAGAATGAGATCGCGGAGATCATGACGCGTGAGATGGGTAAGCCGCTCACAGAAACGAAAGGAGATGTGCAAGAAGGGATCGATACAGCATTCTATTGTGCAAGCGAAGGCCGGCGTTTTTTCGGCATTAACACTCCCAGCGAACTTCGGAATAAACTGAATCTTTCGTTTCGTGTTCCGATCGGGGTGTGTGGCCTTATTACTCCGTGGAACTTCCCAATGGCGATACCAACGTGGAATATCTTCCCTGGCCTCGTCGCTGGCAATACATTCGTTTTCAAACCTGCCGAAGATACTCCATGGATAGCAAATATTCTCGTTGAAATTCTGATCGAAGCAGGATTACCGAAAGGATGTTTGAATCTTGTCCATGGCGCGGGTGATGTTGTGGGTGCGGGGATTATAGACCATCCTATCGTTCGCGCTGTGAGTTTTACGGGCTCGAACGCGACGGGTGCGATCGTTGCGCAATCGTGCGGCTTGCAAACAAAGCATGTGTGCCTCGAAATGGGTGGCAAGAACGCCCAGATCGTGATGGACGATGCGAACCTCGATCTTGCGGTCGAGGGCGCTCTTTGGGGCGCGTTCGGCACCACCGGCCAGCGTTGTACGGCAACTTCGCGGCTTATTCTTCACGAAAAAATTCATGATGTAATGGTAGAGCGGCTTGTAAAGCAAGCGTCGAAACTCCGATTAGGAAATGGATTGGATGCCACAACCGATGTTGGCCCCATCATCAATGAAAAGCAACGAAAGAATATCGAGCGATATGTGAAGATCGGAAAAGAAGAGGGCGCGAAGTGTACCCTCGGAGGTGAAATTCCCAAAGACGAGAAATTTAACAATGGATGGTTCTTTCAACCGACTATCTTTACGGAAGTAACGCCAGAGATGCGTATTGCAAAGGAAGAAATATTCGGGCCAGTGCTTTCCGTATTAAAATGCTCATCGCTTGAAGAAGCAATTGAGATCAATAATTCGGTGATCTACGGGCTTTCATCAAGCATTTACACGCAGGATATTAACCATGCCATGCTTGCTGTGCAAGACATCGAAGCAGGCATTACCTATATCAATGCTGCGACGATCGGCGCTGAAGCGCACATGCCGTTCGGGGGAGTGAAAGCCACTGGCAATGGGCATCGCGAGGGTGGATGGGCCGTATTCGATTTTTACACCGAATGGAAATCGGTCTATATCGACTATAGCGGCAAGCTCCAACGCGCGCAAATTGATGTTTGAGCGAACGCGGATTACGCGTATGATGCGGATTTTCAGGATGAACTGTCAATCTAATAACATTTGTTGAAGGCTTACGTTATACAGGCGCGGTGGGTTTGTTCAAGATAATCCCAATAATCAATCCGCGTAATCCGCATCATCCGCGTAATCCAGGTTCTCCCATGAATTTTCAATACTCCGAAGACCACATTGCCATCCGAGACGCTGCCCGAGAATTTGCTGAAAATGAAATTGCTTCTTCTGCCGTCGAGCGTGATAAGACCGGCGAATTTCCAACTGAGATCGTCCAAAAGTTAGGAGAGCTTGGCTTTCTGGGTATGATGGTCTCACCTGAGTGGGGCGGTGCCGGGCTTGATGCTGTGAGCTACGTGCTTGCGCTTGAAGAGATCGCGAAAATAGATGCGAGTGTTGCCGTTATTATGTCGGTCAATAATTCGCTCGTCTGCTGGGTGATTGATACCTTCGGCACGGGCGATCAGAAGGAACGATTCCTGCGTCCGCTTGCAACAGGCCAGAAACTTGGTGCTTATTGCCTTAGCGAACCTGGAATTGGTTCCGATGCAACCCAGCAGGCAACGACCGCTCAATTGCAAGCCGATGGAAGTTATCTTCTTAATGGTGCGAAGAACTGGATCACCAACGGGACTACCGCAGATCACTACATTGTGTTTGCGCAGAGCGATGCATCCAAAGGCCATCGCGGAATTACGTGTTTCCTGATCGATAAAGGAATGCCGGGGTTTGAGCAGGGGCTTAAAGAGGATAAGCTTGGTATCCGATCCAGCGATACGTGTTCACTTGGATTTACTGACGTGAGAGTGTCGGCAGACCGTGTCATTGGTGAAGATGGCCAGGGCTTCAAGATCGCGATGGAAACGCTGAATGGCGGCCGCATCGGAATAGCTGCACAGGCGTTAGGTATCGCAAGCGGTGCGATGGATAAAGCAATTCGATACACGTTCGAACGTCATGCCTTTGGTAAGCCGATCAATCAATTGCAGGCGATCCAGTTCAAACTTGCCGATATGCAGGTGAAAGTCGAGGCTGCCCGTATGCTCATACTTCGTGCCGCTCGAACCAAGGATGCCGGCGAGAACTATATTAAAGAGGCGGCGATGGCAAAACTCTATGCATCAACCATTGCGATGGAAGTAGCGAATCAAGCCATTCAGGTGCATGGTGGCTATGGCTACGTCCGCGAGTATTTGATGGAGCGAGCACTGCGCGATGCGAAGATCACCGAGATCTACGAAGGCACCAGCGAGATCCAGCATATCGTGATCGCACGGCAACTATTGAAAGAATACGAGAATAATTAAGAAGTAAAAATCTCTTTTTTATTGTCATCCTGAGCGGAGTTTGCCCCGACGTAGGAGGGGCAAACGTAGTCGAAGGATCTCTTGCGTCTACGATACTTTCAAAGATTTCTTATTCAGGTCAGGATTTATTTAATGTGAAAACATTTTTTGTTTACATTGTCGCCAGCCGGTCACTCGTTCTCTATATTGGAGTAACGAATGATATCCAACGTCGAATGTTCGAGCATAAAAATAAGATCGTTTCAGGTTTTACGGATAAATATGACGTGAACCGGCTTCTATATTATGAAACTTTCACGGATATTCGTCAAGCTATTCATCGGGAAAAACAATTAAAAGGCTGGACACGGTCGAAGAAGCTTGCACTAATCACAACCACGAATGCCGATTCGAAGGAGATTGTATTTGGATGAAATTCTTGCTGTATTACAAGAGATCCTTCGACTCCGCAATGGTTCGCTCCACGAACCGTTGCTCCGCTCAGGATGACATTTTGAGAATTTCTCTTTTCTGTATCTCATTCCTTATTCTTTATTCTTCATTCTTAATTATTAATTGTAACGCTCAAACTGCCGGCAAATACGAATTCTACCGTTATCTTCAGCAGTATGCAATTGAGATCGACCCGCTGGGTGACATTCTCGGACGCATGAGTGCACAATACGAACAGCGTCTCGACCCTAATTTTTCTCGCGCGTATGAAGTAGTCTATCAACGGAGTTTAGAGGACAAACATATCTCGGGATGGTATCCGGAATCCGGAGTTACCATTGGGGCGATCGAGCGGATATTTCTTGTTGATAATGCTGCCTTGCTTGGGCAATATGTTGGATTGGGAGCAGGAGTCGGCCTCGTTAACAAGACGATCTCCGTACGCGCGACCGCCGAGCTTGGATATAAGATCGCCTTCGGCGGCGGAACCGGACATTACTTCATTGAACCGCGGGTCATTCTCGATTCCTATCTCATTACGAACCGGGTCGGCCAGCGTATTCTTCCATATATTTCACTGCCTTTCGGGTACTCCTGGTGGTAGAAATTCGCTTGCTTCATCAAACTTTGCCGTATATTTGAAGAACTACGTTCGCGTGAGTTTCTTACCGACGCAGTGTTTTTTCCCAAAAACTTAGGAGAACAATCAAAATTATGAAATTCGGATCTGTAACATTTTTCGCTTTGGTCTTGCTATTCGTTGTATCATTCTCTTCAAGCAAATCGTATGCTCAGGCTCGTCCCAGCCCGGCAACGCAGGTCGTTTCGGTGGACATAGTGCCGCTTGTTTATAATGGTTCGATCATGTTTCAATATGAGTACAAGACGGACCCTGTAACAAGCTGGATGCTCCGTCTCCATTATTGGCCTACGGTTGCGCAGACGGCGAATTGGAGCGCCTTTGGGGTTGGTGCAGCGTACCGGATCTATATTGCGGACAGCCGTGCGCTTACTGGCCTTGCAGTCGCGCCGGCTGCCGACCTTTTCTTTTTTAACCAATCCCAACAAACTGGCGGCAGCGGCAGCCGGTCGGCGATCGCGTTCGATCTTGGCGTCGATCTTTCCTATAAATGGATCTTCGATCAATTCGCTGTCGAACCGATCCTTGGGCTTCGTTATGGGATCGGGCCACAGAGTACTCCCGGCTATTTTACGACGATAGAGCCTGTTTTTGGGGCATCCCTCGGGTACGCATGGTAATATTAACGCGACATGATACGTTCGTGTAATGAACCGATACATTCGGGAACGTAATTTTTCCATGGTACGATGAAGCGATCTCTCTTTCTGGTAATTCTGCTATTGGCTGGAGCGGAAGCGTTCGCGCAGCCAGGGACAGGTGTGCCGCCACGCAGGGTTCCGACCGTAGGGGATTCTCTGACCGTGATGCCATACCTGACGGGCAGCTTGAATCTCTTTTCCGGGAAAGCATTCCTGGCGAACGCAACGGGACCCGGATTCGGAGCTGGGCTAACCTTCGATTTCACGAAGGAGGGTCAGAAGGTTGGATTCATGTGCGATTTTGCGTTTCAGGATATGTACGGAGTGGCTCCGAACGGGAATTTTGTCCTCATCCCAAGTGACAGCATTCTCGTATCCGCTGATGCATATCACTATTGGTACTATCTTCTGTTCGAACCGTTTCTTAAGATACAGACCAGCGGTAAGCAAAAGGGTTATTTTATCATCGGAGCAAGTATGGGACTCGCCGTGCTTTCCGAGACGGTCAGTATCGGGCAAGGGCAAACGCAATTTACCGCGTGGGATGGAACACCATTCGGAAATCGATTTCGCTTCGATATTCGTGCTGGACTCGGTGTTGAACTTGCCAAGATTGGAGGCCACGAGTTAGTGTTCGAAGCTCGAGCAGGTTATCCGCTCACCAACGAGATTTCCAATTATTCAAACATTTACGGTGGGAACGGCCCTGGCAATTGGAAGATCATTACCATTCAGGGAAATTTAGGACTCAGACTTTAATTTTTTGAACTTGACATTATGAAAAAAGGAACACTTATTATTGGAGGCATCGTACTTTTCCTCCTCATTATTTTCATGTGGTGGCGCACCACATACAACGGCTTCGTCACCATGGACGAGGGCGTGAAGGCGCAGCTCGGGCAATTGAACAACGTCTATCAGCAGCGCGCTGACCTCATTCCAAATCTCGTCGAGACCGTAAAAGGCTCGGCCATTAACGAACGCCAAACGCTGACCGATGTTATCGACGCACGGAGTAAAGCTACTGGCATCAATCTCACTCCGGAGGCTTTGAAAGATCCCAACGCCTTGCAGAACTTTCAGAAAGTGCAGGGTGATCTTTCGAGTGCTATTTCGAGGCTTATGGTCGTAGTAGAGAAATATCCGGAGCTCAAAAGTCAGGCAAATTTTACCGTGCTGATGTCTCAGCTCGAAGGACAGGAAAACCGCATTCGCTTGGAACGAAATAGGTACAACGATCAGGTGAAGGATTTCAACGCGCGCATTCGCTCATTCCCAGCCAGCATGATCGCAAGCATGTCAGGATTTACTGCATATCCATACTTCGAAGCCGCCGCCGGAGCTGAGAACGCACCGAAAGTTAACTTCGGAACTCCCGATGGCGCTCCAAGTTCAGGATCAGCACCTGAGAGTGCACCTCCAACTCCGGCAACAGAGCCGCATGGCCCCGTGAGGCCGACGCGATGAGAAAATTCTTCGACTTCGTAGCCGTGACCTTTAGGTCACCGTGTGACTTTTCGCTCCGCGACCGTGACCTGAAGGTCACGGCTACGTTGGTAGTGATATGTTTGCTTTCACTGTCTTCGAATCTTCCTGCACAATCTCCAACCTCTCTCGCGATCCCCATGCTTCACGCAGGTTACGTGCTCGATGAAACGAACACGCTGAACCCGAACGAGGTCGCCGCGCTCGATGCCAAACTCCGCCATTACGAAGATTCCACCTCCACGCAAATTTGCATTGTGCTCATCCCTTCCTTAAATGGAAATCCAGTGGAGGATTTCGCCGTCACCGTGCTCGACAGCAATCATATTGGGCAAAAGAATAAGAATAATGGCGCGCTGATCCTGCTTGCTTTGCAAGACCATCAAGGGTGGATCTCAACGGGCTACGGACTCGAACCCACGCTCACCGATGCTGCGACGAGCATGATCTATCAGCAAATCCTGGTTCCCGCGCTGCGCAAGGGCGATGTCTATGGCGGACTCGATCAGGCAACGACTGCGATGTTCCAGGTCATCGGCGGGGAATTTAAGAACGAGAACCCGCAAAGTCCGTTTCGCGGTAGGCGCGGTGCGCCATCGCCAGCGGGTGCGCTTATTATCGTCTTTGGATTTTTTATTTTTCTCTTTATCATGCGCGCGCTGGCGGGAACCGGCTCGAAGCGCACGGTCGTTGGCGCGGGCGGAGCAGGTTCCGGATGTATGGGAGGGATCTTGCAGGGATTGTTTTGGTCCTCGATCTTCAACTCAGGCCGCGGCGGTTGGGGTGGTGGTGGTTTTGGCGGAGGAGGATTTGGCGGAGGCGGCTTCGGCGGGGGTGGTTTCTCCGGCGGCGGCGGCATGGGCGGCGGAGGTGGTGCAGGCGGTGGGTGGTAAAATAAAAAAGGACATGCTAAGGGCGTATCCTTCAATAAAAATCAGCACTTAGAAGGTTACCGTTCGATCGAAACTAGTCGAGAAACGGATTGTCCATTTTCGCTCAGTTTACATAGATAAGCGCCGCTTGGAACATTGTTCGAATTCCATTCTGTGGTATAGGTTCCAGCTTCTAATTCTTCCGAAAGAATCGAAGCTATTAGGACCCCTTTCTCATCGTATATGGCAAGGGAAACTTCGCCGGAATTCGGGACATTGAATTGGAAATGTGTGGACGAGTTATACGGATTAGGATAGTTCGGTTCAAGCGTTAGCTGTGTCGATGGTAACGGCGTAGTTTTCACAGCACTGTTCGCTGAATTAAAGGTTGCTGTGAACGCACCGCTTCCACACGACCCAACAGCAACGTAACCATCCGATGGTCTGACATCAAGAGCATTAATAATATCATTGCCGATCGTGGAAGCCCCTTCAAGCGACCAGACCGTTGACATTCCATTCAGCTTGTTCGTAGAATACACGCCCGTTGAAGTCCCGACTAAAAAAATAGTGCCATCCGTTAGCGGCAAGATCGCTACGGACCTGCACGATGGCCCGTTGCCGGAGCCATTTGAATACTCTTCAAGATTCCCGCCTACTGGTTCCCAGTTCGCTCCGCCGTTCGTGGTCAGGAACAGACTTTGAACCTCGAAATTTGCAAACGCTACCAAAACACTATCTGCATTATTTGGATTGATTGCAATGGAGCTTATAAATGCCTTTGAAGGAAAACCTTTGCCCGACCAAATTGCCACAGGCTTCTTGCTTCCCGACTCCGCGCTATCGAGTCTAAAAAGCATACCATCATTTGTACCATAATAGACGATGTTCGGAGGGTTTGTTGAAACACCGATAGCACTTATTCCGCTGTAAATCCCATAGGGGCTATTTGCGGGAAGTCTTGTAGCTGAAAGACTATCCCAGTTAATGCTTGTAGTGCTGGTGTCATAAACGGGAAACATACTGAGGTCGTTATTCCGCCAGAGAATGTGACCACCCCCGAAATACATCATGTCGGAGTTGTTCGGATCGAGCACAAATGGATTCTGCCATAAATATCCGGTTCCACCGGTGGGATCGATCCGAGTCCAATTACTGCCGTCCGAGGCTTCTGCATACGTAACAGCTAACTGCGCGGAAGCATAGATGAGACCTGCATCGCCGGCAATCGCACATGCCTGGCCATCGCCACCGTACATAAAGTCCCATGGCTGGGTCTCATCATCGATATCCGTCGAGTAGCTGCCATTATCTTGAGAGCCTCCAAGCAACGTGACACTACCGGGTGTGTAGTGATCGAGTCCGATCGTGTAAAATTGCATCGTGAGATAATTATTGTCGAGCGAAGTCCAGGACACCTGTCTGGCTCGATTGTCGGCTGTGTAATAGAGGCCTCCATCACATCCAATGATCATCGAAGAAGGGTTCGAGGGATAAAATGCAATGGCTTGTTGATCCACATGCACGTCGGGAAAGCCGTTATAAATATTGAGGTTGGTAATATTGGTTGTCGTCGCAAACCCATCAGTAGAACGCCAAAGATAGACACTGCCCAAATAAACGATGTTCTCATTATCTGGCTGAACGTGAACATCCCCATCATAAGGAACTTCTATCCCGGCTGCTGTGAGGATGGCTGTGCGATCAGCCCAGATGCCACCCGTATCCGTTCCATCCCCGGATTCGTAGGTGTATTTCCAAAAGCTGAAATTTCCGGAAAGATCCGTGGCAGAAAAATATACAACGTTACCGTTCGAGGGAGCAACGGCGAGATAGATGTAGAAGGTTTGTCGTTCCCAATTAGCAGGTGTAATATTGGTCCAATGAATGCCGTCGGTTGATCGATAGGCGCCATAGATTGGGGCCAACCCTGTGTTTAGAGCTGTGTTCTCGGAGAGCACTGCATATACCACTCCGTTTGAAGTAACCGCAACACCTGTTTCACCTGACCCATTAGAAATATTGCCAAGGGTCATCGTCCATGTTTGTCCGCCGTCAGATGATCGCTCGATCCCACCGATTGTCGCTGCATAAACGACATCTTCTGAAGCATTGGAGGAATCTGTTGTGATCTGACATACCCAGTTAAAAGGGTTGGTCAATGTGACACTATCGGTTGAAACCGTTGAGAATAAAATATTCCAGGTGACACCATCATCGGTGGATTTGAACATGCCATTTCCAATAAACTGACCACCACCTACCGGTTCGCCTATGCTGCAATCGACGGGTTCACCGGTAGAGCAATACCAGGTATTCGTTTTTCCGTTACGTGTGTCTTGTGTGAGAGCAGAGATATTATCGATTTGATTTAACGGTGTTGTTCTCACCCATGATGATCCGCCGTCGGTAGAGTGCCACATGCCTCCGGCGACACCGCCGGCATTAATGATGTTTTCATTCGCAACGTCAATGCCTAAGGCATCTGTACGTCCGCCGACATTTTCCGGCCCGCGCGGTTCCCAAATAACGGACGGAATAGAAAGAGTACTAAATTTGCCAGGGCTCGATGTGCCGATATCCTCACGTGACGGTAGCCCGGCTGCGAATTTTAACTCTTTCGCACGCATCCCTTGTGGAATGACGCCGGTAGCAGGATTCGCGAGCCGCATTCGCTCGAAGTGCGCGCGGCCGACAACATCCTCATCCAAACCAAGCGATTTTCCAGAAACCAGCTTACCTTGCTGCGTTAGTTGCGCTAACGAAGTGTGTGAAGTTAAAAGAAGGAAGACAGAAAAAAAGATAACAAAATATCTCATATTTCCCGATGTTATTTAAAAAGTGCCATATTGACCCATTTGGGAGCGTTGGGAGGAACATCACTCATCGGAATAGCGGTTCCAAACCAAAAGGGACGCGCCTATCAGCGTGTCCCTTCAAATAAATCAGCGAGATCAGAAAGCGATCAGCGCAATCCCGGTTCTGGATTCTGATTGAATACCTTCTTCTTTCTCGGTGCGCGAACGGGGCGTTTGCGAGCGGGAGCTTTTGTGGGCTTCGTCTCTTCGACAACATCGGGATAGGTATAGATGTCGTACTTGTAATTGCGGAGCACCCAGTTCTTTTCGTCGTGACTGACAACGTAGTTCGGCAGCATGGGAATTTTTCCGCCGCCGCCGGGCGCGTCGATCACGTAATAGGGGATGGCAAGTCCGGAAGTCCAGCCACGAAGCTTTTCCATAATATCCAAGCCAACCTTGACCGGAGTGCGGAAATGGTTTGCGCCCTTCGTAAGATCAGCCTGATAAATGTAATAGGGCCGAACGCGCATGGCGAGCAGCTTTTGCATCAGCTCTTTCACGACCATCGGGTCGTCATTCACGCCTTTCATCAGCACCATTTGGTTACCGACGGGGCATCCGGCATTGGCGAGCATCTCAGTCGCTTGCTTGGCCTCCGGCGTGCATTCCCACGGATGGTTAAAGTGAGTGTTTACGTAAATGGGATGATACTTCTTTATCATCTCGCAAAGATTGGGCGTAACTCGCTGTGGAAGCACACACGGAATCTTTGTTCCAAGCCGAATGATCTCGACATGTGGAATTTCTCGCAACCCCTTCAGAATTTTTTCGAGCATGAAATCCGTCAGTGTGAGCGGATCGCCGCCGGAGAGAATAACATCCCGGACTTCCGGATGCGCGGCGATATAATCCAGCCCATCCTGAATGTACTTCATCGAAATTTTGGAAGAATCGCCGACTTTGCGCTTGCGCGTGCAGAAACGGCAGTACATCGAGCACTGACTCGTTACAAGAAAAAGTACGCGATCGGGATAGCGGTGTGTGATGCTCGGCACCGGCGACATGGCATCCTCATTCAGAGGATCGTCGGGTGCATCGATGTCCGCGAGTTCAATTTCGTCTGGCACGCATTGGAGCCAGATCGGGTCGCCCTTATGACGGATGAGCGACAGATAGTACGGGTTTACGCGAGTTTGAAAGAAGTCGTTCAGTTGGTCCGCAACTTCCGGCTTGATACCGAATTGAGAAATGATCTCTTCTTTGGATTCAACGGATTTGCGGAGTAGCTCTTGCCAATATTCCATAATAAGTGATTTGATCGAACCATTGCTTCCGGCCTCCCGGAAGACACGGCTCGTGTTAACATTAATGCTTTACATCACGCCGCACATTTCGCAGCTCTGATGCGCCAACGATTCTTTTTTTCGTCTGCTAAAAGAAGATGTCCCGCTTTCACGGTCGATCTTCCTTTTTGCAATATACTACATTGCGAACGAAAAAGCAAATCGTCGGCTTAAAAATCTTTCAATTGTAGCGCCGGCGTCCTCGCCGGTTCCCTCGGCGTGGGACCGGCGAGGACGCCGGCGCTACATGTTATCAAACTCTTTTGCCGAAAATAACGAGGTCGTCACCTGGTTTATAATAATCTTTGATCTGCGCAAGCACTTCGTAATGCTGCTTTAGGTAAAACGCCCTTGTGCGTTCGTAACTTGGCTGGCTGCTGGTTTCAGCGATGAGAAGATAGCCGCCGCGCTCGCGCACGAACTGGACAGCGAAGGTGTCTAACTGCTGCGCGATTCCGTGTCCCTGATAGTCCGGATCGACTGCGATCCAATACATATCATAAGTTCCAACGGTGGCTGGTGTTGGCCCGAGCAGGAGAAACCCTGCTACGCGATCCGATATTTCCGCTACGTAAGCAAAATAATCTTTTTGCTCTGGTTGTCCCGTACAAATGTCAATGAGCTCTTCAGCGATCGCGACTTCGGCTTCTGAAAAATTCTTCGTAGCCCTGATAAGGTGGAGAATGTTTTCGCGATCTTCTTTTTTTATTTCACGTATCATTGGAAACAATGTTACGAATGTCGCGCTTAACGTCTCGAATGTTTCGATGGTTCAATGTTGAAGGCTTCATTCAAAAATTTTCATACACCGGCTCGACCGTTTTATCGAGCACGAGCGACCGCCCGGTCAAGAATTTCATTTATGGTTCCAGCGAAGGTTCGGCCGCTCGCACGTGCTGCGCGCATGAATCCCGCATCTTCGCTGATATCCGGATTCGGATTTGCTTCGAGCACGAAAAGGTTGCCGTATGCATCCAAACGCATATCCACACGCCCATAATCACGAAGTCCCACGGCGTTCGCAGCGCGTAACGCGATGGTTCGAGCTTCGCTCGCAATGTTCTCCGGCAACTTCGCCGGACATTCCGGCATCGTCGTTTGATAAAGAGGCGACTCTTCCACCCACTTCGCTTCGTAGCTCACGATGTGCGGCATTCCTTCCGGCATGTTATCGAATGTAATTTCCGAGATCGGAAGCGTGATGAACTTACCATCAGACGCCGCTAACACTGCAACGTTTAATTCGCGGCCATCGATAAATTCTTCTGCGAGCGCCGGTTGATCGAATTCTTTTTGAATGAACTGGACTCTTCTTTCGAGAGCATGCACATCATGCACGATCGCGTTGGAGTCGATTCCTATGCTCGCATCTTCATGTACGGGCTTCACGATAAGTGGGAAGCGCATTTCTGGATCAAGTCCTCCCAATATTTTGTGCTCGAAGAGCTGATGTCGCGGAGTGGGGATTCCCTTTGCAACGAAGATAGCCTTCGCGAGCGCCTTTTCAAGTGCAAGGCCAAGCGCAAGTGGTGGTGAACCAGTATAAGGAATACGAAATAATTCATAAAGCGCCGCCACATTCATTTCGAGCTTCGATTGTCCGAGAATCGATTCACAACAATTAAAGATGACTTCAGGGCGCTCATTGGCTAAGAACGAGCATAGCTTCTCAGTGTTGTCGTCGGCACTGAAAATGGTTACTTGGTGGCCGTGCTCTTTAAGAGCGCTTGCGATGGAGCGCATTTGTTCGAGCACGCCATATTCCGACGCATCGATGAATTCACTCGATGGCGGATGATAATTCGGATCCGACCGGCGCAGCCAGTGATCCTCGGAAGCCGTGTTGCGCGGCTCGTTATAAATAACGGCAACTCTCAAGTCAATTACGAATTACGAATTACGAATTTCAAATTACGAATTTTAATCGGCGTCATCCTTTAATCTTCTTTTCATTGTTTTCTGAATGGATCCTAAAATTTTCAGCAATTCTTCGCAATCAGCAAGCATCGATTCAGCCATTTTCTTGGTGAGATAGCCCGAGTCACGCAATAGTCGAAGCCAATAGTGTGTTTCTCTTGCCTCACGATAAGAGATATTAAGTTTCGCGAGAAAATCCTTCTTGGACCTGGCTCCTACAAACTCCTCTGCGTTTGCTCCGATTGAAGTACCGGAGCGAAGTATTTGGTCTTTTAAAACAAATGCCTTTTTCTCCTGCAAATACTCACTCAACCCTATGATCCTAAGAGCAAACGCATAGCTCTTATCTAAGATGATTTTTTGTTTCATCGCATAATGGGACTAAAGAGCACGCAGCAAGTAAATAAAATTCGTAATTCGTAATTTGAAATTCGTAATTCTACTTCTTTACTTGTTTGCGTTCAAATTGCAATGGGATACCGTACCGGTCGCAGCCGGATTTTAGGACAGATAGGAGCATCCCTTCATACGTGAGCCCCGCAGCGCGGGCGGCTTTGGGAAAGCAGGAATTTTCTTCGGGTTTGGGAAGAATGCCTGGTAACGGATTCACCTCGATGACATTCACGCGGCCGCGCGCATCCAATCGGACATCGATGCGCGCCCAATCGCGGCAATCGAGGACTTCAAACGTCCGCAGCACGACGGCTTCAATCTCCTCTTTCAGCTTGATGGAAATATCTGCGGGACAAGTGAAAATGTGGAGCGGACGTTCCGCTACATCATACACCCACTTTGCTTCGAACGAATAAATGTTATTCGCTTCAGGCGGAAGTTCACCGAGATTTATCTCGACGATCGGCAGTACATGTGCTTTCTCGCCTGAACCCAGGACCGCTACAGTAAACTCACGTCCGGGAAGGAACTCCTCGATGAGTGCGGGTTGATGATATTCGTTGGAGATTCGCTCGATCTCGCGGTTCATGGCATCTAGGCTTGTGACGAAGGATGAATTCCGAATGCCTTTCGAGGAGCCTTCGGAAAGCGGCTTTACAATAAATGGAAAATCAGCACCGGGCAGCATCGAGCGGATCGAGCCGATAGGACGATCCGAAGTAATGAATCGTGCTACCGGAATTCCATGATAAGATAGGATCTCTTTGGTCCGAGCTTTATCGAGCATGAGCGCGAGCGCGAGCGGTCCCGAGCCAGTGTAGGGGATCTGCAGCATTTCAAGAACTGCCGGGAATTGGGCTTCCCGCGATGCTCCGGCAAATCCTTCGGCAAGATTGAAAACGATATCGAGATCATGCACAAGCAACCGGTCGAGCGCGCGATCCGGCACCGCTTCGATCACTTCGACCGTTACATCAGGGTGGGACGCTAATCCGGCCCGCACCGCTTCGATGGTTTCCGGCGCGTCCCATTCCGCATAGAGGTCATCGTGCGGAATGTACGGATGGCGGGAACGTTCTCGTTCATCGAGAGTACTTTTGGGCTTGATATTGGCTAAGAGTCCTACGTGCATGTTTTAGATCGTTCAAAAAAATTCAGGGAAGATATTCGATAGAGATGAAAAAATCAGGTTAAAAATACGAATTGTATGTTGGAAGTCAAGTGTTCGAAACATTTTGTGGAAAAAAAGCACATCTGTTTACAACTTCTTACGTTACAAAAACTATTATGATGCAGGAATGCTTAATGAATCCTGCGTAATATTGCACACATGAACAACTCTCTTATTTCTCGTGGATCATCATGGAGCCTGCTGGTGTGTTCCATGCTTTGTGTCGCGGGTGTGAAACCGGCGCCGGTCTGTGCTCAAGTGAAATTTAGCGCCGACGAACGACGCATTATCACTATCACGGATGAGCGCCGCGATGCCGATAGCTTGTTGCCATATCTCACATCACCTATAGCTAAAGTTGCGCGGCGCGCGGCGATCGGGATTGGGAATATCGGCGATACCTCTATTCGTCCTGCTCTCCTAAAATATTTTCTTTCCGAGCAGCGAGATTCCGTTGCGGATGCAGAAGCCTTTGCGCTTGGTATGCTCGGGCCTGATGAGAAAACCTATCGTGCCCTGACGGAGGCGACAGCTCGGCACCCAACGACCGCGCGATTGATCGCCATTGCGCGAGTCGCGACAAAAGCCGATAGTGCCAGCGCTCCGAGCATCGTTGGGCAACTTGCCGATCAAAAGAAGATCGACGCGCTCACGGAAGCAGAAGCGTATGAGGAGTTTGCCTTGCATCATGAATCGAACTCCCACATGATGAACGATCTGGAGACGCTTGCGAACGATAACGATCCAAACGTGCGCTGGCGTGCCGCTTATGCTTTTGCCCGCGCCGATGATTCGCTCGATCTCTCTGGCCGATTTCTGAAACTCAAAGACTTATTGCTCGATCAGGGCTCTCCTTACGTTCGTATGTTTGGCGCGCTCGCGGTTGGAAAGCTCCATGATGCCCGGGCGGATACCGCGCTGTACCGCGCATATCGTGGTGAAAATGATTGGCGGGTGCGTGTGAGCATTCTTCGAGCCTTTGGGCAGTTTAAATCCCTGGATGCGTTAACCGTTAGCACGTTGCAACTTGCGGCCGAAAGTGCCTTGCGCGATAGTATGCTTGCGATACAGGTCGGGGTTACAGCGGGTGATGTCATCGAAGGCTTCATTACATCGGGTTGGCTTTCTCATGAGGATTCAGTATCACAGCGAGAGTGGCTCGATGGATTTAGCGGGACGGACGGTCGCCATGATGAGGTCGATCCGATCGTGGCTGCCCGATTGACAATTCCCGCTGTCCGGCTACAGACACCCACGCTGCGTGATGCGGTCAAGAACTATGCGCTCTATAGAGTTCCCACGATACGCAACTTTGCGGTGCGAGCCGCTGCGACGCTGCCGGATACAGGTTTTTTCTACTCAATCCTGCTTACGATGTCGGCGTTCGATCCGATTGAGCAAATAGTAAGATTGGAAGTGCTCGACAGCATGTGGGGGCTTGCAAAGCGTATCCCAGCTTTTCGAAAATATCTCGAATCGGATCACATGGCGAATTTATATCGAGGACTTCTGATCCATATTTCCGATGTTGTGAATGATCCGGCAGTGGATGCGGTAGCACTCGATGCGATCCGTGACACAAGTATCATTCCCGATAGCTCCCGCAGGGCAGAGGCACGGCAGTTCGTCGAAAAATACATTCCCGCGTTCACGAACCCACGCTTCCGTGACGCTCTCCTGACCGCTATCAAAGACGAAGCCTGGCTTGGAGATACAAGCGCCGAAGTAGATAGAGAGGTTCGGGTCGCGTACGATTCTGCGAACACCTGGGGTGATGGCGAGATAATGGATTCCATTATTGTGCTTCTAAAAACTATTGAAGGGAAGGATGTGGTCGTACCAAAACGGATACAACGAATCAGTAACATCGATTGGGCTACCCTCGAAAGCTTACCGTCGAATATGGTTCTAAACTTCACGAGCAGTTCTGTGAAGCTCCATCTGTTAACGGAGGAGGCTCCACTCACGGTGCTGAACATGGTGCGGCTGTCTCGCGAGCAATGGTTCGCCGGCAATATCGTGCATCGCGTGGTTCCAAATTTTGTGATTCAATCCGGTGATCCGAGTGGCACGGGATGGGAAGGCCCCGGATATACGATTCGCAGCGAGATAACGCCGAGGGAATATGATCGCGAAGGGATGGTGGGAATGGCAAGCGATGGTAAGGATACCGAAAGCTCGCAATGGTTCATCACAGAGTGCCCGACACCGCATCTGGACAGCCACTACACGATCTGGGCAGTGGTTACGAATGGGATGGATGAAGTCTGTAAGCGAAAAGTTGGGGATAGAATAGATTCCTTTAATGCATATCGCTGATGCCGCCAAGAATCTTCGAAGAAATTAGAACCAAGGCTAAGCAACGTGTAACGACGGCGGGTCATCCTCGTCGCATCCTACTCGGGGATGCGATGGACCCACGCATGCTCGAAGCAGCCCGCATTGCGACCGATGAGTCGATCGCAACGATCGTTCTCATAGGCGATCCAAAAGAGCTTCAGCACGAAGCGTTGCGCGTGGGCCTTGATATGGGTGGTATCGAGAGCGTATCTCAGGAACGTTACCCCATGTTTGGGGGACTGGTTGACTCCTATTTCGAACGGCGTCAGGAGAAACTGGAGTCCAAAGCAGAAGCAGCATCGGAACTTCGTTCAGATGATCTTCTTTTTGGCGCAATGCTTACCAGTTCGGGTTATGCCGATGGTATGGTCGCAGGCTCGCTTTCCACGACCGCATCGGTGATACGAGCCGCATTGCGTGGCATTGGAACTGCGGACGGTGTTTCCGTTCTTTCGAGCATGTTCCTGCTCGCATTTCCTTCCATTCCCGGAATGCGCGAGCATGAATTCACGCTTGCCTTTGCGGACGCAGGAGTTGTACCCGATCCCACTGCCTTGCAGCTTGCGGATATTGCAATTCAGACTGCACGATCGTATGAGACGCTGACCGGAATCGAGCCACGAGTAGCCATGCTATCGTTTTCAACAAAAGGCAGTGCCCACTCCCCTTCTGCAGAAAAAGTGATCGAAGCGACTGCACTGGCCCGCGCAAAAGCTCCCATGCTTGCCATCGATGGCGAGTTACAATTCGACGCCGCGTTCGTTCCCGACGTTGCCGAGCGTAAATCGAAGGGAAGTGACGTTGCAGGACGTGCGAATGTTTTTATTTTTCCGAATCTCGATGCCGGTAATATCAGTTACAAGATCGCGGAGCGGCTTGGAATGGGTGAGGCGGTCGGCCCAATACTTCAAGGGCTTCGCCACCCGATGAACGATCTCTCGCGCGGAGCCAGCTTGAGCGATATTGTGAACATGATCGCCATAACAGTCTTGCAAGGAAATAACGTATGAATATTTTAGTCACTAACGACGACGGTATTAACTCCCGAGGGATCTACGATCTTGTTGTTGCCCTGCGCGAGATCGGGAATGTTATTGTGATGGCTCCATTGGGAGAGCAATCCGCCGTGGGGCATGCGCTGACGGTCAGCCTTCCGTTGCGTGTGACGGAGTTCCAGAAGAACGGCGATTTTTTTGGATATGCTGTGAGTGGCACACCCGCCGATTGTGTAAAACTTGCTTTGCGCACGTTTTTGGACGAACAGGGTCATCCACTACCCGATATTGTGGTAAGCGGCATCAATCATGGAAGAAATACCGCGGTGAATATTATTTATTCCGGTACGGTCAGCGCGGCGACGGAAGCGACCGTGCTCGATGTTCCGGCCATTGCAGTTTCGCTCACAAGTTATCACCTTGATGCAGATTTTTCTGTTGCCGCGGAATTTATGAAGCGTTTTACTCCTGAAGTGGCGCGTCTGCGGTTGCCGCGCGGCACGCTGTTGAATGTAAATGTTCCTGCACTTCCGGCCTCTGAAATTCGTGGCGTAGCTTATACCCGACAAGGAGCTTCCTATTGGGAAGATGAGTTCGAGAAGCGCGTCGATCCACACGAGCGGCCGTATTATTGGCTGAAAGGCAAATACATTTTGGAAGATAAGTATCAAGACATCGATGACATCGCGATCCGCGAAGGTAAGATCAGCATTACGCCGATCCATTACGATCTTACGAACTACGATTTTTTGGAAACGCTGCGCTCTTCGTGGCCTGATACATTTTAAGAGTGTTCGTTCTTCAAGAAACCTTCCGTTATCTCAAACATTCATGGGCAGCATGGCTCATGCAGACGCTTACGCTTGGCGTTGCGCTCGGCGTGAGCGCGCTGTTTGTGTTGCTTGCATGGAAAGCGCACGAGGCGATGTCATCGTTGAGAGCTAATCTTGCAATTGAAGCCTTTTTCGATCCAGACGTTGCTTCGCAGGATGCAATTTCGATCGTGGATCAGAGTGTCAAGTCTTTGCCTGGAATTTCTCGCATAATATTTATCTCGAAAGAACAAGCGCTTAGTGATTATGCAAAAATGTCCGGCGAGAATCCTGAGCAAGTACTTGGGGTGAACCCACTTCCCGCAAGCGTGAAAGTATTTCTTACCGAGCCAACCGCACAAGCTGCCAAACGCTTGGAAGAATCGCTTCGCAATATTCCAAAGGTACAAGAAGTAAAAAGCAATGCGCCTCTTATTGGCATTATGGAATCACGCTCATTAGCATTAGACCGCATTGCCATTATGCTTTGCTCGCTGCTTATTCTCGCTGCGTTCTTCTATGCATTTATCGCATCGCGGCACGGGAATGAAATTCGTAAGGAGACCATTCGCACACTTACCCGAATCGGTGCCACCCGGTGGATGATCATGACGCCAATGGTACTCTATAGCGCCCTGGCCGGAATTGCGGGCGGGATCACAGCGATGGGAATTCTCTTACTGATCCATACGCAAGTTCTTGCTTCGATGAGCGATGTATTCACGGTTGCACTGACATCGCGGGAAATTGTTATATCGAGTTGTGCGCTGGTAATTTCCGGACTGTTGATTAGCTCAGTTCCGTCTTTATTGCAGAGCAAACGCCCATAATATTATTCTATCTTCGTTACTGGATGGATCTCCCGGTAATTCTTTGCATGTCCATCCTGCCCGTGGTTGAAATCCTGGAATAGAACCCCGGTGATGGTTGCTGCTTTATTCACATTCTTGAAATCCGTCGAAGGTGTTCCCAAATTAGTGATTATCCACTGTGAAGCAGCATCGAATTGTCCGGCATAGGCTGATGCTGCCACTTCCGCGCAATCGGTGCTGGGAATTTCGGCGATCATCGAATCGTGGGTATCATCGACGATGATAAGATGGATGTCCTTGTCGTCCTCACGTACAAAAGCAGCGATGGTGCAGGATACGCTGACCGCTTGTTCCTCGAACGCCAAGCGAGTGGTATCTTCGCTCACGATAAGTTCAGGGAATGCGTTTTGCTGTGCAACGGTGGTGGTAACGGGTGTCCAATTAATAGAGGAAACAGCGGGATCGGTCAGGATCTTCACATGCCACCGCTCAATGCCGCATTCGGGTTCGGAGGAGGAACTTGGCGTATTACTTGATTTTGAGCAACCAGCTACCAATCCTGCAAAAAGCAGACACCATCCGATTCCTAAGGGACTTTTCTTATGCATTTAGTTAGTACAAAAATAAGGGACAATTACTACTTGCCCGCAATTTCAGCATATTCTTCTTCTCAAGCAAAATAACTAATTATGAGACGAGAATTTCTTCTTTTATGTTAAGGAGTTTCATCCACGTCAGCACTGTTTTCATTTTTTTGGTTTTATCGTGTAGTTATCCCCGATGTCCTTAATACTTTTGGTTGACGACGAAGCCGCCGCGCGCAGCAACTACAAGACCATTTTGGAGCATTATGGCCATGAAGTGTTGCTGGCTTCAAACGTTGACGATGCGAAAAAGCTGATCGGGGATAATCGCGGTATTGATCTTATCATTACCGATATGCGTATGGGAAGTAAAAGCGGCCTCGACATGCTTCGCGAAGCCCGCCAGTTGACACCGGA
Organism: Ignavibacteriota bacterium; assembly: GCA_963787835.1. Lineage (GTDB taxonomy): Bacteria > Bacteroidota > Ignavibacteria > Palsa-1295 > Palsa-1295 > PALSA-1295. The sequence continues at coordinate 1,274,187 of CAWBEI010000002.1, forward strand.
ATCCGAAGTGATCGTGCTCACCGCTCATGCGGAACTTGAAAATGCCGTGGAAGCGATGAAGCTCGGTGCAGCAGATTATCTTACGAAAGATACTGACTATAAAGAGATCGTGCTCGTTGTAGAAAAGGCGCTCGAAAAACGCGCGCTGAAACGAGAGATCGATCGGCTTCGAAAACAGACGCGCGAAGAATATGCTTTCGGACGCATTGTTGGAAAAAGCCCTGCGATCATGCAATTGCATGACGTGCTGCGCCGAGTTGCTCCAACCGATACGCGTGTGCTGATCACGGGGGAATCCGGAACCGGTAAGGAATTAGTCGCAGAAATGCTTCACGCAAATAATCCGCGCAGCAGCGGCCCCTTTATTGCTATTAATTGCGGCGCCATCCCACGCGATCTTCAGGAAAGCGAATTGTTCGGATACGTTCGTGGTGCGTTCACCGGTGCTGATCGCGATAAAGCAGGTCTTCTCGAAACCGCAGACCGGGGAACGGTATTCTTAGATGAGGTTGGTGAGATGTCGCCGGAGACACAAGTAAAGTTACTACGATTTCTCGAAAAAGGGGAGATGATTCCCGTTGGTAGTGGGCGCGCTCGTTCGGTGAGCGTTCGTGTTATTGCGGCGACGAACCGCGATCTTAGCGAGGCGATTAGAAGCCATACATTCCGTGAAGATCTCTATTACCGGCTGAAAGTGGTGTTAATCCATATCCCTCCACTTCGAGATCGTAAAGAAGATATTCCATTACTCGCGCAGAATTTGCTTGAAGAACTTGCGCGAAAGATCGGAAGTAAAGTTCACACCATTTCTACCGAGGCGCTCGAAGCGCTTACGGAGTACGATTGGCCGGGAAATGTTCGCGAGCTGAAAAATGTGATCGAACGCGCGCTTATTTTTGCCGATGATGGCATCGTGGATCTCGAGCATCTGCCTGAAGAATTATTTAAGCGGCATCTTGCGCATGTTGCCGATCAAGAGCCGAATGAAATTGCGCCATTGGACGAGATCGAGAAGAAATACATCCTCGAAGTGCTGGAACGTCTTGGCGGGAATAAACTTCTTACTGCGCGGCAACTGAACATTGCAACAACAACACTTTATCGTAAGCTTCGGATGTATGGGATCGAATGATCCCTAAAACACTTTGCCTGTAATCATTTGTAGGTGCTCAAGTATCGGTCCGATTGCTAACGCGGGAAAATACGTCAGTCCTCCAACGATAAAGATCACTGCAATAAGCAGACCTCCGAACAGAAGATTGTTCGTTTGAAACGTGAATTTAGATGGAGGCGCGGAAGGTTTTTCAGCAAGCGAACCAGCCATGGCAAGCATTGCGATCATTGTCGTAAAACGTCCGACAAGCATCGCGATGCCGGTCGTGATATTCCAGAATGTCGTGTTTACTTGCAATCCCGCCATGATCGAGCCATTATTTGAGGTGGTTGAAGTGAAGGCATAGATAAGTTCCGTAAGTCCATGCGTACCTTTATTTCCGATACTATTCAGCATTTCTGGCGACACCGCTGCCCATGCGGAAAATCCCAAAATGCAGAAGGTGGTCGGGAGCAGTGCGAGCATGGCAAGTTTCATTTCGCGCGATTGAATTTTCTTTCCCAGATATTCCGGTGTGCGGCCTATCATGAGCCCGGCAATGAACACGGTTATCACCACGAGCAAAAGCATTCCATGCAGACCGGAGCCAACGCCACCAAAGATGATTTCTCCTAACATCATATTGACGAGCGCGATCATCCCGCCGAGTGGCGTGAAGCTATCGAGCGATGCGTTCGTTGCGCCATCAGAAACATCCGTGGTGACGGTTTCATACAGTGCGGAATTTGCGATTCCAAAGCGAACATCTTTGCCTTCCATGTTCCCGCCCGTTTGGGTTCCAGATGAGTGCAGAATGATACGATGACTCTTGAGGGAAGGATCACCATTCTGCTCTGCCGCATACATTCCAAGAAAGCCTGCAAAGAACAGGAAACTCATCACGCCGAATAGCACCCATCCTTGTTTTTGGTCCTTTACCATTCGTCCGAAGCAATACGTAATGCCGGCTGGAATGATAAGCAGGCAGAACATTTGAAGAAAGTTAACAAGCGCACTTGGGTTCTCAAATGGATGTGCAGAATTGGCATTGAAAAACCCTCCGCCGTCCGAGGCGCTTAATAATTTTATTATCTCTTCGCTTGCAACTGGCCCCATCGGCAAAATTTGCCGCGCGCCTTCCATCGTGGTGGTATTGACGTAAGGGGATAAATTTTGAATGACACCAAGTGCCACAAACACTAGGCTTCCCACAATGCTCATTGGGATCAAAACATAAAGACAAGACCGCACCATGTCCACCCAAAAATTCCCAATGCCCTGCACTCTCGATCCAGCAAACCCGCGAATAATTGCGATTGCTACGGCAAGTCCCGCAGCAGCCGAAAGAAAATCCTGAACTGCAATGCCCACCATATCGGTAAAATAGCTCATTGTTGATTCCCCGTGGTAGGCTTGCCAGCTTGTTCCGGTCACGAAACTTGAGGAAGTATTAAATGAAAGATCGGGCGCCACCGCAGGAAATCCCATTGGGTTCCATGGAAGAAGGTGTTGAAATCGCATGATCCCATAAAGTAGCAACGAACCTGCGAGACTGAAAAAAATGAGCGATAGCGTGTAGCTCTGCCAGGGCATTTCTTCTGCTGCATTAACTCGACATACTTGGTAGATAAAAAGCTCAGTAGGTGAAAGTATTGGATCGAGGAAGGTATGTTCTTTAGAAAACACGCGCGCAAGATATGTGCCGAGTGGTTTTGTCAGCGCGAAAATGGCTGCAAGGAGAATGAATCCCTGAAGAATACCGATCGTGGTCATTGCAAATTCAAAATAAGAGTCAATGCAGTCAAAGAGGATATCTTAATTCCAAAAATCTTGGTCCATGTTTAGTGCTTCGCGCGCACGTTGCACGGCACGTTCGATGTCATTGCGGTCGAGCGCAACAATGTCAGCCATTTCGGTATCGCGGATGGCCCGCGCTTGTTCCGCTAACATCTGCTTCGCCGGAACTGGCATACGCGGCGCCAGACGTCGTATCACATCGAGCTGGTGTATCAGCACAGCCGGATTTTGCGCTCCTGCCTGCCGGATCAGATCGAATGCGTGCTTGACCAATCGTTCAAGACGTATCGCCGGCATCCACACGCGCAGTTCGCCACGAAGATCGTACCAATTGCCTTCGAGAGGCGGCTTCTCTGCAAGTGAGATAAGAACGTCAGCCAGCCAATCAACGCAGGCCAAGCCGGTAAATGTATCATTTACAGCTGGGCTGAGTGCGCGAATCGCGATCTCGACGATCTGCGCAACTCCGAATTCGCTATCCTGTGTCAGTGTACGGTGATTACCGAGCTTTATGCTGCGACGGATGATGGCGTCGAGCAGCGTCACGCATTCCTTCGGATAAACCGCAGCAATCGCTTCGCCGCGAAGCACGAACTGACCGGGACGAAAGCGCAATATTACTTTTGCACCGGCATTCCCCGCTGCAAGAACAAGCGCTTCGTGGTCAATGTATTGAAGATACCCACTAAGCAGGGATGTTACTACTGCACCATGCGCAGCTTCTTCCAAAATTTTGGCATCATCTGGTGCAGGTCCGGTTCCCTCAGAAGGCCCGCGTTCCAGTGCTCCGGCTGCGGAAGGATAGACATCTTCAGCAACATGTGCAACGAGGTCGGGATTCTGTATCGAAGTTGCGATCCTATGACTATAATAAACGAGAAACCCGAAGCTGATGACCACGAGCACCCAGCTTGTGATAAGAGAAATTTGTGGAATGAAGACGGAAGTTGCGGTCTGGTGCGTAACTAAGAACACCAGTGAGATATAAACGAACGTGGCCATGAAAATGCCGATCGTCATCTGGGTAACTTTATCTTGCAGGAAGCGATAAAGCAACCGAGGACCGAACAGCGTGGCGACCATCGAAAGCACGAGCAACGCCACGGAGAAGATAAGTGCAAGCACGGTCGCAACAGCTCCCATTGTTGCGCTAAGTATGGCGCGCGCATCATCGATACTGCCCATCGTGAGCCACGACGGGATATGAATGATCCCGTATTTGTCGAGAATATCGGGAATTAAAGTCAAACAGAACAGCGCAACGGAGGCAAGCGAAAGCAATAGCGGAATTCGCCACAAGTTGATATCCCGCTGGGAGCGAAGCTTGGAATAGGGAGATGCTATCATCTAAAATAAGGTATAGTGAATATGATCTTATAGCATTTCAAGGTTCTCGGTGTCGAATAATTGTTAAATCTTGGGCAATAATTGCGCCAACGTCCAGCAAGGAGTTTTGCAATCTCCGCAATCAAAAATAGCAATGTCGGCGGCATCTTGCATTCTGGGGTGAAAGGTAATGTTATTGCAGGTATAAGATGTTTTTACGATACCGGATAAATGCGTTTTCCGTTTATTCTCAGTGTATGGCTTTTGTCAAAATTTATAGCGTTTTGCTATGGTCATGCGTAGCGTTTCGCTATGGTTCTTCAAAAGTAGAATCGTCTTATCGCTTTTCCACCTGCTTTGCGGGGATGGCACGCAATTTCCTTTTACAACATAAGCATTTCCTCGTTACCACTATGAAAACCATTCTTTTATTCTTCCTTGCATTCTCACTCAGTGCTTTTTCGATGAATGTTGCTCACGCGGCAGACTTAAACAAAGCCGACAGTACAAGCCTATCGAAATCCAGTCCTGTTACTGTTCCCGTTCCTCCAGATACGGCCACAGCGGATACCGCCGCAAAACCCGAACCCTTCGCATTCGGTGATTTTACATGGTTGAACGGCAACGATCGCAGGCACACGGAATTGCTCGACTCCAAATATTTCACCGGCGAATTCCTTCTCGATGCTAATTACGATGCATCGAATCAGCATCCCATCGATCACACGGTCATTGGGTCCACTACGCTTGCGCGTGATAATGAATTTGAAGTGAACCTCGTAGCAGCCGGTGGAGATTTCCACTATGATAATGTTATTGGACGGCTTTTGTTGCAACTCGGTACGCGCGCTACCGACGTTCCGCGTAATGATGGCAGCGTGTACCATGGCCAGTATGATTTAGCTGATGCGTATCGTTATTTTAGCGAGGGGTATGGCGGCTATCATTTCGATGTATGGGACGGCATCAATGTAGAGGCTGGTCTTTTTATGTCGTATATCGGTCTGTTTTCTTACTATAATGCGGAGAACTGGACCTATCAGCCATCGTTTACGTCAGATAATACACCATGGTTCTTCAATGGCATGAGGATTCAAACGTTCCCATCCGATAAGCTTAAGGTGGAACTTTGGGTCATTAATGGATGGCAATCCTACGCGAAATTTAATAACGCTCCCGGACTTGGATTCCAAATTCTCTGGCGACCGACCGATGCGCTTCAGGTCCTATCCAACAATTATGAAGGCTACGATACCCAGGACGAACCGGATCGTCTGCGTTTACACACGGATAATAGCGTGGAAATCAAATACTACGATCATCCTGGAAGTTTTCTGGATAAGATGGCATGCTCGCTTACGCAAGATATTGGCGAGGAGACGGGCGATGGCGTCAATGGTTTCCATTCCGATCCGGTGCTTGGCCCTGCCCAGTTCTTTATAAGTGGCATGGCGTACGATCGTTTTTGGATGGCGAACGATCATTTCGGTATGACGCTCGGTGCCGGTTACATTCATAACCCAGGCCGCTATCTTGTGCTCGCGCCAACCGGCGAGGCAAGTCCATATCCGAACCCATATAATCCTACTGCTCCAATTTCGCCGTATGCTTTTGCGATCGATGAGCCGGGAACCCAATTTACAGGTTGGGACGCATCCATCTCCTGGGACTGGATGCCGAACGATTTCGAAACATGGATGGTGCAACTCATTCATCGTGAGGCAAGCGTTCCATATTTTGCCGGGCCTGGCGGCGTGACATCGCCGGATGGTTATACCACAACGCCAATTCCAGAAGGCTGGACGCCAGATCTTGTCAAAGATGAATCGCAAATTATCGTGGCATTCTTAGTTCGATTTTAAATTTTGGTACTCGTATTTCATGGCCACCGCGTTGCTCAATGGTGTTACCATTGGCGATCTCTTTCCAATCGCCTTTCTTGGCGTTCGCAAGAATGACGCCAGGATTTATCAGCGGGCGCGTGAAATGCGAGAGCAACCCGCCTTTGCACGTTCAACGCGGTGGGTCGGTGGGAGCGACGATCTCTTAAAAGCCGGACATCCGGCGCGAGCCATCAATGGGATTCGTAATTTTGGACAAACTCCAAAACGCACTATGGCCAATCGATTGCTCGAACGCGGACTTCGTGTTCGCATCCTTACCGGATTTTCGCTTGTCATTTTCCTTACGCTGGTGATCGCGGGATGGTCGTATTATCATATTTCGACATTGGGAACTGCGGCGGAGCATCTCTTTATCGAGAACTATCGCACGATCAGCTACATGCACCAGATGGAGCTTGCTGTTGCCGACATGCAGATGAGTGGTTCCCAATCCTTTGCAGAGAACGATGTGATCGTTCAAAAGAACCTTGCCCTCGAATACGCCAACATCACCGAGCCGGGTGAACTCGAAGGCACACGCACGATAGACCGGGATTATCACGCATTTCTTCAAGCGCGCACTCCGGAGCTTGCGCAAACCGTGCGGCAGGATTGCGAGGCAGTTCTGAGGATCAATGAGCAGGCGATGTTCGCGCACTCCGAAGCATTCCGAGCACAGGGCGATTTTGCACGGACTTCGACGATAGGGATCACGATCCTGCTTGTCGGTGCGGCGATCTTTCTGGCGGTCGCTGTTTCGCGCAGGAGTTTAGCAGAGTTCCAGGAATTGGAGCGTGCGAAAAGTAACTTTGTCGCGACGGCAGCCCACGAACTCAAAAATCCGCTCAGTGCAATCAAAATGACGAGTGGCCTTCTTGCCGATGGAATTGCAGGTCCGCTTAATGCGAAACAAGCGGAGCTTTCTGTAACTATTCGGAATGAGTCCGAGCGCATGCTTGCGCTGGTGTGCGAATTGCTCGATCTTGCCAAGTTGGAAACGGGTACGCTGCAATTACACCTTCATCCAACGAATGTGGAAACACTTATCGAAAGTGCGATCCTGCCTGTTTCGCTTCGAGCAGAAGAAGCTGGCGTGACGATCGACGTGATGGTCATGCGTGACGTGCCCGAAGCACTGGTCGATCCAAATAAAATGGCGTGGGCGATCACGAATTTGCTTTCCAATGCTATTCGATATAGTCCGAAGGGGGCGCAGATCACGGCGGATGCTCGCGTGATCGAGAACGAAATTTGGATTTCGGTGACGGATCACGGGAAGGGAATTGCGGAAGGCGATCTTACCAGAATTTTCGACAAGTTCGTGCAAGTAGAGGAAGGACGGATGGGTTTTGGCTCGGGAACCGGACTTGGGCTTTCGATTGCGCGAGAGATCGTAACCGCTCATGGCGGGCGTGTGTGGGCCGCAAGTACACTCGGTAAAGGAGCCACACTGACCATCGCACTTCCAATCACGGAACACGCTAATAGTTAACATTCCTATTATGAACGACCTACTTTACATCGTAATGATCCTTGCCTTCTTCGGGATCGGCATCGCATTTCAAATGTATTGCGAAAAAATATAATCAACACATTTTTATGAGCGGCATATTATTACTCCTCCTTGTAGTTGCAGCGATCGCATACCTGATGTATGCACTGCTGTATCCTGAAAAATTTTAATTGAATGATCGCTCAACCAATGAGAGATCGTCTAAGAATATGATAACGAACGGCATTTTACAACTTTTGGCATTTCTCGTCGTGCTTGTGCTGGTCACGAAGCCGATGGGAATTTTTCTCACGCGAGTCTTTTCCGGTGAGCGGACATTTCTTACTCCGATCTTTGGACCTCTCGAGCGGCTTATTTATCGGATTTGTGGCGTAAATCCTAAATCCGAAATGAAATGGACTGCGTATAGCGCGGCGATGCTAATCTTCAGCGCAGTAGGTGGCGTGGTGCTCTATGGTATTCTGCGTTTGCAGCAAATTCTTCCGTGGAATCCACAAGGGTTCGGCCCGGTCGCACCAGATCTTAGCTTTAATACGGCTGTCAGCTTCATAACGAACACGAATTGGCAAGCCTACGGCGGCGAATCCACGATGAGCTATTTCACGCAGATGGCCGGACTCGCATTTCACAACTTTGCTTCCGCCGCGATGGGAATTGCCATTGCCGTTGCGGTAGTGCGCGGTTTGGTGCGTGCCTCCGTGCAGACGATCGGGAATTTCTGGGTCGATCTGGTACGCTGCACACTATATGTACTGCTTCCGATATCTATTGTGGTAACGATCATCTTTGTTGGGTTCGGAATGATACAGAATCTATCACCCTACGTAACAGCAACGACACTCGAAGGTGTGAAACAGATCATCCCGATGGGACCTGTGGCATCGCAGGAAGCGATCAAGATACTTGGAACGAATGGCGGCGGTTTTTTCAATGCGAATTCTGCGCATCCATTTGAGAATCCGACGGCGCTAACGAATTTCATTCAAGTCGTTCTCATCTTTTTGCTCGGTTCCGGACTAACCTACATGTTCGGACGCATGGCAAAAGACCAAAAGCAAGGCTGGGCGATATGGGGCGCAATGACGTTTCTGTTCGTTGCTGGACTTGTCACGTGCTATACCGCAGAGCAATCGGGGAATCCGATCATGGGAAAACTCGGTATCGAACAAGCTGCGACTGCCACGCAAAGCGGCGGTAACATGGAAGGAAAGGATGTTCGCTTTGGTATTACGCAAAGCACACTCTTCGCGACTGTTACAACGGACGCATCCTGCGGCGCGGTAAACTCCATGCACGAAAGCTTCACACCGATCGGCGGGATGGTTCCGCTGTTCAATATCATGCTTGGCGAGGTGATCTTCGGCGGAGTCGGCTCGGGATTGTATGGGATGTTCGTTTTTGTATTAATCTCCGTTTTCATCGCTGGCCTGATGGTCGGGCGCACGCCGGAATATTTGGGAAAGAAAATAGAATCGAAAGAAATAAAGCTATCGATGTTGGCTTTGCTCTCACTCGTTTTTTGCATTCTTGGATTTACGGCATGGGCTGTGGTGGAACCCACGGCGCTTAAGAGCCTTGCAAATACAGGCCCGCATGGTTTGACGGAGATCCTTTATGCTTTTACATCGGCGACCGGGAATAATGGTTCTGCATTCGCCGGCTTGAACGCCAACACATTATTTTTCAACATCACGCTGGGAATAGCAATGCTCTTCGGCAGATTTTTTGTCATCATTCCCGTACTTGCAATTGCGGGGAGCATGGCGAAAAAGACGCCTGTCGCACCATCGCATGGTACATTTCTGACAAATAATGCGCTGTTCGGCGCACTGCTGGTTATGGTAATAGTAATCGTAGGCGGACTTACATTCTTTCCGGCATTATCGCTCGGACCAATACTCGAACATTTGCTCATGCAAGCTGGAAAGGTATTTTAACAATGGCAAAACACGAAATTCATAAACAAAAAAAGATATTCGATCCGACGATCGTGAAGCGGGCGTTGGTCGATGCTTTAAAGAAGCTCGATCCTCGCGTGCTTTGGAAAAATCCCGTCATGTTCGTCGTCGAAGTTGGCGCGGTGCTGACAACGGGTTCCTGGATCAATGAAATGGCGTCGAAATCTGGTGACCCCACTTTTTCCGGCCTGATCTCCGCATGGCTGTGGTTCACTGTTTATTTTGCAACGTTCGCGGAAGCAATGGCTGAAGGCCGCGGCAAAGCACAGGCGGATGCGTTACGCAAAACGAAGACCGATACCATGGCCAAGCTCATCGGTAAAGATGGTACCGTCACGCAGGTCAATGCCACTATGCTTCGAAAAGGCGATATAGTTTTAGTCGAAGCCGGAGATACCATCCCTGGTGATGGCGATGCAAGCGAAGGGATCGCATCTATTGATGAATCGGCGATTACGGGTGAGTCTGCTCCTGTCATTCGCGAAAGCGGCGGCGACCGTTCCGCAGTTACCGGAGGTACTCGCGTTATTTCAGATTGGCTGAAAGTAAAGATCACGTCGAATCCGGGAGAGACGTTTATTGACAGGATGATCGGCCTCGTCGAAGGCGCAAAGCGGCAGAAAACGCCAAATGAGATCGCGCTTACGATCCTGCTTTCCGGCATGACGATCATTTTTGTGGTGGCACTCGTGGCTTTGAACTCGTTCGCCATCTATATGTCAAGCCCGGTTTCCATTGTTGTAATGGTTTCGCTGCTTGTGTGTTTAATTCCCACTACGATCGGCGGGCTTCTTTCTGCTATTGGAATCGCTGGTATCGACCGCGTTCTTCAACGCAATGTCCTTGCCATGTCTGGCCGTGCTGTGGAAGCGGCAGGAGACGTGAACACATTGTTGCTCGATAAAACGGGCACGATCACCATTGGCAATCGCATGGCGACTGCTTTTATTCCTGCCGAAGGAATTTCAATGGAGTCGTTAGCGCTCACCTGTTATCTTGCGAGTCTGAGTGACGAGACACCCGAAGGACGAAGCATCGTTACATTAGCGCAGCAATCGGTTAAGGAACTCCCTTCGGATGTTCTGTCGGCTGAGAAAACCTTTATCCCATTCTCGGCGCACACACGCATGAGTGGCGTGGATATTGGCGACCGCGCCATTCGTAAAGGAGCAGTCGATGCAATCTCGAAGTTGTCTGGAACTGGCATTTCTGCCCAAATGAGCGCCCACGTTGAACATATCGCAAGTTCCGGTGGAACTCCGCTTGCTGTTGCTGAAAATGGAAAATTAGTTGGAGTGATTCAACTGAAGGATATTGTCAAGCAAGGCATGCGCGAGAGGTTCGAGCAGCTTCGCGCAATGGGAATCAAAACGGTGATGATCACCGGCGATAATCCGCTTACCGCCAAAGCCATTGCTACGGAAGCTGGCGTGGATGATTTCCTTGCTGAGGCAACGCCCGAAACGAAAATGGCGCTTATTCGCAAAGAACAGGCGAGTGGCAAACTTGTTGCGATGACTGGCGATGGCACGAACGATGCACCCGCACTCGCCCAAGCAGACGTTGGCGTGGCAATGAACACCGGCACGATGGCTGCGAAAGAGGCGGCAAACATGGTCGATCTCGATAGCAATCCGACAAAGCTAATTGAAGTAGTCGAGATCGGAAAGCAACTCTTGATGACGCGCGGGGCGCTAACGACATTTTCCATTGCGAATGATGTCGCGAAATACTTTGCGATCATTCCCGCGATGTTCATGGTCGCATTTCCCCAACTTGCTGCACTTAATGTGATGTCGCTGCATTCGCCGGAAAGCGCGATATTATCGGCGGTTATTTTCAATGCCCTTATTATTATTGCTCTTGTGCCCCTTGCGTTGAAGGGAATTAAGTACCGACCGCTTGGCGCTGCGGCAGTGTTACGACGGAATATTATTATTTATGGCGTCGGCGGCGTTATCATTCCATTCATCGGAATAAAGGCGATCGATCTGGTGGTATCCTCATTCGGATTTTGATTTAAAAAAATATGAAAACAGTTATTACTTCGATATTAATGACGGTAGTGCTTACCGTACTGGTGGGAATTATCTATCCACTTGCTATGACGGGCATTGCGCAACTGCTTTTTCCAGCGCAGGCGAATGGGAGCCTTGTAATGAAAGATGGTAAGGTTGTTGGCTCATCGCTGATTGGCCAGAGCTTTGGTTTGCCGCAATATTTTCACAGCCGCCCGTCGGCGGCTGGCACGGGCTATGACGGCATGAATTCCGGCGGTTCGAATCTCGGCCCGACGAGCAAGGCATTGATGGATCGGCTTACGCACGACCGGGATTCGCTTGAGAAGCTCTATCCTGAACTGAAAGGCGTTGCGCTTCCAGCAGATTTCCTCACAACTTCGGGTTCCGGCCTCGACCCCGATATTAGTGTTGCCAATGCGATGTTGCAAGCACCTATTGTTGCGCAATATAATAATTTAAATGTCGATACTGTTAAATCGATGGTGACTGCACATATTAAAGGCCGCGATCTTGGTTTCCTGGGCGAGCCGCATGTGAATGTGCTTGAACTTAATCTTGATCTACTTGAGCGAACGAAGACTCCAACACACTGATTCATGACTGACGCTCTTTCTGTCGAAGACCTGCTTCACGAGATCAATTACGCAGAGGAAGCACCGCTGCGGATTTATCTCGGTGCGGCGCCGGGAGTGGGAAAGACGTACCGAATGCTTCAGGATGGGAATGCGCTCCGCAATCGCGGCGTGGATGTTGTGCTCGGTTACGTCGAGCCTCATGACCGGAAAGACACGCTCGATCAGATCAAAGATCTGGAAATAATTCCACCCAAACAGATCGAGTATAAAGGGGTTGTTCTTCATGAGTTAGATGTCGATGCTGTTATTGCACGTAAGCCACAGGTGGTGCTCGTCGATGAGTTGGCTCATACAAACGCAACGGGTTCCAAACACGAAAAGCGATATGAAGACATTGAAGACCTGCTTGCTGCAGGCATAGCCGTCTTCAGCACCTGCAACGTGCAACATTTGGAGAGCGTGCATGACATGGTCGAGCGTATGACCGGCGTGAAGGTCCAGGAGCGGGTTCCCGATACATTCTTCGCCCTGGCGCGAGAGATGATCATCGTCGATGTGACGCCGGATGAACTTCAGGAGCGGATGCGGCAGGGGAAGATCTATCCACTCGAACGCATCGAGCGATCGCTGTCAAATTTTTTTACTCATAGCAACATCAGCATGCTGCGCGAACTGGCGTTGCGCGAACTGGCGAACGACGTCGAGCAGAAAGATAAAGATAAGCGCCGCGAAACCAATACCCCCGGCACGGCAACATCCGGCGAGAAAGTGCTCGTTGCCATTCCGCCCACTGAACAGGCCGACCGGCTGATTCGGCGAGGTTCCCGCATGGCTGGACGTATGAATGCTAAATGGATCGTAGCGTTCGTCGAGAGCAAGAAGACAGTGTTGACCGAAACTATGGAAGCAAAACTGCGAGAATCTTTTATGCTTGCGCGCTCGCTGGGCGGGACGGTTGTGCAACTGAAAGGCGAACAGGTTGCCAAAACTCTGATCGATTTTGCGCGCGCGGAGGGGGTAACCCAGATCGTCATCGGGGCCACGCAACGAGCCATTTGGAAGCGGTATTTCTCTCGCACCGTTGTGGGTGAATTACTCAACCTTGCCGGTGAGTTCGGTGTCTATGTCGTACCCCTCCAGCACGATTCGGATGAAGTAGAGCGCCTTGTTTCGCCGTCATCCACTGCGGTTCCGCAGGAACAGCCGGTACGGCTTACCGATTATATTTTGCCTGCGAGTATTATTGCAGATCTTCGCAGCGTCACAACGGTCGAGCAGACGATTGCGGTACTCATAGACCTTCTGATTCAGAAAAACGGTGAGCTGGCCTCCCGCCGCGCGGAAATTCACGATCTCATTATGCGCCGCGAGCGGCTGATGAGTACGTTCCTCGATACCGGAATTGCTATACCTCATGCCGCCGGTTTTTCCGGCACGAGTGACATTCATGCCGTGATGGCGCTCACGCCGGATGGCGTCGTATCGTTAGGCCGCGATCAAAAAGCGTATAGTGTAGTATTATTTTTGAGTCCTGAAGTAGGGAAGGCCAATCATTTGAAATTCCTTGCGGCGATCGCGAAAGTCTTCATCGATAAGACCACCACGCGGGAGATCGCCACGATGCCTTCCGCCGAAGATGCCTGGCAGTTCATTCATAAGCTGGAGTTGACAGGGCGAACGAATTAGGGCGTAATATGAAATTTAGGTTGCGTTGAAGTTATTTGTGGGCGATCTGATGTTTCGGAGTCGCGCCACATGAAAATTACGCTGATCCTCGTCCTTAATGCCGGCCTGATCGGCCTGTTCATTTACCTGCTTAGAAAAAAGAACCTGCTTTCCTTTATGGATGGCGGGAAATGGTGGCTTACGTGGCTTTCCATCGCTATCATCACGCTGATGGACGAGCTGACATCCGTCTTTTATGTTGCCGCAGAGTCTTACCTTATTGTTGGGCTTGCGGCATTTGTGTTTATTATTGCAACCTCGATCTTTGTCCGATTTCTATCGAGCAGGATGGTCGAGATCGCGCATATTCTGGAGCATCACGGAATTCGGGGCGGCGGCGTGTATAGCTTTAGTTACCTTGTGCTGGGGCCAACGATGTCCTTCGCGGCGGTGGCGTCGATCCTTGTTGATTATATTCTCACCGCAGCGATCTCGACCGTTGCGGCCGTCTATAATGGAAGTTCATTCTTCCATCTTCCTCAATATGTCATCTATGGTTTGTTTTTGTTGGTCATTTGGTCTGTGGCCTTCTTGAACATCATTGGTATTCGGGAGAATGCACGTTTCACGTTCTTGATCTTCATCGCGGCGGCGATGGTATTAATGACGCTCATTTTTTCGGCCATTATGTCGCCGAGCGCTGGGCAGATCGGTATGGTAGGTGAAGGTTTTCATAGTTCTTGGACCAGACTAACCGGAGGAAGTTTATTCGACGGCGCAAGCTTCTTCATCTTCGGATTTGCCGGAGTTATTCTTGCGTACTCGGGGATCGAAAGTGTGGTGCAGACGGCGGGGCTTGTAAAAAGTTGGAAGGATATTCGTAAAGCGTATATTTTCCTCGCGGTGACGGTCGGTATTGTGACGCCGCTCATCACCATGCTTGTCCTTACCCGGACGGACATCAATTTTGCATTGCATGAGGATGACCTCATAACCTATTTTGGTACGGTCGTTAATGGGCCGTGGTTCGGATATATTGTTGGCGCGCTGGCGAGCTTTACGCTTATCATGGCGGTGAACACCGCGTTCGTGGCTTCGAGTGAACTGTTGGAGCGCGTGGCGCACCGGTATGGGTTCCATTGGCTCATTAAGACGAACAAGGCGGATTCACTCTACCGCATTCACATCATCAATGCCACACTCTTTAGCGTTATCATTGCAATCACAGCCGGAAGCCAGGAGATGCTGGCTCACATGTATGCTGTTGGTTTGGTAGCCAGCTTCACGATCAACATGGGCGCGCTCGTGTACTACCGGTACTCGCGTGGCAGCGAGGAGATCCCCGATTATTATACTTCCCGTACGGGTACATTCGTGATCTTCCTGCTGCTACTGGCGTGCTTCGGATTTATCGCGTTCCACAAATGGCAGGGTTTTGTGCTTTGGGCGATCACGGTCACGATCTTCCAGATCATTGGGTTCCGCGTAGCGAAACGGCGCGCGCCGGAGATCGAGCAGTTCAAGAAGACGGATAATCCGATGGATATCATCTTCCGCATTGCGGAAGCGGATCCGGAGAAGCCTTTCCATTTTTATTTTCGGAGGGTGCAGGATACCTCCCCGATCATTGAGGAAGCCAATGTTGCTTACGTCACGTTTTACTCGCCACGCTCGGGTTCACCGGCGAAGCTGGGCAGGAATCATTTCCTACTGACGATCTACCGGGAATCCCTCGAGCGGCGGCTCGTATCGCTGATCCACATGCTGCAATACGATTTTGCCGATCGCGACATCATCTTTCACGTAGGATGGCCGACCTCGAGCTGGGTCGATCGCTTCTCAACCGGCGTGATGGTCTTTTCTCTTATTCGATTGCCGCGACGGTTCCCAGCGTATAGTTTTGTGATGGAATACGAAGGTTCCGAAGAAAAGGCCTTGATCGATGCCAAAGCCAATGCGTGATGTTGCTGCCATATTGGTCGCCGGAGGGTCATCCGTTCGTTTTGGCTCGCGTAAACAGTTCGAGTTAATAGGCGATCTGCCGATGTACCAATATGTGGCGCGGACGTTCGCGCGCATTGACTCCGTTCATACTATAGTGCTCGTTGGTCCCGAATCTGATATAGCGGAGATGCAGGCCGGGATGCAAAGCTTGAATCTGAATGTGAACTATAAAGTGGTGGCGGGCGGCGCAGCGAGACAGGAATCCGCTGAGAACGGATTACGCACTGTTGACGATGAAGACATCACGATTGGAATTGTGCATGATGTGGCGCGCGCATTAGTGGAGGAATCGCTTATTCGTTCCGTCATTGCGGCAATACGAGAGCATGGTGCGGCGGTCGCGTGCGTACCGGTCGTCGATACGATAAAACGTGCGGCGAATGATGAGATCATTGAAACCATCCCCCGCGAGAACCTGTGGCGCGCACAGACTCCGCAGGGTGCGCACATCTCGCTGTTACGCGATGCCTACGACTACGCGCGAACTGCGCACCTGCTTGCTACCGACGAATCCCAGCTTCTGGAGCAGATCGGCCAGCGACCACGCATTGTGCGTGGCAGCGAGATGAACTTCAAGATCACCTATCCGGCCGATTTGGATCGAGCACGCGCCGCAATGGCGGATGGCTTGCGGAACGCTTCATAACTAATTTTCTTTGGGGGTGAGTCCACTATTAGATTCACATCTCATCCACCATTATCAACATGAAAAACGCTTTCCTCATCTTTACCATCTCTTTGCTCGCAGCGTCGTATGGCTGTTCGCTCGTTCCATCACCAAAATCTTCGACACCGGCGACCGTTGTCATCCCGAACACGGGTACAAGCTGGATGTTCCAGAATACGTATATCGATAGTACCGGAAAAGTCCTAAGGATGGACACCTCAACGAGGACCGTCGTGGCGGTGAACCAGACCATCCAGGGTGATTCCGGTGTGGTGGAGACCATCGAGACCTATACCACAAAGGCGACCGCCCCCGACACCATCTATTTCCGCTATCTTTCGAACGGCGATATTTCGCGGCTTAGCTGGCCGCTCCTTGCGCCGCATATTGCGCCCGAATGGCTGACGGTCCCCTATTATACGCACAAAACAGAACCCTATAACTGGTCCGGGAATTTTTCACTGCTTGGCTATACCAAGGATACGATCTCGTTTTCCACGTCCTATGACGATCAGGCGAGCGACACCGTGGCGGGGGTGGTCTATTCGGCGAGTGTGGTCAATACCACGATCTGGGAGAATCTGACGGGGCCTGGGAAGGATAGTCTCATCGTACAGAACCAAACGAACGCGTTCATTGCCTCCAATGGAATTTTTGGCAGCCGAGGCAGCAGCCTACACACCATCAATGGCAAGCAAGTGTCGCGCGAGCAGCAGGTCCTGATCGCGGTGAATATAAAGTAGAGAATTCCGAAAGGACGATAGGACATAGCCGGAGATGTAAGTCCCCGGCTATTTTTTGTGATTTCAGGAGAGGAAAAACAAACAAAATTTCAAAATGTGTGTGTAAAGAGTGCCACGATTTTCAGGATTAGGGGCCAATTTTTGCCAAGTTTCTTTACGGTTTTTCCACAACGATTTCGGTTACGCTTATGTTTCCATACTCCTGCATCATTGCAAGCAATCAAAATTGGCCTAAATGTGCCAAATTCGAAGAATTTAAGAAGGAATGCTCAATCTTATCGTAGTCATTATCGCGAGCTACTTAATCGGCTCGATCCCATTCGGGGTACTCATCTCAAAGAAATTTCGCGGATTCGATATCCGCACCAAAGGGTCGGGGAACATCGGCTCCACGAACGCCTTTCGAACATTAGGGTGGAAACTTGGTCTGGTCGTTCAAATTTTGGATCTGGCAAAAGGATTTGGCGTCGTTCTACTCGCCACGTTTCTCTTTAAGGGGCTTCCGTTCCATAATGCCACGCCATTTCAGGATGTCACGGTGTTCCGTTTGATCGCGGGTTGCTCTGCTGTATTGGGGCACGTATTCACGGTCTTCGGCGGGTTTCGAGGCGGTAAGGGAATCTCGACTGCGGCAGGCATGATGATCGGGGTAGCTCCGGTGGAAGTGGCCGTCGCAATAGGAATTTTTCTTTTGGTGGTGTTCTTCAGCGGTTATGTATCGCTGGCATCGATCATCGCGGCTATTACGCTGCCGACGACGATGTTCTTGCGTGAGAATGCCTTCGGCGTTCAAATTATGGGCTATAACACGCTGATCTTTTTTGTGATCGGGCTATCGTCGTTCCTGATCTATACGCATCGGTCGAATATCGCCCGCCTGCTTGCGAACCGGGAACACCGGTTCGATAAGCTGCGGATCTTTCGAAGCTGATGTTAGTAGTCTCAGCGGTGAGACGTAGCACAAACACGCTGTGAAGACTGTAGTCATAGGCGCGGGAGGCTGGGGCACCACGCTGGCCCGTATGCTCGATGAACGAGGGCATGAGGTCACCCTGTGGGCACGGCGGGAAAAATTTGCAGATCAAATTCGCCACGCACGTGAAAATGCGGTGTATCTTCCGGGCGTTGCGATCTCGCCGTTTATTGAGGTCACGCATGATGCCTCTGCCCTGGATGGTAAAGAGTTATATGTCTTTGCCCTGCCAAGTCAGGAAACACGTAAGGTCGTACACGATCTTTCCAAACATATCTCACGATCGAACGCGATCTATGTAAGTGCCTCGAAAGGGATTGAAAAAAATACCCTGTTACGAGTAACAGAAGTATTGGCCGATACGCTGGGAGTTGTGGCATCCCGAACCGCTGTGCTTTCCGGTCCAAGCCATGCCGAGGAAGTGGCACGTCAGGTTCCCACAGCGATCGTTGCAGCCAGTACCGAGCATGATGTGGCACGTGAGGTTCAAAGTGCATTTTTCCTTCCATATTTCAGGGTATATTCGAGTTCCGATGTGGTTGGAGTCGAGCTTGCTGCGGCGTTGAAAAATGTCATCGCGATCTGCGCCGGAATCACGGATGGAGCAGGTTTCGGCGATAATACCAAAGCCGCCCTCATGACCCGAGGGCTCGCCGAAATGCGGCGATTAGGCATTGCGCTTGGCGCGGAGGAGCATACGTTCAGCGGCCTTGCAGGATTAGGGGATCTCGTCGTCACCTGTTCGAGCAAGCATTCCAGAAATCGGTTCGTTGGCGAGCAAATTGGCCGAGGCCGAAAGCTCAAAGATATTTTGAACGATCTGAAAACCGTTGCCGAAGGCGTATCGACGGCGGAATCGGCAATGAGCCTTGCGGAACTCCACAAAATTGAAATGCCGATCGTCCAGGAGACGTACAAGATACTTTTCGAGAATAAAGACCCTCGCGAGGCAACCAATGACCTTATGAACCGTGACCCTAAATCGGAACGATGGTAAACGGCGGCACTCAGGATAAAACTTAATTACAACATGCTTCGAATTGGTATCGCCGGAGTCGGTCATTTAGGAAAAATTCACGCCAAGCTTTGGAAGGAAGTCGAGGGTGTTACCGTTGCGGGAATTTATGATGCAAATCCTGCCGTTGCGGGCGCCGTTTCGAATGACCTGAACAATCCCTGGTTTGAGGATTACGAAAAATTTCTTCAGCACGTCGATGCGCTCTCTATTGTAACTTCCACGCCATCGCATTATGCGATTGCAAAGGAAGCGATCGTTGCCGGCAAGCATGTCCTGATCGAAAAGCCCATCACCACCACCACCGAGCAAGCCGAGGAACTTATCGAGCTTGCGAAAAAGCATCATGTAAAGATCCAGGTAGGCCATATCGAGCGGTTCAATCCGGCGCTGCTGGCAGCGGAGCATTATCTTAATGATCCTCGCTTTTTCGAGTCCCACCGCATGGCGCAGTTTCAGCCAAGAGGAACTGATGTTGCCGTTGTGCTCGATCTCATGATCCACGATATCAACGTCATCCTTTCACTTGTCAATTCGCCGGTAAAATCAATCGACGCTTCCGGCGTTGCCGTCGTCTCCGAGGAACTCGATATTGCCAACGCCCGCATCAAGTTCGAGAACGGCGCCGTTGCTAACGTGACCGCCAGCCGTATCTCCCAAACTCCGATGCGCAAGCTTCGCATTTTTGCGAAGGATGCCTATCTCTCGCTCGATTTTGGAACGAAATCTGCCGACATCTTCCGGCTCATCTCTGGAGACGAGCAGTCACATCATAGTGGACTTACCATGAAGCTCGGCCAGATCGAAAAGGGCAACATTCCCAGGACCATCATCTACGAAAAACCCGACGTTCGCGATCTGAACCCGCTGAAATACGAACTCGAAATTTTCCGAGATGCCATTGTGAACGATACCACACCGCTCGTCTCCGGCGAAGACGGCCTGAACGCCCTCCGTGTAGCCGAGATGATCCTGAAAGCCATCGAAGAAGGGAAGTAATCTTTTTCCGTTGGAAATAGGTGCCATTTCTTTTTCTTGCTGAGTTCCCGACCACCCTCGAATGTAAGCCAAATTCGCCATTTGAGGCAAACGTTATTCACAATTCACTTTCGTGAAGAACTCGTTCATAATGAAAGCCGTCGCCCCCTCTATTTTCAATGAACTCCCCATCCTTCCCTAATCCTGAGAATCCTGTAAATCGTGGTCTACTTCTTAATTCTTAATTGATACAGGGTGCCCATCACAGTAGATACTAATATACGCACTAAAATCGGCAAAGTCAAGGGATTCCGAAAAATAATTGATTTTTCGTGTGATGTAGCGCAGGGGTCCTCGCCTGTCCCCCTGCGCGTGGAGGGAAGGGGACCGGCGGGGACGTCGGCGCTACGATAATCCCCGTTCAACTGCCCTCTTATTCCTTCACAAATTTCGCGCGCGAATACCCATCACTTATGAAATAGACGCCGGATGGGAGCGAGGAAACATCCAGCGAGTTGCCGGTTTGTCTAATCGCATAACTTCGGCCAAGAGGGTCGAGAACGGAGATCACTCCGCCTGACGATTCGAAGTTGAGAATGCTCGATGCCGGATTGGGATAAATAGTGGCTTGATGCAGAGTTGGTTCACTTTTCGAAACTGAAGATTGAGGAGCAAATGTTAGTCGCGCCAGATACGCGGGGTAGTCATTCCCTTCAAGACTGGATGTGCTAAATGCGCCAATTATCGAGCCATTTTGAGTCTCAGCGGCACCCCAAAAAAAGAGTGCGCCTTCAACAGTCCTATTGATTTGAATGGAATCCGTTTGCCGGACCCACGTCGCACCCAGATCGGTACTCAGTCGTACTAAACCAGTATTAGTACCAAATCCGACATCATCGACATTAGCAACGTTAAGGGCAATAATGGAATCTCCGAATAGACGATACATGGAGCCAAAAGCAGTTATGGCCCCAGTATCAATAATAATATTCCAACTTTGGCCTCCATCATAGGTTCGAAGTAAAATCGATCTAGAATTGGAGTCTGACTTGGAAAAAAGGGAACCCGTGCGCCCTTGTAGGATCGTATCACCCTGCCCCCAAACTGTACTTGTATAGTAGAACCAATAGCCCGCCAATCCATTAATTTTCCCCGAATCGGGAGTGTATTGTGGTAGGTAATTGGAATCGACGGTATTCCATCCGTCAAGCGTAGTGTATAATGAATTATACCCGAACACACGATATTTATCGTTACCATACGAATGGCATACCATTGAACCATATGAACCAGAGGGAACGAAAGGAACAGTATCCCATCCTGCTTCCGATTGTGTAAGAATGACGTCCGGATAAGCGCCGACAATAATTCCTTCAATCAGGCTATGACAGTCGATATCGATAAGATCGGAAGTTGTTGGGCAAGGCATTTTTTGCCATGTACTACCACCATCGAACGTCCGGAGAATGAGGCCGCTATCGCCCACAGCGAATGCAACAAGTGAATCAACCTGATCGACTTTATTAATCCGGAAAACACTGAGACTTGAAAAATTATATGACTCCAGATTATCAGGCGGTACCTGCTCTTTCCAAGTAAGACCAGCGTCATCAGTTCTCCAAAAGACACTTCTATGCGCGGGCAAAGACGGAAGCCATTCCTCCGCTAATACTGTGCAGGTGTTCCCATAACAGGAAATTTGTGAACTCACCGAGGTATCGAAATCAGTAACGTTTGCAAGAATTTGAGCGTACGTTGAAATAGCAAAACAGGAGTTTAGTACGGCAATTACAAGGAATTGCCGTACTAAACGAAATGAGGACGCCTGATGTATTAAAAGAGACCGCATGGATCTAAATTATAACAAGCGCGTAGGTCGAGCGTCCTCGCTCGACATGGCAGTCCCCCTTGCCACACCAAATGGCATTTGGGGATACAAGTGTCGGTCGGTCCGGGTTGAACGTAGATCATAATAGTTCTCAAATTAGCACGCCGCTATTCCTTCACAAATTTCGCCCGCGAATGCCCGTCGCTCACAAAATATACGCCGGACGGAAGCGAGGAAACATCCAGCGAGTTGCCGGTTTGTCTAATCGCATAACTTCGGCCAAGAGGGTCGAGAACGGAAATATTTCCTTCACTCGATGTAATTTGAATTTTGCCAGTTGCTGGATTGGGGAAAATGTTAAAAACCGGCTGTGATGAAACCGCAGGTGCAACACTTGATGGAACCGGCTCCAAATAGGCGAGAAGGTTGGATCCATCGTAGTTGCTATCCGTTTCAATATTGGCAATAACGCGACCTGAATCGGTTACCGCTATAGTTTGAATCCAATAATAGGGAGCGCCGTTATCAACGGGTACCGAATATACCTGCCATGTAGCGCCCTGATCCGTGCTCATCACAATCCGTTCGGAAGAATCTTCGCCAGCAATAACAATCGTTCGTTTATTTATAGGAGTTATGGTAGTAGGCTCTAACGCAACAGTATCGTGAAGCGGGTATTGCCAACTCTGTCCCAAATTGGGAGAGATAGCGATAGAAAGATAATAATGTGACGTGCTGGAATCGAATCGTTCACTAAGCACCGCCAACGAATCGTTCTCGCCGAATGTCAGGAACTGAGGGTTTACGACGGAACTTTGAATAGAGTCGGTAATTACAATAAAAGACGTATCTGACGTTCTCCAATCGTCGTAAGTGGTTAAAATCTTGTTTGGCGATACAAAAACACGAAACATGCCGCTTCCATAGGAGCGAAAGGAAGAGCCGTGACCTGTAATTTCTTTGTCCCAATGTTTCCCTGAGTCTAAGGTTGAATAATATAAACCATTATCTGCATTCACCATTCCCTCGGCTGCGTCTGAAAAGTCAACATAGTAATACCCGCCGTTGAAGAGAGTATCCTTCCCAACTACATTAGTCTGGATATTGTTTGTATCGATCTGAAAGGTTTTCCACCCGTCAAACGTTTGGATAGTGGCGCCCACGCGTGCATCGACGGCAATTGCATCAAGGGAATCAAGCTGTTGAATGTTATCGAAATAATAATCAGTGCCCCCTCCGGGATGATGAATTGCTTGTGGAATGGGACCCGCAGAGTTCCACGTCAGTCCACCGTCCGTACTGTGAATGATAAAATTGGAATCTGGCATTTGATGTGATTCCCCAGGTGAACCCCACACTACCCCAACCGCCGAACAGCTCTCACCAGAACACGAAATACTTATGAAGCCATAATAGAATGTGTCGATACGGTCTGGGTGTATGACGTGCCACCGGTATTGCCCATTAGCTCTTGAAACGAATGCAATGCACGAGAACAGAGCGATTAGGACGATTATTGATTTTTTCATGATTTTATTCCTTCACAAATTTCGCCCGATTTTGCCCATCGCTCACAAAATATACGCCGGATGGAAGCGAGGAAATATCCAGCGTATTACCGGTTTGCTTTACTTCATAATTGCGCCCGAGGGGATCGAGAATGGTAATTTCTAACCCGAAATTACCGACATTCAGAATGTTTGTGCAGGGGTCGGGGTAAACGGAGAATGAATCGTTCGACGGAAATTGGGCACGAACAATGGATGGATCAGGCTCCAGATATGCCAGATATGAGGAACCTAAAAAGCCACTATCGTCGGAAATTCCCGCAAGAACCCGACCGGAACCTGTTACAGTAAATGGAGTGATGCTGTAATAAGGAACCCCATTACTGAGTGGCACTGTATCGCATTCCCAATGCAGACCGCCATCGAAACTCTGGACGATCCGGCCAACGGAATCGTTACCGGCCATGACCATGTGATGCCAGTCTAACGATCCTTGAAGAGGACTAACAGCGAAGTAGATGCCATTATTTTTCGGAACTGGCAATTCGCTCCAATGTGCGCCGAAATCGGTGGAAAACGCCATTGCCACGGAAGCGTGGTAATCGGTGCTGTCCTTCCATCGCCATCCTTCAATGGCAAGTGTATCTCCAGAGCCAAAGAACATTGTGACGGGATGAAAGCTTGTATCCGAGAGCGGTCCATCCGATGCCATTAGGGTGGTGTCCCAA
Source organism: Ignavibacteriota bacterium (assembly GCA_963787835.1). GTDB lineage: Bacteria > Bacteroidota > Ignavibacteria > Palsa-1295 > Palsa-1295 > PALSA-1295. The sequence continues at coordinate 1,298,462 of CAWBEI010000002.1, forward strand.
GTGCTCCAATTATCCTGTGTAGTAAAAATCTGACCAGGGGCGTTAAACACACGGAACATGCCACCGCCATAGGAATGACATGCGTCCCCGTTATCGAATACTTCCTGTTGCCAGTGGTTTCCAGAATCAACGGTGGACCAGTAAAAACCAAATGGCGCCTCCAGCATGCCTTCGGCAGCATCAGCAAAATGGACACTGTATACGTCATTCACAGCACTGGTGCTATCGACATGCCACGTTTTCCAGCCATCGTGAGTTGTAAGAATCTCATTAGATTCATCATCGATGATGACCACGTTCAAGGAATCAATTTGCTGCGAGATACCATAATGGACGCCGTTCCTGCCTTTCCCACTTGAAGTGTACTTCCATCGAGGGATTCCTGCAGCGACCACAGACCATGATAAGCCTCCATCATGGCTCGAAAGAATAACACTCGAATCGCCCAGCAAAAGCTTTTGATCACCTAATGAGGCATAGATAACTTCTGTCGCAACGCAATTATCGCCATTGCAGGAAATGGATGAAGGGCCCTGATAGAACGTCGAGTCGGTCCTATCAGGAAGAATAATATGCCAGTGGTATTGCGCATGCAATTCTGGCGAAATCGTCAGAATTGCGAGGATCGCAAGAAATAAAGTGTGTTTCATTTCATCTATTCCTTCACAAATTTCGCCCGTGAATGCCCATCGCTTACGAAATACACGCCGGATGGTAATGAGGAAATATCCAGGGTGTTACCGGTTTGTTTTACTTCAAAGGTGCGGCCAAGCGGATCGGTAATTGTAATAGTCCCACCGGCATTCTCGACATTCAGGATGCTTGCGGCAGGATTGGGATAAAGGAAGGCTTGTTGCGCCGATGAGGTCAATGGCTTTACCGAAGAAAAAAGAGGTTCTGATTTTGCAATGAATTGATCCCCCATAGGAGACCCCGTCAAAGCGTCAGAACGTGAGAAGACTCCGATCATCGACCCATCGGATAAAAACGTCAATCCGATTATAATAGCCGGAGCACCGAGTGTTGTATCAAATTCCAGCGTATCGATTTGCCAGGTCGAACCTAAATCGGTGCTCAAAGCAAAAAACCCCGGCCACCAATTTCCAAGGGAGTGCTGGAGGGCAATAACAGTATTGCTATTGACGGGAGACTGGATGAGCTGTGTAAACGTATCTTCAGTAAATGCCCAATGATTTCCTCCGTCGAACGAACGAACGCAAGCGGATGTATCGTGAAAAGTCTTCCCGAGTTTACCCATAGAAAGGAGTAGTGTATCTCCGTTTCCTATTGAAGCATTTGAATAGGAATGAGCCAACGGACTAGGACCGTGCCAGCCGAAAGGATAAAAAGAAGAATCAACCGTTTGCCAATCGTCGGAAGTAGTGTAGATACCACTTGCACTTTCAAAAACTCTGAATATTCCATCGCCATAGGAATGACAGGAGATCGGGAAATCATTGACCGAATCCGGTACAAATGGAACGACCCGCCACCCACGCTCATCCGTAAGCACGAGAATAACGGAAGGATCTATCCCGATAATAATCCCCTGATCCAGCGAAGAGCAATGGACGCCGATAAAATTCGATTGTACAATGGGATTCATTCTTGACCATGTGTTCCCAGCGTCATACGTCATAACTATTCCACTATCGCCAACGGCAATTGCGACGAGGGAATCGATGAGATCGACAGAGTTAAGCGGGAAAGAAACCGAGGAACTATTACTTGGCTGCAAACCAGGGTCCTGCATGCGCCAGGTATGGCCGCCGTCATCCGATCTCCAAAAGACGGAGCGAGTCTCGTAATCCGTGAGAGATATGCGAGTCTCTTGCTGAGCGATGTACAGATAAGTGTTTCCAAACACGGACATGGATGCGTAAGGAAAATAACCTATGGAATCCGGTTTAACCACGTTCCACCGCACTTGCGCGTGCAAGCCAGGAACGAATGCGACGATGGAGAACAGGATGATAAGAACAAGTTTTGATCTGTGCATAAAGTTTATTCCTTCACAAATTTCGCCCGTGAATGCCCATCGCTTATGAAATACACACCGGAGGGTAGTGCGGAGACATCGAGCGTGTTGCCAGTTCGCTTTGCTTCGTAAGTTCGGCCAAGGGGATCGAGAATAGCAACAAGGCTTTCGGAGTTTGCGACCGTAATAGTGCCACTGGCTGGGTTTGGATAGACGGCCAGATTGGACTGCATCGTCTTGGGTTCCTCGACACTGGAAGATGAGGGTTCTAAATAGGCCAGCACATCACCATTACTGCTGTCAAGTATGATTGATGCAATAACACGCCCGGATCCAGTTATGGCAACAGAATTTATCTCGTTATACGGCATTCCATTGTCGAGCGGCACCGTCTCAAGTTTCCAAGTCGCTCCGTGGTCGGTGGTGATGATGATCTGACCAAGCGGATCGATGCCAGCAATAACAATGATTTGCTGGTCAATTGGCGTTACGAATTGAGGATTCATTGCTACCGTCGTTGGCAAAGGCAATACTGACCATTGCTTGCCTAAGTCCGATGAGGAAGCCAGCATCACGGAATAACGCGTGGCAATGCCACCGGTCTTATACAGGGCAAGGACCGCTAAAGAGTCATTACCGCCAAAAACTAACATTTGCGGGATGACTTGTGGGTTCAGGAGTGAATCGCTCAATGTAAAAGTAGCAGTATCGTTCGTACTCCAATTATTGTGCGTGGTGTAGATATACTCTGGAGGGTGGAAAACACGAAACATCCCCATGCCATACGAATGATAGGCTGCAGGGCCTTGAAAGGTAACAGGAGTCCAGTGATTTCCGGTATCGATCGTTGAAAGGTAACTAAAGCCTTCATTTATCATCCCCTCAGCTACATTAGCAAACTTGATTCCATAAAAAGAAGGGTAGTTATTAAAACTGGAATCAATCCTGATTGTTTTCCAGCCGTCGAATGTGCGAACGATCACTCCAGCTTCTTCATCAACCGCAATGGCATCAAGGGAATCTATCTGTTGCACGCTGGAGTATAGAAGTCTAGTCCTTCCAGTAGAGTCGTACTTCCATTGTGGTACAGAATCCCCCGCGGCCCAGGTAAGTCCTCCATCCGTGCTGTGAATGATGACATTAGAATCCACATCGTAAATGGTGTAACTGGCGCTATAATAAATCGAACAAGTATCCACTATTATGGCAGTGCAATTATCTCCAGAACACGAGATGCTCGTGACACCGGGATAATGCTGCACAATATGCCACCGGTATTGAGCCTCAGCACCAGAGGCGAACGCAAGGCAGATGGCGAGCACGAGCAGGGATAATCTAATTTTCAGCATAGCGTTGCAGGATATGTTGTAACGAAGACAGGGGATTACTAAGCAGAACACCCCCCCCATAGTTTAAAACGCACGGGGTCGCTCGGGTTACAAAAAAATCTTTGGCAAAATACGTGTCGAAGAGACAACCGTCAACCTATTTCGGAAATGACAACCCTATTCCTCGATCCCTGCCAGCTTTTTCAGTTTATGGATCTCCTGCGGGGTAAGTGGGCGGGATTCGCCGCGCGACATGCCGCGGTGAGTGAGTCCTGCAAAGGTGACGCGGTCGAGCTTCTCAACATCGTATCCTAAGGTTTCAAAGATACGGCGCACTTCGCGGTTCTTTCCTTCCTTAATTTTCAACTCAATCTCCATGGGCGTTTCCATAATGGAAAGTTCCGCCGGGCCGGTCACATCGCCTTCGCCAATATCAATTCCACCGGCCGCGATCTTCTTTGCGTCGTTGATCTCTAATTTTTTATCCAGCGTAACATGATATTCGCGCTCGATCTCGAAACTTGGGTGTGTGAGCCGGTTCGTTAGCTCGCCATCGTTCGTCAGTAAAAGCACGCCGGTAGTGTTGCGGTCCAGCCTGCCGACGGGATACACGCGCTCCTGCGTGTTTACATAGTCGAGCACGGTTGTGCGATCTTTTTCATCGCTCGTAGTGGTGATCGTATCCTTCGGCTTGTTCAGCAAAAGATAAAGATACCGAGGCCGCAGCGAAATAGTCTCGCCATTCACGGTCACATGATCTTCATACGCCTTCACTTGCACGCCCAGTTCAGTAACGACTTTCCCGTTAATCGTTACCAAACCTTTGGTGATAAGCTTCATCCGCTTTACGTCGGGAAGTAATTCCTGCATTCGATATAAATTTATTGAGCCGCACAGTTCCCGTCTCACCGAGATTACTTGGCACACCCGGCGGAGCTTTTTCCGGTGTTTTCCTGACGCGCTTTAATGCAAGCGGCGCTGGAGTTAAGCTTGGTACTGTTATTACTTTCGGCTCTTTTCCACGAATGGTAAGCGAAGTTGGTCGCGGCGATGCAGGCCTCAGTGAAGCAGGCCTGGGTGATGCAAACCGTGGCGGAAAAACTTTTTTGCCACGCGGAGCGCCAGAGGAAGGACCGTCTAATCTCTTTCGCGGTGGGCCGCTTCGTGAACCATCTCGTGGGGTAAAAGGCCGGGAACCGGTTCGTGGCGTGAAACTTCGTTCTCCGGTTCGTGGCGTAAGGCTTCTCGCGCCTGTTCGCGGTGCGGCGATTCGGGTTCCTGTTCTTGGTGTCAGGCTTCGTGCGCCTGTTCTTGGTGTTAGGCTTCTTGTGCCACTTCTGGGCCCGGTGTTTCGAGAAGGTGTTCGTGGAGTTACCGGCCGCGGTCCCTTGCTAAATCCTTCTCGAGGCTTTGCACTGCGTGGGCGTGATGGTGAAGATGCACGGGGGCCGTCGCTTCCCGCCGGACGGTCTGTTCTCTTCACCAATTTCGATAGTGAAGAGGATGCCGGTTTTGCACTGTGAACTCGTGGTCTGTCACCCATCGGTTTTGCTTTGAGGGCAGGTCGGCGGCCTGCCGCAGATGTGGATACCGTGCGTCTCGCCGGACGTGCAGGCGGCTTACCGGTCGATCGTTTTATTGGACGGCGTGGTGGAGGCATACTTGTAGTTGGTGGTTTATTCTGATCCCACGCCGCTTTCGGCGGATGTATCATCTTCGATGGACGAAGTGTTTTCCATCATCGCGATCTCGGCAAGATCTGACTCCTCAGAGAATTCGGTAAGTTCCCGAGCCGCGGCAATGGCTTCATCGACGGTCACATCGTTCTCAGATTCTGAATATTCTGCATCGACAAATTCGGTGGCCGCTTCTTCCAGAGTGGTCGCGCGAACGGATTCTTCCTTCATCAATTCATCGATCTCGCGCGGACGTGGAAGATCCTGAATGCGCGGAAGCCCGAAATGACGAAGGAAATCGACGGTGGTTCCATAGAGTAATGGGCGTCCCACGGTTTCTGCGCGGCCTGTAATGGTAACGAGATTTTTTTCCAAAAGCGATTTCAGAACTTCATCGCAATTAACGCCGCGAATATTTTCGATGTCATTCTTGGTGATAGGCTGCTTGTAGGCAATAATGGCAAGCGATTCCAGCGCCGCACCCGAAAGCCTTCTGCGCGATTTTTCTTTGAAGAGCCGCGCGACATATTCTCCAAATTCCGGCCTCGTTGAAAATTGATATCCTCCTGCGATCTCAATGAGACGGAACGCGCGTCCGCTTGCTTCATAGCTCGCATTCAGAAGCTCCACAGCATCGTGGATGAGCGGAAGCTCGATAAGCTGGCGTTTCTTCCGTTTCTTTTCTGGAACAGGGGCAGGTTCAGCGAACGCTTCAGTTGGTGGTTCCGCAGGGCCAGCCGCGACATCCATTTCTGGATTGAGCGCGAACGGAGTTTCCATCAAAGGAGATGTTTCATCCAAACCCAATTGATCTTCGACGACGGGTGCTGGCTTTTCCTCTGGGATAAATTCTTCGCCGAGCACGAGTGCGCGTAGTTCCTGCACGCTCAGTGGCTCATCACTCGCAAAGAGCAATGCTTCGATTATGGGTGCGAGCGATTCGGGAGTGTAGGTCATCGGTTATGGCTGAAACAAAATTATATCATCGAATATCCCGTGCTGTCGCAGCGCGATCAGGCGATTGCGCACAAGATCGAGAATGGCAATGAACGTCACGGCGATGCGGAGCTTAAGACCGGGTGGGAAATCTTCAACGTCTCCATCTTCCAAAAATTCTGCGAAAATATCGGCAAAATTAACTTCACCGCGCATGGAAACAGTCGTTAGCACCATCTCCGATTGCTCTTCGACCGATACTGGTATCAGATCGACATCATGCGTTCGCTTGATGCGCGGCGCCCGTTCTATCGCGCGGCGGAAGGCGTTCATCAGATGAAAGATGGTCACATTCTTCAGCAGATTCTCTTCTTCCTGTGGCGCTTCGGTACGCTCGTCGGAAGCGTAGTATTGCCGGAAATAGACCTTTCGCTGCTCCTCGCTCATGGTGAGTAGTTCTTCAGCCATCTCCTTGAAACGGCGATATTCCAGCAGGCGTCTCACCAGGTCGGTGCGTGGGTCATCTTCTTCGACGCCATCAACGCGCTCCTCGCGGGGAAGCAGCATTTTCGCCTTGATCTGGCATAGCTCTGCCGCTACGACGATGAACTCCCCGGCAATTTCGAGATCCAGTGCAGCCATAAGGCGCAGATATTCCAGGAATTCTCGCGTGATGCGGGTGATCGGGATATCGTAAATATCCAGCTCATCGCGTTTAATAAAGAACAGCAGCAGGTCGAGCGGCCCCTCGAACACGGATGAGCGATCATCCTTCGAGAGCCGAACTTTGTAGATAGGCTGCGCGGTCATGCTCGGCGGGGCCTGAGCATCGCGTTCAACGGTTTCGGTCAATGATTCGGAAAGCACCTCCATTGACACTCTAATCAATTCTGCGCCCAATTAGATTCGGCAAACCTCAAATTTCTTTAATTTTTAAGGAAACGTGGTAGGTTTTTGGATGTTATTGCTTTGCTTATTCTTCTTGCTCGAACCGCCTCGCCATTTTCTCACAATAATCCTCTTACGCCCATGCCTGATTTGCCAGAGATAACCGCTCGCCCGAACCACATTCCACTTCGTGATTTTTTTCGCAATCCTGAGCGAACAGCTTATAGAATTTCTCCCGATGGTAAGTTCGTCTCTCATACAGAACCGCTCGAGCGCCGGATGAATGTGTTCGTCGAGCCTCGCGGTGAGATCGGGCAAGGGAAATCCGTCCGTGTTACGTCCGAAACCACGCGGGACATCACCAGCTACGGTTGGAAGAATAACGACACCCTCATCTACGTCCGAGATTTCGATGGCGATGAAAATTTTCACCTTTTTGCCGTCGATAAGGAAGGCAAGAACGCACGCGATCTTACGCCATTCCCAGGGGTAAAAGTGGAAATTGTCGATGAACTGGAGGATATCGATAACGAGGTCTTGATCGGAATGAACAAGCGCGATCCCGAATGCTTCGATGTGTATCGGGTGAACATCATGACCGGTGCAATGTCGCTGGTTACCGAAAATCCCGGCGGAATTGTGCAATGGGGAACCGACCACACGGGTGCCGTCCGCATCGCGATCCGTACCGATGGAGTGAACAATACGCTGCTGTATCGTGACAAGGAAGGTGACGAGTTCCGCGAGATCCTCACCACCACCTTTAAGGAATCGCTCTTTCCACTCTTTTTTACATTCGATAATGCCGCCATCTACGCTGCGAGCAATCTGGGCCGAGATCGAATCGCAATTGTCAAGTACGATATTGCGAATGCTCGGGAACTTGAAGTCATTTTCGAGCACCCGGAAGTGGATGTCGATGGTCTGGAATTTTCTCGTAAGCGAAATGTGCTGACCACCATCCGTTACACCACCTGGAAGATGCAGCGGGAGTTCCTGGATGAGATCACGAAAGACCTCTTTGCACGGCTAACAGCTAAACTTCCCAACTATGAACTGACGCTGATCGATCATACGAAGGACGAGCAGGTCTTTATCGTCAGAACGTCCAGCGACCGCTCGCTGGGAGCATTCTATCTCTATGATCTTGCAGCCGACCGGCTCGATAAGCTTGCCGATGTTGCTTCATGGCTTCCGGAAGATCAACTTGCACCGATGAAGCCTATTACATACACCTCACGGGATGGGCTGACGATCCATGGCTATCTCACACTTCCGGTTGGGATAGAAGCAAAGAATCTGCCCGTCGTGGTTAATCCTCATGGCGGGCCGTGGGTGCGTGATGAGTGGAGATACAATCCGGAAGTGCAGTTTCTGGCAAGTAGGGGGTATGCTGTGTTGCAGGTGAACTATCGAGGTTCAACCGGATATGGCCGCAAGTTCTGGGAAGCATCCTTCAAGCAATGGGGAAGGAAAATGCAGGACGATGTCAGCGATGGTGTGCAGTGGCTTATCAAGGAAGGCATTGCCGATCCGAACCGAGTCGGCATCTATGGCGGAAGTTATGGCGGATATTGCACGTTGGCCGGGCTTACCTTCTCGCCGGAGCTGTATGCCTGTGGTATTGATTATGTGGGCGTTTCCAATCTGTTCACCTTTATGAAGACGATCCCACCCTATTGGAAGCCCATGCTGGAATCCATGTATGAAATGGTCGGGAACCCGGAGAAGGACATGGAACTCATGAGAGCCGCGAGTCCCGTGTTCCATGTGGATAATATTCGCGCGCCGCTATTTGTTATTCAGGGTGCAAAGGATCCGCGTGTGAACATCGAAGAATCGAACCAGATTGTCGAAGCACTCCGAAAACGAGGCATCGACGTGCCGTATCTCGTAAAGGAAAACGAAGGTCACGGCTTCCACAACGAAGAGAACCGCTTCGAAGTCTATGAAGCCATGGAAGGATTTTTAGAGAAACATTTGAATTAACCGGGAATACGAATTTGAGTATAATGCAATGATGCGAACTACACAATCAAGCCCATCTTCCGCTTCACATCGATTAATCGTGGTTCCGAAATGCCGCGGGCTTTTTCGGCGCCGAGTTTCATCAGGCGTTCGAGTTCCGCGCGGTGGGAGATGATCTCGCGGTGGCGTGCACGTATCCGCTCGGTGGATGAGATTACCACTTCAGCAACAGCTTTTTTCAGATCGCCATAGCCGCGCGCATTTGCAAAATCCAATTCCACAGCTTCCTGCGATTTTCCGGTCAGCGCCTGATAGATCGTAAGCAGATTGTTGACACCAGCCTTTTCAATATCTTTCGAAAAACGAATTTCGGAACCCGAATCTGTTTTTGAGCGCATGATGGAGCGCTCAATGTCCTTCGGATCATCGAGGAGTCGAATCGCATGACCTTTTATATGCGCCGAGCTTTTCGACATTTTTGCAGTTGGATCGTCGAGTCCCATTATTCGAGCGCCGGCAGCGGCGATCACCGGCTCGGGAACGATGAACGTCTCGCCATACAGGTGATTGAACCGCTCCGCAATATTACGCGCAAGTTCCACATGCTGCTTCTGGTCCTCGCCAACAGGAACGTCGTGTGTATCGTAGAATAGAATGTCCGCCGCCATAAGGACAGGATAATCGAACAGGCCGGTGAGTACGATCTCCTGCTTCGCCGATTTATCCTTATACTGCGTCATCTTTTTCAGCCATCCTTCGGGAGTGATGCAGTTGAGCAACCACGCGCCTTCGGCATGAACGGTCACATGGCTTTGCACAAAGAGCGTACTTTTATTCGGGTCGAGGCCCACAGCGAGAAAAAGTGCCAGTAGTTCGAGCGTTCGCTCGCGCAGCATCTGCGGATCCTGCATCACGGTGAGCGCGTGCAGATCCACAATGCAGTAGATATTATCCTTCTCTGCATCGTTCTGTAACTCCACCCACCGCCGTACCGCACCGATATAGTTACCAATGTGGATCATCTCCGAGGGTTGTATGCCGCTAAAGACTCGTCGTTTCAATGTCCTATTTCACCGCTTCAAATGTTCAATAAACTCACGCAATCCGTTCCAAACGTTGTCGCGATCATGGGAGAAAAGAATTCCGATCTTATCTTCAACTCTCGACATCAGCAGCGTGCTCAATTTTTCGGCTCGGACAGTGGATGGCCGCATAAGGTTGCTCGCACGCCAATCCTCGATGGGAATATCATTTCCCCTTTTCGGAGCTTTTGTGGTAATGCGAGCCAGTAAAAGGTCGCCATCTTCTTGAAAAGAGAGAACCAAGGCAGGACGAAGTTTTTCGCGAGTACCGTCGCTGAAGGGATATTCGATCAGGACGATGTCCCCGAATTGGAATTGCTCCGCCATGCGTGATAGTGATCGTAAATGGAATCTTCTTCGTCATACCCTTCGAAGAACGACTCGAAGGCCATTCGTTCCCACGCTTCATCTTCCGAACGTTCAACATTCAGCGGCCGAGCGACGATTTCGACTTTCTGGCCTTGAGGAAATGGCAATGAAAGGACGACCTGTCCCTGTTGGTTCACCGTTGCCTGGCCATGATACGTTTGCATAAAAAGGCGAACGAAATATGCACTGTGGAAGTGCCCATGTCATAGTGAATCATTAGGGTATCTCAAGCGTACTACATGCCCAATGTGTGGCATAGGCGGCGTATTCGATTTTGGCTATCAGTCCAGACCGGAAATAACTCCGGAGCTGCTCACGCGCATGTCCGATGCGATGGTGCATCGCGGGCCGGACGATGCGGGCTTTTACATCACCCCATCGGGTATTTGCGGTCTCACATTTCGCCGCCTCGCGATCATAGATCTCACGTCCGCCGGCCATCAGCCGATGATCTCGCCGGATGGGCGATTTGCGCTTGTGTTTAACGGCGAAATTTACAATCACCGCACCATTCGCGCCGAGTTAGAAGCGAAGGGGTATAAATACAGATCTCAATCCGACACCGAGACCATCCTGTACGCCTATCAGGAGTGGGGCGAAGCGTGTCTCGAGAAATTCTTTGGCATGTTCGCCATCGCGATATGGGATAATGAGAAAAAAGAGCTATTTTGCGCGCGCGACCGCATAGGAATCAAGCCGCTTTATTATGCCACTCCTAATGGGCGCTTTCTTTTTGGGAGCGAAATAAAAGTCTTGCTTCAGCATCCTGCGCTCAATGCTCGATTGAATGAAAATGCATTGCCGCACTATCTTTCGATCATGATGCCGCCCGCGCCCGAGACCATGTTCGAAGGAATTTATAAACTCGAAGCAGGACACTCGCTTCGCATTGATTCGAACGGGAATATCACCAAACGGCAGTGGTGGTCGCTTTTAAATGCCGGTTCGCCGCTTGAAAATATCCGCGAAGAAGAAGCTATAGAAGAAATTCGTCGATTGCTCCGTCAGTCGATCAAAGATCGCATGATGTCTGACGTCCCGTTCGGTGTGTTCCTTTCCGGCGGGATCGATTCCAGCCTGAATGTTGCGCTGATGGCAGAATTAATGTCGCGCCCGGTGCAGACATTTTCCGTTGGCTTCAAGGATCTCGAAAAATATAACGAGATGCAATATGCTCGTTCGATCGCAAAAAAATTCGGCACGGATCATCACGAAGTTCTTATCGATTCCCACGATGCGGAAGGCGTGCTCTCCAATCTCGCGTGGCATGAGGATGAGCCAAATGGCGATCCGGTTTGCATTCCGCTTTATTTCGTCAGCAAACTCGCGCGCGATTCTGGAACCATCGTTGTGCAGGTCGGGGAGGGTTCCGATGAGGAATTCGGAGGCTATAAACAGCAGGTGCGCGATATTAAGCTCTATGAGAAAGGGTGGAATCCCTTAATGCAGGTCACGCCGAAGATCGTACGCCGTGCTGCATACATGGCCGGAAGTCCGCTGGTGAAGAATCCACTCGTTCGAGAATATATGAGGCGGTTTTCGGAGGGTGAAGAGCTATTCTGGGGCGGTGCAATGGCGTTTACGGAAGAACACAAGCGAGCAATGCTGACAAACTATTCGGAGAAAGCATCATCCCTATATTTTGCAGAGCAATGGCACAAAGAAGTGCTAAGCAAATATCCCGGCACAGAATACATGCGCCGGATGATGTACTTGGAATTCCGCCAGCGGTTGCCGGAGCTTCTTCTGATGCGTGTCGATAAGATCGGAATGGCAACCAGCATCGAAGCGCGCGTTCCGTTCCTGGATCATCGCGTAGTAGAATTTGCATTCCGTTTGCCACGACGCATAAAACTTGGACCGAACGATGTGCCGAAATATATTTTGAAAAAGGCTTCGGAAGGAATTCTTCCGAACGAACATATCTATCGCAAGAAGATGGGCTTCGCGGCGCCGGTGAATGAGTGGCTGAAGACCGATCTCAAGCAATTCCTTGAGGATCACCTCTTCCAAAGTGAATTGCTAAAGACGCATACAAATTTAAGTTACGTTAGAAGCCTCGTTCGCGAGCATCAATCCGGTGGGCGAAATAACGGACAGTTGTTGTGGTCGCTGCTGAATTTGGCGTTGTGGGAAGAACGGTTCCTATAGATCATTCCTCCGGTACAACCGGTTTCCCTGTCTCGTAATCGAATAAAGTTTTCTGTGTAAGATCAGCGAGCGCAAGATGCTCGGCTACTTCCGCCGTTAGTGCAGAAACCCGTGCATGGGTTACTCGTTGCTGTGCAAGCGTTAGATCCTGCGAGGTGATCTTACCCGCGTCGAATCGGTCGCGAGAAAGCGAGTATGCTTTTTCTGCGACCGTTACCGATTTCTTCGCAACTTCCACCTGCTTTTTTGCAGCTTCGATCTGATCGACCGCGCTTAGAACTTCCTGCTTGACCTGCTCCTCTTTTAGCGAGAGCGCCGTCTGGCCAAGATCGATCCCGCTTTGAGCTGCCTCCATTCGCAAGGAATGCGCCCCCCAGTCGAAGATGGGGATGGTGATCGAAAGTGTAAGAGTGCGGTTGAGGTATGGGTTCTCCGCAATCTGTGATAGCGAGGTAACATACGGAGTTGTGGCACCGATCGAGCCGCTGAGCGATGCATAGATCGTACGATCGTTCCCAGTTTTTGCAAGATTATCTTCACTGTACGTGATGGATTGCCGTGCTGCGAGCACATCCTCGCGATTGGACATCGCTGAGTGAATGGCGCTCTCGCGATCGATGGAAATATCTACTTCAGGCAGCGTATCGAGCCGTGCCGAAAGTGAATCGCTGAAGGAAAGTCCAAGTGCAATTTCGAGATCACGCTGTGCTGCCGAGCAAAGACGCTCATCATTGAAGAGATCCGTTTGTGAGGCGGCAAGATCTGCTTCAAGCTGCAGCTTATCAACTTCGGCAATAAGGCCTGCCTTGTATTTATTGTCGGCAAGATCGAAATTGGATTGACTCGCCGATACTTCATCCTTCTGAATTTGGAGTTGTTCTTCGGCCTGATAGAGGGAGTAGAAAAGGCTCTTAATGGAATAATTGAGAGATGCCCATTGGGTGGCATACTGCGCGCGCGCGTCTTCGAGTGCCATATCGGATTCGTGCGACGTGATCGCCATTTCGTTCGCCTTGAAGATCGGTTGGTTGATCGCGATATTCCCGCCTCCGAAGTATTGATTTAGTGCAGGGCCAGTCGTTCCGAGTTGGGTCTGGTGATAGAGGTTCCCAGTAATGGAAAGCGTACCGCCCGTCCACGCGATCGGTTGGGAAATAGAAATGCCGGGACCAACCTGCGTAATGCTTTCAGTGAATAAGTCGGTCAGGCCGGTGGTAAGGTCGGGGTAAGGCGTTGTATTGTCGGTATAGATCGGTGCTGCCAGGGTAAGATCTACCTGAGTGCGAAGCGAGAGTGCCGTTGCCCTGGCGTCATCGCGCGCAATTTCATACTTGCGTTTTGCTTCAAAGAGCGCCGGTGATTGTCTATGAGCGATCTGCAGGCATTCATCCAGCGAGATCGACCGCTGCGCGTAAGCAGATGAAAAAATAAAGGCACCGAAGATGAAAGCAAAGAAGATAAAGATTCCTTTACCCTTTACCCTTTGCCCTTTACCCTTGAAACTATTCATATCTCAGCGCCTCGATAGGATCTTTTCGTGCGGCTTGGCGAGCGGGATAATATCCGAACACGACACCAGTGGCAACGCTTACACCGAAGGCCAGCAGCATGGAAACCGGTGTTACGACCGTCCGCCATTCCGCATATGTCGAGATCGCACGGGTCATGGCATAGCCCAGCGCAAGGCCCATCAACCCACCGGACATGGAGAGAATAACAGCCTCGCTTAAAAATTGCGAGGTGACCGTCCGAGCCGTTGCACCGAGGGCGCGGCGAATGCCGATCTCGTGCGTGCGTTCGAGCACGCTCGCAAGCATGATGTTCATAATGCCTATGCCGCCGACCATGAGCGAAATACTCGCGATCGCCAGCATGACCACATTGAAGATACGCTCGGTCGCCTGGGACTGCCGGAGAAGTTCCTCCGGAACCGTGACGGAAAAATCCTCGGCTTTGTTGTGGCGTCGAGTCAGGATACGGGTGATGATCGATGCCGCTTCGCGCGCGTCCGCATCGGGGCGTAATTTAACGGTGATCTCATCGATCTCTGGCTGAACCTTGCTCTGATTGGCGGAATAGGTTCCGCCACTGTAGGCAACGTTGGTCTTTACCACATCTTTCTCAATTCCAAATTTGAACTCGGATGTTGTGACCGGCACATAGACGTCAAGGTTTTGGTTGCGAGTTGCAGGACCTGAAAATTTTGCGGCGTGTCCACGGTCGCTCATCACGCCGATAACCGTGAACCATTCATCGCCCAATTTAATATGTTCACCAAGCGCCGACTTAAAGCCGAACAGTTTGCGCTTCGCCTGATCGCCGATCACGCAATTATTGGCGATCTCAGAAAGATCGTTCATCGTGACAAATCGGCCATCCGCCAGCGATGCCGGATAAATGGTCATGTAGCTTGGCGTTACACCGATGACAGTTACATCGGCATGTTCGCCGCCAAAGAACGCAAGTTCCTTATGCTCGGCGGTTGCTTCCACTGCTTCGGAAAAAGGACATTCGGCGGCGATGGCATCCGCATCTTTGGTGGTAAGCCCTTCGGAATTGGTAACTTTTGGTTTCTCCGATGTTTGGGTTGGCTGATCCTCGGGGACGACGGCGCGCACAATAATATTGTGCAGACCCATGATAGAGATCTGCTCCATCGTCTCAAGGCGTGCACCTTCGCCTATGGAAAGCATGGCTACGACTGCGCCAACTCCAAAGACAACCCCAAGCACCGTCAGTACGGAGCGCACCTTATGGGCTAGCACGCTCTGGATGCTCATGGAGAAGATCTCGGCTAAACTCAGCACTTAGTTTGGTAGGGTAAAGGGTAGGGGGTAAAGGGTAAAGTAGAATTAAAAAGCAGAATTTTTAGACTTTATTTTATATGCTCGGTAGCTTTTAAGTGGTTCAGCCATTAGTCATCTCACATCGTTTTTGCATTCACTTTACCCTTTACCCGTTGCCCTTTACCCTTATGATGAAGCCTTACCTTGTGCTGCATCCTTCTTCGGTTTCTCCTCGGGTTCCGAGTTCTTGTTCGGGTCGGTGAGGCTGACTTTCTCTCCTTCCTTCAGGCCTTTGGTTATGATCACAAAATTATCGTTCTTCTCACCCAGCGTTACCGGGCGCTTGTCGAATGAGGATCCATGCTGAACATATACGACCGGTTTGCCGCCGTCATCGAACACCCCCTCGATGGGAACGGATATCACGTCCGGGATCGTACTCACGAGGATGCGAGCCGAGACCGTCATGCCTGGACGAAGGATCGAATCCGCCTGATCGAGATCGACGAGCACTTCAAACACTTTCACGCTCGGGTTGGACTCTTTCGGATTACCGATCGAAGCGACGTTCTTTATTTTTCCGGTGAATTTCCGGTCTGGGAACGCATCGAGCCGCACTTCTGCCACTTGATCCGGTTTGACCTTGCTGATATCGACTTCGTTCACCTCCAGCACTGCTTCCATGTGGGAAAGATCTGGGAGGATCATAACAGACTGGCCGGCCCAGGGCTGGTCGCCCCGCGTGAACTTCTTGCCGGTGCTCCAGTTTCGCTGATAGACGATTAGGCCGGCAGAGGGAGCATGTACCGTTAACTTTTCCGCATCGGATTTTGCCTGATCGAGTGCGGACTGGATCTGCGCGATCTTAAGATTCAGCGTGGCAAGATCACTCTTTCGAACCAGAGATTTGCCCTTAAGATTGTCCTCCGCCTGCGTATATGCAAGTTTTGCTTTCTGCAGATCGAGTTTCGACTCGCGTTGTTTCGACTCCGATTCGAACTTCATGTCGTCATCGGAAAGCTTGGCAAGTTCATATCCGAGTTTTGCATTCTCGTAAGCCATTTCGGCGTCTTCTTTGTCGGACTTTTGCTGCGCTTTTAGTTTGTCAAGATCGGCCTGCGCGGATTTAAGGTCGTTATTCTTATCCGCGATTGCTTTCATCTGGTCGGCAGGATCGAACGAGATAAGGAGTGCGCCGGAATCGACCCGGGTTCCCTCGGGAGCGAGATATTGAATGGCAAGCTGCATCCTTCCGGATGCCATCATAGGAGCAGATACGGAACGGGAATGTTCTGCCTGAAGCTCGCCCGTTTCCACGACGACCACATCGAACCGCCCCCGCTTCGCTGTAGCCGTAAGCATCACGGCGGGATCCGCAGAAACAAATGCTCGAACAACGAAGAACGCGATCAGTAAAAGTATAACAATGGCAACGATCCTGACCCACTTCCGGCTGCTTTTCTGGGGTTTCCTGTCAGCACGAACAGGTTGAGGAGACACCACCGGGCGCGCGCTCGTGGATTGGATCTTCAAGGTCGGGGATGGGTTCGGGCGAACAGTGTCCATGTGAAAAAAGCCAACTGGTCTAACCAACCAACGCTTACATTGGCAGAATGTTTCGAATTACGGGCAAACCGGTTGGCAGTTCGATCCTTAAGGGCTCTCCCCCGTGCTAATTTCGAGAAAAATTAGACGATTCTTCCCCCAAAGGCATCCCCATGTTCAGGGGTATGCTCATCGTGTTGGGTAACCGTTTCCTCATTAATGGCCTGAACGACCGCGCGGCTTCCGCGCATTTGGATAACAGAGACCGTTGTGCCGGGTGCAATGAATTCCCCGCCTGTTACCGCATCGATCTTTCGGTTGTCGAGAAGTACAATTCCGGCTGGGCGCAACATCGTCTGAGTAATGCCCTGCTTACCAACGATCATCGCTTGTTCCGTAGCATAAAATCCTGTATCGGCGGTGGTTGCCAGGTTGCGGAATTTTTGGAGCCATGTTGATTTCGGGCCGTATTTTACGATGAGAAATCCGAGCACGATCACACCGGAAAGGGCAATAGCAAGAGTCACAAATGTTTGTGTGGTACGTTGGGGCGTGAGGGTTTTAAGATCGCCAGCCAAAGCAAGGAAAAGTCCGGCGACAACGCCAATAATTCCGAGCACTCCGGCGAGGCCAAACGTTGGAACCGGAGAAACCTCGATGAGCAGAAGCGTGATGCCGGCTAAGAACAGAACAATCGCGATGAACGGAGCAACGCTCGTGATATACTGCCCGCCAAAGAACAGCGCGAATGCCGCAACCGCCGCAATAGTGATCGCGCCAAAGTGGCCGGTCTTGATCGTGTAAAATGCTCCCGCCATTCCGATCATGATGAGTAGGGAACTGACTATTGCAGAGGTGAGAAAACGAATGAGTTTATCGCCAAAGCTTTCATCTGTGTTGATAATATCGGTCGCCTGGATTCCAACTGCTGCAAGCGCGGCATCGACGGTCTCGGCTGTAGTGTCCGCATATTTAATTTTGACGGCATCATCCTTGGTAAGCGTGAGAAGCTTGCCGGCGGGAAGGAAAAGGCCGGTGCTGGAATCCAGCCCGTTGGTTTCATCGACCATCGCTACGGCAAAGCGCGGATCGCGGTGGTTGCTTTCAGCAGTTGAGCTCATTTCAGCCCGCATGTAGGAATTTACTTTTTCGGATGCTTTTTCGCCGGTTGCGTAAATAGGCGTGGCTGCACCCATCGTCGAGCCGCTGGACATCACGATCTTTTTCGCAGCGAGCGAAATAAGCGAGCCGGCGGAAATAGCGCGCTTATCAATGAATGCAATGGTGAGCTGTACTTTTGCATTCAGGATCGCATCGCGGATCTTTATTGCAGCATCCAGCGCGCCGCCAAGCGTATTGACATGCAGCAGGATCACCGCATGGTCTTTTTCAGCCTCATTTACAGCTCGATCGACGTAAGAAGCCATTCCGGCATCGACTTCATTCTTGATCTCAATAACAAGCACGCGGTGCTCGCCTTTTACGCTGTTATCCTGCGCAAAAGACGATCGAAACGCGAGAAAAGAAAGACAGAGTAGGAAGACGGTGGTTTTCATAACTCTGGTAAAGCCGTAAGGGGGCGAGAGGGTTTCCCGAGTGCAATAAACATCAAAACCAGAATTCTGATAAAATAAAAAAGCCCCAGTCAAATAGACTGGGGCCTTTTAAATTTAGAGCAGGATTATTAGGCTGCTTCTGCTTTTTTCTTTCGCGTAGCGCGAGGCTTCTTTGGGCCTTCCTCGGCAGCTTCAGCTTCAGCGAGTTTCGCTTCGGCAGTTTTTGCCTTGTTGCGGGTCGGGCGCGGCTTGGCGGCAGCGGCTGCCGGTGCAGCAGTCGGCGTTTCAGCCTCGCTCCAATCGACAAGCTCGATGATCGCCATCTCGGCGTTATCGCCGTGACGGTATCCGAGCTTTACGACGCGGGTGTATCCACCCGGTCGGTCCTTCGAGCGCGGGGCGATCTCGGTGAAGAGCGATTTGATCGCAGCATCATCCTTAATAACCTTCCCGATCTCTCGGCGTGCGTGAATGAGCGATGCCGCAGCCGAAGCGCCTTCGAGCGCAAGCGAACGCTTGGCCCGCGTGATGATCGGCTCGACGTAATGCCGCATTTCCTTCGCTTTCGCTTCGGTCGTCTTGATGCGTTTATGCAGCAAGAGCGAGGTCGCAAGTCCGCTGAGTGTCGCGGCGCGATGGCTTGCGGTGCGCTTTAATTTTCTTCCTTTTACTCCGTGTCTCATTTGAACAATGATGAATTATGAATGATGAATGATGAAATGAATCGGAAGAAAATCTTCATAATTCATAATTCATCATTCATCATTGCCAATTATGCTTCGGTGGTTTGGGGTTCGAGGTAATGATCGACATCCATCCCGAATGTCAGACCGAGTGAATCGACGATCTTACCAAGTTCGTCGAGAGATTTACGTCCGAAATTGCGGAACGTGAGAAGATCGCGTTCGTCCTTACGCACAAGCTCTGCGATGTTCTTGATGTTCGCGGCACGAAGGCAATTCTGCGAGCGAACCGAAAGTGTGAGCGAGTCGACCGGGGTCAGAAGCACCTGCCGGATGCGCTCGGTCTCGCTATCGGCGATCGGACGGCGCTCTTCCTTTTCTTCTTCGCCGCCAAAGCGAACGAAGAGATTGATGTGGTCGCGAAGAATGCGTCCTGCAATAGTTACCGCTTCTTCCGGGGTAACGGAACCATCGGTTTCCACTTCCAGGATGAGGCGTTCGTAATCGGTCTTCTGTCCGACGCGCGTCGGTTCGACGACATATCGAACGTTCACGATCGGGGTGTAGATCGAGTCGATAGCGATCGTTCCAAGCGGTGCATCGATCATCTTATTCTCTTCGGCGGGAACATACCCACGACCGTGTCCCACGCGGAGTTCCATCTGCACGTGTGCGCCGCTTGACATGGTGAACAAATGGTGCTTGGGATTTAAAACTTCGATCTCCGGCGAAAGTTCTTGCAGATCGCCGGCGGTGAAATCCTTCGGTCCCTTGACATCGATGATCACGCGAGTGGAGCTTGATTGATCTGCGCGAAGGCGCACACCCTTCAAATTCAGGATGATCTCGGCCACGTCTTCAACAACGCCCTTGATCGTCGAGAATTCATGGAGCACCCCATCGAATCGAACACTGGTGAATGCAGTTCCGGGGATGGAGGCGAGCAGAACGCGGCGCATGGAATTCCCAAGCGTCGTTCCATATCCTTCTTCGAGTGGCGAGGCGATAAACCGGCCGAAAGTATTTGTCCGGGAGGAACCATCGAGTTCGATCCGGTCAGGCATGTGTAGATTGGTCATTTCTTCTTCGTGCTCCTCTTTCTGTAATAATATAAAACTTGTTAATCACGAACGGACGATCGCTCATCCGTTCGTTACCACGTTACTTGGAATAAAGCTCGACGATGAGCTGCTCGTTCGCAGTCAGCGGAATATCCGATCGCTCGGGCACGGCTAAAAACACGCCGGAAAGATTGGCCTTATCGAGCGAAAGCCAATTCGGTACTGCGGAGTCCCCACGCGTACGCTGGAGCGATTCATGCACGACGGAAAGCCTGCGGCTCGATTCCTTGATCTGGATCGTATCTCCAGGAGAAACAAGAGCCGAAGGAATATTTAAAATTCCACCATTGACTGTGATGTGCCGGTGCAGAATAAGCTGACGCGCGGCCTTGCGGCTGGGCGCAAGATTCAGACGATAGACAACATTATCCAATCTGCGCTCGAGGAGTTTTACCAGGTTCTCGCCGGTAACTCCGCGGAGCTTCTGCGCCTTTTCGAAGGTATTACGGAACTGGGTTTCGAGCATTCCGTAGGTCCGGCGCACCTTTTGCTTCTCGCGAAGCTGAACACCATATTCAGAAACCTTCTGGCGGCGGTTCAGGCCGTGCTGTCCCGGCGGATACGCCCGTTTCTCAACAGGGCATTTCTCCGAGTAACACTTTGCGCCTTTCAAAAAAAGCTTCTGCCGCTCGCGGCGGCACAGCTTGCACGATGAATCTGTATAACGAGCCATTATGTCAATTAAGAATTAAGAATTAAGAATGAAGAGTTAACTCTTCCATCCATAATTCGGCCTTCGTCCTTCACCATGGTTCGGGTGAAGTTTACAGCCTAAAAAATTACCTGTTAAAAATGAAAAGTTCAAGATTCTACTCTTAACTCGTCATTCTTAACTCAAAACTATACGCGCCGTTTCTTCGGCGGGCGGCAGCCGTTGTGCGGCATCGGTGTAATGTCCCGAATGGTCAGGACTTCAATGCCGGCGGTTTGCAATGCGCGTACCGCTGCCTCGCGTCCGGAGCCGGGGCCTTTGATGAGCACATCGACCTTGCGAAGTCCCATATCGAAGGCTTCCTTCGCGCAATTTTCTGCAGAGACCTGCGCAGCGAACGGGGTGTTCTTGCGCGAGCCCTTGAAACCCATTTTGCCGGCCGTAGCCCACGAAAGTGTGTTGCCACGAACATCCGTGAGCGTGATAAGCACGTTGTTGAACGTCGCCTTCACATGCGCGACGCCAAGCGCCTCCGCCTGGATCTTTTTCTTCTTCTTGGTACCCTTGGTTGCTGCTGCTGCTTTTGCCATGCTATCTAATAATCGCAAACTAAAGTTTGCGCTACATTTTTACTTGGTTGCTTTCTTCTTTCCTGCAACGGTCTTTCGACGGCCTTTGCGGGTACGTGCGTTCGTGCGTGTACGTTGGCCGCGCACCGGAAGCCCTTTACGATGGCGCAATCCGCGATAGGAGCCAATATCCATCAAACGTTTGATGGCAAGCTGCATTTCGCTGCGGGCGGTTCCCTCTACCTTATAATCGGCAGTGATGACGCCACGAATGTTCGTGACTTCATCCTCGGTCAGGTCGCCGATCTTCTTATCCTCGGAGATACCGACGGCCGAGAGTATCTTCTCCGCGCTGGTTCTGCCGATACCATAGATGTACGTCAGTCCGATTACGGACCGCTTGTTCTTCGGAAGGTCAATGCCGGCTATTCGAGCCATTCTAAAAGTGCTAAAGTGCTAAGTTCTGAAGTACTAAAAATTCGGGATTCGTATTTCGATTAGAGCCCTAATTCTTAATTCTTAATTTTTAATTCTTAATTACCCCTGACGCTGCTTGTGCTTCGGATTTGTTTTGCAGATCACGCGCACGACACCCTTTCGGGTGATCACCTTACAATTTTCGCAGCGCTTTTTTACCGATGCCTGTACTTTCATGTTCGTGTCTTAAAAAATTGTGTCAAAGTCGCCTTTTACGTCATTGCGAGGAGAATCGAACGACCAGCGGGAGTTCGAATCGACGAAGCAATCTCTTACTCTTCGGGCGGAGATTGCTTCGGAAGAATAACTTCGCTTCGCTTCGTTATTCTTTCTCGCAATGACATCCACAAGGGTGGATGTCGTGAGGGTTACTTATACCGATAGGTAATTCGCCCCTTGCTCAGGTCATACGGGGAAAGCTCGATCGTTACGCGGTCCCCTTGCAAGATCTTGATGTAGTTCATCCGCATCTTGCCGGAAATACGTGCAAGGATCTCATGGCCGTTTTCCAGCTTCACTCGAAACGTTGCGTTCGGCAACGCTTCTTCTATTATGCCATCGACCGTGATCGCCCCTTGTTTGGCCATCTACTCCTTTTTCTGTATCCCTGTATGCCGGATTTCCCCAAAATTTGGAAAATTACCAGTAATGCCTTTATTATCAAAGACTTTACGTTAATTTAAAAGAAAGGAAACCCCTGCCCACCTTTTGAGCGCGGGGCATTAACCGAAAGGAAGTGTGGAATGTTCCAATGCTCGCCAGAACCGGGATTTTTGGGATGAATGGGATTTTTGTGATAAGAGTTGATATGTCATCCCGAGCGGAGCAAATCGTAGTCCGTCCCGGCGGACTACGATTTGCGTAGTCGAAGGATCTCAGGACGTTCACCTCTGAGCCAAACTGCATGAGATCCTTCGACTACGTTCATTGCTCCTTCGTCGCAATGAACGTAGTCGAAGGATGACATTTTCTGATAAGATTTTGCTCATTAGAATCCCCATCTCATTCATCCCAAAAATCCCATAAATCCCGGTTCAGACATTTTCCCTCCGTGAACTCCCTTCCCGTTCTCGTAGTTTGCCGCCACTTGTCGTACTATAATATACCGCCCAAGGAACGTGCGTTTGTTATCGCACTTCAAAAGTTAAAATGGCTAAATCATTAGTAATAGTAGAATCGCCGGCGAAGGCAAAGACGATCAATAAGTATCTTGGCACGGGCTTCATTGTCGAGGCTTCGGTTGGGCATATCAAGGATCTGCCGAAATCGAAGCTCGGCATCGATATGGAGCACGGGTTTGCCCCAAGCTATACCACCGTCAAGGGTAAAAAGGAAATCATCGACCGCCTGAAAAAGCTTGCCGCAACCTCGAAAGAGATCTTCCTCGCAACCGATCCTGACCGAGAGGGCGAGGCCATTGCCTACCACCTTGCCGCCGAAGTATCGCCGAAAAATGCGAACATCAAACGCGTACTTTTTACGGAGATCACCAAGAATGGTATTACCGAGGCGATGAAGCATCCGCGCGGTGTCGATCAGGCGCTCTTCGATGCGCAGCAGGCGCGCCGTGTGATGGATCGCATCATCGGTTATCAGGTTTCGCCCATATTATGGAAAGCGTTCATCGGCAAGAGCGCGGAGGCGCTTTCGGCTGGCCGCGTGCAGTCTGTTGCGTTGCGTCTCATCTGCGAGCGCGAGGAAGCCATCAACCGCTTTCAGCCGATCGATTATTGGAATCTATGGGCTGATTTCTCGACGGAATCAACCGAGTTCCCAATCCATGCGCGCCTCATTTCTGTGGATGGGACCGAAATCCGCAATCCCGAAGGCAGTTTGCAGGATCTTTCCGAAGCAGAAAAATCGACCTTCATTCGCAGTGAAGCAACCGCTCGCGGATATGCACGCGATGCGCAATCGAAAACCTATCGCATCGCATCGCTCACTAAGCGCGAGGTAAAGAAAAATCCGCCGCAGCCATTTATTACGAGCTCACTTCAGGCGGCAGCGAGCAGCAAGCTCCGTTTCAATCCGCGCAAAACTATGGGTCTTGCCCAGCGATTATACGAAGGCGTGGAACTCGGCGAAGAAGGCCTGACCGGACTCATCACTTACATGCGTACGGATTCCACTCGCATTGCGCCAGAAGCGCGGAACGAAGCGCTGCAATACATCGAGCAAAATTACGGCGCGAAGTACATGGGCGAGGAGCGCAAAACGAAGCAAAGCAAGCTCGCTCAGGAAGCGCACGAAGCCATTCGCCCAGCCTCTGCAATGCGCGATCCCAAAAGTGTTCGCAGATTTTTGGAAGCCGAAGATAAGAATCTCTTCGCGTTGTATGAACTGATCTGGAAACGATTTATCGCAAGCCAAATGGCTCCCGCGCTTATCGATCAGACGACGGTCGAGATCGAATCGCTCGAAAAAGAGGGAAGCAAATATCGCTTCCGTGCAAGCGGATCGGTGGTTACGTTCAACGGCTACATGCAGGTCATGGATGACGTGGATGAGTCCGCGAAAAAAGGCGAAGAGGGTGCCGATGCGTTGGAAGAATCCGGTAAGGCAAAGTTACCGAACGGCATTCGCGAAGGACAATCCTCGAATATCGAGAATATCGATCTGCAGGCCAGCTCCACAAAGCCTCCGCCGCGATTTTCCGAGAGTACACTCGTCAAAGAATTAGAATCGCTTGGAATTGGAAGACCATCCACCTACGCTTCCATTGTGGGAACCGTGCAGGAGCGCGGATACGTCGAGCAGGAAGAACGCAGGCTTTATCCGACCACGCTTGGTCTGGATGTGAATCGCATTCTCGTAAAATCCTTCCCGGAGATCTTCAATGTGGATTTTACGGCGAAGATGGAAGAGGAATTGGATACCATCGCAGCGCATGAGCGCACCTACGAATCGGTCATGACCGATTTCTATGTGCCATTCAAGCATGTTCTCGATCAGGTAGAGGAGCGGCTCGTAGAAGAACTCCCCGTTCGTGCATGCCCCGCATGTGGTTCGAAGAACACCGAGGTAAAATCCGGTTGGTTTGGTATGTATCTCGATTGCGCCGATTGCGGCAAAAAGACTTCCCTGAAGAACGAAGGCCGTCCTGCTCCGGAAAACACCGGCGAGCAATGCCCGGAATGTATTCAACGGAATGATGGCGAGGGCATCGGCGAACTGCTTATTCGGTCAAGTAGATTCGGGAAATTTATCGGTTGCAGCAGATATCCAAAATGCAAATATACCCGCGCGATGCCGACGGGAATTAAATGTCCGAAATGCTTAGTAGGCGATATTAGTGAACGTCGCGGTGGCAAAGGGAAGCGGAAATTCTGGGGTTGCTCACGGTATCCCGACTGCGATTTTCTCTCGAACGATAAACCGGTAAATAAAGCATGCCCGGTTTGCAACAACAAATGGCTTGCAAACAAATGGACGCGTGATCGCGGCGAGTTCCTGAAATGCCCGAATTGTAAAAAGGAGTTTACCGCAGAACTCAACGAAACGAACCACGATTCTCAGGATGAGAAGGATTAAGGACAGGATGGATTTTAGGATTATAAAGGATATTGCTTTATAACCTTAATATCAATCCCTCAAATCGTCTGCGCAATCCATCCAAATCCGCGTAATCCAGGTTTTGGATTTTACTCGACCGCCATTTTCAGCATTTGCACCGGCTGCCCATCCGCCTGGAATTCATAAAAATAAATCCCGGAATGGAGTGAGCCTGCATCGACGGTGACCTGATAACGCCCGCGTGCGAACGGAACATGATCCACCGGACGTAACACTTCCCTTCCCGTTGGATCGAGCAAGCGAATGGTAATGATGGAGTTGTCATTACCGACATCGAACGGCAGCGTGGTTCCTGAGGAACCAGCGCCAAAGGGGTTAGGAATATTTTGCTCGATAAAGCTTGCGATCGGTTGTCCGCCATCCAGAAGATGAATGGTCCCGCAAATGGAATCCAGTACCACGGTGGTAGAGGACTGCGGAACCACAATCTCATTAGTACCGGGAATAGTATCGTATCCGATGAGCGGCGATGTTGCGCCTTCTTGCAAATTGTTATGTAACTGAAGCATGAAGGTGAACAAGGTCCCCATCTGCGAAAGGGTATCGGTCGTGGAGGTGATCAAATAATCGAACGACCCATTGTGATATGTGAATTTCGAGACCCAATTGGAAGTCGGGATCAGATTTCCCGGCTGAGCGGCTCCGCCTTGGACGATGTCCGGGCCGTCCACGATCGTTGGATCGAACGTAATCGTTCCCTGGACGCGCTGAATACCCATCGAATCGGGAATAACGGTTTGGAGATCAACCTCGGCTGCGATCTTATCTCCCGGCCTTCCCCAGTAGGCATGTGGGAACCCTAATTGCACATGCAGCGGTGGCACATCGTTCGCGATGAGCACAAGCTTGAACTGCGAACCATCGTCCATCGTCCAAGTAATATAGCCAACTCGCGGAGTCAGTTGGATGGGAGTTGTTGCAGTGAACGTGACCGGATAGGTTGCAACCGAGTCGGGAGCTATGGTGGTAGCTGCTGGGATCGGAGGTGTGGGTATGAAGTCCGCAGCATTTGGTCCGGTAACACCTGCGCAGGTGATGGCAAGCGGCCAATTGCCGGAATCCGCAAGGGTAAAGCTTCTCGTTATTACCCTACCCCACGCAACCGTATCGAAAAACAGCGTATCGACAGAAAGCTTCGGAACCGGCTGTGCGCCAGTACCTTCGAGAACGACGGAATCGTGAAGCGATGCCTGGAACGGTGATCCTACCCCTGCTATGAGAGAGTGAGCATAACCAACGACTTGAGGTGTGAAGGTAACCTGAATTGCCGAAGACTTATCGCTCGGCACCGTGATCGGCGCGTTAGGAGTCGCGGTGAACGGTAGAGCTGGCCCTGTGATGCTGGTAGCAGTCAAACTCTGACTCGACGTATTGATAAGCTCGAGTGTTTTCGTGGCAGGCCCGGTGCCGATTCTAACAAAGCCGAAATTGAGCGTGTCAACCTGGAACGCAAGGAAATTGGAACTATCATGGCCAATGAGATAAACGGTGTCCCGGGTTCCATCATCATAATAGAAAACAAGTTCCGATTCATGCTGAGGAAGATCCGGGAAATGCGGCGTAAACGTGATCGTATAACTGGAACTTCCTCCAACCGCGACAGAATCTTTAGCAACAGTATCGACGGCAATCCCGGATTGCAACAGAACGGTAAATTCTTTATTGGGATCGTTGATCTTTACAATCTTGGCAGCAAGCTTCCAGTCTCCGGTATCCTGAAGCGTAAGTTGCTGTGGGCTGCTGGTGGTTTGAAGTGGGAACGTGCCGAAGTCTATCTCTTTGGTCGAGAGTGCGGGCATGGATTGCGCACCAATACCTGTAATTAAGATGGAGTCGTCATACATGCCACCGCCCCCTGCGTAGAGCAGGGTAGAAAACGCCGAACGAGAGGGTGGCGTAAAATAGAGGCTGTCATAATAATGGCCGCTGGCTGGAACGGTTCCAGTAGTATCTTTCAGAGAAAAAGGAATGCCGGCGGGCGAGAGCCAGATCGTATCCACATTTAATGGGATGATCTCCGGATTGCCAAAGCAAACACCGGTATCGGAGGTCGTTCCCACGCGCACACGACCGAAATCGTACGAGTGATTGCAAAATTGAACGGATTGAGTTGCCTCGGTCGCTTTGAGCGGTAAGGTATCGATGGTGCCATCGCAATAATGGATCTCGAGATTTGCATGGTGAACCGTTCCGCCAGTGTGGGCATAGGTCGTAAAGTTAAATGTGAGCGTCCGGGAACTCATCCCACTATCCGCTACGGTATCGGGTGTTACAGACGGGTTTACGAGGGAGAACTCGCTCGAATCGGGGCCAGAAATACTGTAACCACAGATAATAAGCGGGTAATCACCGGTATCGGTGATGATGGTTTGGGCCGCGTTCTTACTCGAATCCCAGCAGGTGCCGAAATCAACCGGCGAAGGGGAAAAGACTGGCTGTGCTATCGCACCGAACCCGAACAGATAAATGGAATCGTCCTGCTCATTACATTGAATGTGGACCCACGCGCTTGATGCACCGTGTATAGCTGGTTGGAATTCCAACTGAATACTGTCAGACGTACCGGGGGCGTAGTTGTTTGGCGTTGGAGCCGTCAATTGAAAAACGGGTGAAGCTGGAGAGAATACCGGACTAAATAATTGAGAATATGGACTTAAGTTTTCCACGCCAACAACCTTAGTCAGGGCATCTCCCACTTTTACCCTGCCAAAATTGACGATGTTGGTATCGTAGGTTATCGCCCGCTGTTTTTCCACCCCGTTCAGGTAAATGTATTCGGGTTGTGAGCCATCGTCAAAATAAAATTCCAAGCAGGCGCTCAGCGGCTCTGTAATGGTCGTGGTCGGGTGGAAGGTGATCGAAAAGATTCGAGACTGCCCTGCATCCAGATAAAAGCTCGTGTCCGGAGGAGTGAAACTAAAATATTTGGGATCGGCACACCCTAAGTTTGCCAGGATCACATGTGCCGTCCAATTGCCAATATTCGTGATCGTATCATTGAGCGTCCTCGAATCATTTGTAAAAAGCGTATCGAAATTGAGACTCGATTGAGATGCAGTAACATTCGGGATCGCTCCGCAGCCCGTCAGGAGGATGGTTGTAAGATTCCCTTCGGAGTCCCAAAGATAGGCCGTTGCCTGATAGCATTGGGCGAGTAAGGGTATGAACGTGAATTTGATCGGTACGCCACTTTCGGCAGCAACAGGATCTGGTGTGACAATGGTCGTTCCAAAGATGCCGGCAGGCGTGCCGGGAGCAGGGATGATCGTATCCTGGGTAATATAATACGTCGCATTCCCGGAATTAAAGGCATTCGCATTGAGCGAGTTAAACGTTTGGGAGCGTACGGTTCCAAAATCAAGGGAAGATGGGCCGATCTTTCCATCGGGGGCTGCACTGTATCCGGTGAGTACGATCTCACGCAACCGATTAGAAACATCCGCGTTGGACGAGCGAATGTGGAGCGTGGCTGTGCTCGTTACGCGAGGGGCCGTCGGAGTATAGGAGACCGAAAACTGATTCGTTGAAGTCTCATCCAGCGTGAAATGAGTTCCACGCTGCGATAGCAGGTTGAAATCCGATTGTCCGGGGCCATCGATCCACACACTGTCGATCTGAAGAGGATCGAGGCCGAAGCTCGCGATCGAATCGAGCAATTGGGACGATAAGCCGACATTGGTCGTCGGAAACGCTAAGGTATCGAATTGAACAGAGATGCCTGCGGTGTATCGTGCCGTGTAAACGTTAATTCCACCGGTAGCTATTTTGTAGGCAGATCCACTCCCGTCTGTATTAAGCTGGTCGTAGATGTGGAAATAAAAATAGGTGCCGGCTCCCGGATAAATGGCTGTGTACTCGTGGTAGGGCTGGTAGCTGTTTTCTAACACTTTTAAAGAGTCGGCGGGACTAGGAGGATTGTTGGTAGAAGAGACTTGCAGATAGACCTGATAATTCTGGTTATTCCATGTCGGAGGATTGGCGAGTGGGATCGGTGCGTTCCAGTTCGGCGGATTCTTATAGGTGTAACGGGCATCGAATCCAGTCGAATCCTGACCAGAGAAGACCCCGAATGTTCCGCTGAAATAAAATTCAGTGGATATATTCTGTTGTATGGGAAAATGAGTTTGTGCCGCAGGGGCGAATTGGTCGGCATGGACAAAGATTGAATCTCTTGGAGTCTGGGCCATCCAGGGCTTCCATTGTGCGTATGCGGAAGTTGCGTTGAGGAGGAAGATGCCAATAACGAGAGAGCATGCCCATGCTGTGGCAAGCAGGGAGGAGCGAGAGAACACGCTCCGGCGTTCCTCCAATGTGCAAGCGAGGGTTGATCGAGTTCCCTGTATCACGGTTCTTAAAATTCGTCCCATTTCAAAATAGACCAAGAAGTTGAACAGACAAGAATGAAGCACCATTCATTCCCCCTGTATATTATCATTCGTTTTTCCTCTTCACGAAGAGAAAAATCGATTTAAATAATGGGCGCGCAGTAATGCTTTTTGTGCTCGCCGCATGGGCATGCGAATATCGAATAATGGTGTGTGAAGCTCGCTGGGCATAAGCGATCATTCAGAGCATCGATGCGGGGCCGCACC
The DNA here is from genome assembly GCA_963787835.1 of Ignavibacteriota bacterium. GTDB lineage: Bacteria > Bacteroidota > Ignavibacteria > Palsa-1295 > Palsa-1295 > PALSA-1295. Next base: position 1,328,392 of record CAWBEI010000002.1, read on the forward strand.
GATCGTTCATCGTGCATGAAGGGGGCACCAGAGCAGGATAAAACTGTAGAATCGCGAACGGACACCGGTAAGCAGAAGTTCCTTAATGTGCTGCGGAATGGGTAATAATGTTGCATGATCTAAGAACGGTGGCGAATTATGGGGCAAATATTTGCATATTTTGCTGTTTCAAAGCACTTTTCGCAGGTGTCCTTAATAAATTGATTATTTTCGCAGTCTTATTTTTGCATGTACATCCTGCTTCTGACGAACGTACCTATCGAAGAATCCCTTTTTGTGAGCGCGAACCAAATCCCAAATGTTGCGTTCACAAATAGTTGCTTTTACTCTGGTGGAAGTATTTCGTCTCTTTGGTACGATCGAGGTGAAGTCCGAATCGGTTCAGAATTACCGACAGGATTGACGCTCAGCGCTGTTCCCACATTTCCTTTGAGTCGCTACCGAAATAACGTTCTTTTATTAAACTGACTGAAGATCATTAGCATGAAGGTTCTCAACATTATCCCAAAACTTTCTCTTCTCGCGCTTCTCCTCGCGATCGGTGCCATGTCCCCACATCAGGCAGCTTCTAAATCCCCCGGGAAGCTCGGAGGCGCCGATTCTACTGTAGCTAAACTCGTTCCCAAACCACCGGTCGATCCGGACAGCGGCAAAAGTGCATTCGCAAAACTGGTGGTGAAGAATCTTGGACCGGCAGTGAATTCATCTTATGATGATTTTGCACCCACTGTTACAGCCGATGGTCGAACTATGTTCTTCGTATCTGATCGTCCAGGTGGACTTGGTTATCAGGATTTCTGGGAAACAACAAGCCCGGAAAACAATGATACCACATGGGGTCCGCCGATCGATGTTACGGAGATCAATTCCGATCAGGCGGATGGCGCTGCGTCGATCGCAGCCGATGGCCAAACGATCTATTTTGCATCGAACCGTAATACAACGGTAAAGAACGACGTGAACATCTGGGTTGCTACACTCGATGGTATTCACTGGAAGAATGTACATGAGGTAGGTGCGCCTGTCAACACCACAGCATGGGAAACCCAGCCTGCTATTTCACCGGATGACAAGAAGCTTTTCTTTGCGTCCAACAGACCTGGAAAGATTGGTAACGAGGATAAATCCAACGTCGATATTTTCGTCAGCCACCATCTTCCCGATGGCCGATGGAGTGATCCAGTAAATCTTGGTTCGAAGATCAATACCGGCCACTACGAAGGATCCCCATTTATGGCGGCCGATGGCACAACATTGTATTTTGCATCGGACGATCCGAACAGAGATCCGAATAACCCGGGGCTTGGTGGACTCGATATCTATCAGTCCGAATGGAAGGGACCAACCGATACAGACTGGACTATCCCCACACGCCTTCCTGCTCCGATCAATTCGGCTGCTAATGATTTCTTCCTTACCGTGCCAGCTTCCGGCAATGTGCTATTCTTTAGCAGCGACCGAGAAGGTGGCAGCGGTAAGCTCGATCTTTACGTCGCAACGAATCCTCCGGCGCCGAAGCCAACGTTGGTCTTGCATGGCCGTGCGTATGATGTCAACACGAAAGAGAATCTGACCGCTCACGTTGTGATCGTGGAAGCGCGGACGCACGATACCATCTACGACAAGTTCACCAATAGCGCTACCGGCGAATATCTTGCTATTCTTCCAAGCGATGCCGATGGAAATCTCGGTGGCACCTATATCATCAGCGCCACAGAGCCAAATCACTTCCCGTACCCACCCACGAAAGAAGAGATCCCGCTGCGCAACGATAGTTCCAGAAGCATTACGCATGACATCCCGATGAATAATGAGAATCCTCCGGTCGTGCATTGGGTGACCGAGGAGCCTCAGCTGCTAAAGGAAAAGCCTTCGCTTTTCCCGAACTTCAAGGGCGTCATCATTCGTGAGCAAAAGACGATCGACCTTTATGCGTTGCTCCCGATGCTCTTCTTCGATGCAGGAAACGGTTCACTTCCTTCGCGCTATGTATTATTCTCCAGCCCGCAACAGACGCAGGGTTTTACCGAGGATACCATCACCGGTACTCTTAATGCATATTACAATTATCTAAATATTATTGGGCTTCGGATGCGCAATAACCCCTCAACCACGATCGCCCTGACCGGTACGAACTCGCAGGATACCGATAATGAGATGTCGCTCGATCTTTCGCGTCAGCGTGCTGAATCGGTGAAAAAATATCTGGTGGAGATCTGGGGCATTCAGCCGGAGCGTATTTCGGTAAAGGCGCAGAAACTACCGGACAATCCAACCCTCGCGACCACGCCGGAAGGAATATTCGAAAACCGCCGCGTAGAACTTACCAGCGATTCATGGGAGATCATTCATCCCGTGCTCCACAATAGTAATGTTAAACGTCCGGATGCCCCAACGGGAGGATTTAAATGGGAGAACGGACTTCGTGACGAGACGATCCAGAGCCGCAGCCTTGAGGTCAGCTATCAGGGAAAACCCTGGGCTGAAATATCCGATCTCGGACCGAATTCAAAGCTGGAGTACAAAGGATTTAACTGGCGTTCCTCCGATGGGAAACTTCCGTCAGGCGAAGATAATATGTCTGTTCAGTTGAAGATGACCGATAAAGGCGGCCGCGAGGTTCTTTCCAATGTTGATCAGATCAGTGTAAAGCAGTTCTCCGTAAGTAATATCGTTGCAGAGCATTTAGCCGACAAGACTCGTGAGACGTATAATCTTATCCTTTTCACCTATAATAAGTCCGATATGGGGAAATGGAATCATAAGATACTCGATTCTTACGTGTATAACAGGATTCAGCCGAACTCGGATGTATCGGTCAACGGATACACCGATATTTTAGGGACGGAAGACTACAATACGCGGCTTTCCACGAACAGAGCAAATGCCGTGAAGGCGGATATTGCCGGTCATATCAAGGGTAAGGTAAAGTCCCTGACGGCACATGGATATGGGAAAACCCAGCCGCTATATCCGAATGATCTGCCCGAAGGACGTTATTACAACCGAACAGTTCAGGTTCTTGTGGAAACGCCTTTGGAGTCAAATCCGTAAAATCGACGAATAACGCCAATTTTATAGCTTTCTTCCAGACTTTCATGAATAGTACAAAACCATAGATAAATTATTCATAATTTTTTTTTGTAACCCGAGCGACCCAGCGCGTTTTAACTATAAGGGGGATTCTGTGAACGGTGGGATTCGGTGATCTGTGAATAGATCTTCGGAACTCAGCGGCGAAAATCTGACATTGATATTCATCCCGACAGGCCCCTTTTGAATCATAGTGAGCTTCAAGCGGTTCCTCTTTGGAGTGATCGCTTGTGGCAAAATGTATTAGGCTTTTACTAACTGCTTCTGCTTTTTAATTCGTAGTTTTCTTTTCTAAGCAAGACCATGACACATTCTAACTCTTTCGTTTCTTCCGCAGCGGGCGGCAGAGATCATACGTCCCCCATAATGCAGGCATCCTCCCGGATGCGTGTTGTGGTGTGGGCCGCGATGATCGTGCTGTTCTCGTCTGTGATGCTTTCAGGTACCGCATCGGCGCAGAACGCGCTGATCAACCACACCATCGTTAAATCCCACAATACCCCTCCTCCCGAAGGCCGTGATTTCTGGTTCGCCATGATGTCGAACTACTGGGGCGAGGATCTTGGCGGGAAGTATATGCGTATTTATATTACGTCTGCCAATAATTGCACGGCGTTCGTTGCCTCGAATGGTAATGTAACCCCCGTGCCGGTTCAGGCCTATCAGATCTCCAGTTTCAAAATTCCCGAGTTCTGGGAGATGGAGTCCAGTGGTATCGTGGAGAACAAGGCAATCCATGTTTATTCGAACACCGCCGATCTTACGGTGTATGACATGTCTCACAATCCTTACACGTCCGATGGTTCGTATATCATTCCAACGATCGGCTGGGGCACGGATTATGTCGTAGCAGCCTATGGTTCGCTCTTCGAAGGTTCGGGTTCGTATGTGTATGATCTTCCTTCGACCCTTGCTGTTGTTGCCGATCAGGACAATACGATCATCACCATCACGCCGTCCGCCGATTGCCGCCAGTGCACAAGCGGAAATGACGCTGGTGATGCTAACTCGACGATCGTCGTGTATCCGCAGGGCGTGCCCGTTCAGTTCCAGCTTAATCGCGGCCAAAGCTTGCAAATGATGCCTGTGAAGGCGCAAGATTGCGACTTCTATGATATGACCGGCACGATCATTCATGCGAATCAGCCCATCGGAGTTTCTGGCGGATCTGTCTGCCCGAATATCCCGTGCGACCATCCGTATTGCGATCACGTCGAGGACATGCTTCCTCCGATACGAACGTGGGCAGAAACGTACTATACGACGAATCCACAACAGCCGGAAGGTTCAACGGATGACTATGCACGCTACTGTTTTATTTCCTCCGTGCCAGGTCAGGAGATCGATCGCTACGATTACAACACCGGCAGTCATGTCGAATGTATTATCAGTAACCAATATGGTATTTACTGGGATGAGCTTGAAGCCGCTCAAAAGTTTACAAGCGCTGAACCGTTCCTATGTGTATGGTACATCAATAGTGCTACCTACCCCAATGGAGCTAACGGCAATGGCGATCCGGCAGAGTGTATCATCAATCCAAAAGAGCAGTACACGAAAACGGTCGTCTTTGAGACCCCTCAGAGCGTCGGTAATATCGTGCCTTACGATGATTACGCAAATCTTATTTGCCGCGATAGCGATGCGAGATACACACTCTTCGATGGAAAAGGAATTCTCGGTCTCGGCGCGCAGCCTATTGACGATACCTTCGAGGTTTTCAATGTACCTCATATCGCCCCCGGTACACATACGGTCGTGCAGGATACTACAAAGGATCCCACTGCTGCTGGCGTAGGAGTTTATATCTACGGCTACGGTTACGACGAATCCTATGCGTGGGCTGGCAGCTTTGGAACAGGAACGTTCCATTCGCCGGATACCATTTCCCCGCTTGCCGATACTACGGGGCATTGTTTCTCTGCTTACGTCCATGTAACTGATTCGGGTCTGTTGCCCGATGGCATAAATAAGCAAAGTGGCCTCGGTGAGATACGGCTGGACTCGGTCTATAATATGTCCTACATCCCCGATCCTAACTTTATCGAAGGCGCCGGACAGGATAGCAGCGATTATAGCATGTACGTCGTCGATGTAACTAAACCGGCCATACTCATTATTGATGTCTATGATATTGCCGGTAACGAAACAAAGATCACGAGCGTCTATGAACCGCTTGTGGACAGCATGAAGCCGCCACTGCAAAATCTCGGCGTGTGGCAGACTGGAACGTCTCCAAATATAGCATACGACACACTCTACAATTTAGGAGTGCTCCCGCTCAAGCTTGACGAACTCCATCTTTTGTATGGCAATGTCGGATTTTCGATATTTGACAGCATTGGCGGAGCGCTCGATCTGTCCCCGATCCCTCCGGGCCAGTATCGCCTGATCCAGATCCAATTTGAGGCATTAGTTCCGACCAAAGCGGTTGACAGCATAATCTATGGTAATGCCTGCAATCCTCAGTCGGTTGCGGTCATTGGCAGCGGTGGTGCTGCGGACTTCGTTGTCACCAATCAAACGTGGCCGAACGAACCATTGGGTTACTGCTACCCGAAGACGGTCTCGATCGAGAATCTTTCTAAAGGTCAGATCACTATCGACAGTGCGTGGTGGTCAGATACCAAGCATTTCCAAGCCGTGAGTACATTCCCTGTCACGATTCCAGCTTCTCCTGCTAAGGTTAATTTTACGATCAACTATTGCCCCGATTCCGGTTCGCTGACTATGCATAATAGTACCGGAGGTAGTTGGTTCAGCCCGCAGGTTCTCAAGACGGATGGCAGCGGTCAGCAAGATCCTCGTTTCGACAGCTTGACCGGCTGGGCCGTTGCACCAAGCGCAGTATTCTATCAGGATACGACCATTACGCTTGATTGCCGGAAGACAAATGACACCATCACGGCGACCTTCACGATCGCCGCGAAGGGGACGAGCCAGACTACGATCAGCCGCGTGTATCAAACCGATAATGTGGACTTCTTCAATCTTCAGGGTACGCTTAATAACAATAACCTGACATGGGATCCGACGAAGACCGCGCAGGTGCTCGATACCGGCGAATCCGCGACGATCTCGGTGCAGTATATTGTCAAGGGGCAGCAGAATGGAACTGTCATTGACCGACTGGTAGCATTCGATGGAAATGACAATATCATTGGAGATACCCTTCAAGTGACTATCAATTCCGTTTATAATGCCGGTATTTCACAACCACCGATGACTACCATCGGGCCGTTACAGTATCAGACGACTCCGGCGCCTGGTGCGAACACAACGAGCTTTGTCATACAAAATACCGCGAATTCGCCGCTCCAGATCGATAAGATTTACTTCCTGCCAGCTCTTTACGATCCGGCATTCTCGTTTACGATCGCTACAGTGGGGTCGCCTTCTGTACCTGTGGACACCAGTACTTTCCCCTACACGTTAGCGGCAGGTCAGAGTTTACAGGTCACGGTGAACTTCAATGACTCGCTGTTCCCTGACCCGGTACAGGAGGTGCAGTTCGCAATCAATACGAATAGCTGTACACCGTTTAGTGAGTTTGTTACGGCAACGGTTACGCATGTTAGCCCGACAACCTCCGGCTTCCTGGCAACGCCTATCCTGGCCTGCGACTCGCAGACGAACAACATTAAGATCCTTAATGGTGGACCGAGAACCGAAACGTTTGAGGATAGCGCCAAGGTGATCTCTGTGCAATGGATCGGTGCGGCCGGTGGTAAGTATTTCTCTACTACGCTTACACCGAACACTGTATTCCGTGGTACCATGAACTTCGGTCCTGGTCCTAACGGTTCGATCATTCCGATTGCTATCCCGATTCCGGATACTACCTTGGTGCCGGTGACGTTCACTCCGAACTCAGGCAGCCCGGGAATAGTACCCTACACGGATTCGCTCGAGATCACGTTCGTTAACAGCGATGGAGATACCTCGACGCAGATCATACCGGTAACAGGAATCGCCGGAACGGCGCTCGTATCGGCTAATTCGGTCATTGCGAACCAGACACATGTATCCGATGGTAAATCGGGCGTGGTTGGCGATGCGATGTCCATGCCGGCGAACGTATCGGTCATGATTCCGCCAGCGCTCAATGGCGTGACGGTCACTCAGTTGTCGATCACGGGTGTAGAGTTAACCTATATCATTCCAAATCGCGACCTTCTGACGCTTACAGGCTTCCAGCTCGATGGGACATTGTCGGGGTGGTTACCGAAGAAGACCTATGAGACCGCACCTGGTACGGGATTAGGCGCAGATACAATCGTATATCTGCTTACCGGCCCAACGCCATTGACTGCGAATACCACCAGTTTCGGTACCTTCATGTTCTCGGTCGATCTGGATAAAGCCGGTAATAACACACCGGTTACGCTGCAATCCATGCAGCTCTTTACCGGCCCAAGCGGTTCTACTCCGGTTGGCGCTTGTATCGGCAACACGGTATCGAGTCAGGACTTCTCGCTCATTCTTGCCTGCGGCGATTCCACGCTCCGTACTGTTATGAATGGACAAGGCGGGAACATCAGCTTCATTGGTGCGGCCACACCTGACCCGGTTACGTCTGGCAACGTAACGATGAAGTATGCGAATCTCGGTGCAGCCACGATGACACTTGCGATCTACGACGAACTCGGCAACAAGGTCGCTCGTCCAGTGAACAATGTGTATCAGAGCGCCGGTGCATGGCAGGTGACGGCCGATGTATCGAAGCTCCCAAGCGGTACTTATACCTATCGCTTGAGCGGCAACAGCGCGACTGGACCGATGGTAGTCTCGAACCAATTCGTCATCCAGCGATAACGATGTAATTTGGACAGCCCCTCTCCGAGGTTCATACTTCGGGGAGGGGCAACGTCCCACGAAAAAAGGCTTTCAATTATTTAATGAACTACATCATGCGAACTCGTCTCATAGTCCTTCTCTTTGCTTTCGGCGTTCTCGTTCTTGGCACTCGTGCTTCGGCGCAGAACATTATCCATCCTGAGGTTCAGACCGGCTTTTTGGTCGGGCCTATCGGTGGCATCAATCTCGTAGCGTACAATACCGATCAGTTCGGAATTCTCAACCTCGAACCGAGCTGCTTCACTGCCCAAAACGGGTCGGATGTTGCCGCCTGGGGCGGTGTATCGTTCGAGTTCCCAATGGGCAACCCGAACGAACTGCAAAGCTTCATCGTCGGTGAAGTATTGTACGATTCGAAATCCTCGAAATTCTCGACACTGAATAATTCCGCAGTCGGAATTCCGACCAAGCTCAATGGCTATGTCGATCAGAATTCCTCTGTCACGACTGCACTCAGCGCGAACCTTGCGTATCTCGAAGTCAACCTTGCGTATAAATACAACTTTACGCCCGGCCCGGCTCCGGTAGGACCTGGTATCCAGGTTGGACCTGTTGTTGGAATTAAGATGACTTCGAATTTCAACAAGACCATTACGGTCTCGGCTATTAGCCCAAGTGCAACTGCGGACGGCCAGGCTTTAGACCAAACGGTTTCCTCCACGTCCTCGATCACGGATGCTCAGGGGCTTCGCATCGCATTGCGTGCGGCGGCAACCTATGACATCTCGTTTTCCAACGATTGGGTAGCTACCCCGACCGTCGGTTACGATTTTCCGATCACGAAAGTGGATCCTGATCAGAACTGGCGGGCATCGGCTCTTTTTGCCGGTATCGCGTTCCGGTACTTCATCAAGGGATAATACTTCGATCACAAACAAGATTTTATCTTTGTGATAAATAAGCCCTCGCCTAAAAAGCGAGGGCTTATTTTTTGCGGACTGTTCGTTCTACATTGATAAGAATCTGATAATACATGCAAAATCCCTGGAAAGAAGTAGAACGCCTCGGGCAAAGCCTGTGGTATGATAATTTAAGCCGCGAGTTTATTTCCGGCGGCAAGATCACTCGTATGATCGAGGAGCTTGGGCTTCGCGGTATCACGTCCAATCCATCTATTTTCGAGAAGTCGATCTCCGGCAGCGATGAGTACGATGCGGATATCGAGCAGGCCATTCATGATGGCCTGACAACCTCCGAGATCTACGAGCGCCTTACCACCGACGATGTGCGCAGCGCCGCCGATGTCATGCGTCCCGTCTTCGAGCGGACGAATGGCGTGGATGGATACGTTTCGATCGAGGTCGATCCCCGAATTGCCTCGAACACCGAAGAGACCACCCAATCCGCGCGCCGGTTGTGGAAAACAGTAGATCGTCCGAACGTGATGATAAAGATTCCCGGTACGCCGGAGGGCATTCCAGCTATTCGTCAATGCCTGTTGGAGGGGATCAATATTAATATTACGCTTCTGTTCGGCATCGAAAACTATTCGCAGGTTGCACAAGCCTATCTGGAAGCACTGCTTGAAAGAAAGGGACGCGGTGAGGATATATCCCACATTGCAAGCGTGGCAAGCTTCTTTCTTTCGCGCGTCGATACGAATGTCGATCAAACGCTCAAAGCGAGAATTGCAGAGCTCAATGGATCAGGGGACCCGCTCAGGGCTTTGCTGGGCAAGGCTGCGGTCGCTAATGCAAAGTTGGCGTATGAGCGCTATCTTGGGATCTTCCACGGCCCGGAATTCGCCGACCTTAAAGAGGCCGGAGCCCGACCGCAACGCTGCCTGTGGGCGAGCGTCAGTACCAAGAACCCGAATTACAGCGATGTGATGTATATCGAGCCGCTCATCGGACCGGAGACCGTAAGCACGGTTCCCGATGAAACAATAGCCGCTTTCGCACATCATGGTAAAGCGGCCGATACTCTTGCCACCGGAATTCCCGAAGCGCATGACATGATCGAACAGTTACGAAAGCTCGGGATCGATACTGAGTCCGTGGCAAATGAACTGCAAGTCGATGGGGTCAAGAAATTCGCGGATGCCTTTGCATCCCTTGCAAACAATCTCGATAAAAAACGCAAAGATATTGAAGCGGAGTTAGCATAGTTTATGGCCGATCCGATCGAAAAAATAATCAGTCAACAAACAATGCTCTCGAAGAGCGTTGTCGATGCCCTCGATCAGGCGATCGCCGATCGCCTGCCAACACGCATCTGGGAAAAAGATACCACCGTCTGGAGCAGTGACCCAAATGTCCAAAAGATCATTCAAAATCGCTTAGGTTGGCTCGATGTTCCCGATTGGTCGCTCGAGCATTTGAAGGAGATCACCGATTTTGCCAGATCGGTGCATAGTGATGGCATCACACACGTCGTGATCCTCGGCATGGGCGGAAGCAGTTTATGCGTGGAAGTAATTCGCGACACCTTCGGCAACAAACAGGGCTATCCGAGCCTGTTGGTGCTCGATAGCACCCATCCCGATCAAATTTTGGAGATCGAACGAGCGTGTGATCTTTCAAAAACGTTGTTCATTGTTGCCAGCAAGTCCGGGACGACGCTCGAACCCGAATGCTATCTTGAATATTTTTGGAATACTTTGGAGAACTTGGGTAGTGAGCGTGGTTCCCATTTCGCTGCGATCACCGACCCCGGTACGCCGCTTGAAAAGTTGGGACGTGCACGTGAATTCCGGCATGTGTTCTCAAATCCACAGGATATTGGTGGACGCTATTCCGCGCTTTCGTATTTTGGGATGGTTCCAGCCGCACTGGCCGGGATTGACATTGAACTGCTCTTATCCCGGGCAAGTTCTGAAGCGGGTCTTTCGCGTTCGGAAGAAGAGCGCAATGTTCCGCTTGCCTTTGGGATATTCCTGAGCTACAACGCCCAGCATGGGCGCGATAAGCTAACGATCGTCACACCGCCGGAGCTTCGTTCGTTCGGATATTGGGCCGAGCAATTACTGGCCGAAAGCACAGGAAAACTTGGCAAGGGAATTCTTCCTATTGAAGGAGAAAGCCCAAAGGCCATGCTGGAGGAAGCCGAACACCGTGTGTATGTACACCTTACGCTTGGCGAAGAACAGCTCCCGGAGGAATACCGATCGAAGCCGGAGCATCTTGAACTTCATCTTATTAATATCTCAGGATTAGGGGCGCAATTCTTTCGATGGGAATATGCTACGGCGGTTGCTGGGCGCATACTCGGGATCAACCCGTTCGATGAACCGAATGTCGCAGAAAGTAAAGCAAAAACCAACGAAGTGCTTTCAGGGTATAATGTAACGCAAACTTTAGTTTGTGACCCCGGATTTGGCGTGTCCGCGAGTGGGCAGATCCTCGATGAATTTATCTCAGCGAACATTAAGCCCGATGGCTACATTGCGGTCATGGCGTATATCAACCGGAACATGGCATCCATCGCAGCACTTGATTCATTGCGGGATAAGCTCTCGCTGAAATATCATGTGCCTGTCACCGTCGGGTTTGGCCCGCGTTTCCTGCACAGTACCGGTCAATTTCACAAAGGTGGTCCGGCGACGGGGACATTCGTTCAATTCGTCGATACACCGCAGGAGGACGTACCCATTCCTGGCAAGCCGTACACGTTTGGCACGCTGAATCGTGCGCAAGCGATCGGCGATTTTGAAACGCTCCAAAAGCATGGGCGTCCGGTTGTGAGTTTCGATCTTGGAAGCAATGCGGTTGCTGGTCTAACCCAGCTTTTGTAGCTTCGGTCGCGATCAGAGAAGTTCCAGCGCATTCCGAAGCCTAGGCAGCATCTCTTCTATTTCATAGATCGATACAGCGCCGGCAGAAAGCCTGAACCATCCGGTGTTTTCCTTCGAGCCGAATGCCTGAAACGGTACAATAGCTAGCTGTGCGACTTCGAGAAGATATTTTCGGATCTGCTCGTTGGTTTCGAGTACGGTTCCTGATGGCGTTTTGCGACCAATAAGATCGAATTGCGCTGTGAGATAGATCGCACCCATCGGAGCGATCGCGTCGACAGGGAATCCTTCTCGGTGGAGCGCATGAATGCCCTTGTAGAGCATCCGAAGCCGGAGTTCCAGCTCAGAGATCATCGCACCATGGTATCCCTCGATGGCATCGTCATCAAGCAAGAGCGTTGCTGTGGCCACTTGCTCTGCTCTTGGCGCCCAGGCTCCGACGTGGCCAAGGATGTTCGACATGCTGTGCGCCACATCCGGTGCAGCAACGGCCCATCCTACGCGCACGCCGGTCGCGGCGAACGCTTTGCTGATACCATCGACAAAGATCGTATTCGCACCCAGTTTGGGCCGCAGTGAAACAGGATTGTGATGAACCGTGTCGCCAAAGGTCAGCATCCAGTAGACCTGATCGTACATGATGAACATTGGCCGTTCATCGGTATCTCTCGAGTTATTCTCGTCGATGACAAGATCGCAGATACCCTCCAAAGCCTCGCGCGTGAATGCGGTTCCGGTTGGATTAAGTGGTGAGCACAGTGAAAGAAGCTTGGCGTCCGCAAGTTTTCCTTTGAGGATCTCGTGCGTTGGCAGGAACGAATCTTCCGGTCTGCAAACCGCTGCCGTGTAGGTTGCTCTGCTCAACTGGCAATAATGGTTATTGTTCCACGAAGGAACCGGATAGACCACTTTATCGCCTTCGTCAATGAGGGCATTATACGTAGCATAGATCGCAGGCCGCGCACCGCCGGTGATAATGAAGGACTCAATGGGATAGTCCAGCCCAAGGCGCTTCTCGTAAAAAGATTTTACCGCTTTACGAAGATTCATCATCCCATCCGAGGGCGGATAATTCGTTTCCCCGGCCTCGAGCGCGGACGTGATGAATTTTCGCAATTCGTGCGGTATCGGAAAATATTTCGGGTCGAAATCGCCAACTGTAAGATTGCAAATAGCGTGCCCTTCCGCGACCATCGCGCGGATGTCGGCAGCGATCTTTAGAATTTCGGATCCGACCAGGCCGCTCGCCATCCGTGAGACCGGCGGTGCGGTACGCGGTGGGAACGTGGGCTTAATTATTTCCTTCTCGGCTTCAACTTCGAACATGGCTCTCTAAATTATCAAATTATTGTGTGGAGCGTTTCACTTTGTGTGAGACCTCAAACAAAATACTTGCAAAAAATAGCCGGACAATTTTTATTCATTTTTTCGAAAGAGCATCTGCGATCTCTCGAATACTTATCCCTTCTCGCCACTGGCGCGATTCCTTTTCTACAAGCAGGGTAACGAGGAAACCATGATCGGGATGAAACAGAAGCCGATGTAATGCACGAGCCGTTCGTGTGCCCCCCTTCATATCGAACTCTGAATCCGGAAGTTGAAAAAGCGTATGCATCTGAAACGATGTCGCGCCGCATTTCAAGTATTCGAAGGCCATTGCGCCGGTGGTAATATTTCCTGTTGCAGAGAAAGGCAATTTGGTTTGCCAGCGATCGAGGATAGAAAGATTCCGGTCGCTGAGATCTGGTCCGCCATACGCAACGCCCTGCACCCCTTCAAAACTTTTCACAGGATCGAACAAACGATTTCCATAAATGAGATAATCGGCAGGATGCTCGCTTGAGGAACATGCGTTCAACACCTCCAATTGAAAATCATCGGAATGCGATGCATTGAAGATCTTAAGCCCCAGCCGAACATCATTGCCAACGCTGGACTCTTTGATGATCCGCGGAACTGTGCCCAGCCAGTTCAAAATAGTGGCTTGTTCGCGTGAGAAATTAGTATCACCTGCAAGCGTGGGCGAAAAATCCTTTTCAAGTGGCATTGACTCACTTCGATGCTTTTTCCAAACTTGATGGAGTTGAGCCGTTGTAAATTCATATTCATTCACTCGCCAAACGGTTTCTTCCGGCTTTGGAAGATGATATTTTACTGAAGGAACGATAAGCATTTCTCGTTCAAGACTAATTGCGATCGCGGTATCAAAAAATACAAGATAGTTCTCGAAGCTTTCGCTCCATCCCCGGCCTTTCCATGTAACGGTCCATCCGCGTTCGCCGCGGACGTGCTCTCGCGTACCAATAACTTCTTCTACGGTCATCTTCGCCGCAGGGATGGCCCATGCTTTCATGGATTGCGCGCCTGTTTCATCCTGTGCGATCAGGGTTTTGAGCACAACAAACCCAAGTCCCGCTTCCGCGTCGCGCTCCACTTGATTTGCATTCAGCGAGAGCTGTCCCGAAGCTTTTCCGAATGGATTTTTAATTGGAAGGCCGCCATATTCGCTTGCGAGCGAAATTCCGTACGTTTCAAGGATATACTCTTCGAGATGCTTCGGAAGGCCGTTTGTGAAGCGAGTATAATCTCCTTGCAATCTATTTGTCCAAGCTGTCACCGTTTCAACTCCGCTTGTAACGATGAAAGAAATTCACTAATGTTTGAAGAGGCTTCTATCGTAAGTTCCGGCCCCCACGGATCGAAGATCGCTTCAGGGGAGACAATACCAAGACATGCAAGCGCATAGAGCATTTGGCCGATATATCCTTCCATCGGCTTCGTGAACGTTGCCATCGCGAACCGGTCCACGAGTTGGGAGCGAAAATGAAAGGACTCGAATTTCTGGGCGTAGAAATCGTGCATCATATCCGATTGGAGCATAGTAAGAGCGGCGCCCATCCCGACAAGGGCGGCATCTGCGCCCATCATGAGTGAGTAACCCAAAAAGCGGTCTTCGCCAGAGATCACCAGCTTACCTGGATGTTCCAATTTTATCGAAGTAGTCAGGTCTTGAAATGTCATCACGCTATCCAGCGTAGCGATCTTAATACCGATGACGTTCGGAACGTTGAATAATTTGCGAAGCACTTGTGGTGTATAAGAAATTCCACCGGCTGCTTCATAAAGATAAAAAAGGATCAGTGGCAATCCAGCGCGTGAGAGCTCGGAATGATATTCAACAATTGCCTCATCGCGCTCCCGTTCGGGGAGATCGCGAAAGCGGGTTGGTGGATGACAAAGAAGAGCATCCGCGCCAAGCGATCGTGCATGTTCTGCACTATGTTGAGAACCTGCTCCGGCAATAATGATCCAGTTCGGTAACGATTCCCGCCAATGGGTTAACACTTCCGTTCGCTCTTCTTCAGTTAGAAACAGCCCTCGCCCAGTGTGTGCCCACACCGTGACTCCGCCGATCGGCATATCATTCATATATCCGGCCATGCGGACGTGGGATTCCTGGTGAATAATTCGTCCACTGGTGAAGGGCACCGGCAATGCGGGTATAAGCTGCCGGTAGAGGAGATCGTGAATTTCGCGCGCGGTCATTTGCTATCTATGAAATTCTTGAGTTTGGATGGTGTAACGTTCTAATTTGTCACGATCGACAGCAAAAACCCTCGAGCTTTCGATAAAACCATCCTTCGAGATCGTGATCGCAGGATCGATAATATCATCGACGAACCAGCGCGAGCTGGCTTCGATGTCGGTGGGAAAAACAAATCCAGGAAGGGTTGCAATCGCGAGCGACTGCGCGCTTGCAATGCCGAGCTCGGGCATCGTTCCGAGCCAGCATTTCAATCCGGCTTCATGGGCGCGGTCGTGCATCGTTTTCGCATTCCACAATCCGCCAACTCTTTGGACTTTGACGTTGATTATTTTTCCAGCGTGCAGCTTGATAATTTTGTTCAGTGTCTTCAGGGAATCTGCCGATTCATCGAGGCAGATCGGCGTATCGATCGAGTGCGAAAGCTCGGCGGATTCTTCCAGCGCATCGGCGGCAAATGGCTGCTCAATCATCATAAGGCCGAACTCCTCCAGCGAACATAGCAGATCGAAATGTTCGTCGAAATTGTAGGCCCCATTCGCATCGACCATGAGCGACAGTTTTTTGCCGAACAGCATTCGGATCTCCACCAGAGGCTCGAAATCCCATTCTGGCGCGATCTTGATCTTTACGCGTTGGTAACCATCCTTAAGATACCGAGCAATACGATCGAGAAGCTCATCGATGGAATCGTAAATTCCAACAGCCAGTCCCGAAGCGATCTTGCCAGATGGCGCGCCGAGCAGTCCTCGAATTGTCGTTCCATTCTTTGCAGCGAACAGATCCCACACCGATCCTTCGATTCCCGCTCGCGCGAAGGGATCTTTGCCAAACTCATTCAGATGTTCCGCATAGGATGTTGGCTCGGAAAGATTTCGAGTTAAAATATCCGGAATAAGGTCGTTCGCCAATACAGCCCATGTGGTTCCCGGCGTTTCGCTCGAATAGAACGATCCACTCATCGGTGACGCTTCACCATATCCCCTGTGGTTCCCGGAATACAGTTCCACAATAATGCTTTCTTTCTCCGACACTACCCCATTCGAGATGCGAAATGGCTCCTGCATCTGCACTTTTACATGACGAAGTACGGCTCGATCTATCATAATTCCGGTCGATGTCGTCATCTTTTTACTCCCGTTCGCAAAAATGCTTGTGTGACATACCTCTGTGCGAAAACATAACAAAGAATGATTGGCACAATTGCAATGAGTGTACCAGCCATCAGCAAATCATACCTAAAATTATGTTGGACCGTTTCGAGTACCGCAAGACCAAAGGTTAGCGGCATCTTTTCCTCGCTCGAAAGGAAGAGAACGGGAGTGAGGAGGTCATTCCATATTCCCATGAACACAAATAGTGAAAGTACTGCAAGCGCCGGTTTTGAAAGCGGTAGAAGTATGGTAGCGAAGAAACGGAATCGGCTTGCTCCATCGATGCGTGAGGCATCTTCCAATTCTTTCGGCACCGATTCAAAAAATTGGCGTAGCAAGAACACTCCGAACGCCCCGGAAGCAAATGCCCCTCCGAAAAAATGTGGCACAATGAGCGAAGCATGATTATCGAGCCAGCCGAGCGAGTGAATGACAACGTAAACCGGAATCATCGTGACTTGGAAGGGAATCATCATGGTAGCAAGCAACACGCCGAATATGATCCGCTTGCCTCGAAACTCCATTCGCGCAAAAGCAAATGCCGCAAGGGACGCGGCCAGAACTTCGCCGAGCGTGCCCAACACCGATATCTTGATAGAGTTAAAAAAGAATGTGCCGATCGGCATGTCGTGAAATACTTCCCAATAGTTTGAAAAGCGAGGTGAAGCGGGAATGATCTGCGGAGGAAAACGAACAAGAGATTCAGGAGCCTGAAGCGAAGTAACGATCATCCATAAGAATGGCGCGATCATCACCATTGCAATGATCGTGAGTACAAGATAACGCAAGACGTTGGTATGTTTCATTGCTGAAATACCCACCTCTTTCGTGCAAGAAATTGCAATGCTGTAACAGCCAGCACAGGCAGGAAGAATAAATATCCTAATGCACTTGCGCCGCCCAGATTAAAGAAACGGAATGCTGTTTGCCAGATATAATAACTGAGCGTAAGCGTAGAAACACCAGGGCCGCCATTCGTCATCACAAACGTCTGCTCGAAAACCTGAAACGCGCCGATCGTTGTCACCACAAGTACAAAAAAGGTTACGGGCGAAAGCATCGGGAGTGTGATATGCAGGAACCTGCTCCAAGCAGATGAGCCATCGAGCCGCGCTGCTTCGTAATAATCTTTTGGAATGTTCGATAGTCCCGCAAGGAAGATCATCATGTTATATCCCGCGTTTTTCCAGATGCTCATGATCGCAATTGCAGGCATTGCCCAATGTGGATCTTGCAGCCATTTAGGGCCGTCGATGCCGATCATCGAGAGCAGGTAATTCAGAAGGCCAACATCGCTATTATACATCCAAGACCAAATAATAGCTGCCGCAACCATGGATGTTACAACAGGAAGGAAATAGATCGTTCGAAAAAATGCGATGCCTTGCACGCGTTTTTCGACCAGAAGTGCAAGGCCAAGGGAGACAGCAATACTTGCTGGAACATAAAGCAACGCATAATATACCGTGTTTCCAGCCACTTGCCAGAAAAGAGCAGAGTTCAGATACTCTCGATAATTTTGAGTACCAATAAATTTGGGTGACGCTCCAATATCGAATTGTGTGAATGAGAGTCCAAGCGATGCAAGGATCGGTCCAGCGATAAAGACCGTCAGGCCGATCAGGATGGGAAGTAAGTAGAGATATGCAGAGCGGAATCTCATGGTGTTGGGCGGTTGCGAGCGAGGACTTCGTTCATCTTTGCGTCGATAGCGGCACAGCCGTCGTGAACGGATATGCGTCCGGCGAGCATGTCATCCATATTGGGAATGAATCCGTGATCGCGCCACTCCTGCCATCCAAGCGAGACAAGCGAGAATACGTGGCTCGAAGTGATCAGATCGACAAGTGCGCGGCGGTTGCATTTTGGCTCGCCATCCAGATATTCACTCGAATAGGCAAGAGGCTTGTATAGCGGCATCCCCGAAAAATAGAGATTGCCAACACCTTTCTTGGTGGGCAGCGTAACGATCCATTTAATGAGCTGCCATGCAGAATCGGGTTGCTCACA
This sequence comes from Ignavibacteriota bacterium, assembly GCA_963787835.1. Lineage (GTDB taxonomy): Bacteria > Bacteroidota > Ignavibacteria > Palsa-1295 > Palsa-1295 > PALSA-1295. Next base: position 1,346,783 of record CAWBEI010000002.1, read on the forward strand.
TGTTTTTGCAATGCCGAATGCCTGCCCATTCTCGCGATCCATAAGCCCCGCAGATCCTTTCGGCGGCGAGGCGACATCCCATCGAAAGCTGGAGTGGGCAAGTTCGGTCTTGGCGTAATCAATATGCATCATCATCGCAGCATGTCCAAGCATGAATTGCTGCCCGAGATTGACCGAAGGATCCGGCGGCGGAGCAACATGCTCTTTTTGCACAAGATCCACCCACGTTTGGACTGCGGATACTGTAGCGGGCGACATCATCTCGCTTTTTGTTGCATCATCCGAGAGTATTTTCCCTCCGTTCGAATAAATGTAAGTATCCACGCCCGGGAATATCCCATCATCGACGATCATGCCCCACGTTTTTTCTTGTGGATTAGAGGCCGTGTTCGTCATGCGGCGCGCGGCGTCCAGCATCATTGAGTAGGTCCAGGTTGAATCGGGGTAGGAGATATGCGCTTTGTCGAAAAGGTCCTTATTGTAAAAAAGCGATGTCACTCCTCCGGAAGCCGGCATTGCCATCAGTGGGCCGTTAGGAACGTTCCCTTTTCGCCAGACAGTAAAAAATTGAGTGAAGAAATCGCTATCGTGTAGATCTCGGTGATAAAACGAATCGAGTTGGATCGTATAGTTGCGTTTGAAAATATCCGGATTGAACCAATCGTCGATCAGAACAACATCTCCGATCGAACTTCCACTTGCTGCTGCTGCTTCGATCTTTGCAGTGTAGAGTCCGTATGGGATCGCTTCCACTTCCACATCAATACCCGGATGTGCTTTCATAAAAGGATCGACGACATCATGCTGCCAGGTATCTTTTTGATCGAGATAGAAATGAACGAGCTTTAGATGGACTTTGCCCGGAGTTGCACTTTGATCGCGGCTGCAACCAAACGAACATAAAACGATCGCAAGGACAACAAGGGACGCAAATGATTTCATTTGATTTTTGCGATTATATCGTAATAGCGGTGTTGATGCTCCGCAATGTTCTCATATTCCTTCGAGTACAAATCCATTCGCGCCAGGGATTCTAAGTCTGCACGAGTATCGTCGGGATCATTGATAAGCACAACATTCGCAGTGGTACGACGTTCATCGAGATCAATATCGGCAATTGCAAGCCCGCCGCGCCGTCCTGTTTGAGCGATAATATCTCCATTAAAATCCACAATACGTGCATTACCCGGATGATAACGGCCGTTATAGGGCGCATACGGTGGATGCCCTGCCAGATTCGATTCGACGATCCAGAGCGAATTATCAATGGCTCTGGAACGAAGTTGAGCTTCCAGTCCGGATTGCGTTGGCCCATGCGTGGTCGTTGGCCAGAACAGAAGTTCCGCGCCTTTCATAGTGTAGATACGCGCGATCTCTGGGAAATAAATATCCATGCAGATCATGATGGCGATCTTTGCAAAGCCAACATCGATAATTGGGATGTCGCTGCCGGGTGTAACCCATGTTGCTTCGGAACCCGTCGGCTGGACCTTTCGATAGTGTCCGATCGCGTTTCCTGAAGCATCGAAGACCGTGGCCTGATTAAAAATGCTCTTTCCATCTGCAGAGAAAAATGGCGCGATAACTGCAATGGAATGCTTCCGAGCCTGCTCTTGAAAGAACGATGTCCATACGTCAGACACCTCCGGTTTGCCATTTGAGTTTGGAACGCCATTCGTTGTTACGGTTTCTGGCAGGCAGACGATCTGTGCGCCCGACGCGCCTGCCTCTTGGATATAGGTTGCTGCACGGCGTAGATTCAACTCCACCGTATGGGGCGAATCCTCCATAAGAAAGGAAATCGAGGCAACCCGTATTTTTCGCATGATTAATGAACGAAGCGGGGTGCTGTACCCGTTTCTTTGTTCGCAAAATATTACATCGCCTATTTCGTCTTAATTTCAGACTTCGGGAGTGCCGTCCGAGGGTCATCACTAATACAGCTCTTGTCGTGGATACATTCAGGTCCGAAGTCATCGCTGGTTTGCGCGAAACGCCCAAGCGCATTCCGAGTAAATTCTTCTATGATGAGCGTGGCTCCCAGCTTTTCGAGGCGATCACGGAGCTCCAGGAGTATTATCTGACACGAACGGAAATTTCCATACTGACAGACCACTTGCCTGAAATGGCATCGCGCATTGGGCCGGATGCGACGATCATCGAATTCGGAACCGGGGCTGGTGTAAAGACTAAAATGCTGCTCGAAGCTTTAAAAAAGCCCCGCGCCTACATTCCAATCGATATTTCGCGCGAGCAACTTGCATCAGCTTCTGCCGAACTCGCGGAGAGTTTTCCATCTCTCGACATTCATCCGATCTTTTCGGATTATACCAGCGAAATATCTCTTCCAGTCAATTCACATTCTGGGAAGAACGTTATTTTCTTCCCAGGTTCCACTATCGGTAATTTTACACCCGAGGAGGCAGTTGATTTTCTTCAAAAAGCTGCGACACTCATCGGTGCTGGTGGTTCACTACTTATCGGCTTTGATAGGGTGAAAGACGCACGAATACTCGATGATGCTTATAATGACTCTCGCGGAATTACTGCGGAATTTAATCTCAATCTTATAAATCGAATCCGTTCGGAATTTGGTGTACCTATTTCGAAGGAGGATTTCGAGCATTATGCTTTTTTCAATGAAGGAAAAAGCCGTATTGAAATGCATCTGGTGAGCAAGAAGGCTCAATTGCTAAATTTGGGTGATGAGAAGGTCATGCTGACGCAAGGAGAACACATTATTACGGAATATTCCTACAAATATACTCGGGAAGCATTCCGAGATATTTTATCGTCGAGTGGGTTCGAAATTCAAGAACGATGGAGCGATGAGAAAGAATATTTTGATGTGTGTTATGCCATCGTTCATAAATGATAGTTCGGCGCTTCCTTGGTGATCGTAATATCGTGCGGATGCGATTCGCGTAGCGAGGCACCCGATATGCGAACGAATTGTGCTCGCTCCTGAAGCGCTTTTACGGTTGCACAGCCAGTATATCCCATAGCGCTGCGAAGCCCTCCGACCATTTGATAGACCGTTTCTGATAGCGCACCTCTGAATGGCACACGTCCCTCGATGCCTTCTGGTACAAGCTTTTGTAAGCCTTCTTCGGCATCCTGAAAATAACGGTCAGCCGCTCCCTGCGCCATTGCAGAAAGCGAGCCCATGCCGCGATAGGTTTTGTAGGTACGTCCTTCAAGAAAGATTTTTTCACCTGGCGATTCTTCAAGTCCTGCAAAAAGGCTCCCGATCATAACGCTGGACGCACCCGCTGCAAGCGCTTTTGGAATATCGCCTGTTTGTTTTACCCCTCCATCTGCTATAATGGGTATTCCACGCTTCAATCCGGAGCGAGATGCTTCCATGATCGCAGTAAGCTGTGGGACTCCAACTCCGGCGATGATGCGAGTGGTACAGATCGATCCCGGTCCAACACCAACCTTCACGGCATCAGCTCCGGCTTTTATCAATGCTTCGGTTCCCTCGAATGTGGCTACATTGCCGGCAATGACTTCGAGCTTCGAAAAGGTGCTCTTTATTTTTTTCACCATATCGATCACCCCTTGCGAGTGTCCATGCGCGGTATCGACGACGACAACATCAACGAGTGCATCTACAAGAGCTTGTGCGCGTTCCAGCGTGTTTTCTGAAACTCCGAGTGCGGCTCCGCAGACAAGCCTTCCGCCGGAATCCTTTGCAGCGTTTGGAAATCGTTTCTTTTTCTGAATATCCTTGAAGGTAATGAGTCCGCGTAAAATACCAGCTTTATCGACGACGGGAAGTTTTTCGATCTTGTTTCGTTGTAAGATCGCCTCGGCCTGATCGAGTGTGGTGCCAAGCGGAGCGGTCACCACGTTTTCTTTGGTCATGATCTCGGCAACGGAGCGATCGAGTTCCGACTCAAAGCGAATATCGCGGTCGGTGATGATGCCGGCGAGCTTTCCACCCGGTCCGGTTACCGGAATTCCGGAGATATGATATTTCCGCATCAGCAAAAGTGCATCGCGAAGCGAGCGGTCGGGCGTGAGCGTGATCGGAGACAAGATCATGCCGCTTTCCGAGCGTTTTACTGCATCGACTTCTTCGGCTTGCCGCTGGATGGATAAATTCTTATGGATGATCCCGATGCCCCCCTCACGCGCCAACGCGATGGCCATTGCGGATTCCGTCACGGTATCCATTGCGCTGGAAACGAGTGGAATGGAAAGCTTAATGTGCTTTGTCAGCCATGTGGAAGTAACGACCGAACGTGGTAGAACTGTGCTGTGACCGGGGATGAGCAGGACATCGTCATAGGTGATGCCCTCAACGGGGAGAATCTTATTAACTGCTCGATCTTTTGACGACGGACGGGAGGTGATGCGTGTTGCCATTTGAAAAACTCCTTTGAACTTTCTGTAACCCTTAAAGCCGGGTTTACGGTAGTCCGATTAATTAGTTTTTCATACAAATATACGAAGATTTTGGCTGCGGCACCTTTAAAATCGTGTGTTTAAGCTCATTCTTATAATGGGAATCGAACCAACGCTGTAAGCCCTTGCGTTAATGTTTTCAGGATTATAATGGCATCACTCGAGACCTTCCGATCTTTTGGCGAAAGTCTGAAAGCAGCGCGCATCGAGCAAAAACGCAGCTTGGATGACCTCGCATCTGCTATAAAGATCAACCGACGCCATCTTGAAGCGATCGAGGCTGGGGATCTTACAAAATTGCCGCAGGGTCCGTACGTGGCGGCGTTTCTCAGGGAATATGCCAGAGCATTGGGACTCGTTGTACCCTCGGAGTTCGCACCGGTTCCAAGTGTTTCAACCGCTTCTACACGCGATCCCAAGGTTGTTAGCCATCCCGCTAAGGGTCTGGAGGGAAGAAATGCACCATTGTCGCAAGTGGCACGAGGTACCGCGAGGCTTGCTAATTCCGCTGTAAAGACTGCGGTGAGGTCAGTTTCGAAAACGACGGAGAATGTCGTGAATCTGGTGGAGACAGGCGGCAAAGAAGCCCTGGAGGTACTCACCTCAAAAAGTTTGTGGGATGAGGTCGAGAACGTAAGACGTGAACGCCACGGGCTTCCACCGATCGAACCGCCAGCCGAGATGCCGCCAAAACGCATCGTTGAGAATAAGCCACTTCTTGGCTACAAGCGTGCAACCGAAGAGGAATCGGAAGAAGAGCCGCAACCTTCCCCGGTTATCGGTCAGCGAATCCCAAAATCGGTTCCCATTCGTTCCTCCAAACGGATAACGAACATTGTGATCGTTGTGCTCGCCCTTGTGTTTGCGGGCGTGGCATATCTGGCGATCCACATGTCAAAAAACGACAATGGGACTATCGCGAATAAAGACTATGTTCCTGCTCCGGTGGAGAAGCCGCAGCCGATCCCAGCGACGAAGCATGATGTAGCGCCAGCGGCTATTCCTCCTGTGAGCAGTGTTGTGGAAAAGCCCGCTGTCAACGATTCTCTTCGCTTTGTGTTGCGAGCGACCCAGCCGGTATGGGTTTCGATCGCCCCGGATGGAATTCCCGCCTATCGTGGTGAACTAAAATCAGGGGAGGTTCGGGCATTTCGCGCGAGGGATAAGATCGTTGTAAATATTGGTAATCAAAAATCGGTCGTGATGACGTTCGATGGTGCTCCGATCTCCGGGCTTCCGGCTGTGCAGAACTCAAGTGTCGTCGTTCGCGATCTCGTCTTGATGAGGGATCATGTTACGCTGGGAGGGAATTCCATCGATCTGCATAAACTCACGGGAGTTCCTGCTGCTGCATCGACCGTTCCAGTTTCTCCTAAGCCTTTCCCTGTTCCGGCGAAAGCAAGTATTCCGGTTGGGAAGAATTCCGTATCAACTCCCTCGAAACATGCAACGCACGTATCAGCGAATGATACGCATGGGAAATCCGCCAAGAACAACTCATTCGCAAAGGGAAATAAATCGGTTAAGGGCAAGGCACCTGTGAAAGGCACGCCCGCGAAGAACAACAAGGCAGCGAAGGGGAAGAAAACGCCGAAAAAGCCTTCTCAGCCAACGCCGATTATCCATCCCGTGGAGCCAATTCCACCGAGGCCGTAACTTGTGGGAATATCATTGCGTCCGAATGCACACCTCATCTATTCCACCGAATGTTCCGTCTGTGAGTGCGAATCCTAAGTTCATCATTCGTGCCCGCCAGATCGGGCAGGCGTCGGCGTACTTGGGAATTCTTTTTTTGCTTACGATTCCGTTGAGTTCAATCCTCAATACACCCATTCTTCGTCCTTCGTTGCCGGCCTATACTGGAGCACATTCTCTGGGAATGTTTTTTTCATTGTTCATAGGGGTTTCAGCCGTCCTGTTGTATTATCGATGGGGGGTCCGTTTTGCCTCGATACTATCGTGGATCGTTCTTGTAAGCACTGCCATCGTGTTGTTGGAGTATCTCGTTCCCGGAGAACTCCCGTTCGCAAATTTCATTCGAATCTTAGACCCGGTCGAAAATCCGAGCAAGATCGCGCCGAATGGTGCACTGTGCCTCTTTTTATCAAGCGCATCGGCTATTTTGCTTGCTTCACGCAGTGCTCCGCGAATTTATCTTGCTCAGATCATGGCACTTCTTGCTGCTTCCGTAGCGTCCTTAGCGCTGATAGGACATGCGTATGCGATCGAGCCTCTTTATGGGATCAGCGATTACAGCCAAATGTCGATCCCCGGTGCTTTGCATCAGCTCCTGATTGCTATTTCTCTAATCGGGGTCCGAACGGAGCGTGGTTTTCTACGCATTCTGGTCACCGATGGTCCAGCGGGCGTCATGGGAAGGCGTCTCTATGTGGCCGCTATTATTGTTCCTCCGGTGCTCGGATTCATTTCCATTGCTTCTTCGGAGGTGTGGCATTGGTATGCTTTGCCATTTTCGATTGTTCTATTGGTCATGGCCTGTATTTCGCTTTTTGCGATCGTCGTTGCGGTCACATCTCGCCGCCTCGAACGAGCGGACATTTCCCGGCAGTATGCCGAAGAAGATCTTCGAGCATCACGGGAGCGTTTGCGCGAGCTCTCCGCGTACACGCAAGTGATGCAGGAAGAGGAACGGGTTCGCATCGCACGGGAAGTGCATGACGAACTTGGCCAATCGCTTACCGCGCTGAAAATGGATGTGGCTATGCTGCGAAAACAAGTTCCGGCAAGCGAAGAGATCGAGCGGCGTATCAATTCCATGAATGAGTTGGTGAATGGCACGATCCAAAGCGTGCAGCGAATTTCAGCTGAACTGCGCCCAAGCGTGCTCGACGATCTTGGTCTTTCAGCCGCGATCGAATGGCAGGCGCGTGAGTTCGAAAAGCGAAGTGGCCTGCGATGTTCGGTGCAGCTTCCCAGGCACGAGTTCTCGACAAATCCTTCGCAAGCAACTGCATTATTCCGGATCTTTCAGGAAACCCTAACGAATGTTGCCCGTCATGCCAATGCATCGCATGTGGATGTCCAACTTCAGGAGACCGGCGGTTCGAACGGGAACTCTTCTATTTTGCTCCGCGTCCAGGATGATGGCGTTGGATTCGACGATCAGGATATAGCGATCAGCCAATCCTTAGGATTGATGGGGATGCGCGAACGCGCTGCGCTTTCCGGTGGTACGCTCGATCTCGAAGGTGCTCCCGGAGAAGGAATGACGGTGATCGTAACGATGCCAGCACTCTCATGACCAGCATTCAAGCAGAGAAACGGATCCTTGAGCTTCGTTCCACGATCGAGGAGCATGACAGGAAGTATTATGTCCTGGCCGCTCCCACGATCAGCGACCGGGAATACGACCGGCTGATGCAGGAGCTTCGCGATCTCGAATCGCAATTCCCAATGCTTATCACGCCGGAATCCCCCACGCAGCGCGTTAATGGGGAACCCACGAAGCTATTTCCGCCGGCCGTGCATCACGTTCCGATGCTATCCCTTGCGAATACGTATAACACGCAGGAAGTCGAGGACTTCGCGCGCCGCGTTCGCGATCTTCTTGGACATGATCCATCGAGCGGTTACACAGCGGAACTAAAATTTGATGGCGTCGCGATGAGCCTGCTTTATCAGGATGGAAAGCTGGTGCGCGGAGCCACGCGTGGTGACGGCACAACGGGTGATGATGTTACGCAGAATGTTCGCACGATCCGCTCGATCCCACTTGTGCTTCATTCTAATTCCAAGTTCGTCGGGCAAAGCTTCGAAGTCCGAGGCGAAGTCTTTATGGAGCTTGAAGGATTTCGAAAATTAAATCAGCAACGGGAAGACGATGGTGAGCCACCCTTCGCTAATCCACGGAACTCCACCGCCGGAACCCTCAAGACCCTCGACTCGCGCGAAGTGGCGAAACGACCGCTTGAATTTCGCGCCTATCAACTCCGCTTCGATGACGAGGCAACCGAACGTGCTCCGGAAATAGACAAACATTCTGACCGGCTTACTTTGCTGAAGGAATTTGGATTTCCCACATCCAAAGAAACTCGTGTTGTCACGGATACGGCAGGCATCATGCAGTTCGCAATGCACTGGCAGGATCATCGCGATGAATTGCCATTTCAGATTGATGGGGTGGTCTTCAAGGTTAATTCCTTGCGTGAACAGGAAGGTGTAGGATTTGTGGCAAAGTCACCACGATGGGCCATTGCCTATAAATTCGAAACGAAGCAAGCCCGAACACGATTGCTTGGCATTACGCTGCAAGTCGGCAGAATGGGAACAATAACTCCAGTTGCCGAACTGGAACCGGTGCAACTCACGGGCATTACCATTCGGCGCGCCACGCTGCACAATGCCGATGAGATCGAACGGAAGGATATTCGCATCGGCGATATGGTGTTCGTTGAGCGCGGGGGCGAGGTTATTCCAAAAGTAGCCGGGGTCGATGTAAAAGAGCGTCCAAAATCTGCGAAGCCTTTTAAATTTCCGACGGAGTGCCCAGAATGTAAATCTTCATTGGTGCGCCCTCCGGGTGAAGTGAATTGGTATTGCGATAATCCCGAATGTCCCGCGCAGATCATCGGACGCATTACCCATTTTGCCTCGCGAGGCGCGATGGATATTGCCGGCCTCGGCAGCCAATCCGTCGAGCAATTCGTTGCAGCGGGTTTGCTTCACACTGTTGCCGATATCTACGAGCTTAAAGATCGCCGCATCGAACTGATCGGGCTTGAACGGATGGGCGATAAGAAGGTAGATAATCTTTTGGAGGGAATTGAGCACAGCAAGGCTCGTCCGGTCGCGCGATTCCTGTTTGCGCTCGGTATTCGCCACGCTGGGACAAGCATCGCCAAGCTGCTCATGGACGAGTTCGGCTCCATTGATGCCCTTGCGGAAGCGCCGGAAGAAGCTATTGACAATATCCCGGGCATCGGCCCGGAGATCGCGGCCAGTGTGTTCGCATATTTTCGGCAATCAAAAAATAAGATCGTGCTGGATCGGCTTCGAACCGCTGGCTTGCCGTTCCACGGACTCCCGAAGCCAAAGGCGGCCGTTTCTGAATTCTTTAATGGCAAGACGTTTGTTCTAACCGGTACCCTAAACACGATGACCCGCGATGAAGCTAAAGAAAAGATCGAATCGCGGGGAGGCAAAGTGGCCGGCTCGGTCAGCAAGAAGACTAATTTTGTTGTTGCGGGAGCTGAAGCCGGTTCGAAGCTACAAAAAGCAGAGGAACTTGGTGTGAAGATCCTGACGGAAGAGGGATTCCTGAAAGCACTCCAATGATGTGGCCTATGTTGATGTATGTTCTTCGATCGTAATTTGAAATTCGTAATTCGTAATTAAAAAGTGATCCCTTCTCGTCCGCTCGCTCTTGTTGAAATCGTTACCGAGACGTTTACCATTTATTGGCGGACGTTCGCCCGGTATGGTATCCTATTTCTCTTGCTGGTGGTGCCGGGTATTTGCATCATCACGGCTGGAAGCACGGGCCTCGCGGAAGATGCAATCGTGGCTGCAAGACATGATATTAATTTCAGCGACAGCGATCTTACCATTGTTCGTAACGATTTTAATGCATTCGTTACGCAGCAAAATCCAGTGTTGGCAGAAAAACTTCCAGGGGCCGGTCAGGCATATCCTCATGCGACTACTCGTGAGTTGTATCATTATTTCGTTTCAAACCTATCGCGATTCGCCTCGCCGATCGATCTGATCGCCCTGGGCTTCCTGTTGCTGATACTTGGTGTTTTTGCCCTGGTAGCGATCACGGTCGATCTTGCATCTCAGGTGTTCGAGGAGCGGCCCCAAGAATTGTTCGGTTCACTGCGAGCCGCTTTCGCAAAGCACGTATGGAAGATCTTACTGCTCTATCTTCTGTATATGATTGCGGTGCTTGTGCTGGATGGGGTGCTTGATCTTCTCCCCGACGCCGGTGCTGGTGTGTTGAGCGGTTTTGTATTGGTTGCACAGGTTTATTTCATTCTTCGCCTTTTTGTTACGATCCCTGCGCTGGTCAGTGAGGAGTCTGGACCGTTTCAAGCGATCAGGAGAAGCTGGGAGCTAACCAATGCCGCGGTAGGGCGAATTCTTGGTAGTTCTATTGTATTTTCCGTAATATTGTTCGTCGGTTTGATGATCGTTGGCGTATTCATGCAACTGCTCTTTAGCAATTTTGCGGTATGGTGGAACGAATTTTTAACGCGAGACCGCCTAACCCTTCAATGGCTACTTGAATCCACACCGAGAGCGCTTTGGGCTGCGGCAGCAGAGATGAGCGTTTCGCTACTGGTGGTATTCGGGGTGTTGCCAATATTCGGAACAGTGCTGTACTACGATCTCCGTACCCGCCGCGATGGCCCGCTCGTCTATGTCGATGAGCATGCGTGAATAGTCGCACGACTCGCGCACGGCTATTGTTGTTGACCAAAGAACACATTTTAGCGATCCTGGCAGTGGGGCACCTTTGGCCTGACTGCTGTGACCGCATGGACTATTTTAAATAAATTCCGTTGACCGCAAGTTCGCTATTTCGATTATTGAGCCCGGTGGTGCAGAAATTGCCCGCCTATACCCGCTTTTCCGAATTATTGCTTCGCGATAAGGGAGAAACGCTTATTACAAATCTTGTCCCCTCGCTCGATGCGCTCTTGGTGGCCCATGCTTTTGTGAACGAATCCCGTCCGATGCTGCTCATTGTTGAAGAAGCCTCGGAAGCGGAGCGGTTGTATGACGATCTTGCGCGGCTTGTCGATGAAGAGAGCCTCGCGCTGTTTTCCGAGGGCGCACATGCCTCGATATTGAAACGCGAACGGCAAAAACGAACACAAACGGCGGAGGCCACGGCACAGCTTCTCGAAGCGATCGAACGGCTTGCTCATTCGACGAACCCGATCATTACGATCACGGATGCAGAATCGCTGGGAACCCGGCTGCCACGAAAACGAGATTTCGCCGGCGAATCGCTGGCGCTTGCATCGCAATCTGACGCTGGATTCGAACGGCTCATCCGCTGGCTCGATGCTCATCACTTCGAGCGAAAGAATTTCGTGGAAACGGCAGGCGATTTTGCGGTGCGCGGCGGTATCATCGACGTGTTCCCATTCACTGAAACCCTCCCGATCCGTATCGAATTTTTCGGCGATACCATCGAGAGCATGCGTGAGTTCGATGCGATCAGCCAGCGTTCGATCGCAGGAAGAGGCGAGTTGGTGCTTGTTCCGAACATTCTTACGGAGTCTGAGACGGAAGCGGAAGCAACCATTTTCGATTATCTTGCCGCGGGAACCGTCGCGCTAACAATTGAACCTGACCGCGTACGCGCAAAAATGGAGGAAAGTAATGTTCCACTGGACGTGCTGAATCCACTTCAAAACTTTACACGATTTGCCATTTCCGCTTTTCCTGCATCCTCAGCCAGTATCATTGATTTTGGAAGCCGGACGCAACCCAGCTTCAATGCAAATCTGAAACTCATTCGTAAGGAGATCCAGAGGCTCTCGCGCGATAAGTTCCAAACCGTTCTGATGTCGGAATCGAAAGATCTCACGAAACGGCTGAGGGACCTGATGGATGATGAAGGCTCGGAAGTCGAAGAAGCAGAGCATGCTCTCAACTCCACCCTTCAGTTCATTGAGCCATCGCTTGCGTTTGGTTTTCAGATACCGGATGCGCATCTTGCGATCTACACCGAGCATGAACTGTTTGGCCGCCGCCGCGAGCGTGGCGCTTCGGCGCGCAAAAAGGCTGCACGAACGAAGGGGATCTCGCTCAGGGAACTTCGCGCGCTGAAGCGCGGCGATCTGCTCGTCCATGAAGATAAAGGTATCGGAAAGTTCATGGGGCTTGAAACGATCGTGGTCGGTGGCAAGAAGCAGGAAGTGGTGCGGCTTGTCTATCGGGATAACGATGTGCTTTTCGTCAATCTCGATTATATCGGCAGGCTCTCGAAATATTCCGCTGGAGAGACCGTCGGCGATCCGAAGCTTTCAAAACTTGGTTCCGCAGAATGGCAGCGCGCGAAGGACCGCACGAAAAAACGTCTCAAAGATATTGCCCGCAACCTCATTCAACTGTATGCGAAGCGCAAACAGGCTGAGGGATTTGCATTCAGCCCCGATGACATCATTCAGCGCGAAATGGAAGCAGCGTTCCTGTATGATGATACGCCAGATCAGGCAAAGGCGACCGAAGATCTGAAGAAGGATATGCAATCCGCGCATCCGATGGACCGGCTGGTATGTGGCGATGTCGGGTATGGCAAAACGGAAGTTGCAATGCGTGCCGCAATGAAGGCCGTGCTGGATAAAAAGCAGGTAGCTGTTCTGGTGCCAACGACCATCCTTGCCGAGCAGCATTTTCGCACGTTCTCTGACCGGCTCGATCGGTTCGGAGTGAAATGCGCGTCGCTCTCACGTTTCAGGACGCATAAAGAGCAGACTGCCATTCTCAAAGATCTCGCGGAAGGGAAAATAGATATTCTGATCGGTACGCACCGCATTCTCTCGAAAGATATTATCTTCAAAGATCTCGGCCTGCTCATTATCGACGAAGAGCATCGTTTTGGCGTTGCGGCGAAGGAAAAGTTACGTGAACTCCGCGCGAACGTCGATACCCTCACACTTACGGCAACTCCGATCCCGCGCACGCTGAATTTCTCATTGCTTGGCGCGCGCGATCTTTCCATCATGGAAACTCCGCCGCGTAATCGGTTGCCGATCATGACCGAAGTGGTTCCAGGCTTCGATGAGAATAGCATCGGCGAAGCGATCAAGCGGGAACTTGCTCGCGGTGGGCAGATCTATGCCATTACCGACAGGGTCAATGATATTGAGCTGTTCATGAATAAGCTGCGCGAGGTTGCACCACGCGCGCGAGTTGGGCTGGTGCATGGGCAGATGCCACCCAGCTCCATAGAAAAAGCAATGAAATCCTTTCTCGAACGCAAGATCGATATTTTAGTGGCGACGAAGATCGTGGAATCCGGACTCGACGTGCCGAATGCGAACACCATTATCATTAATCGCGCACAGAACTTCGGGCTTGCCGAGCTGTACCAATTACGGGGCCGCGTGGGACGCTCCAACGAGCAGGCGTATTGCTACCTCATCGCGCCGCCAGTAAGCCAGTTGACTCCGGACGCGCTCCGCCGCTTGGAAGCCATGGAGGAATTTTCCGAACTTGGCGCCGGATTCCAGCTTGCCATGCGCGATCTCGAAATTCGCGGCGCTGGGAATTTACTCGGTGCCGAACAATCGGGATTTATCAACGAGATCGGGTTCGATCTGTACCAGAAGACTGTCGAAGAAGCGGTCGACGAACTAAAGCGCGAGGAGTTCCAGGAGTTGTTCAAAGATGAGATCGCGAGCGAAAAGCGAACCGCGTTCGGACGCAAACGCATCAGCGGCGAAGGTGAAGTTACCGTTTCGCTTGGGTCGGACGCGCTTATTCCGGAGAACTATATTGAGGATGATGCCGAACGCTTCGGGTTCTATCAGCGCCTTGCCGGTGCTTCGACCGATCAGGCCGTCGAAGAGATCGCAACGGAAATGCGCGACCGTTTTGGTCCGCTTCCCGAAGAAGCGATCGCGTTGTTGCACGTTGCAAAGGTCCGTGAACGCGCGAAGCTGCTGGGTGCGCGAAATGTAACATTCGAAGAACCAACGCGAACGCTTCGAATCCTTTTACCGAGAGAATCCGAGGCGTTCTATTATCAGCACACCTTTCCGAAAATTCTCGATAGATTCTCGCTGATCGGTCAGCAGAACATTCGTATCGTGAGCGAAGCAAAATCGCTTCGGCTTATTATTCGCCTGAAAACCAAAGAGGAAGGCGAAGAACGTATGAAGGAGATCGAGGATGTGCTGGCGAAGTTGATGCCGTCCGAGGTGGTTGAGCCGCTGCCTAACGGACTGCCGCAGGAGCAGGTGTAATGTCCGTTTTGTATTCGAAGGGCATGCGTTCCCAATCGACGGGTATGCCGTGTTTCATGGAATGAACGAGCTCGCGAATTTCGCTCATGGTAAAGCGAAATCGTTGTGCTTCGTTGGTAAAGATAAACGTTGGGTTCTCACCGGGCACGAACTCAGCCAGGAACAGGGAACCGTGATCGAGATACTCCGCAAAGAAATCGAGCAGCTTCTTATCTTCGACGGTGAGAAGGAAATCGGAACGAGCGGAAAGGATCTCGATGAGGCGGTCGTTCATGTTCAGTACCTAAAATAAAGTATAATTACCGTCACTGCGAGGAGAATCGAACGACCGGAGGAAGTTCGATTCGACGAAGCAATCTCTTGACTTCGAGATCGAGATTGCTTCGTCGAAATCACTCCGCCGCATCGCCGACGATGCGGCGGAGTGATTCCTTCTCGCAATGACTGGTACTTACTTACTCAGTACTCAGCGAATAATTTCTACTCGCTTCGAGACGGTGCTTACTCCATCGCTGATACGCACAATGTAAGCGCCAGCCATGAGTGCACTGGTGTTCAGGTGGATAGAGAGATCATCCGTGGAATAGGTTGCCGATACCACATGTCCTAAAAGATCGAGCAACTGCATGGTGACCTGTTTGGGACTTGTCTGCGTATATTGCACGACGATCTCCTGCCCATTTGACGCAGGATTCGGGAAGATATTCGTAATAGAAAGACCGCTCGGCGCCGCGCTGTTCCCCGCCACACCCATGTTAGCCAATTTCTCGATCGTATCGACGGCATCATACGCGGGTGTTACGCCATCATTCGGCAGTACCTGAATTTCGACGACTGCAGATGTATCCGGTACGGTCCAGACAAAGGACGTATCCATATCATTATTCGCCAGAGGGGTGAATGTAACAAACCCTCCGCTGGAAGTCTGAATAGAATATTGTAATTTAACCCCGCCGACAGAGTATTTTGTCCACCGGATGGTGTCCATGCTGCCTGCTTTAAGTACGATCCCGCTCGGAGGGTTCAGGATCTTGACAAACGGAGAATATGCAATGGTAAAGTTACTATCCTGTATTGAAATAAGAGATGGATAGTTCACTGCGACGAGTTTGATCTTACCCTGGGTCGTAAGAGAATCGGGAACCGTCCAGTTGATTGGGCTTGCGCTTGAATTAGAAAAAAAGCGCCAGGTTGTGCCGTTGTCTAATGAGTAGTATGCCGCCACACCACCCTGTAAATTTGTAGAACTGTAATAAATCGATGCCGGTGGCGGTCCCGGATGCAAGGTGTCTCCGTCAATAAGGTAATCAGCGAGCGCCAGCGTGGGTGGTGGTGGCTGTAGTGAGTCAAGACCAGCTTTCAGTTGGACAGCATCGACGACGCTAAAGTTACCCTGGCTAACATCTTCGATAAATGCGATGAGCCTCATATTGGCCCAATTGAATGCAGGGAAATAGTCCGGATCGTTTGGACCAGGAAGAACAGATACTTTAAACGAAACAGTCTTTTGTGCTCCGGCAGCACCGCCGCCCGGAAAGACGGTGTAACCAGAATTGGAATTGGTGATGTATCGAACAACATCATTCAACGTTGTGCTCGAGCCAGAATTCAAGGTATCGTGAACTTGATCCTGAACGACGGCATATCGGATAACGAGTGAATCGGCAACGCTGCTGTTAAGAGTCACTTGAACGTCCGCATGGAGGACATAAGCATTCGCATTTGTTTTATCCAAGGTCGCATCAAGGAGTGTAATGTCGTCAGGCGCGGGCGGTGGATATCCATTGTCAATAGCGTTTGACCAATCGCTGGGATCTGAACTTCCGCGCGTACCTGTGCTGCCGAACGTAGTACGGTTCACTGCACCCCAGAATACCACATTTCCAGGGGGAAGGACATAACCTGCAGCCGCAAACGAGTATGCATTTTGTAAAAAGTCGCACTCATTCCCGAAATGATGATCCAAGTGAATGATTTTTGATTGCTCACTGGAAACGGTCGAGCTCACATTCGCATCGAATGTATTGCGTATTTGGGTTGCGGCGGAGCCGGTAGGGTCGCAGCTATTTGTAAAGGTTTCAAAGAGGACGTAATGCGGCAGCGACGTTTGCCCCAAAACCCTTGGTGAAACGAGTGCACTGAGAATAAAAAAGAAGGAAGCAGAACGGAAAAATTGTTTCATAGCAATTAGGAAATTATAGGTTAAGCAACACACGGAACGGCAGTTTTGCGCCCGAAGAGTTAGGATCAAGAACGATAGTATTAGGGGAAGAACCGGATTAAAAAAGAAATAGCGTGCTCAGGCTTTGAAGGCCCGAGCACGCCAATTTCAAATTCAGCCAAAGGATGTGCGAACAATCAGTCCTCCATTGAAGGGGGACATACTATTCGTAGTATCCGAAGGTGAAAAAGTAGATGAAGGGTTACTTCATGTCCTTTTTCATCGTCTTCTTTTCGGTCGTGGTCGTCGTCGTGGTTGACATTCCGCCCATCGCCTTTTTGCTGGAATCCATCATTTTGCTGGAATCCATTGGTGGTGGTGGTGGGGGTGGGGGCGGCGTCGCCGGCGCGGTGGTCGTCGTCGTCGATGATGTCGAATCCATGGTGGCGTTATCGGATTTCTTCGAACACGAAGACATCCCGCCTACAAATGCTACTAATGCACCAAGCACAATGAGTTTACGAAGCCTCATGGCAATTTACCTCTTAGTTTAGTTAATGAAAAACACTTCCACACGCTGCGGTAAAAATCAGCAATAGTGCCTAATTTTTACACAAATAATTGCTTATTTGTTGCAAAATGTGAAATTTAATGGAAAAGGAACGGCAATCGGTTAAGCCTAACAGTCAAGCCGACAGGCAGCCCTGACGCAATTCATCGTCCAAATAAGTTAATTGTCAAAAAGAACTGCTACAAAGATACGAAGCCGAAGGCGAGAAAACAATAGGTTGCTACAGAAAAATCCTTACAGACTCTGATTATCGTACAAAAATGGGAAAAATTAATACTCGCCCATTCCTGCAGGACCCTGCAATACATGCCTTATATACTCCGTAAACTTCTACGGATAATCGCTCATCGCATAAGATTCACCGCAAAAACTGCTGCTCACTCGCTTACGACCGTCTATCCGTTGCGGGCGATCCCCGCTCGGGACGCCTGTTAAGGGCGCCAAAAGTCCTCTATCTTTATGCAAAGATACGACATTCAGAAGCCGGACGCTTGAATTGTGTCTCTGGGCAAACGTCAGGATTCATCTCTGATGCGAGCCATCTCATTGGTTACTGCATCAATTTCATCCAACGTATTGTAGAAATGCGGCGCGATACGAATTCCAAGCGGGGGCCGGAAATCCACCATGAATCTGCGCCGGATAAGCTCATTGCACACTTGCTTGGCTGATAGCTTCGAATTCTTCCGGTCGCCGATGGGATCGATCGTGAGTGCTCCGCCACGCCGCTCTACATTTCTTGGAGAATTAACAATGAATCCGAATTCATCTGAGCGTTCTATAAGGCGGTCGGTAAGTGTGATCGATTTTTGTCGAATGGCTTCCACTCCGATCTCTGCAAAAATCTTCAAAGCCGGGCGGGCAGCATAAAGCGGAGGCACCTGGATCGTTGATGTGAGGAAACGGTGCATGCCATCGGCAAAATCAATGTTCGGCATGTGAAATTCGAACGGCTGCTTATCGCCAAGCCATCCACGAATAGCGGGCTGGAACTGCTCTTGCAAGTCGCGCCGAACATACATAAACGATGCACCCGGCCCGCCGCATAGCCATTTGAGAACGCCGGTGGCGAGAATATCTACATTCAGATCCTTTACATCGATGGGGATAACTCCGGCAGCCTGATAGGAATCCAGCATGACGAGCGCACCCATTTTGTGCGTGTGCTCGATAATGGGTTTTACATTCTGCAACCCTCCGGAACGAAAATACACGTGCGAAAGCGCAACGAGTTTGGTGTCTTCATCGATCGCTTCAATATACTTTTCTGTTTCCGTCCAGATTCCATCACTTTGGATAACATGCGGAACGGCACCATATTTTTTCCATCCCTGCCAGAGATAAGAGATGGTCGGGAAATGCAGATCGGAATACACGATCTTGTTTCTCTTTCCCGTAAAATCCAAACAGCTCCCAATGAGCGCAGAGCCAATGGTGAGATTATGAATGAGTGTTATATCCCGCCCCTCCGCGCCGATAAGCGGAGCAAAGAGCGTGCTCATCTCATCGACCATCGGGAACCACTCGTTCCAGGATTCCACGCCTTCACGAGACCAAATGTCGAAATACGACCGCAATTCCTCTTCCACGCCGCGAGGTACCGCCCCAAGCGAATTTGAGATGAGATACGTGCTCGTTCCTGTGATAGGGAATTGATTTCGGTATTTATCTGCTAAATTGTCCATCATTTGTAGGGACGTGCTGCGCACGTCCGATTTCGTTTTTCAAAAATAGTACATGGGGAAGGACGTGCGCAGCACGTCCCTACGGTTTCGCGATAATTCTATTCAATATCTCCTTCGCGCATTCTTCCTTCGACATCAGCGGCAGCGCGATTCGCTCTCCCGATCTCGTAAAGATGGTGATCTTATTTGTATCGTATCCGAATCCTGCGCCTTCATCGGCGATATTGTTGAGTACGATCATATCGAGATCTTTCTTCGCGAGTTTTTTCGAGCATAGGCTTCAGCTTCATCGCCTTTTTCGAGCGCGAACCCAACAATAATTTGTCCCGGCCGTTTCTTTTTTGATATTTCCGCAAGAATATCCGGCGTTTTTCGGAGCGTGAGGGTCATCGTGTCGCCGGTGCCTTTTTTCATCTTGCCCTCGCTCGTGTGCTCGGGTGCGAAATCGGCGACAGCAGCGGACATAATGATAATATCGGCATCGGGAGCTTCGATGGATACGACTTCCAGCATTTCTTCGGCGCTTTCCACATCAATGCGAATAACCCCCTCCTGCGCAAGGAGGGGGAAGGGGGTGGTTGGCCCCATCACAAGTGTTACATCCGCGCCCATGCGCTTTGCCTCGATTGCTATCGCCGCCGCCATTTTCCCGCTGGAACGATTCCCAATGAAGCGCACGGCATCGATCGGCTCATACGTCGGCCCTCCGGTAATGAGCACACGCTTTCCCTGTAGCGCCGGGCGCATCGTCGACGATGCTTTCCTCGCGGGTTCCCATTTTGCGGGAGTGGGAACCGGCGAGGACGCCGGCGCTACAAGAGTAGAGAATTTTTGAACAATATCCACTGGCTCCGGCATTCGGCCCATCCCTGTCAATCCGCTTGCAAGTGGACCAACCACCGGTTCGATAACGATCACACCATTCCGTTTCAGCCACGCTAGATTTTCCTGCACCACTGGTTGCAGCCACATATCCTCATCCATCGCCGGAACGATAACGAGTGGTGTACCTTTTGGCAGGGAAGCCGCGGCGAGTGTAACGGCATTATCATAAATTCCCGCCCGCAGCATCCCGATCGCCGAAGCCGAGCATGGCGCAATGAGCATGGCATCGGCGCTGCGGGCAAGATGGACATGCCAGGTCTCCGAACTCCCCCTCCTATGCAGCGAAGCGGAATAGGAGGGGGCTGGGGGGTGGTCTTTTGAAGAAAAGATACTGCCCGATAACCTCCTGCCCCGTTGCTTCCGTCATTTCTTCACGGCTTACGAACTGCTCGGCGCTTTCCGTCATCACGCACGTAACGCTCGCACCCGAGCGCGCAAGCTCGCGCGCAACCGCTGGCGCTTTTATCGCCGCGATCGAGCCGGTTACACCGAGAATAATGCGTTTGTTTTGGGGGGATGACATAATGAATGGGAACGAACGAAAATAGAGTTGCTTCTCGTTTCCAGTCCATCTTTTTATTCGTCAATCTATGAAACGTGTTTTATTTCTTGTAGTCTTACTTATTTCCACCAATGTTTTCGCTCAATGGCAGCATCTTCCCGGACCTTATGGTGCTTTGGCAACGAATTTTGCCGGCCTGAGCAGCGACACGAATTTTATTCTTGTAGGCACGAACTACGGTGCTTACCGCACAACGGATGGCGGGCAATCGTGGCTGCTTTCAGGCTTCGCCGATTCCAATGTGAGTCAAATTTTGTGCATCCCGTTCAATGGTCAGGATGTATTTCTTGCTTTGGTCAATCCTGCTTTTTCCCCCGGGGGAGGAATGTTTCGATCTTTCGATTCTGGGCAAAGCTGGGAACTGCTCCCAAACGGCCATAATACTCTTTGTGCGCTTGGCGATACTCTCTTTGGAAACGGCGGCATCGAGATCGATTGGTCTTTCGATGCTGGTTCAACATGGCATGTATTTTCAATGTTGCCTTCAAATATTGGGCTTGTTCAACTATTTACAAGCGGGGATTATCTTTTGGCATACATAAAGGATACCACTTTCCTCCGATGGAATAGCGCAGTTGGCTGGGATACTTCTTTGTTCATTGACATCATGGAGCCACAAGCTTTTGCTGCAAGCGGAAATAATGTTATCGCTGGCACTTATGGTGGAGTATCAATTTCTTCTGACAATGGGCTGGATTGGATTCGGCCAAATAATGTTGGGATTAATTCCTTCGTGCCGGTCCAGAATTTGACTGCTAACGATTCCATAATATTATTCTCTCTCGATGATGAAATATTTCGTTCTTCTAACCAAGGGAACAGCTGGCAAATCGTATCACTTAACCACGGATTAACGCAGGTGGCATATTTAGGAACAGTCAATGGAGTCTTTTTCGCATCGGACGGAATGGGGTTTTACAAATCCAACGATGGATTGAATTGGTCATTCATAACAACAAATGGGATTCCTGAAGCAACGATATGGTCGTTGGTGGCCGTTAATGACACTTTGTATGCGGCCTTGTCGGAGGGAATTATTTATAGTACCGATCACGGCATGACATGGCCTTCATCAAACATTATTTTACAAGATAGCGGAGTCAGATACTTGACTGAGCAGAATAACGAACTTGTTCCATATGGCAACGGATTTTGGAAAAAATCTTCGAATGGCACTTGGTATAATCCCTCGGGAATCGAGATAGAGCAGCTTACATACGAGAGTGGAATTTGGTATGGCATAATTGAAGGCGATCAGGTTGGCAAAAGCACCGATAGCGGCTACTCCTGGGAAAATATTTCTGGAGGGCTTCCAACAGATAGTGGCGTTACACTAATTTGTCCTGCTTATGGCCGTCTTTTCGCTATCGAAGGCGATGGAGCGATTTACGTTTCTTATGATTCGGGTTCCATTTGGACATTCCTGTCTTCTTATCCCAATTCCATTTATGCGGAAAACTATGCGGTTAATTCCTTTGGTTTTTTTGTTGGAACGGACGAAGGACTAATCTGGTCTTCCGATTCCTGTGTTACCTGGAGTATCGACTCTGCTCTTTGGAACATCGATATTGAAGTTCTCCAAAATTTTAACGGTGGCATTTTGGCTGGAGTATACGGAGATAACGATAGCGGAGTTAATTTCGACCTTCTTTTTACTTCAAACGGTAAAAAGTGGACATCCATTTCCCCAAAATTTTTCAATATTTTTTCCATTGCAGCGGATGACCAATATGCATATATTGGGCTGTGGGATGATGGCATTTGGCGCACGCCCCTTTCCGATTTACCGACAAGCAGCGTATCAGTTCAGCAGCCTTCCTCGATTTCCCTATCAATTTTTCCTAATCCATCATCATCCTCATCCACCATTTCTTTCTATCTTCCCGTGCACAGCTACATTTCTCTCAACCTCTACGATGAACTCGGCATCCTGCGTTCATCAATTTTCGAGGGTGAGATGGATGCAGGACAGCACAATATTCCTTTTGCCGATCCGAGTTTGTCAAATGGGATATACGAGGTTGTGCTTTCGACGGCAATAAATCGCTCCGTCGCCCGTCTTGTTCTGGAGAGATAATTTACCACCCCTCACCGAACCCCTCCCCAGTTGGGAGCGGCAGAAGCAAAGGTCAACCGAACTCTCGTATTTACCAAAGGGTTTAGCTCCGTACATGTCAGATACAACACCAACGAACGGCCAACAATCCGGCCAAACGCCCGCGTCTGTGGGCGAAAATACTCCGCCTGTGGCTGAGAAAAAAGCCACTGGCGAGAAGCGGCGGCCTGTTTCCGTGGCTCCAGATAAGGGCAACGGCCAGCAATCCGCGCCAAAACGCATGGGTGGCTCAGGCCAAAAACGCTCCACTCCTCCGCGCGAGGAGATGGATTTCGGCCACATCATGCGGACGGTCCTGCTATGGGCTGTGCTGCTGCTTGGCGTTATTTTCCTGGTCGTCATCTTTAATCGCAATAATAATCCGGCGGAGGTCGAGGTTTCCGTGACGGAATATCAGCAGCTTTTGAATGCAGGCGATTTCATGTCCGGCAAGCTCGAACAATATGGCCTGAACGAATACCGTTTTCACGGAAAACTCCGAGGAAATATGCCGGTTAAGACGCTCGATAACAAGACCGAAAGTGCGACCGATATCATTGTGAATCTGATTCCGGAAACGCTGAACGATCAGGATAAGCTGTGGCAGGAAAAGGGTCTGACCATCACCAAGACCGATAGCTCCAACACGCTGTTCGATAGCTTGATCGGGTTCCTGCCGTATGTGATCCTTATTTTCGTCTGGATCTTTATCATGCGGCGTATGCAATCCCAAGGCGGTGGTGGCATGGGTGGCGCAAAGGGAATTTTTAGCTTCGGACGGTCGCGCGCCAAGCTTATCACCGAGAATGCGCCGAAAGTCACGTTCAACGATGTTGCCGGTGCGGATGAAGCAAAAGTAGAACTTGTGGAGATCATCGAGTTCCTTCGGGAGCCTTCGAAATTCCAAAAGCTTGGCGGAAAAATTCCGCGCGGCGTATTGCTGCTTGGCCCACCCGGTACCGGCAAGACGTTGCTTGCCCGCGCGGTTGCAGGTGAGGCGGGTGTGCCCTTCCTTTCCATATCGGGTGCGGATTTTGTCGAGATGTTCGTTGGCGTGGGCGCATCGCGCGTACGTGATCTTTTCGATCAGGCGAAAAAGCATGCACCCTGCATCGTCTTTATTGATGAGATCGACGCCGTTGGACGTCATCGCGGCGCGGGACTTGGCGGCGGACACGACGAGCGCGAGCAAACACTCAATCAGTTGCTTGTCGAGATGGATGGCTTCGATCAGAATGTCGGCGTTATCATCATGGCGGCGACGAACCGTCCCGATGTGCTCGATCCAGCGCTGTTGCGTCCGGGAAGATTCGACCGTCAGGTCGTTGTTGACCGCCCAGATGTTCGCGGGCGTGAGGGAATCCTAAAAGTTCACACGCGCAATACGCCGCTTGGCCCGGACGTCGATCTTCAGGCACTTGCTCGTGGAACTCCAGGGCTATCCGGCGCTGATCTCGCTAATCTTGTGAATGAAGCCGCACTGCTTGCCGCGCGTCGCGGCGGAGACAGGCTCACCATGTACGATTTCGAGAATGCAAAAGATAAAGTGATGATGGGCGTCGAACGCAAGTCTGTGCTCATCAGCGATGAAGAAAAGAAGACAACATCGTATCACGAGTGCGGACACGTTATCGTTGCTAGGTCTATCAAGGAAGCTGATCCGGTGCATAAGGTAACTATTATTCCACGCGGACGCGCACTTGGCGTCACAAGCTATTTGCCCGTCGATGAGAAGCATACCTATTCACGCGAGTATCTCGAAGCGGTGATCGCGTATGCGCTTGGCGGCAGAAGCGCAGAGAAAATTATTTTCAACCAAATCACGACTGGTGCTGGCAATGACATCGAACGCGCGACTGATATTGCGCGCAAGATGGTCTGTGAGTGGGGCATGTCCGATAAACTTGGTCCGCTGCGATATGGTCAGGCCGAGCAAGAAATTTTCCTCGGTCGCGATTACGGGCATCAGCAAACGTTTTCCGATACGACCGCGCGCATTATTGATGAAGAAGTGCGACATATCGTCGAAACAGGTGCCGCACGTGCCGAAGCAATTCTTCGCGATAAAGTAGATGCACTTCACCGCATGGCGACCGCACTCCTCGAACGCGAGACGTTGGATGCCGGAGAGATCGATCTCATTATGGAGGGCCAGGAACTCCCACCGTTCAGCAAGGATAACCGTGCGTTCAATCTCACTAAGGCTGTAGAAACATTGAAAAAAGCTGCTGAGAATAAACCTGCTACGAATGGGCAAAGTGAAGCATCACCCAGTACCGAAGGCGAAGAAGCAACCACGATCGGGCCGGGTGACAAAGGTGATGCGCTGTAAGATTTATTGTTGAAAGGAGATATTATGTCAAGCACACAGGCCATTGCGAAAGTATTTATTACCGCATTTCGTGCGCTTCCCGATTCAGAAAAGGAAGTGGTAATTGCGAGATTACTCCGAGAGGAAACACAGCCGGAATCTGCACATCCAAAACGAAAGGATGCTATTCAGGAACTTATGGAAAACCCGATAATATTTGCCGGTTCCAAGCCACCTTCACGAGACGAAATGCACAATGGCCGATAATCTCGTATTTTTGGATTCCAATATTTGGATTTATGCTTTTTCCTCAAATTTCGATAAGCGCAAGCACGGTGCGGCGAATGTGTTGATCGAGAAAAGTAACATCAGTATCAGCGTTCAAATTATCGGCGAAGTTTGCAATGCTGTTCTCCGAAAAGCTCATGAACCGGAATCAAAAGTTAAGGAATTAATCAATTCTTTTTTCGATCGGTTCGATCCCATTGAAATTCGAGACCGTGACCAGATGCTTCGTGCAAGTTCGCTTCGCCAGCGATATAATTTTTCTCATTGGGACAGTTTTATCGTTCTTGCGGCTATTGAATCGAATTGCACCACACTCTATAGCGAAGATATGCACGATGGCCTCATCGTCGAAGGGACGCTTACTATTCGAAAACCATTTAAGGGAGTGTAAGCCACTTACAGGATGATGGAGCCCGTTCTTCGTAAATTTCACTATGAAATTCGTTACGTTTCTCTCTAATAACTCTCAGCGCCTTGGTCTGCTCATCGGGAATGAAATTCTCGATCTCGAACGCGCCAGCGCAGAGACTGCTCGTCCATTGCCGAATGACATTATAGAATTTCTTCGGCTCGGCGAACCGGCGATGAAAGCTGCGCATAAGATCGAAGAGACTTCAAAAGATACGAACGCTTTTCGTTCAGCTCGCCATGCGGTCGAGAGTGTAAAGCTCCTTGCGCCCGTGCCGCGCCCTACTTCCATGCGGGATGGATATGCGTTCCGGCAACATGTCGAAGCGGCGCGAAGGAACCGTGGTGTGGAGATGATCCCGGAGTTCGATCTTTTTCCAGTATTTTATTTTACGAATCATCAGGCAGTCATTGGTCCGGGGCCGATGGAAGTGATGCCGGAGCATTTGAACCGTTTGGATTACGAACTCGAAGCTGCCATTGTGATTGGCAAAGAAGGCCGGAACATAAAAGCTTCTGAAGGAGATGAATACATCGCCGGATATACTATTATGAACGATTGGTCCGCGCGCGCCCTGCAGATCGAGGAAATGAAGCTTTCGCTTGGGCCTGCAAAGGGAAAAGATTTTGCGACAGCGATCGGGCCGTGGCTTGTTTCACGCGATGAACTGGCTTCAAAACGAATTCCGAACGAGAAGGGCGAGCGATACGATCTCACGATGACGGCCAGCTTGAATGGAAAAGAATTAAGCCGTGGGAATCTAAAAGAGATGACCTGGACGTTTGCAGAGATCATCGAGCGCGCAAGTTACGGCGTTACGCTGTATCCGGGCGATGTTATTGGCTCTGGGACGGTCGGTTCCGGTTGCTTGCTGGAACTGAATGGCTCAAATATTACGAATAATTTGTGGGTACAGCTTGGCGATACTGTAACCTGTGCCATCGAGGAACTTGGTGAACTAACTAACACTGTTATAGCGTCGGAATGAAAAGTGGCTTGATACTTATAACGTTGTTGCTCGTCATGGGATGTGCGAAGCACGAAAGCGCCGCATCGAGGGATTCCATCTTTGTTCAGCCAAAGAAGGATACAGTGGCCGCGCCCACTTATAATGACTTACAATCCGGCCTGTGGATCGATTCATCCATTGTGCGGCAGGAGGCGGATAAGAGCGCTCTTAAGCGATTCGAGCCAAAGCAGGTAATGGAGATCTACGAAGCCTATCGTCCGCTGCGTACACCATCGACGACACCCGCTCAGCTCGATTCCTTTCTCGCTGCGCAGAAAATCACTGCGAAAGAACTGCACTCGGTGCTTGCGGAAGGCGACCGTCTGGGCTGGTCCAAGGCCCATTGACGTCAATGTCTGCGCAGAACACGCGTCGGGCAAGTTTCGCTGTGCTCGCAGCGGCGCTGCTTTGGAGCACTGGCGGACTGTTCATCAAAGAGGTAACGCTCGATGCCTGGGGCATCTCGTTCTGGCGAAGTTCCTTTGCGGCGATCACGATCTCGGTCATATATTTTTTTCAGCGCGGTCGCTGGAGTAACAGCCAAACGAGGTTCAAAGAATGGTTCTCTCCGTTCGTGTTGGGAAGCGCATTTTGCTACGCATTGTTGCTGGTTCTTTTTGTGATGGCCACTAAACTCACGACAAGCGCGAACGCCATTTTTCTTCAATACACCGCACCGATCTATGTGCTCTTTATCGAGCCGATGCTTTCGCGCACTAAAATGAAGCGTGGAGATCTTGGAACGGTTGCGATCTCCACCGCAGCGATGGCACTGTTTTTTATCGGTAAGTTCGAGCCGCGCGGAGTCTGGGGAAATATTGCGGCCCTTGCGAGCGGTGTTGCATTTGCGACGTATGCCCTGATATTAAAACACGAACGTGCCACCGAGCAAAGCCGATGGCAGATCGTGATCGTTGGTCACATCCTGATCGCAGGCGCGATGGCGATCGTTGCGATTACCGGCCAAACAAGCATTGCTGTTTCCAGAGGTGATTTCATGAGGCTGCTGTATCTGGGAATTATCCAGATTGGCATCGCTTACGCGTTCTTTACGTATGGCATTTCGCATGTGCGCGCGATCGATGCAACGCTGATCGCAATGGTCGAGCCGGTGCTAAATCCGGTGTGGGTGTTTCTCGGCGTTGGCGAACGCCCAACGAATTATGCGCTCATTGGAGGGCTGATCATTCTTTCGCTTTCGATCATTCGGACGGTGCGAGGTTCCAAAGAAACGGTGGAGCTGGAAACCGCTCGTTCCGGCGAATAGATCAATGATGATGAAAACCCTGATATTGCAATGCTATTAATTGATCGATCAGCGCTTTGCGGGCGGCGTCATTACCACGGCAGTCGATAAACTGAAATCTTTGGGATTCTTTTAGAGGAGTGCTTGGTGGCAGTGCGTGATCGATGAACGTTCTCGCGAATTGTTTCTCGAAAAGCCCTGACAGATATGGCATGGATGACGGTGGCCGAATAAAGGCAGTATCCTGCAAGCCATTGATGCGAACCATGTTTACCGGCTGACCGAAGTACCATCCAAAATCATATTTGGGGAATTGTGCGCCAAGCGTTGCGGCGTCGAGCCATGTATCCGTGCTTGGATTAATGAGAATGAGGGTGGAATCGAGCCGTTCCTGCGAGAGCAGTTCACGGGCTTCGTTTTCTCCAGCCGATTCTTCGCGAAGTTGTGCATAGCTGAAGAGGTTGGATGCGCCATAATAGGAAAACGAAATAGCATCGTTCGATTGTGTTCGGCGTGGCTCTGGCATCGCGATCTCGCTGTTGATCTGAAATGCTGGAAGAAAAAAGAAAAGCCCAAGATTGACGGCACAGTAAATAAGTCCGATTCGCCCTACACCGTCAAACTTGTCCATCGTTACCAATATCAAACACGGCACAAGGATCGCGGCGTCGTGCAGCATTTCATCCCGCGAAAAAGTATTGGTAAGGAAGAATACCCCGAGGATTACAAACGCCGATTGGAAATCCCTGCCGACACCGCCGGCCTTGTGGCGAAAAATGCTTGCCAATAGAACATTTGAAGCAACGATTGCAACAATGATCCCTTGTGCAATCAGGCTGATGCCGTGCGGAGGAAAGAATTTGGGAATCATCGCAGACCATACGTGCGCTGTTCCAAAATAAAAGATCTCGAGCAAAAGGTAGGATGCCATTCCGATCAATGCCAATCCGAACAACACAAACGTCTGCTTCGAGCGGGGTCCATACATGGTGTGATGGAGATTTAATCCAACAGTCACCACCGAAATGAGCAAGACGAACGGCCAGAACCCGATAAAGAGCGAAAGCCCAAATAGAAGCGCTGTCAGTTTGTGATGCTGTGGATTTGGGCTGGTAAAAAGGTAGAGCAGCGTTGTTGCAGCAAGCAGCGTGAGGAGCTGGGTATCGAAGGTATGAGCTAGCGAGAGGATGGTCACATTTAGCACCAGCATTGCTGCGCCGATGATAGCTCGGCGTTCATCGAACATGCGGCGTGCGGTCAGCAGAAAGAAATAAACGGCAAACGCAACAACGATAACTCGAAAAATTACCAACGCCGCGAATGCATCGCCGGTGATAAACGCGATCACGCGCGGGATCCAAAGCCAATGGACATGCAGCGCCTCGAAGGCATCCGGCGCAGACATCATCCAATGTTCGAGGCTTTGCAGCGTAAGCGCGCTGGAACCTGTGCCGATCACCGATGGCGGAATGAGCGTCAGAAGGCCAGCCACAAGCGCGATGGCAGGGAAGATCAGGGGTGGGAGTTTATTCGTCAAAGGGAGTAAATTTCTTCGTACTTTTGTACCAATAACGACCGGAGCGTGATTGCCGCTCCCGTTAAATAATGGTATGAGAACAAAGACACTTTTTATTCTATCTTGGCTTCTTGCTTCAACTGCAGCCTTTGGGCAGAGTAATTCTACTGGTCATGCAACGATCGTCGTGCTCGCCGATAGCAGCGTGGGGGAGATGATGTATCTCATGCGTTTCCATGCACCGGGACTTGACTACGACCACGTTGATTCAGCTATTGTAAAGGATAAGACTGTTTTGTTCACCTTCGATCCCGATCCGATGAAGGAATACCAAATTCGCCTCGGTCAAAATTACATAGCTGAAGGTATCTACCTAGCGAAGTCCGATAGTATCGTTTTCAAATACTCCCCTTCTGATATAGGTATTATTTTTGATCGAATTGGGGCAATTCAGTTTTTTCATGACAGTTCGAACAGACCTCGAAGTCAATGGGACTTTTATAACGATATGGGAATTCAGGATTGGGATGGAATGTGCGCCTATTCTATGAAGTGTTTGTCAAGAATGGAAAAGTGTGAACCGAAACTTAAGTTACGTTACCCAGAGCATCCAGGATTATTAGATGCTTTACATGATGTCCTATTTCGATGGTACTATGAGCCACGTTTGAGCTACTTCGATAAATATATGATGTCAGACACGGCTATTGATGCTATCGATACTAGCCATCTTGCTTTCTTAAATTCCATTCCCTGGAGGGATACTTCTTTAATGCGTGGTTCTGAATTGGAGAATTTGGTTTCAAGTTGGCTTCAGATTGAAACCTGGCGATGGTGGAAGGATGGAAGAGATACTGCTGGTAAAACTTTTTATGATCGTGAAATTGAATTTGGTTTCAGTCTTCCCGCACCAGCACGAGATGTAGCAATACTTAATGTCATTAAAAATCTTGGAATGCAATCACCTGAAATGGCGGTGAGATTGGCAGAAAAGGTGTTGGCGAAATATAGGGCACTAGCGACAGCCTCTGACTATACATTTGCATGTGAGAAGAAATTGGCTGAATTTAGATCAAGGCTTCCTGGCAAAGTCGCACCTACTTTTTCTCTACCCGATACGTCCCACAAAATCGTTTCACTCTCGGATTTTCATGGTAAAATTGTTTATCTTGATTTCTGGGGAACTTGGTGTGAGCCCTGTTTAGAAGAGTTGACAGCGCTTATAGATCTGCAGAAAAAATTCGAGCATGACACATCCGTTGCGTTCGTGGGGATTGCGCTTGAAGGAGGCGTTGATGACCAGTCGGTAAAGGAATGGTCGAAGTTCGTGCTGTCCAAGGAACTTCATGGTACCCAGCTTTACGCCGCAAACCAATTCCAGAATGAAGCCGCAGTTCGTTATGGCATTCAAGGTGTTCCCACCTTCATGCTCATCGACCGCAAAGGTAATTTCATCGATGCTGCCGCGCCGCGCCCAAGCAGCGGCAAAGCGGAGGATGCCATACGCGCTGCACTCTCAAAATCGGATTAGTGACACTATGAAAACACGAAAATTCCTTATGTTCGGTTTGATGTTTATTTCATCGGCAGCTTTTGGGCAATCGAAGCAACTTTCCCAAGCCGCGATTACGATCAAGCTTGACAGTAGAGATGTGAAGATGCTGCATCTTGTTTGTGCCCGAGGTGCTGCACTCGATCCGGATGTGATAGATTCATCCATAGCAGACCACGATCATCTCTTCCGATTCAATGTTTTCCCAGACCCTTCGACTTCATACGGTGTTATACTCGGAAACGATGGTATCGCGTATCAGATCTATTTGACGGCAGGGGATAGCCTATATTTTTCTTATTCTTCAATAACTGGAGACACACTGCTGTTTGATCGAATCGGTGCAAACCGAGCCCTGAGATCGGCTCCATGGCCGTGGAGTCGAAATCGGGAATATTACCACTTTTTCGATTCCCTCAAATTGGACGGATGGCGGGATTACCTTGCCACCATGAGAGACTCGCTTGAAAGACGAGCAGTTTGGTTCCATACGCATTATCCCGGTCATTTAGGCATTCGTGCGATGCTGGAGAATGAGAGCATCGAAGCATACTATTTTGGAATAATGCATTTTCTCAGTGAGAATTATTGGGATTCGACTGGTAAGCCTGTGTTGAATGATCCAAAATTATTCAACATTATCGATTCCATCCCGTGGAGGTTGGCATCATTCGCCAGGAGTCAAGAGGTGTGGGCTGTTGTCGATGCATGGATGAACCTTAAGTGGAAACGATTTAGGCGCGCTGCAGTCGATACAGCCGGAAGTAAGATGTTCGACAAAGAATTCTCATATGTTCGAGAATTGCCCTCGCCGGCCCGAGATGTGGCTGAGCTTGTCGTTCTATCAGACTGCTCAGATGAGACAACCCCCGCAGAAGAAGTCCCACTGCTTGAAAGTGAACTCGAATCCTTCCGCGCGCTCTTACCTGATTCGGCCTACCTTACAACATTCGAACGCAAACTTGATGCTTTGCGCGCAAAACTGCCAGGAAAAGCGGCTCCAGAATTCAGACTTCCTGACACTGCTGATAAACTGCGATCCCTTCAGAATTTTCGAGGGAAAATAGTTTATCTCGATTTTTGGGGAACATGGTGTCCTCCATGTCTGGAGGAATTGGACTCACTGGTTGCATTGGAGAAGCATTTTGCCGGCGATACCAATGTTGCCTTTGTGAGCATTGCGCTTGAAGCCCAAAATTTTGCGGACCAGCGAAAGCCGACGTGGCTCAAACTTATATCGGAGAAGAGGTTGTTGGGTACACAGCTCTATGCAGAGAAGCAATTCAATAATGAATCCGCAATTGCATATGGCATCTCAATTGTCCCCTCATTCATAATCATCGATCGGAACGGAAACTTCATCGACGCCTCGGCCCCTCGCCCAAGTAGTGGAAAAGCGGAAGCTGCCATCCGTAGCGCGCTTGCTCAACCTTGATTTCTGAGATTTCGTGATCTATACTTCTTAATCTCAATAATCTCCATAATCACGGTTCAGACAATTCCCAGGTATCTTTCCACACCACTTGCCGTGCTTCGGGCATTTCTCGGCCTAAAAAGCGCTCGCCGACGGCTTGAAATTTTCGTGGAATATCACTTACAAGCAGGGTGTAATGTGGAGAATCATTCCGAGCGACATTGTCTGCGATCTGTTCTAATCTCAGCATCTCTGCCACCAGCTTTGCGGCCATTGCCCCGGAATTAATTAGTGTAACGCGTGGCCCCATCGTGCGCTGAATGACCTCAGCAAGTACCGGATAGTGGGTGCAGCCGAGGATCAATGTATCGATCTCCTTCACTTTCAGATCGCGTAGATATTCCTCGGCGATCACTTCCGTTGCAACATGATTCGTCCAGCCTTCTTCCGCAAGCGGTACGAATAGTGGGCACGCTTTGCTGAACGTCTCGCAAATCTTTCCCTGTATCGAAGCTTCCTCGCCAATAGCGCGTTCGTAGGCTCCGCTTGCGATCGTGGCATCGGTGCCAATGATCCCAATTCTGCCATTGTTCGTGACGCGCACCGCCTCCTTTGCGCAGGGGCCGATCATACCGATGACAGGAATTCCATCCGCGACTCGATCGACCTCCTCAAGCGCCGTCGCGCTTACGGTGTTGCATGCCACGACGATCATTTTTACATCGTAAGCAAGAAGAAGCTCGGTGTCTTCGCGGGCATAACGCTTGACCGTCTCGACCGATTTCGTTCCATACGGCAGACGAGCCGTGTCGCCGAAATAAACGATGCTTTCGTTTGGAACCGTCTCGAACAGTTCCTTGACGACGGTCATTCCGCCAATGCCGGAATCGAAGATACCGATGGGGCGAACCAGCATGTTAATGCTGTACCGGCGGCGGGGGGGGCGGCGGCATTCCCATGCTGCCAGGAGCGCCTCCTCGCATGGATGGCGGCGTTTCTGGTTGTTTGCCCATTGGCATGACGGTTCTGTTGACCGTCTTATTGACATATTGATCGATCTCGCCATTACGTGCCGCGATAAGGTGCGGTTCGACCTCAAGATAATGCTTCCCAGTCGGTGTTTTGAAGAACGGGATCATCGTCTTCAACTCTTCGGCAGTGAACTGTGCGCGGTACGCGTTGAAAAGGATCTTCTCATCCATATTGTGATCGAGGACCTTCATGACACTATCGTACGCTTTGACGGAGTCGATCTGGCGAACCTGAAACAAGTGTCCCATGCGCCCAAGCATTGCTTCGGCGCGTTCCTTGATCGAGGGGGTAGGCTTGATGATCTGGAAAAGTTCTTTGAATTCCGCGTTGAATGCGGTGCTGTCCGGATAGGACGATTTCAGCATCGGGGTTGGCGGTTCTCCCATGTGTCCGCCGGGGGGTGGCATTCCAGGCGGTGGCATGGGTGGGGTTCCGGGAGGCGGAGTCTTTATTTGTGCGGACGCCGTTGATACGATAAAAAGAAAACTGAGAAAGGTAACGATGTTTTTCATGTTCATTTGACCGACATAATTGGAAAAGTTCGTGCCGCGATCATAGCGACGAAGCCTGTTAATTACTTTCATGTAAAAAAAGTTTTGACTTTCTTTATATTCTATCCTTATTCTATGCTTCTGGAAGCATCCATCGGCTCCCATTTCTGGCCTGAAAAAACCTCGAAATTCGTCACAGGATGAACTTCCCATTGCGAGCCTCGTGACTTCCCGACCTCCTCCGGATGCTCCTCATCCCACAGGATCCAGCCCGTCACCCGGACTTTTGCATGGCGCTCTGAAAGCCGCTCCAGATCTCGCAACTGCCATTCCGGATGAATGGATTTCCAGCGGGGCGTCATTTCGACGATCATCGCTTCGGCCTTTGTAGCTGTGGGGCTGTCCGCGATCCAGATATGGAAATCGACGAACGAATCGGAATACCCGTTACAGCTTTCCGGGCCGGATTGTTTCACGCTAATAAGATAACCCGTGACCCGAACCCCGAGCGATTCTTCGGAAGCAACAACATTTCGCTCTGCCGCCGACCACCGCTCCCTATGCTCTCGTCCTGCCTCCGATGGAAGCGTTGTAGAAATACCAATAATATCGCCAACGGTTTCATCGGTAATATTTTTTGGCGCAGCGAACCGATTCTTTTCCCGGTTGAGTTCAGGATCGCCGCCGGTGCCATCGATGCCAACGCCGCCGATCGTTTCCGGTGCCACGCCGGATTCCTGAACGGCAGGTGAAATCTTTGCCGGCTGATTCGCGTACCATACTATTACGATCACCGCAAAAATGAGAACGATCAGCCCGTAGGTATGTTGCTTTTTCAATGACTATCTAAAATAATGACTAAAATAAGGAGGGAATATTATATGGAAAGATACCCTAACATTCCGGATGTACGAGATGGTCTCACCGAAGTGGAGCGGACCATCCTGTTCGTCCTGCATGAAGCCCGAAAGGAATATGGCGACCGCATGATCCCCGCCGCGCTCATTTATGGCCGTGTCGTCGAACGCCTCGATATGAGCTGGGAAGAATTTCAGCGGGCGCTCGTCAGGGTAAGCTAATTCTCTCAGAAATAGGTGCCTGTCAAACACAATTGAATTGTCATTTAATGAAGATTTTTTCGCTTTATGTCGATTGTTCATTAACTTCTTCGAGAAACGTAGTGTCGTTTTCATATACATAGTCCCTTCCCTCATACTGCCGGCCTCGAATTTTCATGCGTGATTCCCAGCCTGCGTTTTCGATCCCACTCGTTGCGTTCGTAGTCTGACATCACCTTCCACACCGCCGGGCAGTTCGCGGATAGTACCCCGATCGGGCCGCGCGCTTTGCGAAACGGGATCACGTCCGAGCGCATTTCCTGCGAGAACACGATGATCGAAAGCCCGTGCTTTTGCTGAAGTTCCAGCAGACCCTCCGCCAGCACCGACCGGTGCCAGTGGTTCAGCGCGCCGAACTCGAACGAGTTAACGATGAGTATCTGCGAGGGCGTGATCGCAAGTTCCGCTTCCATACGCCACGAGGTACACGTTGAGACCGGGCAATCTAACACACGGACGTTCTTCATGCCTGGTGCGGCATCCTCCGCAAACCACGAGTCCTGCGGAGCATCCGGGCTCGGACCCGTATAGCCGGATGCATGACGAATAAACTCGGGCGACCCCGTAAAATAGCGACGGAACGCGGGCGGCATCGGAACATTGCACTCCCGCATACCATACGCAAGCGTGCGCTGCATCATGTCCGAGCCGGCGTAGGTATTGACGAGCATCACATTCCGCTCCGGATATTTCTTCGCAAGGAACACCGCCATCTCGCTTGCCATCTCTACCGAGGCGCGGACATCGCGGTTCAGCACCAGCGTAAAGCTTTCCGACATCGCCGGGATGTTCTCGCTCATGCCCACGAACGTAAACAACGTCTCCCGCTCGCGCTCCGGCGGCATCGAAAACATCTCCTCCATATCGAACCCACGCACCTCTCTCAGTTTGATTGCTTCCATAGTAATGTATTGTTATGTATGTGTAAAAAATGGTGCTATTTATTGCACCCGAGCGCATAAAAGCACCATATAACTCAAATCGTTCGCACGAATATCAAAAATATCAAAATTTCTTTAGGACATTGGTGCCTATGGCGAATTGCTGGAGATCTAGGTATTCTCCGTATTTTTGTATTCATGGGACTCATAGATCATTATGACGGTTTCGACTGGGATGCAGGCAATGTTCGCAAAAACTGGGAGAGCCATCGTGTTTCTCGGGATGAGATCGAGCAGGTCTTTTCTAACCGTCCCTGGTATGATTATGAGGCTGAACGATACGTTGGGACCGAAAAACGGAGGATCGTTCTTGGCAAAACCGATCAGGGCCGATCGTTGTTCATCGCTTACACGGAGCGAAACAATCGCGTGAGGCCGATCTGCGCGCGCGACATGCACAAAACTGAACGAAAACGATTCGATGAAAAAGTTAAAAGCGATTCCTGAGTTCAAGACGGAAGACGAAGAATTTGAGTTCTGGTCATCGGTCGAGAATATATTCGATTACCTTGACGCGGATAAGTTCGTCCAAAAAGATCCTCCGATGGTCCCTAAAACGCTCAGCTTTAGCGCTCCCGCGGAAATGGAACTGGAAGTGAAACGGCTTTCAAAGGAACGAAAAGTAGATGTCCCGGAAATGGTCCGCCAGCTCGTCGCCGCGGGGCTGAAGCAGCAACGCATTCAGCCGGGAGCGTAAAGAGTGCAGCAAATCACCGCACTAATGTTGCGGATGATAGGGACTATTCGAAGCTAATGGAATTTGTGAGGAGTTGAAGAGGGAAAAGCCCCAAGTGGGGGCGGTCACAAGCGCGGAACGGAAAACAGGCGAAGTCTGGTGGCAGGAATTAAAAGTGGTCATAAATCCCCTACATTAGTGTACTTTCAAAAACGAGAGAAGAATCGTGCGCACCTGAAATAATCTTATTATTGCTGCACTCCTATCGGCAAGAGGAAGTCAGAGTTGCCGAATTTATGCTTGAAAACATTCTTGGGAAAATAGGGTGATTGCGTTTGGTACCAACCGCTGTCAGTCGCTTGTGCTTGCATGATTGCTCTGTCACCTGTGCCTAAGAAAGGCATTGTATCAATAAGCATTTTCCCCTCCGTTGGTGAAGACAAATATTCGAAGTCCTTATTAAAAGGTTCGTGTGTGAAATCTCGGTTTTGCAAAATGAGTTGGTGCTTGGCCATTGTTTTCCAGTTGATTTCCACACCAATACTATCAACATGTAGAGTCGGTTCATCGAGTAAAGGGAAAAGGAGTAGTTCGGAACCATTTAAGTCGTTAAGCCCGATTAATTTGCCCTGATCGAATGAATACTGAAAGTCGCTAAGATGCATAAGTACTGCGGCGTCATTCTTGAAAATTGTCGCAGTCCTAAATTCGACTTTTGCAGAAACATCAAAGAGTGTCTTAGTGCCTTTTATAAATCGGGCGCCCGCCCTCTTGCCCGTGAAATGGCTCCAAAGTTCTCGGCTCACAAAATTAGAAGAGTGGCTATTGTTTGGAAGCAGATTCAGCACCCAACCTGCCTCTGGACCCTCCTGTAAATGACCGATGACCCCATTAAAATTAGTATCGATCGCTGAAAATATGTTATCTCTCAATTCGTTGCGTCTGTCATAAGCATTGACCGAATCGATGATTGTCATTAACCATAGGGTATTCTTTGGATAGAAGTTAAGTGTAATATCGATACCCAAACTGCGAATAGGATTAGCAATTCGCTCAGCTCCATTTAATACCGTGGAAATCAGTCCAAGTTGAACTTTAGTGCGCATTGTGGCTGTATCATCCTCCGTATGTAGAAAACGGAGTGAGTCAAGAGTGAGTCTCTGGTTCGAATCTATCACAACCTCTGATTCACGAAGAGATTCAGCATCTTTGAGTACGTTGGCTAAATAACCAATTGTTTGCCTCGATTTACTTTCCGCAACAGCCTCGGAATTTCTTTTGAGGTAGTCGCCAATTCCTTCGGCAAGAAGGCTTAAAAACAAGCCTATCAAAATATATGTTCGCACCCGCTTCCCCTGTCGTGTGAGTTTTCTTGACGTCTCATCGATTAACTGCGCCTTCTGCATTTGAGTGATCGCAACCAAGGCTGGCACAGCAATTGCGAGCAGCTTAATTGCTAAAAGCAAATAACCGATGATAATTGAAGTAGAATAGTTCACAATAATTTCCCAAGCTCAGCGCCCATATTCCCAATCTCCTCATGCTTAGATGTAAATCGGCGAGTATAGAGTAATCCGCTAACACTCCCAGCACCTATTATCGGTTCCGTGCATTCCTAAATGGAGCTTGTTTATAAATCCTCCTGCAAGGGTGCCCGCAGTCCTACAAACTATACCGCACCCCAACTGCGCCATCGAGATCGAGATCGAAAATGCGTTTGAAGGCAATGAGCGGTCCGGCCTCCACAAAATATTGAATGCGTGAGCTTTGGGGATTGATGTTCAATCCGAAGATGGTGCGTCCGCCGAACCCGAAACCGTTATCTTCCTGATTCGCAAAGCTTTCAAGGTGTGGTTCGCGGCTGAAGAACATTTTCGCACCTTTGCCTAAGGCCACCGCTAACCCCGGCCCGGCATATTCGCTTGTGACTGCCGAATGGAACAGATTAAATTCCCACACATAATCGATCTGCAATCGAGGGGAACCGAAATAATCGGGACCGAAACCGACATCGAGGGCATTGGCTCCAGCAAACTGATATTTCATCGTCACGCCCAAGGGGTCGCCGATGATGAACCCGGCGCTGAGTCCGCTGGAGGCCAGAGTTTGTGCGCTTACCGGTACCGTTATGAAAAGGACGCTCAGGAGAACAAGCAGGATGGATTCGGCTCTATTTATCTTCTTTGGGATATTCATGTTGAAGTATAACTCCCCGGAAAGCAGGAAATAACAGGACTGAACGATCGCGGGACATAAGAAGTAGGGTGTCGCGGAGTCCGAGAAAGTCTCATCATCCGGCGCAACATTTCCATGTTCTTCTATTGTTTACCTCGCCAGACTCCTGTAACCCTAATGGCATACATACCCGAACGCAAACCGTTTAGCTCCTGGAATCAGCTTTTTCTGAAGTACCGGCGATACTCCGGATCGTGGGCGTACCTGCTTCAGCGCCTTACGGGCATTGGGCTGGTTACGTACCTCTTTATCCATATTTGGGCGCTTAGCTCGCTTACAAAGGGCCGCGCCGCGTTCGCCGAGGAGATGAAGACGTTCACCACCCCTCCATTCAAAGTAGCCGAGTGGCTGTTGGGCGCTCTTGTGATGTTCCACGCTTTCAATGGCATCCGCATTGCGCTTGTCGATCTGGCAAATGGCGCGAAGTATCACAAAAAGTTGCTTGGCGCGGTGTGGGTCACGGGTATTGCTGTAGTGGTAATGATGTTTTTTCTCATTTTTTCCAGCGAGATCTTCGCAAAGTAAATGGCTGATACTAAGAATACCACCCCCCAGCCCCCTCCTGTTCCGCTCCGCTCCATAGGAGGGGGAGCTTTATTACGCAGCTATTCGCGCCCGCGCAAGAGCGGCGCTCCGGCGTGGTGGTTGCAGCGCGTGACGGGGCTTGCGCTTGTGGTGCTGACCGTCGGGCATTATATTCTGATGCACTATAATCCCGTCAGCGGGCATGATTATGGCGAGACGGCCTCGCGGCTCGTATCGCCGTGGTTCAAGGGAATTTATCTTGGCTTTATCACGATCGGAATGTACCACGGTTTGCAGGGCATTTGGAATATCGTTCGCGATTACAAGTTGAAGCCAGCCGTCGGCCTCACCATTTTTGGAGTGATCTTTATCGCGGGTGTCATTTTTGTCGCAGTGGGATGGAATACCATTCTCACCTTCGATCCGTTGAAGCCTTGATTCGTAGCCGTGACCTTTAGGTCACGAGTGATTATGACCGTGACCTGAAGGTCACGGCTACCACAACCATGACACCTCTCACCGAACTCCGAGCCAACCACATACGCGGCCTATTGCGCGATGCCCGCGCGCGCCGCGGCGATTCGGAATTCGTGCTCGAAGGCCCGCATTTGCTCGAAGCAGCGATGGAGAAAGCGCTCAAGTTGATCGAGTATGTTGCATTCACGCAGGATGCCATCGTTCGCCATCCCGATCTGTTGGATCAGGCGGAAAAGCTGGATATTCCCGTCTATTCGCTGTCTGCAAAGCTTGCAGCCCGCACTTCGGATACGCAGGAACCGCAGGGAATCTTTGCGGTCGCTCGGATGCCGCGGCCATCGCCGGTTCGCGGGAATGTTATCCTCGCGCTCGATGGTGTGAAAGATCCGGGAAATGCCGGCACCATTATCCGGACTGCGGCGTGGTTCGGCGTTCAGAATATCCTTCTTGCCGATGGATCGGCCGATCCGTTCGCTCCCAAAGTAGTGCGCGGCACTCAAGGGGCGATCTTCGATGTAAGCCTCGAAACCAATGCCGATCTGATGAAACGCCTGACCGATCTGCGCAATACCGGTTGGACGATCCTTGCAGCATCGGTTTCCGAAACAGCAAAGCCCGTCTATGATATTAGCTTTCCGGAGCGCGTCGTATTCTTGTTCGGCACCGAAGCGCGTGGCATTCGCCCTGAATTGTTAACACTGGCTGCTGAAGAGATCGTGATCCCGAAACATGGTGCGGGCGAATCCCTGAACGTGGCGGTTAGTGCGGCGATCATTCTCGGCGAGTTTCGCCGCAGAAACCCAGCGACCTAAAGTTCTCGGTGAACTGTTTAGCGTTCTTCAAGTGAAATAAAAGCTCTATTGACCCACAATATCACCATACCATCCCCCTCCGGCAAGTGCAGCGTGACGTTCGGCGCTGCCGAACGCTTCGCCATCATTGCCGGGCCGTGCGTTGTGGAAAATGAAAGCGTGCTGCGGGAGGTCGCGGACAGGTTGGTTGATATTGGGTCGCAGTATCCCGTCGATTTTGTATTTAAATCCTCTTACACCAAAGCAAACCGCACCAGCACTACCAGTTTCACCGGAATTGGCATGGATGCCGCCCTTATGCTCCTCGCAAAGATTAGGAACGATTACGATCTGCCTATTCTTACGGATGTTCACTCGCCGGAAGAATGCGCCATTGCCGCCGAAACGTGCGATGTTCTGCAAATTCCCGCATTTCTTTCCCGCCAAACAGAATTACTTCACGCTGCCGGAAGAACAGGCCGAGTTGTTCAGATCAAGAAAGGACAGTTCATGTCGCCGGAAGATATGAAGTTCGCCAAGGCAAAAGTTGCCGAAACTGGGAACGGGAACGTATTGCTGTGCGAACGCGGTACGTTCTTTGGTTATGGCGATCTCGTCGTGGATTTTCGCTCGCTTGTAAAAATGAGGGAGTTTGCATCGCCGGTGATCTATGATGCCACGCATTCTGTACAGCGCCCAAGCCAGAACGGCATGAGCGGGGGAAACCGGGAATTTATCGCGCCGCTTGCGCGAGCAGCGATGGCCGTTGGCGTGGATGGTCTTTTCCTCGAAAGCCATCCCAACCCGGCGGATGCATTGAGCGATAAAGAATCCCAACTACCGCTCGTCGATCTGGAGCGATTGATCGAAAGCCTTCTCGAAGTGCGAAATGCTGTGAAAGGAGTTCAGTAAGGTGGGATCATTTATCAAGAGCGCACATCGAACATTCGAGATCGAATCCAAAGCCATTCGATCGAGCTTGGATAAGCTCGATGAAAAGGCATTCGATAAGACATGCACACTGGTAATGAACTCCTCAGGTCGCGTGATCGTGACGGGCGTCGGTAAATCCGGTCATATCGCAAACAAGATGGCCTCTACGCTGGCATCGACGGGAACTCCGGCGTTCTTTCTCCATCCAGCCGAGGCTGCCCATGGCGATGTTGGCATGGTGCAGAAGGAGGATGTCATTATCGTGCCTTAGCAAAAGTGGTGCATCGGATGAACTGCTGGTGCTCGTTCCATCCCTTCGCAGAATTGGCGTTCCCATTGTCGCTATCACCTTCGCAAATGAATCGAAGCTTGCCATAGAAGCGCGTGAGAGTGGCGGGGTAGTCCTTCTGCTTCACGTAGATGAGGAAGCCTGTCCGCACGATCTCGCACCGACGGCTTCGACAACGGCCATGCTTGTCTTAGGCGATGCGCTGGCTGTGGCGCTATTGGAAGCGCGAGAATTTTCAAGCGCGGATTTTGCGCGGCTGCATCCTGCCGGTGCGTTGGGGAGGAAGCTTACGTTCTCCGTTCACGATCTTATGGCGAGCGGGAGCGCCGTTCCACGCGTCAAGGAGAATGCAACGCTGAACGAAGTCATGATGGAAATGTCGCGCAAACGGTTTGGCGCAACGGCCGTGACGGTTGGCGAACAGCTTGTGGGAATCATAACGGACGGCGATCTCCGCAGATTTTTCGAGTCCCATGCCACGATCGATACCAGCGTGGTGATCGCGAAAGATCTGATGTCGCCAAATCCGCGCACGGTTTCCTCTTCTGCGCTTGCTATCGAGGCGCTTCATGCGATGGAGGACCGCGTGCCGAAGGTGATGCAGCTCCTCGTGCGAGGCGAGCATGGTAAGCTCGAAGGCATCATTCATATTCACGACATCGTAAAGGCAGGAATTTCGTGAAATATTTTCTTTTATGTCATCCTGAGCGAAGCAATTCGACCGAAGGGAGAATTGCGGAGTCGAAGGATCTCCGAACATTCACCGCTTAGCCAAACTGCATGAGATCCTTCGACTCCGTTCGGTTCCGCTATCGCTCCACCGAACTACGCTCAGGATGACACTTTTTATGAATAGAAAAATAAGTTACTGCTGGGTACTGATGTTTAGCTTTATGCTAAGCTACGCTCTTCTCGGTTGCGATGAAGGCCCTAAAGTAATGCCAAGCACGGCGAACGCTCCTATCACCGGCGCGGATAAACCGGGGCAGGTCAGCTACAATACATCCATGAATTTTTCTGCGAGCGGGATTCTGCGTGCCATTCTTCATGCGGGCCGCGTGGAAACATTCGAAACGAAACACTACACATGGCTCGATAGCAACGTCCGCGTGGATTTTTACAATAAGGAAGGCGTGCATTCGAGCGTGCTGACTTCACGAAGCGCGAGGGTCAACACGTTGAACAATAATATGACGGCCTACGACCATGTGCATATCCTGAGCGATTCGGGAACTACGGTCGATACCGATTCCCTTGAATGGGAGAACCAGGCGCAACTTATTCATTCCGATGCGCCAGTTCATATCGTGGAAAAAAGTGGGCGTGTTACGGATGGCATTGGTTTCGAAAGCGATCAGAATTTGGAACATTATCACATTTTGCATCCCACCATTGTTGCTCCGGCTGGTACGTTCGAATCGCACAAACCCTCGGAGAATTCGCTAAAACCACCATCGCCCGAAGTTCCCGGCGCACATGCCATGCAAGCAGCCCCGTTAGGCGTGCCATTCGATTCGCTACACAAAGCGCGATAATCTAACCATGTCATCCTGAGCGGAGCAAGACGCAGCGACAGCGTCGGATTGCGCAGTCGAAGGATCTCCGGACATTCACCACCAAGCCAAACTACACGAGATCCTTCGACTCCGTTTTTCTCTCCCAGCATCGTGGGCGATGCGGTCGAGAAAAACTCCGCTTAGGATGACACCTAATACTAATCAGAGATACATTTTGGACGAGGCATAAAGCGGCTTTATATCCTGAAGTACAAATTTGCGAACGAGGGGTTTTAAACCGTTCTTCGTAACAAGGTCAACTCTTTTCCCAAAAATATTCTGTAGCTCACGCTGTAATTTTGAATAACCAATGAGGCCGATGGAAGCATTTGGCAAAAATTCCACGAGCAAGTCAATGTCGCTATCCATGCGCTCATCCCCGCGAGCCTGAGAGCCGAACAGTGAAAGTTCCTTCACTTCATATTGCTTGCAGAGCAATTCGAGCTTCTCGGAGGAGACATTCAGGCCTGCGATTTGTGTCATGACTCTATAACGGATTCCAGCACGGGCGGGTTCAGGAGCTAATTCAGTTCCATTGCCGTTCGCTGCAGATGCCCATTCACTTGCACGATGCACTCATACATTCCGGCTGGCAAACCGTTCGCATCCCAGGTGAAGATATGCGTTCCCGCATCCAACTCACCCCAAAAAATGTGCGCAACAGTAGCGCCGAGGATATTCACGATCGCCACGGTCGCCACGCCGCTTTCGGGTGTGGTGAAGCTAATTGTTGTGGATTGGGTGAATGGGTTG
The DNA here is from genome assembly GCA_963787835.1 of Ignavibacteriota bacterium. Taxonomy (GTDB): domain Bacteria; phylum Bacteroidota; class Ignavibacteria; order Palsa-1295; family Palsa-1295; genus PALSA-1295. The sequence continues at coordinate 1,390,658 of CAWBEI010000002.1, forward strand.
GGATAACTTGTTAGGGAATTTTCTGTTGAAGCGACGTTTGAGACGGCGCTGATGCCGAAATCGGAAAGAGGGCGGCGCCAAACACCACTATCGGTTCCAGCAAATAAATAACCATCGGCTACAGTGAGCGAATAAACATTTGTATCCGTCAGCCCTGAATTTTCGGCAGACCAGCTCTTGCCATTGTTAGCCAGCAAATATACACCTCCGCCGAGAACACCAGCAAAAAGATTCGATCCGCTTACAGCAACTGATGAAACTGGCCCACTGTTAGTTGGAAAGCCATTATCTTCACTCTTCCAGCTTTTCCCGCTATCAGTTGATTGAAAAATTCTACCCTCATTCACTTCTGGGTTACTGACTCCAGCAAAGAGATTGGATCTGGTCACTGCAAATGGAGTGACGGCAGTGTTTGGTAATCCGTTGCTTGCCGCAGTCCAACTTGTACCATTGTCTGTGGAGAGAAAAACGCCTCCGTCATCGACATTGCCGGTTCCTGCAAAAAAATCATTACCATTTACGGCAAGGGCATACACAAACTGGTTGGTTGGTAAACCGTTCTCAACCTGTTCCCAGCTTGCGCCTTCGTTGGTTGAGAGAAATAAACCGGCTCCAGTGGCTGCGAAGAGATTGGTGTCGATGACTGCGAACGCAATGACACCATTCAGTACATTGTTAGTCGAGAAGCCTTTACTCATCTCCTTCCAGCTTATGCCATTATTGGTGGAACGAAAAACACCACCGCTGTCACTGCTTAATCCAGCAAAGAGATTGGTGCCACTTACTGCAAAGGCTTGAATTAGGCAAAGGTTGGGAGAGTAAGGTAATTCGAATCGCAAGCCATTACTCTCCGCAGACCAGTTTGTGCCACTATCGGTCGAGAGAAAAACGCCGCTATCCGTTCCAACAAACAGATTCACTCCATTTGGTAGAAAAGCATAGACATAATGATTCACTAAACCCACCTGCACCCACTGCCCACTCGCATTCTGCGCAGCACAGAGTGCAAGCATAAGAACCGCAACGATAAGCGCGAATCTCTTTTTCATGCCACAAACTTACGGCGGGAAATGGGGTGGGCGGTGAAATTTTGAGTGGGGGTGGCACTTGCGGTCGTTGCGAGAAGGAATCACGGAGCGAAGCGGAGTGATTCCTTCGAAGCAATCCGTCGCGATTTAGCGTAAACTCAACGGATTGCTTCGTCGAATCACACTCCCTTCGGTCGTGAGATTCTCCTCGCAATGACGTGATTAAAAACGTAATGAAAGATGCAATATTAATCTTTCATGATACGAAGTACGATTAATCGTATATTTGTGTTCGTGCGTTTGAATTTATAATAACTCAGCACTTTCTAACTTTCCCCAACCCATGTCGAAAATACTGGCCGGTCTGAATCCGGCGCAGCGAGAAGCCGTCTCGAACGTGAGCGGCCCGGTGATGATCGTGGCCGGCGCCGGCTCGGGCAAGACGCGTGTGCTCACGCACCGGATCGCGCTCCTGCTCGAACGCGGCGTGCGCCCGTGGGAAGTGCTCGCGCTGACCTTCACCAACAAGGCCGCGAACGAGATGAAGGTGCGCATCGCGACCCTGCTCGATGAAATGAGCGATACCGCGCTGCCGGAAATGGGCCCCGATCTTGCGCGCGATCTCTGGATGGGAACGTTTCATTCCATCTTTGCGCGCATTCTTCGCAAGAATGCTGTCGCGCTCGGCTATACTTCCAGCTTCACCATTTACGACAGCAACGATTCCCTCGGCACGATCAAACAGGCGATGAACTCGCTGAGTATTTCGAAGGATCAGTTCAATCCGAGCGCGGTTCGATCTCGTATTTCGAGTGCGAAGAATCAGATGGTCTCGCCGGAAGAATACGAGCGTATGGCGCGCGATGTTTTTTCCGAGCAGGTTGCAAAAATTTATCCGGAATACACGCGTGCGCTCAAAATGTCGAACGCGATGGATTTCGACGATCTTTTGCTCAAGACCGTCGAACTCTTCGATCGCAATCCGGACATTCTCGCGCAATATCAGCATAAGTTCCATTATATCCTGGTCGATGAATATCAGGATACGAACCGCGTGCAATATGCGATCATCAAACGCTTGGCGGGAAAGCATGGTAATCTTACCGTGGTAGGTGACGATGCCCAGTCCATCTACGCCTTCCGTGGCGCGGAGATCGGCAACATCCTCGATTTTGAACGGGATTTCCCCGGCGCGCTCACGTTCCGATTGGAGCAAAATTATCGTTCCACGAAATCTATTCTTGCCGTCGCGGATGAACTGATAAAGAACAATAAGGGGCAGATCCCAAAAACGCTCTTCACCGAAAACGTGCGAGGCGAGCCGGTTCGCATCACGCAATGTTTGGATGAACGCGACGAGGCAAGTTCCGTCGTTCGCGCTATCGAAGATGAAATTCGGAAATCCAAGCTCGATCTGAAAGATTTCGCCGTGCTTTTTCGCACCAATGCTCAGAGTCGCGCGATTGAAGACGGTTTGCGTCGTCAAGGCATTCCTTATACCATCGTTGGTGGCACGGCATTTTACAAGCGCAAAGAAATCAAGGATGTGCTGGGGTACGTGCGTTTGCTTGTTAATCCGAACGATACGGAAAGCCTTGCGCGCGTGATCAACAACCCTCCGCGCGGCATTGGCGCAACAACGATGGAGCACGTTGCGCTTCATGCGCGCAATCACGATCAAAGCATGATGCAGGCGCTCTCAGCTATCGAATTCGTAGGCGGCGTGCAAAGTCGCGCAGTGCAGCGCATTCGTGAATTCACACGGCTCATTCGGAAATATACGGAGTTGAGAGATAAAATGTCGGTGAGTGAACTCTTGCGCGCGCTTATCGATGAAACCGGAATGCTGCAAGAGCTGAAGCTCGAAAACACCATCGAGGCGATGACGCGGCGGGAGAATATCCAGGAATTCCTCTCTGCCGTCACCGATTATTTCCATGAACAGCCGGATGCAACATTGGAATCATTCCTTGAAGAAGTTGCGCTTTTGAGCGAGGTCGATCAGACGGATGGAACGAAAAATGTCGTTACACTAATGACGCTTCATGCCGCAAAAGGATTGGAATATCCCGTGGTGTGCATCACGGGGCTGGAGGACGGTCTGTTCCCAAGCGTGCCCGTTGGCGTGAGTCGCGAGCCAAGCGAGATCGAGGAAGAACGCCGTTTGTTTTACGTTGGCATCACGCGTGCGATGCGCCGGTGCTTCATATTCTACGCGCAGGAACGGCTGCGGTTTGGAGAAACGACGCGCGCCTTGCAATCGCGATTTATCGAGGAGATCGAAAAATCCGGTTCGACGGAACACGTTACCAGCTTTGGAACGAAACCTCAAACACGTAAGCCCTTTGACGATGGTTACGAAAGCGACCGCCCATCGACTTCGCACCTCTTCTCGGGCTCGCCTGTTGTGAATGGCCGCACGTTCACCCGTAAGCGCCGCGAACATGCTGCGAAAGATAGAACGTCCTACGAAGATCAGACCAGTTATTCGCAGATCGAGAGCGATCACACGTCGCCGATCGCGCGCGGGTCTCGTGTGTATCATGAAACGTTCGGGGAGGGCCGAATCATCGAAGTGCGCGGCGCAGGCGATAAAGCCAAAGCGACGGTAGAATTCCAAAAATTCGGCAGAAAGAATCTGATGCTCAAATTTGCGAATTTGAAGGCGATGTAACCGCCGAACGTTTATCGCTTTCTACTGTTAACAATAAGGTGGGAAATCCCACCTTATTAAACATGAAGACCAAACGATACCGAACAGCAGAAAAACCAGCGAAAATAAAACGCAGTCCCAAGCGCGCGCCAGTGCGTACCTACGAAGGCAAGCTCGATGAAAAGAAACGTCTTGTCATACGAGGCGCACGGCATAAATATTACCACGTTCGTGAGGAGCCGAACGGCATGATCGTACTGACGCCACAGACTCTTGTGGATGTCGGTATCTCACCCAGAGCATTGGCGATGCTTGACTCATCGGTCGCAAATTTTAAGAAAGGAATCGTATCTGAAGTGATCGATCTTTCAAAATACCGAAAAAGGTTTTCATCTAAATGAAATTTAACATTCGAATGGGCATACCGGAAGTCAAAACTCTTTGGGATGACCTTACGAATCGTGAGATGGTCGGACTGCTGGACTCCAAAGAATTGAAGTTTTTCAAGAAGCTGGCGAAGGCATTATTGCTAATTGAGGAAAATCCACGCCACAATAGTTTGCAGTCCCACGAGATTGTGCCTCTTTCAAGAAGAGTGGGATTTAAAGTATTTCAATCCTATTTAGAGAACAACACTCCCGCGGCAGGAAGAATATTTTGGGCGTATGGGCCGGGTAAGGGTGAAATTAGTATCTTATCGATTCAATCGCATCCAGAAGATAAAAAGTCTCTCGGATATGACGCGGTAAAACTATCGGCATTTCCCTCATAATTCGCTCCCAAATTTTTCCGGCATTCATGCCGTGATCTTGATGTTCTATTAGTCGAAAACATTTTTTTGAACCCCATTACATAGTGGCAGCAGAAACCCGTTCCGGCTGGCGGAACACACAGCCGATCCAGCGCGAATCCATTACCGTGCAGCATCTGTACGATTCCATTCGGGATCGTTTTCGCCTTACGCTGCTGGCCGGCAAGGAGGGGCTTTCGAATCTCATCACCGATAAAAGCCTGCACCGTCCGGGGCTGGCGCTGGCAGGATATGTGGGGCTTTTCACGTATCACCGCATTCAGGTTTTTGGCAATACGGAGATCTTTTATTTGCGGTCTTTGCCGATGGAGGAGCGCATCAGGGCATTCTCCACCCTTGCTTCGTTCGCTATTCCGTGCATTGTTATTACCAGCGGCAGCCAGCTCGATCGCGAACTGCTTGATATTTGCAACGAGCGTAAAATTCCCGTCTTTGTTTCGACGTTCGAGACAACAAAGGCGATCTTTTTCCTCAGTGATTTTCTCGAGGATCAGTTCAATCCGCAGGCGGTGATTCACGGTGCGTTCGTGGATGTGTATGGCGTAGGGTTGCTCTTTGTTGGCAGAAGCGGCATCGGAAAATCGGAAGTAGCGCTGGACTTAATAGAACGCGGGCACCGGCTGGTGGCCGACGATGTGGTGATGGTCACGCAAAAAGGCGAGAACATCCTCATGGGTGCGGGAACCGATCTGGTGCGGCATTTCATGGAGATAAGGGGATTGGGCCTTATCAATGTGCGGGAGATGTTCGGTATTCGCGCAATTAGGTTCCAAAAGCGCGTCGAAGTGGTTGTGGAACTCGAAGAATGGCACGCCGATGGCGATTACACCCGCACGGGACTCGATGAATCCTCCGCGCAAATTCTGGGAGTTGAAGTTCCCCATGTGCGCTTGCCGATCATCACCGGAAAGAATATCACGGTGATCGCGGAAGTCATCGCGCTCAATTATTTGCTGAAGCATTATGGCTACGACGCCAGCCGCGAGTTCGCCGCGAAGCTCGAACAAGTCCTTGCCGAGCGCGGCGCGAAAAGCGCCCCCAAAGGCGATAGGGTGATCCCGTATTTCGAGCATGATTTCGAATAGGGGGCAGAACCGGGATTACGCGGATTGAGTAGGATTACACGGACGATTTTGGGGATTTTCCAGCGTAGAGCCTGCCCTGAGCTTGCCGAAGGGTCGGTGCTTCCATCGTGGGCGATTGAGCCAGCCCGACTCCCCAGCCACGGAGTGGCGATGTACCCAATAGCCCAGGGTGTAGGCGAAGCCGGAACCCTGGGTCGTGATTAGATTTTGTATTCCCTAGCCCTGAAAGGGCGATGTTTGGCCGCCGGGATTTTACAACGCCCTTTCAGGGCTTGGGAATTATTGTGGCCTCGTTAACCCAGGGTTACGCTGCGCTGCACCCTGGGCTGCGGGTACTCCATCGCTCCGCGACTAAGATGCTTCGACGGGATTTGGCCGATATACCGTCAATTCGCTACATTCTTTGGTGAAGCAATCCATGACAAAAGCTTTTGAGAAGTGAGTTTCAAATGCTACATCGGGTGGGAAATTCAGAACGCTCTCCATCGGGGACCACCATAAGCCGCTATGATGTATCAGAAGCCAACACTCGTCACAATTTTGTATGTAGTCAGAATACTTCTGATTTTTGTTGCTGATGATCTGCTTTATCGTCTCTACTTCGTCCTTCCAATATCTTCCGTGGAAACCATGCGTGCTTCCTACGAATGGTGTCAAACCTTCATAAATATTTATAGCATAGAAGTACTGATCTAGGCCGTATTTGTTCATCAGAACCCATTCGTTAAATTTATTCTGAGTTGGCCATCCTGCGTCAGATAGGTCGCCCACATAGTTCCCGATATTTTCGGCTACCTCATTGAACATGCTTCTCGGAATATTGCGTTGCCCGAATATAGGCGAAATTGTCACATGAAATTTCTGAGCGATAGGTTTCAATAGTTCACGAAGAACGGCTTCGTGACTTTCCTTCTCCCTTATCTCAGAGAGCATAAACTCGGTGAGCTCAATGCCGATTTTTTTCGAGCCGACTTCAAGAATGAAGTCAGGATGCTCACATTTGGTTGCTTCTTCACTTAGTCCGATTTGTTGCAGAAAAAGCTTGACAACGTCTCTTTCTTCCATCTGCTGGTTTTCTCGATTCATTCCCCTCTCCACAATCTTAATTTCTTCTTCCGTTAAACCGTAAAGCTCATAAACTAATTTATCACATGCAGCCGATTTCAATACATCCTCACATTTGAAATACTCGTTTGCCTACGGTATAGACATACGTACTTGCCGGGGTAAACGTAAGGTTCACACCGTCTATCGTTTTGTAGTCTGACTTATCGATCGTTGTTACCAGTGCGGAGTTGAGCCCGTTCAGAGTGCAGAACTTGAGCAAGGCGGTAAGCTGATGAGGGTTTTCAAAATAGCGGTTACTCCATTTTACTTCCACTGCCCAGTCGGGCTTCATAGTAGCGGCATTTACTCCGACCATATCCACTTCCCCCTTTTGCCATCTGGCATAATGAAGCTGCCGTTCCGGACGGTGTAACCATTGATCGAAGATCGCAGTCTCTACAAGATTCCCAAATGCGTCATCGTCGGACGTGACGGGTGAAAACAGCGCAGCACGCAGCGAGGTATTCGTGAGATAGACCTTAAACTGCTTTACTCGCTCGAAGCGCTTCGCCGTTTCGCTTATAGGCCGAACTCTCGTTATCAGGAATGCAGCCTCTAAGTATTCGATATATCGCTTTAGTGTTGCCTTTTCAACTCCTGATTTTTGACTGAGACTTTCGAGCGAAAGCTCGCGACCGGAGTTGAACGCAAGCATGGTAAAGAGTGCGTTTAATTCCTGCACGTCCCGTATTCCGTACAAACTTGGAAGATCTCTGAGGAGCACTTTGTCGATAATATCGTTCCTCACATAGCGAGCGGTGTCGGAAGCGATGGCCGCGCTCAACGTCACTTCCGGATAGCCTCCGAAGTTGACGTAATCGACGAAGTGTCTGTTCAGCTCCGCGATGTTATTTGTCTGATAATAGCCTGTTCTGGATTTCCCATACTGTATTTTCGTTTCAAGAATGAGGTGGTTCAGGCCTTTTAGTTCCACGAACTCACTGAAGGTGAGTGGTGGTAAAATGAAATCTGTGAATCGGCCAGCACCGCTTTCGTTGCTCTTCATTCGAAGCGCTGCTGCCGCTGAACCAGAAGCGATGAAATGGGTTTCGGGATAATCATCCACTAAGCGCTTTAGATGGACTTCCCATTCTTTCAGATACTGGATCTCATCGAAAAGGACATACCATCCCTTCGCATCGAGTTTACCGGTCGCTTTTCTCGAAAGTTTGAAGAGTTGATCGAGATCTTGTCCAAGGTAGATCGGGGTCTCGATCGAAAAGAATACGATCTTGAGCGGATCCACGCCGGAGTGAATGAGTCTTTGTATGGCATGGAATAGCATCACGGTCTTTCCAACCCTTCTCGGCCCCATCAGTACCAACGCCCGCCTTACGGATGGTTCGGCAAGGAGCCTCCAGAAAAGCTCCAGATAGGGCCGTGGATGCATATTTCCGTAAAAATCCTCGATTTTTAACGTTCTCCACCAAGGATTCTCAAATTGGAGTCTTTCCAGTATTTGATCCTCAGAGTAATCTAAAAGTGCCATAATGATATAAATAAGATAATTATACTACGCTTAAAAATGCTACTTAGTTCTATTTAAGTATTATTTGCTAAAAATTTTTTCCTTAAATGGAACCGAGAGGAATCGGGCAGGAGGGAGCATCGTAGGCGATGCGTCCGTCCTACAATGGTGTAGCAAATCTATGCGAAATGAAAATTTCGAATTTCGTGGCGGGTACGAAAAGTGTCGTATATTGGAGAGTGATATTAAGGGCACCAATGTCTGGGGGAAATTATGAATTATGAAAGGGACATGGATTCATTAAGGAATTAATGAAAAATAGACACGATATTGCATAAGTTCATTAAATGAATATGTAAAAAAAATATTTCGAGAAGTCGAGTGGCTAAATTGGCTTGGAATCGTAGGTGATTATGAATTCCAAATGAACAAACACAACCACGTTTAACAGGGTGGGGAGGATTAGGCTTACAGGATTAAGGAATATACAGGCTCATTTATTGAACCAAAGTCCTCTAAAAATTGCTTACGAGCCGCTTCGAAGCGAAATGCTTCGTAATAGGCGAACATTGAAAATTAATCACCGTGGGAGTTGCGGGAAAAGATGAAAGATGAAAGATGAATTTTGATTCTTCTTCTTGTTTTTTATTCGATTCTGACCAGCAACGGGACCACTAAACCATAAACTACAATGGCGAAAAAAGTCACAGGATTCATAAAACTGCAGATACCGGCCGGAAAGGCCAATCCGGCACCGCCGGTGGGTCCGGCGCTCGGACAAAAGGGCGTCAACATCATGGAGTTCTGCAAGCAGTTCAACGCAAAGACCCAAAAAGAAGGCGATTCGATCATTCCGGTCGTGATCACCGTCTATTCTGATAAGAGCTTCACCTTTATCACGAAGACTCCGCCGGCGGCATCGCTGCTTTTGAAGGCGGCGAGCGTCGCCAAAGGCTCGAAGGAGCCGAACCGGTTGAAGGTCGCGAAAGTCTCGAAATCGGATGTCGAGGCGATCGCAAAGATGAAAATGGCTGACCTGAACGCTGCTTCCGTCGAAGCGGCGATGAGCATGGTCGCTGGAACCGCCCGATCGATGGGCATAACCGTGGAGGGATAAACAATGATCAAGCACGGTAAACGCTATACAAATATTTCAAAGAAACTTGGCGCCGACCGCAAGCCTGTTTCCATCACGGATGCAGTTGGTAAGGTCAAGCAGACGGCCTCGGCTAAGTTCGATGAGTCGGTCGATATCGCTATCAATCTCGGAGTCGATCCTCGCAAAGCCGATCAGGCTATTCGCGGGACGGTTTCGTTGCCGCATGGTATCGGCAAAACGGTTCGCGTAACGGTCGTTACACGTAATCAGGAGGCGGCAGCTCTCGCAGCCGGCGCCGATGAAGCAGGTTTCGAACCGATCTTGGAAAAGATCAAAGGCGGCTGGACGGATACCGATGTTATCATTGCCACGCCGGAAGTAATGGGCGAGCTTGGTAAGCTTGGCCGTATCCTGGGACCGCGCGGCCTCATGCCCAACCCCAAATCGGGAACCGTGACACAGGATGTCGCGACGGCCGTGAAGGAAGTCAAGGCCGGTAAGATCGAATACCGCGTCGATAAGGGCGGGAATGTTCATGCTTCGGTCGGTAAGGCTTCGTTCGAGGCACCAAAATTGGTGGATAACATCAATATGTTCCTGAGCACGATCATCCGCGCCAAGCCGGCGACGGCAAAAGGCCAGTTCGTGAAATCGGTCGCGATCAGCTCGACGATGGGCCCAAGCGTGAAGATCGATGCGGCGGAAGCGATCAAAGCTCACGGCTGATCAATTTCGAATTAAGAATTATGAATGACGAATTTGGGAAAGGATCTATTTCCTGTATTTGTCATTCGTGATTTTTAATGATGGCATAATATGAAGATGGAGTTTCCTTGTTATAATGAGGGTTAATAGTACACAAGTGTCATCATTGTTTATAGTTTTATTAACGCCATGAGGGAGGAGGTCTCCGCTCGATCGGAATCGCACGTCCCACAAGAGGTCATGTTCGGCGCGATCGGTTCATCGAAGCTCCGAACGGTGCTCGGCCTTCTCGGTATAGCGATAGGGCTCGGTTTTCTCGTACATCTCGGATATACGGTAAGCTTTGCCGGAGTTCCCGCAACCCTTTCGAAAGTTGGGATCCTGGGCGGGGTTGCTGTTTTAATTCCCTATTGTATCTCTGCCCTAAGCGACACCGAAGCGTGGCGCAGGCTTCTTTCTTCGAAAGAGCGGCATTTGGTTTTCAGCAAGATATTTCGCGTTCGAACCGCTACGGAAGCATTAGTGATAACCATTCCGCTTGGATCGATCATTTCCGATCCGGCCAAGGCATGGATGCTCAAGCGTCAGTTCGGATTCCCAATATCGTCCACCGCTGCAAGTATCGTCTATCGCAAGACCATGCTTGGGTTCTCGCAGGGGATTGTAGCCTCCAGTGTTGCATTGATAGCGATCCTGTTTCCCAGTGTCTTTCGTTCAGGCAATCTTGGGCCAGGGTTAGCATGGACGCTCTTTGCCTTTGCTTCCGGCGGCGTTGTCCTGTATAGTGTGATATTGGGACTCCTGTGCAACCGGCGTTTCATAGACCGATTTCACATTTGGCTTACCCGGCTTCCGTTTGTCCGGCTCAGTAAATGGTTCGAAACAAAGGAACCCGAATTTCAGGAGTTCAATGCGCACCTTCAGGCGTTCAGGGATATCTGGTCGATCGTTCGGTTTTCCGGATCGTATATCGTGGTGTGGGCGAGCGAGAATATAGAGACTCTCATCATTCTTGCTTTGCTTGGAGCTAATCTTACGGTTCCACAAGCCGTGCTCATGGAAGTCACTTGTGTATTCATGCGCGCATCCACTCCGATGATCCCAGGAGGGATCGGCATTCAGGATACCGGGTACGTAAGTATGCTGATGGCCAGCGGGAATTCGCCCGAAATTGCCGCATCCTTTGTACTGATAAAACGGACGCGCGAAGTGATATGGGCCGCTATCGGGTATATACTTTTACTGAGCGCTCGTCGAAAGGAGCCGGTCGTTGCGCCCACGGAATTGATCGTAACCCCAGCGGAAATGAATGGTGTTGAAGCATCGGTTCAAACTCAATCGTGAAAAAGTTAACAGAAAAAGAAATTCGCCGTAGGGCACGCCACATAAAATTGGTTCTGACCGATGTCGATGGTGTACTGACGGATACGGGTGTGTATTACTCCGCCGACGGTGAAGAACTAAAGCGATTCAGCATTCGAGATGGAATGGGCATGGAGCTTTTGCGCGAGATGGGCATCGCAACTGCTATGATGACGCGGGAAGACTCCCCTCGGGTGGCATCGCGTTCGAAAAAGCTGGGGTTACCCTATTATTTTGCCGGTGTTCTCGATAAGCAGAAGAAATTGCCGGAAGTCCTGGAGAGAACAGGGCTTGAACTCAGAGAGCTTGCCTACATCGGCGATGACGTGAACGATGTGGAAGTCATGCGGGAGATCGCGCGGGAAGGATTAACAGCCTGCCCGAAAGATGCAATGCCCACGGCCAGAAGCGTTGCCCATTATGCGGCAAAAGCTCCCGGCGGCCACGGAGCGTTTCGTGATTTTGCAGAATGGATCATGAAAAATCGCGGCTAATAATTTGCGATCACTCGGATGGTGTCGTACAAATGATAAATAGAGTTATGAAGGTAGTACAGCGCGATCCACGAAGTGTCACTACCGGAACCAACGATCGAGGTTGGGGAGATCGATGCGATGATCGTGTGTATATTGACATTGCCATCGGATAGCGGCTCATTGAATCGAAAATGGATCTTGGAGGTATCGCCATAGCCCGTCACGACCAAAGGCCCGAAATTGCAGCCGCAGGTTAATGCTACGGAGAACGATCCCGATGAATCCGTTCGGGTAAGTGTCCCGGTGGAAGGCGCAGAAATAAGTTTTGTCGTATCGACTTCGTTGGGTGAGGTGGGAGCACAGGAATTGCAGTTTGCTCCAACAACCGCCGCGATCATGGCGAAAAGTGCTATAATGACTAATTTTTTCATGAGGGTACGAATATTGTTGTTGAATCCCATAAGCACAAGATCCTCCTAATAGTAAAACGCACAGAGTGCCACGGGTTACAAAAAAATTTTAAGAAAAATGAACGTGCCCCGCGAAAACGGATGATTCTTGCAAAGAACAGGTTTGAATAATGAACAATTAGCGCCCGCAAGGGTTCTTGCCAATGGAAAATGCATCTAATAATAGACTCACAAAAGAACAGATAGAGGGGGAAATCCGGGATATTTCGGGGTGGTCTTATAATTCGGAGTCTGAGAGAATTGAGCGAACGTTCATCCGAAAGAGCTTTCTGGAGGCCGTCGCCTTCATTCAGCGGATCGCAGAGGTGGCCGAAGTGCACGATCATCATCCCGATATCCTTTTATCGGGATACAAGAACGTTTTAGTCATGCTTTCGACGCATTCTGCTGGTGGCGTGACCTTAAAAGATTTCGAGATGGCAAGGGCCATCCAACTTTCAGAGTAGATATGCAAAAAGCAATTCTTTTTACATTCCTTTTCATCACGGTCCTTCTAAAGCCGTCCATCCTTTTTTCGCAGGAATTAGCCAACAAGGTGCCACTCGATACACTCACCAAGTATGGGATCTACGATAAAGACCGTCTGCCTCCCTCATTCCATGCAAGCCGCTGCAAGCTTTTGCTTGATTCTATGCAGAACAGATCGATCGCACTCTTTCTTGCCGCCGAGGAAAAGAACCGTTCGAATGATAATAACTACGAATACCATCAGGATCCAAATTTTTACTATCTGACTGGTTGTTTGGAACCGGGTAGTGCGCTTGTTCTCAGCAAAGATGGCATCACTCTTTCGGACGGAAGGACTGTGCATGAAATTCTTTTTGTCAGGAACCGTAACTTGGCACAGGAAACATGGACTGGCCGCAGGCTCGGTCCCCAGGGAGCGATTTCTGTCTTAAAAGTAGATGCAGCGTTATCCATCGATAGTCTTCCATCCTTACTTCGATCGGTTCTTCCAAAGTCACAATACTGTTATTATGATCCTCACGTAACAAGCCAGCGTGAGCCGGCGCTTAATGATACCACACTGCTGACTAATCTTGACGATCGTGCATTGATCAAGCGGACGTATCCGAATTTGGAGATAACTACAACGCTTTCTCATGTGCTCGCGGAATTACGTCAGGTCAAGACTCCCGAAGAGTTACGGCTCATGCGCAAAGCCATCTCAATATCTAATGAGGCGCACAACGCCGTTATTCATGATGCGCGTCCCGGCTGGTTTGAGTATCAAATTCAGGCAGAAGCCGAAGATATATTTACAAAAAATGGTGCGGAATATATCGCCTATCCCTGCATTGTCGGAAGCGGCCCAAACTCGACCATTCTGCACTACGAGACGAATCGGCGCCAAACCCAGTCCGGCGATTTTATCGAGATGGATATGGGAGCGGAATATCATGGCTATTGCGCGGACATTACGCGCAGCTTTCCCATTTCAGGCACGTTCACTCCCGAACAACGCGCCATCTACGCGTTGGTGCTGGCCGCTCAGGATAGTGGCATCAAGGCATGCGTTGCGGGTGCCCCATTCAGGTCTGCGCACGCGGCGGCCCTTCGTGTGATACAATCCGGACTTGTGAAGCTTGGGATCCTTCAAGATTCCAGCCAATATAAAATGTACTTCATGCACGGCACGTCCCATTATTTGGGGCTTGATGTTCACGATGCCGGAACGTATGGCCCGTTAACTCCGGGGAATGTACTGACGGTCGAACCTGGAATTTATATTCCGACTGGTAGTCCATGCGATCCCAAATGGTGGAATATTGGATGCAGGATCGAGGATGATATTTTGGTTACCGAGCGTGGCCCGGAGATCCTCTCCGTCCATTCTCCCCGTGAGATCGGCTCCCTTGAAAAAGTAATGGCAAGATAAGTTCATGTCGAAATCGATCATCGTTACAATTGTACTTTTAGTGCTTGCCTGCTCCGTTCGGGCACAGGATGAGGTTGAGCATCTCTCACCCTTTGCTCATGGAGCAGGCCGCACCTATGCGATCACATCTCGCGGGCTCGATGCCGTTGGTTTAAATCCATCGCTCCTTGCATTCGGAACGCCGCAGCCATTCGAGATAACACTTGCACCCATTTCCTCGCTTGGGATCAATGCGGGGCCGAGCCTGGCGCAGATCAATAGTATCTCTCATGGTTTTCAGGGCAAAGGGCTTTCTTCCGACTCCTTATCCAAATCTCCGGATAGTTTGCAAGTGGGGGATTCCACGCGGCTCTCTATCGCAAATCTCTTAAGCAATAACGGGCTTTCCAGTTCTATCGATATGAGGGTGTTCGGTATGTCTTATTTCGATCCCGATCTGGGAGCTTTTGCACTGACATGGACGATGCACGCAGCGTTGCAAGCATCCATTCCGAACGAACTGTTGGATTACATCGGAGTGGGTGCGGTATCGAAAATGGCAGAAGGATATACGCTGTCACCCCAGACACTCGATATTCAGGCCTTATGGTATAGCGAATATACGCTTTCGTACGCTCGCACATTGTTCGGAAAACCATGTTCCGGTGATCTGCAATTGCTCTCGGGAGTTGGGATTAAATATGTCTCTGGCATTGCGGTTCTGCAGATGAATCCGGGAGTGTTTTCTATCAACTCACCACCAAGTCCGCTCGGCGCGCATTATGTAGTTGGTGTGAACTATCAGATACGCTCAGCCTATCCGAGCGAGATCAATTTTAATAATTTGCCGAGCACATTTTCTCTGAATCTTATCGAAAATGCGACGGCAGGAAACGGCCTTGGAGCGGATATTGGCTTTACCCTCGGCGCGTTCGACAGTACCCACAACGCCCCGTGGGAACTTGCTGTCAGCATTACGGATATTGGTAGTATTCGATGGAATAGCAATGCCAACGTACGCAGCGCCGATACAACGGTAAGCCCCTCCTCGCAAGACATTAGTCAGGACTCCATTAATGCACAGCTCAAAGCTCTTGGCGGAAAAGTAGATACGACCGCGGGCTCTTTTACCACGCCACTTCCGACCACCTTGCACATAGCTGGCGCGATCGACCTTGCGGAGATCGGGTTGAGAATGGATGGATTGGCCTTTGGCGCAGTCGCGGAATACGCTCTTGGCCTGACAAACACCGTTGGATCTCCCACAAATGGACGCTTCGGTTTTGCCCTGACACTCGAACACCCAAGCATGTCGCTTGGCATACATGCCGCGATCGGGATGACGATGCAGGATGGGACAAATGACCTGACGGTCGCTTTCGGAATAGGATTATGGAATAGTATTCTGATCGATGTTGGAACCGATGGCTTAACGGGCCTTTTTTCTGCCAACGGCCATACCGATGCAGTTTTTGGGTTGAAGGTTCTGTTTTAATTACTCAGAATAAAATGCGTGGTAGCATTCTGCCCATCTCCGACCATTGTGCAGAAATATGCTCCGGAACTTAACCCAACAGGCTGCCAGGGGATCGAGTGCGATCCAGAAGCTTGCACGCCTTCCGGCAGGGATGCAACAATTCTTCCGAGCAAGTCATATATTTCGAACGTAACATTGCCGGGCCGATCAAGGGAAAAGTCAATAGTGTAGGAATTTAGTTGGCGGTGAATTGCGAGCTCAGTAGAGAGTGATGACGGCGGTTGCACCGCAAGAGTTCGTGGCAGCGATCCATCCAGCAGCCAATTATGAGGATCGAAGATCATCTGCGTGACAGGGCTGGCAAAAGAAAAGCCGAAGGATTTTAGAGGCTGGTCATCCCAAACCTGAACGAACGTATCGATGGCAGTGCCTCGGAATTCGAGTTCGATCGGCATCGTAAAAAAGGGACTTGTTGAAGACGACCCTGTTTGTTCGATTGCAACAGAAGGATGCAGCCCATCCGCTCCATCCCAGGAAATGGAATAGATCGGGTAGCCAATTCCATACACCCATTGATTGAAAAACCAACCCATATCTTTTCCCACGGATTTCTCAACGGAGGCCTGAAGATCGGAGGTGCCCGCCACACCGTAGCGCAACGGACCAGTTACATACTCACGCAGCGCTCGGAAATACGTAGAATCACTACCAAGCACAAACCTGAGCATGTGCAACACCCATGGCCCTTTGACATAGAGCAATGCGCCCACCGCCTGGGTCTCCAGCAAGCTATCCGGCGTATAAACCGAGCCGGTTGGATCCGATACCGCATCCTGCTCCTGCTGGCTAATCATGGTATCAAAGACCGATTCTCCGTCACAATAGCGCCAGAATAGATCGGCGGTATAGACCGCAAACCCTTCGTTAAGCCAGCAATCGTTCCATGTTTTACAGGTGACGGCGTCTCCGAACCATTGGTGCGCCGTTTCGTGAGCAACAACCCCGGTATCGGCGTCGTTACAGAACGAGAGCGTCTCATTTTCCATCCCGCCGCCATGCCATTGGGCGATGCCATATTTCTCGTTCCGGAAGGCATAAGGGCCGAACCAATTTTCATAAACATTGAGGATCGTATCGAGGACAATAAGCGATGCCGCCATAGTATCCGCCGAGCCTGGGAAAACATAGCTGGTCATCCGCATGCTGTCACCATCAGCCCAATGGTGCCAGTGTGCGAGGGTATCATACTCTGAGCATGCAAAGGCAACGAGATAGTGATCGATGGGATGAGATTCATGCCAGTAAAACGTTTGACTCGTATCGTGATCGACGACATGAGTCAGGAGTCCATTCGATGCAACCATGTATGGTTTGTCACATGTGAAGTTAAGATCGGCCGAGTCGAGTTTATCGGCAGGATTATCCTTACAGGGCCACCAGTCTTTCGCGCGGAATGGTTCACTCCACGTCCAGCTGATGGGAATTCCTGTTCGTTCCCAATTTTGCCAGGTGTGCTCGATGCCCCCTGCATCCGTGTAACCATGATAGTAAATGACAAGGTCGAATGGTGCAGCGGGAGCGTATTTCTTATTCAGTGTAACATAAAGCTTGTCCCAGGATCGAGTGAAGGCCACCGAATCGCCATTCACAAAAAGGGAATCGATCGGAAGCAGTGGGTTAAGACTTAGCTGGATGGTCGAGTCGGGCCGGAGCACATTGGTATGAGCTTTCAGTTTTGCCGATCCAACTAGGTATCCCGTATCGGGTTCAACCCAAAGATCCAGCTTCAGGTAATCGACATCAAAAGAGGAGTCTATATCGATCAATACCGTGTCAGGTTGGGACTGGGCACGGCAGGCGCTCTCGAAAAGCATAGCTGTCGAGGCAAGATGCACTAGAAGGATTAAAATAACAAGACGAACCAGACGCATGTGTATTTCAAATGCTCTATGCTTCAAAATAATTCTCTTGGGGTGAATCTCTCGCAGTGCACTCCTGTTTCCGTGCTCTTCATGATAAAGATGACTCTCGATTTCTTGCCCATTATTCACCTGATTCGCGAACATGATTCGTTTGCGATCACCACCCACGTCAATCCCGATGGAGATGCGCTCGGATCGGAGATCGGTCTCGCGGAATGGCTGCTCTCGATTGGAAAAGGGGTTAGAGTCATCAATCACTCGGCCACGCCCTATAATTATACCTTTCTTGACACGCTCCATCCGATCGTTGTGCAATTCGATGAAAAGAAACACCCTGCTATCATTGAGGACGTTGACGTTATTGTGGTGCTCGATGTCAACGATCCCGAACGGACTCGCTCGCTCGGTGCATTTCTTGTTAATGCAAAAAAGCCGGTAGTGGTCATAGATCATCACCTGAATCCAAAGGAATTCGCTACGGAATATTATATCGACTCCGAAGCTTGCTCCACGGGGGAACTGATCATGCGGCTTATTGCTGAAGCGGAGCCACTGCTTGGTGGTCGGGTCACGCCAAAAGCTGCACAGGCTCTCTACGCCGCCATTATGACCGATACCGGCAGCTTCAAGTTCCCACGCACGACATCCGCCATTTTCCGCATGTGCGCCGACCTTCTCGATCTCGGAGCCGATCCCGTGAGCATTTACAACGAGATCTATAATACTTCTCCGCCCGGTCGTTTGGAGATCATTCGCGATGCTCTGAATTCGCTGGAATATCATTACGATGGCCGGATGGCATTCCAGTGCATTCTTCAATCGCAATTGCATGCTGCGAACGCCGATGAGGAGGATGTCGATGGCCTGGTGCAGTTCCCATTTCAGGTTAGGGGCATCGTGCTTTCCGTATTTTTACTCGAATTAAAGCAAGGATGGAAAGTCTCCACGCGATCGAAGAATAATGTTTCGGCTGCAAATTTTGCCCAAACCTTTGGGGGTAATGGTCATTTCCATGCCGCTGGCGCGCGAGTGCCGGAAGCGCATTCTCTCGAAGAAATGAAACGATCCATTATAAAGAATGCCGGTACCATCCTCGCGGAGGCCGGTGTGCTAAACTCATCCCAGCCATGAGCATCAGAACCGCTGTTCGCGAACTATTTTAGGGCATTGTCGGTATAGGGGTTTCCATTTTCAAAGAATTGATCCTGACTCGTTTTGGCTAAATCTCTCAAACTTCAATTAGTAACGCCCGACCGCTCCATCTTCGAAGGTGACGTCGATGAATTTACTGTTCCTGGCGCCGTTGGGCCATTTACCGTACTCTTCAATCACAGTCCGATCGTATCTGCGCTTGTTGCTGGACTCTTTCACTGGAAAGAAAACGGGAAAGAGTCAAAACTCCTGCTTGGTGGCGGATTTCTCGAATTTCACGAAAATACCGGTGTCGTACTGGCCAGTTCCGCCGAGCGTATCGAAGATATCGATGAAGCCCGGGCCGAGCGATCATTAGCCAGAGCTGAAGAGCGTCTTCAGCATGCCGTCGATGGTACCATCGACTACGACCGTGCCCGCGCCTCCCGCGACCGAGCTAAAGCTCGTATCGCAGCGAAGCACCCGATCCGAGGATAATATTTCTACTGCTTTTCAGCAGTAACATTGACGAGGTTCATCGCCTTCTGAATTCCCGAATCTGCAATTTCGAAGCAAGCTACCGCTGCGCGCTCGATCATCTCTTCTGCTGTTTTGATCTCATCCGGCTTAAAGCGCGATAGCACATAATTCACCTGATCTCCTCGCCGAAAATTCGAGCCGATCCCGCATCGCAGTCTCGCAAAATCTTCGGTTCCCAATTCGTAGATAATAGAGGCCAATCCATTATGGCCGCCATCGGAGCCTGATAGCCGAAGTCGTAAGGCGCCCATCGGTATAGCAAGATCATCGGCGATGACCACCACATTACGGATGGGAACCTTGTAAAACTGCATCGCATCCCGCACGGCCCGGCCTGACAGATTCATGTAGGTCGTGGGCTTTATCAGCAGAACCTCCTCGGAACCGCGCCAGCCCTTGGCAAAATAATATTCACCTTTGCCGGCGCGCCACCCGGAGGAGCGTTCCATTTTTTGCTCGACACGTTCCAGGACCTCGAATCCGACATTATGCCGTGTTCCGGCATATTCTCGGCCAATATTACCAAGGCCAGCAAATAGCCACATGCGTTATCACTTCTTGTCGCTTTTTCCCTTTTCAGCAGGAGCTTCTTCCTCTTCCTTCTTACCCTTGGCCTTGATCTGCTCTGGTTCGGTGATCGCAGCTTCCGTTGCGGTCGTCGTTTCTTCAGCAGATTTCGGCGGAGCGATCGTCACGATAACGGAATGGGAATCGGTGGTGACCGTATAGTTCGGATTTACCGGAAGATCGCTCACATGTAGCGAGTGGTTGATCTTCAAATTGCTGACATCCAGATCGATATGCGAGGGGATCGAAGCCGGCAACACTTCGATCGAAAGCTTATGAAGCACAAAATCGAGCACACCGCCATCTTTCACGCCGGGTGCGCTTCCAATGATCTTCACCGGTACATCGATGCGGATCTTCTCATCGGCATGAAGCAGGATGAGGTCGATATGGCTCACCCGGTCCGTCACGGGATGAAACTGCACCTCGCGGAGGACGCAGCTATTCGGTTTGCCATCGAGCACAAGGTTGACGGTATGCGTATCCGGAGTGAAGATGAGCGGACGCAGATCCAGCTCTTTCACATGAAACGGAATGCTGGCCTCGCCGTGGCCATAAAGAATGCCTGGTACTCGGCCATTTTGCCGAAGCTGAAGTGCGGTCGAGCCGCCTAATTTGGTACGCGGTTCCGCGTTGATCGTTAATTGTGCCATTGTGATCTATCAGCCGCTGCACACTTACGTCCCAGGAGCAACCTCACGATTGATCCGATAAGGAGCAGTGCCCAACAGCGCTGGTGGAAAATATCCAAAGGCGAAGCCTCTGGCGTTAAAAGTGAGCCTCGAAAGCAATTTTAACCCTACTTTGGTTCACCACTCCCCATCCTTTCCTGAATCCTCTTAATCCTGCGAATCCTTGTCAAAATCCTCACCCCGTCCCCATCCTTCCCTAATCCTGAAAATCCTGAAAATCGTGGTCAATCCGGTGAATCGTGGTCCATTTTCCCCATCCCATAAATCCCAAAAATCTCATAAATCATGGTTCAGACTATTTCCCTCGGAAACAGGTGCCATTTCTTTTTCTTGCGAGTTCCCGATGAACCCTCGTTTCCGAGCTGTTTTCGCCATTCGTTCTATATGAAAATCAAAATCCATTTTCTCAAAGGACTGGTTCATAATGAAAGCTATAATAATTCGTTCATCTCTACCTCCATAAGCCTCTTGACCCACGACCGGTGTTCCCAATCCTCCGTGATGTGCCAGATCGACCGTGCATACGCCGAGAGCATCCCAAGTGCTCCGCGGCCGCCGCTGTAAGGCAAGATCGGACGAAGCTCGTGCGAGAACACAAATACCGATAATCCCAGGCGGTGCCTAAGGTCCAGCAGCGAACCCGCAAGCTGTTTTTTCTGAAGGTCGGAATACGCAGCGAACTCCAGCGAGTTCACCAGCACGATGCTCGCGTTATTTCGGACGATCTCCAGTTCCAGAGATTCCGGCGTCAGCGTCGAGCTCGGGCAATCGACGATGCTAAGGTTTTCCGGCGAGGGAAGATCGACGGAATCGTCGAAATGCTCTTTGGTAACCTTCGGAAGGTATCGCTCGAACGACGTCGGCGATTTCATGCCAAGGTAATAGAGTGCGCGCGCAAAACCTGCCGTCATAAGGTCCGCGCTGGCGTAGGTATTGAAGAGCACCACGTTCCGGTCCGGATATTTTTGTGCCAGGAACAGCGCGACCGTTCCCGCGATCTCCGCCGAACGCTGGATGGATCGGCCCAGCACCAGCGTAACCTCGCCCGAATAAGCGTGGTACTGCTGCATATCTCGGTTATATGTAATAAGCCGTTCCGGCTTATGCTCTGCCTTCGCGATCGCCGCTTCGAAAACTTGCATAAGCCGCAGCGGCAGTGGCCGATGACCAACAGTTGCTGCATCTGATCCGATTGTGGTAGCT
The DNA here is from genome assembly GCA_963787835.1 of Ignavibacteriota bacterium. Taxonomy (GTDB): domain Bacteria; phylum Bacteroidota; class Ignavibacteria; order Palsa-1295; family Palsa-1295; genus PALSA-1295. The sequence goes on from CAWBEI010000002.1 coordinate 1,412,312, forward strand.
GGTTCGAGTATCATGGTGTTGTCCTATCTAAAAATGTGTTAAAAAATAGTGCTTTTTACCGCACCTAGCACATAAAAGCACCATATAACTCAAAACGTTCGCACAAATATCAAAAATATCAAAATTTCTTTGGGAAATAGGTGCCCATGGGGAAAATTGGGCAGGGACACAAACCATGCGACGGGAAGCATACAAAAGCAGGCTTCAAACAACCACCGGTGAATTAAGAAGCTTCATCGATCGTGAATATTGCAATTTATCAGAAAAAATTAGCACTTCTTTACCAATCCTATTAGATGCACACTGAGACAGATTATGCGCAACTGTTTTGTATTCAGAATATAAGTTTAGGATAAATGGCTGATTGTCATAAGAGACGAGCCATCGTTTTTTGAGCTTTGACACATGCCTGGATAACGCTTTGTGGTCCTTTTCAGTATAGAAGTTCATATATAGATCTGCACCCTTGCAAAAATACGGAGGATCGAGGAAAATCAGAATTTGTTCATTCATCTTATCTAAGCGCCTCAAAAAATCAATACCATCATTATCCGAAAGCACGATTCGATCTTTAAGATTCGCAATTTTTTGGATGCGATGAATAAGGTCTTGTTTATTAAACCGTGCATCGATCTTGTAGCTCCCGTGCTGATCGAGGCCTCCAATAATTCCACCCTTAATAATTCCCGAAACGTTCGTGCGATTTAGAAAAAAAAATGCCTGTGCTACTTCGAATTCGGATGCGCTTTCATTGTAGATTAGCTCCTTGTAGTATTTCCATCGCTTCACGTCAACTTTAACATTTTTAATCCATTTACAAAAATCATCCGGCTCGCTAAGGATGCTCTTCCAAAAAGAATGCACGGATCTGTCGATGTCGTTGAGATAAATTTTTTCAACGTAACCCTCGAACAATAGCCTCAGAGCTAAACCAGAACCACCTGCGTATGGCTCAGCGTAGCTCAGGCCAATCAGATCGTTTTCATAAAACAATTTAGCCACAAAAGGGAAAATGCATCCCTTCCCGCCCGGATATCGCAAAGGCGAATAAATATGCCTATTGTTTGCCATGACTTATCGTCAGCATTTCACCAAGGATGATCGAAATTGCAAGTGTTTGTTGAATGTTCCTAGATGTCGAGTAACTATGTGCTCCTATATGAAGTAAGCGCACCAAACTCGAATCACTAACAATTTGAGTGGATAAAAATGTCCTATCTTCTTTGGATAATTCAGATTTTCCTTCACTGAAATACTTTTTTACATAGGCATCGATTCCTTCGCTACCGGCCGCTACTTCAGAGAGTAGCCGAAGCGACATTCTAATTAGGCCAGGAAATGCTGGTGAGAAATTCTTCTTTGGGGCATTTATGTCAGCTTCATAGTAACTGTATAATTTTGTGATATCACAATATAAATCGTTGATATCGCCGTACTTCAATTGCAATTTTTTACCAAAGAAAATACGGCCGCTTTCTTTTGTTCGTTTCGTTAGTCGTAAACTGGCTTTCATTTGCTCATCTTTTTTTTGTTTGAAAAATAGATTAGCAAGTTTTGGTTTTTTACTTTTATTTTCTTCAATAATTCTTTTTGATTCCGGTTCTAAGACAGCTAAAATATCACCTCTCTTTTCTCTTGTCGAAATCTCCTCATCTTCAATTTTCTTTGAAAGATCACTGAGTATAGTCTTCGCTTGGAGGCTATTATGTACTGTAAGCAGCTTATCTCCCTCAACGCTGAATCCAATCTTGGCCAGGTTCTCCTTTTAAATATTTCGTCTTTGACGAATCCTTTATTAAGGTGTTTATTAGCGCCAATTAAGCCCGTACTCTCCTCAATTAAAAGAAAAGGGCTTTTGGGATGACCCATGAATTTATGAAGGAACATATCGCGCTCTAAGGGATCCCAAGAGCCCGTTCCAGCATGTTTACGATAAACATTCTCCAATGCAATTTCTTTGACGCAAACATTGCATGGAATATCTGCGGGAAAAAAGTCAGGAATGAGTCCTGGATTAAAACCGCTCGCTTTTACTAAACCATGCTTAATTTTTCCTAAAATAACACGTCGGTTGCCGTCATAGACAATCGGCTTTCCGGTGTGATAGACAACTGTTGGCAATTCGCTGAAATCGTAGCGCTTTCCCATAGCGCGTGCGAGCTTAGAGATGTTCCACTTCGTTGCCTCTGCTCCCAAAGCTCTGTCCACGATATCTTGGTCACTTGCGTTGACATCAATCGGGTCACGCGGATTTTCAGTCCACAGAACCAAATCTTTGATTTTTATTGATTTTACTTCTTGATCCATAATCGTTTGGGTTTTTCAGCCAATAATAATTTTCCTCGCCATTATCTTCAAGCACATAAGAACAACAAATTAGATGTCATTCTCGATTTGTTCGTAAGTTAGTATCCTGCTTGAAAGAAGAGCCATCTCGTCCGGATGATAACCAAACATTAGCATCTTTTTGTCTCTAATAAATTTGATGAGTTTCTTCACATCATCATCATCTTCAACTATTAGGTACCTTACGTCATCTGGGTCGTAGCCCAACTTAAATTTACTTGGAATCATTTTATTATACTTCTCTTTCCAATCACCTTCAATTATTTTCGAACTGAGATGCGACAACTGATAAAGTGAGTCTGGGAACTCTGGGACATATCTCCATTCTCTTTCATCGGCGAATAGGTAATTATTTTGAATTAATTTCCCTTTACGCATCAACTTGCCCTGATAATGTTTTAAAAAAGACTGAAGCCGAAAGAACTTTTTGTATTCTTCATAATCGTCCATATTAGTACTAAGGTTCGTTCTGAAAGAATGTGTCTCAAGACCGTCGAGGTAATCAGGAATTAACCTATTCTTCTCATTAATGTAAAAAACGGGGTGCAATCCTTTTTCTGTGGCCCAACTTTTTCTTAATCCAATCCCATAATGACCATAGTTATCCATGTGCTTTTCTAGCTCTGAAACTCTGAGATCACAAAATGAAACCATCGGCACAGCAAACTCATTGTCATTCCTGCCCGATCTCCTAATTGTTTCCTTAGCATAAGACGGTTTGAACCCCTCTGTCAAAATTTTCTTCAGGCTCCCAAATTTGCGTGTAAAGTGAAATACGATGCTGGGGTAGAGTGCCATTTTCTGGTAACTTTATTTTGTATTAGTCTTCGAATCACAGCTACAGGGTGTCGAAACCTTATGGGGTATTGCTTCGAAATTCTGCTAACACCCTGTGCACCTATTGTGGGTTCCGTGCAACCCTAAATGGCGCTTGTTTATGAATCCTCCTGCTGTGGCCGCCCGCGTTTCTTAGCTCCGTAGGAGCGTAATATTTGTAGCCCCCGGTTTCAACCGGGGGTTAAGAAACGCAAATCGAATTAAAGCTCCGTAGAGCCTGTCCTGAGCCTGTCGAAGGAAGCGGCATATTTTTCATCAGAGCATATTTCGCTCCTAACGGAGCTTGATATGCGTTGTTGTCACCATACCGTGGGTTGAAACCCACGGCTACAAATATTACGCTCCTAACGGAGCTTCCATCCAAGGTAGCTAAAATCGGTTCAAAATCGTCATTTCTTTAAATTCCTATAAAATTATGGTCAAAAAGCAGTGACCAGGTGTAACCTTTTGGCTTTTCGCGGGTCTTCCTTATAGATGCACAGAGCTTCAAGGATAGGTTATGGCGTTTCCGAGGTTGGCAGAGCGAAAAGCGTTCCTGCCGCCGGTTCGCCGTTGCCCGGTGCATACTCAGATGAAGCGCCTCTCTCGGCGAATTCAAAATCGGATCCGGATGAGGTCAAGAAGCAGGCATTCCTTGCAGGAAGCGATGAGGCGTTCCTCGAACTGTATGCAAAGTACGAGCACTCGCTATTCTACTACTGCAAGCGCATGATGCATAACGAGGCCGCCGCTGAGGATGCATTTCAGGAGATCTGGACTCGTATCTTCGAGCTTCGCAAGAAGAAGAATGGTACGATCACGCATTTCCGCGGCTTGCTTTTTCATAGCGCCCGGAATCTCTGCCTGAACAACCTGCACACCGAACTCCACGAGGATAGCATCGAGGATAAAATGTTCGAAGGTGAGGAACAGGCGGAGTTCGTGCTCACGGAGCCAATGACCCGCGCAGCCTCCGGCCGCGAGATCCAGGCGCTGATGGTGCGGGCGCTCGCAAAGCTGCCGTTCGATCAGCGCGAGACGTTCGTGCTGCATGAGTATTCCGGCTTCACCTTCGGCGAGATCGCAGAAATGATGTCGGTACCGGAAGCGAATGTGAAGGTTCGCGCACATCGCGCACGCGCACGTTTACGAAAGTTTATTCAAGGTTGGCTCGGCCTCGGTGAGGACGACGATCCGTCAAATTATATTTAGCAGTTTGCCCACTAACATTAATGATTATGGTCACGAAACAGGAAGAACAGTTGAATCGGTATTTCGAGCATACGATGTCCTCATCGGAGGAGCAGAATTTTCTCATTACCGTCGCCGCCAGCGATGAAATGCGCATCGCGTTCAGGTCACAGCTCGAGCTCATGAAAGCCGTCCGGTCAGATAAGGATGCGCTGCACGCAGGGATGAGTGGTCATCCTGTTGCGCACGTCCGCTACCGGACCCTCGCTGCGTTGGGACTCTCGGCCACCGCCGCGATGCCGCTCATGGATCAAGAGCTGGAACGCGAACCTGCCGTGCAAGCAGGAGCATCGTCGTCGATGCTAACATCGCAGGCGGCGGCGGTGGGATCGGGCTTATCCTGGCTCGGCAACATCCTCCGCGCGCCAAAGTTAGCTCTCACGGCCGGGCTTGCGCTCGGTATTCTCTCGACGACAGCGGTCGTACGGCTCACTTCGAATGAAGCCTCGCCAGTTCCGGTAGTTCAAAATGTTACGACGACCCCATCGGTTGTTCCCATGAAAACTGCTACGAACGTCCCGCCGGAAACAATACCTGCCCCAAATGGCTTGAATAATAGCAGCCATTCCGAACGGACGGCTGTGCATCATGCTAATACTTCTTCGGTAGGAATTTCGACACTGCCGGCATCAACAAATGCCGCTCAGAACGACATTCCTGAAGTTTCGAAGAGTAATGTTGGCTCGATGCATACCAAGACACGTATTAATCGACAAAACGATTCGGCGGCAGCGAAATAAGAATTCCCACCGGGTGATCCGGTAGAAATAACCATACGTAGATCTCTCGCGGAATTCCCGCGAGAGTTGCCCGTTGCATTCCGAATCCTGCTTCTAAGGGATGAGAAGGGTTGGGAAAAACGCAAGGATAAGCAATTATCCGCTCTCTTGCCGCGCCTCGATATTTCGCGCGCGGGTGATGTGTGCGTTCCTTTTTGCCACAGTCTGCCTTTTCTCCAAGGGAGCATGTTTTGCACAGGATCTGCAGCCCTCGATCTTTATCGGAGCTTCGTTCCAAAATAATCTCAGTTCCGCCTCCATCGAAGCCTATGATGGATCGGTGCTATGCGGAGTCTTCACAAGCGGCGCAAAACCTGCGGTAAGCTTCGATGGCGGTGTTATGATCCCATGGAGCAAGGAGTGGTCGCTTGTCGGGGAACTCCAATATGGCAATCTCTCGACATCATTCACGACTCCCGCACAGTCCAGCAACGCCCCTCAGATTTTCAATCCTTCTGGTGGAACTTATACTTCCGTCTATCGGGATCGGTACTATGATGCAAGCTTGGGTATGGCATCATTATCAGCGATGGTTTCGTATGGTCTGTTCTCACACGTTCGTCTATCCGCCGGACCGTTCGTGGGATTGTTCTTGCAACACTCGTATAACGAGACCGAGTCATTGGTTTCTCCAACACCTACGAACGCAGTTTATACCAATGGCCAGCAAACACGCACGATCTCCAGCGGCGAGATCGATCCCTTCAATACCGTTCAGTTCGGTTTGAATATCGGAGCGAGTTACGAAATGCTGTTCGAGCCACATCTCGGATTGCGTCCATCGGTAAGTGCAATGATCCCGCTTACGGCAGTACAGAGTAGTACGTCGTGGCGCGTGTTCCCTGTCGGTGGCTCGTTAGAATTGGTCTATCATCTCTCAGAACCTCCGTCACAAGAAGTTCCTCCGCAGGAACCCTCGGCTCCTGCGCCCGCAATAGTGAGCACAAGTCCAAAGCCCCCAACACCGCCAAAACGGGCCATGCTCAGCGTTTCGGTAAAGGCATTAGGCGTGGGGGACGATGGGAAGGAAGTTTCGGAGCCGGTCATTTCCATCGAGCGAACGCATGTGACCGAAGTCTATCCCATGCTGCACTACGTCTTTTTCGACGATGGTTCTTCGGTGATACCCGAACGCTATCATCGCGAGACGGCCGCAACGCGAGGTGAATTCCACGAAAAGGATCTGTTCACAGCCAATGCTCTTGAAATTCATCATCATGTATTGGATATTCTTGGCGAGCGCCTTTCGAACAATCCGGATGCGAGCATAACGCTCGTCGGCACACGAAGCGAGCATTCCCCGGATGATTCCTTGCTGTGGAGCGTGATCTCGATGAACCGTGCAAAAAGCGTTCAGGATTATCTGGCTAACGTGTGGGGCATCTCTCGAGATCGGATCCGTTTGCGCGACCGTGCATTGCCGGATGCGGCTTCGGACGACCATAATCCGTTCGGGCAAGCCGAGAACCGGAGGGTTGAAATAATTCCATCATCACCGGAGATCACCGCGCCGCTCTGGACCGAACGTATCGAGCGTGTTGCTACGCCACCCCGTATCGATTTCGAGCCGGAGATCACCGCAAGTTCCGGCATTCGCACCGCGACGATCACCGTGTATCAGCATGGCCGTATCCTGAGAACGATCGATGCGCTTACCGATAGTTCCGGAAGCGATTATCTCTGGACGATCGACGACCGCTCCATGCCAGATGACGTTCCGAATGCGCAGGACTCACTCCTCTATGTTTTTTCCGCGATCGATAGCTCGGGCGATACCGCGCAAGCTTCTGGCGTGATCCGTTTGCGTAAACAGACGAGCGATGTCACGCGCCATGCCGGAGATACCGTGCTCGATAAACAACTCGAGCGGTTCAGCCTCATACTATTTGATTATAGTTCTTCGCAGCTCGATAAAAAAGAATCGGAGACCATCGTGAAGGATATGGCCTCTGCGATCAAAGATCACGCACATGTGATGCTCACCGGACATACCGATAAAACCGGTGACGATGCCTTCAACGACCGCCTTGCGAGAGACCGTGTTACACGAGCAGCCCAAATGCTGGACGCCGAATTGAAGAAGCTTGGACAGAAACCACCCCCACTCGCGATCGAGTCTCGTGGTTCGCGTGACGATCTCTTCGATAATTCGATTCCCGAAGGGCGCGTGCTTTCGCGCACGGTTCGCGCATCGGTTGAAAATGAAATGAAGTAACAGTGGCACGCATAATAAGATACGGCCCATTCGTTCGTGCGATCATATTGATCGCCGTCGGTGCATGCTGTGCACCCGCGTTGCGGGCGCAGGATTGCTCGCGAAACATGCTCACGATCAACGGCCCTAATTCTTATGTTGCAACGCCAGGTGTTGCGGCGCTCAACCTGACCAAAGGCTTTACCATCGAGTGCTGGGCAAATGTTAGCTCCGTAACGGCTGGCGCTGCACTTGTCGATAAAGCAAGCTATGGAATTTTCCTGGAGAACGATTCGACGATCTATGGGATGGTTCGCCACTCGACGCCGCTTGTGGATTCTGCTCCAACTATTGATTCCCCGGCAGACTGGCATCATTTTGCATTTACATTCACTCCCGGAGACAGTATAAGATTCTATATTGACACGATGGAAGTCTCGAGTGCGCCCGCGCCCATGCCTCTTCTCGATTCCAATACGGATAGCCTGCGCATTGGAATGAGCATATCCGGAAGCAGTTTTATAGGTTCCATCGACGAACTACGGATCTGGAACACTCCACGAACGAATGCGGCAATTGTGCAGACCCTCACGCACACAATTCCTGGCACAGATTCAGGGCTGGTACTCTATTATTCTTTTGACGATCCGGCGGGCACTACGCGCATTCATGATTTTTCCGGTCACGGGCACGATGGTTTCATTCGCGGAACGAATGCCGAGATCGTTCCATCGAGTTCACCAATGTTGAATGCATCTCCGGGATACCAACTTGCAACGGTGGAAAAAAGTATTTCCATCGCCACACTCCGCTGTTTTCCCTCGTTCGACACAGTGCTTCATATTAGAAATCTTGGTCCGGTGCCGATCTATGTCGATACGGTCGGCTTCCACCTTGGTATTGCTTTTTCCGTCGTTCCCAATGTTCCGTTTTGGCTCCCGGCCGATTCAAGCGTCACCGAGCCTCTGCAGTTGCATTTTGAACCCAATGCGGGCGGGGTGTTTGATGACTCCCTGTATGTGGCAAGTTCGAGCATCTGTGGTGGAAGGCTGGTGATCGGCCTGCACGCCGTCTATGATAGCGTTGGATTACTATGCTCCCCCGACACGCTTAACTTTGGGAGTTTTACACAGTGCCAACTGCCCACCACGCGAAAAATAACGCTGACGAATACCAGTGTTACCGATTCCGTGACTATTCTGGAGCTGCTTCCACCTGGCGATACGGGGTTGCATGTGTTTGCGACGTTCCCGATCCTGTTAGGGCCTGCGCAGGATACCTCACTCACGGTGGAGCTATCGAATGGGAACCGCGGTCAACTAACGGCCGCAGTCGGGTTCCAACTCGATAAGTGCTCGCGCCAGGCAATAGTATCGATAGCAGCAATTCGCTCCCTTGCAGCACTATCGATGCCGGACAGCATAAACTTTGGCAGCTTCCCGAGTACGGTCCAAGGCTTTTCACGCGATACCACAATCATCGTTACGAACATCGGCGATGTGCCGAATGCCATTTCGGCGATCGGCGTTGCGCCCGATAGTTTATTGGACATCCTCGATAATCGAATCGGAGTTTTTAAGTTACCAGGTGATACGCTTCAGGTGCGTGTTCGCATGCACGACACCGCCTGCGGGTTGGTGGTTGCGGGATTGAAGATTAAGAGCTATGAATGCCGCGTCGATACTGCAACTACACTTTTTCTGACACTTACGCCGCCGCCCGTGCTTACAGCGGCTGCGGTGAACATGGGTGTTTCGTGTGCGCGGAGAGATACCACGATCGTTGTCTCCAATCCGGGCGATTATGCTGCCCACTTGGACACAATCGTTTTTTCACAGAATTTCATTTTTAAGAATGAGGCACCCTTTCCGATGACGATTCCGGCGCACGATAGTATTCCGGTGCAAGTGCGTTTCGATCCTGTGGCCGACACGACTTTTTCGGACACCGCATATCTGGCGATGTCACCGTGTGGAACAGGGATCGCAATTTTGAAAGGTCAATTGGGGTTCCACGGCCTTGCTTTCAATGAGCCACAACTATTATTCGGTCGCGGTTGCAAGACGGATTCCATTACCGAGCAGGATACGCTTACGAATCTTACATCTGAAACGGTCATCTTCGGAGCCAATACCTATGCAGGGTCGCCGCGTTTTTCTGTTGTACCGCTCTCATTCCCAGTGGTTCTGCCTCCCGGCGGATCGAAGGCGATCGCGGTAACGTATGCACCGACACTTGGCGCGCTGGATACTGGGACGTTCAGTTTTCTTTCCCTCGATGGGTGTACCGCGGCATCGTTTCACCTTCGGGGGTCGCGTGAGATCGGGCAGGCGATATGGGTAAATGATTCCGGAGAGTTTGACACCCTCTGCCCCGGAGCTTCTGTTAGCCGGACATTCATTTTGAAAGATGTTGGTTTTGATTCGATCGATGTGATGAGCGTCTCCACCAGCGGTGCCGGATTTACCGTGATGCCGCATCCGGCCACATTTGCGAATAACGGGAGCTTTACGGTAGGGTTTAGTCCAACGCATTATGGCGATCATTTTGGAATACTAACCATAGTGGTCGATAGCTGTGGTACTTCATTCTCGCTGCCACTTCATGGAATTGGTGGTCCTGAACCATCGATCGCACTGAGTGATACAGCCATCACATTCGATAGCCTGCGTGTCGGCGATTCCGCATCTTACTGCATCTCGATCGCAAACCCAAGCTGCCAGCCGATCTCGGTTCATATTGATCTGACAGGTCCTGCTGGAACTCCCTATAAAATCAGTCAGCTTCCCAATACCAATCCGCTTGTCAATGGCGATACCGCACATCTTTGCGTACAATTCACGCCTGTGAAGCATGGAATATTCACTGCATTTATTTATATTGCTGGCGACAGCATTTCAACCAGGAAAATTGCATTGACGGGTGTCGGGCTTGCGCCGGATGTGCAATTCTCTCCATCGGTTCGGGATTTTGGATATGTTCTCACGAATAGCAGTAAAACGATGATGATTTATGATTCCAACGCTGGCAATCTGGGTACGGCTATTGCTGCGTTTCATGACCAGGCGGTATTTGTGGTGCAGCCGCCGGATGCACTTGCGCCGCTCATGGCCGATTCCATCGCAGTCACGTTTAATCCTATGGCAGGAACCGGGCTTGTCTATGATACGCTGCGATTATTGTGGGATGGTCATGCCGACACGGTCATCCTCCGTGGCTATGGAACGCAAAAGGGGTTACAGTTGAGCGCTGTAGGACTTGATTTCGGGAACGTGCATGTGGGAACCGATTCCACGCTTCCACTCTATTTGTTTGCAACAAATGATTTCCCCACGATCGATAGTATTAGTGTGATCTATGCTACTCCTGTTCCAAACGATACATTTGCAGACATGGCAAGCAGGCTTCTTCCCTATGCCATCCAAAATGACCGGGATACGCTAACGGTGGAGGTAACGTATCATGCACGACATCTACAGCTCGATACGGATTATCTCGTGATCCATTTTGGTGCAAATTTCGCAGTTGTATCTTTAACGGCAACCGGCGTGGAGGCGCTTCCGTCGAGCAATCCCGACACCCTTGAATTTTTAGGTATCATACTTGACTCTACGGAATTTCAACAGGTTCGCATCAAGAATTCAGGTGGTTATCCGCTCTATATTAATAGCATTTCGGTTTCCGATCCTGCCTTCGTCGCAAGCCCAATTTTACCGACCGAACCCATTGCGCCCGGCGAGACACGCTATGATACCGTGACCTTCACTCCGATCCGTACACGACAGGTTATCGCTAACCTTGGTTTTCATACGTCCTATCACGATAGTGTATTAAATGTTCTGCTTATCGGTTCGGGAACATATTCTCCGAAGACAGGCCCAAGTTTTTCCTATAGCATTCCCGATCGTGTCGAGGAACCGGGACAGAATGATTCCATTCCCGTTACCATGAACGGTATTCGGCTTTCCATGATAACCGATGACAGCCTCGTGCTCGATATTCGATTCGATCCTTTGATGGTCATGATGTATGGAGCGGATGCCGGTACCAACGCCCAGCCCGTTTCACGATTTACGCATATTGATGATAGCACCGTCGAAGCAAGCCTTCCGATGACCACCTATAACGGTGGAACTGTGATGCGGATCTATACACAGGCTTTGCTTGGGCCGCATCCGATCTCGTATATCCATGTCGTCAATTCGGCTCCTGCTGCGGATCAACCAGAGTCTTCAACCGATGGAAGGTTCACCGTCGAGGATTGCGGCGGCCTTATCAATGGCGTCGAGTATGCCGGACCCTATTCCACGAACGCGATCGTTCCCAATCCTGCCGGAGATAATATCTCACTCACATTCGAGATAGGATGGGAAGCTCCGGTCATGCTCGATATCTATAATGCGATCGGGCAGACTGTGAGGCATATCGACATGGGAACTCTGAATACGGGACAGCACACCCGCGCTCTGGATATTTCAGACCTGCCACAAGGCCGGTACGTCTATCGCCTTAAAAGCCTCGATTATCACGCCGAAGGCGCGCTGGTGGTTTTGCGGTAAGTATAGTGAGGGTCTCATAACATTTCAGATCTCAATACTTAGCAGTGTAGGTTTTTCCTGTAATTCCGCCAGTGCCAATTGTCCGCAGGCTGCTTCAATGTCCTTCCCGGAACTGGTGCGCACGAGCGCGGTAACGCCGGCATCTTTTAGTAAAGAGATGAAGCGTCCGAATGCCGCTTGGCTGGCCGGACGTAGTTCTGCCGCAAATCCGGTTGGATGTGTGAAGTCTATCGGATGAAAGGGAATGATGTTCACGCGGCTGGGAACGCGGCGCGCGATCTTCGCCAAACGTGCGGCATCGGCAGGGGAGTCATTTAGGCCATCGAAGAGAATATATTCGTATGTTACCGGACGGCCAGTGATCTTGTAATATTCCTCCATCGCGGAAAGCACCTCTTCCAATGGGTACCGTTTGTTGATGGGCATGAGGCGTGTACGGAGCGCATTCGTTGTTGCATGAAGGCTGAGAGCGAGCTTTACATTGAGTCCTTCATTGGCGAAATTTCTGATGGCCTCCGGAATGCCGCTGGTGGAAACCGTTACGCGTCGGGAGACGAGCATCTCCGTTTTGGGATCTGTAATGATGCGAAGCGCTCGAACGAGATTCTCATAATTCAACATCGGTTCGCCCATCCCCATGAAGACCAAATTGGTAATAGATTCGCTTGTAATTTTTTCGACCTCGAAAATCTGTAACAGAATTTCGGCTGTCGTCAGATTTCGCTTGAGTTTCAGTGAGGCCGTTGCGCAAAATTTGCAATCGAGCGGGCATCCGACTTGCGTAGAAACGCAAAGGGTCCGCCGGGGATCGCGCTCGCCACGCATTTCGCTTGGAATAAGCACCGTTTCGATCGACCGGCCATCTTCCAGACCGAACAGAAATTTTCTCGTTCCATCCGAACTTTCGGACACATGCTGTAAGATGAGCGAAGGAATGCTGAATCGCGCCTCAAGCTCGATTCGCAGGTTTTTCGGGAGATTGGTCATCTCCGAAAAGGCCCGGGCACGGCTTGCGTAGAGCCAATCATAGAGCTGATCTGCGCGAAATTGCTCAGAAACGCCGAGTTCTTCGCGCAGAAGCCCCCTTAGCTCCTCGCGTGAACGGCCAAAAAAGCCCGGTACAGATTCCTTGCGCATAAAGGCACAACAGAGATTCCATCTGGCAATTCCCGGCAATGTACCAGGGTCAGGCCAATAGGGTGCAACAACTCAGATATTTTGTCATTCATGAATATTTGGCACTTTTTATGATTTCGAACTCATTTGGAGGTATATTGTGTATATTATAGACTGAAAATATGCCGGTCAACTTCCGGTTAGACGAGGGCAGGTGTCAGAATGGCAATGGCATTTGAAAAAGATCCACACACGATGAGCGATCATGGCATGGGCACTCATGCCGGCATGAGTGCTCATCCACAGACGCTGGATCGAGCGGAAGCTGCGGGGATTGATTCCGTTGCCGGAGGGCCGCTTGCCCCTCATCCAATTTCGGAACCGTCGGAAACCCGAACGGCTCGTGTTATCACCACGAGGCCACACGTTGCCCTCAGCGATCAGGAACTGCGCGCACGTGTGCAATGGGGTCACCGCGCAAGCCCGCACTTTCAACTTGATTACGACCGAACCGCCTTTAACGACGACCGCGTCGCGACGCTGATCGAATCCCTCGAGATCGCCTACACGCTGATCTTTCATTTCACGCACGAATCGTTTGCAGACCGGTTCCATGTCTATGCCATCGATCAACGGGCAACCGGTTTGCTTGGGCGCAGCGTGTGTCCACATTTCAATCTTGAGGAGCGCGCCTTCTATCTGGTCGAGAGCGGCGCGAGAAATATCCACTCTGAATTAGGAGGGCTTCTGACCCATGCGATGCGCCTTTCGCGGTACGCACGGCATTATAATTCCACACCAGGCTGGGCAGTGCTGGAAGAAGGCTTCGGGATCTTTTTAAGCGAGCGTCTTTCGACGCAGCCGGATATTTTCCCATTCTATGGCGCCGAGCCGGACCTTATCGCGCATCACCTCTATCATAAGCATGTCTGGAAATTACCGGAGATATGGAACACTGCGCCCGGTATGCTTCGCACCGAGCAGCGTATTCTTGCGGGAGCGTTTATGCTCTATCTTGGCGATACCTTCAGTGACGACCGCGTGGTTACGTTCTCCAAGAGTAACGATGAGATCACCGATGAAACGTTTCGTACCTTTTTCGGCGGGTCGCTGACGAGTCTTGAAGCTGCGTGGGTGCAGCATCTTCCGCTTTCACTGGTGGCACTTACCGAAGAGGAGCGAAACGCCACGCTCCAGCATTGGGACCGCGCGATCGAATCGCACGGACATTGATTTACAGAAGATCTTCGAATTCGTCATCGTCCTCCACGGATGGAACTGCGGTGATTTTTACTTCTGTTGCCAGCACTTTGGGAACGAGGAAATAACCGTCAGCGGCCTTAGGTGCGTTACGCAGCGCATCCTCGACGGGAAGGCAATCCCGCTCTACATCGGCACGTAACCCAGGTGAGCCATGCTCGAACGCCTCGTTCAAATTTGCCAGTGGCTCGACGTTCGTTACATCCAGCTCCTTAAGCTGATCGATATATCCTAAAATAGAATTTAATTCGCCGGTAAGCGATTCCAGTTCGCTCGGAGCGAATTCCAGCTTTGCAAGATCGGCAACTTTTTGTACTTCTTCTTTGGTAACCATATTAATCTTCGTGAAATGCTGGGCGATTAACTTCGATCGGGCGCATCACAATAATACCTGTTTGAACGCTCGTGTGGGTAAGGTATTCTGCCAGTGGATCTTCGCTGATAATAACGTTACCCTTCACACTCGAAGCATGCATGAAATGTATTCGCCCATCTGGCATTCGAATTGCGATCCCGGTGTGTGAGCAATCTAGGCCTGCAACATTGGTTGTGATCCCGAGAATATCGCCTGTTTTGATTCCTGATTCGATTGCCGCAACATCGGATTTTGGGATATAGTAGAAATTCTTTCGAGTATTGATCTCTTTTTCGATCTGAAGCATTCCGCGATATTCTGAACCCTTTGGAGTCAATTGATCGTAGTAGTCAGGATGCGTGGTCATAAAATCGATCGTGCGATCGTCCAGCGTTGCACAGTGTTTGCCCACTTCACGGGTAACGTCATGCAGCACTCCTTTTTGCCCGTTGTTATAAAAATAATCGATGGTATAATGCAGCCGGGAGTGGAAGCCATTAATTTTTCCATCCCGGTAGCGCAGGAAGGTTAGCTCATCCCTGAAATGCTGTAAGGTAGGATCGGCGTATTCTTTTATGATACGCGCGAAGGCAAGCGTGTTCTCATAAAACGTTACGCAATCGAAACCCTGAAGATCGATCACTAACTGTTCATTCGTGGAGTCGGTATTTAAGGTTCCTCCCACATATGGAGTTCCAAGAAACAGCTTACCCATTGCGGCAACCCGTTCGCCGATGGGGAGCCTATCCAGATGTTCCACCTTTGCTTGCTTGATCTTCGCAGCAAAAATGGAATCGTCAACGCTGGTTTGTGCGAGAAGCATAGTGGACGGGGCGGACGCAATGAACACTATGGACACGACCACGACGAGCACATTTTTTAGAATGCGCTGGCTATTTTCCACTATCCACTTTCCACTATCCACTGTTCGATATCCACTACTATTCAATATTTTGTATCTGTTCGCGCATTTTCTCAAGCTCTTCCTTAATGGCGACCACATGATGCGCTACTTCGGCGGAGTTCGTTTTCGATCCCATCGTATTGACCTCGCGGTTCATTTCCTGCATAATGAAATTGAGCTTTCGTCCTGCGGATTCCGCTCCGTCCATGGCTTCCAAGAAGAATTTTACATGGGAACGGAAGCGAACCAGCTCTTCCGTAATGTCTAGATGTTCCGCAATAAGCGCGATCTCGAGTTCCAGCCGTTGTTCGGCAAGGACTTGCATATCTTTCGTAAGCTCTAAAATTCTTTCCTTCAGTTTATTATACTCGTCCTGTGCAGCAAGTTTCGATAGCCGCTCGATGTCATTCGTGCGTGTTTCCATCGTCGCAAGGCGCGCACGGATGTCCCGTTCCAGTTCGCCGCCTTCGGAACGGCGCATGGCGTTTAGCTGCTCGATGGCTTCGTCGATCGCAGTTTGCGTGAGTTCCCATTCGAGGTTCGCAGCGCCGGAGCCTGCTTCTTCCGCTGTGAAAATGTCGCCGAACGCCGTGAGGTCGCGAAGCTGAATTTCTGCAGTAAGCCCTGTTGCCGTTCGAAGCTGATCGAGCAGTTTGAAGTAGGCTTTTGCCACGGGCTCATTGACGTGCAGAGGAATATCCTCCGACCCTTGCCGGTCGATGGAGATATTGAGCGATATTTTGCCACGTTCAAGGCGCTTGCGAAGCAGTTCACGGCATTCCAGCTCGCGTTCGGCTAGGGTGCGCGGCAGGCGGACGGCGATCTCGATAAAGCGGGAATTCACGCTGCGCGCTTCTACGCTCACCGTGATCGTTGCGCCGCTGCCTTCGATAGTTTTCGTTCGTTCGCTCCGGCCAAAGCCGGTCATGGAAATTAGCATGGTGCGTAAACCGTACATAACCCAACTTTAGTTGGGTGAATGTTAATGCCGGAGGCGAAGAAGCACATCCTCTGACCCTTCAACACGCTCAACGGCGTGAAGCGTGAGCTTGCGAGCGTTCTCGATCGAGAGCAGGCCCATCGGCCCGACCGAAGGCCGGGCGTCGCCGCCAAAGATCATCGGCCCATAAAAAATATCGAGTTCATCGAAAAGATCTTGTTGAAGGATGCTTGCCGCAAGAGTCTGGCCCGGCTCGATAAGCAGGCTGGAGATGCCCTTTTTGCCAAGCTGGTGAAGCATCTGCTGAAGATCGATCCTGTCGTTGCTTCCTTCGACGGGCAGAAGTTCAAATCCCATTGGCACGAAATCATCGCCACGTTCTGCAAGCGCTTCGGGAGTCGTAACGATGATGGTATCCGATTTGCGCTTGTCGGTAAAAAGCTTCAGCGTATTCGGAAGCTCAAGCCGGGCGTCAAGCACAATTCTTCGAGGCTGCCGCCCCGATGTATAGCGCACCGTGAGTTCAGGATCATCAAGCATCGCCGTTCGCGCGCCGATAAGCACCGCATCGTGCGAGGCGCGCAGTTGGTGAACGATCGTTCGAGAAGCCAGCGATGTGATCCATCGGGATTCACCGGACGCAAGCGCGCTCCTGCCATCGAGCGTGGAGGCGAGTTTCATCGTAACGTACGGCAGACCTGTTGTGATATGTTTAATGAAAAAGCGATTCAACTCCCGCGCCTCATCTTCGAGCAAGCCAACCTGCACTTCCATTCCTGCATCCTGTAACTCACGGATCCCCATGCCACTCACTTTCGGGTTGGGATCTTCCATTGCGATAATGCATCGCGCGATCCCTTTTTCTAGCAGCAGCTTTGTGCAGGGCGGAGTTTTACCGGTATGGGCATGAGGTTCAAGCGTGACGTAGGCTGTAGCGCCTCGCACGGAATGGCCGTTAGCTTCCGCATCCAGAATGGCATTCACCTCGGCGTGAGGGCCTCCGAACACCAGATGCGCGCCTTCACCGAGTATCGCGCCGCTATCATCGCAAATAACACAACCGACCAACGGGTTGGGGCTGACATATCCCACCCCCGCGAGCGCACGTGAAAGCGCGCGCTGCATCATGTGCTCATCAAATTCCGTAAACGGCATGATACTCTAACAATCAATCCTCCGAATCCTTCCTATCCTCGTAGCCGTGTCCTTCAGGCCACGGTTGCGGAGCGGTCACACACACCGTGACCCTTCGGCAAGCTCAGGGCAGGCTCTGAAGGTCACGGCTACAAAACAAAAGAGCCCTTCTCTTACGAGAAGGTTTTTTTTTGAAAAACCAGGGATGGATTATTTTAGAATGACCATCTGTCGCGTAAGCGTTACACCGCCTGCGGTCATTTGGTAATAATAGGTACCGCTTGCAAGGCCATCAGCCTTGAGGGTTACGCCGAAGGTACCGGCATCGAAATGCTGATTGAGCACGGTCTGAACAACCTGGCCATCCACATTAATGATGCTCAAGTTAACCATTCCGCCGACCGGAAGCGTGATCTCCACCTGGCTCGAAGCACCGAACGGATTCGGGTAATTCTGATCGAGGCTGTAACCGTTGGACTCTGCAACAATCGGCACACTTGCCGTCGTCGCATTACCGGTGAGCACTACATTTGCAGCCGGAAGCGAAGTTCCAATTGCGGTTGGGAATTGAACCGTTTGCGTCGCCGTGGCTGCAGAGGTTGGACTAAATGTGAACATCAGTTCTGCGCTGTCTCCAGCAGCGATCGTTGTGTCACCGCTGACGTAGGTGAATGGCGGTGTGACCACTGGCGTACCCGTTGCCCAATCACACGTTCCGGTGTTCTTGACCTTTGCGGCAAATGGCGCGGAGGTAGATCCAACAGTTGTGAGTTGGGAACTTCCGTTTCCAGCGATCTTGGGTGCGCCGCCAGAGGGATCAAGCCAAATGCCACCTGATATTATCCCATCGTCCCTGTTCATAGTCAAGAGCTGTGTCTCTTCAATACCGACTTTTGTAGGAATGAATCGAATGCCAAAAGAATATGTCCCGCCTGGCGGAACCGTGGGTGACGTGGTCGGAGTAACAAATTTAAAATCGGCAGAATCGCGCTGGGCGAGCGAGGCTGAATAAACATCAGACACGTTCCCAACATTGTTTACATAGACGATGCCAAGACTCGAATCACCTAGACATGTCACCGGTGAAAATCCTGTTTCGAGATCAATATAATAGCTGATTAACGTCCCATAGACGGAGAGCTTATGCAGAGCGACTCCTTCAACGCCGCTACCATAGTTCGCAGTCACGTCTAAGAATCCTGTGTACAGTCCCGTATCCCCAGGATCTGCGCAGACAGTAATAATCCTACTTGAATCTGGTTCAAGAACGAACGGTACCGAAGGGTATTTAGGAATGCTAAATGCCGACGTGAGCCCGTTAGTACCTACAAGAATGTATGTGATCGTAATAGGACCCTGACCTACATTCCGAATGGTGTCGGTCAGACAGGATTCAGTGCCTACAGGAACGGAGTCATACGAT
Source organism: Ignavibacteriota bacterium (assembly GCA_963787835.1). Classification (GTDB taxonomy): domain Bacteria; phylum Bacteroidota; class Ignavibacteria; order Palsa-1295; family Palsa-1295; genus PALSA-1295. The sequence goes on from CAWBEI010000002.1 coordinate 1,431,389, forward strand.
GTTGGCCCAGTGACTTCCAGCGCACCCGTTACTGAATCGCCTATTCCCACAATATCGACCACGAATGAACTCGTATCTTTTGGCGGAGTGGTCTCGGTCAGCGGGATGTCTGTGAGGATACGTAAGGTGGCAACGCGGGTGCCGGCCTTGATGGGAGTAAAGCACACCTGGATATTCGCGGTGCCACCCGGCGGGATCAATGTGTCCCTGCTGGTAAGCGGCGTAAATGTAAAATCGCGGTCCGCATCCTCGAAATAATTCTTCGTGATCGCCACCGTATCCGAGCCGGGATTCCAAAGCTGGAACTGCAAACAGGAGCTTGCCCCAAGTCCAATGGAATCGAAATTCAGCGTCAAAGGAAGCGGATAGGTTTTACCGCTATCGATCGACAAATGTGGAAGGATTCCCACACCCTCCATGATGATGGTGTCGGAGGGTATATTCACGGCGTTGCTGGAGATCACAATTCGAGCGTCGGGAATGCCTTCGAAATCAGGAGTGAATCTCACGCCGATCGAATCCTTATCCCCCGCCGGAATGGTGCCAGCGGGCATACGCGTGATAAAGCACGCGCGCGAGCCATCCCGCCCGATAATACTGACCCCTGTGATCGCAAGCGGCCCAACGCCTGTCGAGTTGACGTACAAATATTGCACATTCGAAGTATCGGTAACCCTCACTTTGGTGCCGGCAAACATTGTGGATGCGCTATAGGAAACGGAAGGAATCGCACTGATGCCGGTTAGACTTGTGGCCTGCGTTCCTGAATCCACACCGGTCGTCGTGACGGTCAGCGTACCAGTTTCCGTTCCATAAGCAAAAGGAAGAAATTGAATGCCGATCAACTCGTAGTTCCCGGCCGGAATGCTGTCTCCCACTTGTGCGCCGCTAATTTGCGAATAATAGATGGATCCGGTAAAGGCAATGTTAGTGATGCCAAGCTTCGTCCCGGCCGCGCCGACGTTCTTGATGGTGTCATAAAGCGTATCGGGTGAATTCGATGTGGCTGTCCCGAAATTTAGGAGCTTGGGGTTCGGCGCGAGTGAAAGCTCGGCAGATTGAGCGTGTGCGCTCGTTGAAACCAAGAGAGCAACACATAGCACCATCATCAGATGGATACCTGTGACCAATGATCTATTCAGGGTTTTCATATCAATCTCCTAAAAAATATTGAACATTTGAAAGGACGAAACACAGACGAACGTCGATATTACAGGGAAATGGAACCCAAAAATAAGTGGTCAGGTTCGCTGAAAAATTTCAATAAAAAAGCCCTTCTCTTTCGAGAAGGGCTTTTCTTGAAAAACCAGGAATGGGCTATTTTAGAATGACCATCTGCCGGGTGAGCGTAACGCCGCCAGCAGTCATCTGATAATAATAGGTACCGCTTGCAAGGCCATCTGCCTTAAGCGTCACGCCGAACGTACCGGCATCGAAATGCTGATTGAGCACCGTCTGAACGACCTGCCCTTCGACATTGATGATGCTCAGGTTCACCATTCCACCAACCGGCAGCGAGATCGAAAGCTCACTCGATCCACTGAACGGATTCGGGTAATTCTGATCGAGGCTATAGCCATTCGACTCTGCAACCGTGGATACGCCCGCCGTTGTGCTGGAGCCCGATAAGCTCACGATCGGTGTGGGCGATACAACCCCAGCTTGGTTCGGGAAGTTCACGGTCGCAGTATCGATGCCTGCTTTGGTTGGGCTATAGGTGAAGTACTCGTTCGCACTTCCGCCGCCCGCAATGGGGGTTGTGCCACCACTTGAGTAAGTGAATACAGAGTTCGTTGCGGTCTGTCCCGGTCCTGGCGTCCACGGGCAGGTTCCGGTATTGTTGATGACCACAAGGAAGGAATCGGAGGTCATGCCAACCGTGGTGAGCGGTGCGGTTCCCGAGCCACCAACGACTGCGCTGCCGCCGGTCGTCGTGAATGGGAACGTTACTGTGGCACCGCCCGTGATATTCAGAGTTCCGGCAGCCGGACCGATACCACTAAAGGCAACTTTGAACGTCGCTACGCCGCCCGTATTTTCAAGAGGCGAGCTTGACGAGCCAACGAGCGTATAACCGGCACCCGTCACAATGGCGGTATAGGTTTCCGGAACGTTACCCGTATTCATGACGGTAAATACCGCGGTATCCGGCCCGCATTGTTCGGTAAGGAATGGTTGTGTATTGACTCCAGTATCATTAACCAACAATCCATACACGGAAAGCGCAAGCGATGCGGAATCCGAAACGCCTTCACCGGAAGAGCCATACAATGTCATGAGGGCCGTTCGTATGCCAGAGTCATCGGGCGAGGCACACTCGGTAAACGTCTGATGCGAATAGGGCGCCAAAACGATCGGCCATTGGAGTTGGAGATATCCGGCGTCAAAATTATTGACATTCGCACCCGAAATGACTCCCTTTGTAATGGTGATGGTAGTCGCACCGCTATTCCAGATGGTGTCCGTTACGCAGCCTTGTACATCACCAACCATCACGTTCCCATTGGTAGCCGGTCCTGTGATATAAAACCCGCCCGTTGGTACACCCGTGCCAATAAAGTTAACCACGAAGGAACTGGTATCCTGCGGCGGTTTCGTTTGGGTGAGCGGGATATTGGTGGTGATACGCAGCGATGCCAAGCGATAACCCGGCTTCAGCGGAGTGAAGCAAACCTGAATGTTCTGCGAGCCACCTGGTGGAATCAGCGTGTCCGGGCCCGTCAGCGGCGTAAGGCTGAAATCGTAATCTGCGCTTTGGAAGTAATTGTGCGTGATCGCGATCGTGTCAGAACCCGGGTTGGTCAACAGGATCGTCATGCAGGAATCCACGCCGACCGGAACCGAATCGAAATTAATCGTGATGGGGTTCGGATAGGAATTATTGATCGTCAGGTGTGGCAGGATACCAACACCATCCATAGTAACGGTGTCGGTCGGGTTGTTGAGGCCTGTGGAACCGATCACCATGTGTGCATCCGGCAGGCCTTCGAAATCCGGTGTGAAAATAACGCCGATAGAATCGACTCCGCCCGGTGGAATCGCGCCCGCAGGCAAGTGCGTGACAGAATAATCCGTGGAATTTAGTCCGTAGAAATAGACACTATTTACGACCAGAGGTCCCAGCCCTACGGAATTGACATAAAGATACTTTACACTGGATGTCTTGGTTAACTCAACGTTCACACCGCGGAACATATTAGTTGCGCTGTACGAAACGGCTGGAACCGCGCCAATCCCCATCAAGTTAACTTGCTGGGTTCCAGAGTCCAGGCCATTGGTTGCGACGTAAAAGGTTCCGAGGAGCGAGCCATTCGAAAGCGGCAGAAATTGAATGCCATATTGAACGGTGCTGCCCGGCGCAACGACGCTGCCATTTTCAGGGCCACTGACGAGCGAGTATGCAGAAGAGCCTGAAAAACTAGTGCTGTTAATAATGAGCGGTGCAGAACCGACATTTTGTACATAGGCGTACAGTGTGACCGGTGCATTCGGCGTAGCGGTTCCAAAGTTTAGAGTTTTTGGTGTCAGCGCAAGCTCCGGCATCGGAGGCGGTGGGTACGCGGTGATCGTCACATTCGTGATCGCGGCATCAGACAAACCCGGACCCGGATATTCATCGTAATTCCCCAAGAAATTGATCTGCAGATCCGAAGTCCGATCCTCGACGGGAATGAGAATGTGATAGTGCTGCCAGTTTGAAGAAGAGGAAGATGCTACATCGTAGTTATAATCGTCGGGGTTGTAATACGTGTATAACTGGTCGGTTGTACCGCTTACAAGCACATCCGAGTTAGCGTCGATCTCGAATTCATCGAGCGTATAGCCAAAATCATATTGATATTCATAGTCGTACCCATTATACTCCCAGAACATATCGAAATCAACCCATACCGAATCGCCTTCGGCCGTATAAGAACTCGCGTCCACCGACGGCGTGGTCAACGGTTGGTCGTTATAGTCCCAAATGTCATCCATGGCAGATCCGCCGGACCCATTCGGATTCACCGAGTTCCAGAACCATTGTCCCGGGTATTGATTGTCGGAGCCCCAATTTGCAGACCAACCGTCGGGCAGGCTATTCGAAGTAAACGACTGCTCCGTAAGAAGTCTTGCATATTGCGCCGAGGCGTTCGATGCACAAAGCGTGGCAAATAGTAACACAGCCAGCAGGCGGAAGCCTGTCGGCAAGAATCTGTTCCAAGTTTTCATAAGAATTTCCGAAATGTAATGATGAGTAAATATTGACGAAGAACAAGGATCGACCGTTGAACAAAGATTGACCGAAGAACAAAAGGTTTAAAACAGACCGAAAAACAAAGGATCGAAAGAAGAACAAAAGAAACCCTGACACGCATACGACACGGGAATCACCTCAAAAGTTACATCATTTTTTCAGATTATTCATTATTTTTCAATAATTTAAACCACGGTTAATGGGGCAGGTCTGTTTAGATCGGGCTTTGTTGGACCACAGTATATCCCAGCTTTCGCAGCCCCTCAACAATACCTTTCTCACCGGCAAGATGCCCTGCTCCCACGGCAATAAATGCATGGTGATGATCGAGTATGGCGGGCAGCGCTTGCAGCCATTTCTTATTGCGGTCGTATAGCATCGATGCCATTTCATCTGGGGAGAACGCACCCAGCGAAGGGTCATCCAAAATTTCCGTGATCTTACCGGCACGGTATTCATTAAGCATGGTATCCATCTGCAACATGGCTGATTTGGGATGCTGCACCAGATCGACAAGCTCGCTCACTTGCTCATCGATCGGGATCGAGTCGAGGACCTGTTCCTGATCGTCCGCGCTTTCCAGGCCGATCACCTTTGCACCGTTTTTCGCCGCTTCCTGTTCGAAAAAAAGATCCATCGGAATGCCCGAAACATGATTTTCCGGATGAGCCTTTTCATACATTCCTTCCAGGATCATCGAATAAATAACGATGGGTTCGGCATGATTCAAAAGCATCAGCGGAGCGGGTGAGTACTCTTTTACAGCTTCGGAGACAAGGTGATATTGCTTCTTCGAGAGCAAGCTATCGAGCGGCGGAGCATCGAGCAGGCCTTCGAGCACATCGGTTGTCATCATGCTGTCCAATGCCAATTCACCGACGACGATATCGGCCCGTTTCAGCGCAGCCATAAGATGCGGCATGGTATCGACGTAGCCGCCTTCGAGCAAATGCATAGTTCCGAACAAATAGGTGGTATCCGCGGAGCCAGGCCGCGTGACCTGGTAAAATGGCAGTTTGGATGCCACGCTGGTGGTAGCACCATGATGGAGCGGCGAACAAAAAAGCAGGGCAGATAAAAAAGTAAGATACATACTGATGATTAAACACTCATTACCTGAGTTCCGTCCGCTTCCGATCCCAATCTCAATCATAATATGAAGTTTGTCATTCCCGCGAAAGCGGGAATCCAGACCCACAATTTGCGGCCAATCTCGAACTTGGATTCCCGCTTTCGCGGGAATGACAGATGGCTCATGCACAACGCGACTTTTTGCCCGCAAAGGAATTCTTTCGCGCCTGCATTGTTCATAAGCCCTCCTCAAAAAACGGAGCTATCCTCAAAACAAAGAGTTATAAATGTTTACTTTACTCGTACTTCTGATCCTTCTTGTTTGCGTCGCAATGACGCTTGTGGTGCTGGCACAATCCTCAAAAGGGGATGGACTTTCGGGCGCGCTGGGCGCTCCGGGGTCGGTTGGTGCTGTGTTCGGCGTACGCCGCGCATCGGATTTTCTCCAAAAAACCACCATCTGGATGGGAGCAACCTTCGTGGTGCTCTGCATTTTTGCCAATTTATTCTTCCTCCCGACAGACAACAAACTTCCGAACGTGGTTTCTGGGGGCAAAGTACCAACGACACAACAATCTCAGCCACAGCCGCAACAGGCTCCGCCACAGCAATCGGCTCCTGCCGCAGGGGCATCAGGCCCGCCTCCGGGCGCGGGGCCGCAGGGCGCAGGTCAGGGCAACCGTCCGATGGCTAAGTAAACAATGATGAATTATGAATGATGAATGATGAAGGGGAGTGTCACAGCTTCTTCGTCATCCATCATTCATCATTGCCATGAAGGTAGAATTTTATAAGCATCCGCTCGGTGATCAGGAAATTGCGAGCCTCGCCGCCGTTATCCATTCCACATTCCTGACTACCGGTCCGAAAACCAGGGAATTCGAAGCAGCTTTTGCAGAGATGATGTCTGCACAGTATTGTGTCGGCGTCACAAGCTGGACGATGGGCGGATTCATTGCTCTAAAAGCACTCGGCATCGGTGAGGGCGATGAGGTTATCACCACTCCGATGACCTTCATGGCGACCGGTAACATTATAATCGAAGCCGGCGCAACCCCAGTCTTCGTGGATGTGGAACCCGAAACGGGGAATATCTCCTGCGATGCCATCGAGCAGGCGATCACGCCACGCACCAAAGCCATACTTCCCGTTCATCTCTACGGCCAAATGTGCGATATGCGCCGCATGAGAGAGATCGCAATAAAGCACAACATTGCTATTATTGAGGATTCCGCGCATTGCGTTGAAGGCGTGCGCGATGGAATTAAACCGGGCGGTGCATCCGATATGAGCGCCTTCAGTTTTTACGCCACGAAAAATCTTGCATCCGGCGAAGGCGGCGCGATCATCACCAATGACCACACCCTATACGAAAAGTTGATGGTACTTCGTCAGCACGGCATGAATAAATCTGCTGCCGACCGTTACTCTGCCCGTTTCAAGCATTACGATATGGAGATGCTTGGCTACAAATGCAATATGTTCGATGTGCAGGCAGCTATGCTTCTGCCGCAGCTTACCATGCTGAACGAACGCCTTGCACGACGCGAATATATCTGTCAAAGATATGAAGCCGGGTTCCGTGGCGCGGAAGGAATATCATTCCCGGTCGTATTACCCAACTCTGTTTCTGCGCGGCACTTGTTTACGATCTGGGTCGATCCCACCATACGCGATTCCGTTCTCAGCGATCTTCAGGATCGGGGCATTGGCGTTGCCGTTAATTTCCGTTCCATCAACCGGCTTTCCTATTACCGCGAGCATTTCAACATGCCCGAAGGTACGTTCCCAATCGCCGAGCGCATCGGCGATTCCACGATCACGCTTCCGCTCTATACCAAGCTCACCGAAGAAGAAATTGATTATGTGATCGCGCAGACGAAGGAGTCGGTGCAGAAGCTTTCCGCGGTCTGAATCCTTCGCCCCATCGAGTTTGGCCATGGGAAACGGCACTGAACGGATGTCCGTTATGGGATAAACAACATTACTCACGATATGCTGGCCAAGTCTTTGACACCAAAGCCCAAACAGACTGCGCTCAAGGCGATTAAGCACTTGAAGGATTCCGCCTCGTACGAAGAGATGATGTATGAGCTGTACGTGCTCCAGAAAATCGATAAAGGCCGTGAAGAACTGCGGACGGGGCGCTCCGTGAGCCACGCAGAAGCACGCGAACGATTAGGAAAGTGGCTGCAATAACATGGTCGCTTCTGGCACTGGCCGATATTTCCGAGATCGGGCTTTTTATCGAGCGCGACTCGGCCCATTATGCCGAAGTGATCGTAACCCGGTTGTATTCGAGCATTGATCGGTTAATTGAGTTCCCACTATCCGGCCGCATCGTTCCTGAGCTTGAGACCAAATCTATCCGCGAACTTGTCATCGAAGGCTACCGGATTATCTACGAGATCGATTCGATAGGGATCGTGACGGTCATAAGCGGTCGCCAGGATCTTCGCCGAAAGCTCGCAAAATAAGTTTTTATGCCCGACAGTTTCATCCCTTATGCATCCAATGACCCAGCACAGACTTGTTTATATTTGTGACCTTTAGGTCACGATGAAGGTTCAGATAAGCAACCATTACAATGTCCGGTAAAACCATCGTCATTTCTGTTGTACTCGGCCTGATTGCTGCGGGAATGTTCCTCGCGGAGTGTGCGCTGTTCCATTTTCCCTTTGAGACGGGGCTTGATGTGCTCTATCTGTCATGGATGACGATCGCTCCGGGTGTACTTGTTGTGCTTTTGTTACGTCAAAAATTTTTACTTGATCTTGCTGCATATGAAATTATTTCGATAGGCTGTGCTGTAAGTTTTGGAATTGCACCGATCTTGCTTGGGATAGGAGATAAGCTCGGTTTTGGTCATGGAATTCAACATCCATACGTCATTATTTACTTGATGACTATTCCCGTAGTCTCTTTCTCACAGCGAATACCATGGAATGAATTTAAGAAGCTTCTTCCATCATTCAATAATATATGCATCTTTGCTATCGGCGCACTTCTTCTTTTTGCGGTATATAATCTCCAGCAATTTCATTATGGCGCAGATGGCTCTATCATTACTCATGGATTATTTGGAGTTGATATTCCCTTTCTGGCCGGGGAAGTACATGGCATCCGCGATTTCGGCACACTGCGCGATCTGCACCAAATGGGCCAGCCGTGGCAATATCACGATTGGACGTACCAACTCCTCGCGCTGCTCCCACGCGAGCGAACGCTACCTGATCTCGCCCTTGCAGCGCCGCTTGTTGGTTATGTGATGCTCGCGCTCTCGATCTTCACGCTTTCGCTTCGTTTGACAAGCAGCAAATTGGTTTCATACATAGCAGTCGCGTTATGGTTTTTAGTGAGCGGCCTTGAAGGCGGGGAATTGAGCAGCTATGCGCTAAGTCCCTCGTTCGTGTTCGGCAGCATGATCTTTGTGAATATCCTTCTGGTGTTCGATCTTCGTATGAAAGCCGCTCGGAAAAAGGACGTGAGCCGCAGCGCCGCTCTGGTGCTTTCGGGCATTCTTACACTACTCCTTTTGGAACTTTCGCATACGAAGCTTTCCTCGCATCTGGTCATGCTGGGAGCGTTATTGATGCTGGGATTCATGGGGCTTGCCTTCACGCGTGGTAAAAAGCAGGTGGTGACGGAGATCGTGCTCGGGTGTTTACTCTCATTCGCGCTTGTGCTGTGGCAATCTGCTGGCACGAACGCGCTCATGCCAAGCGGAGATTTTCTTATTGGCGCGCCGCTCTTAGGATATGCTAATCATGTTGCGAGTTTGCTGCATGTTCCGGTCTCCACGATAAATCCGGTTTCCCATGGATTGACACTTCGATGGCAAAGCATCCTCATCATTCCCTTTTTTCTCTTTCACTTTTTGCGATTCGCGTTACTGGATCCGAAGATACTTGCTGCCCTCATTATGCTCGCGGTATTTAGAGGACAGTTATGGAAAGAATCCCACGAGATTATGTGGGTTCTTGTTCTTATGATCGTTATTGGGTTTTTACTTCCGGTGCTGTATTCACCGGCCTGGTATCCGTTAGCACTATCATTTTATGCTCCGCTTATGAGCGTGCAGGCGGGAATGTTCGTTACTGTTATTGGTTTTGGAGTGGTCGCAAAAAGTGTGGTTATGTCCCGATCGGTTAAAATTGCAATGGGAATTGTTGCCGTGATCTTTTTTGCGGGGTTCGTGCTGAATGTCCGAAGCGTGGTGAAGGGAGAATCAGCAAAGCCGGAGTTCGTAAGCGCTGCCTTTATTCATGCGATGAATTATCTTCAAACACATGCTAATGACACCGATGTGATTGCTACGCGCCGCTTCGATCTTGATACGACAGGAGATGAGTCTTTCTACTGGTATAGCGCCCTTTCGGGGCGGCGAGTTGTTTCGGAAGGAGCAAAGTATGGTTCTCTTCTCGGTGCAGTTGCCGATAGCGATGCAGTAAAGGGAACCCACTCGGTCGTTGTCGCCGCTCGGTTGCTACATGTTCGCCGCGCTTTGCTTGATTCGATCTATTCTTCGCGTGATACCGCCAGCGTACGAACGGCATTAGCAGCATCCCATGCGCGATTCATTATCGAGACCATGGAACCTGGTGAGCACCTTTCCATCGATCCGTCGCAAATAGCGACTCGTGTCTTTAGTGAAGATGGTATCGAGATATGGAGAATACCGCAATTCATCCACAAGCTTGAACTTCTTGAATAGTCAGGCTGTTACCGGGCATCTCTCGCTAAAAAAGCACTTTTCGATAACAAGATGATTGAAATCGTTCAATCGTTGCAACGTGCTTTAAGCGAAGACCACAAATAAAGGATTACGAATGGCAACCGAAACGGATACAATTTCAGCAAAAACTACTTCTTCCAGCGATCAGGCTAATTCCCTGACCAAAGTGTATGTCGGCAGCCTGCCCGTATGATTGGACGGCAGAAAACCTCGAAGAATTATTCAAGTCTTACGGCCGTATCACCAGTTCTACGGTTGTAGCCGACCAGCTCACACGCCGCTCGAAGGGATTTGGTTTTGTGGAATTTGAGTCGCCGGAAGATGCCAAAAAGGCCATCGCTGAACTTAATGGCCATTCCATCGAGGGCCGAAATTTACTGGTCAGGGAAGCCCGCCCTCACACAGAACGCACGAACGATCGTGGAAATGGCAATGGATCGCGCGCGCCTCGCGAGCGGCAAGCCATTCTGCTGGATAACGCTGAATCGACGGATACGACCGGCCGCTCCTACGGCAACCGCCGCGGTTGGTGGTGATCGCCATTAATAAACACACTTAAGCCGCTTGCCGGAGAACAACGGATGATGAGTCGACCAAGCCGCGAACATTGCGTAACTCGAACTGAATTACTTCACCGTTTTTTGCATAATCGGCTACGAGGCCCCGCACAACTTCGTCGCTGTCGGCCACATCTCCTGGGCGAATTTCCTTTAATGCAATCGTAAGTGTATCCGACTCTGGGTCGTATCGATAGTTCATTCTTTTTTTAGATAGCGATAATATCTTGATGCTGCATAGACTGTAACAACAGAAACAGGAATTTGTGCCTCATCGACTACGGCTCGCAGCATGAATGGCTTTCGATTAGACCCTTGAAATAGCCGTTGATAGATGAATTTTGTGGATTCATCCCAAATGCGACCTTCCGGTTCATCCAATGTTAGCTGAAGGCTTTCTTCGCTAATATCTGCTTGTTCCATTCGGATTCGAGCATGTTGGGTGAGCCGAAAGATCATTATTATTGGAATTTTGGATCTCTGATCCTTAATCGCTCCACTGGGTTTCCTCCAACGAGGTGAGATTCCATGATTTCCGGTACATCCTCTGGTGTTACTCCGCCATACCAGATCCCCTCGGGATATACAACAACGGATGGCCCAAACTCGCAGGCATCGAGGCATCCAGATTGGTTTGCACGCACAAGGCCACGCAATCCGCGTTGTTTGATCTCATCTTTTAAGGCAATACGAATAGCGGCCGATCCTTTGGCAGAGCAACAGCCTTTTGGATCGCCTTCGGGACGCACGTTCTCGCAGACGAAAATATGATGTTTAAATCGCATAGATTTTATTTTAGGTCCGGATTCCGTACCCTACGCCGCGCTCGGCAATAATGAGCCGGTCTTTCTCACTGCGGTCCGCATCGATCTTCCCACGCAAACGCTTGATATAGACATCGATGACATTCGAACCCATAGTGAACGAATAACCCCAGACATGCTGTGTAATAATGGAACGCGATAGAATGCGGCCTTTGCTTCGCATGAGATATTCAAGCAATTCATATTCCTTGACCGTAAGTGGAATATGTTCATCTTCATCGGTACCGGGCTTCTTGCGTCGGGCAGTGTGTGCTACGGTATCGAGTACCAGATCTCGCGAGACGAGCTGGGTTTTCTTTTCAATATCCGATCGTCGAAGCAGGGAACGAACCCTAGCGGAAAGCTCCTCGAATAAAAAAGGTTTGGTCAGGTAATCGTTTGCGCCGGCATCGAGGCCTTCGACCTTCTCGCCGATCTCTGTTTTTGCCGTCAGGCAAAGGATCGGCACGGTACGCTTGGCGGCGCGAATTTCCTTAATGACATCAATGCCGGATTTCTTTGGCATCATGATGTCCGTGATAATGAGGTCGTAGGTTTCCGAAAGTGCGCGCTTCGCTCCCGTTTCGCCATCCAGGGCGACATCAACCTCATAATTCTCTTCCCGAAGTCCCTGTTCGAGAATGCGGGCTACTTTTTTTTCATCTTCAATGACAAGTATGCGCATAAGATCGTTAATTAAATGGTGATGAGCACCAATTCAGACGACGGAAACCCTCGATGATAGACTATTACCAATAGCCAAATCATAGCTAAAGATTCCCTCTTTGCAAACATTATGCCTAAACATTAAGTTGTTTGCAATCGGGAAGTTGGCAATCGGATCTTGCCAACTAAGCATGAATCGGCTTTTCTTTTTCTAACAATTAGTTCATATTTCATATCATGGACGGACACAAAAATAGACAACGGAAAAACAATCTGCAAAATCATTATCCTCAAATATCACTGTTTGTGTCGTTTTTCTCAAAAAAAGCGTTGAGATGTCTCTAATCAGTAAATTTATCCAACGTGATTCAGAATCAGCTTAAAATAGAGATCGAGCAATACCTGGCGAGCCAGATCCCGGAGCAACCGCGCAGCCTTTATGACCCTGTTCGTTCCTCGATCGCGTTTGGAGGCAAGCGTGCTCGACCGATCCTCACCGCGCTTGCTGCCGGGATTGGAATCCCGCCGAGCGAGTGGCTTCCCGCCGCTGCTGCCGTCGAGTTGCTGCATACATTCACACTTGTCCACGATGACATTATGGATAATGCAGCTCTTCGCAGGGGGAAGCCGGCCGTTCATGTTGCCTTTGGATCGAACGCAGCCATTCTTTCCGGGGATGTTATCATCGCGTTGGCAACCGAGTGTCTTGCGCACGCAACCGATGCCAAATCCATGCTCGCCGAGTTCAGCATTGGATTTCGCGGGGTGTGTGAAGGTCAGGCGTTGGATAAAGAATTTGAAACTTGCGATGATATTACCATGTCGGATTATCTCACGATGATCGAACTGAAAACATCGCGCATTTTTGAACTCGCCGCCGTGCTTGGCGCGATCGCCCGTGGGGGAGCGTATCGCGAAGATATGCGTGGGTTTGCGCGCGAGCTTGGGTTAGCCTTTCAACTTCAGGACGATCTGCTCGATCTGATTGGCACTCCGGATTTTGGGAAAACGATCGGTGGCGATATTCTCGAAGGAAAGCGTACCGTGCTTTTTGTGCTTGCGATGGATCGCTACAAAGATTGCACTAACGAAGAACGCGATCTGCTTGACCAGCTGCGTGGGCACCGCTCAACTATGGAAGACGTGGCACCCATTCGAGAACTTTTCAAACGTTTAGGAGTGCTGGAATCGGTGGCCGGAATGATTTCAGTACATGCCAATAGGTCAGTGGAGCAGCTCTCCGTCATCATGGATGTCGAAATGCGTGAAGGATTGATCGATTACAGCAAACAATTATTGGGACTTGCCAATGCAGAGCAGTCTGCTACTCGCGCAAATCGATGATTTTTGTGGAGGACTTGGGTTTGAAGATTGAAATCCTGATCGTGAGTATTCGCAAGTGTTTTGATCGTCAGTTTCTCCGCGTTCGTTGTCCCTTTTGAACTTACTGCGGTTGCATTCGTTATTACGATGCGTTGTTTTTTAATTTGTAATGCCAGCGTGATCTTTTGAATGTCGCCTGCAGACTTCAATAACGATTCTAAGGCGGGCAAAGGGGTTAGTTCGAGTATATAATGCTCCGTTCCAGCCACGTTAGCAATTGCAGCCATATAGTTATCGGCAAAGCGGAACAAACTTCCCGGGTCGTGGAATGCAGATGTGGGAGTTACATTATCGATGGTTACACGGTCATCTTTCTTTTGGTAATTCCAGATCGTATGCCCGTCCGAAATAATAAGCATCGTTGGACTCTCGATGCGAATATGCCCATTATGCATATCAGCAGTAATACTTATCCTCCCTTCGTTCTCGAGATCGAACGCAAGAGAAACTCCCGGTGCACCCAGAAATTGCCCTTGAAGCTTTTTGGAAAGCGATTGTGGCGTTTCTTGTGCAAGGAGAGTTGAGCCGATCAAGCACAAGCATGTCATCAACAACATTCGACTGAGTATTGATTTTGTTCTCATGGTGCAAATTGTTGTTTGAGTGTTTCTTTTCGTACGATCCATTCCTCTCGTGTCATGGCATAGACATGGGTATCCTGCCAATCCGAACCGAGGAACAGGCTTCGTAGCGCCGTGCCCTCAAAACGGAGGTTAAGTTTGGCAGGGATCCGGAGACTGATTTCATTCCCAATCGCGATCCATAAGGAAACCCGATGCAAGTTAAGCACTTCGAAGGCGAACTCCATCGCAAGCACCACCGCCTCCGTGGCGTAGCCATGCCCAACAAATGGAAGGCCGATCCAATACCCTATAAAACACGATTGCGAAACGCCACGGACGATCTGCGTTAGTCCGATCTGTCCCACGATCTCGCCGGTTTTCTTCAATGTTATGAAAAAGCGATAATCGGAACCTTCATCCCATCGGTCGAGGGCAGCCAGAATGTGTTCCCGCGCAGCCCGTCTTCCACCGCTCTCGGCATCCTGCTTCATACCCGGTGGCGACCATGGTTCAAGATGATTCTTATAAGAAATGGAAAGCAGTTCTGCAAGTGCCTCTGCATCGGACATGCGATATTGGCGGAGGATCAGACGCTGGGAACCGATCGATTTTGGGACCCGCTCCGGGGCGTGATAGGCTTCCAGCATGGCAGAAAAAACTCGTTAGCTCAGATCGACCTGAGTGCTTCCAGCACGGCATCTACGTGTCCTGCGACCTTTACTTTAGGGAAGATCTTCGCAATGCGGCCTTTCTCATCGATGAGGAACGTCGTGCGCTCGACACCCATATATTTCCGGCCATACATCGATTTTTCCTTCCACACCCCATACGCATTCACTAACGTTTTGTCTTCATCGGCGAGCAGAGGAAACGTCAGATCGAATTTGGATTTGAACTTCCCGTGACTTTTTTCGCTATCGGGGCTGACGCCCAGTACGATAGCGCCAGCCCGTTTGATACGCGCGAAATTATCGCGGAAATCGCACGCCTCTTGGGTGCAGCCAGACGTATTATCCTTCGGATAGAAATACAGCACGACTTTCTTTCCGCGAAGATCCCTCAGCGAAACCTCGTTACCTTCATCATCCTTCGCAGTAAAATCCGGAGCTTTATCGCCTTCTTGCAACATGATCATCTAAAATTAACTTCAGACTCGCCCTTGGTTACCATCGCTACTTGCCAGGGCTTGCCTTTTTGATGAACCATCCAAAAGTACGCACCATCTTCTCCGGCATTGGGGGAGTTTACCCGAACCATTCCGGTTTCTTCAATTTGAGCGGTATCGATCAGCGCTCCTTCGAGTTGGTGCGTAAGGTTGTAGTCAACATCCGCGTTTGCAGAGGCGATGAACTTTCCGGCTTTTAGATCATAGAACGATCGGAACCATGTTTGCACATCGTGCGCGACGTACGGATTCGAAAAATAATCCCTGAACTTCTGCGTTGCGATCATGGAATCGCGCTTCGGGGCATTATCTCGAGTGACATACTCTGCGAATTTACGCGCTGCACCGACTTCTTCACTCGCACCCCGATCGCAGGACGATAGACCGCTACTCAGCAACAAGATCGAAAGCATCGGAAGGGCATACCTCATACTGGAACATCTTATGTTAACCTTCGGGAATCGATTGTTACTTAGCATGAAATGCGTGATTTGCTGAAGAATAGTGTTGATGGAAGTGCTTTCCCCACTACGTGCCACATTTCATCGTAAATTTGTAGCTTCTGTAATGGACAGTCCTAAGCTGGACTGTCTTGAAACAAAAGACTGTTCGGAAGGATTGCCCCGATAGAAATCATACTACCGTAAGCACTACATGCGAATTCTTGTTCTTGGAGGCGGCGCTCGCGAGCACGCTATTTGTTGGAAACTGAAGCAATCGCCCCGCGTGGCGGCCATCTTTTGCGCGCCTGGTAATGCGGGTATTGCAAAAATCGCAGAAACGGTAGAGCTTATCCCGACGGACGTAAAAGCCGTCCTCGGTTTCGCCATGCGCGAGCGGATCGACCTGGTCGTCGTTGGACCCGAAGGCCCGCTTGCAGCCGGAGTTGCCGACGCGCTCGATAAAGAGCACATTCCCGTTTTCGGCCCACGAAAAAATGCCGCGCTGCTCGAAAGTTCCAAAGCCTTTGCGAAGGAATTCATGCAGCGCCATGATATTCCCACCGCACGCTACGCCGTCTTCTCCTTCGAAGATCAAGTCGAATGCCGAGCATTCCTGCGTCATGTGAACTACCCCGCCGTCATCAAAGCCGATGGCCTCGCTGCCGGAAAAGGCGTCATTATCTGCGAGACCGAAGCGGAGGGAACTCACGCCCTCGATGAGATCTTCACCCATCGCATCTTCGGCGAAGCCGGTCAGCGCATCGTCATCGAAGAATACATGATGGGCGACGAAGCCAGTATCTTCGCCATCACCGACGGCATCGACTACGGCTTGCTCGCTACCGCCCAGGATCACAAACGCATCTTCGATGGCGACCGAGGCAAGAACACCGGCGGCATGGGTGCGTACGCTCCTGCTGCGATCGTCACTCAGGAAATCATCGAGCAGGTCAAGCGCGAGATCATCGAACCGGCGCTCAAAGGCCTGCGCGATGAGGGAAGGATTTATCGCGGCATCCTCTACATCGGCGTCATGATCTCCGGTGGTCGCGCTCGCGTCGTCGAGTTCAACGTTCGCTTTGGCGATCCCGAAGCCGAAGTGGTGCTGCCACTGCTCGATGGCGATCTCGCCGAAATTTTCCTCGCCTGCGCCGAAGGGCATCTTGCGCCCCTGTTGCCGATCAAGCAGTTCCCGGCTTCGGCGGTAACCATTGTGATGGCCAGCCAGGGCTATCCCGATAGTTACCAGACCGGCGAGGTCATCACTGGGCTCGAGGACTTCGACCAAAAGAAAGAGATCGAAGAGGGCATCGCAGTCTTTCATGGTGCCACCAAATTGGACGATCGCGGCCGCTTCCTCACCTCCGGCGGACGCGTGCTGTCCGTCACCGCCGTGGGATATGAGGAGGACCTTCGCCACACCATTACCGCTGCCTACAATGCCGTAGCCCAGATCAGCTTTAACGGCGCATACTACCGCAGCGACATCGGTAAAAAAGCCCTGCGCACTCCTGAATCTCGGACTGCTTAGAGAGAATTGGTAACATTTTACGTTATCCAAGTGTATTACTATTATGAGCAATCTCAACTATGACAAGGAACGATTAGAGGCGGTGTGCCGCGAGTATAACATCAAGCGGCTGGCGGTGTTCGGCTCGTACCTGCGCGGAGAGCAGAAACCGGCGAGCGATCTCGATCTCCTCGTGGAATTTGAGCCGGGTAAGATTCCGGGTCTGTTCCGTTTCTTTAGTATCCAACGAACGCTTGGGGAGCTTTTTCAGAAGAACGTCGATCTTAGTTCACCCGGATTTCTTCACAAGTCCTTTCGTGAAGAGGTAAAGCAACATGCCCAACCTATCTACGCGGGATAACGATCTCTAGCGGATCGGTCACATGATCCAGTTCAGCGAACAACTCATCGAGGCAACGCGCGGCGTCACCTTGAACGATCTCGAAGATGATTGGATGAGAATGCTCGCCATCATGCGGCTTTTCGAAACCCTCGGCGAGGCCGCAACAAGGGTGAGCAATCAGACCAAGAAAGCGAACCCGGAGATTCCTTGGCGCGATGCCACAGACATGCGAAACCGCCTGATCCACGGCTACGATGATATCGAATACGAATCTGTACTAAAGACCGTCGAAGAAGAGATTCCCGCGCTCCTCATCCAGCTTCGAGCACTTCAATCTGCACAAAAGCGGTCGTAGCTGAGAATCCATCCGCGTAATCCGCTCAGATCCGCGTCATCCAGGTTCAGATTAATCCATTATCCGCTTCAAGAACGCGGGCCTGTCATCGCGGTCTTTTGGTGGTGTAACACTCCGATCTGACGCAACTCCGGCGCCGACGAACTGAGGCTCTCCCTCCCCTTCGTCAATGGGGGGAAGGGTGATGCCGCGGCGGAGATAGGCGGGCTGGTCGTAGTCCTTGAGGTCGCGCGGGCCGCTGGGAACGTGCCGCGAATCGGTGCGTGGTGTGAGGCGCGAGATCTGTCCGGCATGTTCCCTCACGCCATCCCGTTCGGCGGGAGAAATAGGGCTGTCAGTGCTGGCGCTTCGCATGGAAGCGCGTTCGAAGGTTTCGCGTCCATCTTTTTCTGTGAGGGTTCCACGCGGGACGTACATGCGCTCGATCTTCGGAAGCGGCATCGCTTCTTCTCCAATTTCCATCGTGCCGGTTTCGCGGAGCGGGTTGATGCCAATCGCTTCCGGCGTGTCTTCAACCGGCTGTAAAATGCGTTCGACACGCGGTTTGGGTTTCCCATTCTCAGCGGAGTCGCGAGAGGGAAGCATGGTGCTGCGCGGAGATATTCCGCCGTTGTATTTCGGCTTGGAATTAAATCCCGTGGCGATCACGGTAACCATAATTTCCTCATCCATCGAGTCGTCAAGCACGGCACCGAAGATAATATTGGCGTCGTCACCGGCCGCATCGTGAACGATCTGTGTTGCCTCGCTGACTTCAAGCAGCGACATCGAGCGCCCGCCCGTGATATTAACCAGCACGCCTTGCGCGCCCTGTATCTTCACGCCTTCGAGCAGCGGGGAAGATATTGCTTGCTCGGCAGCAATAGCAGCGCGGTGTTCGCCGCGTCCCAAGCCGGAACCCATGATGGCGTCACCCATTTCACGCATGACGGTTCGCACGTCCGCAAAATCAACGTTGATGTAGCCGTGCCGCGTGATGAGTTCGGAAATTCCACGCGTCGCATTGTACAGCACTTGATTGGCAAGTGAGAATCCATCGAGGAACGAAGTTCCATTCTCGACAAGTGCGAGTAATTTCTGGTTCGGTATAACGATCAGCGTATCGACGTTCTGGCGTAGTTCCTCGATACCCTCTTCGGCTTGCTTCGCACGGCGTTTGCCTTCGAATTGGAATGGCTTTGTGACAATGCCAACAACGAGCGCGCCGGCATCTTTCGCAATACCGGCGACCGTTGCCGCGCCGCCGGTTCCCGTTCCGCCGCCCATGCCGGCGGTGACGAACACCATATCGCACGAGGCGATCATGCGCGAGATCTCCTCGCGGTCTTCTTCGACGGCTTTGCGCCCAACTTCGGGATCGGCGCCCGCGCCTAATCCGCGCGTAAGGTTCTTGCCGATCTGTAATTTTATCGGTGCAGAACTTTTTTCCAGCGCCTGCACATCGGTGTTGAGGACGCAGAATTCCACGCCTTCCAGACCCTTGTTTATCATCGAGTTCACTGCGTTCGATCCGCCGCCGCCGATGCCGACGATCCTAATCTTTGCGCCATATTCCTGCTTGGTGTCGAGTTCTATCATGGTTGTATAGGGGTTAAAAATTTATTGTTTCCGATCACAAAATTGGTTTAGAGTTGTTCGAACCATTCCTTCATTCTGGAGAAAATATTTCCAGCCTGTCCGTTCATGGTTTGATCGTCCTGGATTTCCGCTGCCGGTTCTGCCGGAATTTCTTCTTGCACATACGATGCCGGTGCGTGATGTTTGAACGCATAGAGTACAAGCCCCACGGCCGTCGAAAAGACCGGCGATTCCACTTCCTTGACGAGCCCTGCCCCAAATCCCATCGGCATTCCGATCTTGACGGGCATTTGGAATATCTCTTCAGCGAGTTCCCGCGTGCCATTTGTCATCGAGCCGCCGCCCGTGAGCACTACGCCAGCGGAAAGATGGCGCGCATAGCCCGATCGCTTGATCTCCGCGAGCGCGAATTCTAATATTTCTTCCATGCGTGGCTGAATCACTCTTGCCAGCACCGACTTCGCGATCTCGCGCGGCTTGCGCCCTGCAAGTCCTGGAAGCTGAATTACTTCATCGCGCAAAATGTGGGATACGACCGCGCAGCCATACTCGCGCTTCAGACGTTCAGCTTGATCGCCCAAAATACCAAGACCTTTACGAACGTCGTCGGTAACCTTTTGTCCTGCAATACCGATGACAGCGGTATGACGAATCGTTCTCTCTTCGAAAACGGCAATGTCCGTCGTGCCGCCGCCAATATCGACGAGCGCAACGCCCACTTCTTTCTCTTCATCATCCAACACGGCATAGCTCGATGCAAGCGGCTCGAGCACAATGTCGCGGACGCGAATTCCTGCACGCTCCACGCAATTATGAATATTTTGCACCGCTGTCACAAGCCCATTGATGATATGAACGCTGGCTTCCAGACGCACGCCGGACATACCGATCGGCTCGTAAATACCATCCTGACCATCAACGATGTACTCCTGCGGAATAACATGGAGGATCTTGCGATCCTGTGGCAAGTGAACTTTTTTAGTATCCTCGATGAGGCGCTGAACGTCGTCTTCGGTGATCGTTCGCTCGGCATTCGAGATCGTCACAACGCCGCGCGATTGAAACGACTGAATGTGATCGCCCGCAATGCCAACGACGACCTCGCGTATCTTCACGCCGCTCTGTGCTTCTGCCTCAGCAATTGCGCGTTCAATGGAGCGAACCGTCTTTTCGATATTGGTCACTACGCCGCGTGACAGGCCATCCGCAGGCGCATGACCGACTCCGAGGATCGTCATCGTGCGCGGTTCCCGCAGCGAAAGCGCCGCGACGATCGCGCAGACTTTCGTGGTGCCGACATCCAGGCCGACAATAATTCGGCCCGGATCGAGCGAACTCGGTACGCCGATCATCGGCGCGGAGTTCATGGGTGTTGAATAGGAAGAATCAGTTGGATGATCGCTTATTCGCGTTCGTTGCATAGTGGGCATGGTTAGGTTCTGACTGCAAGGCGGCCTGGGAAGCTGGCACTCCGGTGACCGCCTGTTGTTGAAATTTATGTCTTAAAATTATTTGTCCGTTGAAGCGTGCATCGACATACAGCGCATGTCCCGCAAGGATCTCGCTTCGTAATCTCTCTTTCCAGATGGTTGCCAGGAGATTCAATTGGCGGTAGAAGAGCGATGTTTCATTGTTCGGAGTAGCCGAGGCCAACTGGTCTTCCAGCGCGGTGTGGAACTCTCGATCGAACGGGGAGCCGAGGAATATTGGCGTTTCGGTTTCTGAAGTATAGATCACATACGCACCGGTTGGCGTTTGATGCAGTTCGCCGATCGCATCTTTTAGCGCGCCGGAATCGAGTGAGGCGATCAACATCACTAATTTCGACATCGCCTGAAATCGTATCGTGTCTCGCGCACTTACTCCGGAAAGCAGCGGCACTTGTAAGATTTTGGAAGGATTGCGAAGCCCTGCAATTAGTTTAGGCCGAAGCAGTACCCCATCGCGGTCGATAATAAATGTTTCCCCAGCAGAACCGCCGGCTGTGGAATCGCTGTGCAGCAAAGCGACCGGTTGCCGCTCTTCGATCGAGAGTACCAGCGTTGCAGGGCTCAGTTCCCGATGCACATGGGCGCTACGAATAAGCGAATGCGTCATCAGCCGCTCCTCGATCTGCTTGAGATTGATCTGGTAAAATGGTACCGAAGCATTAATGCCTGCAAGTTGAAGGACTTCTTCGTTCGAAAGCAGAGCCGCGCCTTCGACTTTCACGCGAGAAAGCCGAAGACCGCCATCCGATCGTGAAGCGAGATACCATATCATACCAAGCACAAGTATCGCCGTGATAAAGAGCGCCCCCGGCCACCTGGAATGTTTCCACGAAGCGTCGGACTCACCTTCCTCGGGTTCCGTAACTTCTTCATCCGTTGGTGCCTCATCGTATTCGCCGGTGCTGCTATCCTGGGTGTATGTTCCGAGCAGATCAGGCTCTTTCATTTCATCATTCAATGCATCTGCCGTAGCTTGACCGAGCATGGTTCGCTGCGAAGCGGGATTATCCGCCGAGCGAATAGCCCGCGGCAGATCATCAAGCTCCCGTTCGGGGAGATTGACATATTCCTTTCGCTCGGTCGAGTGAATGATGAGTTTCATAATTCGTTCTTATGTTGCTCTTATAAGAAGCATGCTCCGCCTCCTGCGGTTACAGGCGCATTCGCTGAAAAATGAAATAGAGTGAGATGGTTACCCTTTGGATAAAGGGTACCTGCGTCCGGGATGCGGACTGCTAAAATGAGGAGAAGTTACTACGATTCCACGGCTATCGCTGCAGAATGAACTGGTTCCGGTTGACCGGCTTCGTGTTGGGAATGATCCTCGCGATGATCGGCCACACGGTAATTCATGCCATAGGTCCATCCTTCGAGTTGTACTTGTGCGTCGCGATAGATCGTCGGGCTATAATAGCGGATAGGGAACCGGTTGCGCAGCATTCGAAGCTCCGTTTTCAAGATTCCCAGCAGGGTTAGCAAGGTTTGTTGTGCCTTTGCATTTTTGGAAGCACTCTTCTGAATTTCCTCCGGAATGTACCAGCCGGCATCCTCGTAGTTGGCAAGCATCGTGGCAAGTGAAGCGGGTTCCAGCCGTTTCCCTTCGGTGAATAGCCAGGGTAGTGTTTCTACGACCGTTAGCTTTTTAAGCTCCATCATCGGCCAAATGGAAAGGTCTTCGCGGCCAGCTTCGAGTAACTGGCTTAGCATAGCCATGCCAAGCAGCGCATCTTTGCCACGGTGGTTGCCATTAAATTCATATCGCTCGGTCAGCCGGTTATATCCGATCTGGATCGTGCTCATCGTATTCCTGCCGGCAAGCGAGATCACTGGAAGATCGGTGCGTCGAAATCGCTCGGCCAGCGATTGCTGCTCGTGCGGCTCCAATTTCTTCGGCTGAATATTGGATTGCTGCTGAAAATTCCATCCCCGGTCATTTGGGCGGCGGGATGGCCGTTCAAATGATTTCGGAGTTTCGGGATCGAGATACGATTCGCGATACCGCCCGAGCCGTTCGACCCACAACCGTGCGCCATCATCGACATTCCTCTTGAGATCCTCACGAACGGTTCGGATCATGCTCCGCCAATCGGCAAGGCCTTCGGTTGCAGAAAGCATTTCCAAAAAGGCAGCGGGATAACTAAAATTAAAATCCAGAGTGACGAGGCCCGCATCCATTTCAAGGATCCGGTCTAAGATCTCTTTGCGCGTTCGTACTTTTTCGAGTTTTTGAACAACCACCCAGTCTCCTTCGATCGTAGCTTCGGTCCACAGCAATTCTGATGCGGGTTCTCGTTCGCCGGACCAGGATACAAAAACGACGCGTCGAAAGACTCCTATTCGTTTTGCTATTGGCCTCGCAGAAGATCGCTGGTCAGATTTTCGGTTTTTTACTTTACCGCCATTCGATCTTCGTGGTTTGTTATTACGCTTTGGCCGTTCACCATTTGGGATGGACTCCACGGGTGTCGTCTCAGGTTCCGTAATGGCAGATTCTTCCGGAACGGCTTGATCGGCAGTGAGAGCTTCGGAGGGATCAGAGCTAGCTTCCGGCTGGATCAATTCTTGGTCTTGTTCGAGTTCGTTCATTATGGTCAATTCTTTTCCTCGGATGCCGTTTCAAGCGTTCGCTCAGTGGCGATCTCACGAAGTATAAGAGGCGCCGCTTCGGTGATCGTGCCCGCGCCGATCGTAAGGACCACGTCCCCTGCGCGAAGAATTCCTTCAAGCACCAAAGGCAGCTCTTTCGTGCCAGCAACAGAATATATCTCCTTCGGCCCTACACTTTTGGCTGCATCCAGAATGAGCGAACTCGTCACTCCGGGGATGGGTGCTTCCCGTGCCGGATAGATATCAAGTAGTACAACCACATCCGCGAGCGAAGCAAGCACCAGTCCAAAGCCTTCGGCAAAATCGCGAGTACGTGTGAATGTGTGTGGCTGAAAACAGGCGACGATCCTTCTACCCGGATACACCTGGCGCGCCGTTGTCAGCGTAGCGTGAAGTTCGGTCGGATGGTGCGCGTAATCATCGATGACGACAATGCCGTAGGCTTCTCCAATCACTTCGAACCTTCGCTCGGCGCCGCCAAATCGTTTCAACGCCCGAAGCGTAATATCGAGTGGTATGGAAAGCACATCTGCTGTAGCGATGGCAGCAAGCGCGTTCAGCATATTATGCTTCCCGGGCACATGCAGTTCGATCTCGCCAACGGATTCACCGGCCCGAACGAGCGTGGCCCGCGATCGCTGTGGCTGTTGCGATAGATTGCTTGCACGATACTTTGTTTCGGATGAATCGATACCATAGGTCACGATTCGCTTGCGCAGACGAGGCGTAATTTCGCGGAGCATTGGCTCGTCGATGCAGATGATTGCAAATCCCGTGGGGGGGGCTTGATGGCCATTTCGTAACAGGTCGAGACCGGCCGAATGGGAGCCGCTAACCGGTTCCTGATTCGCAAATTCAACGAACGCATCTCTGAGCGAATCGACATTCTCATAGGTATCGAGATGCTCGGCTTCAAGCGAAGTCATCACCGCGATGTACGACCCTCCGAGTGCAAGAAAACTGCGGTCGTATTCGTCTGCTTCGATCACCGCGATCTTACCGGCTCCGGCGCGGGAATTCTTACCGCCTAATTCCATTACGCTTGCTCCGACGAGCACAAGTGGATCGAGTCCGGCTTCTATGAGAACAGACGCGATCATGCTCGTAACCGTTGTTTTGCCATGCGTCCCGGCGACGGCGATCACCATGTGGCCCCGCAATAGTTCTCCAAGGAAATCCGCGCGGCGTATCAAGCGAATGCCGCGATGAGCGGCTTCTACACGTTCGACGTTATGGTTGTTTATTGCTGAGGAATATACTACGACGTCCGCACCATCTACATGCTTTGCATCGTGCCCGATCGAGATCGTTGCGCCAAGCGATGCAAGCTCGTCCGTCTTTTTATTGTGTGCAGTATCGCTGCCGCTAACGGCGACGCCACGCATGAGCAACAGCTCCGCCAGCCCGCTCATGCCGGCGCCGCCAATACCGATGAAATGGACGTGACGCAAGAAAAAATTTATGATTGCCGCGTTGCGCGTGCATGGCGTGTGACCGCAAGTGGGCCAGCCCACTCGCGAAGATCGTTCAGCAGTTTGCGGCGATGCTCGAAATTTGCAAGACGTATCAGGATAGGCCGGTATTGCGTTTTGAGTTTGATTCGCACCCAGCGGATACGTCTGGTTCCCATTTTGGAAGGGTCGATCCGGATGGATGCAACATCGTTACGGGCGATCCGGCGGGTTCGAGCGCGGCTCGTGAAATGGATGGCATCCCGAACGATTTCGATCTGCCGCCGCATAATAAGATTGTAAAGCAACGCAAGGATCCCAAGGAGCGTGATTATGGAAAGCAGTAACAACAGCGGGTCCTGCCAGAGCGTTGGAAATACCTGCCAATCCATGATCGATCGAATGACGAGATACAGCACCAGCGTCGCCGCATAGACAGCGATGGACTGATACAGGAAATCGAGCCGTGCGCGATAAATATGTTTCTCGTCGTCCATGATGTTTCTCTCCAATTAGTAGGAACGAGAAGTGTGGAGTAACCATTCAGCCACGATCCTGGCGGCATCGGGATTATCTCTTTTTTTCATTGCTTCTGACATTGCGTTTAATCGTGTTGGTGCTTCGAGCAAAGCAAAAATCGTTTGTGCGAGCATGGTGTCTAATTCAGTATCGCGGAGGACTATTGCCGCACCATCCCGTTCGAAGGAGCGTGCATTATGTTCCTGATGGTTATCCATCGCTCCAGACCACGGCACAAGGATGGCCGGTTTCCCGAGCCTCGCTAATTCCGCCAGCGAGGAAGCGCCTGCGCGGCAGACGACAAGGTCTGCCGCACGATAGGCTTGCTCCATCTCATAAATGTACTCCGCGACACGAACGTTCGGCATGTTCGCAAATTCTCTTTGAAGTTCAGCTACGTTTGCACTGCGGCCCGTTTGCCATACGATGTTATATCCATGCTCTGAGATCGCTTGTGCACACCCTTTCATTGCTTCATTGATGGCGCGTGCTCCGAGCGAACCACCAAACACAAGAATGGTCGTGCGTGTCGTATCCAGTCCAAAGGATCTGCGTGCATCTTCCGCAGTGATCCGCCCATCGCCAAGTTCCGAACGTACTGGAGTTCCACATACCGTTGCTGATCCAGAAATTCGGTTTGGAAAGTGATTCGCCGATTCTTTATACGCAAGAAATAATTTTTTTGCAATACGGGAAAGTAACTTATTCGCGCTTCCCGGAATGGAATTAATTTCAAGGAGGGCGATGGGTATCCGCGAGAGCCATGCAGCAATTCCAACCGGCACGGTCAAATACGCTCCTGCGCCCAACATGGCAGATGGCTTTTCCTTTCTTATCAGAGCGATGCAATCTAAAATTGCGTTCACAAATTTCCATGGAAAGGCGAGAAGTGACGAAATGGATTTTCGTGGCGCGTGGATGTCGATCGGCACAAAAGGAAATCCTGCTCTCGGAACTTCCTTTGCTTCGATGCGGTCTCGCGTGCCGACGAAAATTACTTTTGCATCCGGATAGTCTTTCCGAATTTCTTCTGCGACCGCAATGGCGGGGTACAAATGCCCGCCTGTTCCGCCTGCAGCGATAAGGATGGTCTTGTTAGGCAAGTGCTTCTTCCTGCGGCGGTTTTAGAATGCGTGAGATCCGTTCACCGAACGTCACTTTCGGCGGCTTCGGAAGTGTCACGGCATATTTCGAAATATTGAGCAGCACCCCGATCGCGGCGGCGCTGAAGATCATGCTGGTGCCGCCATAGCTGACGAACGGCATCGGAAGTCCGGTCACCGGCATCAGGCCCACATTGACAAAGGCGTTTATCAGTGCATAGAGCGACACGGTCATCGTAATCCCGAATGCCGTATAGCGGCCGAATGCATCCGGCGCGTGTTTGGCGATCTGAATGCCACGCACGGCAATGAACCCGAAGACGAAGAGCAGTACGGCAGCGCCAAGAAAGCCATACTCCTCGCCGATCACCGAGTAAATAAAATCCCCGTAGGACTCGGGAAGGAAAAACATGCTCTGCCGCGATTGCCCGATGCCCACCCCAAAAATTCCGCCATTTCCGAAGGCAAGGAGTGCCTGGTCGGTTTGGTATGCTACTTGGGAAGTATGCTGGGTGTGGTGCCCGACAAAAGCTAACATGCGTTGCACACGATAGCTTGCGGTGAGTGCAAAGATCCCTCCGCCAAACAGTGCAAGCACCCCGCTGGTTAGCATGTATTTTAGCGGCACCTGCGCAACATACATGATACCGAATGCGATAATTATCAGCACGCTTGCGGTGGACATGTTCGGCTGCTTGGCAATGAGCGCCGCCGCCGCAAGTGCCCAGAATGCGATGGGAAGGAATGCTTTCTTGAAATCACCGATGATCTCCTGTTTTGCGGCGCAGAGTGCAGCGACATGCAGCACTAATGCGAATTTTGCAAACTCTGCCGGTTGGAAACTAAAAGCTCCAACTCCGAGCCAGCGCCGTGCACCAAGCTCGCGCGTCCCCACGAAAAGCACAGCAACAAGCAGGAATAGGGAAGAGAGCATGATCCACTTCGTTTGCTTTTCGAACTTGTGATAATCAATTTTCGTGAATAGGATCATCGCTACGAAGGAGAGAAATACTTTCTTCGCATGGTTGAACAGCATGGATTCGCTCGCGCCCATCTTCACCGCGCTGAACGAGGCGCTCGCCGTATAAACGAACGCCAATGAAGCGAGCAAAAGACCGGTGACGGTCAAAAACAGGCTAAGATCGGCAGTGCGTTTGGGTTTCATAGGTTAATGTTACTTATTCTTCTTATTTCCACTTCTAATTTCCGCAAGTTCTTCTGGTGTTTTTATGCTTCCAGAACAAACATCTCCCTCGGATTCTCCATTATACCATGTCATTATTTCTTTGAGGCGAGATTGTTCAAGAAACCCAGCAATCTCAGATTCGCACATCGGAAAAACACTTCCATAATAGTTACCGTTGCTATCCGCGTATGGGAAAATGGCTTTCATTTCAGCATCTCGGAATAGCAGCCATGCGAGTTCTGCATCCTTGAATCTGTCAGTGAATACTGTGTCGTCATCGTAATCACGCAAAATAGCATGATATACTCGATTTAGTTCTTTGTCAATGCTTTCATATTCATTCCCAGCTTGTTCGTCTAAATCTCGCTGATTATCGTCATAATGCTTAAGCCATCTTAGCGTTGAATCGGCGAAATGGGTTAAATACGTGTTTTGAGATTTAGAACTACCCAAAAGATTTTTCGCTGCTATTTCCGTTTTCTCGCGGAGAGTATCTAAACTTATCGAGAAGAAATCTGAATCCAACCGCACTAGGGTTATTGTGAGCACACCAGCGAGAACATTCAGATCTTGAGGAGCAAAATTTTTAGCACTGTCGGCTTCAATTGTTGCCAGAAGCCGATCATTTGCATCACCTCTTGAAAGTAAAAGTGCATAATCAATTCGTGCCTCTGCATCTTGGCTTTTCTGTGCTAAATATGCTTTGAGTGCTTTCTTGGCTTTGTCGTTGTAGCCATAGTCTTCTGCTGCTCTTGCGTACGCAAGTTCCATTGCAGATTGAGACTGCGGCTTATTCAAAACATTCTCGAAGTACTTAAGAACCAGCTCAGCATGTTTATTGAGAAGAGTATCCTTCATGTGCTCTTGTGCAAACAGCACATTCGTAGATAAAAGGAAAACGACGCATAATAGCTTCATATTATTATAAAGCCTACAGTTGATTTACCAATTCCTTAAACACTTTTCCGCGATGCTCATAATTATCGAACATATCGAAACTTGCGCAAGCGGGGGAGAGCAGTACGATGTCGCCGGGCGCGGCTGCATCTTTTGCTAATTTCACGGCATCTTCCATCGACATTCCAGCGGAATAGATCGGCTTCGTCGCACCAAAAAACTTCTCGATCTTCTCCGCGCCTTTGCCAACGGTGACGATGGCTTTTACATGCTCACCAACCAAATCAGCAATTTGCGAATAATCGTTGCCCTTGTCTTTTCCTCCGGCGATGAGCACGATCGGCTCCTTAAAGCTTCCGAGCGCATAGTAAACGGAATCGACGTTCGTGGCTTTCGAATCGTTGTAATACTTCACGCCATTTAGTTCTCGCACGAATTCGATGCGGTGCTCCACTCCTTTGAATTCCCGAAGCGTTTCGCGGATGGCATCGTATTCTACGCCCATTGCGCGCGTCATGAGCGCGGCGGCCATCGCATTCATCAAATTATGCGGTCCGGGAATACCGATCTCATTCCGGGCAATGAGAACTTCTTTTTCGCGCCCTATGCGAAGAATAACATCATCGCCGGCAAGATACGCGCCTTGTTTAAGTTCTTCTTTCAGGGAAAACCCCAGTGTCCGGATATTTACCGTGTCGGCGCAGTTACGGGCGTGGTCGTCATCATGATTATAGACGAATACATCGTAGCCCTTCTGATTTTCGACAATGCGGTACTTCGACTGAATATAGGCTTCGTAATTCTTGTATCGGTCGAGATGATCGGGCGTGATATTTAATAGAGCAGAAACTTTCGGTCGGAACGTATCGATGGCGTCCAACTGAAAACTTGATACTTCTAATACTACGACGGCTTTCTCACCTTCGGATGATCGCTCAGCCGTGTTAGCCTGGTCCACGATCTCCGAAAAAGCGATTCCAATATTTCCTGCGACAAAGGTATTCCATCCCGCGAGCTTGAAAATTTCACCAACCAATGTGGTTGTTGTTGTTTTCCCATTCGTTCCCGTGATGGCAACGATAGGCGCTTCGCACTGATCGAATGCAATTTCGATCTCACTCAGGATCTTTATCTGTTTCTCTCGCGCCAATTTTACGATGGGCGCATCGATCGGAACGCCAGGGCTGAGTACGACGTAATCCGCATCGAGCACACGGTGGGTATTGTCTCCAAATTCATATTCAATTCCGATCTCGTCTAACTCTTTGGCGGCATCCTCGAACTTATTTTTTTTACCCTTCTCGGAAAGAAATACTTTTGCTCGCCGCGTTTTCAGCAAACGCGCGACCGCGAGGCCGGATTTTCCGGCACCTAAGATCGAAAAGCGTTTACCTCGAACAAGCATAATAGTGGATGGTTGATAGTGGAAAGTGAATAGTGATAATTATCAGTCATACACTATCGACTTTCCACTATCCACTCATGTGTTACCGTACCTTAAACGTAGTCAGCGCCAGAATTGCAAGAATGATCGCCGTGATATACGCACGGGTAACGATCTTGGTCTCCGTCCAGCCGCAAAGTTGAAAATGGTGATGAATGGGGGCCATCCGAAATATTCTCCGGCCCTGCCCATATTTCTTGCGCGTGTATTTGAAATATCCGGTCTGCACAATGACGGAGATGGATTCTAAAAAGAATATTCCTCCTACGATCGGCAGGACAAACTCCTTTTTGCAAAGCACCATCAGCGTTCCCATGGCACTGCCCAGAGCCAGCGATCCCGTATCGCCCATGATGACTTCCGCAGGATATGCATTATACCACAAAAAGCCAAGCACGGCTCCGACAAGCGCAGAACAAAAGACGGTCAGTTCACCCGCGCCGCGCAGGTAGGGAATGTTCAGGTAATCGCTCAGTTGAAGATTACCAGAAAAATAGGCAATGGCTCCGATCGGAATGAATGCGATCGCAACCGTACCGGCACTCAGGCCATCGAGACCATCCGTCAAATTTACGGCGTTCGATGTGGCCGTAATAATGAAAATAACGAACAGCACATACAAGTATGGCCCGAACTCGAACACAAGGTTCTTGAAGAATGGAACCGTCGTCGCCGTTCGAATATCGACACCCGCATATTTAAAAAGGCTTGGCTCGAAAATGATCGTGAGTGCGATAAGTAACCCGACAGCCGTTTGTCCGGCGATTTTATAAATTCCTATCAGTCCTTTCTTTTTCTTCTTAACGACCTTTAAGTAATCATCCAGGAACCCGACACCGCCTAAGAGCACCGTCGCAAGCACAACGAGGATGATGAACAGATTTCCCAGGTCTCCCCATAACAACGTGGGTACGACGATGGAGATCAGAATAATGATCCCACCCATCGTCGGCGTGCCGGCTTTTTTCAGATGTTCTTTCGGTGCTTCCTCTTTGCCGGTATCGCCGATCTGGAGCTGCCTTAACCGAGCGATGATCTTCGGCCCGCTCCAGAGGCTAAGGGCCAGTGCGCTCATGGCAGCCAGCGCGCTGCGAAACGTCAGGTAGCGGAATAGATCCCCACCCGGCGGGTTGAATGCTTTGTTGATCCAGTTAAATAAATAGTAAAACAAGTAAAAATTAAAAATTAAGAATTAAGAAGTGGGGTCATCGTTTTTCCGAGTTGATTTGATGATCGAACTGAGGATTTTGCAAAGTTCTTCGCAATCTTTAATAAACGAATCAGCGAGCTTTCGGTCGATCTTATTCGATTCACGTAAAAGCCTAAGCCAATAACGAGTTTCACGAGCCTCTTTGTATGTAATTGCATTTTTCGAGATAAACTCTTTTCGCGATACGGCTGCTGTTGCTTCTTCAGCATTGGCACCGATCCCAGCACCGGATCGTAATACCTGATCCGCAAGAACAAATGCTCGATGCTCAATAAGCAGATCGCTTAATTTTATTATTCTCAACCCGAAATCAAAGCTCTTGGTCAGAATGGCACTTTCTTTCATCCGATCCCCAATTCTTAATTTTTAATTCTTACTTATTACTTAATTTCATCCTTTTTGTAAAAGATCGATCAACTCCTCCATTTTCATTCCACGCGAGCCTTTGATGAGGAGTGCATCGCCGGGGCGCAATGCGTCCCGCAATGCCGAAGCCAGTTCTTCCTTTTGTGCAAAATAAGAATTCTTTGCAGCGCCATTCGTCGATTCCGCAGCCGTATAGGAACGCTTGGCCTCTGTGCCAGTGAAATAGGTGTGGTGAAATCGGAACTCAGCCACCTTGTGCCCTAAGGCCCGATGTTCCCGGGCAGCGGCACTCCCTAATTCGAGCATATCGCCAAGCGCCGCGAAGCGTCTGCCTTTAACAGGAAATTCTTTCAGGGTACGAAACGCAGATTCCATCGAATCAGGATTTGCATTATAGGCATCGTTGAGTATGGTGATGCCATCGACGCGCATAACCTCAAGCCGGTTAGCATGAGGGTGGAAGGATTCGATCTGCGGTTTGATCTCCACGCGGCGCATGTGAAAATGCAGACCGACCGCGACTGCGGCAGCGATGACGTTCGGAGCATAATCGGCGAATAGATGTGTGCGGATCACGAACGACTTACCATCGCATGTTAACCTGATCTCCACGCGGCCATCCTTCGCAAAACCCATTCGTTCGGCTTGAACGGATAATCCGTTGATGGTTGGGCCCGATCCGTAGGTCATTGCATGGGTTCCAAATTTTTTTGCTGCTGTCTTGAGGTAAGGATCGTCCATATTGATGAACGCAAATCCTTCATGATTCAAGACATAATCGAATGCTGCTTTCTCTTCGCGGGCAACGCCTTTCAGATCCTTGAAAAATTCAAGATGTTCCTTGCCGATATTCGTAATCAGAGCGTGCGTCGGTTGTGCGACATCGCAGAGCCACGCAATTTCGCCGGGATGATTGGTGCCGATCTCAAGTACGGCTGCCTCATGCCCACCGCGAAGCTGGAATATTGTATGTGGTACG
This sequence comes from Ignavibacteriota bacterium, assembly GCA_963787835.1. Taxonomy (GTDB): domain Bacteria; phylum Bacteroidota; class Ignavibacteria; order Palsa-1295; family Palsa-1295; genus PALSA-1295. Next base: position 1,464,047 of record CAWBEI010000002.1, read on the forward strand.
CCGATCTGGTTGTTGTAATTCGCTTCCGTTTTCAGTACATCCAGCGAACCGGATAAAACCTGCGCAACCAGTTCTTTCGTTGTTGTTTTTCCATTCGAGCCAGCGATGACCAGAACGGGAATATTGAATTTCTGCCGATAAAGTTTTGCTAATGCGCCGTACGCATCGAGCGAGCTGTTAACGACGAGCAACGGCAGTGGATGATTTCGTCCCTTCCGGCTTTCATACCACTCGTTGCTTACGACCGCTGCAAGCGCACCTTCTTTTGCGACCTGGCTCAGATATTGGTGCCCATCGAATCGCTCGCCGGTGAGCGATATAAAGAGATCATCCCGCCTAAGCGTGCGTGAATCCGTAGAAACATCTCGAATGGTGCGCGAAAGCCCCAATGCACGCACTCCTATTTCGCGCACGAACTCAATGCTGAGAAGATCTTGAATAGTTAGATTCAACGTTAGTCCAAGGCTTGACTCAAGTGGAACTTCATGCCGCGCAAATAATGGTCGGAGTGAACCGGAGCAATAAAAACTGCTGAGATCAAAAACTGCGTAGAGCAGCGATCAATGTATTGTAACAGCGATAACAGGCTGTTGCGCTCCCTTATACCTGACACTTCTTTTTTTACAAGGCAGCATTCGCTTTCAAAACCTGCTCCCGGTCGTCAAAGAACAGATGTTCTTTGCCAACGATCTGATATTGCTCATGCCCTTTTCCCGCCACCAGAAGGACATCCCCGGCTTCCGTGAGGGACATACCTATCTCTATCGCTTTTGCCCTATCTGGCTCAATTTCAACAGAATTTCGTCCGGAATCAGGAATTCCAGCCACTATATTGCTGATGATGGCAAGCGGGTCCTCAGAGCGAGGGTTATCATTCGTAATAATGACATGATCCGATAATCTTGCCGCGATTTCGCCCATTTGAGGCCGTTTTCCTTTGTCGCGTCCGCCTCCGCATCCAAAGACCGTTATGATCTTATTCGCAGACGAAATAATGGCGCGAATCGTCTCGATCACATTAAGGAGGGCGTCTGGTGTGTGCGCGTAATCGATTATGGCATACGCACCATTTTTTAGCGTAATACGCTCGAAGCGCCCCCGGACGGGCTGAATGGTCGGAATAAGTTTCGATAATTCTCCAAGCGAATATCCTTCCACTCCGAAGTATAGTGCACTCGCCGATGCGAGTATGTTCTCAACATTTATCCTGCCGGAAAGCGGAGATTCAATCGGAGCCCGCTCATCTGAGAACCTTTTCTCGACTCTGAATTTTGCGCCTTCAGTTGAAAACGTTACATCGTACGCCATGAGATCGGCGTGTGCTGGTGTTCCTTGTTTGTGGATGCCATACGAATGCACATTCGCGACCGAATTCTGGACGATTGCGAGGCCATATGGATCATCGGCATTTGTGATCGCAATGGCGGTATCTTTAAGCCTGCTGAACAGCTTTTGTTTCGCCGCAAAATATTCTTCCATCGTATGATGGAAGTCAAGGTGGTCTTGGGTAAGATTTGTAAAGACGGCAATATCGAAATCGAGCGCGGCCACGCGCTCCAGCGCAAGTGCATGGGAACTGACTTCCATCACGCACGTCGTGATATGCTCGGAAACCATCCTCGCGAGCAATTCGGATAGGTCCCGTGATTCGGGCGTCGTATGGGTCGCGGGCGTTTCTTCCTCACCGATAAAAATACCGACCGTGCCAATAAGCCCAACTTTTTCGCCGCGTCGGCTTAATAACTGGCGAATGATATTCGTAACGGTCGTCTTTCCGTTCGTGCCGGTCACCCCGATCAGGCGGAGCTTTGTGCTTGGCTCGCCGAAAGCCCATTCGGAAATAAAGGCGAGTGCGCGACGGGAATCTTTAACCACAAGGCGCGCGACCTGAGCACGCATGGCATCCTCACGCGTGAATGCAGAATCCTCTTCCAGAACGATCGCGCTCGCGCCATTCGCAAGGGCTTGTGGGATGAAGGCGTGCCCATCCGTTTCGAAGCCGCGAATAGCAAAGAAAGTATCGCCAGGCTGAACCTTGCGAGAATCGTATTGCGGCCGCGAGAGATCGGCCTCCCCAACTTCATACAAGTCGAGAAGGCCGATCTCTTCAATCAGCCGAGGATGGTACGCATCGTCTCCGATGCTGTCCATCCTATTTTGCTCACTAAATTTCATTTTTCAACGAACGCCGCCTGACTTAGGAGCGATCACGGTCAATAATCAATGATAAATGGTGGATAATGAGATCAGGAAACACATCCTGTTCATCATTCATCATTCAAAATTCATCTTTGTCCTATTGTTCTTCTCCAAAGAGCGTTAGCGTCGGACTTCCCGTCGCAATGTTTGCACTGAGTCTCGCGCCGGCATCCGGAAATTGTTTTGTAACAGGTCCGGTACCGGTTGTTTTTACGCGAAAGCCATCGGCAGAAGCAAGTTTGATCGCGCGTGCCATCGGCAGTCCCACAAGATTGGGTGCTACTTCGGCTGTTGCTTGCACATCGTCTCCTTCTGCCTTCGGCTTTGCCAGTTCAAAGCGAACAGTATCTCCTCCACACTTTATTACATCGTCGATGATGCTCGCGGGCTCTGATTGGCCTTGCTTGGTCATGTTCACAACAAATCCCTGACTGGCCAATAGCGAGCGCCCTTGCTCGGCAGTCATACCACGGACGTCCCACACCGGGCGGGAATCTTTATTGGTTTGCGGAACCGGTATTCCATCAATATCCACCACGCCCTCGGTTATTAATGGTACTTCTGCGGGCTTCGGTGCGCTTCGGGCTTCGGGCGGAAGCTTGCCGGTCATCTCTAAAATATTCATGGCGATCTCACGGAAGATCGGGCCGCTGACTACACCGCCATAATATCCATTCTTCGGCGATCGAAGAATGACACTGATAAGATATTCCGGTTTTTCCGCCGGGAAAAATCCGGTGAAGCTCGATGTGTAATGTTCTTTGGACCAATGCCCGCCGACAAGCTGCTGCGCCGTTCCCGTTTTGCCAGCAATATGTACACCCTTTATCTGAACGAGCGTGCCCGTTCCTGAATCAACAACGCCCTCCATGATATTTATCAGCGTACGGCAGGTCTGTTCGCTGACGACGCGGCGGATCTCCTGCGGCTCGGTAACAACGGTTCCGTTCGGCCCCTCGCGTTTGGCGATGATATAGGGCTTCATCAACATTCCCATATTCGCAACGGCGGCATACGCAGTCGCCATCTGGATCGGCGTGGCCGTGAGTTCATAGCCAAAGGCCATGTAGCGCTTGGAATTTTCCTGCCACTGACCCGGTGTATGGAGTACGCCACGTACTTCGCCGGGAAGGTCGATCCCTGTATAATTCCCAATGCCGAAATCGCGAAGATATTTGTAGAAGCGGCGTTTGTCGAGCTTATCCGAAATCTTTGCAAAAGAAATGTTGCTCGATTTTTCCAGGGCTTCACGAAAGGTCAGAATTCCGTAGGGATGCGTGTCGGTGATATGGACACCGTTCTCTGGATTCCAATGGCCGTGTTCGGCGTCGATCTTGTCGTCCGGTTTCCAGGCGCCATCTTCCAGTGCGGCAGACGCGACAAGCACTTTGATGGTCGAACCGGGTTCATAAGCATCGGTGATGGCACGGTTGCGAAGCATCGCGTTCGTCGCCTTGCTGAATGCATTGGGATCGAAATCCGGGACGTTCGCTAACGCAAGTATTTCGCCGGTCGATGGACGCATGACGATCGCGATACCGGCTTCTGCTTCTGCCTTTTCAACACCCGCCTTTAACGCAGATTCTGCGGCTGCCTGAATGGATTCGTCGATCGTGAGCGTAAGATTCTCCCCATCGGAAGCTGGAACCTTCTCATAATCTACGTCCGGCCGGAGTGCGCCGCGTCCGTCGCGCTGCATGAACTGCTCGCCATCGTGCCCGGCGAGATCGCGATTATCGATAAGCTCGATGCCCGCGAGACCTCGGCCATCGTTGCTCGCAAAGCCAAGCACATGCGCTGCGCGTTCTCCGAACGCATAGTTCCGGCGCCAGTCCATCTGCCGCATCAAGCCATGATCCTTCACGGAATCGAGGCGCGATGCAACTTCGAGGGGAACTTCCCGTTCGACTACGATATATCTTCGGGACGTATCGCTAAAGACCGTCTCGTAATATTGGGCTGGCTTTCCGAAGGTTGCGGAGAAGATCGCTGCAAGCCGGTCGCGATGTTGGATCGCCTTGGGATCGACAGCGAATTTGACCACATAGGAGTTTGCTGCGAGGATGATACCGTTGCGATCTCGGATCAGGCCGCGCCTTGCTTCAATAGGTACTTCCGTTTTATATTGCTCCGCTGCCTCCTGAGAGAACGCGCCGTGATCGAGAACCTGTAACTTGAAGAGCTTCCCGCCGACCAGTGCAAAGGCAAGCAAAAAGAATGCAAGCACCGAATAAAGTCTGCCATTCTTCTTCAAGGGATCGACGGGCACGGGAGCAGAAAAGAACCGGTGGACAAGCCGTTCGTGCCAGGGTTCCTGATTCTCTTCGGAAGATGTTTCTGAATCAGGATCTTCGAAGATCGGATTACTTCGCTCATCTTCAACCGAATGCGAAAACACTCTCCCTCGTTGCGAACCAATTTCTGAGTGCGGAGCCGGGTTCAGGACGTGCGATGTTGGATTCACGACGTGCGAAGTTGGGTTCACGACGTGCGAAGTTGGGTTCACGACGTGCGTAGCCGGTGGGTATCGCTCGGCGATCCCATCAAACGGCAATTCGTCCTGATCTCGGTATCTCACGGCTAAAAAAGCTATTTTACGATCACCACGTCTTCTCCGTTGGACTGGATCATTCCCAGTTTTGCCTGAGCAATGGGCCGGATATGGTCCGGCGCTGAAAGCTGCATTTCCTGTGCTCGCAAACGGATAAGGCGCTGTTCACTTTGGGTAATTTGGTCGTCAAGCTTGGTGCGCTCCAGAGTCAGCTTGTTGACTTGTAGCGTATTCCAGATGATCAGTACCGCGCAGGTGACCACGACTCCGAAAAATGCAATGACGTATAAGGTCGGCATTTTTCGAACTACTTTTTGGATCTCGCTTGGAACGATCTTCTGAACGGTTGGCGCTGCCGGCGCTGAAACTGCAGCAGGTTCCTCTCTCGGGGTCGTTGCTCCGAGCAATTCTCCTTCTCTGTTCTGTCCGAACGCCGCACGGGGCGCGTAGGCAATCGTAGTCATCCGGTTACTATCTAATTCGTTGAGCCGCGCGCAGCTTTGCGCTTCGTGCCCGCGGGTTTCGTTCGATCTCCTCCTCAGTAGGCGTGATCGCTTTCTTCGTCAGCACGCTCAGCCGGGCGCTGGAGTGGTCTATTCGTTCCCGCAAAGCACCGATGGAACCAGCCGCAAATTCCGGCGCGCTTTCCTTCTTAAAAAATTCTTTTACAATCCTATCTTCCAGCGAATGATATGCCACGACGACGATCCTTCCGCCGACGCGAAGGCGCTCGGCCGCCTGGCCGAGCGATGTCCGTAAATGCTCAAGCTCCTGGTTTACCTCGATCCGCAGAGCCTGAAAGATGCGCGAGAGGGTTTCATTTTTTTTATCCTCGCGTATCCCTTGTGCGACGATCGCTGCCAGTTCTGTGGTTGTTTCGATAGCTCGCGCCATGCGTGCCTGAACGATCCTTCTTGCGATCGGTCCGGCATAAGGCTCTTCGCCATAGTTGCGAAAAATTTCCTTGAGCTGTGGTTCATCATAGCCTGAAATGATTCCTTTCGCTGATAAGTGAAGTCTTGGATCGAGCCGCATATCGAGCGGTGCGTCCACACGGTAACTGAGTCCGACAGAACTTGTATCGAGTTGATGGCTGCTGACGCCAAGATCATAGACGATGCCGTCTAAAAGGCCGCCTTCCGGCCCGGTGTTCATCAGACGTGGCTGATTAGCAAGCGCATCGTTAAGTTTTTCAAAGTTCTCTTTGATAAGCACGAACTGCGCTCCAAATCGTGCGAGACGTGCTGTGGCGAATTCGTGTGCCGCAGGGTCGGTATCGAATCCGAAGACGTAAGCCCCTCTGGAAAGCATCGCCTCTGCATAGCCACCGCCACCGAGCGTGGCATCGACATATACCCCGCCTTCGCGTACTCCGAGTAGTTCCATCGCCTCTTTCAGCAGAACGGGTTGATGATACTCGCGCTCCGTTTTCAATGAACTGTTCGGACAATAATGAGTGATGAATTATGAACAGGGAAGTGTCAAATCGTATAATTCACCCTTCCTCATTTCTTATCCCCCATGACCTGCTCCACGATCTTTTCGTAGGTCTCTTTTCTCGATTCGATATACTTTTAAAATGTGCCGGCTTCCACAGTTCGATGTGATCGAGCACACCGATAAAAAATACTTCCTTCGATATTTCCGCGAAATCGAGAAGCGATTTCGGGATCAGCAGCCGGAACTGTGAATCCAACTGGATCTCCTCGCTCCATTGCATAAGCGTTCGCGCGAAGAATCGATCTTTTTCATTAGCCGACGAGAGCGAGCGGATCGAGTCCTCCATGCGATGCCACTCATCGAGCGGGTAGGCGTACAGGCATTTTTCAATTCCGCGCGTAACGACGAACGTCCGCCGCGCTTCCGGTTCGAGATTTTTACGCATCTTCGATGGGATGCTCGCGCGCCCCTTCGCATCGACGACGTACGTGTCGCTTCCTTTGAATGATGACATGATTTGAAATAAAGAGGAAAAGGCAAAATGCCCCACTTCCCCCCACTTTTCTACAAATAGAACTACACTTCCATAAGAATAGGTTGCCTTTTCTCATCAAATTCTGAATTAATTTCAAAAAAAAGCGCATTCTGAAAGAAAATTAAACTTTCTAACTTTTTGATCGATAAGGTTGGGAATGTAATAAACTAACGATTGTTAGTTAACAAGATGAAAGTTTTAGCGCGGAAAGATCAAATTCGAGACAAGGCACAGATGCTTTTTCGTGAGCGCGGTTACTCCGCGACCTCCATGCGCGATCTTGCCGAAGCGCTTGGCATCGAAGCTGCGAGCCTGTACAATCATATCTCCTCGAAAGAAGATATCCTTCAGGAAATATGCTTTCGCATGGCGGATGAGTTTTTCTCTGCCATCGAACCCATTGCGGCAAGTGCGCTGGACCCAAAAGAAAAATTGCGATCCGCTCTAGAGGCTCATTTGGGTGTGATCGCTTCGAATGCTGATGCCTCCGGTGTGTTTCTACATGAGTGGCGGCACATGGGCGAGTCATTCCTCAGCGATTTTAAGCTCATGAGGCGAAGATATGAGCAAATCTTTCGTAAAATAGTGGAAGAAGGGATTGCATTAGGAATTTTTCGGAAGATCGATGCAGCTATCACAGCCAGAACGCTTCTTTCTGCAACCAACTGGACCTACGAGTCTCATAAGGCTCATCGCAAACCATCTGCGGAGGAGTTAAGCGAGATCACATCCATTTTGATCGAAGGAATCATTACCAGATAATTATGTACGGAAACGCTTATATAGAACCGGATGCCAAACCGGTTGTCGTAAAGGACGAAGACCCGGAGAAATTAGCCGAATTCGAAGCCCGCATCGCACGCGGCGAAAAGATCGAGCCAGACGATTGGATGCCGGCCGAATACCGCCGCCAGGTGCTGCGCATGATCGAGCAGCACGCGCATTCCGAAATTATCGGTGCGCTGCCGGAGGGAACCTGGATCACGCGCGCGCCAACACTTCGCCGCAAACTTGCGCTCATCGCGAAAGTGCAGGATGAGGTCGGGCATGGGCATTTGCTTTATGCCGCAGCAGAAACGCTCGGCAAATCGCGCGAGGCAATGATAAACGATCTCATCAATGGGAAATCGAAGTACAGTAATATCTTCAACTACCCAGCAAAGACGTGGGCGGATATTGCCGTGATCGGATTTTTGGTCGATGCCGGTGCTATCGTCAACCAGCTTGCGAACGCAAAGGGTAGTTACGGCCCGTATTGCCGAGCGCTCGAAAGAATTTGCTATGAAGAGTCATTCCATTTAAAGCAGGGATACGATGCATTCGTTGCGCTCGCAGTTGGCACACCGATGCAGCGCGAGATGCTTCAGGATGCGCTCAACCGCTGGTGGTTCCCGCCGATGATGCACTTCTTCGGTCCGCCGGATACGATTTCCGTTCACACCGAAAAGCTGATGCGCTGGAAAGTCAAGATGATGTCGAACGAAGACATGCGGCAGGACTTCCTCGAACAATATGTTCCCAAGATCTGGGAACTTGGAATGACGCTGCCCGACCCCGCTCTTCGAAAGGACGAAACCACCGGCAAATGGGAATACACCCAGCCCGACTGGGACGAATTCTTCCGCGTCATCAATGGCGATGGGCCATGCAACAAAGAACGCCTCGCCGTCCGCCGCTATGCCGAAGAGAATGGCCGGTGGGTGAGAGAGGCGATGATGCGGCCAACTATGAAACAAGTAGTACCCTATGCATAATCGTTGGACAAACTGGGCTGTGTGGACACTATAGACAACCGTCCATACCGTCCACACTGTCCATGGAGTCCACAACACTCAATCATGACCAATAGCCTAGACCCCCGCATCCGCCGAGCCGATCTCGAAGCTTCGCCTGCTTCGAGCGGCCTGGCACAAAATGAAGAATGGGAGACGTTCGCGATCTTCCATCAGGATAAACGCGGCTCGGCGCACGAGTTCGTGGGAATCATTCATGCACCCGATCCTGAACTTGCGCTGATATTCGCCAAAGAGCAATTTGGCCGCCGCAAAAAGACGGTTAATCTCTGGGCCGTCCGCTCGACCGATATTTTTACGTTCCAGCACGAGGACGATGATATGTTCTCTACTGTGCCAGATAAGAATTACCGCGAAGCCTCTGGCTATCCCGTGCGGAAGCGCATCAATAAATATTTAGATGAACTGAAGGAACTTGCGAACAATAAGTATCTCGACATGATGGAGAAGGAATCAGGATAATTTAATTGTCATTCCCGCGAATGCGGGAATCCAAAACGTGTATGAAACAAAACTTTTGCACTCCAGCAGACGATGGATTCCCGCTTTCGCGGGAATGACATAAAGACGAGCATGAGTCAACACAACTACTATGTTTACATTATGGCAAGCCAGTACAACGGTACTTTGTACATTGGCGTCACAAATGACATAGAACGTCGTGTTGCAGAGCATAAAAAGAGAGTTTTTGAGGGATTCACAAAAAAGTATGATGTTGATCGATTAGTTTATTTCGAATTCTATTCAGATATTAATTCCGCGATAATGCGAGAGAAGCAACTCAAAAAATGGAATCGACAATGGAAAATTAATCTGATCGAGATGAGAAATCCCGAATGGATCGATCTTTCGACGATAAATTACCAAACACCTTTTGTGGATCCTCCACTATTGGATTCCCGCATTCGCGGGAATGACATACCAAAGACATTATGAGTGAAGCAATAAAAGACCTATTATATCGTATCGCCGACGACGAACTCATCATCGGCCACCGCAACAGCGAATGGACGGGCCTCGGCCCCATTCTCGAAGAAGATATTGCATTTTCGTCTATTGCGCAGGACCAGATCGGCCACGCGCTTGCGAACTATGCGCTGCTTAATACGGAGTTCGGCGAACCGATACCCGATGTTATTGCATTTGGTCGCAACGAAAAGGAATTTCATTCCTGCCAATTTGTCGAACTACCCATTGGTGATTACGCATTCAGCCTGATGAGGCATTTCCTGTTCGATCATGCGGAGAGCTTGCGATATTCGATCCTAACGCAATCGTCGTTCGCTCCTATCGCGGCGTTGGCAAGGAAGATCCGAGGCGAACTGAAATACCACGTACTCCACGCCGATCTGTGGGTACAAAAGCTTGGCAAAGGCACGGAAGAAAGCCACGCCCGCATGCAAACGGCATTGAATGAGGCTTTCCCATTCGCGCTTGGAATGTTCGAGCCATCCCAATATGACCAGGAACTTGAAGCGGAGAACATTTTTATTGGAGAGACCGCGTTGCAGACCCATTGGCTCGAAGCGATCACGCCCATAATCGAACGCGCCGAACTGCAACTTCCTAAACTCCCGATCACGGAGAGAATGTACGGCGGACGCCGCGGATATCACACAAAGTATTTGCAACCGCTTATTGATGAGATGACGGAAGTGTATCGGTTAGATCCGGCGACAACATGGTAGATCATATTTCCGATATTGTCATTGCGAGGAGGAAATTGCGCAGCGAAGCGGAGCAATTTTCGACGAAGCAATCCCTTGGCTTGCCCCAGAATTCCAACGGATTGCTTCGTCACCCCTCCGGGGTTCCTCGCAATGACGACGTGGAAAGCAGAGTATTGGAAATACTCGCGACAGTGATGGATCCCGAGATCCCCACGCTCAGCGTGATCGATCTTGGCATGATCACGGACGTGCAAATGACCGACGATGGCGTGATGGTGCGGTTGCTACCCACATTTGTTGCATGTCCGGCGACAACCTACATTCGATCGAATATTACGGATGCACTAAAGAAATCCGGCTTTGCTAATCCCAAAGTAGAAATGGAAACGGAACTTTCATGGTCCAGCGACCGCATTACTCCGCAAGGCCGCAAGCGTTTGGAAGAGTTTGGTTTAGGTGCTCCCATTCAAATAGATGGCGTTCTCGATCTTAATGTGATCGAGCACGTAGCATGCCCGCACTGTGGCAGCAAAAACACGGAGATGCGTTCAATGTTCGGCAGCACGCTCTGCCGCTCGATCCATTTTTGTTTGGATTGCAAGCAGGGGTTCGAGCGGTTCAAGCCGCTGTAACTAAAATGCGTAGCCCAGGCTGACACCGCCATACGGTTGGAAATGCCCGTTCAAAATGAACGGCGCAAACGCCAAACGCAGGAGAAATCCTCCATCCAGTGGTTCCAAACGATACCCAATGATTCCCACATATCCGAGGTAGGTTCCACCGGTGGTGGAACCTACTTTGGTGTTTCCCAACGAGGCATGGACTACGCCGGCCCCGATCTCCAATTTACTGCTGGTAGCACCGAACGGAAACACGCTGACGGTGATCGGTATCGTGGTGAGCGATACGTTGCCATCTGGTAAATAACCGATACCGATCCGAGCTCCGAGATAGTCGGTAAGCATCCGGTCATAATTGATAGAATAGATCAGTCCGGAGCCGAGGATTTCCAGATACAGGGCATTCGGTGCGGTAATACTAGCGTATTGTCCTGCATCGGCCGGTTGCGGAGCAGGGGAATGATCGTTCGATGCCAGAATGGAAGTCCCAATAACCGGGCAGCGTGCCGGGCGCGGAATTGAATTGTGCCTTAGAGTTCAACGGACTGAAGAACGCCAGTGCAAATACAACGACAGAAATAGAAGTAGCTTTCATAGTGATAACAATCTGTATGAATTCGGATCCTGAATCGAACCCTGTTTACAAAAATAATACAAAAATCGAACGAGGTCGATCAATCTGTCAGGATCCGTTCAAAACCCCCACCCGAAGCTTATTCCGCCATACGGCTGGAAGTTTCCGCCAAGTAGAATGGGCGTGAACGCGATGCGGAACAGGAAGCCGCCCTCGACCGGCTCGTACCGATAGCCGATGATGGCCGAGTAGCCAATGCCATTAAATTCTTTGAATGGGCCGAGGTTTCTGCTGAGGTCCGCATATCCGAGTCCGATGCCGATCTCCAGCCGGTCGCTGGATGCAGAATCGCTGGCGCTGAATGGGAACCAACTAAGCGTGAGCGGGGCGGACGTGATGGAGGCATGCACCACCGTTCCGTTCGACTTCGTTCCCGAAAGTGGCAAATAGCCAAATCCAAGACGCACGGCAAGGGTTCGGACAACCATCCGCTCGTAGTCGAATGTCCCTCCGATCGAAGAACCGCCAGCTTCTGCATAGATGCTGTTTCGCGCAGGGCCGGAAGGCAGGGTGTCCGTCAGTGCATCTCCCGGCGGGTTCGCTTGTGTCCGATCTGCGGCGAGCGATTGTGCATGGCCTCTTACCGGAATAATAAAAAGTCCGAAGAGTACAATAAGAAAGAGACAAGCACGTTTCACATTCATGATAATATCTTCCGTTAGGAACTGGTGAACCAATAGACGATCAAAAGGCACCATAATACCACGAACGTAACGATCCCTATCCACGCCGCAACAAAATTCCGCTGCTGCGCGGGAGTGGCGTCATCCTTGATCGTCGTGACGCCGATCGCGATGTTAATACCTCGAAAAAAACGCGCAAGGGGGCTGAGCATGTTATTTTACTGGTGAAGGATCGATCGTGGATATCCGGAAGCCTACGGAGCGCTTTTCGGGAACAACGAACGATGGCGTCATCAATTTTTCCAATTCCATAAAGAGTTCGCCGATGGTGTTATCCATTCCATCCATTCGTTGTGCCAATGCTGCTTCGACTTCTTTACGTTTCTTCATCCATTGAGCAGATCCAGAGGCGACTTCTCGCATTTTTACGAACGCTCTTACAATGAAGATGCTCATCGCAACGGCTTCCTCACTATTCAAGATCGTGGCAGCCATAATTGCACCGTGCTCTGTGAAAGCCACGGGCATAGTTCTTCTTCCTCCATGTAAACTTGATGTTGCATTTTGCATCTTCAAGTTTGTAACTTCTTTCTTTGTAAGGACATACGCAAAGTCTGACGGAAATTTTTTGATATTTCGCCGATATTGTTGCAGGAGCCGCTGGTTTGTTACACCATACAGTAAGGCCAGATCATTATCCACAATAATGCGCTCTCCACGAAGCTCATGGATCATGCTTTCGATCGGAATTCTTGGGGTGATCTGCTTAGGCATTCTATAATTATGCCGCCAGCGCTTGCGTCACCTTCTTTGCCGCGTCCGTCATCCCTTTGGCGACGAGGAAATTCAGGCCGCTGTTTTGCAGGATGACGCCTGCTTCTTCGGCATTGGTTCCCTCTAAGCGCACGACGATCGGAACTTGCGGATGTACTAAATGCGAGGCTTCGACCACCCCTGTTGCAACGCGGTCGCAGCGGACGATTCCGCCGAAGATATTTATCAGAATGGCTTTCACATTTGGATCGCTCAGGATAATACGGAAACCTTCGGCAACGGTATCTTTATTCGCGCCACCACCGACATCGAGGAAATTCGCCGGTTCACCGCCTGCAAGCTTGATGATGTCCATGGTCGCCATCGCAAGTCCCGCGCCATTGACCATACAGCCGACATTGCCATCAAGCTTAATATAATTCAAATTTGATTTCGAGGCTTCGACCTCTAATGGATCTTCCTCTGCAATATCGCGCAAAGCCGCGTATTCAGGATGTCGGTACATTGCGTTGTCATCGAAATTCACTTTTGCATCGAGCGCGATCATCTTCGCATCGCGGGTGAGCACGAGGGGATTTATCTCGAAGAGCGAGGCATCGGTATCTTCATAAGCGCGGTACAAGGCTTTCAAAAATGCCACGCATTGCTTGAATGCCTCGCCGGAAAGCCCAAGTGCGAACGCAAGTTCTCGCGCCTCGAAATCACGGAAGCCAATGGCCGGATCGACAAAAACTTTCACGATCTTCTCCGGTGATTCTTCGGCCACTTTTTCGATCTCCATACCGCCTTCCGTCGAAACCATCACGACATTTTTTGCGGATGCACGGTCGAGCACGATACCGGCATAATATTCCTTCAGAATATCGACTCCCTGCTCGATAAGCAAACGAGAAACCTTTCGTCCTTCGGGGCCCGTCTGGTGGGTGACGAGTGTCATGCCAAGCATGAATTGCGCAAGTTTCCCGACATCCTCCGGCGAGCGAGCGATCTTCACACCGCCGCCTTTGCCGCGGCCGCCGGCATGGATCTGCGCCTTTACGACGGCTATCTCCGTCGGCAGCTTCCGCGCTGCTTCTACCGCATCATTGACCGTATATGCGACGTACCCGATCGGCACCGGCACGCCATATTTCTTCAGAATTTCTTTCGCTTGATATTCGTGGATTTTCATAGAGAGTAATTAATTTGATGCAAAAATACGAAGACTTTCCGCCCGACCCAGAACTGATGGAAAATATCTGTGGTTCTAATGACAAGATTCGAGAGGCAATTTGAATTATGAAGCTTACCGTCATAGCGCCTCGGTGTGTCAGATTTTCGCGCTTGTGTTGCGTGACAGTTATTCTGTGGATTGCAGTGTTTCTGAATGATAATGCGTTCGCGCAGAAGAGCCCACTTACACTTCCATTTCGCATTAACGTTAGTATTTCAGGCAGCTACTCTGAGTTTAACGAGTATGATACATCCACACGTCCGATTTATGACATGATCGGCTCCAAAGTTGTCCAAGCTTTTGTGATCGATTCGACTGCAATGGGATCGAGCATCGTTATTGCTGGGGACTCTCTCGTCTACTTCGATACAACTAATACGTCTGATCCTCTCGGCTGGTATAGTTCTCGCGCAATCTTTCATTTTGATACGGTGCGTAAGATTATCACCTCAATGTCCCTTGCACTCAATGAGTATTATGTGAACTTGTATGATCTCAATACCACGCTCTATTATTCCTGGGGACTATCGTGTTTGAATGTTCCGTATGAGAATGACTCAATTCCCACTCTCGATTCAATTCCATCATCAGATGTTCTTCGGGTGTATTATGACTCTTCTGGGATCATTCGCCCGGATATTCCACCATTGGGTCGCTGGGATTCTGCATCGAGCAAGCTTGTTTCGGGTCAGGTTCGTTTGTCAGGTTCGAATATTCCAGCTTTAAGTGTGAATGAATATTCTCCGTCCATTGGATTTAACGCAGTGTCAGAGAATGGCCTACTCAAATGCACATTTGCTCCTTCGAACCACGCGCGAATCCTTGAAATGTATTCAACGATCGGCGCTGAGATACAAAGAATCTCAATCCCTCCAAGTGAAAACTTTATTGTTGTTCCTAATCTAACTGCTGGTCTTTATTTTCTCCGTTTAGAGAATAATTTTTTGCGGGTCTATACTCCGAACTAACGTGTCGTGCGTCCAGGGTTCTTAAAAGAAATAATCCGCCCCAAGGCGAAAGACGAACCAGCCGATGTTCGATGATGGGGTGAAAAAGGCATTGAGAATATCGACATCGCCGTGAACGTTGATCTGGCGATTGATGCAAAAAGCTGCTCCGCCGCCCAGGAAGAGCCCGATCTGTGTACTGCCGGGCTGCGAGTATAGTTGGATCCCCCCTTGTGCGAACGGACTTACGAACCATTGATAGAGATAGCGCACAAATGGAGCGATCAAAAACGAGCCAACCGATGTGGAAAATGAGGCGGAAAGTTCGGAGCCGATCTGAAGGTTCGAGCTGGAATCGAGTGCGTAGGTGACTTCGAATCCGCTTGGAAGGAAATTTGTGACGCCATAAATACCAACCCCAAACTGCTCGGCTGGAGGGTCGTTCTTTTGTGCATGAGCCGAGGAAACGGCGATAGCCATCAGCGCTGCCAAAGTTCCGAACTTACGAAGATAATGAATAAATGCGGTCATGAAAAATTCCTCTGATCATACTTATGATAGCACCAAAAGCATGGTTATTCGAGTTTGTCTAAAAGAACCAATCGGCGTCGGCAGGGATAAAGCTCCAGCCAAATGTCGTCGAGGATGGGCTGAAATAGACATTCAGAATATCCACTCCGGCGTGTAAAGCGATCTCATGGTTAATGTTGTAGGCTACACCGGCGCCTAAAAATACGCCGGTGTTTGAAGTGCTTCCAGTCGAGAGCACTTGCAGGCCGCCCTGGATGAACGGGCTCACGGTCGTCGGGATGAGATATCGAGCAAATGGGCCGAACAAGATGGTCGTTACGCTCGCCCCGCCGCTGCTGGTAACAGAAAGCGATAGTTCCGATCCCACCTGAATATTCTGATTAATGGCATAGACGGCTTCAAGCCCACTCGGAGTAGAGGAGCGTATGGAATAAACGCCCACCCCGAATTGCCCCGATGGCGGATCGTTCTTTTGCGCGTGTACTGGCGAAATAGTAAAAACCGTCAAGGATAAAAATGCAACACAGAAGCCAAGATTCTTAGGAAATGTGATCATAGCGAAGCATGAATGATAAAAATGAAGGAAAACAATACTTTGAAGTAAACACCGTTTGAAATAAACATATAATCATCAACAGAGCATTCCTAAAATACAACGATTGCCCAAATCCCCAAAAAATCTCAAGAATCTCGGTCCGGGTTTTAGAGTATCGAACGATATAATGATTATAATTCAACACCCTGGTGTTTTTGGGATGCAAATTCTTTCACCGGGGTGATCATTTAACAACTAATCAGGTACATTACAATGAACGAATTCGTATTTCTCTATCGTGGCGGAATGAGCGACGGCACGCAGCCCTCGCCCGCAGAAATGGAAGCAATTATGCAGCGCTGGCAGGGGTGGTTTGCAAAGCTTGGTGAAGAAGGCAAGCTTAAGGAATGGGGCGCCCCGCTTCAACGTGAAGGCAAACTGGTTGCCGCTGGCGGTTCCATTACGGATGGCCCATTCTCGGAAGGCAAGGAAGTCATCGGTGGATATTCCATCATAAAGGCGGCAGATCTCGCCGAGGCCGCGGCCATCGCGAAGGGATGTCCCGCCCTTGAAACCGGTGGCAGAGTGGAAGTGCGTCCCGTCGCACCGATGTGATCCATTCCAATCGTTCGAAAACTCACGCAGCGGAGAATGCAGCGTGAGTTTTCGGCGTTTGTTTTGATCCACGAATCATAACAACATGGCAGAAACTATCGGGATCATCGCCAACATCGCCCTCACGCTTTCGGTCGTCATTGCGCTGATATTCGGCATCGCGCAAGTAAAAGCTGCGGAACGCGACCGCCGCGAGCGCCTCACGCTCGAAACTTTGCGAGTATTCAGCACTCGCGAGTTTTCGGAGCTTATCAATTTCGTGAATACTATCGAGGTTCCCAAAACACGGGAAGAATTCGCCGCCTTGCCATCCGACCATCAAATAAAACTCATCCACATCGGCCAGCAGATGGAATCCATCGGTATGTTGGTCTATGAACACTATATCGAGCTCGATCTCATCGATAAAACGCTGGGGGACTTTGTATCGAACACATGGAACAAATTTAAGCCGATGTTCGAAGACAGCCGCGCAAAAATTCCCGACCCCTATTTAGCAGAATACAACCAATGGCTCGCCGAACGCATCGAGGAACGCATGAAAAACAATCCTCGCGAACCGTATTATAAAAATGCTGGAGGTGCTCGACAACCTCCACCCACGCTTCGCCGACGGTAGCATTCCAAACTCCCATTCCTATGCAGCAAAGCGGAATAGGATTGGGCAAGCATCGCCCGTCCCGAGCCTGTCGAGGGATGCGCGGCGTGGTTTGCGGGATTGCACCACACTCACCGGGACTCCACTTCATTCAAACTTCCAATGTAACGATGGCCTATAACGAAGCACTTGCAAACCGACTGCGGAACGCGCTGGCACATCTCAAGAATGTCGAAGAAAAGAAAATGATGGGCGGGCTCACGTTCATGGTCAACGGAAAAATGTGTGTGGGTATTGTAAAAGAGGATCTGATGGTCCGGCTGGATCCTGCTGTGTATGATGCAGCCCTTATGAAAAAAGGCTGCCGCGAAATGACCTTCACCGGAAAACCCATGCAAGGTTATGTGTTCGTAAGCCCGGAGGGAATCATATCCGACCGTGATCTCGATTCCTGGATCAAACTCGCGCTCGATTTCAACACAAAAGCAAAAGCCGCCACAAAGAAAATGAAAAAAATTAACTCCCCTCCGATGAAGCGAGTGTAAAGATTGTTTAAACTACCCCTCACCCAGTTTCGCTGCGCGAACCATCCCTCTCCCCACGAAGTGGGGAGAGGGACATTCCGCCGCAGGCGGAATCGGGTGAGGGGGAGTTTCACAGGCCCATCGTACCCACCACCATCAGCCATATCCTACTTCGCTCCACTGCATAGCACGGGAGCAACGTCAGGAAAATAAAATAGAAATCAGTCACAAACCTATGCCGATCAGCTATCTTTTTCTTCTTCTCTTCCCATTCGCGCTTGTTACACAGAATTATCAGCTCACGGTAACGGTAACCTCGCTTCATAGCAATGACGGCGTTGTGTTTGTTAGTCTCTATAACTCGGAAGCGGGGTACCCAACCGATCCCAATAAAGCGATCCGAAAGACGCCGGTGAAGATCAAAAACAAAACGGCGGTAGTGACGTTCGATAGCCTGCCGCCCGGAGTGTATGCCATCGCATGTTACCACGATGAGGATGGGAACGGAAAACTCAATACAAATTTTCTGGGGATACCGACGGAGGGTGTTGGCGCCTCCAACGATGCAAAGGGATTTATGGGGCCGCCATCCTTCAAAGATGCAAGTTTCTCACTCCGAGCGAACGCGGCGATCGTGATTCACATGAAGTATTAGTTAAACTTCCCATCCTACGATGCGCGGGGTGGTTTCGATCAGATCTCGAGATATTATTAGTAATTTTGCAGATCAGTTCACCATCAACCAAATAAAGGGCACTATGAGATCATTAGATATGAAGTCGATCCTGTTGGGAATGCTTTTGATGCTGGGCATCGGTGTGGCATTCGGGCTTTCTAAAAAAACAAATAACGCAACACCACCGGCCGACACCGCGCCAAAGGTGACGGGAATCGGCGGTGTTTTCTTTTATTCGGACGATCCGAAGAAAACGAACGATTGGTACACCAAAAATTTAGGGATCGAGATCAATGAATGGGGTTCTTCGAGCTTTGAATTTAGAAATGTAAATAAACCGGAGGACATTGGCTCGCTTCAATGGAAACCGTTCAAAAAAGCGGAAGATTATTTCTCCCCATCCAAACGGGATTTTATGATCGACTACCGGGTCCAGAATATGGATGGCCTTGTAAGCAAATTCAAACAGAACGGTGTAACCATCCTTGACACCGTTGCCACGTACGACTTCGGAAAATTTCTCCACATCATGGACGCCGAAGGCAACAAGATCGAACTATGGGAACCCGTTGACCATAAAGCGACCAAGTAAAAAGCTCCGCCTTCTGTGCTGCAGGGCAACCACCCCCCAGCCCCCTCCTATTCCGCTTCGCTGCATAGGATGGGGAGTTCTTGTACTCCCCCTCCTACGGAGTAGGAGGGGGCTGGGGGGTGGTCGGCGGGGTTCCACAACACTTAAAATTTACACTCCCCCTCCTATGCAGCTGGCATCGCCCACGATGCGCGGAATAGGAGGGGGGGGTGGTTAGCGGGATTGCACCACACTCACTATTATGTTCTGTGTAAAATGCAAATTCAAAACCATCCCAGCCTGAAGAAGCGCCGCCGGGAACTCCGGAATCGCCCCACCGATGGCGAGCACTTGCTGTGGTATCAACTGCGCGGCGCAAAACTGGATGGAAGGAAGTTCCGTCGCCAGCATAGCGTCGGCCTCTACATCCTCGATTTCTATTGCCCGGAAGAGCGCCTCGCGATCGAGCTGGATGGAAACGTCCACGATGAACCCGCACAGCAGGCGCACGATAAACGCCGAACGGAATATCTGAATGAGAACCGTATCACCGTGCTTCGCTTCCCAAGCGGACAAGCATCGACCAATCCGCAAGCTATCTTAGATCAGATTCGGAAGACATGGGCGGGAAGGGAACGATAACTGTTCGCTGCGAGGGGCAACCACCCCCCAGCCCCCTCCTATTCGCAAGCTCATCGGAGGGGGAGTTTACTACTCCCCCTCCTACGGAGTAGGAGGGGGCTGGGGGGTGGTTCCCCCGATGCGCGGGGCTCGGTTCATACCCGGAACGAACACCCCTGCTTCGGCGTATTCGGAAATGAATCAATTTGATATTCGTTCAACATCTAACACTACTTAAGGAACTA
The DNA here is from genome assembly GCA_963787835.1 of Ignavibacteriota bacterium. GTDB lineage: Bacteria > Bacteroidota > Ignavibacteria > Palsa-1295 > Palsa-1295 > PALSA-1295. The sequence goes on from CAWBEI010000002.1 coordinate 1,483,962, forward strand.
TGTTCGTTGGTCACTATGGTGTTTCCTATGCAGCGAGGTCCCTGGCTCCGAGGGTACCGCTTTGGGTCTTGTTCATTGCGACCCAATGGATGGATGTCGTGTGGTCCGTGTTGGTGTTGCTTGGGATCGAAAAGCTGAACATCGTTCCCGGCTTCACGGAGGCGAACGCGCTCGACCTGTACTACATGCCCTATACGCATGGGTTGCCGGGGTCGATCGTGGTATCGCTGATCTTCGGCCTGATCGTCGCACTGTGTGTTTCGGAACGCCGCATGTTCACGCTATTTCTCGTTGCCGGCGTTAGCTTTTCCCATTGGATCCTCGATCTGATCGTGCATGTCGCCGACCTGCCGCTGTATGATAATTCCGCTAAAGTTGGATTTGGTCTGTGGCGTCATGTTGCTTTGAGTTTTCCGCTCGAGTTGATCGTGCTCGGTCTCGGCGCATGGATCTATTCGAGACGGATGACATTCACCAGCGCCAAAGGCGGCTATATCTTTTGGGCCTTCGTGATATTTCTCGGTGTAGTCCAGGTGTACGCGAACTTCGGCCCGCCGCCCACATCGCCCACGGCCATGGCGATAAGCGCCCTTGTACTCTATGTGTTGCTTGCCTTCCTCGCAGCCTGGACCGAAAAAATGGCAACCCGTCCGCACTAACTCCCTCTCCTATGGAGAATAGTATTTTTTTCCGTGCTCCCCCTCCTATGAGCTTGCGAATAGGAGGGGGCAAGCATCGCCCACGATGCGTGGGGGTGGTTGGCGGGATTGCCACGCACTTAAAACCTAAAACTCCCCACTCACTCCGCGCCCAAACAATGCAGACCCGGAACGAATACCCCGGTTCCCCTATTTAACGCTGGGCCGCTCAACATTCAAGCATGCGGATGTGGAGAATATGGGAACGAGCGGCGATGTTATTGTAGATGAATGTAGCGCAAAAAATTAAACTTGACTTAACGGCAGAGATGCAAGCAAAGCCAGAACTGCGCGCGAAGCTCGAAGAGATTCGTAATAAGCAGAAGGTAAAAAGGCCACACACCGTTGCTCAAGTTCACCTTAGACGCTTTACTGGTAGTGATGGAAGACTTTGGGTTCTTGATAAACCCAAGCTTAAAATATTTCCTGCTGGACCGGAGGCTGTTACAGTTGTAAAAGGTTTTTTTGACACTGAATTTGAAGATCAATTTGAAGATTCCGAACTACCAGCGACCGGCCAATTAATAGAAGAGCTTTTCTGTGAAATTGAAGCAGAGTATGCGCCAATTTGCGAATCGATTATTCAGCGGGTGCAGAATGGCAACACTGCAGCGTTTAAGAAAGATGAACTATGGAGTCTGGCCGGATATATTGCAACACAATACATAAGAACGAAAGAGTTCCGAGATTACATGCTTGAGACACATACAACCATGGAGCTCAAAAAAATCCAACTACTACACCCCGAAATAGATGTGACGGATGTAAAATTGGAAATTTCAGATCCAGCAGCTTATCACGTCAAATTAATTGGTGAGTATGGCGTAATTCAAATGCTTCATAAAGTGCTAATCGAAAAACATTCTTTGTGTTTGCATCGAACAACGGAACGACACCCATTTTGGACTTCTGACCAAGCAGCAGTAGCAAGTAAAGGCGGGTTTCTTCGGCGTGGTAATTTTTTCGCTTTTCCGTTGTCCCCTGAACTACTGGTTGCCTTCTATCAATATGGAAGTCACCCGCCAGCTGGTCTTAAAAATGGTATTTCAACATGGTGCAAACCCGCAAGCGTAAAATTCTTAAATGATCTTCAAGTAAAACGGAGCCACAGACAAGTATATTCAAATCAGAATCGATTCGAATCTGCGATTGATCTTTGCGAAAAGATACCTGAACTTCGAAATCCAGACAGACCGCGTGTCAAAGTATCCGAGACTTACGACCGGGTTGGATTTCATTCGATTGATTATTAACACGAATTACGAGCGAATTTATAGTCGCGGAGCGACGGAGTACTCGCAGCCCAGGGTGCAGCGAGCTTGCGAGCGGAACCCTGGGTTCGCGATACGTTTTAGGTTTCCATAGTCCTGAAAGGACGGAGTAAATCCTAGGCGGCTAACATCGCCCTTTTCAGGGCTAATAATTTTTCAATTGCAATCCGACCCATGGTTCCGTTTCGCTTCACCCTGGGCTGCGAGTACTCCGTGCCTCCGGCACTTGGAGCGGTTTCTCTCGTTGCCGAACTTTTCATTCCTAAAACTCTCTTTAAATCAGCATGAGCACACTTGAACTGATCGAGGGGAAAGCGAAACGTCTTCCTCGTGAATTGCGGGAGGAAGTGGCGGATTTCACGGATTATCTCTTGCGGAAATTCGAGCAGAACAGCACATTGGACCGTCAATGGTCTTCGGCTTCCATGCAGAATGCCATTCGCGGATTCGAAGACGATCCCGTCACCTACACGAAGAGCGATGTGAAAGCGAACGGTCTATAGTTTTTTGCGAATTGTGTGCCCAAGCGGTTTGTGTCATCCGTCTCCCCACCCGAACATGTCTTCCACCTTCTGTTGTTTATTCTAACTTTTTAGTATCATGGGACTTTCCTTCGAGCCGGGCAGTACAGATCACACGCAGATCAATGCTATTGTCGAGCATTTGTTCCGGCATGAGTATGGCAAGCTGGTTTCCACGCTGGTGCGCGCGGTCGGCATTTCGAAATTAGACGATGTGCAGGATGTTGTGCAGGAGTCCCTCATGGCGGCGATGACCGGCTGGTCCTTCCGTGGCCTGCCTGAAAATCCGACGGGCTGGCTTATTCAGGTCGCGAAGAACAAGATGGTGGACCTCCAGCGCCACGGTTCCCGTACTTCACAACGGTTCGTGCCGATGATTCCCGGCATCCACGAGGGCGCGTACGTGTTCGATCTCGATAGGCTCGTCGTGCCGTGGGAGATACAAGATTCCCAGCTTCGTATGATGTTCGCGTGCTGCCATCCCGGTATTCCCGTGCCCTCACAGATCACGCTCACGCTAAAAGCGCTGTGCGGATTCAGCGTCCGTGAGATCGCCAACGCATTTCTCACGAAAGAAGACACCATTGAAAAACGCTTAGGGCGTGCGCGGAAGTATTTCAGAGATCATAACGTGGAACTCGAAGCGCCCGCCGGACGCGCATTGAAATCGCGGAGCGGGGCCGTACTTTCTTCGCTGTATCTGCTATTCAACGAAGGCTACAAGCAAACGGAGAGCGATGGCCTCTTCGATCGCGACCTGTGCCTGGAAGCGATCCGCCTTGTGCGCATCATGGCCGAGCATCCCGAAGTCCATTCGCCGGAATCGCTTGCGCTGCTCGCGCTGATGACGCTCGTTGCCGCGCGCTTCGATACCCGCACCAACGACCGTGGCGATATCGTGCTGCTCTCCGAACAGGATCGTTCCAAATGGAATCGGGAACTCATAGATCAGGGTATGGACTATTTCCGCCGCTCCGAGCCGGATATTCACATGTCCCATTATCATCTCGAAGCGGCCATTCAATCGCTTCACGTCATGGCACCCTCGTTCGATGCAACAGATTGGCCTGCCATTCTTGGATTGTATAAACGGCTGTATGCGATGCGGCCCAGTCCCGTCGTCGCGATGCACATGTCGGTATCGATGGGTCAGGTACACGGGCCGGATGCAGCCATCGAATTACTTCAGTCGCAGCCGCTCACGAATTATTATCTCTATCACGCACTCTTGGGCGATGCGTATGTAAAAACGAACCGCCTCGACGAAGCCGCCGCCGCATTCCGCCGTGCCATCAAGCTTACGATGAATGCCCGCGAAAAAACGCTGCTCGCAGAACGATTGGCGGGGATCGTGGCATGATATTTCTTTTATCCATGTCATCCTTCGACTTCGCAAGACTCCGCTATCGCTACGTCTTGCTCCGCTCAGGATGACAGTATTAAATTACTCTTCGCTTCTTCGTCGTAAATTTGTGTCAAATGCGGCGCATATTCATCCTTTTCGTGATCCTTGCCATCCTCCTTGGCACCGTATATTACGTGTTCTTTCTAAAAAATCCAAAGATCTCCGAGAATGAAGTTGTAATCAGCATCCCGCAAGGCACATCCGTTGCTGCGCTGACGGATACACTTGCGGCGCATCAGCTTATTCGTTCGGGCGTTGCGTTTCAGTTCGCGGCGCGCGTGCTCGGTGCGGCAAAGGAGCTTCATGCCGGAAGGTACCGCATTGCGTACGGTCTTTCGAACACACAAATTATTCGGCGGCTCACCGGCAGCGAGTACGCCCTAATTCTGCGCGCCACGTTCCCCGAAGGCATTACCATCTATCATGCCGCTTCGATCGCGAAGGATAAGCTCGGACTCGATTCCGGAATTTTCATGCGGTTTGCATTTGACACTGCTTTCCTTCATTCCCTCGGAGTTCCTCAGGAAGCGAGATCGGCAGAAGGATATTTATTTCCCGATACCTACGAATTTCTCCTCAGTGCCGATCCGAAAGGTTTGCTGACGAAAATGATAAAGCATTGGAAACGCTTGGTGGATGACTCGCTCTATCAAAATTCCGATGAGGAAGAACTTTCTCTTCAAGAAGTAATGACGCTGGCCTCGATCGTTGAAGCAGAAGCGCACCGTCCCGATGAGCGCGATACGATCGCAAGCGTGTATCTCAATCGATTGCGAATAGGCATGAAACTCGATGCCGATCCATCAGTGCAATATGGTTTGCACCTCGATCACGCGATCACGCATGACGATCTCCTCACACCCGGCCCCTATAATACCTATATGAATGCGGGACTCCCTCCGGGGCCGATCTGCAATCCCGGTGCGGCGAGCGTCCGCGCCGTGCTGCATCCGGCAAAAAGCAAGTATCTCTATTTCGTCGCGCGAAGGGATGGCTCCGGCGGCCATTATTTCAGCAAATCCCTGATCGAGCAGGATCGCAAGATCAATATGGCGCGAGCAAATGCGGCTCAGGAATAGAGCAAAGGCTAAAGTAATGGAACGGGTGAAGTTACCCTCCCTGTTAGCGCATCCTTAGAACCTGAGATACGCAAATTCTTGAGATTTACAAATATCCTGAGAATCCATCCGCGTAATCCGGATGATCGATCATCCGCTTTAATCCGCGTAATCCAGGTTCAGATAAACGGCGTGTAGCGCAGCCTGGTAGCGCACTACTTTGGGGTAGTAGGGGTCGTGGGTTCAAATCCCGCCACGCCGACCAATGAGTTGATAACGGATAGTGGAAAGTGGATAGTTTTTTTAATCCACTATCCGTTATACACTATCCACTAAAAAAGCACCTTCCGGTTCCGGTACAAGTTCATCAGAATTCCCGCCATCAGCAGATTAGTGAGCAGCGCCGAGCCGCCGTAGCTCATGAAGGGAAGCGGAATGCCAATAACGGGCATCAGCCCAAGTGCCATGCCGATATTCACCGTCACATGCAGGAACCATATTCCGGCAATGCCTATCGCGACGACGCTCGAAAAGATACTCCGTACGCTCGATGCAATGGCCACTCCTCGGAAGATCACAAACAGATAGAGCAGGAGAATTACAACGGCGCCGACAAATCCGAATTCTTCCGAGGGCACACTGATGATAAAATCCGTCCATTGTTTTGGCACATATCGTAGCTGTGTTTGTGTGCCTTTCAAATAGCCTTTGCCTAAGATGCCTCCGGAACCGATCGCCATGCGCGTTTGGATCACATTATATCCCGCGCCAAGCGGATCGAGCTCCGGATTGAGCAGCACCTGCACGCGGTTCCGCTGATACTGATGCAAATGCTCGTAAATAAAATTCGTCGAGAAGGCAATAGCGATCACTACTCCGAATGTAAATACCGTGAGTACAAGATTTCTTCGGAAGATAAAAAAGAGGATCGCGCCTCCGGCAAGCACGGCAATGACCGTTGGCGTTTGACCGAACAGCGATAGCACGGCAACCAGCGCGGGGATCACAACCGCCGCAAGCAGGAACAGATCAACCCCCGACCATAACAACGTAATGACGAGCAATCCCACGAAAATAACGGCGGTTCCAGGATCGGGTTCCTTCAAAATGAGCGCCGTGGGGATAAAAACGATCGCGCACACAATGAGCACGTTGGAGATCTTTTCCAGATCGCGGCCTTTATTTAAATAGGCTCCAACGGTGAAGATCGTTGCGAGCTTTGCGATTTCCGATGGCTGGAACTGAAAACTCCCGATCGCGATCCAACTGCGGTGTCCATAAACAAGTTTTCCTTTAAACGCGACGAATACCAGCAACGCAAGGCTGATGCCATACAATGGGTATGCGATTGCTTGAAACCAACGAACAGGCAGCATTGCCATGACGATCATGCCAGCAATGCCTCCGGCGGCAAACAACAATTGCGAGCCAAAGCGGTTGTTCATGTTCGCCGCGTAGGTTGCGCTATAGATCGCAAAAAATCCCGCCGTGACCAGCAAGAGCACGGAGAGAAATGTCGTAATGTCGAAATTCTTGATCTCCAGTACATCGCGTACTGCGGATGGACTGGAAAAATCGATCTGATTGCTTTCGATCGGCATAGCGGATCTTAATAATCGGAACTTAATATCCGGTGCTTACTTCGAGCGCATGCCCGGACGGTGAGGATTCTTTGAACGCGGCGGTCCCAGTAATTCTCGGGTAACGATAAAGGTGCGAAGTGCATCTTTATCTAAAGGAATTTGGCGGCGTACCACATCGACTTTCTCGTAATTTTGCATCCCAAGAGAAGAAACGGGCGTAACGATTTCTTCGACCACTTCGTCATTCACAGGCACGATCTTTTTCTTGCGCTTTGCAGATTCCATCAGCGGACGAATGGCTTCGGGCGGCTCTTCGATGGCTGGCTGTGAGCGGTCTTGATAAGGAGTTGTCGGAAGAGGAATCGAGCGATCGGCACGAACCGGTTGATTCTCTTCGGCGCTTACAGGACCTAAAATATCCGCTGGCCGCTGGCTCATTCGAGAGGGACGAGGTGGGGTGGGCATCGTTGACGATGCGCCCTGCGCGGCAGCATCCTTCATCTTTTGCGCGCGCATCGCCTTCCTGCGAGCCTGCAAGATGCCCCATCCGATGATGACAATTAAATAAATTACAGTTTTCATCGCGTAGCCGTGACCTTTAGGTCACGGTGTGTAGATGTGCGTTCCCGTAGCCGTGACCTTCAGGTCACGGTGTGTAATAGCCATGATATTGTCGTTACACCGCGAGCTAAAGCTCACGGCTACATTCCAAAAACAATATTTCCCTTCTTCACCACTGCCACCACGTCGCTGACAGCAATATGATATGGCAGATATTCCAGCCGGGGAATATCATACAACACGAAGTCCGCCAGTTTATTCCGCTCGATCGAACCATGCGTTTCGGCGCGGCCCAGAGCGGCAGCGCCGTTCAGCGTTGCGGCGGTTAATGCCTCGGTTGGCGACATCTGCATTCCGATCACGGCAAGTGTCATCGCGAATTGCATATTCTCGCTCATGGCGCTGCCGGGATTGCAATCCGTCGCGATGGCAACAGCGCATCCGGCATCGATCAGCTTCCGCGCGGGTGCATAATCTGCGCGCAAGCTAAGTGCAGTGATCGGCAACAATGTAGCAACAGTTCGCTCACTATTTGCGAGTGCCTGGATCCCTTCGTTACTAATTTTTAGAAGATGGTCTGCGCTGTACGCGCCGAGTTCCACTGCTGTTCTTGCGCCATCGGTTTCGGCAAGCTCATCGGCATGGAGTTTTATTTTCATTCCCAATGCTTGTGCTGTGTTGCAGATCTGGAGGGTGTTTTCTTTTGAAAAATATCCTTCATCCATAAAGACGTCGCAGAATTCAGCCAGTTCGTGGAGCGCGGGTAATTGGACGGATCGGACGTGTTGGACATATTCTGATCGTGAGGTTCCATCGGGTACTGCGTGAGCGCCGAGATAGGTTCTTATTATTTCCATCGGCGTTTCTTCGCCCAGGCGCTTTGCAGCAAGGAGAAGTTTTCGCTCTTCTTCGGTAGCAAGCCCATAACCCGATTTTATTTCCATCGTGGTCGTGCCGAGGCTCAATGCGCGCTCAATGATGGGCTTGGAATTTTTCACAATTTCGTCGATGGACGCATGGTGGACAGCGTGGACAGAAGAAAGAATTCCCCCTCCCATCGCCGCGATCTCCTGATACGATCGGCCTTCGGCGCGCATGGCGAATTCAAGGCATCGTTCTCCTGCGAATACAGCATGTGTGTGGGAATCGACAAAACCGGGCAGTGCAACAAGGCCGCGGCAATCGACCCGATCAATTTCCCCCACCTTAAGTAGGAGGGGGTCAGCAGGTGGTTTTGACCCAACGTATTCGATCGTGCCATCATCACGGACAAGAATGCACGCATTGGACATCTCTTCAATTTTGCCCATTGCTCTGCCCCGCACCAGTGAGAATCCGCGCGGCGTGTAGAGTTTCCGGATGTTATGATACAACTTCACAATACAAAGATACGAGCTTTGTAGCCGTAACCTTCAGGTTACGGTGTGAATGAGCAAAGCAGTTGCAGTCACACCGTGAGCTAAAGCTCACGGCTACGAAATTCCGCGTAGCCGTAACCTTCAGGTTACGGTATGAATGTGCAAAGCTGTTGCATTACACCGTGAGCTGAAGCTCACGGCTATGAGATTCCATCACAATATTCCACCGGTCCATTTTGATAGATCGAACACGGTCGAGCCTTTGAATGGATAATCCTGCCACGTATCGCAGATCCCCGCACGAACCGGATTATTTAAAATATAGGTGATGAGTTTGGCGAGATCTTCTTGCTCTCGAAGAATATGGTCATAAAAATCTTCTTGCCATCGAACATCGCTCTGATTTCTTGCAAGCCAGAATCCAGAGTATTGCTTGAACACTCGCATCGCCCCATAAATATCCGATGTGGACTCAAGTCCCGTAATAACAACATGCAGATGGTCGGGCATGAAGAGATATACCTCCGATGCACAGTGATACTGTGATAATGCTCGTAATAAATGTTTTTCGTGAATCTCGAACGTTTCTCTCGTAAGAAAATAATTATGCCGTTGATCAATACACGCTGTAAAGGATGCTCGAACAAATCCTCGATACGTTTCGCGAGGAAGGCGGTGTTTCTTTTCCTGGATCATGTAAGTTTGAACAATACACCGTAGCCTAAAGGTTACGGCTACGAATCCCCGTAGCCGTGACCTTCAGGTCACGGTGAATTTTGCGATGCCGTTGCAGTTACACCGTGAGCTAAAGCTCACGGCTACGAATCCCCGTAGCCGTAACCTTTAGGTTACGGTGTGAATTAATGATGGTGTTGCCGTTACACCGTGAGCTAAAGCTCACGGCTACGTTCGGATGGCGGATAATCGTCGTATTTTTGCACTGTGATTACATTAGACGGCAATTCTCTTACTATTGAAGACGTCGCCCGCGTTGCGCGGGGCGAGGAGCGGGATATAAAAATTTCGGAAGAAGCGAAAGTAAACATCGCTCGCTCACGAGCGCTGGTGGACGAATGGGTCGAGCGCGGCGAGATCATTTACGGCGTGACGACCGGCTTCGGCGAATTCGCAAATGTCAACATTCCTCATGAGGAGCTTCGTCAGCTTCAGCAGAATTTATTACGTTCCCACAGCGCAGGAGTTGGTGAACCGCTTGCACCGGAAGTAGTTCGGGCGATGCTGTTGCTTCGCGCGAATGCGCTCGCGAAAGGCTGCTCAGGAATTCGCCTTGTTGCCATTGAGCAATTATTGAAATTCCTGGCAGCGGATATACTTCCCGTGATCCCATCGCGCGGAAGCGTTGGTTCTTCCGGCGACCTTGCACCATTGGCGCATCTGGCGCTTGCGCTAACCGGGGAAGGATATGTTGCGCAAACTTCAGTTTGCGATTCGGTCGAGGGGTCGCAAACTAAAGTTTGCGCTACACGGGAAGCCTTGCAACAGGCTGGTATCGCACCTCTCATTTTAGAAGCCAAAGAAGGGCTTGCGCTCATCAATGGAACTCAAATGATGTCGGCTATCGGTTGCCTTGCGCTCACCAGAGCGAAACAGCTTGCCGATCTGGCCGATATTGCCGGTGCGATGTCCTTCGAGGCTCTGCGTGCAACGGATACTGCATTCGATCCGCGCATTCATGCCGCACGCCCGCATAAGGGGCAGCAATTCGTCGCGGAGCGAATGCTTGGCCTCATTGCCGGCAGCGAAATTCGCCAATCGCATCGCGCGAATGACCCGCGTGTGCAGGATGCCTATTCCGTTCGCTGCATCCCGCAGGTTCACGGCGCTGTGCGGGATACCATAGAGTTCGTTGAGCGGACGTTGACGATAGAAATAAACTCAGCGACAGATAATCCGCTTATATTTCCAGATGTAACACAAAATGTAGCGCAAACTTCAGTTTGCGACCCCGCGAATGGGTCGCAAACTAAAGTTTGCGCTACAAGTGCACATCTCGAAGGCGGCAACTTCCACGGCGAACCGCTCGCTCTCGCCCTCGATTATCTCGCTATCGCGCTCTCGGAACTTGCCAGCATTTCCGAACGCCGCACGGAACGGCTAATCAATGGTGCACTTTCGAATGGGTTGCCTCGGTTCCTCACCGACCATGGCGGACTGAATTCCGGCTACATGATCGCGCAATACACCGCCGCTGCTCTCGTAAGCGAAAATAAAGTTCTCGCGCATCCCGCGAGCGTCGATTCCATCCCCACGAGCGCCAATATGGAAGATCACAATTCCATGGGATCTATTGCGGCGCTGAAATTGCGAAGTGTTGTGAAGAATGTCGAGACCGTCCTCGCCATCGAGCTGCTTTGCGCCGCGCAGGGGATCGATTTCCTCGCGCCGCTCAAGCCCGGCAAAGGCACCGGCAGCGCACACGAACGTATCCGCCAGCGCGTCCCGCATTTGGATAAGGATAGGAATGTATCCCAGGATATTGCAAAAGTCCTCGAATTAACGCAAGGAAGAGAGTTTTTGAAAAACATCTGATTTGCCCATCATGTCATCCCCGCGAAAGCGGGGATCCAGACCCAAACTTCACTGAAACGTGAGGCCTGGATTCCCGCTTTCGCGGGAATGACAATCACCAGATTTATTAAATAGGTCAAAAATAAGTCCCTCCTGCATTATTCCACGAGATTCTTGTTGTCCTCTTCATGAGAAATCGCGTTGTCCTGGGCGTCCTGTTCCTGCTGCTTATCGCCGAAGCGCTTCCCTCGTGCAAATCGCCGATTTCCCCCACACCCGCTGGGCCAACGCTTACGCTGATCCTTCCTGATTCCGCCCATGTATTCGATACCCTCGCGATTTCAGCACATTTCTCAGAATCGATCGAACCTACTTGGCTCTTCGCATGGCAATTCGGTGATTCCGCAAAGGCATCGACACGCTGGTTGCCCGTTTCCCACATCTACGATAGTGCTGGAACGTTCACAGTTCAACTTGCGGTGACGGACACTTTTGCACTCAAAACCATCGCGAAACAGACGGGGCAACTCAAGGTCATGCCCCTGAATACCCCTACACTGATGCTCACCGCGCCCGCCACCAACTTCTGGGGAGATTCTTGTCCGATGAGGATTCAGAGTTCCCTTCCATTAAAACCATCCTGGGCTTATTCGTGGACGTTCGGCGATAGCACGACCCTGACATCTGGGCAAGATTCGATCCTGCATTATTTTGTCACTCCCGGAACATTCACGGTTCGCGTCTCGCTGAGTGACACGCAGCATCACATTCCGCTCGGCTCCCAAACGGCTACGGTGAAAGTAACTGCTCGGCATTTCAATTTGGCATTGTTGCAATCGATGAAGTACGTTGATTTTCGTTACCAAGCTCGAATATCTTTATCTTCAACCGGTGGTGGGGGTGGTCCTTGCGGGACAATCCCAACAACAGATACATTAACATGGAGTGGTGTCAAATTTACTATGAATTCGACCATTAGCTATGAAATTTCAGAACCACAAGTCGAGAAAGACAGTGAATACGGGGTGTATTCTATTAATGGTACAATGAATAATGATAGTTCCGAGTTAGATATTTTCTCAGGGAATATTTTTTACACGTCTCAGGATTTTAATTATATGGAAAATTCTGGATGCTATACCACCTATGATAACTTTTTCGATGCAGAAGCTGTGCCACTTTTAAGACAATCTGATACTGATGTTGTTTTCAAAGCCAGAGGTAACCTTATTAAGAATGCGCGCTATGGAAATATTTTTTCTGGAGCTGTACCACATACTGGACAGTTCTCTGTTGACGATACTGCCGTCTTTAGCGATCAGTCTGCAGATCCTTACGTCACCATCCGCTTCCACAAATAACCATGCGGTCTCGTAATATTCTTAGTCTCTTGCTCCTGCTGCTTATCACCGCAGCTCTTCCCTCGTGCAAGTCGCCGACGGCAACCACGCAATCTTCCTTGTTTACGTTGATTTTGCCGGACTCAACCGTAGCATGGGGTGATTCTGCGATGATGATGGTCGTTCCGGCGAAGCCACTGAGTTCATCATCTATTTTTACCTGGACGTTCGGAGATAGTTCATCTCTCGTTTCACGCAATGATACCATCATCCATTATTATCCAGATACGGGTGTGTTTTCCGTGAAGGTTGCTTTGAATGACACATCGAATAGATCCCAACACGGTACGGAATCTGGGATGGTGGCCGTCGCGGCGCGGCATTTCAATTTGGCGCTGTTGCAGTCGATGCCGTATGTGGATGTTCAATGTTCGGGAAAAACCATTGTTGCATCGAATAATATTCTAACTTGCTCTCCCTGTGGTCCTGGCCTTGTAGAGGTGACGTCCTCATTACAATTGACATGGACGAATTCAAATTTCAGCGGATCGTACTCTGAATTTAAGAACGATACAGTCGGTAATACATTCAACGATTTAAATGCTTGGCAGACGATATTAGGTTCGTATGATAAGAATCTTACTAAAATCGTAAGCTATTCATTGCAGTCAAGCATAGATCAATCTGAAAGCTTTTCAGGTTCAGAGTCATGTGTTCAACAAAGTTCATCTTCGGGATCATTTGTACAAATCCCCTTCAAGCATCAATCAGATTCTGAAGTCGTTTTCGAAGCAGTAGGAACACTTACTTTAAAAGACAGTTGTGCCTCCGGTTGCAGTGGATATAATCCAGGTGAAGGGAATCCTCAATATAATTCCCACGTTGATTTTGCCGATACAACTGTTACTCCTTACGTCATCATCCGCTTCCACAAATAATCGCGAATCTCGTAGCCGTGACCTTCAGGTCACGGTGTGAATCAGCAACGGTATTTCATTTACACCGTGAGCTAAAGCTCACGGCTACAAGGTTATGCGAACGCCCTTCCTACGAAAGCGCGTTTCATCAGGCAACTCATGATTCGCAGACTTTACAAGGAATACCGTTTCCAGATCATTCTGGCGTTTTCGCTGGTCGTTCTGGAGAATTTCGCCTACGTGGCGGAGCCGTATGTCTTTGGGAAAGCGATAGATGGACTCCGCGAAGCCAACCGTGTGGAAGAAGAAGTTGATACCACGTTATCGTCGTTTCAGCGCAGGGAATTAGCGGATTCGATACGCGCGCGCGTTGTCGATTCGATGAAGATGGTCGATTCCCTTCAGCGGCTGGATTCACTTTCCTCCAGCCTATATCCCAGCGAACCCGCGATAAACGATGCTTCGATGGAAGCCGATCACGCCGAAGCGGATGCCCGGGCTTCGTATGTGCATCTCGCGTTGTATGTTGTTGGCCATCGGAATAGATCGGCTGCATTCGATACTGGAACTGTTTCATTGCCGCAGGAGGGAACTCCCGAGCGCGCACGGATCGATAGCATTCGCCATGCGCTCCGGCTATTCGACTCCATTCGGAGCCGGCAGCGTCACAAGAAGCATCCTCAGATGACGCGTCAGGCCGCTCGCGATTCCATTCTGAAGGCACACGCAGCCGGAAAGCCGTCTCCCGGTCCCGGAAAACCTGCCGGCACATCGAATCAACCTCCGAAACAGCCGCTCGTTTTTTACATGACGCGTGAGATCGGGCCGTTCCTTCCGCCGCTTATTCCGTGGGTGCTGCTGTTCCTCATCAACTCTGCTGTCGGCGCGATACGGCGTGTGTATGATACCCGCATCTATACCAAGATGTTCTCGAATCTTTCCAGCGATGTGGTTGCGCGGCAACTCGCGCAAGGGGAGGATCTCTCCAAAGTTGCGGCGCGAAGCGCTATGGCGTGGCATAATATCGAGTTCTTTCAGTATAATGTACCGGAGTTCCTCGAACAGCTTATTGCCGTCGGTGGAGCGGTCATTGCATTGGGGCTTTTTGACTGGCGGCTGACCGTCGTGGGATCGATATTGATCGTGCTTGTGGTGATCGGGAGCAGATATTACATGAACTTGTTGACGAATATTCAATCGACGCTGCACGATCAGTATGAAGATGAATTCAACGTTTTCTCAACTCGCGAACCGGCCAAGATTCGCTCATACTATTCGAACATTGCGGATCTGGAGATAAAGTATTCTGTCCGATCAACGTTCAGTTACGGTGTCGTCCGATTCTTTCTTCTTATCATGTTCCTCTCGACGCTCTATATCTCGATCGATCTGGATAAATTCACCATCGGTGCGCTCTATTCCATCGTGGCATACGTATGGAGCTTCGTCACCGCTACGGAATACATCCCATATCTCTCCGAGAAATGGGTGGAGCTGAAAGATGCTTCGCGGAGGATCACAGAACCGCTGGAATCAGAACCTGGATTACGCGGATAAGGACAGAAGCGGGATTTCGCGGATTTGGATGGATTTCGCGGACGATTGCAAGGATTTATTCTCTTACGTCCGTCGAGGTAATTATCATGAAATTTGAATTTTACCCGCACAATCCGAAAAATCGTCCGCGTAATCCATCCAAATCTGTGTAATCCCGGTTCAGATTGCGTATTTTTGTACCAATCATTTCCCAATAACCCTATGATACAACGAAAAAACCTCCTTACTCTCACTACATTTGCACTTTTTGCACTCATTTTCGGAAGTTGCGGCAAAGGCGGCGGCCCAGCCAACGGGCTATCGACGAAGAACAGTGTAGTGTGGTATGTTTCCGGCGACATCGAAGGGCTCAATCCGATCACGACCGCTGATGAGAATGCGGTCTATGCAGAGAATCTCTTATATGAAGCACTCACAGGCCAGAATGCACGCACCCAGGCATTTATTCCCGGTCTTGCCGCGCTGCCTGTCGAGAGTGCGGATCACCTGACGTTCACCTTTACGATGGATCCGACCGCCCATTGGTCCGATGGCAAACCCGTTACTGCGGAAGATGTGATCTTTTCCTATAAGATCATTCAAAATCCTTTTGTTACGAACGCCGCCCCGCTCCGAAGTTATTATGCGGACATGGATAGTTGCTGGATACCCGCCGGTCAGACGAATCAGGTGATGTTCCATTTTTCAAAATACCGCTTCGACCTCTTGAAGGTCATCAATTACACTCGTATTCTGCCAAAGCATATTTGGGATCCAACGAACCTCACGGATAAATGCAGTTGGAAAGAACTGAAGACGGATAATCCGACGAATCCGGCGATCAAGGACCTTGCAACGAATTTTCAGGATCAGAAATCCAATCGCGATCCGGGCCACATGATCGGAAGCGGAGCGTACAAATTTGAATCATGGGTCACGAACGACCGGGTCACGATGCGTCGTGATACTAATTACTGGGCGAAGAATCACCCCTGGTCCGAAGCCTATCCAGACCAGATCATCTTTAAGACGATCAAGGACGAGACCGCCGCGCTCATTTCTCTCAAGCATCAGGATATCGACTTCAATCTCACGCTTACTGCGGATGAATATGTCAATGGCTTCGATTCCGCACAGCTTAAGTGGATCAAGAAGGATACCGTCTATGAGAATTTGTATTTCTTTGTCGGCTGGAATGATTCGAAACCGATCTTCGCCGATAAGAACGTACGAAAAGCTCTCACAATGCTGATCGATCGCGATAAGATCATTCACTCGATCATGCACGATCTCGGCAAAAAAGTGGATGGCCCCGTTGCTCCGACGCAGCCTAATTACGATCCCACCGCAAAGCAACCTGACTATAATGTAGATGCTGCGAAGAAAATGCTCACGGATGCCGGATGGGCCGATCACGATGGCGATGGTGTACTCGATAAGGTGATCAACGGCAAGAAGACGGATTTCCATTTTGTCATCGAGATCCCAAGTGGTTCTGAAGCGAATAAACAAATTGCCGTTGTGATCTCCCACGATCTGAAGGCCGCCGGAATCATTGCCGAGGTCACTGCCCTTGAAAATTCCGTTCATCTTAACAATCTACGAAGCCATGATTTCGATGCGTATATCGGTGGGTGGGCTGGCAACGTGACCGGTCAAGAAGGTGTCGAAGACGAGTTGAGCCAGTTATGGGAATCCTCTCAGGCTACGCAAGGTGGATCGAATTTCGTTTCCTATAAAGACCCGGTTGCCGACAAGATCATGGAAGAGATCAAAGTGGAACCCGACCGTGCAAAACGGATGGATCTGAGCCATCAATTGCAGCATATCATGGTGGACGATCAACCCGTGACATTCCTCTGGTCCCGCCCAGATCGCATTGCATGGATCGACCGTTTCGATAACTTCGAGTTCTTCCCATCACGGCCTCCCGTCGATCCGACGAAGTGGATCGTCCGTGGTTCCGGTGTGAAACGCTATCCCGGTGCCGCTACCTATAGTTTAAATCCGGCAGAACGGACGGAGCCGGCACAGTAACTATTCCATTTTCACCATCTTAGGTGTGAGCGCATTTTTCGTGGTATCGCCGATAATATCGGCGGGACCACGGAACATGCGGGGATGCTTGCCTTCCATTTTGTGAAGCGAGTTCGCGGTAGCAGCTGAATCCGCTACGGGCGGGGGTGGTTGCTTCATGCAACTGACGATAAACAGAATTAAAAATGCAACTGTCATCCTGAGCGGAGCAAACCGCAGCGAAGCGGAGGTTTGCGGAGTCGAAGGATCTCTGGAACTTGCAGAGATCCTTCGACTCCGTTCTTCTCTCCTTCGTCGAGAAGAACTCCGCTCAGGATGACATAATGGATAGATCATGATTCTTTATCTTGTTCGTCATGGTGATGCCGATACGATCGCTCCGCGCGACGATGAACGCGTGCTTTCGAAAAAAGGGATTCGCGTTACCACGGCAATGGCGCAATTACTGAAACACGCGGAGTTCGACCTGCCGGAGATCATTCTTACCAGCCCCTTGCCGCGCGCAGAACAAACAGCGCGTATCATGCTCGAAGAGTTCGCGCCAAAAGCGAAATTCGAAATTATAGAAGGACTTCGTTCCGGCGGCAGCATAGAAGCGGTCATGTCCATTATTGCTGCAAACAAAGAAGAATGCGATGTACTGATGCTCGTTGGCCACGATCCGCTATTCTCCATGCTTGCCAGCATCCTTGTCAGCGGAACCGAATATGCGATCGAAATGAAAAAGAGCGCGGTTGCAGTTATTGAGATCACGCGATTTGAAGCCCCAAGGATGCGGGGAATATTACGGGCGTTTCTCCCACCTCGTATCGCAATGTAGCGCAAACTTTAGTTTGCGACCCCCACCCCGCGCGAAGTCGCAAACTAAAGTTTACGCTACAATCGTGTTACAATGCGACGCCGCCCAACTTGGGATGGAGATATGTCCATGGATAATCGTCCCAATTAGCAACGAGTCCAGCATGAACCGGATTCATCAAAATGTATTCAATGATTCTATCGAACTCACCATCTCGGACAACGTGATCGTAGCTCTCGTGTTGCCAGAATGTTCCTGAACGGCCAAGTGCCTTATTGCATTCAAAAGCACTTCTGCCTTTAAGTAACTGCATGATATGCCTCAGAGATTTCTCCGGGTTGGAGAGCGAGAGTAATACATGAACATGATTTGACATGATAGTGAAACACCAGAGAGTGACATGTCCTTCTCGATCGAGTGAGTGCAAAGTATCTGCTACGATCCTGGCGGCAAGTGGGTTGCTGAGGACTTTAGATTCTTTTGAGGAATCCAGCATCGTGTCGAATTTCGCGAAATGTTTTTTTCGTAAGATTGCAATTTCTTCTGGGGTCGATGTTTTAGATTTTGCGGAACTTGTGATTTGTCGCTGTTCCGCTTGAAGACTGTCGAGCACGGATTTTGGTAATGAGTTGTGTAAGCGAAAGGTTATGAAAAGGGCGGCATCGGGCGGTGTAAAATGTGGGAGATTCCGGCGATAGGTTGGAGGGTTTTCTTTCCAAATGCTCATAGGATTTCTGTTAAGCGTGGGGGTCGCAAACTAAAGTTTGCGCTACATTTGTACTACACATTTTTTTTCCACGCCGCGATCTTATTCATCGCGTCCATCGGCGTAAGCGTGTTCAAGTCGAGATTTCTCAATTCATTCGCAATGGTCTCTGCGCGTTCGTCGCCGAAGGCTTGCTTAAGTTTGTCAGCTCGTTCTTCGCGGGTCATACGCTCCAAGAAGGGGATGGCTCGCTGGATGTTCGCTTCTGCAATTTCGAGTTCCGTTGCTTCGAGCGAGCTAAGAATTTCCCGCGCTCTGTCAATGACGTCCGGCGGAATTCCTGCCATCGCCGCAACTTCTATACCATACGAATGATCTGCAAAGCCGGGAGCTATTTTGTGAAGAAAATGCACTTTGCCTTCCGCCTCGCGAACTTCTACTTTTAGATTGAGTATGCGAGGGTTCCTATCGGCAAGTGCGTTCAGTTCGTGGTAATGCGTGGCGAACAGCGTGCGCGCTCCCGGAAGATTATCGTGGATGTATTCTGCAATAGCCCACGCGATAGATATGCCATCGAAGGTAGAGGTGCCTCGACCAAGTTCGTCGAAAAGCAATAGGGAATTCTTTGTGGCATTGCTGAGGATATTCGCGGCCTCGTTCATCTCGACCAAGAATGTCGATTCGCCGCTGGAAACATTATCGCTTGCGCCCACCCGAGTAAAAATTCTATCGAGGACGGGGAAGTTCGCTTTTGCCGCTGGAACGAACGAGCCGGCATGAGCGAGATAAGCAAGAATTCCCGTCTGCCGCAGATACACCGATTTGCCAGACATATTCGGTCCGGTAATAATATAAAATTCGAAGTCACCGGGTGAGAACATCACGCTGTTCGGCGTGAATCGCTCGCCCACGGGCATCAGTTTTTCCACGACGGGATGACGTCCCATCTCGATGGAGAAATCTCCGGTATCGTTAAATGCGGGTCGAGTCCAGTTGTTCTTCGTTGCGAGTGATGAAAATGTGGTAAGCACATCGAGCACGGCGATCAGCTCGGCATTACGCTGAAGTTGGTGCGTATCCTCCAGTATTCGTGCGCGCAGCTTATCGATCATCTCGCGCTCGATGGTTTGCATCCGTTCTTCCGCGCCGAGAATTTTAGCTTCGTACTCTTTGAGTTCTTGCGTGATATAGCGTTCGGCGTTCGTCATCGTTTGCCGGCGTTCGTAATCTGTTGGAACTTTCGCAGCGTTCGCCTTCGAGACCTCGATATAATATCCGAAGACATTATTATAATCCACTTTCAGCGTGGAGATGCCGGTTCGCTCGCGCTCGCGAGCCTGGATATTCGCAAGCATTTCGCGGCTGTTGCGCGTTAGTGCCCGAAGTTCGTCCAGCTCCGGATTGGCGCCATCGCGAATCACACCCAAATGGGCGACCGTCGTTGGCGGGTCCGGGGCAATGATCTTGTCAATTTCTTCTGCAAGCGCGCCGAGTGGACTGAGTTGGGTGGCGATCGTGGACAGGATCTGTATCGCGCCGACATTTCCGTTGGCAACAAGCTGTTCCGTCAGTTGCTTTATCTCTGGAATATGCCACAGCGAGAATTTCAGCATCAGAAAATCGCGTGGTGAAAGAATGCGCGCGCTGGCAAATCGCCCGACGAGCCGCTCGATATCGCCAAGCTCGCGAAATTCCATGCGAAGTTTGTCGCGAAGTTCCCGATGCTCAGATAGCAACTCGATAGCATCCAGACGGTGATTAATACGCTCTTTACTTCTCAGCGGCCTCGCAAGCCACCCACGCAGCAACCGCGCACCCATCGGGGTCGCGGTTTCATCGAGCACCGCAAGCAGCGATGCATCCTTCGCTTCGCCCATGATCGGCGCAAAAATTTCGAGATTTCGCCGCGTGGTGTTATCGAGCGTAAGATATTCGCCCGCATCATATCTTGAAATATGAGTTATATGTGAGAGGTTTGTCTGCGAACGCGTCTCTCTTAAATAATCGAGCACGGCACCTGCCGCAACCATGCCGGATGAAAGATCGTCGATGCCAAAGCCTTTGAGCGTTGCGGTCTTGAAATGTTGCAGTAAAAGTTCTCTCGCGGTTTCTTCGTGGAAGATCCAATCCTCGCGGCGTGTGATGGAAGGCTTGTGGGACAACGCAATAAAATAGGGAGCTAATTCGACTTTGCTCACTTCTTTCCTTGCCACAAGAAGTTCCGAAAGCCCGATGGTATCGAGATGCTCTGCAAGCTGCGCTTCCGCAATTTCCCCTGCGACAAATTCCCCGGTTGAAACATCAGCATAGGCAATGCCTGCAATTCCACCATGCGTGACGATCGCGCCGACGTAAGTATTCTTCGCAGTTTCGAGCAGCTTTTCGCTTGTCTGCACACCGGGAGTAACAACCTCCACTACATCGCGCTTGACAATTCCCTTCGCAAGCTTGGGGTCTTCCAATTGTTCGCAGACTGCTACGCGGTACCCTGCGCGGATCATCTTTGGCAAATATGCATCGAGCTGATGATGCGGAAATCCCGCAAGCTCGATCTCACTGGCAGAGCCATTGCCCCGTTTAGTTAGAACAATGCCGGTAACTTTTGCGGTTACGATCGCATCCGGCCCGAACGTCTCGAAAAAATCGCCCATGCGGAAGAACAGGATCGTTTCCGGGTATTTCGCCTTGATGGAGTTATATTGCTTCATCAATGGCGTGAGCTTTTCGGAGGGACTGGCTGGGGCTTTATCTTGGGGCATAAAAAATAGTTTTTAGATTGTCATCCTGAGCGGAGCAAAACGCAGCGATAGCGGAGTTTTGCGGAGTCGAAGGATCTCATGCAGTCTGGCTCAGAGGTGAACGTCCAGAGATCCTTCGACTTCGTTCATCTCTCCTTCGTCGAGACGAACTCCGCTCAGGATGACAGCTAAATATAAATAGGGGACTAAGACGACTTCGCTTTTTGCAAATAGGCCCATGCTTCTTCCTCTTCGGGTCTGTTCCAATCCCCGAGCGCCGCTTCACTTAAGTAGGCCGTATCATTCGGAATATCGGAGGTGGGTAAGAATGTAATGATCGCATGCGTGCCTTCGGGCACATGTACCTCTTCAAGAGGCTGAATATGCCCTTCACGGTCGATGATTGCTTCAATAGATCTTAGCATGGCTGTTACTGGAACACCCAAAGGATGACTTCGGCTTCCATGTTCGTTTGTATTTAGCATCGTGCCTGCTTCTTCTTTTTACCGATACGTCCCATCGTTTCGATCTTTACGATGTAATCGAAGGCCGAGGGCACTTTGCAGTCCGTGCCATCCATAATGACGGTAACCGTCCCGATGGATTTTGCGATCTTCTTGCTCTTTTCCGTCAGGGGTGCTACGTAAGCGCCAACAGAAATGAGGAACCAATTCATCGCATAGCGAACCCGGTTCTGCGAGGAGTGGATCTTCTTGGCAATACGGTCGAGCAGTTTATCGAGTGCGGGTATATCAAGTTTTTCATCCGGGAGAATTGCAACGAGATTTCCGAGGCTCCCCCATCCCGCTGCCGCAATATGTTCCTTTGGAGCATCGATCCATTTCATTCCCAATTCCCAGCCATACGCGCTTTCGGCCGCGATCCACGGCAAAGTGTATTCGGCGATCCCGGCGTAGGCGGTCGTTACCCATGATTCGAGATCTTTCTTCGAGATCTTTTTCTCGTCGGCGATCAATCCGGCGAAATACATGGCGTCGTAGTTGCCGGTCGAGTACAGTTCGAGCGAAAGCTCATGGTTCCTTTTGATCTTTTTGGTGATCTTCTTCATGTCGCCCACTTTCACACCGAACAGCGGCTCGCGCGCGCCGTGGTTCATAAGTATCTTCTTGGTCGAAGGCGAACCCATCTTCTCTAATTCGCTTAAAACTTCATCTTTTGTCATGGTGCCCATCACTTTGGTATCTAATATAGGAAGAATATTGGGCCTTGCAAGAAAATCGCCTAACACGCCCAATTTTTGTAGTGGGTTTTAACCCTGCCACCGATACCGGAAGTTCAGGGATACTGATTAAATCATTTGGCGATTCCGACCAAATTTTTAGCGCGCAGTTATTGTTTAGCGGGGTTCGCAAGAATAATTACTAAAGAATGGCCAAAGATCGCAAAGAGAAAAGTACAGAAACCGCAGAAAGATCACCGCGCAGGCGAGGAGCGCCGGTTGTGCAGGCAACGGTCGCGGAGGAGCGTATCCTGCCCTCGAATTCGACAGAGATCGTCCGTGAAGTGCCGGAGTGGGTGCCGGTGCTCGCGCTGCGGGATGTGGCGATCTTCCCCTATATGATCTTTCCGGTGCTGGTAGGGCGCGAATCCTCCCTGGGCTCGGTCACTTCCGCCATTGGGCGCGAGCGCTATTTGTTCCTCGTCGCTCAACGGGACGCCACTCAGGATGAACCGAAAGCCGACGAACTCTACCGGTTCGGCACGCTCGCGAAAGTGGTGCGCATCATCCGTTTGCCCAATGGACTGATGAAAGTTCTTGTCGATGGACTGGAGCAGGCCATGGCCGTCGAGTATGGTTTTGCCGAAGGGCACATCGAAGCGAAGCTGACGGTGCTGCATCCGGAGGAGATCCCGATGCCGGAGCTCGAAGCGCTCACGCGTCACGCGGGCGATCTGTTCCGGCAATATGTGAAGCAATCTCGCCAGATACCGCCGGAAGTATTGATGGCCTTCGATAACATTCCCGATCCACGGCGCAAGCTTTTTTATATGGCTGCGCATCTGACGAAAGATCTGGCAAGCAAACAGCATATCCTCGAAATTACCGATCTGCGCGAGCAATATCTTCACCTCACGGCGTTGCTTGTTACGGAACTCGATATTCTTCGGATCGAACAGGAGATCGATGAGAAAGTCCAGCAGACGATCCAGAAATCCCAGCGGAAATATTTTCTCAGCGAGCAGATACGCATCCTGCAACGCGAGCTTGGCGAGGACGTCGATGAACAGCATCCAGAGTTCGGCAAATTGGTAGAACAGTTGAAAGCGGCCGATCTTCCGAAACAAGCGCGCGCGCGCGCCGATGAGGAACTCGATCGCCTGACCAAACAGCCGCCGATGTCGCCGGAGGGTTCGGTCATTCGTACCTACTTAGAATGGCTTGCGCAAGTGCCGTGGAAAAAGCGCACGAAAGATCACCTGAATATCGAGCATGTGCGCGAAGTCCTCGATCGCGACCACTATGGCCTCGAAAAACCTAAGGAACGAATTTTAGAGCATATTGCGGTGCTGAACTTGGTCGAGAAGATGAAGGGACAGATCTTGTGCTTAGTCGGGCCGCCGGGTGTCGGGAAAACATCCCTGGCGCGTTCGATCGCGACGGCGCTTGGGCGGGAGTTCGTCCGTATTTCGCTCGGCGGCGTGCGCGATGAAGCAGAAATTCGCGGGCATCGCCGAACGTATATCGGCTCGCTGCCGGGCAAGATCATTCAATCCATGAAGCGCGCCGGTGTGACGAACCCGCTCATGCTGCTTGATGAAGTCGATAAAATGTCGATGGATTTTCGCGGCGATCCGAGTTCCGCGCTGCTCGAAGTGCTCGATCCGGAGCAGAACAACACGTTCACCGATCACTATCTCGAAGTCGATTACGATCTGAGCGGGGTCTTTTTCGTTACCACCGCGAATGTCCGTTACAACATCCCGCTCCCGCTTGCGGACCGCATGGAGATCATTGAACTTCCCGGTTATCTCGAACACGATAAGTTGGAGATCGCCAAGCGGCATATCATTCCCAACCAATTGCTCGCGCATGGTTTGCCCGATGGCAGTGTATCCTTCGAAGATGCTGCGCTCATGCGCATCATTCGGCAATATACAGAAGAGGCCGGAGTCCGAAGCCTCGTCCGGCAGATCGCGCGGATCTGCCGCAAAGTAGCCAAATCGATCGTTACGGACGCCTACAAATCGAACGGGATAGATCGGGCTATTAATCATAACGGGCACGCGCTGGAAACTTCCACAACCGCTTCGGTGAGTGAACTTGGAACCCTGAAGCTGGAAGAAGACATCGAACAGCCTGCAAAAGAGATCGATGCCGAAGAAGCCCCGCGAGAGCCGCTTCCGGTTCCCGAAGGATTCCATGCAACCATCACGGCGGATTCGCTCGATAGCTATCTTGGCGTGCCGAAATATCTTGTCTCGAAAAGCGAGCTTGGCCCGAAGGTCGGAGCCATTATGGGGCTGGCGTGGACGAGCACCGGCGGCGATGTATTGCCGGTGGAAGTATTGGTCGTCGATGGCTCCGAAAAGCTCACGCTTACCGGACAGCTTGGCGATGTGATGAAGGAATCCGCACAGGCGGCGCTGACCTTCATTCGCGCGCGATACCGATCGTTAAAGCTCCCGAAGGATTTTGCAAAGAACAAGGAAATTCACGTTCACCTGCCCGAAGGCGCGATCCCGAAGGATGGGCCGTCTGCCGGCATCACGCTCATCATGGCGATCATTTCTGCGGCGACGGGCAAGCCCACGCGCGGCGATATTGCCATGACCGGCGAGATCACGCTGCGCGGCAATGTGCTCGCCATCGGTGGGTTGCAGGAGAAATTGCTGGCCGCCAAACGCTCGGGAATTAAAACCGTTATCATTCCTGAAGATAACCGCCCCGGACTTGCCGAAATACCCGAGCGCATTCGCGAAGGGCTGAATATCATTTCGGTCAAGACGGTCGATCAGGCCATCCCCGTCGTCTTCGATCTCACCACGCCCGCCAGCGAGCTGAAACGCAAAGAGATCGTGGAACGAAACGAGGTTGCAAAACCGGTACGGAAGAAAAAGAAGGCAAAGGCATCGAAGGGTAAAACAACGAAGGCCAAGACCAAGAAGCGGTGACTGTCTGAACCTGGATTACGCTGATTTATTTCTGATTACGCTGATATATAGTCATGTCATTCCCTCTTTCGCGGGAATGACAATCAACTATCTCGGTAATCTTTGAAATCGCCCCAAATCCAGGATCAGACAGCGGGCACTTTTGATACAGACGATTCCTTTTAAGAGAACATACGTCACTATGTTCCCGAAACGTCTTCTCCCGCTCACCCTCTTCGCCGCGCTCGCGGTGATGCCGACGTGTGTGCTCAAGTAGTCTCTTTAAATAAATCACCGATGTCAGTTTTGAGCACCTTGGCAATTTTTTGTAACGTCTCAACTTTCACATTTTCCTGACCTAACTCAAAGCGGCTAATGTATTGAGGGTTGAGATGTGAGCGATACGCGAGTTGCTCCTGAGTCCAACCAATGGTTTTTCTTGCTTTCCTGACATTTGCCCCTAGCATCTTTTTTACATCCACACAACAAAAATGCGTATCTTTGTATTGAATCCGTTCGACCCCCGGGTCGAGTATCAATTAACTACCATTAAGAACCTTCATAACAGCATGACCCATGAAAACGAAAATAGCATTTTCTATCTCCATTATAGGTGCCATACTATTCTTGACGACTGAGATTCAAGCCCAGCCCTGGCTACCAACCCCAGCCCCTATCCCACATGATACCTCACATTACCATGTGACCATGGCTTCAGGTCAACAAGTCTGGATGCGTCGTCCGCCTGACACGATGATGAATCCAGCTAATCTTATTGTTCGTTTTAGACCTGGTGTGCTTGATTCCAGCAAACTAAGTCAAACATATTGGAGCTACTTTTACGGACACGAGACAAAGCATAAAGGAGGGATTCAACCATTGAGCGGTCCATACGATGGGACAGATCAGCCCCGCGGGTTTTTCCCAGGTTTACGTCAGTTGCTTTTTGCAGATCACTTCTGGTTTGATAGCACCAATAATATAGTGAAGGATACATTGCTCCGCAATTTCCTGATTGCGAATGGCGGTCACTTCCTTCGGCGCTTAACGGCTGCAAGTCCAATCGATACCCTAACTATTACTCGGGAAGGTGATACAGTTCCCTCCGATCTCCCATGTTGGATGGTTCTAAATTTCGATAGCACCGTTAATCCATTGCTCCTTGCATATCTCCTCACTTGGGAATTTCCAAAAGATATTGCCGTTGCGTATCCTGGGTATCATGGCGGACAACTCGATGGCCAACCTTCTGACTTATATTATACTCTTGGCTATCAACGGGGTATTCGGATGATTGAGGCGGATACAGCCTGGAATCATGAGGTTGGTGATACATCCATAAAGGTGGAAATCGCTGATGAGGGCTTGGACTATCATCATCCTGATTTTGGCGATACCGTTATTGGGGAGGGACACAAATGGATGGCGTCTTGGAACTTCTATTGGGGAAATAATTATACGGATACGACGCAGGGTGGTACTGTTCCTGATCATGGTACTGCCATGTCTGGTATTATTGGAGCTCTTTCGAATAACAGGATTGGATCACATTCGCCGTTCGATACGTCTGTTGCTGGAATAGCCGGCGGACACGGAACACTACTTCCCGATCCTACGTCACAGGGGCGAGGAGTCACCTTAGCGGCTTATGAAGCAAGCTTGAATGGGGGCATCGATTGGACGGCAAGCATTTTCGAGTCATCTTCAAGAAGTCCTAACACGCCATTCGGTCTGGGAGTAAATGTAATAAATTGCTCCGAAGGATGGTTTGCTTCCGATACTGGTAACGATCAAGCTCCAGCGCCTTATATCCCAGCAGCAGTCAATTATGCCTATCTGAATGGAGTAACCTTTGTTGCCGCTGTATTTGAGTTGGATTCTGGGGTTTCAAATCTGAGAAACTATCCTTCTGATCTCGATGATCAATGGGTTATTTCGGTGGGAGGTAGTACTTCTATTCCTTACAAAGAAAAAATTCAGCAATCTGATTATGGATATACTCTTGATCTTTTGGGTCCAGCTGGGGCTTCAGATTATGGAGGTAATCCATTGACACTCAATTATACGACAAGGATGTTGACTGCATCTTCTCCCTTTACTTATGGTGCTTATGGCGGGACATCTTCTGCTACCGCCAATGTAAGTGGAAGCGCCGCACTTTTGCTTTCGCATTTTCACAGACAAGACTCTACTCTCAAAAACGTAGAGCCAGAAGATATTCAAAACATCCTGAAAGCATCGGCATGGAGAATGGATACAGAGCGTCTTGCGCACTCTGACCTTGCCGCATCTTGGGTACCTCACAATGGTTATGGCCATTTGGATATAGGCCATGCCTTAGAGATGCTTGACACAAACATCAACGATTCACCTGATGCTGGATATAAACTGTATCATTCCGCAGCAATAAGCTTCCCATTGCTTGATTCCGGGAATTGGAGCGCTTTTCAAACAGGGTTCCAATTCAGCCCTCCTTGGCAGGATCAAAATATGGGGGATACTTTTGCTGTACCACTCGTATATTATCTTCCAGAGAATATTAGTTTCGGATACAAAGTTCGATCACGTGCATTGACATTCACATTTACACTTCCCGATAGTCTTGAAAATTCAGACACTTGCCCTCTTTTTGTCTGGGGTCGTAGTGGTGGCGCAGGAAACCCATCCGGTTGGAGCTTCGAGGATTACCCAAATTTTGAGACAGGTTGGACAAAGGTTACTAATGGAACTGGAAGTGACCCCGATTCACTCATGGATGGAATTTTTGCTCCTTCAAGTAAGGTAATTCACCTTGAAACTGCTCAATATGATGTTTATGGTTGGAGCGATTCAACAGGAAGTTATTCTCATTATTTTGGACATGCACCACCCGACCCGGAAGTAGCTGTAAATTTCAGCTATTTCGGTCGAGCAAAACGACCAGCGAGCATTGTTCAGAATGGTCTAATTTTAGGAAGCGATTCGCTTATAGTTTCGGTTAATTCCGCGGGAACGATGGTTAACGCAAAATTCTTTACAACGGAAGATCTTCCTAATGTAAGGGTGGAATTCCGAGACGTTCTCGGAAGAATCGTTTATAGCGATCAATTAAGCCATACAATTTATGGGTGGAACGAAATAAATCTTCCATCAAACTTTATGGCTGCAGGCGCATATTTCTGTGTTATTACTGCCGAAAATTATTTTCAAGCGAAAAACTTTCTGCTTCTAAAGTGAAAAAACGAGCAATTTTGCTTGTAGCAATTAATATCCTGATCCACTGCGATCTTCATGCGCAGTGGATTCAGGATACTCTTTTGTATCATAATGATGGTTCCTGGGCCATGGTCACTTTGCACGACACACTCTATGTGTCTTCCCATGCCACAATTTTACGTTCAACGAATGAAGGAAATTCTTGGCAAGAATCGGGAAAGGGTCTGATTTCTGGAGAGACATATCTGCCTTTTTTAGGAGCCGGAAATTTTATGTTGGCACAAGTTTCAGGAATAGGTCTCCCCGAAGACACCAACTTTGGGAAGTTGTTTCGTTCAACGGATGCCGGTGCTTCATGGGTAAGAGTTAACATTCCAGCTTTTTCGATTGGGAATGGATTATTAACCTCAATTGACACTGAATTTTTCGTTTCTGGAGTGAAAGGCTTACTTAGTTCCTCAGACAGTGGTGTTTCTTGGATCGTTGCGACATCCGACAGCAACAGCGGATTGCTGTCCGGTTCTCACGTCAATTGCGTATTGCGGTTAGGCACCCGGATTTTGGTGGGAAGTGATACTGGAATTTTTGTTACTACAGATAGCGGTCAATCTTGGAACATATTACAATCAACGGATACTCTGAGAGAAGTTCATACATTAATCTCACATGGACGATATATTTTTGCAGCCGCAAACGACTCCATTTTTCGCTCTTCAGATTCCGGTCAAACGTGGCTTGATATTTCCGATCATCCCCTTGTGTCATGGCCTACTTATTCATTTGGCATTGCCGATTCGAATTTATTATTTTGCAACGGTTATCTATCAGTCCTTTATCGATCAAGCGATAATGGGAATTCTTGGCTGCCTTTCGGACAAGGGTTGGGTAATCAAGCCGTATCGGGTGCCTTCTATTCTTCACAAAATTTCCTTTACTTTAACTCAAATGGGGCATCTCTTTATCGTCGTCCTCTTTCCGATTTCGGCATCAGTTCCGTCGCGCAAACTCCATCCGAAACGTCATCCACAATTCAAATCTACCCCAACCCCTTCTCACAATCCACCCAAATCTCCTTCATCTCGCAATCCGCCGGATACGCCGAAGTCTCCATCGTGAACATGCTTGGCGTGGAGGTTGCGCATTTGTTTTCGGGTGAGTTGGGTGCGGGTGAGCATTCGTTTGAGTGGGACGCAGGCAAGAATGCCTGCGCTACACAGGGGGCGTATGAATGCCTCGTTCGGATGAATGGGCAGGTGGATGATCGGTCATCCACCGTGGAAACGGTGCCGGTGGTGTTGATGCGGTAACCTCGCTTTCCCGTGTACACCGGGTTTCAACCCGGTACCGCCGTTAATCGCTCATACGTTTCGCAGCGGGTTAAAACCCGCTGTACACGCGCCAGGGCCAACAATCAGATAATTTTTAACATAATTTCAGATTTCGCTTGCTTTTCGACTCAGGATGTTGTATGTTTGGTAGTGCAATGATGGGCACCTTGTATCAATTTTCAATTAAGAATTGAGAATTAAGAATTAAGAATGATGGACCACGATTTACAGGATTTTCGGGATTAGGCAAGGATGGTGAGTTCATTGAAAACTGCGCTTGACATTAATTTTCACATTGAAATTAATGAATAATTTACTGGAATGGAAAAATTGTTCATTAAATGACAATTCAATTGCGTTTGGCAGGCACCCATTTCTTGAGGAAATTAAGAAATGATAAATGAGGTCGATCAGGAGAGATGCTTGATTCGATCCCAGATGGCATCAAGTTCATCCAAAGTAAAATCGGAGAATGGGCGACCGGATGCTTCGACTTCGGCCTCGACTTTTCGGAAACGGTTGGAGAATTTTTGGGCTGCGAATCGGAGCGCGCCTTCGGCATCGATTCCTTCGTGGCGGGATAAGTTTACGAGGGAAAATAGGAGATCGCCGAATTCTTCTTCTTTCGGAGAGAGGCCATCGGGGGAAACCACCCCCACGGATCGTCGGCGATCCTTGCCCCCTCCTATTTCATAGGAGGGGAGATCTGAGAATTCAGTTCGGCTTCGAACTCTGCGATCTCTTCGCGTATCTTTTTCCATACACCTTCGGAGTCTGGCCAGTCGAAGCCAACTTTGGATGCTTTTTCCTGGAGCCGTGCTGATCTCTGGAGCGCCGGAAGGGAAGTTGGGACGCCATCTAAAATGCTATTTCTGCCCTTTTCACGGCGTTTTAGCTGTTCCCAGTTGCGGCTGACATGTTCTGAGCCCTCTACCTTGACATCCGAAAACACGTGCGGATGGCGGTAAATGAGCTTCTCGCACTCGGTGCGGATGACGTCATCGAGGGTAAAATAGCCCTCTTCTGCGGCCAGATCGGAATGGAATAGGATATGCAGGAGCATATCACCGAGTTCTTTTTTTAGTTCAGTGTAGTCTCCTGTATCTATGCCGTGGTCGATGGCCTCTACGGTTTCGTAGGCTTCCTCGATAAGCATAGGGCGAAGAGAAGCGTGGGTTTGTTCGCGGTCCCATGGACATTCTTTTCGCAACCGGTGGACGATCTGGATGAATTCGGCGAGCGACCCAAGCGCCGGCAATAATGGCTCATCCGGTGATGGATCATTTGTCATAGTAGTCAGAGATTCAGTCATGATAGGGCCTCGAACAGCGATGTCGTTGAACGAGTGTCAGGCGATCACGGGAAATAAAAGAACTGTTGAAAAACAAAGTGTATAATAGCTTGTCAAAGGGGTGTTACCCCGATGCCAGGGATCCTAAAGGGATAGTACAATTTCAATTGAAACGATAGGAAGCACAATAAAATGGCAACCCCAGAAGCGACTCAGGTTCGTCCGGCACGGATGACCGATCCGAAAACGGCTGCAAAACCAGCCGTCACCCGCAAGACCCGTAAACCAAGCATGGCACCGGTGTTGATCGTTACGATCATCGGCGCAATGGTGATTCATCTTTTATTCTGTTTGGCTCTTCAGAACTTAGGTGACACCATCCAATGGAAGCCTTTCGCCTTGATGGCGGATGTTACATTCGGAGATGCTCAGTTCATCATCAATCCGGTACTGGCATTCATTCCATTTGACATCCTGTTCGGTTTTGCCATTTCGGTCGTGATCGGGTTTATTATCCGTCTGCCATTTTTCCGGGATCGTGTGTATCATACCGTGCTTGACCTGAAGAAGCGGTTGCAGCTTCAGCTTTCCTCGACCGCCGATGAGGTGGAATCGATCCTCAAGAACGATCCGGAGAGCAATGCGCGCCTGCTTGCCCGCCGCGAGGACATTCATTTGGATAGCGTTCATGCCGAGATCAACGCGATCAATGCTGCGCAGGCGTATCTGACCGGCAAAGGTTCCTGGCTCAGCGGCATGGCGACCTACATGCGCTTCCATTTTACCGAAGAGTATTCGAACACGGTAACGGGTATGGCGTATGGCGGTGCGGCGTTTCTTATCTTCGTTGTGGGTATTCGCGGATTAAAATTCATTCCGGCCACAAAGCCCTCGTTCATTCTTTTTGCACTCGGCATTGAATTTTCGATGCTTGTATTGCTTGCAACCACGATGGTCTTTACCGTCGAGGAAGAACGTACGGATCTTCTGTTGAAGCAGATGGTCGATGCCGTTCGCGGTGGTCGCAAGCACAAGACCGCAGAGATCGAAACCGTCGAGCCGGCCCTGCAACTTACCCGTGGTGATTACGAGCGTATGGTTCGTGAGCAGATGGATAAGAAGATCATGTCCGTCATGGCCGATAAAGATGATGATGCGCTTCGCCGCATTGCACTCGATCTGGTGACCAAGGGATAAACCTTTACAAGTATTATTTTCAAAAGCCGGGAACCCAGTGGGTTTCCGGCTTTTTTATTAAAGTCTATCGCAAAAAAAAGGTTTAGCTTGTTCAAGCTAAACCCTTTGTCCTTATTGATATTTCTTGAGGTTTACGTTCCCGCCGCGTAATCCAGATTATACGCAAGCTGCTCTTCAGTGAGCGCATCGATCGAGGCGCCGATGGTTTCGAGCTTGAGAACGGCGATCTCCTGATCTTGCTCGACCGGGATGTCATAGACAAGCCCGCGTTCCATGATCTCTTCGCCCTTATCGACTCGTGCGAGGCGAAGCTGACTCAGGAATTGATTTGCAAAGCTCATGTCCATTACCTCTGAAGGATGTCCCTCGGCGGCTGCGAGATTTATCAAGCGGCCTTGCGCAAGGAGATACACTCGGCGATTGCCGGAAAGAAGATACTCTTCGCAATTCGCACGGATGGTGCGCTTCGTTGCCATGCGCTCTTCGAGTTCGGGAATGTTAATTTCGCAATCGTAGTGACCTGTGTTACAGATGATCGCGCCATCTTTCAGCATTTCGAAATGCCGCCCGACGATCACATCCTTCACGCCAGTCGCAGTGATGAAAATATCGCCGATCTTCGCGGCTTCATCCATCGGCATCACGCGCATGCCTTCGAGCGTGGCCTTCAGCGCGGCGGTCGGCTTTACTTCGGTGATGATAACATTCGCTCCCATCCCCTTTGCACGCATAGCAACGCCCTTGCCGCAATGTCCATAGCCAGCAATGACGACATTCTTGCCAGCAAGCAGAACAGACGTTGCGCGGATCACGCCATCGAGCGTCGATTGTCCTGTGCCATAAACGTTATCGAAATCCCATTTCGTCTCAGCATCGTTAACGGCGATGACGGGGTAGCGAAGCTTGCCATCGGCAGACATCGAACGTAATCGATGCACGCCCGTCGTCGTTTCTTCCGTTCCACCGATAATTTCATCGACGAGCTGCGGAAATTTGTTGTGAACAGTAAAAATGAGATCGGCGCCATCATCGAGAGTAAGATTGGGATGAAAATCCAGCGAGCGCTCGATGCACCAATAAAATTCTTCGACGTTCATTCCGTACCACGCATAAATTTCAACGCCTTCTTTGGCAAGCGCTGCGGCGACTTCATCGTTCGTCGAAAGTGGATTGCAACCGCTCCAGGTGACCTGCGCGCCGGCAGCACGGAGGGTCTCGATGAGCACGGCAGTCTCTTTCGTGACGTGCAAACAACCGGCAATACGGTAGCCGGAGAGCGGCTTCGTCTTCGAATACGTTTCGCGCAATTTCATAAGCACGGGCATGCGGCTTTCGGCCCATTCGATCTGCCGGCGACCTGCATCGGCAAGTTTCAGATCGCGAACTTTATATTTACCTTCTTTGAAATCCATGTTGATGACCTTAATATGTTAAATTTGGCAATTCCGGCCCGTGAACAGCACGGGAGTAGAGTGAGTTCTTTTTGGCGTCCTAATTTCCCTTACAGCTTGTAGGAGGGGTTAGGAAAAGGGAAACAAAAACACGAGCCTGGCGTTTCCTTATTTATGGATAGATCCTTCGAACAAATCCGCACGGAAGTCCTTGAATTAGACCCCGAAAGCCGGCGCCGGCTCGCCGACGAAATCGAACATACGCTCGTTGAGACGGAGACCGAGTTCGACGAGGAGTGGAAACTGGAAATCAAACGTCGCCTGGACAAACATCGCCGAGGCGAAGGAACCTATGTGACAGCGGAAGAATCTCTCGCAAAAGGCCGCGCAATGATAGAAGAAGCAAAGCGCAAGCAGAAATGATGCTGCACCTTAGCTCGGAAGCAGAGGTTGACTACCTTGAGTCTGTGCTCTTTTATTTGACGGAAGAATCGCCCCAATCGGCGGATCGCTTCACCAATGAGTTAGAGAAATCTTACGATGATATCTGCGATGCTCCGTATCGTAATCGAGAGGTGGAAGTGGGATTGAGAGAAAAGCGAGTAAAGGGATTTCCATTTACCGTGCTTTATACTATCGAATCCGAAGACATTTATGTCCATGCGATCTATCATGATGATCGAAAGAGATCGAAGTTGAGCGACCGAATGTAAACTCACCGCGCAAGCACCATTGGCAGGGACTTCGTCTCGCCGTTGATTCGCACAAGACATTCATACATTCCATTGCAAATATTGGGATCGCTCCAGGTGAAGCTATGCTCTCCTGCGGCAAGCTCGCCGGAATAGAGATGAGCAACGTCCGCGCCGAGTGAGTTTACGATGGAAACTTCGGCATAGCCGCTCGAATCCGAAGTGAAGGTGATGGTGGTGGATTGAGAAAACGGGTTTGGAAAAGTTTTTAGACTGCAAGATGAAAAAGGAGACTCTGTAACGTCGTTAGACTGAAATTCCGAGCTTGCCAAGCCAATCTCTGTTGTAGCATAAAGATGATCGCTAGTTTCAAAAATATTAGATATCCAACATGGCTCAATACCATTATTTGTTATGCATAAGCATGAATCTAGTGTCCAGCTAATGCCTTCGTCTGCCGAAACATATAGAATAGGATTGAGCCAATAGGGATTAGGAGATTGTTGCGCTACCACAAAGATACGATCGTACCTGTCGATCATCACCTCATTAATGTCGCTCAACGAATCGAATGACCATCGATACTGCCAGGAGTTCCCGCGGTCGGATGAGAAAAACAAGGAATGGTTGACACCGCTAAAAGCGTAAAGATTGTCTTTAGAGTCAATTGCAAGATATTGAACATTTGTGTCCGTCAAGCCACTGTTAGACTGGGACCAACTTTGTCCATTATCAAACGATTGAAACACGCCATTTCCACCGGCGGCGAATACACTACAATTAGCGGATGAAACAATGGAGCTAAATAAGTAATATGGCGTTCCCGATCTAGGTTGGTGCCAACTGTTCCCAAAATCCGTAGAAACAAAAAAGCTCCATTCGGTGTCGAATGCATCGCAGTAGAGCCTGCCGCAAGAATCTAATGTTAGGTAATAGTAATCGTAATATCCACTTGTGTCTTTCGGCGGTAAGCCATTATTTGCAGCGGTCCATGTCAATCCATTATCTGTGGACTTTAGAAGTCCTTGAACATCGCTAATAAAAAGTAATGTGTCATCCTTAAAAACATACTCAAACTCTGAAACCCCGATAGAATCCAATGCTTGATCAAACCCCCAAGCGTCCCCTTCGTCACTGGAATTAAACCATCCGTTGGATGTCCATACAAATATTCCATTTGTAGTTGAGGCGAATGCATTAATTCCTAACCCTCCGATACCGTGACTAATTTTGCTCCAATGCTCACCCTGATCGCTTGAACTGTAGAAAGCTCTATCCGTGCCAGCAAATACCCGGCTATCTGAAACAGCAGTGCCCAAAGAAATTGCGGGTGCATCAAGCGGGTTGTCTATTTGGTTCCAGCTTAGCGCTTGATCGAGAGATCGGAACAGACCCAATGCTGTTAAAGCATAAAGTGTACCTTGGCGGTCGCATGTCAATTGAATGACTGCAGTATCCGGTAATCCACCGCTAAGTTCTGTCCAATTAGAATCGTCAAGTGTCCAGATCCCATGCGAGCTGCCGACCAAAAGAGGCCCACCTGGTAACTTCAAAAGGCAATTCGCATGTAGAGAGCCATTTATTTTCGTAACTGATGAATCTGTCGCAATAAAAATTGAAGTATCGCTTGACCCAAGATATAGGGTATCCCGCGATCCCGCTGAAAAAACACTAATTTGGGGCAGCCCATAGTTAAAAGTCTCTCTTTCGCCACCGTCATAAATATTTCTAAACATCCATGACACTCCCTCATCTGTCGACACAGAAATACCTACAGTAAGATAAAAATAGCCATGAGATGTATCTGCTCCTAAATTAGTTGGGATAATTATTCGTTGCATGCTGTCGAGTGCAAGACCAGGTAGCTGACCTATTGAAAAGTTTTGCCAGCTAATGCCATTATCGATTGAGCGCTCAAAACCTCCGAGCTCGTATTGGGCAAAAAGATGCCCTAGATTATTTACAAGAACCGCATTGCTCTCTCTCCACTCATCGCTTCGAGAAATTTCCCAGGTTGTCCCATTATCGCTCGATTTATAGATCCGGCCATTGTCCATGGTGACAAAAATATCTCCGTTCTGAGCCGCAGTAGAGGCAGCCACTACACCAACAGGAGCGCCACTTGCTGGTTCCCAGATCTCCTGCGCGTACACTTCCACCACGCTCAACAGCGCGAGCGAGGTGAAGAGCATGAAAGCCAGAACCCATTTCGGGAACATCATGGTATTCTAAAAACGGCTTGATGTGATAATAGTGCCCGCGCCGGGAAGGTCAAATCGGAGTGCATACCGCACGCTACTTTTTCGGTGGTAAATAGTTTTTTCCTGTAACGACACTTTGCCCGGTGCGGCCTTCGAGTTCTAAGCGTGCTTTTTTGGCAATGCCTCCTCCTTTTTTGCCGGCTTCTTTGTTTGGTTCCAGTCCTCGTGCCTGCATGGATTCGGCGATCTGGCGTGTGCTGAGTTCGGCAAGGGCGGTGAATATAAGTTCCGCCTCGCTCATGTGGTCACGGAGATTTTCCGATTTCAATCCTTTCACCACCTTATGTTCGCCCGGCGTAATTCCGGACCACTCCTTATGGATGATCGCCGTGAGCAGTCCGTATTCCTTGTCCCTCACCTCGTGGTCTTTCCAATAATCGGTCAGTTTATTGCGCGTTTCCTGACCCATCATGCGTTGCTGGATCCATTTTTCTGAGCGTCCGAGCTTTTGCCAGTTTTCACGCGCGCGATCGACGGAACGTGCCGGATCGGCGATCTCCTGCAATCGCTCGTAGCCAACTTTTGCCAGCCATAGCTTTATCGGCTCCGCCTTCGGACTTGGCACCGATTGAATGAGCCGCAGGAGGGTTTCGGGGTTGGCGGCGTCGGTTTCGCGCATTTTGCCATCCGGCGCGCGCATTTTCAACTGGTGACATTTTGTCACCACTTCACTTCCTTCCTTCGCGAGCCGTTCTTTCAGTTTGTTCCAGTACTTTCGCGCAGTCTGGAAATCAGCCTGCTGGGTGAGGATCTGAATAATATCGACAACGGAAAAATACCAGGTATCGGTTGCCTCGTCATACACGCGGCGGACGCGATGCTCTTCGAATGGAATAATGGATTCGTTCATGGTGCCTATCAAATTAGTATCTAATATACGATATTGGGTAGGCACCATTCACGTATTCACGAAAATAAAGGATTCGCTCTAGTAAAAGTTAGTAGCAGACGGAGAATACCCGACACCCTCCCCCGGCCCCTCCCGCACGCTGGAGGGGAGTTAATATTTGGTTTCCCCTCCCGCATGCGGGAGGGGTTAGGGGAGGGTGTTCCATTTCAACACATTTGGAATCACCACATCTTTTCCAGCGGCATACCTGTTTCGAGCAGGCTCTTGAGGCTTGAAGCAACAAAGGTCCAGCCGGGATTGACATTGGCTTCCGCTTTCTCCGAAAGCTCTTCGTGAAGGATGGTGAGCATCATCGAATTGCCAGCGGGAGCGCACGTGAATATCACTTTCGAAACGGGTTCCCCGGGAAATCGCGGATCGACCGAAAGATCGAACGAATAGGAGAGCGTCGTGATGGGATCGAACGCGAGAACCGTTCCTTTCCACTTTACTTCGCCCTTGTCGCTTATGAGCGAAACAGGCGAGCCGATCTTCCAATCGGAACGAAGTTCAAAGCCGCTCCAGTATTGGCGATTGAATTCGGCGTTCGTTAGCGCGTCCCAAAGTTTTTCTGCGGTGGTTTTGATGTAGATCTTGTACGTGAATGTTTTCATTGTAACTATTTTTTAGAGTGTGAGGAGTGTTCAAGTGCTTGTTTTAGATTGGAAATCGCGGCGACTCGCGCGTGCTCATACTTCGACACCCAGCGCTCGTGGATCTCCTGGATCGGCACGGGATTGAGGTAATGCAGTTTTTCACGACCCTTCCATTGGATGACGATAAGATTCGCCTCTTCCAAAATGACAAGGTGCTTCGTGACGGCCTGCCGCGTCATGGATAAATATTCGCACAGCTCGCCGAGCGTCTGCCCGTCTTTGGTGAAAAGCCTGTCGAGCAATTCACGGCGGGTTGTATCGGCGAGCGCTTTGAATATTTTGTCCATTTGAACCTGCTAACCAGACATGCAACTAAAAGGTTGCATATTATTCAAGAAAATTATTCTTAGAATTTTCTCCCCTCCCGCTTGCGGGAGGGGCTGGGGGAGGGTGTGTCAGGACGATGCCCAATATGTTCAGCGATTCCCTCCCCTAACCCCTCCCGCAAGCGGGAGGGGAATATGACTTAAGAAATTATTTTTAGGCTCGCTTCGGTTCGTCCACCATGATTTCCTGGTTGGTATCGGCGGCGAGTTGTTCTTCTTGAGATGTAGGTCCGGGATGTTCGATGAGCCGCTTCTTTTTCCAGTCGCCTTTCATATAGATGAGAACCACGATAATTCCCATCAGTGTATTCGCGATCGGGATCGACCACCAAATGCCATCGATGCCCATGGAAGTATGTTTGGAGAGGATATATGCGAGCGGGAACTGTAATACCCATTGTGAGATGAGCGTGAGCATCATGGTCATCACCATATTGCCGGAAGCGCGGAAGACGGCGGTGAGGCAGAATTGCACCCCGATAAATCCCCACGAGAATGCAATGATGCGGAGAAAGATCGCTCCCGCCTCGATGACATGGGCGTCACCTGGAACGAAGAATTGCACGATCGGTGCTGCGGCGAAATAAACGATAATGCCAAATGCTTCCAGTGCAACAAATCCTACGATCGAGCCGAGCCGCGCGATCTTTTCTGCGCGTTCCATATTGCGCGCACCGATGTTTTGTCCGACAAGCGTAGCAATTGCCATCGAAAGCCCCATCGCAGGGATCATCACGACCTGCAACACATTCGATCCAACTCCATACGCTGCCATGCTGACCGTTCCGAAACTGGTGATGAGGAACGTCATCGCGATCAGCCCCAGCGCACGTGCAGATCCTTCAATTGAAGCTGGGAAACCCAAACGGAACGCGCGTTTGATGTAAATCCAGTCCGGTGTGAGATCGCGCCAGTGCAATCGCACACTGTATTTCCCGCCAACCAAAATGAAAATACCGATGATAGCCGCAATACTTTGCGTTCCCACGGTTGCAATGGCCGCACCGGCTACACCGCTCGCGGGGATGGGTCCCCAACCAAAGATGAACAGCGGGTCAAGCACGAAGTTCAGAATGACTGTTCCAAGCACAATATAAACGGGAATCTTTACCTCGCCGACGCCGCGCAGAACCGACTGGAACATAAAAAAAACAAAGTTGAAGATCAGCCCGATGAACGAAACGCGCATGAACGACAGCGCGCCACCATAGACATCCGGTGCAACGCCGAGCGCATTCAGAAAGACTGGCGAAAGCATATAGCCGACAATGCCGAGAAACACGGAGATCAGCGCGATCATCAGGATCGTTTGCGAGGCGACGTGATCGACATTTGCATGATCTTTCGCCCCGAAGTATTGCGCAATAAGCGTGGAACCCGCGATCGCAAACCCCAGCCCAAGCGAGATACAGAGGAACATCACCGGGAACGATACGGAAACTGCCGCGACGGCATTGCCGCCTAATCGCCCGACCCAAAAGGCATCGATGAGCTGGTACGCGGCCTGTAGCACATTGGCAACGATCAGCGGAACGGCAAGCGTCACCAGCGAGGGAAGGATCGGACCTTCGGTCAGCTTAGCGTGGCGGGCATGATGGTTAGACGAGCGAGAGTTTGGTGACGGCATAGATCCAAATAACACATATCGTGCGGAAAGCCGTGCCGAAATCTTCCAGGAAAATACTCACACTATTTCGATTGAATAATGTATATATACTTAGTTTCAACGAGGATAATCTCAGTACTCTTTCAGTCGAAGGCTTTTCATATCCAGCGTGTAAGCCGCTCCAGGGTGAACGGCAGAAGAATCGCGGTATTCTGCACTGTCAAGCACAAACATACTTACATCAGGACGGTGGGTGTGGCGTACAATCCATGGGTCAGCAAACTCAACAACACGCAAACCCTTCATAGCGAAGAC
The DNA here is from genome assembly GCA_963787835.1 of Ignavibacteriota bacterium. Taxonomy (GTDB): domain Bacteria; phylum Bacteroidota; class Ignavibacteria; order Palsa-1295; family Palsa-1295; genus PALSA-1295. The sequence continues at coordinate 1,524,279 of CAWBEI010000002.1, forward strand.
GGAGTATTCAAATTCGTGGGTGACTGGATTAACGAGATAAAGTACTCCATTCGGGGGAAGCTTAGGAATAATAGGATAAAGCTGATCCATAATGATCTGCGAACGGCTCGATTCTTCTGCCATCGCGTTCGTCTTTTGAATATCCCCAGCAACATTAGCTACCAATGCGATCAGGAGCAATATAGCAAATGAAAATCGGATTGATGCGGAGGCTTGCGTCCGATAATAGTCGATCGCGAACCCTAATGCGACCATTAGATAGGGGAGGGCATTGTAAAGATAAGATTCCGATACATGATTGAGGAAAAGAGCTGGTATAAGTGAGAGTAGTCCAAAACATAATACCGTAACGATCAATCGGCGCTTCGGGGATTTCCAGATTCCATAGATCCACGCCACACCGAGCATTGCAGTTCCTCCAACCAGAATTGCTATTGCGACTAAGTTCCGATCATAAAACATATGAGCAAGCAATGTGCTCGAAAACGGAAGCACGCTTTGAAACAGAAAGAGTCCGAAGTTTTTCAGGATATTAAAGCCAAAATGCATTTGATAGGAACCCTCGCCGCCATACGTAGGCATTGCGGCACCCGCCGAGCTGCGCAAAATAGTATAGACAACCCCAAGCAGAAAGAAGGGAATGATGGCTATTGCCGAGTTCCGGAACTTGCCTATTGCCATTTCTTGCTTCGGCTGCATGATATAAATGAGAACGACAACAGAAAGGCACAGTCCAGCGCTCGTCTCTTTTGATACAAGCGCCAAAAAAAAGGTCAGAAGGCTGATAGCCAATCGGCTTATTGGAAATTTCTTGCCTTCACGTACGTACTCCATCCCTCGATAAAGATTCCATATCGTGAGCGCGCCGAACAGAGACCCCATCATCTGCGACACCATATCGTTCGCGATAACGGGATAAACACAAGCCTGCGTGACAGCAAAATATAATGCGGCAATAAATGAACTTGCGAAAGAGACTTTCCAATATTGCAATACACGAAAGATCAGAACTCCCATCGATGCTTGAAGCGATAAATGCACGATCCGGATCGGCAGTGTGTCCGCACCCCACACCATCTGAATGAACGCAAGCACCATAGATTGAAGTGGGCGGTACCAGGTGTTATCGGGCGCTCGGTGAATAAAATTGCCGAAGAGCATGTCGCTCGGCTTTGGAAAGAACCATTGAAAATCGTCGCCGAAGTAGGGGATTCGGAGCGCGTGCCAATAGACAACTGTCAGTAGCGCGAGAAGTCCGGTAAAGAGAAAGCTGTTTTGTTTTGATCGAGTCATTCAAACGATGATACACGTCCCACATACGGGCGGTTCCGTGTGGTGACAAATCACCACAGCTTATCGTTAGGTATCGGGGTGAGTGAGGTTTCCGCTCTGCATTTCAAATCTCCGAAATGAATATTCTCGATCTCGACGAACTTGAAGCATTATCTAAGAAGATACTCAGCTATTCGAAATCCGAATGGGCGGAAGTATCGCTCGATAGCGGCCATTCAGCGAATCTGCGCTTTGCCGCGAATACCGTCACCACCAGTGGTGCCAGCAGCAATACTTCTTATACGATCACTGCTGTCAACGGCAAGCGCGCAGGGTCGGCTTCCTCGAACGATATATCCGATGATGGGTTAAGCCGCGCGGTCGCACGGGCGGAGGAAATTGCATCGCTCGCTCCTGAGAACGAGGAGCTTATGCCACCCCTTACCGATAAACAGACCTACCCCCGTACTTCGTCGTATGATGCCCGATCTACGGATTACGATTGGGCTTCGGAACAGCGAGTGAAGATCGCAGGGGCTGCAATTAAAGAGGCAGTAGCACACAATTTTCAGACGGCGGGTTTTCTCGAATCAGGTGTTTCTCATAATGCTTATCGGAATTCGAAGGGACTATTTGTAGCTGATCAGCATACTCGAAGTATTTTCTCGCTTACTATGCGGACAAGCGATGGCCGGTCGAGCGGATGGAATAAACGGGCATCGCATTCGATAGCTCAACTCGATTCGCAAACGGCAATTCTCCATGCAAGCCAAAAATGCGAGGCATGGAAGGGGCCGAAAGGCATGGATTCCGGTGTCTATAAAGTGATCCTCGAACCCAGTGCGACCGCCGACCTGCTGCAACAATTTGCCTGGTCGCTCGATGCAAGGGATGCTGAGGAAGGCCGAAGTCCATATTCACGAGCCAATGGCTCGACTGCACTTGGCCAGAAGATCGTCGATGAAAAGGTCCATATTTACAGTGACCCATCGCATCCTATGGTTCCGTCTGGCATTTATGGCGATAGCGGGCTTGCTCTAAAACCAACAGACTGGATCGCAAATGGAACACTTACAAATTTTACGCGCAGCCGGTACTGGGCTAGCAAATCCGGTAAAGATCCCATGCCCGGTCCCTCCAATCTGATCATGGATGGTGGAACGATGCTTCCAGAGGATTATCTGACTACCGTAAAAGAAGGACTGCTGGTTACGAGTTTCTGGTATATCCGCGATCTGGACGATCAAACATTACTCAAAACAGGACTTACACGGGATGGCCTTTTTTGGGTTGAGGATGGAAAGATACGTTATGGTGTATCCAACTTCCGCTGGAATGAATCGCCGCTGACGATGCTCCAAAATGTGATCGATTCTTCTAAATCGGTTGTAACTGCTCCACGCGATGGCTGGGATGGGATGCCCATGTATGTGCCGATGCTTTACGTAAGCGGATTTAATTTTGCCTCCCAATCAGATGCCGTCTGAGAGCGGCGGCTTATGAAAAAGGGTCGTTGATTCCAGGGTATTTTTATCCCCCTAAACGCAACCGCGTAATCCGCCGTTAGTATGGGATACCCCACGTCTTCGACGAAATAACCCTCCATGAACTTTCACGCCGCATTCTTTTACTTGCCAAGCATTCTTGCGGCATTTCATCCACTCGCATCTGTTTCGGGAGCTATCGGTGCATTCCTGGAGCAGGCACTCATGGATTATGGATACATAATCGTTTTTTCTGCGATCATGATCGAAAGCATGGGCGTCCCGTTTCCCGGCGAGACGATGCTGCTTATCGCATCCGCGTATGCTGCTTCGACCGGAATCCTAAGTATCTATGGGGTGGTTGCCTGTGCTGCCGCAGGTGCAATGACGGGAGATAGCCTCGGGTATTGGATCGGTCGTGAGGGTGGGCGAAGGCTTATTCGACGCTATGGAAAATTTGTTGGCCTCACCGACCAGCGATATGAGCGAGTTCAGGGCTACTTAAAACGTCACGGAGGTAAGGCCGTATTTTTCGGGCGATTCGTCTCAATTGCCCGAACGTGGATCGCCGTGTTGGTTGGCGCACACCATTTGAACTATGTGCAATTTCTTCTCTATGATATTTTGGGAGCTATCACATGGGCGACACTCTATGGTTCGCTCGGCTATGCGTTCGGATCGAATCTTCCATTGCTCGAAAAATGGGTGAGACGAGCAGGGATTACAGTTACGATCATTGCGGCGGCCGCGCTGCTTTATTTTCTCTATCTTCGGCGGAAGCGGAGAATGGCGAAGGAGTTGTCGGAACAGTAATACTCTGAACGCTCAGACGATAAGGCCACGAATATCGTTGAAGACCATAAAGATCATAAGCGATAGCAAAATAGCGATCCCAACCTTCTGAAAATTCAATTTGAATTTTTGCGATAGCTCGTGCCCGATCGCAGCTTCAATGAGGATAATGATCAAATGCCCTCCATCGAGCGCTGGAATTGGCAAAATGTTAATGAGCGCCAGAGAGATCGATAGCAGCGCCATAAAGTTGATGAACGTTTCTAACCCACCGGACGCGCTCTTTGAAGCATATTGCGCTATTTTGATCGGTCCGCCAAGCGCATCCTGTGCAGCCATTTTTCCCTGGATGATCTCACTGATAGTTACCACTGTAAGCCGAGCGTAAGTTTCGAGATTTGTCCATCCCAGCCCAATAGAAGCAGCGAGGCCGTAATGGATATCAAGGGTAGGCCCAATGTAATTAGACCGGTTGAACACACCGATCTGCCCCTTTGCATCGGGCGTAACGATCACAAGTTTGTGTTCGCCTTTTCGAATAAGATCGATAGTAATAGGTTTCAGGGGATGTGAAGTAACAGCATCGACAAAAGCACCCTGGTTCGGAATGGCTGCCCCATCGATCGATACAATACTATCTCCGCTCATCAACCCCGCGCGAGCGGCAGGAAGCGATGGGATCACGCTATCGAGTGATGGCGGAGTGTATCCAACTGGGTCAAGCCCAAAACGGCGCGGAGCATCTTTGAGGCTTCCCAGATCGGATGCGCGGTAGAGTGCGGAGTATTGCTTACCATCTCGCTCAAAGGTCATGGAAAAATCGTGGCCAAAATTATCGGTAACAACTTCACTGACTTCAAGCCAGTTGGTAGCTTTCTTTCCATTAACAGAAATGATCTTGTCGCCGGCCTGAACTCCATCTTCCTCCGAAACGGAACCATGGCTCACGTAACCTACCGTTGTAGTTGCCGGGGTTTCGGCACCGTAGAAGTAATTTATACACGTGAAGATCGACCACGCAAGGAACACATTCATAATAACACCGGCGGAGATCACGATAGATTTTTGCCACCAGGGTTTCGCGCGAAATTCCCAGGGCTGCATTACTTCAGGGAGTGCCTCATTCTGGGTTTCATCGATCATCCCTTCGATCTTCGCATATCCTCCGATCGGCAAAAGGGAAAGCCGGTAATCAGTATTGTTCTCCAGGCCAACTTCCACATCGGGGTCAAGTGCACCAAGAGTGAAGCCATTTACCTTGTTGAATCCAAACACACGCCGGCCCATGCCGACGGAAAACACCGGTACGCGCATCCCAAATATCCTGCCGGCGATAAAATGTCCGAACTCGTGAACGGTCACGAGCACAAAGATCGTGATAACAAAATAGAGTACGGCACGGAGAATGCTCTCGATGCCTTCCAGACCAAATTGAGCTAAAATATGATGTTCCAATGAAGAATCCTTCGATTGAGAGGAGAATGTTGTTGCTTAACCTCTGACAATGTCCATTACCAGCGAGATGGTTCGCGCTTTCATAAAAAATCTATGTTAGGTTGAAAACGGGATAGGACTTAGAGTGATTCTGAGCGAAGCCATTATGGAGGAAGAAGAGATGAACGGAGTCGAAGGATCTCTTGTAATGGCAGGAGATTTTCAACTCTGTAAAACAGGAGAATTCCAGGACAGCCATGGAAATTCGAGAACTTATCGACATTTGTAATGCCAATGGACTCATCATACCCGATGAAACCGCCGAGAAGCTTGCGCTTTTTGCAAAACTGCTGCCTGGCTGGAATGCGAAGATAAACCTGATCTCACGCAAAGATGAAGCCCACATCATCGATGCTCACATTCTTCATTCTCTTGTACTTAGAATGCCTGCAATTTGCGATTATGATCTCTCGAACAAACGAGTGTTCGATCTTGGTACCGGTGGTGGTTTACCCGGAATTCCGCTAAAGATCGTTACTCCGTCTATGGAGATGGTCCTTATCGATTCGATTCAAAAAAAGATCATGGCCTGCAGCGATATGATCATGGAGCTTGAACTGAAAGGAATAGCGGCTATCTGCGGACGCGCAGAAGATATTGCGAAGCAGAGGGATTTTTCTCACTCATTCGATGCAGCCGTTTCGCGTGCCGTTGCGCCATTAGACGATCTTGCTACGTGGAGCAAAGGAATGCTTAAGTCCGGCGGGATTCTTTTTGCGCTCAAAGGAGGCGATCTCGATGAAGAAATAGCACGGACTCGAAGATTGAAATTCGTCAAGCAAATCGAATCGAAGCCTCTGGAACTTGCCGGGTATGCAGAGTTTGCGAAGCAAGAGAAGAAACTTGTTACCGTTCAGTTATAGCTCTAAATTCTCAAAGGAAACTGCACGAAAACATTCTTGTTCTAAAGCCCGACATGAGTAAGGCTCCTACGAAAGAATCCACCGACCGCATTAACATCCTGAACATCTGGCTGATGCTGATCTCAGGTCTCCTTGCATTCGTTTGGCCATTCTATCTTTTTTTGATCGCTTATGCATTCCTTGGACCATTGCATTATTTGACGGAAATATCCTGGCTGCACGATCGAAGTTTTTACACGAAACGTAAATATGACTATCTGTTTCTCGTCGTACTGACAATCGTCTATGGCAGCGGACTTTTCTTCACGTTCGATAACATGCAGATTGTCGCTAATTCGGTATTGATCGCATTCATTGGTTCACTGGCCCTGACACTGACATCTAATATGATTGCCAGAGTGGCATTCACAGTGCTTGCTTGCCTGCTTGCCTATTTTGTGCCGATTTCTTACACCAGTCTTATCATTGGCGTCCTGATCTTAACGGTAGTTCATGTTTTTGTTTTTACGGGTTTTTTCATTGCATTCGGCGCGATGAAGTCCCGGAGCCGAACGGGATATATTTCTCTTGCAGTTTTCATCGCGATTGCGGCTGCGTTACTCCTCATTCGCTATTTGCCTTCCGGCGGTGTCGCGGATACGTTCGTTGTTGCACAATATGGTAAGCGTTTTGCAGACCCAAATATTTGGTTCATGCAGACCTTCGGTTTTTCCACCATGGGAAGGTTTGCTAATGACCCCTTCGAATTTTCTACCGGCGCTATTGCGGTCATGCGTTTCATTGCATTCGCCTATCTGTACCATTACCTTAATTGGTTCTCGAAAACGAAGATCATCGGGTGGCATGAGGTTCCCAAAGGCCGACTCGTGGCAGTCGGGGTGATCTGGGCCGCAGCGATCGGGCTGTATGCCGCGAATTACGATCTGGGCTTCAAGGCCTTATTCTTTTTGAGCGCGTTGCATGTGCTCCTCGAATTCCCGCTCGATTTTCGAACGATTATCGGCATCGGTTCGGAATTTAGCAAGCGAATGAAATTTGGGAAATATCGAACCCTATCAACAGGATAGAGTGATAATGGATGGCCGAATGGTCTGTATTATCATCATTCATCATTCATAATTCATCATTGCCCATGAAATCCGTCATTTTTTCTTTCGCTACGCATAACCATCAGCCGGTGGGCAACTTCGAGCATGTATTCGAAGAATCCTATGCGCGGTCGTACCGGCCTTTTTTTGAATTAGCGGCAAAATATCCCCGCGTTCGTTTCGCAACGCACTTTACGGGAATCCTGCTCGAATGGCTTGAAGAGAAACACCCCGACCATGTGGCAAGGCTTGGCAGGATGGTTCAGTCCGGGCAGCTTGAAATGATCTCCGGCGGATATTTCGAACCCATCCTCTCCGTTATTCCACCGGTCGATCAGCAGGCGCAGATCGCGATGCTTTCGCAAAAGGTCCGGGAGCTGTTTTTCTCGGAGCCACGCGGCATGTGGCTTGCCGAACGAGTATGGGAACAGTCATTGGCTTCTGTGTTGCATCGAGCCGGGATTCAATATGTTTTGCTTGACGATTCCCATTTTCTGGCGGCGGGGCTGCGTGAAGAAGATCTGAACGGTTATTACTTCACGGAGGACGCTGGGGAAACAATTGCGATCTTTCCTATTTCGAAAGAACTTCGATATGCCATCCCGTTTGCACCGGTGGATGAAACGATCCGTGTGCTGCGCGATGCCGCAAGTGAACGAGGAACTAATATTGTTACATTTGCAGATGACGGAGAGAAATTCGGCGTGTGGCCACAAACCTACGAACACGTGTATGAGGACGGCTGGCTCGATGAATTCTTTCGCAAACTTTCGGAGCAATCCAATTGGATCACGTTCCTGCCTCCCGGCGAAGTTCTGGACCGGGTCGCTCCGCGCGGGCGTATCTATTTACCCACGGGAAGTTATGCGGAAATGATGCAATGGTCGCTGCCAACAGCTCAGGCGAATCTCGCCTTCGAGCACTTTCTTCAGATCCTGGATGAGGATAAACCGAATTGGCAGGAGTATCGAGCTTTTGCTCGGGGCGGATACTGGCGTAACTTTTTTGTGAAATATCCGGAATCCAACCATCTCCATAAACATTCGCTTCGCACCAGTGCAAGAATTGAAGCATTTGCAACTACCGGACTCGATCTGTCGGAAGCACGTCGGGAATTGCTTCGTTCCCAATGTAACGATCCCTATTGGCACGGCGTGTTCGGAGGGATCTATCTTTCAAATCTGCGCCATGCAAATTATACGGCGCTCATCACGGCCGATGCGATCCTCGATCGAGCGGAAGGACGTTCCGGAATACGGATGGAAGCTACCGATATGGATTGTGACGGAGCACCAGAGATCATTCTGGAATCTCCAGTATTATCGCTTTTTGTAAAACCGTCGCTTGGTGGCATGATCGCGGAGATCGACTTCAAGCCACGAGCCTTCAATGCTACGAATATCGTTTCGAGACGCACAGAAGCCTATCATTCCAAAATTGCAGAAGCGACTCTCGATAGTGATAAAAGTGAAGCAACTTCTATTCACAACGGACTAAAGGCCAAAGAGTCCGGTCTCGAAAAGTTATTGGTCTATGACGACTACCGGCGCGGCTGCCTGATCGAGCATTTTCTTGACCCCGATCGCTCGTTCGATCCCCAACAAGGACTTGAGGAGATCGGAAATTTTGTGACTTCGGCCTTCGAATGGGGTTGGAATGAAGGGGAAGGATGCTTGCAGCTTTCTTGCTCAGGCACCGTTCTTGGAAAACCGGTTCGGTTGGTAAAACAATTAGTTGTTTCACCCGACGGTGGTGATTTAAAAGTGACCTATTCCATCACGAACGAATCGGCCGAGCAACTTCGTTTTAGCTTCGCTTCTGAGTGGGCGTTTCATCTGCTTGCACCGGATGCTCCGGATCGGTATTACGAATCGGATGGCAAAAAGCTTTCGTGGCCGGCAATGAATAGCAATGGACGGCTGCCTAAAGCCTCGAATATCCGGCTTGTGGACGAATACCTGAAATTAGCCATTGCGATCGATACCGTTGGAAGTGACGAGATCGTTCGTTACCCCATCGAGACCGTTTCGATGAGCGAGGGTGGTTTTGAGCGAATGTTCCAGGGCTCGATCGTGATGCCGATCTGGAAAGTGGAACTTTCACCAGGTGATACATGGAACGCTACGTTGACTGTGAATTTTGAACTGATATCATGAATCAAAAGAGAACATCTGCCAGGCAATCGCCGAATGGCCGCTCATCCATGCCGGTCCAGATCACGTTGCCGGTACGGCCCCGGCTCTCTGTGATCATTCCGACCAAGAACGAGGAAAAGCTCCTCGAGCGGTGCCTTCAACAGTTCTCGCCGATGATCAAACATCGGTTCGGGATCGAAATTATCGTCAGCGATGGCGGTTCCACAGATAACACGATCGGCATTGCCGCAGCGTATGCAGATTTTATTGCAACGCATGACAGTGATCGAGGCCCGTTGCCACGCAGGCAGACCATTGCCGAAGGCCGAAATCGTGGAGCGGAACTCGCTAACGCAGATCTTCTACTATTTCTGAACGCCGATACGAGCATCGCTGACATCGAACGGTTTCTGCGCAGAGTAGTCCAACGATTTTCGATCGATGAGTCGCTCGCAGCAATCGCTACCCGAGTTGAAGTAGTTCCAGAAGAGCGCAAGTGGAGTGATGTGCTTTTTCATGGATATTTCAACCGATATGTCAAGGTCGCAAATGTGATCGGACTTGGAATGGGCCGAGGCGAATGCCAGATCGTTCGAAGAAATGCGTTCGAAGTATTAAGCGGGTACGATCCACACATGGCCGCCGGTGAAGATTTCGATCTTTACCGCCGCATGCGATCGGTTGGCCGGGTGAAATACGATGGGAAGCTTCTTGTGTTCGAATCACCTCGGCGCTACCGGAAATATGGCTATACGCGCGTGTATTTCGATTGGATACGCAATGGGTTTGCGGTTCTTATCCGCCATCGCTCCGCTCAGGAGATATGGGAAGAAGTGAGATAATTCAGGATGGCGGAAGAAGGCGATCCACGATTAGAACCTGACGTATGCTTTGAAGCTCCAATCCGGAACATTGGATGGCGTAAGTCCCAGCCCTGATGCGAGTCCGTAGGATAGACTGAACCCAAATCCGTGTACCTCGCCGAGTGGTTCACATGCCAAGCCAACCTGTCCCGAAAGTAAAGGGGCGGAAGTAACGCCGCTCGGCGCCGATGACCATGTGCCATAATATGCCACTTCCGCTAATGGCTCGATCAAGCCATTATAGAATTTAAAGGGAATCCATTGTAACTGAAATCCCAATGATTTTGGTGAAAGGAAAAAGTTGGATAAATTTCCGCGAGGGGTATAGTTGAGATAGGGAACCGGAGCATACATCATTCCGAATGAAACATCGAAGGAGAGAGCTGGCCGGTTGGACTCGATGCCAATAAAGAAATTTTCTCCCGCAGCATCGCCGGCTCCAAATCCTGCACGGCCATGCACATCGGCAATGGTGTTCTGCTTGTTTGCGAGAACAGCCTGCTCTAAATCCTTATTTTCTTTTTTGGAATCTTCGAGCGTGCCAGTGACTCTTTGGTTTATCACCATTTCATTTGCAAGTTCTTCTTCTTTTAGCGCCAACAAGGAATCCATGTTTAGCTTCTTCCTTCCAATGACAAGTGTATCGGGGGTTCCGATACGCGCGCCTTCATTGACCGTGATGGGAGACGTCTTGTTGAAATCATGTGTCTCGGAAAAAAGAATTTTCCCGGTTCCCGGCTCGATCGCAGTGTATCGGTATTTGTATGGGCCATCGGCAAACTTGGACAGATCGACTTCGGCGAGATAATCTGCCGGCTGACTCAGTGTATCGACAATGGTGAGTGGGTGTGCGGTGTCAACCACACTCAACAGTTCGATCTTCGCCTCGCAGGTTCTTGCGGCAGAATAAGGGATCGAAAGCCGTTGCGAAATATCAGAAACCGTTTGGTGACCGAGTTTGAACGCAAGTTTATCGCTCTCGATGAGAATATGTTCTTCGATGAACCGGGAAAAATCATCGTCGAAATCAAGATTGGTTCCGTTCTCTAAGGTTACGATCACTCCCTTGGTGAGGCGTTCGTTGGCGAGCCTCATGTTGACGGGTTCCCCAATTTTCGTATTGCAATCTTTATGAAATTGCTCCATACGAACGCTGTTGTCCGTGTGGTTGGATTCCAAGGTTCGTTCGATCACCACATAATATCGCATCGAGTCCGTATTATTCATTCCGGAATCGCGCCCCATACTGGAGGTCGTCGGTAGTGGCAGCACACCAATGTTTACCGTGTAGGATGCCTCGTCGCTCGGCAGTGGTTTCGAAAGATTGCTGACTACCGGCAGCGCAAGAGGCGTTCGCGCTGTGCCGACGTAATACATGATCGATTGCTCGTTATGTCCAAAACGGCTGGTGTCGGGCCCGGTTGCTGTGTTCGTAAAATAATGCGGCTGGAGATGGAAGCTCGATTCATAGAGAACATCTTTCGAGGCTGCACTGAGTCGGACATAATTTGCTTCGGTTTGCACCATTTCCGGGTGGAAGTTCCGGCCGCCTTTTGCGATCTCGTCCTTGATGCGCTGATCTATTAGTTCCTCGATCGAAGCTTCGTCCGTGATCTTGACAGTTTGAGATCTATCCGGTATTGCTTGTGCAATATTAGATGGCTGTGCAATGCTCTTATGCACATGGCCAATAAGGAAGAAAAAAAACACAGGGAGTGCAAGCCCTCTTGCACGCACACGAGCGTTGCTCGCGAAGGAGGCGAGATGGAGGAATCGCAGCACAGTTATGATGAAATCGTTTGGAGGCCGATCACAGCCGATCCTTGCCGGAAACCACGACCTCGTTCTTGGCTGCATCAATTGCTTTGGTGTAGCGATGGGAGATCATTATGTCGGCTGGATCAGGAGTCTCTGTTGTGGAAGCAGAAGCATCTGTTTTCACATCATGTGTTTGAGCGGAGTTCTGCGCCATCGAGTTGTCGGTAGTGCCAATCGCAGTTCTGGATGCGTGCGAGCGAGGGGTCGCTTGTTTTCTTTCCGAAGAGGCGGAATACGTTGCGGGTTGAACCGCCGGGCTGGCAGATGGTTGCGTCGGGGTTAACGGACGCGTATTAACAGAAGGCTCGGATGGCTGGATGCTGGCTGTTTGCCGGTCATGAGTGTTTTCCGAAAAGAGCCAGACCACACCAATGGTCAGCAAGAGCGAAAGAGCTGTCAGGCTTCCTCTAAACTGCCAACGCTTCAACTGGCGTGACATAGGAGTGGATGCGATCGCTCCACGGTCGGCGAGGAAACCGCGTGAGGTTTCTGCTTCAATAAGCGTACCGGTGGGCGCCACAAGTTCTTCGGCTGCCATGGCTTCCATTATCTGTTGGATGCGCAGACGGGTTCGGTCGTCGAGATCATCGGAAAGCTGAAAACGCTTGTCTTCACGGCTTACACGGATCGCGCCGCGAACGACGAGATATTCGCGGAGAAGCATGCGTGCTTCTTCCGAGCGCGAAAGGCGGTCGAAAAGAACGGTCTCGAGTTCTTTGCGAACAAGTTCGCCATCGAGATACTGGACGATAAGTTCTTCGGTCGTCGTGGTGTTAGCGCCGCCTTGGAGCGGGGTGCTTTGGTTGGTGTTCATCATTTTGATCTCACAAATAATTGAAATCTTCGGAGGTTAAACTTTTTTCTTATCTTTAGGATCCGGCTGGTTCCCATCGCCGTTGGTCTCTGCATCTCCAATAACGGGGAGAAGCATTTTGCGAAGCCGTGCTTTTGCACGGAAAATTCGAATACGAATGGTTGAAAGCGAGGCTCCCATCATCCGCCCGATCTCATCGTAGGTCAGCCCCTCATACTCACTGAGTATGAGCGCTTCGCGGAATTCATCCGGAAGCTTCGCGATTGCGGCGAGCAACAGTCCGGTTTGTTCATCCATTGACATCCGTTCAAGGGGATCGTCATTGGAGGAAAATGCTTGCCTTACCTCATCGCTCGCTCCGTCCATGTTCACGCCGTCACCGGAGAACTCCAGCCCTTCATTCTCGCGGAACGATCGCTTTTTTGCACTAAGGCAGGAGTGGCGTGTCACCGTGAAGATCCATGGCCTGAAATCTCCGCCATTGAAGGTGTGCCTGTACTGAACAAGCCGAAAGAATACATCCTGGAAGGTATCCTCGACAGATTCGCGTGGAAGGCCTACACTAAAGAGTACTTGTGCACAATAGGCATAAATACTCGATTTATAGCGTTCGTAAATAAAAAAGAAGGCTTGATCGTCGCCCTGTTGATAACGAAGAAAGAGGGCTTCGTCAGTAGGTTCTTCACCGCCTTCGATTTCCGGTCCGGCAGCGATCGGGGATCGGGGTTTCCGTTTATCAATGAACGAATGCAGCCCACCCGGGGCGTTTTTGGCTTGGGGCCGATCGTCCCGGCGCCTCACAGCTTCATCTCTTGCGTCCGAAAGTAAGCTTGGATGACCCTCCTCAGGTTCGATAAATGGGGCTTTGTTCTCCGATGGTTCATTTCCATCTGAGGATCCCTGCATTCCAGAGGAAGATTGAGCATTCCATGAACGATCCTCCCAGGGTGGTTGTCCATCCTCGCGCTCGTCTTCCGGTTGGTCTAACCGTTCCTCTTGCATCTGCCCCAATGCGGTCTGCATGATACTCATGCTATAATGATCACTCCATGCTTCGTATTCGAGAACTGTTCATATTCGAAATGAGCTCCAAATTCGAAACCTATGTTCGGCAGACGCAACCGCGCCTTCCATTGCAAGTTCATTGTACCGCTTACAGAGCGATTCCCTCGACTTCGATCCAGTGCGATATATAAATAACTTCGCTCGCCGAAAATAATTACACCTTCATTGCAAGAAAAATACACATTTTGAGGATGTCATCGATTTTCCTTCAAAAATGCCTTTCTCAACACATAAAAAGAAGGTGTTTGTACTCTGACAGAAATTATAATCATCCCGTTCCAATTTCTAAAGGCTGTCCTATAATGGGACGAGAAAGCTTAGGGTACAATACCCAGAATCCCACACTTTTACCCATCCACTCAACATTCTGCAACATTACTATGGTATTTGTATCGCTTTGAGAACGGATGTCTCAATTTGAGACATACAGTGCAAGTCATTGTTCGATTTTGAAGATTCAGCTCTCCGCTTTTATTTGCCTGTGGAAATTCGAACTGAAGCATGAAAGATCGGGGTGAGAATTATAGTTTAGTTTTGCATGAGTAGTTACGCCATTAATTTAGTTACGCCATTTTATGTTTACCACTAAGTCCCCGCAGGTGCGGGCCACTGCTAAACGGATCGTTCCCCGAACGGAAAGCCCATTTAGTTCGCGGAAGAATGGGTCTTCTGTCAATTCAACATCCCCTACGGGAACGCCTAACCCGGTGGCGCGTTCACCATTCGGTTCCGTTCCTGATCCATCCCGGCCATTGCCTCCCCTTGGGATGGAAAATGCGGCATCGGAATATCCCGTCGCTCCGATCCTTATCGTCGATGACGAGCCGTTCGTAGCCGATCTGTTATTCCATTGGGTCAATAATGTGTGGGATTATCCCGCGATCATAGCGCGGGATGGCGAATCCGCGATCATGGCGATGCGCGAGCATCATCCTCGGATGGTGTTGCTCGATGTGCATCTGCCAGACCTAAACGGTATCGATGTCCTGCGGGCGATGAAAAGCGCCGATGAATTCCTTCCCGTGGTGATGGTAAGCGCCGAGGAAAGTATTGCAACCGCTGTTGAAGCGCTGAAGGCTGGCGGATACGATTATTTGACCAAGCCTATTAATACCGATCGCTTACAAGTTATTATTCGCAACGCGCTCGCCACCTATAGCTATCATGAAAAGTTACGCTCCTTGCAGCGCGAGTTGAATCATCGTTATGATTTTTCAAACATTATCTCGGCCGATCCACGGATGCATGATGTGTTTAAGCTTATGCGTAAGGCCTGTGAAAGTGAGATCACGGTTTGCATTCTTGGTGAATCCGGGACGGGTAAGGAATTAGTTGCCCGTGCGATCCACTCCAACGGACCACGGAACGATAAGCCGTTTCAGATCATCAATTGCGCTGCAATTCCACATGCGCTTCTGGAATCGGAGCTGTTCGGTCATGAAAAGGGAAGTTTTACCGGGGCTACACAACGCAAGATAGGGAAATTCGAGGCTGCTAACGGCGGCACGCTCTTTTTAGATGAGATCGGCGATATGGATCTTATGCTTCAAGCTAAAGTGCTTCGCGCGATCCAGCAGCATGAGTTCGAGCGTGTTGGAGGTACGGAGACCATTCGAGTCGATGTTCGGATCATCTGCGCAACGAACGCCGATTTGCAGGCGGCAATTCTGGCCAGGCGATTCCGTGAGGATCTCTATTACCGGATCGCGGGGTTCCCGATCCTGCTTCCTCCGCTTCGCGAGCGTCGCGGGGACATTCTCTTACTCGCAGAAACCTTCCTTAAGCGTACAAGCGAACGGCAGGGAAAGCGTGTCAGCACGTTATCGCGTGCTTCGATGGAGGCCATGCTTTTGTATCCCTGGCCCGGAAATATTCGTGAGATCGAAAGCACGATCGAGCGCGCCGTGATCCTGGCCGATGGAGATACTATCCACACCCGCGATCTGCCTCTTTCTGTGCGGCAATATGGCGAGGTGGCGGAGGGCGAAGAAAAATCCGACGATATGCAGGAGTTCTTCGATCCATTCAAGAACCGCACGGTATTACCGCTCGAAGAAGTCAAGAAGATCGTGGTACATCATGCGCTCAGCGCCTGCCGTGGCAATATCAGCGAGGCAGCGCAAAAACTGGATATCAGCCGTTCCACCATGTACCGGTTCCTCGAGATCTATCAGATCGAGACCAAGAATGGGCTTGCATTGCTCCCCACCCCGGAGCAAACCAATGGAGTGGCTGCGATGCAGGCTGCATAGATACGGGCTATCGATCTATCCTCCATTCGGAACCTTTGACACCGCTGGAGGCGCGGCCCGTTTGTAGAACAGAACAAATCAAATATCAAAGCTCCGTAAGAGCGACCATGAGGCCACTCCTACGGAGCTTGCTTGATTCATAAAGAATAAATATCTACAAACGGGGCGCTGCTAACGCAGCGTTCATCCTTCTAGCTCTGCTTCATTTTAATTCCGCAGCCGATGGCTTTCGTGTGCGCTGTTACGATCGGTTGCCCTGCCAGTAGTGCATTCACGGCGTCCGCCACATAGTACTTGGTGACCTGCGTTGCATCGTCCGCATTATCATCGATCGCGCCAACATAACGGACGATCAGCTTCCCATTCTCCTTATTCAATACGAACACATGCGGCGTGTTGGTGGCGCCATATTCCCGGGTGATCTTCTGCGAAGCGTCATCGAGATAAGGGAAGGAATAATTACGTTCCTTTGCATACGATACCATCTTTTCGTAAGTATCGTCAGCGTAGATACTGGGGTCGGTCGGATTGATCGCGATAACGGGATATCCCTTTGGCGCGAAGGTTGTGTTGAGTGCTGCAATGCGGCTCTCATACAGCTTCGCGACCGGGCAGTGATTGCACGTAAAAACAACGATGAACCCCTTGGCATCCTTGAAATTAGCCAAGGAGACCATTTTGCCATCGACGTTCCTGAGATTAAAATCCTGTGCTACGTCTCCGGCCTTGTAACCGCTTGGCCCCGTGCCGAGCGGAGTAAAGCTTTGAATTCCGAGCGTGACTGCGAGAAGAAGAGATGCGAGTATTAAGTAGTGTTTCATGATAATAATAAATGGATTGAAAGACCCTATGGTAAAAATGGTTTCATTGTTGCTTCGAGTGAAGCATACGTGAACTCCTTTGCAAACATGGTTCGAACGTGCGTTCCATTGTTAATGACAAGTGTAGCCGGAAGATTCCCGTCCCACCCCGAATCGACGCGGTCGATCCAGGAATTGTAGTCCGTTTCATTGAGCAAAACCACCTCGTTCTTCACATGATGTTTTTGCAGGAACGGCATAAGCCGCTTCGAAAGATCCTTTCTGAAATCGAGGCTCACAAAAATGAGCTTCACTTTCTTATCCGCAACGCCAGCAGAAAAACGCTGGAACGCCGGAAATTCCTTCACGCACGGCTCGCACCACGTCGCGAAAAAATTGAAGATGTACGTCGTATCGTTCTGGATCGACATCATATTCGATAGTTCATCGAATTTTATGATGCGTGCCTGTTGTGCGGCTGCATTCTTTCCTGTAAATAAAAGGAGTACGCAGCAAAGCACGATAAATTTCTTCACGATGCGTAACTAATACAGAAAAGGGAGGGCGAATGTTTCCCTTACGGCGCAATAGGAGATTAATAATTATACATGGAGAAGAACGGCTTCAATTATCGCTGTGTGCCTTCCGACGCTTCGAGACTGAATTTGCCAGGCTTCTCTTTGCCTTTTCGCGATAATGCTTCATCAGCCCTTCTCTGTCCTTGCGCAGCCATGTCATAAAGTCCTTTGGCAGCGTATCATCATGGTATTTCGCCCCCCATTCCACGAGGTCGAGAACGATTGGCATAAGGTCGATGCCTTTTTTTGTCAGCCGGTAAACGAATTTCGATTTGTTTATAGGCGAAACAAGTTTTTTAAGAATTTTCTCGGATTCAAGAAACCGTAGCCGGTCAGCCAGAATGTTCGTCGCGATCCCTTCTGCCGACTGGTAAAAATCCCCATAACAGGTTTTGTCAAAGAACATAATATCCCGGATGATGAGCAGGGTCCAATTGTCCCCCAAAATTTCAAGTGAATAATTGATCGGGCAGTCCGATTTTCGTTTTAACATAGCTCTAAAATAAGTATTATTGGTGAAGAACTGATTTTTTGCTCGCGAAGTTTACTTGCAAAAGGCAAGTTGCTCAAAAAACGATTAATTCTTTCCTTCTTCATCGGAAACAATGGAGGAAAAATCGAGTAGTAGTTTTTGCAATCTACTTGTAAAAAGCAAGTAGATTGAATAAAGTAATAAACATACTCCATCTTCACATCAAACAGAAAGGAACGACATAATGGAAATCAGCAAAATATGGCGATGGTTCGCTAATCCTCCAACCGATGCGCCGCCCGCAACCATCCTGCTTCGCCTGATGGCGGGAGGCGTGTTTTTTTTCGAGGGTATTCTGAAATTTGTGTATGTAAATCAGGGCGTCGGACGATTTACGAAACTCGGATTCTCTGTTCCGGAATTTACCGCACATTTTGTCGGGGCGCTCGAGATCGGAGGCGGTCTCCTTTTAATGTTCGGATTATTCACAAGATTCTTTGCCTTTATATTCATCATCCAGATGATCGTGGCAATATTATCGACAAAGATCAGCTTGTATTTGGGTACGTTCCCGCTGCCGTTGCCACCCTCGCCACCAACCGTTGGGTTTTGGGCTGTGGAGCATGAATCCCGTTCGGACGTTGCCCAGCTCCTGACCTGCGTGTTCCTGCTCATCGTGGGTTCCGGAAGATTTTCGTTAGACGCATTTTTTCATAAAGAGCGCAAGCATTAAGGACTCATTTAATAATTCTGAACCTGGATTCCCCGCAGGATGGTCATGCAGCGGGAATGACAATCATAAAAAACATCCCCGTAATCCAGGTTCAGACCTTATATTTCTCCGGCCACAATGCTTTCAATCTATCCAAAATAGTTTTTTCGCGGCCCTGCTCGGTGGGGTGGTAGAATGTTTTGTGCGTGATACTGTCCGGCAGATAGGTCTCACCGCGCGCAAAGTGGCCTTCTTCGGAGTGGGCGTAGCGGTAGCCTTCGTGGTAACCTAATGATTTCATCAATTTGGTCGGCGCGTTGCGTAAGTGGAGCGGCACCGGCTCATTGGGATTTTCTTTCGCTTCTTCCAGTGCCGCAAAAATTCCCATATAGGATGCGTTCGATTTATTTGCCGATGCAAGATACGAAACCACCTGCCCGAAAATGATCGTCGCCTCCGGATAGCCTACAGCGCGGACGGCATCCCAACATGCCATAGCGAGCAGAAGCGCGTTGGGATCGGCATTGCCGATGTCCTCGCTGGCGAAAATGATCATGCGACGAGCGATGAACTCCAGATCCTCGCCGGACTCGATCATGCGGGCGCACCAGTAAAGCGCAGCGTTCGGGTCCGAGCCGCGCATGGACTTGATGAACGCGCTGATGATATTGTAATGCTCTTCGCCGGCTTTATCGTAGCGGGAAGCTTTTCTGCCGTACGCGGCTTCGATGGTGTCGATGGGGATAACCACCCCCCAGCCCCCTCCTACTCCGCGCATCGTGGGCGATGCCAGCTCCGTAGGAGGGGGAGTTAGTTGTACCGCCAGTTCCAGCGCATTCAGCATTTTACGAGCATCGCCACCGGAGAGAGCGATTAGGGCGCGCCGAGCATCATCTGAAAGCGTAATATTTAAGGATCGCAGTTCTTCGTCCTGAGTGATGGCTCGGTCAAGCAATTGTTCGAGGTCTTCGCGTGATAAATTTTCCAGCACAAAAACACGTGCGCGGCTTAGGAGCGGGGAGATCACTTCGAAGGAAGGATTTTCCGTCGTTGCACCGATGAGTGTAATGTCCCCATGCTCGACAGCTCCCAACAATGCATCCTGCTGCGATTTTGAGAACCGGTGAACTTCATCGATGAAGAGCACACTGCGATCTTTCGAAGTTTGGTTTGCTTCCTTCGCTGATTCAATTGCCTCGCGCAGATCTTTTACCCCCGCGCTGATCGCTGAAAGCGAAAAGAACGGAGCATCCACCGAATGGGCAAGAATATTTGCAAGCGTCGTTTTCCCCGAACCAGGAGGACCCCAGAAGATCATGGAATGTAATTTGCCACGCTCGATCATTACCCGGAGCGGCTTGCCAGAGCCGATAAGGGATCGCTGGCCGACAACCTCATCAAGCGTTTGTGGCCTCATCCGCTCAGCCAGTGGCGCAAAGGAATGGGCTGGCATGTTTGGGCTGAATGGTAATGGGTCGGCATCCGGCCGTTTGGTTGGTTTCATTCTTTTTTGTCCCGGTGCTCCATCCATTTTACCGCTCCTTATGAACCATTAAAATTGGGTCAGAAACTGAACGCCGTGATAATTGCTTTTATTCACGGTTATATACATTAAATTGTTAGAACAAACGCATCCTGCCGAATGAACATACTTTACCGAACTATTTTTTTTACCGCGCTCGCCATACTTTCCTGGATTTTCCTGACTCCGATGGTTTTTGCTCAAAGCACCGGGCAGTCCGAAAAAGGGGAGATTCTCGATAAGCCCGTCACTGCGCCATCCGATTCCGGATTGTATAAGGGGATCAATGAGCTTCCCGAATCCGTGCGCCGTTCTGCGCCTTTTGCTCGTGCGCTCGATGAAATGGTCCGCCACGCAGGCCCCAGCGGTATGTATGATCCGGAAGCTCGCGTCCGCGCGTTCGAGCAATCGCAGCAGGATCTTATAAACTCGGCACCGGCACCAGCGGAAAAATCTCTTGCTCCGTCCGGGAATTTAGCAAATGGCCAGATGCATCCTCTTGCAAATGCCTGGACGAACATCGGCCTGATTGGTCCGCCCAACGACTACGTGTTCACCGCCGGCTGCACGACAACGATCGCGTTCGATCCCACAAACCCAAATGTTATGTATGCCGGAGGAACAAGCGGGGGAGTATGGAAGTCCACAGATGCTGGTGCGCATTGGGTTTCGCTGACCGATACCTGGATCCCCAATCAATCCATTGCATCGATCGCGGTAGATCCTAAAAATCATAATACGCTCTATGTGGGAACCGGTAACGGGTTCGCCAGCATCGATGAACTTTCGGGAACTGGCCTGTATCGATCGACGGATGGTGGTGGTTCGTGGAAACATATCGGCTCTTCGACCATTCCCGGAACGGTCGTGAAAGTGTTGGTCGACCCCGTCAAGAGCAATGTAGTGTTTGCCTCGATGTATAGTTCCGCATTAGGCGCTGCACATGGGTTGTATCGCTCTACGGATTCAGGTTCAACCTGGACGAAGGTCTATTCACCGACCACCAGTGCCGTTACCGAAGTGTGGGACATCGAGGCCGGAACGGTTGTCGGAGGTATTCCAGAATTGTACTTTGCGGAGGGGAACAATCCTAATAATTCGGCAAGTGAATGTGGGTTGTACCGGTCTGGGAACGATGGCGCAACGTGGTCGAAGATCATCGGTAATCTCCCAGCCGGCGATAGCATTGGGAGATGTTCCATCTCGATTTCCACAGCCCATCCGGAGCGTGTGTTCGTGCTCATGGCAAATCCCGATGGCGACCTCATCAACGAATTGCGCTCGCTCTTTCGCTCGACAGATAATGGATCAACGTGGGCTTCCATGCAGGTACCCTCAACTCTGTTTATCGGGCCGAACCCATCACCCCAGGGATGGTATGATTGCATGGTTGCAGTAAGTCCTAATTCCAGTTCTGCCGGGGATACTATTTTTATTGGTGGGATCGAAGCCTATTATAATTACAGCGACGGTAACGGATGGATCGATTATAGCGATAATAATGCCAATAGCTGGTCATGGGAAGCTTCTCATGTGGATCATCATGCGATCGCGTTCAATCCTAAAAGCTCCCAGGTCGTCTATGATGGCTGCGATGGCGGGTTGTATTGGTCAGAGGAGACCGGACTCGTGGATTATCAGAACTTAACTACTTCCTGGCAATATCGATCCAATGAGATGGTCACGAATCGAATCTATCACATGGGACTTGATCTTTTAGATTCAAAGACCACCTTCGTCGGCTTGCAGGATCAGGGAACCTGGCAATTAACCGATGGAACGAACTCTGTGCTCGTTGCGAGCGGGGATGGTATGCAGCCGCTTTCGTATTCCGGTAACTCCCAGATACCGTATTATGTCGAGTTGGCTGGCGGCGACATTTATGATAACAAGGGAAACCCCTTGTTCCTTGAATTCACCGATAACTCCTATTGGGATACCCCATTCAAAATGGCAATTGTCCCCTATGATGGTATCCAGCCATATAATGTGCTTTATGAAGGCCGGGAACATTTATGGCTTTCGACCGACGATGGCGCAGACTGGAGCATGAACGGCGCGACCTTCAACGATTATATTCATTCCATTGGGCTTTCGCACAGTACTTCCAATCTCATCTATGTGGGAACCACTGGAGAGATCTCCGTTACCACCGATGGAGGTACAACGTGGTCATCGAAAACATCCGGGATGCCGGGCGCCTATGTTACTTCCATCGTGACCACGAATAAGAATACGGATTTTGCACTCGCAAGCTTTTATACCTACAGTGGTCACCGCGTCATGAAGACCACAAATCAGGGAAGTACGTGGGTGGATGCTTCAGGCACAACAGGCAGCGCGCTTCCCGAGGTTGGAGTTAGCTGTGTTGCGCTCGATTCTGCCAGCCCACTTAGCACCTGGTATGCTGCTACCGATAACGGCATTTATTACACCATGGATACAGGTTCGCATTGGTCGATCGCTGGTTCCGGAATCGGGCTTGCAGCGTGCAGCGATGTGGAAGTGCAGGCGAACAAGACAACGATCCGCGTTGCAACCTTTGGCCGTGGGATTTGGGAAGGAAATACGGGAGTGCTTCCGATCGAACTGGCATCCTTCACGTATCAGAAACAGCAAAGCCCGCAGCCGATCGGCACCATTCTGAATTGGATCACCGATAGCGAATTAGGCACGGCGTACTTCGAGATCGATCGGAGCATCGGCGGGGCATCCTTCCAGCAGATCGCGCAGGTTCCCTCGAAAGCTTCGGGCGGGAATTCGAGTACACAGCTTAACTACAGCTTTTTTGATTCGACGCATGCCGCAGGCGAATATATTTATCAGCTCAAGGAGGTCGATCTCGATGGCTCTGTTCATGCTTCTAATCTTGTGGAGCTGAATTGGGGAGCGAGCGGACTCATCGTGTCGCAGAATTATCCGAATCCATTCCTCATCGGGAATCCATCGACCTCCGTGAGTATCGCGAATGAACTGCTTGGGAATCCGGCTCCATCGAACACGATCTCTCCCTGGCCGGTAACGCGCTTCCATTATGAATTACCGAACGCGGATGTGGTGACCCTCAAGATCTACACCTCGACCGGCGAGCTTATCCGCACGATCCTCGACCAAGTGCAGCAACAGCCCGGCGACCCCGATGCCTTCTGGGATGGCCGCAAAGAGGATGGCTCCTATGCACCAAGCGGTACGTATTTCTATGTCATCCAAACCCAGAATTCCGGCACCGTCGTCAATAAGATGATCTTGCTGTCGAATTAGGGGTTATTCTTTTAAGAGAAGATCAGGTGTGATCTTTAGGGCCTTTGCAAGACGGGCGAGATTATCAATACCGATACTCACTTGCTCTGACTCAACTTTGCTAATATAAACGTGTGTCATTGAACAGCGAAATCCGAGGGCCTCTTGAGAGAGGTTGAGAGCTTTTCTATATTCGCGAATATTACGAGCAACAATTTTTCTTATTGGATTAACCACACACCAAACTACCAAACATTAAGCCATAGGCTTTTCCCAAATTTGGTACAATGCCTTATTTTCATCGTATATTTGTATTAAGTGCTTTATGAAAAGCTCGGGCCGGGTACTTTTTTAGAAAAAACTGGTTTCATTGTAAGTCACGTCACCATGTAAAGGAGAATTGAGAGATGAAAAAATCGATAAGTGTTAAGAGAATAGGTTTTGCCGTTTGCTTCACGTTACTCTTATGCTCAGGAGGAGTTCGCGCTCAGAGCTACGTCCCCGTTCCATATAATTTTGGTGTCGTCTTCGAAGCGACCGATGATTCAGCAGGAGTGGGTTTTAAGACAACCGACCTCTCAATGGACTGCCTTGCCGCAAATGGGTATGGTCAATGGACTGCTTCTTACAAAACACAAAATGCATTTGATTCCGGTAGCCCGGGCCTGTTCTTGCTGGCCAATGCGCTTCGCTCACCAGATTCAAATATAGTTACCGAACGTGTCTCGTCAACTGGAATTGTCTCGTTCAGACCGTTCGTCTATCCGGACAGTTCTGGGTATCCCGTTGATAGCACCACAACACACCGAAGTGTTGTGAAGTGTGTTGCCAACCTCAAAGGACGGGTTCGTTATGTGTGGCCACTTCAAAACCATACGGGGTTTTATATTGAGGGATTCAATGAATGTCCAGCGAACGACTCCGTAGGACTATCCGGGATCAACCTCGAATTTGCAAGTTATCCATATAATACGACATATGGTGCTTACCCGAGTCCACTCCTAGCAAAAGATGTAATCAAGCCAGCTACAGCCATCCCATTTAATACCATTCCAATGGCGTCTGGACATACGATTGTTACTAGCGCGCATGAGGCAGACCCCCGGGACTGGTTCGATATTGCTATCGACACAACATATCTATATGTTGTGTGGGAAGAGTATGATTCTACAGGACACTATAATATCTGGGAACTTAACGAGAACCTCTCCACCGGGCAATTTGGCCCCCCCATTGAGGTCGCGGCAGGGGCCAGGAGACCCACGATCTCTGTTGATCTAAGGAAACATTTAACACCAGTTACACCTTGGCTCCCATGTTTTGATGTAGCCTATATTACGGGGCTTCTATCCACCGATCATCTGACGTGGTACAACTATGATGGATTTAGAATCCCTGCTGCTGACACTATGGCGATGACAAAGAGTTCGGAAGACACAGCAGGAGGAACATGGTCATATAAGAAAGTCATGCACGCAAGAATGCTTGATGCAACATGGGAAAATATTTCGTCGTCCGACACGACTCCAAGAGCAATTTATGCAATCGTTACAGACTCTGTTAATAGTACCCATCTCGTTATGCATAAGATCAAGGGAGGCGCACAGGACGCAACGGCATATTATTGCGATGGTTCGAAAATTACTTATCACTCGTATGGAGTTGATAACGGTAAGTTCCCAGTTATTGATAAGCCCATCCGAGCGTTTGTAAATCCTTATGATGGTGAAAATAACGATAACTTCGACGAGTACCATTGCATGTACCAACTGGCGAGAACATACACTGGTGGCTCACACAGGCCACTTATGATTATTCATGGGGCACTTGTGAATAATTCGCTGGGCCCCAAAAGGTGTCTCAACTTTACAAATGGGTATCTGACGCCAGGAACTGTATTTTTCCGCCCTGACACTTTTCACTCGTTCTATGCTGACCCTGGCTTGAATACGGATGGCGGCGACACGGATAATTATGTTGGTGCAGTAAACCAAATGGGAATTCACACCCACTGGCGCAACGGAACACAACACTACTATCTCAGAGACACTCGCATATTTGATGAAAACATCGAGGAGAATACACTCGTCACAGAGGATGCTTTTGTTATCGATGGCACAACACATGGTGGGACTTATACGCCTACTATTCAACCTGGGAAGACAATGACATTGTGGTCTGACCGTATAAACGGCTATGGTGTAGATAACTTCCCAGGAAAATGTACCCTGTGGATCACATACTTTGAAGGTAACTTTGGGGCTAATGATGCCGCGACCAAACTAATCGTTGGGACTGGAACGGGCAATCCTGCCAAAATGGTAGTTGTGTGGAATGCGGACGTTCAATCGGATACAAGTTCTCAACAAGTAGTTATAAAACCGCTCTCATCACTAGATGCATACGGTAATTCGGACTTTGAAACGACCCTTAAAATGGAAGGCATTGGGGCAACGATGACTGGGGGAACGTATAATTACCCTTCTGCTATTTCAAGTCCTGCATATCTTAACCTACATGGGCATAGCCTTTTCTTTCCAGCAAGTGTTTTAGCAGATAGTAGTCTTATCACCACTGAATACGACCAGGACGCAACGTTGCTCGATAGTAGCTTTGATTTTTCAGGCCTATATGTGCCGTTTCCCAGCACCATTACGAATTCAATAATTTTGAATAAAGACACAAGCGTCCCGGGGAGCAACATTGCCACGATTGAGATGTGGGAGACAGATTTATTACATGATACAATCTCGATTATCAATTGTCTGATTCAGCAGGGTAGACTTGCAGTACCCGAACCTTTCTTCCAGCCTCTTCCGATTATAATATCCGGTGGGAAATTCGATAATACTCCAATTTGGGGATATTTCGTTCCTAATTCATTAACGATAGAAAACGTCTTGTTCAAGCTTACAAGCTATCCTCACAATACATTGGGTGCGGGTGCAGAAATTTTTCTCCAAAACGAAAATGGTTCATATCTCCCATACGAAACCTATAACACGACTACCATTTCCGGGTGTGATTTCGCAGAACTCCCAAATGGCTCTGACGGAATTTTTGCTTACGATTACGCAACCGATTCCGACATTGTGCAACATCTCCAAATTAGCGGAAATTCCTTTAATGATGCCGCTTATTCTGGCCTTCTTCCCCACGCCGCCATTGAGCTAAAACATTCCGAAGGGCTGATTGCCGATAATACTATTGAAGGTTATTTCCAATATGGCATTATCGTGTCCGGGAATAATTCCTATACTACACTTCAAACAAAGTCCACTATTTGTTCGAATTCCATAGCGACTGGGACTATTGCTGGGATTGCAACAGATAACACTGAGGGCTACGCAGAACTCAACGAAGTTCAAAAAATCACTGGAGCAGGGCATATCAGTGGCGTCAATGACAAAGGCCGGATTATTTACTCAAATTATTCTAATAATGAGGGATCGGGAATTGTGGCATCTGATTCATCGGGGGAAGGTGCTGCCGATCTAACTGGCATCCATTCAACCACTCCTGATTCCATCGATAATGCCGCATTCGATACGATTCAACAAAACGGAGGTAATGCACAAATTAGCCTCGTGAAAGGAGCCAACATTCGGCTTGGAAATGACCATGAATTATGGTCATGGACCAATTGGTGTCAAAATAACATTATCACGTCTTATTCTGACAATGGTTGTGATGGTGGTGTCAGCTATGTTCCATTTATCGTCGAGGATAGCGGCAAAACCAACAGTAAGCTTGGCAACATATCACACAATTTTTTTGACGATATTAATATTGGTTTTGTGTTACCTGAAAACCAGCCGACAGGAACTGGATGCAACGATACACTCAATCGTGGAACGCCTTCGAGTTGGCTATCTTCTTATTCGACTCCCATCGCTGCAACGGGGTTTTGCAATAGCGCCGATTCTAATGATACTACATGGCAATCTCGGCCTGATGGTGCAGTTGATTGCGGAGCACCATTGCCTTTATACAAGACCAAAAAGAAATCTCCAAAAACTCTATCATTTCTAAATTTAGACACCTCCACATGCCAATATAAATTTTCGTTAGGGGATGCTGATGATCAAGCTGGCGAATACCTACAAGCTGTTAACGAATTAGAGTGGTATGTTGAAACCTGCTACGATTCCGGCGCAGCACAAGCATTTGGGGATTTACCCGGTGCTGTTGGCGCTATGGGAGGTGACACATCGAGATTTACCACCTTCCGAGAGTGGCTAAAGACAGTTCTTTGGCTTGGACCAATGTACCCAAATTATTATTGCAATTGTGCTCAAGATATGTATGAAAGCTACGAAGGAATTGATGCAGGCCGTAATTTGAATGCAGCTCTTGCAGTCATTAGATATTTGGACTCATCCGGCCGATGCAATTGGGATGCGGACGAAAATGAATATCTTGCCATGCGTCATCAGATATGGCTCGATACTGTAGGCGGATTACACAAAGGCGATACGACGGATTTTCCCGAAGACACAACGCTTCCTACTATTGATGATCTTGGCCTTCAAATCCTTCGCGGACCTCTTGCCGTAGTTCAGAATGTGTCTCCATCGCCGTCGGGAATTAGTGGTCTCACCGCAAGCGAAAATCCATTCGTCAAAGAGACGACGATCTCCTTTACCACAGGGGAATATGCCTACATCAGTTTCCAGGTGTTCGATGTGCTCGG
Source organism: Ignavibacteriota bacterium (assembly GCA_963787835.1). Taxonomy (GTDB): domain Bacteria; phylum Bacteroidota; class Ignavibacteria; order Palsa-1295; family Palsa-1295; genus PALSA-1295. Next base: position 1,552,236 of record CAWBEI010000002.1, read on the forward strand.
AAGAGTGCTGCAAGGGGACTATAAAGGCTCAGTCCAGTCTCCTGGCTCTTACTCCTTTACTGTCGATGGCACAAACTGGCCTCCGGGGCCTTATTATGCTCGCATTACAACGCCTCTTGGTGAAACGAGGACAATAAAATTGGTGAAGGAATGAGAAAAATTCAAATTTCATGATGGGTGAGAAAATTGTCGTATATTAGTTCGTACTTTGATGGGCACCTATATCAATTTTCAAGTAAGCATTGAGAATTAAGAGTAGGTGTGCATCGCTCATTGGCAATTTGGGCGGCATAGCTTTCGTTATGAACGAGTTCTCTGTGAAGGGACTTTTATGAATACTCGTTGAAACAAATGGCGAAATTGGCTTAAAAACGAAGGGTGAAGATGAAATGTCGGGAACTCACAAAAAAGAAAAATAGCACCTATTTCTTGAGGAAACACGATTTTGTCTAATAATCTTGTTCGAGCCTTCGGCTGGACCGCGCTCATTCGCAAAGGTTTCTCTATTTCAGTAACGGAGGGCAGGATTGGGGATCTGGCCATATTTAAATATGGCGAACGTTCCCGGAATGATGGTTGGCCTTGGGTTGGGTTTATCCTTCGTTTGAGCCGGGGCGGGGCCGAGATCGGCAGTGGTGAGATAGATGTCATGCGTGGTTGGGTCGAACCCGACATTGCGCGCGCCCTTCTTGGTTTCGAGCTTTTGTGCGAGCTTGTATTTGCCCTCGGTGGTCTCTCTCAGAATGGTAACATTTCCCTCACCATTGGCGCTGAACGCAAGCTTGGTGAAGGGATCGAAATCCGCAGCATCGACGCCTTTGCCGATGGGGAAAGTCTGGGTGATCTTGCCATTGGTCGCATTCATCACGATCATTTTCTGATTCGCGCATCCGGCGAAAAGGCGGTTCGAGCCACGATCCATCGTGAGTGCCGTCGGTCCGACGCCCGGCGCGAGCTTCCACACCGCTTCAACCGTGTTGGTGCTCGAGTTGATCTTTGCGATCTCGGACGTGCTTTCAATATTGACATAGACGTAGCCACGTTCATCGGAGATGGCGGATTCGGGGTTCCCATCAAGCGCAATAAGCGCGAGCGAGGCGCCGGTGCTGGCATCGAGTACTGAAATATTATTGCTACCGGCGTTCATCACAAACACATGATGGGAAGCATAGTCATAGATAATGGCATCCGGCTTTTCGCCGACTGCAATGCGCTGAATGGTGTCACGTTTCTGCAAACCGAACTCCAGCACCGTATTCGATTTTCCGCAGGAGATAAACCCATGCTTTTCGCGATCTGCAATGGCAATACCATGAGCACCTTCCGTATTTAAGATCGGTGCCATCACGGAATCGTGGTCGAGGTTATAGGTTTCGACTTGCGTGGCGTGCGCGATATATAGCGTTCGGTTTTCGGCATCGACTGTAAGAAAATCCCACCCGCCCTGACCGCCGATCGTTACTTGTTTTAAAAGCTGATAGCGTATCGAATTCTGTGCGGATACATGACCGCAACAGCACGTGATAAAAATTCCGAGCGATAGGAAAGAGAGCCTTGACGTGAGCTTATTCATTATATTTCCAAATTGTTTCTAAATCTGTCGAATGTCGGGTATCGAAGGCACGCAACAACACCATACGTTCAACTGTGAATCCTTCTGTCGCATGGATCACAAAAAAATGGAGTGGCTGCTGGATGTAGTTCGAGTTATGCCGCTATCGCCATATCTTCAAAGACTCGTTCATCATAGATGATCTGTTTTGCAAGCTCCCGCCCGCGTTCGTCGATCTTGTGCAGGGGCATGATCTTCGCGGCATGCACGATAGCCATATCTAATCCTGCTTCTATCGCAAAATGTAGAAAAACGGAATTCAGTACATGCCGCGAATGTGGGTTGAGACCGAAAGAAATGTTGGATACCCCTAAAATGGTCCTGCATCTTGGGTGCGCTTGCTTGATCATGCGAATGGCCTCGATCGTTTCGATGCCAGCCTTGCGGAATTCTTCATCGCCGGAGCCAAGCGTGAATGTGAGTGTGTCGAAGATCAGATCTTCTTCCCTCATGCCAAATTTATTGACCGAGAGATCAATGATCCGTTTTGCAATTTCAAATTTCTTCTCTCGTGTTTTTGCCATGCCGTCTTCATCAATGGTAAGTGCAATGACCGCCGCACCATATTTCTTGCAGAGCGGCAGTACGTGTTTCATCCGCTCCTCGCCATCTTCCAAATTGATGGAGTTGACGATCGCGCGCCCAGCATAATGCTTCAGTGCCTCTTCGATGACGGGATATTCGGTGGAATCAATGACGAGCGGGACAGTCACGGCGGTGTTCATCCGTGACATTACTTCCCGCATATCGCGCACTTCATCGCGTCCAACAAATGCCACGCATACGTCCAGCATGTGGGCGCCTTCCCGGATCTGCTCTTTTGCCATCGAAACGGCGGTGTCCCACTCCTCGGCGAGCAAAAGATCGCGGAATTTTTTCGAGCCGTTCGTATTGCATCGTTCGCCAACAATGACCGGTGCTGGATCGACGTGCATTGGCACCGATGAATAAATGGATGCTGCCGAAGGTGTCCATTCGAATGCGCGCTGTTTCGGCGTAATGCGTTCAGCAAGATTCGCTAATCTGGCAATGTGTTCTTTCGTCGTCCCGCAGCATCCTCCAATGACAGATACGCCGAGATCACCTACGAAATGGGTCATGTATTGTTCGAGTTCATCCGGCGTAAGATGATAATGTGCCACGCCGCCGATATTTTCAGGTAATCCGGCATTTGGCATGACGAATACCGGCAGTGGGGAAGTTTGCGTGAGAAAACGCACATTCTCCTCCATCTCTTTAGGCCCGGTTGCGCAGTTCATGCCGATGGCGGAAATGATGTCATAAGGTTCGAGCGCAGTCAGCGCAGCGCCGATCTCGGTGCCCATGAGCATCGTTCCCATTGTTTCAATAGTAACCGATGTAATAACGGGAATCTGCGTTCGTCTATCGCGGAACAAGTCCTGGGCCGCTGCAAGCGCGGCTTTGATCTGCAGCAGATCCTGGCAGGTCTCGATGATGAAAAGATCGGCTCCGCCATCGAGAAGGCCTGCCATTTGTTCGTAAAACGTGTCGCGCATCGCATCGAACCGAATATGTCCGAGCGAGGGAAGTTTTGTTGTTGGGCCGATAGAGCCGGCTACGAAGCGCGGTTTTGCTTTAGTTGAAAACTCATTTGCCATGCGTCTGGCGATGGCCGCGCCTTCTTTCGAAAGCTCGTATGCAATGGATTCGAGTCCATATTCTGCAAGCACGATCGAGGACGAACCAAAGGTATCCGTCTCGATAATATCCGCGCCGGCAGAGAGATAATCGCTGTGAACCCGCTCGACCGCGCTGGGTTTCGAACGGATCAAATATTCATTGCATCCCGCGAGATGTTCTCCACCAAAATCATCCGGTGTGAGATTTTGCGTTTGCAGATTCGTACCCGTGGCGCCATCGAAAACGAGGACACGGTCATGTGTTAATAGTTTTAGATCCATAAAAAAGCACCTCGCCGATTTTATACCGACGAGGTGCCACTCAAAAACAACTATGAAACAGCACGCTTTAGCTTTTATTTAATGGGCCACCCGTATGATCGCTCATGGACATGTCCCGCGTCGCAGCAAGCTGTCGGTCAAAGCACGACGTGGTTTAATAACCAGTTCGCCGTCTCAAAGATTTCAGTGATTGGGTGGTAGTTCAGGAGTATGTCCATTTTCGTTTAGGACACCAATGCAAAATCCGAGAAGAATGCCATGATCAAAACCCTCGGCAGAGAGGGTAGCATAGTAGGTGAGCCCAATTCCAAAATTATCTCCCAAAGGCATAAAAAACTCGGCCTGCAATGGAAGATCCAAATAATTGACTGTGATGTGCGGCGGGTAATTTACCTGGTAGGGATTTTCGAGGTAATGGAATCGGTGCCGTAATCCTACGCCAACCGAACCATTCAAGAAGAAGGGCTGATACGAGCCATACCCAACAAGCACATCATATTCATCTAAACTTTCGGAATTATTGCCGCCACCATTATAGTCTCTCACGTCAAGATACCGAAAGCGATACAGAATATTATTCTGCTGATACGTAAGATTCAGCAGTGCTGCCCAATCTTCGAATTGGTAGGGGATTTCGCTTTCGCTTCCAAAACCTATTGTGAACCATCCAAGGTTAACAATATGCTGCTCATGCGAAAGAGTGTCTTGATGTGTAAGATACGCCTTCCAGGTGGGGTATCCAGCGTATGGACCGTGAGAAACAGTATCAGCTTTTGTTGAATCTTGCTGCGCAAAAGTGGACCGTGGGGAGATCGCGAACGTGAGCAAAACGGCGAATACAACGAATACGAATTTCATCACTTCACTATAATCGGATGGAGTGAGAAACATTCCCCCTGTGTTGGGGCATCATGGAAATACCTCAATATGGAGCTATTTATGAGTCACCACTTGGATCGCTTCGAATTTTTGCGGGTGAACAAGGGATTTCGCACATTCAATTTTCCGGTCAGAAAGAACTGCCAGCCACAGTAGTATCGAACGCAATCGTCGAACAGTGTGTCGTCGAGCTTCACGAATACTTTGAAGGTAAACGTACCCAATTTAATGTGACTCTTACACCGGTTGGAACGCCATTCGAGGAAAAAGTGTGGGAGACACTGATACAAGTCCCGTATGGAGAAACCTGTTCCTATCTCGAAATTGCAAACCGTATGAATAACCCCAAAGCAATTCGTGCTATTGGCCGAGCGAACGGCGCGAACCCGATCGCGATCGTAATTCCCTGCCATCGTGTGGTAGGCGCAGATGGTTCGCTTGTTGGCTATTCGGGCGAGCTTTGGCGTAAGCGCTGGCTGCTCGACCATGAAGCCAGAGTTACAGGAAGTATTTTATTATGATGAATACTTCCAAAGCTGTACCAATGCCTCGTTTGTCACGAAACGTTTTCTTGTTACTGATAATCATTGTTACTGCCGCGTTGTGGTTCGGCGTTGCGGGAATCCGGTTGAATTCTGATGATTATCAGTATCTCGCATCACTTGCGCCGATTCAGCATGTCGGAGATGTGCTCCGCCCCTTTGTATCGCCTGATGCGAACCCAAGTTTTTTTCGTCCCGTCGCAAATGTGACGATGGTGCTTGACTTATTATTGTTCGGATGGAACGGCGCAGGATTTCATCTGACAAATCTATTCTTTCATTTTGTTGCCACGCTGCTGGTTTTCTATTTTGTTCGTGATGTGTTCAATCTGACAGAGAAAGAATCCCTGTGGGCTGCTCTCATTTTTGGCGTCATCGCATCGCACGAATATAATCTTGTGGTCGATACGGCGCGTGCGGATATGTTGGCAGCGATTTTTGTGATGCTTACGTTCCTGCTGCAAAAGCGTGGCTATCACATTTCGGCCCTCATCTCGTTCGTATTGGCACTGCTTTCGAAGGAGATCGCCATCATGATTCTCCCATTGCTGCCGATGCTATGTTGGGAGAAGGACGATTCTAAAGGCTCAAATTTGAAACGTTCGCTCCTGCTCGTCTCGCCCTATCTTGTTATTTCGATCGGGTACTATTTTTATCATGCGCATTTTACACAGTCAATTTTTCAAAGTCAGCCATTGTCATCCGAAGGCGCTCATTCTTTTTTTGCATTTCTTCGGAATGCAGCGTACTCCACAGGTTATTTTATTCTTCCGCTGGATCTGGGCTCAGCCACGATCGTTCTTGGCCGATATCAAGCATTCGCATTTTCACTTGGGGTGCTGCTCCTGATCTTGCTTATGTGGGCTGTTTTTCGAAAGCACCATGACTTGGGTTCCCTTTTGCTTCCATGTGCTTTTACATGTTTTACGGGCATCGTGCTTTGCCTTACCTTCGAACGCTGGCGTCTCTATCTTCCTTCAGTGAGCCTCGTGGCAATCATCGTTCTCGTGTTCAGCCGTTTTACCACTCGAACGGTTCGTGTGTTGCTGTTAGTGATAATGATCCCCCTTGGAGCGTTTCATGTGTATCGCGCTCTTGCGGCGGAGTCCGAATGGCGCGCAAGCACAGAGCTTCGAGATAAACTGAAGGATAACCTATCGAATATTCTTGCTTACATTCCTGAGCGGCCACTCACCATTGGCATGCTTGCTGTGCCGGCAAAATTGGGAAGTGCATCCGTCATGCAGCTTGGCCAGGGAGCACTGGTCACACGTGCAGAGGCCGACCGCATCAGCCAACTTAATCGAGAAACCGCTTCCATCGCTGGCGCGAATGTAAATTCCTGGACCGCTGTCGAAATTTATGCGCTCGATCGTTCGGAAGGTTTTCGTGGGCTTGAACACACGCGCTTGGCAAAGGATCGATTTCTCATAACGGTACCACACGTGAGTTCGATCATTCTTTACCCGGCGAGTAGTTCACGCAATGGAAATGATCGCAGGGGCCAAAGTCTTGAGGTTGGGGATTCTGTAGTCACTCCAGAATTTGTTGACATCGTGCGAGCGGTTGCGAATGGGAACGCAAAATCCATTGAAGTCCGTGTGATTGATACTACTGCAGCGCTCTTTTTCTTCGACAGTTCTCTCGAGTTCCACCGTATTCGCTGATTCTCATTTTCGTGAAGTAGAGTCCGATCGTGATCGAAAGATCTGATAGCCGCCAAACGTGGTGTCATAGCAATAAGAGGAACGAAGTAAGCTATCGAAGCAGGGTAAGAAGCGCAGACAGCTTTCATAAGGATCGTTTAAATACACAAAATGCGTGTTTCGCGCCAGCACAATAAACCGGGGCTGCACAAGGCGAAGAGAATCCACATATTCCTTTTGCCACTTTTTTTGGTAGTCTGTGTATGCTGGCAGTCCATCCGTGCTGGTGTTAGCTCTGAGTGCGATCGCGTTCAGAACGACATATCGTGTCGTTTGCTCATGACCGCAATGCAGAACCAAGTGTGGGTCATACGAGCAGACTTCGATCCGGCCATCCTTGTTTTCGGACCGTTGTAAATATCGGCACGAAGCTCGTTCTGCTGCGCCACCCCAATAAGGGTTCGGGAATTGCCAATCATAGGTATAGTTCCACGCGTCTTGTCCTTCTACCAATGCCAGCACAAACGCAATAGGAGATCGAGGATAATAGGTCACGAACGTACAACCAACGAAAGAGACCAGAAACACTACGCGGCTCCGCCAGGCCGACTTAGCTCGTGCTGCCAGGAACTCGATCCCGATCGCGGGATAGGGAATTACGAACAGAAAAAAGGGGGCGAAGTGATACGAAAAATATTTTCGCATCATAAGTGCGATCCCTAAACTTGATATCAGGATGCACCCAAAGAGCATCAATTCCCAGAACGTTGGCATTCGACTAACCGATGCAGAGCCTTTCCTTGCCAGGAGCACGAATCCATAGATCGCGAAGGGCAAAATCAGTGCTCTTCGCCCAAGCTCTTCCAACAGGGCTATGAAACCGTTCGTGATGGGTGCATAGAGATCGAGATTCCATCGGATCGACTGAAGATAGAATTCCTCGATACCTCGTGGGAATCCTGAGATCCAAAGAATGAACAAACCTAACGGTAGAAGGCCTGCACCTAAAAATTCCATCGCTCGCGGGATGGAATGCCAGGTAAAACTTCCCTCATTAGTGATGAGCAAGCTTATCGCCAGGATCGCCAGATAAACTATCGCAGTGGGCCTCATCATGAGATGCATACCAGCAACAAGTCCGGATGACAGAATCCACATGTGGGGCGAGAAATGTGACTCTCTTGCTCGGATCAGAAGATAGACGCTGAGAACGATGAGCATGGCTCCATAGACATCTCTTTCCGATAGCAAAAGGCTTCCCGCGCTGACATAATATCCACAATAGAGTAATGCAGCAAGTGCTGCAGTTCGAGGGCGCAACCAGCGCAGCCAGAAGCGGTACAGAAAGCCGGTAAAAAGTATTTGAACTGCACAGTCAAATAGTCGCAGTCCAAGGTCCGAGGTTCCAAACACAACCATCGAAAACCAGTGTATGTAGATGATCCCAGGGAAATCATGGATCCAGATTCCGATATACGGGATGCGCCCACTTTGATAGACTTGCAATGCCATGTTCTGCATGAGTGCATTATCATATCCTAAGGGTTTAACAATGGTCAGAACCAGCATTAAGGTGCTTAGAGTAAGCACCAGTAAGAGCGGTCGATCTCGGTAAATTGGTATTTTCACATGTAAAGAAACGATTGATTGTTATGTTCTGTGCAGCATGTTCCAATTACAAGCCCAAAAGTCGTTAGGCCAGCATTTCCTTGTTGATCCGAAGTATCATCAGCGGATCGTCGAAGCGGTCGCACCTGTGCATGGTGATGTTGTGATCGAGATCGGCCCTGGTACCGGACTTCTGACCCGCCACTTGCTTGCCAGCCCTCTGGAAAAGCTGATCGCCTATGAACTGGATGCTCGTGCCATTCCGGAACTGCGGGAGATGTTCTTCGCTGAGGGTGATCGCTTCGAGGTAATCGAACAAGATTTTTTGGAAGTCGATCTGAGTGTATTGGCTCAGAAATACGCTCGAAAAAATCGCGTAGTAGGGAACATTCCATACTACATTACTTCGCCGATCCTTTTCAAGCTCATAGATGAGCGGGAAGCCGTGAACGATGCCGTGTTGCTTGTTCAAAAGGAGGTGGCAGACCGCTTGGTCGCTTCCCCCAGAACGAAAGCGTATGGTATTCCAAACGTCCTTGCAAACTTCTTCGGAGAGGTGAAACACCTTTTTCGTGTTCCAGCGGGAGCGTTTCGGCCTGTGCCTAAGGTCGATTCCGCAGTGGTCAGGATTGATTTTTCTCGCGATCATTTCACTCGAATTGGAACATCCAGACCTCCGGACTTCGACGATCTTGCGTTCCGAAAACTGGTTCGAGCCCTTTTTGCCATGAGAAGAAAGACGGTGCGAAATAATCTGAAAGCATTCGTTTCTTCGGAAGTAATGGAGCGATTGGAAACCAGTCCCGAAGCTCGTTTTCTCACTGCCCGAGCAGAAGAGTTTACCATTCCAGATTTTCTCGAGCTTTTTGCCGCGATCTCGGTAAACTGAAAGCAATGACTTTCTTTTCATAATTTCCTTTTCTATAAGGAGCCGTCTGTTCCCTTCTGCTGTTAGGTGACCGTCATGGAATCGGAAGCCTTTACCCAAGCTGATCCTCGCGTTGGTGTTACTCGAAGGATGGCGCTTACCTCGCGCATCATTGGCGAGTTTGCGCCGCATGAGGTGCTTCTGATCTTTTTTGCTGCGTTGTTCAGCTTGATTGCCGTCGTGGCGCATGAGCGTGTTACGGAATGGCCCCAGGTGCTTGTGAACATGCTTATTGCAGTTGCGATCATTGTTACCATGAGCTTTTGGTCTGTCAGAGCAGGTACGATCGGTGTTGTAGGGCGTTGGCCTCGCCGGCTACGTTTATATTATCTGTTTCCGGTCATTCCCATTTATTTCATGACTGCGGGGCTCATTTCACATCCGTTGCATCTGATGGATTTCGATTCCATGCTCATCGCTGCGGATCGCACCATCTTTGGCGTGAACCCCACCGTATGGCTATATGAGCATTTCCCTTCGTGGCCCTGGCTCACTGAATACCTCATGCTCTGCTACTCCGCATTCTACTTTTTGCCACTCGGGCTGGCCATCGAGCTCTATAAACGTGCCAGAAAAAAAAGACGAGTTCGGCCATACAAACCCGTTCTTGTTCGGCGGCGCTCGAAGTGGGGATCAGCCCGAACCCGTGGAGCAGGTCGTCTTTATTATTGCGTATGGGTTTCTTCTCTCGTATCTGGGGTACATTTGTATTCCTGCGATCGGCCCGCGTTTTACGTTGCATAACTTTCTAAACCTCTCGAACGAGTTACCCGGTCTTTTTCTGACAGAGCCGCTCAGAACGCTCCTCGACCGTGGCGAAAATATTTTGCCCGGAATGTCCATGGCGACTATTCTTGCCCGTGTCACCCGCGATGCCTTCCCAAGTGGGCATACCGATGTTACCGTGCTCACGATCCTGCTTGCATTCCAATTCCGATCGCGGTTGCGATGGCCGATCACCGTTATTGGCCTATGCCTTATTTTCTCGACCGTGTATCTGCGGTATCACTATGTGGTCGATATTCTCGGCGGCCTCATCATGGCTGTGATCACACTCTACTCCTGGCAGTGGGTGCGAGAGCGCATGATAGAGATACGAGCGCGGTTCGTTCAGTGAGTGTCACCGAGAAATAGGTGCCATTTCTTTTTCTTGTGAGTTCCCGATGCTCCTTCGTTTCCGAGCTGTTTTCGCCATTCGTTCTGGAAGAACAGCAAAATCCCTTTTCTCAAAGGACTCGTTCATAACGAAAGCGATACCCGACATCAATTTTCATTGAACATCTGCACCCCGATTCATCTTTCATCTCTCATATTTCATCTTTTCCCCGGATAGGTGCCCATAGTCTCACTCTCAATATACGGACTTCATTCGACAATGTCAAGGAATTCCAAAAGATTTTAGAATTTTTTCGTACACCCCGAAACTTTCCACCCCGCTTCCGGCAAGTTATACTTGTCGGGCGATCCGGAAGCCATACGGCATTGGAAACAGAGTATCATTGTTCACTTTTTACTTAAATTCGGCTATGAAAAAGATTAGCACCATTTTTTCGTTTTTTTGCGTGCTTGTGTTGCTTGCTCTACCCAGCGCCCCTCGCGCTCAAACAATCACGATCGATTCCATGTCCGGAACCACGTTTTGTGCCGGTGATCCGCTCTCGGTAACATTCACTGCCACTGGAACATGGGGACATAAGAATGCCTTCACGCTCCAACTCTCGAACGACAGCGGAATCTTCGATAACGGATTCCAGAATATCGGATCGATAGTCGATACCGCTCCGGGCACTTTTACAATATACACTACGGCTCCTGGTGGCCTGACATTTCAGCAATTCAGTATTACCCAATACATTGATAAAGATGGCAGGGATACGCTCTATTACGCCGACACAGTCATGACAAGAATTATAGGTAACGATACTACTTTCGATACGGTAGATGCTCCGCACATAGTAGTCATTCCCGACACTGTTTACGACACCACATTACCTACGCATTATCGTGTACGCATTATGGGAGCTTTACCGTACACCCTAAGTGCGGATAATGGCACAGACATAGTGGTTAGTCCAAGCCCAGGCATAATATCCTTCTCTTATCCTCGGCCCGGACTACCTACCCCCCTAACAGACTCTCTCTATGATGCAGTAATTGGTGCTCCGATAAATTATTATCTTAATGGTGGTTCTGGCACCACATTTTATTGGAATTACGGAGATGGGGCCGATCCAGCCACATTTACAGAGGTGAATTCTCAGCAACCCAAAACAACCTATTCAACTCCGGGGCTAAAAATGGTGACTGTCCAGGCTGTCGCATCCGGTGGGTGTTCGGTCTCCGACACAGCCTATACTTATGTGTATGATTGTACCATCCCCGTAATTCCAAATGATGCCATTGTCATTTCGAGCGATACAGCCTTGGGTGATTGGGACGATTCTTCACTCTATTACGCTTATTCTGCAATCCGAAATCGTACCTTCTGGATAAACCCCGGCGTGACGGTTTGGACCAACACCGGCGTCTTCAACAATGTTGATACCATCTTCGCCGAATCTGGGGCAAATATCTTGGGTGGGGGTAGTCAAAGCATTGTCTATCTAAAGCCCGGCGCTACCGCAAGTGACTGCCTTGTCATCAGTGACACAGGTACAAGTCTCACGGAATGTACTGTGCTGGAATGCCCAGGACTTAGCTTCGATTATTCTCAAGCGCCACCCAACGCGATCATGGCTGCATACGAAAGCGTTGCGCCAGCCGTATCTTCGGAGCCAATTGAATTATTTCCAAATCCAACGAACGGCAACGTCACGCTGCAAAACCTTCCATTGGGTGCAAATATAATGGTGATGAATGTGCTCGGCGAGACGGTGCAAACCGAGAACGCGAGAGGGAATACGAATCTTTCACTCGATCTCTCGAATTTCGCACCCGGAACGTATTATATTCGAATTGCTTCTGGAAATAGTGTAACAACGAAGAAAATGGTGAAGGAATAAGAACCTGGATTACGCTGATTTATTTCTGATTTCGCTGATGAACGTTCAAGGATTATTCCTTGAGCGTTCATCCTTTTAGGAATATGCAGAAAAATTTGAAGATGTCATTGCGAGAAGGGAATTGCGTAGCGAAGCGAAGCAATTCCCGACGGAGCAATCTCCACGCCGGAGATTGCTTCGTCGGGTCGAACACCCTCCGGTCGTCCGTCCCTTCTCGCAATGACACCTTCAAAATTCTTTTTTTGATCCTTTTGAGCGCCTTCGCAAGCTGCTCCAGCCCATCTGACCCTCCCGCAACAACCAGCAGCGGCGAAAAGCTGGAGGGAACGGTTGCAGCGTATGCATCCGGCACGCCAATATCGCTTTCGCCAACGGGCATTCAAATTTCGATTCAGGGCACTGCGTATCAGGCGACCGCTGATACCAGCGGCCATTTCGAAATAGATAACATTCCCGCCGGAGTTTATAATATCATTTTCTGGAAACCGGGATTCGATTCGATGATCTATCCGGTGCATCATATCATCGGCGCGGGAACCGATATTATTAACGATGCTTATTTGGTCCAGGAGTCGTCCGATTCGATCACGATGACGGGTGTGTCCTACGTATTCAATGTCAGTCAGACGAAGATCATAACCGTTATTGACACTACGATCACGGACAGTCTCGGCAAATTTGATACAATCGTTTCTAAACGGGACTCTGAAGTGGTTATCTATGATACTGCTGGAAATTCTAATGGAATGATACTGAGTGGAAAAGTGACAGGGCTGCTCCCGCCGGGAAATATTTATGTGTATACATCGCTGGATAGTGAATTATTTCCTACAATGTCGAGTCCGCAAAATCAGAGTATGACAGAAGACGCATGGCTTGCAACCCAGTTGAATACTGCTTCGTATCATTCCGGGTTTCAGTCACCAAAAATGATAGCGGGAGCTTTTAAGGACACACTCACAATGGATGTTGCAACGCTCATGCCATATTCTCTTTCAGCGGGACAAGTAGTGTATGTGTATGTCGTTGGGCATTCGAATGTGACGGGACTTCCTGCGCAAGGCGGAGAGTATCAGCATTTTAGCACTACGCCGTTCGGGCCTGCTGCGGTGAGGTTTACCTATGTAGTACCGTAAGGAAGTTTATGACTATGCTTTTATTAAAACGTCATTGCGAGGAGAATCGAACGACCGGAGGGAGTTCGATTCGACGAAGCAATCTCCGAACATTCAGCCGAACCTCAACAGATTGCTTCGTCGGAATTACTCTGCTTCGCTACGTAATTCCTCCTCGCAATGACGTGCATAATAACAAGCTATTATAACATTTTTGCTTGGATAACGCGCACAAAGAGCGATTTCTTGCACTGCTGGAGCCGGTTTATCCTCGGCTTTTGCGATATGCGCTTGCCATGACACATGATCGCGAGCAAGCAAGGGATCTCGTTAGCGAGGCCATTCTTATTGCGCTCGAACGGTACGATTTCAATCGCGATGACTCGGGGTTCCCAGGTTTTCTCTACCGTATCGTAGCGCGGACCTACAAACGCTGGCATCGCCGCGATCAGCGATTTACGGCTGTTGAAGCAAGCACGCTGGAATCGATCCTCGATCTGAACACGATGCCGGATGTCGCTGCGGAAATTGCTATTGTGATGTCCGCGCTCGATCGGCTGCCTGCAAAGATGAAGGAAGCCATCTTGCTTTTCGATATTGCCGATCTATCGCTCGAAGAAATTCGTGCGATTCAAGGCGGAACGTTAAGCGGCGTGAAAAGCCGCTTGCGACGCGGGCGCGAGATGCTGAAAAAGATGCTTGGGGTCGATCCCGAAGAAGGCATAGGCAGCAAACCGAGTCAAGATCAACTCAGTAAAAACTCGGAAAATAATATCATTCTTATGGAGGCAATAGAAAATTATGCACTCTGACTCATATCAAACTTATATCAAATCGCTTAACGCGACGCCCACTTATTATCCATTCGGCAAGATGCGCGAACTTGTGATGAACCACAACGCACGCCGCAGATCGGCGTTTATTCCGTTCTTCCGCTACGCCGTGGGTTTGGGTTTGCTTGCCACACTTATCGGCGGAATCTTTTTTATCAATAATTCACCTAATAACAGCGACACTCACTCTGCGGCAACGGTGAGTTCATCAGCTATGGCATCCATAATGAATGTTTCTCCTAATACGATGGTGGTTCTTCCTGTCCCAAAGGAAATTGATAATAACAGCATCGCTAAAAAGGAGAGCAAAGAATATACTCCGACGAACAATGAGAATCTCAATGTGAACCAAAACAATACAAATAATAAGGCCACAACCTATGAGAACCCAACGGTTGAGCATACTGCCGAACAAACGAATGCAGAGGTTCCGCAGACTGCTTCAGCTTTGAAATACTGCCCCCTCTGTTTCTTCCAGCTTAAATCAAATATCGAACGCCAGTGAGGAGATGAGCAGAAGAGATTGGTCGGGCTTTGTGTCCGGAGGACCGATAATTTCCAGCAATAGCTTTTCTTTTAAACTCTATCTTTGGGGCTGCCGGAGTGCACTATCGGATAGCTGGCTCATCCTCTTTAGTCGCAGAATTGCGGCATACTTCTTTCGCGGTCAATCGAGCCGGACAAAATGGCGGTCTTCATGACACCACATTTATAATAGGTGGTCATTCATACACAAATACAATAGGAACCCCTTCGCAATCGCCAACAACATCAAATTCGTTCGTAAACTCGGTTGATCTCGGATACCGGTATGTCCTGGAGCCGAATGTTGCACTCTCTCCAAGCGCAGAAATCCTTGCGGGCGCGAGCACATTCGGATTTGTTTCCGTGGAGGCTATTGGTATCGAATACCAAATTACGTCATTGCTTACACTTGATCTATCCGCGAGAGCAGAACAACTGTTTTCTTCGCAGTCTGTGCCATTAACGACATTGGGCTTTGAAGCCGGTATTGGTTTTGGGTGGTAAGCTTTTGCTGAAAAAGAGTGGCAACGCGCTCCTTCTTTACGGCGCCGTAAAATGCTTTTGCTTCGGCTTATTGGCGGCGCGGACGCTATCGCCATTTACGATGGTGTAGTCCTTCGGAATTTGGAATAGGGCGTCATCGAGCTTTTCTTCGGTGATGTCGGTAAGTTCGCCGCTCGCCATTACTTCGCCATTTACTTTGGTCTCGAATTTAACAGGTATCTTGCCGGCAATGGGCCGCATCATTCCGAAGATCTCATCGAGCCCTCCGGAGCCTTCGGTACCGCGCCCTAAAAAGGCATCGCGTACGACATCGAAGGATTTGAGCTTCGCATTATCCGAGAGCCACAGTTCGGTCTCGACTGGCCCCTTCGACGCATGGTATTCTTCGGTTTCCAGTCCGTGGATGGTTTGGGTCTTTCCGGTGGGCTGTGGCATCATGGCCATCAGGGAATCGAGGATGCCGTTATGCGCGAGTGAATCGTCGATCTTTCCGCGCGTGGAGTCAAGAGTGCGAAGGTCCAGTACCATCGCGGTGTGATTGGGCATCAGCACCGTAAGCGTGCGCGCATTACGGTCGATGATGGAGTGCATGGTGATTAGGCCACCCAACATGGACACATCGTATGCAACGACGTTCTCCCGCACATACATTTTAAGTCCGACGTTCGCAAAGGCTCCCATCGCGGCGGAAGAATTGCCGTCGCCGTTCCCGCTATCCATTTTGGAGAGATTACCGCCATTGCCGATCAATTTCGCAATTCCAGGCATGTGAATGACTTCGGTGATGGTGCCTTCGTATGCGCTGGCAGGCATCTGGCTGCGCTCCGCGCAGGAGGCAAGCAGGAAGGAAAATAGGCAGGCGACGAGCAGAACAGCTTTTGTGGTTTTCATCGGAACATGGGTTTTCATCGGAGCATAGGTTTTCACCGGAACATGGAGTGATTATTCACGGTTGAAACGCCTAAACAGGAGTGATGTTTCCCTGATCTGCCGTCTCCTCTCTTGACTTTTGTATTTAATTTTGTATATTGGTGACCGGAGTTATAGTTTAACAAGCAACAATCTTCTCAGAAGCGCCGGAATCTACCAAGGTCATGGACTCAACTGACTTGAATTCTCCTCAATCGAGCGAAGCCGAACGTCCGGCCGAACCCGATTATCTTCGTTCCGAAGAAGACGAGCCGGTGAATGAGACTCCGACTACCCCAAACCGAGATTCCTACGAAGATATCGGTTCCCCTGCGGTGCGCAATCCATCGCGCTCGCGTCCGGATGCTTCGCTGGCGTTCCGAGGCAGAATGTCCGAGATGATGAGCAATGCGCTGTTCGAGCAAATAGCGGTCGAGCGGTCGGAAATTGCGTTCAAGGAATTCTATGATTTTCTCGCTCCAAAAGTTTATTCGGTGATCTACCGGATCTTGCGCATTGAGGACGATGCGCTCGATATTTTGCAGGAAGTATTTACGCATTTCTGGAACACCGCTCCGGAACTCTATAAACTCCATACGAATATCTCCGCATGGATACTTCTGCTGGCGCGCAACCGCGCCATTGATGAAACGCGCAGTTTCCGGTTCCAAAAGCAAAGCCACACGGAGTCCTATGATGTCCGTGACCACGAGTATATCACGGACGATACGAGTGCGCCGGATGACAAAATAACGACGGAAGGTTCAAGCCAGGAGATACGTGCTGCCTTCGAGACGCTCACGTCCGATCAGCGTAAGATCATGGAACTTGTGTTCTTCGGCGGGATGTCGATGAAGGCCGTCGCCAATAATTTGCATTTGAATCCCGGTACGGTTCGAAAATCAGTGCATGATGCGGTCAAAAAACTACGAAAAGTGCTCAAGCCCGATGATGCAACCCGGCTGAATCTGTCCCCAACCCCGAAGACACCGAAGAACCAAACTATTCCACCCCCGAAGCGTGATCGAGTGGTGAAAGTAGAAAAGAGAATAAGGGAACATACGGATCATCATGGCGAGGAACTTAACTCGGTTCCACCGTTGGAGCCGGCAGCCGAACCCCAAAAAGAAAAAGTCACAGAGACGGTGAAAGCAACATCCCGCGCGGAGGGGAAATCGCGGCGGGCACAACAACTTCACTCCATTCTCGACGACCTCATGAAAAATCGAGGCGAGATTTCAGATACAAATGAGGCAATGAGTAATTTGTCAGCAGATAGTGTTCTGGAACAACATCAGCTTGACCATCCAGATCAAGCATAGCGAAGGTTGTCTCGTGAGGCAATAGCTCACAAACGTTTGACAAGATCTTATTACATCATATCATGGACCGACGAATATTTTTAAAGGGAATCCTTGCAACAGGCGCACTTTCGACAAGTGCGTTTTCACTCGCGAATCTGGACACACTGGCCGCTCGTGAGTCGCGAAGAACATGGATCGGTACTCCGTCAAAGCCCGCGAAATCGGAACAAGATCTCGCGGAAGCGCTCGTCGAGCATGCGATCTCGCTTGGTGCCACATATTGCGATGTTCGCCTTGTGCGGGTGCTCTCGCAATCGGTAAGCGCACGCGATCAAGTGGTGACGGGGCTTTCGGATTCGGAATCCTATGGCCTTGGACTGCGGGTCATCAAGAACGGCACCTGGGGTTTTTCTGCCACGCGGGATGTGGATATGGAAAATGGAAAACTTGCAGCACAGGAAGCGATCACAATGGCCGAGCATAATTCGAAGATACAAACTATTCCGCTCGATCTTGCTCCGGTCGATGCGGTGCAAGGCGAATGGAAGACTCCAATCGTGAAAAATCCATTTGAGGTGTCCTTCAAGGATCGCGCACAGTTTTTACTTGACATGCACGCACTTGGCGCATCCGTCCCGCTCAATGGCAGTAAACTCACCCTTCATTCGGACTTGCATTGTGTGCGTGAAGAGAAATACTTTGCTTCCAGCGAGGGTTCCAAAATTTGGCAGGAAGTGACCCGCATCGATCCTTCTTCCTGGGCAACCGTTGCGGATCCCACGAAAGGGGAGTTCGCATCGCGAGCATTATTCGTGTTGCCGCAAGGCCGGGGATTCGAATACGTGGAGCAATACCCCTACAAGGATGAAATAAAACAAGCCGCTGCCGAAGCTCACGAAAAAATTTCTGCAGTTTCCGTCGAGCCTGGAAAATATGACCTGATATTACATCCTACGCATTTGTGGCTGACGATCCATGAGTCCATCGGACATCCGACGGAACTTGACCGCATCATGGGTTACGAAGCGGATTTTGCCGGCACAAGTTTTCTCACGCCGGAAAAATGGCGGAAATTTTCCTATGGATCCGAGTATATGAATATCGTTGCCGACCGCACGCAGGAAGGCGCACTGGCAACGGTTGGCTTCGATGACGATGGGGTGGCATCGCAGTCCTATCCGCTCATCGAGCGGGGCGAGCTGGTTGCTCTGCAAACCACGCGCGAGCAAGCCAAGATGATCGGCGAAAAAACTTCCCGCGGACAAAGTTATGCCGAAGGCTGGTGGAACACGCCATTCCAACGCATGCCGAACGTCAGTTTGCTGCCGAATCCGAAAAAGAAATCTCTCGAAGATATTATTGCCGACACCGGCAAGGGTATTCTCATTAAAGGGAACTCCAGTTATTCGATCGATCAGCAGCGCTATAATTTCCAGTTCACCGGGCAGGTTGCGTATGGCGTGCAAGATGGAAAGATCACGCACATGCTGCGCGACGTCGCTTATTATGGCAAGACGGAAAAGTTCTGGAATGCGCTCGATGCTCTTGGAGATAAAAGCGAATACATGCTCGGCGGAGCAATGTCCGATGGGAAAGGGGAGCCGATGCAGTTGAATCCGGTTTCGCATGGCTGTCCCTGCGCCCGTTTTGCGGATCAACGGGTGATCAACTCGCGCCAGCAATCTGCGAATAAGCAAAAGGGGATGGCATAAAGCTCCGATTATTGTTTACCACGGGAATTGGATTGAGTTAACCGTGGTTAATTTCGCGCTCGGTCGATTTTCCGAGCGTGGAATTGCATGTCACGCGTTATCCCTTTACTTGTCGTTTCTTTAACATTTTCACTTCCAACCGTGACGCCTGCGCAGCAGAAGAGCGTCGCGGATGTTTCGATTTACGTGTGGAATTCCGGGCACGGCAATGCGCTGGAGCTTGCACGTGCCGCACTGTCCTATCATGGAACTTTGGCGAAGAACGGGGTTACCGATATCAGCGGCAACGTTCATTTTCGCAACGTGCCGTTCGGGACGTACCGTTTGGCGGTCGCGATGGTCGGATTTCAGCCGTTTACGGATTCTATCGTCATTCATTCGCCAATTTTTTTGGACACCGTCTCGCTAAAGGAGAACGCAGCGCAAGAAGTTGACATAAATGCCGATAGCGTTCCTTCCATTACGACGATCGATCCTTCGGGCAATCAGGTGTTTGAATCGGAGAACTATCATCCGCCTCCCTCGGCGCGCATGACGCAGCTCATTCAGCAAAATCTGATGGGTGCCGTTCGTGCTCCTACGGGTGAAGTGCATATTCGCGGCCAGCATGGGGAATATATGTATTATGTTGACGGCGCGCCCGTGCCGCTCGGCGTGTTTGGCGGGCTGAATGAAATTGTCGATCCGACGGTCATTGAACGCGCGACCTTTCTCTCCGGCGGATGGCCGGCGGAATATGGCGGACAAATGGCCACCGTTGTTGACATTAATACCCGAGTTCCCACCGGCAGCCTACAGGCCAATGCCACGACGTATGCCGGAGGGTATTTCCCGGATCAAAACAAGGCGAGCGTGATTAATCCCGACCATGTGATTAACTCGGATGGTCAATCGTTGAATCTGAGCGATCACGATGGGCCCTTAGGGTGGTTTATCTCAGGCTCGCGGCAGGAAACAGATCGAAGAATAGATTCCCCAACGCCAACGATCTTCCACGATCACGGGTCGGACGTGTTCCTCTTCGGCAAAGCGGATTATATTTTGTCGGATAATGATTATCTCACGCTCGACGCGAGTTACGGTAATACCGGTTCTCAAGTTCCGTATGCTCCGATCATAAGCGGCCCGCAGGATGATAACGAGAACATCACGGAGGCATTTCAAACGCTCTCGTATTTTAGAACGCTCTCAAACGAGCCGGACGCAGAATCGAACCTGCAAGAGACGCTTTTTCTGCGCGAAGGAGGGTTGAATTACCAACCCGGCGCTAATGATTCTGCTTCATTTCTCTTTGCTTCCGATACTACAAAAGGTTATGTTATTGCCGAAACACAAAGTTTTGTGACCCTTGGCGACCGGATACGCTACGAAAAACGACTGAGCAGCGATTGGCTTACTGTAGCTGGAGGGAGTCTGAGCCTGACTCGCGGAAGCCAGAATTTTACATCCCGGGATTCCGCAGGTCTGCCGGGGCCCGGCGCGTTATCGAATTATGTGGGATCGGAATTCGGACTGTTCGTGGAAACCGAATGGCAGGCTGAACCGTGGTTCCGAGCAGATGCTGGCCTGAGATACGATCAGCAGATTGCGCCGGATGTCGAGTTCCAAGATCAGATAAGCCCGAGGTTAAGACTCAATTTTCTATTCGACGTAGAGAATTCGGGCTATCTTTACTATGGTCGTCTCTTCATGCCAACCGTGATCGAATCGATTCATGCGTTTGCAAGCACCACGAGTTCTACCGGCGTCCCTACACTTGCCGAGCGCGACAATTTTTACGAAGCCGTCTTCGCGCATCATTTTGGCGATGAACTCAGCGCCAAGTTAGCATATTATCTCAAGAATTCGAGTCCCGGGGTCGATGATGAAACCATCGGCAACAGCGCGGTAAAGATTCCCTTCAATCTGCAATTTGTGAGATCGCAGGGCATCGAGGCGGGCGTTTCGTATAGCCCGATTGCGTCGCCATTTTCAGGATATGTAAATTCGTCGATCAGCCATGCCTATAGTTGGGGAACTTTGACGGGAGGGTTTCAGTCCATTCCGCAGTCGCCCGCGCCCGTCGATCGCGATCACGATCAGCGGCTTTCGGCTGTATTCTCGATGAATTATCAGCCGGGCAATTGGTTTGCGAATGGGATGGCAATCTATGGCTCAGGACTTTCGAACGGAATTATCAATATCCCTTTTGGCACCGGACTGTTTGATTTCAACCAAGCCGGAAAGGTTACGCCCTCGTGGATCATTGACCTGTCGTGCGGCACCACCTTGCATCTTGGCGGCGGCGAAGAACTAACTCCCTCGCTTTACATCACGAACATTCTCGACTATGAGCACCTCCTCAAAGGCGCATACACCAACGGCCCGAGTTGGGAAGAACCACGCAATATTATCTTAAAGTTAGCACTGCACGTATAGGAGGAATATTTTCGTATTTTTGCACCAGCTTTGAATTCTAATCACTCATCGGACGACCCTTTCCCCGGCAATGACCATCGCCATACGCTCCTTTTTTGCACTCGCGATCATTGCGCTGGCTCAAACTGTTTGGGCGTCGTCAGATTCCACGCACTATTTTGTCACCGATACCTCGATAGCCAGTTTTCACTTCCAATTTACGACGATATCGCAGTATCATCCCGCTTTTTATGCGGCCTATAGCGGCCAAAACAGCCTGGGTGCTAAGGCGGAGCAAGAGACTTCCGTAACCGCAACCGTGTTCTCCGGCATTCGGCTTTGGCCTGGAGCAAGTTTCTATTTCAATCCCGAAATGAGTGGAGGCAACGGTTTTTCTGGCGTAACAGGTATTGCCGGATTCACGAACGGCGAAACTCCGCGAATTGGTACGCCCGCGTCATCGATAACGATAGCAAGAGGGTATTTGCAGCAATCGTTTGCACTTTCGAATGCGGGAAGTGAGCATCTTCCAGATGGTCAAAATCAATTAGCGCTGGACTTGCCGCGCGATCGGTTCACTGTTACGATCGGTAAATATGCTCTATCGGATCTGTTCGATAACAATAGTTACAGTCACGATCCTCGCGGGCAGTTCGAGAACTGGGCGCTGATGGAAAATGGTGCATGGGATTATCCCGCGAATACGCATGGCTATACGTATGCGCTAACGCTCGAAGCAAAAATGGGAGATTGGTCTGCACGCGCAGGCACAGCCGCCGAGCCGACAGAAGCCAACGGCCCAACGCTCACGTATGCATCCGGCGCGCACGGTGAAACGGTCGAGATCGAGCATCGGCATACCATCAGCGGCGATAGTGGGGTGGTCCGGCTGTTACTATTCAATAACACAGCGGATATGGGCAATTACGATGAGGCGTTGAGTAACCCGAAATACGATACCAGCGTGGTCAATACGCGGCAATTGGGGCGCAATAAATATGGGTTTGGGCTGAATATTGAACAAGCGCTTACGCCGACTATCGGCGGATTCTTGCGTGCAAGCTGGAATGACGGCAGGAACGAAACATGGGCCTTTACCGAGATCGACCGCTCCGCATCGCTCGGAATATCCCTCAATGGCGCACTATGGCATCGGGACAATGACGTCGTTGGTATTGCAGGTGTGGTCAATGGCCTTTCGGACGATCACCGGCGTTACTTAGAGGCTGGCGGCTATGGATTCATTATTGGCGACGGCGCACTCAATTACGCTCCCGAAGCGATTGCCGAAGTATATTACCTGATCGCGTTGACGGACGCATTTTTCCTCACGGCGGATTATCAATTCGTCGCAAATCCCGCATACAATGCCGATCGCGGCCCGGTGAATGTGCTAAGTGCGCGGGCGCATGTGCAGTTTTAAGAAATGAAGAATCTATTCTCACGCTGAAGAGTTGAGTTGCGAAGAATATGACCATTACCTCCATCTCGAAAAACGGGAAATCCATTCGACTGACGGACGAGCGGTGGGCTCATATTACAGAGGAACATTCAGAATTGGCGGGTTTGCGAATGGAGGTCATTCAAACCATCGAGAATCCTGAGCGAATTTTGCATGGCAATGAAGGAGAATTGCTTACTCTTTGAGAAATCGAAACAGGCAAATATCTTGTTGTGGTGTTTCGGGAATTCGAGAATGATGGCTTTATTATAACCGCTTTTATTACTCGAAGAACGGCATCCTTGAATAGGAGAACACAACTATGGCCTTCGTGAACGTAGAAGATTATATCCATGTGCTGCCTGCTGCTCAGCATGCACCGTCTGGTTTTTTTTGGTCTTCCTATGACGTGGAAGCCGATGTGCTATACATCAATTTCAAAAAGCCCAGCCATGCTACGGACAGTGAACTAACTGACGATGACATCATCATGCGATATGAAGACGAAACCCTGATCGGAATTACCATCCTTCACGCAAGTAAGCGATGATCTCAATATTTGTCGTATTTTTGCTCTGAAATATTTTAGAAATGCTAAGTAACTATATTCCCATCGCCCTCATGCTCGTGGTCGCTGCCGGATTTGGCGTGATCATGGTCAACCTCAGCAAGTGGATCGGTCCAAGGCGGCCGAACTACCAGAAGCTCTCGACCTACGAATCGGGCATGATTCCGGTAGGCACGACCCGCGAGCGTGTCTCGATCAAATATTATGTGGTCGGAATGCTCTTTATCATATTCGATATCGAGTTGGTGTTCCTCTATCCGTGGGCTGTCATTTTCAAAAGCCTCGGAGCTTATGCGCTCTGGGAAATGTTTATTTTTATTGCGTTGCTTTTCGTCGCTTATCTCTATATTTTGAAGAAGGGTGCGCTTGAATGGGATTGACTTCGTAGCCGTGACCTTTAGGTCACGGTGAAATTTGTCGCTCCGCCACCGTAACCTAAAGGTTACGGCTACAAGAATTACAATTATGGCCTTAAATGAAGCTCTGCAATCGGAAGGATTCGTAACCAGCAAGATCGATGATCTTATCAATTGGGCGCGCAGGAATGCGGTGTGGCCGATGCCGCTGGGGATTTCTTGCTGCGCCATCGAGATGATGCATTTTGCCGGCCCTCGATATGATGTGGCACGTTTTGGCAGCGAAGTATTTCGATTCTCGCCGCGTCAATCGGACCTGCTCATCGTTGCCGGAACGGTTACGTATAAAATGTCGAAAGTTGTTCGCAAAATTTACGACCAAATGCCAGATCCTAAATACGTGATAGCAATGGGTGTCTGCACCGTTTCTGGAGGTATTTACCGGACATATTCAGTAGTGCAGGGCATCAATCAATTTTTGCCGGTCGATCTGTATGTTGTCGGCTGCCCGCCGCGCCCGGATTCTTTGCTTAAGGGATTGATGATGATCCAGGAGAATATTAAGAACGACCGTCCCATCGCGAGAGGAACGGTCATTGGCGATCATCATCCCCAGCAACCGATTGACATTCAGCTAAATGCCATCGAAGGTCCGGCGAAGATGCAAAAGAGCAAGCTCATCACTGTTTAATGCTACCATTTTTATTCATGTCATTGCGAGGAGAATTCAGCGACCAACGGGAGCTGGATTCGACGAAGCAATCTCATGCAGTTTTATCTGAAAACGAACGGATTGCTTCGTCGGACAAAAGCTCCTGCGTCGCTTTCGTCCTTCTCGCAATGACTTATGTTTAAGTTTGAAGATTTAAAAGAAAAAGATCCTGACCTCCAATTTGAGAAGGTCGATATTGGCGGCGATGAAGGCGCTATCGTTCCACGCGAACAAATTCTTGGCGTTGCGCGACGCCTGAAGAGCGAATTCGGGTTTCTCCAGATGATCGACATTATCGGTCATGACCGAAATGAGAAAAAGCATCGCTTCGAAGTAACCTACGATCTCCGCAATCACAAAACGAAACAGCGCATCTTTTTGAAGGTACGCTGCGAGGAGCGCGATCCGCATGTGCCATCGCTCTGTGAAGTATGGACTGGCTGCAACTGGAACGAGCGCGAGGCGTACGATATGGTCGGTGTCATCTTCGATGGTCATCCCGATCTTCGCCGAATGTACATGCCCGAAGATTTCGAATATTTCCCCCTCCGCAAAGATTTTCCGCTTATGGGCATACCTGGTTCGATACCGCTGCCACACCACGAAGATGCTGACCCGAGATTTGAGGTCGCAAACAGAGGAGAATAGAACCTGGATCACGCGGATTAATTGGGATTACGCTGATAATTTTTATTTGAAATGAGCCTGATCGACGAAGAACTAACCCTCGAACGCCCGGATACTCTGGAAGTAGCGCCACGCCAACGGATTCTCGATGCGTTGATGTCGAAGGACACGACCGTCTCGATGGATGAGGATGCGCTGGAGCATGAGATGGTGCTCAACATGGGCCCACAGCATCCCGCTACGCACGGCGTGCTTCGCGTTCTGCTACGGCTCGATGGCGAAACCGTTGTCAGAGCCGAGAGCGAACTCGGCTATCTTCATCGCGGCTACGAAAAGCTCGCGGAGAATATGACCTATCACGAGTTCATCCCGCACACCGATCGACTCGATTATATTTCGCCAGTTGCCAACAACGTCGCATACTGCATGGCCGTCGAGAAGCTTCTGAAACTGGAACTTCCGAAACGTGGGCAGTATATTCGTGTGATCTGCTGTGAGTTAGCACGCATTTCGTCGCATTTGATGGCGATGGGTGCGCTTGCAATGGATGTTGGGGCGCTCACGGTATTCGTATGGGCGTTGCGCGAACGCGAAAAACTTTACGATATTTTTGATGTACTGACCGGCGTGCGCTTTACCGTCAGCTATATGCGTATTGGTGGTATGGCACAGGATATTGCCGATGATTCCATCACAATGATCCGTGCATTCCTTGATGGACTTCCTGAAGCGATCAACGAGATCGCGGCAATGCTGCACAAGAACCGCATTTTTATCGAGCGTACTTCTGGTATCGGCATTATGCCGCCGGACGAAGCGCTCGATCTTGGCTGGACCGGCCCGAATCTTCGTGGATGCGGCATTCCGTCTGATCTTCGGCGCGATAATCCCTATCTCGTCTATAACGAACTTGATTTCGATGTCATCACGCGCACGGAGTGCGATGTGCTTGCACGATACTTATGCCGATTCGATGAAATTAGGCAATCGGCGAAGATCATTAAACAGTGTCTCGATAATCTTCCAAAAGGCGATTATTCTTCGCGCGATGCAAAGAACGTCATTCCCAAAAAAGGACAGGTCTATAGCGGGATGGAAGACTTGATCAACGATTTCATGCTCGTGAATTTTGGCCAGTCTGCTCCGGTCGGTGAAGTGTATCACGCGATCGAGGCCGCGAAAGGGGAATTAGGGTGGTATCTTGTTTCGAATGGCACGGGGTTCCCATGGCGCAGTAAGATCCGAAGCCCAAGCTTCGTAAATCTTCAGGCGCTTTCGCGCCTGCTCGAAGGCGCCATGATCTCGGATATTGTAGCCATCATCGGCTCGATCGATCCGATCATGGGTGAGGCGGATAAGTAAGGAAAACTGACTATGAGAGTGTTCGGATGGTTCTTAAGCATCTCTCTTCTTATAGCGACATCCATCCACGCTCAGGGCTATCATTCGCTCACTGGAGTCTATGCGATAAAAGTGGGTTCCAAACTCCGTCCGGATTTGGGCTCATTAGAAATATTGCAACTGCCTGACCATAAGATTAAATTTCATTTATCACTTAGCCGAGGCGCGCCGGATTATAATGAAGGTGAATCAGAAGACATCGTCGAACTAAATGGGAACGACGCGATCGATTCCATAGTATATGACCATCTCTGTGTTCTTCATTTTCATTCCGGGGGTAAGTCGGTTGAGGTCGATGTTGAAGGGACTGAAGAGTGTGGGTGGGGCTATGGTGTCACAGCTGATGGTACCTATCTTAAGGCTTCCACGCAGAAACCAAGTTTTTCATATGGCAGACCAGACTATGAGGTCATAGCAAAGAAGTGTTTTTTTTACGAAGATTCCCTTCTTACAAAACCGAAGAAGTCCTATCTGTTGAAAGGGGATAAGCTGGTTGATCTTACCCATAGCCTAACACGAGTCCGTGATCAAGACAACCCAACTATTGGACTCTATACAGAAATTTACAACAAAATCATCTCACGCTGACGTATGGCTGGATAGCAAAGAAAGACCTTGTGCGAATGCCGAGAAAGTAGCCCCGATTTAGGTTTGAACGAATTCCTTCCCTTTCGCTTTATACAGGGATGAAGACGAAAACACGAGTACCGGAATCGCGAAAACCTCCTCGTTCAACTACTCGGACGGCTTCCAAAACGAAAGCTGCAGGAAAAGGGCGGTCTCGGAAGGCGGAGACACCGTATGATCGGGTAAAGCATCTGTTTGGTGTCTTAAAAGATCTCCCGTCTGATCTTTTGACCAACCCAAAATATTTTGAAGATTTTGGAAAATGAGCCGTTATCTGATCGTCGATACCGGTCCACTCGTCGCTTCCTTAACCCCGAACGATCCGTTTTATTCCTAAGCTCGAGAACAATTCGAGACGCCCACAACAGCTTGGTTGACCTGTGATGCGGTTCTTAATGAAGCATCTCACTTCGTTTCAAAAACTCGTGGTGGCCTTTCCGCGCTCCTCGATTTTGTAAATATAGCGCCTCTCAAGTTGCCGTTCCGATACGATGAAAATCGCGTTGAGATTCGAAAACTTATTGCTCAATATCATGATGTCCCCATATCCTTTGCCGATGCATGCCTCGTCCGCATATCAGAACTTTACCCAGACGCGCCCATCCTCACGCTCGACAGCGATTTCCTGATCTATCGCAGAAACAAGAACGAGCGTCTGCCTGCGGTACTTCCTGACGAGCGCAGGTAATTCAATCGTGTAAAACACTACACGCGACGCGAGCTTATGAAATAAGCTGCACGTCGCGCGGTGCGAAAAGAAAAGTAAATTACTTTTTCTTGGCCTTCGCTTTTGGCTTTGCAGCGGCCTTCGCCGGAGCCTTCTTTGCAGGGGCTTTGGCTTTTGCCGGAGCTTTCTTGGCCGGAGCCTTCTTCGCTTGCTTGGCGCGAAGCTCGCTCCAGAAGCCTGGATAGCTCATGCCCATCTCACGCAGGCGGCGATGCACTGCGCCTTTGTGGCATTGGAGCTCAATTGCGATCTCGGCGCCGGTGGCTCCTTTTTCGCGCATGCTCTTGATGACTTTGTCTTCCGCAGGCGAAAAGGGGCGCTGCGACTGCCGGTAACCTTTATATTTTTTAGCTGCCATGTCTCTATGTTGGTTTATGTGACTTTATTCTGCGGTGATTCGCATTTTGTAGAATGACCGCCAGACGAAAAATACCGAAACGGCGAAGAACCCAGCGGCAAGAACATGGCCCAACATGGAGCCAGCATCTGCTGTGAGTTTCACCGCCAATTCGACTGCCAGCAGTCCGAAAAGTGTGGTAAACTTGATTACAGGATTGAGCGCAACCGAAGAGGTATCCTTGAAGGGATCGCCGACGGTATCACCGACGACGGTTGCGTCGTGAAGGGGAGTGCCCTTCATCTTTAATTCCACTTCGACGATCTTCTTTGCATTGTCCCAAGCGCCTCCGGCATTTGCCATGAAGATCGCCTGATAGAGTCCAAAGATCGCAATGGAAATAAGGTAACCAATAAAGAAGAACGGATCGACGAACGCGAACGCGAGCGTCGCAAAAAACACGGTCAGGAAGATATTAAACATCCCCTTCTGAGCATACTTTGTGCAGATCTCGACAACCTTCTTGCTATCCGAGACCGAAGCTTTTTCCACGCCTTCGAGTTTGATGTTCGCCTTGATGAATTCGACCGCGCGATACGCGCCCGTTGTTACGGCCTGAATAGAAGCGCCAGTGAACCAATAGATGATCGAGCCGCCGGTGATGAGGCCAAGCACGAACGGCGCATGAAGCAAGGAAAGACTGTCCAGATGAGAGGTCAGCCCATTGGTGAGCGCCATGATGATCGAGAAGATCATCGTCGTTGCGCCGACAACGGCTGTACCGATAAGCACCGGCTTTGCAGATGCTTTGAAGGTGTTGCCTGCGCCATCGTTCTCTTCGAGCAAGTGTTTTGCGCGCTCGAAGTTGACATCCACATTAAAATCTTTTTTAAGTTCTTGCTCGATCCCTGGGATCGTTTCGATCAAAGAAAGCTCATAGACCGATTGTGCATTATCTGTTACCGGGCCGTAGGAATCGACGGCGATGGTTACCGGTCCCATGCCGAGGAAGCCGAAGGCGATGAGTCCGAAGGCGAAAACGGCGGGTGCAAGCATCAGCGGCGTTTGTGTGCCTGGAAGCATCATGCCGAGTCCGTGCATACTCACAAAGTACCCAACTGCCATCAGGATAACCATCGAAATACCGATCCAGTATGCCGAAAAATTACCGGCTACCAAACCAGAAAGAATATTCAGTGACGGGCCACCCTCGCGCGAGGAAGATACCACTTCCTTCACGTGGCCAGAGTTCGTAGAGGTAAACACTTTCACCAATTCCGGAATAACTGCGCCCGCAAGCGTTCCGCAGGAGATAATAGTGGAGAGTTTCCACCAAAGTGTCGTACTGCCGCCAAGTACCGGGATCATGAGGTAAGAGACAAGATAGGTCAACCCAATGGAAATGATCGACGTGTACCACACGAGCGACGTAAGCGGCGTTTCGAAATTCATGTTATCCGAATTACCGTAGCGCGCCTTGGCGATAATGTTATTCAGGAAGTAAGCGCCGGAACTGGAGATGAGCATCATCACGCGCATGGCAAAGATCCAGACGAGAAGCTGAACCTGCACTGTTGCATCGTGAACACCAAGAAGGATGAAGGTAATGAGCGCAACTCCTGTCACGCCGTACGTCTCGAAGCCATCGGCGGAGGGTCCAACGGAATCGCCGGCGTTATCGCCGGTGCAATCGGCAATGACGCCGGGATTGCGAGCATCGTCCTCCTTGATCTTGAAGACGATCTTCATCAGATCGCTGCCGATGTCTGCAATTTTGGTAAAGATACCGCCCGCAATTCTCAGCGCAGCAGCGCCAAGCGATTCACCGATCGCAAATCCGATAAAACATGGCCCGGCATAATACCCCGGCACAAAAAGCAGGATAAAAAGCATGATGAGCAACTCGACCGAAATAAGCATCATCCCGACGCTCATGCCGGATTGCAGCGGGATCGAGTAGATCGGGAACGGCTTGCCGCCAAGTCCGGCAAACGCCGTACGGGAGTTTGCGTAGGTATTGACGCGAATGCCAAACCATGCCACGCCATAGCTGCCCAGCACACCGATAATGCTAAAGAGCAGGATGATCGTTACCGTCAGGCCAACAGGATGGCCTGGTGTAGGCGCCAGCGCGCCAAAATAAAGACCTATGATGACCGCGATGAAGATCCAAAGAATAGCCAAGAACTTGCCCTGCGTAATAAGGTAGGTTTTGCAGGTCTCATAGATAAGCTCAGATATCTCTCGCATGGAGCGGTGAACCGGCATATTCTTTAGTTTGCGAAGGATCGAAAGACCGAAAAGAAGGCCCAGCGCACAAAAAACGAGCCCGATCATGAGCAAATTATGTCCGTCCATGCCCATGAAGGACACCTTCGAAAGGTCAGGCAGCACCAGATTAGCCTCGCCGCCGCCTGTTTCAGCAGGCATTGCCATGGGGGCGGCGGTATGAATATGTATTGCAGAGTCCACCTGGGAGATGGTCTGTGCCCGAGCGGAACCGTTCCAAGCATCGTCGGCGATGCTTGAAACGGCTGCTACAAGGGCAAAAACGGCAAGAAAACGAGTCAACGAGCTAAGTTTCGGTCCTAAAAAGTGCATTCTATTTTGGTTGGGTACGGGATGGAGGTTGATTGATACAAACATCAGTCCCACAAAAATACGGAATTTTTCCCCGGGCGGCGTAAAAAGCTAAAAATCCCAGAATGATTCCGCTTACGTGGATTTTTTATTAAAGCGTTGGTAGGGACTAATTTCCTGCATGCCTCGGAATTTCCTCTTCCATGATCGCATCCGTCTTATCGTGGGAGGGTTCGTAGCCGTACATGAGGGGATTGGCAGCGAGGAACCGCTCGGCGTCTATGGCGGCCACGCAGCCGGTTCCGGCAGCAGTTACGGCCTGGCGATACACGTGATCCTGACAATCGCCGCAGGCGAACACCCCAGGGATATTGGTGAACGAAGTCTTACCCTTCGTTTCAATATAACCGACTTCATTCATTTCGATCAGGCCACGGAACAGTTCCGTGTTCGGCGAGTGGCCGATAGCGACGAACACGCCGTTCGTCGCAACCTGCTCCGTTGCGCCGGTCTTGGTATTCCGAAGAATTGCGCCATTGACCATCTTGCGGCCTTTCTCGTCAGTGGCGCCAAGTACCTCGATGATCTCCTGATGGGTGCGCCAGTGTATCTTACCGTTAGCTTTCGCACGGTCGAGCATAATTTTCGAAGCACGGAAATCGTCGCGGCGATGCACAAGCGTTACCGAATTACAAAAATGGGTGAGGTAATTTGCTTCTTCCATCGCAGTATCGCCACCCCCTACGATCAGCACATCCTGATTCTTAAAAAAGAATCCATCGCACGTAGCGCAGGCGCTGACGCCGTAGCCCATGTAAAGTTCCTCGGATGGAATGTCCAGCAATTTAGCGCGAGCGCCGGTCGCAATGATAACAGCATCGGCATGATACTTTTTATCGCCGGCATGAACGGTGAATGGCCGCCTGGATAGATCGACGGCAGTAGCAGTCTCGAATTTACAGACAGCACCGAAACGGGTTGCCTGTCGGCGCAGAATTTCCATCATTTCCGGCCCCTGCACGCCATGCTCGAAGCCCGGATAGTTCTCGACTTCGGTTGTGATGGTCAGCTGTCCACCGGGCTGATCGCCTTCGAGCACAACGGGAGAAAGATTGGCGCGGGCTGTATATAAAGCAGCGGTCAATCCGGCAGGACCCGAACCGATGATAAGAACCGGATGAACTTCGTGGCGATGAAGGTGTGTGTGGGGCATCTATATTAATAAATCAAAGAAGAATCGTCACTATAATCACAAAAAAAAATGTAATTCGGTTCAGTGTTGCCTCCTGTCATTCTGAGCGGAGCACATTTTCACAAAGCGAAAATGTGCGGAGTCGAAGAATCTCATGCAGTTCACCTCAGTGGGAAATCACAAGAGATCCTTCGACTTCGTTATTCCCTCCTTCGTCGGGAATAACTACGCTCAGGATGACATCGAAATATAAATCAGGATGAAAGTCACTTTGTAACTGTTTGAGGGCGCAATGTTTAAGAACAAGGCACTCATTCCTATCGCGATCGTCGTCTTTGTCGATCTGCTTGGCTTTTCGATCATTTTGCCGCTTCTGCCGTATTATGCACGGACGTTTAACGCATCACCTGAGATGATCGGATATCTTGTAGCCAGCTATTCGGTATGCCAGTTCATAGCATCGCCGATCTTAGGAGGGCTGAGCTGACCGATTCGGCAGACGTCCGCTTCTCATCTATTCTCAACTTGGCTCGATGGCGGGATTTATCTTGCTTGGGATAGCAAATTCGCTGCCGATATTATTTTTATCCCGAATCATCGATGGTATCAGTGGCGGCAATTTAACAATTGCTCAGGCGTACATTGCGGATGTGACTCCTCCGAAAGAACGGGCCGGAGCGCTGGCCATCATTGGCATTGGCTTCGGGTTGGGTTTCGTCGTCGGCCCCCCGATAGGCGGGTTGCTGGCAACGCAATTCGGATTTTCTGCGCCGGCATTCGCCGGTGCATTTTTCGCGCTTTGCAGCACCTCGTTAACGGCGTTCTATCTAAAAGAGCATCAGCACGTCCGCGATGAAAATGCTAAGACTGGCCTGAATTATTATGTGAGGGTCATTGAATATCTTCGGGATCAAAATTTGCGAAAGCTGCTATTAACGTTCCTGTTCTTTGCATTGCCATTCTCGCTCTATGTTTCGATGTTCTCGCTCTTTGCGATGACAGCACTTCAATTTACGACTCAGCAAGTTGGGTTATTTCTTGGGTTTGTCGGCTTGCTTGGTGTTCTTTGGCAAGGGGTGGTTATTCGGCCATTGGTGAGAAAGATCGGGGAAGTGAGATCATTGCGGATCGGGCTGATCTCCATGGTTCTCGGTTTGGTGGGGCTGGCTTTGGCACGAACTACTCTTGGGCTTGTCGCGATAGCGATCCTGTTCTCCTTTGGCACTGGCGTGACGCGCCCTACACTTTCGAGCCTTATCACGCAGCTTGCACCACCGAAGCGCAAAGGCGGTGCATTAGGAGTATCGGCCTCGCTCGAAAGTTTTTCCCGTTCTGTCGCCCCTATTCTTGGAGGATGGATCATCGGCGGCCTGCATCCCAATTGGATAGGCTATGTCGGCGCTATGATGGCATCGGTTGCGGTTGTTCTTGCCTTTGGAATAACGAGAGATAGTCATGAACTGGCTCACGATTGAATCGGTTGCTTATAGCATGACCAAGAAGATTACCGTTGTCCTGTTCGTCCTATCGCTCATCGCAGTGCTGCAAATGGACTGGCAATATGAGAAGCAATATCAGCGAACACAAGGGCATCATGCTTTGATGGAAAATGGTGAGGCTCATCAATATTGGGACTATCTTCGTCTGCGAGACCCGGCGACCGGGGAGATCCCTCGTGGCATTCACACTCGCGAGTTAGCGTTTGCTGAAACCATTGGCAACAACCGGCCAGCATTAAAGAGCCTTTCAACAATTCAAACGACCGGGTGGCAATCTGCCGGTCCTATCAATGCCGGTGGAAGAACGCAGGCGATCGGTGTCGATGTATCGAACGAGGCGAACGTCCTCATCGCCACCGCGCAGGGCGGAGTGTTTCGGTCAACCGATAGCGGCCAATCATGGACAAGAACGACGGCTCCTGGTCAGTTGAAAGACATGAGTTCCCTCGTTCAGGATACTCGACATGGTAAGACCGGCGTTTGGTATGCCGGAACTGGAGAGCTGATCAGCACCGTCTGGCGGCGAACCTCGAACGATCTCGATGTCAATTGGCATAGTCCGGACATTGGGAATGGAATTTATAAATCCACCGACAGTGGGGTGACATGGAATGTGCTTCCTTCTACCGTTGATGCTACGCCGACCGTGCTGGATAGTGTATTCGACGGCGTGTGGAATATCGCGGTCGATAATTCCCGGAATGATTCCGACATCGTGTATGCGGCAGGTTACGGAGCCATCATGCGGTCGAACAATGGCGGCGTTACGTGGACGCATATCTTAGGCGACCGGGTTAACTTATCTGTTGCTACCGATGTAGCCATTACATCGACCGGGATCATTTATGCCTTTCTCAGTGGGGAATCCTCGACGGATGCGACGCCTTCGCAAGCTGGGGCGTGGAGATCGACAGATGGTTTGCACTGGACGAGCATTACACCATCTGGCTGGCCAACTGCCGCTGCCAGAATGCGCATCGCGATTGCTCCTTCGAATGAAGATACCGTGTATTTTGGTGGACTATCCTCTGCCGATGGATACACGCCTACTTTATTTTTATATGCCTACAAATCCGGCAATGGCTCCGGATCGGGCGGTGCGTGGGAAGATCGTTCCTCAAATGTTCCGGCCCCACAGAGCCAGCATGATGCCAACGGCGTAAACACCTATGGCGGTTATGCGGTAGCACTCAAGGTGCTGCCCACGGATCCGAACGTTGTATTCATGGGGGGTACAAATCTCTTCCGTTCTACCGACGGCTTTCAAACTCCCGATAACATTAGCTGGATCGGTGGATATTACGAACCTTATTTGCAGGGGGAATCAGATAGCCAGAGTTATCCGAACCACCATCCCGATAATCATGATCTGGCATTCCGTCCCTCTAATCCTAACGTGCTTTATTCCGCGAATGATGGCGGCATTTATGTTTCCCACGATTGCCAGGACAATAATGGAACCGCCCAGCCAATTGAATGGACGATCCTCAATTCCAACGATCCCGCGAGCATTCTTTACGCTGTTGCGATGGATCATGCCACACCCGGCGACACGACGCTCATCGGAGGCTTTCAGGATCAGGGAAGCTGGCTTGCCTACGGCGGAAATTATTGGCAGCAATACGATGGTGGTGATGGATGCAATTGTGCCATTGCCGATCATAAGGCGGCCTATTATATGTCATCTCAGAATGGTTACATCGATCAGTGGTTTCTGGAGCCAGATTTTTCCGTGGATTCCGTGGTCGGCATTGGGTCCGGTTTTGGTGATCCTCAATTCGTTACTCCTTGGATGCTCGACCCTGCGGATAACAGCCAAATGTATTATTCGGCCGGTAATTCGATATGGAGCAATTCCAACTTATTGGTTGATCCAGCCGGAAACTGGGGACAGATCCCAACTCCGAGCATCGCGGAGAACAACTATTTCACAGCCCTTGGCATGTCCGTGCTGCCTGCTCACCGGTTGTATTATGGAACCAGTGATGGTCATGTGTATCGCACCGATGAGGCAGATGGCACTTCGCCCTCGACATTGGAAATTACCGGTTCCAGTTTTCCGGCAGGCGCTTTTGTATCGTGCATCGCCGTTGATCCTCAGAATGCGGATAGCATTGTTGTATGTTTTTCGAATTACGATGTCATCAGTATTTTTGCTTCGAATGATGGCGGCACAACGTGGCATGATGCGAGCGGCAATCTCGAGCAAAATCCCGATGGTTCCGGGGACGGCCCATCCGTTCGCTGGGTGACGATTGTGCATCAGAAAGGCCAGACGCTGTATCTTTGTGGCACAAGCGTGGGGCTCTTCTCAACGACGGATATATCCGGCCCGAATGTGCAATGGAATCCCGAAGGTACGGAAACGATCGGTCATGCGATCGTGGAGAGCATGGATGTGCGGCAATCCGATGGCTATGTAGCCATCGCCACGCAAGGTTCGGGAGTTTATACCACGCATGTTTCTGCCGCACCGAGTAATGTTACCTCAGGGTCGGTGGCAACAACGGGACTTAGTATTTTCCCGAATCCTGCAACGCTTGGTAACGATAAGCAAATAACGGTTTCGTTCTCGTTGCCGGGTAGAGAGCAGGTAAGCCTGTCTGTGCATGATGTTACCGGCAAGACGGTTCTAATAGCGCCGAATGGCAGTGAATGGCCTCCCGGTGTTAATAATATTTCCCTCGATTGCTCTACCCTTCCAACAGGTTCCTATTTTGTAGAATTACAGACGGGTGAAGCCGTTGAAACGCGGCGATTGGTGATCGAGCGGTAGGGAACCCTATTCTTTTACGAACTGCGCACGGGACTTTCCATCGCTGATGGAATATATCCCTTGTGGAAGACCGCTCACATCGAGATCATGTGCGCCATTTGTGCTATGCAGCCATGTCCGGCCAAGTAAATCGGTAATGGTGATGTCATTGAAGGTCGATTCAAGATGCAGGATCCCTGTTGTGGGATTTGGATAGATGGTGAGTGGATTAATTGTTTGAAAAAAGCTCAGGGTTACGCTCGCTGGTTGGGATGATGTTAATTTTCGGCGATAGAAGCCCTCACGTGTCGTTGCAATGACGGTGTTTGAATCAGGGAACAGAAATTGGTCGAAGTATTCGTTCACATTCTTGCTCGTACCATCGTTTCCGATGCGAAGGCTATCATTCTGCCATGTTATTCCTCCATCAGTAGTTCGAAATATCTCTGCGTTATGGGAACCGCAAAACCCAAGAGAATCGTTGAGGAACCCAACACTCGTGATATTATTGGCATAGGCGCAGATGGAGTCGCGAATCCAGCTCTGGCCGCTGTCTGTTGTTCGAAAAACCACCCCACTATCGCAGCAAAGAAATCCATGCGATGGATCGCGAAAATAAACGCGATAGCATTTTACGAAAGCTGGTGCATTTTTGAATTCTTCCCAAGTTTTGCCGGCATTTGTGGTCTCGTGTATTCTATAGTGGAAGTCGTAATCAGGATTGTTTCCTCCGGAACCTGCTCCAATAACTGTATCGGTATATTCAATAACAGCATAGGCATTCGTCTTGTCGAATGCAGAAATATTCAAAAGCTGGCAGTAACTGGGTGCTATTTTTTGATTCGGAAAAGGTGAGATCGTATCGAGAGGAATAGGACTGATTCTTTCCCACGTGGACCCATAATTCGATGTATAGACGCCACCCAGCCGTCCATACATCGCGTAGGCGGCCTGGTACGACGAGGCGTAAAAATTATAATATGGGAATGAAAACGTATCGGAAATGATTGTGCTGGCCCACGTGAGACCGCCATCGGTTGTTTTGACGGAGAAGCCGGGCAGATCGTCACCGTATAAGGCAACACCGTCGGAGCTATTCTGAAATAGAATTCCAGTCCACGGAAACCTATTCAGTAGGCTGTATGTACCCCATGTATCGCCTCCATCGCTGGAACGAATAAATGTAGTCCCGTAGGAGCCTAGATCCACTCCCATAAGCGTGTCCTGGAAATTAACCATATACTCCTGGGTTTCGCCATAGCAGACATTGCGATATTGCCAGTTTTCTCCTTCATTCGTGGAATATTGGATATTCCCTAGACTTCCAATCAGGAGCGCTCCATGAGAAGGACTGTACCAGGTCCCGTTGATCAGTTCGCCGCCGCCGATAGGCGCCGTATTCCAGGTTAGACCAAGATCAGTTGAAGTCCAAGCCACGTTTTCGCCACCTGCCGCAAAGAGTGAAGTGCTCGTCATCATTTTTATTGAATTGAAGCTAACAATCAACAAGGCTGGCATTGGCCTGTTCAGCCATGTATTTCCACCATCGGTTGTAACAAACGTATGGCCGAATTCACCATCAGCGTATCCGCCAACCATTCCTGTATCACCATTATAAAAATCCAAACAATGTAGGAAGATCGAATCACCAGCGCCAATGTCTTGTGTTGTCCATGTTGCACCTGCATCGTTCGTTTTAGCAAACGCGCCGCTGTCTCCACAGACAAAACCAGTGCGGGAACCTGTAAAGTAAGTGGCATAAAGGGCATGGGAGAAGAGTCGCTGTGAGTTCCAGGAATTCCCTCGATTCGTTGTTCGCCAAACGAAGCCAGAATTATCGCAAACAATTGCGGTATCACGCGAAAGATAAGCGGATCGGGTTGGATGATTCGAAATATTAGAACGCGACCACGTTACACCTCCATCCGATGTAAAAAGTACATCGCCAATCCACGAAATAAGCATTCCGTGAAGCGAATCGACAAAGTGAACATCGAGAAGCGAGAGCGTATCGTCCACGTAACGATGCTGCCACGTCACGCCAAAATCAGTGGAGACGTAAAGGAATCCGTCAGTTGTTGGCATGACGAGTGTCGTTGGCGATTGATTTGCAATTGCCGTGAAATCGACCGGGCCTATTTCTTCCCATCGTTCCGGCGATTGCGCGACGGCGGAAATCGGAAGAATAGAAATTGCGAGACCGAAAAAAATGAAGAGATGAAGTTTCAAAGTAGCCAATGTTAAAATTTCAAAATGAAATTGTTTTTGGCATACTGTGGTGCCAACTTTCACTACTCAATTTCTACTCATATTCCCGAAGCAACCTAATCCCACTCCACTTGCGCAACCGCATACGCAGCCACGCCCTCTTCGCGGCCAATGAAGCCCAGGCGTTCGTTCGTGGTGGCTTTTATGGAAACCCGTTTGACTTCGAGACCCACAGCTTCAGCGATTCGCTCTCGCATGTGTTCGATATGCGGGCGCAGACGCGGGGCTTCGAGCACAACGGTGGAATCGATGTTTATGATATGCGCGCCTTCGTTTCGGAGAATGTGATGCACGCGTTTTAGCATGGCAATGGAATCCGCGCCGCGCCATTCTGTTGCGGTGTCGGGGAAGTGAAGACCAATATCGCCGAGAGAGAGCGCGCCGAGCAATGCATCCATGATCGCATGAACGAGCACATCGCCATCCGAATGCGCAACGGTTCCGAGTCTCGATTCGAGCATGACTCCGCCTAAGACGAGGGTTTCGCCTGGAGCAAGTTCATGAACGTCGTAACCGATTCCAACCACGACTGAGATTTATGAGATTTGGGAAGGATTTATAGGATAGGATTTGCCATTCCGAGCGGAGCAGACCATCGCGGAGCGATGGTCTGCGGAGTCGAGGAATCTTCGGTTTTACCAATGTGAGCTAAACTGCACGAGATCCTTCGACTCCGTTCGGCTCCGCTTCGCTCCACCAAACTCCGCTTCGCTCCACCAAACTCCGCTCAGGATGACATGTGGAGAAAATCAGTTTTACGCAGCTTCCGCCATCTCCTCGATGCCAAGCTCGTGGGCAGCGTAGTCCATAAGGTGGCTCATTGTAGCGGGATCGAACGGTGACATAAGCCCGGCGCTCTTGAAAATATTGAGAATACCTTCCGTGCCACCGAGTTCGCAAAGTTTGAGGTACGTATCGAGCGCTTTCTCGTGATCTTCAGCGTCCATCATACCAAGCTGCATCGCTGCGGTCTGTGCGATAGCGTAGTCAATATAATAGAACGGAGTCTGGAAAATATGGCTCTGGGGATACCAGCGCGCATATTTGTATTCTTCCATCCCCGAAAAATCGATCCCCTTGATATAGGTATCCCAGATGCTGTTCCACGCCTGGTCGCGATGCTCTGGTGTGGCGTTCGGATATTCGTACACTCGATGCTGGAATTCATCGACGACGGCGATGTAGCACATAAGCATGACAACATCCGCAAGATGGTGACGGCGGAACTTCAGCGCATCATCCGGTTTAAAGAACCATGAAAGATGTGGCATGCTCAGGAATTCCATTCCCATCGAATGAATTTCCGCGCCATCGCTTGTTGGCCATTGAAGATCGACGGATTCGATCTTCTGGCTTTCCCACGCCTGGAATGCGTGTCCCATTTCATGTACGAGTGTGCCAACATCCCCCTCATCGCCGGTGGAATTGCAGAAGATCGCTACGCGCCCTTCGTCAGGCATCGAGGTGCAAAACGCTCCCGGCTGTTTGCCCTTTCGGTTCTCAAGATCGATCAGTCCTTCTTTGCGCATTCGGCTAAAATGTGCGCCCAAACGCGGGGAGATCTCATCGAACAAATGCTGCGCATTCTCAAGCTGTGTATCAACGGGAGCAATGCCCGTTGGAAGTGAAAACTGAGGGTGATAGCCTGCATCCCATGGTTTGAGCGTCGGAGTTCCAAGGGCGGCAGCTTGCTCGCGGTAAAGCCGCTCGAGCAGTGGGGTAGCATACTTGCGGATGGAGTCGCGAAACGCCTTTGCCTGCTCCGGGCCGTAATCCGTTCGCCGCATGCACAGATATCCAAGCGGAATAAAATTATCGTGGCCGAGATTTCTTCCCATTTGGTCGCGAAGCTTGACCATTTTGTCGAATATCTCAGCGAACTCATCGTGATGTTCCAGGAACCATCCGCGATATTTCATCCATGCTTCCTTACGGATCTCAGGATCTTCATCACTTTGTAAGCCACGCGCGCGGGAAAGCGTCATCGTTTTACCCTGGATAGTTACTTCGCCGGAACTTGCAAGCTTTTGATATTGATCGGCGAGATCGTCCGTTTGAACTCTCAGCTTGGAATTGATCGGCGCAAGCGGCTCGACCGCTGTCATCAGCGCCTCGATAAGATAGGGTCCATAATGATCGCCGATAGCAGCCTTGTGCTTGCTCCTTAAGAACGCTTCGAGCATCGTGGCGCTGCCTTGTTCCATGGCCGGGGTGACTTCCTCGCGAAAATATTTATCCGCAGCCGTTTTGGATTCATCGCCCATGTCTTGCGCGTGAGCATAATGGATACGGCTGCCTTCGCCCGAATAATATGCCGAAAGCGCATTCCAATCGGCATACAATTGAAGCCACTCCTTCGATGAATTAGATGCTTCAGCGGAAGGAATTCTCGCAATAAGTTTAGCAAAGGTCTCTTCTGCAAATTCTTTGGTTAGTCTTTCAGGGCGATCCGAATAATACTTATACTGCATGAACGAGGATTATATTGTTCTCTATGAAAATACTTGCGTTACTATTTGTTAATAACGCCCAAAAGACCTGAAAAAGTTGAGAGTTTCCCGAACGCGCGCAACAATCAGTGCACAATGTGGGTTATGAATGTATTAATTGGAAGACAATTGCGGCAATTCCTCCGGCTTAGGGTCACACTTTTTTCTTGCATGCGCTCTTTTTTTCTTGCACTCTTTCTAACCGTGCAGACCGGCATTGCGTTAGCGCAATTTTCGGGTACACCTCCTCCAGAGCGGCATTATACGATTCTCGGCATCTCGATCACCGGTAACCGTACCGGCGATGCCCAAACGATCATCAGCCAAAGCGGGCTTTATAAAGGCGAGCAGATCACGTTGCCCAGCGATGCCGTCCGTGCGGCTATCCAACAGTTATGGGAAATGCGGATCTTTTCGAAGGTTGATGTCGTCGTTGATAAACAGGTGATCCAGTCCGACAGCTCTACCGGGTTATTTCTCAGCCTTCATGTGGAGGAACTTCCCCACATGAATAAGTACACCATCGAAGGCAATAAAGAAATAAAGACCGCCGATATCGATAAAGCTTTTTCGCTCCGCGAAGGCGATTATGTACGTCCGTGGGACATCGATGCCGGGAAAACCAGGGTGCGTGCGCTCTATGAGAAGGACGGATATCACTTTGCAACCATCAATATTCAACAGACTCCCTCAAAAGATTCTGTGACGGGAAAGCGCGACTCTTCGAAGGTCGATCTTACGATCACGATCAACGAGGGCAAAGAGATGATCGTCCGGCATGTTGATTTCGAGGGGAACCAACGCGTTTCTTCCGGTGACTTGCGTGGCGCGATGGATGATACCAAGGAA
Source organism: Ignavibacteriota bacterium (assembly GCA_963787835.1). Taxonomy (GTDB): domain Bacteria; phylum Bacteroidota; class Ignavibacteria; order Palsa-1295; family Palsa-1295; genus PALSA-1295. The sequence continues at coordinate 1,594,102 of CAWBEI010000002.1, forward strand.
AAGGTCTGGTGGAATATTTTTTCCAGCGGTGATTTCGATCAGCAAAAATACGAGGCCGATAAGAAGAAAGTCCTGGACTACTATCACTCGAAAGGCTATCGCGATGCGCAGATCCTGAGCGATTCTGTTTGGACGACCGGCGAGAATAACCTCAATATTCTTATTCAAGTCTATGAAGGGCCGCAATATTATGTGAGAAATATCGCGGTGGTTGGCGCGGAAGTGTTCACGCCGGATGAGATCCGCGAACATCTCGGATTCCACAAGGGGGATGTGTACGATATGGTGCGCCTGGATCTGAACCTCCGTGGCCCGACACAGGATTTCACCGATGTCAGCTCGCTCTATTACGATCGTGGATATTTATCCAATATTAACAAGGAGGAAACCGTTGTCCCCGGTGACTCGATCGATATTCTTATTCGGGTACAAGAAGGCAAAGAGCATTACTGGCGCTATGTCGATATCAAGAATAATACCAAGACGAAGGATTATGTGATACGCCGTGAACTTTTCACGCGCCCCGGAGATGCCTTTAGCCGCTCGGCGGTTATTCGATCCATGCGGCAGCTTGCGGCGCTGAATTACTTCAATCAGGAAAAACTCCAGCCGGAAGTAAATCCTGTGCCGGATGTGAGCGATGTCGATATTACCTATAATGTAGAGGAGAAATCCAGCGACACGTTCAATGCCTCCATCGGTTATGGCGGTACGCTTGGGTTTACGGGTTCGGTTGGTGTTTCCTTTAACAATTTTGACATCACCGATCCCTTACATGGCGGTGGTGGAGAAGTGGTATCTGTTTCCGCGCAGATCGGGCAGTCGGACTATCGATCCATTTCTTTGAATTTCAGCGAGCCGTGGCTGAACCAACAGCCAACGTCGCTCGGGTTCCAGGTCTATGCGTCCAGTTCGGCTTATATCTACACCTCCGAGCAAGAAGGCGCATCGCTTTCGATCGGGCGCCGTTTCAAATGGCCGGATGACTTTTTCCGTGCCGATTGGACCATTTCCGCTTTGCGTTCGGACATTACCAGCGGCGGCGGCATCTACTCGACTGGTATTCACGACGAGACGGCGGTCCAGCAAGTTATTTCACGTACCTCGACCGACGACCCCATCTTCCCGGGTGTTGGCTCCGAGTTTGCCTACCTGCTGCGTTTTGCATATCTTCCGATCGCTTCAATCCCGCCGAACCAGCCGGCAAACTATTATCGTAATGGTTTGACCATGAAGTTCTATACTCCGGTGCTCGATGCCGGAGGCCAGCACAAAGTGGTGCTCATGTCCTCAGCAGACATTGGCCAAATGGGAGGTCTCGGCGCGAACCCGTTCGTGCCGCCGACGGAGCTTTACGTGATGGGTGGCAGCGGATTGGTTACCGGTGTTTATACTATCCCGCTGCGTGGCTATCCCGATGCGCGCGTTGGCGTGCAAAGCGGTGCAGCGACGAGCAGCGTCTATGCACCCGGAGGCGATGCATACGCGCATTACGTGGCAGAGATGCGGTTGCTCGTCAGCCGCGAGCCTATTCCGATCTATCTCCTCACGTTTGCGGAGGCCGGTAATGTATGGGCCGATTTTTCCCATGCCGATCTTTTCGATCTTAAACGCTCGCTCGGTGTCGGCGCGCGCGTGCAGGTTCCCGCCGTCGGGATGATCGGGATCGACTTTGGCTATGGCTTCGATCCCATCGGGGTCTTCGGCAGCCCCAGCGGCTGGCAAACCCATTTCCAGTTCGGCAAGGGATTTTAGGGATTTGAGACCGAGTCACTATATCAAGCCTCGTTGACGAAATTTTCGTCAGCGAGATCATCAAACTTTGATGGGTGATGTTTCTACGTTTTCCATTCAGTCGTCTTTGTTGGCAGTTCGGAATTATCTGCTTCTGGGATTTTCATATTCTGCCGCATTCTAAATCCGAGGGTAAACCACAAATAGGCAGCGGCAATTTGTTCGAAGATTTTAAAAGTGATTTGAAACCAAGCAGACCTTCCCTGGAGAAGAGAGCCAATAAGAAACCAACAGTAAAAAATTACGATGAACAGAACTAATCCCGAGTTATGCTCGCGAAAATAGAGGGGATCAATCTTGTAAAGTTTTCACATATTTTTTATTACATCCCGTAGGATTATGATTAAGACTAATTCCATTATCAAAATTGAAACGGAAGTTGAGATCTTAATTTGCAAGAAAAAATTGTTCGAAACTAAAAAGAAAAGGATGTACACACCAAGCCATAGAATCACTCTATTCTTTTTGACGAATGGCACGAAACCTTCACTGAATCTCATATTGCAGAAATTGGCTGAAAATATAAATTCTCAGCCAATGAACAGTTCTGTTCTTTAAAATATTACGGACGTGCCACAACAGGAAGCGAGGAATATGCTTCTGCTTTTTTCTTCTGCACTTCGAGTTCCGGTGGGAGGATGTCTTCGGGAGCGATCATGACCCGAGCAACGAATGTATGGTTGGCTGCGTCGGCATCAATGAATCACCAAATAATTGTATTGCACATTGGATGTTGCCGTGCCGTTGCAGTTCACCCATATCTGGAAGTAGTAGGTACCGCTTTGTGCATAGTATCCGGTGATGTGGCCGCCTTGTTGTGCTGCGGCATTTGCTGGAGTAAGAATGACGGTGGGTGCGGATGCGTAGTCATTAGCGAAGTCGATTTGCACCCATCCCTCGCCAGCTGCGGCCGTTGTGGAAAACGTAATGGTTCCAGCAACATCCGAGCCGGATACCGTTGGCTGTGGGCTCGACACAATAGGGCCGGCAAAGCCAGCCATATAGAGGCCCGCACCGCTAGAGGTAAGGACGTGCCCATTGTGATCGACGGTAAATTGACCTCCGGAACCGATTTGTGCTGAGCCCGTAGCAGTCACATCGCCCGATTGATCGACCATAAAGGGCCATGTGGGACCAAAACCCGGCCCGATCCCAACAAGACCTGCGTTCGTGATCTTCATCCTATATGCATAGGACGCGCGGACATTTGGGGTTGTTAAAAAATCGATGCCTCCGCCGCTGCCGCCCGCGCCTGAAGCACCACCGTTAAGAACGATATCCCCTCCGACCCCGGTTGACGTAACGTCTCCGGATCCTCCTTGAAATTCCACATTACCTCCAGGCTGGGTTCCCACGCCAGGCCCGCCATCGACAATTGCAAATCCACCTTGCCCGTTTGGAGCGCCTCCCGTTCCACCGACAACATAAGCCCAACCCCCAATAACCCCAGGACCGGAGTTACCACCTTGCAGGTAAGCATTGCCCCCGATGTTATTTGTAGAGTTGCCCCCAGTAAGCGAGGCTGATCCGCCAGCATTTCCAGCACCCCCGCCATTCCCCGCAGTGAGAGCAAGTGCTGTTCCTACGCCCGCCCCAAAGGAAGGAGATGTAATAGTACCACTCGTTACAGAGAGCGAGTTAGCCGTTATTGCACCTGCACCGGTCGCTAACACATTCGTGTTTTCCAGCCATGCGTTTGTCCCGTTTGAGTAAAGGGTCGAGTTGGCCTTGGTGGGTGTCGGGAGTGAGAGTTCAATACCGCCCGGTACTGTGAGCGGTAGGATATAGGTGTAGGGTCCGCCGGTCAACCCCGAGGGCACTTTAACATTAACGATGTGTCCCGAGCCGTCGTCGAGCGCCAGAATTTCTGCGGCGATTCCTCGCTGCGCCCATGATTTCATGGATGAAATGGATAGAATTCCTAAAACGGTGAAAAGAACGGCAATGCGTCTCATGAAAACTGTCTCCTAAAAAATGAAAAAAGAAAATGTGTCAGATGTTAAGTGATCGAACTGGTTAGCAAACGCCAGGCAATGATTCAATACGCGATGTCAAGAATAGTTTTACTGATCATGGGGCCTCCGCCGCATCACATTATTCTTCAATAATGATAATGTGACGGAGGTATCCCATGACCACTTCTTACCCGTATGAATGAATACGAATCACAGACTACAAACTTAAGCGATGTTGTTAAAAAACCTACTACAGTAATACTACGGTAGTACGGGGGCTCGCCCGTTACCCTTGTAAGATAAACACTCCCAAATTCACATCTTTTTTGAGTCTTAATTTCTTACGGATCTGCAACCGGTATGCTTCGATGGAGCGAAGAGACACACACAGCAAGTTTGCCATATCTTTGGAACCCAATCCGAGCTTGATAAGCGCGCACACCTTTAGCTCGGTAGGACTGAGCTGCGGAAATCGTTTGGCAAGATTTGCAATGACTTCCGGACTCAGAGTTTCAAGCTGCTTTTCAAATTGTTTCCATTCTTGCTCTGACTGAGACTGCTGTTTTAGGCGCCGGGCAAGTTCATCGAGCGATTGTTTGTGTGTTTTCGCTACTTTCTTGGCAGTCTCGCCAATCTCTTTTCCTATGGAATTAAGGAAATTAGAGTGTTGCACGATGGACATTGCCATGGTTGCCAGATGCTTTGTCTTCAGATCGAGTTCGCGCTCAATGCGTTCGTTTTCGATCTTGAGCATGGCCTCGCGCTGTTCGGCTTGTTCGCGTTCGAGTTCCAGCTTGATATGTTGGAGCCGTCGGTCTGCTTCCTGCCGGAGCAGTTCCTCATTTAATTGATGATACTTCTCGAAGTATTCAAGAGCCTTCGAGGGTTCATTTGCTTCACGATAAATTTTGGAAAGCAACTCATAAGCATTCCGTATCACGGGTTTGGCGCCCATTGTTTGTGCGGTGGAAATCGCTTGATTGATCGACCGGATGGCGGAGGGTACATCGCTCATTCGCGACTGGATATGGCCAAGTGTTAGCATTGCGTCGGCCATTCCATCTCGTTCGTTGATCTGCTTCATCAGGGCAAGCGATGCCTGAACGGATTCGAGGGCCGCTTCGAGATGACCCTCCTGGAGTAGTACTTCGGCCAGAACTCCAAGCCCTCCTGAGTAGCCGTAGAGATCCTCCAGACCCCTTGAAATCACGAGACCTTTTTCCAGCCAAGCTCGCGCATCCTTAAGTTCGCCAAGCCGCATATGCATCGTTCCAAGGTTGAGGAAACACCACCCATACTCGGTCTTTAATCGACCGAGACGTTCATAGATTGCAAGACTCTTTTCATAATACTCAATGGCCTTTCGGTAATCCGGTAAGAGAGCATACACATTCCCGATATTGAGCAGCATCGTCGCGATCCCGACCTCATCACCCAAATGCTCCTTGATGAGAAGCGCATGAAAAAGCGACTGAAGCGCCTGGTCGAAGTTTCCCTGCTCATTTTGGATCATGCTCATGCCCACCAGTGCATTCGATTCCGACTGCGGATCGCCAACGTCCCCAGCGAGACGGAGCGCACTGGAGAAATGTTCCAATGCTTCCTGATAGTGACCTGTGCGTTTATAGATCCCAGCGATACTGGTCAAGCTTTGAAGTGCATTCCCATAATCATCAGACTCCTCTGACAAGTATTTTGATCGCTGGAACAAGACGAGCGCTTTATCATACTCGCACACGGAGGCTTCGACGGCTCCAAGGAACAGTATCGTGCGCACAACATTCCTCCGGTCATTCAGGCGTTCTAAGAGAGGCAGTGCTTCTTCAAAATGCGCTCTTGCTTGCTCGAATTCGTTCCGACGAAAGCAATATAAACCTTTCGAGCGCAGTAAATAGGCAAACTCCTTTCGTCCTTCGCCACGCTTCATCAATGTTCGAGCAAGAGGGAGCGCTTCGTTTATCAGTTCACTTGCTCGCTTGTGATTATTCGAAACAAGTTGTAGCGACGACTCTGCGATGAGTTTCATTCGCTCCAGCGGACTGGCGGCTTCCTCTAATTGCTGCTCAAGATCTGGCATGAAGGCAGAAATGGGAAGTGGAATCCTATGGTTCCCTCAATGATGTTACGGTCTCGCTACGACCGGCAGTGAGGGATATGCTTCTGCTTTTTTCTTCTGCACTTCGAGTTCCGGTGCGAGGATGTCTTCCGGCGCAATGAGCGTGCCGGGTACTTTCGAGCTGAAACTGAACAGCCCGCCGGAACCGGCGGAAATAAGCATGTTATGCGTTACGCTTTCTTTGGAAGCGATCATCTCGCGCAAATCGCGAATGGAGGGAAGCCCGATCTCTGCGCCACGCACTAATTCTTCATGTCCATCGGCAAATACTTTATAGATCAGCGCGGGAATGATCATCTTCCCATTGGCAAGCAGGTCCTGAATGCTGAATCCGGCATCCGAAGGCGGCGCACCAATATCGAGCGAACGAACGACGAGCCCAAAATCATAGCCATCGTCCTTGGCGCGTGTAAGGAGTTCCTGTTTCATGGTGGAGAGCTTCATCGCCTTGGAATCTTTGTACTCGACAACGCCAGGAGCAGGTACATTATCTGTTAGCCCTGGTAAGCCGCTGGTAAGGGAGCGTGCGTGCCCGTTGGGATCGAGGATCTCTTTGGTGGGAGTGCGGGTCATATAGAGGGTTTTAAGGATACCTTTATCCACCATAATCAGGTTCGCGGGCGGCACGACGCCTTCATCATCGACAGGGTAATATCCGAGGAAATCAATACCGTTTCGAGATTTGGTAAGCGAAATATCGTTGATAGAAACCGTCGCGGGAAGAATGCGGGTGTTCAGCTTCTCTTTGAGGGAGGCTCGCTTACCAGAAGAGAAGATCGAGGAGACGTCGTTGCCAAAAATATCCTCGCGAACGGCGAACATTCTTGAGATGACATTCTCAGAAAGAAAATCGGCCGCCGCTTCGTTCTCGAAGAGGATCGGGCCGGTATATTCTTTATCGAAGAGCGGTGCAGCCTGCAAGGCGATAATATCATTCGCAAGCTCATCTACCCGCGATTGCAATTCGCGTTGGGAAGGAAGTTTATCGGGTGTCGTAGCATCGAAGCTTCGTGAAAGCACCAATGGCTCGCCATCGGATGTTGCTTGCGAGGATGCTTCCATCGTGATCTCGCATAGTGTTATTGGCTTTCGCGTTTTTGTGCCTTCTGTATTCTGGATCCATTCATACGAGTTTGAGATCGAGAGCGAAACGCTTGAGGTCTGGATCTCCGGATGCAAACTGAAACCTATGCTCAAATTTTTCACCATTGTTTCAAGCGCGGCACGGTCGTAGTGCAGCGTAGCCGGTGGCACCGCGACCTGAACGGCGGGTGCTTGTGAAAAATCGGGAAGGTTTTTCAGATCGTCCGAAAGCTGTTTATGTTCCAGCGCAGCTTTTTTCTTCGAGAAGGTTTCGTTCGCTTCTTTGAAGAGGTCATCCGTCGAAAGCCACAGGACGCGCCGGATCCCGGTATAATCATCGTCGAGCGGGAGCGTATTATCCGGTGCACTGCTGAAGCTGAATAATCCGGTATTGTCCGAGAAATTTTCGTCGTTAAACTGATAATTGTTCAGAAGCAGGCGAACCGTTTCCTTGCGCTCGTGATGGTCGTTGGAGCGGGTAAGGGAACCATTAGATGCGGAAATATCCAGCTTCTGCTGATCGCTGACGGTATAGGCAATAAAGAAAGGATCGATAAGACCGGCGAGATGTAATTCCGATTTGGCACGAACGAGTTCGTCGGTCATTGCTTTTTGAACGACGGAAATGGTTTGCTCAGAAACCTGTGCCTGTGCCGATCCGACCATGGCAATAACTGCAATACCGGCTACGATCCACTTTCGCATAGCTATAAACGTTCTCATCTTAATTGCCCTCCTTCATTGCATCTGGCGCCGGGAGGATCGGCAGGCGCTCCTGTGACTTTTGCTTTTTCTGTACCTCAATTTCCCGCACCAGCAAACTGGGGCTCGATGCCGAGACCGGAACCCATCCGGATTCCGCTCCGCAAATTCCATTAAAGGTTTCGCTATCATTCCCTGCTGCTACAATGCGCTCGAACGTTGAAAGCGGCGTGCCGATCAGATCGACTCCGCGCACAAGTTCATCAGGCCGCCCATCGGCATACACGCGATACACAAGCGTCGGAAGTACATTGAAGGCATTTGGGATCGTTCGGCCAGTGAGCGTGAAGCCACCCTCTACTTCATCGAACATAAGTCCGAAGGGCTTGTTCTGTTTTTTACATTCTGCAATAAGTAATTTGCGTAGCGAGTCCACGGGAACCGTCTGCCGCGCAACCACGACAAGATTTGATTGCCGGGCCACGGGCAGTTTGCCTGGCTCGGCGCGCCCATGCCCATTCGAATGCGCAAAACCCTCGATCGGCGAGCGGGACATCAGGAAATTTCTCAGCACGCCGCTATCGACAGCGTTAACGCGCTGGCCTTTCACGCCTTCATCGTCATACTTATAATACCCGAGCAGATCGGTGTTGCCATATTTCTTCTGATTGGGATCGAAATAGACATCGATAAAGCTTGGTAGTATCTGCTGGCCGATCTTTTTCTTGAAGGTTTGTCCTTCATCCTCGTTCTTTTCACGATGGCCTTCATCGCGATGGCCGAATATCTCATGAAAGAACACTCCGGATGCACCGCCCGAAAGGATCGCTGGACCGGCATAAGGATCGACGATCGGCGCATCGCGCAGCTTTTCCAGCGTAGCGATCATAGTGCGCACATCCTGAATGATCGAATCGTCCGGTGGGAGATCGTCCGGAGTGTAGGCAAAATAACTTTTATAGAGCGGCAATTCCATACCGTCGTCTGCTTTTGCGGTTGCCAGAACCATGAGGCGCACGTACAGCTGGTTCGAGGCGATCTCCCCGCCTTCGGTCGATACAAAATATTTTCGAACGATATTTGCGTCGAGCATAGCCTTGGCTTCGAAAATATCCTTCTTGCCTGCAAAGAGCGCTGAAATTTTGTTAAGACGAGCTTCCCATCCTTTGCGGTCTCGAAAGTATCCAGCCATTGCAATATCCGGCTCGTAATAATGATTTGCCGCATCGGCTTGGCTGAAATCTCCGGAAGTATCTTCCTCGGTAACTTTAACGGTCTTGTTCGTTCGAACTTGCTGAAGGCGTTCCGTAGCAGAATTATAACTTTCATTTGTAGCCCGCCAGAGCGCAAGTTTGAGCGATTGTGCATTGTCCTCGAACGGAATTGCGCGAGCGCCGCTGCGGGCGAACATGTCATTCGATGCTCGTATCTGATGCGTGTTGTCGAGCGAGTAATCGCCGACTCGAAGATCGACCAGTAAGGTACGGCGGTGAGTAGAATCGGACTTCGTGATCGCACCATAACTGGAGACGATACTGACATTTTGCTCGTCACCGATATTATAGCTCATATAATATGGTGGAGTCGGCTGCTTGGAAAGAGCGAATTGCTCGCGAGCAAGCTCCGACTTCATCGTCTGAATGACGACATCGTTAGCGGCAGTCTCCTGGGCCCAAGCGGTCCCCGAGATACATAGAATAATTATAGAAAGAGCGAATACTCGCTTATTTAACGAAAATGAGTACATTTCTGAAATTAACGTGCAAAACCAGCGTCTGATCGACCGGAGGAATCTTTTGAATCGCAAAAGAGCGAGAAGAGTTCGGAAAAGCTTTGTAGCAGGAAGTGCTACTATGTTGCTAACTCCGACATTGCAAGCAAAAATGCTCCCGTACCCCACCACCATTCGCCAGTGGAGAGGGATTTGTAATATTCGATCGTTCCAGGCCAGGTGCCTTCGGAAACTCCCAAAACACGACCAGCATCATCCACAGAATTTGCAATACCTCTCGTTGTTTTTTTAATAACTCCGGTATGATCCATCAGTCCCATTTTTTGAGCTTTCACGTAAGCAAAAAGGAACATGGCAGAAGCAGATACTTCCTCATAGCTGGTCTTGTCATCGAGGATGGTTCGCCAGAGGCCGTTCTTCGTTTGGAGCTTCGCGATCTCGGAACCAAGCTGCTGAAAAATGATAAGCAGGTTTTTATACCTTGCAGATTTTTTATCCAGCAAGGGAAGGATTTCAGCCAGTGTCATCATCACCCAGCCGTTTCCACGCGCCCAGCTTCCTTCGGAGCGTTTACCGCCAAGATTCTCCTCGCAATGGATGAAGAATGGTTTATCGCCATCTTGTAACCTATCGAGATGAAGGACGATCTGTTTCACCGCTTCATCTTCCCAATCAACCCCGAGGAACGGTCCGATCTTTGCAAGAAGAGCAGAGGAATAATAAACGGTATCGATGTAAATATGAGGGAGGTCGATATTGTGCAGCAAAAATCCCTCGCCATTGCGGAGGGCTTTGTCTCGCATGAATTCGTAAATGCGGTGCGCCGTGTCTTCAAGCTGCATTCTGAATTCTGGGAACTCACGAACGACGTCAGGAAACAGGAGCGCGAAGCTCCACGATCCGCAGAAATAATTCACCCAAAGCCGTTCCGCAAGATGAAATGCAAGCCAGCGCCGAAGATAAGCTCGCACCTTGGGATTATCATCAATAGAAAGTCCTCGCAGCAAGCCATACATCGCCAGCGATTGTCCCCAATCGGTCGATTGTGATTCGGGGCGATAGCGTGCTATGAAGGATTCGCTCACCGTGCGAATGAACTTGCGAGCCTCTTGTGATTGGTCTTTATTTGGTTTTGCCATTCTTAAATTGTTGAACAGACGCCACGATTCTTTTCACGCGTTTTGTGATGAGATCCAAGTCTCCGATTTCCAGATCGCGATCACTTATGAGGGGAGTTCCAATTCCAACGGCAGATGCTCCGGCTTCGAACCACTCTGGAACATTCTCAATAGTCACCCCATTGGTGGGAACGAAACGAATATGCGGCAAAGGTCCACGCATGGCGCGAATATATTGTGGCCCAAGTCCGGCAAGTGGAAATAGCTTCACAAAATCCGATCCGGCTTGTGAAGCTTGCCATGCTTCGGTCGGTGTGAGTGCGCCCGCCATAGAAACTACTCCAACTTCGGTCGCCACAGCGAGCATATCAAGATCGGTTACCGGGCTGACGAGAAATTTTGCGCCGCTCTCTATCGCTTTCGTTGCAGATTCAACACCGATCACAGTTCCCGCACCGATGAGGTAATCTGGGAATGCTTTGCTTACGCGATAGATACACTCCTCGGCATTCTTCGAATTCATCGTGATTTCGACGATTGAAATGCCGCCTTTTACGATGGCCTCAACCACTCGTTCAATCTCTTCCGTGCGCTGCAAACGGAGCACGGCGAACACTTTCTCTTTCAGGATCCGCTGGATGACCGTTTCTTTAGTCATCGTGCTTTGGCGGATGATGATTTCGAGCGATTCACCGCGCTTGGACGAATTGACCTCGACAATGGCTTCGCTTTGCTCGTGTTAGCTAATCGTTTTGGTTTTGTTATTCGAATCGGCTTCAGTGGCTCAATCGACATACGTAGCCCAAGCGAGTGTAGAATCTTGGTGATGCTATCGAACCGAGGGTTCCCGTCCGGCGATAGTGCGGTGTAGAGGTTCTCACGGCTGAGTCCCGATCTTTGCGCGAGCTTTGTAAAACCACCTTGCGCTTTGGCAACCTTGTTGAGGGCGATGAGGATGTATTCCATTTCGCCGTCTTCAATCACCGAATTTAGATAGGCCCCAGCCTCAACCGGATCCCTCAGGAATTCAAGCTGAAGTGGTGCCCAGGGGAGGCTGCGTGGATGTGCCTCGTTGTTTCCAGTCTTTCCAATATGCTTTTGCATTTCGAATATCCTTTCGTTGTGTTGTCTTATCTCCACCAACGAGTAGAATAACTACTCGCTGACCTTCTTGACCGTAATAAACGCGTAGCCCGCTTCCGACATGAATACGTAGCTCCGAAACACCTTCGCCTACAGGTTCCGAGTCGCCGAAGTTGCCGTTCTCAACTCGATCGAGTCGCTTCGAAATGATGAGACGGTTCTCCGTGGTCAGCGTTCGATACCATTCCTCGAATGGCACGTGGCCATCTCGATTACAGTAATACTCAAGTTCTCTCGGAGACGATTCCACTGTCGTTGAATGTGTAAGTTATGTATTACAACAGCCTTCCGAGAGCGATGGTTGCAATGGCTTCGTTATCGAAGCCCCGTTGGAATGGCCTCGTATCCCGGCTGAACGTTCACATCTGCAAGGGTGCGCCATGCGCCATCTTCCAGCGAGCAGAGGATCCAGACGAAATTAACAGGATAACCCGGTGCGGCAACATTCGGGTGGTAACCCTTGACAATCGTTACCGCGTCGTTCTCATACACGGGGCGGACAAACTCCGGCTGATCAAGATTGGTGTAGATATATTGCGTGGCAAACGCGGGCGATGGCATGTCGAAGAAAAGATAAAGTTCTTCACGTGTTGCGGCGTGTTCGTGCGGCGGCCAGCTTGTCCAGTTGCCGGGTTTTGACATCGTAAACCCGAGGAGCATGCGCGAACCCTCGATATTCTCGCACAATACTTTATTCAAATCGCGGTAATATGGTTCTTTCCCAACTTTAAGTGCAAGCGATTCTGTCGGTTTCACGTCGTGCTCGTAGCTAACGAGCCGTGTTGGATGAGATATTTCCGTTTGCGCCGAAGCTTCGATGAGATCAAACGATTCATTGGTCGATACTTCAAATGTTTCCCCACGCGAAATATACATTCCATCGAATTTCTGAAGATCGAATGTTTTCTCCCCAACTTTCACGTGCCCTGCGCCATGCAAGCAAAGGAGGGTTGTCTCTCGGCCAGCATTTTGCGCGCTGACACTGGAAATTTCCTTATCAAGAATAATACGTCCGGCATGAAGCACTTTGAATGCCGATGTTTCGGGAGTGATCGTGATATTACGACCTTTTTTTGCTGCTGTGTTGCGAAATAGCCAATCCATAATTCTTAATTGTTAATTTTCACTTCTTAATTAATACGCCAGCCATCCGCCGTCGACAGCAAGGATGTGCCCGTTAACATAATCCGATGCCGCAGAAGCAAGATAGATAACCGCTCCCGCAAGATCCTCCGGTTCGCCCCAGCGTCCGGCAGGGATGCGAGAGAAGATCTGTGCGCTACGCTCGGAATTCGCACGGAGTGCTGCGGTATTGTCGGTTACCATATATCCGGGCGCGATGGCGTTCACATTAACACCATATTTTGCCCACTCATTCGAAAGCGCTTTTGTCAGTTGGGCCACGCCGCCTTTTGCGGCTGCATAAGCAACGACATTCAACCCTCCCTGAAACGCAAGCAGCGATGCGATATTGATAATCTTCCCGCTCCCTTGTTCGATCATCGCTTTCCCGGCCACTTGCGACCATTGGAACACGGCGTTCAGATCGGTATCGATCACTTCGTTCCAATCGTGAGCGGTGTAATCAGATGCAGGGGAGCGGCGGATAATGCCAGCATTATTGACGAGAATATCAATGCTGCCATAACGCTGGATGGTCGCGGAGATCACCTCCAGCGCCTTGGTCGGATCTTTTACATCGGCAATAATCCAATGGGACTGATCGGTCCCATGTGTCCCATCGGAATTAATAGCCTTTTGTACTTCCGCCAGTGCCGCTTCATCTCTTCCAACAAGCACTACGTTGGCCCCGGCGCCAGCCAGCGCAATTGCCACCGCGCGACCCAGCCCACGCGAGGCGCCGGTTACTATTGCTGTCTTGTCTTGCAGTGAAAATAGAGATTCGAGGAATGACATGGGACAAAAATACGACAGCCAAAGGGACGATCTTCAACATCCAAGAAGACAAGCTTAAAACATATAGCCGAGGCCAGCTTTAAAGCCCCTCCGAATGGTGAATGCAAGATCGAGATAGATGTGCCCATCGTCGAAACTGGAGAAGCGAAGGTCAGGCCCAATATTCAGAAAGCTTTTTGTAAATTGAACCCATCCGGAAACACTGTCGTAACGTTCCCAGGGCTGGTAGCTATTCAGAACCACAATACCGAGGAATGTCGAGCTATGGTTCGTCGAATCATGTGGGAAGACGTACCCTACATGAATACCCCAATATTGTTCGATGGAGTTGGATACCGGTCCGGGTGGTGCTATATATCCGGGGAGATAGAGCACAGTGTTGACCCTTTGGATAGGGTACAAGATTCCATACTCAAGCCCTGCATAGAAGAATGGGGGGAAGCGCACCCCGGTTTCGACGCCCCAACCTGGGCCGCCATCTCCACCAAAATCTCCGCTCGCTCCGAGATACGGAGCAACGTTTCGTTCCTGCGCAAAGCTTAAGCTGCCGTGGGTTACAAGGCAAATTGCAACAATGCAACAAGAGAGCAGGGGCCTGAACATGGGAAAGAGAACAAGGTCAGCAGAATATAGATTTAGAGGCTGTGCTCAGACTTCTCTTACTCGCTCGCGAAGCCAATGAGTAAGTTCATCCAGATTCCACTCTCCCGCAGCAACAGCAAGAATGGTTTTTTCCTGATCGTTAATTTCCTTTATCATTTCAAACTGGTTTGCACGGAGAACCCACTCCATCATTGCATGGCCGATGCGCTTATTTCCATCGACAAAAGGATGATTTCGAATCAGGAAATAGCCAATCGCCGCTGCTTTGCTGATCACATCTGGGTATAGATCCTGACCTCCAAAAGATTGCAATGGCTGACCGAGTGCAGAAAGAAGTAAGTGCATGTCACGGACACCATGCAGGCCTCCGGCATCATCTACGATTTTTCTCTGCTCCCGTAAGACAAAATCGATCTCGGGGTAGCGCATTAACTCAATCGTTTATAAAGCTCTCGATTTTCTTCTCGAATCTTCGCGCCAATTTCGTCATCCGTTTGAAGATGAAGCGGCAGTTTTGATTTTATGGTCGCTTTAATATAATCCTCATCGGAAACTCCGGCGCGTTCGGGCAGCGACGTGAATTTCACGGATTTCTTCATTCGAGAATTCTATTGTTACCCGATCCATATTAAAAATAACTTTGGGGCATTGAGTCCGGTTCAGTTTTGAAATGAAGGACTCTTTAGGAGACAGCCTTACGCCGCGACCTTCTTCGTCAAACCCTCGATCGGCCACATGGCTGCAGCCTGTTCGGCGCTTGCTTTTTGTACGGCGCTTCCATCGCGCATGACGATCTCGAAGGCGGTCTGGCGTTCGATATGGTCGAAAAATACGGGCTGGGCAAGACGGTTAAGAGCTTCGCGGGTGTCGATGGTCGGCTTTGTTACTTTCATTATAAGGTCGATTCTATAAGTAGTTGAACGAATCAAAGAGAACTGCATTCACGATTCGGAATTACCCCTAAAAGGCTGCCGTTCGTTTAGATAAACAGTGTTACTTTGTGTCTAATATACAGCACATCCCACGAATGGCGACTCTGGTTCCCACTCATTTTAACAACGGTTCTATTATTGGAGATATGGCGGGGGTTGGGAGTATGCCGCCACGGAACTTCGATGCCCAAGAAACGGTTTGCGGCGTTTAGTTTGATTTCCGCCTTTCGTCATATTGCCACTGGCCGCCCGGCGCGAGAATTGCGTAAAATGCAGCGCGTGGGCGCACATTTAGCACAGATCGGTGCATTTTTAACCGTTCTCATCTTTTTTGCCGATACGATCAATGCCGATATTCTCTACGCAGCGATCATTGGGGACGTCCAATTTCAGGATAATCCGCTTATCCTCGATTCGGCGACAGATTCCACCAGTGTAGTACCCGACGTGCTCCAGCCCCATGTCAACTATTTTGCGGCGGCGAAGTATGATGGGGGTGCCACCAATGTTCACCGGCACATCATACCACGTTTTTTCGGTACCACGATCATTGAGGATGCCGATAGTCCGGCTGTTCTCGATGGCGAATGCACCGCGAACCTCACGTACGATTTACATACCTTTTTTATTCAGGACAAGATCGAATCCCGGAGCGCCGTTACTACGCTTAACCGGACGATCACCTATGGGCGTCTTCTGATTTAGCAGTCGTCAACCGACTGGCCCTCTTCGCCGTGATATTCCTATCAAGGCATATTCATTTTTAGTGCATTCCACGCAGGTGCTCTGGCATAATGGCTATGGGCTTGTGCGAGAAATGCAGAGTTTCCTCAGGTATTATCAGAGAAATCTAGGCAATGCCATATTCTAATCAATTTTTGAGACGAGCAGCACTCTCCGTGTTACTTGCGCTTCTGGGATCTAATGTGGCCCACGGGCAAGCGGATACGATGTCGCTAAGTTTAAGTACCGCGCGCCAGATAGCACTATCCCGAAGCGCAGTGCTCGCCGGTGACCGCTATCGCTTGCATGCAGCCGAAGCAGATACGATGACGGCGCATCTATTCCCGAATCCAGAGCTTTCCGTGAATGCGGCGAGCTATGGTTTGTTCCAAAAACCGATCGATAACTCGCTTGCTACGACTTCGTACCGGCTTGACCAAACAATCCCGATCGCTGGGCAAATGAGCAATCATATTCTGACCGCGAGAGAATCGACGGAAGCGGCGCGAAGGACTTACGATAATCAGGTCTTTCAAACGAAAGCTACTGTTAAGGATAGTTATATTGATGCGGCCTACGCTCAAGTCAATATCGATCTCGCTCGGCAGAATTACGACCTCTTTGCTAAACTGGTTGAGGGATCGAAAGCACAGCTTCATGCGGGAGCTATTGCGGAAGAAGATCTCATCAAGCTTGAACTGACGGAGCTGACTTACCGCCAGGCTGTCAGCGATGCAGAGCAGAGCCTGACAGATGCGTTGAACTCACTCAAGCAAACGATGGGGTTCGATACAACTCTCCCAATTAGGGTGCAATATGATTTCCAGTCTTCTGGATATCTGATGCCGCGAGACTCTCTGGAACATGTGGCCTATGCTGAGCGCGCCGATCTTAGCGCTGCCGAGCATTCCGTAAAAGCTGCGAAGCATCAGTCCGATCTTTCGCATTCCAACGCGTGGCCAGCCCCTACTTTGGGGATCGAGCTCGATCGGGATGGTCCGGACTTTCAGAACTATGTTGGCGGCGGGATCGGAATTTCGATCCCGATCTTCAACCAGAATCAGGATGATATTTATCGTTCCGAATCCAACGAGCGCGCCGCCGAATACGATTACGAGAATGCTCGCATTGGCGTCCATGGCGATTTCAATGCGGCCTACGATAAATACCGGAACTCGCTCAACACGTTTCGAGGGCTTCCGGCCGACCTTGTGAAAATGGCTACCGATGTGCGCGATAACGCCATTAAGAACTATTCTGCGGGGCGGATCGGTCTGATCGACCTGCTCAGCTCCGAGCAAGTTTATCATGATGCCATTGCGAGCTATTATGGCTCGCTCTACACACTTGCTAAAAACCAATCACTGCTGGAACGCGCCGTTGGCGTAGAAATTTTTGAGAAATAATGTTATGCAAAGAATAAAATTTTTAATCGTACTGCCGGCGCTTCTTGTGCTTGGCGCGTGCTCGAAAAAAACGGATGAGCCCACGGAAGAATCGAAGGCATCATCGAAGGATATCATTACCGTCAGTGCAAAGATGGCGTCTCAGTTGCCGCTTGCGACAGCCCAGACGGAGCCGATCAAGTTCATCACGTTGCTTTCGGGACATATTGATTTCGATCCGAACAAAGTGACGCACGTCGATCCGCTTGTGGGCGGAGTCATCAGTCATATTTACGTGACGCAAGGAGATGTTGTTCATAAAGGGCAAGTGCTCGCCGATGTCTATAGCGGAGATTTTGCGAGTGCGATCTCGGACTTTCAAAAAGCGAAGTCAGCCCGAACCCTTGCCGATAAAGCGCTCGCGCGCGCGCAGGAATTGCTCGACTCGAAAGTGGCCTCGAAACAGGAGGTGCAGCAGGCTGAGAACGATGATGCACAAGCGAAGGCAGATTACAATCGAAGCCTCGATGCACTAAAGCTTCTTGGAGGCAATGAAAATTCAAACACCATGACGTTCCAGATCACCGCGCCGATCGAGGGCACGGTCGTCGAACGGCTGGCGCAACCCGGTTCCCAGGTTCGGAATGATGGTTCAACGCCAGCTTTTACTATTGGAAGCACATCAAGCCTTTGGGTTTCGCTCGATGCGTATCCGGAAAATCTCCGCTCGCTGAAAGTGGGGGATTCCGTCGTTCTAAAAGCTGCCGGTTTGGAGGATCATCCATTTAGTTCACAAATAGAATACACATCTCCAACAGTCGATCCAACGACGTTTACAACCAAAATACGTTGTACGTTGCCTAATTCTGGCGGGCTATTAAAGCCTGCGATGTTCGTTGGTGCAACGGTCTATCACGCAGATGGTCAGGGACTCTATATCCCTGGATCGGCAGCATTCTATGACGCCGATGGCAAAGTGTACGTCTTTTTTCAGAACGCTCCGCACACGTTCCGGAAACAAGAAGTGACGGTCGGTCAAACCGAGCCAGACCGTGTGCAAATCAACAGTGGGCTTAATGCTGGCGACACCATCGTGGGTGATAAGTCACTTTTTCTTAATGACGAACTTCAGTCAGATCAAAAATAACCCATTGCTGATACACTCACAGAAGGGGAATTACCCATGCTGAAAAAAATTGTTGAACTCGCTCTTAAAGAGCGAATCGTCGTTTATTTTACAACAGCGCTACTTGTGGTTGCTGGAATTTATTCGTTCTCGCAACTTCCGATCGATGCCTATCCGGATCTGACCAACACGCGTGTCCAGATCGTTACGCAGTGGCCGGGACGGAGCACGGAGGAGGTGGAAAAATTTGTCACGATCCCAACCGAAACAGAGATGAATGGAATTCCGCATCTCATCTCGCTTCGTTCGACAACGCTATTTGGACTTTCGACGGTCTATCTCACGTTTGACGATGCGACCGACGATTTTACTGCCCGAACGTATGTCAATCAGCAGTTGGCAGCGGTTGATCTGCCTGACGGAGTTACACCGTCGCTTGCTCCACAAAGCGGGCCGACCGGAGAGATCTATCGTTACACCCTTCAGAGCAAGACGCGTTCGCCAATGGAACTGAAAGCGATCGAAGATTGGGTACTCGAACGTCAGTGGAAATCCGTGCAGGGGGTTGTGGATGTAACAAGCTTCGGCGGACCTACCAAGCAATATGAGGTTGCGATCGACCCACAAAAACTTGCCTATTACGGAATCGGCATTCAACAGGTATCCGATGCGCTGGCGGCCAATAATGCGAATGCGGGCGGTTCGCTGATCGAGCAAGGCGATCAGGGATATGTCTTCCGAGGGGTTGGCCTGCTCGCGAGCGTGAATGACATTCAGAATGTGCTTGTAGCGAATTTAAATGGCACTCCGCTCAAGATTGCTCAATTGGGTGACGTTCGCATCGGACATGCCGTGCGACTGGGGAAAGTAGAAACGCCATTGAACCATGATGCCGTCGAAGGCGTGGTGATTATGAGGCGTGGTGAGAATGCTTCGCAGGTGATTGACCGGGTCGAGGACAAAGTGAAGGAACTGAATTCTACAATCTTGCCAAGAGATGTTAAAGTCGTTCCATATTACGACCGTGCGGATCTCGTGAGTTTAACGACGCACACGGTCCTGCACAATCTTGTGGTAGGGATGCTGTTGGTGATTATCATTCTGTTTATTTTTCTTGGGAACATTCGCAGCGCCTTTATCGCGGCATTGGTTGTACCGCTGTCCCTTTTATTCGCGTTTGTTCTCATGCATCTCGCGGGGATGTCTGCCAATCTTCTTTCGCTGGGTGCCATTGATTTCGGCGTTATTATTGACGGCGCGGTGATCATGGTCGAGGCCATTTTTGCGCGACTTGCCATACAGCATATTGTAGATCGGGCTCAGCGGGAAACCCTCATTGAATCGACGGCCATGGAGATGAGCAAGCCGATCTTTTTCTCCATCGTTATCATCATTGCTGCGATGTTGCCGATCTTCACCTTTCAACAGATCGAAGGAAGGATGTTTTCTCCGCTTGCGTACACGCTTGGGTTTGCGCTCGTAGGAGCGTTGTTGCTCTCGCTAACGCTCGTGCCGGTGCTTGCGCAGGATCTTTTGAAAGGCGAACTCCATGAGAAGAGTCCGCTCTTTGAATGGCTCAATAAAGTGTATGTCAAGGTGTTGGATACCTCGTTGCGGAAGGGCAAATTGATCTTCGGCATTTCGGTTGGGGTGCTGTTAGTGAGTCTGTACCTCAGCCAATTCCTTGGAACGGAATTCCTTCCACATTTAAATGAGGGCACGCTATGGGTTCGTGCGTCGATGCCAATCAGCGTTAGTCCATCGACTGCCGATTCCACTTCGGAACACATTATCAATTTGTTAACGAGCTTTGATGAAGTCAAAAACGTGGTGCTGCAATTAGGCAGACCGGACGATGGCACCGATGCGACTGGATTTTTCAATGCGGAGTTTTTCGTCGATTTGAAGCCGGAGGAGCAATGGAAAAAGCATTCCACGAAAGAAGCGCTTATTGCGGATATGAACGAAAAATTTGCTGCTTTCCCCGGAATTGACTTCAACTTTTCCCAGCCGATCTCCGACAATGTGGAGGAATGGGTAAGTGGCGTTAAAGGCGAGCTTTCGGTGAAATTATTCGGATCTGATCTGGGTGTGCTTCAGAAAGAGGGTGAACAAGTGAGCGAAATTCTGAATCGTATCACTGGGGTCACCGATGTAGGGGTCTTCACGGAGATCGGTCAGCCTACGTTGCAGGTCGATATCGATCGCATCCGGGCAGCGCAGTATGGTGTCAACATCAGTGATGTTCAACTATTGATCGAGTCCGCGATTGGTGGTCACGTTGCCACACAGTTTTACGAAGGCGAGAAACATTTTGATGTCGTCATTCGCCTTGCCGAGCAATTCCGTAATGCGCCGGATAAGATCGGCGCGTTGCTTGTCTCGACTTCGAATGGTGCAAAAATTCCACTTTCCGAAATTTCTACCATCAGTGTGAAACCGGGCGCGGCTTTTATTTATCGAGAATCGAACGGCCGCTATCTCGCCATTAAATTTAGCGTGCGCGGACGGGATATGGGTGGCGCGGTCGCAGAGGCGCGCGCGAAGGTCGCTAAAGAAGTCAAATTTCCTGGAGGAACCTATGCCGTATGGGGGGGCGAGTTCGAAAGCCAGCAACGCGCAATGGCGAGGCTCGCGATCGTAGTACCGCTCAGCCTGCTGCTTATTTTGATATTACTCTATACGACGTTTGACTCATGGGGCTATGCGCTGATCAGCCTGGCGAACGTTCCTTTCGTGACTATCGGTGGAATTCTCGGATTGTTGGTAGCCGGCCTGCATTTTTCCGTTTCAGCGGGGATTGGATTCATCGCACTTTTTGGCGTGAGTATAATGAATGGCGTAGTGCTACTAACATTTGTGAAGCATCATAAAGATGAATTCGATAACGTTGCCGATCTCTTACGTCATGCATGCATGAGTCGCGTCCGGCCGATCGTTATGGTCGCAGTACTCGCCATGATAGGACTGATGCCGGCTGCGCTTTCGACCGGCATCGGTTCAGAGACGCAAAAACCTCTTGCGGTTGTGATCGTGAGCGGACTATTACTTACGGCATTTATTAACCTCATTCTGCTACCGATCATGTATCAGGTATTTAGAATTGACCAACCCAGAAGAAAATTATTCCCTTCCAAGCAAAGTTGAAGCACACTTGAATGGTACAGATTCTATAACATGACTCAGCGTCTAACAGACCTTTGCGGATGGAGAATGAAGGCTGTCACACTCCTGCTCGTGCTTGTGACACAACGCCAGACGGCATCCGCGCGGGTGCTGGATAGTCTTGAAGTTTCTTCTCGTCCGTCTATGAAAGAATCGAATCTTTCGTTCCAGCTTAGCTCCGGTCTTGGGTACAATCCAGCTCAGGGGGGTAGTGAATTATGGAGCGTTAAGCTTATGCTTGGAACGCCGCTCTTTAGCACGGACGGCACGCTGTGGGCAGGGATCGAGCCAACAATGGTTCCGCAAAGCATAGGAGATGAAAATGCCGTAGATGGCTTCTCGCCATTTGTCATCGAGTACGAACATGATTTCCCTATTTCAAGAATGACGACCTTTTTGTATGCGAATGCCGGTGCAGGACCGCAGTTCGGAGATCGCTCGAACCATCTTCTGTTTCAGGCCGTGATGTTCTCGGCAGGAGCGGGGCTTCGCGATGGCGGAAGATCTGGATTTTTCGGGCAATTAGGTGTAACATATAACAATGTTCCGATGACGAACGCCCGCGAGTTCCTGATCCTGAACGCCGGTATTTTCTTTTGAAGTTCAGCGTTAAGTGCCACGATTTTTGGTAATTTCCTTCAAGCTCCTACATGATGCCTCTTAGAAGTTCCGCCTTTCTTCTCCTCTTGTGCCTTTTTGAGATAAGCATAGCTCACTCAGCTCCTGCGCTAGCGTCAAGCCCATCTTGTTTGTCCCACGATTCCTTGTTCCAACTACCTATTAAATTTGCATTTCCAACTCGTAATGATTCCATCACAGTAGCTCCGAGGGATTCTTTACGATGCATTGGTGACACGAACAATGCATACACACTCGATACCTCCAGGTTCATCCCCTGGTCGCAATATCGCTGGGCCGATCATCAGATGTACACACTTACAGGGGATCCACCACGCCGATATACCCAGATCCAGCCTATTCCGGCCTACACCTATCTTGGGACGTATTTCGGGATACTTGCTGCGCTTCACCTTTATCAGGAGGAGACTTTTTGGCGATCGGGGCAATCGTTTCGTATTCGGGATAATTTTGATGAATCGTTAGGCGCAAATTACGGCGGTCACTTTGATGGTGGCTATTTTGTGTCCTACGTATCAGAGCAGGCTTTGATCGCTTCAGGAGTCAGCTACAAACTCGCTCCGATCTATGGTGCGATCGGTGGGCTGTTATATCAAACCTATGTCGAAGTATTAGATGGGTATGGTTCCGATTTTTCACTGTCGCCATTCGAAGTATTCTCCCAAACGCTGGGATGTATCTATTTCGCTGCATCGCAATACTGCAGGACGCTGCAGGATCTATCGCCAAAGTTCAATTATTATCCTTCCTCCTGGTATGGAGATTTGCCGAAAGCAGGTTCCCTGACGCCTATTGACGATTACAGTGCCTGGAATTTTTGGATCAGCGCGAATATCAAGGATCTTTCTGGATGGGGGTTCTGGCCAAATTGGCTTAATATCGCAGCCGGATATGGCGCACGGAATTTAGACGATCCCGGAGAAACGAGAACGATCACCCTTGCGCTGGATTACGATCTGGTCAAGCTACTGCCCGGTGGATCGGAGCAATGGGACTGGTGGCGCCAAACCCTGGACTTTCTAAAGTTACCAGCTCCCGGTCTCGAATGGGATGTGACCAGAGGTGGCAAAAGTTTAGGAGTACATTTCTATCTTGCCTATCCATTCGTAAAATTTTAATGATCCGCCAATGAGAACATTTTTTGCAGCATTCCTTCTTCTGTTAGTATCCCATTTGGCGATGGCCCAGACCGATGAAAAGATTTCATTCGGAGTGGGGGTCAGCTATTTTCCCGCCGTTATTCCCGGTGATGATTCTTATGGCGGTCATTTTGGCGCTGCCGGACTGATGAATTTTTCGGTGCCGATGCAATTCGGACCGTACATTCGTTTCGAGCCGGAATTAGGCTTGTATTTCAAGGCGTATCAGCAGCAGGTGCCGGATTCGGCCGGTTCCTCGAGCACATTTCTAAGAACGGCGAACCAGCAAATTGTGCGTGCGGGATTTGGGGTGATCTACACCAAGCAAGTGGATTCCGTTTTTCAATTCGGCCTCGGTGCACGGTTGGGAATTATGTCGTCTGAATATGAGACCCATCAAGCGACCAGTGGCGTGCAAGATAGCGATGTTCATTATGGAGTGTTCTATCTCGGTGCCGTCTTTTCGGTAGAATATTTTATATCAAAGCATTTCAGTATTGGCGGGGAACTGCAATTCATCCATTATGACTTTGGCGCGCCGCTCGTTACGGTCGGCTCCAATCAGCTGAGTGGATATCTCTCACCAGACACCCCGCAACAAGGCGTCTGGAGCACCAATGAAGTGCTCTCGGCGAAGTTTTGGTTCTGATTTTTTATTATTTTTAATCATGCAAATACGTTCACGCCATTTCACGGTGGCATTCTTCCTTGCTGCACTCGTCTATGGGAGCAGCGCGTTGGCGCAAGCGCCTTCCGATTCGGTTCTTGGATCCCGCTGGTTGCAGGATGCCTACGGCGTTCGGCTCGGCGCGATCGGGAATTATTTCGTGAATAAAAGCGTGCAGATCGAAAATCCGTTCGATGCGCCGCCGGTTAAAGGCGGTTGGCATCCGGTGCTCAACCCCTATTACGAAGTACCACTTACGCAAGGAGTGACTGCTTCGTACGAGCTGATGCTCGTCTATGAGAGCTGGTCTGTCTTCGGGCTTTCGGATTTCAACTTCCAAAGCTACGGATTCAATTGCGAGTTTCGATGGGATCCTTCGGCCAGCGCGGGAGACGCGCCGGCCATCCATCGGATGCACCCCTATTATTCCTGTGGGGCAGGATTCGATACCTACACAGATCGGGTATCGATCAGTCTTCCGCTCAGCGCCGGCGAGCTGATCCCGTTCTCGAACAGAACGGAACTTGAATTGGCCGCTCGCATCACGCCGCAATTATTTCTTGGTAATGGTCTTGGTATGTCATACGGGATCACCGCAGGAATCCGAATGCTTAATCCCCAATAACCTTCTTAACCATTTTGAACCCTATGAGATCATTATGCCTTTTCATTTTCGTCCTGCTCGTTGTGCCTCCGGCTGCGTCAATAGCACAAGTGGATTCATCGCGCGCCGTTTCGGACACCACCTCCTATGCGCCAAAGCTTGACTGGGGTCGGGTTGGTGCTAGTGTCGGTGGGCTCACGGCTACAATCGTCGCCATTCATATTTATCAAAATAATGCCTGGTGGGCCAATGACCGAGAGGGATTTCATGTGATCGAAGATCCTTCCTATCAAGCGGATTTCGATAAGTGCGGCCACATGTTCGGAGCGGAATACAGTTCCTGGGTGTTCGATCAAGCCTACCGATGGGCCGGCATGGATACGATACAAGCCAATGTGTTCGGAGCGCTTTCGGGCGCCTTGTGGGAGTATTATGTCGAGATCGAAGATGGCTTTGCAAGCGCCTGGGGCTTCTCGCGTGGGGATGCGAAGAGCGATATTACAGGTGCTACTTTTTATCTGCTGAGCCAGCGAGTGCCTTACCTCGACGATCTTCGGTATAAATGGTTTTTTACGCCAACCAACAAGTTGCTGAAAGACCAGCCCGATATTCCCGGGCAGAGCGTCAATGCGATCGAAGATTATGGTGGGCAAACCTATTATCTGCGCGCTGATGTCGATGCAATGCTTCCGAACGACTGGAAGTGCTATTGGCCCAAGTGGTTAAACCTTGGTGTGGCAGTCAGCGGATATGATATCAATACTGACGATGTCAATAGCCCGTCCGGAAACGTATTCGACCTACGCAAGAAAGCGTGGTACCTCACGCTGGATTACGACATCGAAAAGATCATTCCCAAGACCGGCATCGGCTTTGTGGATTTCCTGGTAAGTGCCCTTGGCTATTGGCATTTTCCGGCCCCGGCCTGGCGGTTCTATCCCGATAAGGTGTTCTACTGGACCTTTCCGGTTAATATCTCGATCGATCATGGCCTCCACATTGGAGCGGAACCCTCCTTTGGAGGGACGAATTAGTTCAGATCAAGAAAATTCAAGGTGGCGTATAAATGATGAAGTGAATCATGTGGTGGGCACTCACATCTTTTCGAGCGCATCTTTGATCTTTGGGCGCATTTGCTCATCCTGATGTTCGTTACCTCCCATTTCAAATCCAAGTGTCTTGCCATCCTTGCCAATGATAATGTGGGTTGGGTAGCCTTCGACGCCAAGCTTCTGACAAATCTCGTATCCATTCGGTACGATCTGGAATTTTGATTCCGCATGTTCAAGGTATCGCCGGAGAGCTTGCTCGTCATTAGTCGCGATCGAGAGGAACACTACATTTGTGTCACCCTTGAACGACTCAACCAATTTATTAAGTGAATTCTTTTCGATCTCGCATCCCGCGCAGCTAATGAACCAGCAATCGAGTACAACGACTTTTCCACGATGCGCCTCAAGTGATCCTGTTACGCCGTCGAGCGTAGTGTAGGTGAAGTTAGGCACAGAAGGTAATTCGATCTTTCCGCCATACTCTTTAGCCAACCTGCTTGAAAATTCCTGTTGTGTTTCGGTTCCTTCCTTGAATTTCTGATAAAAATCTCTTAATCCGCTCACGTGGCCGCCAGTTCCAAGCGCGATCACTTCACCATACGTGCGTTTTGCATCTTCGATGCGTCCGGCTTCGAAATAAGCATTTGCCAGCGCGCCACCGATCTCTTGTTTGTCAGTAATCTCGGTAGAGCTAAGAATTGCGCTCCGACCGATCGTTTCTGCTTCATCGAGGCGTCCTAACTTCGCCAATAAAGCAATTTTATTGGCAATGACATGCTTTAGCCGGCCCATGCCACCCCAAATATTATCGCCGGAATAAAAAGCAGAGAGACTTTTTGCACTTTGCTCCGCTCGTTCGCACCAGAACGAGTGCCTTATTAGGATCGTAGAGGGGCCCCTTCTGATTGCCATAAGCATACGAAATGGAAAGAAGCAGATCGACATCATGGGAGCCATTTCCAGCTTCGGAGGCTGAACAGGCTCCGCAAACAATTTTAAAGGTGTTTACCGGAAGCAGCGTATCCCAAGCCATGTGCCGCAACCAGTTGCTGGCCATATAACTATTCGGGTTGCGCTCGACGAGAGGTGCAATGATTCGGCCAGGCACGATCGGAAAAGTCATACTGCCTCCCTTTGTCATGCTTGGCGCAAAAAAAGAATTCCAGAAATTGGCATCATTGAAGAGTGGATCGAATCCCTGTGTTTGCGCGGCAGACTGAAATTCCACGTTTGCGAGGGAGTCCTTTCTCTGACGCATGTAAATCTCGCCGAGCGTAAAATGCCAGGATGCAGTATTGTCCGGGGATGCTTTCAGGCGGTCAATGAGCGAGGCCATCCAAGGCTTCCACGCAGAGTCAGGCATTGCTTTTCCGCCTGACATTTCGATCTGGTTAGCCTGATCGTAAGCAGCAATGTAGGAAGAATAATGCTTCGGATATTCGTTGAGATCGGCGTTGAGTGCGCTATCTATATTGGATGTGGCAGCTTCAATGATCGAGCCTGCAGTCGGACGGCCATCCTTTGTGCGGCATGTAGACTGCGTTACGCCATTAGGCACACGGTCGGTTGGAACGCAAATATCTATCCATAAGGAGTGCGTCGAGTCCGGCACAGTCAATTCTGCCTCATAATGTGTGCCGCTGACGTGCCTCATCGGTAGCACCATTCCGTGCTCCGGACGTGAGCCTTGGACGATCACAGCACAGAAAAGCGTGTCTTGTGAATCGGATCTTACAAAGGAGGAGGTGTCTTCAGTGATGTAACGAATCGTGATCTTTTCACCCCAGCGTGGGTCGTCATTGGAAACATGTACACCCTGTTGCGCAAATAAAGAAGAAGATGAGAAGATCATGAATACAGCCATGCTCAGCCGCAGAATGTTTTTCATGATTATCAAGGAACGTGTGAGAGGATTTTGGAGTCTCATATCAGGTGATTCTTCTGATAGAAAGTACTATGATAAATGTAGTCTGATGTTCCGAAATAGATTTTTAGTGGCATTCTGCCCCATGAATGGTAGGAGGCATTAGACACGAAAAAGTCGCACGTTCCGATCAACCTTTTTACCGAGCCCGCACCGCAGTCTGTGTTACAGCATCAGAGACGTTATCGCCATTGGTGCCATTGATAACGACGCGATAAACGTACGTTCCGTTGGCTACTTCGTTTCCATGTTCGTCTCGGCCATCCCATTCAACGGCGTTAAAGCCGGCGTGCGTTACGCTTGGAGTGAGTGTCCTAATCTTACGTCCGGCAATGGTATAGACAACAATTTTAATATCGGCTGATGCGTCTGATTTTAGGATAAAGGTAAAATCCGTTGTTTCCTTGAATGGATTCGGATAATTCATCACCTCTTCGATACCGTTCACATCGCTGACGGTAAAACATTGTTGAAGTGTGTCCGTATTTCCGCTTGCATCGCGGAGATAGGCATGCATGATCCATGTTCCGGCAGTGAAGGGCGCATTAGGCGCTGGAGTGATCGTCAACTGTGCTTGCAATGGGCCTCCTGGAAACGATTTAAATGTCACAGTAAGGCCGTGTGTATTGATCGTGGAAACTGGAAAAAACTGGTTGTTTTGCTCATCCAGAAAATCAGCGGTAATGGAACTTGTTGACGTGTCACGCAGCGGGTTTGAACTGATCATTTGGATCTGGATCGTCGAACGGCTCGAGACATATCCACAGTCCGCAGAAATATGTTGAGGAACCATATCTGTCGGATCGACAAAAAGAATTTCGCCGGAGGGTGACATCGTATCCCTCGTGACGTTGTAGGAACCATTAATGGTGTTATTAAAGAGAAGCTGCTCGTTCTGCGCTTCGTTCGGGTTCACGGTGGCTGTAAGCGTGGCGTTGCCAAGCTCGTTCTGTGTTGAGATCGTGTCCTTAAAAGGTTGAACTCCGTGGCCCGCGATCAGGGACACAAGATGCTCTGCTGAGGTATCCGTTTTTCCTTGATATTGCCGGAGCAGCAGGACAAGAACGGAATCGCCGGGTGTGCAAGTAAGCGTTGTCGCGGAGTAGTTCGCGATCGTCGAGCCGCCAGAGTTTATGGTCTGCGGAGTGCATGTGATCGAATCCGTAGCAAAAGTAAATTCGGGTGCGGGGTCGTATTGCAGAGCGATCCCAGAAAGTGCGGGACTAACAGAAGTATTTGCTGAGCGAGTAAATCCCATCTGCACCCCGAGCCGATCGTAGGTGCGGGGATTGATATTAGAGAGGCTAAAAGAATAGCCCGACGATGCTTTAAACGTATCGACGATGTCAACCCCGCTGCCATCGCGCCGCGAGCCGAGTACCGTAAACGCAATATCATTCCCGCTCACGATGGGATCACCGGTCCAGGTGAGCGTCCCATAATCTTTTGCGACGGCCGTATAAGGGGTTTCTGCAAACCCGGACGTGCCGGCGGTAATAATTGTGTCGAATGCCATCGCCCCCCCCGATTGATATGGCGCGAATACTTCTTTCGCAGTTCCTGGCGCGCTGCCTTTTATTCCAATAAGAGAGTAGCTGCCATCATAGGCCATCGGCGACAAACCAATACGGGAACCGAGCGACTCCATTTGTCCCTGCACTGCAGGAAAGAAGTACTGAGGAAATTGCACCGATCCTACGGTCAGTACCATGACAAGACGGTTTTGCGGGATGGAAGATAGCACTGAATTGAACAAAACAGCCATCGAATCTTGGAACATGGTATCGAGTTGCAGTTGCCACGGCATTTCGAACTCGAAGACAGAATCGATCTGGGTTCCGTCCGGTGTCCAGACAAGGACCGCATACCCGTTGTCGAAGATCGAGCCATTATAATAGCCACTATCCTGCCAATAAAATCTGCCATTGAGAAAAACCTGCGCGTAGGGCGCATCTGCACGGATATTCGTATCACCAAGCCCGTGCGAGATCCCTTCAAGCCGCATTGTATCCTGTTGCGGGAGATAAAGCATTCCCCGCGTATTGATGGACAAGCCATTTACGATGGTAGTAGCCAATTGATCCTGTGAAGTATAGCTGAACTCCGGCCTCGCCGCTGAACCGGTGCTGAAGCTCGCAGGCTGCCATGGGGTCGTATCTCCAGAAGCACGCACCACGCGCGTTCGCCACCAATATACAGAAGAGGAGGGGATGGGCGCCGAAGGCACCGTCACATCGAACGTGATGTAATAGGCCGAGCCAATGCTTGTTTTACGATCGACAAGAATATTCGTAAACGCGATTGTGGTATCGAGCTGGAGTTCCACTTGATCGTTCGGGTTGCTTCCGGAGGGCGGGAGTACGATAAAATGAACGCTATTCGGCCCGATGTCGCAAAGTTGCCGTTCTCCCTCATAAGGAAAGAACGGGGTGGTCGAAAGTCCATTGATCTGGATCTGAATGCATGCTGAGTCATCGGAACGGTAGGATTCCGGGAATTTATGATCCGGATCGATAACAACGCAAATTTCGTGCAGACCGATGGAGGTTGCGTTCAGCCCAAATACCGCAGAGGCCGATGCACTATCGTTGAGTCCGGCAAGGGTATCAAATCGTACGGTTGGAAACCCGCTTGGTCCTGCATCGGTAATGCGAATGACCACGGGACGATCCGCTGAATATCCATAATTATGGATAAGCGCCTGAATGGTTAAAGTACTATCGCTAATCGTAAAATTTGTCTGGGGCGTGCTGCTTCCGGGGGCATATCCATGCACCTCGTTCGAATACACTGCGAACTCGGGCTGCGGCCGCAGTGCAAAGCCGACTGCTGCGTCCCCGAGCATAGAGTTCTGTAATACCTCATTATGGGTTATGCCACCACCGAAATCGTATTGTGAGGTCAGCATCTTTGCAGCGGTCAGCATTTCGAGCATATTCATGCTTTCCGAACGTGTACTGTCGTGGCTGCTGTCGAAGGACTGCATCATGCTGAACCAATCTCCGGTCAGGGTTCCATCGAAGTATTCTTCACCAAATCCCGTTGTGCCATAAGCCTGAACCGATCCGGCTTCTTGCGCCTCGATGTAGGATTGGTTCACCCCGATCTGATCGGGTTCCGCAAAGTCGCCGGTTCGGCATGTCAGTGTGAGGAGCAGCGGGTAAAGTCCTTTGTTTTGCAAGACGCTCGCATCGGGGAAGGCTACATCGGAGGTAAACGTAGCTCCATGTCCGCCAAAGTACATGATCGATTGTCCGCTCAATAGCAAGTTCTCTATTGCGCCGATATGCGTGGGATCGATGCCACCCATACCTCCAGGTGGCCAAACGTTTCGGTCAATGATCGTATCCTGAATGTTCATGGGCGGAGCGATCAGCCCCAGGTTTCCAACCGGAGGAGGAGGAAACAGCCAGGACTCATAATCCTGATCGAAACTTTCGTGCTCCAATCCGGTGCTATCCCCGCCGGCTATGAACATAAAATTCCGGTTCCACGATGCGGGTGGTTCGTTCTCATATTCCTGTAATTTCGAGATATAGGACTCCGCAGCCCCTTCGGAAGCGATCGGAATGCGGGAGATCATCATGAGCGGCAGGCTGTCGAGATCGCTATCGGACTCCGGAATCGTGAAGTAGGAGTCGCTCGCAGGATTGCCAAAGGATGGCACGAAGGAGCGCTGGGAACTGCTTGGTAAAATAAATTTTGGATCCCACGAAGCATTCCCCAACAGCGTCACTAATCCAACGGGGGTATTTGAATAATTGTAGTACGCATAATTCAAATAGCGGCGGATCGCTTCGGGTTCATTGCTGCCATAATCGAACGCATTAAAGATCTCGTCGGTGGTGACTACTTTCGTTTTTAGTCCCTGATTTGCGCGAAGGGTAGTCAGCATTTGAGCAGCGCGCGTGAATGCAGGATGCGTGATCACAAGGTAATCCACCTGATTTTGCGGATTCAGTATTTGCCAGGAAAGTACGTTCGGAGATTTGGTATTCCAGGGTTGAATGTTATCGCATTTTAAAAGTGTGGCAGTCGTTGCGGCAGCATATTGCAGTGGATTGGAAGAAGTGGAATCTATAAATTGGCCGGAAGGATCGAGAATGCGCGTGTTATCCGTCAGATTGTAAAGATGGACCGTTCCATCCGACATAGCAAGCTGGAACACGGTGTCCGTTTGTGCAATGGAAAAAAGCCACTGTCCTTTTGCAATCCCCGTATCGGTGCTTGGCACGAGTGCGTTTTCGATCCTAACCTCGTAATAGTCCAGATAAAACTGATCGACGCTATCTCCGAGCGTAAGGGCGTTTATATTTACTGCGTTTGCACCAACGGCAAGCCGAGAGAGCGGAACTGTCATCGTGAGGGAATCATAGGTAAATCCCAAAAAATTCGTTTGAAAGCTTTTAATTCCACCCACTTCCGCTTGCACGGTATGACCAAGGTTCGAGGCTTGATACGACATTCCCCGGAATAAAAAGCTTATCGTTGCAACCTTGCCAGAGGTATCGGAAGGGAGCTTAGAGATGTAGAATGTATCTGTAAAATGCGATAGCGCCGGATTGCCGTTATTGGCGTCTGTGCCATACAGTTCCGCCCATTCGAACCGTTCGCCGGGTACATATTCCGTCATTTGCTGCGTTTCAGTTTCATCTTCTCCTGCATCGCCGGTATAATAATTGACATCCTTTTCATGATGCAGGAGTTCCATCCCCGAAGCAATTATGGGCGCGTTCGTTGGAACGACAGATTTAGCACTGTAGCGTAACGGAGGCGCGATCCCGCCGGACGAAGTCAGCCAATACACATTGGTATCCGTTGCGACATTGTAGTATTCAGACATACTATAATTTTCTGACGGATTGTAATTTGGAGCATCCTGTACCTGGTAATCGTAGAGCAAGAAGGGATTCCAGAGCACCGTCGGCAGCGGGAACCCGTGAAGATGCTGGCCATAGAACTCGATGCCAGTAATGTTGCCGGAAGCATCGGTATCGATCCATATTGGGATCTCGACACCATGATTGTAGCAGCGAACATTTTTCGTGGTCCAGCCAGAAGTTGGAAGTGAAAAACCTTGGTTGGTAAAGTTGAGATCGCTGGCATTCACGCGGTACATCCCATCGTGGGTAACAGCAAGGCGAATATATGCTGCATTCGTATCGATCCAACGGGTGACGGAATCGAAATTATTTTGCAGGGTTGAAAATTTCAAATTTTTCGAAACCACAGGCCGCGCGGCAAGCGGTTTCTGCGAAGGCTTTTGCTTCAAGGGAACCGCGAAGGACGAGAGATCCCAGGTGTTCGTAACGAGCTTAGAATCGAGATCGGCGAAAAGAGGATCGTGCGTTGCAGCGGGTGCTATACTCGTTGCCTGCGTAGTATTAAAGTTGATCCCAACGGAGAATGTTTCGAGAGCTACCGAAGCACCTGAAAGAAGCGGCACGCTCACCGTTACCATTCGTAAGGAGCGAAAGGTTCGTGGTTTAGTTATGGTCAGGGTTGGGAATGATGAATACAAGTTTGCATCATAGACGCGCTGTAATTTCCCTTTAACGGTTTTTGCGGAAGGAGGGAAATGAATGTTCCCGATCGGCGCCGTGGAAGTTGTTTTAAGAATGGGGGTAATATTACTTGCGTTTGCAGGGACCGCAAATGTAAAGGTAAGCACCGGATACTCCGGCGCTCCGCCGTGAGCCGAGAACGGTGTAACACCGGGGGGCAGCCCACGCGCAAGTGCGCGCCAACCGACTTTCGAAAACTTCATTCCCGAAGGCGCATTCGCCACAGTTACAGATGAAGCGGATGTTGTGGGAGTGCCCAGATCCACGGCAAGCGTGACCGAGCCAGTGTTTGCAGTGACCGATGTTTTGTGAGATACTATAATGGAATGAGCATGAGCCGCACTCCTAACGCCAAACCACTTTATGTGTGGCTGATGAGCACGGCGCTTCGTGGAACGGACGTGCGAGGATACTAATGGGTGTAAATGAGCCGGTCGCGTTGTGTTTGCCGTTGCAGGACGATTTACTGCGAACTGTTGTGCGACTTTCGGCACGCTTTTCGGAAGCTGAAATCCGACAGCTGCGCTCGACGCCGAGAGCAGGCAAATTAGAGAGAAGGATGTAAAACAGCGAGAGATCATTCGTTTAATCAACACAGCAACAACGCGGTAAATCCGCGCATTGTCCCTTAGGGATTAATTTTTGACCATACGGGTATCGGGTGCATTCCACGGCCATTCCTGCTTTATCCTTGCCCATCCGAAATAAACTAAGACACCAATTCCTATTACTGAGGATGCACCGACAATGAATTTCAGTCCGGTGAAGTAGAAAACGAACAGCCAGATCGCGATCGAGAGAATCGCCGGTATCGGAAACAGAGGCATGCGATAGGGCAGTGATGCAGTCCTATCACGATCTCGGTGCCACAACATCAACCCCACGGTTTGTCCGATAAATTGGATGAGAATGCGCATGGCGAGAATGGCGCTGATAACTTCGCTCATTCTATCGAAAAATACGCTGAAGATAAAGGCTAACGCGCCAAGCACAAGCAGTGACACCGTCGGAAAATGTTCGGTAGGATGCACTCGCGCGAAGATGCGAAAAAACGCTCCATCGTTTGCGGCGGCATACGGAATGCGTGAATACCCAAGCATTGCTGAAAAAAGAGATGCCGCTGCAATGATCAGAATAAGAACAGTGCCAACGTTTGCCGCATTTGTGCCGTAAAGGTGTTCGAAGAAGGTGCTGAAAATAAAATCGGAGTGCCGCGACGTTTGCCATGGCATCGTTCCCAGAATGCTAAGCTGCATCCCAATATAAATGATCGCAATGCCACCAATGGAAAGGAACATGCTGCGAGGAATATTTTTCTCCGGATCGCGTATTTCCGCACCCAAATGGCAAACATTATAATATCCCAAATAACTATACACCGATTTACCCATTGCCTGCCCCAATACCACAAAAAAGATGGGCGAGAGCGTCCAGGCTCCGGGAGGATAATTAAAGGCAAGTTGTGGATCGAAATGGGTAGCTCCTGCAAAGAGGATCCAGGCGATGGTGAGGATCAGCACCGTCCAGAGAATGATCGAAATGCGCCCGGCTGTTGCGATCTTTCTGTATAAAACGATCGTGAGCAAGATCACAAGCGCGCCGGAAACGGCTTTGCGCGCAAACGGAGTCAAGGGAAGAAGGTAATTAAAATGCTCCGCAAAACCGATAGCGCCGGAAGCGACGACAAGCGGCGCCTGAAAAACAGTCTGCCAAATAAAGAGAAACGAGAATAACTTGCCCCAGGTATGCTCGCCGTAGAGTTTTCGAAGGAAGACAAAGCTCCCGCCTGCCTCCGGCCATTTCGCGCCAAGTTCCGACCACACCATCCCATCGATCATGGCAAGCAGTGCGCCGAGCAGCCATGCAATGATGCACTGCGGGCCATTCATAATGTCGATGACGAGCGCCATCGTCACGAATGGGCCGATGCCCACCATGTCGATCATGTTTAGCGCCGTTGCCTCGCGCAGCCCGATACCGCGAACGAGGGAGGGATGGGACTCGGACGCTATCTCGCTCACTTCACGCCGGGATAGGTTAGCTCGGGGTAATCATTGATCGCGAGGCGGTCGAACAACGCTTTTGTTTTCGCGCGACCTTCGGGAGGGTTGATGTCGAAATAGTAGTATTCTTCCAGGTCGCCGCGATTCAATCCCATTTGCATGGTTCCCTGTGATTTGTGCTCGGCGATCTCCCAGTTTACGATTGTTTTATAGTTGAGTGCATGATGGAATCCGAAGCTTTGATTTAAGTCAAAAGAGTAAGCCGGCATCCCATCGGTGACTCGCGTGATGGGAAATCCTGCGAGTACCGTAAACGGTGTCGGAGGTTTATCCTTCTCGGTGCCGCTGGCACACAGGACGATAGGATGCGCCACTCCTTTGGGTAGGTTCTGCACCGCAGTGAGCGCCAATATTGTTGCGGCTTTATGATGTCCGTGCGTGGAATCGCTCGGCAAAAGCGTGAATACAAAATCGTAGTGTCCCGTAACTAAAATATGATTTAGTTCTGATTTTACCTGCGGAATATTCCAATTGCTATCTAATACTTCGTGCGGATCGAGTGTGTAGCGGTTATCGCGCTGATTGAAAAAATAGATCTTATGAAGGCCGATGATCTTGCCAGCGTTTACAAGCTCTTTGTGGCGAATTCCGGGCAGATATTTCCGTCCGACCTTCTCATCCGTCAGGTTCAGGTGATAATACTCATTGGCGAGCGTCGAATATTTATATCCCGCTTCGCCGTTCGTAATTACGACCAGATCGACCACGCCATGCAGATCATGTGTGATCTTATAGATGGCTGCTGCGTAAGCTGTTTCGTCATCGGGGTGGGCATCGACCACGAGCACATGTGGGCCAGGGGATGCTTTTGCAGGTGTATGGGCCTTCGAGCCAAGGGATAAGCCGAGCACAAGAAAGCCCGAGACAACGATCGAGATAAAATGGCGCTTCATCATTTGGAATTTGTAATAATTTTGCTTGGTGGAACAATGAATATTAGATGAGGGGTTGCAATTCTGGTCGATTGTTGTGGATTAAATCATTATTATTTCGCAACAGGGGCTGAACTTATCTTGCTTTCAGGGCATTTGCGTTAATGAATTCATGCTACCTTTGGTTGTGTGTTTCGTGGATAAAAGAAGTTTCAGCATTTGGTTCGGTCAGTTTACGATCAGCGCACGCGTGAAGGGTCATGCGAAAAGCGCCGAGCGCATCGCCCACGATGCTCGTTTGCCGTCTTTGAATCGTGTTGCGTTAATGGATGAGCGATCGGCTCACGAGCGATCGTCCAGCTTTGGTTCCCGTTTCAACATCTCGAAGCGTAACGTTTCGTTTCCATTTCTTTTTGCATGAGCGATCATGCGTGTTAACACATGAGGATATATGTAGGTGGGCTTCCGTATCAAACGGACGATGCCCAACTGACCCAGATCTTTGCAGCCTATGGCGAAGTTGCCAGCGCAAAGGTTATTACAGATCGCGATTCCGGTCGCAGCAAAGGCTTCGGTTTCGTCGAAATGAACGACGATGCCGCAGCAAAAAAAGCTATTGACGAGCTGAACCAGGCCGAACTCGGCGGTCGAACGCTTACCGTCAACGAAGCGCGCCCAATGGAGCAGCGCGATAATCGTGGCGGCGGCGGTGGTCGTGGCGGCTACGGCGGCGGTGGTGGTCGCGGCGGCGGTGGTGGCCGTGGCGGAGACCGCGGCGGCGATCGTGGTGGAGACCGCGGCGGGAAACGCTGGTAAAACTCCCAACGAATTGTTGAGCACGAGTAACGAGTTTTTAACTCGTTACTCGTTGGCGTTCGTGTAATATGAACTTCCCTGTAACAGGAGTCGTTGAACGTACATGACTTCAAGAGCCATCGAATTGACGGAAATTAAACGCGATCTCGCCAATCTCCCAGCCGACAAACTTGCGGAGGTAAGAGAATATGTGCGAAAACTTTTACAAAAAAGCCGTCCCACTCCAAGCGATGTTGAATCGCTCGAAGGAATATGGGAAGGCCTGGGTTGGGAAAAAATTGATGATCTGGAAGGTGAGGTTCGCAAGATGAGGAAAGAAATGTCCGAAAATATTCTTAAAAAATTCGATACGTGGAATTCTTAGCCGATACGGTGACGATCGTTCGCCATTTCTCTCGAATTGGACGGATTGGCCAAAAGGCGAAGCTATTACTCCAATCGGCAGATCGAGGGGAGAATAAAATTGCGGTCTCCATCATGTCGGTAACGGAGATTCTGTATCTTTCCGAGAAGCAAAGAATTCCTCTGGACCTTGCACAATTTACCGAGAAAATGTTTGCGCTGACAAACTATCGATTAGTTGACATTGATCTTGCGGTTATTCTGGAAGCACAAAACGTTCGTGGACTCGAATTGCATGACCGGATTATCGTTTCAACTGCCCGTGTGCTCGGTGTGCCGGTGCTGACACCTGACGAGGAGATCACCGATTCCGGTTTGGTGGAGATTATTTGGAAATGATTTGCCGCGATGCAAGTAACGAGCTTTTAGCTCGTTACTCGTTGGCGATTGAGCTTTTTAGCTGTGCATCTTTCCTGTAAACTCTGGGTTTGTAAGTGAGAGTATTATTATGAAAAGACTCTTTGTGCTTCTCCTTTTTCTCCTGGTGCCGCTTGCACCCATTGGTGCGCAAGGGTTGCATGGGAAGATTTTGGTCTTTCGTGATTCGACGAGTTTTTCTGCTGCCTATAATTTCCTGCATTTACTCCCGAGCATCTATTCTGGCGAAGTTGACTCAGAGTCCATATTGCCGAGCGATTTGGACGGTTATGATGCGGTCTTTCTTTTCCCCGGATATCGAAGTGTTGCCCCTGATACGCTTACACACAGTAATGCATTGAGCCTCATTTCATACTTACGAAGTGGAGGCAAACTTTATGCTGAGAGCGGCTCCTTCCTAAGCAATAATTCATCAACCGATTCTCTTTCAGCCGACACTTTGTGGCATTATTTGGGGGTGGAATTAGAACTGTATCAGCAGACTGAGGTTTGGTTCGACAGTGTATATGGAGTTGATTCAGAATTTACTCGTGGGATCGAAGTTTCGTGGGTTCACTCGGATCCGCTTCAATTTGATTCGCCTGATGTGTATGAAGCTGGAGGTAGCGTAATTCCGGTTCTCTATGTGTATGAAGGCAATGATGGTATTAGCGATGCGATTGGTTGGATTCCTTCCGACACCTCCACTCATGCCGTGCTTTACCATCCAGCCGGGGAAGGTTACAATCTATTTTTCACTCGCGTCCTTTGCGATTACTTTGGCCTGTGCGTGGATGCGGTGAAGGAGACACCTCCAGCAATACCAACAGTCACGCTGCGAGTTGTGAATGATGGCTTTAGTACCAGTTGTATTATATCTGTTGATGAGACTGGCACCCTCGATATAGCGAATGCGCTTGGCATTACGGTATTTCACGCTTCGGTCAATTCAGGCACGAGCCAAATTGAATTGCCGGAGACGCTTCGGAATGGCGTTTATTTCGTGCGGCTGCAAACGGGGCATGGCGGACAAGTGCAGCCGTTTGCGTTCGTTGCGAAATGATTCACCGCACTCCCTGCGTTTGAATCCTCGATGAGATCTTTTTCGATTCCGTTCGCAATTTTGCTGTTTGCCGCGATTGGCATGTCCGGCTGCAAGGACGTTGGTTTCCGCGAGATCGATGTTTCGGCAAAGAGCCGTGCTTCGGTGCAGACGGCGCGGGATGTCATGGCGCAAATTCAGCAGGGGTTGCATTATTTCTACGAGTCGAAGCACCGTTATCCGGAAACGACGGAAGCGTATCTGTACGACTCCATTCGCAATTACATTCCCAATCAGATCGACCCGATCGACCTCTATCGCAACGATAACGGCAAGGGATATTTTATTGCGGTCGGTGCGCGTTCGGAGAAGATTGTTTATCGCTACCCTCCGACGATCGGGATTGGCGATTACACGCTCTACTGGGTTGGCCAGAACGGCGTAGATGAAGAAGGCGAGGGCGATGACGTCGATGCGTGGCAGCCATCGGACACGGCCCGTCATTTCGAACGCCAGCGCCGTTTCGATCTGCAGAATGATGGCGTTGCCGATCAAATGCACCTCATTCGTACCGGTCCGGATATCGATCGCGATTCGGTAGTATTCGAGATCACGCGGCATGATTCGCTGAAATATCGTGAGGAATGGCCGCTTTCCGAATATTTCAAAGACCGTCCTGAACTTAACAGCGATGAACGAAAACGACTCATCCGCTCGGAACTCGATCGCTTTTTCACCCCGGGCGCTTTTACACACACCGATTCCCTGACCTATCGTGCGTGGCCGCATTGGGGCGAAGTGCAGCCTGACTCGCCGGAGATGACGGAACTCGTTCGTTCGGGCGAAACCATGTTCAATTTCTATGAAGGCGCTCGTGGCTCGAAGGGAATTGCATGGCTGCCTTCGGATAAGAAATTTGTAGTAGTATGGAATATTAAGTAAGAAGTAAGAGGTAATAAGTAAGAGGTATGAAGCATGAAAAATTTGGGATCGGTTGTATAATTTTCCTCTCTTACTTCTTACTTCTTACTTCTTACTTCTCACCCTCCATGCGTGCGCAGCAGAGATCTGCCACCGATTCGCTTCGCGCACCCGCTCACTATATTGATTCCCTCCTCAAGCTCGATTCCATAGACCGAGCATTACAGCTTGCAGAAGAACGCCGCTTTCAGCGAACAAAACAACTCGCGACGCAGCGTGTACTCGATCTTACCGGCGATAGCATTCCAGAAGTATTGCGTCTGGAAGGATATGTGAAAGGGAAGGTGGACGATACAAGGCTGACCTTCACCATTAAATCAAAGGGTAAGACGCTGTTCGAGGATTCCTGGCTTGCAGGCGGTTATTTCGATACCGCCGATCATTTGCCGGACAGTATCAAACTAAAGCGATTGCGAACCATCGTGACCGTCTTTTTCGCGAATGAAAATTTTGAAGTGGTGGATTCGAATGAATTCGATACGATCTTGAAGCAAGTTGCAGAAGCCGATGTGCATCCGCATTCTTTCGAAGCATCCGAGATCTTTCGTGAGCCTCGTGTGATGTATAGCGTGTATCATAGCCGCGATTATTGGTACGGCCTGGTTTGGGATCCGAAGAACAATAAGTTTGTGAAGGCATGGAGGAATTAAATATGAACGCTCGTAGGGACGTGCTGCGCACGTCCTCTTCGTCTGTCCCACGGCTGAAGGGGAAGGACGTGCACGGCACGTCCCTACGACTACGGCGTTTTCCTCGCACATTCTTTCGCCAAACCAGCACCCTTGTTGCGAAGGAAATTCTTGGCGCGTACTTGCATCGTGTATTGGATGGCGAAGAACTCATTGGTAAGATCGTCGAGACAGAAGCCTATTGCGTGGGTGATGAGGCATGTCACGCCTTTCGTGGTACGACCCCGCGTAATGCGGTAATGTTCGGGGAGGGAGGGTTTTCCTATGTTTATTTCACCTATGGAATGCACCATTGCTTTAATATCACGGCGAACGAAGAAGGTGTTGCCGAGGCTGTTCTTGTTCGGGCCATCAAGCCGGTGAAAGGCATCGAAACGATGAGGGTATTGCGCTCCAAGGCAATTCGGGATCGGGATCTTACGAATGGACCGGGTAAGCTATGTCAGGCAATGTCGCTTTCACGAACGGAGAACGGAATCGACTTGGTCGAAAGTGACGAACTCTTTCTTACTCGTGGGGAGAGCCACACTCCGGCGAATCTTATAGGAGTTTCCACCCGTATAGGCATCAATGTCGCTCAGGATCGACTTTGGAGATATTATATAACAGGGAATGAATATGTTTCACGCACCAAGCCGTCTGTATCGGGTACCGTGGCTGGCCCTCGTCGTCGTAAGTAGCTTGTGTATCACATCATGCGGAAAGGGACAGAACGTGCCGAACGCATCGCCGACGATGCTGGATAAATTCCCGCCCGAGCGGGCTGCGCTTGCGAAAGAGATCGAAGATGTCGGCGGTCAGCACATTCACATGCCGCCGCTTCCGCAGGCGTATTCAGCGGATCGGTATCTCGGCGTTACTCCCGAATTTCTTCGTGATTCGCTGAAGGGAAAAGTTGTTCTTATCGACATTTGGGATTACACCTGTATCAACTGTATTCAAACGCTTCCTTATATCAAAGCATGGAACGACCGCTATAAGGACAAAGGCCTGGTGATCATCGGCGTTCATTCTCCGGAATTTGATTTTGAGAAAGATCCCAAGAACCTGGATAGTGCCGTGAAAGAATTCGGGCTCGATTATCCGGTCATTGCCGACAATGATTATGAGATATGGAACTCTCTTTCGAACCAGTACTGGCCGGCGAAATATTTGTTCGACAAAAATGGGATTCTTCGCGCCGAGCACTTTGGCGAAGGGGATTATGAATCGTTCGAGGCATTCCTGCAACAGATCCTCCTGGAACGCGATAGCTCGATCGATCTGCCCCTGCCGCTTGCACCCGTCCGGGAAACCGATAAGCCGGGATCGGTCTGTTACCGCGCCACGCCGGAAACCTACGTAGGCTTTGCCCGAAATCATCTTGGCAATAGTATGAATGATACGGACATGATTTCGCATGAGTATCATCTTCCACACATGATGAATAAGGATCTACTGTATCTCGATGGGAAATGGACTGTCAAC
This sequence comes from Ignavibacteriota bacterium, assembly GCA_963787835.1. GTDB lineage: Bacteria > Bacteroidota > Ignavibacteria > Palsa-1295 > Palsa-1295 > PALSA-1295. The sequence goes on from CAWBEI010000002.1 coordinate 1,635,874, forward strand.
AGAGAATATGCTCAGCCCAGCGGGAAATCGGATGCAAGCCTTGTTTTCGATTATCAGGCAAAAGAAGCGAACCTTGTCATTCATCCGTTGGCGGAAAGTGGGTTCAAGGTGATGGTCACACAGGATGGTAAGCCGGTTCCGAAAGCGGACCGAGGCGCGGACATTCAAGAAGCGGACGGGAAGACATTCATTAAGGTACAAAATGCACGGATGTACCGTATCACGAATAATCAGGGCTTCGGACGGCACACACTAAAGTTGACGGCCACGACACCAAGCTTCGGCGCATACGCCTTTACATTTACGACGGCCTGCAAGCATTGATCGCATTCGGCGATTTCCCCGAAACGCTTTTACTGTCCTATTGTTATACACCGCAAGGTTTCGGAAAGTCCGAAACCCTGAATGCTGCATTCAGCGCCCCACGCATCGTCGACGATGCCATCGCCCCCGATGCACATTGGTAACGATGCCGGACGCTTCGTCGCCGATGTCCTCCCATCAAACACGATGTTCACATGGTATTTGATGGATGCATCGCCCCTTGGTCGCTGAGTGTTGTTCTTCATAGATGTACCACGCATCGCCCATGATGCTTGATCGCAATCGATGCCACAACTGACGCTTCTGAAACGCATCCCCCGATGGGTGGCACGCATCGCCTACGATGCGTTTTGGCCTGACTTCGACCCCATTCAGATTTTCTCCAAATCCTTTATCCGGGCGCTGGTGTTCCTCGCGATCGCCTGTACGCTCGCGCAGCCGATCTATGCCCAATCCGGCGCAGCAGATACGAGCGCCAATAAGGTGCTGAATGCCGCAAAGGATGATATTCGTCTCGAAAATCTCACCGATCTTAATTCGACGGGCGACGATGCGACCATGTTCGTTTCCCCTGCCGATGGCTCCATCTATTTTACAAGTTCACGATCGGGCAAGCAAATTCTTTATGTTGCAAAGCGCGTCCCTGGTGCTGACCCTAAAGATCGCTCGACTCATTGGGGTACACCGGAGGTTTTCACCGAGCTTCCGGGTATGCAGAACATCAGCTCGCTTTCCATTGCGGGGGATGGTGTTACTGCCGTGGTCGGAATGTGTAACCGCCCGGATGCGATCTTGCAGTCCTGTGATATTTATCAAGGGCAGATTATAGGTGGCAAGCTGGATAATCTTACTCCATTAGGCGCACCTATTAATTCTGAATGGTGGGATGCCCAGCCCTGCATCAGTCAGGATGGTCAATTGCTGTTCTTTGCGAGTGATCGTAAAGGCGGTCATGGCGGTGTCGATATCTATATGTGCTCCAAATCTGTCGATGGCAAATGGGGTCCGCCGGTTAATCTGAGCTTTAATACGGGTGGTAACGAGCTTTCGCCTTTTATTGCGAGCGACAATCAAACGCTGTATTTCGCCGCAGACCATCTTCCGGGCGGTATGGGCGGATACGATATTTATGTCACGCACCGCCAGGGTGAAAACGAATGGACGGAGCCCAAAAATCTCGGGCCGGCAGTGAACTCGAAGAATAACGATCTTTTCTTTTATGTGCCGCAGAATGAGAATGCCGTCTATTTTTCAAGTGACCGTCCTGGGGGGTTAGGCGGATACGATCTGTATCGCCTGTACGTTCAACCCGCTCCTCCGAAGCCAAAATATGTGACGCTTACCGGCCGCATCCTCGATGCCGAAACGAATCAGCCCATCACATCCAAGCCAGAAATTTCGATCTCCTTCTCGGATAGTAAGCAACCCCTTGCAAACGATGCAACGGGAGCAGCGTACAGCGTGAAAGTTCTGGCCGGAAGCCTTGTGCATGTCAGCGCTGGTGCAGAAAACTATGTTTCCAATGCCCTCGAGATCCAGGCGCCACCGACGGATGTGCCGCCGCTCCTCTCTCAGGATATTATGCTTACTCCCTCTCATGCGAGGGTATATGGACATGTGACGAATTCTTATAAGAACACACCGCTTCAAGCGACCGTAACGCTGGAACAATTAGCCGGTGGTGTACCGCCGGTTTCTGTCGAGACCGATCCGGCCACCGGAGCTTTTTCTTTCAATGTCAATCCGCTCATTTCTTACCGGATCAGCACGACAGTAAAGGATTTCGAACCGTTCGAAGACAAGATCGATGTTCCGAGCGCTCGTGAAAAACTTATTTCCATTCAAAAGGAGATCCGGCTCACCCCTGTGGCAACACAAAACGTTGTAATCTATTTCGATGTCGATCATTCCGACATTAAGCCGGAAGAATTAGCGAAATTTCCTGAATTTATCCGACAGGTGAAGGAAAACCCAAGCGTTCGATTCGAGATCAATGGCCATACGGATTCAACCGGCTCCGTCGCGTATAATCAGGCTCTATCGGAGCGACGTGCGAAATCGGTGGAAGACTATTTGCTCAATCAGCAAGTGCCGCGGGAGCAGATCGCTGTGGTGCAGGGATTTGGTAAGTCGCACCAGCTCGACCCGAACGATTTAGCGAAGAACCGACGCGTCGAAGTACGAATTGTGGGAAGGAAGGACTAACACCCATGACCGAACTACACGCCATTAAAAGTTACGAAGATATGAAGATGGATCGTCGGCGAGGATTTGAAATTATAAAGCGGTTTTCCGCCCTCGCACTCGTGTGGGGTTTCGCAATGCTGTGTTTGCCTATGGGAACCGCTCATGCTCAGCTCCTGAGCCGAGGCGATCTGTTCGGACCCGGAGCGCCGCCGCCGCTTGCCGGTATCGAGATCGGCTTTGGCCAACATTCTGAAATGGGAGCGCTCGACTGCGACTGCGGTTCCCAATTTACCGGTGGTACCGGCACGGGATTGCTTGGGTCACTCTTCTTCGAACTACCGCTTGACTATCAATGGGCAATCGGGATCAAAGCCGGGATCGACTTCAAGAATTTTTCCACTACAACCCCCTTGAACGATGTGGTTGCTGTTCAAGTCCCAAACGTCAGCACACCGGACACCGCTGTGCTGCCGGTGACCCGAACGGCGAATGTCAAAACAACCTATCTTGACTTTGCGCCATACGTTCAGTATCAATTTTTTAGAATGGGCCCATTCGTGCAAATGGGACTTGGGTTCGGATTTCTGGCATCGAACAGCCTTACGCAGAATCGGGAACTTGCGGAGGGTGCTTCGATCCCTGCGCAGAACGGCCATGCCGCCATTACGAACCTGACCTTTACGAATGGAACTCTTACGGAAGTAATTCAAGGTGGCGCCACAACGGTGAATTCGCTCCGGCTGGGGATTTTACTTTCAGCCGGATATAACATTCAGGTTTCCGAGCGTTCTATATTCGCGCCATTGATCACGTACGATTTTCCGCTCACGGTGGCTGGTAATACCGGTGGCGCAAACTGGAGGATCGGCTCTTTGTATGCTTCGGCTCTTCTTAAATTTCAACTGAATTAATGGCATTCTCTCAACGAATGAGCACTCTCGGTCGCTGGTTGCGAGCGCCATGGGCGTGGCTTGCCCTGCTCCTGCTTTTGTGCTCTGTTCCTTTGAAAGCGCAGTCCTCGCTGACAACAAGTAATGCGTTCGTCATGGCGGACGTGTCAACTGATGGTGAGGGTTTGGTTCGGTATTTTTATGCGAATGGCCAGGGTATCAGCTTTCTCGCTGCGCGGACATCCTATCTCACCGTGCTCGTGGATACGACCTACTATACCAATAACCCGAACCTTGTTGCCACTGCCTCTCCGAAGTATCCGGTCATGCTGCAGGGCGGCAGCACGAAGAAGATCCAGGATACGATCGAGACCGTTTGGCAGCCTAACGGAGCGACCGGTTTTGATATTGTTCAGGATATTTATCCGGTCGCGTTTCCTATTATGCAATGTGGTCAGATCGTGTTCAAGTTCAAAATTCGCAATCACGAGAGCTCAACGATCTTTGCGCAAGCGCAATATATGATCGAACGTATGCCTCACGGAAAATGTAAATACCTCCAATGATAACGCGCCTATCACCACGCGTTATGGCTATCTCTCAACCGCCTGGACTTCCTTCCCGGGTCCCGCGGGCTCTATTCCTCCGTACTACATTGGATCGTTAGCGACCTTGACCAGCGGAAGTTTCCCAACGCTTCTTTCGATGGGTTTCAATAACGACTCACTCGCACCCGAGCCGATGGGACTGATGCAGCCCACTCTTTTTTCGTTCGTTGATTGGAGGGAAGTTGTTACCGATTGGACGTGGAGCGGGCCAGCAGTGGGAATCCAATACCCTATGATTGGAGACGAGGCGTTGATCCTTCAATGGGGCGCGAGCAACGTGGATGCTAATGATACTGTAGAACTTGGCTGCGATAGCTATGGCATGCCTGGTTGTACACCGATCTGCCTTAGTAATTCTGTTGATGCAATGATCATCCACCCGGATCACATCATTTGGGATCCGAATACCGGCCCATCCGGCTCGTATATCCCAAATCACTTCCCCGTTGAAGGGGTTGTTTGGAATCAATTGGCTCAGACCGCAAACAATGTTACCGGTTTGCAATCGATCACGAATGATGCCACGGGCGCAGCCGATGGCCCTGTCAAGATCGTTTCTCCGTTGCCCGTCACCAATAATGGATATTCTCAATCCCATGTGATGGCGGCCACGCTTAATGGTGGGTTCTCAACTTCTGTTTCGTGGGAGGATACCGTACTCGCGGGTATTCTTACCAACTGCTCTACCGACTCTCTCTATGATCTTGCGCTTGGCATTACGGCAGGCGGCGTTGGCGGAACGAATTGCCTGAACGGAACTTATTATTGTCCGATCGAGGTGGATTGCCAGTCGAAGGATGTTAATCCGCCACGACATTCCCCCCATGTGGTGGTGGGAAATCTGAACTCCTGCAATAATCCAAAGGAGTACAGCGATTCGGTTTTCGATAACCGTTCTACCGATCTGGGCTTGCAAAGCATTACCTGGACCGTTACTCCGAATGCGAATGCTGTTAAAGTAGTGGTCGGTGCTATCACGCCTTGCACCAATGCGGAAGTTCCTATTACTGTTACCCAGCTCGACACCCTTCACGCTCCATGTGTGAATTTTACTTTTACGGACTGTGCCGGCAATGTGAGCACCGATCAGATATGCTTTGAAGCATGTCTGCCTCCGGGCCCTCTCGATACGCTTTCGCCTCGTATTAGGCTCTTGAATCGCTACGATCAGAATATTAACATTCCCTCGGATTCTGCAAATGATGTCTGTGAATATCAATGCAGCCAATGGGTTGTTACGGATTCTGTCATCAATGGGCGCCAGCAGGATGAAGGTCTTAAGTCGATCAGTGTTGTATCGGAGACGAATATGTCGTTCAATCTTCCGAATCCGGTTACGCCTGGAGTGAAGGAAGATACGTTCAGTGTCTGTGTGATGGATTCTTTGTTTGATGGCTCGATCATTATTGGCGCGAGCGATATCACTGGGATCAATGCGGAAACGTTCGATACGATTACGTATTGCACGGTGGTTGATACCACACCTCCTGCAGTGGTTGTTTCTACCCCGCTCGCGAACGATTGGTTAGTCACCGTTAGCGAAACGCACCCCTGGGATCGCGGCATCGACTCGGTCTTGTTGACCTTTGTCAGTAACTGCGCACCTCAACCAAATCCGGGCGTGATAAAGCTCTTCCAACTCAATCCGACGACATGGCTTATCCTTCCCGCCGATACGTGTGCGGATACGATCAACTTCAATGTTGAGATCACCGATACCTTCCAAAGCGCTTCCTTCTCGATCGAATCCTGGGATTGCGTTGGGAATCATACCATTCCCCATAATATCAATATTACCAAGAAGAGCGATACCTACTGCCCAACCGATTCGATCATTCACATTGGTTCTGATGAAATAGAAGTCATCTTTTCGGACGTCCATCCAGGCATTACGTACGACGAGGGACTCGACTCGATCTGGTTCTACAATGTTCACAATATTACCATGTTGTATAAGGGAATTCAGACTGCACCCCATTCCATTCATGAGCCGCTGACCGGTATGACTACTCCGAAATTCCCCCTGCGGGACACGGTGTACTTCTTCGTAACGGACACCACCATCCATGACACCCAGCCTGCAGAAGTATGTTGGGACGCCGTCGATGGATCGACGGTCAATAGTGGAGGAACCGGAAACCCACTCTGCGCAAATCCGGTATGTTGGAGTTATACACTGGTACAGGATACCACCCCTCCCATCGTCAAGGTTGGCTATGAGCCATGCGATTCTCTCACCATCAACGTTACCGATACCCGCACCAATGACCGCGGTATCTATCGTGTATGGGATACGCTGACCGAAAATATCCAGCCCTTCTCCGAAATAGATTCCGGGGCCGCATCGCTGGCATTTAATCTCCCCATTACCGACCGCACAAAGTCCGCGAGCGGGAAGTTAGTTGCTAACGACGTTTGGGGGCATCAGTCAAGCGATCCCAGCACACAGGCGCAGCATACCGATACGGTCGGCATCGATGTCTATCGCCAGGATATGGCCATGATCGCCAGCGGGATCGTCAAGACCACCTCCAGCGTGACGTTTAACGTTCCCGTCTATCTCGATTCCACGGACGCGTTCCCGCTCAGCCAAAAGAATATCACGCAGTTCCAATTCAGCTTCCACATTACTTCATCGTCGGCGATGAATGGAAGCAATTTCCTCAAGTTTGTGGGCACGGCCAATGCACCGGCCATGCCCGCCGGATGGACCATCACCCCGGCCCCGGGAACGGCTCCCGGCGCCGGACCTGATTACACCATTACCGGAACGAGCGCTGCGCCGCTCGGGAACCTCGACGCCCATGACACCATGCTCTATCTCGTCTTCTCCGGAAGCGAAACGCCCGATGTCGAGGAGGCGCAGATCGTCGTCGATCAGGATGCCTGTGGCGATGAACTCTCCTACAATGCCGGTACACCAACCACCCTCGCAACGCCGAACTACAGCGTAACCCTCCCCGCGCCTGCCGGGCTGCTCACCGGCGGTACCATCCTCTTCATGGATTCCTGTGCTACCATCGTCGGAAATAACCCGCACCCGACCATCCTGTCGCTCGCACCCGCCATTCCCAATCCGTTCTCCGGTTCTACCGTCGTGCAGTACACGGTTCCAAACCAACTGCCCGCATCGCCGACGATGCTTGTACGACTGGAACTCTATAACGCGTTGGGACAAAAGATCAAGACCCTCGCCAACGAAACCGATAACCAGGGCACCTATCAGGTTGTCATGGATGGCAGCACCCTCCAGGCTGGTACCTACTTCCTCCGGCTGCAAGCTGATGGCCAGGTTTGTTCACAAACCCTTATTCTCAAGCATTGAGTACCGAGTAATGAGGTGTTAGAGCCGCACCGCATCATGGGTGATGCGTGCATCGCCGAAAGCATCCGCATCGCTGCTCGGTACTCACCTTCGTTTTCCCGCAATGATAACGCCCGTCTCTTGTTTCAAGGATTGAGCGGGACTTTGGGAAGTAATTTGTACCAGTACACTATAAAGACCTGGCGGAAGGATTTGCCCATTATCTCGCTTCCCATCGAACGTCAGTGCAGATGCTCCAAGAACCGGAGTAGCATTCGCCAACGTGCGAACTATTCGTCCGTGTGCATCATAGATACGCACTTGCATGGTCCATGAGGCGCTGGTACCCGTTTGTACGGTGAGAGTGCTGACGTCCTCGAAGCCATCGCCATCTGGCGAGAATGGATTCGGAGAAAAGCTTGCGTTGAAAACGGTTCCAATTGACGGTGTCACGATGGTGTCAGAGGTATTGACGGAGTTTTTAGCAAGGGGTGTTGCGCTATCGAGCGAGGCTTGCCAATTCTGAGGATCGTTGCTTTCCCCGCGGGGATCTTTGCGTTCTAAAGAAATTCCAACGAAGCTCTTTTTTAATAGGCTCTGCTGCCAGGTTTTATAATAGTGCACTGAGTCGATCGAGGATGAATCGCGATTGTGCAAAACAACAAAGCACGAATCATTACCCAGATCGAGCGAGGAAGTTCCAAGTTGCGTGATGCCGGTTCGGCCAGTAAGTGCAGGATAGGTTGTGTAAATGGAGTCATTAGCAGTAACAATACCGAACGAATCCGGGGCGATCATGAGTAATGGAACAGTATGCGAATATTCACCGGGTTTTGATTCGCCCGTGATGAGCCGAGTAGAATCCAGTGAGATCCATTTGTCAGAAAGATTATAGACTTCAAACCATTCACAACTACTCACTAACGGATCGAACATGATCTCGTTGATGACAACGCTATCCATTGGGATAGGCACCATGACGGTGCTTCGTAATGTATCATTTGCAGGATTCACATCTAAAGAATCCTGAATGTAAAGCGTGACCGGGAATAAGCCATAAAAATTATCAGGGAGCGGGATAGATACAACCAGCGAATGATTGCTCGGTAGATCGATCGTCAGCTCTTGAAGCATTGGTGCAAATGTGCCAATTTGCATGATCAGCGAAGTATGCGTAACCGTATCCAGCCCCACATTTGCAATGGTAACTGAAAGAGAAGTATTCGAGGTGAAGGCACTCGTGAGCGCCAGATCGTAAGCTCGTTTCCGTACGGAATTTGGGCGTAGGATGGTCGAGCCGCTCGGATCTTTGCACGCACTCCAGTTCGTTGAATCATATCCAAGGACGTAGGGATCTATTCGCTCGATGGAAATGCCATCCGATTTGATCCATTTCCCACTATACCATGCGCTGTCAATAAGATTTCCAAGAGGATCATGCAGCGAGATCGTGGAGCCGGTATTGTTCAGGTCCGGTAGGCTGAGGCGGATAATTCGCTCGATGTCCACATCACGGATGGCAGCAAGTTCGGTATCATTACTCGAAAGGACGACTAGCGAATCGGGAGGGATGGTGGTATTCGTGTTGGGTACCATAACGGGGGTGTGACCCTTAACGGTGAGTACCCATCCGGCAATATTAATGGTGTCGGGGGTAGTATTCAGCAGCTCGATCCACTCCGGTTCTGGGCTTACCGGCGCGAACATGATCTCATTAATGACGACACTCGAAACCGCTCCAAGGCTCTTCGTTTGTGCAGAAGCTATTTCCGGTATAAGGAATACAATGATAAGGATGAAAGCGAATTTTGGAGTCATGATGTAAGGGACTTTAAGACCGTCTGGTGGTCTTGAGAAGATTATTTCTCTACAAAGTTCGTGATTATTTTTCGCCAAACGGTGAAAAAGCCGATTTTAAAGTCTTTCGACAACGCCGCATCATGGGTGAGGCGCGCATGGTCCGCATCATGGTTGATGCTGCATCGCCCACGATGCTCACGATGCACAACGAGCCGGTAGGAACGGAGGCTGTTGCGGCGTGTTAAGAGCATACAATGCCAGAAATAGAACTTGAAATAGCGCCACCTTCATCGCCCACAGCATCGTCGGCGATGCGGATGAAAGCCCGGTTACATCAGCCAAAGCAAGCATCGCCCACGATGCGCGTATCTATTGTGACGTTGGGATGCGAGAAGAACACGGTGGATTCGGAGGTGATCGGCGGGATGCTCTCGCGTCGGAATATAGCGCTCGCCAGTTCGCCAGAGGAGGCGGATACGGTAATCATCAATACGTGCGGGTTTATCGATCACGCAAAAAAGGAATCGATCTCTACGATCTTGGAGGCGATCGAACTGAAGAAACAAGGCGTGATCGGTACGCTGTATGTAGCGGGCTGTCTTTCGGAACGTTACCGCTCGGAACTTCAAGCGGAGATGCCCGAGGTCGATCGTTTTTTCGGTACGCAGGATTTTGAAGAAATCTTGCATGAAGTCATTCCGGAAAGCATCGCCGAGGATGCTGGATCTTTCGATTTAAAGTATCATTTGCTTGATGAGCGATTAGTATCGGACCATAGACATTTTGCTTATTTAAAAATATCCGAAGGGTGCGACCATCCGTGCTCGTTCTGCGCGATCCCGATCATGCGTGGGGGACATCGTTCCCGTGCGATAGATGAGCTGGAGTTCGAAACGATGATGCTTGGCAGTAATGGCGCGAAGGAGATCGTGCTGATCGCGCAGGACTCGACGAATTACGGACTTGACTTGTACGGTGAGCGATCCATAGCGAAATTAGTTACACGTTTGGCGCGCATTCCGAGCATCGCATGGATCCGTTTGATGTATGCATATCCAGCTCAGTTCCCGTTCGATCTGCTGGATGTGATGGGCAATGAGGAGAAAGTGGTGCCGTATCTGGACATTCCGGTGCAGCATGCCTCGACGGCGGTGCTGAAATCGATGCGGCGTGGCATCACGCGCCGCGCAACGGAGGAACTAATTGCCACTATTCGAGAGCGGGTTCCAGGCATTGCGCTACGGACGACGCTTATCACCGGCTACCCCGCGGAAGGCGATCGGGAATTTGAGGAACTCGAAGAATTTGTCGAGCAGATGCAGTTTGACCGGCTCGGTGTTTTTACGTACAGTCAGGAGGATGGGACGACGGCGCACCCGCTCGGCGATCCCATTCCACAGGCTGAAAAGTTTGCCCGCCAAGCCAGACTATATGATATCCAGGCGGAAGTTTCGCGTTCGAAGAATCTCGCAAAAATTGGATCGGTCGAGAAGGTGCTGATCGAACGCATGGAAGTTGAAGACGGCAGAGAGTATTACTACGGCCGCACATCATCGCACGCGCCGGAAGTGGATGGGGAAATCCGTGTAACAGTTCCGGATACAATGGGCGATAGCACGAATACCCTGCTTGGCAGTTTTGTTCACGCGCGCATTATGGGCATCGGTGAAGAAGATGGATCCAGCGATTTCGAGCTTCAAGCGGAATTAGTTTGACCGATGATGAAAGGCCTTTTTTGCTTTTCGCTCTGCAGTCTTGCATTCATCCTCTGTGATGGGAGTACGTTTGTGAAGGCCCAGCGCAGGATGCCTTCAGAAGCACGCAGGCATGAGATCGAGGCGAAAGGTCCACGCGCGATGTTTGATCTGGTCGCATTTAAAGGTTCCAACTCCGATAGCACCCGAATGGATCTTTATGTCGCACTTCCATATTCGTCCCTTGATTTTTCCTATGCCATCGATAAATATGTTGCCGATTACGCGGTTGGTGTTGTTGTAATCAACAAAGAACGAGAGCTTCTCAACCGATACGAACCCTATAATGTGCTTGAAACGACGACCGATCATCAAGCCCGTCTTCAGCGTGGCAGGGGACAAGCGGATGCCGAACAGATCTCATTCATGATGAGTCCTGGTGAGGACTATGAGTTGCGCCTTAGCGTCCGCGATCTCACCTCGCGGCGTGAGTTCGACACCATCGTTCTGTTCCATGTTAAGAATTTTTCTGGCGCCGCGCCCGGAATGAGCGATCTCCTGCTTTACCGAGAGAGAAGAGGGATGCGTATCGTTCCGTCTATTGGGCCGGATGTTTCGAGCATCATTGAGGATGCGGGCGAAGCACACATCGCCGACGATGCCCGCATCGCCGACGATGCTAATGCTGGTCTATTCGCTGAGCTATACAATCTTCCCGCTGATTCCACACTCGGGATAGTTACAGAAATCATTCAAAATAGATCCGAGGAGAACCCCGGTCAGCCAATAGTAGCAAGTCATACCACCTCCATTCTTCGAACCTCACATTCTGGCGGTTCCGGATTTACAGCATCGCCCACGATGCTTGCTCCGGCTTCAGTCTCCGAGACTCCATTATTTGTCCCTCTTGAATTTAGTGAGTTGTGGATGGGCCGTTATACTATCCACACATTCATTCTTCCTTCCGTGAAAGATACAAATTTGACTGATCCATCCTCGTTGCAAAAAGAGGCGCTGACGTATGCCACACGCAGCATCCGTGTTCGCATCGCAAGAGGAATTCCATTCGCGGAGGCTGATCTCGATCAAGCGATCGATCAATTACATATCATAGCAAGCGGTGCTGAATGGGACTCACTCTCGAATGCGAAGACTACCAAGGACAAGCGGCAAGCGATCATGGAATTCTGGAATCGCAAAACTTCTGAAGCCGATCGCGTGTCGATCTTACATTCCACCAATAATCAAGGCCCCTCAAACCGTCCGATGGACGTCTTCTATGCAAGAGTGGATTATGCAAATACACATTTTGGGAATGAACATACGTTATCATCGAGATCACAACAGGGATGGAAAACCGACCGTGGTCGCGTCTATATTGCTCTGGGCCCACCAGACTTTATCGATAGCCATCCCGATGAGACACTACAAAAGCCGTATGAAATATGGCAGTACTCTTCGCTCAATGTTCGATATACGTTTGTCGACGAATATATGCTCGGCGAGTACTACCTGAGGGGTGCTGCTCCTCCGCAAGGTACATTCATTTGGGACAAATAAATAGTATGCGTGGAAAAATATTAGTTGCAGCACTTCCTATTCCAGGAATATGGAATGCAACGGACGCCGCTTCTCAACTTGCTCGGATGATCCGAACGGAGGATCGGTCGCTGACAAGTTCTGATATTATTCAGCTTCCGGTCGTCGATGGAGGGTCGGGAACGATAGACTTTCTCGTTTCTCATACGCTTGGATCGTTCCTGGAAGTCGAGGCCTGTGGTGCTTTAGGGGTAGATCTGGTTGTGCCGATCGGATTTGCAGGGGAAGATGGAAAACTTGCTGTGATCGAAATATCGCGAGTATCCGGCGTTTCTCATCTTGGGGATTCCGGTACCACTGCCGGAATTGGCGAGCTGATTCAGGATGCGTTGGATGAAGGCGCGTTTTCTGTCATTCTTGGCCATGAAGAACCAATTGCATGCGATGCCGGGCTTGGGGCTGCTGCTGCCCTCGGTGTTCGTTTCTTCGATGATGCCGGTCGTGAGATCAATTTCGCGCGTCCCGGAACGAATGTTTCTACAATAGATCTCATTTCTAATATAGCGAAGGTAGATGCATCCGCCAGAAGCTTTTCGCTGCTGAGTTCGAGGATCTTTATTGCTCGCGCCTCGAATGTTGAACCATCGGGCGCTACGCTCGAAGATAAAGATCATCTGCACGCAGCGCTTGAAAAACTTGCGGACATCATTCATCGTGACATCGGGATTCGTCCTTCCACTACACGATTGAGCCCCAGCGCGGTGGAATTTGGACTTGTGGCATTTCTTGGGGCCGAAGTTCGCGAGGGAGCATCACTGATTTTCGAAGCATCGAACATTGCAGAGAGTCTATTGCGCGGCGAGTTCTCGGAATTGATCGTTTTGATGCCATCCCTTGCCGCGATGGAGAGCCTTTCCATTGCCCCAATGCTCGCGCTGGCACGCGAAAAAGTGAAGCACCGCGCTATTCTTGTGAATGGTGGAAATGCGATCTCCTCAGAGGTTCCCGAACCGGTATTCTTTCTTCAGGATGTTACGTTGTTCCAGCCACCGGCCCATGAAACATCGGGTCTTGAAGCGAAACGAAGGGATAGTACTATGCGTCTCGAAAAGATCATTCCATCCGTGTTGGAAGGGCTCCGGAAAAAGGCTACGTCGAAATCAACAGTGCCCAAAGGAAGCCGTGTATAAGGCAATTCTGCTTTTCGTTGTGTTTGCCGTAGTGCCGAGCGGCGTTATCACGGCACAAACTTTTAGAGGTGACGCTTCAAATTTAGCTCTTGCAGATCGTGAAGCGCGCAACACCATTCCGTTGCCTTTCTCACTGTTAGTTCCCAAAGGCATTCGTCTGGGGTATGATATGAGAGCTTATATTGCAAGTCCGGAATTTGGAGTCTTCGATTCCATCGCATCCTCGGAAGAGACCTTTGACGAGATCTATTTCGAGGCGCTTGCTATGGCGCATGGGGATCTGCCGGATGCCTTGCTTGCAGCTTCCTTCGGCTCGTTCGAGCATCAGTTCATTCCGTTGACATTATTTGGAGCGGAGATCGATCTGCCGCTCACCAATGAGGATGTTGCCCGCTTCCGGCTACGAGTTTCGCATCTTCCAGGGCACCTCTATCGCATTCCGGAAGGGGATAAAGACAAGATCCAGCATTTCTACGCAAGCGCCTGGCTGAAGTCCATCTTTGGCATGGACTGGCTGGTACACCTTGCCGGTGAAGCCGTCGAAGAAGGAGAAACTTTATTTGTGATCGGCGATTCGCGAGACCCGCGTGACGTTCATGCTAATGCCGATGGCGTCCGGTTCGAATTGCAAGCCGAACGACATCACGATGCACTTCCTTCCAAAAGCCTTACGCCGAATCCTTGATCTGAGCAGGAAGGCTAAGGGAATCCTTCCTGCGCTCGTTATCGCTTGACGCGGTAGTCTTCGATGGTCGCATGTTCCTTCTGGTTCTCGACCCAATCGGTGAGTAGCCGCTGTTCCTTTTCACGCATCAGTTCTTTGACGATGGTCGGTTTTGCGGCAGCAAAATCTTTCTGTGTAGGAATATTTCTTCCCATGAGTTTTGCAACATAGTACCCGTGTTCCCCTTTGAGCGGCGGACTGATCGTGCCGGGCTGTGCGCTGTATGCCCAATTATTGATGACATACTCTGAGGTTGGAAGCCCGTTCACGGATTCAGCCGGTCCCATGAGAACGCTAATAGGGGCGAGCGAGGGATCATTCAACGCCGTGGCGGCTGTGGCCAGATCGCCGGTAGTCGCCACAGCGGCAGCAACCTGCTGAGCGCGAGGCGCGAGCGCAGCCACTGTTTTGCGAAGCGCAAGATCCTGTACGATCTGCTGTTTCACCTCTGCGAGGGGCTTCGGTCCTTCCGGAATAATATCGGTAAGTTGCGCAACGACGATGGCTCCTGCTTTTAATAAGCGCATCGGCTGTGAAACGTCTCCTTTGGAGGCGCTGAACATCCAATCCACAAAAATATGGCTGCTGAAAATAGGTGGTCCTTTTCTGCCGACGGCTGGGGCATCGGTAATGGCATGAAGTCCGGAGGAGGTCGCAGCGGCGTCAAAGCCATCTTTCTCTGCCTTTTCGCGGAAGATATTAGCCATTTGCGATTCGAGATCGAGCGTTTGATGGCTTGGCTTTACCACCAACGGTACGCCGACGATTCCCCACGCTTTTCGAGTTCGCTCTAATACCTGAAGCACATCATACCCTCTCGGATTTTCTACCGGGCCTATAACATCCCCCGGATTAGAAGCAGCAATAGGTGCGCGAAAGGTAACGGGGAGCATTGCGGTATCCAGCCATCCCATGTCTCCGCCATTGGTGGCATTACGTGCATCGGAAGAACGCGTTCTTGCCATCTCCGCGAAATTTGCGCCGGCTTTGATCTGCTGGAAGATCTGTTCGGCAACGGCGCGGGCGCTATCCTGTTGCTGCTGCGTTGGGGTAACGACGGTCTGAGGATATCCCACCTGGATATGCCGAATGTGATACATAATGTGGGTTGCAGTATCGAGCACTTCGATGACTCGGAACGCGGTGATCTTTCCATCGATCTTTGCGATTAAGTTATCACCGGCTTTCGCAGAGAGGAGGGTGGTGTCACTCCCCATTTTGTTCACTGTAACGGCATGACGGGGCATGTACGGGGCATCGCTGTAATCCGCGGTCAGTTGCTTGGCAACCGTGTCGATATCGGAAAGAGGCGTTTCGGCGAGTCGCGCTTTGAGCGTGTTAGCAGTCTCCATCACGAGTGCGGTATCTCGCCCATTTGGCGCAAGTGGAAACCGAACGAACTTGAACTTTCGCTGCTCCGGCTGCTTGTAAAGCCAGGAATGTGAATCGTAATAAGCTTGGATCTCCTGCTCGGACACCTGAGAGATCGATTGCGGGGTGGGCTGTGGTGCCGGAATTTTGATGACCTGAACGATGGCCTTGGCGCTGTCCGTCATGTAGCGGATGAATGCTTCGGTATCGGTCACACGAACGGTCGCGGCCATGGCCTGTTGCCATTTCATTTGGCGAAGCTGATCTCGGGCACTTGCTTCCATGAGCCGAACCCCGGAATCGTTACGCGGATCTCTCAGGGCTTTGATATAGTCATCCTGATGGAACCTGCCGGTAGAATCGGTGAAACGCTGTTTAATGTCGGCAGGAGGGCTGTTAAATAGCATATCCCGCACCTCATCATTCGTGACGGTGATGCCCATCTTTTCAATGCTCTGGGACTCGATGGCCTCTGAAACGGCTTCATCCCAGGCATTCTGGGAAGCATCATCTTCATCGGCCTCTGAGAGATTCTCTATTTTGTTCTTCGCCTTCATTTGAGCTACAACGGACTCATAGATCTTATTATAATCCTGTTGCGTGATTGCACGGCCATTGACCGTACCTAAGGTGCCAGTTTCGCCTTTGGGTGAAAAAATGGTCCCTTGACCGCCCCATTGGAAGATAATCATGAGCAGGAAGATGCCGGCGAGCACGGCGAACACCACCGGCATCGAATCGCGCATCTTGGTCATTACTGGCATAGAATCAAACTTTCTGTCGAATGTGAGTTAAAAATAAGACCTTTGGAGGCCTAAACGGTATATTGTAAACGAGAGCGAACAACAGCAACCACCCGCGAAAAAGTGCGCCTATCCATAGGATAATTGAGGAATTCTATCGGGGGTCGATCGTGTCGTGTTGCTGGGAATGAGCCGGCGTTTCCAGCAAGTCCATAGTGCACAGCGGTTCCAGCAATCCGATCAACTGCCTGCATTTTGCTTCGAATTCCTCCTGACTTCCCGAATTTTCGAGGTAAAAATCCGCTTCGGCATGTGCTTCAGGGCCATAATCCTGCTCAGCAAGGCGGGCCTCTGCCTGCGATCGCGTCAGGCGGCCTTCCTGAATTACCCGCTGTATCGATGCTTCCTCCGGCGATTCGATAAGCACGATATAATCGAATATCTCCTGAAATCGCGTCTTCAAAATAAGCGCCGATTCCACCGCGACCGGCCGGGGACTCTCGGCCAGAAAGATCTTCTCCACTTCCCTCGTAACTGCGGGATGAACCACGGATTCCACCTTCGCAAGCAGCGATTTATCATGAAAAATTTGCGAGGCCACAAACGCTCGATCTAATTTTCCATCGAAATAAGTCTTTTGACCCAGAATACCAATTAGCTGTTCGCGAACCGTGCCATCCCGCTCCATCAGCTCGCGGGCGAGATCATCCGAATGGATAATTTGGAATCCATGCTCCGCCATTAGCCGCAGCAGCACCGATTTCCCGCTGCCAAGCTTTCCTGTTATGCCGATTCGAACTGAGCGCATACCAACTCAACAAACGCGCAGACGCTTATGTGCTTTTCGATATGGCGATTCCAAGCCGTTTTCGGCAACTGAACCCCCAATTTTTTTTACATATTCATTTAATGAACTTATGCAAATTCAATACAATTTTTCATGAATGTTGAAATAGACATCTACGAGTTCCGCAAAAATCAAAATTTCGTATGTTTCAAAATTATACACCTGTCCCAAAATCGTACATTGCGAATTTAATATTTTTTCATTAAATTTCAAAATAGTGTTGAAACATAGAATGTATTGCTTTTCTTCATGTTTGCATAAGGCATTTTGTCGATGAAAATTCAGCAGGATGCATACCGTCCCAGAATAGTTCTCGTGTCTCGATACTGGAATTTTTCTGGAATAAAAAAAGGGACAAGCAACTGTCATTGCTCGTCCCCGATTACTCTAAACAATCACGCTCAGTAACTGGATTCGTGACGTTTTCGAGTGACAGTCTAATCCGTCGCGAATCCAGTTTAGTTTCAACTAAACTGGATCTATGAAAAACCATAAATACAAACACTTCGCAGCGGCTGCGATGACGCTGCTTCTCTTCGCGGGGATGGTGCATGCGCAACAGGCGCAGACCGTTTCTGCTCCCCGGACGCTCTCCTATCAGGGCGTTCTTTCTTCCAACGGCGCTGGCGGAAACATTTCTGCCGGAACCCGGTTATTAACAGTAACACTCTATGGGGATGCCAATGGTACCGTTAAACTCTGGCAAGGCGCTATGAATACACCGGTCGATGCGAACGGCGTGTTCAACGTCATGCTTGGCACGGCAGATAATCCTCTGCCGCCACCCGCCTCGATGGATCGAGCAATTTGGCTCGGAGTTTCCATCGATAATGCGCCGGAACTGCGGCCACTTTCGGAGGTCACGGCTTCGGTGTATGCGATCAACGTCGCCGATAGTTCTATAACGACTAGCAAAATCGTTGCCGGCGCAATTACTAGTGATAAGCTAGCTTCTGGATCCGTTACTTCCGATAAGCTGAACATGGACTATATTTCATCCATCACCGTAAACGGTGAACAGGTTACTTCGAAAGGGGCGAATCTTGACATCGAAGGCGGTCCGGGAATCATGGTCTCATTCGTGCGTGATTCAAACGAGTTAATATTAACCAGCACTACTAACACTGGCCAGCCTGCGCCTATTGAGAATGGTACTGTGAATTGGGGTGAGACCGGGAACTATCAAATAGCGGTGCCAACGGAATTTCTTGGGACGACTGATACCAGTTCCGCCATGGAAATCCATCTTGAAGATGCCTCGAAAGGAGCAACGACAACCGATATTCAGAGGGTGGTTCATCTGCAATATGAGGCTGCATCGCCTAATATCACCATGGGTTATGGTTCCGGTTCACTTACAGGAAACATTATCGGGAACGCCTCCGGCGGAAGCACTGTCAGTGGCTCAACAATCTCTGGCGGCGGACTTTCTGGTAAAATAAACTCCATTAATGGGAACTACTCGACTATTGGCGGCGGCGATACCAACGTTATAAACAGTAATCACTCTTTTATCGGAGGCGGAGAATACAATCGTATTGATTCCATGCCTGTTTACTCATTCATTGGTGGTGGAGATAGCAATCACATAGGCCCTGGCCCAATCAGTTATTCTGTCGTTGGAGGTGGTCAATATAATACCATCACCAACATTGTGGGAACAAACCCATGGACTGAAGGAACAGAATGGCATGTGCTCTGTGGAGGGCGAAAAAATGCGATCATTACCGACATCAATGCGACCATGAATCCTCCGGGTGATACGGAGCAATATTTCATGGGTGCCGAAATGCTTGGTGGCGGAGAAAGCGATACGTTAGACGGACCCTGGGGATTTATTGGAGGAGGTAAAAATAACATTATCGCCAATGAGGTTCCACCTCTAGATGATGACGCAGGCGATCAAATGACGTATGATGTTATATCGGGTGGTCAGCAGAACAGTATCGATACTCTATCTTCACAATCGTTCATCGGAGGAGGTTTTCGCAACCACATAGCAGGACAAGGTTTGTACCCTGGCGGAACTGGTGGAAATTTTAATGATTCGGCATGGGCCAATTTGGATGTCATTGCTGGCGGCAGCCAAAACCGCATCCGTTCTGCCAATGAAGCCGCGATCACAGGTGGCTATACGAACCTGATCGACACCGGTGCCAATTATTCCTTCATTGGAGGAGGTTATAAGAACATTATTCAAGGGCCACTATCTGTAATTGGGGGAGGCGAGAGAAATTACATCTACAACATCAATGCCGATCACAACGTCATTGGTGGTGGATTAAACAATATCGAACAAAATCCGAGCTATGGCGTGATTGCTGGAGGAGCCTACAATCTGCTGGATACGGCAGCATGGGGAAGTGGAATCCTGTCAGGAGACTATGACACGATTTATACGCAACTCGGTGCCATCGGAGGCGGACGCTACAACTCCGAGGACAATATCAATGATTACGGCGCCGGTATTGCATCTGGCGAGAGAAATCACACGAATGCGAATCTCGCGTTCATCGGTGGTGGCCAGTATAATCAGGCTTTTTCTGACTTTTCTACGGTCGGTGGAGGGCAGGATAACATCATCACTTCCAGTTCCGACCACGCATCCGTCCCCGGTGGTGATAGCCTGATTGCCAATAGCTACGCCCAAACGGTCGTCGGATATAATAATCTGGAGACAAGCACGGCGGTCACTAAAGCACAAGCTGTGGCTGGTGTTGCTGGCAGCACGCTTGACAGACCGCTCTTCATTGTTGGCAACGGGAAAACTGCGAGCACTGGAAATCGTGCGAATGCCTTCGAGGTGTCTTACGATGGACACTCAGTTGTGCATGACGTTCTGGGCGACATCTCCAGTGCGAGGGTACCAGTTGTAGGAGGCGAATATAAGGATAATGTAATTGTTGCGTGGGCCGATGTAGCCGCAAACGCTACTATCAATCATAGCTTTGGAGTTGCAACTGTTGTTGAGGAGCCGTTCCCAAACACTAATGTTTACGTGGTAACATTGAATATTGTTGACCCCGAAACAGGCGCTGCGGTGATACTTAATGATGCATCAATCGTTGCTACACCGCAAGGCACGGGAGGAATTGGCGATGCGGACGGTTGTATTACGCTTAATTGCTCTGAGATTGGAAATCCCGTCGCAGGAACCAATGAGTTCATCGTACGTACCTACTTGAGTTGCGCCGCCAATCCGGAGCCATTCTTCTTTCAGGTCGTAGGCCGTCATTAATACTTACTAATAACAATCACCGATTTGCTGAAAAGAGAGTTCAACCAGTCGAATACCAGACCTACCAAAGTGGGTCTGGTATTCCTGTTTTTTAAGTTGTTTTCTTTGGTCTTCTTAACCTTTGTTCTGGAATATTCTTCCCCATGCCAGGCGCAATGGAAACAACTCTTGAATCTCGGAGAATTTGGTGGAACTTTATCTTTCAGTTGTATTTATTTTATCGATCTTCCTGGGCCGCCCAGAATTGGTTTTCTTGGTACAAACTTGCAACTTTATGGCGATTCTCTGGCAAGTTTAATATATAAAACAACCGATGGAGGTATGAGTTGGCATATTGTTAATATTGATTTCGCTTGCAATGACGTTAACGATATTACATTCAAAGATTCCTTGATAGGATGGGTTGCGACTGGCGAAGGCGGCTGCTATAAAACTACAGATGGCGGCGAAACATGGTTCAATGTTACTATTCCCCCTCCCGGCTACGGAAGTGGCATAGCAACTGGTGTATACTACGATCAAGGATCAGGTGGTCTTTTTCTTTCAACATTCGCAAGTGATGCACCAGTCTATTATGGACAAGATGAATTATCCTGGGATGAAGGAGCGACATGGCAGCCATTTGCCTACGTTGGAAACGAAGAATCGGGGGGGTTTGCATTTTCCAGTGGTGACACTGGACTAATGGCTTGGAATGATCTTTATCCCGCCTCGTGGTGGAGGACTACGGATGGTGGACAATCTTGGACCACACTTTCAATTGACTCCATGTGCTGGCAACCACTCGCAATTCCTGAAACCCAAACATATTTTGCAAACACTCCATATGGCACGATCCTTCGCACAGATGACGCCGGTGTCACCTGGGATTCAATTTACTCCTTTCCACCACAATATAGTCTCAATAGTGGTGAGTATATTTATGAACCGAACGGTAGTATATCAAGCGGTTGTATTCGCGGTACATTAGACAGTCTTTACGTGATGGTTTGTTCAGGTTGCTACCTTTCCACAGATCAAGGCTTATCGTGGAAATCCCTTTGCAGCCCGCCAATACTCAGGGAGCCAGTTCAGAGATTTTATGTAAAAAGCAACAGAATTTACATTATTGCAAATGAAGATACGACCGGAAATTCCACGCCTTCTCTTTGGATGTTGGATATGGATTCTCTCAATACGGTCGTATTAAGTTCGTCCGTGCAGTTGGGTAATGGGTTAAAGCAGGAAACCATTTATTCGGGGGATACGGTACAGGTGTATTATCTTTCTGATTCAGGGCTTGGTTCTGAGATTGGGAGCGATTCTATTTCCATTAGCATTTCATTCGATACGAATTCACTTTCACTCGTGCATTTCGAACTGGATTCCGGTTGGAGCATTAAAGATTCTTCCTACTCAAACGGAACGTATCATTTGCTGCTTGTCTCTTCGGATTCTTTGGGATTAGATAGTTCCGCCGTGATTCTTCGCGCGGATTTTGCATCGTATCTATCATCCACGCCCCAAAGCAAGGTATATCTGGATAGCGTGCATTTCTATGGTCGTCGCCTGAACTGCGATTGCGCAGTAGCTTCGGTCACCGGCGCTGATTCCGTCGAAATAGATTTCCAGGGTTGCGGTGATTCGCTTCTTCTTGCGGCGATGAGTGGCAAGCCGCTGTTCACGATCGAGAGCATTCAGCCGAATCCGGCAGCGAACCTCTTGCAGGTCAATTTTTCCAATCCTACTTCAGCGGCAATTTCTTATCAAATCATCGACGCTCTCGGCCAAACACGCCTGAATGGTATGACGTTAGGCGCTGCCTTATCGCTGGATGTATCCTCGCTGCCGGCAGGAATCTATTTCATTCGCGCTATAAGCGAGAACGGTTACTCCGTTTCCAGTAAACTGGCGATTGTGCGATAGGGCAGGAAGCGAATTGCCTCTTCCAGCGTTGTGTGTGGCGTGGAGGGTGTTCGCCCATATATCGTTGTCCTTGCCGTCGTCAGCGCCGTGATGCTGGTGGCTACGCTGTTCTATCCGTTCGGGTACGATCAGGCGGTGTTTAGCGTGGGCGGGGAGATGGTGCTGAAGGGCGCCGTCCCATACCGCGATTTTCTCGATACGAAACAGCCGCTCATCTTTTATATCTATGCGGTTGCGTTAGGGTTGTTCGGTCGGCATGAGTGGTCGATTCATCTTTTAGATATATGCTATCAGTTTGGCGCGGCATTTTACTTCTTCAGGATCTTGCGGCGGGAGCTTTCTTTTGAGACGTCGCTGCTTTCGGCATCGCTGATGCTTATGCTGTATGCCGGTTCCGGCTTTTGGATGACGTGCGAAGCCGAAAGCTTTGCGATCCTTCCCTCGCTGCTGCTTGTCGATGTTACCCTGCGTACAGTCACCTCGAAGCGGCTCGCGAAAGACCGGTTTGCCTTTCAGTATGGATTGCTTGCAGGCGTGGCCGTCGTGTGGTTATTCGTGTTGAAGATCACGCTGGTCTTAGGTGGATTTGCCGCGATGGTATTCGTGCTTTCACGTCCGGGCATAAGTTCCAAGATGAAATGGAGAGCTTCCATTGCGCCGACAACCTCCTCCCTGGCGCTGGGACTATTCTCCATATTTGCGCTGTGGTGGTTGGATGCGCTTGAACCATTCCTGCAATCGCTGGACTGGCTGCGCCATTACAGCTCGATCGGGGGTGGGGCTTCGATTTTCGAACTCGTCTTTCTTACGTTCCCGGAACGATTAGCGTATTCTACTTCCATCTCGCTGCTTGTATTTGCGGTGCTTGGCATCGTTCTCTGCGTCAAAAAGAAACAAGGAGACCAACGGCGGCCACTGTTAACCTTGTTATTGATGACGGGTATCATCCAACTCTTCGGTGTGCTGCTGGAGCGAAAAATAGAATTCCCATATCAATTTACACGGGCGCTCTGGGCATTTACCCCGTTCATGGCGCTGGGGCTGGAATCCTGCATCCGCTGGCTGCAGAAGCTTCGTAAACTGGGCGGGGCCGTTCGCATGGGGATCATAGCGGTATGTGTTGTGGCTATTCTATTACTTTCGCCGCTTCCGAGATTATTTACACAAACGATACCGTGGGCAACATTCGCCATATCCGGGAACGATGCGGACGCAGAAGTTCAGCGTCGCATTCCCGACTATTTTGCGGAGGAACAACACCAAGTGGCAGATTACTTAAGACCAAGTATGTCCAATAACGATCAATGTTTCTTTTGGGGGAATGATGTTGCGATTTATTTTTTCTCGAACACCCTTCCGCGAACGATCTGCCTGACAGCCACGCCGTTTCGCAGCAGTTCCACGCCTCAACAATGGAAAACAAAACTGATTCAGCAGCTAACGGACACGCCGCCGAAATATTTTATTGTCGAGTTCGGTGACCCGCGTCCCTATATTACAGGAAGTCCGCTGGATTCGTATCAAGCACTGTTTGCATGGCCAAGACTTGAATCGTTCCTGACATCAGATTACACACCGGACACTACGATCGGGCATTTTCATATTTTCTGTCAGGACCAAGATTTGGGGCGATTCAAAGATTAAGTAGATGGGGAAATCCTATTCTATTGCACAATCCTGAAAATCGATCCGCGTGATCGCCTCAAAATCCGAGTAATCCAGGTTCTTTCCCTATAGATGTGGCTTGCCTTCGAGTGGGTTGCTCCACAGATTTTGAGAGGGAGCGGTCTCGAACGCGGCTTCGGCTTCTACTTCGCGCCAGATAAGCTGGCATGGGAATCTATTCTCGTTCAGTGCCCGGCACAGGACAATGGAATCGATCGCAGGATCGAGCGATTGGATCCGTTTAAGTTCCGGATAGCCACGGACGCCATGTAGTGCCGTGATGCGAATGTTGGCCGATCGTGCAAGCCCGGCAACATGCTGAAGCCGATCCCAGTCGATCGTACCGGATTCGAGCGTGTCGCTCGGGGAAATATCGATGGCCACACGATCGATGCCACTGGCGCGGTAGAGTGGAAGATGCGATTCGAAATCGAAGAGGAGGTCGACGGTGGGAATGATCTTTCGAGACGTGAACTGGTTGCAATACACGAGGAAGACACTGGCCGGGGTATCCTCTGGTAGAAAAACGCGCTGCACTCCGGCATCAAAGATCTGTTCAAACTCAGAGCTTCTCGGCGGTAACTCCGAGAGCGAAACCCCGAACGGAATATCGACGGCATCGCGCATTCTGCTGATTAGGTCGAGGCTGCTTTCATCCCACGGATCGCGGTCCAGAAATTGAAGATGAAGCATTTTCGCATTCTCTTTGCGAAACAGCCGCGCGCGATCTACCGGATCCTGCGTATAGATCTCTCGATCGGCGCGATGAAGCTCGTGCGCGAGCGGAGCGATCTGCGCGCCGCACACGCCATGCACGATGGGAATGGAGGGAATAATTAGCACCATGACAGCAAAGGCTCCTTAAAAGGCTCGCCGTAACGCTGGTGAAGTATTGAAAGAATCCCTCTGCGAAATTTCTCGCATGGGAGCCACGCGGGACGCATGCGTCCCGCGTGAAATCGCACACTATCGAAGGATCGTCATGGCTTCGCGAACCACTCCGAGATCCGATTCAAGATTGAGGTAATACACCCCATCGGGCAGATGGGAACCATCAAAGGTGAAATCGTGCTCGCCGGCTCCAGCCGTGCCATCATACAGGCTTGCAACGCGCTGACCGGTGATGTTCGTAACAAACAACGCCGCATGTGCCGATGAGGCGAGCGTAAAGGAAACCTTCGTGGTTGTGCTGAAGGGGTTGGGATAATTGTCCGTAAGTGACACCCCTTCGCTCACACTCGAAATGCGCTGAACAGATGCAAGCGGGCTCCCAGAAAGGATCGCAGAATACACACGAATTTTACCTGTGTTATCGCGTCCGTCCGACCAAACAGGAATAACATTATAGGGTGTGGTAAGGACTTGTGTGTATTCACCGATTCCGAAGTTCCCGTTCTGTAGGAACACATCGTTAAAGTCCATGGGTTGGCTGGCTACCGGCTCGTTTGTCCAGGTCTGCCCTTGGTCGGACGATTGCCCAATATAATAGCGGCCGATCTCATTATTGATATCTTCGCGACGGTCATACCAGGTTAGCGAAATGATGCCTTTCCCATTCACAGCGATGCTCGGGTAAAAATGGTCGGTATAGCCGAATAAGGTATCGAGATCGTTATTAATGATCATCGGCTGGCTCCAGTTTGCGCCATTATCCACCGATCGGCTGAAGTAAATTTCCGTTCCCATTTGGCTGTCCACTTCAACTCCCAGCGCATTCCACACCTCGTAGAGATATCCGGTGCCTGCGGTATCGATCGAGAGGTGCGGGTCGGGATAATTCCCTGGCGCGCGAACACCGAATATCACATCGCCATTGGCGATCGCGTCTGCAGACTTTCCGGGAATGTCTGCATCGGCGATCTTTACCTCTGGGCCAAAATGTGCTCCGCCGTCGGAGGAATAAACGGTATAAATTCCGTAATCGGAGTCATTATACGACCCCATGAACGTCACATGCAATCCTCCTTTTTTATCGACCCCCAAATCGGAGAATTGCACCACCATAAATTTATCGGAAGACGCTTTTACGGGCGGCAGCATGGAGTCTACACCGGCCGGCTTACGCGAGACGAGGATGTTGCTGGATGTCGTTCCAAGATACGTCCACGCGGCATAGAGCGAATTACGATATTGGGAGTTCGATCTGTCACAGGCCATCCATTGCTTGTCGTTAAATCCGGTAGTCGAGTCGAGATGTTCCGCCGTTACTGTGAACGTAACGGTATCGATGAAATAGGCGATGGTCTCGATGCCTTTGCCTATGTAGCCGGTAGTAGGACGGGTCCAGGTTTGTCCGCCGTTGGTGGAGGAAGCCCAGTACGTTCCGCTATAATCGGATTCGATCGTCCAGCCTGCGGAGTCCGTGGGTTGACCGACGTTATAGGTGTCGATCCAGGAAACATAAACCGTTCCATTCGCGTCATAAGCAAAGACGGGATCGCCGCCCCCATCTACCGCGGCACCTGATTCGTAGGGCAGAGGCTGATATGTACTCTTTTTCCAGACACTGCCGAAGTTCGTGGTGTAGTAGATCGGCAACGTCATTCCATCGTAAAGATGAATGGGGCAGACTACGATGTTCGTTGTGTCTGTGGGGTTGATCGCAGCATGAACTTCGGATTCCGGTTCGCTTGTACCGGCGGTGCTGATCGGTTTATCTCCAACCGAGAGCGGAAGTTCAAAATCCTGGCTCTCCGATCCAATGCTTTTCATGGCGGGAGAGCCCACCTCTACATGGCGCTTTTCGGCGTAGGCGTCCATGATCTGTTTGAGATGGAAGGCGCGGAGTTCCTCTGCGCTTTTCGAGGTGGTTTGGCTTCGCAACGTGCCGAAGCTGATAAGAAGTAAGCACGAAAGCAGTGTAATGTATTTCAACATAGCGAGTCCGATCTAAGCACTAATACAAGCGTTGGGGTCATCCGGATCATCATGGTTTTGTCATCCGGTGTTTCATAAGAAGAATCTCATCTATCATACCCGAAGAATCGTAATAAAGTTCATCCTTTTTGGCAAGGATGGCAATGTCCTCGATGAAAGGTTTATCATCGGCGATGTAGGTGAAATGCTCATCCCGTAAATAACCGGCAAGCCGGCCTTGCTGATGTGCCAGAAGCGCATCCGTATTCACCTTTCCATCGAGATTGATGATGTTCGGAGCAATGAAGCTCGCAATGCCAGATTGCAGCATGGCGATCTTTTCCCCGGGGTGCTGTTTGGCCCAAATACCCATCTCATAGAAACCCGCAGGCTTCTCGTCGGAAAAATAATAAAGAACGGTGTATCCCCGGATGGTGAAGACAAGGCCAAGTATCGCAATACCAATGAGAACCGGGCGAACGATTCTTCTCTCCCATAGCACCGATGCCAAAGCAGCAAGTATTAGGGACCAAAGGATTCGCGCCGGCTGAAGATACCGTGCAATAAAATGCGGCGCCTTAAAAAGGACGGTATAGTACAGAATGAGCGCAATCGAAAAGAGGAGAAACGGGAGCAAGCCGTTCAATCGGAACGATGAGCGTATGGTGCTGACGATCGTTGTTCGATACCAGATGAATGCGATCGCGAAAATGAGTAGTATCGTCCACAGCACGAGCGCGGTAAGACCGATACTTCCCGGCAGATAAAAGATCAACATCAGAATATCTGAAATTGCTTTTATAGCCTGGTGAATGTTCCCCCATGGAGGGAGTGGCCAGCTATTTTCGGCCTGCCCGCTGGTTGGCATCAGGCTGCCAAAATAGATCACATTAAAGATCCACCATGGGGCACTTACTAACATTGCAACACACCCTGTGATCATAGCAGGCCTCCAGCGCTTTTGCCAAAGAAGCGTCAGAACGATAATTGCGACCAGGATGGCCGCATCGATCCGGGCGAGCACCGCAAGGCCAAGCACAATGCCAAATACGACCCATCGTGTAGTGGGAATTATGTGCTTGCTTGCTTCATCCCTACCGATCTTCACGTACATCGTAATTGCTGCTATAAGAATGAGCGAGTACAATCCCGTCTCAAGCCCATTCGTCATTTGCCCGATGATCTCAAAAGTGAAGGTCCAGATCGCGGCTGCGATGATCGGGGCAGTGATGCCATTCTTTTGAGGGATACGTTCCAAAGCTCTCATGAGCAGAGCGACAGCCCATACCGTCAACATAGCGATTACGCCATTCAAGATAAAGGTCCAGCGAACGGCAAGCCAAGCGTTCCCATGACCGATCATGGGAGACCCGGTCAGCCAGAAGATCGGTGTATAGAAGAGAAGAATGAGCGGCTGGAAGCCATTTGTAAGATGGATTCCATCGACCGATGGGCCGTGACCTGCAGCAACATTTCTCGCGATCGAAAAGAGATAGTACGCGTCATCGCCATAGGGAGGGCCGGCGAGCGCTCGTTCCGGCCGGAACGCCAGAGGGACACGGAGCGCGAAGGCAACGCACGAAAGAACCGCAACGGTATATTTTTCCTTCCGGCTAAGCAATGAATTGCACATGGATGGGATTTAACGCAAAAGCGGGATAATCATTCGAGTGGAACCGCATTTTTGGTGGATTGTTCAGATTTCATGCGAAGTGTTCTTGGAATTATTATAGTTACGCTGCTTTCGATGCAAGGTACTGCGAATGGGCAGTTTCACGAAGAGCCTATCTCTACGAATGTGCCACATGAAACCATTCCTCTCGATAGCCTCATTCACTATCCGGAGGCAGCCTTACATGATCGAATTGAGGGCAAGGTGGAGCTACAGGCTACGGTGGAAAGGGACGGCTCTGTCAGCGAAGTCACGATCGAACATTCTTCAGACCCCATTTTCAACGCGGAGGCGATTCGTGTGGTAATCGTTTCCCATTTTGAATATCCCCTTTCGGAGGAATCGCCACGGGTTTCCTTCCTGATCGGTCGAACCATCACTTTCGATCTGAATAATAAGCGGAGCCTTATCACTACTTCGCGTTACTCTACCGAATGCCGTTTTTTGGTAGTGGATAGATGGACGAAGGCGCGTGGGTTGATCTGCGAAGACAGCGAATTTCAAAACCATGCTATGTTCAATCCCGTCGATTTTTACCCGCATGAGACCGTTCCGCTCGATAGCTCTATTCACTACCCGGAAGAAGCCGTGAAGAATCGAATCGAGGGTTCCGTAGATGTAGCGGCGGTGATACGTTCGGATGGTTCTGTTAGTGGAGTCAAGATAGAAAGGTCCTCGAACCCTGTTTTCAACACGGAAGCAATTAGGGTAATGATAACAACCAAGTTCGAGCACGACCCGAAGAACAAGTCGGCTCTTGTTTCCATGCTGATCGGGCGAACGATAACGTTCGATCTTAATAATAAGCGCAGCATTCTGACGCTGTCGCACGTTGAAGATGAATACAGCATGTTGGTCCTGGACGGATGGTCAAAGAAGAAGGGCCTAATTTATGATGACAGCAAGGTTCGATACATTTCCGATGCGAATCCCAGTGATTTTGAATCTCATGAGATCATCCCTCTCGATAGCCTAATTAGGTATCCGAAAAAAGCAAGAAAAAAGCGAATAGAAGGGGATGTGATAGTTCAAGCGCTCGTTGACAAGGATGATGGTTCTGTTAGTAAAGTCGAAATTTTTAAGTCTGATGATTCACTACTAAATGAAGAAGCAATTCGAGTAATAAAGGCAGCAATTTTCAGCCCATCATCAGGGAATGGGTGGGAGTTGAGAACTTTACATTTTCGGTTGAAAGCTAATCCGAATGCCTACAAGACGGCATCCCCCATAAAATACGAGGACGGATATAGCCAATTTGCTGCTGGCGGAGGTGAGCCAAACGAGCTTATCCCACTCGAAAAACTAATTCACTACCCCGAAGTAGCTCGAAAAAATGGGATCGAAGGGAAGGTGACACTTCAAATGCTCATTAATAAGGACGGTTCTGTGGGTAAGGTCGAGCTTCTTAAAACAACAGATTCCGTTTTCAATGAAGAGGCAATTCGTGCAATGAAATCGGCGCACTTCACCCCGGCGATGCAGAATGGTACCCCGCTAAAAATTTGGATTACACGCACGATCAATTTTAGGTTAAAGGATATACCAAAGCCCCAAGAATAAATCCTAAGGAAAGCTACCCGATAGGAAATCAATTATAATGAAATCGAGAATCTTTGCGATTCAGAGATCATATTTCCCTGAAATTTTTTCCAAATACCCGGAACTCCTTGGCGCGTGATGTGATTTATTAGTATAGCTTGGGGGATTGCGGGTCAAAATTGCTAATGACGACCGCACCGATTCCTAAAGTCCGTTCGATCGGGTACGTATAAAGCGATTATAGAGCGCGGCCAGCATAGTGGCGCTCAGAGTGGGGACCGGCACAGGCAACACTCCCAGACGAACACTCACCATCGGTAACCAGAGTCTTTTACTCTCAAAGTAACGATCAAGAACTCAAGGTAGCGATTAAGAGGATTGTGGATAAGCCCGTATGATCGATCATAACATGCTTGCCTGAAATCAGCAAGCTCTTGAAACTCGGATCGACAGTTAGCTCGGGAGGTCGAGATTCATTGCGGGATCTCCTCTACTCCTGCTTCGTAAAAATTTACTTCATCGTCACCGGATGGTTAGCCTTAGAGAAACCCTCGAAGGTCATTCGGATTCGACACGAAAGAAACCGATAGGTGGCTTTCGGATTCCCTTTTAAGAACCGTTCACATCCACCCCAATGGATTCAAACGATAGAACAATCGAACATAATATCACACCATGATCACAATTATTGGCGGAGGCTTTTCCGGCCTTTCCGCAGCCTATTTTCTTCACCGCGCCGGCAAAGAGGTTACCCTCCTCGAATGGTCCCGCAGTCTCGGCGGCCGTGCCTCCACTCGTAATGTCGGTTACCGGACGATGGATTCCGGCGCCCAGAGGATCGATCTTTCCCCGCTGGCATCCAATCAACTTGAAACGAATGCCCGAGCATTACTTCGCGCCGTGGCGATCGAGCGCGGCGTGCTTCAACACGCATTGCCATTTCCACCACCGGTGTTCCGGTTCGATGGTCGCTCCATCCAGACGGCACATGAGGTAGAAGTGCCGAACTGGTCCTATCTCGAAGGCGGCATGAAAGTGCTTGCCGATGCTCTTGTCAAAGATGTTCCGGTGCGCACCCATACGCGCATCAGCGATATTGTTATTGAAAAGGATAAGTATCAGCTTCGCAATCAGCGCGGCGAGATGACGCCCTCCGACGGAGTGGTGATCGCACTGCCTGCGCCCTATGCGCTGGCGATGCTGCTTCCACATGCCGAAAAGAATAAGAAGATCAAGCGAATCACCGATCTTTTTAACGATGTGAATTACGAGCCGATGATCGGCGCAATGTTCGGCACGACGCGCATCGATTTTCGTGAGCCATTCACTTCTCTTTTCACGGATGATGTGACCGCTCCGATCTTCTGGCTTTCGCAGGAAAGCCGCCGGCGTCCGCTTGGCGTTCGCCAGGATGAAATGGCGTTCGTGCTCCAGCTTGGCGCGGAGATCAGCCGCGATTACGTACTGAAATCGGATAAGGAAACCTTCATTGCCGTCGAGCGGGTGTTCGAAGAAGTGCTCGATGTCGCGCTTCCGGATATTGTGTATGGAGAGATCCAGCGGTGGCCGGCTGCATTCCTTTCGTCATCGCCGTTTACGGTCGATACGATCAAAGAGGGCGAGTTCAAGGTGCCGCTTTATCTTGCCGGCGATTATATTGCCGGACAAAGTTCCATGGCATCCGCATTCTGGAGCGGCAAGCAGATCGCCGACCGTTTAGCGGGCGTCGATACCTTCCAGTTCATCGAGAATCCAGCGCGCGAGCAAGCGCGGCTCAATGAGGAGGACTGGAAAGCCGTCGTTCCGCCGATGCGGCTTCCGCGCAAATCCGTGCGGCCCATTCGCAAGCATGCCGATAAGAAGTACGATGCCGAAAAGGGCAAGCGGGTATTCGTCCCTCGCGAGAAAAGGGAGAAAAAGAAATTCGAAGGCCGACCGTACGGCTCACGTCCCCAGGGGCGTTCGCAAGGCCAGCGGAGGGGCGGCCCACCCCGGCGCGGTCCGGGAGGGCCACCACGTCAGGGCGGATGGCAGCAAGGCCCGCGCCAGCAATCGAGCAGGCCGCGTCAGGGTGGTCAGGGAGGCTACGCGCCACGCGGTCCGCGACAATATGGTGGAGGCGGACAGCGAGAAGGCGGTTATGCGCCACGCGGCCCACGACAATATGGAGACCAGGGCCCACGCCAGTATGGTGAACAGGGACAAGGTCGCAGTTATGGTCAGCGCTCCGGCGGAGGCGGTCAAGGTTATGCGCCACGCGCTCCACGTCCGGCAGGACAAGATCGTCAGTGGGGTGGTGGCGGAGGTCAGGGACGCTCTTATGGTCAAGGCCAAGGCCAGCCACGGCAATATGGGCAAGGTGGTGGCCAAGGCCGTTCCTACGGTCAGGGCGGAGGACAGGGCCGCTCGTATGGCCAGGGGCAAGGCGGCGGATATAATCAGGGTCGCCCACAACGTCCGCGCCCGCAGGGAGAACGATCGAATTACAACGGCGGCGGATACCGTCAGCCTCGCGATAACGGTGCGCCTTCGCAAGGCCCGCGCCAATATGGCAGTCGCGGCGGTGGACAGCAGAGCGTGTATTCCACCAACGTTCGCCCACAACCACGCGGAGATCGCGGCGGCTATGATCAGCAGCCCCGCACCAGCGGCTTCGAACCACCCATGCCGCGCCGTCCGCGCCGCCCGGAGGATGATTCGATCGGGAACCGATAGTAATTCGGAATTCGTGTGTACACCGGGTTAAAACCCGGTGTACATCTTGGGATCTGTGCAGAGGTAGCGATTAGTGTTTCGCTTTGGCCTGAAGGGCTTTATACGCCTTCAGAAATTTGCTAAAGAACTTATGATCCTCCGGCGTTGCATCGCTCGAAATCAAAACGTCAATTTCATCCAGTTTTTTGTAGTCGGGGATTGTATTATTTGCTTGTCTGGATTTTCCCGTTATCAAAAATTCCCGAAAAATCTTCCGTTCTTCCGAATTCCAGGAATCATCGAGCACGTCCATATCATTTTCGTCAACGTTCTTTGAATTCGGTCATCCCCATTAGAACATTTGAATATCGGAGAAGCTTCCAGAGATCCTTCGACTTCGCAAAACTCCGCTATCGCTTCGTTTTGCTCCGCTCAGGATGACAGGTTGAGATAACTTTCGCATTCCAATTCCCCATCCCATTCATCTCAAGAATCCCATAAATCCCGGTTCAGACAATCCTACTCCCGCACCACCATGATCTTCCCACTCGCCACGCCGGAGTTCCCGGTTTGGATGGAGTAGAAATACGCACCGGGGGCGACGAGGTTGCCTTGATCGTCGCGGGCATCCCAGGTGGTCGATTGCGGGCCGCCATCCATGGTGCGGTTCAGCAGGGTGCGGATAAGGGAGCCTTTCACATCGTAAATGCGAAGCTGAACGTTATCCATCGCGGGGATCTCAAAATTAAGCGTAACGGCATTCGCAGTGCTATTCAAGATGAACGGATTAGGATACGGCTGATACACATAAAGCTGGTTCGTGCCATAATGCAGTTCCACCTGATTGCTGTACTTTTGCGCTCCGCTGGCGTCGATCTCATGGATCTGATAGAGATAGGTTCCGGGAGCGGTGGTGTTATCGGCAAAGGTGTAGTTATGGGTTCCTGAAGATGCGCCCATGCCGGCAATGCTGCTAAGGCGCGTGAAGCCATCGCCATCGAGGGAACGCTCTATGTAGAACGTGGCGCCATCCGGCTCATCCTGAACGCTCCAGGCAAGCTCGGTGCCGGAACTGGATTTGGTCGCAGTGAGCGTTGAGGATTCCACGGCATTGACCCCAAAATCGTATTCCCAGATCCCGCGGCCACTCGAAGCAACGCGTAACAACAAGCCATTCGGAGCGACCTGCACATCGCGGCAGGGGAACAGGCCGGAACCAAAGAACTCCCAATGCTGGCCGGCATCGGTGGTTTGGTACATCCCAAAATCGGTAGCGGCATACCAGGTCGAAAGCGGATTGGTCGAGTCGACCGCGACGCATAGAACGTTACAGGAGGTGGTGGAATCCGCGCCGGGAATGGCTGCGCCTGCTACACCGGACACGTTCGTCCAGGAGTGGCCGCTGTCTTCGGACATCATCACCTTCGATTTCGATCCCTCCAGACTGACGAGCACAAATTTTGTATCGTGCCAGTTGGTACAGATCGAGGTAACGGTTCCCGGGTTGGTGCGCGAAACGAAACTGGAACCAAAATTGGTGGAAAGCTCGAAGGAACTGCTGCCGCCGGCCACATAGATCATGTTGGCATTCCAGGAGGGAAGTCCTATGGCGCTGATATAATACACTCCATCATAGGTCTGCCCGAAGACCGGAGGAAGTTTTTTCCAGGTTGTGGCGCCATCGGTGGTCTGCCACAGGTGCTGACGTCCGACATAGAGAATGCTTGATGCGCCGATGGATCCATTGGCCACGGGGGACATTCTGAATGGACAGTCCCAGCTCGCGCCATCATTCACACCTTCGGCGGAATCGGCTGTTGGCTGCCAATTGGGAGACGAGACAGAATTCGTTATACTGATCTGACCTTCGGGGCCTTCACCATACACGCGGTTGGAGTTTGTGGGGTTAACGATCGCCGTGAGCGCATCGCCAAATCCTTCATACGTTGAGGCTTGCCCTGTCACCATTCTCCACAGCCCCTGATCCTGCGCACCAGCCCAGGTTGCTTTAAGGTTGTTCCGGTCAAAGGCGACGTGATAGAAGCGGCTGGTGATCATGTTGGTGGAGTGAACGATCCACCCGCCGCCATTTCCCACCGTTGTGGAACCTGCTGCATAGTTGACATACAGCCCACCATCATCACCATCATAGACAATGTTGGAGTTGAGCGGGTTGATAGCAAACGAGTGATGGTCGGAGTGTGGGTATCCACCGGTACCGAACTGGTGTCCGTCGTTATAATCGCCGTACGCTACCCAGTTTCCACCGCTTTTTTCGTAGGCATTCACGCCTGCCGTGTAGATCGTGTCATCGTTAATGGAATTTGGCGAAACGCCAAGATACAGATCGTACCATCCCTGCGGACCGAACTGGGTACCGGGAAGTGAGAACAGCCCCCCCGGAATCGAGTTATCCATGCTCCAGGTAGTACCGGCATCGGTGCTGATATAGAGGGAATCCTGATCGTATCCATTCGAATTTGTTACAAGTGCGAAGACCTTGTTTGGAGCGTTCGTGGGAATTGCCAAAGCACCACGCCCGATCGAGCCACCGAAGATCTTTACTGCAGTTGAGCTTTTTGTCCAGGATGAACCATCGTTCGTGGATTTATAGATACCGCCCGTGCATAAGAGAAAGAATACTCCCGGGCTTCCCGGCACCGATACGATATCCCACGTTTCACCGCTCGAGAATACGGAGTTCCACGTATTACCATAATCCGTCGAACGAAAGACGTTCCCCTGATCGTAGGACGAAGCAAGTACGATATTATGATTTGCTGGATCGACGACAATCTTGACAAAACTCGTCGCGGAGCCGACATTCAACTTTTGAAATGAGGTGCCCCCATCCATGGAGCGGTATAGCCCGCTGCCTCCATAATTGACGATCGCGATATTGCAGTAACCGGTTCCTACATACATGGTGTCCGGCGAAACGGGGTCGATCGCTAATCCAGAGATATTAAGGTTTGGAAGATTATTGTCCGTGAGTTCATTCCATGTGGCTCCGGTATCGATGGATTCCCATACGCCGCCTCCGAAACCGGCGGCATACATGATGTTCGCATGTTGCGGATTGAACAAGATCTCCGTCGTGATCCCGGCAGATGGGGTGTTGACCGTTGCGCTGCCAAGAAGGCCGATATTCTGCCAGGTGCCTTGCACGGATTGCGTAGAAAACTTCCCGACCGAACTCCTCTCGCTCGTGCGGAGCATACTCTGTTGCGCCTGCTGATAGGTCCAGAGGTAGGCATCCTGATCGATCGTGCCGGAGGGACCGGCTTGTCTCGAGAAATCGTAAAAATCGCGGGCGAAGGGCGCCGAGCGGCGAATGCTTTCCGGCAATTGATTGATCGCGTGGTACGCGCCCGAATCTGAACTTGCTACGATGGGATCGCGCAGGGTTTCGCTTTCTATCTCCTGCGCGCGAAGCACAGGCGTGAGCATGGCAAGCACTACTACAACAATGACGGGAAAGAAGATGGATGTACTATGACGCATGGATGGGAAATTTGGATGATTATTAGAAAATATTTAAACAAGAAAATTTCACAACCGTTGCAAAACATCCAAGTCTCTGTAATAGCAACCCAGCATTGTCGGCGCCTATTGCTTTTTCATGACAACCCAAACCTGGCCGGCACGAATTTCATCGGCCTTGACGGTATCTTCGCCGATGTGGCGCGGGACGACATGCCTATCCTTTGGCCTGAGCAGCTCCGGCAGGTAGATCTCTTTCAGGACGGTATCGATCTTGCCCTTGGTTTCCGTGATAAGTTGATAGCGAATCTTTTGAATGGTATCGTTTCCAAAATTTTCGTAGAAGACGGTCATGAACGGTTTTCCGTTAATGTATTCTTTATCAACGGTGACCTCGACTCCGGGAGATTTTTCCCATCGCTCTTCGGGGGATGAACATCCGGCGAGCATGGCGGCTCCGAGGAAGAAGAAGCATCCGATGGGGATGAAGGAACATCCACCGGAAATAAGCGTAACAGCAACCCCAATAGATCTTTTCATGGTAATGTTTAGGAAAGCAGTGTTTGTCTGAAAGAAAACTCGAAGAACAGACCTCAAATATACGAAAAAATAGGAGGGATGCCGCTGCGACCGAAATAGCCCCATGGACATTTCTGACGAAATCTTAGTCAATCGAGTGATATTCATAAAAAGAATTGGAATCTTTTGCTAAGAACATGGATTTGTACGTGCCATCTTTAGAACGGTAAAGACTCCCGTTTTTTTAATCACTTGTTTTTTTAGAGAAAATTAGAAACTATGACTAAATTCCTTCAACGATCCGCCATCACTGCGGTTATGGCGTTCGCAATGTTTACCCAATCTGCTCAAGCCCAGGCGCTGAAGATCGCCGTCGTCGATATCCAGACCGTCGTTACGGCGATGCCTGAATATATGAGTGCGACTTCAAAAGTCGAAGCACAGACCAAGGCATATCAGGACACCCTCGAGACCATGCGTACCAAGTACCAGGCAACGATGGATTCCTACGCCAAACTCGGAACAACGGCTTCCGATGACATGAAAAAGAAGGAACAGGAAGAGCTTCAGGGTCTCCAAGATAACTTCACCAAGTTCCAAAATACGAAATTTGGCACGGGTGGCGAGCTCGACCAAATGAAGGCCAACCTTATGAAGCCCATCACCGATAAGCTTCAGAATACTCTTGATGCATACCGCAAGAAGGAGCACCTTTCGATCATCATCCCTAAGGCGTCTTTGGTTTCTTTTGACACGGAATACGACCAGACCTCCAAATTCCAGGATTTTCTCAAGGCCCAGCCGTAATTAATTTTCGGGTAGTTCAAAGGCTAACCGCTTTTGCCCGTTCGGGACTTTTTGAACGCGGCCACTTTTTAGAGGTGGCCGCGTTTTCCTTTTTGAAACCTTTCTCCTGCCGGATGGTAGAATGAGCGAATATCATAGAATTTGACCATGACTACACGAACTGCTACCCGAATTTCCGTCATTTTTCTTAGCCTCATTGCGTTCGCATCGATTACCCACGCCCAGCCGGCGACGCGCGTCGGTTATATCGACGCTGAAAAGCTTCTCAAGCGCATGCCGGAGGTCAAGGATGCCAATGCCCGCCTCGATCAGCTTACTTCAAGCTGGACCAAAGAGGCTACCGACCTGCAGGCGGACATCGACCGCAAGCAAGCCGAATACGACCGCCGCAAGCTTATCATGACGGATGCCGAGCGCAACACCGCAGATCTGGAGCTTACCAACCTCCACAAGAAACACGACGATTTTCTCCACTCGAAGTTCGACCAAAATGGCGGCGACCTGTTTGCGCAGGAGGCTGTGCTCATGAGGCCGGCCTACGATAAGCTTTCCGCAGCGATCAAGGAAGTTGCCGCCGATGGAAACTACGATTATGTGTTCGACCGCAGCTCGAAAGATGTGATCCTGCTCTACACCAACTCGAAGTTCGATCTCACGCTGCCGGTTGCAAGGAAGCTTGGTATCGAGTCGGAGCTATTGAGTACACCGCTTGTCAACAATGGGCCAAAAACGGGGACACCG
Organism: Ignavibacteriota bacterium; assembly: GCA_963787835.1. GTDB lineage: Bacteria > Bacteroidota > Ignavibacteria > Palsa-1295 > Palsa-1295 > PALSA-1295. The sequence continues at coordinate 1,674,214 of CAWBEI010000002.1, forward strand.
CCAAAGGGGCAACCAACGCTTCCGGGGCAGAACCAGCCGGGTACTCAAAACTCTGGCTTTGGAAATCAAAATCCTGGAATTGGTACTCAAAATCCTGGGAACGGCAGCTTCGTACCCGGTCAGCCTGGAACTAATACTGGAGGGAGTAATCCGAATGGCAACAATCCGAACGGGAATAATCCTAATCCGCCCAACCCACCGATCCCAGGAAGCGGCCATTAAGCCAGCGCATTGATTTCATCCTCTACCAGTAGCAAGTATTAGATGCAGAAATCGAATTAGGTATTGCTAACGGATGTTACCTCGGAAATCTATATGACCGATAAACAATCAAGTGTGCCACCACCGAATTCGATGGGAGAGAGCCGTGCCGTTCCGCCACGGAATGCCACTGGTTTGGAACTGCTTGGAGGACTGTGGCTTTTCTCGATGCGGTTTCTCCGAACGCTGGGACGTCCGCCGTATGAATTCAAGGAGATCGTTCGCCAGCTGTATGCCACAGGGTTCCGGTCGCTTTCGTTGGTGACGGTGGTTGGGGTGGTGATCGGGGCGGTGCTTACGATGCAAAGCCGCCCGACGATGATAAAATTCGGAGCGGAAGCATTCATTCCCACCATGGTGGCGATCAGCGTGATGCGGGAACTGTCTCCGGTGCTCATCTCTGTGATCCTTGCGGGCCGTGTGGGAGCCGGGATCGGAGCCGAGTTAGGCTCGATGCGCGCCAGTGAACAGATCGATGCCATGGATGTCGCCGCGCTCGATCCCTATAAATTGCTCGTGTTCACCAGGGTGGTCGCGTGTATGATCGCACTACCGATCCTGACCATCTATGCGGATTTCCTTGCGTTGATCGGTTCCTGGATCATCGAGAACGTCGAGGCCGGTATGACGATGAGCCGGTATATCACTCGCGTGGTCCAGGGTGTCGAGTTCTCCGATTACTTGCCGGGGATTGCCAAAACGATCTTTTTCGGATTTACGATCGGCATTGTCGGTTGTTATGAAGGTTACCACTCGACCGGCGGTACCGAAGGCGTTGGAAGATCGGCAACGGATGCCGCCGTTACCAGCTCGCTGCTTATTATCTTGCTCGATGTTCTGTTCGTCAAGATCACCTTTATGATCTGGCCTAGTTGATCCTTTATGCGCTTTCACTCTTTAAAAAAGATACCCAAGATCGAGCGCAGCGCTCCTGACGACGCTCCGGTGTTGCGCGTCGAGAATGTAAGCATTGCGTTCGATCATCCCGTGCTGCGTGGTGTTTCGATCGACGTGCATCGGGGCGAGACGGTTGCCGTGATGGGAAAGAGCGGGACTGGAAAGAGCGTTTTGCTCAAGCTCATTGTTGGGCTTATCCATCCGGATTCCGGTAAGATCTTTTATCACGATAAAGACGTGACTGACCTGAAAGAAACTGCGTTGATGGCCTTTCGATCCGACGTCGGGTTCGTATTTCAAGGCGCAGCGCTCTTTGACTCGATGACGGTGGGCGAGAATCTCGATCTTTTTCTGATCAAGCATACCGATATGGAGCCGGACGAACGCGAACAAAAGATCATGGAAACACTCGAATTGGTCGACTTGCGAGATGCCGTCGATAAAATGCCATCGGAACTATCCGGCGGCATGAAAAAACGGGCTGGCCTGGCGCGCTCTATTGTCATCGAGCCAGGACTGATGCTCTATGACGAACCAACGACCGGGCTTGACCCGCTCACCGCCGCATCGATCGCTGAAGAAATTTTGACATTACAACAACGCTTGGGCATTGCATCTATTGTCGTCACGCACGATCTTCCAACGGCCTTTACCGTTGCCGACCGCGCGGTAGTACTGAACGAGGGGCTTGTCGTGTTTGCGGGAACGCTTCCGGAACTGGCGTCCTCCAGCGACCCGTTCCTTCATGAATATCTGGGAGCTTCGCGGCTGGATAGAACTCGCCACGATCAGATCCTGCAACGGGTATCGACCGAGGTGGAACAGACTGCTGCGCCACGCATAAACGCCATTGCTTAACGATCTTTACGAATAACTCATAACACGCGAATGAAACGCAAAGCTATTCCGCTTTTTCGAATTGGTATGTTCGTGCTGGCCGCGTTCATTGTGCTGATCGTCTGCATTTTCTATTTGGGAAATAAAGAGAAGATGTTCTCTTCCACCTCTCTGGTGATCGCACACTTCCAGACGGTGAGCAATCTGCAGCGCGGCGCGGAGATTGATATGGCGGGAATTAATGTCGGCAGCGTGCAGGATATTCGGCTTCCAAGCAACTCCCGCGACTCCGTCGTAGTAACGATGAAGGTTATCACCGATGCGCTCAAGCTCATTCATACCGATTCCAGGGCGCTGATTACTACACAAGGGCTTATTGGCGATAAGGTTGTTTTTATCACGATGGGCGGGGATAGTGCGCCACCGATCGAACCGGGTGGTCTGTTGCGCGGGCAGGCGCCGCAGGATTTCACCAAGATCTACGATACACTCACCGCGACGGTGGTGCAATTAGATTCCGTTGCCATTGCGGCGACGAATCTGGTGCGCCTGATGGCCTCCGGCAATGGAACCATTGGCAAGCTCGTCAACGATAGTTCCTTGTATCTGAATGCGAACCAGATGGTCGTGAGTGCGCGGAACGTGATGGATACCGCGCGCATGGCGGTGGGGCATATTTCCGGCAGTGTCGATAAACTTTCCGGCGAGATCGATTCTATTACCGGAAGGATCAACCGCGGGGAAGGCTCGATCGGGAAGTTCCTGACGAAAGATGAGATCTATGACAATGCCAAGAAGGCAACCGATAACATTGTGGCTTCGAGCTACACGCTGAACGATGCGCTGGCCAAGCTTGCGCTTGGTTCCGGACGCTTTGCCGAAGTGATGGAAGGATTGAAGCACAATTTCCTCGTCAAAGGATATTTCGAAGATCGCGGGTATTGGGACGCGCCGGAATTCGAGCTGACGATCGACCGCAAGATCGATTCCCTGAATAAGCTACGCCAACAGATCGAAAACCAACAGAGCCGATAGCGTTTCCCTGGGATAGGTTCCCGTGTAACTCTCAACGGGCTATCACGGCAGCGCGCCAATTTCGAGGCCGGCGCTCCATCCGGAAGTTCCGCCGTTGCCAATTTCCGTCCAGCCGGAAAGAGAGAGACCGATCCACGATGCAATTTTCCAAACCATGTGAATCGAGAGTGGGACTGTGACGCTCACTTCCGACTCGACTGTGGCGTTATACTGATAATACGTCTCGGAACTCGGAATGGGAATAAATAAGAATAAGAAATAGCCTGGCTGCGTGATCTGGTAGCAATTGCTATAATGTACGTAATTCCTTGACACTGCTGCTACACCAATGGATGGAGTGACCACAACCGAGTTATTGAAAATTCTTATAATTCTTCCAGCGGTTAACGAATATTCGTCGATCCCGTCCAGGCTGGTTGGGAATGGGGCTATGGGTGAACTGGTAGGCCCTCCGGATGAAACCCACAATAAGCCGCCTTCAAGTGAAGAAGTAGGCCTTCCCTGCCCACCATACGAGCGGTAGTCCCCCTGAAGTACCCACTCGCCGAAACCGATATCGAAGCCAAGATCGGTCTGAAATTTCGGCGTCGAGGCAGTACCAAATTCGCTTCGAACTCCCAGAAAGAATTTTTCTGGTTGTGTTCCATCGAGCGGTAAGCCAAGATTTACGGCTGTGTCAGCAGTGTACTGAAGTTGAAAAACAACGGATGTATCTGATAGAAATGGCCCGCTTGGTGCCGTTGATTGCGCTCTCAGGGCTTGGTTTTGGAGGGAAATGGCTCCCAAAACCGCAAATAGAATTGATGCTGAAGTTTTCATGACGTGTTTCACAAAAAGAATAGATCGATTTCGCGATACAAAAATGGCGAATGGCAAGACACGAGTTGTCACCAACTCTTCTGAAAAATGTCAAAAAAATGTCACGTCTCTGCAGAGAGACCGTAGAGGAAATTCAATTCGGCAGGCTCAATCAGGCCACCCTACTTCACAAACTTATATCCACTGGTATGCACCGTCAAAAGGTGCTTTGGATTTGATGAATTATCCTCGATCTTTTTTCGAATGGAGAGAATATAGTTATCGACGGTGCGAGTCGTGGGGAAGACATCGTAGCCCCACACCTCGTTGAGGAGCTTGTCGCGGTCGAGCACGTGTCCTTCATGCTCGAAAAACAATTTCATGATCTGAAATTCTTTTGCGGAGAATTTAAGAGGGTTTTTATTCTTAAAAGCTTCTTGTTTCTTGAAATCAAAATGAAGATCGCCAAAGGAAGCTTCTTCGATTCCTTTTTTCAATTCCTGCGTTCGTCGCAGCAGCGCTTTGACGCGCGCTTTGAGTTCCCTCATACTGAACGGCTTGGTCATGTAATCGTCGGCGCCGACCTCCAAGCCGAGCACTTTGTCGATCTCATCCGATTTGCTGGTTAACATCATCACCAGTGTATTGATATCGGCTTTGCGGAGTTCGCCGCAAATTTCCAAGCCATCTTTTCCGGGAAGCATGATGTCGAGCAAGATAAGATCGATGGATGGACTCTTGGCTTGCTTGAATCCTTCAATGCCATCGGATGCCGTAAAGACCTCGTAATTATCTTCCGTGAGTCCGGCTTCCAGTGCGAGCCGAATGGCGGGGTCATCTTCAACCACTAATATTCTTTTCATACTGCAATCAATGGAAAGTATAATGCAAAAATACTACCGTTTCCAACTTCGCTCGTCACTTCGACTTTTCCGTGATGCGCCTCCATGGTATGTTTTACCAGCGAAAGCCCAATGCCCGCGCCGCCTGCCGCTTTCATTGTGGGATCGTTAATGCGGTAAAACGATTCAAAAATATGTTCCATTTCGTTAGGCGCAATGCCATAGCCTTCATCCTGGACAGATAGAATCCCAAAATCGTTCTCCGATTTTGTTCGGATAGTGATGTGTTTCCTGTCCGGCGGTGAATATTTCATCGCATTCGAGATCAGATTTGTGACCGCATCGAAAATAGCGTCATGATCGGCCTCGATCAATAGCGGGGCCGTCGAAAGGACCGCTTGTAACTCGAATCCATGGGAGGCGATCTGGTAGTTCAGCGAACGAAGAACGTCCCTTGCGATCTCATTCATGTTCCATGTTTTAAATGTATAATCCTTCGTGCCTTTTTCGATCTTCGCGAAGTCAAGAACATTCGTGATGAGCCGCGCAAGCCGATCGGATTCCCCCTCGATGATGGACAAATATTCGATGGTTTTTTGTCGTGGGAGATCTTCGTGATCTTTCATCAGTTCCGCAAAAAGCCGAATAGAAGTGAGCGGCGTTTTAAGATCGTGCGAAACGCTGGAAACAAAGTACGATTTCAATTGGCTGAGTTCGGCCAGCCGCTCGGATTCTGCATGTTCAAGCACAAGCGCGTATTCCACATTGAGCCGTTCCAGTGCCAGCCCTGTTTGCGCGCTTATGGAACTAAGTAAAGAAATATCCTCGACGACAAAGCGCGTGCCGGAAAGTTTTTCACCCAGCACGAGAAAGCCCAGAATCTTTCGATTGGAGGAAAGCATTGGCAGGATCAACACCATGCCCCAACGCGTAAATACTTCGCGGTCGGCGAGCTCGTATTCGATTCCCGGTTCGATCGCATCTTCCAGCGCAACAGGCAGTTCAAGCCCGGTCTTTAGATCGCTTGTTTTGAGGTGAACATGGCGGCGCTCCAGAAGATCGAAATTTCGGTGGGCAAGAAGTCGTAACCGATCGGATGGATCTTCCACGATAAAAAACCCTATCTTGGCGATTGGGATAAGTGTGCCAATATTTTCGACGACCAGATCGGCAAGTCCTTGCTTGGTATTTATGAACTTTAATTTTTCGACAATGCTGCGCTGTGCCTCGTGAAAATTATAGGAAACTCGGAAGAATTTCTTATCGATATATTTTTGGGTTCTCCTTCGTAATGGATCGAAAAGCAACGCAATAAATACCGCGCCAATAATATTTGGCAGAGTCGAGGGAAGGCCCATGGCAAGGACCAATTGCGTAAAAAGTGCTACAATGCCGAGATAGACAACGAGAAGAACCGTGATCACAAACGTATAGACGGTGCTGCGCTGTAAGAATAGATCGATGTCGAATACTTTGAACCGGATAATGGCAATTGCAAAGCTCAGGGGGGCGACCGCCGAAAGAAGAATGGCAAATTGCTCATCCAAATTCTTTCCGATCAGCAGCTTCGGGATCGTATTGAGAACTAAATAGGCACTTGCGCCGAACACGACTCCAAAAAATATCCAACGGAGCTTGCGGCGTTCAAACTCGGAGGTAGTCGTACGGTACGCATGCAGCAAAATCGCAAATCCCACGATAAACAGTGCAGCAAAAAAAATAAGCGTTGTGTAATTGGCTGCGCCATACGCTCCATAACGATCCAGACGCACCGATGGATAGGCCGCATGAAGAAATGTGATCGAAGACCAAACCGTAATGATGGCAGCAATGAAATAGGCCGGAATAAGAAATGTTTTCTTATAACGGAATCGATCCTTTGGGAAGATAAGCGTGAAATGCAGAAAGAGCACCGGTACGACGACGTAAGAGATAAGAAAAACTATTTCAAGGACGTATCCTAAGCCGTAGGGAGCAACAGTAAATCTGCCAGTCGTTACCACGATCAATGCAGCGATAGCAACCGCTAAGTGATGAAAGACGTGGGCAGCCGTATCACGCTTTTGCAAGAGGATTACGGCAATTCCCGTCAAAAAGAATATCAGTGCAGCAAGAGACTCGATAATAATCTTGGATGCAGGGTAATCCGTTATTAAAGCGATGGGAACGGTAATCGCATGTCCCTCTCGCTGTATCAACGTCGGGATCGTTTCACCGATCGCCGCTTGATCGCAAAGGAACTCGATCTCATCCGCTGAAGACACCCGCTGGCCGGCGACCTCGATGACCGTATCACCGGATTTTAAAAGCGGGGTGTTGGCAGAGCTAATGACCAGTGCTTGCCCTTTTGCTTCCGTGCTTGCGGGAAATCCTGCTTTCTCGGACAGCCGATAGACTCCGAGCCGCACAGCGCGAGGACGAGAATATCGATAACGAGAATAAGGGACGTTTGGCGCATCTATTCGGGAAGCATCAAATACGATAGTCGTGAAGACGTTGGGGTGGTTGGGGTCTTTTCTACTCAATCACATACCGTATCAATTCATTCCCGTGCCGAGGAAGTCAGGTTTTATCTTTTTCAGAAGCGGTAACGGCTTTACAAACAACAGTAATACACCAAACTTGAAACCTGCGACTGTTCCATCGCAAGATCGATTCCCTGAACAAGCTCCGCCAACAGATCGAAAACCAACAGAACGCGAAAACGCCGCATTAATGATGAAATGAAAGTCATTAAAGTTCGAATTCGGTAACTTTCGAGTTGGGCAAGTGTTATTGTTATTGTAATTGTAACTTTTTCTTTGGAGATGAAGTATGAAACGGCTTCTTACATTATTCATTTTTTTGATCGCCGGGTGTAGCGGGCCCACGAGTAATTCAAGTAACCCACCGCCGCCGGGGTGGGTTGCCAATATTCAACCAGGGAAATTCGCAGGGATTTGGAAGCTGGGCACGGTCGTCGATAGTTGTACGGCCAACGTGACGGAAGCCGATTCAATTCTCAGAGCTTCGGTCAGTAATCGGCGAACCGGGGAAGCCTTAACCCTTACTGGCGGATTAACGGTGTCTACGGCCAGTTCGGATATACGGCCTTATTTTCATGGCTTTGTTGTGACCGACAGCAGCAGTTTTTATGGTGACACTGATTTGGCACCAAGAGATCCTTTTGAGATAGACGCTATTTGTACTTTTTCCTATAATACAGATACTTTATTTTATTCCACGAAACGTGGGACTGATTCATTATTCATAACTTGTATCCGTTCATAAAGCGCGTAGGTCGAGCGTCCTCGCTCGACACAAAGGGAACTGTGCCTATTCGTAAACAATTCACATGTTCCAATCTTTATGAAATGGTTTTTGCCACAAACTATTGCAGTGCGCGCCCTTCGTGCACATGGTGAAGTAACAGCACAAAGTAGTTCCACTGCGCAGTGTCGAGCGAGGACGCTCGACCTACGCGCTTGTACCGTTATCTGATGAGCCTTACTATTCCGTAAGTCCCCAAAATAATTTTATTTTTTCGTTTTACTTGCATTCGGCTTGTGGGTGTCGTATATTAGGTGGTGAGATGATGGGCACCTGTATCAATTTTCAATTAAGAATGGAGAGTTAAGAATAGGGTGCTCAGTGGCTCATTGAAAATGGAAGCGGTATGTTTCATTATGAACGAGTTCTTTAGGAAGTGGCATTATGAATACCTGTTGGAACAAATGTGCGAAATTGGCTCAAATTCGAGGGTGGCGCAGGGACCATCGGGAACTCAGCAAGAAAAAGAAATGGCACCTATTTCCTGAAGAAAGGATAGTGACCCCTACGGGATTCGAACCCGTTCAGCCACCGTGAAAGGGTGGTGACCTAACCATTAGTCGAAGGGGCCTAATTTTCAATGAAGAATTAACAATTACGAATTAAGAATGCTCAAATCGAAATTGCGGGGAGTAAAGCCGGAGAGGCGTTCTATTGTTCCTCTTTGCATCGATTCTTGTAATAATATCAAAAACGAAGCGTTCAGGTTCAACGTTAAGCTCGTCTTAATCATCACCAGATGCCAGATCAGTTATATCTTGTCAATGCGTTCTCATCTAAGCCCTTCGAAGGGAATGTGACCGGAGTTTTTGTGCTGGAAAAGCCTCGCGAGATGGAGTGGATGGTTAAAATCTCCCGTTGCCTGAATCTGGTGGAAGCAGGGTTTCTCGTAGCAAAAAGCCCGAGCCGTTTCGATATGCGATGTATTGCGGGGTCTATCGAAGTTGATCTTGGCACCTCTTCTGCCCTTGCTTCAGCTCATGTGCTTTTCAGTCACCGGTTTGCCGATTCACGGAGATCCATAGCACTTTCTGCCCATGCGGGCCCGATTTCTTCGATCATGGGCGGAACGCAGATCGAGGTGAATTTTCCAGCTCTATCCATTCAAGAGATCGAGCCTCCCGAGCAAATTTTGCAGGCCATCGATCCGGCACCTCAATTCGTTGGGAGACGAGGGGATAATTATATCATACAAGTTAGCTCGGAATCGAAGCTTAAGAAAGTGCAACCGGATTTCAAATTGGTCGATACACTCGGAATTCATGGACTAATTATTACTTCTAAAGCGGCTGCTGGACGTGATTATGACTTTGCGTTGCGAGCGATGCAACTTCAGCCTCGCTATGGTCTGGATGCTCCAGTTGCCAGTTGGGCCTATGCTGCGCTCGGACCATTCTGGATCGGGCGGCTTGGAAAAACAAGGTTAAGAGGATTCCGGCATGCTTCGAGATCGATACCTGTCAAATTAGAGGTCGATGGGGACAGGGTGAAAATGTTCGGTGAAGCGATCACGATCTTTCACGGAGAATTGAGCATCTAATTCTACCGTGAAAGGAAAGCGAGATGTCCTTTTCCCTCGAAAAAAATCTTTGCTTTTTCTGCGACATCCGGATCCTCAAATAATCCGTAAATTGACGATCCTGAACCGCTCATGAGTGCAAAGCTCGCCCCATGGGAATAAAGGGAATGTTTAATTTCTGCGAGCTGAGGAAATCGTCGAAAGATCTCCGGTTCAAAATCATTACGAAGCTGATCTTTCCACCGATGAAATAATGGCGGATGAGCAAAGAATTTTTGATAGTCAAGACTGACGGTACTCTCGCTGGGAGTAACCGAGGCATATGCCTCACGAGTGGATATCTGAATGTTGGGATCGAATATAACAAGTATGGATGCGTGGAGACCTACATCCAACGGTACCAGTTTCTCCCCAATGCCGCTGGCCTGGGCAGCGGCTGCTCCCGTAAAAAAGAACGGAACATCTGCACCAAGACGAGCCGCCAGCGTCAAAAGGGTTCCATTATCTAATGCGGAAGAGAGATTCGTGCTGTTAGCGGTATCGTTTGAAGAAGCATGCCAATCTCTAAGGATCTGCAGCATTGTCGCTGCATCGCTGGAACCGCCTCCGAGGCCTGCCCCAATAGGAATGTTTTTTTCGAGATGGACGTGGAGCTCGGGCAGCGGTTCCTTTGTTAGCGAGGCAAATGCTTCTGCGGCGCGAAACATAAGATTCCTATGGTTGGTGGGAAGGGACGGTTCGGAACACGTTAGCTGAAAAAAGCCGGAGTGTGTGACGGTGATCACATCATGCGGTTCCGCAATGCGGCAAAAAAGAGTATTGATCTCGTGATAGCCATCGGGACGTTTATACAGGACTTCCAGGCCGAGGTTGATCTTTGCAGGGGCAACGTAGGTTTCGAGCACGATCTGTTCTATCTATCCTTCATTCGATGATCCCTCCTCCAACAAGATCATTACCTTCGTACAAGGCAACGGACTGTCCCGGAGTTATTGCGCGTCGCGTTTCATCGAATCGGACGTGAATGCGGTTTCCCGGAAGCGGCGTGACGAATGCCTCTGCACCCTCGTCCTTATATCTTATTTTCGCTCGTACGTGAAGGCCAACCTTCGGCAGGGCATCATATTTAATAAGGTTCACGCTGTTGGCCGTGAGTTCCGAAGCCAGAAGATCATCATCGTCGCCAAGTAAGACTTGGTTGTTAACAACATCCAGCCCGGTGACATACAGCGGAGCAGGGTGGGATGGAATGCTAAGTCCCAACCCTTTACGCTGGCCGATCGTATAGAATGGAACTCCATCATGATGGCCTACGCTCTCGCCGGCAAGGACGAAATCCCCGATGCGCGCGAATTCGCCGATGTTATCTACCGTTTCGCGGAGGAACCGGCGGTAATCGTTGTCGGTGACGAAGCAAATTTCGTAGCTTTCGTGCTTATGCTCGAGACCCAGCCCAAATGTCTGCGCCATTTGGCGTACTTCTAGCTTGGTGTAATGCTGGAGCGGAAACATTGTGCGCTTGAGGTGTTCCTGCCGCACAGACCAAAGAGCATAGGTCTGGTCCTTGTCGGAATCCGCAGCGCGAGATAGAACCATACGTCCATCTTGATCGCGAAGCTTTGCGTAATGTCCTGTAGCGATGAACTCACACCCCAAGGCATCGGCCTTGCGGAGCATCGCGGCCCATTTTATTTCGCGGTTGCATCGCACACAGGGATTTGGTGTCTGTCCTGCTAAGTAGGTATCGGTAAAGTACCCAATCACTTCCCGGCCGAATTCCTCTGTCATATCCGTGACGTAATGAGGAAATCCGAGCTTCGCAGCGACCCGTCGGGCATCGTTAATGCCGTCCAGCGAGCAGCAGGAGGTATCATGAGCCTTATTCCCACCGACATCCTCATACTTATAGGTCTTGATGGTCATCCCGATCACGTCGTGCCCTTCCTCAACGAGCAGCGCCGCTGCTACGGAGGAATCAAGCCCGCCGGACATACCTAATAAGACCTTTGCCATATGGTCGGCACAACAGGGAGGCGGATGAAGGGGTTCAAAATGCCTGAGCGGGAACAGATCTGAAGAAATCCATCTTAATTATAAAAGAAATTCTCAGGAGTAGTGTGTATGCGCATTGTTTTTACCACGTTAATCGTAGTTCTTGCTGCACCTTTGGGGTATGCTCAGTCAATCGGACTTGTTCCAAGCAATCTTGTTGTGCCCACGCAATTCCAACGTTTTTACGATACGGTTCACACCGTTAACTTGCCGCCGGGATTTACGGCTACCGTATTTTACACTGGCACATTAAATGCTCCTCGATTTATGGACTTTTCGCCAGCGGGCTCGTTGTGCGTTGCTGACGAAGGGCTTAACGCGGTGATCGCCCTTATCGATAGCGACTTAGATGGGGTTGTGGACACTGCCATCACGGTCGCAACCGGCACTGACAATGCACATAGTATCGCATTTCATGATGGAGGTTTGTTCGCAGCGAGTCCAAACCATGTCTGGCGATACGGTAACCCTCTATCCTCGGGTGTCTATACAACCAGTCAATTATTTATTGATACAATAGATTCCGCTCCGCAAGGTGCGGATAATCATACTTCCCGGACGCTCCTCTTTGATGATCCCAGCAACTCGTTGTATGTCAGTGTTGGTTCGCCGTGCGACGCCTGTCGTGAGACCGATACTACGCGTGGCGCAATTTGGCGATTCAACATGGATGGCACTGGCCGCCAGACCTTTGCAACGGGGCTACGAAATGCAGTAGGGCTTACAATGGATAGTTCTCATACGCTATGGGCAACCGTTGCAGAGCGCAACAACCAGGGAGAATATGTGCCAGGAGACCTCGTTACGGCTGTCGATAGTGGTAGATGGTATGGGTGGCCTTTGGCCTTTGGCGATCATCAATGGGATAATTTTTCGATCGATTCAGAATATAGCGCGATGCTGCCTATTACGCACGCCGATACAGCCCAGGTTCAGAACATGCGTGTTCCTGATGCAACCGTAGATGCCCATTCTACGCCATTAGGAATAGTGTACTACGATGATACTACTCTGCCGCCTCTTTATGATAAATCATTTTTTGTTGCAGTACATGGATCTTCCCCCGGCCCGGACGGACGAATTGTTGCGAATGGCTCAAAGATCGTGCTTGTCACAAAAATGAATGGAGTGTGGAATGCCACCGATTTTTGTACAGGGTTCCTTACCGATTCAATTAATTACATCCGTTGGGCCAGGCCGCGCGGCATCATTATGGATCATAAAGGAAATATTTATTTTTCGTCTGATTATTCGACTACGCACGCTCCTGCTGCAATATTTCGAATCAGTTATGACGTCAAGAACGCCGTGAAATCTGCTACCAATGATTCCCTATCTGTTGATGTTTCGCAAAATGGAGACTATATAGAGCTTCGGATCGAAAACGCTTCGGGTTTAAATCCCTTCTTCTTCCTTTACGATGATCTTGGACGCAAACAACCGATAAACCTTACCCCTGTAGAAGCATCACCATCAGAGCGAAGCTATCAGGTCGATATTGGTTCCTTAAAACGAGGCATCTATTTTCTTGTCATAGAAACTGCTCAGGGAGAGGTTGTTCGAAAACTGTTGCATTAAATCAAGGAGCAGAGTGTGCCCGAGACCGGACTCGAACCGGTACGTCCTTGCGAACGGCAGATTTTGAGTCTGCTGCGGCTACCAATTACGCCACTCGGGCTTTTGCAGTACCGAGTGATGCGTAACGAGTACCGAGTGGGGAAGAAACCTATTCTTCTCTACTCGGTACTCGTTACGCATCACTCGGTACTCATTTACCGATCGATACCACCTTCAGTTCCAACAATCCAGCCGGAACTTTAACATGTACTTCTTCACCAACTTTTTTATTCATCAGCGCACGGCCAATGGGTGAAGAGACCGAGATCTTCCCACCTTCGAAATCTGCTTCTTCAGCAGAAACCAGCTGATACACGCTATCTTTATTTGTTCTGTTATTTTTGACCGTCACGCGGGTCATGATGCCAACCTTATCCGTTTGGATATTCGTCTCGTCGATAACGGCAGAGCGCGCCAGCACATCCTCCATTTTGCGGATGCGAAGTTCCAGAAGGCCCTGTTCCTCGCGAGCGGCATCGTATTCGGCGTTCTCCGAAAGGTCGCCCTGCGCGCGTGCCTCGGCGATGCGCGCCGCAATATCCCGGCGACCATGAAACCGAAGGTTCTTGACTTCCTCTTCTAATTCCGTCAGACGCTGCCGCGTCATGTATATCTTTTCCTGATCCATTTTGTGTCGCATGGTCTCGGGCGACCCCGCCCGACTTACCACATCCCCTCAAATAAAAGGAGAAGGCATCCCGAATCGCTTGGATGGGATACCTTCTCGGTAGAATATTCTCTGATTGTTTCCTTCAAAGCGCATTTTTGCCTTAATCTGTTCCCCGAAGATTTTTGATCGCACTTATTGCAGAATTTCCAGATCAAAATAAGTAATTGGCTATGGGAAAAGAGGCGAATTCAACAATTCAAATTGTCATGATTTTTTTTCTGTTGTTTTCAACATTATCATTCGGTAACCTGAAATCATTATGTTTGTGGTCGTGCTTGTTTTTGTATAACATTTTCACGGCAAGTTTTCGTATTTCATATAACTTCATTTCGGACATTTCGTATTTCGGCTTTCGCCGCGAGAAATCTTTTTTCAATCAATGAAACTTTCGCTCGATTCCCGCCACTTAAGCTAAACGGTTGTCATGTCCGAAGTTTTTGATTCTCATTTTTCAAGTTCGATGCAACAGAAGATTGAACTTTCCGTCATTATTCCCTCGCTGAACGAAGCGAGGAATATTGCCAAGGTTGTCAGCCAGTTTCATGCGCTCGATGGCGTATGCGCTTACGAGGTCATCATCGGAGATGGTGGCAGCACCGACGCTACCTGCGAGATCGCTGAATCTCTCGGTGCTCGGGTCGTGCACGATACCCACGAGCCGAAGACCGTTGCGAGCGGCCGTAACGCCGGCGCCGCCATAGCCCGAGGAAGCATCTATATGTTCTGCGATGCCGATACCGCGCTTTCCGATGTCAAAGGCATTTTGCGTGCTTCCCGCCAGATCTTCCAGGACCCGAACGTCGTCGCAGCGATACCGCGCATGGAAGTATTTCCAGAAGAGAAACTCTTGAAGGACGAACTCTTCCATTCGGTCTTCAACAGTCTGATCAGGATGAGCTTCCTCGTCAACATGCCGCTCTCCCGTGGCCAGTGCCAGATCATCCGCGCCGACGCCTTCCGGAAAGTCGGTGGATACAATTCCGATCAGGTGCATGCCGACGATAACACCATCTTCCAGGATCTTTCGAAGATCGGGAAGCTCCGGTTCCTGAACGATTTCATTGTTTATGAATCGCCCCGGCGCTATCGCAAATATGGGTACATGAAGCTTTCCATGATCGGAGTTGGAAGCATACTCGCCCAGTCCATCTTAAAGCGCAATGTGCTCGAAAAGTGGGAGCGGGTGGATTGACAGGACTGCATTAGTTCACATTGTGACGGAACAGCAAAAGAACCTGACGATCATTTTCAGCATTCTCGCGATCCTCATTGGGGTTGTGCTGGCGGTCGTTGCGGAATTAACCAAACATCCTTCGGTTACGCCGACAGGTTATGCTGATACAGGAATGGAGTCGTACACCCCACCAGCGCCTGCCCAGCCGATGATGCCAGCTCGTCCACAGCATTTCGTAATGACAAAAGCCATGGATTCCGCGCTTGCGGCTTACGGGCCGCAATGGGAACGGATAAGAAAGACGCCGAGGGCAGGACTTGGTCTTAGCTACACATGGACCGCGCGGGTACTCTCGGTTGTTGGAGAGCGCGTGCTTTTAGGCTGGCCCGGTCACCTGATTGCATACGATATGGAAGTTGAAGTTCCACCTCCAGCGGGGATGTCCGCCGAAGAATTGCTCCAGTATAACGGAATGGTTTCTCGCGGACTTCCCGATGTCTATAAAGATGACATCGTGTCCTTCACCGGATCGTTCGATAAAGTTACCTCGGATGGCTCGCTCGAATTCGATCCTAAAACTCTCATCAATTATGGACATCCGTAGCAAGAAAGTGAATCCACTCAGCATTCTCAATATCATGCCAAATCCTTTAGAAATCCAATAGCTCTAAGCCTGCAAACCCTCTCCCCCAAACCCCTGTTATGCGTGCTCTTAAAACGAAGGGGCATTCCATACCGTGGGCTTTTATCCTCAATCGAATCGTTGGCAGTGCGGGCCGTTTGCGCTTAAGCACGCGCTGGCTATTGTGGGCCGGTTCGTGGATGAGGAGTCGCTAACGAAGGCTGCGCGTACCACCAAAGAGGGTACGGACGAGAAAATGCTTCGCCGCGCCGCCGAGCGCTTCGATTGCCGCCTGTTGGAAGTCCGCCGTATTACGGAGGCCTCCGCGTTCAATGCGCTTACTACGGCGCTCTCGCTCGGACGCGCCTGCATGATCTGCATCAATCAGTGGGGGCATTGGGTCACCATCGTCGGCTTCGATGCGAAAAGCGAGCGTTTCGTCGTGATCGATAGCGAAAAGAACCCCGTCGTTCGTATTCCGGCCTGGAGCGAGCTAAAGCGCCGGTGGGTCTATAACGAGTACGATCGCGATGGCAAATTAAAACAATATTACGACTTGTACGTCTTGCGTCCGAGGTTTCGGGTGCAATCGAAAGCGAATTTTTCGATCCAGCGCGCTCAATTTCTGCGCCGTGCCGGAAATGTGCAGTTCATTAAGCATTTCGATGAATATGTAAGCGATCTGCTGAACATCGCGCGGCCCTCGCCAGCCAGGGATGGCAGCGCGGTGATCTCGATGGCGGAATTCTTGCGGCGTCATCGAAAGATGCTGCTGGAAACCGTCCGCTACTGGCACGAGCAGACGACCGAAGCGCAGCTTCGCCGCGTGCTCGCAAATATGCAGTTCGTAGCTGAAACGTATGGCCTCGTAATCCGTCAAGAGGACGAAAAGCGGACCATCGCCAGCTTCGCCGCGTTGCTTATGACATGGGCAACGACGCATGAGCCATTGGAGGAAGCACTGTATGGATAAGGGAACCTGAACCTGGATTACGCGGATTTAAGCGGATTACGCGGACGATTTTAAGGATTACGTTCACGTCATTGCGAGAAAGAATCACGGAGCGAAGCGGAGTGATTCTTGCGAAGCAATCTCACTCTTGAAGTCAAGAGATTGCTTCGTCGAATCGAACTCCCTCCGGTCGTTCAATTCTCCTCGCAATGACATTAGTAGAAATAAATATTGGGAATGAAAATAAGAAGTACAACAGTCCTCGGTATCGTAAAAGATGGCAAAGCGGCGCTTGGCTCCGATGGTCAGGTGACGAACGGCGCGACCGTGATGAAATCGAACGCGAAAAAACTTCGCGTGCTCTATAACGGTCAGGTCATCGCCGGATTTGCCGGCTCGACGAGCGACGCGCTTTCGCTCTACGACCGCTTCAACAGCAAGCTCGAAGAATATCGCGGCAATGTTGCGCGCGCCGTCGTGGAACTCGGCAAAGACTGGCGGAACGATAAATATTTACGCCGACTGGAAGCCATGCTTGCCGTCGTAAGCAAAGAAGGCGCATTCTTGCTCTCGGGAACCGGAGATGTGATCGAGCCGGAGAACGGTATCGTAGCCATTGGCTCCGGCGGACCCTATGCGCTTGCCGCAGCACGAGCATTTATGAAATCCGATCCGAAGATGCCGGTTAAGGAGATCGTCGAGCAATCGCTCAAGATCGCCGGCGAAATTTGCATTTATACGAACACACATATTACGATAGAAAGTATTTAGTTGGAAGAAATTACGAAGGTAGAAGGCGCCCAGCAATCTGGCGAAGTAGAAGTAGAATCGAAGTTTCAGCTTACGCCGCATCAGATCGTTGCGGAGCTTGATAAATATATTATCGGCCAATCGAATGCGAAGCGTTCGGTAGCGATCGCGCTGCGTAATCGCTGGCGCCGTCAGCAGGTTCCCGAAGTCCTGCGCGAGGAGATCATGCCGAACAACATCATCCTTATCGGTCCGACAGGAGTGGGCAAAACGGAAATTGCACGAAGATTGGCGCGGCTTGCCGGAGCACCGTTCCTGAAAGTCGAAGCTACGAAATACACCGAAGTAGGCTACGTTGGCCGCGATGTGGAATCCATGATCCGTGACCTCACCGAGCTTGCGATCACGATGGTGAAATCCGAGCAGATGGAAGCTGCGGAACCCAAAGCGAAAGCCAATGCCGAAGAGCGCATTCTCGATATACTCGTGCCGCCAATGGTGCAGGCACCGATGAAGCCTCCGCCGATGATGTTTCCAGGAGTTCCCGTAAGCTCGACCATTTCGGGAATGCCGCAAACTCAGCCGCGCACACCAACGGACGCGAAAGAACAAGCAGAAGTGAACGAATATACTCGCAACCGTTTCCGCGAAAAACTTCGCGCAGGAGAGATGGAGGAGAAAGAGATCGAGATCGACATTCAGCAAGCGCCACCCATTGCCTCGATGCAGATCATGGGGCCGCTCGGTGGTGCGGGGATGGATGAGATCGGCCAGAACATCCAGGATATTCTGGGCGGAATGATGCCCAAAAAGAATAAACGTCGCAAGGTTTCTATTTCCGAAGCACGTGCTGCGTTCGAGCAGGAAGAAGCCGCAAAGCTTGTCGATATGGATAACGTGGTCCGAGACGCCATCGAGCGCGTCGAGAGCACGGGAATTATCTTTCTCGATGAGATCGATAAAGTCGCTGGTGGCAAGCGCGAAGGCGGCGGACCGGATGTATCGCGCGAAGGCGTACAGCGCGATCTGTTGCCCATCGTCGAGGGATCGAATGTCAGCACGCGCTACGGCATTGTAAAGACGGATCACATCCTTTTCATTGCGTCCGGCGCGTTTCACGTCACGAAACCGAGCGATCTTATTCCCGAATTGCAAGGCAGGTTCCCAATTCGCGTGGAGCTCGATAGCCTTACGCAGGAGGATTTCGTGAAGATACTTACCATCCCCGAAAACGCACTGCTCAAGCAATATGCAGCGCTGCTCGCGACCGAAGGGCTCGAAGTTGAATTCACCGATGACGCCATTGCCGCGCTCGCGCGCATTGCATTCGAAGTGAATGAAGCGATAGAAAATATCGGTGCGCGCAGACTGCACACCATTCTAACCACGCTGCTCGAGCAAGTGCTCTTCGATGTCCCCGACATCGTGAAAGAGAAGCACCTGCAGGTTACTGCCAAATTCGTCGAAGACCGCCTCGATAAAGTAGTGCGGAACCGGGATTTGAGTCAGTATATTCTTTAAGAGCGAAAGGATTAACCTCATTTATTCTCGATTTTCCATAGACTATCAGCTTGCTCATCTGTGAGTGAATGATAGAATTTCTTGAGTGCTTTATCCACGCTGTCGCGTCGGGGCTGATCGAAAATTGTTAGCTGGCGTTCCCAGTCGCCACCCATCAGGCTATCTCGTCCAGGGAATTTCGCACTATAATTTAATTCACTTTTTCCCCGGTCGTGCGAAGTTCCAACCCAGCGAATTACATGGGAAGCTCTTTCAACATGTTCCAGTAAAGATGTGAAGCCACAACTAAGGGTTCGGCACATGCTATCCTGCCTAATAGTCATTGAGGGAACCGAGACATCGGCAGGATAAAAGCAGTTGCCATCGGCATAGAAAAATCCACCGGCGACAGCCTCTGATATCAATGCATGAACGGTATCAGAACTCATCTGTCCGTATTCCGTGTCATCAAATAGCGCAGTCGGATGGCCGATGAAAACAATATGACCGTCCTCAAAAATGTTCAGTGTGTAAACAGGACAAGGTATCATGCAACCCCAATGAACCACTGTGATTACAGGGTCAGGAATGTCCTTCACTTGTCGTGCAGTGTTTAGACCGAGTGAAAGTGTTGCAACCGTAACGAACCAAAATGAAATACTCATATCCCCGTAGATCTTAGTGCGTCGCCGCCTCCACGATCGCAATAAACGCGCTGGCATCGAGCGATGCGCCGCCGATGAGGCCGCCATCGATGTCCGGTTCTGCAAAAAGCGTGCGGGCATTATCCGGCTTCACACTGCCGCCGTAGAGAATTCGCATGTCATCCGCGAGGTTCCCAAATTTCTTTCGCAACTCTGCGCGAATAAATGCATGTGCCGATCGCGCTTCATCCAGTGTAGCAGTCTTGCCAGTACCGATAGCCCACACCGGTTCATACGCAATAACAAGCTTTGCCGCATCATACGTTGTCATTCCTACCAAACTCTGATCCATCTGACGGAATAGGACGGATTCTGTTTCTCCTTTCTCTCGCTGTTCTTCAGTTTCGCCGATACAAACGATGGGAATTAGTTGTGCATCCAGTGCCGCGCGGAGTTTTTTGCTTACGAGATCATCGGTCTCGCCAAAAATAGTTCTTCGCTCGCTGTGGCCGAGAATAACGTACGTGCATCCCAGATCCGCGAGCATTGCAGGTGAAATCTCACCAGTAAATGCACCGCTCTCTCCGAGATAACAATTCTGCGCGCCGTATTTCATCGAAGTTTCTTCGAGTGCGTGTTTTGCGATGAGAAGCGTTGTGAATGGGGGACACACAGCTACTTCGTGGGCCTCGCATTTGGTCGTCCACTCGACGGTAAGCTGAAAGAGGAGCTTCCGCGTATCTTTCAGCGTGCCATTCATCTTCCAATTCCCGACAATAAGTTTTGGGCGCATGGATCAGTGAGAAATAAATGTTGAGTTAAAAATTGGATTCTTGGGCAACTAACGAAGAAAGCTTTGAAAGCATTTGTCCCTGACCTGCAGCTAACTCGATTGGATAATTTAGAGATGTCCAGAAAAAATCGAAAGCAATTGGTTCCTTGACAGATTTTCCTCCGTTCGTTTCATAATATCTCCATTGCTTTGGTGCAGTCGCATTTAGTTGTACATGAAAGACATGCCGCTCCTGAATTTCTTTCCGATATTCGGACATGTCATAATAAAATTCACCAAGTTTAGAGCAGATCGTGAAATCCGTTAGGCCAGTTTCCTCTATCAATTCTCTCGTAATAGCATCGACCGGGGATTCATCAGCCTCAATGGTGCCAGCGGGAACTTGGATTCCGGCCGAAGGAAAATCCGGTTGTTGGAATACAAGCAGATGTTCATTGTGCGTCACATAGGCGAGCACTTTTCGAGTGAACTGGTAACCTTCTGGAATATCATGTTCCATGTAATAGTTTCAACAAAAAACCCCAAATAAAAAAGGCCAGGGTAACCCCCGGCCTTCTCTTCAAAAAGAATGAAGAACTTAAAACCGGCTGAAGTGCGCGAATGCCTTGTTGGCTTCGGCCATGCGGTGAACATCGTCGCGCTTTTTGACGGTTGCGCCTTCCCCGTTACCCGCAGCGATGAGTTCCCCAGCCAAACGTGCCGCCATGGATTTCTCTCCACGAGCGCGGCTATACTGGATCAGCCAGCGGATGGCAAGCGCCGTGCGGCGATCGGTGCGAACTTCTGTGGGAACCTGATACGTCGCACCGCCAACGCGGCGCGAGCGAACCTCGACCATGGGCGCTGCATTGTTCATCGCCTTTTTGAAGACTTCAAGTCCAGACTGTCCCGTCTTTTCCTGAATGCTGTCGAGTGCGTCATACATGATGCGCTGCGCGGTCGATTTCTTCCCGCCGATCATCAGCGAATTGATGAACTGCGATACCAATGTATCGCTGAATTTTGGGTCCGGTGTACGCGGACGTACCTCTGCTTTATGCTTTCTCATTTGAGTGTATTCGGTTGTCGTTTACAAAAGAGTTGATCGGATGTTCGGAATAGTCCTCACTTACCGTCAACCACCCCTTCGCATTGCTGCGAAGATCCTGATAGTCACCGTGACCTGAAGGTCGCGGCTACAAAATTATTTCGGCTTCTTGGTGCCGTACCGCGAGCGTCCCTGCTTGCGGTTCTGAACGCCTTGGGTATCGAGTGTACCACGGATGATGTGGTAACGCACGCCGGGAAGGTCCTTCACGCGGCCGCCGCGGATCATGACGATCGAGTGCTCCTGCAAATTATGGCCTTCGCCTGGGATGTACGCCGTTACTTCCATGCCGCTCGTAAGCTTCACGCGGGCTACCTTACGGAGCGCGGAATTCGGCTTTTTCGGCGTGGTCGTATAGACGCGGGTACAAACTCCGCGGCGCTGGGGGCTATTTTTGAGGGCGGGGGATTTAGACTTGTAGGTCAGCTCTTCCCGGCCTAAACGCACTAATTGGTTGATCGTCGGCATGAATTCTTGCTATTGTGGCTAAAAAATGATGTTACCCCGCTCTGCCCGAGCATACGCGTTACCATTAGGCTTTCGCGTGAGGCGGGCTGTTAACCGGACAAGCCCCAATTCGGTTCAATTCATTTCCCCATTTCATACTTCAGAATTCATATCTCATAATTTCCCCAAGAATAGTGCCGGTTTTTTTACATATTCATTTAATGAACTCAGGTTTGCTTTATGTAAATATTCATGAATTGATTCAATACGCCTACTTTGTCTATGAGCAAAACATCCTCCTACTTCTTTCTTCTTAACTCTTAGTTCTTACATATTCCCCATTTCATACTTCATAATTCATATCTCATAATTTCCCCAAGAAACAGGTGCCATTTCTTTTTCTTGCTGAGTTCCCGATGGCCCTCGCGTCACCCTCGATTCTGAGCCAATTTCGCACATTTGTTCCAACAAGTATTCATAATGCCACTTCCTAAAGAACTCGTTCATAATGAAACCTATCGCCGACCTCTGTTTTCAATGAACTCCCTTCCTTCCATAATCCTGAAAATCCTGTAAATCGTGGTCTAATTCTCCATTCTTAATTGAAAATTGATATAGGTGCCCATCATCTCACCACCTAATATAACACATTCAAAATCTAAAAGCAAGGATTGCAAAAATTAATTACATTTCTTTTCAGACCGACACTATGATACAAACGGATTTCGAATCACTAAACGTGTTTGAACAACCAACCCATCCTGCATGTCTTCGGAATAGAGGATTTCGGAATGCGAACGTAGCGCTGTTGCGACGATCAGACTGTCCCAATAGGAAAATCGGTAGGATTCGCGAAGCATACTTGCCGTGCGAATATCTTCCCGCAAAATTTCGAGCACCGGATAATCTGCGTATAACTCCTCGATCAATTGTTGGACAAATGGCTCCGTGCCCAACTGCTTTCGAAGGATGTTGGACATCACCTCATTGACCACTTGTGAACTCAAACAAACGTCCGGCGATACGGCAAGCTCCAATGCCCGGGTTCGTTTTGAGATATCCGCATCCATGGAATACCCATAGAGCCAGATGTTCGAATCGAGAAAGATCACGATGCCCGGTTATAAATCTCTTCGCGGGAAAGAGGCTTGAACCCAGGTGCGGGAATAGGGTTCTCCCGCATACGTTTTACAGTAAGACGCTCCTTAGGCTCTGGTGAAAGCGTAACATGCACGTGCTCGCCACGTGCGATGCCGCGTTTCAGATCATCGGGGATGCGGATAACGCCCTCGCCTTCCACCGTAGTGTCAAATTCAATATGATCCATCGTAGTATAAACACCGATTCCGGGACATTCGTTGAGATGTTTTTGAGTATTTTGAGAAGCCGAATGCAGCGACGGAAACCGTAAAATTTGATGCTCAGTAAGCGCGTAGGTCGAGCGTCCTCGCTCGACACTGCGGAATGGAACTACTTTGTGCTGTTACCTCACCATTTGCACGAAGGGCGCGCACTGCAATAGTTTGTGGCAAAAACCATTTCATAAAGATTGGAACATGTGAATTGTTTACGAACGCGCACAGTTCCCTTTGTGTCGAGCGAGGACGCTCGACCTACGCGCTAACACAATCGCACCAGATGTGCGTGGAGATCATCCGCTGTATTCAGGCCCATATTCTTCTTTATTCTCAATTTCATTTCGCGGACGGCGCGAGCCTTCATGTCAAGATGGAGCGCAATGGTTTCCGTATCGGCTTCCTCTAAAATAAGCGCACATAGTTTTGTTTCTTTTTCCTTGAGATGTGGATGTGCCGACGCAAGCGACTTGAAAAAGTTTGGATGAAGATTCAGAATACGCGATTTGTAATCAATCCACGTGGGATGATGATCGAACGTGAGAGTACTCATAACATCTGAGGCAAAAGAGTGTATGACCAGCAACTATCTATTCGGTCATAAATTTACAACCGGCCGAAGGGTATTGTTCCGCAATAAAATGTGACATAAAAATGGGAAACGCCGGAAATTGCCGGAAACCTGTCCACTCTTGCCGAAATTTGCTGAAAAACGTATTGCGAACGTATATCCCGAACTTGTAAATTTGTACTCAACAGTCAGTCATTATTTTTTTAATCATTTTTTAACAGGAGTTTGCACCATGAATCTATCAACAACCGGCTGGAATAGTTTTGTACAAGCCCAGCCACTCGACCCGCTTTCGATCATTTCAAATTGTTTGTTAGGCGCTACCGTAGGTGTCTGGACGCGAAGCACCACGTTCCTGCAATCCAGTTGGGGAACGAATAGCATTGCATACACCGGTAATAATACCACGGTGCTTTCGCTCGATACCACCGATCAGACCACAGTAGTGCAGGCAGCACAGTGGGTGGTGAAAACAAAGATGGTAAACGTCGGTGCCTCTATCAATCCGGCGGTGGAAAAGATTGCCTACTGCAAAGCAGGCCCATTTTGGCAGAACCAGATCGAACTTGCGCTTGGTGCCACGAACTGGAGCAATGTGCAGCTCTCATTTCGAGATAATCTCGGAACCACGGGAGTGTTTGCTGGCAGCGCAAGTGGAGCGGTTCCGGTCTTTTCCTTTGGCGCAGGCCCCTTCACGGGAGCCACATCGCTTTATATGACGATAGCAAATCCGGGAACATACTCCCTCGTGCTCGTTCTGGATAATGCCGGTGTCTGGAGTACCTTCGAAATGGAAATCGTAGCACTGTAATTTTAACTTAAAAAAGCCATGCCAACTTACGAACCAGGGCAGGGGCCTTTACCCCTGCCCCCATTACCTATATCGCCAAATCAAACTGGGAATATGCCTGTGGCACTCAACCCGCAGCTTCACACACCTATTGCACCGGGGCCTGTCGGAGCGCAATCCGCTTCTGTTGCAAATAGCGGGGTGGGGGTTTTGCCACCAGTAATGCCGCCAAACGGGCCGCCATTGACACCTATAACGGGAGCAACTCCAACTATTCCGGGCGTAACACCGCAAGCACCTATTGTCGTGGCCCCTATTGATGATTGTATGCGAAGTGTTACGGTGACTGGAATTACACAGATTCATTTTAAACCCATAATTCAGATATTCGTTAATGGGGTTCTACGTGGTTCCCGATTATTGGTCCCCATCCCTATTGCAGGACCAACATCTGTCGAAGTGGCAATTAGTGGTTGTTCACTTAATGCTGGCGATCTTGTTCAGGCCAGTTCAATGATCGGTACGGTATCGAGTCCACTTAGTGATGCCGTTCGGGTCGAAAGCCATGTGTTATATAGTTGCCTAACTCAGCATTATGATAATGCTCGAACGGGATGGTATCCCTATGAGAGGCAACTTACACCTGACGTCTTACAGCAACCAGGCGCAAACGCATTCCAACAGCAATTTCAGCTACCTGTGGATGGCAAAGCCTACGCGCAGCCACTTTATATGCACCACGTAAATTTCCCAGGCTTTGGGGCCAGAAACGTCGTTTACATTGCAACGGAAAATAATTCCGTCTTTGCTTATGATGCGGATGACCCAGGTAGCATACTCCTCTGGCAGCGGTCTTTAGTTCCGGCAGGACAGAGAACCCCAACGTCGGGCGACTCAGGGAACGTTGATATTCCTTGTGGCGATATTCAGCCCACCGTTGGCGTTAGCAGCACTCCAGTTATTAGCTGTGGATGTGTTAACGCGTGCGGTGGATCGGGATGCGGGTGTTCAAATCAATGTGGAGATACTAACAGCTGTTGCGCTCCAACGATGTATGTTACTTCTAAAACGATAGGGATAAACGATGGGACTGCCGGAATGAATAATAATGGCTCTTTTCATTGGTATCTCCATGCACTCGATGTTATTACCGGGCTCGAACGACCGGGGAGCCCTGTTGAGATATGCGG
Organism: Ignavibacteriota bacterium; assembly: GCA_963787835.1. Taxonomy (GTDB): domain Bacteria; phylum Bacteroidota; class Ignavibacteria; order Palsa-1295; family Palsa-1295; genus PALSA-1295. The sequence goes on from CAWBEI010000002.1 coordinate 1,699,926, forward strand.
GAAAGTAAATGGTAGGGCTTTAATAAACGATGGTCAAGGGCATGTGCTTTTTAATCCTGAAAGACAAAATAACCGATGCAGCTTACTCTTACTTAATGGATGCGTTTATATTGCCTTTGCATCGCATTGTGATAATGAGCCGTATCAAGGATGGGTATTTGCTTACGATGCTGTAACACTTAAACAAAAGGCCATTTTTTGCACCTGCCCTAATTTCGTAAATGGGGGTGAATCAGGTATTTGGCAAGGGGGGTTCGGCTTAGCTACCGATGGTGATGCGATTTATTGCACTACGGGTAATGGACCGCCCGGTGCTGATATTACTAAAGGGACTGGCAAGGCAAATGGTGGAGACAGCTATTACAATTCCGTTCTGAAGCTATCGCAGAATCTTCAGGTGCTCTCATGGTTCACTCCTGCGGATCAACTTGTTCTTAGCAATAACGATGTCGATCTTGGTTCGGGGGGTGTCATGGTTATTCCTGGCATGCAGCTCGGGTTTCACCCCAATCAAGTAGTTACATGTGGAAAGGATGGGAACATAATGCTTCTCGATCGTGATAACTTAGGCGGGTTTGGCGGACCCTCCGAACCGTGGAACCAACAGACGGCTGCAACGTTTGCTCAATATCCTGGTTTTAATAACAATGCCATTTCCACGACACTTCTTCAGCCGACGGCACCTTTAAGCAATCAAAATGCACCAAATAGTTTTTCTCCAAATCAGCCTGGCGTTTGGGGTGGACCAGCTTATTTTAATGGTGTTAACGGACAGTTCATTTTTTATGCGGGGAATGATACAGGGAATGCAGGACACCTTACTTCTTTCGCGCTTAGAGGTGGCTCAATGAATTTGCTTTGCCAGTCTAAAGAGTCTTTTGGAGGGCTTGGATCAACACCCGTTGTTTCCTCAGGAAGCTTTACCACAAGCAATGGTATTCTTTGGGCAGTGAAACGTGATGGTGCTGGAGGGAACGTGAATCTATGTGCCTATGATTTGGATCAATTTACATCTACTCCCACTGCTACTTCTATTATTGGGCCCTCGACAAGTGGTCTCCCTATAGGTATTTGGAACGATACCAGGCCGTTTATTGAACCCACCATCGTGAACGGTAAGGTTTATGTAGCTGCCGAAGATCATATCGGTGTATTTTTCTGCGCGAACGAAATAAAAGTGCCGTGAATTTTTTATGAAAAAACGGTTAACTTTATTTTTATTTCTTGTTTTGATCTTCTGTAGCGTTTCTACAACTGTATCTTCTCAATGGTTTCATTCTTCGGAGGGGTTGGAGGGCTCGGTCTATTGTCTCGCTCCGTGGGGTAGCCGATTGCTCGCAGGCGCAGGGGCGACTGTTCTTTTGTCCTCAGACAATGGAGAGAGTTGGACGCCGCTTGATTCGGGCGCTATAATTATTCATAGTTTAAATAGCCAAAATGCTGTGACTTCCGTGGTAGCCCTGGGAACGATTATTTATGCGATCGCAGAATCAGATCCCTTCGAAAGTGGATTAATAACTGCAACATTATGGTCATCCAGTGATTCTGGCTTAAATTGGGTAGAACTTAATGCTAACTTTCAAGACGTTAGTACGGGAATTACTTCAACGGGGGAGGTACTTTTCGCAACTACAAAAGAAGGAGTTTTTCGCTCGGTTGATAGTGCAAAAACGTGGAAAGAGGTCGACACTTTTTCTTATGCAACATTGGGGGGCTACCGAGCCAAACTTTTTGCTGGAAATAGTAGAGGGCTATTTGTATCCACCGATCAAGGTAACAGCTGGAATCCAGTTCAAACCCTGATGATATGGCCAATTCAAATTGTTTCCAGCGGCTCTAATATGGCAGCACTGGATTATAACCCTATAACGTATTTAAGTCGAGTGTTTTATTCCGTTGATTCGGGGAGTACGTGGAACCCGACATCCAACGACTCTGCCGGTTCTGTTGCCAACCTTACAAACATTGCGATATCCGGTAGTACTCTCTTTGTTGGTTCCAGCTCTGATCCGGGTGCTGATTTTTATTCTACCGACTGGGGTGCATCGTGGCATGACTTATGTGTAGATGGGAACTGTGGTGATCCTGGCCGGGAAACTGCCTTGGTGGTAAGCGGTCCCAATCTTGTTCTTACCTCACATACCACTGGAATTTATTATTATCCTCTTGGGGGGCTTGCATCGGTTACTCAAACGGAGTCTCCTCAATTAAGATATTCAAGCTCTCCCAATCCCATCAACTCACTAACCACCATCTCCTTCACCCTTCCCTCCGCCAGCGCAGCCCATCTCACCCTCACCGATGCCGCTGGGCGCGAAACGCCGCTCCTGCCCACGCAGTGGTTAGATGCCGGCCCACATCAGGTAACGTGGGATGCCAGTAATTATCCAAGTGGGGTGTATCTTTGCCGTTTAGTGTCCGGCGGCGAGAGCGCAACGCAACGGTTAGTTGTGCTGCATTAATGCGGCGTTTTCGCCCATTGTAAGCCCACCCCCAGTCGGAACGCCGCTTATCGGGTGCCTGTTGAAACCGTATCTATGGCCTCTCGTACTCTTTAGGTCAGAACCATGCGCATCGTCGGCGATGCGCATGGTTCTGACAAAGGCTTCTAACTAACCCGAAAAACCTATCGATTCCTTGTGACATCGCGAGTCACGCCCATCTCTTTTGGGCGGGGCTTTGAACTACATATTACAGCCGGCAGGCTTGTGCATGAGCGCAAGCCACGCTCTGCTACGTCCGGTTTTTGGAGTCGAATACGCATAGGTGAGAATTATTTCGGGCAATTCCTGGCAAACGGAACACATCGCGTCGCGGGCGATGGGTTGTGCCGTGGCCTTGATTCTGGTTACGTCGATGCTCTCACTGGACTCCTGCCGCAAGCCGAAGGAGGTAGAAAAGAATCCCAACCAAACCAAGACCGATACGACGGCACCGGATACTTCCAAGGGTTTTATTTCCCAGCAATACGATTCGCTCTCCCATAAATTCACCGATTTTTTCAGTTCGCTGCTTCCGCGTGGGAAGGATACCACCAAGGGCTTTCCGATGGTCACCACCCCTCCGCCGGACCTGAATCCGCCCGTCGTTACGCCGGACATTCCTGCGGAGCCGGGGTTCTTAGCTTCTCCGATCAAGCGCAAGATCGAGTTCGATACCAATGGCAACGTCGTCCAGCGCGATGTATTTTTGGGCAGCGATGTCCGCTCTCCGGTCACAACATCCTTCAGCGATTATATTCATGCGCAGGAGGATCAGACGATCACATCCGGCTTCGAAGCCGCGATGCACAAGCAGATCGATACCGGAAAGACGGTCGATCAGCAAACCGGATTGCTCGGCGATTACAACACGATCCAAATTCCCATTCCGCCGAGCATCGTTCCCACCATCTTTGGCCGGCCATCGATCAATCTCAAGGTCAACGGCGATGTCGGGATCCACATGGCGTATCGCGATCAGGTAACGTATGCCACAGCCGGCGCGAATTTCTTTGGTTCGGAACAAGGGCTTGATTTCAAACAGGAGATCAACATCTCGACCAACGGGACGATCGGCGATAAACTAAAGATCGGCGCCGACTGGGGTTCCGACCGTATGTTCCAATACGATAATCTGCTCAAGTTCAACTATCAGGGTTACCCCGATGAGATCCTGCAGGAGTTCGATGCCGGAAACGTTACCTTCAACACGCCATCGCAATATATCGCCCCGCAGCAGGATCTGTTCGGATTGAAGGCGATCATGCGCTTTGGGCCGCTGTATGTCACGGCGCTCGCAGCGCAGAAAAAAGGATCGCGTGGATCGAAATCCTTCGGCGGTGGAGCCGGCACTGCGACCGAGCACCTCATTCAGCCCTGGACCTATAGACGCAACCGCTTTTTCTTAGATACCAGCTTCATCAAATATTACGAGCCTACGCTTTCAACGATTCCCGAGGGCGGCTCTCCGCTGGTTCAGAACGGTACAGTCGAAGTGTGGCAGACGACCACTCAGCTCACGCTGATCAATGTGCGTCCGGCGGTAGCCTATTATTCGCTGCCCGCAAGTAATGCCGGGTATTCTTCGGCTATGCGGTCAGCATCGGGGAATGGACAAACCATCATCAATGCACACTGGGTCAAAATGGATACCTCGCGGTACACCGTCGATTGGAACACCGGGGTGCTTATTCTGAGTCAGGATCCGGAAGATGTCCAAACCAGTCTTGCCGTCAGTTACCAAACGGCCAACGGTGCACAATATGGCGACAGGAGCACCGATCAAAGTGACAGTACCCTGGTGCTAAAGTTGATAAAACCCGCTGGAACGTTTTCGAATGTCGCGTATCCCTCCTGGAATAACCTGCTCAAAAATTCCTATTATATCGGTGGCGTGGGATTCGATCCCACGAATTTCTCCGGACGTATCGACCTGACCGCTCCCGGCGGCCATCAGATAGAATATTTGAGCGTGGCGAGCGGCGGAACTCCCCAAAAGGCGATCTCGATCATGGGACTCGACCGGTATAATAATTCCTCTCCATCCAACAAAACACCGGATGGACTCATCGACTATGGCCAGCAGTTCACCAGCGACTATATTGTCGATCCCAAAACGGGAACCATCATATTCCCGTATTTGCAGCCATTCGGCTCCGTTATTTCGAACTATAATGCCGCACAGAAAAGGCGAGACGCCAAGTATGTGGATGATACCAATTTTTATATGCCCGAAATTTACAATACCATACAAAGTACGCTGGTGCAAACGGAGACGAAACTCGTCAATCTGGATATTAAGTACACGGGCGGCGTTTCCTCCACGCTTAATCTTGGGGCCTTTAACTTGGTAGAAGGCAGTGTGCGCGTAACCATTGGCGGTACGCAGCTTGTCGAAGGAACGGATTACCGTGTCGATTATAATTCCGGGACGGTCACCATCCTGAACTCGGACCTCATCAATACCGGGCAGATCAATGTGGAGTACGACGTGCACGATGTATTCTCGAATGCGACGAAGAACGTGCTTGGCATGCGCGCGGAAGTGCCACTCTTCGACGATCAGGCGATTCAAAAGGGAGATATTGGCATCACAGCTTTGAATTACTCCGCCTCGCTGCCAACCTTGAAGACGCGGCAGGGCGAAGAACCATTTTCCAATTGGATCATCGGCGCCGATGGAAGTTATAAGTTCGATGCGCCATTCCTGACAGACGCGCTGAATGCAATGCCGATCTTCAATTTGAAGGATAAATCGAGCCTTGCGGTCAAGGTGGATGCGGCGGTCTCCCTGCCGAATCCGAATACGGATGTATCGCCTATGCCTGTGGATAATGGTGCGTCGATCGCGTATCTCGATGATTTCGAGGGAGGGCTGAACGAATTCCCGCTGTACTTGAACTATGGCCGCTGGGTTCCCGCTTCGCAGCCAATGGATAGTGCTTTCCAGGCGCGGCATCCAGCCGGCAACAATCCGGATAGCGCATATTGGACCAACCCCATTAACCAGCTTAAAGGGCGGACGGCCTGGTATCCACCGACAACGATGCCGTACCCAGGTGTGGGGTTCCCGCCGCTTTCTGGCCCGGCTGGTATAAAACCGAACGAGCAAACGGCGACTACCGGCCAAACTGCTACTACGATGTGGTACACCTTCGACCCAACGCAGGCCGGTATCTACAATCCAAACCCCTCATCGCTCGGCACGCGGGATAACTGGGGTGGGATGATGCAATATGCGCCTGGGCTGAATGTTGCGGCCACGAACACGGACGCTATTCAATTCTATATTAAGGTCGATGCTCTCGATCCATCGGATGCGGATACCGCAAAACTACGGTTCGATCTGGGAATTATTAATGACGATATTATCCCCGATAAAAAACTCGAAACCGAAGATAAAGCCCAGAACGGTCGCTATGAACCGGGTGAGGACGTTGGTCTCGATGGCCTCACCGACGCGCAGGAACAGGTCCAGTTTGGTACGAAGGTTCCCGATCCAAGCAATGACGACTATGGCACCGATTACCTGCATCTGAACGGTCAGGAAGGGAATGAGAACGATGCGTTTGCGGGCTTGACACCGGATCACGAAGATCTGGATGCGAGTGGTTCCGTTAATCTCAGCGATGCCTACTATGAATATGAGATCCCACTCAATATGGCGCTCAATAAGTATATTATTGGTGGGAATCCTTCGCAAGGGTGGTATCAGCTGCGCATTCCATTGGCAGATTATAGTCGAATTGTTGGCACGAACGATAGTTCCTTCAGCAATATCAGTTACTACAGAATATGGACGAAGGATGTAACGCATCCGGTGCAGTTCGAATTGTTCGAATTCATGATGGTCGGCAGCCAATGGACCCGTGGCTCCGTCGGGCTGAATCCTACGAATCCTATCGCTGATACTTCGCTGAAGATCGATTACGTTAATATCTGGGATAACAGCGGTGCACCAACCAATTATTCACCGCCTCCCGGTGCGGCAACCACGCTTCAACCGGCTTCGACCGGTTACATTCCCGGCAACGAGCAATCGCTCTTGATGCATATTGCGTGTATTCCGGATACCGCGCGGCGCGAGGCTCAGCGTATTTTCCCGACGCCGAACGATCTCTTTAATTATCAGGCGATGGCCATCTGGGTGCATGGCGATAGCGCTACGGTTCCCACAAAGCCGCTGAACACCATCGCCGATACGGCGGGGCGCGTGTGGGTCTATTGGCGGTTCGGCTCCGATCAGTACGATTATTACGAGTATCGCCTGCCGCTCGTTGGAGGATGGCAGAACATGCACGTGGATTTCAACACCTTGGTCAATATGAAGGTGGAACGCCCTTCCACGAATTACACGATCACCCAGACTGACCCGAACGGGGTTCCCGGCGCGACGTATTCGGTCGTCGGCAGCCCCACATTTACGAACGCACCCTATTTTATACTCGGTGTGCAGAGCGAGACGCATCAGAGCTGCCTCACGACGGACATCTGGTGGGATGAGCTTCGCCTGCTGGACGCCAACAATAAAGTGGGCTATGCCTGGAATACGTCATCGCAGTTGAAGCTTGCGGAGTTTGGAACGATCTCCGGCTCGATCGCCGATCAAAGCGCGGATTTTCACCAGGTTGATGAACAATTTAATACCACGCGATCCGCAAACTTTAACTGGAATGTGACCGGCGTGTTCGCGATGGATAAATTACTTCCACAATGGATGGAAGACAAAGGGTCCAAGCTTCCGCTGACGATCTCTCATGTCGAGTCCATTATCACTCCGGAGTATATCGTCAATACCGACATCAATCTTGCGAATGCGGTTTCGGCCATTAATACGGCGCCTGATCTTACTGCTTCGCAAAAACAATATCTTGTCGATTCGCTGACGAACAATAATCAGACGCTTCAGGTCAAGAATTCTTTTGGCATGAACGATATAGCCCTGCGCTTTCCGGGATCGTTCTTTTTGATACCGGGATTCATCAACCGGCTTGATTTTGGGTTTGGCTACACGGAGTCCTATCTGCGGTCGCCGCAATATCAATATGATTATACCTTCGGCTGGACGGTTTCAGGCCATTACTCGCTTCCGCCATTGCCGGGGCTTGGTTTGGAACCGCTTAAATGGTGGGGAACCACCACGCCGATCATCGGGCCTTACTCGCAATGGAAGGTGAACCTGACGCCGAGCAATGTTTCGTTCGGAATTTCTGCCACGCGGAGCCGGAGTATCTCGCTCGAACAACTTTCCACGCTGACACTCCCGCCGGAAGGAAGCACCACGCAGGATACGCTCGACATACTGAACTCCCGTGTGCCTGTTATCAACCGCGTGTTTACGGCCACGCGTGGCATGCAGATCGACTGGCAGCCCTTTGAAGGAGGCATGCTTTCTCCAAAATTCAATTACGCGCTGGACGTAACGAGTAATCTTGCTCCACTCGAAACCACGACCTCTTGGAACCAACCCACGACCTACGACGCCAATGGGAACCCGATCTATAATTACGACAGCGTCTATTACACCCAGCGAAGTTTCCACGATATTTTGAACGATGTCTTCTTCAAGAACGGACAGCTTGCGCAGTTGGGGCAGGATTTCAGCGCCAGCCAGCGCGTTCACATGGGAACGACTCCACGGCTTCCCGGCCTCTTCGGATTCGAAAAGTGGGTCAAGCCAGTCTTCGATTATCAGGTGACGTACAAGTGGTTGAATGCACAAACCGGTTTGCAGAATGCCAAGCAGGGCGCGTGGAACAATACCATCACCACCGGGCTGGAATTTAATCTTCGTGATCTTGGCACGATGCTTTTTGGTAAGGGATTTGCGGAGGAAGCGCCGCAGCGAGGCCGCCACGAGGAGCGCAACCGGCTTGGAACCACGCCGGAAGAACTGCAACCGCAGGGATTTGAATCGCGCCAAACCCCACTTCAGGGCCCGCAAGATCAGCCGCGCAACCAGGTGGAGCGTGGTGAAGATTTGCGTCCGCAATCTCGCCCAAATCCGTTGGGCCGCTCGACCTATATCACGGATACGATGCATAAAACAACGCTCGAAACGCCGCCGATCGATACCGTTGGTAAAATTCACAGTCATGGGATCGGAACCGAAGGCATCAACGATAGGGAATATGTGGTCGATACCACACTATCGCCGGAAGCCCCGCCGGTTGCCGAAGGAGTAGTTCCCGAATTGGCGGCTCAGGAACCGGAATCCAACCTGCTGCAACAGATATTGCAGAATGCGGTGGAAAAACCGCTCTTCGATTGGAATGGAACCCGGTTCAATTTTATTCAGACCAACGCCAGCCTGAATAATGCCCTTGCAGGTAATGGCTCTGGCATTACCAATTTCCTCGCTCGCGGATTTTTTGCTCCGGAAGACGATCTGGATGGGCCTTCGCGCGCCTATCAGTTAGGGCTTATTACCGATCCCTCCGGACGCTTGCTGTTCCATTGGCAAAACCGGTTCCCATTTCTCTGGTATTCTGTTCGCCCAGGGCTTCGGGCAGACGACCCGTTCGGCGGGAACGTCGATGTGACGGACGCCTTCAATCAGACCAATAATTTTGAATTAACGACCAGCCGCCCGTTGTGGAAAGGCGCATCCATCAGTCTGAACTGGAAGCTTTCCTTTGGCTTCGACGAACGCGATGCGCTCAACATTAACAGCGAGGGCGAGCCAAGCACGCTCTATGAAGCAAAATCCGGAGATATTTCCCGCACGTTCTTTTCTATTCCTTCCCTCCCGTTCCTTGGTAATGTGTTCCAAAGCGGCATTATTAATGTAGGAGAGAAGTACAAGCAAATGGTGATGGCCGCCGGTGCGCCGAATGAAGATACTGCCCGCTTCGTGTTGCCGACAGCACAGCACAACCTTATCGAGCAGAATGCCTTTATGGAAGGATTTGAAACCCTACCATTCTTTGAGAGTGCGCTTCGGGAATATCTGCCACGGCTAAATTATTCCTTCACCTGGTCGGGGCTGGAGAAATTTCCGTTGTTCAGCTTTGCGGACCACGCGAGTTTCCGCGACGCGTATAATGGAACCTACCGGCGCTCGTTCCGACAGGATCCCGGCGATACGCTCGATCTTACTTCCATGCAAACGATCGTCTATGGGTTCCGTCCGCTCATCGCCTTCGATATGTCGTGGGATAAGCTATGGAATGGCAAGCTCACCACCAGCCTCAATTACGATACACAAACGCAATGGGCTGCCGATTATGCTTCCACGCGCATTACCGAGCAGCTTTCTACTACGTTTGGCATAACCGCGAATTATTCGAGGCAGGGTCTTAATATTCCGTTCCTCAAACTGAATCTCAAGAACGAACTCACGGCAAGCTTCACGCTCAGTGAGACCATCTCATCGAGCAGTTATTATAATTTCTGGACCATCGACCAAATACCAGGCGGCATTAGCGATGGAGGACTTACCAAAATTACGATCGAGCCGCGCGTGGGCTACAGCATGAGCCAGCAGCTTACCGTCGAGATGTTCTACCATTACGAGCGCACTACGCCGGCCGCAAGTGGACTGATCAGCCCGCCAACTTTGCTTGTCGAGGCAGGGTTCGATATTAAGCTGAAGATACAGTAAGGGAACTGTCTCTATTGGTAAGCTTGGCTCTTGCATGGATGTCAGCCAATTGTGAAATACTTTTAATATTTTGATTTAAACCTTGCCTGCAGATTCGGTGTCAAATCTGCATCTTTGCTTCTTTTGCTGGCTGCAAGCGTCGTTCCTGATGCTTGTGTAGCGTTCCTTTGTAGTCGTCAATACATTAAAAATAGATCCAGTTATGAAGTTTGGACGATCCATTCGTGCAACCGTGGGTTGCATTTGTTTTACCGTAGCTATATCTGGCGCTTCCTTCAGTGCGAACGCCATACCTGTTTCCACTCGGCCTGTTGGGGTCGTGCATCAATATCCGTTAGCCGGCGCTCGTGAGGTTCCTGTTGGAACCGACATTGGCATTCGGGCGGTCGGAGCGTATGACCCGGCGCATCTTGCAACGCAAACGTTTATTGCGGTTGGGTCACGGTCGGGGGCGCATCCGATGGCAGTCCATTTAAGCCGCGATCGTACCGTGGCGATATTCCATTCCGCCACTGCCTTTGCGTATGGTGAAGCGGTACATTTTGAGATGAGGACGCAGATCGCCGGTGGCATGGCCATTGCCGACACCTTCACGTTTCAGACGATGGTGAAGCCCGCGCCTGCTACGATTCCGGATTTCGTTCGAAATGAGGTTCCCGTTTCCCCCAACCCTTCTGGAACGTTCCATGTGGCAAGCATCGAGCAGGATTCCCTGCCGCCCATGACCGTTACCGTCGATGATAGCGCCACGCCGGGGACCATTTACTTCGACAATTTCGGTTTCACCGCCGTGCCGAACGCCTGTTTCCTCTTTAATTGCAATGAACATGGGCAGATCATCCGCGACGAAGAGCAGCCGGGGGAATCCTCTCGAGATTTTAAGCTTCAGCCTACTGGCTTAAGAACGTATTTCGATGTGAACACCGGGGCATTTCTTGGTGTAGATTCCAATTGGAATATTGTCGATACGTTCGCCGCATTGAATTACGGGACGGATCAACATGAACTTCGCATCTTCCCCGATGGAAGTTACGCTTTACTTGGATTATCCGTGAGCTATATCAATATGAGCCTGTTGGTGCCTGATGGATTAGATTCAGCTGAAGTCTATGGCGATGTCATCCAGCGATTCGATCCGGATGGCAACCTTGTGTTCGAATGGCGTGGGATCGATCATTACGATGTTGCAGATTCGAAATACGAGGATCTGACCGGATCCGGGATCGATTTCGAGCATGCAAACTCGCTCGATTTCGATTCTTTGGGTAATATCATTCTCTCGAATCGGCATTTGTGCGAGATCTCGAATATCAATGGCGTTACCGGCGATTTTATCTGGCGATTGGGTGGGGCGCATAACCAGTTCACGCTCGTGGGAGACTCGATGTGGTTTTCGTTCCAACATGCCGCGCGCTGGATCCCCAACGGTCATCTGACGGCCTTCGATAACTCCAATTACGATACGATCACCGGCGGAGATGGGACGTGGATCCAAAAAAGCCGGGCTGTGGAATATGCGCTCGACACGACGGCAAAAACGGCCACATTGGTGTGGCAGTACCATCATACGCCCGAAACATGGTCGGCAGCGATGGGCTACGTCGAGCGTTTGCCGAACGGAAATACCTTTATCGGCTGGGGCGATGACACCGATGTTTCGATGACGGAAATCCGTCCAGATAATAGCACCGCCTTTGAAATGGTGATGGGCGCGGGGAATGTATCTTACCGGGCCATTAAGTTCTTGCCCGATACCCTTGGGTCGATTCTGGACACCACCGCAAGTGTCTCTACCGCTCTTGATGCCGGGAATTCCGATGATGCTTTGGAGATCGAGGCTGGAACCGATGGAACGATCTCGGCTAATATTTCTCTCGATCGTAGCCAGTTCGTTACGCTTACCGTTTATGATATGACGGGCAGAGCGATCCGGAATGTGCTGACCTCTGCGTGGGAAAGCTCCGGCAACCATCCCGTCGCTCTCGATCTGCAAGGGCTTTCGGATGGGTCGTACGAATGTGTGCTGACAACGGAAAACTCTACACTCATCCGCAGCTTCACTCATTTGCAATGATAACGCCGTAGGCTGGATGCTGCCGGCGCTCCGAACGTGTTGACCGTGCTGCTCTGTTCATAGGCTCCTATGGCACAGCAACGGTTTGAAGATCTTGGAATCGGCACAAAGGCGGCCGAATCGCGAGTTCGGCTGCTCAATCGGGACGGCTCGTTCAACGTTCACCGCCGTGGGCTTCCGTTTCTTTCGTGGTTCAGCGGTTATCACTACCTGATCTCGATCCCGTGGTGGAAATTCAGCGTTTTGATCTTTCTTGCATACGTATTCATCAATGCGTGCTTTGGTGGTATCTATCTCTTGATCGGCACGGATGGCCTCTCCGGGATTGATGGCCATACGCTCGCCGAGCGCTATTTAGAATCGGTCTTTTTTAGTACGCAGACATTTACCACGGTAGGGTTCGGGCGAATCGCTCCGGTCGGAATGGGTGCGAACATTGTGGCAGCATTCGAATCTCTAACCGGATTGCTTTGCTTTGCCCTTGCGACGGGATTACTCTATGGAAGATTCTCCCGTCCGGTGGCGAAAATTATTTTCAGCAAACACGCCCTGATCGCTCCGTATGAAAATATCACCGCCTTTATGTTCCGAATCGCGAACCAGCGTATCAACCAATTGATCGATGTTAAGGCTACGGTCACGCTAAGCCGGCGTGAAACCGGTCCGGATGGAAAACTAGCTCGAAAATTCTATCCGCTCGACTTGGAACGAAAATCGGTGACATTTTTTCATTTAAGCTGGACGGTTGTTCATCCGATCACGGAGCAAAGTCCGCTATACGGAGTTAACGAGCAACAGTTGGATGAATCCGATGCGGAGTTCCTTATCTTGATGGAAGCGTTCGATGATACTTTCTCGCAAAATGTCCATACGCGAACCTCCTATAAGGATCATGAGGTGGTATTTGGCCAGAAGTTCAAAAGTATTATTCGGATCGGGTCGGACGGCGTGACCGAGATCGATCTTGACAAGATCCATGACTATGAGAAAGCGTAATGAAACCGAGTGTACAGTAGTGTGTTATTATTTACGAGCGCACTTACTAACAATATTGATATTCGTAATGGGTCTGAGGCGCTAATTCGATAAGTATATTTTTGCGAGCAACCTCGTTTTTCCTCTTTTCTCGATTAGTCAGACCTTTGATGGGTCTTAGCTGCCGTTTATTCGGGGCAACGCTTTTGGTTGTGATCTATTGCACTACTTGTTTCGCACAATCGAAGGGGCTACCACCCGTTCCTTCTCTACAGGATATCAGTACCACCTATATTTTCGCCTCCATCGGAGCGTTTATTCCATCTTCAGAAAGCTACAGGCTCAATTTTGCGAACAGCTTCATCGGGCTACCGATCGAAGTAAGCGGGGGATTGCTTTTTCCGCTTGGCCACGATGTGTTCGTTCCTTTCACAGTTCGCTATGACCGCCGGACGGCCAATTTTGTGACGGGAATGTCCATGGAGGTAACGTCGATCGAACCGGGGGTGCGATATTTTTTCCAAAAGGAGAATGCCCACGATCTTCGGATCTTTGGATCGGTCGAGGGACTTTTCGCTAATGCGAGCGTTGCAGGTACCTATGATGTTTCGGCGGACGGCACGGTTAGTGGTACCGCACTCGCCCAAAGGGACTATTTTAATATCGGGCTGGGTGTCAACCTTGGCCTCATGTATCCGTTAACTCCGACCACCTCACTCGAAGCGATCGTTCATTTAGCCACCTACCTGGCAAGCCCCGTTGCCAATGGTGGGCTGGGAAATATTGGCGGGGTATCGATCAGCGCATCGTATCGTTTTGGATTTTGATCATGCTCAGACCTCAGAACTACTCAAGACGCATTATTTTCTCGCTCGTGCTGATCGGGATGATGGGTTGCTCGACGGAGGCAGTCCAGAATGGTTCCATCCGCCTTCAATTCAGCCGGAAGCCTGCACCACAGGGCGCTCTGAAGGACTCGCTCTTTCCAGTCTCCCCAAATCCGTTCAACCGCACTGCCGGGGATACAAGCTTATTAATTGTGTTTACGCTTCAGGATACCAGTGCTGCAAATCTGCTCGTTCAGAACGCGATCGGCGATCCGATCGCGGATTATTATGACACGCTGCTTCCGCCAGGTACCTACTCCGGCTGGTGGGAGCCTTTTGCTTCGGACGGAACTCCGCTCATGAGTGGGATTTATTTTGTTACGATACAGAATGGCGCATTTATCGATTCGCGTTTAGTCAATTTACAAGAAAATGAATAAGACTCATGAACGGATAAGGCATAGTGGAAAGTGGATGGTACATCCTGCAATACTTTTGTGCTTTTGCATAGTATTCATGGTTTTTCAAGTTCACATAGCGCGTTCTCAAACTGCGAATGTCGGTACACTTTCCACTATTCACTCTCCACTGCCGATTGATCGTTATCTGCAGCTCGCGCATCCGATCGGAACCGTGAAGCTTGATTTTCCCGGACCAGGCGGAGGGTTCACCTTCATCCATCTTCCAACCAAAGAACGAATGGAGTGGGGAGATACGCTTGTGAATGACCACACCTATCTTCTTGATCTGAACGTTGCTAACGATGGTCTTTATCTTGCTCCGGATACGATGGTTTCGTTTGCAAGCACGACGCCGTTCCAGTTCGTTCTGTCCAAAGCCCATATCATTCATGCTGATCTTACACCCGGGCACTCTAAGGAAGTGCTTCGGGGACTCGATTCCTCCTTCAACGGTACGATCGGTTTCGGGCTTATCAAGCAGTTCATTACTGCATTTGATTTCAAGAGAAATCAGCTTACGTTCTACCCCCTTTATTCGAGCGATTCCATTCCGGATGACGATACTAACGTGATCCAGCTTCCATTATTAGATGATGCAGAGGTCACGTATTGCCATTGTTTTTCGCATACGATCTGGTTGGATGTTAAGGCGCCACCATTACCGGAGGGGCATGTAAATCTTGCATTTCACATTCCGCAATCGGAGATCTACAAACCTTCGCTCGATTCTGCAACCCGGATCAAGGTCGATCAGAATCATTTGCAGGATTCGCTCGCGGGTGGGAACCGCCCGATCGGATTAGAACTGGGTCCCTTTCTGATACGCGATCTGTCCGGGCACGTTTATAATCTGTCCCATCGAAATCCGCATCGCCTTGTGGATCCCATGCCGCCTATCTATCATGATTTCAACATTCCCGTCATGGGTTCGCTTGGCACCGATGTGCTGCGGACGTTCAGCGGCATCATCATCGACCCCTCTCGCGGGCGGGTGATCTTTGTGAAGTAGCGACACACATGCCTTCATGAGAGGGCCTTTGCAAGGCTGTCCGATAGCTTTTTCATTGGAAGCGTGAATGTGTCTCGCCATTCTTGTGCATCCTTTGGGTTATGCACGTAATTGCCGCTCTTTAGCATCAACACTTCATCGAGTGAGATCGGAAAGAACGGAAACCTTCCCAGCAGATGCGCCACTGATGAAATAACCCAGATCGGAATATGGATCGGCGGTTTTTTCGAGCCCATCGCATGAGCGATTAGAATAACAAGTTCGCGATAGGCCATCATATCGGGGCCACCGATCTCATACGTTTTTCCAATGGTTTCGGGTTTCGCGAGCGATTGCACAATGGTTTGTGACACATCGTCAACGGATGCCGGCTGGAAAAGGAACGTGCCATCTCCGATGATCGGCACGAACGGGGCCATGCGAATAGCCTTCGCCACTTCATCGACAAAATTATGCTGCTTGCGGGGGCGGTCATCGAAAATAAGCGAAGGGCGAAGGATCGTCCAATCGAGGTTGCTCGTCCGGACAAGTTGTTCGGCTTCCCACTTTGTCCGATAATATCCGGTCATGGAATTTGCTCCCACGCCAAGCGCGGACATTTGGATCCAACGAGTAACACCCGCTTGCGTCGCTGCAGCCAGCAGATTGCGAACCCCTTCGACGTGCACCGAGCGAAAGGTGATCGATTTGCCAGGAAATTCGCGCAACAAACCCGGGAGATAAATGATAGCATCTATATCCCGAGGAACAGCCGTGAGCATAGACTCTGCATTTGAAACATTACCTTTGACGATGGTTACCTCTGGATTTCTCCTTGCTATCTCGTCAGAAGAGCGATCCGAATGTACCAGCGCGACGACATGATGATCGGCAACGAGAAGATCCTCCAGCACCCTCGAACCGACATACCCCGATGCCCCAGCGAGAAAAATGTTCATATTTTATGAATTAAGAATTAAAAAATAAGAGTTAAGAATTAGGAATTTGGAATTGCGCTACGATCATTGATGAAACTGGAGTCCGAGGTCGGTGCTTTTGTGGATCATACTATTCGGACTTCTAACTATTAATTCTTAATTCTTAATTCACAATTTTACCAAAATCATGTTCACGGGCATCATTGAAGAACTCGGCACAATCGTTGACCAAAATATAACAGGAACATCACTCTGTCTCAAAATTGAGGCAGGGCGAATTTTCTCAGAGATCTCTGATGGGGCAGAAAAACCTCAAAATGGGCTAAAAATAGGGGATTCCATTGCTGTCAATGGCGTATGCCTCACGGCGACGGAAATCGGATCAAGCATGATCGGTCATGCGCTGCCCTATTTTAAGGTCACTGCAGTAGAGGAAACTCTTGAGAAAACGACGTTCGGTTCATTGATAGTTAGGAATAAGGATAAGGTCAGCACCCATGGATCGGTACCCAAAACCGGCCCGGTGGTCAACCTTGAGCGAGCAGTTATGCTCGAGACACGTTTAGGCGGGCATCTCGTCCAGGGACATGTCGATGGCGTTGCGGCTATTCGAGATATCCAGGATAAGAACGGAAGCTGGGAATTCAGCTTCACTATTGCTCCGGAGATGACCCGGTATCTGACGTCCAAAGGCTCGATTGCCATCGATGGCGTCAGCCTGACGGTTGCATCCATCGAACAGTCCTGCTTGACGGTTGCGATCATTCCCCACACCTACTATCATACGAACTTCCAGTTTTTGAAAATTGGCGACATGGTCAATGTGGAGTTCGACATCATTGCAAAAATGGTCGAGCGTCTCGTGAGGCCGTATCAGTCATAGAAAAAAGTAGTAAGCGAGTTATTATTAAGTATTAGATCGTGTGCCTACATTAAGGATACATGCACCTAAATAAGGATAAGAGCAATGTCTAAGGGCGGCGGAGCTGGAAAAGTTTATTTCATCTTGTACCTGGCGGTTCTGTTGGAACTGCTCATCATTATTGTCGAGCGTGACGATGCCGAAGATGCGCTGAAGAAGGAAAAGGAAGAACTTCTTCGCAAGACCAAGCGCATTCAGCTTATTGCGGAGACGATCATTAATTCGCTTCGCGGCTCTCCAACGGCGGTGAGCGCCACTTCAGACCAGAGCATGGTCTTGGGCGATAAGACCGAAGCCAACGGCCGAATGTTCAATGTTCGCATTCGTTTGGCAGACCCGAAACACGATACTGTTAAGGAGCTCGACCTGCATATTCTGCGAAACAATGCAGAAATGGCGACCCTCAATCTCGCGGGGGATTCCAGCCTCTATCCACGGACGCGCGAAGGTAACGACTTTATCTTCTCCTACGCATTCAAGCCGCAGTTCGGCGCAGGGGAATACAAGCTTCATTTCGATGCGCGTACCAACCAGGTTGTTGGCGTTACCCAAACGGCTTCACCGGACGATACGGTAAAGATCGGCGCGGTGCACCTTACCGTAAAAGAATTAAAGGAAGTGAAGGATGGTATTTCCGAAAATATCGGGTTGCGTGGATATATTGATTCCCTTCTCAACGGTGGCTATGAGAATTTCTCTGCCAATATTGGTTCTAATGAATTTACGGTTAATGTAAAACCGCCGCAGGAAGTCGATCAGCTTAAGATCTTCCCGCAGGAACAGAACTTCGCTTCGTTCCCGTCGCTGGATCTTCCGAATGCCGTGAAGATCGAGGGTGCTACGATCTCCGGACCGCAAGGCGTGAAGATCACGAAAGTCGATGGCCCCGGAGAGATCATTCAGGTTGATTCGAACTTCTACTGGACCTGGAAACCGGACGCATCCGCGATCGGCCAGACCTATACCGTCAAGCTTGCCGGTAAAGCCAATCGTAATGGTGCACAGAAAGATCAGGCTACTACCACGTTCAGTGTGGTCGTGGATAAGATGGAGAAGGCTAATGCATCGCCCTACTTCCCAGAGAATAAGAAGACACACGAAGCATTACCTTATACAAGTATTCCATTCAAAGCAAATGAGCAATTCGCTAATCTCAATGGTGCTTATAAAACCGAGATCGATATTAATGGAACGAAGGTGAAGGAGTCAGCAGAACCGACGATCGAATATACGCCGGAATTTTTGAAAGATGAAGGCAAGTCCATTGAGGTCAAGGCGTTCTATAAATCGGAGTTTATGAAGGATTATGTCCAACTTGACGATCAGACGTTCAAGATTGCTTATCCTCCTTTCGTTGCTGCCTCCGAAGGAGATATTACCGCCGGGGATCAGTTCTATGTGAAGGCTGCACTTGGTCTTCCTAACTTTTATCAGGAAATTGGTGCCGATCACATTGACCTACAGTCGGATGGCTATTTGGAGCCAACTGCGAAAAAACAGCCGGGTCAGGGAATGAAAATTGAATTTGTTGCAAATACGACGACCAAAGCAAATGGCATTAAAAAGAAGGATGGGCAGACGATTGACGTTACCGCAACAGACCCAATTACTCACCAATCGCAGACATTTTCGGTCACAATTTCTCCGAAAGTGCAAGCCAAGAAGGGCTTTGGGGGTGGTGGAGGTGGCGGGATACACTAACGTTTTTTGATGGTGGGCCTCTTCCCTGAAGTTTGGAGGAGAGGCCACGAATTTCAAACAGATTTTTATTCGCGTATTGAATTAATTTATGAGACTTACGATCCCTGTTCTTCCGAAGAAGTTCTTGAGCATGTCGATGCTATTGCTTTCGATCTTTATTCCTTTTGTGGCAATCCATGCACAATCTGCCGGCCCCGTGACCGACTCACTGAAAGCGATTACGCTCCGAAATGAGAAGATGTATCGCATGCTGAGTAACATGGAAGACAAAGGCGCTGATTATGTATTCACCAACGTGACCGCATGGAAGATTACCGATCCGGATCTTCAAGCACAGATCATTAAAGCTTATACTACGAAATATGGAGAGAAGCAGCTGAAAAATTTCGACATCGCGGACGTCTATGTTTTCTCCGCTCCTACTGGTGTGGAGCGGTATCAGCCATTTCATGTTTTGTTCATGGGTACAAGAAGAAAAGACGTCGATACATCTGGCGGGGGCAATACCGATATTACATTTTTAGGCACACGACACAAGGCCAATACCAATGAAAAAGTACCTGTAGCATTCAAAGGTCGTGAAGTGATTCGTATGATGCAACAAAACCCAGCACTTATGGACGACATTAACGCTGTTCAGGGAGAGATTGTCGAATTGCCCGGAGAACTTGCCCCGCGGGGTGCTCAAGTCGTAAAAAATTCCGATGAACGGTACATTTTTCATCAGATGTTCACCGGATTTTATTCGAGAACAACGATGATCAACGAGCAGTACCGTGCCCTGAATCTGCCGACGATGGATGAAGAAGGGGCGCCAATCGATTCCAATGCTGTTCCTATCCCGACGGAAGCTGACGAATCGGGTGAGAATGGAGCAGGCTCTCCGATGCTCAGTGCTGAAGACCTCGATTCCCGCGCGTTCCGCTATCAGAAGATCGTCGATCTTTCGATCGATCATCTTACAGTCAATCTTTCACGTCAGAATCAACTCGAAGTTGCA
Organism: Ignavibacteriota bacterium; assembly: GCA_963787835.1. Lineage (GTDB taxonomy): Bacteria > Bacteroidota > Ignavibacteria > Palsa-1295 > Palsa-1295 > PALSA-1295. Next base: position 1,719,895 of record CAWBEI010000002.1, read on the forward strand.
CTTGGCAATCCCGAAGTTGGCCTTCCGTTCTGGTCGAGCGGGGAAGCATCGGTGCTGCTCAATATGCGAAATCAGATCGGAACCGAAAGCGATTTTAAGATCGGCGTGGATTTCCCGAATTTCGGACTCGGAAATGTCAGCAATTCGTTGTTCGAGCCGCGTGAGCTTTCAGGCTCCTGGGGTGGGACGGTATCCGCGTATTTTGCGGGGCTCGACTTTTTTTCTGCCTTCAATCTTCCGCTTGCCTTTAATTTTTCGGTATTCCCGTCGGGCGGTTCGAACTCATCGATCATCTATAATGGGGTAGCGGGTACAGTTCCCACTCCCATATATAACGGTCCGACGACCGTTGCCGCAGGTCAGACGTTTTACCGGACAGCATTCATTGGGCAATTATACATTCCGTTTATCGTCCAGCTCGATCCGGCGAGCTTTGTGCAGTTCTCGGCAGGTATCGGTGTCGATGAGGTCAAGTTAAGCTGGATACCGGCCAATAACGATACGGCGTCAAAATATGGCTACGGTACCGGGCAGGGCGGAGATGTACAGGACTTGCTTTATAATGGCAAAAGCAATGTATCGACTCCGTTCACTCCGCACGTTGCGATAGAATATGTCAATCACCGGTCGAACAAGTTTGGGCTGGATTTCCAATACGACCACTTATTCACGTTCGGCGGGTGGCTCGAATTAGTCCCGGATCATCTGCGGCTCGAAGCGTCCTATACCGCTCCGCTCGTACGCGACGCGCTTCCTTACGAACCGCCGTACTTCTTTGAAATCACCCCACGCATTTATTTCTAATATGATCAGAAGCCAACGAACAATGAAAATCTCAAGGTATCAGACAATGAAGAATTTTTTGGGTCTGCTTCTGGCCATCGCGTCGATCGGAGTCCTCTCGATGGGCTTCGTTCACGATGTGCATGCGCAACAGGGCGAACAGCAGCCGCAATCGCCACAGCTTACCGCCGGCGATTCTTTAGCTAACGCAAAAGAAGAGAATAAGACGCTTGAAACCATTTTGCGCTCGATTAACTCAATCGATACTGCGCGGCAGAATGAATTGATTCAGTGGATCATCACTGATCGCGCTATTCGCTCGCGAGTAATCAGTGCATTACGTAAGTCCGGTGCGATCCTTCCCCCTAATTCTGTTGCGGAAATGACCGTTACGCAAGTACCTCCTAATCAATATAACGATCAGGATCAGTTGCTTCGTCTTGTCATCCAGTCGGTCGGAGTATATGGTGATGCTAATATCAAACGGGTGCTTGGTAGTGATCTCTATGATAGAATTAATTCGCGACAAAACTATGAGTTCACCCTCATTTCAACGGCTCCGGAACAGGAGAAGATCCAGTTCATTAAAATGAACGCCTCGCTGTTTGGCGGCGATATGGTGTTTAAGTCAGGATTTGGCTTTGCTATAAATGTCGGTGATGATTTCGACGGCTATCCATTTTGGCTTCCGGGTACGATCGGCACGTACGGTATTGTCAATGATGGCCTGACGGATTTCCGTATTGGAATAGAATGGCCGCTTGGAGAATCAGGTGAGACACCATTTGTCGTTTCACAGGGTCTGCAGATACGCCAGCGTTTGCTGGTGGGTGCAGAAGCCTTCGATGTTGGTCTGAAGCAGGATCTTGGAGTACTTCAGACCCAATCAGGAAAGTTAACCATTGGTGCGGAGTTCCGCGATGCGTTCACGCCTTCGGTCACAAGTTTCCCAGGGCTTGCACTCGAACAGCAGTATGAGACGGATGGGCCAATGAACAGAAATGGTATTCATGGCGCTGCGGACAGCCTTTACTATCTGGCGCTCTCGGCTCATGCCTATCTTTCCTACCAATTCCCGAACCAATCGCTCGCAGGAGCTTACGTTCAACTTGGAGGAGGAATACATGCCATCCAGCCGGTGACCGTTGGTCAGCCGCCGTATCAGGATCCCACGATGCCAAACACGGATCTCTATTTCGACACACGCCAGACGTACTTCGACCCGTTCATCAAGCTTGGTTATGTGCATTCCGATGCATCGGGTGAACTCTATTCAGTCAGTGTGCAATATTCCAACACACTGTTGACAGATGCATGGGTACGGCTTTTTTCATGGCTGGAAATCGAAGCGAAGTATGCGTCCGTTATTGGCCGCAATCCTTACCCATGGGAATGGAAGGACTATGTAATGGTCTCGCCGAAGCTGATACTTAATTTCTAAATGGATAGATCATTTTGCCGAATGGCTAAAATTTATGGGGCGATCTTTACAGATCGCCCCATTCAATTTTAGGATGGTGCTCGATAAAGTTCAAATGGCTTTATTTTGCGATCCAGCTTGAATGCAGGATGCCATTGTTGTATTTGGTGTCGAACGTCTTGAATAAATAAGAAGTATCTGATTTTGAAGCCTGAATGAGCGTCCGATCGTTCGTCTTTTCCCTTGCCGATTTTCCATTAGCGGCTGCCGACAAGAATTGGCGAACATCTTCGACGGCCGGCGGCGGATTCCCAGCCTCGCTTGATTTTGCCGGTGCTTGCACGATCTCTTCGGTCACAATACTTCGCAGCAGCTTTGGCCACATCGCTGCGAGCAACGTGTGTGAACTATAACGCTCTGCTCCGGTAATGACGCCGTTGAGGGCATAGACGAAGCCGACCGCGTGATCGTCATCCCGAACAAGATCCTGGAATTTCCTTTCGATACCGTGTTTGCGATCGGCGAGCGCGGGGTTTTCCAGCGATAGCTCCAGGCTCGTGGGCGAGGCATTCCGCGTAACGCTATCCATTAATATTGCAGTGAGCTTTCTCTGCAGGGTCGAAACATCGTTCCAGACCGACTCCTGGGCTGCATCCACGACGCCGAACGGCTGCGGCATATCTTGCAGCGATTTCAACAGATTAAGTTGGTTGGTGTCGGGTGCCGTGAATCCTCCAACGTGCGGAGTCAGTAATTGTTCGGTCAGGTCATGCTGGGTAACAAGTCGTGTATGGGATAACGGCGCCATCCAATGAGAGGAACTGAATGTTTCCAGTGGTTCGGAACCACGTTTGGTAGATCGCCCTTTCTCGATACAAAAAACGTTCAGATCTTCCGACGTATCGTGCCCAGGGACGATCATATCATTTTGAACCATCCGGTCCTGCTGCCCTCCCTTGATGAGATCCGAGGATTCCAGGAAGAGATCGGTATCCGAGCGGTTTTCGATCCATAGTTTCTGGCTGTTGTTCTCGTGAATGACCGCGCTCCCGCTTTGAAGCGCCTCCTCCAGCGTAAGGATGGGAGGGTGAACCTTGGCAGCAGGAGCAACCTCATCGATCATCCAAAACGTGAGAGGCCCAGCGGTTTTAGGCTCGCGCACGATCGTAGAATCCCCTTCGGCCAGTGCGGGGCTGGCGGCACAACAAAGGAGTAAAAGAAATTTCGGAACCAGCTTCATCGAAGTTTCCTACGATCCATAGCGGTAAAAAGTTTTACTGGTCTTAAAAAATTCAACGGCTTCTGAAAAGCACGTTCAGCCGATCTTAAGGAAAATTACCGCACTTCGAATACTACTTTCAATTGTGCATTTTCAGAAAGAGTATTTGGTTGCTGTTTGGCATCCTTTGATTTGGATTTGCCACCATGTTCCCGTTCTTCTTCCTCTTCACCGCCTTTCGCGGGAGCAGCAGATGCAGTTTCATCACCCGCCTCTGAAATGGAAATAATATCGCCGACGGTCTTTCCCATTTCCTTTGCGATAGAGGCTGCTTCTTTACGCGCGTTCTCTATCGCGTTATTTATGGCTTCCGTGTGCAGTGAACGTCCCGGCGCAAGTCCGAAGCCATCGACATTGACCGCGCTTGCTCCGCTCTGTGTTGCAAGATCAATGATGCGCGGCAGATCTTTCACATTTTCAAGTTGCACCTCGAGCGGTGTATCGAGCCTGTACCCGATGATACGGGTTCCATTCTGCCCGTACTCCATATTCGGCATTAAGTGGAATGGCTGTTCGGTAATATCCTTCGCATCGACTCCTGCATTCACAAGAGCATCTTCAAGATGTTTTAGGACATCATTTTGCTTGACGAACAGCCCGGTCGCGGTTTGATCGCCGCTCGAAACAGTTAGGCCAAGTGTAACGCGTTCTGCAACGGCGCCTGCGGATCCGCTTGCGAGCACGGTGATCGTGCGGCCCATCATCGGCATCGGTGGCTGCATCGGCTGTTGCGCGTTAGCAGCAGTGCTCAAGAACCAGCATGCTGTTGTGACTACTGCGAGGGTGGAATTCTTCTTCATCATAATGAACATTGAAAAAGTTAAGACGTTGTATCGTTACAAATTTACAAAAATTGTATGATCCTGTTAAAAAAAGAACACCTCGCCCTCACAAACTATTACATACGCGGAATTGTATTCAATGGTAAAATTAATCCCCTGCGGCATTGTTCCGCCATGTATTAAAAGCTCACTCTTTCATTTTCATTCTTGTTCATAAATGCCTCGACAGATCACCGTTGCTCTTCTGTATAACGACATTCCTTCCAAGCCGTCGGACGACCGGTCATCCACGTCCGATGCCCCGGTGGACCTGTCGCCGGAAGCGCTTGGCTTTACGCCGTATTTCGATCTCGAAGATATTCCCGCCGAGGAGGAATATGCGAAGATCGAGCATGCCCTGACGAAAGCCGGATATAAAGTGGTGAGTTACAATGTGAAAGACCGCTTCGAGCGATTGTTCAAATTTCTGGCGCGGAGAAAAATTGATGTTGTCTTCAACCTGATCGAATTTTTTCACGGACGGCCGGAGCAGGAGATGTACGTTGCCTCCTTTTTTGAATTGCTCGAAATGCCGTACACAGGCGCTCCGCCGATGACGCTCGCGCTCTGCCAGAACAAGCCGATGGCCAAGTCGGTACTTCGTTCCTTCGATCTGCCAACGCCACGCTCGATGACGGTACGAACCATGGTCGATTTTAAGACGCGGCACAATCTACACTATCCGCTCATCGTAAAACCTGCCTGCGAGGATGGTTCCGGCGGGATCGAAAACGCAAGCATCGTTCGGACGCTTAAAGATCTACGCGCGCGCGTGGAATTTGTGCTGGCCGATTTCAAGATGGATGCATTGGTCGAGGAATATATCGAAGGCCGGGAGCTGAACGTTGCCGTGCTCGGCAATGGTGAAAAACGGCGCGCGCTGCCGATCTCCGAGATCACGTTCGAGGATATGCCGGAGCATTTGTACAAGATCGTCAGCTTTCAGGCGAAATGGGATCCTTTGCATGAAGCGTACCATACCACCATTCCCTCCTGTCCTGCGGATCTGCCGGCGGCGAAAACAGAAGAGGCAAAGCAGCTTGCGCTGCGTGCTACCGAAGCATTGGGAACCAGGGATTATGCCAGGGTCGATATGCGCATGAGTGCCGAAGGTGAACTCTTCATTCTTGAGGTGAATCCGAACCCCAATCTCTCGGAAGGAACGGGTATTGCTCGTAGTGCTCAGGCCGCCCGCATCTCATTCGAGGGCCTGCTCGAGAATATCGTCGAAAGCGCGATGGAGCGCGCTAAAGTCAGGGCAGAGGAAGAATAGAAGACAGAGCTTGATTTCGGCTGTTTTTTTTACTTCAAATAGTATCTCAGAGGATTAGGCCGGATCTGGCATTCTTCAGCGATACGGATCGAGCCGGCGATTCTACCTTCGTCCCTGAGCCGATAAAGATTTGTCACCACCCTGTCACGCAGAGCGAGCGGTGCAATGGGATTGATATAGATCGAAGTTCCCCCCTCGAATCCAGCCGCTGTATTGACCCTCCATTTAATGAGAATGTGCCACGGCATGTGATACACGGCATCGATCGGCGAATAATACCACTCTTCGTTCGAAGAGATCTGGGAACCGCTTGCCGCGTGGCAGGCATGAACCAGGTCGCTCATTCCGCGGATCTCCTCATTCGACTGCTGATAGGGCCTCGAAAAATTGCTTTTCGAATAAATTTCGATGGTGGGATGCCGGTGCCCAATGCCGGCATACGCGATCGCGTGGTCGTTTTCGGCGAAGATCAGGTTTTGCATGCCCGCAAGATTCGCTCCGAGTTCATTGTAGATATTCGGGTCCTGGCGGAGCATATCCACCTGATGCCGGATGGATGCGCCCCAGTCGTCAATACCAACAAGCTGCTTATGGAGATGATCGAAGCTCGCTCCGGCGGCGAGCAACCAATTCTGAAAGACGGAGATATACCGAATGTAACGGTTCGATGCAAAAATGTCGCTCATTGCATCGATGGTGAACCGGATATATTGAACATGTTCCTCCGGCGTCATATCCGCACAGGAAAAAAGTTCACTTGCGTCCGTCGCGTGTTGCCGGAAGTGAGGGGAAGCAATAATTAGCTCGTGGCTTCCGCCGAAAAATGCGTCCGACATCGTAAGCAGTTCCTCTTTGGGAATCCCTTTGAGGTGTTCTTCGGACACACCAGACGTGCGAAGTTTATACCGGAGCACATCCAGCACATGACGCATGCCAACCTTATCGGAAAGATACATTTCCTTCCACGCCAGATTTTCGGGCGATAGATAATAACTATAATTCTTCTTCCAATAATCGACCGTCACGATCTCGAAGAGATTGGGGACGCGCCGGAATAGCCACGGCGCATGATTGCTCATGCCATGTTCCAACTCGCTGGGATGCAAGCGATCGATCCGCTGAAACGTCCCATCCGGGTGACGCAGCAGCCGCGATTTTTCGGGCGGTGTCTCGAAGAGCCGGTCAGGACAAAAGGCGCAGAAGGTGGTAGCATCGCCATCCTTCAATGGGCGTGGGGTTCGGGTATGGCCGTTAGCTTCGGGCTTCCCGGCGCGGCCGGGTACGCTCCAGACTTCGTTGTCGGTAAAGGGGTTGATCTGCTTGATGGTGCCATCGGCCATCAGCGTATAGTATTTTGAGTACTGCATTATAACCGCATGAAATTCACTTCGGGATCGGAAGCCGCAAACTAAAGTTTGCGCTCCCTTCGTTTTTCATTCGCAACTGCGTGGGATTTTTGCCTGAAGGGCCATCTGGGATGTAAAGGCCATGTGGGGATGAGCGTAACGAAAAAATGGGACTTCCTGCTCCACATTATTGCTATTTTTCCAAGAAAGATATTTATGAGACGAAATAACGGCAGCTTTTCTAACGAAGAAGAATATTCATCACGCCGCGGCCGGCGCGGTTCTTCGAAACTGGTTCCATTTACGCTGGGCGCCATTGTCGGTGGAGTTATCGGCGCTACGATAGCCCTGCTATACGCTCCAACGGAGGGTTCCGATCTGCGGCAGGGCGTGAAGAATACGCTGGAGGATCTTACCGAAGGGGCAAAAGATATTATTCGTGGAGCAAAGTCCACTGCTGAGAAAATCATGAATGAGGTGCTCGATTCCGAGGAGGAGGCCGAGGAAGAGCCTTCCCATGGGAAACGTACCCGCGAGCGAGTAGATGGTATCCTCGAAGATGCCGACCGCGCTATCGCCGAAGCCCGCAGGCGATCCCAATCTCGCGAGGACGAAGATTAGATTGCTCCCCCTCCTATGGAGCGCAGCGGAAAAGGAGGGGGCTGGGGGGTGGTCAGGTGGAGGAACCACAACCTTGCATTTCCGGAAACCGCCGCCCTCTTATCAGAGGTGGGGAGTTCTTTCCGTGTAAACGCAACCGCCCGTTCCCTCGTTTGACCTGATTATGGAAGCAATACTTTACATTACGGGCGGAATTGCGCTATTGGCGCTGGCATGGTTGTTCATCTCACTGGCTCGCACGGTAAGCGGCGTTAAATCCATGCTGGAGGAAGTACAAGGCGATCTTCACACGGCCGTAACGGCCGTCGATGAGATCAAGGCGAGCATGGTTCCCATTCTTGGGAACGTAACGAATATTACGAGCAATGTCTCGACCATTACGTCGAACGTGAGCAACATAACGACAGGCGTGCAGAACCAGATGATCGGCGTACACGAGACGATCGACGATGCGCTGGACGTCATCCGCGGCTCGCTGGACGATCTGGAGCGGCTGAAGAACAATATCGTTAACACCGTCGAAGGACCGGTCTCGCTGTTGCGCGACACCGCCGGAGGAGCGCTCGGCGTTATCTCCGCCATTGCGGGCGTGATCAGAAAGTTCTCGAAGTCAAAGCGTAAAGCTTCGGTGAACGGGCGGGGGTAAATTCCGCCGCAGCGTAGGTCGGCGCTTCCAGCCCGACATTCCCAGCCCGACGAAGTCCCGTTAGGGAGCGCATATTTGTAGCCCCGGACGTAAGTTCGGGGTTTACGGTTTTTAGCTGCAACAGTCCCTGAGCAACGACACGAAGAACTCGCAGCATACGGTAGAGAATTCGTATCTTTGTATCAATATGTTACTGCTGATTCTGATAACCGGGGGTTGAAATTATGCCGGACTACGACTTTCACACTTTATCATATGTTGATTTTCAAGTTCTAACTCGTGACTTGCTTCAAGAGGCGCTCGGAGTTCGGTTTCAAGCATTTAAGGCTGGTAAGGATCAGGGGATTGATTTGCTTCACGAAGTAGGACGAGGAAGGCGAATTGTTGTACAATGCAAACATTTCGGTGGCTCAACATTCCGGTCGCTTCTTACTAGCTTAAAAAAGGAGCTTCCTGAGCTAAATCGTATCAATCCTACACGGTATATTTTATCCGTCTCGCTTCCGCTGAGCCTTAAGAATAAAGAAGCCGTCATAGAGCTTCTCAATCCCTTCATAAAATCGAGTCAGGACATCTTTGGAAGAGACGAATTAAATGGGCTGCTCGCTCAGTACCCCAAGGTTGAGGAATCGCATTTTAAATTATGGATAAGCAGCACAACAGTTCTCAATCAGATCATTCATAGTAAGACTGTTAATGTGACAAATTTCGCGTTGGAGAAAATAATTAGAAGAATTCCACTCTATGTGAGTAATAAGAGCTTTGATGAAGCACGTCTAATACTCGAGCGTTCTCACTCTTGCATAATCGCGGGAATTCCAGGAATTGGAAAAACTACCCTTGCCGAGATTTTGATAATGCACTATCTTCGAGATGATTATCAGCTCGTTAAAGTGACATCTAATATAGATGAGGCCATGGGAATTGGAAGGCAACACGACAAGCAGGTCTTTTATTATGACGATTTTCTCGGACAGACAAGCTTTGAAGAAAAAATTGGGAAATTAGGAAAAAACGAAGAGCAGGACTTAATTGACTTCATGGAGCATATTCAGCGGTCTCCGACGAAGAGATTCATTCTTACAACGCGTGAGTATATTTTGAACCAAGCCCGTGCTCATTATGAAAAGCTTCACCGCGATTTTGAAATCGAAAAATGCATCATTGACTTGGAAAGCTACACAAGACTGAATAGGGCACAAATTCTATACAATCACGTCTTCTTTTCTAAACTTTCCGCAAAGTATAAGCGCGATCTCTTGAAAGAGGATCGTTATCTGTCGATCATTGACCATCCTAACTACAATCCTCGCATAATGGAAATGATGACCATAAGATTTAAGGAGTCTTCCCTCAGGAGTCGAACATACTATAAGAGCTTTAAGATTGCTCTCGATAATCCTGAGAGTATTTGGTCGGAAGCGTTTGAACATCAAATTAGTGAGCCAGCTAAAGCACTTGTGCTTGTTTTGCTTTCGCTGGGAGGAAGCGAGTCACTCGATAGATTAGCAATGACCTTCGAAAAATATTACTTGTACCTATCAAACAAGTATAATTTCGAATCTTCATCAATGGATTTTTTAAATGCTCTAAGAGAGCTGGACGGTAGTTTCATATCTTCCGAAAAGAATTCTGGCGATACATGGATTTCATATCAAAATCCATCTGTCCAAGATTTCGCGGAGAATTATGTGATAGCGAATCCAGACCATTTTCTGAATTTGTTTCACTCTGCTACAACTTTTGAACAGCTATACAGACTTTGGAATTTGAGAACCGAAGTGGAAGCGTCTTATCCACTTCCTCTCAAATCGGTTAGGGAAAAATACATCAAGGAACTCTTCACGCATATTCAAGATGAACACTTTCTAAATTATGAGAGCCGATTGCTGTTCCTCGGTCGAGCGGTCAAAGCTCTCTATGGAAATCTCGATAAATGGTTCCAACGCATCATGACTGAGATTGATGATTATTCAAAGCAATCTTTTGCGAATGTACCAGCACTCATTAGTTTACTAGGTCTGATTTATCGGGAAGGGCGCTTCTCTCGCTTAAGACCCAAACTTTTATCGAAGTTAAAAAGAAAAATAATTTCTAATTGCTATGGATTCAAGGAGTTTGAAGCTCTTGTTGATGCGTCATGGCTTCATCGATTTTTCTTGGATAGGGAATGGAAAGAATTAGGGTTTGGATTTGGAACATACATTGATCAAAGATTTGATGAGGATCTTGTAGACGAAGACGATTCTGATAATCTGAAGACATTTGAAATTGATCTGGATCGCATTGCTTCAAGATTTGGCTACGATCCTTCGGCTCGAACTATTGAAATTCGCAACAAAATTGAAAAGATCGAAGAAAAGGCAAATTCCGAGTCCTCAAAATGGGAACGCGATAAACAATCGGTTGAAGAAATAGGCGAGGATGATGATATTGCTATAAAAACGCTATTCGCAACATTAGGCTAAGAAGTTCAATCCTAAAACGTGTTACGTCTGTCCGCTGGCCATTCGAAAAAGGCATATTATGCGCTCTGTCGGGCCGACTACAAATATTTGGCCCGACTGGGGTTGAGAATGATTTCGGTTGAGCGGGGCGTGCAGGGCCTTTGTCATCGTATCTTTGCATAATGGAAAGCATCACGGAAGTAGCTACATCGGAAGATCGCACAGCGTTGGAGGATCAGTCATCCTTCCGCACGTGCCCGGATTGCGGGTGGAGTGGGGCTGGAAACTACTGCGCGAACTGCGGTGAGGAGATGGAGCCGCGCGTAATGCGCATTCGGCACTACATTCGGGATGTGTTTCAGGAGCTGCTTTCGCTCGATTCGAAATTCCTGCATTCGATCCCGGCCTTGTTATTTCGTCCGGGATTTTTAGCTGCGGAGTTCACGGCTGGCCGCCGCAAGCGGTATCTTTCGCCGCTGCGATTGCATATTATCATCGCGATCCTGATGTTCCTTTCGCTCAGCTACATGATGCGAACGCGAATGGAAACCCAGTTAAACGATGTACACAAGCGGCAGACGATCGATAGCGTGCTTTCTGTCGCCAGACAACAAAACGCCCAGAAAGGTGACGCTAGCAAAGTCCCGACCCTTAACGAGATCAAGCAAGCGTCGGAATATGTTCAGGGCATGGTAACGGAAATAGGTCCGTATGTCCTATTGTTAAGTTCCACTCCGGTCTTTGCGCTATTTCTTGCGCTTCTCTACCGAAAGCGTAAAAAGCTGTTTGTGGAGCACCTGATGTTTTCGCTGTATTTCTTTTCCTTCGCGTATCTTATCCTGATACCACCGATCCTCTGGCTGCATAACATTTTATTCCCTGTCAGCGGAATAGTTCTTTGTGTGTATCTCTACTTTGCCATTCGTCGGTTCTACACGGACCGAGGTTTCGCGCTGGTGCTTCGCAGCGTGGCTTGCGTGGTATCCTGCGCGTTCATCGGCATGTTTGCATTCGGGCTCAGTTATCTTATCGCCGTGGGAATAGGCGTTGCCTTTGGCAATATTCCGAACAATTTGCAGGGGTCGATCCATATTTAGGATTCATGGGTCCTGCCGAGCCTGGTCGTGCAGGAAGCGCCGACCCCCAGTCAAGCTGAGGGCAGGCTCTACGTGACAAACCGAATTTCGTGGCTACCCCAAAAATTGTCGTATATTAGTGATTGCTTTGATGGGCACCTATCCTGGGAAAAGATGAAATATGAAGTATGAAAGATGAAATGGGGCGCATCGTCGGCGATGCTTGGTGCTGATGTTCATTGAAAATCGAGGTCGTCGGTAGCTTTCGCTATGAACGAGTTCTTCGTGAAAAGAATTTGTTGGGACAAATGGCGAAATCAGCCTGGAAACGAGGGTGGTCGGGAACTCTGCAAGAAAAAGAAATGGCACCTATTTTTTAGAGAAAAGTATTTTGGCTTATTCCAACAGATCCGGCCGGCGTTGTTCGGTGCGGCGGGTGGATTCTTCGTGACGGTAAATATCGATCTTTTTATGATCGCCGCTGAGGAGAATTTCGGGGACGTGCATTCCTTCGAATTCGGCGGGACGGGTGTAGGCCGGGGCATCGAGCAAGCCATTTTGGAAGGAATCCATGAGGGCGCTTTCGGAGTCGTGCATGGCTCCGGGGAGCAGGCGCACGATGGCATCTACGAGGACACATGCGGGAAGTTCCCCGCCGGTGAGCACGTAATCGCCAATGGAAATTTCTTTGGTGATCCACCGCTCGCGGACACGCTCATCCACGCCTTTGTAATGACCGCAAAGAATGAGCAGGTTATTGTTCATTGAAAGCTGATTGGCCATAGGCTGCGAGAACCGCTCGCCATCGGGCGTCATGAAGATACGCTCGTCGTAATCACGCTCGGCGGTGAGTTTATGGAACAGGGCGAACAGCGGCTCGGGTTTGAGGACCATTCCAGCTCCGCCGCCGAAGGGTTCATCATCGATCTGATGATATTTTCCCAAGCCATATTCGCGCAGATCGTGAAGGACGATCTCGATCACGCCATTTTCGCGAGCCCGCTTTACGATGCTTTCGGAAAGGGGACTTTCGAGAATTTTAGGAACGGCGGATATAATATCGATGCGCATGGGACATATTACAGAGCACTCGGCGAAATGGTTTAGCGATTCTGTTAGTTTTACGGCCTAATGCGATCACACCAACGTACGGTTTCCAGCATTTCCAAGTTCGAAGGCACCGGCCTTCACACTGGAAATACCAGCAGTATTGAATTTCATCCGGCTCCGGAGAATTACGGCATTCGGTTCGTCCGCAGCGATCTGGCGGGTTCGCCGGAAGTGCCGGCGTTGGTCGATTTTGTCAGCGATATTTCTCGCGGGACGACGCTTTCGCTTAATGGCGCCAGCGTCCACACTGTGGAGCATGTTCTGGCCGCTGTCGTCGGGCTGGAGATCGATAACGTCAGAATTGAACTAACCGCCAACGAGCCGCCGATAGGGGATGGAAGTTCGAAGCCCTACGTAGAGGCGCTTCAGGCTGCCGGGGTTACCGATCAGGCAGCACCCAGGAAATATCTCGTCATTGATGAGACGGTTTCCTACCGTAACGAGGCACATGGTGTCGAGATCGTGGCTCTTCCGCTTCCAGATGATTACCGCGTGACGGTAATGGTCGATTACAATAATGCGGCGTTGGGCAGTCAGCACACAGGTCTTTTTTCTTTAGAAAAGGAATTTGTCACCGAATTTTCGAACGCCAGGACGTTTTGCTTTTTACATGAAGTGGAGGAACTCCGCGACCGAGGGTTGATCCGAGGTGGAAATTTAGATAACGCGATCGTTATTGTAGATCGCGAGCTATCCGCCGCCGAAATGACGGATCTTGCCGGAAAGTTGGGGATTAGCGGAAGTGTCGTCCTTGGGACAAACGGAATTCTCAATAATAGAAATTTACGGTATAAAAATGAACCGGCTCGCCATAAGCTGCTCGATTTGCTTGGTGACTTAGCGCTCGTTGGTGCGCCGATGCAGGCCCAGATCCTTGCGGCTCGGCCCGGACATGCCTCGAATGTAGAATTCGCCCGCAAGCTCCGAAAGCTGAACGAGAAGAAAGTATTCGTTCAAAAATATAATCCTTCAGCAAAACGGGATTTCCTGTTCGACATCAATGCCATCGAGCGCATTATGCCACACCGGTATCCGATGCTGCTCGTCGATCGCATTTTGGAGATGGATCTCACGGAAGGGCAGGAGCGAATCCTGGGGCTCAAGAATGTGACGTACAACGAGCCATTTTTTATGGGTCATTTCCCGGGTAAACCTGTCATGCCAGGAGTACTCCAACTGGAAGCCATGGCTCAAACCGGCGGGATGCTTCTGCTGAACTCAATCAAAGATCCAGATAAGAAGCTGATCCTTTTCATGGCGATCGACAAAGCAAAATTTCGCAAGCCAGTCGTGCCGGGAGATCAGGTTCTCTTCGAACTTCGCATGATACGCAAGCGAGGTAAGACGTTTGTCATGGCTGGAGAAGCGAAGGTAGAAGGACAGCTCGTTGCCGAAGCGGAATTCATGGCCGCGATCGTTGATAGAGAGTCCTGACCGAACAAGTTTTTACATTACGCCAATAAACCTTAGTTGAATGGCTATTACAATTCATCCTACAGCGATCGTTGATCCTCGTGCCGAATTGGCCGATGGCGTCGAGATCGGACCCTACGCGATCGTCGAAGGCGACGTGCATATCGGGCAAGGCAGCCACATCCATCATCATGCCTTCATCGGTACCGGTGCACGCATCGGCGAACGATGCCAGATCCACCATGCTGCCGTTGTTTCCAACGTCCCGCAAGATCTGAAATTCAAGGGAACTGAAAAAACGTACGTGGAGCTTGGCAATGATAGCGTCATTCGCGAATTCGCTACACTCCATCGAGCGACCATTCACGATTACGATACGAATGCCGGCACGAAAGACGGCGTGACTCGCGTCGGAGCCAATTGCCTTATCATGGCATACTCCCATGTAGCCCACGATTGTTTTATCGGCGATGGAGTGATCCTCTCAAATGCCACGCAGCTTGCTGGCCATGTCACCGTTGATAAATGGACGACCGTTGGCGGTGGGTGCCTTGTGCATCAATTTTGTCTGATCGGAATGCTCTGTATGGTCGGCGGTGGAGCTGAAGTTCGCAAGGACGTGCCGCCATTTGCTCTGGTCGGTGGCGGGGAGGCGAAGTTCAGTGGAATCAACCGGATCGGGCTTCAGCGTCGTGGCAAGGATGCCTTTGTGCTTCAAGCGATCAAGTCTGTGTATTTCACGCTTTATAATTCGGGACTCAATGTATCCGATGCTGTGAAGTCGATAGCCAATGGTCCCGATGCATCACTTCCGGAAGTACAGGAGATCCTGAAGTTTATCTCTCTCTCGAAACGCGGTATCATCGGGGCAGCTTAGTTTTATGACACCTCTCATAAGAGCGTTAATCCATAATCTAATTTTTCCACAATAAAAAAGCCCTCGCTGTTTAGCGAGGGCTTTTTGCTATAAGCTTAGGAGTAATTACTTACTCACCGTTACTTTGATCGTCGAGGAATTTTCACCGGCGATAAGTTTGCAGATGTAAGATCCCGAGGAAACAGCCGTTCCACGGTCATCAGCGCCATCCCAGCGAACGGTATGGAATCCCTGACCGAGATCGCCATTGACGAGCGTCTTAACAACTTCACCAAGCTGATTATAGATCACGAGCGAACCGGAAGCATCAACGGGAACCGTGAAGCTGAATTCCGTAGATCCCAAAACAGGAGTGAACGGATTCGGATAGTTCTGCTCGAGCACGAAATCATTCGGTGCATCGATCTCAAGTTGAATCTCATTGGAGAGATGCTGCGCACCATTGACATCTGTCTGAAGCAGGCGGTAGGTGTAGGTGCCCGGCTTAACATTCTGATCGACGTAGCCGTATCCGGTTTCGGTCGAAGAGTTTGTTTCTTTGGCAGCAACATATCCGATATTCTCGAAGATATCATTAGAAGCTGCGAGCTTGCGTTGCACACTGAAACCAGTATTATTGACCTCGTTTGCAGTCGCCCACGTAAGCAGAGCCGCACCATTTTGCTGCTCGCCCTTGAGATAGAGCAATTGAACTGGCAATATGCCTTGCTCGCTCACCATGGCTCGAATCGAGGGGGTGTAGCTTCCAGCGCCGTAATAGTATGCGCCATTACCTCCGGAAGTTGTCCACGCCAAGATCGACGACCAAGGAATGCCGACATACGTATTCGTTGGCCACCAACCGATCGATGGAGTCCATTGTGCCCATCCACCGCTTCCGGCAGTAGCTTCAACGGCCCATGCGCAACTGATATCGCCATCATTATTGGAACGGCTCCATTGTGTGCCATAGGGGTCATCATTAGCTGGCTCGATATCCGGTGAAATGTAGAATGGATCCCATTCGCGAATGATGCCACCTCCACGAGAACAATCCGTGCCCAATGACATATTTTCCAACCCTAACTGGCTGACCGATGCCCAGTAAACGCCCTTCGAAGCACCATTGCTCGCCAACACGATAGGTTGCGGGAAAAGGTAGGATACGAATTGGTCGAAGCTGGGACCGCGTGTAGCTGCCACCGTTGCCTGAACACCTTCTTGCTCAAGGGTGTCGCCAGGAGTGCAGGAACCGGGTTCGCCAGAAAGTAAGCTAAGTCGGATCGCGTCTGGAGATTGATTTGCATCCCCAAAGTATGCTCGAATTCCGTAGAAGGTATCCTGAGTAGAAAGGGTAAACTTCATTGCGAAGCTGCCGCTTGTATTAACGAAGCCCACGCCTTCGCCTGTGATTTGCACGAGACCCGGCCAGTCATTACCCGAATTCAGCCCCGGATCCAGACCGGCAGCATCATAGGCAAATTCCTGTACTCCACCATTCGAGTTATTATCATCTACATTAAGAGCGAACAGAGTGTACGTTCCAGTGATGTTCGAAGGTGACGAGAAATTCGCCTGATCGAGCCATGCATCCACAGTGAAAATCGCGCTACTACCGACGCCAGCATCCTGGGCATTCCAGTTCGGCAACTTGATGACCGTATCGGTTCCGCCATTGAGAGAATTTACCACAACAGCTTGCCAGTAAACGGTATGACCGTTCGGATCGAGAATTTGCACTCGGATCGGAAATGCGATCTCAACATCCGTTGCCAAATTTGCGATCTTTACATAGACAGGAAGCGAGATAGCTTCTGATGCGGGAATCTTGGTGTACGGATTTACAACGCGCACCCACATGACCTCAATTTCAGGTTTGAGTGGCACGAGTACGGTCGGATTATCCACGAACCAAGGATCGTTGTCATCAGAGGGTGGTGGGATAGGAGGAGCGTCATTCTTAGACTTGAGTCTAAGTCGGAACCGGAAATCTGCAGTGAAGTAATTCGCATAATTTTTCGCGGTTGTTGAAGATATTCCATCGATGTTTATCAGTCCTGTTTTCAAGTTCATGAAGAATTTTTTGAACTCAAAATCACGACCACCGTCGATTGCGGCAATCGGTGCCCAGGAACTGGCGGCGGGATTGCAACCGGGCTGGCTTGGTGCTTTGAAATTCGAGGAGAAGAGAATCGCCTTTCCGAAGCACGGAACCATCGTTGACGTTAAGAACCGTCCATTCGGGTCCATACATGGAACCGGCATCCCAGGGGAATTGGAAGAAACCAAGGAATTTACCGGATCGCTGGAAGTCGAATGTCAAATTCGCAGTGGGTTTCCCCTGCAAATTGATCGGAAAGCTCACGAGGGTATCTCCGGTGTTCGAGGCACCGTAGGGAAGTCCGTTAACGTCTTCGTTGTCCAGCTGAATGACTGGAGAGACATACCCATCAGGGCCATCGCCTACACCGTCATTGTAGCGTGGTGGCGGAGGATCCCACGTGTAGGTCTCACCGTCAAGAACCGTCGCACCAAGAGAAACCCATAAGGTCTGATCGGGGATATCGGCCGTGACGGTCTTGCTATAGTTATCCGAAGGATCGAAGAATGGAACCGATGTGCGGCGAATTCCGAATACGCTGGTGCAGACGGTGTCATCGAATGGCCATTGATCTCCAATGTTGACATCGGCGGTATCGTAAGTGGTCGCAATGGCGCACGCATTAAAAGTCCCAAGCTCGCTGATAATGTTCGGATTGGTAGTGTACGGTGCAAACGTAGTATCTACGGTGGCACCAGGCAATACGCCGACGAGCGATACAACGCGGCTATACACTGCAATGCCTGTAACGGAATTGCGAATGGTGAAACGGCACTTGAACGTGTTCGTATTCACGGCATCGACGTTCTTGAACGAAGCCTTAGGCGTAATAGACCCACCGAGGCAAATTTCATAATTCCTCGTTGGGAAGTCAACAGTCAGAGCGCGGACCTTATCAATCCACCGCTTGTACTTGATGGACCATTGCTTATCTTGGTTCCAGGACTGATTGCACGTCTTACAGGTTTTATTAACAGCTTCCCATCCACCGGCTCCGCTTGTACCCGTGCCGCCGGAGGGACCGTAAACAACGCCCGTACCCTGAGAGCCGTTTTCATTGACAAGCCCGATGGAGACATTGTCTCCAAAGGCCGCGTAGGCAAGCAGAGGGGGGAATCCGTTGATTCCGCCCGTGAAGCCACCGTAATTGACTTGAATGCTGGAATCCGTGTTAGAAAGAATGATTTGGAACTTCTTGCAATACAACTTATTCGCGCCCGGATTGGTCCATGCAAAACCACCCGGAAGTTGATTGACCGAATTGCTCGGGCGAAGACGGAAATTGTAATAGTTTACAATGAACGTATCCTGTGTTGCGGATGTGCGATAATACACTTTTGATGTATCCGCAGGACCGCCATGACGCAGATCCAGATCGGCCCAAAGGGCTGCAACGATCGCGTAGGGTGCGTTGCTATACTTCGACGCGAGATCTACGCGCTTCGGAGAGCAATAATTTGGGGAGTTCTGCGTAGCATACGTAAAGCCGAGGAAACCAATGAAACCATTGGAGGAAATATAAACGCTGTCATAATTCCCGCCATAGAAATTCCAATGATGACTGAGACCCATATAAATAGGACCGGCCATGCAATCGTTCAAGGTATCCATGAGCGATGGCGACGATAGATGCGTCGGATCGAAGAAATACTGACCGGCAGGAGCATTCTGCTGTGGACCAGTCCATATCCTATTCCACGAAGAAGGAAGATAGTTCGTATCGAGGAATTGGTACACTGGCCGCCAGGGTTCCGGGGCATTATCGTCCGAATCGACGATAAAATAACCCGTCGAGAGTGAACTTGGCTCACCGCGGCGATCTGAGGATTGCGCCTTGCCAATCGTCGCAAATGCGATCATGGAAAAGCACACAAGAAGCGACAGGTAGTACACACGTCTCATCTTTGTATTGTTGATTAAGTGATTAGTTAGAACGATGTTTGAATAAAAATGCATGATAAGGCATGCCGCATGATCGCTCATGCGCCCCGGGTATGATAACTCACGCCCGAAATTGCCATTTCAATTGGTAGCTCCTGACATTTAATCAGAACCTAACAATCAATTTGAAACAACTTTGAAAAACAATCGAAGAAGGGAGCAACCGAAAGAAAACCTGTCCCGAAAGGGTGGGAAGATTGATGATTCTTCATTCCCTGCCTCGAAAATTTTAATCTGATGGTTACAAATATAATACATCAGAAACAGGATGCAATCGAAATGTGTCTTTACGGCACCTATCGAACTCCACCTTGCTTACAATGAAGACCAGCGAAAAGGCAAAAGGTAACAGGATATTGTAAAAAAAATGAAAAAATCCTGTATTACCTCTTTTTATCAATAATTTTAGGTTTTTAGATTGCTTATTGACAATCCACGGCTCCCTCATCAATCCATTTACCAATCTTTAGCACTTCACTGGGTGAAAGAGCAGGTGCGGGGGATGGCGGCATTCGGTTATTTACATTAAATTGTGTGATTGCAGTATAGAGCCGACTTGACCGGGCGTTTCCAGGACGAGTGCTTCTTTCAGTGCCCGAAAACGTGGTACAGTCTAACCCTCCTTTTTGCGAGTTGGCATCATGGCAGCCGCTCATACCACAATTAGCGGAAAGTACAGGGAGGATATCCCTTGTGAAGCATAACATGGAGTTTGATGAGTTCAGGAGCGTTATTCTACTTTCAGCATAAACAGCGCTGTCAATAAGAGAAACCGCACGGATCACGGTTTGAACGCCGTCATTTGAAATGCTGGAAGGCGCAGTGTAGAGTCCAGAATCACTGATTGATCCAGAGCCGCTTACTATTTCCCACCGTAATTGTGGTATTGTGCTTTGCATCGTGATCGTGTCTATTAAAAACTGCTGGGTCGAATTCGTTAAAATCGTGTCCGATCCAGGGCTAATACTAAAGGCCGTGTCGGTCGGGCGGATAATCGAGATCAGACATGTTACCGAACGACTCGCATCTTCCTCTGATGTAACGGTTATCGTAGCTACCTGGTGTAGCGAGGTCAGGATGGGAGGGGCTTGAAAGATCGCGCTCGATCCATTTGGAGTTATGCTCCCATTGTTGCCGCCTCCATCCACTGACCAGGTTACGCTGCCTGTATTTGTAAATCCGAGAACGGATGCTGTAAGCACCATCTTAGAATTGAGAACCGCCACGGCCGAAACCGGTGAGATGTGGACTTCCGTTAGATCGACATCGGGATTTCCATCTATGGTGTACTGACATCCAGAAAGCAAGGATGAAGTATAAAGTACAAGGAATGGAATAAACACTATCACTGCGAAGCGATGGCGCATGAGAGTAATGAAATATGGCCTATTAATTTCTGGCTTCTTCATTTTCTTTAGTAGAAGAAATGTACTTGTGCCGTCCATTGCCCTGTGTGGGTACCCGTTCCGTAAAAGGGATTGAGATCGGTCACACGATATTCAGGCCGGATTTCAATATAAGGCAATGGGAAAAATTCTAATCCTGCGAGAAACCCGGTTGCGTAACCAAGTGAGACGCTCGGATACACTTCCGTCATACCCCAGTCGTATCTCCACTCCCAAATGAGCCAGTCGGCCAACTTGAGGTTCCCAATGATGCTGAAATTGCGGATGATCTTGTTGGCTGCATCTTTGGAATATAGTCCCTCAAGATAAAATGTCGCTTTATCCGCTAAACCGAATCCACCAAAGCCATTTAACATTTCGAAATCGCCATTGACGAGTACAGAACCGCCAAACTCGCCATTAATACCCTCTTCTAGCAATTGGGGCCATAGCACGACTCGGCCGGAAACGGTTGGATGTGTAAAATCGAAGCTGGAAGAGACCGTCCCGATCGTGTTATCGATCTGCGCGAGATTTTTTGCATTGAAGACTCCGGCATTAACAGTCAGCCACTTAATTCCTTCGTACGTAAGCTCACCGCCAACCTCATTATAATAAGGTGGAACGAGTGTAATGTTATTGTAGGCATCCATGGATGTGAACGAGGTGTGGTCATCCTGCAAAATGCCGATACTTGGCTCGATCATTCCAACGCGGATCGAAGGGAGCGTAATGTCCGGTTGATATTGCAGTGTGAGATCGTAATCTGTTTCTCCGGGATAAAGGCCGCTGGTGGTTCCGAATAGATCCATAAGTTTGCTTTCCTGGCTGCGGACATAAACGCTTGCCCAATTAATATCCGTATAGACTGCGACCTGGTGGTTGGGAACGAACCCGAGCGAGGTCGAGAGCTGCATCGGAATAAGTAGCTCCTGATTTGTCTGCGAGACCCGCACTAATTGAAATCGAGCATCCCCTCCCGGATAGATCTTGTTATTAAGAAGTCCATTCGATACGGCATTGCTATCCTGGGGACCCCATTGGAAAAGCCCAGTATAATTCATCATTTCCCATCCAAGCTCCGTGCGCAACCCGCCCCCATGTGGATTGAAATGGCAGACGGAACAGCGTGTGCCAGTAAGCAACGAGAAAAGGGGAACGGCCTGGCAGGTCTGTGCAAGAAGCAAACAAAAAGCAATGGTCACTGGAACCTTCATATTACTACGTAATATGATCTTAACGAAGTGCGAGCTTAAAAATAAATGCACCCGAAATATTATTATTAAATGATCTTGATATTTGCAATCCCGCCTACGGGAGGGTCTGGCAAAACTTGATAAGAGCTAAGCGGCAAGGTTGCCGGTCCCTGAACCACCGAACCATCCAGCGCAAACTGTGAATTATGACATAGGCAGACGATGTGGTCAGAAGCAGTTAGTTGGCTACTGACCGAGCAGCCCTGATGAGTGCATTTCATCGATAATGCATGGACAAGACCATCCGGAGTAAGCGTAACAATAACGCCAAAGCTATCCGTCGGGGAAGTAAAATTTGGTACAACAACTGACGGGTTGCCCTGTGTAAGCGCCGATATATTCACAGCTAATTCACCGTTAGCGCCGAGAGGTGTGGAGGATTGTTCCGGTTCGAGAGGCACGGAGGTCGGTTCACAGCCTATAAGGAGCGGGAGGCTTACGTAACCGAGTACCGTGCCGCCAGCGATCTTTGTCAGGCCAGAAAGAAATTCTCTTCGAGTGTTTTTCACGTATGTAATGACACCAAATGGATAGCCGATAAATACAAAAAGTATGGAGGGTGAAATTCGAGAAAGCGAGTGCAGAGAGATCCTAATAAACTGTTTTTCATGGATCCCGGAGACATTAGCATCATTATCGAACGAACGACAAAATAGAGTGCAAACACTATCATGGCAATGCCAAACCATCGAGTGATGCTTTGAACATGGACCTGAGAAAATGACTTATGCCGCCTGTGAATTGTGATCGCAAGTAAGGAAAGGTACGACCCAATACCAAGACACCCGGCCACCAGAAAAAAAAGGCGCGATGTGGTGGTAAGTTCCATTGATATTCCTACATCTTTTAACAATCTCGCGGCGAGCAGCCACCAGGCGATCATCATAGGATTTGTGAACGCCAGAGAGAATCCAGTGAAATACGCAATCCGCCGATTTGCAAGTCGGGAAGGTTGAGACGAAATATCTCCGATCTTCGCTTCATCGTGAGAGGAATTTAAGCCCATCTTTGACTTGCTCCCGGAATTACTTTCACGAAGCATTATTATGGCAAAAACGAGGATGACCGCTGCATTTACAAGCCAAAAGATTGCTTCCACAATAGGCTGTTGCAGGATCGGCGCAAGCCCATAAAGCGCGATGGCTCCGTACATGAAATCAGAGGAGATCGACCCTAAAACCACCATCAGTGCTGCGGCCAAAAAACCACCAAGGGATCGCCGGGCTACCTCTATTTGAGAGGCTCCGATGGGAATAGCGGCAAGAAAGCCTAAAACATAGACGCAGAGAAGGAAAAGTGCCGTACTAAATAGCGTATTCACGTTCAGGTTTTAGCGTGATAGTTGATTGTATCTTTACGGCCTCATTGTCGTTTAGGAGCGGGATCCATTCGCCAGAGAGCGTCTTAAAATAGGAAGAAATATAGTCCACGATCTCATCAACGGGCAAACCGTCGAAGCACCGAACTTCTGCGCAGGATTTGCCAAATTTATTTACGCAGGTAATGTTTCTGCACGGAGCGGGCGCTGAGAAAGATTTCGATGGGGCATCCTGATTTGCAGGAGCATGGAACGGTTGTTCGGAGTCGTACCCGTACATCCGGGAGTCGGTCGCTCCGTAAATTGCGAGAATGACCGTTTTATTTCTCAGCGGGCTTCCATCTTGACCGAGCTTACGGCAAGCCGCAATATGCAGTGGGCCGGTATCGCCTGATATAAACATATCACTTGCATCGATAAGCGCCGTGTACGCCTCTATTGGCATGTATGGAACGATGTGAACTTTTTCAAGCGAATATTCCGGGAGCGTCGCGATGAGGGAGCCTTCGATGCCCAAGCTCGTATAGGCACGCCCGATGAGAATAGCAGATACCAGTTTCAATTCCCCGATCTCGCGAAGTAATTTCACCTGAACGTCAAACGGGATCTGGCCGAATTTCGAGGTCGCATCCGGATTAAAAAAAACGATCCTATTCCCGGAGGCTACCCCCAACCCATCTAAAAAAGCTTGTGCCGTTGCGATCGAGTCAGTGGAAAGATATACGGCATTGGTGTTAAGGTTTCCAATTTGGTCCGCATGCAGATGATCGGTCGTTCTGTGCGATTTAAACACGCCGGAATTCTCAGGCCCAAGAAATTCGGAGACGAACGCTCGCGAAAGATAGGAGATATGCCGTGTACCATTCAACTTCCATGCGCGTATCACGTAGGCAGCAAATGGAAGGTAAAGCTGAATCATGCGAGCACTGGGACCCAGAGCTTTCTTGCCGAGGAACGGGCCTAAGTTCAAGACAACCGAAAATTGTTCCCTCTCAACGAGCAACTGAAGTCGTGCGATGTCTTCCTCTGTTGGAAATCCCCTCTCTCCGTGAATAATATTATGAACGTGAACCTCCGGAATACCGTCGATGAGTTCACCACCTGTCTTATTGCACACATAATGAAGTTCGGCATACGGAAAAGATTTTCGAATGGCAGGTAAGCATTGAGCGGCAAGCACGGAATCACCGATGCAGACATCGACGATCAGGAGAATTTTTTGTGGCTGGGCTGATTCAATTGCACGTCCATTTTGTGAGGCATTAAGCAATGATCGCGATGTATTCCATTGCTTTCGGTATTTTCGAAGATAGAAATTGCATATCATCCTGCTTCCGAAGAATCCAACGAACGCTCGTTGAAACACTTTCGGACCAAACGAGGGATAGGCATCGGTCGTCCGATCGAGAAGCTCCAGCCCTAATTTGGATAGTCCCTTATTTAGCATATTAGATTGCGGCAATCACGAAACGGGATCTTCCCACGAGAAGATTGCTGCTGTGTCCGCTGCTATGGTCTGATATCAATTGAAATTAAAATCCCGCTAATGAATTGTCCGGATCGAACGCTCGATGCCTCGGTAAAACCGGCTTCCAAAGAGCCATTAATAGGATAGAACTCAGAAACTTGGGCGGCTATCCCAATCCGGCTAGTACTACTACTTGGGGAGAGCGTTAATGTTGCAGGATTAAGATAGATTGTGGAGGAAAATAGATAAGCCGGCCCTAATTCCGCTCTGCAGACTAGCGGTCCAACGGAGAAATTCGCGCCAGCCAAGAGGGCTATTGCTTGATCGTTCTCATTAAACAACAGCGAGGAGGCCGCGGAATGATGAGCCTGAATATCGTGCCATTCGCGTTCTCCACTCGCGTTTGAAAAAGATAATCCGATGGACTCCCAGCCACCTTGGATTCCTATTTCTGCATTTTCTCCTAACATCCGGATGTGCGAAAAATCAGCTCCGGTGGAAAACGTTGAAAACCACTCCATGCCTGAAAGTGGAGTTTGGTAGGTTTGCAGTGGTTCCCGATAATTATCCCGCATTGAAGCATGATAGGTGAGAGCAGCATGGCCCAATTTGGGGGCAGGGGTTAAGATCGTGGTTATATCGGTGTTATCGGGAGTCTTTATGCCCGAAGACGAGACAGAGGGAAGAATATTATAATGAGCCGGTCGAGTTCGTATAGATGCATCGCGCAAATAATGATCTGCACGCATACCGTTGCCAGAACTCGTTGCAATGCTTTCTGTGTGTTCACCACCAAAAGTCGAGATGTTCCGATTCAGATCATTACTTCGAAACCCGGAAACATTGAGACTGATCGCTGTCAAGACGCCGATGGCCAGGAACTCGCCGATCAGACTTCGGATCTGGCTCCATAATGTAAAATTGGCAGTAGCATGACCAAGGACATAGGATTTGATCGCCTCCGTCGAGAGGGGTGATCGAAGCTCGCGAAGTGGATCCAGGAGATCGGATTCGGCCGAATGATATGGTCGAAATGAAAATCTCATAGCTCTTGAAGTCGAATAGCAGATGGGTGGAAAGAATTTTTATTGATACCTCTCGAAGCCGCTAAAGATTCTTTCCAATCTGGGGAATCACTCGCAAGCATCTGCTTCAATTTGACGCGTGCTCGGCTAATCCTTGATTTAACACCGGAGACAGTTCCACCCTGAATTTGCTGGATCTCTTTAATTGATAGATCGCTAAGTTCGAATAAGACAAGAGCTTCGCGTTCTCGGGCTGGCAAACGGTCGAGTGCGGCTACAAGCTGATCGAGGTCGTAAGAGGATTCCGCAGACATTTCATAACTGGCCTCTGCAGCATCATCCATGGACACGAACAACCGGGAGCGCCATCGTTTGCGCCGTTGAATGCGAACGGCAATAGTGCTCAGAAACCACCGGAATGCGGCTTTATCGCGTAGAGAGGGAAAGCTTTTGTATCCTGCGAGTATGGTATCGCTCATCAGGTCATGTGCTTCATCATAGGACCGCGTAAGCGCACGGCATAGCCGCCACGTAGCGTGCCGTTCCTTTTCTATAAGCTCCCAGAATGAACCGTCTTCCACTTTGACTTAGTTATCTAAACGATTTCCGATAGAATTAAGTGACCCGAAGCGAAGAGAAGTTTCACGAAAAAAATGTGAGGCTGAAGTTGGATGAAAATTAATTTCTTCTCTTACTGGGCGATCAAAATCGACTGGGGTAAAATTTGTCCCTATCGCACGAATAGCACATTGCCGCCGTTTTACAATTCGAATGAATAATCAGCCCTAACCAAACAATTTTATTAGATAGTCATTTCAACTTGGTGATTCAAAAATTTATATTCATATTTCTTTTTATACTGGGGATATCATCGGCTGAAGCCCAAATTCCCAGTGGTAGTATTTTCTGGGTTCGGGCCGATTCAGGTGTCGAGATTTCTGCTAACAAAGTTACTGTATGGCATGACCAAAGTGGCTTAGCCAACGATGCTACTCAGCAGGACTCAACCCAACGTCCGACCCTGCTTACCAATGGAATAAATGGACTTCCATGCATTCACTTTGATGGTAGCAGTTATTTCAATGCTCCTCCCTTTTTCCCATGCAACCATGATTATTCCGTCTCAGGTGTAATACGTCTATCGGACACTACTGTTGTCAATAATGTGCTTTCAGGTAATACTCACGCGATCTGGTTCAGTGGTTCTTGCTACCTTCGAGTACTTCATGCCGTTTTCCCACTTGTTGCAGTGGCATCGGAGCCGGTACATCCGCAAGGGTCATGCTTTACAATCATTTACAATGCAGCGTTGAGTATGGTACGAATATACATCGATGGCCGAATGAGCGATTCTCTATGGATAACTGCAAATTCGGATTCGACAGTTTATGTCGGAGCATTTCTGGGAGGATACAACATGCATGGTGACATATCCGAACTCTTTGTTTACAATCGCCAACTTACTCCGCCAGAAGAAGCAGCAACGGATCTCTACCTGGAGACAAAATATGGGCTCACTCAGCGGCCTCCTCCGCAGCCGCCCGATACAACCTTCACCGACATTCCAGTTCACGGCAAGTTTTTTCCTCGTAATACTCTGGATTCCGCTGACTTCTTGATCGCCGGCACCTTACGAACACCTGGGTTCGACTCTATGTTTGTAGAAACAGATCGGAATGGGATTATATTGACTCGTCACACATCTCCGCTAATTTATTTCGATGGTGGCGCACCATTCACATTCCCGTGTTCAATCCATGCGGAACTTAGTGAGTACACTCTCCGAGTCGGGGCTGTGCGGAATGGGGTGGACTCGATTCTCGCAACGCGCGACAGCCTTGTTTGTGGGGATGCTTTTCTGGTCAGCGGCCAATCCAACGCGTTCGTTGGGTTCCAAGTACAGGACAGCCTAAACGAATTTTGCCGCACCTTCGGAGAAGATATCGATCAAAACGTCGGAGACACACAGTGGAGCCTGGCTAAATCGCTTTGGCCGGGTGATTATAATATTGTTTGCGCCTGGAGCTATCAGCTTGCCCACTGTATAAACGACTCGCTTCATCTCCCAGTTTGCATTATTGACGGCGCCTCGCCTGGTGGAACTATCGAAGAGCACTTACCCAATAATTCCAATCATCTCGATATGGGTTCGTACTACGGGAGGATGCTTTACAGAACGGAGAAAGCTGGCCTTCAACATTCAATCAGGGCGATCTTTTGGGACCAGGGTGAATGGAATACAGACACAAATTACTACAACAACTTTACCGCGCTTCGGGCCGCCTGGCTGGAAGACTATCCTTCAACCGAAAAAATCTATGTCACGCAGATCCGGCCCAATGGGTGCGGCGATTACAGCGATCAACGGCCGCTCAAAGAGTTGCAGCGGCATTTCCAGGATTTGTTTCCTAACCTTGTCTGCTATGCCAGCGCAGCATTACCTCTGCATGACGGGTGCCATCTTGGCGACTCTGGCTACCGAGTTTGGGGATCCCAAATGTACAAGCTATTCGCTCGCGACTTATACCATGGAACCGATACTATTGATATAGCGAGTCCAAGCGTTAGTTCGGCTTTTTATACGACGCCGGCTCATGATGAAATCGAGTTGCTCTTTAGTCCTCCTGATATAGAGTTGGCGATCACGCCAGACACCGTAATATTCGGAAGTCTCAGAAAAATGATAGATTTTTTATATCTCGACGGTGCAAGTGGGTCGGTACAATCCATTCGCACGGAAGGTAATGCTATGTTTCTATCGGTGAGCAATCCTTCTGCTCAAACTCTGACGTATTTGCCAGACAGGTATTACCCTGACAGCAGTGGAATATATGAAGGACCATGGATAGTGAACGGGCGCGGAGTGGGAGCATTTATTTGGTATGGTCTTCCAATTTCCAATCAGCCACCATCGGCAGTAAAGACCTATGAAGTTGCAATGAATGATGTGGAAATCACCCCAAATCCTACATCAGGTGAGTTTTCGATTGATGCCAGCCAATATACCGGGCCTATCGAAGCGACGCTTATATCCGAAACCGGCGTGGAAGTCTGGCACAAGTCGATACCGGCGGATCATCCCAATGTGCTCTCGTTCGATATGACCCAGGAATGTTCGGGATGCTATCTGCTGCGTTTATCGGATGGCATCCAGAGCCACGCATGGAAATTTATTCTCCAAAAGTAAGAGCGCAATTTTTATTAGAATGACATCACTAATGCGTTTAATACAACGTTTTTTTTTCGTTTTGGCTGTTGTTGCATTTGTGGCAATAATTTTTTCGCCCGTTTGTTTTGCCCAAACAGCTCCCGAAGGCCCGATCCTCTGGCTTCAAGCAGATAAGGGTATCGTTCAGCAAAACGGACATGTCGCCGTATGGCAGGACCAGAGCGGCAAAGGCAGCGACGCACGAATGGACGATACCGGAATGAGACCCGACCTGATAACCGATTCCGGACACCCTGCGGTCCTATTCCGAGGATCGAATTACCTACAATGTCCTCCGATATTCCCTGCCAATGCCGATTACACGATCGCAGTTGTCGCAAAGATCAATAATGTTAACAATACCAATAACCTCGTTTCTGGGAATGTTCACGCATTATATTTTGCAAATGATTCATTCCCTCGCGTTGTGCATTCTTGGTTCCAGCATCAGGAAGTTTCTCCGATCCCGGTATGGCGGAACGGTTTTTCCGCGATCACTGCATCCTACGATCAAGATTACGAACAGGCCACGCTTTTTGTCAACGGGCAATTCGCTGATTCATCCTGGGTGCTTTCAACGTCGGATAGCATCCTCTATATTGGCTCTTATTTAAGTAGTTATTTCCTCCAAGGTGAAATTGAAGAAGTGCTACTGTACAATAGGCAGTTGAATCCCGAGGAGTTGTCATCGCTACATGCTTATCTTATGGGCCGATACGGTATCTCTCAATCGCCTCCCGCTCCAAAACCAGACAGCACTTTTACGGCTATACCAGAGGAGTTTCAGCTATTCCCGAGAGGAGATGATGATTCGGCAACGGTTCCGATCAATGGGGCGATCTATCGTCAAAACTTCGATTCAATTTATGTGCTGCAATTTAAGAACGATACTTTAATCCATAGAATGACTCAGAGCCTCACTTATGATAATGGACGAGCCAGCTTTGCATTCTTTCCGCGTATTCACGCCGAACAGAGTGAGTATCGCTTCGAAGTTCATCTTGTTACCGGGGAATTGGATTCCCTGATCGCACAACGAGATAGTATTGCTTCCGGCAACATGTTCCTAATGGATGGACAAGGCTTCGCCTATTCCGGATTTGTTGTCGATACATTCAGGAACCAGTACTGTCGAACGTTTGGGCAACAAGCAAGCGAAAATGTGAGCGACACGTTCTGGTCGGAGTCCAACGACGATGTTGGTGGTGCAGATCAGCGAATTCAGCAGGATCTACTTAGTTTCTCTCGCGTGGCTTCGTGCACCGTCAATGAGGCCTTGGGAGGAACCGATATTGAGGATCATTTTCGTAACGATTCCGATAAATACGACCTGCGTACGATTTATGTCCGCACATTGTATCGAACTACAAAATCCGGTATGCTTGGAGCAGTAAAGGTCATGTTCTGGCTGCAAGGAAATGCTAACTACGCACCAGGATATTACCAGAAGTTCCTCAAACTTTATACCAGTTGGAAAGAAGATTATCCTAATCTAAAAAAAGTTTACTTACTACAGAACCGTCCCAATAATTGCTATTTCGGGAACATCGACATGAGGGATGTTCAGCGAGTAATGGAAGATTCCATTCCCAGCGTCGAGCCAGTTTCTGCCGCTGCAATTCCATACAATGATGGATGCCACTATTATGACGATGGGTATCGAGCCTTAGGGGATCGATTCTATCAAGAGTTTGCTCGCGATTTCTATGGCGCGACCGATACGATGAACTTGCGGAGTGCGAATGCACTTGGTGCATGGTATTCAAAACCCGATCATACCCAAATTGCAATTCTCTACTCGCCCAACGACGTTCAACTGCATGTGACTGACGATACAACGATTGATGGAGTTACAGCTACCTTGAAAGATTACCTTAGTCCAGACGATACGACAACGCATGTTCAATCGATCGCCTTTGATGATGATACAATGTTTTTAAATCTCGATAACCCTTCTGTGGCACAATCGATCGATATGCTTCCCGATCAATATGATCTTGGGAGCGATTCCGTAGTGTATCAAGGTCCTTGGGTTGTTAACAGCCGCGGCATTGCTGCACTTCTCTGGTATCATCTACCCATATCCACTGAACCTCTTTCGGTAACCAGCCAGCCTGGTTCAATTCCCAATGCCGAAGTCATTCCCAATCCTGCTTCGAACGTGATTTCGATCGATGCCTCGGAGCTTTCCGGTCCGATCGAGGCCACCCTTGTGGCTGAGACCGGCGCGATTGTTTGGCAAAAGAACGTACCTTCCGATCATTCGTCGTCCATTGAATTCGATCTCAGCGACCAGAGTTCGGGATGTTATTTCCTGCGGCTGAGCAATGGCCGTTCAACGTTGGAACGTAAATTTATCTTGCAACACTGATCTGATTCGTTCGGAAGTTATTGCAATCTGACGGCGTCTTCTTTGAGAAGCAATAATGGATGGTCGAAATTCGGGTGATGCACGGTGTAGAATGCACGGTGATCTGCAAAGATATTTAGTTCATCGCCAACACTAGCAGAAGCAACTACGGAATCCTGTGTGGAATCGACATATAATAAGGCAAATCGTTCGACCAAAACACGTCCAATGAGAGGTTGCGCCAGATGAAAATACTTGGTTGCCTCGCCGGGTGCTCGTTGCGTTTGAATAAAAGTGGTATCAATTCCGCTGCCGTGGACATGCAGTCGTGCACTGAGCAGTTGCCGTGCTTCTGGAATGTAAATGCGCGCAACACCCGAATCATTAACATTGAGTTTCGAAGGCGAGTTGGTAAGGTTGCAGCTAAGACAGTCAACCGTTATTCCGGGGAGCGCTGGATGCCCGAAAGGTGAGGAGGTTTGATACACGCGGACCTTAATGGAATCACTTACCCATTCATGGGCACCGATATGATACACGTCCGGGTTCCCGCTGCTACCACATCCGAAGAGTAACAATGTTGGTGGAAGCAGCGCATGTAAAAAAAATCCTTTAATGGACCTACTTTGTGTTCTCACGTTCTATTGCACGGGTTTTTGCAACTCCACGAATACCGTCCGAGAGAGAAATCGTCCTTCTGGAAGCCTGTTATCGACAAGATCGAACTGACCTTCTCCCTGACTCTGGAACGAAATGGATGCCACTGTGTCTCCAAGGGTTTGTCGCAACGCGGATTCTACTGCTTTTGCCCGCGCCTGAGATAGTTCGAGATTATGGGAGCTTTCTCCAGTGATGTCGGTGTAGCCACGAATGACGATTCGTGTTCCAGGTGTAACGGAGGAAGCGATCTCCGAAATGACACGTAGCGACCGGTCGCCGAGATCGGATCTGTCGAAACTAAAGGTGAT
Organism: Ignavibacteriota bacterium; assembly: GCA_963787835.1. Classification (GTDB taxonomy): domain Bacteria; phylum Bacteroidota; class Ignavibacteria; order Palsa-1295; family Palsa-1295; genus PALSA-1295. The sequence goes on from CAWBEI010000002.1 coordinate 1,752,006, forward strand.
AAGATTATAATGCTCGATGATCTTATCCTTCGTTCGCTCTTCACGTTTTTTTCGTATGGTGATGAGATTTACTTTCGTGGTATCGGATGCATCCATTTGTCCACCGATCGAGTCGGTGAGGTGTAGCGTTGCAACGATGGATGAATCAGTACGTGGAAGATCGTCCGGCAACGGATGCCATTGTTCCATCGGGGCGGGGCCACGATAAGATGTAAGAATACGGTTCCCCTGACTTAGGGTTAGTGTATTTTCTGCCAGTGTTATCCGTGAGGATTCCGTGCTACGCATACGAATCGTCGGAGGATTCATCGTCCGGTCGACAGTTTCGATGGAAAGCGGATCTAATAAACTCGGGTCGCTCGAAGTGATCTCGACACGGCGATTCTCTTCCGAGCCATCTTTTGTTGTAACAGTGGACGGACTGGCGGGTAGCCCCTCGGATGCAACCGTGATACGAGAGGAGTCGATCTGCCATACACTTTGGAGATACTGTTGAACGCTCTTCGCTCTCTGGAGCGCAAGCGAGCTATCCTTTGCTTCCTTTGGAGATTGGGAATTTGTTCCTGTGAGTGTAATCGTAATTCCCGGATTCTCCGAGAGACGTTTTCCCACGATATTCAGCTCCTCGTGGTAGATCTCGATCGTGCTTTTCCCTGCAAGCGAATCGATTTGGAACGCTTTTCCAGCAGTGCTGGAGTCCAGGAGGTGATAACGGGAAGGGATTGTAGCGCCGCCGTCGTCAAAGAAGATATAATTTAGCGCTGGATATGCTTCGTGCCGTTCGAATTCTTCGACGCGAATAGTCGGATCGGGTATTTCGTGCTCGATGCCAATTGAATCCGTGGTCACGCCGGAAATCCTTACACTCGCAGTCATTTCGCTTTTTGGTGCCGGCGGCGGGGGAGGCGGGGGTGGGGGTTGTACAATCTGCATCTTCGGTTCTGGAGCGACGTCGAACTTTAATTCTACTCCAAGTGCGATAGTGGTGACATGCCAATTATAATCGGTTCGAATGCTATTGATCGGGATGGAAACCATCAATTCAGGAGCAAGCACCACTTTTTGTGACAGTGGAACATCGATCGAAGCACCAAGCGTGAATGAAGCCAAAATGCTGCTGCTGTTTTGGATTAGACCTGTCGAGTTGTTGGTGCCACTGTTCAAGACTGGCTGTGATTGAGTTCCATTATTGTAAAAGGCGTTAGGTGGGTTTGTAATAACTTCGCTTAAAGTTGCATCTCGGCGCAATAGATAACTCAGAACTCGGCCCTCCCATGAGAAAGAGGCTTGGGGTCAGAGGATATTTTAAAAATAGGTCTGCGCCAAGCGAAAGAAGGGTCGAGTTTAATTTATATTCTTGCGAGACGGTAACGAGCGAACTATCGGTAGGATTACGAGCCTGCGCTTGATCCGTTGCAGGCGTGGTAATGAGGGCGCTTAGCCCCGAAAGATGTAGTCTGGGTGTTATCCAAAATGAATGAGCAGGATCTCCGAGCGGTGTCTCGAATAACAGCGACCCACTCGGTAATACACTGGATCCACTCGTGAACACACCGCAAAGCGTATCACCCCGGTAAACGGGAAGATTTAGGCTATGCAAGTTCAGGCCAACAGCCAGCCCACCACCAACGTAGATGGGACGTTGTTGCGCGCGAACAACCGGTTGCGCAATCATGAGAAAGAGCGCAAGTGCGCCCACGGCCTTTTTGAGCATTAATAGAGTAACGCAAGTCTCAGCCGTTTTGTCCTACTCATCGTATTTATCAGATGTCGTGAGACTATCAGAGCGTCACCATCTGAATGTATAAACAAGTTTGGAAAGGAATATCGGCTGCTGAGTCAAGGAGCCAACTGTAGCAATGGTTGGATTAGGGTTGTACTGAATTTCGACGAGTGCATTCCGAAACACATCACCGGATATAAAGTCGTTCAGAGGAATATCGGTAACTAAATTTAGCCCTAATTGTCCCGCTCCGTTGTTAGCGACCCCCCCCAGCTTGACAGTAACATCTCGAATCGCTGCCGTAATCTGGGCACCACCATAGTTTCCTGTACTGAACGAGGCGGATCGAATGGCCACTTGAGAGCTTGTAGAGCCAAGAAGGTTGGTAAACAAATTAGCCGCTGCTTGCCCGCCAAGGGCCGGAAGCATTTTCGTGTATGCAGATCCACTGTTTGGTCCAGTGAGGTCATTTTTAAAATAACCACCAGTGCCTAGAAAATACAGTGCGTCCTGCTGGGCTTCCTCGGGTGATTGTTCCTGTCTAACTACAAACTCTCCGCCTGCCGTAGGTTGTTGAGAGTTCGTCCATATAATGATAGGATAATTTTTTGTTCCAGTAACATGGAGCGCTATCTTGGCTTGTTCCGAAGTACCCTGATGCTGGCTGATATATTCAGCATTTACATCCAGGGATGGATTACTGAAATCGCCAGTAAATCTGATATTCCCTCTTGGAATCGTGAAATTTTGAATAAAGGTGAAAGTCGAATTCGGAGAGAGTTCGAATTCGCCGATTGCATTTGTTTGGAGATCTTCCCCGCGGTCTATTTTCAGTGTACCCCCGCTTTTAAGTTCGCCCCTTAGTTGTGATCCTATGATGACAAGCCCGCCGAAAGGAATGGTAATGGCCGCAGTTCCCTCCGTATTTATTGTCAGGTTCATTTGGAGTTTGTCGGTGAAACTGGGCGCAAGTGCGTTAGGTTGTTGAGAGGGTGCTATGTTCGGGGTCGGAACGCCTTGCTCCATGCTCCCATCATCATTTAAATAAATGTCCTTCATCCAATTCGGGAAGAGGGTATCATTAAACCAGCCCATTTGAATCGAGGCTGCATATTCCTGCTCGGTGACTGTATGAAGGGTATCGAGCGGGGCCAGATTTTGGACAGGATCTCTTGGGAGCGTTTCGTAGATCACACCTTCGCTCGATACCGATTGCTGAGTATTGTCAGACTGCGGCATCGTCACATTGGCACTCATGATATTGATTGTACCTGCGATCTTTGGGTTATCGAAGGTATTGTAAAATTCGAAATCCTGACCACCGGTATTGATGGTCACCGGTCCATAGGCCACCGGTAACGATTCCTTGGCAGCATCGGAAAGTACCATCAGTCGATTCGACCGAAGCTTGAGATCAAAGTTTGTAATATCGAATCCATTAAAAGTAAAGGAGCCGCTTAAACTCGCTGCACCTAACGAGTCGTCTGCTGAAATATTGCGGATGCTGTCATCCTGCAAGACAAGAGCATTGTGGGCAAAGACAAGTGGTCCGCCAAAAAGATACCACATATTCGTTGCTGCCAGTAATACCTCACCTCTCTGAATGGATGCGTTTCCAGTGTACTCGATGTTGTTCCGTGTCCCCGCGATATTGAAGTTAATATCTCCGGAGCCATCGATCTGGCGGAATGGAGGAAGAAACGGTGTGACAACATCAAGAGGGAATTGATCTGCCTTAATACTTGCAGAGAGTGGCCGTGTTACGGCACGAGCGCTATCTGCGGCAAAATTTGGCCCTCGTTTAAGTGCAAAAACTAAAGGAATACTATCGATAGTAGCTCGTAATTCACTTCCTTTAAGAGCAACGGGATTGATCGTGCTTGGCACGTTGGCAGTGACAGTAGCAACGTGAAGATCCATGATGCCTCGAAGCACCTCATCGTGATATTCTATATCGACATAGTTTGAATCGAACGTGATGGTGTTTTCCTCTTCACCCTGGTATTTGATAATATCGGCAAAGAGTTTGGCAGTGACGTCCGGTTGTTCTAATGTCCCCGACAGCGTTACTTTGAAATCGCGCACTGTGCCGGCATATTTTGTGAAATCGAATGCACCGGAATTGGGGTTGAAGGGGAGTATTCTTGTAAGTTCCTCGATCTGGATAGATGGGAAGGTTGCCCATGCATTGACGCTGTCGCCATTAAGCACTCCACCAATACTTATGTGTTGAGCTCCCTCATCTCCACGATTTTCCATATTCTTCATTGGATGGATGATATTCAATGTATCAATCGTAATAACTCCATTTTTCGCAAAATTAATACGAGCTGGACCTTCATTCTTCCAGACAAACTGCCGCAAGCTGTTGGAAGTAGGTGTGAAATAAGGGTTATTAAAGGATAGTTTTAATGTATCAAGTTTAAAATCGAGATCCCCATTTGGGAAAATAGTGGTTCCATTCAGATCGATCGCAATAGCGTTATTATAGATCGATTCCGTGTGAAAATTGAGAGTTTGATCTTTATAGTTTAGATGGCACTCCGGATGATAGAGCAATGCCGAGCCCAGTCGAATGACGCTGTCCGTTGTAAGATCGAGATTTGCTTGTAGCTGTCCAAGCACTGTCTTGGGATCGTTGGACAGATCCTGTAATGTGATCAAGAATGAAGTTGGCATCAGGTGGATGCGTGGTGTACCAGCGCCGAACTTTGGCAAAGCCAAAGCAGAGGTATCACGATGTGCAGAGGGATTGATTTTTGAGAACGTATCAATCTTGACTAAAGGGACAGAATCAACCGATGGTCGGTCTCTCAAAATAAATCCAAGGCTATCAGCATTCATCGCAATGGTCAGATCACCATTGGCGTTTCCATGAACAACGCCAGAGACCCGGCCATGACCCAAGAGGAAAGTATTAGGAAAAAAATCAGCGAACGAGCGCAGATCCTTGATCTGAAGGGCATAATCAAAGTCGATCGAATCCTTTTTTGTTTTCGAAAGAATTGGAATATGATCCTTCAGCGGAAAATCCCTGTGCTCGATCGCTGTTAGCAGTGCGTTGATGTGTTCCGGTAAAACGTGGATGAGATCCCCAGTCTTAAAACTACGATCAACGGTCAGGTCAGCGATTGAGCTGTGTAGCATTAGCTTGTTTTCACCAGGCCGAACTGTGGTTATTGTGATATCCGCGGTATCGTCAGGAAGGTCGTGTCCCTGGCATGCAAGATCGAATAGGCGAAGATGCGCGGTTCCCAATACGCTGTCGAATCCATTCGCCGCGCCGGAGATATTCGCATCGAGATCAACTCGAGCAGGGTTCAGGCTATCATCCGATAAGATCTTCGATAGAGGAAAATTATGAATAGAACCATCAAAATGAAAGGGAAGGGTGGATGCAGTTAATTTCGCACTTGCACTGCGGATGAGTACCTCGGGGCCATCCTTGATATCTGCGTTCAAGTGATCTACGGAGATCGCTCCCATCTTTATTGCGCCTGCAAGATCCAGCGAATTGGCTTGGTATGTATCGATCATGGATGGAGCATCCGTTCGAAGCACGATCGTAGATTCCATCGTCTTCCAATTCGTTCCGCGCCCAGCGATTTGCGTTTCTGCCGTGATGGAGCTCTCATATTTGGGATCGCGGATCAAAGCAGCAAGGTTGAAGTTACTCGTTCTCAGGCTTGCGTGATACACCATCAGTTTTTGCCGGAGGTCAAGCCGCATATCTCCCGATGCATTCCCAGCACCACTCGAACTTGCATCGAATTTTGTATGAAAATTTTGAGGGGCACCAGTAAAAGTGAGTTCGGATATGTTGATGGTTCCAAAGCGGGTCAGATCCGGCAAATGTAAACCTGGGACATAGTCGTCCAAAGTTGAATTGGAAAGATTCTTTGAACGCAGATCCAGATCCATTGTGAGAGAATCCGCTTGGTGGAGATTATTAAGGTCCCCGGAAATAGTAATATTCCCTCTGCTCTTGAAATCGAGCGCAAGCTTTTTAATGTGAAGTTTACCAAATTCACCTGTCACAGTAAGATCGATTCCGGGTGAGCCGGCAAGAAAACTAAGTGGCTTGGGAAGGAATTGCTTCAGTTCGTTGGTGCTGATGACCGGACCGTTCACGTTCGCTTCTATTAAGGAATTTTTCATCGGAGTCAGCAACCCAGTTTCGATGATCTTTGGAGGTGAGATTTTGATCGATAATCCAAGATCAGAATGTCCGGTTATGATCTTTGCATTATCGATTCGTGCCTGGTTGGAATCAAGATAGCCCGAAAATCCCAGACGTTGCACGAAAACGCCGCTATTCTTTTCTCTAAATTGTAAATGACTGACATGTACCGTTTGCGATGACGCGCCATGCAAATTGAATCGGGTTTCGAGATCGATCCCTTGCACTTGGATATCGTTCCAGTCAATTTCTCTTTTCTCATTGGCGAGGGAAGCCTGTTGCCGAGAGGGGAAATTATAATCTCGAAGATAAAAACTACCGTTCTGGATCTGCAAGTTTGCGACGTCGATGATCTGGGAAAATGGTTTTGAAGGAGTTTTCGTCGACAGAGTTTTGGATAATAGTTCGTAGTTCCAGTTTGTGTCTCCCGCGAACTTAACGACATGGATCGTGGGGTGTATTAAAATAAAACCCGAAATCTGTATTTCGCTTTTTTGCAGCAAATGCGAAAGGGAGTATTGCGAAATTACTTTGTCAATATGAATGAGGGGTATAGAATCATAAGCAGTGCCAGTCTTCAGCCGAAGGGTGACGTCACTCATCACGAACCCACTCAGCAAATTCCCTTGAATGTCGCCAACCGTGAGCGTGCCGTTGGTTCCATTCTCAATGGCGCCCTCTAATTGATTCACAACAAAATGCCGGAAGAATGGAAGCTGTGTTAACGACCCCAAACCAAATCCAAGCACCAGAACGATCAGCAGGAGCCATAACAACACTAAACCTGTCCGCCGCAAGAAGCTTCGCTGTTTTTTTTCCGCGCGACCATCCACCAACGCTGCTGGCGTTGGCTGTTCAGTTCCATTTGTTGAACGAGGCTCGGTCGTCTCCATGTAATAGGAATTCGGGGTCTTTGGTCTAAACCAAACAACCTGTAAGAGACTGGGCTTAGTTCGTAAACCACGCTATCTGACAAAAGATTAATTTCTTAACCCTCCAAATGTCAAAGAACTACCTATATCGCTCCAATATTTTCTCAACAATCCCGCTTGTTGAGCGACCTTCGGCCAAGGGGATCGTCTGCACACGTCCGCCATTCGCTTCGACCTCATCCGCTCCTACGATGGTTGCCCTCGAATAATCCGCACCTTTGATTAGTATGTCCGGCAAGACAAATCGTATCAATTCGAGCGGCGTTTCCTCATCAAAAATTACGACTGCATCCGTGCATCGAAGTGATGCCAAAAGCAGTGCTCGATCGCCTTCGTGCTGAATCGGCCGGTTCGGTCCCTTAATGGCTCTGACCGATGCATCGGAATTTAATCCGATAATTAGCGCTCCACCAACATTTCTTGCTTCCATCAAATATCCCGCATGACCGGCATGAAGAATATCAAAAACTCCATTTGTGAACACAAGAGCGGTTCCCGATTTCTTCAAATTCTCCCGCCACTCTGCCAATCGCTTCCGATCGGCGGCATCCCGAAAATAAAAAATTGGTGCGGACTGAATATTTCCCACTCGGTACTCGTTACCCATTACTCGGTACTTGACGCTTCCAGATCTTCCAGCAACGCTGCCACTAATTGTTCCCTATAGATCGGAACGATTCCTAGTTCTTCGATCACTAACCCTGCTGCGCGGTTCGCGATCACTGCCGATTCCCGAACGCTCATTCCCGACGCCATGCAGACGGCAAGCGTCGCGATCACCGTATCGCCGGCGCCGGAAACATCGGCGACCGTGCGTGCCATCGTTGGGATCGAAAATGGTTCGTTCGAGATCCCATCGTTTTTGATGCGTTCAAAGAGCATCATTCCTTTTTCGCCTAATGTCAGCAAAACATTTTCTGCATTGAGCCTTTCCATCAGCCGAAGTCCAGCGGCAATGTTCTCTTCTTGTGTCGAAAGACGAATCGCCAGCGCATCCTCGACTTCCTTTCTATTCGGCTTGAATACCGTGGCGCCCTGATACTCGAAAAAATTGTGCATCTTCGGATCCACCAGCAAGGGAACGTTATGTTTCTTCCCCAGCGCGATCACCCGGCGGATCAGCGACCCGGTCATCACGCCTTTGTTGTAATCCTCGAGGATAATTCCATCGAGCGATGTGATCTCCGCTTCCAGCGCGCCGATCAACCGGTCTTCCGTCGCCGGCGAGATCTCGCGCTTCATCTCGTGATCCATCCGCAGCATTTGCTGGCTGCCGGCGATGACTCGCGTCTTCACAGTAGTAGGGCGCGTCGCATCCGTGACGATCCCTTCCAGCGGGAACCCAAGATCGGTGAAGATCCCCTTCAGGATGAGGCCCGACGTATCGTCCCCGACGATGCCCAGCATCAGCGGCGTAGCGCCTAAGCCCAAAATGTTGTGCCCGACGTTCGCCGCGCCGCCAAGCCGCGCCTGCTCGCTCTCGATCTCCAGCACCGGAACCGGCGCTTCCGGTGAGATACGCGACACGCTGCCGAACGTATAGCGGTCCAGCATCAGATCGCCCACAACGGCGATCCGTGCCTTCGAAAAAGCGGTGGAAAGGGCTTCGATTCGGGTGGAGGTCAATGGTGTCATGTTGGCCGCTATACGCAAACCCAACAGGATAGTATCCCAGAAAATTGCTTTTCTCCTTTTTCCCTATCCTTTCCCTCATCCAGAAATCCGGTAGATCGTGGTCCCATTTCATACTTCATAATTCATACTTTCCCCAAGAAACAGGTGCCATTTCTTTTTCTTGCTGAGTTCCCGACACCCTTCGTTTCCAAGCTGTTTTCGCCATTTGTTGAAAAAGTTATCCACAAAATGCTTTCACTAAGAACTTTTTCATAACGAAAACTACCAAATGCCCCCCAACTTTTACCTCTTACTTCTTACCTCTTATCTCTTACTTCTTACCTAATTCCCCCGCCGATTGTCAATGAACAAGAACACGAACGCTATTCTTATAGACACTTGGTGCCTATAGTCTCACTTTCAATATACTACAATTTCTCGACCCGCCACTAAATTCGAAATTATTATTATTACCATTTTGGTAACATTTCAATTGCCTTTGGGGTTTGGATGTCATGAGGATCATTGCGAAGCGGACCTTACAGCAGTTCTGGGAGCGGCATCCTCAAACGGAGCAGATGCTCAAGGCGTGGTTCGATGAGGCGCGATTTGCGGCGTGGGAGAACCCGAATGAACTCAAACAGCAGTACCGTACCGTTTCGATCATTAGCAAGAAGCGAGTGGTTTTTAATATTCATGGAAATGACTTCCGATTAGTCGTTGATATTGAATACCGGCTGAAAATTATTTTTATCGTATGGATCGGCACACACCGCGAGTACGATAAATTAGATATTACGAAAGTACACTATGTTAAAACCAATCCGAACCGAGCGGGAGTACGATAAGGCGTTAAGTACAGCCTACCGCCTGATGCAAAAGGAACTGAAAACGGCGTCGAAAGAGGCCGACGAACTGGAGGTGCTCACCATGCTCATCGAGCGATACGAAGCAGAGCATTATCCGATCGCGCCGCCGCATCCCATAGAGGCCATCGTGTTCCGTATGGAGCAGTTAGGAATGAAACGTTCCGAACTTGGGAAACTCCTCGGCGCGCCCAGCCGTGCCTCCGAGATCATGCGCGGCAAAAGAAAACTCACACTCGAAATGGTGCGCACCCTCCACGAACGCCTCCATATCCCACTCGAAAGCTTGGTGGGGAGATATTAGAGAGACGCGAAGCATCCCCAAGTGGCGGAGCCACGATGTACCCGATGGCCCAGGGTGAAGCAAGCATCGCCCACGATGCGAGCGGAACCCTGGGATACGAATACGATTAGAATTATTAGCCCTGAAAGGGCGATGTTAATCAACGGAATTTTACAACGCCCTTATCAGGGCTTGAAAAAACACTTGCATCTCTAACCCAGCATTACGCTTCGCTCCATGCTGGGCTGCGACTACTCCGTCGCTCCGCGACTAAGCCTGAGTGGCAAGTTCGCCAGATGAAGTAAGGGCATACTTTTTCCCGGTTAGTCGCGTCAAATGTTCAGGCAAACCTCCTCCATACTCCAATGGCTTTGTTCCATTAAATCCGAATGCACCAGTTATTTCAATGTTAGTATTAAAAGCATTCACAAGACGCTCCACTTGCCTATCATTAATGTTTTGGATTGACCCTAAAGGTCCCGAAATTGAATTCGCTGATATCCAAGAAGAACTCGCTTCGATTGCACTAATATATTCGTCTAACATTTTTGGCTCACGCATAAGTATTTTTACCAGGTCAAGAGAAATAGTTATCTTGTTAAATTTTAACCCCTGAAATTTACCGATAAAACCATATGGGTCTAAGCCACTTTTTATTGCAATGATCGGAACCCCACGACCAAAAGCAAATCCGACCTCTTGATCTGTCCAAAAGCTATCATGGAAATCATCCGTAAGTAATGCAACGAAAGCATCCATTGTGGCAAGAGCATTCTCAATTTCGTTTTGCCACTCTCTCGTAGGCTCGACGTCTTCATGTGCCACAAAAGCAGAAATGCCAAAAGGCCGAACTTCCTCTTTAATTTTATTGGCAGTTACTTTCGAGGATGATTTATGACTGATGAAAAGCCGAAATCCATTATCATCCCATATACGAGATTGTTGTTGTGGTGTAACTAATTTTTCGCCGGTCAAAAGTAAACCTGATTCACGACGCCAGTCTGAATCCACCTCAAAATCCATTTCAAATGACACAGTATGAATATACTCATCTCGCACCTTTATTAGCTCATTAAGGTCACCTTTTATTTGATCACCTAATGTATTCCGCCTATCAAATATCTGTAAATAAAGAGGTTCTGGAAGAGTAAGCCGCAATACATGACCGTAAGAATCTCTACCAAAATCGTAGTATTGTTCCACCCCTTCTTCTAACTTAGGTCTGCCATTCACTATGACTGATGCTATCTCTACCAGATTCTTCATTGCATACGCCTTTGATAAGGTTGCAAGGTATTTTTCTATCTGTCCAGGAATTTCGAACATGTATCAATATGGCTCTTTAAAATTCTAATTTCTCATGGAATGTTTTACTGTATTACCGTCACCCATTTCCAAGAGTTTACCTAAAAGCCAATCTCCCTAAAGATAAATCCCTTCAGCGCGGGCGTTCGTGCGTTAGCTTCGTGGGAGTCCGCCGTGGCGGATAGCCCCCGGTTTCAACCGGGGGTTAAGAAACGCAAATCGTATTAAAGCTCCGTAGGAGCGGCACCCACTCGTTGGCGGTATTTTTCGCTATGGGGTCAGGCTATGTGCCTATCTTGTCGAGTACGGCACGCTTAAACCAAGCAGGCACTTGGTTCTCCATCAGCACTAATGTCGTACCGTTGGTAATTTCCGCGAGCCATGTGTGTTTGCGTCCATCGACCGAATTATCGAATACATACGCACGATCTGTTTGCCAGATCGCTTCCATCAAGAGATCGAGCGACCGATACTATCTGCTGACGATCTTATCGTCTGGAACCCCATGCCCTCCATTCGCCACACGCTCATGGACACCGGAGACATTGATCATCGGGTCGTCCGTGGCGATAAAATAGAGGTAGATTCGATATCCCTTTCCTCTTGCATCAGCCAGCAAGTCGATCTTGCTTTCGTGCGACATCACGGTCTCGAACGTAAATGTTGTGCGTTGTTCCATGAGTTTGTGCCGCAGAAAATCCGCAGTCGCTGCCGCAAGATACTCGAAATTTTCGATACCATGGAAGATGAGCGCATCACCACCGATCTGGGGATACACGGTTGATCGCGTCAGAGCAAAAAGGGACGAATGCTCGAAAAATGTTCGTATCTCTTCGGACGTCGAAGTAATTCCCTTCGCCAAAAGGCCGACGCGGCCTGTTTGCTCGATCTCGCTTTGAATTTCATCCGGGTGTAAGATATACCCCTAAAAGATCGATAGGCAAGAGCGACTTAAGGGTGCTTTTACCGGAACCATTCGGCCCGGCAAACATGCGAATGCGTGGGATCGCGTTCAACGGATTTGAATCGGCTTGCCTTTTGCGACGGAGAATGGTGGCTCGATCTTTTTGATCTTCTCACGTCTGCCATCCGGGAAAACCTTATAGAGGTAGCCGTCCTCGGCAATAAGCACATCCATTCCAGACTCGATCGTCCTCTTAAATGCGGCCGAAAATGCATCGCCCGAACGCGATGGAAATGTATTCTCTAATTGCTGGAGCGCTTGCTCATCTTGGATCATAGCCGTTTCCTTTATCGAATTCAACCATGATAATGCTTACAGCGTTCCTATACCCACACCCATTATGGGTTCCGGGCGATCATAAATGGAGCATGTTTATGAATCCTATATTTTTCGCCGTGTTCGCGGGGGTGGTAGGGATGGCTCGATCACCCCCGAAACGCGATGCGTTCCCGCGTGGTTTGTATGATACCTTGCCATTGCCATCGTAACGGTTGGCTTGCTGTATCTTGCGTTTCGCGTTGAAGCTTAATCTGTTATTTTGTTTGAGGCAGCGCGCGGAAGATCGATATTAGCCGCTCGGTGTCTTCGGCGCTTAGTTCACCGAGATGTGCGATAACCTTTTCGAGTTTCGTCGTGACCAATCTATCCACCTTAATCATAGATTCCACACGAAGTCCGTTGGTACTGCTTGGTCGCACGCTGAACTCGTTTCTGGTTGGTGAGGCCGGAACCACGGATTAGATCGCCGCCACGATAATATCATGATAGCGGTCTGCGGTTTCGGCAATGACGGCTGCGGGTCGCGCCTTTAGTTGCGTGAGCTCCGCAAACGGAAATGGGACAAGGACGATCTCTCCGGTTCGCATCAGGATGGCAGATAATCCTGATACAAATCCTCACGCGGGTCGTTCCAAAATTCGAAGGCGTCGGAATGCGAAGCCGCCAACCGGGTTTCTTCGTCCGGCGTTAGCTCTTCCAAGAACGTGATCTTCACTCGGAAGTGCTTCCCGCTCGGAATTTTAGCGAGTGGGACGATCCGGTTTCCATCGTAATAACCTTCGATAGGTGTTAGCATAATGCACTAAAGCAATTCATCGCGGAGATAGTTCTTTCCACCCCCCGAAACGCGATGCGTTCCCGCGTGGTTTGTAGGATACCTTGCCATCTTTGAAATCCCCAGCACTGAAATACGCTGCCATAGCCATCGTAACGGTTGGCTTGCTGTATCTTGCGTTTCGCGGGCAGGATCTGGGCGCCGCGATGGATGCGATGGGCCGCGCGCGCATCGTTCCGCTCCTGGGCGGGTTGCTCATTATGTTCCTTTCGCATGGCGTGCGCGCACTCCGGTGGCGTATCGTGCTATGGCCGCTGAAACGGCCTACGAGTTTGTGGCTTGCCTTCAAAGCCACCATCGCAGGTTATGCCATGAACAATCTTATTCCGCGTTCCGGCGAATTAGTGCGGCCTTACATCATGGCGAGAGGGGAAAGCATCCCGATGGCGGGAACGCTTGCCAGCGTGGTCGTCGAGCGGCTTGCCGATGTGCTCGCGCTTGCCGCGCTGATCGTGTTCTCGCTCGTTTCCTTCCAAAGTCGCGTGACGAATGTGTTCCCAATGTTCAATGGCGATGTTCTTTGGGGTTTGGCCGTGATGCTTATTTTGCTCATCAGTTTGATCCTCGTTTTTTTCAGCGAGCGCCGAACAGAGCAAATGGTTACGCTTGTCACGCGACCGCTGCCGGCGAAATGGCGCGAAAAGATCATCCAAATGGGCCGCGATTTCTCGCATGGTATCCGTGGATTGGAGAGATCAGCAATTCTGCCGCTTATCGTAGGAACTGTCGGCATCTGGCTCCTCTATGGCATTTCGATGTACGTCTCTCTTCAAGCATTTGACGATCCAGCAATGTCGGCCCTCACGCTTCGCGATACATTCCTATTACTGACGCTCTCCGGCATTGCGTTCACCATCCCTACTCCAGGTGGCACAGGTGGGTATCACTTCCTCATCAAAACCGGCCTCGCCTCGATCTTCGGCGTTCCTCTTGCGATCGCAGCCGCTTACGCCATCGTAACGCACATCCTGAGTTATGTCTCGATAACGCTTGTTGGCCTGGGATTTTTACTGAAAGAGGGAATCTCTTTCGGCGCAGCAAAGAATCTTCAAACTTCTTCCACCCAAATACCGGCGAGGACGCCGGCGATACAGCATTCCGATGGTTGATATTCATTGCCATATCGTTCCAGGAGTGGATGACGGCGCAGTGTCGCTGGAAATGTCGCTTGCGATGATCGAGGAGGCGAAGCGCTGCGGTGTCACCTCGATCTTAACCACTCCCCATATTCGCGGGCGTGAAGATGAACTGCCGCGGCATCAGCATCATAAAGAAAAATTCCAAAGGATTCTCGATGCAAAACCGGATATGGATCTGCATCTGGGTGGGGAAGTGCGCGTTACGTCCGAAACGCATACGGTGGTGGATCGTCCGGAATTCACCGCCGATGAAAAGCTGAAATATATTCTTCTGGAACTGGAATTTGAACAGGTACCATTGTATTTCAATCAGTTGCTGTTTGAATACCGGCTTCGCGGCATCACGCCTATCGTTGCTCACCCGGAGCGGAATGTCGGCGTGATAAAGAATCCCTTGTTGGCTCTGGAATTCGTTCGGCAAGGCGCGCGGTTACAACTAACAACGGGTTCGCTCATAGGTGAACTTGGAGAGACGTTTCAAAATTGCGCGCTTCTGCTTCTCGAATGCGGGCTTATCAGCTTTTTGGCCAGCGATGCGCATAATCTAACGACCCGCCGATTCACAAACTGGACGGCAGCATACGATTATGCCCGCTCAATGGAAGGACGAACCGATTTTGTCCTTCCCATCAGCGCGGATGACCTTTGCACGAACAATCCTAAAGCGGTTTGCGAAGGAACTCCGCTCCCCGCTATCGAACTGGATGACCGTGCCTTGTCGAAAATTGGGGAGCGGCTTCTGAAAAAAACTGCCCCAATAGTGAAACGAAAGCGGTTCTTCTTTTTGTAGTAGGGGATACATGACAGATAAGCCTGCCATTTTCCAGATCTGTTTGCCACACAAGTAATATCACGATACTTTGAATATGGATCCGGCAGATAAATATTTGAGCATACCCCGAGAGGACCAACCGTCCGGCGGGAAGGATAATCCTCGTCCGGAACAATGGGGATTTTCGAAGTTCGCCCGCAAAGAATCGTCGTCGGCGGAGCCACGGGCGGCTGGTCCCGCCATTCCTGCGAACATGACTCCCAAGCGCCGCAAGCCTGCCGACCGAAAATTCAACCTATCAGAACTGATCAAGGTCATGTATCGCGGCCGTTGGATCGTGCTTGCCTCGTTCGCCATTGCATTTACCTACACCGTCTATAGTACCTACTCGAAGCCCTATATTTATGGTTCCTCCGCGCGGATGTTCATCGAGCGGCCGCCGGGCGGTTCGCAGGTCGCGCAGATCGTCGGTGGAAATCCCCCCGAAGATCACTCGACCACGAACGAGATGCTCTTTTTTAAATCCCATATTGTGGGCAGCCATGTGGCTCGGTTGTTACACGAATACGCCCAGGGAAACTTTCACGAGATCGATTCGCTGTTCACGGACGCATTCCATTCGTCCAAAGATGTTCCGCCCGACCCTCGGCAGCTAACCGTCATTCGGATGGTCGATAATCCAAAACTTCCGCAGAAATCGGGCATTCCCGACACCGCGGAGCTGGAGGAGCGTGCGTCCCAGGCGGTGAACATTACAGCGGAAGCCTCGAACGATTATCTGGATGTCACCTCGGAAGGCTATTCGCCGCTCGATGCCGCCTTCCTCTGCAATCTTTACATCTCTTGTTTCCTCAAAGATGACCGTGTGCGGGTGCGCGAAAATTCGGCCGATCTCAAGAATTATCTGTTCGCGCAGAAGGAACGGAGTTTTGATTCCCTTCGACGCATCGAGAATCAACTCCGTGATTATCTTGGATCGACCGATGGCATGAGTCCCGAAGATATTGCCAAGAGCGTGACGGAGCAATATCAGAATATGAAACAAAAGCGGCAGCTTGTCGAGATCGATCTGAATCTTCGGAAAACGATCGACTCGGAATATTCCGCCAATCTCGATACCGTTCAAAAGAACTATTACGATAATCTTACGCTCGCCCCATCGATGGACATGCTCCAAAAAGCGGTGACCGATCAGGAGTTCGATATCGAGAGCATGAAGATGGCGAATAATCTCATGGATCCTCGCACAAAGAAGTACTTGAAAGATGAGATTCAATCGAAGGAAGACCGCCTTGCGTCGCTAAAGGACAAGCTCAAGGAAGAAACAGAAAAATACCTTCGTTCCCAGGTGATCGTAGCCGGTGAGCCTCAAAACGAGACCAATGGAACCGGAGAAGTAGAGTATGCAACCAAAGGCAGCTCGATCGGAACCATCACCAGCCTCCGCCAGGATATTCTGAATACCAAGCTTCGCATGGTTCAGGATTCCAGTCTGCTCAGAAGCTACGATATGAAATTGGCTGAACTCCATTCGGAATCTGAGTCCATGCCCGAAAAAATGATGGAGACTTCCTCGCTGAAACGCTCCCAATCCATCGCGGAAAAAATGTACGATCAGCTCGATGATCGTTATCTCGAGGCGTGGATGACGGAAGAATCCGTTTTTGGGAATATACGCGCGGAAGACCCTGCAACGTTGAGTGCCGCGCCGATCCGCCCAAACCGGCAATCCAGCATTCTAACGGGTTCCTTATTCGGCTTTGCAATTGGCACAGGAATCGTTGTGCTGCTTTCGCTCCTGGATTCGAGAATTCGTACTCCGGAGGAAGTGGAGTCGCATAATATTTCATTGCTCGCAACAGTGCCGGCAATCAATCCACCCTCCCAGCCTTTGAATATCGTTCCGGCTATGATGCAGAACGGAGATGGAACCGCAATAGCGCCCGATGCTAAATATATTCCTCATCGGGCATCCTTTCTCGATCCGCGATCTTCCGTTGCGGAAACCTTTCGAAGCTTGCGAACGACGATCCTGTTCACAGGTTTGGATAAAGATGTGCAGGTGCTTGCGCTTACAAGTTCCGCTCCGCAGGAGGGTAAATCGACCACTTCCTCGAATCTTGCCATTGTTATGGCACAGATGGGAAAGAAAACGTTACTCGTCGATGCCGATCTGCGCAGACCCGTTCTGCATTCCGTGTTCGGGATCCAACGCGAGCCAGGGCTGACAAATCTTCTGTTCGATCGTGCCTCGTTCGAGGATTCGGTGCAAAAGACGGACGTACCTAATCTGTATCTTCTACCATGCGGAGTAATTCCGCCGAATCCTTCCGAACTGCTTGGTTCCCAACGTATGTCCCAGCTTATTCTGCGGCTGCGTGAAGAATTCGATTTTATCTTACTTGACACCCCTCCGGTCGTCGCCGTAACGGATGCACTCTTGCTCGGGCATGTCTCGGACGCGACGATCATTATCGCTCGTGCCGGCATCTCACGGATCGATGCGCTTCTCCGGGCCATGGATTCCGTCGAGCGCAGTGGTGCGAACTTGCTTGGCGTTGTGCTTAATGATTTCAATCCCGCAGGTTCCTACGGCTCCTATTACAAGTATTATCAATACTATCAGTATTCGGCGAACACGCCACTGCCAGAGAAGTGGTGGGATCTCCGGCGTTTCATTCCCAAACAAAAAACTGAAGTATGACGCGGAGGCGCCTTATCGCCCTGCCGAAACAATATCTTTGACTTCGAGAATAGATCTGTCATATCCATGCGTGGAGACATGGATCATGGCACGGCCCAACTCCGTCATGGTGCAAACGTTGGAAGGCGCGAAGCGTCGAAGCAGGGGGTAGAGCCAGGTAATATACTTGTAATATTTAGCAACCCGGCTATTCGTGTTTTTCATTCCCGGACTGGGATGAATGTATGCCGGCCTAAACGCGAAGACACGCTTAAAGGGAAGCTTCATCAGATCGTTCTCTGTTTTTCCTTTCACGCGTGCCCACATGAATCGCCCATGTTCCGAGCTGTCGGTGCCTTTACCGGAGATATAGCAGAACGTCATCTCGGGATTCATTTTCGAAAGCGTTCGGGCTGCGCTCATGCTCAGGTCATAAGTAACATGACGGTAATCCGCTTCTTTCATTCCGATCGAGGAAACGCCGAGGCAGAAAAAGCAAGCGTTATATCCCGCAAGCTGGGATTCAATCGAGGATAGATCGTAGAAATCGGGGACGACCATTTCAGCAAGCTTCGGATGGCTCATCCCGCTTGGCCTGCGCGTGAGAACTAATACACGCTCCACATCCGGATGCAGCAGCGGCTCATGAAGTACTCCTTCGCCGACCATTCCGGTCACGCCAGTGATGATTACATTCAGTTTCATTCTTCGCTGGTTTTCCTAAGTCGTGCAGCTACTTCCCAAACAAAATCGCTTTCCTCGAACTCAAAACCGAGACGCTGCGAGGCATTGAACAGATCTTCATCGTCTGCAATAAAATCGGCGACGATACTCTCATCACTGATCCACGATACTTCTTCTGGTGATGTGCCGAACGCATAAAGCACGAGATCAACATACGGACGAAAGATGTCGATCTTCGCATCCTCAGCAAACTCGGATTCTTCTATATCTCTATCTTGAATTTCGCTCATATGGAGAGTCTAACCTTCTAACCCATCCCATAAATCCCACTCATCCATTCAGCTAAAAACATTCCACTTGAATTTAATGTAAATGGCAAAGCCAACTGCTATCGACGTACCAATAATTATTGCAGCGGTTTGAAGTGCGGAATCAGTCGGGTACAGTCCAGTCAATACAAGGGATATGCGTCCAAGAACCACAATGATGAGGCAAATCATCGCAATCGATGCCGCCCATTTTTTTCGTGTAAGGAGAAATAAACCACCGATAGCATAGATGGCACCAATGACGGTACTTCCGAGCGTAGCGAGATCGGAGGTTTTCGTGGCGAGAATACCGATGAAGTTATGCCGAAAGCCAGTGACGACTTCAGCGATCCCGAATACTACCATCAATAGTCCAACAATGATGATGCCCATAGTCTAAATTTTCAGATCCACCGCCGAACCCGGCGCTTGTAATCGGAATACTGTTCGCCAAACTGACGAAGCATCTTTGCCTCTTCAAATGGAAAGAATACGAAATTAATAATGCAGAAGAACACCACCGGCACAAGGAACATGGGAAGCGTACCGACAAAAAATGCAATGCCAAGCAGAACAAGCGTCATCCCAAGATACATCGGGTTGCGGGTGAACCGGTAGGGACCATCCACCATCAAAAGCTTATTGGTTGGCGAGTGGGGAAGTATCTCCGTCCCGCGTGTGCGGAAAAGGCTTCCAGCCCAAAGCACACTGAAAAGACCAAGCACGAACAAGATGATCCCTGCGGGGTAACAGCGCCAATCCAAAATATTGCACGTCGGGAATACCCAGTGAACGCACAATCCGAGTACGAGAAGGATCACGATCCACAACGGTGGCACGATTTTCATCAGCGGGGGAATGGGTGGTGTTTGTTGGTTCATATTAATTACGGCTTCAAAATAAGATCGAACTTACCGGAAGTGAGCGTTGCGGTAGTGGTCTCCTGCCAATTTACGAGACCTTGCGTATCCGTCGAGTCCTCTGTGATTTGATAGCCAAAATTCGGGAATGTAAATTCGATGGCGTTATCGACGGGAAGAGGTGCCGGCAGGTATGCGGTGTTAGTATACCATGTTGTATCCAATGTAAGGGTCGCTGTTTCAATTGTCGAAGTCTGGCGGAAAGCAACTGTTGCAGCCTGTGCTACCGTGTCCCAATTGAGATAGAGGTACGGAACAGCAATGGCATACTGTAGCCCTGATTGTGTTCTCGAAAATGGAATTCCGGATACATTCACATCGTGTTGTCTAAGATAGTTGACTGTTACTTGCCATGTTGAGTCGATAGTATTTGCCGGTCCATTGACATAACCAGTGCGAGTATGTGTTTCCGTAACGCTCACATGGTCCCATATTATGGAGAGTGTGTTCCATGAGGACGGGCGAGCTACCGTGAGGGTTCCGGGATAATACTCTCCACTGGAGTCGTACATATATATAGTCCCGGATAAAGCATTTGAAACAACATGAGAAACAATTCTATTGGAAAAAACGGAATCGATGGGGTACCAAATCCCGGCAACCATCATGCGCAAATGGCCGTGGTAATGGTTCATTCCGGTTCCCGGAATTGAGAATGATGCTCCGATCGGAAGTGTGTCGTTGATTGGATGCGGATTGAAGGTATATTCCAACGTGACCGGCTTTGCCGAGGTTGTGGTTCCGTTGATCGTCGTGATGTGAATGAAGCCAGACTGCGCCCCCTCTGGAACTTCTGCAACAAGCATAGTGTCGTTCCCATTCGTGAATGCTTGTACTTGCGCAGTGTCAATAAGGACGAGCAGATCGCCGGGATACCACCCGTAATGATTTCCGTAGATCGTTAGCGTACCAAAGGTCCATACCGTGTCAGGCGTAAACCGAGTGATCGTCGGCGCGGTGGAATCGGCGGCGTAATTATTGACGATGGTGTTCGTTGTGCATCCAACCCATACGAGCGCAAAAAGCGGAGCGGAACGCAGAAGCCATTTCATAGAATTTGAAGCCCTCTCTTCGTAGGATAATATGACCTTATTACCTTTCTCTTCCAACATCACCCCATCCCAAAAAATCCCACGCATCCCATAAATCCCATTTCAGCCCCCCCCGGCAGCCTAAAAGCCTGCGCTGTTCGCGGGGCGCGTTCCGTTCAAATGTTCCCACCAATTTCCCCCAGTGTAGAACAGCCTTTCCAGGCTGTCCTCGGACTTTAGTCCGTGTCCTTTTCTGACGGGCTGGAAAGCCCTCCGACAGGCTGAAAGCCTGTTCTACACGTAGTTCCCGCCACCCCGCACCGCCTGCAAAGCCCTACGGCAGCCTAAAAGCCTGCGCTGTTCGCGGGGCGCATTCCGTTCAAATGATTCCTTCCAGAAAATCGAATAATTCCCGTGGCTTCACAATTCGGATCGCTCCTTTGGTATCGACAGTCAATAGATCCTTATCGCCGGTGACGAGATACTCCGCTTTGCTTTTCAACGCGGCGGCAAGAATTTCTATATCGTTGGGATCGCGGACATCCATTCGATGGCTGTACGGAGGTTGGATTATTGCAGCAATGTTGGGAATTCCATCGAGAAAGGCATCTACCTTTGCCGGATTTGCCTTGAGCCTGCTAACTAATACGCGGCGAAATTCCTCCAATACTTGAGGACTCACGGAGACCTCGTGTTTCTCGAAAAGAAGAGTCACCAAGTCTCTCGTAACACCTTCGAACGCAAAGAAAGAGATCAGTGCATTGGTATCGAGGAAAACTTTCACGATACTTCACGGAAGATGTCTTCCTCCGAGTTCCAGCCCGCCGCACGGGCAAGTGGCTCGATCTCTCGCTGCAATTTTTCGAAGGTCTGTTTAAAAAAATGCCGCCGCAATAGATCGTTCACGATCTCCGACTTATCCCGGTGTTCTTCCCGGCTTTCCACTTCGAGCTTCTCGTAATATTGCGGTTCGATTGGTATGCTATATTCCCGGTCCATACTTTTTTAATGCCATAATGGTGAATTCCGTTCCATTCCTATCCCACGCATCCCATAAATCCAGGTTCAGCCCCCGCCTGCAAAGCCCGCCGGCAGCCTAAAAGCCTGCGCTGTTCGCGGGGCGCGTTCCGTTCAAACGTTCCCGACGCGGCAAGGAGCGTTAGGGACGAATTTGCTGATTACTGCTGTTTTAACTGACATGTTAGGAATCAGGCCAAAAACCTCGGCAAAGGATATAGTGGATGCATTATTTTCTGGCTACATAGACGGATGGTTAAAGCTAACCATTTCCGATAAAACTGGAGATATGGAGCTGGAAATTCAAGACGAGCTAATAAGAAAATATCGGGCGGCAATAACACTCATGGCAGTAATTTCGAAGGTTGAACGTAGCCCTAAATTCATCGCAGTTCAAGACGAACTTGAGCGTCGTTTATTTGGTGAGGAGATAAACGTCGAGGGTGTAGCATTTCTGGATGAGATTAAGCAGTTGATGATTGATCTCGACGAGCTTTTAGTACCCAAGGAGTTCAGCCTATCCCGATTTCGAGATTGGGCTAATAAGAATCTGGAAATTGATTCAAACAATGTTTTCACGATATATAAAATATATGACTATTTTATTAGCGGGCTATCAACCGTCACCGAAACCCTTGACGTTGTGAGGGTCTAACGGATTATTTTGTTCAGACTTCAAAACCGAATATTAAGCAGATCAAAAAGGAGGTTGATTCAGATCTTTGCTTACTTGCCCTGAGAATTCCATCACGTATGCCCTCTCTTCCTCTGTCATATCATTGATGTTTATCAATGCCTCGGGATCCCAGCCACTATCATCGACTTGAAGAACAGCATTCTTAAATGCTGCTTTTAATTCCTGCTTTCTTTGATCACTTATCATATAATTTAGACGTTAAATTAAAGCTCATCCAGCAACCACCTGGTATTATCCCACCACCGCCATTTCTACGGTTCTTGGGTTGCGAATGCGTTTCGAAGCATCGAGAATTTCGATGCTCACGACGTTGCCGTCCACGTCGTAATCGAGGATTACGCCAGGCTTATCCTCGTCACTCTCCTCGATCTCGCCATCGGTGAGTTCGATGTTGAGAATATCGACTTCCTGGTCATACGTTACTTTCATTCGGCCTCCAATATTTAGCAATTTTGCTTGTGGCATAAACCGTTCGCACGGTCGGTGGTATGTCCTTCATATCTACAATAACTCGTATCAAATAAGTTCTTCCATTCGGAAATACTTTACGAGCTTGGTGACACTTCCGGCCAAATCGTTCTGGAACAATCTGTTCGGGATCCTCCAGTGATTCCATCACGAATTCCATCGGAATTCGCCGTTTAGCGATTTCCTGAAGTGCATGGTCTGTAAAACGGAAGTTCATTTGCCACAAAAATACGAAGGGCGGCATCACAGCCGCCCTTTCGTAGATAAATAGATTATTTATCTTAATACATATCCCCCATCCCACCACCACCAGGCATTGGCGGCATGGCTGGCTTGTCTTCCTTCTTCTCGACGATGACTGCTTCGGTCGAGAGGAGCAAGCTGGCAACGGAGGCCGCATTTTGCAGCGCGGTACGCGTTACCTTTGTTGGGTCGATGACGCCGGATGCAAAAAGGTTCTCGTAGACCTCGGTCGCGGCGTTAAAGCCGTAGTCGTTCTTGCCTTCCTTTACTTGGTTGACAATAACGGAACCTTCCAGACCGGCATTATTGACGATCTGTCGCAGCGGCTCTTCGAGCGAGCGGCGAATGATCTCGATACCGGTACGGATGTCGGCATTCGCCTGCTTCGAGGAGAAGCCATTCGAAAGTCCGGCCATCGAGCGGAGCAGCGCAACGCCGCCGCCCGGAACGATTCCCTCTTCGACGGCTGCGCGCGTGGCATGCAGCGCATCCTCGAACGCGGGCCTTCTTTTCCTTCATCTCGACTTCGGTCGAAGCGCCGATCTTGATGACCGCTACGCCGCCCGAAAGCTTCGCAAGACGCTCCTGGAGCTTCTCGCGGTCGTAATCGCTCGTCGTCTTGTCGATCTGCGATTTGATCTCGTTAATGCGGCGTTTGATGTCATCGCCTTTGCCCGCGCCTTCGACGATCGTGGTGTTATCCTTGTCGATCGTGATCCGGCTGGCAGTTCCCAGATAGCCGAGCGTTGCGCTTTCGAGCTTAAAGCCTTTCTCTTCCGAGATGACCGTTCCGCCCGTGAGCACGGCAACGTCTTCGAGCATCGCCTTACGACGATCGCCGAAACCCGGAGCCTTCACCGCCGCGATCTTCAAAGTTCCACGCAGCTTGTTGACCACGAGCGTAGCAAGTGCTTCGCCTTCGAGATCCTCAGAAATGATGAGCATCTGGCGACCGGCCTGAGCTACCTTTTCGAGGATCGGGAGCAGATCCTTCATCTGCGAGATCTTCTTATCGTGAATGAGAATGTACGGATTCTCCAGCACCGCTTCCATCGTGTCAGGATCCGTCACGAAATACGGGGAGAGATAACCGCGGTCGAACTGCATTCCTTCGACGACGGTAAGTTCCGTCTCGATGCCTTTGGCTTCTTCGACGGTGATAACGCCATCCTTGCCGACTTTCTCCATCGCTTCCGCAATGAGATCGCCGATGGTGTGATCGTTGTTCGCGCTGATGGAACCAACTTGCGCGATTTCCTTCTTGCCCTCGATCGGACGCGAAAGCTTCTTAAGTTCCTCGATCACATTCGTGACCGCGAGATCGATACCGCGCTTCAGATCCATCGGATTCGCGCCGGCGGTCACGTTGCGAAGTCCCTCACGGAAGATCGCCTGTGCCAGCACAGTCGCGGTGGTTGTGCCGTCACCGGCTACGTCGGAAGTTTTCGAAGCAACTTCACGCACCATCTGCGCGCCCATGTTCTCGATCGCGTCTTCGAGTTCGATCTCCTTGGCGACGGTCACGCCGTCCTTGGTGATCGTCGGAGCGCCGAATTTCTTATCGATAACGACGTTGCGGCCTTTCGGTCCGAGCGTCACTTTTACTGCATCTGCTAACTGATCGACTCCGCGCTTTAACTTCGCGCGAGCATCGGTATTAAAAATAATTGTCTTGCTTGCCATAGTATGTTATTCCTTATTATTAAAATTGATTACTTCTTTTTCCCGTTCTTTTCCACGATCGCGAACACATCGGATTCGCGCATGATGAGGACGTCTTCGTTATCGAGCGATACCTCGGTTCCCGAATATTTCCCGTAGAGCACGATGTCACCGACTTTCACGCCCATCGGCGCGAGCTTTCCGGTGTCATCGAGCTTACCCGGACCGGCGGCGAGCACTTCGCCCTGCACCGGCTTCTCTTTTGCAGAATCTGGAATGATAATGCCCGACTTCGTTACTTCCTCTGCCGCAGCAGGGCGAACGATCAGGCGGTCATGGAGTGGTTTCAATGTCATAGTGTTATGTTTAGATTAAATGAAAACGTTGAAATTGAGCTAAAATTGACGAAATGGTGCCGTGAGTTAGCACTCATCTGATGCGAGTGCTACGCACAAACAGGCCGGGAGTTACGGGTGTTCCCTTGATTTAGGAGCGCTTATTTCACCTGAACCCGTAAGGATGGCAATACTGTTAGGCTGTCATGCAGACCACCTTACCATTTCGAATGCTTGCCTTCGAGCGCCAAGACGGCTGGCGGATGATTTGCCTCGACACGGACATTGCAGTTGCCGCTGCGACATGGGATGAGCTTGAATCGAAGATGAAGGATGCGATGACACTCTATCTCCGCTCATTCACCGGCGAGGAACTTCAGCGTGGAGCATATATCCGTCTGGCTCCGATATCCTATCGTGTGCGGTGGTGGTTCCGGTGGAATATCGTAAGATTGATGCGATTGCTCAGCGGCCCCATCCGTGCAACCTATGACATTTCTACGTCCCGGTTAAATTTTGCCTAAGAAATATCCTCCGCTCACTCCGCGAGAGGTGATTGAGATTCTTAAGGCTCAGGGATTTCAGTTGAAAGAAACCGAAGGAAGCCACGCACAATACGAGAAGGGTTCCAGAAAAGTTACGGTCGATATAGCGGAAAAAGAATTTGATCCGTTTCTCTTGCAGTCGATGATTCGTCAGGCCGGTCTCGACCGCGATTCATTTTATACTTCCACCAAAACTGCCGCGAAAAAGATCAATAAGAGGATAGGGAAGTAATAGTCTATTCCATCCTACTTACTACTGGATGATCTTGCAATCATAAACATGTACCTCTTCGCCATTCGAGGGAAGTTCAGATCGAAATGCATGGCGTGGGGGCATATCCATTCGCAGATACCAACCGGTTTCTGCGTCGAACCACAGCACTTCATTATTATAAGTGTGACCAGCAAGCGATACTATCTGCCTGATTTTGATGGCATGCCAAAAGTGTCCTTCGATCGTAGTATCTTTTGCTTCTAAGAAACTATTAGTATCCACGACGAGATCGCCGAGATAGTTCTTTCCCTTCAAAAATACTACCGTATCTTTTGACGAAAGAGGGAAGCGTTCCCATCCACCAGGCTCATCTGGCCCTTTTGGTGGTCCTTCGTACCATGAAATATCTCCATTCGGTTCGTAGCTGATTCTTGGCTGAGAGGTAGAACGAGGAACTTTGATTTGGTAAACCGCTTGATAAACAAGAACGTTATTCTTTCCTTCGAAAGTATCTCCGCGTTCGATTACGGAGTCGGTCGAGTAGTGGGGGCCTATCGCGGATCCATCCGCAGACGTCCACCAACCTTTTATCCGAAAGTAACTTCCTGGGCCAGGTGGATGTAGGCCAATCTTGGGAGAGGCCTTAGGCTGGGCAGGAGCCGTAAACTGTGCACAGCATACTCCAACTCCCAATAGGGTCACTATGACAATGATTGCGAAAATTTTCATGATTGGCGACGGGTTTATGCAACGATTATTTGAACATAAAAAAAGGGAAAATGTTGCTAGGAGAGGAATACTCACAATTTAGCATGTCCTATCGTTACCTTATTCTCTACAAACCCTACGGCGTGCTTAGCCAATTCACTGCCGAGGTTCCCGGCCAGCGCTCGCTTTCAGAATTCAACCTTCCGCCAGACCTCTATGCCGCCGGAAGATTAGATGCCGATTCGGAGGGTCTGCTCCTGCTCACGAACGATGGTCCGCTGATAAAGCAAATGCTAGAACCCGGCACCGGCCACGAACGCACCTATCTCGTTCAAGTGGAAGGAATCCCAACGGCTGAAGCTATCGCTGAGCTCGAACGCGGCGTTGCGATTCAAAATTATCGCACCTTGCCAGCCCGCGCGCGATTGTTGGAGCAGGAACCCGCACTCCCGCCGCGCGACCCGCCCATCCGTGTGCGCAAACACATCCCTACTTCCTGGATCGAACTCACGCTCTTGGAAGGAAAGAACCGCCAGGTGCGCCGGATGACCGCCGCGGTTGGTTATCCAACGTTGCGACTTATCCGTACGGCGATCGGCAAACTGACGCTGGATGGCATTATGCCCGGACAATGGCGTGAGCTAGCGAAAAGCGAGATTGAGAGCTTGAAGAAAAGATAGATCAGAAACCTCTCATACTTCCAGCCCGTTCTTCAGTGCGAACATTCAAATTTTATAATATCATGGCAACCTTTACAAATACCAAAGATAATCCCCTCGCTCTCAAAACACCTCCGGGAACTTCGGAATACACGATGCACACCGACACCAAGGATGGTAAACCGCTCCTGGTCTGCACCGTTGGGAAGACAGTGCTCCATTATGATGCCCGCTGCATCAACGACCTTCATGCCATGCTCAAAAAACATGGCGACTGGATGGACTTAGGTGGTGCCGATGAGCAAAAAGAAGCGAAGGAAGGAACGGTCGAAGCGTGGGGGAGATCTCCGAAAAATCCCATCGGTGGATGGTACGGTCTCAAGAAGGGATTGCGCGGACGCTTTGGAGTTTATGTCCCGCCGCTCATGGAAGCGCTCGGGCTTGTCGAGTTGGAACACAATGCGAAAAATAATCGGATGCGCGCAAAATAGTTACCGCGTTCATGCAAATAGAAGACGTCGTCGGCGAAGAAATAGAGGTGGCGGGGGTAAACGAATTGCGCCTCTGCCCGGAGTGCGGCACTCCCGGTGTGGGTGAATATTGCCACAATTGCGGCGAGCAAATGGAGACGCACCTTTTTTCGGTGAAGCACTACCTCAAAGAGGTCTTCCACGAATTCGCCGTCATCGATTCGAAATTCTTCCGCACCATTCCAGCGCTGTTGTTCAAGCCGGGATTTCTTTCACGCGAATATATTGCGGGAAGGCGGAAGCGGTATCTTTCCCCGGCGCGGCTTTATACGCTCATTGCATTTTTCTCTTTCTTTGCACTGGGATACTATCTTAGAAATTGGCTCGAGGTAGAATTCCAACAACAAATCGCTTCGCACGGATTGTTTCAAATTCAGTGGGGGAGTTTGAAGGGAGAAAAGGCCGTGGAATTGATTAGAACATTGCTCAAGTTTACTATTGAAGTCTCGCCTTATGTTCTACTCCTCGGCTCGACGCCGATCTTTGCATTAGTTCTTAAACTCATTTACTGGAAGCGCCATATACTCTATGCTGAGCACCTTGTTTTCTCGTTCCATTTTTATACATTCAGCCTTATCGTTCTGATCGGGTCATTATTTCTTCATTCCAACTTCTGGTTCTTCATCGCGCAGGCCATCTTTATGGTCTATCTATATGTGGCGCTGAAGCGGTTTTATTCCGACCGCGGATTCTCGTTGGCTACACGCCTGATAGCATGCACCGTTGCTTATTTTAATATTGCAGCGTTTGCAATTGTGCTAACACTGGTTATTGCCAGTACCATCGGGTATCAATTGGGGGAGTTGCCCGATGGGAAGGCAATTCTTCAATTTACATCGCCTCGATAGGGTTCACATTGTCGGGACAATTTTGCCCACAATCTCCGGTAGCGTCCGAATCCTCTCGCAGTCTGATCCTTCATATAAATTAGCGGCATCCAACAAAACAGGCCGGATGTCGGCACTACGCGCACCAACGACATCGACATGATAGAAATCGCCAACATGCACCGTTGTTTCTGCACTGCTGCCGGATCGTTCGAGGGCGCGAAGGAAATATGCCGGATCCGGTTTTTCAACACCTTCTTCGTGGGAATCAAAAAGAAAATCGACTTTATCGAGCAGGTCAAATCGTTCGAATGATTTGCGCAACGTGCCGTTCGAGTTAGAAAGCACCACCAGCTTCATAGACATTGAACGCAGCGCAAGGAGTGTGGGAACAACATCCTCTGCAATGGTTTCCCAAAGGTTCCACTTGCTATTGTACTGAAGAAGCTCTTCGACTGCCGGTGCAATAGCTTCAGATACATTGACTCCTGCTTCTCCAATGATGCTTTGAAGATATGTGGAAAAGCGATTACCATCATTGGTGGAACGAATGATCTCGGCGGTATCCATTCTTTTCTTAACGATAGGTTCCGCATTGCGCAAGCGGCTTGCAGCAACAGCTATGCCATGCCGCGCAAGCGTTTCGCTCACGCGATCCCAGTTCGGGTGGACAAGCCCTCCTCCCGCATCCAGAAAGACTGTTCGAACGTGCATCGCGCATGGTACGATTTTAGCATAGGAGAGTTTCCAAAAGACATTCGCGAAAACGATCTGATTTGAGGGCCATTATTAATTCCCAACCGCCAGATCCATAATATAGATGGTACACATTTTGTGAAAAAGTATTCGTCCATGATCTATTGTCGTGGAAGTATAACATTCATTAAAATCTATTGGAATATGACACAACAAACGGAACAACCAACTCCAGAGACGAGGCCGCATCAGGATTTGCCGATCGAGGCTGATTCACGAGACCGCTCTGCAAGCGACCGCTCTACCGGCGACCGCTCTGTCAGCACTCAACGGAGTGCAACCAGCGACCGGGACGATCGCAGGCAAGGGAATCAAAATTCGCGCGATCGGGAGGACGAAGCGATGAACCGGAGAAGCCGAGAAGCAAGGGATGACAATGAGCGGTCCAGATCGAGCAAACGCTCGGACTGACGACGCTCGGGCTTACAAAGCTCGAGATGCTGAACGACCGCTTTATCAATCTGTGAGAGATTTTGATTCATTCAAATTCTCTCAAAAAGAGCACGGAAAGCAGTGCTCTTTTTATTGATGTCTGCGATACAATAGTATCTTAGTTTTTGACGCATAGAACAAAATCGCCTGCGCTACACATGGTAACGCAGGCGATTTGAATTTTCGGAGCACGATATACATGCTCATCCCAGGCGCTTAGTTCGTCTTGATGAACTCGATGCGGCGGTTCTTCTGCTTGTCGGCAGGTGTATCGTTCGGCGCGATCGGGTTATCCGGTCCCACGCCCTTGGCCGTCATGCGGCTGGCGCTGATACCATGATCGACGAGCCACTTCATGACCGCATCTGCACGCTCCTGCGAAAGCTTCATGTTTGCAGCGCGTTTGCCGGAGTTATCCGTGTTGCCGACGATCTGTACCGTAAGATCAAAATGGTTCACAAGTGTTTTCAATGCCTTGTTCAGCGAGGTGTCTGAAGAAGGACGGATCGTCGCTTTACCGACATCGAATTCGATACCTTCCAGCGTGATAGCACTGCCGGCCTTGCCGAGATCAAGCTCGTCCTTCGGAGCCGGTGGCGGCGGAGGAACTTGAGCCTTCGGATAATCGTCACTCGGATCCAGCGGATTGGTTCCACGGCGAACTTCCGTACCATCATCGACGCCACCACCATCGGTATCGCGCTTTAATGGATCGGTGTGATATTTCAGCACTTCATCACCATCACTGAGGCCATCGCCATCGGTATCGGCCAGGAGTGGATTTGTATGATATTTATGAACTTCATCGCCATCGCTGAGTCCATCGCCATCGGTATCGGCCTTGAGCGGATCGGTGTGATAAATATTTACTTCGTCGCCATCGCTGAGTCCATCGCCATCAGTATCGGCTTTGAGTGGATCCGTGTGATAAATATTGACCTCATCGCCGTCGCTAAGTCCATCGCCATCGGTGTCGCGTTTCAGAGGATCGGTGTGATATTTGTGAACTTCATCGCCATCGCTTAATCCGTCTCCATCGGTATCAGGATTGTGCGGATCGGTGTGATAGATATTTATTTCATCCCAGTCGCTGAGTCCGTCGCCATCGCTATCCAAATTGTGAGGATCTTCACCAAAAGTGTAGGTAACTCCGAGCATTCCATGCCACCATCCATCATTCTTACCATCATGGAGTGGGTTAAGATCATCGGAAAAGGAAATGTTGCCACCTGCCGAAAGCTCGATGGCCCACGTTGCATTAATGTCATGATACAGGCCGATCCCCAACGGGAGAAATAAAGCAGTGCCAGTATTTTTAGCGTTAGAAGGCTCATTGAAGGGAACCGTTTTGACATTCCAGTTCACGCCTCCGACGCCAGCATAAATATAAGGTGACCAGATCGCATCGACAAGCGGCGTGAGCCTCAAACGCAGGTCGAACGGGATCATCGTGGTACTGTATTTTGAAAGTCCTGCTCCGTCATTATTGCCGGAATTCAGTGTTATCCCTACGCCGATCTCCGGAGAGACGTAACTGCCAAATCCCCGCTGCCACAGAGCATAGATACGACCCATCGGATCGAGTGGTCTGGTTACGGCCTCATTGATACCGAAGGCAGCGCCGCCGCCGAGCCCAAGCACCCACGATGGGCTTGTTTGAGCATTCGTTCTGTTAGTCCATAGCAAAATTGCCGTCATTGACAGAAGTGCCAATCGAAAATAGGTGTTTTTATTTTGTTTTTGAGTGATCATAAGAAAGAGGTGAAAAGTGAGCGCGCGAAAACCCTTCCATATTCGCCTTAGTTCATAAAAAATTACCGTAAAGAAAGTATTATTAGCTGATAATTACAGCGATATCGGCACTTTCTTCGAAAACAACTTCGTTCGAACGGTTCTTATTATGATCCAATTATGATCCAAATGAAACGATCGATTCTTACTATACTGCTACTATTGACCCTCGGATGCTCAAAGGACGAGCGATCCAATGAGCCTGTTCCGGCTACTCCACAGCAAACTGTCGCAACGCCTCCTACTCTCACCCCATCGGAGACCGTTATGAAGGTCGGTGATGCGCTTTCCAGGCATGACTCTGCTGCGTATGTTAACTTAGTTTCTGCCTCCCGCAAGCAGGCTTATAGGATGAGTCCTCAACTCTTAAGTAGGACGCTTGCTTTTTGGTCGCTTCACAAGCCCACGATCCAGATCGTTTCTGAATCTCAGCATGATTCAATAGCGATCGTAAAGTATCATCTGCGGATTTCTGGCAAGCATCCAGTAGATGTGACAGATTCCACCGAACTATTTCTCGAGAACGGGGCGTGGAAATACTCTCGATAATGCTCATGGCTCCCAAGTGCGTCGCATTTTGTTCTATATGTATTGATTGCCAGATCAGACCGGAGCAATCATTCAGGGATTAACGCAAGGAGATCATTATGAGCAATATAGAAGTTTTACAACATACGGAAGAGCAGCAAAGCAGCGAACATGCCGAGCGCGTAAAGGGGGCATTCGTGGAACTCGAACAAAAACTTGGCGAGCGATCTTCCGAAGAAGTTCAGCGAATTCAAGGTCTCAAGAAAGCTGCGATCATGCGCGACCGGGCCGGAGTAGAGAAACATCTCGAAGCTGCGAAGTATGAATCCAACTGGCTTTACGAAGAACTGATGAAACACCCGGAGGTCTCCGCGATCATGCGGGAACTCAGTATTATGGGATTTTAATAGAAGATATGGACAGCAACAACAACGGCGCTCAGGATATATCCTCCCATGAAGATCGGGTGAGAGGGGTATTTCGCACCATCGAACAAAAGTTTGGCAAAACGTTTAACGACGAAGAAAATCGCGTGCTCGAAGCGATCGTGCGTCGGGATCCCGATGGCGTTCAACGTGTGATCGATGATATTAAAGCCGGAGAGGACTGGTACGAGGAAGAGTTTATCAAACACCCGCAGATCGCTGCGATCATCCAGGAACTGAGTATTATGGGGTTTTGAGTAAATCTGCGTTGCGGCGGCATAGGAATAAGCGGGTGGGTTAGCATGGGTATTAGCACCGTTGGCCGCGAACTAAACTTTTAAAGCGATTGTCTTCTCTGTCAAGCGTCCTAAAAAGTTAGGCTGTTTCGGAATTATATTTTTAGAAAGGATTAAGTATGAAAGTATCTGCCTTTGTTTTGAGTGTGGTGTTACTTTGTGGCTCGTTTTCCAGTATATGCGTTGGACAAATCAAGAATGCCGGAGGAGCAAATGCCACGTTTCAGGAGGGAGGGTGGACGAAAGCAAACGACCCCCTCTCGCCATTTATTTGTCAGTGTAATGGCGGCAGCGATTGCATTTGCGCTGTGGTAGCTTACTGCGGGACATGCAAAACAGGCGGACAGAATACGTTCACTCTCCCCGTCAGTTCGCAGGCTATCGTTGGCAACTTGTTAAAAGTTACCTTCGCTAATGCGTCCGGTTCCACCGGCGGCTCGGGGATTCCCGCCAGTGTCAAGCACACGGATTTTACCCAAAAGAACGAATTGAAGATGGACGCCGTTGCTGCCGCAGCATTGGGCTATTCCGACATTACGATCCTTCCGGGTAAATATTCGCTAAAAAATAATTCTTTGGTCCTGTCAGTCCGAAAGGGAAGGCCAATTCCGAAAAAGGATTGAGTGGGCATTTCATTTAATGAATTGAGGGCGCATATCTACAGCGCTATCATTGGAGATCCCATTTAAGTCCGAACACAAGCGACTGATCCAATGCTCGTTCCGGCGAGACATTGGAATCATATACGAGGTGCAAGTTATAATCGAGGCTAAGGAACTTGTACTGCCAACTTAACAGCAGTAACGAAGTCACGCGGGCTTTGGTCAGATCGCCGCCAAGACCATCCTTCGATAATGCGACAGTCTTGAAACTGATATGCGTGCTGAGATCGGTTGCGATCGTTCGTTGGTAGTCCAGATCGGCGATAGCACTATATCCCGATTCAAACGTAACTTCGCCCTGCACATCACTCAAGGGATTGTTTGTGCTGACGACAAAATTCCGGTTTTGCGTGAAGATAAAGTTCTTCGTGATCGTTTGCTGGAACGCATAGCCCACCCCCGCAACGAGTGAGAACTGCCCCAGGCCGTCTGCCGAAGTATTCGCAAATCGTCTGCCTAAAAAGAGAGATTGATAGAGGAACAGGGGATCGAGAAAATTGGTGGTTTGGCTATCGACCGTGCCAGGCTCGAACTGCGTTTCCCCGGTCACTTCGAGAAATAACCGAATTCCTGCAGCCGGAAGCATGGGAACCGAAGGCGTCAAACTGAGGATAAGGTCGTCCTGCGTTTTTTGAGGCACCGAATCACCGTTATTCGATTGGCCATATTTTGCATAGAGGCTCGCGCCAAGTTGTGCTCCCGGACCATCGAGATACAATTTTGACTCTACTCCGACAAGCCAGTTCGCAGCAAAAGTGGAACTGCCGGCCTGACTCTGACTCTGCACCATCGCGCCGAGCGAGAGATTGGCTGTGAAGGTCGTTAAGCTTTTTACCGGCGGCGTTTGCGTGGCCGTATCCGGTGCGGAAACAGTATCGACTGCCTTAGCAGGCGTAAGGGTTGTGTCAACGCCTGAGGTTTGAGCATTGGCCGACGAGCATACGCCGAGGGCTATTAGTAGGATGACGAGGAACTTCGAATGCATGGCGACACCCTCTCAACACCAGATGAGGCATCGAGATTCGCCAATTTTAGAAAGGTTTTAATGAAGGACAACTACTTTCTGCATCGCAGTATTCCCTACTGATTCCATGCGAAGGAAATACGTTCCGCCCACAAGGTTAGCTGGATCAAGCTGTATGATATTCACGCCCGAATGTGCCATGCCGTTCATCAATACTTGCGATTCCCTGCCCAGCGGATCCATCAGAGAAACACGGACTTGCGATTCACTTGGAAGCGTGAACGATACATTCGTTGCGGAATTTACAGGATTCGATGCGGCGGAAATAGAATATTGAGAACTTGCTGTGTTATTCAAAACTATATTTGGGGCACCCGGAAGTGAGTATTGTGCACTTGTTGCATTTTGATTGGAATCCGCACTGATGGAAGCGGAATAAGCGGTCGGAGACACCCAAATGAAGGAGTAAGTTGTTGAACTTGTATTAATGGTATCTTTGCCAATGATGACGGGGGGAGATATAGTAGCGACTTTTTGCTTCAGTCGTAATGCCTGGTTGGTAATGTTTCCGGGGAGCGTGAACGACCCCCATCCATCAACGACGCCACTGACGGTCTCAGTTTCATGGTATCCCTGAACGGTGATCGTCGATGTGCTTGACCAGGAAGACTGATAGGTCAATGGCAAAGCAAATTCTTCTAAGGGTGGTGTGTATCTCCCTTCGAGGGACATAACGCCATTGACATTTTGGGTAACCCCCAATGCATAAAACCCGCTTTGATTTATGGTGTAGAAGAAGTAAGTAGTAGTTCCTCCAGAAGATGAAATTTGAACGTGGGTCGCCGTCGGGAAAGAGTCAGCTAGGGCAGCGCCACCAGGCCAAGCCACAACGGTGGAATTATCACTTGTCGTAGTATCGAATAGGAATGGAAATCCCTTAAAGCTCCACGATTGATTTGCTCCCGTCTGATCAACAAGGGATTGCAACCCGGCGGTGGCAGTATCGTTGTAATTATTGGATGAGCCGGATTGAACAAAAAACTGCTCGAATTGAGAACTCGAGATGGTAATCTGCGCAAAGGCAGGAATGCTCAAAAGAAAAAATAGTATTGCGAAAAGTGCCACATGCTTCGATTGGTTGGAAAAGTTTGTTTTCATGGTAATGGATAAGAATTATTACTGCCTTTTGAGAACAAAACTACGCAATTTTCGGCTCTCTTCTTTGAATTCCGTTCACAAAGACAAGCCCAAAGATTATCAGCATTCCGATGGTGTCGAACGGAACAGTTGCGTTATAGCCCCATAAGATCATCATCTGAATGATTAGGAGCGCCGTCCATCCGAATATGGTAGTGGCTTTTGGAAGTGTTATTTCCTTCCCGCGCCAAATAATGTTCCGTTTCAGTAACAATGAAGCAATGAGCATCACGGCAGGAACAAGCATCGTAAGATGATTCGGCTCGCTCCGTGTGGATGTGAGCGGAATGAGCATGAAGGATAGGAACAGTCCGGGAAGCATTCTCTCTTTAATGAGTAAAATCACAGGGAAGCTCATGAGCAAAAGCCCGCAGGTTACTTTCAAGAACATTGTTGGGTGTAACAAGCCCATATATTGCGCTACAGCGCCCGCCAAAGCGAAGGAATGCACCGATTCATCGCCCTGGGACATCTCGCCGCCAAGCGTGTTGTGGATCCAGTAATCATAAAAATGAAAGATCGCATTCCCGGCGAACAGATAGGGGATGACGATGCAAAACAATATGATCGAGACGAGGCAGATTGCCATCGCTTTCCAACTCTTCAGAAGCATTGGCAGCACGACGATGGGCATCAGTTTTCCGGAGATCGCCGCACCGAGGAACCATCCTCCGCTACTTTTATTTCGTAGGAGTTGCTTTGTAGCAAGCAATAGCAGAAGTAGAATGAACAGATCCTCGTGCCCGAACATCAGAACCCATTGGAAGATAGATGCGAACAAAAGACCAATAATCCCGAATATTTGCCACTTCTGATCCCGTGTTGCAAGACCCACAAAATTAGCACACAGCGCAAGCGAATAGAACATCATTGCTACGCTGATGAGATACCAGGCAAAGCTTGCTGCGACTGGGGGCAGGAATGTGAATGGGATCCAAAGCCATGCAAAAAAAAGAGGATAGATGTACGGACGATAATTTTCTAAAGTATTGTAAGGGGCTACCGCAGTCGGTAAATAGGGATTCGTTCCATTCTTGAAATCTTCCGCTCCGGCAAAACACGCAACGAAATCGGCCTCATGCCGAACAAAGGCGATCCGATACACTTGATAGCCGTTCACAACGATTGTGCTGGCAAACAGGATGATGACACCGATCTTTATCCACTTCATCTTAAGAATTCAAAATTGCACGTATCACTGCCAACGCTTCCCGCGTCTCTCTAACATCGTGAGTGCGGATGATCTTTGCGCCATGTTCAACTCCATAGCAGGCAGCGGCAATACTTCCACTCAGTCGCTCTTTGGGTGATGGATTGTTGCCCATTGCTTTTCCGATGGTAGATTTGCGTGATACACCAAGAACCAATGGGACGGCAAGGGACATAAATTCACTGTGGTATTTCAACAAGTGTAAGTTATCGCTATAACCTTTTGCGAAGCCAATTCCCACGTCTGCAAGAACGGTTGTTATCCCTGCTTCGCGTGCAGCCTGTATTCGACCAGCCAGATATTCGCGGACTTCAGATATCACATCTGCATACGAATAATCTTCGATCCTCGGCCTGGTGAAGTTCGGGCCATGCCCATGCATTAGAATGATTGGTGCTTGAAAATTCGCTGCAACCTGTAATATTTCGGGAACAGCAGTTCCGGCACTCACGTCATTAATGATATCCCCTCCGGCAGAAAGAGCAAGAGCTGCTACTTCGGATTTTTGGGTATCGATAGAGATTAGGACTTGGTTCTCAACCTTGCGTATTCCTTCGATCACAGGGACCACCCGAGCGATCTCTTCTTCCGCAGATACCATAACAGCACCCGCACCGTACGACTTTCCCGCTGGGCGAGTGGACTCTCCACCAATATCAATGATCTCAGCACCATCACTCACCATTTTAAGCGCATGAGCGACCGCAGTATCAATAGAAGAATGGTCGCCGCCATCGCTGAACGAGTCCGGCGTGACATTCAGTATCCCCATGATCATGGGCAGGGGTCTGGTTAGAAGACCACTGAGACTCGGCCGGTCAGGAAATTGGGAGCGTATCAATCCCATTTGTACAGAATGGGAGTAAGTCCGGGTTATGCGGCAACAATCTCTTCGGATTCGCCAACTTTCTTCTTTCGGGCGGGCGCGGTACGCCGGGCTGTTTTCGAGGATGCAATGGCCTCACGAGTTTTACGCTTTACACGCTCAACCGAGGTCTTATGTTTTTTATTGGCCCGCTTCTGTTTTTTATTCATGTATTGTGGGTGTTTTTGTTAGATTTCCGTTATTGGGAGTGCGTCAACAACACAATGGGTAAAAATATCCTATTTTTGGTAGTTTTTCCTCTCATGGTTGTGATTCCGGTTGACCGTTCTCTCGGAAAACTGTCTCTGAATTTACCAGGCAATAAGAATTTCACAAAAAAAGGTTAATTATTTTTACAAGAGCGGGAAGCATTCCTTCCTCTGGGGGTGTTCATTTAATACGGGGAGGCGATTCCAGCACCGATGCCCGGGTTCTGGCATTCAACGGTCGCCCTAAAAGGAGTTCATTGGACTATTATGAACGTATTCGATGATTTTGATGCCTTCGGCTTCGAAGGTGACGAAGAGTTCGGCGGCGATTCGAAAGAAAAGCGCGAACGGCGTAAAAAGTATTTTGAAGAAGAACTCAAACGGCACCGCGAGGATAAGCGGCGCAGGCTCTCTTCCAGCGAAAACTCCTCTGATGACAGATCTGAGGATCTTCAAACCCCAGAGCGACAATTCCTCCATCCCGACATCCTTGAAGAATTGGTCGATTATTGCATCGAGAACGAGAAATTCGAAGAGGCGCTCGATTTTGCCCTCTTGCTAACGGAGCGTGCACCATTCAATGGCGATGGCTGGCACAGGCGCGGTATGCTCGAAGCGCATCATGGAGAATTCGAAAAGGCAATTCTTTCCTATGAGCGAGCCCTTGCCTTAAACCCGACGGACAATGAACTGCTGATAAACTACGGAGTGTCCCTCGATGGCGCAGGACGAACCGCCGAGGCGCTGGAGATCTTCAATCGTACTCTGGCAAGCAACCCCTCGAATGACGAGGCGCTATTCAATAAAGGAATTTGCTTTGAAAAGGCGGAGCGATATGCCGATGCCATTGCGATCTTCCAGTATCTGAAAGATGTGAAGGAATTTGCGAAGGACTCCTATTACGAACTTGGTTTTTGCTACGATTCTATTAACGATCTGGAAAAGGCGCTTGGAGCCTACGAGAAGAATCTCGATCTCGATCCCTATAATTTTAGCGCGTGGTACAACCGTGGGATCATCCAGACCCAGATGGGGATGTATAACAAGGCGATCGAAAGTTACGAACTGGCACTCGCGATCAAGGAAGAATTCCCAGCCGCATGGTATAACCGGGGGAACGCGTATGCCAATCTTGGCAAACTATCGGATGCAATAGAATCCTTCAAAGAATGCCTGAAATATCATCCGGAAGATGTAAGTGCCTGGCACAATCTTGCGAATGCCTACGAAGAGCTGAAGCGCTGGCGCGAAGCGGTGAGATGTTTTTCTCAGGCGCTGAAATTCAATCCGAGGCACGCCGAAAGCTTGTTCGGTCGCGGTTCTTGTTACGATGCGCTCGACGAACATGCCAAAGCGCTCGAGGATTATGATGCCGCGCTTGCCGTGGATAGCAAGTACTCCGAGCTATGGTATGCCAAAGCGGACGCGCTCTTTAATTTGGGACGGCATGAAGAAGCGGTCATCGCCTACCGGATGGTATTGCAACTTACGCCGAATGATTTTGAGGCGTGGTTCGATTATGCAGAGACTCTTTTTGAATTGAAACGATTATCCGAATCGATCCAGGCGTATGAGGCATCCAGTTCTTATGCTCCCGCATGGTCGGAACCGCATTTAGGCCGCGCAAAAGTATTGTACTTGCTGGAGCAGGATTTCGATGCAGCAGTAGAATTGCTCATTGCGATCCGCCTCGATCCGGTACGGCTGCGGCAGTATGAAATCGAGTTCCCGCTCCTGCGTAGCAACGCCGATTTCGAAGCATTCGATACACAGATCCGAGCAAACTTATTGGCGCTTACCAATGAGGGCGAGGCAACGTCGGCGGAAGGCCCGTTATCGGAGGCGCACTAACGCTGCCGTCGGTTAGTGTTCGTTATTTCTATCGTATCACAAACTCGACACGTCGGTTTTCTGCACGGCCTTCGTCCGTACTGTTTGTTGCGATCGGTGAGGCTGGGCCATGCCCTTGTGCTACGATACGATCTCCCGAGATCCCATGCTGTATTAAATATTCACGCACGGCTTTGGCGCGCCGAAGCGAGAGATCGATGTTATGTGGCAGGCTGCCGAGGCTATCCGAATATCCGGCGATCTCGACCTTTATCGTGGGAACGTTCTGCATCATTGTTACCGCCCGATTCAATTCAGGAGTGGAGGCCGGCTGAAGATCGGCTTTATCGAAATCGAAGAAGATCAGCATCCGTGTTTTGCCTCCGGTGATCGCTCCGAGTGCAATATCGGAGGGATTCTTTAGGATGCGACCCTGAGAATCCACCTCGAATTCGGCCGTTGCAAATAAATGCCCATCGGCCTCCGCCGTGATGGAA
The DNA here is from genome assembly GCA_963787835.1 of Ignavibacteriota bacterium. GTDB lineage: Bacteria > Bacteroidota > Ignavibacteria > Palsa-1295 > Palsa-1295 > PALSA-1295. The sequence continues at coordinate 1,792,091 of CAWBEI010000002.1, forward strand.
TATTTTCCAGGTTTGTTCACTCGGAGCGAATAATTGCCGTTTGAATCCGTAACGCTTTTCAGAAAAACCTGATTGTTCGAAAGATCGACGCCCGTTAACGATGCAACGAGCGGTTTACCCGAAGCGGCATCCTTCACATGGCCGGATAAGCTGAACGGCGAGCCAGAAGTATCGGAAGAGAAGAGAGAACTGATCGGGATATCGACTGGCTTCTGAGGTGGGGGCGGAGGAGACGGTACCTCTGGTGCGGGTGGAGGGGGCAAGGCATGAAATGGCAGCCGTAACCCAACCGTCAACGTAAGATACCACAGCCGGGGGTCCGAGATAGCAGTGGTTTGGAGCCAATAAGAAGCAGTCGCTCTCGTGGAGGAATCGGCTTCATTGGTCAGCCAGCGTGTCAAGGGGATGCTTAACAGTAGTTCTGCGTCCAGCATCATATTGGTAGCGCCGAGGCGGTAGACCGTCCCTCCGCCGACCTGTATGTCCGTGCGGTATCCAAAGAACCAGTTCGCGAGATCCGTTTCTGGAGCCTGCTGGCTCGATACATTGGTGTATGAGTGATTGATGAGGTTTACATAGCTGCCGGATAGTTGCTGGCTTCCATTGAATCCATTTTTTGTCAGTTGAGAAAGGCCGAAGCCTGCGGCAGCATAGTAATGATCGTTGAGGCGAACGTGTCCGAGCAACGCACCGTCAAGGCTGGAGAGCAGGAGCGAGTATTGACTTGTTCCACCAGCGATAGCGGAAGAAACGTTAGGGTCCAGTTGGATCCCAGAATGAAACTCCTGCCGTGAAGAATAATTGGTCATGAACCGGAACTTCGCCTCAATGTCCACAGACATGCCTAATGAAAAGCCCACTTTGGCGCCACCAACAAATCCGATTCCTGAGCCCAGGTTATTAAAGGGAAGATAGGTTGCGAGCTGCGGTGCATTATAAAGGGCGTCCGTGATCGAGACAATGCCCCACAAAAAATTGTGCGAGCCAATATAATCGCTGCCGGTCATGCCAAGATCAACCCCGACATAGCTGCGCCCGGTCGCTAGATTGATGTCCTTCGGACCGAATTGCATGGCCGTAGTATCGGTTTGGGCAAAAAGCGGAGTTTGCACGAAAATACCGGTCGCAAACGCGAGCGATAATAGGATTCGATGAGCAATTTTTGTCATTTGGAGAACAAATGAGCTGGCAGCACTATACAATAGTTTACGGAACCGAGCCTTCCTCTTCCGTGTAATGTGTGCCGCTCATGCCCGGTCATCGGGGAAATGGCGCGTTCATCTAGCGGCTAGGATACCGCCCTCTCAAGGCGGGTACACGGGTTCGATTCCCGTACGCGCTACAAATATACGACATCATTTTCATTCCTCCTTGAGAAGATGGTTTGTCTATTGAGGTTTGCCCAAAGCGATCCCAGTCAATATTCCACTGGCTTCCGCATCGAATCCACTCGCGGAATCGGTTGTGTTACAGAAAGAGAATCATGTTTTGTGGTATCGACGGGTAGCGGAGCGCCGGGATAGCTCGCATTGAAGTATTCTATTTTTGGCCGGAGCGCATCGTAGGCATATTTCATAAAAAGTCCCCAGATGGGCGCTGCGGCGCGTCCGCCCTGACCGTTCGAACTATTGAAAGTGATGCGCTTATCGTCGAAGCCAACCCATACGCCGGCAGTATATTCCGGCGTGTAACCGACAAACCAGGCATCGGCATAATTCTGGGTAGTTCCCGTTTTGCCGGCAGCAGGATAGCGGAAATAATTTAATACCCGAATTCCCGTTCCATGCTGAACTACATCTTCCAATGCTGATGTGATTTCATGGCAGATCTTCGGATCGAGCACATTCTCTAACTCGGGTTTTCGCTCGTACAGAATTTTCCCATTCCGATCCTCCACGCGCATGATCGCGTAGGGCATTGCGCGAACGCCTTCATTTGCAAACACGGAATATGCGCTCGTGAGATCGATCGGACTCACTTCCGCAGTTCCCAACGCGATAGAGGGATAGGGCGGTATCGGTTGTCGAATGCCGAGTCGGGCTGCCATTTTCACGACATCTTGAACGGAAGTTAATTCCTGAATCGCATGCACCGCTGAAAGATTGAGCGATTGCTCGATCGCATAGCGAATGCTGACCGTCCCGCCGGATGCTTCACCCGCGAAATTCTGCGGCGACCACGAGCCAAGATGGACCGGTTCGTTGGATACGCTGGATTCCGGCGTTGCGCCATGCTCGAACACGGAAGCATACACGATCGGCTTGAATGACGATCCCGGCTGACGTACGATCTGCGTTGCGTGATTCAGCCCATAGCGTACATCCTGATAATTCGATGCGCCGACCATTGCCACGATCTGTCCCGTCGATTGATCGATGCAGACAAGCCCCGCTTGCAATAATAGTTCTTCATCCTTTACGCTATCGACAAAATCCTTATTTGCATAGAATTCACGCGCCACCTTTGCGCGCTCGACGTCCGACGAAGCGGAACGGTATTCCAGCGTATGATGCACTGCTTTCATGAGCGCCGTATCGAGGATACCTTTGTGGCGTGCCCAGTTCCATCCTTTATTTACGTAGTTCTTTTGGTAGTCTGCAATGTGTTCGAGCACCGCGCGGTTCGCGGCGCGCTGCATGGTGGCATTCAGTGTGGTATAGACCACAAGTCCGTCACGGTAAATATCGTAGCCTTGCAGCTCCGGCATTTTCTGCAATTGTTGGCGCACCATTTCCGCAAAGTGCGGTGCAATACCCTGGTAGCCGAGATACTCTTTTACCTTTAAAGCATCTTTTTTAATCTTTGCTGCCTCTGCCTCGGTAATAAATCCCGCATTTACCGTATTATCAATGACTGTATTCCGCCGATTGATGGCGTTGTCGTAATCATCATCAGGATCGTAATTCTCCGGGCCTTTGAGAATGCCAACGAGATACGCGGACTGTGCTGGCGTCAGCTTATTAACATCCTCGCCGAAATATGCCTGACTTGCGGCCTCGATTCCATACGCACCTCGCCCGAAATATGTGACGTTGAGATACATTTCCAATATCTCATTTTTCGTATGCGCGCGTTCGATCTGAACGGCTGTAATAGCTTCGCGTAATTTGCGAATGACGGTTTTATCCTGATTGAGATACAGATTCCGCGCAAGCTGCTGCGTAATGGTGCTCGCTCCTTCTTTGGCATGAAGGCTGAATAGGTCGGTAACTATTGCGCGAAGATTGCCCCACAAGTCTAGTCCCCAGTGGTGATAGAACGTTCGGTCTTCCGTGGCAATAAGCGCCTTGATGAGGAACGGTGGGACGTTCCTCAGATGAATATTTGTCCGGTTCTTGATAAAGAACTGGTCGATCGGCTCGCCATCGGTAGAGATGATGCGTGTCGCAATTTCCGGATGCGGCGTAGCTAATTCCTCCGTGCTCGGCAGCCCGCGCGAAATATCCCACCACAGAAAGGCAAGAAATGCGACGAGAGCCGCAAGGGCAATGTAAAGATTACGACGACGTTTGGTCATCACACAGGCGACGAAAGCCTCTCTTGAATGTAACTCTTAACCGCACTCATTGCCACGCGCACCTGCTGCATTGAATCCCGTTCCCGGATGGTGACGGTCTGATCGTTCAGCGTATCGGAATCAATAGTAACGCAGAATGGCGTACCGATCTCATCCATGCGGCGATAACGGCGCCCGACCGCGCCCGATTCATCGTAGAATGACTTCATCGACTTACGCAGATCGCGCTCAAGCTCATTGGCAAGTTCCGGCATTCCATCTTTATTCACAAGTGGGAACACGGCAACTTTTACCGGCGCAAGAAAGGGATGCAAACGCAGCACCACGCGTTGTTCGCCATTTACTTCTTCCTCTTCATAGCCATTGCAGAGAAAGGCCATGAAGCCACGCGAGGCTCCAGCGGCAGTTTCAACGACGAATGGCGTGTATTTCTCTTTCGTCTCCTCATCGTGAACTTGCAAGCTCTTCCCGGAAAACTCCTGGTGCCGCGTGAGATCGAAATTCGTGCGGTTATGAATGCCTTCGATCTCGCCGAAGCCGAACGGGAACTCGAACTCGATGTCGCCGGCAGCCTTTGCATAATGCGCGAGCTTTTCGTGCGGGCGGAAACGGAGTTTGCTCTCTGGCATTCCTAATGAGCGCCACCAGTTCCAGCGCGTTTCGCGCCAGGATTCGAAGAATGCATCGTCCGAGCCTGCTTTGCAGAAGAACTGCATTTCCATTTGCTCAAACTCACGAGTACGGAAGAGGAAATTCTTTGTATTGATCTCATTCCGGAAGGACTTCCCGATCTGGCAAATACCGAATGGAATTTTCTGCCGTGAGGACTGCATCACGTTCAGAAAATTTACGAAAATTCCTTGTGCGGTTTCGGGGCGGAGATAGACGACATTCGAATCGTCCTTTACTGGTCCAACATACGTCTCGAACATCAAATTAAAACTGCGTGGAACGGTAAACGTCTTTGTTCGTCCGCAATTGGGGCAGGGGATTAATTCTTGCTCGACCAGGCTTCCAAAGATGGAATCATCCTGCTCGATCGTGCCGGTGACGAGTTCTGCGAGCTGCTCTTTTGTAAAATCTCGCGTTTCGAGGGCGAGCGATTTCGTGATCGCTTTCAACTTTTTCTCCGACATTTCTGCAAAAAGATGATCCACGCGATACCGCGATTTGCACTCGCGGCAATCGACCATCGGGTCGGAGAAATTCTGCACATGGCCGGATGCTTCCCACACTTTCGGGTGCATGAGGATCGATGCGTCAAGACCCTCGATGTCGCCGCGCTGGGTCATGGCGCGCCACCAGGCGTCCTTGAGATTGCGCAGCATCTCGACTCCGAGCGGACCGTAATCCCAGCAGCCGTTCAAGCCGCCATAAATTTCGGACGATTGAAAAATAAACCCCCGCCGCTTCGCTAGCGATACGATCTTCTCTAATAATTGCTGTGATGGTGTTGATTGAGCCACTTTGTATAGTAACGAGTTATGAGTACCGAGTAACGAGTGGGGGCGGGAATGTCATTCCCCAATTATCTGAACCTGGATGACGCGGATGGGAGCGGATGACGCGGATGGCTCGGGAATGAACTGTCATTTCGAGCTAAGCAAGCGCGGTTTCACACATGTCATTCCGAGCGGAGCAATTCATCGCGGAGCGATGGTTTGCGTAGTCGAGGAATCTCTGTCAGTTGGCCGGAGATCTCTCTACTCCGCAATTCTCCCAGCATCGTCGGCGATGCGGGTCGAATTGCTCCGCTCGGGATGACATGGAAAGATGACATAGGCAAAATGAACGCCCTAAGTAACCTTTCTCCTATTTTGGGGTTTTTAATGATCGCTATGCTTCGCTTCAAAGCATTTTCGATAATTCGATTCCTTGTTTTAGGAAGTGTATTCCTTTTCTCTCCACTCCACGCGCAGGATTTACAGCAGTGGAAGCCGAACGTGGGGGATCGGTTTGAGTGCCTAATTAGCCACAATATTAATTGTGGAGATTATGAGTGTACCGGAATAGATACCGTCCTATTTGAGATCACAGACACAGCATATGATGGTGATACCCAACATCCTGATGCAGTATTTGCGACAACGAGTGCCATCGGGCTACACCTCACATACTATGAGTGGGGACAAGGGTACGACTCAATTGGCCAGATAGGACATAATTATAATGTTAACACCCTTATTTCGTCGCCGAGTGCCCAAACGCTTGAAACATCATTTAATGGCGCAAGTGTCAATTATAATAGCTGGATGGAAATTCCATTTATTCGCGATACATCTATAGTATTTCAGGGTGTGAATTATCAAGGTTCTTTGTCGGCTGCGGGAATGTTTCTGCCTAAGTTGGGATGGTTCTTCTCCCTGACCGGGAACGAGTATGGAAATATTTGTTACCCCTGTTTAGAGGGAACTTGGACGATGGCGCTCATTGCGGCTTCGGGACCTTCGGGTGTTCAAGTAGATATCCCTTCGAATTCAATGGTATTTTCGGAGGGTTCCTTTTTGCAACTTGTAAACATTGAAGCCAATAAAATAATGTTAATGGATTTGGTTGGGCGAATCGTAAACGCATGGCAATTTCCATCATTCGGCCATCGCGATATTACTCTGAATGTTGCAGATGTGCAGAGCGGTGTGTATTTCCTGCAAATCTCCGCGCCGGGTGTGGAGGAGATGCGGAAAGTGGTGATCGTGCATTAGGCTGTCTGAACCTGGATGACGCGGATGGGAGCGGATGACGCGGATAGTTGGTTGAAGGTTGAGCATTTATTTGATATTTAATTTTGATGTGACTTAATGGGCCATGACTTTGAGGACAAAGAACTTACGGAGGCAATAATCGGATGCGCCATGAGAGTGCATTCGAAATTGGGGTGTGGCTTTCAGGAAGTTATTTACCAGCGCGGCTTGGCTATCGAGCTTCGAAGACTCTCCATAAATTTCGAACGAGAATTTGAAATGCCTATTGATTACGACGACGAGAATATTGGCTCACGCCGCGTGGATTTCCTGATTGAGAATCGAATATCGGTCGAACTTAAAGCATTGGCAGAATTAGAAGACATCCATCTTGCTCAAGCCAAAAATTATCTTGAAGTATATAAATTGAGAGTAGGACTGCTCATCAACTTCGGCGGCAAACGATTAGAATTCAGACGATTAATAAATTCCAAAGCGCCACATAGACGAGAGCTGAAGTAATAGGCAAATACACAATTGTTTAAACGCAAAATCCATAAGATCCAACAAAACTATCCGCGTCATTCGCTCCCATCCGCGTCATCCAGGTTCAGATAATGAAACTCACTTACGCCGAAATCCAGCATCAGCGTCTTACCGAAGAAGCCGCAGCCGCAAGCACCAACCGCCTTCCCGTTATTGCGATCCTTGAAGATATTCGCAGTCTCTACAACGTCGGCTCCATCTTCCGGACTGCCGATGGCGCGCACCTTGAAGCGATCTATACCGTCGGCTACACTCCGCATCCGCCACGCAAGGAGATCGATAAGACCGCGCTGGGCGCAACGCGGACGGTGCCGCATAAGCATTTTGAGACTATAGAGGAAGCTGTTGCGGCGGTGCGGTCGGGGAACCACCCCCGCGCATCGTCGACGATGCTTGCCCCCTCCTATTCCGCTTCGCTGCATAGGAGGGGGAGCTTTAAAGTAGCATCCCTTGAGATCACTTCCAACAGCCGATCCATTTTTGAGTTGAAGAAAGAGGATTTCCCACTTGCTCTCATTATTGGGAATGAAATTACTGGAGTGAGCGATGCCGCTATTGGGCTTTCGGATTTCACGCTGGAGATACCGATGCTGGGAGCAAAACACTCGCTGAATGTTGCGGTGGCCTTTGGTGTGGCGGCATTTGAATGCGTGAGGGTTTATTAAGTGAACCCTCACCCAGCCTCTCCCCCATGCTGGGAGAGGAGAAGAAAAAAATAGTTGATGTTTTTTTTCGTATTTTTGGAGGTCGTCAATGCCTTATTTTTCTATGTTCATGAAAAAAGAATTCTTTTTGGTCGGACTTTTTCTTTTAATTTCCAGTATTTCCAGTATTGCCAGTGCGCAGTGGCCCGCTGAGGGTGGGCTTGGCGGTTCGCCTGGAAACGGGGGGATGATACGGCAGCCCATGCCCGATGCCCCGTTAGTCAAATCCATCCCTCCGTTCCTTAAAGGCAACCAAACGCTGGCGGAAACGTGGAGCTCTACCATTGCAGCGTTCGGCAATAACCCAGACGGGATGACTGTTAATTGCTTTGCCGAAGATAGTGACAATCTCTATGTCGGCGGAGATTTCCTCAAATTCGATACAGTCCATACACAATTTATCGCCGGCTATAATCGAAAAACAGGATTGTGGTACGCACTCGATGCGGGTCTCGATAATGACGTCCTTGCAATGGTCATGCATAATGGGAAGCTGTATGTTGGCGGATCGTTCAACCATGCGGGCAGCGGAGATAGCGTAGTCAATTACATCGCCATGTGGGATGGAACGTCATGGCATTCCCTTGCCGGAGGAATGAATGCTCAGGTGAACGCACTGGCTTTTATTGGCGACACGCTTTATGCCGGAGGTGATTTTACACAAGCGGGTGGGAATTCCACCTCCTTTCTTGCATTTTGGGATGGCGCCTCATGGAACGAAGCTTCGATGGGAACTTCGTACCCCGTTCAAGCACTCTGTGCCACTCATGACAGCCTTTTTGTGGGAGGGAGTTTTCGGTATGTCGGGTCAGAAAGGAATAATAATGGCATCGTGGCCAATGGAACTGCAATGGTAAGAAATGGAATCTGGACCGCTTTTGGACCAGGCTATAATAATTCCACGCTTGCGTTTTTTAACGGCAAGCTATGGGCGGGAGGACAATACTTTGCACTGGCTGATAATAGCCTTACTGTAAATGGGATTGCCTATTGGGATGGATCGAACTGGAATGCCGTCTCTTCCGATACGATGGTTGGAATTGGAGGAGGCCAGGTCAATCAACTCACTGTCCTTGGAGATAGTCTTATAGCCCTCGGCGAATTTAGTATGATGGACGGCGTTCCTGCGATGAATGCAGCGGTCATGCACAATGGAGCATGGTCCGAGCTTGGTGGAGGAATATATGGCTTTTGCAACGCAGCTATTTCCTTTAACGGGAGTCTCTATGTTGGCGGAGAATTCACAAAAGCAGGAACGGTAAGCGCTATGGGAATAGCATCGTATGCCAATGGCAGTTGGACCCCTTCTATACCTGCAGATCTTTTTTACAATGAAGTCGGCTGGCAGTCCGCAGAAGTTCGGGCAATCGCAACGACCGCTCGCTATGTGTTTATCGGCGGGAACTTCGTTTCGATCGCTCATCAGCCATGCAATCATGTCGCAGCCTACGATAAACAACTCGGTCAGTGGATCCCGCTTGGAGCCGGAGTAGATGGCACTGTCCGATCCCTTGCTGTTTCGGGAAATACCCTGATCGTGGGAGGAGAATTCACGCAGGCTGGAACAATTCCCGCGCGTCATATTGCGGAGTGCAATATTACTTCAAAAATATGGTCCGCGATGGGTGCAGGCGCATACCGGAGCGTCAATGCCTTAACCGTCGATTCCAAAGGGATGATCTATACTCCGATTTTTAATCCTTCTGTCAATAATATCTATTACGATGATATTGGTGTATGGGATGGGACTGGCTGGTCGCAATTTGGCAATGGACTAAACTCCGGTTTTATCGATGCGATCACATGGATACAGGACACCTTATATGCTGTAGGTTCTTTCTCCCGAACGGACGATGGAACGATCGTAAACGGAGTTGCCCAACTTCAGAATGGAATATGGGGTTCACTGAATGGTGGCCTTAATGCTGAAGCATATACTCTTACCGCTTCTGACAATAATCTATATGTTGGCGGGGAATTTACTGAAGCAGACGGACAAGTCGATTCCGCGTTAGCCCTGTGGAATAATCAGACTCAGGAATGGAATCCCATCGGCGCGGCAGGATTCGATGGCCCGGTTCTCGCACTTGCTTCAGATGGCAATGGAGGCGTCTATGCCGGCGGCGAATTCAGCGAAGTTGCTCAAGTGGGTCGCGGCAATCTCGTTCATTGGAATGGCTCGGCTTTCGGGACGGTCGCTTCGGGCGTAAATAATACCGTTGCATCATTAGCCACCGATGAGAGTGCCCTTTATCCAGGAGGCTGGTTTACGGAAGCAGGGAGCACTACAAACACCAGCCTTCACTTCGGTGCGCTCGATGGAGCGGGAGCGAGCGTAAGCATTTCGCCATCGCCGGATGTGGCTTCTTTTTCTATATATCCCAATCCGGCTACTGGATCTTCGACGATCTCGGTTGATCTGGTTAAGGCTGGCAATATTCATCTCGAAGTATTTAACGAGCTTGGCGATCGGGTGCTGCTTATTGCGAAGGGAGTGTATCAGGCCGGTCCGCAAGAGTTCACACTTGATGCCTCGAAGCTGATATCCGGCATCTATTTTCTGCGGCTGACGAATGATGGAGTCAGTAGTATGGAAAATTTTGTGGTGCAGTAGTATCCGTTGAAATTATGAAGTATGAAATGGGATCACGATCCACAGGATTTCAGGATCAGGGAAAAATAAATAGATTTTGTGGAACTGGTTGTAAGTTCATGAACAAACGAGGTGAGTTCATGAACTCCTGATGCAAAAAAAAATATTTTGGATCCAAAACAGGCGAAATTGGCTTGAAAATGAGGGTGTAGAAAGCTAACGAATGTAAATACGCTGTGTTCACGAATTTTATCGTCGAGCGAGAGGTAAGTTTATGCAATCTTAGCTGTTAGAATTCGGTTATTTAAAAAGCGAGCGTAAAAAGTTCGTATATTTGCACAAAGATGTTCCAAAGCATCTTTCGATGATTTTCGAAGCTCCTCATCAAAACGGCTCAATTTGAGCATTTTTTGAAGAATTTCGAAAGTCTTCATCAAGTAGTTACGGGGATTAACGTCCCATTCATTTACAACTAATATGGCATCGGCGAGGATAGTATCGGCAACGATCGTATCCGCGACGATGCTCACAACACCGCATGATCCAAAAGACCATACGGCGTTTCGGACTAATCCTGCCGCTATTGGTATGTGCCATGTTCCTCATGGCCGCCACAACGTCAGCGTCCGCAGCCCGTACTCACAAGATCGGGCGGCATGGGAAACATGGGAAAATCGCGCAAAACGCTCACCGTCGTCATGGTAAGCACTTTGCGAGGCTCTCCCGCCATCACGTTCCTCAGCGCCCGCTCACACTTAAGGAAAAGGACGATATCGTTCTGAAGATCCGGACACTCGCCAAGAGCACCGCCGGAACGGATGAATCGTTATCTGTCGCAGCTACTATTTCGAATCCGGCCGCGAAGCCATCCTCTGCGGATGACAGCATCATTGCTGCAGAAGCGAAATCTCCCGACATTCAATCGCAGATCGCCGAGGCCGCAAAAGAAGAGCGCGCCGAGGATGACGTTGATGTGTCACTCGATAAATTCTTCAAGGCACGTCCGGATGCTTCAACCACTGCTTCAAGTCAGGCTCTGGCCGATGCGCTCGACCCGACTGCCGCTTTGGAGCGCCAGCAGGATTTCACGCTCATCGACGAGACCGATCCGAACCATGCTGCCCAACGCTCGGATGTCATGGCGGAGATCATCAACTGGATCGGCACCCGCTACGAATTTGGTGGCGAAGATCGCGGTGGAATCGATTGTTCCTCCTTCACACGTCAGGTATTCGGCAAGGCATTTGGCCTCGATCTTCCGCGCACCGCATACATGCAATCCCAGATTGGCGATCCTGTAAAGAAGGATCAATTGCAATTTGGCGATCTCGTCTTTTTCAAGACGGCCCGTTATGCTCCGATCACCCATGTCGGTATCTACATTGGCGAAGGCCTCTTTGCGAATGCTGCCTGTTCACGCGGCGTGACAGTCGCTTCGCTCGAAAGCACGTACTGGTCGAAACACTATGTAGCAGCCCGTCGGATTTTGTCGAATAGTTCAACGGCTTCTCTCGGCGCTTCGATGGATAAGAGCGTAGCTTCGCAGTCTCTGGCGGTTGAAGGAAGCTCGAACTAAGTAAGCATTATAATTTTTGATAGGGCCCCAGTCATTTCAATGGCCGGGGCTTTTTGTATTTCCGGATCGAACCGAAATGATGCAATAAAGAGGACGATTATGAACCGTGCGGCGTTACCTGACTTCTATGTCCGAGCGCAAAGAAGTCGAGCGAAAACCGAGATCGCAGTCAATCAAGCCTATTGCCGAAAACCGGCGTGCTCGGCACGATTATCTCATTCTTGAAGATATCGAGGTTGGCGTATCGCTGGTGGGTACGGAGGTCAAATCCCTGCGCCTTGGAAATATTCAGCTCTCGGATGGATATGCTCATATCGCTGGCGGAGAGTTGTGGCTGGACAACGTTCATATCGGCCCATACTCACATGGCAATCAATTTAATTTGGGAGAGAAGCGCCGCAGAAAACTTCTTGCGCACCGCCGAGAGATCAACCGGCTTATCGTAAAACTTCGTGATGCCGGATTAACGCTGGTACCGTTGAAATTGTACTTCAAAGGCGGAAAAGTAAAGTTACTGATCGGGTTAGCGAAAGGAAAGAAAGCTTATGATAAACGCCAGACGATCAAAGAACGAGATGCAAAACGCGAAATTCGTGAAAAGGACTGATCCGAAGGGACTTTCGATACCAATTACCCGTTATTTGTAGATCTATGACATTTCCACCACTCAATGAACAGATGGATGCCATTCGCCGTGGCGCCGTCGATCTTATTAACGAGGAAGAACTTGCGAAAAAGATCGAACGCGCCACCGCGAAGTCCAAGCCTCTCATTGTAAAATTAGGAGCCGATCCCTCTACTGCCGATCTGCACATCGGACATGGTGTGGTGCTTCGAAAGCTTCGGACGTTTCAGGATCTGGGACATCAGGCTACGCTAATCATCGGTGATTTTACTGCAATGATAGGCGATCCATCGGGCCGGCAGAAAACAAGGCCGTTGCTTTCGAAGGAAGAGGCAGAAAGGAATGGACAAACATACATGGAGCAGGTGATCCTCATCCTCGATCGTGAGAGGCTAAAAGTTCTCCATAACTCGATGTGGCTCAATCCGATGACGTTTGCCGATGTCATCAAACTTGCCGCAAGCTATACGGTTAGCCAAATGCTCGAGCGCAACGATTTCCATGAGCGGTTCAATGCCGAGCAGCCTATTTCACTTCATGAGTTTCTCTATCCGCTTGCGCAGGGAATGGATTCGGTCTCCATCGAGGCGGATCTCGAACTTGGCGGAACGGATCAGAAATTCAATCTTCTTGTTGGCCGCGAATTGCAGCGCCATTATGCTTTGGAGCCACAATGCATCCTGACTATGCCTCTGTTAGAAGGCACCGATGGTGAACGGAAGATGTCGAAAAGTTACGGGAACTCGATTAACTTCACCGATTCACCCGATGAGATGTTCGGCAAGACGATGTCCATCCCGGATTCGATGATCTACCGTTACTACGAACTTGCGACCAGCGTAACGAACTTGTCTGCAATAATGGACGTGATCGAGGAAGGATCCGTCAATCCGCGCGATCTGAAAGTAAGCCTGGGGCAAGAGATCGTACGTGGTTTCTATGGTGACGATGCGGCACGCGAAGCATACGAACGCTTCACGACGATGTTCGTGAAAAAGGAAGTGCCGGATGATATTGAAGAATATGTGGCACAGACAATTGGCCCGATCTCGCTTGTAGATTTTATCGTGGAGCGAAAACTTGCCGCAAGTAAAGGCGAGGCGCGAAGGCTGATCGACGGCGGGGGTGTTTCCATCGATGGCGAGAAGATCGCGGATAGCAAAGCAACGTTCATTCCAAATTCTGATGGAACTGTTCTTAAAGTGGGAAAACGGAAATACTTGAAAGTAATTTCAGGATGAACTGACCTTAGCTCTCTTCCCCTATATCTGCGCGTGCTGGCAGATCTATGAAGAATGTGGTACCATGTCCGGGAGTGCTTTCTACTCGAATCGTGCCGGACATATCGGTGATCGTCTTTTTTACAATAGCAAGACCAAGCCCCATCCCACTTGTTTTGGTGGAGAAATTGGGATCGAATACTCGCTTCAGTGTTTCTTCGGACATACCGTACCCCGTATCGCGCACCCCTATGTTGACCATCCCCTGATCGGCATGTGCACGAATGACGATCACGCCCCACCCCTCTATCGCCTGAATTGCATTGCGAAGAAGGTTCACAAATGCGCGGCGGAGTTCCTCTTCATCCGAATGCACGCGCGGTAAGTCCTTTGGGACATCAATAATAAATCGAATGCGGCTCCGTTCGGCATCGAAAAGAGCCACAGCGCTATCCGCGACCTTACGAATATCGACTGCACCCCATCGGCGGCGTGGCATAGCGCCGAAATGTGAGAACTCGGTTGCGATGCGGGTGAGTACGTCGATCTGCTCGCGCATGGTGCGAATAACGCGCCGGAAGATTGTATTGAAATTTGGGTCTTTCGCCTCGTGCGCGTGCTCCAAATGCTGGACCGAGAGCTTCATCGGCGTGAGCGGGTTCTTGATCTCGTGTGCAACCTGACGTGCCATTTCCTTCCAGGCAAGTTCGCGCTCCGTCTGTGCTACTATTTCGCGGCTTCGCTCCAGCTCATGGGTCATCGTATTAAAGGCTTCCATGAGATCGCCGATCTCGTCTTCCCGCGTTACGGGAACCCGTGTAGTAAGTTTACCCTGTGCCACGCGCTGCGTCGCTCGAATTAATTCCATGATCGGGGATGCAACTCGGGCCGCAAAGAGTGCGCCGATCCCAAGCAGTACGAGCCCCAGTGCTGCAAAGGTTCCATAAATAAAACTTGTGGTTCTGGCTATCTCTGCTTCGACGCGCGGCTGTTCATCCATCAGAGCCAATACCGCCAAAACGTGAGATCCATCCCTGCTCGCGACGGATTGGTACCCGACATCGTACAATTGCAGACCGATCTCAACAGAGCTTGTAAAGAACGATCGCTTTCCATAAATGACCTCTCGCACTGCTGTCGAGTTGAGTGTCGGTGAGAGTAGGGAAGACTCATAGAGTTCCGGTCTGCTGCTTGCCTTCAAGTGGCCATTAGCATCATAAAGGCTGAAATCACGGCCGATCACATCCGAGAGATAATTTACTTCTGATGACAGATCCCTTGCTACTAGCGAAGGGCTGGCTTGCTCGATCGATTTTGTCATGCGCTCCTTAATCACGGCGGCATCGCGAGCAAGCCGGTCCTGTCCCTCGACCTGGGCCCGCTCGGCAAGAAGGTTACGTGTCACGTTCGTTACCACGACCAGTGGCACGAGCGCGATCACCAACACGATCAAAAAGATACGGTCACGAAAATGCAGGGTGAATCGCATCCGACGCAACGCAATCTGACGAACTATCAAAAGACTGACCACAATGAGCACTCCATACAGAAGGCCGATCGCGTTAAGGCGCAGGGCAAATTCCAGCGTTCGTGGAAATGCCGGCTCCGGAATGCTTACCGCAACGATCGCGGGTTGCACGGTGAGAGGCGTTGTGGTGCTAGGGTAATATAGCGTCCGGTAGCGCACCCCATTCACGATTGAATTAGCCCAAAGGCTTCCAGCGTGGGGCAATTGCTGTTGAATAGCGTTTGGAACGGTGGCGGGCACGTCGCGCGCCGGGCTATTGGTAACGCGTAAGATATTTGGGCGGTATTGTGCGATGATGAATTCATCGTTAGTTCCGTTGTCCCCAGCCGCTAAAGTGGTTCCCGGAAGGATCGAGATCCGTGCTCGGGTGTTCGCAAACGCTGGAAGTTCGCTCCAAAGTGCGACGGTCACGAAGAGCGACCCTCCGGCGACGGTGGAAGTCGGCTCGCCAGACCGAACAAGCTTGGAAACGGACGTCGTATCCGTCAATCGGGTCCCACCGACTATGGCCGGCGCTCCGGATAACGTGAACGATGGAAGGATACGAATATCGGTATTGGATGTGTCCGCTGCAGGGGGATGACCATCTGAACTATTTCCGCGAGCGATCGGATGGCGCAATGCCATCAATTCTGAATCGAGCGTAGGGCGAACGAGGTTCATCTCATTGAATGCTCCCTCGGTAGCGAAATGAGATTCCAGAGCGCCCGATGCGTCATACAGGTCGATGCTTGCGTTCCACCAAGGATGATCTCTCATTCCTTGGAACCAAATAAGGAATGCTTTTTCACGAAATGCTGCAGTATCGTGACCGCTTGCTTCCCAATCGGACAGGTTTTTGCTAGCATTCTCTAATAGGTGTTCTGCTGCTTGTCGTAACTGGGGCGAATCCACCTCTGCATTCTCGCGGACGATGCGATGCGCTGTGAGCTCATCGGCCAAGAACTGTTTGTCAGCGACCAAAGGGCTCATGATCATTGCGCTGACGGCAAGAATAAAGAGGATCGCACGGCTGGAGCGAGGTAATTTGTATAGGAACGAAGGGCCTTCTTCGGTTTGATCCAGCAAAACACTGTCGATCACAATAATGGAGACGCTCACTAAAAATGTGAGTGTCGCGAGCAAGGAACGAATGAGCAGGCTGGTATCCGTTAACGCAAAGGAATTGAATAACGCTACGGAAGCCGTAAGTAAGATCATAGAGACGCAGGATCCGATCACGATACGGCGTCTTGGCGAGAGATGGCTTGATGTCAGATGGATCGTTGCTCGAAGGCCGAACGTCAGGATCAGGACAGAGACAAATAGATAAGCAACGCCAATTCCAAGAAATGAAAGCAGCATCATTAGACCTCCCGGTGAGGGAAGGACCTGATCGACATTCATGTATCGCAGTGTGCCATCTCGGACGATCGCTTCAACGGAGATGCTTAAGCCATCAAGCAGGAATTGCCAGATCATCACAGAAGTGATCGCAAGGATCAATAGGATTGCAGGATGTTCCTTCCGCTCTCGTTCAAGAGTACGTTCGCGAGACTCATCCTGAACGAGACGTTCGCGTGGCATCCAAATGATCCAGAGCATGATCGCTGAGGCAGTGGCGAAAACACTCGTGATGAAAAGCTCGAGCGGATTTGTTGCAATACCAAATCCCCAATTCGAAGTGAAATCAGTCGGATTCTGATACGGATCGGCCACCAGCATTCCAAATGATCCGATCTCTGCGATGAGAGCCCGTGTAACGAAGATCGATCCCAATGCCATCACCGAGTACACCAATCTTGCCTGAATGGGCTTCAGATACTGAGGAACCTCTGCAATAGAAGTGAGGAACCAAATAAGCGCCGAAAGGATCGTGAGCGTGAAGGAGAAGATCCAGAGATCGTGCAAGATCTGGTCTTCCAAAGAAGCTTCGGCTTGCGGCTTGCGATCGATAGAAAGCGATCCAATGAAGCTGGTTGGATCTGCGGGATCGGCCAGCAGATCTTGCCTGACCCATCGGTTGTCTGAATGAACTGTCCCTGCTCTTCCACCAAATTTGAGCGTTACTCCACGCTTCGCGCTTGTGGAAAGATCGTCCAAAAAATTACTTGGTGGAGCGTTTCCGATCGGTTCTTTGGTGGCAAGCTGTTGTTTGGTGGCTATAAATGCTTGTATCCTCCCATCTTCGGAAACGAGCTTTCGAATCGAGAGAAGGTAGGAATAGATCGGGCCATTTTGTAATATTAATGCCTGATCGCGATTTGGCAACAGCATGGTTCCGGTCAGCACTGTATCGATCCCAAAGGTGGCTGCGGAAGGAGAATTCCATGCCAAAAGTTTGCCTTCACCAGAATAGATGGCATATCCCCTGTTAGCGATCTGACGGCCGAGAGAAGTAGTAAAGTTGACCGTGCTATCCGGCAATCGAGAGGCAAATTCGAGCTTGCGTTCGTTCAGCAAAGAGAAAAGCGTTCCAGTGCTCCTGTTTGCGAGCGAAGCGTCGATCTCGGGATCATGGGCCATACGTTCTCGGGCTGTATCCAACGCTGCGGCAATGGCTTTCAGCCGGTCCTCGGCTCGAATCGCAACTTCTGAGACACTCCACGATCTCTCACTTAGATCGAATCCCAACAGATGAACGAGCCAATCCGAACCTCCCGCTACCGCTGATAGCAGTAGAAGTGCAAGCATGAATTTGCGAAATCTTCGAGGCGGGTGTGGGAGCCAACAAGCCCTGGCATTGACAATAGACCTCCATACGCCGCTCACTGCGCTGGAAAGCAGTGCAATGGAGCGTTTGAAGGACTGCGCTATTTTCTGTGCCAGACTCATTGCTTATATGAATACTGTCCGGGGACGCTCCGTTCCATGTGAAAATTGGGCTACAACAGAATGTTCTATTCCTGAGCGTTAGCGGGGGGTAGCCGCCATAATTATATTCACTGCGAACAGGGTCGGGAATAGATCGATTAGCCATCGTGGCATCGAATAGCCAGAATAGGTTTCGTTGACGATCTTGTAGCCAGCTTGCTGCATAAGTTCTCGAGCCGATCTGAGCGTAAAAAATCGGATGTGCGTACGATCGAGAATTCCGGAATCGGCGTAATCAAAATTGCCGCGAAGCAATCCAAGTCGAATACGAAGATTTGCTATGTTGGGGAGGCTAACGATAATCTGTCCATTGGGTGCGAGCAAAACGCGTGCTTCCTTAAGGATGCGTAAGGGATCATGGGTATGCTCGATTACATCACCAAATAAAACAACATCAAAGTCAGGTTTAAATACCTGCACGAGCGCGTTTGTCCATCCGGGTTCTTCCAGGTCGGTAATTGCAACCGCATTTAAACGCTGCTCTGCTACTTGGAGCGCATCTTCATCACTATCAATTCCAATAACAGTACACTGTTTTCGTTTGTGCAAGGCTGCACCGAGTATTCCGGTGTGGCATCCGACATCGAGTACGCGCGCATCATCTGGAATCATTTTAAATTGCAGCGCATGAGTGCTGACGGGATCGTCAAGTCGAAGATCGAAATCGTATGCGTGCTTTTCCTTCATGCGCTACGCAGCCTCCAGACCTGCCAAATTCAAGATCCAATCGTTGATATGAGCGATCGCATTTAAGGACATTTTATGAGGGCCTTTGTATTCGTAGAATTCTGATGGAATTCCTATCGATTCGAGAAAGGTCTGCGTGCGCCGAGATGTTTCCTGAGAAAGCACTTCATCATTTGAACCATGAGAGAGGATAACGCGCACATTGGTATTCCACTGTTTCCATCGCCGGATCGGACTTGGAAGAAATCCCGACATGGGGACAATTCCCGTCACGTTGAGCTCTCCACGCAATCCAAGAATCAGGGACATTGCCGCACCTTGACTAAATCCCCAAATAAACAACGGGGATTTTTGCGCATGTAGCCGTTCGATGTGGCGTTGAATGTTCTTGGTCAATATTTTTTCGGATTCACCAAATCGGTCCGCATCATCGATCTCCTCGTCACCGGCATTTGCATTGGGCTGGAACCACTCGAATCCGCCGATCGCTGAAGGATAAGGGGCTGTGAAAGCAATGACGTGAAATCTTTGGTCCAGCAAACCCTGAATGGAAAAGATGGTTTTAGCTTCCGCTCCGCGCCCGTGCAGCAAAACAAGGAGCGGCGGATTTTCCACGGCAGGTTCGCGAGGTAAGCGCTCAAGATAGGGAAGCGATGGTTCTGTCACGAAAAATGCAAAATATTAGGCGGAACTACGCCCGTTCAGAAATACGTTCGTGCGCGGCTAACAATAATCGATCATCTTTCATCTTTCATAATTCATCTTTCCTCCTGGCGGGGTAGCTCAGTCGGTTAGAGCGTCGGAATCATAATCCGCAGGTCGTGGGTTCGAATCCCTCCCCCGCTACGTCATATCATTAGAGAGCGCCGAATCCATTCAGGATTCGGCGCTCTTTACTTTCAAGAATTTCCTACTGCTTTTTCATCAACACTTCCACGGCCTTTTCTAATTGAAGGTCCCGGCCTTGCGCAACGGATT
This sequence comes from Ignavibacteriota bacterium, assembly GCA_963787835.1. Classification (GTDB taxonomy): domain Bacteria; phylum Bacteroidota; class Ignavibacteria; order Palsa-1295; family Palsa-1295; genus PALSA-1295. Next base: position 1,811,599 of record CAWBEI010000002.1, read on the forward strand.
CCGGATCGTTGTTGACGGTATAATCCGGCTCGAGTTGCTGACCTTCAAGGTATTTCCCGTTCATATCCAACATGCCGACCTGAGGAATGCCAAAATAGAGGGAATTATCCTGTAGTGTTTCCCACCACACGGCAGTCGCCGTACCTGGCACAGGCATTCCGACGATCTTCCCGATCCCCAATGCTCGATAAGTATAGGGGAAGAAGGAAGCGTCGCTATAATTGCTTTCGCTTACAAGCACGACCGATGGTTTTGCCCATTTCTGCTGTGGCTCACTTCCCAGATCCTGGTGACGAGGAAAGAATTTAACGTATTCCTTTCCGCTTAAGAGCGTGGCGAGTTCATCGTGAAGCCAGCCGCCGCCATTGAAGCGCGTATCCACAATGAGGGCATCTTTGTCATATTCGCGTCCAAGGATCTCCGAATATGCATGACGGTAGCCCTCATCTCCCATGCTTCGGACATGAACGTAGCCGATCCTCCCATGTGATAAACTATCGACTTCCAATCGCCGTGATTTGATCCATCGCTCATACAGCAGTTCATTTTCTTCTTCTCGGGAAATTGGTTTCACCGTCTCTTCCCATGTGGAATCCTTTTGGGGATTGTAAAGCGAAAGGAGTGTTGGCTTGTCTGCTTTTCGATTGAGAAAAAGATTGAAATCGACCGCCGGAGTAATTTCATGATCGTCGATTTTGAGTATGACTGTGCCATTGGTTATCTTCGACGATGCGATATCAAGCGGCCCTTTTTCGATTATTTCTTGTATCCTGACTCCTTTCCCCGAATAATTCTGATCGAAGAATGCTCCGAGCGACGCCGTTGCATTTTGTTCGGGATTCGGTGGACGGTATCCCGAGCCGGTATGTGAGGCGTTCAACTCGCCTAGCATCTCGCTCAACATCTCGGCGAAGTCATAATTGTTGTTGATATAGGGAAGAAAACGCTCGTAATTAGCTTTATAATAATTCCAATCGACTCCGTTCAAATTTTCGACGTAGAATTTCTTCAGGACCTGCCGCCAGACGTGCTCGAACAGATAGGCTCGCTCGGCGGGCCTGTTAAGTTCCATTCCGGCACGGTAGCCGATGTGTTTTTCTGCGCCAGAACTGGTATCGACACGGGCAATATTTCCATTGTTAAGCACATAAAGATTTTTACCGGATTCATCCTGGATGAGGCTGCCTCCGGGGGCTTCAAATTTCGTCAGGATCTTGGTCTGGTCGTCGCGCAAGATGTGAACCCACAGGGCTGAACCCTTCGCATAGCTCGTTAGATAATAAAGTCGCTCGCCATCACGGGAGAGGACGGCATCTGACATGCGAGAAGAATTGATCGTGAGCCGTGCTGTCCGGTCCTCGATGTTTTTCAGATCGATGGTGATCGGCGGGATCGGTTTTTTAACGAAAGTGGAATCTTTCGATCTATTCTTTTTATCTTCTTTGTTTTCAGCAGTATCCTTTTCCTCATGTTTCGAAAGATCGTACTCCTCCCGTGTCATGCGAAAGCGGTCATACGCGGCCTGCGTGAAGAACATGCCAAATACATCGCTTTCGACGCCGTTGTTGGAATGGCTGCGGAGACCTTGCCGGTCGCTAAACCAATACACCATGCTGCCATCGGCGGACCACATAGGCTGGTTATCGTCATATCCACTATTGGTCAGATCGACAATGGGGCCTTTGCCTTGAGCATCGATAAGGCCCACCGCCGGGGACCATCTTGCGTGGTCTATGAAATTGACCAAGAACCATTTACCATCCGGCGACCACTGGTACCATTGATCGCCATCGGTATAGGAATAGTTATGTGTGGAATCCATGATCGTCCGGATCGCGTTGGTCTTTAAATTGATGACCTTCAGATTCGTGCGCTCTTCGAGATAGGCAACTTCATTGCCGTCCGGAGAATAATGCGGTTGGAATGTTTCTCGATCCGTCGCGATAACAGCCTCCTCCTTCAGCGTAGTTGATGCATAAAAATAGGGTTCCTCTTTATGCTCGATCGTTGTTTGGTAGATCTTCCAGCTATTGCCGCGCTCGCTGGCATAGAGCAGAGATCTCCCATCGGGACTAAAACTAATACTCCGTTCTTGCTCGGGCGTATTGGTGATGCGCTTGGTCACGTCGTAATCCACAGAGGCCACGAAAATATCGCCACGCACGACGAACGCAAATTCTTTTCCATTGGGCGAAACTGCAAATTCAGTCGCTCCGGAAGTGAGCGTAGCAAAATTTGTGCTATTCGCCTTTTCGGTTGGTACAATTTCGATGGATACTTTTACGGGTGAGTCACTGCCAGCCGGTAGCAGGTAGATCTCTCCGTTCAGGCCAAAGCACAGGGTTCCTGTATGCGCGATCGAGAGAAATCGAACAGGATTCTTATCGTATGCCGTGATCTGGGAAATTTGCTCTGGATGTGCAATAGGCAATTTCCAGATATTGAAAGATCCGCTTTTTTCGCTGAGATAGTATGCCTCTGATTCATCCGGCGACCAAACAGGGTTGCGATCCTCCCCGACAAACGATGTAAGTTTGGTATGGTGTTTCGTTGTTCTGTCATAAAGCCAAATGTCTCGGGCAATAGAAGCCATTTCATGTTTACGCCATTCGTTCTCATATCCTTTTCGGTCTTCATACAAGATACGGTTCCCGCTCTTATCCATTTGTGCGTGAAGTGCCGGTGTGGTCAGTAATTGCCGAGGCACTCCTCCATTGATCGAAACCGCGTAGAGCTCTGGAAGTACTCCGACGGGAAATTGAACATTGTGTGCATCGTCCATCCGAACGGCGGAGAACAGGACCGAATCTCCTTTGGGTGTGAATCCGGTTGGCACTTCGCCAGCAGTATGCACGGTGAGCTGTTTCGAGATCCCGCCGGTGGATGGAACCAGAAATACATCGAAATTACCATTGCGATCGCTGGCATACGCGATCCATTTGCCATCCGGTGACCAGACCGGATTGAAATCGTACGCAATATGCGTGACAATGGCTGTCGCGCGCCCGCCTGTGCTGGGCACGGTGTAAATATCACCTTGGTATTCGAAAGCAATGGTAGTCCCATCCGGGGAGACAGCAGGATAGCGCATCCACAACGGATGATCGCTCACATCGGCAGATTGCGCAAAAGTAGGCAAAGATGAAAGTAATAAAGAGAAAACAACGAAGTAAAAACGGCGCATTCGAATAGTGTTATAAATGAAACGACTCTTGCAATGCCAGGGATTAAGGAATTAGGCACTGTTAACGAGAGAATCCTCATAGGAGTTACCGGAAATGCGGATTTTTTAGGTCTGGAGGAAAGACACCTGACTTGCGAATCTAATGTAAAGTCACATGGTTATGCGATAGTTCTATGGTCAAAATCGGGAATCTAACGCTTGGAGAGCATCTGCTCCTGCTCGCGCCAATGGAGGACGTGACGGATGTCTCATTCCGGCTCCTTATGCGCCAGCTTGGGGCTAGCGCCGTATATACCGAGTTCATTTCGAGTGAGGCGCTGATTCGGGAAGTGGCAAAATCGGTGAAAAAGCTTACCACTTCGCCATTAGAGCGGCCCGTCGCTATTCAGATCTATGGCGGCGATCCAGATGTAATGCGCGAGGCTGCGATCATTTCCGAGGAGGCTGCGCCGGACTTTATCGACATTAATTGTGGCTGTTGGGTCAAGAATGTCGCAGGGAAAGGTGCCGGAGCGGGTCTTCTCAAGGATCCACAACGGATGGATCGAATGGTTCGGGCAGTAGTCGATGCGGTAAAGCTTCCTGTTACTGTGAAAACCCGGCTTGGCTGGGATCAGGATTCCATCAACATTCTCAACATCGCGCCAATGCTCGAACAAGCTGGCGCCCAAGCGCTTACGATTCATTGCCGCACCAGGGCCCAAGGGCACAACGGCGAAGCGGACTGGTCCTGGATTCCAAAGATCAAGCAGGTTGTCTCCATTCCCGTATTTCTTAATGGTGATGTGAAGGCGCCAGAAGATGCCGAGCGGGCGTTCCGTGAAACCGGCTGCGATGGAGTAATGATCGCTCGTGGGGCGATCACGAATCCATTTATTTTTCAGCAGATACATCAGCTTCGGGAGACGGGCACCTATTCGCAGCCAACGATCGCGGAGCGTGTTGAACTGTGCGTTCGGCACTTGCGTCACTCCTGTGAAGTGCGTGGAGAGCAGCGGGGTGTTTTTGCATTCCGTAAGCATTATGCCGGTTACCTTCGAGAAGTACATGGCGGCTCGAAAGTGCGCTCGGAACTTATGCAAATAACAGAACTCGAACGCTGTGTCGATAGGCTCCAGCAGTTTAGCTCCGCAATGGTGTAAACTGGTTTTTAATTCGGCTCCAACGTCTGGGAACGGGCTGAAACACGCTTCAGACGCCCAAGCGCGAGTTCTTTCCACTCCACAAAAGTCCCATCCAGTATTTTTGTTCTTGCCTCACGAACAAGTTCCTCGTAAAACGCGATATTATGTAATGTGGCCAACGTTAGCCCTAAAATTTCGTTGGAATTAAAAAGATGGGCAAGATACGCCTTCGAAAAATTTTGTGAAGCGTAGGAATTGGTCTCAGGGTCGATCGGGCTGTGGTCGTTCTTCCATTTCGAATTTCGCATGTTGATCTTGCCATCTCGCGTGAAGAGTTGTCCATTGCGGGCGTTGCGGGTCGGTAATACGCAATCGAACATATCGACGCCGCGCGAGATGGATTCCAGCAGGTCCGCTGGGGTTCCCACGCCCATCAGATAACGAGGTTTTTCTCTTGGCAGCAGATCCGTCGTCCAGTTCGTTACTTCGTACATTACTTCATTCGGTTCCCCCACGGCGAGTCCGCCTATCGCGTAACCCTCTGCATTCATTGCAATAAGTTCTCTTGCGCAGGACTCACGAAGATCGCGGTGTGTGCCTCCCTGAACGATCAGAAATAGTGATTGCTCGTACCCATGCTGAGTATCCGTCTCAACAAATCGATCCATCGAGCGCCCGGCCCACGCGATCGTTCTCTGAACGGCTCGCTCGACAACCACTCGTTCGGCATCCGAAGGCGGGCATTCGTCGAGTACCATCATGATGTCCGGCCCGATGGCTCGCTCGATGTCAATTACTTTTTCCGCCGTGAAATAATGGGCCGAGCCGTCGAGATGGCTTTTAAAATGTACCCCTTCGTCCGTTGTTTTGCGAAGGTCAGCAAGCGAATAGACCTGGTAACCACCGGAATCGGTCAGTACACTTCCGTGCCAGTTCGCAAAGCGGTGAACACCCCCAGCTTGTGCAATTATTTCCGTTCCTGGCCGCAAATAGAGGTGATAGGCATTTGCCAAGACCATCCGAGCGCCCGTTTCCCAAACATCCCTTTGTGTGAGAGCCTTGACCGTTGCATTCGTTCCGACAGGCATGAACGTTGGTGTTTCTATCGTGCCATGAGCCGTTCGAATGACCCCGGCACGGGCTTTCGATCGGGTGTCAGTCTTTTGGAGTGTGAATTCCACAGATAGTATTATGCTGATTCGAGGCGAATTTCCCGATTCGCGATGGCGCGTTCGCGTTCGTCGTTCGTAGCGATAAAGACAATGGCCCCTCGGTCGGCAGCTTCTTTGGTTCGCTCTAACATCATGGATGTTCCGGCTTCATCCAAATTCGAAGTTGGTTCGTCCAGCAATAGTGCGGCAGGGGAGCACGCGAATGCCATTGCTGACCGGACGCGCTGTTTCATGCCGGAACTATATGCTCGCATTCTTCTGTCGCTGCCAGCGATCTTGGGATCGAGGCCAAACCTTTCCAGAAGTTCCAACGCGGCCTCGGAGCGAAGGGGGATACCTTTCATCGAGGCGACGAATTCAACATGTTCTACTGCCGTCAGCTCATCATAGAGTTCCATATAGGGAGCAGAAAAGCCAAGCCGAACCCGGATCCCATCATTATCGAGCTTTGTGCTGCCGTTCTGCCATACCTGCGACCCTTTCGTTGGAGAAAGCACATTCGCGATTATCTTTAACAGTGTACTTTTTCCCGCTCCATTGGAACCCGTAATCGCAATGATTTCTGAGGACCTGGCTTCGAACGATACCTTCCTAAATACCGGGCGCTGCGAAAACCGCTTCTCGATGCCATTCGCAATAATGGTCAGGGACTCCATGCGATCACCGGTCATTGGATCGAGCACTTTCTTCGCGGATTTTTAAACGGTGTGCGCGGCGAGCTTCTGCTTCTTCGTACCGTAGTTTCTCTTCCGGCGTCTCTGGGTGAAGCTCTGGAACTTTCGCAGCGTGTCCGAATTCATCGAGCGCAACAAATGTGAGATAGGCCGAACTCACATGGCGAATATCGCCAGTGCGGAAATCTTCAACATCCGCATGTACTCCTACTTCCATCGACGTGTGAAATGCCCTGTTCACACTGGCCCTCAACCGCACGACCTGGCCTAGCTTAACCGGCAGTAGAAAGCTCATTTCATCGACACTGGCCGTGACCGATATACGGTTCGAGTGCCGCTGGGCACTGAGCGCGGCAGCAATATCTACCCAGTGCATCAGGCGCCCGCCGAGCAGGTTCCCAAGCTGATTGGTATCGTTCGGCAATACCAGCTCCGTAAGTTCCACTGAGGAGGAGGATGGCGTTTTGGGCGGACGTGGCGAATGCTGTTCTTGCATAGGATCAATTTTGCGCTAACTTGTTATGCAGCGTTAATGCGCGCGTTCGTTCATCGGCTGTGGCTAATTGCAAATATTTCGTGTCAAAGGCGTCGAGGCACTTACGGGCATCGTCCAGCTTATTGGTTCCGGCATCGATCTCGGCAAGCCGAAGTTCCGATTCCGGTGCCGGCGGGGTATCGTAATAATTGTCAAGAACGCGCTGATAATAAACAGCAGAGGCTTTAAAATACTCGAGTTTATCATACAACTGAGCCGATAGAAAATACTTCTGCGCGAGCCGCTTCCTAAGTTCCAGGATCCTCGCCTGGGCGCTATCGACGAGCGACGAACCTGCGAGGCTCATCTCCGCTTTGGATGCTCGATTGTCAAGTGTACTGGTCGAAGCGCCGCCGGGTGTGCTGGTTGCCCAGGCACTCGACCCGGTTGGAAAGTCGTGCAGAAAATTCTGAAATTCTGTCAAGGCAAGCACCGTGTACGTCTGGTCCAGTTCAGCCCGAGGGGAAATTTGGAAATAACTTTCGCCCACCATGTATTGTGCTTTGGCCGCGAAGGGTGAACTCGCATAGTTCCTTCTCACCGCCCGAAAATCGGCCGCTGAGGTGGCGTACTTCTCTTGATTAAATCCCGACATGGCCTCCAGATACGTGGCTTCAGCCGCGATATTCGAAGCCGGAGCCTGAAGCCGCACTTGCTCGAATAGCCGGCTCGCTTCGATATAATCTTCCTTGGCATAGGCAGCTTTAGCCTCGGCGAATTGCTGCTCCACTGCCTCTTTGGGTGGAGTTTTGGTCAATTGATCGCTGTCCGAGCCGCAGCCCAGGGCTATCAACGTTAGCGAGGAGAGCGCGGCAAGGAGAAAGGGTAGTCGGCGTGTCACCAATAAAGGAGGGGTTTTCAATGGTAAAATTTGAATGTGTCTCTTAACTACCAGTACGTAGAAAGAGTGCGATAGGATGCGCGTGCCCTCCATTTCTTTCCATTTCAAATTTACAGTGGATCGCCACATTTCCGCTTGCTCTTATTGTTCTACCAGAAATAGGTGCCATTTCTTTTTCTTGCAGAGTTCCCGACCACCCTCGTTTCCGAGCTTATTTCGCCATTTGTTGAAAAAATTTTCCACAAATTGCTTTCATGGAGAACTCGTTCATAGTGAAACCTACAGTTTGTTGTCAATGAACGACACCAGCCCCCCATTCTTAATTCTCAATTTTTAATTGAAAATTGATATAGGTGCCCATAGTCTCACTTCCAATATACGGTGGGATTTTCCGGAAGTCAAGTGATTCCAGAAAATAATTGATTTTTTCCAAATTGTCTTTGGAAGCAGTGTGCACGGAAGAGCTGCTTCCGTGACCCAGTTCGGGAAGCAGCCAAGCATGAGCGATCATACGTGCTCCTGGCACACAACACATGGAAGTTCAGGTTTCCACTTCGACGAGCGCACCTCTTGCGGTTGAGCACGGATGCGGGGCACACCAACCACGCAGCCGGTAGCAAAAAACGCGATTACGATATCTTCACAACAAGGCGCTGACCATTTGGAACATCCAGGTTCCAAAGCTCTGCAATGTCCTCTAATTTAACGGTGATCGTTTCAACGTGGAGCTTGCCTTCGGATGCTAACTGGAACATTTCAGGAAGTATTTCGCGAAAAAGCTGGCGAACCTGCTGCTTCGACCATGCGCCAAGCCCCGACCCACTCAATTGGAGATCAACGCTTCGCAGATTTGCGGCCGATAATTGGATCAGATCGACCGTCATGCTTCCAATGGACACATAGCGTATCTTGTTAGTAAAGGAACCATCGCCTTTCAGACAGGCGAGGATCATTTCTGCGGTGTGACCCCATAGATAATCAATGATGACATCGATAGGTGTGCGAGAATGAATTGTGGAAATCCGTGCTCTAAATTGATCGTCATCCTGAACGACGGAAACAACCTCATCTGCCCCGAGCGACAATAAGTCTTGAAGCGATTGCGGATTTCTGCCGGTTGCGATCACTCGTTTTGCGCCATAGTGTTTGGCAATTTGTACGGCGCACCGACCAGTAAAGCCGGTAGCGCCATTGATGAGCACTACATCGCCGGGCTGAATATCCGCTTTGAAACGCAAGCCCATCGCCGAACCCATAACAGCATTCGGAAGAGCCGCCGCAGTTGCATCGTCCAGAGCGTCGGGAACCGCAACGATGCGATCTTGCTCGATGGTCGCGAGTTCTGCCATCATACCGCTCGCGCCGATCGCATAGACTCGAGTTCCGTCAGGAAGCAAGCAAACGCCATCGCCGCCGATCACCTTGGCCTGCGACGTAGCCGCACCGCTGGAATAATGAGTCCCGGCGGCGCGACCCCTATCTAAGCGTTTAATTGCAACCGTCTTCACATGCACCAATACTTCGTCGCTATTTTGAACGGTTGGTTCCGGGAAATCAACGTACTGGGGCAATTCACCCTTCTGATAGATAACGGCTGCTTTCATTCGATGCTAAAACGTATAACGGACTCCTAAGTGCCGGATGCACGACGTACCCAATAGCCCAGGGTGAAGCAAAGCAGAACCCTGGGTGACGATTCATCTTTCTCCCCTCCCGCACCAGCGGGAGGGGCCGGGGGAGGGTGTGTCGTTTATTCAAACGTCACATTACACCGCGACTCCCTCCCCTAACCCCTCCCGCAAGCGGGAGGGGAATAATTCATCGCCCTTTCAGGGCTTGGGAGCCTAAGACGCGACGCTATCCCACCCGCCGCGGCGGGCGCTCGCAAGCTCGCTACACCCTGGGCTGCGAGTACTCCGTCGCTCCGCGACTAAACTTGCCCTATCTCATCTTTCATCTTTTCCCCGTCCCCGCCAGCCGCGAAATTCGAAATTTTGCTATAGCTCCATTGGGGTGACGTAGTTTGTGCTGCGCGGAAAAAACCCCAGTTTATGGTATTAATTTTTGACCTGTTTTCCAAGAAACACAGAAATCGGTTCGCGTAATTCTGTTTATGAAAATTCTTGCCTTCCTCACAATATATACCTTTGCAACCGCCGAATGTAGTGCACAGACTGATTCGTTGGAGTCTTTTTCGATCTGTGGCTCGGTGATTTCATCTGGTGACAGCACTCCAATTGCAGGCTGTCGAGTTAAGCTTGCTGAATTGAAAGCAGGCCCACTAACTGATACGAATGGGAAGTTTTGTTTACACGTTCTCAAAGGCGGCTCACATACACTAATTATCACGGCCTATGGACATACCTCATTGCATCAAACAATCTCCTTGTGGAATCGTGATACTTTTATTACCTTCTTACTCACTCAACGTCCGATTTCAGCAGATACGATTGAAGTTCAAGCATCAAGAGTAGAAACGGAACCTAGCATGAAGCAATCAGCTAAGGTTCATCCGAGCTTGGTGACTATTTCAGATTCAAATTTTAACACTCCATTCTCAATCTATGAAGATCCATCAAGAATAGCACAGACCTTTGCAGGTGTCTCCAGCAGTAGCGCAATCAATAATGAAATCGTTGTACGTGGTGGTTCGCCAAATGAGGTTCTATGGAAACTTGACGGAATGGATATCCCGAACCCAAATCATTTTGCTCGAGCCGGGACGGCAGGAGGGGTTTTGAGTGCAATTAATCCGACTATGCTCTCAAACGGCGATTTTTACTCCGGTGCATTTCCTGCTGAATTCGGTTCGCGTCTGTCAGCAGTGTACGATCTGCATACTCGGGATGGAAATCTCGAACAGTGGAAATGGAGCGCACAAGTTAGTTTTATAGGGTTGGAAGGTTCCGTTGAAGGGCCAATTGGAACAAGCGGAAGCTCGCTACTTATGGGCGTTCGGTACTCCACCCTTCAAATGCTTCAGAATACTGGCGCTTTGAACCTTAGCTCTATTCCCAGCTTCGACGATCTCAATACAAAAATGCACTTTATCCTCAGCCCCTTGGATACGTTAAACATGACAGCCCTTTGGGGTTCATCAACAGTTGATCTTGCTCAAAGAACAGATCAGGTAAGTAGCGGTTCTGGGGTCGATGCTATCGGACTTCGGTGGTTGCATTCGTTTTTACCAAGCACCTCCATGGAGGTCGCAGTTAGTAAAGTAGATAATTCATACAGGGATGATTTCGATACTTTAGCGTCGAACCAAAAAGAAGGATATGTTGGCGCGCGAATAGGTCTCTCTTACCGGTCTGATTCTACCACGGCTCTAAATTTTGGGTTGGAAGGGAGACGAGAGCAACTACCTACCATTGCGGGAACTGGAACGGATTCATCCCTGATATCGCCAGCAACAAATTACTACTCCACTTTTGGTGAATGGATATGGACACCAGTGAAGTGGATCTCTTTGAACTCTGGGGTCTATTCTCAATATCTGGCCATAAGTAATCAAAGTTCCATCGAACCACGAGAGTCTTTGACGTTCCATCTTGGCAGTGATCACAGCCTCTGGCTTGCGTATGGACTTCATCGCCAGCCGGAATTACTCCAATTTGTTCAGGCTGATCATTTCGTTGCCGGATATAGCTACAACCCCGATCCCACGCTTTTATTTAAGATCGAGGGATATCAGAAATATTATTCCCACGCTCCGATAGACGCTCAATCGGATGCCTTCTCACTACTTAACAGCGGCGTTGGAACAGACGATAACTATAGCACCTATGTCTATGCAGGGAAGGGTAAAGTTACCGGGGCTGAAATGACGTGGTCAGCTCGAAATGATGCGTCTTACGCTTTGATCACAGCGTCCTACGTCCATCAGCAGTATTTAGCGTCGGATGGCATTTGGCGTGACGGAGCTTTCGATAGCAGGTTCATTTTCAATGTGGTCTCCGGAGAGACCGTTCATTTCCGAGGCACGACAACATTAACACTCACGGAAAAATTAGTTGTTGTGGGCGGAAATCCTTATACACCAATTGACCTCGCAGCGTCTGCAAGTGCAGGAACTACCATTCTCGATTCATCACAAACACTCGGTGCCAGGAATCCTCCTTACATCCGTTTGGATGTTGGTGTCGATGTCGGACTAAAGTGGAACAGCATGTCGATCGATATATATTTAAATGTTCTTAATGCGCTCGGAATCAATAATATTCTTGACCGCTACTATGATACTTATTTCAAGGACGTGGATTATGATTACGATCTACCGTTCGTACCGATTCTTGGAATTCGTGTAACCGATTAAGCTGCTGGCGTACCCACGAATCGTAAGGTTACGAACGAACGGACGTGCTCAGCGGGTCCCCATACTTATTGTATTTATAATAATAATTTTCTTCTGATCTACCCATATCCACAACAGCCCTGCGTTTTAAGGTAGATCGTCCCAGCGTCAGATTCAGGAACGTAAGTGAAGCCTACCCCTCCAACATCTCCCCCACAATTTTCACCGGTGGAGATCCCCAGCTTAGCAGGCGGTTGTGGAAATCGGAGAGAGAGAAGCGGCCATCAGTTTCGCGCTGCAAGCGGGAGCGTAGTTCCCTTATCTGGAACTTACCGAGCGTATAGAATAAATAGCCGGGATCGAACACCCCGCGCTCGGCTTCACGTTTGGCGGCATGGGGCCGCAGCAGCGCTTTTTCTTCGAACAAATGCTGCGCCTCGGAGAGCGTCATCGTGCCGGAGTGCAGCCCTATCGCCGAAAGATACCGTGCCACGCGTATCAGCGCTTCCTGAATGTAGGCCAGCCGAATGCGTGCGTCGCCGGAACCCCAGCCTTGTTCGAGCATCATTTCTTCGGTGTAATGCGCCCATCCCTCAATAAAGGCATACGATGCAAAAGTTTTCCCGATCTTGCTCAGCGCTTTTTGAATGTGAAGGAAATGCACGTAATGTCCCGGATACGCCTCATGGATCGAAATAATTTCAAGCACCGAGCGGTTCAATCCATGCAAAAATTCCTTGCGTTTTGCTTCATCCCAACTTGCTTCCGGCAGTGTCACATAATAAAATGCTTCTGTCGCGACCTTTTCGAATGCGCCGGGGCTATCCATCGCTGCGAAAGCCCATCGCATGTGCGCCGGCGTTTCGCGAACGGTGCAGCGAACTTCGGATGGGATCGCAACAATATCATTCTGAATAATGAATGAGCGGATGCGTTCGAGCATCGTCGTCGTCTGCGCGATAATGCTCTGCTCGCTAAAGTGATCGCTCTCGATGTACGTATGGAACACTTCACGCGGAGTAAGCTTGGAATCGAGTTCCTCGCTGGCGCGGTAGAGTTCGAGCGTCAGGTGCTCCAGTTCCCGGCGCCCCTTGTCGAGCAGGGTTTCGAGCGAATCGGTGACGAGTTCCGCAGACTGTACGAAGCGTTCGAACAGATTCGCGCCAAGCCGGAAGTAATCGTACAGCGCCGTTGGCAGCACGACCGTTCGCACCGCTTCAAGGAAGCTCGAAACCGCCATTCTTGCGCTTGGGATAGCATCGTGCAGATCCTGCATGAGAGCGGCATCTTCGATCTTGCCTTCGTACTTACTGGGCAATCCGTCGAGGTATTGAAGAATGCCTTCGAGCGATTCGATACTCGTCTCGACGATGGTGCGGTCGAGCTTGGTGGCAAGGTTTTGCCTGGCCACAGCCAGAATGCGAGGATAGGCGCGCAAGCGCGCGAGCACCGAACGCATGCGTGCCGTCAGCGGAGCAAACTCGCGGTCGATAAGATGCGATAGTTCCAACTGTCCGTTGTAGGACATCGGGTTCCATTCATACTCTTTTAACTCGGTGAGCCGAAAGATCTCATCGCGCAGCTTCCATTCGATCATCCGGCACTCATAACGTGTCAGATCGTCGGCAGCGACATGCGCGGCCGAGGAGCCGGAAAAATCCCGATCGAGAATGATAAGGGCGCACCGCAATTCATGCAGATATTCTTCGCGCCTTGGGGCGCTGTAATCTTCGACGAGCGCATCGTACTCGTGCAAACCGAGTACCGATGCAGTTGTCGGATAATATCCGAGATAGATAGAAAGCACATATTCCCGGAATTCACCAAAATCGAAATACTTGCGAGGGGCAATCATAAAAATTCCTATTCGAATTATTGTTAACCAAGTTTTACTTCGGACGAATCGCCGACATTGATCTGGCGCACACTGCCCTGAACTCTGGCATTGTTCCCGACAATGCTGCCGGTGAGTATAATATTCTCCACCAACGCTCCATCTCCGATGATGCTGTCGTGAATGATCGCATTCCGCACACGGGTTCCCGCGCCGATCGTGGCATAGGGGCCAAGAATGGCATTTTCAACATCTGCTGTTTCGGATATAAATACGGGTTCCTGTACAACGGTATGCGGAAGCGCGCGGCTTTGGGATCTTTTATCGAGTAACGCGCGGTTGGTACTGAGCAATGTTTCCGGTTTGCCGCAATCGTACCAGCCCTTGAGCGGGAATGTCGCAAACTTCTCGCCGCGCTCGATCATCATTTGCAGCGCGTCCGTCAGTTGGTACTCATTCTTGGTGCGCGTATCGGACGCAATAAGTTCTTCCAAGCATGTTCGCAGCAGCGGGGGATTCCGGAAATAGTAAAGCCCCGCGATCATCCAATTGCTCTTTGGATGTTCCGGCTTCTCGACGAGCCGCGTTGCAATTCCGCCTTCGGATTCTACTACGCCAAACCGGCGCGGGTCATCCACGTAGAACACGCCGAGCGCGCTGGTATTTCCTTGAAAAACAGATTTGAGATCAACATCGAAGATCGTATCACCAAGCACGATGAAGAGCGGGGAGCCATCGGAGGGAATATCCTCTCGTGCCATCCAGATGGCGTGGCCGAGGCCAAGTAATTCCGTTTGTTCGACAAAGTTGACAGGAAGAGTGGGATAACGCTGTCGCGTGAACTCCCGCACAGCATCGCCTAAGTATCCGACAATGATGGTCGCGCTGGTGACGCCATCGGCAATAATTTGATCGAGTATGTGCGCAAGAATAGGCTTTCCAGCCACATTCAGGAGCACTTTCGGAAGGCTGAATGTATGCGGCCTAAGCCGCGTGCCAAAACCTGCTACCGGGATAATTGCATGCATGGAAGTATGCCAACGTAACGCATGGAAGTAAGGCAACCTAACGGGGCAATCCAAAGAATTATCCCTTATTCATCTGCAAAAATACAAAATCTCTTATACGGTGGGCGTCAACTGCGCAAATGATGTGTTATTTGAGATATGCGAAAAACATTGTTCGGTTCATCGCTTCTGTTAGTGGCGATCGCGGTAGTTTCTATCTTGCAGGCTGGCTGTAGCTCATCGAGCACAACGACGCTATCGCAAGAAGTATCGAATGTCGAATGGCTGCCAGATGAATCCGGAATGGTCGCATTTATCGATCAGATCACCGAAGATGCGTATGGCAATCAGACGGAGGGCCAAAATCTTTATCAGGTTAATAGCAGCGGCTCGATCGGGAATGCGCTGAACTCCTCGGCAATATCCCCGGATCTGAATTACTGGAGTGCGCCGGTCATTTATGTTTCTTCGGATGGCAAAACTGCGATCACGGGATTTGGAGCAGATATTTATTCGATCCCGACCGGAGGGGGGAATGTAAACGATATTATTCAATCCACCGCGCTCTTTGGCATTTCCTCGGACGGCAAATATGCGATAACAAGCCCAACTCCCGCTAATGTCGCCGCCATCCTTTGGCCCTTTATGTTTTCATCGTCCAACATCACGGCCCAAACGCATCGGACGATACCCGGCATATTCAGCAATCGTGCATTGTGGCTCAATAACGATGAGTACGCGCTATCCATCGTTGACTCAACGGATGCCCTGGGGCTTCACGAACATGTAACGATCTATAATGCGCAGGGGGATTCGGTGATGGCCATTCCGAATGGGGATGTTTCATTTTCCGCAAGTGCATTTTCACCCGGCGCGAACGAGATCTTCGTCCGTACGAACGCCTTTGGGATCGATGGGATCAATCTGACCACCGGGGTTCGTACCCAGATCATCAATACCGACAGCGTCGAGAGCATGGATGCGTCGAGCGATGGAACCCTTGTCGTTTATACTTCGAAGGAGGCTTCCCAAACCTACGGGACGATGTATGCCGTAAACGCTTCAAACGGACATATTAAACCTATGAACGTTACAGGTATTATCCTGCCGCGTATCTCTCCCAAAGGCGATCGCGTCGCGTGCATCAATCAGATCGATGGACAGAACTCGAACATCAATGTGTTCACCGTGACCACTCCGCCATAAAAGGGAGCCGCCTATTTCACTAAATCTCTGAAACGATCAGTTCTTTTCGGCAGCAGCACTCGAGCACCCGCCGTGCTGTGAACAGCTCGGGTTAGAACAACCGGCCTTGCTTGATTAGGCTTTTGTTGCAGTAGCTGCAGTGCAATGTCCGGAACATTTACCCGCACAATGACCGGAGCAAAGGGCAGTTTTCTTGCCCTTGTGCGATTTCGTCGTCGTTTTGGTGCCGTCGGTGGCATTGGCTGCTGTGGCGCTAAGGAAAAGCCCAATTGTGAGAAGGAGTGCAAACTTGCGCATGATCGTCAGAAATTACTTAATTAAAGGATAATGAACTATATTCGAACGCCGGGGCTTGAAAAAGGTTCATATTGAACATCTAAGAACAATGAAATTAGCAATGATCGGTTTAGGCCGCATGGGTGCGAATATGGCCGAACGGCTTATTCGTGGTGGGCATGAAGTTATAGGATACGACCCCAACGAGAATGCCCGAAAGAGCGCCGAACAGACGGGAGTAACCTCCATTTCGTCCATTGAGTCCATTGCGGATGCATTACCGAAGCCCAAAATTCTCTGGATGATGGTTCCGGCAGGCAAAATTATTGAGGATACCATTGCAACGCTGACCCCGCTGCTGAAAACTGGCGATATCCTGATCGATGGCGGGAATTCTAATTACAAAGACACCATGCGCCGTGCGGAATCCTTGAAAAAGAACGGCATTGCATATATCGATTCCGGAACAAGCGGCGGGATCTGGGGGCTTGCCGAAGGGTACTCAATGATGATCGGCGGAGATGAAACTGCAGTGGAATCGCTTCGGCCTATTTTCGAAACACTTGCACCGGCAAAAGATAAAGGATGGGGTAGGGTCGGGCCGTGCGGTGCGGGGCATTTTGTGAAAATGGTTCACAACGGCATCGAGTACGGCCTGATGCAGGCGTATGCCGAGGGATTCTCTATTCTAAAGCATAAAAAAGATTTCGATCTGGATACCCATCACGTGGCCGAGATCTGGCGATACGGAAGCGTCGTGCGTTCGTGGCTGCTCGACCTGGCTTCCGATGCGCTCGAAAAAAATCCCAATCTCGATGGTATTGCACCCATTGTTGCCGATACCGGCGAAGGCCGCTGGACGGTATTCGAGGCCATCGATCTCGATGTGCCTGCTCCGGTCATCACCCTTTCGCTTATGGAGCGCATTCGCTCGCGCGAAGTAGAATCCTTCGGAGACAAGCTCCTATCTGCTATGCGCAATGAGTTCGGCGGTCATGCCATCACGAAGGAATGAGGAGTGTCCCGAAGGGACACAAGGAAATAGCCAGGGACGTGAGTCCCCGGTGAGCGAAGACATATTTTTATAAAGCCCCGAAGGGGGCGAAAGGAAAAATCTTTAAGAAATAGATTTTGAATCATGCCAATTAAACTCGATCCGTGCCTTGCCTGTATTTTTGGTGGAACCGGCGATCTCGCACACCGAAAGATACTTCCCGCCGTCTTTGAAATGTCGCAGGCCGGACAATTGCCGAAGGAAACCATCATTCTCGCCATCGGACGTAATAAGAACAAGACCGATGCCTCGTTTCGCAAGGAGATCACCCTTTCGATCCAAAAAGCGCTCGGTAAGGATTTCGACGAGATCGAGGAATGGTGTGGTGCACGGATCTTCTATCATGGCATCTCGAAAGGATCGCGCGATGAATTCACTAAGCTTCGTTCACGGATCGCAAGCCTGGAACGAAAACATAAACTAACCGGAAATCGGATATTTCACCTTGCCATTCCGCCGCAGTTCTTTGCGCCGACGATCAAATCATTAGGCGTTTCCGGATTGAATGAATCCAACGGTTGGACGCGTCTGGTCATTGAAAAGCCGTTCGGACGAGATCTTAAGACCGCTGTGGCTTTGAACGATATTATTTATACGTATTTCACCGAAGATCAGGTCTATCGCATCGACCACTATCTCGGCAAAGAGACGGTCCAGAATTTACTCGCATTCCGGTTTGGGAATTCTATTTTCGAGTCCATCTGGAATCGGGAAAAGATCGAGAAGGTCGAGATCGTCGTCGCCGAAGAGCTTGGCATCGAGTCGCGCGCGGATTATTACGAAAAAAGCGGGGCCTTGCGCGATATGGTGCAAAACCATCTCACGCAGCTTCTGACACTTGCGGCAATGGAAATTCCGCTGGCCTTTAAAGCGGAAGATCTGCGTTTCGAAAAAGTAAAAGTGCTGCGTTCGATCGCGCCTATTAGGGCCGAAGATGTGGTCTTAGGACAATACACCGAAGGGGAACTTGCTGGCAATGGCGTGCTCGGATACCGGCAAGAAGATGGCGTCCGGAGCGATTCGAAAACGCCAACCTTCGTCGCGCTCAAAATAAGGATCGAAAATTGGCGGTGGCACGATGTCCCGTTCTATCTCACGACCGGCAAGCGGCTGAAGGAACGAAAATCGGAGATCATCGTCACGTTTCGGTGCCCGCCTGTTTCGTTGTTCAAATCTTCCGATGGCGAAGATGGTCATCCGAACGTGCTCGTCATCTCGATCCAGCCTAACGAGGGGTTCCGCATTTCTTTCCAGGTCAAAAAACCGGGACAGGAGATGGCAGTCCAATCCGAATGGATGCACTTCTCGTATGATGAAGCTTTCGGCCCGATGCCGGATGCGTATTACACGCTGCTTCGTGACGTAATGCTCGGCGATCAATCCCTCTTCGTTTCCGCCGACGAAACGCTCGCATCCTGGAAACTATATACGCCTGTGCTGAACGCGCACCGCTCCTTACATAACTACCCCGCCGGTTCCTGGGGACCGAAAGAAGCGGAGACATTGATGAAAGGTTAGACCCGATCACGCCAATAGCCCGGTTTGCGTGATTGATGTGCAAGAGCGTTAATTACTATTTCGCCCGGTAGCACTTCATAAAGGATTGAAAATGGAAAGTTATGTAAGAATTTGACGCGCAATTTACCAGCGTGAATAGGGAATAAGTGGGGCGAATTCGCAATTGGAATCAAAGCCTCATCGAGTTCTTCAGTGAATCTAATTGCTGCCATCGGACTTTCTTCAATGTAGTAATCGAGTGCCTCGGTCAAGTCGGTTTCGGCTGCCGAGAGCCAACGAATTTTCATCCTCGTTTGCTGGCTTGCTGAATTCTTTTCCGAGCGTTAGCCATGACTACATCTGAATCGGTCGCTTGCATCTCGCCGCGGTGGTAAGCTTCCATCCTCCGCTCGCCTTCTTCGACCCACAGTTTCATATTCTCGTCCTTCGAGAGATGTTCGGTGATCTCCTCGGCGAGCAAAGCCTGCTCGTGAGGGTCAAGTTCGAATACTTCCTCGCGCAGTTGTTCACGGTGTCTGTCCATAGAAATACCAACTTCTTCTCGTCACCATAAAGTGCCCGCCATTCGGCTGCACTGATCTTGTTATGATTTTAAAAACAGGCATATTACGGAATAGTTACGCGCACGATTTGGTACTACCTCATATTTTCCGAACCCCGCGCCTCATTTTGCCGTTTGGCACTTGCTCACTAACAAATACCTATCCATTCGATGAAAAAGCAAGAATTATTTTCCAAAACGGTCGAGCATATCGAC
This sequence comes from Ignavibacteriota bacterium, assembly GCA_963787835.1. Classification (GTDB taxonomy): domain Bacteria; phylum Bacteroidota; class Ignavibacteria; order Palsa-1295; family Palsa-1295; genus PALSA-1295. Next base: position 1,831,075 of record CAWBEI010000002.1, read on the forward strand.
ATAAAAAAGATGAATGCCGTGCCGATGGTCGAAGCCATGGGGCACATGGCCTTTCAGGCTCGCAATCTTAACCGCGCCGCACAAATTTTCAATATGATGATCGAAGAGAAAGGCTGTTCGGTCATTATGTGCCTTGCCGGTTCGCTGATTAGTGCGGGCTTGAAGCAGGTTATTATCGATCTCATCGAAAACCGCATGATCGATGCCATTGTCTCGACGGGCGCGAACATCGTCGATCAGGATTTCTTCGAGGCGCTTGGTTTCCGGCATTACCAGGGATCGCAATATCTCGATGATAACACCTTGCGCGATCTCTCCATCGACCGCATTTACGATACGCTTATCGATGAGGATGAGCTCCGCGTCTGCGATCACACGATCGGCGAAATTGCCGATTCGCTCGAACATCGCCCGTATTCATCACGCGAATTCATCTGGGAGATGGGAAAATTTTTAGAGGAGCGCCATCCCGAAGCGAATTCCATCGTGCTCACGGCGTTCCGGAACGATGTTCCGATCTTCGTTCCCGCCTTCAGCGATTGCAGCGCCGGCTTCGGACTCGTCATGCACCAGACCGCGCATCCGGACGAGCACGTTTCGCTCGACTCCGCAAAAGATTTCCTCGAACTCACCCGCTTGAAGCTTGTGAGTAAAGAAACGGGCTTGCTCATGATCGGTGGGGGAGTGCCGAAGAATTTCGCGCAGGATATCGTCGTCGCCGCAGAATTGCTCGGTGAAGATGCGCCGATGCACAAATACGCCATTCAAATTACTGTTGCCGATGAGCGTGATGGAGCGTTGTCCGGCTCGACACTTCGCGAAGCCTCGTCATGGGGGAAGGTTTCTACGTCTTATGAACAGATGGTCTATTGCGAAGCAACCGTTGCATTGCCCTTGCTTGCAAGTTATGCCTACCACAAAGGCGCTTGGAAATCGCGCGAAGCCCGTAAGCTGGCGCTGAATTTTGAGAATGTAATGGCTTAATGTTAAGCGTCTCACATTTTAAGATGTCATTGCGAGGAGAACATTCGAAGCGGAGCGGAGAATGTTCGACGAAGCAATCTCAATCTCGAAGTGAAGAGATTGCTTCGTCGAAGACGAAAGGCTGTCGCCTTTCATCTTCTCCTCGCAATGACAGGAACACACAATGATCATTCTCACGGGCGGAGCCGGATTCATTGGTAGCGTATTGTTGCGTAAGCTCAATGAGGCTGGGCATAAGGATGTGCTCGTGGTCGATACCGCAGCAATGGAACATTCCCCTAATTTGCGCGGGAAACAGTACCGGTATGTTGAGCGGGATGCGTTATTCGATTTCCTAAAAACAGTAAAGCCCTCGGACGTTGAAGCCGTACTTCATATAGGAGCGATCACATCCACGACCGAAACCGATAAGGCGCTGCTCGACAAATATAATTTCAATTATAGCAAACAGCTTGGGGAGTGGGCATTCGAGCATGGTATCCGATTTATCTACGCTTCCAGCGCCGCAACGTATGGCGACGGAACCCTCGGTTTTTCGGATGCTAATGAGATGACTCCGAAGCTCAAGCCGCTCAATCTCTATGGTGAATCGAAACGCGAGTTCGATGCGTGGCTGATCCAGAACGGGTATGATACTCGTGCCTGTGGATTCAAATTCTTCAACGTCTTCGGTCCGAATGAATATCATAAGGACGCAATGGCAAGCCTTGTGTTCAAAGCCTACCATCAGATCTTGGAAACAGGAGTGATATGTCTGTTCAAATCCGCCGATCCGCGCTATAAGGACGGCGAATTCAAGCGGGATTTTATTTATGTGATGGATGCCGTCGATGTGCTGATGTGGTCGCTCGAACATCCCGAAGCGAATGGCATTTTTAATCTTGGCACCGGTCATGCGCGCTCGTGGAATGACCTTGCAGCTTCGATGTTTAGTGCCATGAGCGTCCAGCAAAACATTGTGTATATCGATATGCCTGAAAATATTCGGCCGGCATATCAATATTTCACAGAAGCAGATATGTCGAAGTTACGTAATGCCGGATATACAAAGCCATTTGAAGCACTTGAAGATTCTGTACGCGATTACGCTCGGAATTATCTCATGAAGCCAAATCCCTATTATTGACCGGAGAACTATTACCAATGGAGATCAAAGTATTTTCGAATATCGAAGAGTTGAGCGCCACCGTCGCGAGCGCGATCTCTATCTTAGCACGCCAGGCCATTGCCGAACGTGGCCGATTCACCATTGCGCTCTCTGGCGGTAAAACACCACGTGCGCTCTATGAAATAGTAGCCAAAGAGTATTCCATTACCATCGATTGGTCGCGGGTGCATCTATTCTGGAGCGATGAGCGGAATGTTCCTCACAGCGATCAGGAAAGCAATTTTCGCATGGCGAAAGAAGCACTGCTCGACCCCATCGATATTCCATTGGAGAACGTGCATGCGGTTCCCATTCTCATGAATGATACGGCCGAAGCGGTTGCTGCCCGTTATGCGGCTGTTCTACAAGAGAGTTTTGGCCAGCAAATTCCGGAATTCGATCTTATTCTTCTTGGCATCGGCAAGGATGGCCACACTGCATCGCTGTTCCCAGGCATGACGGAGGATGCCATGACCAAAGGGTTTGTGATCGCGACCCAATCGCCGATCCCGCCTATCGAGCGCGTTTCCATGACGTTGTTTGTCATCAATAATGCTCGGAATGTTTATTTTCTGGTATCCGGTGAAGAGAAAAAACAAATATTGAAATCGGTGCTTGCTGACGAAGGGAATGCCGAGACGAAGTATCCGGCTGCCGCGTCCATCCACGCGGCGAGCTCGTGTGGTTTGTCGATGAAGCAGCAATGAGTTAGAGTGTACGCCGGGTTTTAACCCGGTGTACACTTATTGTTCAATGAATTAATCTTCAAACTTGCACTTCTTCCTCTCGATCGTGGTTGATAAACAACCATGTCCGAATTCATTCATCTCCACAACCACACTTACTATTCGCTCTTAGACGGTGCGTGCAGCATCACGGGCTTGGTCGAGGCTGCAAAGACGAACGGGATGCGATCCGTTGCGCTGACGGATCATGGTGTGCTCTTCGGCGCGTTCGAGTTTTACAAGACAGCGAAGGCCAATGGCGTCAAGCCCATCATCGGGTGTGAAGTGTATTTTGTGAACGATGGTCTTGCAACAGATCGCGAGAGGTTTCAGGATGCCGAAGGCAAGAACAAGGCATACAATCATCTCATCTTGCTCGCAAAGAATGAGACAGGCTATCAGAATCTGATGAAGCTTGTTACGCTCGGGCATACCGAGGGTTTTTACTACAAACCTCGCATTGATTTTGACATGCTGCAAGAGCATCACGAGGGGCTTATCGCAACAACGGCGTGTGCAGGTGGCATTATAAGCCCGCATTTCATCTCCGGCGATTATGAAAAGGCAAAGCGCATCGCAACAAAGTTCAAGAATCTGTTCGAGGATGATTTTTATATCGAAATACAGGATCACGGACTTGCTCCGGAAGTGAAAGTGCGTGAAGCCGCGCCGAGACTTGCGCGGGAACTCGGCATAAAGCTTGTTGCTACGAATGATTGCCACTACATCGAACAGCGACATGCCGTCGCGCATAACGTTCTGCTGCATATTCGTGATGCCGGTGGAAAAGATACGCCGGATGTCAACAAACTCAAGTACGGCACCGACCAAAATTATTTCCGCAGTGCGAAGGAGATGCTCAAGCTCTTCGCCCAATGGCCGGAAGCTATCGAAACGACGCTGGAGATCGAAGAGAAATGCAATGTCTCGTTCTCGAAAGATCTGAAAATGCCTGCATTTCCCATTCCAGCAGATTCCGGGGCGACGACCCTTGAAGAATATCTCGACCACCTGACGAAAACGGGCCTCGACCGCAGATTCAGCGGCACAATGACCCGCGAGATCGAAGAGCGTACCGCTTTTGAGCTTGGCGTCATCAACAAGATGGGCTATGCAGGGTATTTCCTCATCGTGCAGGATTTCATTGCCGCCGCAAGGAAGATGGGTGTCAGTGTTGGCCCAGGACGAGGTTCTGCGGCGGGTTCGCTTGTGGCATACGCGCTTGGCATTACGAATGTCGATCCGATCAAGTATAATCTGCTCTTCGAGCGCTTCCTGAATCCTGAACGCGTTTCGATGCCCGATATAGACATCGATTTCTCCGACGATAAACGCGAGAAGGTCATCGAGTATGTTCGTGATAAATATGGCCGGAATTCCGTTGCGCAGATCATTACATTCTCCACGCTTTCGGCTCGTGCGGTTCTAAAGGATGTGGGGCGCGTGCTTGGTGTTCCGCTTGCCACGATCAACGAGCTGACGAAGAACATTCCCGTCATCATGGGCCGCGTAACGCCGCTTGCAGAGGCTATTGAATTGCCGGAAGTGAAGGCGATCCTGGCGAAGGGCGATCCACTGGTTGCTAAGCTTCATCGAGCATTCATTGATCCTGGAAGGCTTCGCACGTTCGGCTTCGAAACATGCGGCGGGCGTGGTGATCGCTCCGAGCGATATTTCGAATTACGTTCCGCTCTACAAAACACCATCGCTGGACGACGCTGTTACGCAGTTCAACATGAAGGATGTCGAGGAGGCCGGCCTTCTCAAGATGGACTTCCTCGGTCTGCGCACACTTTCCATCATCGACAGCACACTCGCGCTTATCGAGCAAAACCATGGCATCAAGATCGACATCGATCAGATCCCGCTCGACGATCCCGATGATCCAACAGTGAAGAAGACGTTCGAGCTATTTGGCAGAGGCGATACTATCGGCGTGTTCCAGTTCGATTCGCCGCCCATGCAGAACTACATGCGCGCGCTGAAACCCGAGAACATGGAGGATCTTTCTTCCATGAATGCGCTCTACCGTCCCGGCCCAATGGAATTTATTCCTGAGTTCATCGAGCGCAAACATGGGCGGAAAAAAGTAGAATATCTGCATCCGAAGCTGGAGCCGATCTTAGCAGAAACGTATGGCGTCGTTGTGGTGCAGGAGCAGGTAATGCGTATTGCGCGCGATCTCGCGGGATTCTCGCTGGCAAAAGCGGATGAAATGCGCCGCGCGATGGGCAAGAAGGATCTTCACAAGATGGAGGCAATGAAAGAAGCCTTCATACAAGGGTGCGTTGCGAATGGAATTTCAGACAAGGTCTCGAAAGAATTATTCGATCGGCTTGCGAAATTCGCATCCTATGGATTCAATAAGTCGCATAGCCTTGCGTATTCGCTTATTAGTTACCAAACGGCGTGGCTGAAAGCGAACTATACGTCAGAGTTCCTCGCGGCGAACATGACGCACGAGATGAACGACGCCGATTACGTCGTTCAGCTTATCGACGAGGCAAAGAAATATAATATCCGCACCCTTCCGCCGGATGTGAACCTGAGTTACTCTTATTTTACTGCTACGCAGGAAGGCATTCGCTTCTGCCTTGCGGGAATTAAGAGCGTCGGCGAAAAAGCGGTTGATGAGATCGTCCGGGAGCGAGCGAAGAACGGACGGTTCACTTCGCTCTTTGATTTTACTTCCCGGCTCGATACACGTTTGGTGAACAAACGCGCCATCGAAGCAATGGTCGAAGCCGGTGCGTTCGATTCCTGTAACGATGATAAGCGCGTTACGCCGCGTACCGCTCCGATCTGTTCGAAAATATCGAGCGCGCATTACAGTATGGGCAGAAAGTCCGCGACGAAGCAAAAAGCCCCCAGGATTCCCTGTTTGGTGGCAGTGACACGAATCAGGTTCCTGCTCCGCCGCCCATCACGGATGCCGTCCATCGCTGGACAGAACTGGAAATGCTCTCCCATGAGAAAAAGGCCGTCGGCTATTACATCAGCGGACACCCCCTCGAACCATACCGCATCGACGTAATGAGCTTTGTTACCCATAAAGCGATCGAGATCAACAATACCAAACAAAATGACGTCGTGCTCGTCGGCGGAGTGATCGTCGGGCTGACACGCAAGCTCGACCGGAACGGGAATGCGTTTGCCATCGTAAAATTAGAAGATTTTACGGGTAAGATCGAGTGCGTATTCTGGAGCGAGGCATTTCGGCAATACCAGCAATTCGTGGTCGATGAAAAACCGCTGTTTCTGCGAGGAAAAGTGCGTAGGAATGGCCCGGATGAAGCGCCGACGGTGATTGTCGAGGAAGCTTATGAGATCCCTGCAATGCGTAAACGCATGACGCGAGGTGTGCTGGTGCGCCTCTTCGAAGGCGAGGATGCCAGGCCGACCGTCGAGCAGGTCGAAAAGCTGTGTACGCGGTTTCACGGTACGTGTACCACATTTATATCTGTTGAAACAGCGGCTGGTGTTAGCCGTAAATATAGACTGCCGGAAAAATATAAAGTTGAACCGGGCGATGATCTGGTTCGCGAGTTCGGCAAAGTGTTTGGAATGAACAGGCTTTTATTTACGAGATAGGTGATATTATGACTACAACTATGACGGGACCCCTCCACCTGACGGACGCAACGTTCGATAAGGATGTTTTAAAGAATGATAAACCGGTGCTCGTCGATTTTACTGCGACCTGGTGCGGCCCCTGCCGCATGATCGCCCCGATCATCGAAGAGCTTGCCTCGGAATACGATGGCAAAGCGACGATCGGCAAGTTAGATGTCGATGAGAATCCGGAGACTTCCATGAATTTCGGTATTCGCTCCGTTCCGACGCTCCTTATTTTCAAGGGAGGTCAGGTCGTCGATCAAATTATCGGCGCAACGGGTAAGGAAAAGATTCTTGCCAAGCTTCGGCCGCACATGGCATGATCCGAACCTGGATTACGCGGATAGAAATTAAAGAGGGCGTTTGCAATTGCAAACGCCCTCTTTTGTTATACACTTTTCGAGAACTGTCATCCTGAGCGGAGTTCGTTTCGACGAAGGAGAAACGAACGGAGTCGAAGGATCTTTGTCATGCAAGAGATCCTTCGACTTCGCAAAACTCCGCCGCATCGTCGCCGATGCTTCGCTCCGTTTTGCTACGCTCAGGATGACATGCATTCCTGAGCATAGCAATCGTCGTCAATGTGTCACTACCAACTTCTTCGTCAGCGTAGCGCCACTGGCTACCACTCGGAGGTAGTACGTTCCCGGCGGGAGTTGGCTGACGTCAAGCGTGTAATCATGATCGCCAGCCGGGATGGTGCCATTCATCACAGTCATGCTGGTGCGCCCGAGGACATCGAGGAGCGTCATCTGCACCCGGTCGAACGTGCCGGTCGTAAGAACGATCTGCGCTTCCTGATTCATCGGGTTCGGGACGACGGAGACATCCAGAGATTGCGGTACGCTCGATGGCGAAACACCAGCAGTCGAGCAGGATATGGTTTGCGTTTTCGGACAGGTTGACCCGTTCGAATATGTCGATACCTGTACGCTGGAAGATTTCGATCCACCGGTATTATATTCAACATAGAATCTCTGGGATAGTCCTGGCGTGAGAGAGCCGGTAAATACTACGCTGCTTCCTCCGGGCAGAATGCTTTGCGCCCACAAGGTCGGGGGAATGGCCGATGCGATAGTCCAGCCGCCTGATGGAGTAACAACCACGCTGTCGATCTCGGCGCCGCCTTGCCGTAAGTTCAGGACAACGATCGTATCCGAGCAAAATGAAGTATCTACGATATGACGAATAGAATCACACACCAACGGCGGACTGCAACCGGGTACGTTAAGTGTATAGGCCGTTTGCACCTCGTTGTGATTTTGCGGAGTCGATCGGGGTCCATGAAAGCGTCCAGGACGCATTGATCTGGGCGGGATCGATGCAGAAATGGATCGTATCGTAGCTGCCGGTTCTTAGGTAACCGCTGGCTCCGGAAAGATTCGTGAAACGCAGGGTGTTATTTCCAGGTGCGGAGGGCGACCACCCGTCGCTCGCGGAGTAACACGATGCCCCGGGCAGGGAATGTTCCTGAGGTCAGAGGCATCTGTAAGGAGATCGCGTTAATGCTCGACGTTGGATGGGTATGCGCGTTCTTTACGCGTAGCGTGTAAGAACAATCCGAACCGACGTCGATCCACGATGAGTCAGGCTGGGTACTGCTGCAGGAAATGGTATCGGTGCCGCTCGATAAAAATGTAGAGGCCGTTGTACCCGTAGAATCCGTCCATTTAACGAATACATTTTCACCGGGATTTGGGTCAGAGATCGAAGCTCCCAGCGTCCATATCGTCCCACCTTGTTGGGCATACTGCGGATCGGTCATATATCTGGGGACCTCAAAGAAATGAAGGGTGTCCGTTCCCACGCCGCTGTACTGCCATGTTCCTGTAATGGCCTGTGGTGGCAGCGTAGCTGAAGCCCATGTTACACCGGGATTGGTAATGATAAAATTCCAGCTCGTGACCGTCGATACGCTGTCGCCAGCATCGCCGCTGTGATAATTCTTTGCATTCATCCCAAAACCGCACTCGCCAGTGTTGACGAAAGTCAAACTGTCAGCATTGGTGCCGTCAGAACAGGCTTGTGGGGTAACAGGAAGATTCCGTGTCGTATCTCGGTCGATAGTGGCACCGCAGCTATAGGCGGTCCACACGAATGAGAATGAATCGACATTGGGATTTGCGCGAATAGTGACGAGAAACCCGCTAAGATTGCCTTTATATGGTATTTGGTACGAACTTCCGCAGGGTGTACTGAAATAAGCAGCGGATTGTGTTACCGAATCGACCCCCCATCCCGTTGGCGGCTGAATTTCTGAAGGCAGCATAGAGCCAGCGGTTGAGCCAACCAATTCGAATTTCATATTCGTAATCGTTTGTTGGACCCCGTTATTATTGAACACATTTAAATTAAACCGTGGGCTGCATCCAAGCGTAGAGACGGTACCACCAACGGAATCGAACGAGCAGTTACCTTGAAATAGTGTGGGAATGACCACAAAGGTCATCTGATTCACAACCATCCCACCGGCAAGCGTCGTAAGATGAATAGTTAAAGGATGATCGAATCGATCGTAGGGAAATGGAGTTCCTCCCAAGCCACCTAATAGAAAGTAGAAGCCGGTGTCATTGATCCCCGGTGCAATACCTCCTCCGTTTAGAGGTGCAAATATAAGACTGTCGTTGAGACTGTCGGTAGTATTATCCCAGCCGTCTTTCTCAGCCGCGCAACACTCAGAGGCGCCTGCAAATCCAACGCTATCTGACGGATCGATCCAAAGTATAATTTCATTAACGAATTCATTATGCCAATTTAGATACCCAAAATCCCAGCCCGGATCGCTGTAGCAATCCGGAGAGATGAACAGCGTATCGGATTTCTGCGCGCTGGCCATTCGGGGCGCAATGAGGGAGAGGGTCAGAAGAAGGAGTGGGATGATCCGTGCAGGCTTCATGGTAGTTAAGCAATAAGGATAAAACGCATCAATGGAAACAATGCAATGGAGATGCTCATTATTAAACAATCCGTCGAGATAGGAATTGTTACACCTCCATTCGCAAAAATAAGAGATTCTTACGAGACGATTAACGAATCTACAATAATCTAACTATGATCGGCCCGTTTCCGCTCCCGATGCTTAAGGGCGGTGACTGGTCACCGTGACCATGGCAGTTTCTACTTCTTCTGCCACCAACGAAGATCTATGATGGGGAAGGGTCGGTCTGTGCCCCTAACTTCCTGTAGAAAATTAGAATCAGCTTCTTGAAGAACCTTGGCTGCATCGAAGTTCTCGACAATATTCAGCAACCGCTCAAGAATTTCAGCATGTTCGGCAAAGCGCATTTTGGAATACTCTATCGCGCCTTGAGTGGATATCACGAACGGCCAGTCGCTGGATTCCAGCAACAATAGTTCGCGGGCTGCTTGCTTCATAATTTGGGATAGTGCCGGAATATCTCCCCAAATTCTGGAATGAAGGATTTTCAGGAACCGGTCTTCGAGCGGGTAGATGACATCCCACATCCAGGCCACTTCGTGGTTCGTCCAGACGAAATGATGTCCGCCTTCGCCCCAGGATCCTTCCGGCAGAGAAATAGTGACCCGTGGGGCGGAGTAGGTGTCCAGGGCTTCGGCACAGTCTATAAGCTTGATCTCATCTTCTGAAGACATCAGCCGCATGACTTTTTCTATAAATCGGGGTCCTTCGTACCACCAATGTCCGAATAGTTCCGTGTCGAACGGTGCGGCGAGAATGCCGGGAGCGTTATGCTTGCCGGCATGATCTGCGAGTTCGGTTCGAACGGCGAACAAAATCCTTTGCATCGAGATCCAACTGCCGTTCTGTTTCCTCCGGCAGATAGGGAAGTTTATCGGCAAGGTCGGCGCGGACTCCGGTAACTTTCCAATAGCGCAGACCGGAATTATGATGCTTCTTATGAAAATCGAGGTACATCCCGGCACCGGGATACCCCATATCTGCTGCCCATACGCGCGAGGCGCTCTGCGGGTCTCGTGAGAATACGGCAGGGGAGCGTGTTGCTGTATTGGTGGCAGCTCTCGAAGAATCTACCCAATAAATATCTGTGAGGGAACGGTTCGGATCGTTCTGGAGCAGCGGCTCACCATCGGCGCCGGTCTCAGCGAGATACTGCTGATGAATGCGTTCTCCTAAGGGCTGGTAGGCCGGGATCGTTATTCCGCCGCGCGTTAGCGATCCATCGACCACAAAATATTCCAGTCCTGCTTCAGCGACTAATTCTTCGACACCCGCGCGCATTTCGCTCGAATGCCTGTACGCTTCCGGCCCTACCGGTGGCGACCAGTTGTATCGCGGGCGGTAGCCACACTCCGGCAGCCAGATCCCGCGCGGACGCTTACCGAAATGCTGCTCATGCGTCTCGATGGCGCAGTTGATCTGCCCGCGAATACTATCGTCGCGAAGCAAAAGCGGAAAATACCCATGCGTTGCGCCGCAGGTCATGGCGTCGAGCACGCCGCTGTCCGATAACCGCCGGAACCCGGAAACGATGTTGCATTGATATTTTTCAACGAACAGCTTTTTCGTGGTTGAGTAAAATTCCCTCCAGTATTCTGCAAGCGGCTGCAGATGCTGTTCGCCTTGTTTTGCGAAATAAAGGTAATCTTGTTCCGCGGCCTCGATCTTTTCATGGCAATACTCGATGAACACGGTCGCAAAATCCGGATCGGCTAATTGTTCGAGATCGATGGGCGAAAAATCCATCGAGATTTTAGGTGACAGACCCTCGGCCTGAAGACGTTCGAGAACACCTAAGATCGGGATGTAGCACTCCGCCGCAGCTTCCGAAAGCCAATCGGAGCCGTGCGGCCATTTCCCGTGATGCAGCACATAGGGAAGATGGGTGTGAAGGATAAATGTGAACGATCCGAGAACCACGGTTTACTTGATTTTGAGGATTAAGGCAGGATGGATTGGAGGGATAACAATGAATGAAGGTGAAGTATCAAATATGAAAACGTTATCGCACGATTTTTATTTGTCATTCCCGCAAAAGTGGGAATCCAGGTTTGGATTGTCGCGAAGTTTGGCTCTGGATTCCCGCTTTCGCGGGAATGACACTGCAACTCAGACAACTAATCCTCGTAGTAATCTTAAAATCCATCCTGCTTAATCCGCAAAATCCAGTAAATCGTGGTCAAGAAAACACCAGAAGAATGGCAGAGGGAGTTAACTCCTGAACAATATCGCGTAATGCGCGAAAAGGGTACCGAGCGTCCGTATAGCGGCGAGTATGAATCGTTCTGGGAGGACGGTATCTATAAATGCGGAGCCTGCGGCGCACCGCTCTTCGAGAGCGAAACGAAATTCGATGCCGGCTGCGGCTGGCCCAGTTTTTACGCGCCGAAAGCCAACGCCCAAATCGAGGAGCATAAAGATCGCTCGCTTGGCATGACACGCACCGAAGTGACCTGCGCCAATTGTGGTGCGCACTTAGGTCATGTTTTCAACGATGGTCCCGCGCCGACCGGTCTGCGCTATTGCATTAACTCCGTTTCGCTCGATTTTGAGAAGAAGTAAGAGAAGCCTACTTTAAGACATACCGAATTACGAAACTGTGATCGGAATTTCCCATCATCTTAGTGATGGGTTCGCGGGCGCCGGGGGTACGTTGTTCGACCACTTCACCCAGCGATGGTGCGAAAGAGACAGTGCCATTGCCAAATGTGCTGGTGTCAGAAATAATTTTTCCAGCTAAGTTATATGACAGAATTGAACTCCCGCTCGAATTAATGTTTTGTTCCGAAAACTGCTTGCCCTCGATAGTGATTGAGCCTTGTCCGGCACCCGTATATTTTTCGGTGAATTGTAAGCTCTGACCTTGGAATGATGTATCAATACCAAAGGTGGTTGGTTGCTGGGAAGCAAATGGGAAGGTGATCCAGCCGTTCGATAAGCTAAGTCCACCCACATTAGAAGCGGCGTAAGAGCTTACATCGCCATCGGATTCATAATGGATGTACCCGGTATCGGTTACAGATCCATCCGCACTGTCGATGAGTTCTATAACATTCGTTTTGCCAAATATTGAGAGCCCGGTCTGGAAAAATGTTTCAACAGAGGTATCCGTAGAGACAATGGCACCCGTTGAATCGATCGATACATCTACCGTGACAAAATAGGAGCCTGGATTGGGGACTACGACCGTTTCAGATGACCCTGGCGATGTCGAAGATGATTTACAGCCCGCAAATGCTATGATAGCTACCAGAAAAAGGGAAAAATAAGATATAACGCGCATATTCATATTGAGAATGATTTAATGAGCCACAAAGATACGATAATTTGGATGGGTGGGCCAATAAATGTGACTCCTCCCAGACCGGACTTCACTATTGCATCAATTCCGTTTCGCCTGATTTTGAGAAGGAGTAGCTACGCCGCAAATTGCAATTGATAGAACGAGCCGCTCGTGACGGTCACGCTGTCGGAAGGGCTGTGAGCTTTGTGCCCAACGAATTGAAACTGGCCGCTGATGAGAAATTTCGTTGTATCGTAAGAAGTAATAGTTACGAAGCCGGAATAAATTCGATTAAGTGTCGGAATCGTAAGGTAAGATCTTGAGGTATCCGGTGTTCCGGACGAGGAGTACATCGCGAAATTACCAGTCGTCTTGCCTAAAGAATCTGTGCCAACGGATCCAAACCTAAGGGTTGGGAGCATAATTGTGATCTCTGAAGAATCCGCCGCAATGCCGATTATGGTAACGATGCTATCAGCGCGGCGTATTGCATACGCGCTGGCATAAATTCCATTCATAGCGGATGACCACGATGCTCCATCAACAGTTGCGAGCATCGTGTGTGGTGTCTGTGTCGAGCTGGGTGCGGTGCTCGTCGAGGAACTACAGCTGGCAAAGAATGCTGTGATGAAAAACAGAGCAATGTTTCGAAGAGTGTTGTTTGACATGCTTTTCTGAGTAAGTTAAAAATGATGCTTCGTGGTTGGATGGGAATACAGATAGGCCTTCCATCAAGCAAATAATTCCAGATCCTCGAATTTATTCATCGGCTGTTATCAGCGCCAACACATCATCGTTTGGCAGTGCAAGCTTGCCATGCAGGAACGATAGCTCGATCAGGAATGCGAATCCCTCGACGGTTCCGCCCAGTCTATTTATCAGCCGTTTCGCGGCAGAAGCTGTGCCGCCGGTCGCCAGCAGATCATCTACAATAATAACGCGGTTGCCGGGTACGATGGCATCGGTATGGATCTCCATCGAATTTTTTCCATATTCCAGATTGTATTCTTCGTGGATGGTCTGGTAGGGAAGTTTTCCGAGTTTGCGTACCGGCACGAAGGGTAATTCCATTTCCAGGGCAAGCGGCATTCCGAAGACAAATCCACGAGATTCGATACCCACAATCGCGTCCGGCCGCTTGGGGATCGAGTATTCGATAAATCGGTCGATGATCTGGCGCATTGCTTCGGGACTGGAGAGCACGGGTGTGATGTCCTTGAACACGATTCCGTGGCGCGGGAAATCGGGAACATCGCGAATGAGCTGGGCGGCAAGAAGTCTGTCTTTTGTGGTTGATTCTTCCATTGTTTGTAATTTTGTAGTACGAAAATACGACTTTATAATTCGACTTTAGAATATGGAACAGAAAAGACTGAAGCTTTTAGGCAGTGAAGAGATCGCTCACGACACGTATGCATTTCATCTCGAACGGCCGCATGGTTTTGAATATGAATCCGGGCAAACGATCGATCTCTATCTAATCGATCCACCGGAAATGGACGATGAAGGCCCGGTGCGTACTTTTTCTTTGGTCAGCGCTCCGCATGATCCGGAGCTGATGGTAGCTACACGCATGCGAGACACCGCATTCAAGCGTGCGTTGAAGAACGCCGAACCGGGCATGGAGTTCGCGTGGGATGGTCCCTATGGTTCGTTCATTCTGCATAAGAGTGCCACAAAGCCTGCCATCATGATGGCGGGTGGGATCGGTATTACACCCTTCATCAGCATGGTAAAAACGGCAATGCATCAGCGACTTCACCATCAGATCTATGTATTCCATTCCAATCACACGCCGGAAGATGCTCCGTTTCTTGATGAACTGACTGCCATCTCGCATTCCACGCCGAACGTCTTATACATTCCAACTATGACAGACATGAATACATCATTGCATCAATGGGATGGTGAGAAAGGCTTTGTCAATCGGGATTTATTAGAGCGTCATGTCGGCGATCTTTCCACGCCGATCTACTACATTGCTGGTCCAGCAGGTTTCGTCAATGGGATGCGTAAGATGCTCGTCGAGGCCACGGTGGATGAGGACAATATTCGCTTCGAGGAATTTCCGGGATATTGAGGTTTTCTGTTTACTCTGAATTATCTTGCTTGAATATCGTTATTAACACATATCCAATCTCCTCGGCTGTCCAACAGAAATAATCCTATATGTCCTTCAGCAACATTCAATCAAAAAACATCAGAGATCTCGTCATCGTCCGCGACAAAAGCGTTGATTCCCGGTACAAAAACGGCGAAAAGACCGCCATTACCGATTTTATCGAGGACTACATGAATGGCCGGGTGGACATCACCTGTGATTTTCAGGACCTGATCCGCAACCGGACGCTTTTCTTCAAATATGCTTTCGTAAATCATCACCTGAAATTTCTTTTCTCGCGATTTATTCCAGAAGTGACCATTCACTCGGCGAAACAGGATGAGCGGGTCATTCGCAGTCATTACGATCGTGGTAACGATTTCTTCGGTGGATTTTTGGGCGAGCGTATGATCTATACCTCCGCCTTTTTTAAGACCGGATTGGAAGATCTCGAAACGGCACAGGACCAAAAACTCGATCTCGTGTGCCAGAAGCTTCAGCTTAAACCGGGCGAGAAACTGCTCGACATCGGCTGCGGATGGGGTACGCTTGCAGCGCACTCTGCAAAATATTACGGCACCGATTCGACCGGTATCACTATCGCGCAAAAAGGCGCGGACTACGCGAACGACCAGATCAAGCGATGGGGCGTCGCCGATCATGCGCGCGTGTTGCGCATGGATTATCGTTCCATCCCTGCCGCGAAGTACGATAAGATATCCTGCCTTGAAATGGCCGAGCACGTCGGTGTGAAATACTTCCAGAGGCCGCGCGGCCAGTCGTCGATCGCGCGACGCGGCGAGTCGCGGTGGCGTCGACGCGGAGCCGCATCGCCGGCCGGCGAGCGCCAAGGCTCGCTTCATGGCCCGGAATCTACTAGCTTCGGCGCGGCATGAGCGTGGGCAACAGCGAGGAGATCCTTCACGCCGACGGGCGCGTCGAGCTGCGCGATCCGGAGGCGCTGCGCGCGTCGTCGCTGTTCAACGAGGACCTCGCGCCGGTCGCGGTCGCGCGCCGCACGTGGTCGACGTGGGACTACGCCGCGCTGTGGATCTCGATGGCGCACTGCATCCCGACCTACAAGATGGCGTCGGGGCTGATCGCGAGCGGCATGGCGTGGTGGCAAGCGCTGCTCACCATCTTGCTCGGCAACTTGATCGTGCTCGCGCCGATCCTGCTCAACTCGCATCCCGGCACGAAGTACGGCATCCCGTTCCCGGTGTTCGCGCGAGCCGCGTACGGCACCGCCGGCTCGAACCTGCCGGCGCTGATGCGCGCGGTCGTCGCGTGCGGCTGGTTCGGCATCAACACGTGGATCGGCGGCCAGGCGCTGCACACGTTCTTCGTGTCGATCTATCCGCCGTGGCAGAACCTGATCGGCGACCTCGACGGCTTCCCGGGCACGCAGTGGATCGCGTTCCTGCTGTTCTGGGGGCTCAACATCCTGATCATCTTCCGCGGCATGGACGTGCTCCGCCGCGTCGAGCGCTTCGCGGCGCCGTTCGTGCTCGTGATGACCGCGGTGCTCGTGTACTGGGCGATCGATCGCGCGGATGGGCTGGGGCCGATCATGTCGCAGACCGGGTTCACCGGCGAAGGGAGCTTCTGGGCGGTGTTCATCCCGTCGCTGACCGCGACGATCGGCTTCTGGTCGACGCTGTCGCTCAACATGCCGGACTTCACGCGCTTCGGCCGCTCGCAGAAGGAGCAAGCGGTCGGGCAGGTGATCGCGCTGCCGACGACGATGACCGGCTTCGCGGCGATGGGCATCGTGATCACGTCCGCGACCGTCATCATCTTTCACAAACCGATCGCGGATCCGATCGAGCTCGCGTCGCATTTTTCGGATCGCCTGATCGTCGGCATCGCGATGTTCACGGTCGTGATCGCGACGCTCGCGGTCAACATCGCGGCCAACGTCGTCTCGCCCGCGAACGACTTCGCGAACGCGTTTCCGCGCGTGATCGACTTCAAGCGCGGCGGCCTCATCACGGGCCTCGTCGGCATCGCGATGATGCCGTGGGAGCTGCTCAAGGACGAGCACAGCTACATCCTCGGCTGGCTGGTCGGCTACTCCGGCTCGCTCGGCGCGGTCGCGGGCGTGCTGATCGTCGACTACTGGCTCATCCGCAAGACCAAGCTCGACCTCGCGGCGCTGTACTCGCGCGACGGGGTCTATCGCTACGACGGCGGCTGGAACCTGGCCGCGGTCGTCGCGACGTTGCTCGGCGCCGGGGCGGCGCTCGCCGGCGCGTTCGTGCCGCCGCTGCACTTCTTGTATGACTGGTCGTGGTTCGTCGGCTTCTTCCTGGCCGGCGGTATGTACTGGGCGCTGATGCAGTCGCAGCGCCTACATTCTCGCTGAGGACGGGAGTCCCAAGCGGCTGGACCTGTGGGCTGCGTGCCACGATCCGATCGTCGGGAATCTGCACCCGCGACGAAGGATCAAGGTGATCGTGAGGCCAGAGCGAGGCACGATGAGTGCACTACGCAAATGTCGATGACCGAATCTCAACCCGGCGATCGCATGGCGCCGGGCGTTCGCGTCGGGGACTACATCATCCAGTCCGAGCTGCGTGTCGAGGACACGGGGGTGGTCTACGAGGCGACGCACGTGGTGCTGCCGCGCCGGGTCGCGCTCAAGATCATGCATCGCGATCCGTGGCTGCGCGAGATGGCGGTGCAGATCGTGCGCGAGGCGTGCGTGCTCGAGGGACTCGACCATCCCGGCATCCCGCGCGTGTTCGAGTGCGGCTTGCTCTCGGATCGCAGCCCGTGGATCGCGATGGAGCGCATGGACGGGGTGACCGTCGCCGAGGCGGTCGGCGGCAACAGCATGCTGAGCGTGCCCGAGGTCATCTACCTGTTGCGCGACGCCGCCGAGATCCTCGCGAGCGCGCACAAGGCCGGCGTCATCCATCGCATGGTCACCGCCACGAACCTCGTGCGCACCGCCGGGCGAAAGTTTCCCTATTCGCTGCGCAACTGGTCGGACGCGTACAACCTCGAGGTCGAGCTCGACGGCGTGGTGCCCGCGGGCCTGGTCGACGAGCGCGACGACGTTCACGCGCTCGGCGCGATCGCGTTTCGCGCGCTGACCGGCGAGCTCGCGGGCGCCGGCGAATCGTCCGCAGGCATGCGCCCGATGGCGCCGACCGAGCTGACCGAGCTGATCGATCAGATGATCGGACCGAGCGCGAGCAGCGACCGACCGCAGCCGACGTCTGGGAGCGCGCGACGCAGATCGCGCAGGCGATCGAGCTGATCCCGGCGCTCACGCAGATCGACAAGCCGCGGTGGACGCCCGCGTACGGCCTGTCGCCGGATCGCATGCCGTCGAAGACGCAGCCGCCGTCGATGTCGTCGACGATGACGGTGAGCGGCGCGACCGCGGCGCCAGCTGCGCCGGCCCCGGTCGTCGCGGCGGCTGTCGCGCCTGCGCCGGAGGCCGAGCCCGCGGTGCCGCGCACGTTGTCCGAGCTCGAAGTGCGCTTCAAGTCGCGCTCGTAGGGTCTGGCGACCAGGCAGGGTCGGCTGTCCCGATCCGCGGCCGGGTCTGCGTGCCTCGGCCTCGCGACTATGTCTGCGCCACTGCTCGCGCGATCCGCGTCGCGCGCGAGGCATGGCGAGTGCACTTGCCGGTGATCGATGCGAATCGCGATCGGCAGCCGCCTCGGCAACTATCGCGTCGCGCGCGAGCTCGGCGCGACCGCGACCGGCATGTTGTACGCCGCCGAGCACGTCGTGTTGCCGCGTCGCGCGCTGATCGAATCGCGCACGCCGCGCTCCCCGGCAGCTCGGTGCCGATGTTGCGCGAGGCGTGCATCCTCGAGGCGCTGCGCCACGCCGGCCTGCCGGCGGTCTACGAGTCCGGCCTCCTCGCCGACGATCGGCCGTGGTTCGCGTTCGAGGACGTCTGCGGCGAGCGGCTGTCCGAGGCGCTCGCGCGCGGGCCGCTGCGTCCGATCGAGGTCGCGCGGCTGATCCGCGACGTCGCGCGCGTGCTCGAGCACGCGCATCGCCGCGGCGTCGTGCATGGCGCGCTGCGTCCCGAGCGCATCGTGCTGACCGGCGCCGGCCGCGGCTTCGCGGTGTGCATCACGGAGTGGGGCAGCGCGCGCACGTACGACGCCGCGCCGGCAATCCCGCACCTGCCGACGCCGGGCTCGCGCGCGTACCTCGCCCCCGAAGCGCAGCGCGGTGACGCGATCGACGATCGCGCCGATATCTACGCGCTGGGCCTGCTCGCGTGCCAGGCGCTGACCGGCTCGTTGCCGGCCGCGACGTTGCCGCTGACCGTGCGCGAGCGCTGTCCGCGCGCGCCGCGCGAGCTCGCGATCGTGATCGACCAGATGCTCGCGCACGATCGCTTCGATCGGCCGAGCAGCGCCGAGGTGCTCGGCGACATCGCGTGGGTCACCGAGGGCGCCGAGGCGCTGCAGGATCTGCCCGCCGTCGCCGAGGTCGAGCTCGTCGATATCGACGACGCGGTCGACGCCGATGCCGAGGCCGACGCGATCGCCGCCGCCGCCGAGCCGCCGCTGCGCATCCGCAAGCCGCGCTGGACCCCGAACGGCATGGCGACGTTCGCGATCAGCGAGCTCGAGCGCGAGCAGCAGCGCGCGCGCGGCCGCAGCTGACGCTCGGGTGCGTCGACCCTCCTCGCGCGAGCCCGGGCCTGTGCACCCTAGCCTCAACTGCGCGACTCGCCTCGATCCGCGCGGGGCACGCAGCGTGCACTAGCGACCGTGCGATGAGCCACCACGGACGGGGAGCGGTGATCGGCGACTACACGATCGAGGCCGAGGTCTCGCAGTCGCGGACGGCGTGGACCTACGAAGCGACGCACGCGCGGCTCGGCCGGCGCGTCGCGCTGAAGATGATGCCGCCGCTGCAGGCGTTTCGCGGCGCGAAGCAGCAGTTCCTGCGCGAGGCCGACGTGCTCGATCGCCTGCGCCATCCCGGCATCGCGCGCGTGTACGACTGCGGCGCACTGCCCGACGGCCGCGCGTGGTTCGCGCTCGACCGCGCGACCGGCCCGTCGCTCGCCGAGGTCATCGCGAGCGGCGCGCGCGTCGATCCGCTGCGCGTGATCCTCGAGCTCGCGTCGATCATCGAGCACGCGCATCGTCAGGGCCTCGCGCACCGCAACCTGCGCGCCGACGCGATCGTGTGCGGCACCGATCCGCGCGGCCCGGCGCTGCGCATCGACGACTGGTCGCAGTCGCGCGAGCTCCTGACCGCGCCGTCGGATGCGACCGCGGATGTCCACGCGCTCGGCGTCATCGCGTTCCAGTGCCTGTCGGGCGTGATGGCGTTCGGTGCCGCGCCGCCCGCGCTGAACGGCGTGTCGGCCGCGGACCGGTTTCCGCGCGCATCGCGCCTGCTCACCGCGATCATCGATCGCATGCTGGTGAACGACGTCCGCGCGCGGCCGTCGATCGGCGAGGTCCGCGAGGCCGCGCTCGCGCTGGTCGCGGCCCAGGTGCGCGCACCGGCCGCGGGCAGCGACACGCGCTCCGCGATCGGGCGATGATCGGCGGATGCTCCGCATCACCATCGCGATCGTCGCGTGCGCCGCGTGCGCCGCGTGCGCCAAGGACAACCTGCCCGTGCAGATCGGCTCGGCCGCGGGCAGCGCGGTCGGCGCGGTCTCGGCCGCCGACCCCGGCCCGGCGTCGCTGACGACGCTGCCGCTGGTCGATCTCGTCGGCTATCTGACCGGCAATTACCACACGAGCAGCAACAACCCCGCGATGTACCTCGATCGCGATCGCAAGCTGTTCGTCATGATGGGCAAGCACGGCAAGGCGGAGCTGCCGAGCGCGGATCCGCTGGCCGCGACCGCCGCGTTCGAGACGTTCCTGCTGGCGCACGGCTACGCGGTGAACCACAAGGCGGTGACGGACGACACGCACCCGAGGGTGATGGTCGGGAGCCAGGAGATGGTCGTGATGACGACCGACGAGCTGTTCCCCGAGATGCCGGCCGAGCTCAAGGCGCACTTCTCGCCGGCGCAGTACGAGAAGCTCTACAAGACCGCGACGAACCAGGGCATGGACATCGTCGCGACCCGCGCGCCGGTGATCTGGGCGTACACGCACTCGCTGGTCGTGGTCGGCCCGGGCGCGAAGAGCCAGGAGTTCTCCGTCGACCGCGCCGATGCCGCGTTCGCCGCGTTCCGCGCGCTCGCGAAGTAGCTCAGCGGCCCATGCGGCGCTTGAGCTCGGCGAGCTCGTCGTCGATGCGCGTCGCCTTCACTTCGCGTTCGCGCGCGACCTCGGCGGCGGACTTCTCCGGCTTCGGCTTGACCGGCGCGGCGGGCGTGGCTGCTTTGACCGGCGCGGCCGCGGCGGGTGCGTCCTTCAGGTCGAACGTGTCGCCGCAGCGCGAGCAGCGAAATGCGCGCTCGGTGTCGCTGACGACATCGACCCAGAACACGCCGTAGCTCTCCGTGATCTCGACCTCGTCGAAGGTCGCGTGATGTCCGCATTCCGGACACTCGGCGGCGAACGACTGGCCGCCGCGCACGATCTTCGTCTTCGCGTTCGACGTGAACAGGAGCCGCATCGCCGCGAGCCTAGCAGAGCGCGCGCGCGGTCACTCGTATTTCCACGTGGTCCAGGTCGCGCGATGCCGTTCGAGCTCGTCGAGCGGGACGGCGCGCCCGAAGCGGATGCTCTCGTTGCCGCGGTTGAACCACAGCCCGCGTTTACTCGGACGTAACAAGATCTTCTTGAGCCGGATGGTCGCGCTTCCCGCGTCCCACCGCCGTCCGGACAGCCCGGCGATCAACTTGGCGACCTGCGCGTCGAGCGGGCCGTTCGCGAGCTTGGCAATCACGCGCTCCGGCGGGATCTTGGTCGCGCCGACGGTGACGAACCCGGCGACGCCCCACGCAACCTCGCCCGCGAGGTTCTTGCTGCGCTCGGTCGGGATGAACGCGACGTACTGCGGCGTCGCGACCGCCACGCCGCGGCCGGCGTTCAGGCCCTGGACCCACCATCCCGACTCGATCAGCGCGCCCTGCATGCAGGCCGTGTAGCAAGATTGCGGACGCCGTGCACGCGCCGCGCGCGAATACGATCCGACCTAGTGCGTCGCGCTGCCGGTGCCGCTGCCGCCGCCGCCGCCGCTTCCGCCGCCGTGGCGCCCGCTACCGCGCGCCGGCCGGCACACCAGCGCGGCGCCGCTGCCGGTGTTATCGCGCGGCACCTCGCACGTGCCCTTGAGCGTGCGGTCGCCTCGCCCCGTGAACGTGCACGCGTCGCCTTGCTTGGACTTGGCGCACGCATCGAACGCGGCTTGCGGAGGTGTCCACTTCGGCTTGTCTGCGAGCGCCAGACCAGCCCCGGAGCCGAGCAACGAGATCGCGACGAGCGAGCGAACCGAGAACGTCATGCGCACAGCCTGACGGACGCGCAGCCAGAACATGTTGCGCAGATGTTGCCGCGTATTTCAGCGCGGCGTCTCGCTCAGCGGTTCGTCGGGAATCCGAGATCGACGCCGCGGTGCCTGGGCTCGGGCCAGCGCGACGTCACCGCCTTGGTGCGCGTGTAGAACTGCACGCCGTCGCGGCCGTAGATGTGGAGGTCGCCGAACAGCGACGCCTTCCAGCCGCCGAACGAGAAGTACGCCATCGGCACCGGAATCGGCACGTTGATGCCGACCATGCCGACCTCGACCTCGTGCTGGAACTTGCGCGCCGCGCCGCCGTCGTTCGTGAAGATCGCGACGCCGTTCGCGTACGGGTTCTTGTTGATCAGCGCGATCGCGTCGTCGTAGCTCGCGACGCGCGTGACGCCGAGCACCGGGCCGAAGATCTCGTCCTTGTAGATCGACATCGCCGGCGTGACGTGATCGAACAGGCTCGGGCCGAGGAAGAATCCGCCCGCGCCGCGGCCGCCGACCTTGAGCGTGCGGCCATCGCTGACGAGCGTCGCGCCCTCGGCGACGCCGGCATCGACGTAGCCCGCGATGCGATCGCGTGCTTGCTTCGTGATGATCGGGCCCATCTCGCTGGTCGCGTCGCTGCCGTCGCCGACGCGCAGCTTCGCGATGCGCTCGCGCATGAGCGGGATCAGGCGATCCGCGGCGCTGCCGACCGCGACGACCACCGAGATCGCCATGCAGCGCTCGCCGGCCGAGCCAAAGCCCGCCGACACCGCCGCGTCCGCCGCGAGCTCCATGTCCGCGTCGGGCAGCACGATCATGTGGTTCTTGGCGCCGCCGAGCGCCTGCACGCGCTTGCCGTGCTTGGTGCCGGTCTCGTAGATGTACTGCGCGATCGGCGTCGAGCCGACGAACGACACCGCGGCCACCTTCGGGTGCTCGAGCAAGCGGTCGACCGCGACCTTGTCGCCGTGCACGACGTTGAGCACGCCCGCGGGCAAGCCGGCGTCCGCGAGCAGCTGCGCGCAGAACATCGAGCACGATGGATCGCGCTCGCTCGGCTTGAGCACGAACGTGTTGCCGCACGCGATCGCGAGCGGGTACATCCACATCGGGACCATCGCGGGGAAGTTGAACGGCGTGATGCCGGCGACGACGCCGAGCGGCTGGCGGAGCGAATAGGTATCGACCTCGGTCGACACGTTCTCGCTGTGCTCGCCCTTCTGCAGATCGGCGATGCCGCACGCGAACTCGATGACCTCGAGGCCGCGCTGCACCTCGCCCATCGCGTCGGCGGTGACCTTGCCGTGCTCGCTCGTGAGCAGCGCGGCGATCTCGTTCGCGTGCTTGTGGACGAGCTCGCGGAATCCGAACATGACCTTGGTGCGCTTCGCGATCGACGCGCTGCGCCAGGTCAGCGACGCGCGCACGGCCGACTCGACCGCCTCGTCGACCACCGCCGGGGTCGCCATCGCGACCTTCGCCTGGACCTCGCCGGTCGCGGGGTTGAACACGTCGCCGCTGCGCTCCGCGGTGCGCTCGTATGCCTTGCCGTCGATCCAGTGCGAGATCGTCTTCGTCGCCATGCGCGTTGCCGTACCACGCGGCCGGCGCGAGCGAAAACGTTTTCCGAGGCGTTGGTGAATCGTGGTTGATGGCCCGGCGGAGCCGGTGGTAAGCCACCTCCGTGTCCGACCTCACCATCACCGTCAACGGCATGAAGTTCGAGAACCCGTTCGTGCTGGGCTCCGGCCCGCCCGGCACCAACGGCAAGGTCATCGCGCGCAGCTACGACCTCGGTTGGGGCGGCATGGTGTGCAAGACGTTCTCGCTCGACGCGAGCAAGGTCATCAACACCGCGCCACGCTACGCGAAGCTGCGCGGCCGCACGAGCGAAGAGGTCATCGGCTTCCAGAACATCGAGCTGATCAGCGATCGGCCGTACGCGGACTGGCTCGACGATCTCCGCCAGCTCAAGAAGAACTATCCGACGAAGATCCTGATCGCGTCGATCATGGAGGAGTACACGAAGGCCAGCTGGCAGAAGATCGTGCGCGAGGTCCAGGAGACCGGCGTCGACGGCTTCGAGCTCAACCTCAGCTGCCCGCACGGCCTGCCCGAGCGCAAGATGGGATGGCGATGGGCGAGAACCCCGACATCGTCGAAGAGGTCTGCGGCTGGGTCAAGGCGGTCAGCAAGCTGCCGGTGTGGGCGAAGATGACGCCGAACGTCGGCAACCCGACGGTGCCGGCCGCGGCCGCGCTGCGCGGCGGCGCCGATGGCATCGCGATGATCAACACGATCCTCAGCGTCAGCGGCATCGACCTGAAGACGCTGCGACCGATGCCGACCGTCGAGGGCCACAGCGTGCCCGGCGGCTACAGCGGGCAGGCCGTGCGGCCGATCGCGCTGCGCCAGGTCATGGAGGTCGCGCGCGCGAACCCCGGCGTCGCGATCAGCGGCATCGGCGGCATCGAGACCGGCTACGACGCCGCGCAGTTCTTCTTGCTCGGCGCGTCGACGGTGCAGGTGTGCACCGGCGCGATGCTCCGCGGCTACGAGATCATCAGCGAGCTCAAGGAAGAGCTGTCGAAGTTCATGACCGACCACAAGTTCGGCAACGTGCGCGACTTCATCGGCAAGTCGCTGCCGTACTTCACCACGCACCACGATCTCGTCGATCGCCAGAAGGCGTCGCGCGACGCGAAGGAAGCCGCGCGCGGCGACAAGAAGACCGCGACCCAGACGAGCGGGTCTGCGCCGTCCGGCGCGGAGCCAGTGCGAGTCGTGAACCGCGACGTCGAGACCTGGAAGGGCGACATCGCGAAGGAAACCTCGACGCTGGTGACCAACTGAGACTTTCCGAATCGTGCACGTATACGTGCACGTG
Source organism: Ignavibacteriota bacterium (assembly GCA_963787835.1). GTDB lineage: Bacteria > Bacteroidota > Ignavibacteria > Palsa-1295 > Palsa-1295 > PALSA-1295. The sequence goes on from CAWBEI010000002.1 coordinate 1,856,150, forward strand.
AACGTGACACGTGCACGACGTAGGAGCCCCATGACTCGCACTGTTCTCTCCGGCTTGATTCAGGCTTCGAATCCGATCAACGACGAGTCGCGCTCGGTCGCCGAGGTCCAGGCGGCGATGCTCGAGAAGCACCTGCCGATGATCCACGACGCCGGCAAGAAGGGCGTCCAGATCCTGTGCCTGCAGGAGATCTTCAACGGCCCGTACTTCTGCCCGGGCCAGGACAAGCGCTGGTACGACGCCGCCGAGCCCGTGCCCGGCCCGACGGTCGAGAAGCTCGCGCCGATCGCCGCGAAGTACGGCATGGCGATGGTCGTGCCGCTGTACGAGCGCGAGCAGGCGGGCGTCTACTACAACACCGCCGCGATCCTCGACGCCGACGGCAGCTACCTCGGCAAGTATCGCAAGACGCATATCCCGCAGACGAGCGGCTTCTGGGAGAAGTACTTCTTCCGGCCCGGCAACCTCGGCTATCCGGTGTTCAAGACCCGGTACGCGACGATCGGCGCGTACATCTGTTACGACCGCCACTTCCCGGAGGGCGCGCGCGCGCTCGGGCTCGACGGGCGCCGAGATCGTCTACAACCCGTCGGCGACGGTCGCCGGGCTGTCGCAGTACCTGTGGAAGATCGAGCAGCCGGCGCACGCGATCGCGAACGGCTACTACGTCGGCGCGATCAATCGCGTCGGCACCGAAGCGCCGTGGAACATCGGCAAGTTCTACGGCAACTCGTACTTCGTGAACCCGCGCGGCGAGATCATCGCGTGCGGCAGCGAGGACAAGGACGAGCTCGTCGTCGCCGAGCTCGACATGGCGATGATCGAGGAGGTCCGCCGCACGTGGCAGTTCTATCGCGACCGCCGCCCCGACGCGTACGGTCCGCTCGTGGAGGGGTAACGATGACGCGCACGCTGATCCAGGGCGGCACCGTGGTGACCGCGAGCGACACGTTCGTCGCCGACGTCTGGATCGAGAACGGCAAGATCGTCGCGCTGCAGGCGCCGGGCCTCAAGGTCGACGACGCGGAGCTCGTCGACGCGACCGGGTAGCTACGTCATCCCGGGCGGCATCGATTGCCACACGCACATGTCGCTGCCGTTCGGCGGCACGACCGCGTCGGATGACTTTCACACCGGCACGGTCGCGGCCGCGCACGGCGGCACGACGACGATCGTGGACTTCGCGATCCAGAGCAAGGGCCAGTCGATGCGCGCCGGCCTCGACGCGTGGTTCGCCAAGAGCCGAGGGCCAGGTCGCGGTCGACTACGGCTTCCACATGATCATGACCGAGGCCGAACGCGCAGACGCTCGACGAGATGTCGGCGATGGTCCGCGAGGGCATCACGTCGTTCAAGATGTTCATGGCCTACCCGGGCGTGTTCCTCGTCGACGATCAGCAGATCTTCCGCGCGATGCTGCGCGCGGGCGAGCTCGGCGCGCTGATCACGATGCACGCGGAGATCGGGCTGCCGATCGACGTGCTGGTGCAACGCGCGCTCGCGGAGGGCCACACCGCGCCGGTCTATCACGCGCTCACCCGCCCCGAGGTCGCCGAGGCGACCGGCACCGAGCGCGCCCTCGCGCTCGCCGAGATGGCGAAGGTCCCCGTGTACATGGTGCACCTGTCCGCGCAGCGCGCGCTCGAGCGCGTGATGGAGGCGCGCGATCGCGGCCAGGCCGCGTTCGCCGAGACGTGCCCGCAGTATCTGTTCAACACCGAAGACGATCTGCGCGGCGACAGCGGCCCGGATGGCGAGTGGAAGGGCGCCGGCTTCGTGTGCACGCCACCGTTGCGGCCCGCGCATCACCACGATCATCTGTGGCGCGGCCTGCGCAACTACGATCTGCAGGTCGTCGCGACCGATCACTGTCCGTTCTGCATGAAGGATCAGAAGGAGCTCGGCCGCGGCAACTTCTCGAAGATCCCGAACGGCATGCCCGGCGTCGAGACGCGGCTGCACCTGCTCTACGAGGGCGTGACGCTCGGCAAGATCTCGATGAACCGCTTCGTCGAGATAACGTCGACCGCGCCCGCGAAGCTGTTCGGCATGTATCCGCGCAAGGGCAACATCTGCGTCGGCGCCGACGCCGACGTCGTGGTGTGGGATCCGACGCGCGCCAAGGTGCTCGGCAAGGACACGCTGCACATGAACGTCGACTACTCGCCGTACGAAGGGCGCCGGGTTCCGGGAAGCCCCAAGGTCGTGCTGTCGCGCGGCGAGGTGATCGTGCGCGACGACGTGTGGGTCGCGAAGCGCAAGGCGGGTCGCGGTCAGTTCGTGCGCCGCGCGACGTTCGGGCTGTAACCGAGGCTCGCTAGAAGTGCCCCGACACCGCGATGCCGGGATCGCCCTGCACCGTGGTCGGCGTGATCTGGTAGTCGCGCGTCGCGGTCGGGATCACGTGCTCGTGGCGCCGGGTCGCGAGCACGCCGTCGAGCATGGTCAGGATGCCGGCCGCCTGGAAGATGCCGTCGGCCACGAGCAGGAGCTTGCCGGTCGTCTGGCTGCCACAGCTCGCGCTCAGCACCGGACAGCCCGGGCCGCGATCCGCGAGGTCGAGCCACGGCCCGACGATCGGCACGTCGAGGCGACTGTCGCCCGGATGATCGTGCGAGCCCGCGACGATCACCGACGTGCCGTACGACGCGGCGAACACGAGCGCGCCGGACGTGAACACCGGCGCGTTCCACTTGTCGCTCGCGTCGTCGCGTGGCGGCGCGGGGTCGGCGACCAGCGATGGCAGCGGCGCCGGGTCCTGCGCGGCGACGACCGCGGGGACGAGCAGCAGCGCGCTGGCGATCGCGAGTGTGCGGCGGTGGGGCATCGTGGGCGTCTCGAGAACGAGTGGATGACCAGCGATCTTGCAACGAGCTCGCCACGCGTCGCGCCGAGCACGCCCGCCACGCTCGCGTCGCGATGCCACGGAGACCCGCGCCGCGCGACGTGATCGCGCACGTGCTCGATCCGCGCGTTGCACGTGACGCGTGCGCGACGCCGAAGCCGTGCGCGATCGCTCAGCCGGTCGCGCGCGCGGGCGCACGCGCGGTGTGCGCGACCACCGGCCGGACCTCGTAGTCCGCGAGCTCGACGTGGCGCGTGCGGCGCCAGTAGTCGAACGTGAAGCCCGGCCACAGGAGGACGTCGCCGTCCGGCGCCTGGTACCAGGAGTTGCAGCCCGAGGTCCACACCGTGCGCGCGAGCTTGTGCCGCAGCTCGTCGCCGAACGCGCGCTCGACGCCGGGCCGCACGTCGATCGACGCCAGCTGCTTCGCGTCGAGCTCGCCGATCGCGGCCGTCGCGTAGCGTGCCTGCGCCTCGATCATGAAGATCATCGAGTTGTGGCCGAGCCCGGTGTTCGGGCCCATGAGCAAGAACATGTTCGGGAAGCCGGAGACCGTGATGCCGAGGTAGTTGCGCGCGGTCGTGCGCCACGCGTCGCGCAGATCGATGCCGTCGCGCCCGGTGATCGCCATCGAGGCGAGATAGTCGAACGTGCGGAAGCCGGTGCCGCAGATGATCGCGTCGACCTCGCGCTCGCGGCCATCGGCGGTGCGCACGCCGCGTGCGGTGACCTCGGTGATCGCGTCGGTGACCAGATCGACGTTGTCGCGCTGCAGCGCCGGGTAGTAGTCGTTCGAGATCAGGATGCGCTTGCAGCCGAGCTGATAGTTCGGCGTGAGCCGCGCGCGCAGCGCGGGATCGGGGACCTGCCGCACGAGGTGCTGGCGCGCCATCTTCTCGCCGAGCTCGTGGATCGTCTTCGAGTACATGAACACGAGGACGCGGCTCTCGAGCAACCAGTACAGCGTCGAGCGCCGCAGCCAGTGCGCGCCCGGCACGTGCGCGAACGCCCAGCGCTCGCGCGCGGTCGTCTCGCGATCCTGCTTGGGCACGATCCACGGCGGCGTGCGCTGGAACACGTCGAGCCGCGCGACGCGCTTGGCGAGCTCGGGCACGAGCTGGATCGAGCTCGCGCCGGTGCCGATCACCGCGACGCGCTTGCCGGCGAGATCGTAGGCGTGATCCCACTGTGCGGTGTGGAAGCGCTTGCCCGCGAACTGATCGAGCCCCGGAAGATCGGGCCAGCGCGGCACGTGCAGGCCGCCGTTGCCGAGCACGAGCGAGCGCGCGGTGTACGTGTCGCCGGCGCGGGTGGTCACCGTCCACGCGGCGGTGTGCTCGTCCCAGCGCGCGGCGCACACGTCGCTGCCGAAGCGCAGGTGCGGCCGCATCCCGAAGTCGGTCGCGCAGCGCTCGAGGTACGCGAGGATCTCGGGCTGGCCGCTGTACGCGCGCGACCACGTGGGGTTGGGCGCGAACGAGTACGAGTAGAGGTGCGACGGGATATCGCACGCCGCGCCCGGATAGGTGTTCTCGCGCCACGTGCCGCCGACGCGATCGGCCTTCTCGAGGATGACGAAGCGCCGATCGCCGGCGCGCGCGAGCGTGATGCCGGCCGCGAGGCCCGAGAAGCCGGCGCCGATGATCACCGCGGACAGCATGTGCAGCCCGTAGCGTAGTCGCTATTGACTGCCAGTCAATAGCTGATCGGCCGGGCGTGTTACCGTGCTCGCAAATGGCGCTGTCAGCCGTGATGCGGCGCTTTCACGTCAACCTCGCCGACAGCGACCGCGAGATCTACGCCGAGCTCGATCTCCGCGTCGCGCAGCATCCGTCCGAGAGCGAGCGCTACCTCGTCGCGCGCGTGCTCGCGCGCATCCTCGAGCACGGCGAGGGCGTCGAGTTCAGCAAGCTCGGCGTGTCCGATGACGAGGAGCCGGCGATCGTGCAGCGCGATCTGCGCGGCGACCTGGTCGCGTGGATCGAGATCGGCTCGCCGACGCCGGACCGGCTGCACAAGGCGAGCAAGGCGAGCCCGCGCGTCGTGGTCTACGCGTGGAAGAACGTGCCCGCGCTGGTCGAGTCGATCGTCCTGCGCAAGGTCTACCGCGCCGACGCCATCGAGCTGCGCGCGCTCGTGCCCGAGTGGCTGGACGCGATCGGCTGCAAGCTCGATCGTACGAACAAATGGGATCTCGCGGTCAGCGGCGGGACCCTGTACCTGACGATCGGCGACGCGTTGTTCGAGGGTACGGCCGACCGCGTCCCGATCCAGATCGGGTAGCATCGGCAGCCATGCAGGGGACTAGCGGTGGTGTCACGCTGCGGCTCGTGTGCTTCGAGCTTCGCGGGCAGGAGCTCGCGCTGCCGATCGGCGACGTGCGCGAGACCTTGCCGCTGCAGCCGATCACGCACCTGTTCCTGACCCCGCCGGCGCTCGCGGGCGTGTTCAGCCTGCGCGGCGACATCGTGCCCGCGCTCGATCTCGGCGTGCTGCTCGGCTTGCCGCGCACCGAGGTCGGCGATGACAGCCGTATCGTCGTGATCTCGAACGACCGCGGTACGGCCGGGGTGGTCGTCGATCGCCTGCGCGACCTCCGCATCCTCGACCACGAGCCCGAGCCGCCGCCGGCCAGCTTGCCGCCCGAGATCGCGGCGCTGCTGCGCGGCGTGGTCAGCACGCCGACCGGCACCGTGCGGGTGCTCGATGTCGGCGCGATCCTTTCGGCGGAGCCGCTGCGGGCTCTCGCGCACGCTCACACCGACGACGCAGGGGCTGCATGACTCAAATCCACGCACCGCGACACCGCCTCCGGCTCCCCATGTTCTTCAAGCTCCTCGTCGGCTGCTTGACCCTCGCGGCGCTGCTCATCGTCGGCGGCACGTACGTCGTCAAGAACGAGACCCGCCTGCGCTCGCGCGGCAACTACCTCGCGAAGGCGCGGCGCCGGCTCGATGGCTACATCGATCGCGTCGGCCGTGGCATGACCGGCACGTGCGAGCTGCTGACGTCGGACGAAGAGCTGCGCACGGGTGTGATGGGCACGCCGGTGCCGGGCACCGGATCCGGCGGCGAGCCGGTCGTCGATCGCTCGGCGGGCGTCGCGCACGCGAAGGCGATGTACGACTCGCTCAACGGGCGCAACGGGCTGCAGCCGGACATCTTCGCGGTGTTCACGACGACGAATCACCTGGTGTGGACACCGTCGGGCTCGCCGATCAAGGACAGCGATCTCGCGGTGCTCGCGCCCGTCGAGAAGGTGCGCAACGGCAGCGTGTTCCCGCACGGCGTCGTCATCTTCCAGGGCGTCGCGTACCAGATGTCGGCCTCGCCGATCCTCGCGCCCAACAGCGACAAGATCGTCGGCGGCATGTTGATGGGCGAGCAGATCGAGCACTACTACAACGAGTGGGCCGACTCGAGCGACGACCTGCCCGAGCAGCGGATGCGACCGACGCTGATCAACGGCATCGACATCCTCGCGAGCGCGTGGCCGGTCGACGAGCGCGGCGAGCTGTCGCGCTCGCTGCAGCCGGACAAGTACGTGGAGGTCAAGGTCGGCGACGACGTGCAGGAGGTCGTGCGCATGAAGAGCGGCGACTACGACTTCTACGTCGACGATCTCGCGGGCTACAAGAACGGCGACCCCGGCGTGGTCGGTCGCCTCGTGATCATGCGCAGCCGCGTCGCGCTGCTCGATCCGCAGACCGTGCCGTGGGCGGAGATCGTCGCGGGCATCGCGGCGTCGGTGTTGATCGCGCTCGGCATGGCGTTCTGGATCACGCGGCCGATCAAGCAGTTCGTCGGCCAGTCGCGCGGGCTACTCGCGGGCGATACCGATCTGACGCAGCGGATCGAGGTCGACTCGCGCGACGAGACCGCCGACCTCGCGGAGAACATCAACCAGGTATTCTCGCGCTTGCACGGGCTCGCGACCGGCGTGCAGTCGGCGGCGTTCCAGGTCGGCGCGTCGAGCGCGGAGATCAGCGCCGCGAGCAAGCAGATGCTCTCCGGGCTGAAGGATCAGACGCTGAAGATCGAGAGCTCGACGACCGCGGTGACGGAGCTGTCCGCGTCGATCCAGCAGGTCGCCGGCAACGCGGCCCAGGCGACGCAAGTCGCCGAGGCGTCGAGCACGGCGGTCAACTCGGCGGTGCATCGCATGGAGCAGATCCGCGCGGCGGTCGACGACGCCGCGGAGAAGATGCGCGATCTCGGGGAGAGCTCGAAGAGGATCGGTAATATCGTCGAGGTCATTCGCCAGATCAGCGAGCAGACGTCGATGCTCGCGCTCAACGCGTCGATCGAAGCGGCGCACGCGGGCGAGCAAGGCCGCGGCTTCGCGGTCGTCGCCGACGAGGTCAGCTCGCTCGCGCGGCGTGTCGGCCAGTCCGCGAAGGACATCGAGGCGCTGATCCAGACGGTCAAGGAGCAGACGCAAGCGGCGGTCGCGTCGATGGACGTGGGGACGCGCGAGGTCGTGAGCGGCGCGGCGCTGGTGACCGGCACGCTGACCGGCCTCGGCGAGCTGATCACGGTCGTCAAGGACACCGCGACCGCGGTGCAGGAGCAGGCGGTCGTGTCGGACGAGATCGCGCGCAACATGGACGCCGTGCGCCAGATCGCGGGCGAGGTGCTGACCGGTAGCGAGGAGTCGGTCGTGCAAGCGGAGCGGCTGCACGAGCTCGCGTTCGAGCTCGAGGAGTCGATCGGAGGCTTCAACCTCGACGGCAATCAGGTCGGCGGCACGAAGGGTGTCGCCGCCGCGCGCAAGGCGGCGAACGCGGCGACCGCGGCCGCGGCGAAGAAGAAGCGACGCGCGCTACCGAGCGTCGTGAAGCTGGATGCGCTGCCGCCGGACGACGCGAGCTAGGCGGCCGTATGCAATCCGGTCTCCGTCGCACGATCGGCTCGCGAAGCGCTCGCCTAGACCGACGACAAGGCTCGCCGAGGCTCGCCTAGCTCGTGCCGATCGCGCCCGACATCGTCGCCGGCGTGGCGCGCCGGCTCGCGGAGCACGCCGGCTTCGAGCTGCCGACGTGGGTGGTCGAGGCGCGCGCCGCGGCGCGCATGGCGCGGCTCGGCATCGCGCCGGCGGAATACCTCGCGTTGATCGAGGCCGCGCGCGGCGCGAGCGAGCTCGGCCAGCTGGTCGAGGCGGTGCGCGTCGGCGAGACCCGGCTGTTTCGTCATCGCACGCAGATCGCGGCGCTCGCCGAAGCGGTCGCGCCGACCCTGCGCGGGCGCGCGCGGGTGAGCGTGTGGAGCGCGGGCTGCGCGGCGGGCGAAGAGGTCGCGACGCTCGCGGCCGTGTTGTCGGCGGAGCTGCCCGAGTGCGCGCTGTCGATCATCGGGACCGATGTCAGCGCGGACGCGATTGCGGCGGCGCGCGCGGGGACATTTCCCGCCGAGGGGCTCGCGCAGATCCCCGAGCCATGGCGCGCGCGCTTCGTGCGCGATGGCGACCGCCGCGTCCGGCTCGAGCCCGAGCTCGCGGCGTGCGTGACGTTCGAGCGCGCGAACCTGCTGGATGCACCGCCGGGCGGTGGCTTCGACATCGTGTGGTGTCGCAACGTGCTGATCTATTTTGGCGCGGCCGCGAAGCGACGCGTGATCGAGCGCCTGGTCGGGGCGGCGGCAGTCGGCGGGGTCGTGTTCGTCGGATACAGCGAGTCGCTGCGCGAGGTCGCGGAGCTGGATGCACAGCGCCATGGCGAGGCGGTCTATTACGTCAAGCGCGCGCGCGCGACGGCGACGCCGACGCCCACGATCCGAGCGACGCCGGTGGCAGGAGTGCCGATCACGGCCGCCGCGGCGCCGGCGACATCGCCGGCAATGTCGACATCGACATCGCCGTCGACATCGACATCGACATCGACATCGACCTCGATGTCGACCTCGGCAGAGACGATCGCGCTCGCCGGTCATCCAGATGCCGACGAATTGGCCGAAGCGCTCGGTGCGATGCTCGCGAGCCACGCCTTGCGCGCGCTCGCGATCGATCTCGACGGCGCCGATCTCCTCGGCGACGAGCTCGCGCCCGTGCTCCGGCGCGCGTGCGCCGCGTTGCGTGCGGCCGGCGTCGTCGTCGAGCTGCGCGCCACGCGATCCGGGGCGCGCCGCTGGCTGTCGCGCCACAACCTGGAGCCCACGACATGACCGTGTGGGACCACTACGTCGAGCACGCGTCGCACGACGTGCAGATCCTCGCGACCACCGCCGTCGAGGCGGCCGGCGCGAGCGGCCTCGCGCACGTCGCGTTCCGGCTCGGCCTGTCGAGCCTGCTGATCGGCGCGGACGATGTCGCCGAGCTCGCGCTCGCCGCCGAGCGTGCGCTCGATGCGCTCGCAGATGGGCGCGCGCCCGGAGCTGCCGCGGCGATCGCGGCCGCGCTCGCGACCTTGCGCGACGCCGTCGTCCAGCTCGCGAACCCCGACAAGTCCGGCGCGCGCGTCGAGAACCTGCCGCTCGCCGAACGCCGCGCGTCGCTCGTGGCGATCGCGGGCGCGGTCACCGCCCCGGTCGATCATGCGCCGAGCGCCGCGCCGGTCGCGCACGCCGCCGCGATCGGCAGCGCGAGCGGCGGCGCCTTCGCGTGGACGCCGACCGTCGACGACGACATGGTCGATCTGTTCTTCGACGAGGCCACCGAGCGCGTCGAGGCGCTCGCCGGGAAGTTGATCGACATCGAGCGCCGGCCCGACGACATCGAGGTCCTCAAAGATGTCTTCCGCGATCTGCACACGGTCAAGGGCAGCTCGGCGATGGTCGGCCTCGCGCCGGTCAACTCGCTCGCGCACGCCGCCGAGGATCTCGTCGGTCAGATCCGCGACGCGGGGCGCGTCGTCGACGGCGCCGTGATCGACGCGCTGCTCGCGGCGCTCGATGGCCTGCGCGACATGCTCGCCCAAGCGCGCGCGCGCGCGCCGGTCACGTTCGATCCGAGCAGCGTGATCGCGCGGCTGCGCAACCCCGCGGCGGCGATCGTCGCGACGCCCGCGGCGGCGCCGGCCGCGCACGGTGATCACGCGGCATCCGCGTTGCCACCGGCGCCGCGGCCCTCGAGCTCGGCCGCCGCCGAGGCGCGACAGACCATCCGCGTCGACTTCGACAAGCTCGATCACCTGCTCAACCTCGTCGGCGAGCTCGTGCTCGGCCGCGAAGATCTGCGCGGCGCGGTCACCGCGTTGACCTCGGTCACGAGCGAGCTCGCGGCCGATCGCGGCGTCGCGCGCAGGGTCGGCGCGGTGCGCGCGGCCTCCGGCGCGGCCCAGGCGCGCGGCCTCGACGTGCTCGGCGAGGAGATCCATCGCGTCGAGCGCGTGCTCGCCGATGTCACGGGCGATCTCGATCGCGGCACCGATCGCCTCGACGCGATCTCCGACGAGCTGCGCCAGCAGGTCATGCGCCTGCGCATGGTCCCGGTCGGCGGTGTGTTCCGCAAGCACGTGCGCACCGTGCGCGATCTCGCGGCGACGCTCGGCAAGCGCGCGCGGCTCGAGCTCGTCGGCGACGACACCGAGCTCGACAAGCTGCTCGTGGAGGCGCTCGACGAGCCGCTCATGCACCTCGTGCGCAACGCGATCGATCACGGCCTCGAGTCGCCCGACGCGCGCGCCGCCGCGGGCAAGCCCGCCGAGGGCAGTATCCGGCTCGCCGCCGCGCATCGCGGCAACCAGGTCGAGATCCGCGTCAGCGACGACGGCCGCGGCCTCGATGCCAACAAGCTGCGCGCGAAAGCGGTCGAGCGCCGCATCTTGACCGCCGCCGAGGCCGAAGCGCTCGACGAGCGTGGCGCGCGCGAGCTGATCTTTCGCGCCGGGTTCTCTACCGCGGCGCAGGTCAGCGAAGTCTCGGGACGCGGCGTCGGCCTCGACGCGGTCCGCCAGACGATCGTGACCAAGCTCAAAGGCACGATCGAGATCGAATCCACCCCCGGCCAAGGCAGCGCATTCGTGCTCGAGCTCCCTCTCACGCTCGCCATCATCCAGGTCATCGTCGCGCGCGCGAGCGGCGAGACCTTCGCGATCCCGCTCGACGTCGTGCAGCGCGTGATCGCGATCGCGTCGACCGATGTCGCGCGCATCGGCGACCGCGAGGTCGTCGTCGTGCGCGGCACGCATGTCCCGCTGGTGCGGCTCGATCACACGCTCGGCCTCGCGCACGGCGGCGACGGCGCGGAGCTGCAGCTGATCCTGGTCGAGCACGGCGCGCAGACGTACGCGCTCGCGTTCGACCAGCTGCTCGGCAAGCGCGAGATCGTGATCAAGTCGCTCGGCCCGCTGCTCGTCGGCGCGCGCTGCGTCGCGGGCGCGACCCTGCTCGGCGATCGCGTCGCGCTGATCCTGGATGTGCCCGCGATCGTGCGGCGCGCGTTGCAGCAGGGCGCCGCGCCGGCGCGCAGCGCGGTCGTGCCGCACCGAGAAGAGGAGGGCAAGGGCCGGGCGAGGGGCGCCGGCGCCGGCGTGACGGCGACGCACGTGCTGCTGGTCGAGGACAGCGACATCATCCGCGAAGCGTTGCGCCGCTTGCTCGCCGATGCCGGCTACCTCGTGACGACCGCGGTGGATGGTCTGCACGGCCTCGAGATCGCGCGCACGCGCCGCTTCGACCTCGTGTCGACCGACGTCGTGATGCCGCGCATGGATGGTTACGAGCTGACGCGCGCGCTGCGCGCGACGCCGGAGTACGCCGACGTGCCGATCGTGATGGTCACGAGCAAGGGCGAGCGCATCGATCGCGTGCGCGGCTTCGACGCCGGCGTCGACGAGTACATCACCAAGCCGCACGATCGCCAGCTGCTGCTGCGCGCGGTGCGCAAGCTGCTCGGCCACGCGCACCCCGAGGATCCGGCGTGAACGTCGTCATCGTCCCCCTCGACGCCGAAGGCGGAGAACCATGAACGTCGTCATCGTCTCCGACGAGCCGGTCCTCGCCGAGCTCGCGCGCCGGCCGCTCGAGCCGCTCGGTCACGCCGTCGTCGCGTTGAGCTCGGCCGCCGAGCTCGAAGCGCGTCTCGCCGAGCTCGCGCCGCGCGCCGCGTTGCTCGCGCGCCGGTTGCCCGATCGCAGCTTGCGCGACGCGATCGCGATCCTGCGCCGCTACGAGATGGAGCCGATCGCCGCGATCGTCGTCGGCACGGCCGCGGATCGCGCGCTCGCTCGCGCGGTCGCCGCCGATGGCTTCTTGCAGGTGCCGTTCTCCGATGCCGAGGTGCTCGACATCGTCGGCGCGACCACGCGCGCGCGCCGCCTCGTGTTGCTCGCCGACGACTCGCCGATGATCCACCGCTACACCGTGCCGATCCTCGAAGACGATGGCTTCGACGTGATCTCCGCGCACGACGGCGCCGAGGCGATCGCGCTCGCGCGCCAGCACTCGCCCGATCTCGTGATCACCGATGTCGAGATGCCGAAGCTCGATGGCTACGGCGTGTGCAAGGCGATCAAGGGCGATCCGGCCACCGCGCACGTGCCGGTGATGATCTGCAGCTCGCTCGGCGAGGCGACCGACCTCGAGCGCGGCTTCGACGCGGGCGCCGATGACTATCTGGTCAAGCCGGTGTTGCCCGAAGAGCTGTCGACGCGCGTGCGCGCGCTCGTGCAGGGCTCGTTGCCCGCGTCGCGCGAGAAGGTCCTGGTCGTCGATGACTCGCCCGCGCAGCGCCACTACGTCGCGGACTGTCTCGCGCGCCAGGGCTTCGAGGTCGCGACCGCCGAGGACGGCAAGCAGGCGCTCGCGAAGGCGCAGGCGTGGCGGCCGGCGCTCGTCGTGTCGGACTACGAGATGCCGGTGATGACCGGCTTCGAGCTCGTGCACGCGCTGCGCAAGGATCGCGAGCTGCGCCAGATCCCCGTGATCATGCTGACCGCGCGCGACAGCAAGCGCGACATGGCGCAGATGCGCGCGGCGGGCGCGACCGGCTACCTCGTGAAGCCGTTCTCGCAGGACAAGTGCGTCGCGATGGTCGAGCGCACGCTCGCCGAGCGCCGGTTGCTCGCGTACAAGGAGGCGTCGGCGCTGTTCATCTCGGCGGGCGCACGCGCCGCGGCCGAAGAGCGCGCGTCGACCGGCGATGCGCTCGCGGTGCGCGCCGACGAACGCACGCTGTCGGTGATGTTCTCCGATCTCGTCGGCTTCACGCCGATGTCCGCGACGCTCACGCCGTATCAATTGATCGCGCTGCTCAACGACTACTTCGACGTGATGTGCCCGATCGTCAAGCAGTACGGCGGCGACATCGACAAGTTCATCGGCGACGCGATCATGGCGATCTTCGACGAGGTGCGCGGCCAAGCTCCCGCGCCCGAGCGCGCGGTTCGCGCCGGCCTCGCGATGCAGCGCGCGATGGCGAGCTTCAACGACAACCGCACGATCAAGCTCGCGATGCGCATCGGCATCAACACCGGCCCGGTGATCCGCGGCGATCTCGGCTCGCGCGTCGTGCGCCGCGACTACACCGTCATCGGCGATACCGTCAATCAAGCGAACCGCTACGAGGCCAAGTGTCCGGTCGGCGGCGTGCTCGTGTCGCGCAGCACGCGCGAGGCCCTCGGGACACGCGCGCGCGCGACCGCGATGGAGGGGTTGCAGCTCAAGGGCGTCAACGTACCGGTCACCGGCTACGTCATCGACGGCCTCGCCGAGGAGGTGCAAGCGTGACCACCATGCAACCCGGCGCGGTGAAGCGCATCCGCGTGCTCATCGTCGACGACTCGCTGTTCATGCGCGCGGCGATCGCGAAGACGCTCGCGGCCGGGCCGTTCGACGTCGTCGGTCAGGCGAAGGATGGCAAGGGCGCGCTCGAGCTCGTCGGCAAGCTGTTGCCCGACGTGATCACCATGGACTTCAACATGCCCGGCATGAACGGCGCCGAGACCGTGCGCGCGCTGATGCAGCTACATCCGACGCCGGTCGTGATGTTCTCCGCGCACACGACGCAGGGCGCGCGCGAGACGTTCGACGCGCTCGCGGCGGGCGCGGTCGAGTTCGTCGCGAAGCCGTCGGGCGAGGTGTCGGTCGATCTATCGAAGATCGCGGAGGAGCTCGTGCGCAAGGTGATCGCGGCGGCGAGCGCGAAGCCGCGCGCGGCGAAGCCGTTGCCGTCGGCGAGCGCGTCGACCTCGATGACGCGGTCGAGCTCGCCCGGCTTCGCGATCCCGGTCCCGATCTCGCGCACGACCTTGTCCGGCGGCTTGCCGAGGCTCGCGGTGATCGCGGTGTCGACCGGCGGTCCGGCCGCGCTGTCGGAGGTCATCCCCGCGCTGCCGAAAGATCTGCGCTGCGCGATGATCGTCGTGCAGCACATGCCCGCGCACTTCACGAGCGCGCTGGCCGAGCGGCTCGACGCCGCGAGCGCGGTGCGCGTGCGCGAGGCCGCCGACGGCGATCGCCCGATGCCGGGCGTCGTGCTGATCGCGCCCGGCGATCGCCACCTCGAGCTCGACGAGCGCGGCCTCGTGATGCTGAGCGACGGTCCGCTCGTCAACGGCTGCCGTCCCGCGGCCGACGTCACGATGATCTCCGCGGCTGCGATCTACGGCCGCCGCGCCGCGGGCGTCGTCATGACCGGGATGGGCAAGGACGGCGCCGCCGGCGCGCTCGCGATCAAGCACGTCGAGGGCCGCACCGCCGCGCAGGACGCGGCGACCAGCGTGATCTACGGCATGCCGAAAGCCGCGCTCGACGCGGGCGCGATCGACGATGTCGTCGCGCTCGGCGATCTGCCGGGCTGGTTGAAGTCGATCTGATCCAGGCGCGGGAAACGCGCTACGCTCGAGACATGCGCCGTGCGCTGTTGCTCCTCGTCGCCACGCTGTCGGCTTGCGGCCGGAGCGCGCCGCCGGATGACACCGTCTACGTCACGATCGGCGCCGACGCGGCCGCCGCGGCGACCGCGCTGACCGGCGCGCACGCCGCGCTGGTGGAGCGCGATGGCGAGGTCGCGCTGCTCGAGCTCGATGCGTCGCGGCTCGGCGCGCTGTCCGAGCTGATGCACGATCGCTTCGCGCGCTGCGGCGGCTTCGTGCTGCACGACTCGCTCGACGACGCGCGGGCGGCGCTCCACGTCGCGGCCACGCCGCGGCCGACGCCGGACTACACGCTCGATCGCGGCGAGCTCGTGCGCGCGGTGTTGCCGCAGCTCGATGCGTCGCGCATCCGCGACACGATCGTCGAGCTGTCGGCGATGAAGAATCGCTACTACGAGTCGCCGTCGGGCGCGGCCGCGTCGACCTGGCTCGCCGCGCGCTGGCGCGCGCTGGCGACCCGCGCCGATGTCACGATCGAGCTCGTCGATCACGGCTGGGCGCAGAAATCGGTCGTGATGACCATCCCCGGCACCACGCGCGCGAACGAGGTCGTCGTGATCGGCGGCCACCTCGACTCGATCGCGATCGGCGGCGTCGCGAGCGTCGCGCCCGGCGCGGACGACGACGCCTCGGGCATCGCCACGCTGACCGAGGTCGCGCGCGTCGTGCTCGCGAGCGATGTCCGGCCGGAGCGCACGATCAAGTTCATGGCCTACGCGGCCGAAGAGGTCGGCCTGCGCGGCTCGCAGGCGATCGTGCGCGATTATCAGAAGCGGCAGATCGACGTCGTCGGCGCGCTGCAGCTCGACATGACGAACTACCAGGGCTCCGAGAAAGACATCTGGCTGATGAAGGACTTCACCAGCGCCGCGCAGAACGCGTTCTTGATCCAGCTGATCGACACGTACGTCGGCGCGACCTGGGGCCAGGACGCGTGCGGCTACGGCTGCTCGGATCACGCGTCGTGGTATCGCGCCGGCGTGCCGGCTTCGATGCCGTTCGAGTCGCGGTTCCGCGATCACAACAAGCGCATTCACTCGCGCAACGACACCCTCGAGGCGAGCGACACCAACGCCGCGCACGCGCTCAAGTTCGCGCGGCTGGCGGCGGCGTACGCGATCGAGCTCGGCAAGGCCGACGCTCCCGAGATCTGAGCGCGTCGCGGTATAGATCGATGCGCTCGCCGCTGCGTAGGATGCAGCGTGACCACCTCGCCGCTTCTCCGACTCGCCGCGATCCTTGCCGTGTCCGCGTGCGCCTCGACGCCGTCGCCGACCGCGTCCGCCCCGCCAGCCTCGAGCGCGCCCGCCCCGAGCAGCGCGCCGGCCGCCGCGCCCGAGCCCGGCGGCCCCGAGGTCCCCGACATGGCCGCGTTCCAGGCGTTCATCGCCAAGCACCCGACGATGGCCGCGTTCCACGCCGCGTATCCCAAGGTCCAGCTCGTCGAGCCGGGCATGATCACGACCGACGAGATGCGCGCGTGTTGCGGCCGCTACTTCGCGACCTACGACGACAAGGGCAACATCACCGGCGGTTCGTTCCACTGATACGCTCGCGCGCATGACGACGTTCGTCCTCGGCGGCGCGCACAGCGACTTCGCGCGGCACCTCGCGCGCGAAGGTCACGAGCTCGCGGATCTCACCGGCGAGCTGGTCGACGCGGCGCTCGCCGATGCCGCGATCGACGCGCACGACGTCGGCACGATCCACGTCGGCAACGCGTTCGGCGAGATGTTCACCGGCCAAGGCCACCTCGGCGCGATGCCGGCGACCGTACGGCCGGCGCTGTGGGGCGTGCCCGCCGCGCGCCACGAAGGCGCGTGTGCATCCGGCTCGGTCGCGATCCTCGCCGCCGCCGCCGAGCTCGAAGCCGGGCGCTACGATTGCGCGCTCGTGCTCGGCGTCGAGCAGGAGCGCAACGTGAGCAGCGCGGTGTGCGCGCAGCACCTCGCGGGCGCGGCGTGGGTCGGGCACGAAGGCGCCGAGGCCGACGCCGCGACGTATCTGTGGCCGCATCAGTTCGCGCGCGTCGGTGCGCTGTACGCGGAGACGTACGGCCTCGATCGCCGTCATCTGCGCGCGCTCTCCGCACAGGCGTTCGCCCACGCGCGCGGCAATCCGCTCGCGCAGACGCGCAGCTGGACCGTGGATGCCACCACGCTCGGCGACGACGACGCGACGAACGCGGTCGTCGAGCGCGCGGGAGGCTTCGCGCTGCGGCGCAGCGATTGCGCGCAGGTCACCGATGGCGGCGCCGCGATCGTGCTCGCGTCGGCGCGGTTCGCCGAGCGCTGGGCCGCGCGCCGCGGGCGCACGCTCGTTGACGTGCCGCGGCTGCTCGGCTGGGGCCATCGCACCGTCGGGTTGTCGCTCGACAGCAAGCTCGCGCGCCGCGCACCGGGCGAGCTGCTGTTCCCGCACATCGCCGATGCGATGGCCGACGCACGCCGCCGCGCGGACGTCGCGCGCGAGGCGATCGACGGCTACGAAGTGCACGATTGCTTCACGACGACCGCGTACATGGCGATCGATCACCTCGGCCTGACCGCGCCCGGCCGCGCGTGGGAGGCGATCGAGGACGGTCGCCTCGCGCGCACCGGCGCGTCGCCGCTCAACCCGAGCGGCGGGCTCGTCGGCGTCGGTCATCCGGTCGGCGCGACCGGCGTGCGCATGGTCCACGATGCCGCGCGCCAGGTCAGCGGCCGCGCGGGCGCCTGCCAGGTCGAGGGCGCGCGCCGGTTCGCCACGCTGAACCTCGGCGGTAGCGCGTCCACCGTCGTCGCCTTCGTCGTGGGCATCTAGCGCACGCGTTCGTCCGGGCCGCCGAGATCGCGCGTACGCTTGTCGTCATGATCGTCCGCGAGATCAGCCGCATCGCGAATCGCTTGCCGCAGCCCGACGATCATCCGTATCGCACCGGCGCATGGCAGCCGCAATTCGTCGAGTACGACGCCGATGACTGCGACGTGATCGAGGGCGCGATCCCCGCGGAGCTCGATGGCGTGTACCTGCGCAACACGGAGAACCCGGTGATGCCGGCGCTCGGTCGCTATCACCCGTTCGACGGCGACGGCATGGTGCACGCGATCCGGTTCGTGCGCGGTCGCGCGTCGTATCGCAATCGCTTCGTGCGCACGGTCGGCCTCGCCGCCGAGCTCGAGGCGGGCGAGCCGCTGTGGGCGGGCATCGTCGAGTCGCCGAGCAAGTCGACGCGCGATGGCTGGGGCGCGCGCGGCCGCATGAAGGACGCGTCGTCCACCGACGTCCTCGTGCACGCGGGCCGCGCGCTGACGACGTTCTATCAATGCGGCGATGTCTACCAGATGGATCCGGTGTCGCTCGCGCAACACGGGCCGGCGCCGTGGTCGCGCGCGTCCGCGATCCCGTCCGGCGTGTCCGCGCATCCCAAGCTCGATCCCGCGACCGGCGAGCTGCTGTATTTCGGCTACGGCACCGACGCGCCATACCTGACCTTCGGCGTGCTCGACGCGCGCGGCACGTCGATCCTGCAGCAGCCGGTGCCGCTGCCCGGCCCGCGCTTGCCGCACGACATGGCGTTCACCGAGCACCACGCGATCCTGAACGACATGCCGCTGTTCTGGGATCCCGACCTGCTCGCGAAGGGCGTGTATCGCCCGCGCTGGCATCCCGAGATGCCGACGCGGTTCGCGATCGTGCCCCGGCGCGGCGGCGAGCCGCGCTGGTTCGAGGCATCGGCGACCTACGTGCTGCACTGGATCAACGCGTACGAGGACGGCGACGAGATCGTGCTCGACGGTTATCACCAGGCCGATCCGCTGCCGCGTCCGGATCCCGCGGACGGCGCGTACGCCGGCATCAAGCGCATGCTCGACATCCACGCGATGGTCGCGACGCCGCATCGCTGGCGCTTCGATCTGCGCACCGGCGCGACCCGCGAGGAGCGCCTGTACGAGGACATCAGCGAGTTTCCGTCGATCCACTACGCCAAGCCGGGGCGCAAGCATCGCTACGTGTGGTCGATGACCTCGCCGCGCGGCTGGTTCCTGTTCGACGGCATCGTGCGCTACGACCTCGAGACCGGCGCCGAGCAGCGCTGGACGTATCCCGAGGGCGTGTACGCGAGCGAAGCGCCGATGGCGCCGCGACCCGGCGGCGGGGGCGCCGAAGACGACGGTTGGCTCGTGACGTTCGTCAGCGACATCGCGCGCGATCGCAGCGAGTGCCACGTCTTCGATGCCGCGCGGGTCGCCGACGGGCCGATCGCGCGCGTCGCGTTGCCGGCGCGGATGTCGTCGGGCACGCACGCGTGCTGGGCACCGGCGACCGCGCTGGGGTGATCTCCAAGAGACCTCCGAGAGATCTCCGTGAGCCGCGGCTTTCGCTCGCCGCGTCAGGATAGTGTGGACGATGCACGATCTTTTTCGTGCGTGTTCGTCCAGGAGGTTGCATGCACCGTGCGCTCAAGGTCTGCCTCTGTCTCGCTCTGCTTTCCTCGGTAGCGTTTGCCGACCCGCCGGCACCGCCGAGCGATGGCCCGACGTTTCGCAACGGCTTCTCGGCCTCGGTCGGTGAGGAGTTCGGATCCGGGCCGTCGTCCGGGTTCTCCGGGCAGCTCTACGGTGTCGACTGGCGCATCGGCGCCGCGATCAACCCGAGCCTCGCGGTCTACCTCGACTCGCACCTCTCGCTCGGCACCGCGAAGATCGGCACGACCTCGGGCTACACCGGCAACTTCGCGTCCGCGGGCATCCTCGAATACACGATGTCGCAGGGCCTGTTCGTCGGCGGCGGCGGCGGCTACGGCGTGCTCAACAACCCGAGCGGCCCGCTCGCGCAGGTCCGCGTCGGCTGGTATCCGTTCGGACACGCCGCCGACGTCTCTCGACACTTCGACGTCGCGGTCGACGCGCGCTGGTACTTCGCGGGCGACGCGATCGGCACCGTGACGCACGTGGCGCTGACGATCGGCTACGACCGGTTCTGATCGCGCGCGCTTGTATCTCCTCCACGGTGAGTAGCCGCGAGGCGCAGTACGCTTCCCCGCGTGGGAAGCACAACGGATCGGGAGAGGGTCGCCGTGAGGCGCTCGAGGCTGCGTCCTCGGGACTGAGATTGGCGCCCTCGCCCGATGCTTTAGGCTCGAACGGTATCCTGAGGCCTGGGAAGTCCCGGGGTCCTCGCATGGACAAGCACGAGCAGGAGCATCGGCCCCGAGGCTCTCGATCGACTTCCCCGAGGAGCAAGCAGATGCGTTTCGCGGGGATCGACATTGGAGCCGAACGCCACGTGGTCGCAGTCGTCGACGACACGGGGGCAACAGTCACGAAATCGACGCAGTTCGCCGAAGACGCAGGCGGTTACGAGCGCGCGCGGGCGCTGCTCGGCGAGCCCAAGGAGGTGCTCGTCGCGATGGAGGCGACCGGTCACTACTGGCAGAACCTGTTCGCGGTCCTGGCCGCGCACGGCTACGCGATCGCGCTCATCAATCCGCTGCGGACCGCACGGTTCGCCGGCGAGGAGATGGCACGGACCAAGACGGATGCGATCGACGCGCTCGGGATCGCGCGCTTCGCACAGCAGAAGCGACCGGCGGCAACGCCGTTGACCGACGCCGTCACGCTCGAGCTCCGCGAGCTCGTGCTGATGCGCGAGCGCTTCGTGCAGGAGCTCGGCGACAAGGTCCGCCAGCTGCACCGCGTCGTCGACCTCGGCTTCCCCGAGCTGACGCGGCACGTGAAGACCCTGGACAGCGACCTGGCGCTGACACTGCTGCACGAGCTGCCGACGGCCGCCTCGTACAAAGGCGTCACGCCCGGGTGCATCGCGAAACTGGTCTACGACGGCCGCCACAAGATCGAGCTGGAGCTCGCGAAGGCGATCTTCGCAGCGGCGGCGACGTCGGTCGGGCAGCATCACGGTCCTGCGTTTCAGCTCGAGATCCGCTACCTGTGCGAGCACATCCGACTGCTCAAGAAGCAGCTCAAGACGCTGGAGGCCGACATCGAGCGCAAGCTCGAGGACAACGAGGTCGGTCAATTGCTGACGACGATCCCCGGCATCGGGCCGCAGACTTCAGCGCGCATCATCGCGGCCGTGGTCGACCCGGCGCGCTTCCGCGACGGCGCTGCATTTGCATCGTACCTCGGCGTCGTGCCGGCGCTGCGACACTCCGGCAAGCACGCGCCGCTCCGCGCCGGAATCTCGTCGCTGGGGCATGCGCGCTTGCGCAAGAACCCTGGATGCCGGTCATGACGGCCGTCCGCAAGAACCCGTGGCTCAAGGCCTTCTAGAACGTCTCGTCGCCGCCGGCAAGCTCAAGAAGGTCGCGCTCGTCGCCGCCATGCGGAAACTCGCGCACGCGATCTACAGCGTCGCGAAGAACCGCCGTCCGTTCGTCCCGCGCCTCGCCGCGGTCAGCGAGGCAGCATGAAACGCTTGACGAAGAACACGGTATCTCAGTCCGCGGGGCAGGTGACGAGCACGTCGCTGTTCCACGTGCCCAGCGTGTCCATCGTCGGCATCGCGGGGTTGAGGATGTGCGCCTCGAACGTGTGGTTGATGATGTCGTAGAAGTCGGGATCCGCCGTCACGGTCGCGGGGTACACGAACGGCGCGGTGTCGGTGTCGGAGTCGGAGCCGGACCCGGACCCGGAACCCGAGCCGGACCCGGTCTCGTCGAGATCGAGCACGAGGTCGGAGCCGATCGCGACGTGATCGTGGATCCCGGTGCGCGTGAACGACGCGACGTGACCGCCCTCGTCATCCGCGTCTTCGCTCGGCTGCAAGTAGTAGAGCTCGACCGCCGCCGAGCCCGCGGTCGGACAGCCGACGAAGAAGATCGGATCTTCGATCCCGACATCGGGCGGCGGCGTGCCGAACACCGCGATCGCGACCCCCTGCGAGACCGGCGCGACGTCGGCATCGGGGCCGGTGTTGCCTGCATCGATCGTCGAGTCGCTCGCGTTGCGACACGCCGCGAGCGCGAGCAGCGCGAGCGCCGGCGCGCGCGTCACGCCGGCCCCGGCGGCACGAGGCTCGGTCCGGGCATCACGCGCGGCGGCTCGCCGCCCGCGGACAGCAGCTGCCACGCGGTCGTCCACGCGGTCCAGCGCAGCGGCTCGCGACCGAACAGCGCGCTCCTGCCCTCGAGCATCGGCGCTTCGAGCCCGGTGATCATCTCACCGCGCATCGCGGGAGCCAGCTGGCGCGCATGCAGGTCGTACACGATCTCGGCAGCGTAACCGGGGCCGGGCCACGCGACGAGGCCCTCGCGCGAGACGTCGTAGGCGGGCACTCTGCCCGATGTGCCGCGCAGCACATCCTCGAGCTGCTCGCGCACGACGTCGACACCGGCGAGCTTGTAGAAGCCGGCGAGCGCGATCTCGAAGATCGCGCGCTGATCGGCGGGCAGCTGCGCGATCCAGCCGCGCACCGGCACGCTCGCGAGCAGCCAGCCCGATTGCTCCTCGAACGCGATCGTCGCCGGCTCGTCGCCGACGCTCGGCGCGGCGAGCGCGATCTGCGCGCGATTCGACGCGAGCTCGACGTGCGCGACCGCGACATCGGTCGCGTGAAACGGCGTCGCCTCGTCGAGCATCGCGACGAGCTCGCGCTCGGCGAACTTCGCGATCGCCTCCTCGACGTGGTGCAACGCCTCGCGATGCTTGGCGACGCCGCGCTCGTCGCTCTTGCGCGCCGATCGCCGCAGCTTCGCGTACAGCTTCGGGATCGTGCCGCTGTGAAAGCCGGGCCGCAGCAGCGACGTCATCGTCTCGCCGTGATGGCCGAAGCCGACCGCGCGCAGCTCGTCGGGCCGGGTCGCCGCGTACAGCTTCCAGTTCTCCTTGAGCTCCCAGACCAGGAAGCCGGCGACCCCGGGGATCATGAACAGCATGAAGCCGGCGAGCCCGCGACCGAGCGTCGCGCCGAGCGCGGCCGACAGCGGCGGCGTCATCGCGTCGAGCAGCGGGCGCATGAACGGCAGCGTCACCTTCGCCGCGACCGTCACGACCGGGAAGTGCTTCACCGGATTGACGACCGGCTCGAACATCAGGTTGACGAACATGCGCAGCAGGTAGGTCAGGAAGAACCACAGCGTGCCGAACACGCCCTTGAGCACGATCGTCACCGGCGATTGGCCGGCGCGGAAACGGAAGAACTCGTCGACGCGATAGAGCGCGCGGTCGAACAGCTCGATCAGGCGCGCGAACACGTCGATGATGAGCTTGATGACGCCGGGCAGCAGTCGGCGCGCGACGTGCCGGCTCGACATCACCAGCCAATCGGACAGCAGCTCCCACGCGAGCCGACCGCGCTGCGAGTTGATGACGAGCGCGACCACCGCGAACACGGCGATCGCGAGCGGCCAGCGAATGTCGCCGCCGAACAGCAGCACCGCGATCACCGCCGGGATCGCCGGCTCGAGCGCATAGCGCGCGACCTTGCTGCGCACGACGAACCGCACGGCCGGCAGGCGCCAGATCGCGAGCGGCAGATCGAACAGGATCAAGCGCAGGCCGCGACCGGTCATGCGCAGGGCGATCAGCGACCCGCGGCGCACGGCGGTGACGTGCAGGAGCAGGAACACGAAGATGCCGACGCTGACGTACGTCGGCATCGGATCGGCGAGCTCGAGCTCGATGCCGGTCGTCAGGTGGATGATCGCGCCGCCGAGGTGCTCGATCCCGATGACCGAGACGTACGCCGCGATCGCCGGCAGCAGCACGTACATGCTGACGCCGCGGCCGATCGGCGTGCCGAACAGGATCGACGACAGCTTCTGCAGCCCGCGCAGATAGATCTCGCCGCGGCGATACACGCCGTCGAGCGTGGTCGCGAGGATCTTGTCCGCGCGCAGCAGCTGATCGCCGCGCACGAGATGCTCCGCGCGGAGATCGCGCATCTTGAGATCGTTGTGCGACAGCGCGTCGCGCAGGTTGCCGAGCGACAGCCGGCCGACGTCGACCGCGCGATCGAGCAGCTCGTCGACGAGCTTCTTCTGCGCGACGCGCTCGGGCAGGTTGCCCGGGCGAAGATCGACCTCGTCGAGCGCCGCCTCGATCTTCGGGCGCAGCACGTGCCGCACCTGATGATCCGCGTGCTCGACCATGTCGTGCACCGCGGTCGCGAGCTGCTCGCGCTCGTCCGACGACACGAGGCCGACCTCCGCGATCTTCTTGTTCGCGGAGTGCACGTGCTTCGCGAGCCGGATCTCGCGCATCGCGGGCAGCGCGCGCACGACCGGCTGCTTGCCGAGCGACATCGCCCACGTCACGACGTCGACGACGCGATCCTCGCGTCCCCAGTCGACGACCGCCGATTGCAGATCGTGGAGCAGCCGCGCGCCCGCGGTGTAGCGCACGACGCGCTGGCCCGCGGCGTAGCGCGCCACCGGCAGCAGGGCGGCGGTCCAGGTCTCGGCGGGGACGCCCCCCAGCGCGGCCGCGAGCCGCGAGGTCAGCGCGTCGAGATCCGCGCGCGCGGCGTCGTCGTCACCGGCGCGCAGCGCGAGGATCGCGGCGCGTGCGTGGTTGCCCTTCGCGCGCGCGGCGTCGGCGGCCGGTCGCACGGATGGATCGCGCACGACGCGCAGCGGCGCGCGCGTGCGCACCGCGCTCGCGTGGTTCTCGAGCTCGGGACGCTCGGGCGCGGCGGCGGGACGACTCGTGGCGAGCAGCGCGGCGTCGTCGAGGTCGAGCGCGATCGTCGCGTCGACGTGCGTCGAGTGATGCAGCGTCGGGAACATGCGCGCGATCTCGCGCGGCGCGAAGTGCTTGAGCTCGAGATAGAGCGCGACGAACTCGACGTAGGTCGTGAGGTCGTCGTCGGGTGGAAGCAGCGTGTCCTCCGCGCGCAACACGACGCGGATCTCGTCGAACTCGGTCTCGCCGATGCGGTGCACGCGCTCGTGGATCGCGGCCGCGGTCAGCGCGCGCTCGGTGCCGACGCGCGCGTCGAACATCGCGTGCACGCGGCCGTGAAAGATCGCGCGCCACGCGGCGGTCCACGCATCGGCGCTTCCGCTCGCGAGCGCGCCGCGATCGCCGCGAAACGCGACGACCTCGTCGGGCAAGCCCGCGATCGCCGCGACCTGCGGCTCGAGCTCGGCGAGCGCGCTGCGCGACAGCGCGTAGCTGTCGGCGTGCGGCACCTGCAGCCCGATGCCGGGCAACCCGCGGTGGTGCTTGATCACCCGCCGCAGCGCGCGGTCCTCGACGACCACAGCGCCGACCGCGGCGAGCTGCGCATCGAGATCGTCCACCACGCCACCATAACATCTGCCTCGCGCGGCGTCGTTCGTGCGGTCAGCGCGACTGTGTGTGCAGCGCGCCGGTCTGCATGAGCCAGAACCGCGTTACGCTCGCCGCGATGGGAGTCGTCCGCGGGATCGGGCTGGCGTCTTGTTCGCGCTCGGCGCGCTGACCGGGCTCGCGGTCGGCGCGCTCGTCATCTTCTGGGTGAGCCTGTATCGCGGCAAGCGCGCGGTGCACGCGGACGGCGTGCTGTGCCGCGCCGAGGTCATCGCGCGCGACGACGTGGTCGGACCGGCGCTCGCGGGCACCGCGATCGTGCGCTTGTCGGGCGCGTTCGCGGGCACGGCCACGACCGGGCACGACGTGCTCGGCATGGACATCCGGTTCCAGCGCGCTGCCTCGGACGACGCGAGCGTCGGCGATCAGGATCTGCTGCTCGGCAGCTTCGAGTCCTTTCACACCGCACCGCACGACGAGCAGACGACCGACGCGGTCGACTACCTCGACAACGTCTATTCGACGGTCACGCCGTGGTGGACGCCGGGTCACGGTCCGGTCGTGTGGCACGTCGAGCGGCCCGCGCGCCGCGCCGCCGACCGCGCCGCCGATCGCACGGGGCGCCTCGACGCCGACATCGTCGACGACGTCGCGCGCATCGTGCTGCGCATCGCCGACGCGCCGGTCGCCGAGCTCCGCTTGACCTCGCGCCTCGCGTCCGATCAGCGATCGCTGCGCGCGTCGATGTTCCACGTCGGCCGGCGCGTTCGCCCGGTCGGGTTTCGCAACGGCATCCGCGCGACGGTCTATCCAATCAGTCAATTCGCCCGCGGTTTGCGCGGCGGCTAGCTGAGAACGCCGGGGCACTGCGTGTAAGCTGCAAGGCCGAGGGTGCAGGAGACCGCGAGCGCGACCGAGCGGTACCAGGTGCTTCGCCGGATCGGCGCGGGCGGGATGGGTGTGGTCTACGAAGCGGAGGATCGCGAGCGCGGCCAGAAGGTCGCGCTCAAGACGATCGCGAATCCGAACGTCGAGAAGGTGCGGCTGCTCAAGCGCGAGTTCCGCGAGATCGCCGATCTCAGCCATCCGAACCTCGTCGCGCTCTACGATCTCGTGGTCGACACCGAGTCGTGCTTCTTCACGATGGAGCTGCTCGACGGCGTCGATCTGCTCGCGTATCTTTGGAGGCGCTCGCCGGACGGCGATCTCGCGCACGCCGCGACCACGACGAGCGGCGCGCGACCGGCTCCGGGCGCGGTCGTCGTCGCCGATGGCGAGGCGCCGACCGAGAGCGGCGCGCGCCCGACGCCGTGTCACTTCGATCGCCTGCGCGCGGCGTTGCCGCAGCTCGCGCGCGGCCTCCACGCGCTGCACGCGGCCGGCAAGATCCATCGCGACATCAAGCCGTCGAACGTGCAGGTCACGAGCGATGGCCGCGCGGTGCTGCTCGACTTCGGGCTCGTCGCCGAGCTCGAGCGCCGCGACGCGGGCGACGGCATGATCGCCGGCACGATCGCGTACATGGCGCCCGAGCAATGCGCGGGCGACGTGCGGCTGACGCCGGCCGCCGACTGGTACGCGCTCGGCGTCGTGCTGTTTCACGCGCTCACCGCGCGGCTGCCGTTCGAGGGCGCGCCGGCGCGCGTGCTGCTCGAGAAGCAGATGCAGAGCGCACCGCGCGCGTCGCGGATCGCGTCGGGCATCCCGGCCGATCTCGACGAGCTGTGCGCCGAGCTGCTCGAGCGCGAGCCGAACGATCGCCCGACCGGCCCGATGGTCTTGCGCCGGCTCGGCGTCGGTGAAGCGGATGGCGCGCGCGTGCCGGTGCACAGCCTGTCGCGCGACGGCGGCTTCTCCGGCCGCGATGCCGAGCTCGCGCAGCTCGAGGCGGCGCTCGAGCCGCTGTCGCGCCATCGCGCCGCGGTCGCGGTCGTGCGCGCGCCGAGCGGCATGGGCAAGACGTCGCTCGTCACGCGCTTCTTCGAGCGCGTGCGCGCGACGCACGACGACGTGCTGCTGCTGCGCGGTCGCTGCCTCGAGCGCGAGGACGTTCCGTACAAGGCGATCGATCACCTGATCGACGATCTGTCCGACTGGTGGCTCGGCCTGCCGCCGAAAGAGGCGCAGGCGCTGTTGCCGCGCGACGCGTGCCTGCTGCCGACGCTGTTCCCGGTGCTCGATCGCGTGCCCGCGATCGCCGACGCGCCGCGCACGCGCCAGATCGCCGATCCGCAGGCGCGGCGCACGAACGCGTTCGATGCGCTGCGCGAGACGCTGCAGCGGCTCGGCGATCGGCGGACGGTCGTGCTGTTCCTCGACGACATGCAGTGGGTCGATCGCGACACGACCGCGCTGATCACCGATCTCATGCGCGCGCCGGATCCGCCGCCGCTGCTGCTCGTGCTCGCGTCGCGCTCGGACGACACCGCGGTCGTCGAGCTCGTGAAGCGCATGGACGTCGAGCCGACGTTCGTCGATCTCGGGCCGCTGCCGCACGACGCGGCGATCGCGCTCGCGATGTCGCAGCTCGGCGATACGAACGTCGAGGCGGTGCATCGCCTCGTCGCGGAGGCCGACGGCAGCCCGCTGTTCTTGATCGAGCTGACGCGCTATCTGCAGGGCCACTCGCTCGCCGACATCGCGGGCAAGGGCCTCGATGCGATGCTCGCCGAGCGCATCTCCGGGCTCGGCGACGACGCGCGCTTGCTCGCCGAGATGGTCGCGGTCGCGGGCGAGCCGCTGACCCGCCGCGTGCTCGGCGCGGCGTCGAACGTGCCGACCGCGGAGCTGTCGCGCCAGCTGCAGCTGCTGCGCGCGCAACGCGTGGTGCGCAGCTCCGGCTCGCGCGCCGACGACACGATCGAGCCGTATCACGCGCGCATCCGCGTCGCGGTGTCCGCGGCGGTGCCCGCCGAGCGCAAGATGAAGCATCACCGCGCGATCGCGACCGCGCTGTCGGGCAAGGGCACCGCGGATCAGCTCGCGCGCCACTGGTACGGCGCGGGCGATCGCGATCATGCCGCGGGTCATGCGCGCCGCGCCGGCGACGACGCGCGCGCGAAGCTCGACTTCGATCTGTCGTCGCGCTGGTACGCGATCGCGCTCGAGGGCTCGCAGTGGAGCGACGCCGAGCGCCGCGAG
Organism: Ignavibacteriota bacterium; assembly: GCA_963787835.1. Lineage (GTDB taxonomy): Bacteria > Bacteroidota > Ignavibacteria > Palsa-1295 > Palsa-1295 > PALSA-1295. The sequence continues at coordinate 1,884,178 of CAWBEI010000002.1, forward strand.
CTCCGCACGCAGCTCGCCGACGCGCTCGCGGATGCCGGCCGCCCGCGCGACGCGGCCGATCAATATCTCGTCGCGACCGAGGGCGCCGATGGCGCGACCGCGCTCGAGCTGCGCCGGCGCGCGTCCGCGTCGCTGCTGCAATCGGGCTACGTCGCGGAGGGTCTCGAGATGACGCGGCAGGTGCTCGCCGCGGTCGGCCTCGCGATGGCGAAGACACCGTTGCGCTCGCTGCTGTCGATGCTGCTGCGCCGCGCGTGGCTGCGCGTGCGCGGGCTCGGCTTTCGGCCGCGCGCGCTGTCGCAGATCAGCCAGGCCGAGCTGACGCGCGTCGACGTGTGCGAGAGCACGTCGTTCGGGCTGCTGCTCGTGGACACGTTCGGCTCGCTGCATTTTGGCACGCGCTTCCTCCAGGTCGCGCTGCAGCTCGGCGAGACCTGGCGCGTGTCGCGCGCGCTCGCGCTCGAGGCGGATTTTCTCGCGGCCACCGCGAAGCGCGCGCGCGCGTTGCGTCTGCTCGATCGCCTCGCGGTGATGACCGAGACGCTCGACGCGAAGCCCGCGCAGTCGCAGCTGATCACGACGCGCGCGATGATCGACTTCTTCCTGCACAACCGGTTTCGCGCCGCGCACACGCAGTTCACCGACGCGATCGCGCGCTATCGCGCGGTCGTCGGGCGCGCGGGCTTCGAGCTCGACACGGTGTGCATGTTCCAGTGCTGGTCGCTGTACTACCTCGGCGAGATCGCCGAGCTGTCGCGGCTCGTGCCCGCGATGGCGGAAGCGGCGATGCGCAACGGCAACCGCTACACCGCGGTCACGCTGCGCTGCGCGTTCCCGGTCGCGTGGCTCGCGCGCCTCACGCCCGATCAGATCGAGGCCGAGCTCGACGCGGCGCTCGGCTCGTGGGCGACGCCCGATGGCGCGTATCAGCTGCAGCACATGTTCGCGCTGTGCTCGCGCGTCGATCTCGCGCTCTACATCGGCAAGCCGGAGCTCGTGACCGCGCGCATCGCGGAGGAGTGGCCGAAGATCCGGCGCGCGCTGCTCGATCGCGCACCGCTGCAGGCGCTGCTCGTGCGCACGACGCTCGCGCGCCATCAGCTCGCGCTCGCCGCGGCGGCGCCGGCCGGATCGCCGGTGCGCAAGGCCGCGCTCGCGAGCGTGCGCCGGCACCTGCGCATGCTGCGCAACATCGACATGCCGCTGATGACGCCGACCGCGCGCGCGTTCGGCGGCGTCGCGTGCGAGCTCGCGGGCGACGAGGCCGGCGCGATCGCCGCGTATCGCGATGGCATCCCCGGGCTCGAAGCGAGCGACACGCACCTGTTCGCGAACGCGTTTCGCGATCGCCTCGGCCGGCTCGTCGGCGGCGACGAGGGCCAGGCGTTGCGCGCGACCACGCACGCCTGGCTCGTCGCCGAAGGCGTGCGCGATCCCGCCGCGATCCTCAGCATGCTGGTACCCGGCGCGCGAGGCGCCGGCTGATGCGCGACGCCACCCAGCCGCTCACCGTGATCGCCGAGCTCGACCGCGATCGCGCGCGCGCGTTGCCCGCGATCCTGCAGACGATCGACGCCGAGCTCGATCAGCGCGACGATCTTCCCGATACGCACTTCACGCGGCTCGTCATCATCGACGACGCGCGCGCCGAGCTCGCGCCGCTGCTCGCGTGGGAGAGCAACTACGACGGCGCGATGGACGACTACCTCGTCGCGATGTTCGCGGCCGTCCCGCGCCTCGACGTCGCGTTCGCGTGCTGCGCCGACTATCCGGGTGCCGCCGATCGCGACGCGTGGCTGCGCTGGTTTCGCGCGCGCCAGCTGGTGTCGTCGTTCTACACCGGCTATCGCGGCGTCCCGCGGCGTCAGGTCGTCAACGATGCCGCGCTGCACGACGCGTTGCGCGAGGCGGTCGATCGCGAGCGCCCGACGCTCGGCGGCAAGACGCCGGCGCAGGTCAAGGCGCAGATCGTCGCGTCGGCGCGCGCCGCACATCCCGAGCTCGACGTCACGCCGCCGCCGTCCGACGAGCCGCGCTGGCGTGCGCTGCGCTGGCTCGCGCTCGCGGGCGTGATCGCGGTGCTGCCGATCCTGCTCGTGCTCGTCGGCCCGTGGTACCTGCTGCTGCGCCGGCACGAGAACGCGGACGTCCCCGATGTCGATCCACGCCCGGTCTACGACGACAAGGATCACCACGCCGAAGAAGACGAGGACGGCGTCGCGCAGAACGAGCTCACCCACCTGGTCGACATCAAGCCGGGATGGTTTCGCCTGTTCACCGCGTACCTCGTGCTCACCGCGATCGATCTCCTCGCCGCGGTCGAGTTCGTCTACGGCAACCTCGGCGGCATCACCGACATCCACTTCGCGCGCTGGGTGATCCTGCTCGATCGCCGCGATGGCATTCCGTCCGCGCGCCGCCGCCATCGCCTGCTGTTCTTCTCGAACTACGACGGCAGCTGGGAGAGCTACCTCGGCGAGTTCGTCGATCGCGCGTCGAGCGGCCTGACCGCGGTGTGGTCGAACACCGACGGCTTCCCGCGCACGAAGAACCTGACCGGCGAAGGCTCGCGCGACGAGGAGGCGTTCAAGAGCTGGGCGCGCAAGCACCAGGTCCATACCGAGGTGTGGTGGACCGGCGTGCCGACGCAGACCGTGCAGAACGTGCGCGACAACGCCACGCTACGCCTCGGCTGCGCCCCGACCGCGCCGACCGATGACGACTCGGCAAAAAGCTGGCTGGAGATCCTGTGACCCACGCGCACACGCCGCATCCGAGCCCCGACGATCTCGCCGACATCCAGGGCCTCGTCTACAACGGCTGGAACGATCACGGCTACGCCGCGTTCGTGCTCGGTCGCTTCGGCGCCGACGCCGCGAGGTCGCGCGCGTGGCTCGCCGCGATGGCGTCGCAGATCACGACCGCCGCGAAGCACCAGCGCCCGCACCACGGCCGCGTCCAGCTCGCGCTCGCGCCGTGCGGGCTCGAAGCGCTCGGCGTGCCGGACGAGGTGATCGGTGGCTTCGCGCAAGAGGCGACGCAGGGCATGCACGAGCGCGCGCGCATCCTCGGCGACGATCCGCAGGATCAGTGGCAGCTCGGCGCCGCCGGCGATCGGATCGACGTGCTCGTCATGATCTACGCGCGCAGCGAGCACGCGCGCGCCGAGATGGTCGCGGCTCAACGCGCCGCGCTCGTCGCCGCCGGTGCCGTGTTGCGCGACGACGAGATCGGCTATCCGCTCGGCCTGCGCGAGCACTTCGGCTTCGCCGATGGGCTGTCGCAGCCGTTCCTGCCCGGCACGCGCGAGCCGCGGCACAAGGGCGAGACCACGCTGCCCGTCGGCGAGATCCTGCTCGGCTATCCCAACGCGTACGGCGCGATCCCGCACAGCCCGACCTGGGACGACTTCGATCTCGGGCGCAACGGCAGCTACCTCGTGTTCCGCAAGCTCGAGCAGCACGTCGACACGCTGTGGAGCTACCTCGCGCGCGAGGCGGGCAAGCTCGAGCACGATCCGGCCAAGCGCGACGCGATGACCGACTATCTCGGCGCCAAGCTGATGGGGCGCTGGCGCAGCGGCGCCTCGCTCGTGCAATCGCCGATGCACGACGATCCGTCGTTCGCCGATCCCGACCGCGTCAACAACTTCGAGTATCTCCCCGAGGACGCGGACGGCGAGCGCTGCCCGATCTCGTCGCACGTGCGGCGCGCCAACCCGCGCGACGCGCGCGGCGGCGACGCGGGCGAGTCGCGCAAGGTGGTCAACCGCCATCGCATCGTGCGGCGCGGTCGCTCGTACGGCTCGCCGCTCGCGATCGAGGACGCGAAGGCCGGCCGCAACGACGGCGTGGCGCGCGGCCTGTACTTCGTGTGCTTGCAGGCGAGCATCGCGCGCGGCTTCGAGTTCATCCAGCAGACCTGGCTGTCGAGCCCCGGCTTCCACGGCCTGCACGGCGAGCCCGATCCGATCATGGGCAACAGCGACGGCGACTGTCCGTTCACGATCCCGGCGTCGCCGGTGCGCCTGCGCCTGCAGCGGGTGCCGATCGTCGTCACGGTGCGCGGCGGAGGGTATTTTTTCCTGCCGTCGCTGAAGGCGATCGCACGCATCGCACGCGGCCCCGATCGGGGTTAGGCTTCGCGCGAATGCGTACCTTCGTGCATTACCTCGCGCTCGTCACCGCGCTCACCGCGGCGACGGCTTGCAACAACGATCCGAGCCCCATCGACCAGCCGCCGGGGCTCTCGATCGTCGCGCACGGTCACGGCTCGGGCACCAACGCGATGACGCCGAAGCCGCCGGCCGCGCCGGCGATCGATATCGACAGCAAGGACATCCTCGCGCGCACGGAGACCTCGCCGTCGGTCCAGGTCAAGCACGTGCTGATCAGCTGGAAGGATCTCGCGGCCGCGTATCAGGGCCACATGGATCCGCGCGCGCAGAACCGCACCAACGCCGAGGCCGTCGCGATCGCGCAAGACATCTACAAGAAGCTGCAGGCGAACCCGGACTCGATCGACGACCTCGCGAACCAGTTCTCCGAGGATCCCGGCTCGAAGACCGGCGAGCCGTACGCGGTCGAGGCGGCGTCGCAGTTCGTGCCCGAGTTCAAGGCGCTGTCGCTGCGCCTGAAGCTCAAGGAAGTCGGCATCGTCAAGACGTCGTTCGGCTATCACGTCATCGAGCGCGTCGCGCCGCCGCCGCCGGATCCGCTCGAGTCGGCCGACATCCTCGCGCGCAAGCTCCCCGACTCGCCGGGCGGCGTGACCGTGCAGCACATCTTGATCGGCTGGAAGGATTCGCCGGCCGCCAAGCAGGGCGGTCGCGTCGATCCGCGCGCGCAGACCCGCACGAAGGCCGAGGCCGACAAGCTCGCGACCGACACGCTCGCGAAGGTCAAGGGCGGCGAGGACATGGTCAAGCTGATGAAGGAGGTGTCCGAGGATCCGGGCTCCAAGGATACCGGCAAGGCGTACGACATCGCCGCCGACGGCGAGGGTCCGACCGCGCACTTCGAGTCGCTCGCGATGCGCCTCAACATGGGCGAGGCCGGTCTCGCGAAGACCGCGTACGGCTGGCACGTGATGAAGCGCGTGCCGCCGCCGCCGCCGGATCCGTTGAACTCGGAGGACATCCTCAAGCGCCCGATCGCCGCCGACAAGGTCAAGGTCAAGCACATCCTGCTCGGCTGGAAGGAAGTCAACGCGAAGGATCCGGCGCTCGCTGTCCCGCGATCGCGCGACGCTCGAGAAGCTGGTCAAGGACACCGTCGCGAAGCTGCAGGGCGGCGCGAAGATTGAGCCGCTGATGGCGGAGCTGTCGGAAGATCCGGGCTCGGCGAAGGACGGCAAGTCCTACGACGTCTCGCCGACCGCGCAGCTCGTGCCGCCGTTCAAGAACCTGTCGTTGCGGCTCAAGGTCGGCGAGACCGGCGTGGTCAAGTCCGATTTCGGGATCCACATCATCCAGCGCGTGGAGTAATGAGCCGGCGAGCATCGATCTCGCCGCCCATCTCGCCCGTCAGGAAGCTGATGGCCGAGAAGGCGTTCCGCGTGGTCTATCAGCCGGTCGTCGATCTCGCGACCAAGAAGACGTTCGCGTTCGAGGCGCTCGTGCGCTCGACGTCTCCGGACTTCAAGAGCCCGCCCGAGCTGTTCGACGCGGCGGTCGCCGACAGCTGCACGGGCGAGCTCGGGCGCATGATCCGCCAGGCGTCGGTCGAGCAATGCCCCGATCATCGGCTGTTTCTCAACATCCATCCCGCCGAGCTCAACGAGCACTACCTCGTGCAGCCCGACGATCCGATCTTCCGTCACGACCACGACGTCTATCTCGAGATCACCGAGGGCGTGCCGCTGTCGCACTTCTCGCTGTGCCAGAACATCCTGTCCGAGGTGCGCGGGCGCGGCGTGTTCCTGGTCGTCGACGATCTCGGCGCGGGTTACTCGAACCTCAAGTACATCGCCGACCTGCAGCCGCGCGTGGTCAAGCTCGACCGCGATCTGATCGCCGGCCTGACGACCGACGGCCGCCTGTTCAAGCTCGTGTCGGCGATCGTCGTGCTGTGTCACCAGCTCGACGCGCTCGTCGTCGCGGAGGGCATCGAGACCGTGACCGAGCTCAACGCGGTGCGCGAGGCCGGCGCGAACTTCGGTCAGGGCTACCTGCTCGCGCGGCCCGCGTTTCCGCCGCCGTCCGTGACGTTTCCGGATCTGCCGATGCCGAGCGAGCGCCCGACCACGCGGCGCGAGCGCGTGATGACCAAGCGACCGCCGCTGCGCAAGCGGTAGTGCGCGCATGAGCATTCGCGCGCTGCTCGACGCGTGCCCCGTCGTGCTCGCGCCGATGGAAGACGTCACCGACGCGCCGTTTCGCGCCGCGTGCCGCAGCGCGGGCGCCGAGCTGTGCGTGACCGAGTTCGTCGCGGCCGAGCAGCTCGTGGCGCGCGCGGCCCGCGCGAAGCTGCGCGCGAGCATCGCGGGCGAACAGGCGCGGACCGCGATCCAGATCTACGGCCCCGATCCGGCGCTGCTCGTCGCCGCGGCGCGCATCGCGGCGGACGCGCGGCCCGCGTTCGTCGACATCAACTGCGGCTGCTGGGTCCCGCGCATCGTCGCGCGCGGGGCGGGCGCGGCGTGGTTGCGCGATCCGGCGGCGATGGTCGCGATGGCGGGCGCGATTGTGGCCGCGGTCGACGTGCCGGTGACGGTCAAGACCCGGATCGGCTGGGGAGGCGGAGCGGGCGGGCGGATGACATGCCGATCGTCGAGCTGTCGCGGCGCCTGGAAGACGCGGGCGTCGCCGCGATCACCATCCATTGCCGCACCGTGCTCGCGGGCCACAGCGGATCGGCGGATTGGAGCTGGGCGGCACGCGCGCGCGAGGCCGTGACCATCCCGGTCATCGTCAACGGCGACGTGCGCAGCGCCGCGGATGGTGCGCGCGCGCTCGCCGAGACCGGGTGTGCCGGCGTGATGATCGGCCGCGCCGCGATCGCGCATCCGTGGATCTTCCGCGAGGTGCGGGCCGCGATCGCGGCTGCTCGCCGCCGCCGCCGCCGCCCGATGATCGCGAGCGGCTCGCGATGTATCGCGCGCTAACCGTTGGCAACAGTGCGACGCGCGGAGGCGTCGCGGGTGTCGCAGTGACGCGCCGCCACCTCGGTGTGCTCGGCGCGCTCGGACCGACGCTGCGACCGACGCTGTTTCGCGCGCCGACCCTGGCCGGCACGCTCGCGATCCTCGACTCGTCTCACGCGGCGCCGTGACGATTCGCCGTTGCGTTCGCGCGCGTGGTTAGCGACGATACGGACATGAGCAGCGTGCGCGTGTCGGTCCTTTCGGTGGTCGTTGTCGGGTCGTTGATCGGTGTGGCCGCGAGCACCGGGACAGCGCACGCCGATGACGACTATTTCCAGCTCCGCTCGGATGCGCCGGTCGCGCCCGCGAGGCATCGCGCGCGCCATCAGGCGTGGTTCGACTTCGGGCTCGTGCGATCGCAGATCACGGCGACCACGATCGGCGCGGCGAACACGTCGGACACGATCGTCGCGGACACCGTGCACTTCGGCATCAACTTCAAGCTGACGCCACACTTCTATCTGGGGTGGCGATACCGACGTCTCGGCACGATCAGCGATGCGGTGGGCTCGCCCGCGGTCGGTGGCCGCAGCTCGAGCGGCACGCAGGTCATGTCGGTCGACAGTGCCATCCACGGCTCGACCGGCGCGGTGCGCGCGGTCGCGGGCCTGATCACCGGTAGCGGCGGCCTGACCGGTGCCGCCGAGCTCGCGGCGGGCGCGCGCATCGAGACGACGGATGGCACCAGCTTCGTCGGCGAGCAAGCGCAAGAGGACAAGCTGTTCGAGGCGCGCGGCCGCCTTGCGCTGTGGCTGTCGCGCGGCATCACGGTCGGCGCGGTCGCCGGCGTCAACATGCTCGATCACCGCGAGGTCGCGATCGGGCTCACGGTCGGCTTGCACATGTACGCCTGGGGCAACCAGCGCTAGGAGAGGCGTGCTGCCGTGGACCACGCTGTCGCGCGTCGAGACGACTTGACGGTCTGCTCGAGCTCAGGCAGCGCGGCCCCCGCGAGCTGTTGATCGTCATCGACGGCCGCGTGCTGATGACGGCAAGGAGCGCCGCTCCGAGGAGGCCCTCGCCACGCTGGCGTGCGCGCCGCTCGCGACGCAGGCCGCGCCGCGCGTGCTGATCGGCGGCCTCGGCATGGCGTACACGCTGCGCGCCGCGCTCGATGCGCTACCGGCGACCGCGCGCGTGACGGTCGCCGAGCTCACGCCGAGGTCGAGACCTGGTGCCGCGGACCGCTCGCGCTGCTCACCGATGCGGCGGTCGCGGATGCGCGCGTGGCGATCGTGATCGATGACGTCGTCGCGCGTGATCGCGCGCGCACCCGCGGCCGCCTACGACGCGATCGTGCTCGATCTCTACGAGGGTCCTCACGCCGCGACCCAGCGCGCCGACGATCCGTTCTACGGGCCCGCCGCGCTCGCGCGCAGCCGCGCCGCGCTCGCGAACGGCGGCATGCTCGCGGTATGGTCGGAGGAGGCCGACGATGCCTTCGCGCGCCGGTTCACGCGCGCCGGCTTCACGGTGTCGACGCACCGCCTCGGCAGCAGCCGCACCCACGTGGTGTACTGCGGCGTGAAGCGCTGAACGCCTACGCGCTACCGTCACACGCTCGCGTCGCTACGTCTCGCTGTCGAGGCTCTTCATCGAGTGCGCGTCGTAGCGCGTGCCCGCGATCGCATTCGGCGGGACGAGCGCCTCGAGCGCGGCGACATCCGCCGCCGACAGCGGATGGGCGAGCGCGGCGAGCGCGTCCGCGAGCTGCGCGAGCGTGCGCGCGCCGATGACCGGCACGAAGCCGGGCTGCTTCGCGACGACGTACGCGATCGCGACCTGGCCCGGCGTCAGCCGCGCGGGCGGCGCCGAACGTGCGGATCGCGTCGACGATCGGCGCGTTCGTCGCGCGGTTGTCGGCCGAGAACCGCGGGAAGCGCTGCCGCGGATCGTTCGCCGCGATCTGCGTGCCGCCGAGCAAGCCGCGCGACAGCACGCCGTACAGGGTCGCGCCGATGCCGAGCTCGCGCAGCAGTCGGAAAGATCTTCGCCTCGGGGCCGCGCGAGATCAGCGCGTACTCGATCTGCAGATCGACGATCGGATGCACCGCGTGCGCGCGGCGGATCGTGTCGACGCCGACCTCGGACAGGCCGATCTGCTTCACGTAGCCCGCGCGCACCAGCTCGGCGACCGCGCCGATCGTGTCCTCGATCGGCACGTTCGGATCGAGCCGCGCCGGGCGATAGATGTCGATGACCTCGGTGCCGAGCCGTTTCAGGCTGTACGCGCAGGAGGTCTTGACCGCCGACGGCCGCGCGTCGAAGCCGAGCCACGCGCCATCGGGGCCGCGCTGCGCGCCGAACTTGACCGACAGCTGCACGCGATCGCGCCGGCCTTCGATCGCGCGGCGCACGAGCATCTCGTTGTGGCCCATGCCGTAGAAATCGCCGGTGTCGAGCAACGTGACGCCGCGCTCGATCGCGGCGTGGATCGCCGCGATGCTCTCGGCGTCCTGCGTCGGGCCGTACATGCCCGACATGCCCATGCAGCCGAGCGCGATCACGCGCGCACGAGCCGTTCGATGCCCGATTCGCGCGCGACGATCACGACGTCCGCGCGGCCGATGAACAGCCCGGTCTCGACGACCCCGGGGATCGCGTGCAGCATCAGATCGAGCTCCGGCGGATTCGCGATCGGCCCGCACTTGAGGTCGTAGATCAGGTTGCCGGCATCGGTCCGGCGCGGCGCGGCGCCGGCCATGCGCAGCACCGGCTCGCCGTGCCGCGCGAGGTGCCGCGCGGTCGCGAGGTGCGCGAAGCCCAGCACCTCGATCGGGATCGACCACTTGTCGCCGAGGTGCGCGCTCAGCTTGCTGCCGTCGACGACGATGACGTTGCGCGCGGCGCTGTAGTTGATGATCTTCTCGCGGGTCTGCGCGCCGCCGCCGCCCTTGATCGGATCGAGCGCCGGTGACACTTCATCGGCGCCGTCGACCGCGACCGCGATGTCCCACGGGCCGTCGTCGCCGAGCAACGGGATGCCGAGCGCGGTCGCCTGCGCGCGGCTCGCGTCCGACGTCGGCACGCCGATGTACGCGTGGCCCTTGGCGACGAGCTCGCCGACCACGTCGATGAACAGCTTCGCGGTCGAGCCGGTGCCGAGGCCGATCACTCCATGCTCGGGCAGCTCGGCGATCGCCGCACGTGCCGCCGCTCGCTTCGCGTCCTCGATGCGATCCCATTAGGCGCAGAATACATCGAGCTTGGCGTCGGCGTCGCGCTTGAGCTGCTCGCGCGCCGGGTCGACTTCCTGGTTCTTGCGGAAGTGCGACATCGCCGAGACGATCGCGTCGGTGCCGACCAGCGTATCGAGCAGCACGTTGCTCACCGTCGCCATCACGCCGGTGATGATGCGCACGATGCCGAAGTGCAGCTCCGAGATGAAGTCGTAGAGGCCGTAGAACATGAAGCCCGCCGACACCACGATCATGCCGATGTAGATCAGCCACGCCTTGTGAATGCGTTGATGCGACTCCGCTTCCGACAGCGGCACGGTCAGCTTGCGGCCGTTGATGCCGATGTAGACCTGCGCGCCGAGCAAGCCGACGTTGCCGACGACGAAGTGCCAGCTCCCCGTCATCTGATACGGCAACAGCACGATGATGTAAGCGAACAGCGCGTAGAACGGCGCCGCGAGCATCATCAGCCAGCCCGGCGCCGTCGTGCCCGGGAACAAGAGCTTGGTCACGATCGACGCGCGGATCACGCCCGGCATCAGCGAGATCACTTTCGGGCCGAGCGCGAGCAGCGCCTGCACGCCGAACGCGAGCCCGACGACGAGGTGCACGGTCTTCGCGGTCGGCGCGAGCTTGACGCCGCCGATCTCCGCGGCCGCCATCGCCGCGTACACCGAGTTGTCGAACGCCGAGCGGAACGGATACGCGTAGACGAGGAACGGCGCCACGAAGTACAGCGCCCACGCGACGAACATGATCCGGCGCTGCCGCCGCCACTGCGTCCAGTTGCGCAGCTGATCGAACATCACGATGCAGAACGCGGCCTCGGCGATCGCCGGCAGCAGCGTGAACGCGCGCGCGACGATCGGCAGCGGTGGCCCGTCGAACGACTCGACGAAGCGGAACACGGTCAGCGGCACGAACATCAGCGCGACCATCGAGCAGCACCGAGCGCCGCCACGCGAGGAATGCCTGCTGATCGGGATCGCGGATGTGGCGCGCCTGCGACTCGAGCTCCGCGCGCTCGCTCGGCAGCACCTCGTGCACGTGGATCTGCAGGCGATACGCGCGCCGCATCGAGATGCCGAGGAAGCCGACCGACAGCGTCTGCTCGGTCGCGGGCGTCGCCGGGACCATGCGCGCTTCGGGCAACGGCTCCTGCGGTGGCGGCGGCGGCTCGTCCATCGAGCTCGCGACTCTACCCCGACTCGCGTGCGAACATGCAGCGGTGCGCATCGCGAGCTGGACCTTCGTCGCGTGCATGTTGCTCGGCATGATCTGCGTGTTCCTGCCGAGCGCCGAAGTGCAGGTCGGCGGCGTCGCGGTCAGCCATCGTGCGACGCTGTCGTTGTATCGCGCGGAGACGAATCGCGAGGTCGTGCGCCGCTGGCTGCAGCTCTACGGCCACAGCTCGAGCAAGCGCATGGGCGGCGCGCTCGTGGCCGCGTTGCTCCCGCACACGCGCGGCGCGATCAACGATCACCTCGGCGACGTACACGACGCGATGACCGACCTCGAAGGCGTGAGCGACGAAGACGTCAAGACGGCGGGGACGGTGCTCGCGATCCTGCTGTGGTCGTTTCTCGCGCTGCACGTCCTCGCCGGCGGCCTCGTGGTCCGGGGCCTCGTGCGCCAGCGCCATCGCGGCTTCGGGCTCGCGCTGCTGATGCTGCTCGCGATCGTGATCGCGGGCGTCGCGGTCGCGCTGTACTTCGCGTGGGGCGCCGCGGTGTTCGAGGTCAACGACGACATCGGCAAGGATGTCGTCGGCCTCGCGCTCGGCGCGTACGTCGCGCCGGTGGCCGCGCTGCTGGCGCTCGGATCGGCGGTGGTGATCGCGGTCGGGCAGCTGCGGCGACGGTAGACTGCCGCGGCCGCGATCTCACCAGGGCGATGCCGCGAGCCAGACGTTCCGCGAACCGCATCACTCGACCATCGCCGCCGCCCCACATCTTGGCTCGCGGCATCACTCGACTGATGTCCGCGGCCCAAGGCTTGGCTCGCGGCATCACTCGACTGATGTCCGCGGCCCAAGGCTTGGCTCGCGGCATCACTCGACTGATGTCGGCGGCCCGAAGGTTTGCTGGCGGCATCTCTCGACTGATGTCGGCGGCCCGAGGTCTCGCTCGCGGCATCAGTCGACTGATGTCGCCAGCAAGATTTCTTCGAAATCGACGCAACCGCGCGACCGCCGGTCCGATACGCGCGGTCATGACGGACACGAACCCGCCGTCGAGAACGCTAACCCTCGGAGATCGGACAACAAAGATGCCCGGCACACACACTTCCAACAGGCGCAAGGCTCGCGCCGAGGCCGCCGGCGCGCCGGTGACCGTCGACACGCCGACCGGCTCGCTCGTGCAGTACGAGCGCTTCCTGCCGGCCGCGATGAAGCTCGCGCCGGCGGACGTTCGCGTCGCAAGGATCAATGTCACGCGCGTGCTGCACAACGCCGCCCGCGGGGTGACCGCGGTCCTCGCGCGACGCGCGGAGGTTTCGACGATACCGAACGTCTCGATCGACGCGATCGATTCGCTCGCGGACCTGGGCGACGCGTTCGCGTATGCCGCGGGGATCGTCGATTGCTACGCGCCGATCGTCGGCGCTGTCCAGGCGATGGTCGCGCAGGCGCGGCAACTGCGCGGCAAGCTGCTCGCGAAGGCAGACGTGCTCGTGGTCGACGGCATCGTGCCGGCGGCGACCGTGCTGGGCATCCACAAGAGCAAGGGCTTCGTCGACATGGCGAACGACTGCGTGCAGCTCGCGCGCTTGTTCCCGCAGTACGCGGCGGCGGTGCCGCGCAGCGTGGTCGTCGATCCGGCGGATCTACAGGCCGCGGACGCGATCGGCCGCAAGCTGATCGCGACGCTGCGGCCGCCGAACGTCAAGAAGACGCCCCCGCCGGAGCTCGTCGCCGCGATGGACGCGCGCGATCGGCTGTGGACGCTGTTCGAGCAGACCTGGGAGCGCAACGTGTGGCGTGCCGGTGCGAACCTGTTTCTGCGCGACGTCGACGCGCAGGTGCCGCCGCTCCGGCATGCGACGTTTCCGCGCCGCAGGCCGGAGCCCGCGCCTCCTCGGCCGACGCCGGTCGCGGTCGCGGCCTGAACGATCGGGCGCTAACGCAGCCGCAAGATCATGTGATCCTCGTCCGCGTACGCGTCGCCGATCTTGAGCGACCGCGGCTCGGTGCCGAACACCACGAAGCCGAGCGAGCGATACAGCGCGCGCGCGGCGGGCTGGCGATCGCTGACCGCGAGCAGCAACTGCTCGACGCCGGCGTCGCGCTTCGCGATGTCGATCACGTGCTGGACCAGCGCGCGCGCGATGCCGCCGCGACGGTGCGTCGCCGCGACGTAGACGCCGTAGATCCCGCCCTTGTGGCGGTCCTTGAGGCCGGTCTCGCGCTTGAACGTCGCGATGCCGACGAGCGTGTCGCCGTCGAACGCGCCGGCCGTGCCGCCGGCGCGCAGCTGCTCGGCGATCGTCGCGACCGGTGTCGCGCGGTGCTCTTCGATCGCCTTGCCGAACGCGAACGGCTCGGCCTCGAGCGCGATCGCGCGGAGCTCCCACCACGCGGCCGCGTCGTGGTCGCTGAGGTCGCGGATGTGCATGCCGCATGGTACGTCACGCGCATGCGATCGATCATCCTCGGCGCCGGCGCGATCGGCGGCGTCGTCGGCGGGTACCTGGCGCGCGCGGGCCGCGACGTCATGCTGCTCGCGCGCGGCGCGCACCTCGACGCGATCCGCGCGAACGGATTGCGCGTCGAATCGCCCGATGACACGTTCATCGTGCGTCCGCCGGCCGCCGAGCCGCGCGAGCCGATCGCGTGGCGCGCCGGCGACATCGTGGTGCTCGCGGTCAAGACGCAGGATGTCGCCGCGGCGCTGAGCGATCTCGACGCGCCGCCGCACGTACCGATCGCGTGCTTCACGAACGGCGTCGAGGCGGAGCGACTCGCGCTGCGCCACGCGAACGAGGTCTACGGGGTGTGCGTGATGATGCCGGGCACGTATCTGACGCCGGGCGTCGTGCAGGTGTGGGCGGCGCCCGTGCCGGGGCTGCTCGACGTCGGGCGTTATCCCGATGGCGCCGGCGCGCACGGCGACGAGCTCGTCGGCGAGCTGACCGCCGCCGGCTTCGCGTGCGAGCTGCGCACGAACATCATGAAGTGGAAGCGCGGCAAGCTGCTGTCGAACCTCGCGAACGGCGCCGAGGCGCTCGCCGGCCAGGCCGCGCGCAGCTCGGAGCTCGCCGCCGAAGCGCGTGCGGAGGGCCGCGCGGTGTACGCGGCCGCGGGGCTGTCGTGCTCGACGGATGCCGAGGATGTCGCGCGGCGCGAAGGCTTCGTGGCCCGGCCGATCGCGGGCGCGAAGCGGGCAGGCGGGTCGACGTGGCAGAGCTTCGCGCGCGGCACGGGCGCGATCGAGACGGATTATCTGAACGGCGAGATCGCGATGCTCGGGCGGTTGCACGGCGTGCCGACGCCGATCAACGTCGCGCTGCAACGACTCGCCGCGGAGGCCGCACGGGCGAAGGCGGCGCCGGTGTCGATGACGCTCGAAGAGCTGGATCGTCGCGTGCGCGCCATGGTGTAGCCTCGATGTGTGGCGTACGAGAAGTTACTGGCGGGGGCGGACTGGAGGCTCGCGCCGGCGAACTTCGGCGGGCCGCGGATCATCGATGGCAACCGGCCGTTCGTGGCGTGCGAGGTCGGTGAATCGATCGATTTGGTGTTGCGCGACGAGTGGGCCGCGCTGCCGCAGCATCCAAATCTTCTCGAAGCCGTCGCCAAGCCGGCGCCACGTGGCGTGCTCGTACGGTTCGCCGCGATCGATTGGAAGCATGCACCGGTCGGAGGCGATGCTCGGACGCAGCTCGCGATGTGGGCCGGGCAGCTCGCGCTCGCCTACGTGCTGATCGTCAAGAACGTCCCGAGCGGGCAGCTCGGCCGCTTCGCGCGGCCGAGCGTGCACGTCGACCTCGGCGGCGCGGTGCGGATCGCGTTCCTGCCGTGCGCGCCGGGACGCGGCGACGAAGCGTGGCCGCCCGAGCTGACCCGCACGTGGCCGCATGCGGCGCCGTACTCGTTGGTGTACGTGATCGCCGGCGCGATTGCAGGGCTTGTCGGAGACATCACGCGATACGCGGGCACACCGCTCGGCGAGCTCGTGCGGCGCTGTGCGGATCCGCGGCCGAGCGTGCGCCCGCCGTCGCCGATCGCGCTGTGGCGCGAGCTGGATGCCGCCCGGATCGGCGCGGTGGGGGAGTTTCGCCGCGGACCCGCGCTCGTCGGCTGGAAGAGCTTCGAGGATGGTCTCGGCTGGCTCGCCGTCGAACAGCACGTGCGCGCGGAGCGCGCATTCGACAACGCGCTCGAGCACGGAACACAGATGCGCCTCTCGCAGGTCGGGCGGATGATCGCGCGAACCGCGCTCGGCGAGCCCGAGGTGTCCTGGAAGTCGCGCGCGCACAGCCCGAATCGCTGTGCCGAGCTGACGCACGAGGCTCGTCACGCCTGGAACGCCGTGACCGGGCGAGGCGAGTGGCGCGTTGACGAGCCCGGCGGGCTCGTCTCCCTGGGCCGATGTCGTCGAACGCGGGGCGGCGCTCGAAGCCGAGCGCGGCTTCGCCGAAGCGACCGTCGTCTACCGGCGTGCGGTCGATCATCCAGATCGTAGCGTCGCGCTCGCGCGCTGTTACCTCGCGGACCACAAGCCGGGCCTCGCGATCGACTACGCGTCGCGTGCGCTCGCCGCCGAGCCGCTGCGCACCGACGCCAAGCTCATCCGCGCGCGCGCGCGACTCGCGCGGCGCGAGCCCGAAGCTGCGCTCGGCGATGTCGACGCGCTGCTGGTCGCGACGCCCGGTGATGGCCTCGTGCACTACCTGCGCGGCCGCTGCATGCTCGCGCTCGGCCGGCCGAGCGACGCGCGCGACGCGTTCGATCGCGCGTGCCAGCTGTCGCCGAAGCTGCTCGAGGCGATGTTGCTTCGCCGCCAGACCGTGCGCAGCGCGAACGCGACGCGCGATGCCGCCGGGATCCCGCTGCGCGCAGGCGATCGTCGTGCCGGACCACCTCGCGGATCTGCGCGCGGCGATCGCGGCCGGCGATGTCACCGCGGCGCTGATCCGACTCGCCGACGATGCCTACGCCGCCGACCCGCACGCGCAGCTCGCGCTCGGCCACTGCCTCGCGTACGCCGGCCGCGCCGACGACGCGCTCGCTGCCTTCGCGCGCGCGCTCGCGCGGTTCGACGAAATGCTCGCGGCCGCGCCCGACGACGCCGACCTGCTGGATGGCCGCGGCCGCGCGCTCGCCGAGCTCTGCCGCGTGGAAGCCGCATGACGATGACGCGCGCGATCCTCACCTTCATCCTCGTGTTCGCCGCCGCCGGCTGCGTCAACGGCAACGCGCGCGTCGTCACGCCGACGAGCGACGGCGACTACGCCGTGACCGTCCCCGATCCCGCGACCTGGACCGCGCTCGCCGCGCACGCCGGCAACGAGGTCATGGCGCGCGTCGAGGTCGTCAAGGTCCTGCTCGATCACGATGGCGAGCAGCTGTACTTCCTGCAATCGCGGCGCTGGGAGATCCACTTCGAGTTCGCGGAGCGCTTCCTGTCGCGGCCCGGCGCGAAGGTCATCGACCACGCGGCGTTCAACAACCACGAGTATCACGAGCAGGACCGGCGCTTCGTGCTCGGCACGATCACGCACTACCTCGATCAAGACGTGTGGACGTTCGATCTGTTCGCGAGCGACACGCTGTCGATCGCCGACACCGCCGCCGTGTTCAAACAGATCCAGCGCGCCGCGTTCTTCGGCGACAAGCTGCGCTATCGCCCGATCCCCGCCGACCAGGTCGCGCACCTCGATCAGGTGCGGGCCGCGATGCCGGTAGTGACGACCGACGAGCTGTTCGCGGGCGTGCGCTACGAGCCGCTCGAGACCGGCGAGTCGTACGGCTACCTGCGCATCATCGCGGTCGGCAAGCCGTTGCCGGTCGACGTACATCCCTACGACGTGCTCGTCCTCGGCACGCAGCCGCTCGAGCTGCCGCCGGTCGCCGGCGTGATCACCGACGAGCTGCAGGCGCCGCTCGGCCACATCGCGGTGCTCGCGCACAGTCGCGGCACGCCGAACATGGCGCTGCGCGGCGCGTCGCTCGATCCGAAGCTCGTCGCGCTCGACGGCAAGCCGGTGCACCTGCGCGTCGGACCCGGCGAGTACGCGGTCGAGCTCGCGACGCCCGATGACCTCGCGCGCGCGGCGGCGAAGCGTCACGCGGCGGCGCCGAAGCTGCAGCTGAACCCGCGCGACGCCGGCTTGCCCGTGCTCGCCGACATCGACGCCGACGACATCGCGACGTTCGGCGCGAAGACCGCGCAGCTCGCACGCGTCGAGCACCTCGGCGAGGTGCGCACGCCGCGTGCGTTCGGCTTGCCGTTCCACGCCTACCTGACGTTCCTCGCGGCGAATCACCTCGATGGCAAGGTCGCGGCGTTGCTCGGCGACGCGTCGCTGCGGCACGACGCCGGCCGGCTGCGCACGGCGCTCGAAGATCTGCGCACGTCGATCCTCGCGGCGCCGGTGCCGGCGGAGATCGTCGATCCGCTGCTCGCGCAGATCCACGGCAAGCTCGCCGGGTCCGCGCGCGTGCGGCTGCGCAGCTCGACGAACTCCGAGGATCTCGCGGGCTTCTCCGGCGCCGGCTTGTATCACTCGGCGAAGGTCGATCCGTCGAGCCGCGCGAGCGTCGAGGACGGCCTGCGCGACGTGTGGTCGAGCGTGTGGAGCTGGGACGCGTTCGCGGAGCGCGACTGGTACGGCATCGATCACGCGCGCGTCGCGATGGCGATCCTCGTGCAGGAGTCGATCGATGATGACGACGTCATCGGCGTCGCGATCACCGGCAATCCCTATTACCAGGGTCGACCCGCGGTGTACGTCAACGCGCAGGCGCGCGGCGGCAGCGTGACCGGCGCCGCCGGCGACGAGGTCCCCGAGCAGTTTCTCTATTACACCTACGACACCGGCCGCGGCATCGAGCGCATCTCCGCGAGCTCGCGCGCGCCGGGCAAGGTCTTGATCAGCGATCTCGAGGCGCGGCAGTTCGCCGACCAGCTCGAGAAGATCCACGAGGAGTTCGTCGGCGCGGAGGTCGGCGGCGCGAAGTGCGTCGACGTCGAGTTTCTGATCCGCAAGAATCGCGAGCTCGTGATCGTGCAGGCGCGCCCGTACGAGATCCACTGGACCGATGATCGCGTGCGCAAGGACTAGGCTATGGTCGCGCCATGGCTGACCCCACCGTCGTCGTCACGACCAACCACGGCTCGTTCGTGATCGCGCTCGATCCCGCGAAGGCGCCGAAGAGCGCCGCGAACTTCCTCGCGTACGTCGACGCGAAGCACTACGACGGCACGTTGTTTCACCGCGTGATCCCGACGTTCATGGTGCAGGGCGGCGGCTTCGATCAGCAGCTCGAGAAGAAGCCGGTGCGCGCCGCGATCGAGAACGAAGCCGACAACGGCCTCAAGAACACGCGCGGCACGGTCGCGATGGCGCGCACGAACGAGCCGCACTCGGCGACGTCGCAGTGGTTCGTCAATGTCGTGGACAACAAGTTCCTCGATCACCAGGCGAAGGACGGCGCGGGCTGGGGCTACGCCGTGTTCGGCACGGTGATCGAGGGCATGGACGTCGTCGACAAGATCAAGGCGGTCAAGACCGGCGCGGCCGGGCCGTTCTCGAAGGATGCGCCGATCACGCCGGTCGTGATCGAGTCGGTTCGGCGCCGCTGACTATTTCGGTGGCATGCGCAGCGCGCCGTCGAGCCGGATGGTCTCGCCGTTGAGATAGCCGTTGTCGACGATCGCCGCGACCATCGCGCCGTAGTCGTCGGGCGAGCCGAGCCGCTTGGGGAACACGACATCGGCGGCGAGCGCGGCGCGCTTGTCTTCGGGGAGCGCGCCGAGCATCGGCGTGTCGAAGATGCCGGGCGCGATCGTGACCACGCGAATCCCGACCGGCGCGAGATCGCGCGCGGCGGGCAACGTCATGCCGACGACGCCCGCCTTCGACGCGGCGTACGCGATCTGTCCGATCTGGCCGTCGAACGCGGCGACCGACGCGGTGTTGACGATGACGCCGCGCTCGCCGTTCGCGAGCGGCTCGGCCTTCGCGATCGTCGCGGCCGCGAGCCGCAGCACGTTGAACGTGCCGATCAGGTTGACGCCGACGACGTTCGCGAACAACTGCAGATCGTGCGGCTTGCCGGTCTTGTCGAGGGTGCGCGCGGCCCAGCCGACGCCGGCGCACGACACCGCGACGCGCAGCGTGCCGAGCGAGGACGCGAGCGCGACCGCCGCTTCGACCTGCTCCGAATGGGTGACGTCCATCTTCGCGAACGTCGCGCCGAGCTCGGCCGCGAGCGCCGCGCCGCGCGCTTCGTCGCGATCCGCGATGACGACACGCGCACCTCCCGCGGCGAGCCGTCGCACGGTTGCCGCGCCGAGCCCCGATGCACCACCCGTGACGAGCGCGACCGATCCTTCGAGCTTCATGCGCGCAGCGTAACGCCAGCTGGGTGACGCGCGTGCGCTTCGGGACCCAGGTTGTGCCGCGGTCTCGGCCGATTTCTATCTCCGCGTCTCGCTTCGAGCCCTACTTCGAGACCTCGGTCGTCCCCGAGGGCGCGACGAGCCACGCGGTCATCGACGTGTCGCCGAGCAAGCGTAGCCGCAACCACGCGACGTTCAAGCGGCGCGTGATCGCGTGCACGGCATCCGGATCCGCGGTGCCGGCGGTGCACAGCCCGCACACGGCGCAGCCCGGATCGTCGACCCAGTTCATGTGCGACGCGCCCGCGATCGTGATGGCCAGCGCCGGCGACGGCGACGCGGCGTAGAACGCGGCGTAATCGTCCGCGGTCGGTGCGCACGCGAACGCGCCGCTGCCATCGGTGGTCTCGCCCGCGACCGCGATCGCCGCGGTCAGGTGGGTCATCTCGCCGATCACCGCGGGCGAGCTGCCGTCGACCGGGTCCCAGCCGACGACCGCGGTGATGCGCGCGTCGCCGACCGCGGCGAGCACGCTGATGTCGCCGCCGAGCGAATGACCCGCGGTCGCGATCTTCGTCGCGTCGACCGCGAGCGCGGATTGCGCCAGCGCCCAGTCGATGACCTTGCCGACGTCGTTCGCCATCGTCTGGTGATCCGCGAAGATGCTCTGATCCGCGTAGTCGGTGAGCACGACCACGAAGCCCCAGGTCGCGAGGTGCTGCGCGTACGACGCGTACTGCGTGCGCGCGAGCTGGAAGCCGGGCGAGATCACGACGAGCGGCCGCGGTGAGGCGCCGCCGGTCGGCGCGTACACGGTTGCGGGCACGATGTCGCTGCCGGTGCCGGGGATCGATACGACGGTGGTCGTGACCGCGAGCGGGCCGTTGCTCGCGGGATCGGTGCCGCTGCCGCTGCCCGCGGCGTCGGCGGTGGCGTCGCCATGTGTCGCGGTGTCGGCGCGCGTGCTATCGGCGGGCGCGCGTGCGTCGGACGGGCCCGCGCCGGACGGTCCGCTGCACGCGGAGACCAGGAACACGGCGGCGGCGGCGACTGCGAGCGGGGCGAGTAGGCGCGACATGATCTTCGGTCCTCACTTGGTCGAGCGTCGGGAGCAACAGCTTGCGGCGGAGCAGCACGACGAGCCGCTCGGACAGCTCGGTCGCGGTTTCGGTCAGCGCGCCGAGGTCCGCGGCGTTCGCGCGCGGGATCACGCCGCCGCGGAACATGCGCAGCTCGACCGCGACCAGCGCGCGCATCGCGGCGAGGTACTCGGCGAGGATCGCGAACGGCAGCATGTCCGGTCGCAGGCCCGCGCGTCGCGCCGCGCCGAGCGTCGACAGCAACGCGAGGTCGTCGCCGCGATACGCGTGATCCGCGCCGTGCGGCACCGCGAGCCCGGCGCTCGCGAGAAAATCGAGCTCGCGCGCGGACCATCCCGCGGCGAGCAAGTCGGCGCGCGTCTTCGTGCGCTCGCCCTGATGCCGCGCGAGCACGCGCGCGATCGCGTCGGCGGCGGCGATATCGTCGCTCGCGCCGATCGTCTGGTCGAGCGTCTGCCGGATCACGGCGAGCGGCAGGAAGCGGTCGTGCTGCAGCTCGCGGATCGCGCGGATGCGCGGCACGAGCGATGCGTCGTACCAGGCCATCGTTCGCCCGGTCTTGCGATGCGCGGCGATCAGGCCTTCGCGCAGGTAGTACTTGATCGTCGGGATCGTGACGCCGGAATCGCGCGCGAGCTCGCCGATCTTGAGCAGGCGCGGCGGCGTCGGTGGCGTCGGCAACACGCGTTGGACACTAGCAAGTTCTAGTTTCTAGTCAACCGGAATGGAAACTTCAGCGCGACGCCGAGCTCGCCGAACCAGCCGCCGCCGTCGGCCAACCAGCCGGCGCGCACGCTCAGCGCGATCACCGAGGCGCTCGCGAACACGCGCACCACCGCGCCGTGCCGTGTATGCGGGCCGCCGAGCTCGACGACGTATCCGCCGTCGATGCCGACGCCGTGGGAGCCGAGCTCGGGCCCGATCGAGGTGCGTGTCGCGTGCGCGGCGCCATCGTGCAGCGCGTCCGCATAGACGCCGGCGAACGCGAGCGACGTGCGCGCGAGATACGCGAGGCTCGCCTCGCCGCCGAGCAGCGCGCCGGTGCGGCCGCCGGCGTGCGCGATGCCGGTCGACAGCCCGATCGGCGCGTACCATCCGCCGGTGGGCGTGCGCTGCGGCGGCGTCGCGTCGCTCGCAGCGAACGCGCTCGCGGGCGCCGATGCCAGCGCCTCGACGACGCGCTCGATCGCCGCCGTGCGCCGCGAGAACAGCGCCGGATGCAGCTCGTCGATCGTGTCGCTCGGGCGATGGTAGTCGCTCGATTCGCCGTCGCCGAAGAACAGCGATGGAATGCCCGCGGCCTCGAACGACGCCGAGTCGCTGCGGCCGGCGGACTGTGCGTCGATCGCGCGCGCGATCGGCGCCGGGAAATCCTCGGCCGCGATGATGTCGCCGCCGCCGCCGGTCGCGACCGCGGCA
The DNA here is from genome assembly GCA_963787835.1 of Ignavibacteriota bacterium. GTDB lineage: Bacteria > Bacteroidota > Ignavibacteria > Palsa-1295 > Palsa-1295 > PALSA-1295. Next base: position 1,906,585 of record CAWBEI010000002.1, read on the forward strand.
TCGGCGAGCGCGCGCAGCGCGGGATAGTGGCGCACGCCGACCAGGCCGACCGCGGCGTCGCGATCGATGCCGACCAGACGCAGCGGCGCGCGATATCGCCATTGATCGAGCAGCGGTCGCGCGATCATGTCGATGTTGACCATCGCGCGGATGCGCGCGATGGGGACCGGCGGGCTCGCGACGAACGCGCGACTGCCGACGAGCCCGTGCTCTTCGGCGCCGAACCACACGACGACGACCGTGCGCGGCAGCGGCGTCGCACGCGCGGCGAGCGTCTCGGCGATCGCGAGCACGAGCGCGACGCCCGACGCGTTGTCATCGGCGCCGGGATACAGCTCGCCGCCGCGCACCCCGAGATGATCCATGTGCGCGCCGACGACGATGACCTCGTCGCTCGCGCCCGGGATCACGGCGTAGACGTTGGTGCTGCCGTGGCCGTACGCGACGTCCTGCAGGATCGGCGCGAGGCCCGCACGCGCGACGCGCTCGGCGATGTAGCGCGCCGCGGCGTGCTCGCCGTCTTCGCCCGCGGGGCGGCCGCCGAGCCGCGGATCGACGAGCGCGGCGACGTCGCGCAAGAGCGCGGCCGGCGACATCGGCCCGCTCGCCTCGTGCGCCGCGCTGCACGCCGCGAGCGCGACGGCGATGGCGGTGGCGGCGAACGCGACGCGGGTCACGCGCGCGAGCTTGTCACGACCGCGCGCCGGAGCGTTGCCCGGCGCACGCCGCGGTGCCAGCGATCCGGCGCGAACGACTCCAAGCAACTCGGAGCGCGTGGCGCGGAGTCTCCACGCGCATGCAAACTCATCTGTCCGCGCGGCGGACGTCACGTGGCGCAGGGTTCGCGCGGCGCATCGCCGGCGTCGTCGCGCTCGTCTCGATCGCGGGTTGCTCGCACGCGGTCGACGTCACCACCGCGTTTCCCGCGGCGCGGGGCGACAGCGGCGCCGTCGAGGTCGTGCTCAACGATCCGTCGCGCGCGGTCTCGGTCACGATCGACGACGCGCTGGTCGTCGAGCGCAAGCATACGGGGCGCGTCCACGTCGACGGCGTGCCCGCGGGCTCGGCGCACGTGCGGGTCGCGACCGGCGGCCGCTGCGAGCAAGGCAGCACGAGCGATCAGGACGTCGTCGTGACCCCGGGCTCGACGTCGACGATTGTGTTGCCGGGCGCGGAGCCGAACCTCGGCTGCATGGTGCTGTCGGGGCTCGACTACATCGGCCTCGAGGTCGGCATGGTCGCGCTCGCGGTGATGTTCACCGCCGCGGCGCGGACGCACGTGCGCTAACGACGCCGGCGACGCCGCACGAGCGCGAGCAGCGCGAGCGCACTCGCCGAGGCCGCGCCGCCGCCGCCGCCCGCGTCGCAACCCTCCGACGGCTTCGCGGTGGCGATGCCGGTCGCGGCGACCGTGACCTCGGGCGTGGTCGCGCCGGTCAGCGTGATGCCGACGCCGGCCGCCGCCGAGCCCTCGGTCGTCGGCGAGAATGCGATCGTGAAGCTGCCGCTCGCGCCCGGCGCCAGCGGCGCGAGCGCGGCCGAGTCATCGACGACGAACTGCGGATCGCTCGACGTGACGCTCGCGACCGTGAGGCTCGCGGTCGTCGCGTTCGTGAACACCACCGACTTCGGGCCGCTGTGATCGCCGACCTCGATCGATCCGAAGTCGACCGCCATGTGATCGACGCTGAGGAACGCCGACACCGCCGTGCCGTCGAGCTCGATCACCGCGCTCGGGATCGCCGCATCGCTCGGGCTGATCGTCAGCGTCGCCGCCGACACCGCCGCGGTCGCGGGCGAGTACGTGACCATCGCCGTGATCGTCGCGCCGGCCGCGAGCGAGCCCGCGACCGTGGATGCGCTGAAGTCGCCGGGGCGCGCGCCGGCGAGCACGCCGTTGCCGAGCGCGATCGCATCGTCCGTCAGGTTCGTCAGCATCACCGCGAGCGGCGGCGAGCTCGTGCCCGCGTGGATCGTCCCGAACGCCAGCGAGGTCGGCGTCACGGTCATCGCGGTCGAGATGCCGAGGCCGGTCAGGTGCGAGACCGCGTCGGGCGCGTCGGGCGAGTCGGTGGTGACTTGCAGATCCGCGCTCGCCGCGCCGATCGCGGTCGGCGCGATCACGATCGAGAGATCGAGCTCGCCGCTGGCCGGGACCGTGGCCGGCAGCGCCGGCGGCGACACGAGCGTGAACACCGCGCCCTGCGCGCCGGTGATCGCCAGCGCGGTCACCGACAGCTCGCCGGTGCCGACGTTCTGCACGCGGACCTTGCGCGGCGCGGACGTGTGACCGACGAGCTGCGCGCCGAAGTCGAGCGACGGATCGACCGACACCGTCGGCGAGACGCCCGTGCCGCTGATCGGCACCGCGACGCTCGGCGTGGTCGTGTCATCGGACAGGATGTTCAGCGTCGCGCTCGCGGTCGCGACCACGCTCGGCGTGAACGTGACCTGCAGCGTGTGGGAGCCCGCGGGATCGATCACCAGCGGCAGCGTGGTCGCCGCGAGCGTGATCGCCGCCGCGTCGGGACCCGACAGCTCGAGGGCGCTGATCGTCAGCGGCCCGCTGCCCGGGTTCGAGATCACGAGCGGCAGCGTGCTGGCGTTGCCGACGAGCACGTTGCCGTACGCGAGCAGCGCCGGCTTGACGTCGATCGTCGGCGACTCGCCGGTGCCCGACAGCACGACCACCGGCGACGACGTCAACGTATCGTTCGTCACGATCGTCGCGGTCGCGGCGCGTGCACCGACCGCGCTCGGCGTGAACGTGAAGGCGACCGGCGCGTCGCTGCCCGCCGCGATCGTCAGCGGCAGCGTCGCGGTCGTCGCGAAGTCCGTCGCGTTGGCGCCGCCGAGCATGATCTGGCTGATGACGAGCGGCGTCTCGCCCGAGTTCGTCACCGTCACGGACTTCGCGGCCGACGTCACGGTCACGTTCGAGGTGTCGAGATCGAGCACGAGCGGCGCGACGCCGACCTCCGGGCCCTGGCCCGTGCCGGTGAGCTGCACGACGAGCGCGCCGGTGTTCTGCGCGTCGCTGGTCGCGGTCAGCTGCGCGGAGCGCACGCCGTGATCGCCGGGCGTGAACGCGATCGTCAGCGGCAGCGTGCCGCCGGCCGCGATCGTCGCGGGCAACGCCGGGCCGCCCTGGATCGTGAAGTCGCCGGCGTTCGCACCCGCGATCGCGAGCGCGCTCACCGTCAGCGTCGAGGTGCCCGAGTTGGTGAGCGTGAGCGTGAGCGTCGAGATCGTCGCGATGTCGACCGGCCCGAAGGCGAGCGGCGACGGCGCGGCCGCAATCAGCGGCGCGACGCCACGGCCGGTGAGCGCGACGTTCGCGAAGCCCGCGTCGGTCGCGATCGCGATCGTGGTGGCGCTGCTCGTGCGCGTGGTTGGCGAGAACACGACGTCGAACGGCAGCGTGCCGCCGGGGGCGATGGTCGTGGGGAACGTCAGCGCGGTCGTGCGCACGAACGGCGCGCCGAGCGACACGTTCGTCACGATGTACGGGCCCGTCCCGGGGTTCGAGATCGTGAACGTCTGCGCCGCGCTCGTCTGCCCGACGTGGACGTCGCCGAAGTCGAACGGCGACGGCGAGATCGTGACGAGCGCCTGCACGCCGGTGCCGGTGAGCGCGACCTGCGTCGGGCTCGACGCCGCGTCGCTGGTGATCGCGAGGTTGCCGTTCGCGGGCCCGGAGGCGGTCGGCGCGAACTGCACGGTGAAGATCGCCTTGCCGCCGGGCAGCACCGCGATCGGAAAGCTCGCGGGCGGCGTCACGAGGTAGCCCGCGGGCGCGCTGTCGCCGCTGATGTTCAGCGCCGCCGTGCCGGTGTTCGTCAGCGTCACGGTCTGCGCCGTGCTCGTCGTGTTGATGCGCTGGTTGCCGAACGCGAGCGTCGTCGTCGACACGGAGATCGTCGGCTCGATGCCGGTGCCGGACAGCGCGACGCTCGGCGTCGAGCTCGCGTCGGTCGTGATCGCGACGCTCCCGGGGTCCGCGCCCGCGACGGTCGGCGCGAACGCGACGTGGATCGGCTGCGATTGGCCAGGCGCGATCGTGAACGGCGGCGTGATGCCGCTGACCACGTAGCCCGCGGTCGCCGTCACCGCGCTGACGGTCAGCGTCGACGTGCCGGGGTTGCTCAGCGTGAACGCCTTCGTCGCGCTCGTGGTGCCGGTACGCTGCGGGCTGAACGCGAGCGACGCCGGGTTCACGCTCGCATGCGGCGCGACGCCGTTGCCGGCGACCGCGACTTGATCCGGGCTCGACGGCGCGTCGCTGACGATCGACAGCAGCGTGCTCGCGGGGCCTTCGACCGTCGGCGAGAACGTCAGCGCGAACTGCGTCGAGTTGCCGGGCGCCAGCACGTTGCCGCCCATCGGGACGAGCGTGAACGGCCCACCGGCGAGCGTCGCGGAGCTGATCGTGAGCGTGTCGGTGCCCGCGTTGGTGACGGTGACGATGAACGGCGCGCTCGACGTGCCGACGCGTTGATCGGTGAACTGCACCGCGCCGGGCGAGATCGCGACGAGGCCGGTGACGCCCGTGCCATCCGTCGGCACGACGAGCGACGGCGCGTTCGCGTCATCGCTCGCGAGCGTCAGCGTACCGGGCGCATCGCCGGACGCGGTCGGCGTGAACGTGACGGTCAGCGTCTGCTGTGCGTTGGGCGCGAGCTGGAACGGCGTCGCGTCCGCGTCGGCGTACGGCGCCGCCGTCGTGATCGACGACACGGTCAGCGTATCGGTGCCGGTGTTCGTGACGACGACCGACTGCGAGCCGGTCGTGTCGAGGCGTTGGTTGCCGAACTCGATCGGCGATGGCGACACCGCGATGTGCGGCGCGATGCCCGTGCCGTCGAGCGTGATCGCCGACGCGCCGATGTCGCTCGTCAACGTCAGCGTGCCGGTCGCCGGGCCTTCGACCGCCGGCGTGAACGTCACCCCGAAATCGGCGAAGTCCCCCGGTTGCAGCGTGACCGGCAAGCCGGCGTCGGCCTCGGCGAACGTGCCGGTGACGCTGGCCGCGCTGATCGTCAGCGGGCCGACGCCGGTGTTCGTCGCGCGCACGTTCTGCGACGCGCTCGTGGTCGCGACGCGCTGGCCGCCGAACTTGAGATCGGTCGTGGACAGGCCGAGCGACGGCGGATCGCCGGTGCCGCTGACCGTGACGAACGCCGGCGAGGCCGGATCGTTCGAGTCGAGCTCGATCTGCGCCTGGACGAAGCCCAGCGCGGTCGGCGCGAACACGACTTGCAGCGGCGCGGAGCTGCCCGGCGTGACCGTGATCGGCGTCGCCGTGATGACCTGGAACGGCGCCGGCACGGTCGCCGCGGTCACGGTCAGGTTCGTGAGGCCGTCGTTGTTCAGCGTGACCGTGAGCGGTGCGCTGGCGCTACCGACCTGCACGTCGGGGAACGGCAGCGCGCCCGGCTCGGCGTCGAGGCTCGGCGCGCCGTTGCCGGTGCCGGTCAACTGCACGACGGTGTCGCCGTTGGGATCGTTGCTGTGGATCGTGAGCGTGCCGGTCTGCGCGCCCGCGGCGCTCGCCTTGTAGACGACGCTGATCGACGTGGTGCCGTTCGACGCGAGCGTCAGCGGCAACGTCGGCGCGCTCGTGATCTGGAACGGGCCGGTGATCTGCAGGCTCTGCAGCTGCAGCGACGTCGACGCGAAGTTCGTGACCGTCGTCGTCAGCGGCAGGCTCGTGTGGCCGAGCGCCTCGGTGCCGAACGCGAGCGTGCCCGGGCTCGCGGAGATGCCCTTGCAGATGATACGGATGTTGTCGAACGCGGCGTCGAAGTAGAACTCCTCGACCTGCATCTCGTAGTCGAGCCGCACGGTCTGACCGGAGAACGCGGAGAGATCCTTCCTGGAACGAGGTCATCGTCGGGATGACCAGCGGCGCGCCGACGAGCGTCTCGAACGGCGTGGCGAGGATCGCGTCGCTGTTGGGATCGCGGACGTGCACGGCCATGAACTGGCCCGGGCCCGTCGTCGCGTTCGGGTCGAAGTCGGCGTTGTGGTTGTTGTAGAACATGTCCCACAACAACAACGGCTGACACGCGGGCAGCGCGATGGTCTGGAACATGCGGTGGTCTTCGCCGCCGTTCTGCAGCTGCAACGCGACGAAGTTGCCGTCGGTCGAGTGATAGGTGATCGGCAGACCGGGCGAGGACTCGCCGACTTCTTCGCCGGTCGTGAAGTCCAGGACCGTCGCATTCGCCGCGATCGTCTGGTTGTTGCTCGGCGATGCCCCACGTGCCGCTGCTCGCGCCGCCCTGCAGCGTCCAGCCGGTGTAGTCGCCGGTCTCGAAGCTGCCGTTCGTGACGATGCTCGACAGCAGCGGCGTCGGCGTCGGGTCGCCGGTCTGCGCTTCGCCATCGTCGCCGCTGCGCGGCGCGCCCGTGCACGCCGCGACCAAGGCGATCGCCGTGATCGCGAGCCACGTTCGCATCATGGGTTCACCGTGCAGTTGTTGTGGCAGCTGTCCGTGTCGTCGGTGTTGCCGTCGTCGCACGCCTCGAACACGGGGACGTCGGCCTGCGCCGTCGCCGCGATGTTCTCGTCGAAGCCACCCGCGCACACGCTCGTCGCGTGCGCGAGCGCGCTCCCCGGCGGATCTTCGAACACGACGATCTCGGTCTCGCTCGCGCCGCCGTGCACGGTGACGAGCGCCCAGCCGAGGAATTGATTCGCGCCGCTGTAGTCGACGCCGAACTGGTGCACGCCGTTCGTCAGCAGCGCGATCACCGACGGGTCGGTGACCGTGACCGTGTGGAAGCCGCCCGGCGGCGCGCAGTTGCACGTCTCGTTCGGATCGCCGGGCGACGACAGCACGTTGATGCTGTCGAACGTGAAGTCGATGTTGCGCGGATCGGTGCAGCTCGACGCGAGCCACTGGAAGTCGATCGACGTCACGACCGGCCCCATCTGCACGATGCCGTCGCCGCAGCGCTCGATCTCGCAGGTCGGGCCGCAGCCATCGTTCGCGACGGTGTTGCCGTCGTCGCATTGCTCGACGCCGGCCTCGACGAAGCCATCGCCGCAGGTCGCGAGCTTGCAGTCGACGAGGCACGCGCCGGTGTCCTCGTTCGCGCTGCCGAGGTCGCATTGCTCGCCGAGCCCGGTCTCGATGATGTCGTCGCCGCACGATTCGGTCTGGCAGGTCGAGCTGCAGCCGTCGCCGGACACCGTGTTGCCGTCGTCGCACTGCTCGCCGAGCGCCGGCTGCAAGATGCCGTCGCCGCAGCGCTCGATCTGACACGTCGAGCTGCAGCCGTCGTCGGACACCGTGTTGCCGTCGTCGCACTGCTCGCCGAGCCCGGTCTGCACGATGCCGTCGCCGCAGAACTCGATCCGGCACGTCGAGCTGCAGCCGTCGCCCGAGACGGTGTTGCCGTCGTCGCACTGCTCGCCGAGCGAGGTCTGCACGATGCCGTCGCCGCACTTCTCGCTCTGGCAGGTCGAGCTGCAGCCGTCGCCCGAGACGGTGTTGCCGTCGTCGCACTGCTCGCCGAGCGAGGTCTGCACGATGCCGTCGCCGCACTTCTCGTCCTTGCACGTGCTGCTGCAACCGTCGCCGGACACGTTGTTGCCGTCGTCGCACTGCTCGCCGAGCGCGGGTTGCAGGATGCCGTCGCCACAGAACTCGATCTTGCAGGTCGAGCTACAGCCGTCGCCCGAGGCTTCGTTGCCGTCGTCGCACTGCTCGCCGAGCGCGGGTTGCAGGATGCCGTCGCCGCAGCGCTCGATCTGACACGTCGAGCTGCAGCCGTCGTCGGACACGGTGTTGCCGTCGTCGCACTGCTCGCCGAGCTCGATCTGCACGATGCCGTCGCCGCAGAACTCGAGCTGGCAGGTCGCGCTGCAGCCGTCGCCCGAGACCGTGTTGCCGTCGTCGCATTGCTCGCCGAGGCCCGGTTGCACGATGCCGTCGCCGCAGAACTCGAGCTGGCAGGTCGCGCTGCAGCCGTCGCCGGACACCGTGTTGCCGTCGTCGCACTGCTCGACGCCGGCTTCGACGAAGCCGTCGCCGCAGGTCGCGAGCTTGCAATCGAGGAGGCAGGCGCCGGTGTTGCTGTCCGCGCTGCCGTCGTCGCACTGCTCGCTCGGCTGGACGATGCCGTCGCCGCACGACTCGAGCTTGCACGTCGCGCTGCAGCCGTCGCCCGAGACGGTGTTGCCGTCGTCGCATTGCTCGACGCCCGCTTCGACGAAGCCGTCGCCGCAGGTCGCGTTCATGCAATCGAGGAGGCACGCGCCGGTGTTGCTGTTCGCGCTGCCGTCGTCGCATTGCTCGCCCGGATCGAGGTTGCCGTCGCCGCACCTCGGCGTGGTTTCGATCATGCAGCCGGGGCTGCAGCCATCGCCCGGCGTCAGGTTGCAGTCGTCGGACTGCTCGCCCGGATCGAGCACGCAGTTGCCGCAGCTGGCGCAGTTCGGCGCGCGCTCGACGACGGATCGGCGCAGTCGATGAGGCCGTTGCCGTCGTTATCGAGGCCGTCGTTGCATTGCGCGCCGGTCTCCTTCGGCGCGTCGAACGTCGCGAACGCCGACAGCCGGCGGCGGTGATCAGGAGGGCGGCGATCGCGAGTGTGGCCCTCACTGCGCGCCGAGCTCCTTGATGTCATCGACGAGCTCGGCGGCGCGCTCCGGCGGCGCGCTGACGCGCGCGCCGCAGCCCGTGCGCGCGAACGCCTCTAGGACGCCTTCGCCTGCTCGAGCAGCTTCTTCTTCGCCGCCGGATCTTTTTCGCGCGCGGCCATCTTGTCGTAGAGCTGCGCGTACGAGAAGTCGATGCTGGCCGCCTTCGCGCCGGTCGCCTTCTGCGCCTTCTCGAGATCGTGACGCGCGCTGCGCAGATCGCCGGTCGCGATCGCGGCTCGGCGGCGGACACGAGCATCTGCGGATCGACGGTCTCGGTCTTCGCGAACTCGTGCGCGAGCTTGTCGGCGGTCTCCGCCTTGCCGTGCCCTCGGTCGCCGCGGCGCGCGCTTCGGTCGCGGCCGTCTTCGCGCTCGCGACGAGCGCGGCGGCATCGGCCGAGGGCGTCGCGCCGGCGGCATCGGCGGCGGCCTTCGCCGCGGCTTCGGCCTTCGCGGCATCGGCGTCCGCCATCTTCGCGGCGGCGTCGATGTCGGTCGCGAGCTGCTCGACCTGCTTGAGCGCCGAGTCGTCCTTCGCGGGCTGCGCGGTGATGGTCGCGAGCTGCTTCTCCGACGAATCGACGTGCCGCGGCGGCCTGGCCCGCGCCATCGGCCGCGGCGGCGTCATCCGCGGCGGTCTTCACCTTCGGATCGTCGGCGGGCGGCGCGACCGGTGTCGGCGCGGGCGGCGGCGAGGCGTCGCCATTTCGGCGGCGCCTCGACGAGCCGCGACAGCTGACCCTCGGCCTTGCTGCGCACGACCGCGTCCTGATCCGTGACGAGCGGCTTGTACAGCTTGATCGCGGCGTCCTTGTCGGTCGTCACGAGCTTGGCGATCGCATCGACGCCGGCGCGGCGGACGTTCTCGTCCGAATCCGTGACCAGGCGGAGCAGCGGCGCCGCGTCGTGCGCCGGCAACGCGGAGATCGCGGGGATCGCCGCGAGTCGCACCGCGGCGTCCGGCGAGTCGATCATGTCGGCGGCGATGGCGCTTCGCCGGCAGCTTCTCGCCGAGCGCGATAGCGCCGACTCGGCGCGACCTTGCACGCCGGAGTCCTTGCCCGCGAGACCGTCCTGCAGCACCGGCACCGCCGCGGCTTTCTCCGCGTGGAAGCCGGCGAGACCTTCCGCCGCCGCGAAGCGCACGTCGAACACCTTGTCGCCGACGCCGGTCTTCAGCGTCGGGACGACGATCGGGTCGTTCGCCGCCGCCGCGGACTGCACCGCCGCGAGCCGCATGTCGGTCTGCGGCGCGACGACCGCGGCGTCGAGCTTCGCCTTGCCGGCGGGATCGCCGACCGCGATGAGCGAGCCCGCGGCGAACACGCCGACGCGGCCCGGATCGGCCTCGAGCTCGACGAGCGTGTCGTGCGCGGCCGCGTTGCCGATCGCGCCGAGCGCCTTGACCTGCTCCTCCTTGACCTTCGGATCCTTCTCCTGCTTCGCGGCCTGCGCGACATCGGTCGCCGCCTCCGCGCTGTGCATCTTGCGCGACGCGGTCGACGCCGCGAGCCGCACGTTCGGATCCTGATCCGCGATCGCCGCCGCGAGCAGCGGGACCGCCTGCTTCTCGGGGAGATCGCCGATCGTGCCGGCCGCCGCCTTGCGCACGGCCCAGTCCTCGGAGCCGAGCGCGCTCTTCGTCCAGTCCACCGACGCCTGCGCGACACTGCGATCGAGGCCGACGACCGCGAGCAGCGCCGCGGCGGCCGATTTTCACGCTCCAGTCCTTGTCCTGCACCGCGACGAGCAGCGCCTTGATGCTCTTGCGCTCGCCGATCTCGCCGAGCCCGCGCGCCGCGAGCTGCCGCGTGTCGGCGTCCTTGTCGGCGAGCCGCTGCGTGATCAGGTCGTAGCCGACGTAATCGCCGAGCGGCACGAGCGCGATCGTCGCGACCAGCCGGTTGGGCGACGCGTCGTTGGCATAGACATCTTCGAGCACCTTCTTGCCGGCGTCGTCGCCGAGGCGCGCGAGGCCCTCCGCGGCCGCGAGGCGCGAGCCCTCGTCCTTCGCCTCGAGGATCGAGTACAGGATCTTGGCGCCTTCGCGTCGTGCAGCGCGGCCATCTTCGTCAGGATCACCGCGCCCGCGTACGGCGCGATGTCGTCGAGCTCCTGCTCGTGGCCCGCGAGCACGCGCAGCGCCTTGATCGTGTCCTGATCGCCGGGCTGGCTGACGTCGGCGAGCGCGAGCGCCGCCTTGAACGAGATCTTGAGATCCTTGTCCGCCGCGTAGCCGAGCAAGCGCTTCTTCGCGCTCTTGTCGCCGAGGCGCGCGAGCGCCGACGCGTACCAGACCTTGAGCGGCGGCGGCGCGCCGGGCTCGAGCTTCGCGAGCAGCGCCTCGCGGCGGCGGCGCCGATCTGGCCGAGCGCATCGGCCGCGTGACCGCGCGCTTCGTATTCCGGATCCTTCTCCGTCAGGTCGGTGAGCGCCGGCACCGACGGCTGATCCTTGATCTTGCCGAGCGCGTCGGCGCCCTGCACGCGCGTCGCCGGCTCCGCTTCCTTGATCGACGCGCGCAGCGTCGTCTCGGCGTCCTTGCGCACCTGATCGTAGTCGATCGCTCGGGGGCCGGCGCTGGCGGCACCGGCTTCGGCGTCGTGTCCGGCGCCGGCTTGGTCACCGCGGCGGTGTCGACCGGCTTGTGTTGCGACGTCGTCGGACAGAGCAGCAGGCCATCCGTGACGGCCCCGCGCCTCCGGGACGCCGATGTACGGGCCGACCGTGGCGTTCGCCGGCGCCGGTTCGTCGGCCGCGTCGCGCTGGGCCCGCCCGCTGTCGAGCTTGGGCGAGCTCGTGCGCGACGGCTTCTCCTTCGCGAGCGAGTCGGCGACGGTCGGCTCGCGGTTCTGTCGACGTCGCGCAGATCGGCCAGCACGTCCGCCGCCGATCCGTAGCGATCGTTGGCGTCCTTCACGAGCATGCGATCGATGACCTCGGCGATCGGCTTGGATATGCCGAGGTTCTTCGGGACGTCCTCGAGGCGCGGCGGCTCGGTGAACAGGTGACCGGTCATGATCGCCTGCAGCGTGTCGCCGAGGAACGGCGTCTTGCCGGCGAACATCTCGTACGCGCGATCATGCCGATCGCGTAGATGTCGTGCGGAGATCGATGTCCTTGCTGCCGGTTGATCTGCTCGGGGCGACATGCCACTCGGCGTGCCCATGATCGGACAGAGCCCGTGCGCGTCAGCTTTCCTTCAAAGTGCCTTGCCTATGCAGCTTCGCGATGCCGAAG
>CAWBEI010000003.1:0-503585 GCA_963787835.1 Ignavibacteriota bacterium
ATAGGATGATCCGGATGCGAAAGGCTCTCGATGAGTTCGGGACGGCGAACGAATTCGATATACGCAAATCCCGCATCCCGACCGATAGCACCCGCAGAGCGAATGAGCACAATCTCTGCCTTCTCCGCGATGGCATCAATTTTTCGGGGATTGTACCGCTCACGAACGGCAGAGGCGAGCAACATGATTCGATCGCGATTGGTCGATGGTGCTCTCAGCGATCTTTCGATAGGTGCCTCTAACATGAAATTAGATTGCAGATAGAAATAGGTGCCATTTCTTTTTCTTGCTGAGTTCCCATCCACCCTCGAATTTGAGCCAATTTCGCCGTTTGTTCCAACAAGTATTCATAAAAGTCCCTTCACAGAGAACTCGTTCATATCGAAAGCCATCGCACGGCTGTAAAATGATCGCATCTCCTTTCATACTTCATACTTCATATTTCATAATTTCCCCTATAGGTGCCCATTACCTCACTATCAAATATAACACAACTTAAAGCGAAAAGCAAGAAAATTCAAAATAATTACGAATTTTCTCTCTGGCTAGCTTCCGGGTCAAGCAAGAGGCTGGGTTTTACACGAAGGGCTTTGGCAATTGCTTCAAGACTCCATAATGATACGTTGACCGTTCCGCGTTCGAGTCTTCCAATAAAGGTAGGATGGAGGTTGCTTAACTCAGCGAGTTTTTCCTGGCTGATCTTTGATTCGAGCCGAAATTTCCGGATATTTCGACCTACGAGTTTTGAAATGCTCAAAAAATGAATAAAATAACCGAAAGAGCATATATGGCTGGTCTGCATTTTTTGTCGTATCTTTGTACCGGTAGTTTGTAACAAATCGTGTTTATCGAAGTTATTTATTAAAAGAGGTGTTAAAATGAGACGTTGGAGTTTTTTAGCAGTAGTGTTTTTGGGATTGGTTTTTATTTCGGGTCGTGCTTATTCACAGGCGAATACTTTCCCAGCGACGGGGAACGCCGGAATAGGCACGCTGACAGCAACTGGGGCGATCCAAGGTGCGCTCCAGATCCTTTATAGTGGCTCGACAACGGACACGGCAATGCTCCGTTTTACTGATGGGAGCACGACCACGAGCACTACTTTTGGGACGATCGGGTTAATGCCCACCACTGGCTCTCATACCTATTCCTCGTTTTCAAATGAAGCGGATCTCGTGATTCACGAGCATAGTCAGGGAGATCTCATCCTGACAAATTTCCAGTCCTACAGCCTGTCACATCCATACGGTGCGATAAGGATGGCTACAACGCCCAGTGCGGCTTCACTTCCCACGTCGTTGCCAACGGTGCATGATTTCGAACGAATTTCCGTCATGCCCAATGGGAATGTGGGCATTAATATTCCACCGAATACATCGGGGAGTAGCGCCGGGCTTGACTCCGTCGTGGATCAACTACAGATCGGAGGAGGCACTGTTATATTGCCAGGTGAGGTTGACCCACTCCCGGGGCTGACACTTTATGGAGGAAACCGGTTTGAAGGATTACCTACAAGCAGCAATTTGTACCCGGCCGATTGGCGATATATCTCGTTCAATAACTATCTCGATCATTCCGATAGCTCCATTAATCATATCAAACGTCCTGCACACACGGCTTCTGCGGGTATCTCGTTTTCGGATTTCCAGCAAGGAACGTTGCAACTCTGGGCAGAACCTTATGACGCTGGACACACGAATAACAGATATCATAGCATGACATTGAATCTGACCGGTCAAAATGGCCTCTCATTGTGGCAGTACAATGACAGCAATGCAAACGTCTATCATCACCTATTCGATGTCCTGGCTCCAGGAGATACGGCGTGGCCGCTTTATCGAAATCCCAATGGCGCCTTCATTCATCATACCCCTGTGTATATCACATCGGACAGCACCTCAACGCCTTCCGCAAATTTTCAAAACCTTTCTGTTAAACCCGATATCGGAGATGACACTACCTGGATGCTGGTCGTCAACGGTGCGGAGCTTGCAAAGGAAGTTTTCGTGTTTGATAGCACATGGGCGGATTACGTCTTCGATCCTAATTATAAACTTCCACCGCTTTCCGAAGTTGAGAACTTTACCAAGGAGAACCATCATTTACCGGATATCCCATCGGCACAACAGATGGCGAAGACAAGTGTTCCGCTGGGCAGAACAGAAGCCGCGATCACAAAGCAACTTGAAGAAGCTATGCTTTATATCGTGCAGCTTTCGAAACGGAACGATGAGCTAAACCAAAAGCTCGATTCGCTTGAAAAAGATGTTGAGGAACTGAAAAATCAGAAGGGAAAATAAAACATGAAACGAACATTCATTCTCTTTGTCCTACTTTCAATCGTTACGGCTCCTGCCATCGCACAATGGAACTACCTTTTAGGAGGTCTTGGTACAGCCAATACAACACTCGCCTTTGCCGTTCACAACGATACTTTGTTCGCAAGTGGGAATAGTGTAGGAAGTTACGTCGACCGTTACATTTCCCCTCAAAACTGGGTTGGAGCCGATAATGGGATCGATTTTACGCAGGGATCGATAACTTCATTTGCTTCACTTGGGCCTTATTTCTTTGCGGGCAATGGAAGGCCAGGGTTTAATTGGCGCACAACCAACAATGGTGGGATATGGATGCAAGCCGCGGCGGGCAATATTTGTGTCAGCAACCGTTACGTGTTAAGTGCGGTTGACGGAATATATCGATCCCCTGACAGCGGCGCTTACAATCCTTGGGTTAAAATGTCAAGTTTCAACGCTGAGAATTTGGCTTCCAACGGCATCTGTGTCTTTGCGTCGAATTCAAACGCTGTCTGGCGCTCCGAGGATACAGGCGGAACATGGTCGCAAATTTCAACAGGGCCACTTTCAACAATAAATAGTTTCGCATTTTGGGGCAGACTTACATTTGGAGCTAATGGGGGTGTGCTAAAATCTGTGGATTCAGGAAAGGACTGGACAGTTGTCAGCATACCAGGTCGCTCGGTCTTGATTTTAGTTTCCGATAGCACTTTTCTTTTTGCCGGGACCGATAGCGGGGTATATGTTTCGCTTGATTCAGGTATGAATTGGCGTGCAGTGAGCGAAGGGCTTCCGGGAAAGAACTATAGTCCTCATATTACAGCACTCACAGTTTTTGATACGCTGCTGGTTGCCGGTGTGGATGTTGGGCTTGGGTATGGGTATGCCTCGGCTCGCCCAATTCGGGAGATGGTGGATACAAACCTGAGCGGAGTGCAGGCGGTTTCCATTCCACCCGTAGATTCTGTTGTGATCTATCCGAATCCATCAATGGGAATGGTAAGCATTCGTTCAGGAAATATTTCTATCGCGGGCGTGCGAGTCTGTAATGTGCTTGGTCAAGACGTACTCGATGTCCCGAGAGCGTATAGTTCCGATGTGACTCTCGATCTCTCGCAACTCCTTGGTGGAACGTACTTTGTGCAAATTCAAACGGCAACAGGCACGACTCTGAAGAAGATCGTGCTCGATAAATAAGAGGAGGAATAATGAAACATCTCAATATTTTTAGATGCATCCTGAGCGTTGTGGCCGTTTTGGCATTTCCATGGATGGCTTCGGCTCAGGATACGATCAACCCATACAACACCCAACAGTCGATGACGATCGAGCTGCATAATACGAACGTGTATTACTGCCCGATGGCGCCGCCAGCGCTGACGGATACCGACTGGGTGCTTTCGAGCATCAGTAACAAATTGCTCGATTCGAACGGATGTTTCGACACGTGGCCCTGGTATGAACCGCGAACACATGGCACACTATTGAAAAATTGGGCACCTTCACCATGCGGCAGTGCCCCCCTTGGAATTGGCGCTCATTGGCAGCGATTTTTTACCGCTAAACGGGATGGCGCGGGAAATACGCATGACATTATTGCCGGCGGGGATTCTGGAGATCGCGTGATTATCAGTAGTAATGAAGACGTCGATTTTAGGGCTTCCGGAAGGATAAAACTTAAAAGCGGATTTCACGTCATGCCCGGGGCACGGTTCCATGCCTACACAGAACCTAAATATGATTCCATTATTTTCTCGGACGATTTCGATTCCATCGACCACAACAAATGGTACATTGCCAATGGCAACGGCGACGGATATGGAATTCAATCACACTGCTCGACCGATACCGACGTGGCTGACACCCTCGACCCCGAAGCGCTCGACGGTCATGCGCTCGATATTTTCCTGCGGGAAAATCGCACCGTGGGTGGTTTTCTCGACACCTGCCATTGTCAATTATTGGATTACAGTGATCACGATTCATGCGATGGAACTTTAGGTGTCAATGATACATCCGTCATTTTCTATAGTGCCGATGTCCGGGCCTGCCCATTTCCGTACCTTTCACGAACGGATACACCCCTTGTTCCTGCAAACCAGCACATGCCCTACGGCAAATATGAGACTCGCAAAAAGCTCCCGCACCTTCTGTACCACACGAACGATTGGCCGGTTGGCTCGTTCGAGGTCGATATCAACGAATCGGCAGGGGATTCTGCCGATACGCACTATTTGTTCCCAAACTTGCACCAGCAGATTCGGTATGGGCCGTTCAAAGGGGTATTCCACCACTGTTCTTTAGGGTATGGCAATGTGATATTTGTTAGCCACGAAGCAAACTGGTCGCCTGTGAATTGGCCACACTATCTCATCATCAATAACTTTTGCTACGAGGTCTGGACAATTGGGGGGCATAGCTACGACTCGATCACCTTGGCTCCCCGTTCGTTCGGGTTCATGGGCTGGCCCACCTCGCTGGTAAACGATACGACTGACTCCGTCACCTTTTATTATGAGAAAAATGGCGGTAATACTGCCGACGTCACCACCTGGAGCGTCGATAGTACAGGGAGAAAATTTTCCGCGCCCTATCACGATTCCTCTGGCACTTGGCTAAGGTTCTCGAAAGTGTATCAACCCACTTCTGTGACGCTGACTACTTCGGGGCCACCTCATGATTCTGTGAAAAGCTTTAGTTGTCATTGGGAATATAACCTGAATCCGCCACATGGAACGGGAGATAGCGGAATACTTTATCTTGATGACCCGATTCCTTCGTGGGAACTTCACAGCTATACTGAAGCATACCAATATTCTATAAATGAAGATTATATCGCTAACACTAGCCCGGCTGCGGCTTACGATATGTACGATACGATCGGGGATTACAAATACCACACTTTTGGAGTGGAAATCCTTCCTCACGAGGTTCGTTATCTATATGATAGCAATGTCGTTTTACGATTGCCGGATCGCATGATTCCACCCGGAAGCCCCGGCTATCCCTTCACTCTCGATCGCGAGCCGCTGGATGTCCCATTAGGGGAGTTCGATCTGGCTTCTGACCAAACAAGCGCTCTTTTTCAGGAGCAAAAACAATACTTCGAGAACCACACATCTAACCCAGGCTTCCGCGATGTGACGATCGGAGTCAAAACCTATCATGCCGCGCACGAATTGATCGACTACGTCCGGGTTTGGGATATTCCGAAAGATGTCTCTGTTCCCAATTTTTCCAAATAGAAAGGAACACAACATGAAACCATTATTTATTTCCATAATACTTTTTCTTGCCCTTCCCTGCGGTGCCCAGTGGCAATTTGTCGCTGGCAATCTTGGAACCAGTGGGACTGAGTCCGCTTTCGGAGTTCACGATACGAGCCTCTTCGCAAGCGGTGACGGCAGCATTGGCAGATATCTCTCTCCGCAACATTGGGCCAAAGCCGACAGCGGAATCAACTTTTCGCTAGGTTCGTCAGGAGAGGTAACGTCGTTTGCTTCGCTGGGACGATATTTTTTTGGGGGAATAGGTAACGGACCGGTCTATATTAGCACAAATAATGGAACGTCATGGTTCCATGGGACAACCGCCAGTCCCATTGCCTCGAACGGAACTTATTTATTTTCAAATTACGTTGGTCCAAATCAAATTATCCTTTCGACCGATTCCGGAAGTACCTGGGATACTGTTTTTGATATACCGGTGAATAGTTTTGCAGCAAAAGGTGCCTTCATTTTTGCTTCAAACGGAGACGGAGTCTGGCGTTCAACGGATTCCGGTTGGCATTGGGCGCGCGATACGATGCCGATTACCACCGCTAATAGCTTCGTTTTTGTTGGTATGCTCACCTTCGGTACGAACGGCTCAATTATTATTAAATCAACCGATTTTGGCTCCCATTGGACGGAAATTACGATCCAGAACCGCAGAATCTCCCAGTTGGCCTCGACAGGTTCGTATCTCTTTGCTGGAACGGATAGCGGGGTCTTTGTTTCGCTCGATTCGGGTTCGCATTGGCGTGAGGTAAGCGAAGGGTTGGTTTCGAAAGGTAATCTTCCGTACGTAACCGCGATGATTGTGTTCGATACCCAACTCTTTGTTAGCATTGATGCTTCAGATGGATACGGTTACGATGCAGCCCGTCCCATCTCGCAGATGGTGGATACTGGGCCAGCAAGCGTGGTGCAAACTTCGATTCCAGGCGATACCATTGAAATATATCCGAATCCCACATTGTCGCAGATATCGATCCGCTCCGTGAACACATCAATTCTCGGTGTTCAGGTGCTTAATGTTCTGGGCGTCGTTGTGCTCGATGTCCCCAATGAACATGCCTCGAACCTTACGCTCGATCTGTCTAAACTGCTATCCGGCACGTACTTCTTACAAATTCAAACGGCCGATGGATTGGTATTGCGAAAAGTGGTTCGAGAGTAGTATGCCTTGAATCCTAATACAATCCCTTCACCTCATCATTTCGGCGGCGCACTTCGGAACGAATGACGGCAAGGGATCTGCGGACCCAATCGTAGGTCTCTTTATCTGGCCGCTCGCCATTCAGGAATCGTACCATCGCCGATTCGCTGGAGAGCACATCATCGATGCTCATCACTCCAGGTGATTTCGAGTTATCCTTTCGGATGATCAGATTCTCGATGTTCTCGCCAATGGCATCGGCAATTTTCTTGAGGGTATGCTCGGTCACGCCGGATTCGTTATTTTCGATACGGCTCAGATGAGCTTGCGTGATCTTTGCTTCGCGGGCCACATGCCCTTGTTTAAGCCCCCGCTCTTCTCTTGCCCGCCGAATTCTTTCGCCCTGAGTCTCTGCCATTTGCTAAAATATGTGTGAATTATGTCGTACTTAAGTTAAGATAAGCAATTTCTTAGAAAGAAGAGTTCGTATTTATTTCTTTTGTGGAACAAGTTGTTGATTTTTTTAGGTTTAGGTAATAGAATTCGTTTAGGCAAAGAAAAAACCCTGGCGCTTGAGGTGCCAGGGTCTTCTCGGTGAGAGTGCGGATGGTTAGTCCGCATTGGATGTGTGATCATCCATTTGTTTTTGCGAAGCGCGCTCATCTCTGCGCGCCTTGGTTGCGAAACTCTTGTGCTCTTGAGGATTCCTAATTCCTCAAGAGCACTTGAGGGAGAGAAAAGCCAGATGAGGTTGTCATCTGGGTTTGGTTGCGATTATATTGCGATTTTTCATCTAATCTAATAGAGAAACTTTTAACAGACGATCGCGGAACGGGCTGCTTTGCCAAAGCCCCACCGCTGTAAGTCCCGAACCGAGATATGTGGCGAACCCGTGATGTAAAAACGGTATCCGTCAAAACTGACCTGATCCGATAGCATCAGAACTCCGGTAACTCGCGCCGAGCAAACGGTATCTGCAAATTCGAATTCATTCAAGTCGGCAATGGCCGATACTCCAAGCGATACAACACGTCCCGAAAAACTCGGACCTTCATAAAGGTGTGCCTTCGAATTCCATCCGGAATGATCGATCACCAGACGCTGGGATGCGTCACTGGAATCCGTGCTCAGAGGATTATTAGACAGCACCGTCACTCCCTGATTCGCCGTCTCGCTATAATTTTGATAGCGATAGAGCCGAACCAGCTCTTCCGAACGTGCAAAGGCATCGGCGTACTGTGTGCGCTGGCTCCAGGCTTCGAACGCATCGCGCGAATCGAATAGATAAACCAGATTCCGCTCATCGACGACTGTGCCAGCCACAATGACGGGTTCATAAGCATTAATCAAAAAATACTGAAATTGACGATGGGTAAGCACATTACCATCGAAAACGAAGTGCGGTCCTCCATCAGCCGCGGGGGGCGGACGGTAGGCCTTCAGCAATTTTTCTTCCAATATCAACGATTGGGGCATCATAAGTAACCTCGTGTTTTCTTGTAAATGACGGGTTCAAAGCCCATTTGCCTCTGACGACCGATTCATTATGAATCAGATGTGTCAGATGGGTTTCCCATGGAATCCTAATGGTTAGGATTTCGCAGGGTTTTTCCCCGTCATTAGTTTCGCTTACAAAATTACAGGGTCATAGGGGTAACACACCAATCAGAACGACACATTTATTCACCGGATTTTTGGAGCTGGTGAAAACACTTTTAGGCCACCCATCAGCATTGGGTGGCCTAACAATTTTAGGTCAAAAATTCACGCAACCTCTTTCCATTCAGCTACTTACAGCCGAACTCTCTCACACATTCTAACCACACCACATGGTTAGATGTATGCCATTTCTTCATCAATTTTCATTGAAATCTCACGCCAAAAGCGCATTTTGGCTTAAAATTTCTTTCGAAACCTACCGAATTCTGGCTATCAGAAATCTATTAGCCAACTTCTTCGGTATCCGGCCATCCGTTCGAACCCGGGTTTCCAATTGCAACACCCATTGCAGTGGATCCCGCCATGTTCCATTGGAAAGCAATTGTACCGGCAGGCGTACCTGGCATTACGATATTTGCCCCAGCAGGAACGGTGTTTCCAAAAACTGTTATAGCAACGACCTGATCACCATTAAGATTGGTCGGCAGGTTCTGACCTGGCCCGAGAGCAACCGGAATCTGAGCACCTGACTGCATATTCAAGGTGATATTCAACTGCGAATTGGTCTGATTCGAGCTTGTGAATACCAAGTTAGTGGCGTAAATGGAGAAGAAGCCGACTACGAGAACCGCGAGGATGGCTGAGAATTTCTTGTTGAGTGTCATTTTAGTTGTTGCTGATGCGGATGAAAAAAATAGCGTAAGAAATACCTATACCACGCGATACAACGGTGCATCAGTGGCAAAAATCTTTTGTTAAAATTGTTACATATTCCGTAAACCCCACGAGGAGATCACGTGAAAATCGCTCGCAACGATGCGGGCTTCGCAAAATTTGATCATCGCGCCTTCTGCCCACGAGGGCCATCCCTAAAGGGAAGAAGCTAACCTATGATCTTTCTTTAACCAGGAAATCGAGACATATTTATGTGATCTCGATGTATTTCGAACCTTATATAGGACGATACATCGCCAATTAAGGTTATTTTAAGCCACCTACACAGATATAGGAGACTAACAATATCGAGGCATTGCCTATTTTTGTAGGCGACGCCCCCTTATTTAAACGAGTCAGAGTGACTTAGCGTTACTAAAAAAAATAATTTATCATTTTAAAATATTTATTCTACTTTCTTTTAAGAAAGCACTAAAACATGTTAACAAGTGTATTTGTGTCAGAACCGCTCCAACTTACGCTTATTTTACCATAGGTAATACTACTTTATGTTTCTAAAGAGATTTCAAAATGAAATTTACGTTGAAATACGTAAGAAATTGCAAAATTGAAACGATTCTAACCGCTGAAGGGATAATAGTCACTATAAAACACCATGAAGTATTTTCCGGAGATCATCCGAATCCTCGAAAATTTCCGTGAACGGCGTACGGACACCGTCGATACAGATTTCCGCGCCCAGACCCAAAATAAGGAATTTCTCCTTTACGATGGCATCCGAAGCAGTAAATTTCCGAACGATTTCGAAGCGGCTGAAGAACTGTATGAAGTTGCCCCGACGGACACGCGATACAGCTCCATGAAGAACCGGCTGAAAGTCCGGATGTTGAATTCGCTATTTCATCTGAACTTGAGACGCGCCGGGTATTCAGAAGCAGCTCAGGCGCTTTATGCTGCAAATCGATCTGTGCTTATTGTCCAGATCATGACAATGCTTGGCGCGCGAAGGGCTGCAAAACATCTCGCTGAAAGGAATCTTCGTATCGCCGAGAAGTTCGCGCTGACAGATGTTGCGCTTTCGATGGCTACTTCTCTGCGCAAACAAGCCGGTATCATGGCGCAGCATCATGAGTTTGAGCGTTACGACAAGCTTGTGAAACAACTGTTTCGAACCTATGAAGAAGAACTTCTTGCCATAGAATATTTTGACCGCACTGGAATAATTTTCCAGCGTTATCCGGGGAGCATCGCAAAATTTGCCTCTCAATTCGAGGGGTATGAGTCAAAATTGCGAAAATTGCTAAATGAGAATAGCAGCTACACCTTTCGGCTCTATTACTTCCGATTGCTCGTCGTGTCGCGGAATGCTTCAAACCGGCATGATGAAGTCATTGAAGGTGCACGTCGTGGCATCGCATTTCTTCAATCATTTCCCAAATTAATTCAGAAGCCGCAACTGGCTGAGTTTTGGTTGTATCAGCTTATCAGCTATCTTGGTATCAGAAATTTCGATGGCGCCCAGGAAGCTGCCGACACATGCGCTTCACTCTATGCTAAAGGAACCAATAACTGGTTTGCGTTCACGGAGTCCTATTTCTACCTACTGATGACCACGCTTCGGTTCCAGGAAGCGAACAAGCTCTTCGATGAGGTAACCAATCACCCCAGGTTTGGCGCACAAGGGGATATCCTTCGCGAACACTTCGAGATCTATAAATTCTATTTGAACTTCGCCCTGAAGACCCTGCCGGGTTATCAGCCAAAAGAGAAACAAGTTCGTTTTAATTTCGAGGGTTTGGTCCGAAGAGCGGATGACGCAAAAAGCGATAAGCCCGGCATGAACATGGTGCTCCGATTCGCCCAAATCATCCACTTGTTCGATATTCAGGCATACGATAAAATTGACGATCTTATCGAGCCACTCCAAGTCTATCGCACACGCTACATAAAAGCAAGTAATACCGAGCAAAGCACCATCTTTTTCCGCCTGTTGAAAATTATGGTGAAATATTCGTATGAATATAAGCGGTGTCTCCGAATGGGATCCAAACTACACGAGGAACTGAAAAACGGCCACTTCGAGAATGTCGATCCAAATCAGGAAATACAAATACTTCCCTACGCCTGGCTATGGGAATGGATGCTCGAGCGAATGAAAGAGCGATCTTCACCAAGCAGAAGGTAAGAAATTAGAAATGATCGTAGCTACGTAGGTTATGGCAGAAATTCACTATCCTCTTCGAGCACGAGCCGAAGCGTTCTTCAGAAAAGTGCAGGATGAGATCACTGCTGCGCTCGAACTGCTCGATGGCGGCGAAAAGTTTTTTCAGGAAATGTGGGAACGGCCTACCCATGATCGATCATCCGGGCATGATCGATCTTCCGGCGGCGGCGGGAGAACACGCATATTGCAGGAAGGCACAATATTCGAAAAGGCCGGAGTAAATTTTTCGGCAGTGCACGGCGATTCCCCTGCCACACTCCAAAATCCAGAACAAGGTGTAACTTTTTTCGGCACGGGCATTTCCCTTGTCCTTCATCCCCGCTCGCCGAAGATCCCGACCGTCCATGCCAACTTTCGATACTTCGAGCAATCGAATGGGCAAGCATGGTTCGGAGGTGGTATGGATCTTACCCCTTACTATCTGGATGAAGAAGATGCATTCCATTTTCACCATACCATCAAAACGGCATGCGATCGGCATGACCCATCCTATTATCCGAAGTTCAAGAAATGGTGCGACGAATATTTCTTCATCCATCACCGTAATGAAACACGAGGGATCGGTGGAATCTTTTTCGACAATCTTTCCACAACCGACCTGGAACAGCGAGAAAAAGTATTCGACTTCGTGCAGGATGCCGCGCTTTCATTCCTTCCCGCCTATATCCCGATCGTCGAGAAACATCAGGATGAGCATTACACCGATGAAGAAAAACACTGGCAGCTTTTGAGGCGTGGGAGATATGTGGAGTTCAATCTCGTCTATGACCGGGGCACTCGTTTTGGCCTCGAAACAAATGGACGCACAGAGAGTATTCTTATGAGCCTCCCGGCCGTCGCCCGGTGGGAATACAACGTGCATCCGGCGGTCGGTTCACCCGAAGCAAAGCTTGTGGATATTTTGCAGCATCCCCGCGAGTGGGCCGTGTGAATCAACTAACCTATTGTTTTTAATAATTGTCATTGCGAGGAGTCCCGGAGGGACGACGAAGCAATCTCAGGCGTGAGATTGCTTCGTCACTCCTTCGTCGTTCCTCTCAATGATGCTTATATAGTGACTGCAAAAGATTAGACCTAATCAATTTTATCAATGCGAGTAATTTCTTCTCTCCTCTTCATACTCGTTTTTCAAAATGTTAGCTTGGCTCAATCGACCGAATTTCGCGATTCCATTCGAGAACATTATCTTAATAATGGAGCATGGCATTATTCTATTTTCTCGACTGAATACGGCATGTATATCGATAGCGCGCTCGCGCTTTCGCCGCAGGATGCCTATCTCTGGCAGCAGCGTGGAATGCCCTTGTTCAAGCAGATGAAATATCAGCAAGGCATGCCATACATCGATAGCGCCGTAAAATATGATTCCACCGAGTATCTCCCCTATCGCGCATTTCTGAAATGTATCTTTCAGAAAGATTACCTCGGAGCTATCGAAGATTTTAATATCCTGCAGCAAGAGCACCCCAATGCCGGCGTGATGGATCACGAGTTCAATTTCTATCTCGGTCTTTGCTATTTGCAACTTAGTAAATACGAACAGGCGGACGCACTGTTCTCCGAGTGCCTCGCCCACGACCGCGCACTTGGCGGGAACTGGATACACCCCCTGCACTTATTTTATCAGGGTGTGGCGCGGCGGGAGGAAGGATCTTTTGCCTCGGCTATTACCTCTTTCGATAGTGCATTAGCGATCTACCCACATT
This sequence comes from Ignavibacteriota bacterium, assembly GCA_963787835.1. GTDB lineage: Bacteria > Bacteroidota > Ignavibacteria > Palsa-1295 > Palsa-1295 > PALSA-1295. The sequence goes on from CAWBEI010000003.1 coordinate 12,981, forward strand.
TCTCGGACGCAGAATATTACAAATCGCTGTGTCTTCGAGCCTCCGGCCAGAACGAGAGTGCCGACGCACTTAAAAGCAGAGCCCGGGATGACTTTATGGATGGCTACACTATTAACGAAGATAATGTGGTCTATGAACGCTACCCCTACCAGGTCGAGAAGAAATGGTTCGATGGAGTGCCCAGTTTGACAAAGAATTGATGTGCGATAATTATTTATCGCACGATCATAACCTTTCGCACAACGGTACCCTCCGTCGTCTCAGTCTTGACGAAATAAAAGCCATTCGGTATGCTCGCCACGCTTGCAGTTACCGTTGTCGAATGCGTATCTGGAAGTTCGATCATCGACCGGCCCATAACATCGATTATCTCGGCAAACTGAATTTCCTCAGAACAAGAGATCGTCAATATATTATTGGTTACTGACATATCGAGATTATCCGATGGCGGAGGCGGCTGGGCGACCGATGCGGTTGCGGAGATGAAGCGATAAAGGCCCGCTTTGGTCGGATGGTCCTTCGAGTTAGAACCTCCCGACGCTACGGCAAAAATATTTCCTAATGAGTCTATTGCCATAGTTGGTGGAGAGATATTTCCTGGGTCGAGGGAAAAAACCAATGAGTCGGGAATCATACAGAGCGTATCGAGTATATTGCCCGATTTCGTTTCCCGGATAAGTGCTTGAGGTGTCGAGTAAGTTTGATAAGGCCACTCAATTTGGAGCATTGTCCCATTCAGATCTTCTGCATAGGTTCCATTAACATCAAGCCAACCTGAGTCTGGATCTTCTCCGGGACTTAGCCAGTGAATTCCCATATTACTCGAATGGACAATAATGGTATTATCCTTACCTCCCGTAATACCCATGTAAGCATAATGCGGTGTATCAACTTCCCATGTCGCACCATCGTCGCTTGTTACATGTAGATAGGTGGTTCCAAGCCAAATATAGTTACCTCGCTCAATAACACCCGATGCATAGGCGGAATCAGAATCATAATAGGCTGGCGGCACATCTGTAAAATGAGCAAACTCACTCCATGTGGTGCCTCCATCGAACGACCGCATGAAATGGGCATAACCATAATAGGCCCAGAGAGTACCATTAGGACTGGCATATAAACCTACCCGTTTGACTGAGGGCAAATTAAGCGGTCGAAAATTTACCCCATCATCAGAAACTATGACTGTTGTATCGGAAGTATAAGCATAATATTTCCCATCTTCTTGCAATGATTCGGCGATATTTTGGGGGGACATTCTACGGCGCCAGGTAATGCCGTGATCGGATGACGACCAAATCCCTCCGTCAGGCTCTTGTCCACTTAACTCGAACGCCACAAGATTACCCAATCTATCAACTTGAATCGATACGTCAAGATTATCATCCAGTTCGTGAATCGGTATAAATGCAATGTTCGAATCAGAAGAAATTCTCACTTCCGGCTCACCCTCTCCATCACTGATAAATCCTTCGCTAGTTGCTTCGACAAATCGTTCGCTGGGCAGATATGCGTCTCCATAAGGAGTGATTTGCCACGTTGCACCGTGATCGGAGGATTTAACCAGACCATCCCATATTATCCATGGAAACGAAAAGCTGTAGATATTTCCCGAAGAATCAACAACAAAGTTCTCATCCCATGACGAAGTAAGCTTTCTTAATTGTTCCGTAAGCTCATACATCGTATCGGCAACTACGATCACACTCCCCCATGTTGATTTTAAAAGCTGCGCGGCATTGTTACCTGTATAAGTAATACCCCACGAAGTGTCTATCACTGAAAAATCCGATTTTAATCGATAGAGTTTGTCATAATGTACAATGAGCCGGTTCTGATTATCGAAGACCATGGCTTGAACTCCGGGAATTATATCCGGCGCCATCACCTGATTCCAATCGCCAATGGAATCCCTCTTATAGATCCCCGCACCAACTGTTCCCACGTAAACAGCGCCATTCGAATCGAATGCGAATGCTTTTGCCGATGCACCGGGATATTGCCAATACCACGGCACGGATTCGCTGACCCAAGAGGCGGCATCTTTCGAATAAAGAATGTTGCCATAGCTATCGCGAGCCAGCAAATCCCCCTTCGGCCCAAGCGCGAGCAACGTAATATCAAGATCGCCATTAAGTCCCGTATTGATCTGCTTCCAATTCTCGCCTTCGTCAGTGGATTTGAAAATGCCCTTATCGGAGGTAGCCATATAGACGAGGCTGCCTGGCCCGGCAACGATCTGCGTTACACTATCCGGAAAAGGATCACCCTGAATGAGCTGCCAATATCCTTTAGAATTTTGAGCAGAAGATGATTTTATACCAAGACCAAGGCAACAAACGGCCAGCAGTAGATGCAAATTGACCTTTTTCATAGATTTTTGGCAATTACTAAACGAACACCCCCAAGTATACAACATTTTTGATCAAAAGCAAATGAATTGACCGGAACCGGCGGAGAGCAGCATCAGTTTTGAACGCACTAAAACCAGCGGGAGTGGCGAAATGGCAGACGCACTACTTTGAGGTGGTAGCGCCGAGAGGCATGGGGGTTCAAGTCCCCCCTCCCGCACTTTGGACAAATATGAATTATGAAAGATGAAAGATGAATTTCCTTCGTGATTCATACGAAATTGTTAAATTAATAGTCTTCAAAGCGTCGCATACTATCTTCCGAGTTGTTTCTGCGATTTTTTTTGCCATCCAACTTTTCGGCCTGCCCAACAAAGTAAGTCCTGCTACTTCCCACGCAAAACTCGATGTTATTGTGCTCGATGCAGGGCATGGCGGGAAAGATTCTGGCGCGGTCGGTCCGGGCGGATACATGGAAAAACAGGCGACGCTCGGCATTATCCTGAAATTAGGCAAACTCATCGAGAAAGAAATGCCGGGTGTAAAAGTAGTTTATACCCGGCATGACGACCGTTTTATCGAGCTTTATCGCAGGGGCGAGATCGCCAACGAATCGCATGGCAAACTTTTTATCAGCGTCCATTGCAATTCTACTCCGCAGAAGCCCTCGAATGCGACCGGTTTTACCACCTATTTTCTTCGTCCCGGAAAAACAGAGGCGGCAATTCATGTTGCTGCGCGTGAGAATGCTGTAATCAAGTATGAAACGGGACATCACAAATATGCAAATCTTTCCGATGTCGATTATATTCTCACTTCCATGTCGCGAAATCAGGATGTAAAATTCAGCGAGAAATTCGCAGCGTTGGTTCAGCAAGAGCTTGGTAAGAAAGTTCACATTCCCGATAACGGAGTATCGCAAGCAGGATTTTTAGTGCTTATCGGAGCCTCGATGCCGAACGTGCTGATCGAGACCGGTTTTATCAGCAACCCAAAGGAAGAAGCATTACTTCGAAGCGATGCAGGGGAATCGAATTACGCGAAGGGAATTTTAGAGGCTATCAAAAAGTACAAGGCTATTTACGAACGGTCCTAGTCATTGGTCATTGCGAGAAGAATTGAACGACCGGAGGGAGTTCGATTCGACGAAGCAATCTCCTCCGATTAACCGAGAGATTGCTTCGTAGAGACCGAGAGGCTATCGCCTCTCGCTCTCCACTCGCAATGACTTTATTACTATTTGAGAGTAATTAGGAATATTTTAATGAAGAAGAGGTGCTATCTCCTTCATGATCCGCCCGGTTGCGCCGCGGTTCTCTTCGACATATTGAACAGCCAACTCGCCGGATGAATGACGGAGTTCCTCCGATCGTGCGAGCTGCCAGAAAGCAAAATCGAATTCTTGCTTTTTTGTTATTTCAAAAGCTGCAAGTCGATCGATCAATTGCTGAACCTCTTGCGATTTTCCATGCTTTGGGCCAACAATAGTCGCTACGCCCCACACCGCCGCTTCGAGAATGTTGTGCAGTCCGGCACCGAATCCGCCGCCGATCATCGCAATATCGGCAAGCCGGTAAAGCCCGAATAACTTCCCAATGGAATCGACAACGATCACCGGTTCACCGCTCCAGTCGCTAATAGCGGAATACCGAATTGATTTACCGGGAAATCGCGCTAATAATGCTCGAACACGCTCTTCACTCGGTTCATGGGGAGCAATAATGGTGAGAATATTATCCCCACGCTCGGTGCTTTGCGTAATAGTTTCTAAGTAAACAGCTTCGTCCGACGGCCAGGAACTTCCCACGACGAACACCAGCGTGCCACAATCCTCAACCCTCTTGCGGATCTCTAAGGGCAATAATATATCACCAGCCTGTTCTATCGCAGCGCGCCGTGTAAGCACCTGATCGAACCGCGTATCCCCGGCAACAACTACTTTTTCCGCATCGACGCCAAATTTCTCGAACTGTTTTCTATCACGTTTGGAAAGAGCGAGAATTTTGGTCAACCCTCGGAACACATTTTTGTAAAGCGTACTTACCAATGGCATCATTCTGCCGGAACTATCCGATGCTGTCGCGGCAAAAAGGATCGAAGGAATGTTCCTGCGCTTTAACTCCCGGCCCATATTGGGCCACACATCATAGCGGGCAAAGAGCGCAAGGTCTGGATTTACAATATCGAGAAATCCAGCAACCGTAGTGGGCAGATCGATCGGTGAATAGGAGATAAGGTCAGCATCCGAATACCTGCCGATGGTATTCTCATATCCGCTTGGTGAAAAGAACGTCAGATGAATATGTGCGGCCGGAAACTGCCTTTTTATCTCGGTGATGACCGGTTTGGCTTGCTCCAGTTCACCGAAGGAGGCAGAGTGAATGAGTATTCTTGGGCCACCTATAATTGCATGATCGTAATATTCCTTCGTTTGCCCAAGTAACGCTGCCCTTCCATCCAGTGCTCGGCGAAGTTTGGGGTTGAACTCTGCTACAACCCGTATAACGGGAAGCGCAAGACGAAGCAGAAGACTATACAGAGTGAGCATTGCAGGACGAAGATGAATGACGAGGCATCGGCCTTCATCATTCATCATTCATAATTCATACTTTTCACACATGCCGCTCGGCATGGTAGGAACTGCGCACGAGCGGCCCGGCTTCGACGATGCGAAAGCCCATGTCCATGCCAATATCATGCAGTTCCAGGAACTCATCCGGATGCACGAAACGGTGAACCGGAAGATGGTCTTTCGTCGGCTGAAGATACTGCCCGAGCGTGAGAATATCTACATGGATATGTGCAAGATCACGCATGACCGAAAGCAACTCCTCGCGTGGCTCTCCCAGGCCAAGCATGATGCCGGTCTTTGTGTTAAATCCCGCCTCTTTCGCGCGGCGCAGCACTTTCAGCGACCACTCGTACTTCGCTTGCGGACGTACTGTCCGGTACAGGCTGGGAACCGTCTCGGTATTGTGATTCAAAATATCGGGCCTCGCATCGAGAATTCTATCCAACGATTCATCTTTTCCCTTGAAATCGGGTATCAGCACTTCGATTGTAGTGTTCGGGTTTTGGCGGCGAACTTCCCGGATCGTTTCCGCGAAGATGGTCGAACCGCCATCTTTCAGTTCATCGCGGTTAACACTGGTGATAACGGCGTGCTTCACGCCCATATCACGCACGGCTTCGGCGACATGCAGTGGCTCGTCCAGATCCAGCATGGTTGGCCGGCCGGTCTTCACAGAGCAAAAACCGCACGAGCGCGTGCAGGTATCGCCCAAGATCATGAACGTAGCGGTTCCGGCATTCCAGCATTCCGCCATATTCGGGCAGCGGGCCTCCTCGCAGACCGTGTGCAGGCTCTTGCTGCGCATGAGCTGCTTCAGATTATGAAAATTCTCGCCCGTCGGTATCTTGACCTTCAGCCACTCAGGCCGTGGCGCGCGGCTGGCCGCGCCGGTTCGGTTATTGGGAGTTCCAAAAGCATTTCGACCCTAAACAGACATAGAGCGAATTACGTTTGGCCTAACCGACGCATAGCTACTTTACTACGGTCATCATTTTTGAGAGAACATTTCCCCCCGCTCGAAGTGAATAGATGTATTTCCCGGAAGGTAAAATGCCCCCAGCAATATTCACACTATGATACCCGACACTAACTAATTCTTGGTCAGCCAATGACAAGATGTTGTTTCCGAGTATGTCATAGACACTGAGCGTAACCCTCATCGGTCGATCTGTTGTAAATCCAATCACAGCCGCGCCAGTTGTAGGATTCGGCTGACTCTGCTGAAGGAATATACTCCCTGGATCGAGCAATTCAACGAAATCCGTAGCACAATTGGGAACCGCCGATGGGCAATAAAGCTTTCGTATCCAGCAATCGTCATCAGAAGTAAATTGGTTCCGAACGGTAGAGGGATTGAGCGAACCTCCCATGACGGATGTGCTAGCGTCTGACGAATTGCCACAGTAAGATGCATTCTGACAAACTGCATTGCGATCAGGAAGACCGAGCCAGTGCCCCATTTCATGCATTATGATCGATGAAAAGTCAAAAGTCTGCGAAACATTAATATTCGGTGGGGAGTAATCCCACTCACTATTATTCCAGTCATAAAAAGGGCCGACATTCACTGTATGGGCTGGAATGCCTCCTGTTCCGCCATCATCTACGTACGTAACTGCTAGCTTTTTGGCGGATTGTTTGTGTAGTCGATCGAGTCATTATCTCCAATATCATAGAGTAATTGTTCCGTAACATTAATGTTAATAATATTATTAGAGCATTGGATCTGGCAGTCGCTGAGATTATTAGGAAGATCTATATTCCCGAGCACCTTCTGGGGGTCTAAGCCTCTTGAAAGATAGTATTGCTCGTCGGATTGGAAGACAATCGAGACACAACAGGAGCTATTAAAGGAAGTACATGTTCCTGAATAAGAACTGTTATGCAAGGCTCCTGTAAGTGTATTCGTAAATAGCACAGAGAGATAACTTTTCCCTCCCGTTGATGAATTGGGATCCATGATAGTTCCCGGACTGGCTGCGCCACCACCTAATGGATAATTATCATTGTCGATATTTACGCCAGGAATCCAGACGCCAGAGTTGCTCAGTACCCAACCATACCCAGGCAAGTTTCCGGGGGTTTCTCCAGAAGGTAGAGTATCTGCGTTAACGCCCTCCTTGATGCATGTCAGCGGATTAGGAGCCTTCACCACCACAGTCGGGCCAATAATGTTGCCAGGAATGTCTGTCGGATTCGTAGGGTTATCCTCGCAGTACGTTTTAATGGTGTCATCATGATCGGTGCAAAAATAATATGGGAATTTTTCGCACGCACATGTCGAGTCCCCATGTGTATATTGAGCACATGTGTCTCTACTGAGCATCAAGATGGAGAATGCTACAAAAAGGAATCTAATGCTTTTCATTTTATTCCCTCTCAATATGAAGTAATAGAATTTATTTTAGAGCGTAGCGCAGCTTTGAATGCACTAACTGAGAGTCCTACTCCAAATCCAAAATCATTATTCGGGTCGTAAACAATTCCGCTTCGAACCGGATAAATGCTTATCATGGTCGAAAAATTATTATATGAAGGATGAAGTAGTCCCGATCGTACCCGAGCTAAGCACCGGCATAACAGTCATATATCGGCCTGTGGAGTCAGAACCAATCCCTTGATAATTTAAGAAAATGATGTAATCGTTACCGGGTAACACCCAAGGAGTAGTTCGATTTAACACATATCCACTCACATCCTTAATCTGAGATTGCGAAAGCAGCCCATACTCAAAGTCGAAGCAATCCCCTGGCGCTGAAAGTGTTTTGGGATTCTTTCCTCCCTTGCCCGCTTGATACCCGGTGTCGTAACATCCGGTCAGCCTTTGCCCTTTTATAATATCATCAATCGTGCATTTGACTCTTACTTGATTATTACCCGGAGCATACTGCACAGTGGACGTGTCAAGCACGGTGACATGGAGTATCGCGTCGGCTTTGGTCATGTAAGCTAATTCAGCACCGCTATCCGGTATGACTTGACTTACTCTATTTAGAATACCGTTGAAAACATGAATAATTGATGTGTTCGTGTACGGGGCAGTGAAAAGTGGTTGATAACCAACATATTGGAAAAAAGTGATGGGATCCCAATCTATCATTTCATAAAGGTACTTTACCGCATAACGAAGGGTGTCGGAATCATACATTGTCGAAATGAGAGAATCAAATTGTCCACTCGATACATTCACAGACCTTACGAGGCTATCAAAATAGATGTACCCATCCAAAACATTAAGCGTCATACCCGTTTGAAGTGGCGGGTAATAGCTTGTTCTTGGGAAAAATTTAATGGCCAAAGCCTGCTTTGAAAGATCTATTGGATGATGGTATATTCCAACATTTGGCGGAGGTGTTACTGGCTGCGCAAGCGTGTTGGTTGCATTTAACGCCATAAGTAGCAGCATCAATGATGTTGCTTTCGTGATGATTCTAAAGAGTCTCTGTTTTTTCATCTCAATTTCCTTCAATTAGTAAAATTGCTAGTCCTAAACCCCACCCATATCCACCGAAGAACGAAGGAGTCTGTACAAAGATACGAAAAATATTCGCTAACACTTTAAAATGTCATTATCCTTTCATGGCGTTCACTGATGTGTAATTTAACGTCATGGAAATTAGGTCGGTCGTGGCACAGAATGTTAGGGGTTTTAGGGTTCTCCAAGGTTATTCCAGAGAAGACCTCTGCAAGAAGACAGGCTTACATTTGAACTACTTAGGTGCGATTGAACGAGGAGAGAAAAATGTTACGATTGACACCTTAAATAAGATTGCCATTGTGCTCGGTTTAGACCCTTTCGCACTACTAATTCCTCGAAGCTTTCAATGGGCTAAGCGTAAATCATAGCAAGTATCCTTTTGAATAGATACCTCTTTAAAGTGGTATTATTGCTTCACGATCGTAAACTCCACCCTCCGGTTTTGCTGGCGACCGGCTTCGGTATCGTTGGGTCCGACGGGCTTCGTTTCGCCGAACCCCTTTACGCGCAGCCTTGATAGGGCAATCCCCTTGCTGACAAGATAACTCTGCACTGCCGTAGCTCTCGCCGAAGATAACTGCACGTTCGATGCCGGAGCGCCAACATTATCCGTATGCCCGCCGATCACAATTTCCATGCTGGGATTATTCTTCAGCATGGTAACAACTCTGTCAAGCTCGGCAAAGGATTCCGGCCGCAGTTCCGCCTTTGCGGTCTCGAAGAAGATATTATTCAGCCGCACGGTCTCGCCCTGTTCCAGCGGGATGAGCGTCAGATCGCGTTGCAGTTCCTGGTAATTATTGGTAGTAGTCAGATCGAGATTCAAACTGATCGGGACATATCCCGGCGCTTCGGCACGGTAACCATAATTCTCGCCGGCTGGGAGGGTGATCTTATACGCTCCGGTTCCCGGACTCGTTCGCGCGCTGCCGATCTCTCGCCCCGTTTCAAGATTCTCGTATTTGATCTCTGCCATAACCGGTTTACCGGTCTTTGCATCGAGCACATTTCCGCTGACGAGCACCACAGGCCGTGGACGCAATTCTTCCGGTAACTTCACACGAAAAATATCGCCCATGCCATAGGAATTCTCCGTGGATACAAAATACGCATACTCTCCGGAAGCCGGCACAGTATAATAGGCATCCCAGCCCGGCGTATTAAGCTGAGGGCCGAGATTTTCCGGCTCACTCCAGCGCTGCCAAGTGGAATCGAGCCGGCGCGTGATGAACATATCCATCGAGCCATATCCGGCAAAGCCGTCGGATGCAAAATAGAGCGTTTTGCCATCGGCGGCTAAGAACGGGGTTGCTTCATCCGCCGAGGAATTCACATCGGAACCGAGATTCTTCGGCGTGGACCATGTTCCATCCGGCTGAAGGAAACTTACATAGAGATCCTTTTTGCCATAGGAATCTTTTCTATCGAGGCTCAGAATGATCGTCCGGCCATCGTTAGAAAGACAAAACTCGACATAGGCGGCATTAGTATAATAGTCTTGGACAATTACTTGCTTTGGATAGCTCCACCCTCCGGCGATGCGATGCGTGAGCCACAGTCCGAACGCCCCGGTGCCCTCATTTCCAACCGGCTCATACCTGCCGCCGATGAGAAGCGTGTTACCATCCGGGGTCACGCTGGAAGCAAAAGAGCCAAAACCATTATTTAGCATCGGCCCAATATTTTGTAATGGCAGCCAGTTCCCACTGGCATCCTGCGTGGAGTACCAGATATTATCGATGTTATTGCTATCGAGCCTCGCGCCGGCTTTCCGATAATTTTGCGGATGATTCTTTCGATCCACATACAACGTTTTGCCATCCGGTGAAATGACCGGCAATACTTCATCGTAAATGGAGTTGATAGTAGGACCAAGATTCTCACGCGGACCAACATTAACATTTCGTGCTACATTGATGAAGGAGGTCATCGGGTCACCGATCTGGTCCCGAGCATCGGAAATAGCAATCGCATCAATTTCATTCTGTCCTGGCAAAAGTCCCGGCTGTGTCACGATCTCAACTGCACTTACCTCATAGTTTGTGTGAGACATGAAGGTCCAGTGCTCGACTTTCGAATCGATCTGCTCATAGTGTGGCGAATACACGACAGAGTCCCGTTTGCGATCCTCATCATCGTAAAGGATGATCTTTTCGATCGCGCCCGGATAAAAATTCTCTGCGATCGCCACTTGCTGGATCTTCATCGGACGGTCGAATCCAACTTTGATCCATTCTTCAACTGGGCCGTCGTTGGGACCGGTCAATGGAATCCATGCACATGGGCTATCGCCGGTTGCGGGGCATTTATTGGGCTTGCCTAATACTTGTTTTGCAGAGTATTCCTTCGTGCCTCGCTCAGACGAAAATCCTAATATTTGATTTGCCCACTGCACATGTTGTGCAAACACCGGCGTACTGATCAGGACGAACAGCGAGATGCCTATCGGGAGGAGTAAATAAGGCCGGGGTCGTATCAAATGTGATTGTGTAGCGCTTCGCGATCGAAAAAACATGAATGAACGGAGATGTTATGGCAGATCCTTAAATGCTGCGTCGCGAGCGCTTGAGCGGTCAAGCTTCGGGTGTGATGAAGTGCTCTTTTGCTGTTGCGATGCTTTCCGTTCTCGCTCACGCTCATCGAACCCACGTTGGATCGGGGCTGCAATGCGGCGGTAGGCGAGATACAAAAGAAATGCAACAAACAGTAATTCGAAAATACGAGCCATTGGGCTTACAACAAGGGACTAATGAAAAACGTCAACACAAACCGAGCGTATCAGAGCGATCTTACGGCCCGGTTCTTCCGCCGAACATTGGCACGGGTTTCGGAGCTGTGAGATACTCCACGGGTGGATAGCGTTCGCGGTAGATCGCTTCGATCAGCAGATCGACAAGCTCAGGGTGGATCTGATAATCCACTTGTTCGGTATCGATGACAATAAGCCGCGATGCGCGATAATGAAAGAAATAATCGTTATATGCGCGAACCACGTCCGTCATATATTCGCTGGAGATGGTCCCTTCGAATCTTCGGCCACGCATTCGGATCGCATCCATAAGCTTGGGCACGCTGCCTTGAAGGTAAATAACCACATCGGGAATCGGGATCGAGCGCCCGAGCGTGCGCTCCACTTCATCATAAAGCGCAAGCTCCGCCTCGCCAAGATTGATCGATGCAAACAAGCGGTCCTTAGCAAAAAGATAGTCGCTGACCACGTTCTCGTAAAATAGGTCGGTCTGGAGTAACGCCTGCTGCTGACGAAACCGGGAGAGCAGAAAAAAGAGCTGCGTCTGAAACGCATAGCGCTGACGGTCGGCATAGAACTCCGCAAGAAACGGATTCTCCTCGAATTCTTCGAACAGGAGTTTCGCTCGGAGCCGATCGGCAAGCATCATGGCAAGCGTGGTTTTTCCAGCACCGATCGGCCCTTCAATAGCAATATAGCTCACGGATGTCTGTCTAACAAAATTCCTTTATAATGTCAGCGGGGAACGCCTGACCGTGGTTTTATCCACATCTCTAAGCAGTTCGGAAACACTTTTGTTCAATACCGGATGCGAAAAATTTGGATCGAGTTCGCTCATCGGCACAAGCACGAACGCCCGGCGTGGTATTTCCGGATGAGGAAGCGTAAGTTCAGGGCTTTCAAGCACGCGGTCTCCATAAAAAAGAAGATCGAGATCGATCTCCCGCTCGTGCCAGCGCGGACGGTCTTTGCGGCCTATCTCTTTTTCAAATTGCTTCATGCGCGTAACAAGTTCAAGCGGAGTTAATGACGACCTAATCTCAACAACGGCATTCAAAAAATCAGGCTGGGAAAAATCACCTACTGGAGCAGTTTCATAAATGGAGCTTTTATGAATGACATCTCCAATGCTTTCTATTCGAATTACAGCGGCCAGTAAATAATCCAAACGTGGTTCGAGGTTCGAGCCAAGTCCGATAAAAATTCTCTCGTAGTGGTTAGAAACGTCTTTATCGGAGGGTTCCATAAGTCAGCCTTTACTTTTTCGCGTCTCCACTTCAACCGTATCTAATACGCCACCGGTTGAGACGTTTGGTTTGCGAACTCGAACGATCACCTCGCGAACTGGGAAATGTCTGAGCAACTCGTTTCCAATCGTATCGGCCAGCGTTTCGATAAGATTAAATTTATTCATCGTGCTGATCGCAACCACCATTTGCTGAACTTTAACATAGTCGATGGTGTCGGAAAGCTCATCGCTATTCACCGCGTTATCGAGTGCGGCTTCTAACTCCACATCGATCTCAAATCGGGCGCCTTGCTCGCGCTCATGCGCATAAGCGCCGTGATACGCATAGACCTGAATATTTTTTAGGCGAATCCACATGGGGGCAATGATGAATTATGAATGATGAATTAAGAAATTTTGCTTCACTCTTTTCAATCCCGTCATGACCTTAAAACCCAAATTCTCCCCATCTCGAATCTACTCGTTTGATGATCTCATCCGACATGACACAGGGATTGGGGTAACCCGGTTTCCAGGTCGCGTCAATTCCCATAATGCCTTCGTAAACAGGAGATATTCCAAATAGAGAAGATCGTGTGAAGGTCACGTCGCGAGCCGCATCGAACCGCGTGAAAATGCCCCAAATGGTTTCCATCTCGATCGAGAGATCGACATCTTCGCTTACTGCGGCTACAATTTTTATGCCTTTAGGAAGCTTTTCGATGTTGCTTTCGGATATAAGTTGTTCGATAACTTCCCGCCCAAGTGTTTTTGGTTGTAGGGGTGTGGGCGGGGTGGACTGAATGGAGGAGTCGTTTTTAGCAAGTTTTACTACAAGAAGGACATCTTCGAACACCTTCCATTCCTTGATTCTAAAATTGAGGTTCCTAGGATCTTCGGGGGTGTTACCTGTTCGTGTAAAGTATTCGTTTGGTTTACGATCCGGGTATTTCCCGCCGCTGGATGTTGCAGAAAGTTTTTCCGTAGCATCCAGAAGCATTTTACTGCCTAAGTTCATGGTATAGCTCGTAAAGTCGAGCGTGTCCATGGCTGTGTTGGAAAGCAGGAGAAAATCGTAGCGAGGGTCGAAATTGTCACGGATGGCACGAAGCAAAGCACGAAAGCTGCGAGTCTCGACATTATTACTAACCACGATCGCGCATTTAGTGAGCGAAAGCTGCCCATCGGAAATAATTCCAAGCGCGGCTTTCATCGCCTCTTTCGAATACCGTTCTCGTGCCCGAACCCCGAGCAAATTATGGAATCCGGCTTCGTAAAAAGCCCATACGGATTGAATATCCGGATGAATGATCCGTGCCAGTGGGCCAAGAATTTGCTGGTTCGCATCGCCAAGCCATTTATCCTCCATCGGTGGTTTCCCTACGACGGTAGCAGCGAATACGGCCTTCGGTAAGTGTGTAATCGAGCGAACATGGAACACCGGGAACATTCCCGCATGAGAGTAATGTCCAAAATGATCGCCGAATGGCCCTTCCAATCGCCGCTCTATTGGAGGTACAATTCCCTCGATAATAAATTCCGCATTGGCAGGCACATCGATGGAGATCGACTTCCCCTTTTGCATCATTGTGGCACGCCCGCGTAAAAACCCTGCGAACATCACTTCGTCAATTCCCTCCGGCAGAGGTGCAATAGTCGCTAATAATAGTGCTGGATCGGTACCAACCGCAATGGCTACTTCAAGAGGTTGGCCGATTGCTTCAGCCTGATAATAGTGGAAGCCTCCACCCTTCTGAATTTGCCAGTGCATCCCGGTTTCATCCGCGCCATAGATCTGGATACGATACATTCCGACATTGCGCTTCCCGGTCTTCGGATCGTATGTGAATACCTGCGGAAGCGTGATAAACTTCCCTGCATCTTCCGGCCACGTCTGAAGGATCGGCAGTTGAGCAAGATCTGTCTTCTCCATTGTTTGCCTCGAAATTTCGGAACCCGATCTTCTGATGCGCGATCCAAGGATTCTGGGAATCATTGGCTTACCTGCATTCCAGATCTGACGCGGCTTTGGTGGAAGCATTTGCTCGGCAAAATGAACAAGCGACTCCCCTAAACTCTCCGGATGTGTACCAAGAGCAAGTTCTACACGACGGTCACTTGCGAGCACATTCATCGCAAGCGGAAATCTGGAACCCTTTATTCGCTCAAACAGCAGTGCCTTCGAATGGCCCTCCTTCATAGCACGGACTGCGATCTCCGGAGCTTCGAGCACAGGATCAACTTCCGCAGTGATGCGATGCAGTTCGCCCTCCCGATCGAGTCGAGCAAGAAATTGAGAAAGGGTATCGAATCCGTGATCCTGTGAAGAAGCCATCTTATTCCAATTCCTCCGCGCGCCAGCCCTTCCCTGTTTCGACACCAACCATATTCAGAAGCTTATCCACAAATCCCTGCACATACTCATCCACGGTTGCCGGCACAAAATATAGTGGCGGAGAAATTGGCATGATGATGACTCCCTGTGCTGAAAGATCGGCACATTGGCGAAGGGTCACAGTCGAAAGGGGGGTTTCGCGAATGCAAAGTATTAGCATTCGCCGTTCCTTCAAACATACGGCCGCGGCGCGCGTGAGCAATGTATCCCCAATGCCAGAGGCGATCTTCCCCACCGTGCTTGTGGAGGCAGGAACGATGACCAACGCATCGATATGATTCGTTCCAGATGCAAGCGGCGCCGTAAGATCGGCATCGGAAAAGATCTTCTTGCAATAGCTTGCAACAGAGGCAACCGGATCGGCGAGGGCAAGCTCATCCTTCATCACGGCTTTGCCCCATTTGGAGATCACCACGAATTTATCGAGCGGACATCGCTTCAAAAAATCCATGGCATAAACGGCACCGCTCGATCCGGTGATGCCAACAGCGATCCTTCGTTGGCGCTCGCTCATGTCAGCCATACTCCAACGATCACAAAAAGGAGCACGACAAATCCCAGTACCGCATTGATCTTAAAAAAAGCAAGATCGACATCCGAAGATTTCTTTTGCTCAAGATAAAGCAGGAACCCGGCTACAAGCAGCAGGATGGCAGCAATAACGCTGCCTCGAAATGCCACCAAATATACTGCTGCCAGCACAAAGAACGAAAGTGCATGAATCACACCAGACCATTGCAATGCCTTCCGAGAACCGAATCGCGCGGGGAAGGAAAATAATCCCTCGCGCTTGTCAAACGCTTCATCGGACGTGGAATAGATAATGTCAAATCCTGAAGCCCACAGCCAGGTAAACAGGCTGAGCAAAATGGCTGGCAACGCATTGGAAAGCTCCGGCCTGACCGCAAAATATGCACCGAGTGGACCTAACGCTAACGATGCACCAAGTCCAAAATGGGAGTAGGATGTGAATCGCTTCATGAAGGGATAGATCCCAAAGACTATTAGTGGTACTGGCGAAAGAGCAAGACAAAGTGGATTCAGCGAAGCAGCAAATATTAGATAAGCAACGAGTGCTATTGCGAGAATCGCGTACCCCTGCGCCAGCGTCATCTTACCAGAGGGAAGCTCCCGGTTAGCCGTGCGTGGATTTTTGGCATCGATGCGCCTATCCACTATCCGGTTGACTGCAAACCCAACAGTCCGAGCGCCAGTTGCGGCACCTAAAATGAGCAGACCCTTTTGCACCAGAGTCGCGGAGGAAAGTGCAATACCGCTTACGCGATTCGCCTCCACACCCAGCGTCATGCCGGCGTAGATCATTGGCAACGAAAAGAGCGTGTGCTCGATTTTTACAAAGGAAAAAAACTTCTTCATGGGTGACTCTTCATGGATCGCAAAGGGCATCATGGGGCCGCATCGGCGAGCAGACGAAGGGCATTGATGTATCCCTGCGGCCCTCGCCCCATTATGAGGCGAACATTGGTCAGACCCTCAAACACACTATGCCTCCGAAATTCCTCCCGTTGTGTTAGATCGGTCAGATGCACCTCTATCATCGGCTTATTCACTCCGGCCACGGCATCCCGCAGCGACCATGAATAATGCGCCAGCGCACCTGGATTCATGATGATAGCGTCGAGCCATTTTCGTTCCTCGTGTAAGCGGTCGATGATAGCACCTTCGTGATTGGACTGAAAGAATTTCAGATCCACATTGAACTTCCTGCCCTCATCCTCGATCATCTGGTTAATATCCGCAAGGGTGCTGCGCCCATAGATCTCCGGTTCCCGCTCGCCGAGAAGGTTCAGATTCGGGCCGTGTAATACTAATATGTTCATGCGTACGTGAGCATTGTGTCAATGGCGCGGCGAGCGTCCTGCTCGGATATTTCTGTTACGAACGCATCACCGATCGAACGGAGAAGGATAACGCGCCCTTTCCCCTTTTTGTCACGAAGGAATTCAGTAAGCACTTGTTGCGTATTCAATTCAATGGTCAATTCACATGGAATTTCTCCGAGGGCAGAATCTATCTCCTTCCAGCTTTCTTTATCGAGAAATCCAAGTTCCTTCGAAAGCCATGCAGCCGCTCGCATTCCCAGAAGCACAGCCTCACCGTGAAGTAACAGCTTAAAATTTGTGGCTGATTCGAGTGCATGTCCGAATGTATGGCCAAAATTCAATAGTTCGCGGATACCATTTGCACGCTCGAATTCATCGGCTTCCACATATCGAAGTTTTTCCTTGATCGAATCGAAGATGACCGTTTCGTAGGTCGCATTCACGCCTTTCACAAGGCGATGAAGTTGCTTCGAAAGCCTGATCCACATCTCACGATCTCCGATGAGGGCATATTTTACTATTTCTGCCAGACCAGCATGAATTTCCCGTGGCGCAAGGGTCCTAAGATAGAGCGGATCGACCAGCACTAACTTTGGAGGGTAAATAGTGCCGATCAGATTCTTTCCTCCAAAAGAATCGATGCCTGTCTTACCACCAACAGCCGCATCTGCCTGCGCAATAAGCGTCGTGGGAATATGCACGAGCGGCAGACCTCGATGATAAAGGCTTGCTGCGAAACCCACAATATCTGTCACTACCCCCCCGCCGAACGTCACGATCAACGAGGTTCGCCGAGAAGCACCAAACTCATGAATGTGTCGTAGAATCGTTTGGAAGGTATCGCGATTCTTATTCGCTTCTCCGGCCGGAATTATTATTTGCCACAACAGGGACTTCTGTCCTACGGCGTTCTTAAACGCATCGCGAAATTCATTTCCGTGCAGCCTCTCGACATTCTCATCCATCACCACAATGACCTGAGAAAATCCATTTTCGACGACAAAATGTCCCAACTCTCGCATTGCGATGCCATTACCGACAAAAATTGGATATTCCTCGAACGCGCTTTTAGCTACCAGCGTCCGGTGTCGAGGCTTAAGCGCGACACTTAGGGACATTTGATCGAGCGCCGTAAGAAGTTCCACGGCGAGTTCTGATGATGTATGCTCATTGCCGGGCTTGCTCCGCGAAACAAAATGAAGAACTGCTTCCTCATACCACGGGCGGCGTTGTTCCAGAAGGTGTGTAAGAGTCTTTTTCAGTTCCTCCGGTGACGTACCCGGAAAAAGTGGGCGACTGTGGCCATTCAAAATATCATCATGGATATTCCTTACTGCTTCACGGAGGGTTATATCGATCCAGATGGGAATGCCGGTGCCGCGCATGACCGCCCGATTGAGAGGATTAAGAATGATCCCGCCACCGGTAGCAACAATGTGCGGCTTCCCATTCGCCGATGCCACACGCATGAGCGCATCTGTTTCCAACTTGCGAAAAACATCTTCGCCATCCAATGTGAATATCTCGGCGATCGTCCGGCCAGCAGCACGCTCGATCTCGGCATCGAGATCGACGAACCGATAATTATCAAGCAGCAGAGCAAGTTCCCTTCCGATCGCAGATTTACCTGCGCCAGGAAGCCCGATCAGATAAAGGTTGCGAGTACGCCAGGTCATTTCCTGCTAAGATGAAGTGCAGCTCTGCGAATTTCAACTCGTTCTTTCAACTCCGATATCGTATCGCCCGCGAAGGCTTCCAACAGCTCGCTCGCAATAGTTAACGCCACCACTTGTTCGACGATCACAGCCAATGCCGGAACTGCGCACACATCGCTGCGTTCGATGTGCGCTTCTGTTTCTTCGCCTGTCGCAAGATCGACCGAGTCCAGCGGCCTCATTAATGTTGAGATAGGTTTCATGTGCGCGCGGACCACGATAGGCTCTCCGTTCGACATGCCGCCTTCAATTCCACCGGCATTATTACTTCCTCGGACGATCGTTCCTTCACGGATCCCGATGCTATCATGCACCTGGGAACCGAGGCTTCGTGCCGAATGCACTCCAGCCCCTATTTCAACGGCCTTCACCGCCTGAATGCTCATGAGAGCCTTTGCGAGATTACCATCGAGTTTTCGATCCCAATGAACGTGGCTTCCAAGTCCGGGCGGAATATTACGAACCACGCATTCTACGGTGCCACCAAGCGTATTCCCGCTTGCTTTTGCTTCATCTATTTTCGCGATCACTTGTTGCTCGATAGATGGGTTTAACATTCGAACTCGGCTTGAACTATATATCTCGCGGGCATTGAAAACTTCGTCGATCGTTTCTGCTTCTGCGAGAATACCACCGATTGCCGAAACATAACAAGCTGATTCGAAATTCAAGGCTAGCAACAGTGTGCTTGCAATCCCCCCGATAGCCGTTCGCATCGCTGTTTCGCGAGCACTTGCGCGTTCGAAGACATTGCGAAGATCTTTATGTCCATACTTCATCGCACCGGCGAGATCGGCGTGGCCGGGACGTGGAACCGTAACAGCAGTTAGTTCCGCCTCCGACGGAGTAACGGGCATACGTTCTTTCCATCGCTCCCAATCTTTATTTTCAATAAGCAGCGCTATCGGTGCTCCGGTTGTCGCACCATTTCGAACACCAGAGATGATACGAGCTTTATCGTTCTCGATCAGTTGGCGCCTCCCGCGTCCATGCCCCTTCTGACGCTGTTGAAGGATGGGATCGATATCGCGCTCGGCGACAAGCGAGAGTCCCGCCGGCATTCCTTCAAGAATTCCGGCAAGCATTTCCCCGTGTGATTCTCCGGCGGTCAGGTAGCGAAGGCGTCCCATCGTGGTGTCAATAAATGTGATAGTGTATCGTGACCGTTTCGGAATTCTTCATTGCTCAATAATGAGTGATCCACTAACGTTCCAGTCATCCAAAAATGCTGGGAAAGCGCGGCTTGCTCCATAAGCATTCCCAGCCCATCCACAATGGTTGCTCCACCGTTTGCCGCGCAGTCAAGAAATCGGGTTCGGAGCGGGTTATAGACCAGATCAATCGCAATATCTCCACTTCTCCATTCATAACCCTCTAATAGCGAATGGGATGTTCGCTGGCCGACCGGCGTAGCCTGAACAATACATTGCTTCCCATCATCCCGCGAAATTCCTTCGATGGGAAGAACGGAAACGGAATCGTAAGCCTTGACGGCCCGACGCCCCGCTTCAAACGACCTTGCTGCCATTGAAATGTCTTTCCATCCCCATCGATGGATGGCAAATAATACAGCTCGTGCTGCTCCGCCAGCTCCAAGAATTTTAAGGGAATATTCAAAAGGTACAAGACCATGGAGGCATTTCTGAAGCGCAAATCGAAAACCATCACCATCAGTCGAAACAATTATGGGATGTGACAGACAAAGCACAGTGTTTGCCGAATGTATTTGATCTACCAACGGTGAAACTTCGCCAACGACCGTCGAGACAGCATATTTATAAGGGAATGTAACATTGAATCCCACATACCCATTCTTCTCACCATTTTCAATGTGAGATAGAAACTCACTCTCATTCGCGCATTCTAATTTTCCATAATCCAGAGCCTCGAACTGGCCACCACACTTTGCTCGAACGCTTTCAAAAAGATGGCTATGAACTTCGGGAGAAATGCTATGATCGAGCGATCGTCCCAGCAGCCCGGCTTTTAAGATGTTCATGGCTCGCTTAGCTGGACACATTCATTCCCGCACAAGAGCTGGAGATGCCGAAAGAACTCCGGATACGAAATGGCGGCGGCATCCGCATCTTCAATACGGCTCTCCGAATTGCAAAATAATGCTGCAATAGAAAACGACATCAGCAAGCGGTGGTCTCCGCCATGAAGGATCGGTGTATTGAAAAGCATTCGGTCAGGAATGCCCTCAATAATAATTCCATCGTCTGTCTCCTCGGTCTCAACTCCAAATCTTTGAAATTGCTTAGCGGTAAGGCCAAGGCGGTCACTTTCTTTCACGCGTAGTTCCTGCGCTCCGTGGATCGTGCTCTCGCCATCGGCGAACAGAGCAAGCACCATTATGATCGGGAGCTCGTCGATGAGAAGCGGAACATCTTCCGAATCAATATGGAAAGGAGTAAGCGGCTCCTTCAGCCGATCACCATAGACGGTGATATTGCCACGAGGCTCGTGCCATGCTTCGATAATATTGCTTGCCTCTATTTCAACCCCCATCAGTGAAAGAATATCCAGAAATCGAGTGCGGCTGGGGTTGAGCGAAACGCCCTCGACGACAAGCCTTCGGCGGAGTAGCACAGCCGCTGCAATAAGAAACGCTGCACTGGATAGATCGCCGGGAACTTCATAACTAATTTCTTCAGGAAGCTCCGGTTTAACATCCGGCAAAATTTGGATCGTTTCGTCCCGCTCGATGCCAAATCCAAACGCAGCAAGCATTCGCTCGGTATGATCGCGGCTTGGCGCTGATTCTACGATGGTCGTTGGGGTGTCTGCAAACAATCCTGCCAGCATGATCGCAGTCTTTATTTGTGCCGACGGTACCGGTAATGTAACGGTTGCGCCATGGAGCTTTTGTCCGGCAATGTCAAGTGGAAGTGTTCCCTTCGGGTCAGTTGCGATGATCGCATCCATTTCGGCAAGCAGATTTGCAAGCCGCTTCATGGGGCGTGTGGAAAGCGAAGCATCCCCCGTAAGCGTGCTTGCAAATGTCTGACCGGCCAATAACCCCATCAGAAGTCGCGCCGTAGTCCCCGAGTTCGCGCAGTTGATGGCATGGGTTGGTGAACGGTAACCTCGGCGGCCTACGCCATGCAACTCGATACGGTCATCCTCTACATCCACTGGAACGCCAAGGGATTCCAGTGCAAGTACGGTGGCAATAACATCATCGGAAATGGCTGCCGGTGAAGCGATCGGGATCTGAAAATGGGAGGTTGTGAGCGATCCAATAAATAATAAGCGATGAAGAATGGATTTATCGGGAGGCATCCGGAAGATAATTTCCTCCGGAAGTTCGCGGTGTATATGGCCGACCGGAGTTATTCGTGCGACCATAAATTATAGAGCACCAGATCGTTTACTATCATGCACGTTACATCTCACTGGAAAGTGGCTCTTGTGGAATAGTTGTTTTCGGGAGCACGCCGAGCATTCCAAGTGCTTCACGCGCTGCATTTTGTTCTGCCTCTTTTTTGGAGCGGCCGGTTCCCGAGCCATGGCGAAGCCCACTTACCATGACATCGACCGTAAACGTCCGGGAATGATTTGGGCCATCTTCGCTCACCGTCACATATTTGGGGGAAGATAATTTCTTGGATTGCACGAACTCCAGCAGCATGGACTTATAATTCTTATCCGAAAGCATGAGTTCGTCGCGCCGGGCATGTGTGATAATGTTCCGGTAAATGAAATCTCGAGCAGCGGTCATTCCACCATCGAGATAGATCGCGGCGATCAGTGCCTCGTACGCATCAGCGAGCAGTGTGGATGAACCACGTTTCAATGCAGCATCGGCAGAACTGGAAAGCAGTAGAAACTGCTCCAGTTGAATATCCATTGCGTGATGCACAAGCGCTGCGCCGGAAACAAGCCGCGAGCGAAGCTTTGTCAGATCGCCTTCTGGAAGCGCTTCGAACTCACCATACAAATATTCTGCTATGACAAGATTGAGTATGGAGTCGCCAAGAAATTCAAGCCGTTCATTCGATTTGAGCGTCGGATATTGCGCGAATTGCAAATAGGACCGGTGTGTGAGCGCCTGCAGAAAATACGCGCGATGCTTGATCGTGTAGCCGATACGCCGTTCCAGATTATTGAAATCCTGCGCCGACAAGACCGGACGAGCCGTGCCCGGTACTACTTCGAATAATGGAACAGCGCTGGGAGTTTCTTTCTCGCGAAGCTTTTCTTCGATGCGCGCTTTTCGGGCGCGGCCCAATTCCCGGTACCGATCGATGCGCGTTCGCATGCGATCGAGCAAACTGTGCTCTTCACGTTGGTGCTCCTCGTCTTTGCGCCTGCGTGGATCGAAAAAGCTGGTCGCGCTCAAGAAATGGTAATTAGAGAGTACGCTCGTGGATCCAAACGATCACTCTTCAAAGCGTTTAAAAATAAGTGTGGCATTATGGCCGCCGAAACCAAACCCATTGCTCATGGCGGCTTCGATCTTCATGGGGTGGGCGACATTCGGAACGTAATCCAGATCGCAGGCCGGATCGGGAAATTCATAATTGATCGTCGGTGGCGCGATCTGATCTCGAATCGCCAGAACGGTGGCAATCGCCTCGACCGCTCCAGCTGCGCCAAGCAAGTGACCCGTCATGGATTTTGTGGAACTTATCGCTACTTTGCGGGCATGATCGCCACAGACAACCTTGATCGCCTCTGACTCCGAAATGTCACCGATCTGCGTGGAAGTACCATGCACATTGATATAATCAATATCCTGTGGCAATAAATTAGAGGATTCTATTGCCATCCGCATCGAACGCACTGCCCCCTCGCCACCTGGCGCAGGTTGTGTGATATGATACGCATCGGCAGATAGCCCGAAACCAGCAAACTCTGCATAGATCCTCGCGCCGCGAGCTCTGGCGTGGTCCAGCGATTCCAGAATGAGCGTAGCAGCGCCTTCGCCGATCACAAAGCCATCGCGTTCTTTGTCGAACGGGCGGCTTGCTTTTTCAGGCGCATCGTTGCGGGTCGAAAGTGCTTTCATCGCATTGAATCCGCCAACACCCATTGGAGAGATCACGGCCTCCGACCCTCCGGCAACCATGATCTCCGAAGTTCCACGCTCGATGAGCATGACCGCGTCGATGATCGCGTTATTGCCCGTCGCGCACGCGCTTGTCGTAGCGTAGTTCGGGCCTTTTAAGCCATGTCGCATCGAGATGTAGCCCGCGCAAATATCGCTGATGAGCATTGGCACAAAGAACGGTGAGATGCGATGAGGGCCGCCAGTCTCATACAACGTTTCCTGCTGTTTGAGATAGGTCCACATGCCGCCGATACCCGAGCCGAAGATCACGCCGAACCGGTTTCGATCTACCTTTTCAAGATCGATCCCGGAATCTTTGATCGCCATATCCGTGGACGCGACACCGAACTGTGTAAAAAGATCCATGCGGTTCTGCATTTTCCGGTCGATGAAATCGAGCGGATTGAATCCCTTCACTTCGCACGCAAATTTGGTGTCGTAGTTCGACGCATCGAAACGGGTAATTGGGGCCGCGCCCGAGCGGCCGCTCGTCAGACCATTCCAAAAGGAATCAAGGTCCAACCCGAGCGGCGTGACCGCGCCCATGCCCGTAACAACTATTCTGCGGCGTCCTTCCGACATGGTAATTTACTGCTTGGCGGTGATGTAGGTGATCGCGTCTCCAACGGTCTGGATCTTCTCTGCATCTTCGTCAGGAATTTGAAGGTTGAATGCCTTCTCGAATTCCATCACGAGTTCGACGGTATCGAGGGAATCCGCACCGAGGTCGTTCGTGAACGAAGCCGCTGGTGTGATCTGTGAGTCCTCAACGCCGAGCTTGCTGACGATGATCTCTTTAACTTTCGATTCTACGTTTTGATCTGCCATGTTTTTGGTAAAAGTGCTAAAAAGCTATGTTCTAAGTTGTTGTTGATAAAATTTACATCACCATGCCACCATCGACAACGATGACCTGGCCGGTTACATAATCTGCTGCTTCCGATGCTAAAAAGCCGACTACGTTCGCAATATCCTTTGGCTTGCCTGCTCGCTTAAGAGGAACAGTGGTAAGCATTGCCTCGCGCTGGGCATCGTTAAGCTTTGCGGTCATTTCTGTTTCGATGAAGCCCGGCGCAACAGCGTTAACCGTTATATTGCGCGAGGCAACTTCTTTTGCGATCGACTTTGTAAAGCCAATCACACCTGCCTTCGAAGCCGAGTAATTCGCCTGCCCGGCATTACCGGTTATGCCTACAACACTGGCAACGTTAATTATCTTCCCCTGTTTTTGGGACATCATGGTGCGAAGCACGCCTTTCGTCATATTAAATACGCCCTTCAGGTTAATATCGAGCACGAAATCCCAGTCAGCTTCTGACATGCGCATCAATAGCCCGTCCTTGGTAACGCCTGCATTATTGACTAAAACATCGATTCGGCCATGCTCTGCGACGACGCCATCGATATATGCTTGTGTAACGACGGGGTCGCGCACGTCGATAATGGCATGCTGGACTTTCAGCTTGTCTGGAGTAAGGCTTTGCTTGGTGAGCGTTTCGGCCATTTCAGAGCCAGCCGGATCGTTCGAAGCCGCAGCAATAGTATAGCCCTTAAAGAAAAGCTCTTCGACAATGGCACGGCCAATGCCTCGTGACCCTCCGGTCACGATCGCCACTTTCTTTTCTCCAGCGTATATATGTGGAAGCA
The DNA here is from genome assembly GCA_963787835.1 of Ignavibacteriota bacterium. Lineage (GTDB taxonomy): Bacteria > Bacteroidota > Ignavibacteria > Palsa-1295 > Palsa-1295 > PALSA-1295. Next base: position 38,019 of record CAWBEI010000003.1, read on the forward strand.
TGTATGATGGAATAATGAATTATAACGTCACTTGAACAAAACTGGCCTTCAAACGCTCCGCTTCGAAACGCTCGCGGTTGGCATCGTAGTAGGCTCGGAGCTTAGGGAATTCATCCGGCCCAAGAAAATGCTGAAGCTCTTCCTGCATGGCTTCGAAAACGGAATGAACATAATTCCCAGCTCCTTTTGGGCCGCAGTAATGAAGATCCTCGGAATGTCCATCATCATACGTTAGAATCCCATTGACAACGGTAACTGGAAACAGGATGCAAAAATCCGGTTTCCAAGCCCAGCGATGCAACCCTGCATTTGCCGCAGCAACCTGAATGGAACAATAATGCCGCTTGTCTAAAAAAACACAGCCTTCAGTAAAACCGGAGATGCCTCCGTCACGATCATGCACATCGGTACCAATAGCACGTCCGGATGGGAAATCGGGATCTTCGATAATCTCGCCATCGAACCAGGTTTCGGTATCGGTGTCCTGCGTATCATCCATTGCTGCCGCGATCTCCGTGGCGTGTTCGAGAATTCTATCGTGCTCGCCCATGTCGGCATAGACGCCGGAGTGGCAACAGCCACCGCCGCATTTTGAGATGTCACAGTAATGCACAAAGCCATGCGTAAAGAGAATGTCATCCACGCGGTAGCCGCGCACCGTGATCGGGGCGATCCTGCTTTCAGGAATATCGTCTGTCGGTGGAATTGGATCCTTAAAATGGCCTTCTGACATTTGATTTCTTACGCTAATACAGTTTTTGGTTTCTCGACACCGCTTACTTTGACGTTACTAAGAGTTCTGCTTATCAAACCTTGTAATACCTTACCGGGACCGTACTCCACAAATTCCCTTATGCCGAAATCGTACATGTTCTTCACGGATTCTTCCCACCGCACCGGTGAGGTAAGTTGCTGAACGAGCAGCGAACGGATCTCTTCCGGATCATCGACCGGCTCGGCAGTAACATTTCCGAATACCGGAATAGACGGTCTGGATATTTCCGTAGATTGTAATGCTTCACGCAGTCCATCCGCCGCATATTGCATGAGTGGAGAATGGAATGCACCGGATACCGGAAGTTCCTTTGCGATCCGAACACCAGCAGCCTTGGCACGGCGTATTACTTCCTGCACGCCAAGGTTGGAACCCGAAATTACGATCTGTCCCGGCGAATTGAAATTGGCGGGACGAACAATATTTCCCGATTCGGATTCAACCTCTTGACAAAGTTTAGTAAGCTCCACCGCTTCCATTCCAATAATGGCTGCCATGGTTCCGGAAACTCTCCGGCCAGCTTCACCCATCAATGTTCCGCGAAGATGCACCAACAAGAGCGCATCCTCAAATTTCAAAGAGCCAGCAGCCGTGAGCGCTGTGTATTCCCCAAGCGAATGCCCTGCGGCAGCTTGTGGCTCCAAACGGTCTTCATCATGCTTTAGCGCGATCATTGAGTGAAGAAAAATCGCCGGCTGGGTGTATTCCGTTTGTCGCAATACATCTTCCGGTCCTTCAAGCATCGTCTTCGAAAGATGAATATGCAACAGATCGTCTGCTTCCTGCATCATCGCCTTAGCGGACGGATATGCGCTCGCGAACTCGCGGCACATGCCGGTGTATTGCGAACCTTGACCGGGAAAAACGTATGCGATCATGTAATTAATAGGCCCACCGGACAAGAATAGCTCCCCATGTATATCCAGCGCCAAAACTGGATAGCACAAGATAATCGCCTTTTTTCACTTTTCCATCTTTCCACCACTCACTCAAGCACATCGGGATGGTGGCGTCGGTGGTGTTGCCGTAGCGATCAATATTTATCATTACTTTGTCTTTGGTAAGACCCATGCGCTCGCGGGCAGCATCCAATATGCGAAGATTCGCCTGATGTGGCACAAGAAACGAAATGTCCTTTGCTGAAAGCCCGTTACGCTCCATAATATGCGCGGAGGATTCTGCCATATCTACCACCGCTCGTTTAAAGACGGTCTTTCCATCCTGATAAATATAGTGCATTCCTTTCGCGACCGTCTCTGCGGTGGCGGGATTCAAACTTCCGCCGCCCTTCATATACAAAAATTCCCGGCCTACTCCATCGACACGCAGATAGGAATCCATGATGCCATACTCCTCTTCGACCGGTTCCAGGATGACCGCGCCTGCGGCATCCCCAAAAAGAATGCAGGTGTTTCGATCCTGATAGTTCACGATCGCGCTCATTTTGTCTGCACCGATGAGGAGAATCCTGTCGTACCCACCGGACTCGATCATGCGCGAGGCCGTTTCAAGCCCAAATAAAAATCCTGAGCATGCGGCGTTAATATCGAAACCCCAGGCATTTTTTGCTCCAAGTTTATCCTGAATAACACACGCCGTGGGAGGAAACGGCATGTCGGGCGTGACGGTGCAGCAGATGATAAGTTGAACATCCTCCGGTTTCCAGCCACGGCGTTCGAGAGCAAGCTTTGCGGCATTAACTGCCATATCGCTCGTCGCGCCGTTACGAAGAATGCGCCGTTCGCGAATTCCCGTTCGCGTCACGATCCATTCATTGTTGGTATCGAGATACGAGGCGAAATACTTGTTATCGAGCACCTCATCCGGCGTCCAATGGCCAACGGCCGTGATCCCGGCATGTCGAAGGCCGCCTCGCTTATTTTTAAGTTCCACTATGCTAATTTTATCTTCAAAAACTTTTTAATAACACGTCATCCTGAGCGGAGTTTTTCTCGACGAAGGAGAGAAAAACGGAGTCGAAGGATCTCCGGCATTACATGCGATTCTTCGACTTCGCAACACTCCGCTATCGCGGAGTGTTGCTTCGCTCAGAATGACATTTAAATTTATCAAGAGGATACAACCCCTGTCTTCAACGTTTCCGTGATCTTTTCCACGACATTCTTTCGCACCATTTCATCGGCTTTTAAAATCATATTGCGAATAGCCTTTGGCGTTGAACGTCCATGTCCGATGATCGTTACGCCCCGCACCCCAAGAAGCGGTACACCGCCGAATTCCTGATAATCGAAATCCTTTAAAACTTCCCGAAGGACTGACGCGGTGATCCCTGCCTTTATTTTATTTAAGATTCCTTTTGCGGCATATTTTTTAAGCCGCCCGCGCATGACCGGAATCATGCTTTCGGCCAATTTAAGCATCACGTTGCCAACAAAGCCGTCGCAAACGATGACATCGCAGGTGGCCTTAAACACATCGCCGCCCTCAACGTTACCGATAAAATTTACGCCGGATTTTTCCAGAAGCGGCGCTGCCTCGAACACAAGCTCGTTGCCTTTAGAACGCTCTTCACCCACACTAAGCAAACCGACGCTGGGCCGGGTAACCCCAAGGATCTGCTCTGCATAGATCGACCCCATGATGGCATATTCTCTCAAATGGATCGCTTTCGAATCGACGGTAGCGCCGACATCGAACACTAAGGTAAACCCACCATCCGGACGTGGAAATTGCGAGCCAATGGTCGGACGGCTGACGCCTGGAATTCTGCCAAGCAATAAAGTCGCGCCGCTCATCACCGCACCAGTATTACCGGCGCTTACGAACGCTGATGCTGCGCCGTCACGAACAAGATCGAAACCCTTAACGATCGAGGAGTCCTTTTTCTGGCGTAAACCGGCAACGGGCTCATCCTCCATTCCAATTACTTGTGAGGCTTGCGCTATCTCAATTAAAGGACTGCTTGAAGCTCCAAGTCGGCCTAATTCACGTTCAATTTCCTCACGCATTCCTGCGAGCACGACTCTAAATCGCCCGTTTGCCATTCGTATCGATTCGAGCGCGCCCTCCACTTCATTTCGTGGCGAAAAATCACCACCCATCGCATCGAGTACGATGCTGACAGGAGCAGAATCCAGCGTTTCAGGAGGAATCAAATCGAATGAAAATTATACGGGCGACCTATCATCCTGGAGAAGATCGATCGCCCGAAAAGTCGTAAAATATCTGACCCTACCGAGGTTATGCTTCGGTCTTGGGCTGCATGACCGAACGGCCTTTGTAAAAACCGCAGCTCGCACATGCGGTATGAAGCAGCTTCGGTGAGCCACAGTTCGGGCATGTGCCGAACGACGGCTTTTCCAGCTTGTAATGGGTCCGGCGTTTGTCGCGGCGGGTGCGTGAATTTCTATGTGTTGGATTTGGCATTAGGTCTCCTTGTTTTCTTCGGCGCGCAAACGCTCCTGAAGCCTGTTGAGTGCCGACCAGGTTGTATTTAGCTCTGATTCCTCGTGAGGATCGTGCTGCTCACGGTTCAAATTCTTCCCACAGACCGGGCAGATGCCCTTGCAATCCGCACGGCAGAGATGTACCATCGGGATCGCAAGCACAAGTGCATCGCGCACATCGGGAAGAATATCTACTTCCGTGGTCGAAAGCGGGTCATAGACATGAACATCCGGGTCGCCTTCGTTCGGCTCTAATTGTGGCGGAAGAAAATGCAGTGAGAGTGGTGCGGTGATCCCATCCCGAAACAAATCAGCGCAACGAGTGCATTCGAACTCCCCTTCGGGCAGAAACTACTGCTTCAAGATCCAGCCGATCGCCATCCCGTTTTAAAACGCCACTGACATTTCCCGCACCGCTAAACGCCGGATAATCCAGCAACTTTGCATCAAAGTCGATAGAAACAGGGCTCTCACCCTGACCAAGCCCGCGTAGTTTTACCGGAATAGAATCCGGCGAATGAATATGTTTCAAAAAAATAAGGCCCTCTATTTAGAGAGGGCCTAAAACAGACACGCAAAAGAGGGAGTGCCTGAACGCTTATTGATAGCAACTTAAAAATGCCAGCCAAATTCCAGCGCGGGCCCCACAAGTCCGCACGTTTCGCTCCTAAGAGCCTGCGAAGACACTGCCGACGGCGAGAGCGAGAAAAATCGCTCCTGCTGTGTGATCGATCCGCTCAAATAATGGGTATACACTAATCCTTCCAAACCGGCGGAAATTTCAAGCATTTTCCATGGTTCAAAATGTGCCATGAGGCTTGCCCGGCCACAGAACGGAGAATATTCCGGTCCGCCGCCATCTATTTGAGGGTAATATTGCGCACCACCCGAGTACATAAAGCCCACTAACGCATCGACCGGTATTCCAATAGGATCGAGTGTTACGCCAGCCTCCAGACCGATCATGGTGGTCGAGTTTGGAGATGACCCTTCCGCAGTAATAATCTGTCCTTTCGTCGATCCCGATGTCGATAGTTGAGCAACACGCTCATACGATGACATTTGCCCGATCGAAGCACGGAACAGAACATAGTTCCACATCGTCATACCAAAACGGAATTCGTTGAGAGAACTCATGGGAGAATTCGTGCTTCCCTGAGACTGACCAATAGAAACCGATTGACCTGTACCATAGCGGACGCTGATCGTGCCACGTTCATCCGCAAATGGAGCAGGAATTACCGAGGGCCATATTGGTGCCGGACCGTTGACAAAACGCATCTGATCGGTCGTCAGAGTATATGGGCTTTGTTTCGGCGCGGTATAGGTGATGGGAACAGAATTGTCCTGTGAGGCAGCGCTATTATCCGCCATCGACGAAGAATTATCCTGGGAGTTACCCATATTCTTCGGGGTCTCCATCGGCCCGAACGGGAATAGGCTTGCAATCGATGCATCCGACGAGATCTTGTTCGTCGAAGCAGCGCTGGTTGTGCGCATCACCATACCGGTGGAAGCATTCCCGGCAGGTGATACGACGTCCGCATTATTCTGTGAGACTGCGAATTGCGAGGCCAGGCCCGGAGTTGCATGATGCTGCAACGAACGCTGCAGCTCAGCAACTTCCTGTGAATGTGTCTTTAAACCAAGCGTTGAACCAAAAACATAATACGCACCCGCGCCAAGCACGAATGACATAACCGAGGCAGCAAGCAACAAGATCGCGCCAAACCGCCAGCCGGAGCTTACGGCCGTTGCAACCGTGCCGGCACCGAGCGCCGCTGCACCTGCGTAGCGCATGGACATTGCCTCTGGCGCGCGGGCAAGCATCGAGTCCGGCGTGACCGGGGGCGTAAAGCCTGCTTCTTCCAAGCGGCTGAAGAGCTGTGTCGTTACTTGTTCGGGAACGTTAAAGCGTCCCTGCCGAGCGATCGAGCTGGTAAGCTCACGGAGCTTCATGTGCTCGCGCATCACCTGCCGCCGTTCCGGAGAAACAGCAAGCGTGTGCAATAGCTCTTCCTCATCCGGCATGGCAAGGCGCCCGTCGAGGAAATCGAGTATTCGTTCTTCACTTAAATTGATCATATCATCTCCTTCAGCTCGAAGCAGCACATGAACGAGAGACCAACGGCTGACAACGAGAACGCTGACATTTGTCGTGGTTTATTCATGAGTAATAATGGATTATGCTGCATCTGTCATTCCTGAAATATCCAGATCGCGGGCAAGGTCCTCTCGGATCACGCGGCGCGCTCGAAAAAGCCTGACCTTCACATTTTGTTTGCTTACCCCGAGCGTCTCTGCGATCTGATCTAACCCCAGATGGTTAAACTCCGATAAAATAAAAACTTCACGTAATAAAATTGGAAGCTGTTCGACCGATTTCATCACTTGTGCCATAATGGCTTCTGAATTTGGCTGGTCGAACTGCTCCTGCGATGCCGGTGTCGTGAACCCTTCGATGAGGTCGGTATCGACATGCAGATCTTCGATGGAGATCGCAGGCTTCTTGCGCAACTGACTTACGGCCATGTTGTGCGCCAGACGGAACAGCCATGCCGCCACTGCGCCGGGTGAAGAAGCCTGAAACGTATTCCGGCTGCGGAAGAACTGAAGCCAGGCGTCCTGAAAGAGGTCGTCGATATGGCGAGGAGTGCCGACCATCAAGAGCTTCAGATAACTATAGACCCTATCTGCATACCGGCTATAGATCATTGTAAACGCAGCGTCCTCGTTATTTTGGAACGCGCGCCACAGATCCTCGTCCGTGATGCCATCCGAGATCACGGGCTTGATGAGTTGTTCGACCCTCGGCTTGAGCCTAATGTTCATTAGAAACGCCATATCGCAGACATGATAACGTCCGCTATTAGTAAAACGCTCTACCCCCCCTCCGGTTACAAAAAAAACCGTACGAATTCATGCAAATCGTACTTTTCATGAACATCAATAAGAAACCCCTCCCCCGGAAGGGAGGGGTGAAATTACGTAAAGTCGCGTCTATCTCAAGAACATAAGCTGCTTGGATGACGTCGTCATTTCGGTGCCTGCGATCGCCTGTCGTACTCGAACGATATACGTTCCATTTGGAACAACAGTCCCGGCAGACGTTTCGCCATTCCAGATGAATGGGCCATTCGATTGAGTGCTTAATAGCAGGTTGCCGAGAATGTCATAGATCTCGATCGTTGAATTTACGCCGGTTGGCACAGTGACCGTCACATCACCATGTGCAGGATTTGGGTAAAGGGTGAAAGGAGCGGGCGCTGTTTGCGACTGGCTCACTCCAGCCACAATAGCAGGCACGCGATGTGCTACGAGATGGTAATTATAAACCGGAGATGATGTGATCTCCATCTTACCCTCAGCACGTAACACCTGATAGGTTAGCGCCATGTCGATATTGTACGTGCCGGTATCAGGAACATCGAGTGTCATGATGATCGGACTGTCATAGGTAGTTGCACCCGGAGCGATCGCTGAATCATAAATATTCACCGATTTCGTTCCAGGAGTATTAAAATATGCGTCGCTGCCAGAGTCTGTGATCTGAAGCATCTCCGGATTGATCGATACCGAAGTATCATTCTTGATAAAGATGAGATAACGAGATTTTGCGAGGCTCGTCGTGAACGTGATCGTACTTGCCCCTCCCGGAGGCGCATCGAGTATGACTGAATCGACGATCGGGATCGTTGCAGTCCCGCTGACCGTCGCGCCAAGTGCCTCACACGGAGTTCCCGCTTCGCTCGTTCCTATAGCATAAATAAGGATCCCGGCAGAATACGTTTGCCCCTGATCGGCGCTCGATGGTGGTGTGAACGCAACATGGAAATAACTTTGCGCGTCCGCATGGATCGTCATGGGGAACTCGGAACTGGTAAGCGCGAACTCGCTGATATCGCCGTTCACGAGCACGATCGAGTCAACGGTGACGTCCGAACTCGTCCTATTCGTAATGCTATTCACGACATGGCTCGTAGTGCCGATATTGCAATCACCAAGATAAAGACTCGAAACCGAAAGGCACGTGCTATCGAGAGGAAGTTCCTCACAACCGATAGTGTAGTAGGCGACATCCGATCCATTCGGATAGGTATAATCAGCCTGGATCGTTGCGCTCAATTCATTCGTATCGGGGCCCAGGCTCGACTTCCCCACCAGACACGCATCAAAATTAACACGCTGATATGCACCGAGCGTAAAGGGAAGCGACGGTGTATTGGTAAGCTGGCAATCTACATTCTGCGACTGCACCTTTAGCGAGGTGACCGTTACACTGAATCCATTCGGATTATAGAGCGTCTCGCTATCGCATTTCGTGACCCCGGCCGTCAGTATGCCAAAATTCTGAACACCATTAAAGGTAAGATTCTGGTGATCCGGTGGATTGCCGGTCATATATACTTCGACGGTATTACTATCGCCCTGGATATGAAGTATAGCTGAGGATGGCGTCAGGCTGGAAGCCTCGTAGTCCACGACAATTCTCGACTCGCCAAAAAAGCTAATGATGCTGTCGGAACCCAGCCGGTAATCGCTGCTGCCGGTGATCCACACATTCGCATCGGTTAGTGGTGTATGAGGAAGCTGACTCGAATCCCGTCCGTCCGAGACGTACACTGTATAATTCGTGCTGACCCCCACTTCCGTGGTAAAGTGAACCGAATCCGGATAGACCGTTAACTGTGAAGCAGAAGAACGTGCCGATAGCACCAAAAGCACTGCGAGTGCCATCTGCAATGCGCGTGTGAACCTTTTATCAAATAGTCTCATGGTTTTACTCCTTATTGATGTTGAGTGATAGTGTTGGGAATTATGTAACCTCTCGTTACCGGAAAACACCATGCAAAGAGGTTCGTTACCAAGCTTCTCTACTCAATTTATACTCAGTGGCTTAAAGAAAAGCAGGGCAAATATCGCAGCTTTTTGGAACCCACATCTCCAAATCCTGTTGAATTTGCATTTCATTCTGAGCGGAATGGCTCTCGGATTTCAACCTGAACAAACAGCTAAATAAACGATCACTATTAAAGACCAAAACATGGAAGACCAAAAAAATCAAACAGACGTCACTTCACCCGTTGACACATCAACACCAAAAGCGACAGGCATTGGTGGCATTTTCTTTTTTTCCGACAATCCGAAGGAAACGAAAGAATGGTACGCCAAAAATTTAGGATTGGAGATTAGTCCGTGGGGTTCGGTGAGTTTTGAATCCCGAAACCTTGACCGGCCGGACGAGATAAACTCGCTTCAATGGAATCCTTTTAAGCAAGGAGATGAATATTTTTCACCATCCAAAAAAGAGTTTATGATCAATTACCGGGTGCAGAATCTGGAAGGACTGATAGCCAAACTCAAAGAGAACGGTGTAACCATTCTTGACGATGTTGTGACCTACGATTTTGGGAGCTTTATTCACATCATGGACGCCGAAGGCAACAAGATCGAACTGTGGGAACCTGTTGACAAAACAACCAAGTAAATACCCATAAACGTTTTCAATCAAAATTAAACATGGCAACAAAATTAATATACGTGACGCAGCAGCAATCCATTGAAGGTGGGCATCATCTCAATTTAACCCCCAACCTTAACGTGGCGCCTTACTCGGCGATCCGGATCGTGGCTGAATGGCGAAGCGGCGTTGCTACGATCAACATTGTGCTGAATATGGTCGTTTTAGGTGGCACGGTTACCGCCCTTGGCGACGTATCGGTCGGCCCACCGATCTTCACGGAAACGCTGCAGCATACAACAAAATCGTTCGATGTTCCAGGGACGGAACTTTCCATTGATGTGTATTCTCCCCAGGGCGCGGAGGGGCAGGGTGCTGACGTATTCGATCTCTATATATTCGGCAACGATAGCTGCTGTAACGAGAAAACGTAGTTCATATTTCGCTAAGCATAACCGGCTTCCGGCTGCGAATCGTCAGTAAAATTCCCGACATAATGCAAATACCTCCGGCAATGATATACCACGTTATTTGTTCGTGGAGCCACCAGAGACCAAGCAACACCGCGATGGCCGGAGTGACCAATGAAATGAGCATTGTCTTCGTAACTTCGACGCGGCGCAGGAGCCAATAGAAGAGAAGAAATGCGCAGCATGAACCGACAAGCGCAAGATAGAATAGCGCAAGGGCCGCCGCGCCCGTCCAATGGAATGCAAACGGGTTCCCTTCGATGGCCCAGCCGACAATAAGGAGTGGAACGAAGCCGAAGCCCATTTGTCCTGCCGCGAGCACTGCCGGATCCATGTGGGTTCCGCGCGCTTTGATGATAACGTTCGACCACGCTACACAAAAAGCCCCCACCACGATAGCAGCGCCACCGGCAAGTGCCGCCGGGCCTTCGCCATGCAACTGCGTTACAAAGATGATCACGACGCCGGCAATTCCGAGCAGTACGCCACTCGTTTTCGCCCACGTCATCGGCTCGTTCGGAAGTATGTAATGCGCAAGCAGAAGTCCGAACACGGGAATGATCGTTTGAAGGATCGCCGCAAGGCCGGAGGTCGTGCGGGCTTCGCCCCAAAACAGCAACCCATAGTTGAGCGTGAACGAAAGAATGCCGGTGGTGAGCAGAAGCGTCCAATCCGCGCGGGTTTGTGGGAGCGAAAGTTTGCGAAGATAGACGACGGACGCGAGTACAACCGTTGCGATCAGGAACCGGATACCTGCGAACGTGATCGGTGGAATGACGTTCACTCCAATTTTGATAAACATCCAAGTCGAACCCCAGATCAAACAGAGTGCGATCCAGGCGAGCATTTTTCTATTCATCACATGTATGCCTTTGGCAAAAGCATCTTTCGCGCTTGCCTAACGAATTCGGGACGGGTGTTGTTCGGGGAACTGCTTTGGGAATACGACCTGCATCAGCGAGTGAGCTTCGCCATGATCTCCTCGCGCGGAACCCGTTCGTTCCGGTCGGCTTCCATCATGAGGATGCCGAGGCCGATGTCTTCCTTCTCCTCGTCCGTTAGGACGCGAACGCGAAAATGAAGCTTATCGAGAAGCCGTTTCAGCATTGAAAGGTCTTCGCTGTTATCGGGGGTAATGACTAAGGATTCCATAGTTGCTTAAAGAGAAGATCGCAGGGAGTTTGTTCCCGTAAGATGCTCTATGCGCCAGGCGAGCATTTTTCTATTCATCAAACGCATTCCTGTGGCAAAAGCATCTTCACTGCGCGAACAAACGCGAAGGAGGTACGAATGTTTCGAGAGGATTGAGGTGGCTGCGGATGCTGATTCCTACGTGCAAATATTTGTAGCCACGAGTTTTAACTCACGGTATGATTGCAATAACCGAGGCCATACATGATTATCAACTAGTATTTCACACTTGGCAAAAGATGCGACGCATTTGAATGATCAATATAGATCAAAGCATCGAATGACTTTGAAAGGGTGCGTGCGGTGAACATATTATTCTCCATTCCTCCCATCCTACGAAAGCGTACAGGTTGACACAGCCAATTTGCCGCCGTATCGCTTGTTGTCTTCACCCGTCCGAGATCCAGCATCCACAGCGGCTCCCCCAAGCGATGGAACGCGAATTCAGCAGTCCCAGCTTGAGCAGAATCGGCAGAACGCTCACTGGTTCCGTTCGCTAAATACGTTCCATCATAGAATGAAAATCCTATACTCACATAGTCATTACCGTACGACTTTCGCAGGCGATATCCCATCGCTCCGCTATCTTCGGCGTTCTGAGCACCATACGAGTAAAGAACTATTTTGGTCGCAGGATTATGCTCAATGATCCATTGAACATTCTGTGCCAGGCTTGAATCCCTGATATAACGGCCACTATAATAATCAAAAATTTCTTCCAATTCTTGCGTGACGAGCCGGGCATTCTGCACAATCCATGCAAGTGAATCGGGATTAATAGATTGACGAAATGAGGTTGAATAGGATTGCAAATGATCTTCCAGTTCGCGACAATCGTGGATTGCAAGCAACCACGACGTGGAATCATCATGATCCCGATTATATCCCTCCTCCGACCTCGACCGAAGGACTAATTCTTTTGCAAGCGTATAGGCGGTCTGCGCTTCCGGGGCAACAGAACTATCGTGAGCGTCAAGAAAAAACTGGACCTCTGCCGCAGCCTTGGTGATAAACTGAATGCCATACCCGTAGAATTGTATCCGGCCTTCGCCAGAAGCATTGAAGGCACGCATCCATTTTACCAGATCGAGCATTTCCTCGGTGTTCCAATTCCAAAAGTAGGGATCTCGTAAAAGCTCATCCGGTTTGCCAATACCGTGCAGCACGTAATTATTAATCGCGGCCGCTTGAGGCATATCTGCTTCGACGGCCACGATCGTAAATCCCAAATTCTTTGCGAGGTATTCTACGATACGTTGCTTCATTTGAAAACACTCATGGGAACCATGCGTCGCTTCTCCTAAGCCAACGATTTTTGCGTTTCCAATAATGTCATGCAGCGGAGCAAGATCCGAAAGGCTTGCATTAGGGTCAGTTGTCGAAAGCGGTGAAATATTCGATTTTAGCCAATGAATCTGCGCATCGGTCAAATTGACTTTAGGAGGAGTATGATAGAGGGCAGCGAGGGCATTCGAATCAGCAATATAATCCTTTCCGTCTATTTGGATTTGAAAGTCATCGAACCATGCTGTTCCTTTTCCATTCAGCGTTGCGCCAAATCCTAAATATTTTGCCGCCGAATCGAAAACAAAATCGAAGCTATACTCTTCCCAGTCATGCGTTCCTGCTGGAATGACGACATTTTTGAATCCTCCTTCCGTTCCATCATTTCCCCATAAGCTGGCACTAGGACTGACGTCCAGGGTTTTTACCCATGCACTAATGTGGGCCTTTTTAAATTGTGAAACAGGTATTTCCGTCGTGGCAACACCGAATTCTCGTAACCTTGGTTCAGCCACACTTTCTAACTTGATCGAGTATTTTCCAGAGTGGAACGTTGTACTATCCAAGCTACCTCTGTAGGAACTTTGAACAGTATGCGCACCATCGCTTCCGAGATACCAATAAGCCGGAGACCCATTTACAAAGGGTTTTTTAAATTGCTGTGCAATGACCGATTGAAAAAAGCCCAGGGTAAAAAAAGTAATGGCCAGGAATGTTATTTTTCGCAGTATTTTTTAAACGGAGCATTGGCGTAATAAGTGCTTGGCCCTGGGCTGCGGGTACTTCGTGGCTCCGCCACTTGGGGTCGGGCTGGAAGCACCGACCTACGCGACCTCCTTTCGCTTCACTTCTCCGTGCTCAACTCCATATCGTATTGCCGCTTGAAGTACAGCAGGGTCTATATCTTTCAGCGTTTTGAACTTAAGGCAATACCCAGTCACGCTCGCCTTGCCTATTTTTTTTCCATACGTTTTTTTTAAGTAGGTCTTATCTTCGATACCGAGGATATAGACAGAGATCCCGGTTGTGTTTGCACTGAGACCAATTTGGTAAAACTCTTTGGTTGATCCATCGGCGTATTTTATGCTCTGGAGTCCATATCCGATATTAGGATTAGAAATCGTTTTACCTTCACTGTTCTTGCCGTCCAAGAACCATAATTTACATTTTGGCAATGTTTCCAGGATCATGCGGTGCAGTTCCTGCATGTCGCTGCGTTTTGGTTCCGGCTGGCTGGCAATGTACTCTTTGATCTCGCCTTCTACGTTCATGGTTTCATGGATCGTTAATAGCTTGGATCAAATTCCACTATCCATTCGATCCCATATTTGTCTCTAAAACATCCAAAGTATGAACCCCAGGGACTGTCTCCAATAGGAGCTTCGATCTGACCTCCCGCTGAAAGCCCATAGAATAATTTGTCCGCTTCTTCTCTGCTTTCCGTACGAACGGATATTTTAGATCTATTTTCGTTTTCATTCGTTCGCCCCATGCTTTCCGGCACGTCATTGCCTATCAAAACATTTGGGCCGATACGCAACGCAATGTGCATGATCTTATGTGCTTCCTTTTCATCGACAGGGAATTCAGGGCCCAGATCCCTGAAACGCATAATTTTTGCGAACTCACCTCCAAATACAGATCTGTAAAATGTGAATGCTTCTTCGGCATTCCCGTTGAAGTTAATGTGCGGATTGATTACTGCCATAGTGTTTATTTACAAAATGAATTGTCGTGCAAAAATACGAACTTTTCAAAATCGCGCAGCAAGGTGTGGATGTGTCATTTTAAGTGGTCGAACGCGACAACACCCTCCCCCGGCCCCTCCCGCTGGGGCGGGAGGGGAGAAAATGAAAAGGAATTGTCGGGCTGGAAGCACCGACCTACGCGAGGAAGCACCGACCTATGCGCGCGGATTGTATCCTCACATTCGGCTACTACTGCCCCGCTTTCAATTTCCCTATCTCCGCACGGGCGGCGCCAACAAGTTCCTCATTGGTGTGAGCATGGCCCCACAATCCCCAGCCGCCCGGTGCTGCTTCAGTGAGCAACACCCATGTCCGTTCTTTGAGTGTCGGGTCGCCCGCTTCCGTAGCTACCAGTTCCGTCAGTTTTTCAACCACGGCGAGCTGTTTCTCTCTGCTTAACGCTCCCGAGTTCGTGAGCACCTGCACGCGAACATAATTACTATCGCCATCGACGTTCGCAATGGCAGCGTCCGGAAGTTCGTGAACAAAAGCTGCTGTATTTTTCCGGAACATCGGAATATCCGGTACCTGCTCCACCGTTTTTACAATGGTTGCGGCCTGAGTAGCGATGCTGTGAGGATCGGCGAACGTCCCGCGCTTTGCATAGATGTCGATCATTGGCATAATACTGTTCCTTTACGAATTAGATCAATAGATTGAAACGATGTAGTGATTTGGAAAGAACACGTCGGGCTTACGCTAAATTCGTGAGGAGTATGCATCATCCGTTATGTGGGTAAAAGAAAATTTCGAATTTTGTGAGGGGCTGGAAAAGTGTCGTATATTAGAAAGTGGTATTAAGGGCACCTATTTCTTTGAGCAATGCAAATATTAGCTTTCGTTATGAACCAGTTCTTTAAGAAAGAAAATTATGGGTATTTTTTCGAACAAATGACGAAAACAGCTTGGAAACGATGCTGCGTCGGGAACTCAGCAAGAAAAAGAAATGGCACCTATTTCATTATGACAAGCTTTAGAGAATAAATAAGTTTCGAAACTACCCTCCCCTAATTTCGTTTTAGGTTTTATGGCAAATTATTCAGATCCAGTTTATTCTTTCACGCCGGAAGCCCTGCAACTCGTTGGCGAGGCACGGCTGGCGTATGTTCGCACCGTCTATTCGTATTTCCTGATCGCAGTGGGCAGCGCCATTGCCGGCACACTGCTCGCGATGAATACCGATCTGGGGTTTTCGTTCGCGCGCGCTCCTTTCGTTGGGATTATCGTCTTTTTTGGCGCATTTTGGTTTGCGTCGCGAAGTGCGAATAATCCGTCTCGTGCCGTGCCGACGCTTTCCATCGCTACGTTCGTCAGCGGGCTGTTCGTAGCTCCGCTGCTGTATGCGATCACGCATAACTACATTCGCGGCACCAGCACCAGCACGATCTACGATGCGCTGATCCTTTCGGGCTCCATCTTTGCAGGACTGACGCTTTATACCTTCGTCTCGAAGAAGGATTTTTCCTACATGGGCGCAAGCCTGACGATCGGCTTATTTATGATCATCGGCCTGATGTTCGTGAATTTCTTTGTGCAATCGACCACGCTTGATCTGGGGCTTTCGATCATAGGAGTTATCATATTTTCGGGTTTCATTTTAGTTGATACCTCGCGTATCCTGAAGCGAGCACATGAGATCCCACCGACCTTAGCGGCACTCAATCTTTATCTCGATTTTTTGAACCTGTTCCTGATGCTTCTCCGTTTGCTCAGCGGCGGACGGAATAGAAGTTAATTTCCTGCGCATTCTGGGGCCGAAATGTGTGAGTAAAAGGTGATATTAACATTTCATCTTTCATACTTCATATTTCATCTTTTCCCCTTATCGGGCCCTTAGCTCAGTTGGTTAGAGCAGTCGACTCATAATCGATTGGTCGCAGGTTCAAGTCCTGCAGGGCCCACTGTTTTTTAATTAAGAAGTAAGAAGTAACAATTAAGAATTAGGGAACCCGGAATAATCCGGCGTTTCCTCGGAGGAATTCTTCGGTTGACATGGCGCGCTTTCCTTCGCGTTGGAGTTCGAGGATCTCTAATGGCTCGGTGGATGTGCCAACGAATAAGCGTTTTGAATCTGATGAAATTTGGAACGCTCCGGGAGCAAGTTTTGATGAAGCATCTGGAGTAAGATGGCTCCGAAGCAGTTTTAGTCGATGGCCAGCTACTTCGTTTGTAGCGCCGGGGTAGGGTGAAAGTCCACGAATGAAATTGTGAACTTTCTCACGTTGTTCATTGAAATTGATAATGCAATCTTTGGGGAAGATCTTGGGTGCGTTAGTAGCAAGACCGGAAGGTTGATCGGTGGGATGCAACGTGCCAGACGCTATACCAGCAAGGGTTTCTAAGCAAACTTCAGCGCCAAGAAGCATTAAGCGGTCATGCAACTCCCCTGCTGTTTCATCGGGAGCGATAGCGATGGATTTAGCGAGGAGAATTTTACCGGTATCGACTTTTTCATCGAGTAGGAATGTGGTGATTCCGGTTTCCAGCTCGCCGCGTATGATGGCCCAGTTTATCGGCGCAGCGCCGCGGTATTTTGGAAGTAGTGAGGCATGGATATTGAAGGAACCAAGCTTCGGGATGGTAAATACTTCCTTTGGAAGTATCTTGTAAGCGACAACGACAAAAATATCGGCATCGAGTTTTTGTAAGGCTTCTAAAAAATCAGGATCGCGATGTTTCGTTGGAGTGAGAACGGGAATTCCAAGCTCGATCGATGCTTGCTTGACTACACTGGGATGCAAGGCCATTCCCCTGCCCTGCGGCTTATCAGGTGTGGTAACGACGGCGATGATCTGCTCGCCCTTTTGAACAAGATCGCGCAGAATATGCGCCGCAAATTCGGGCGTACCAAAAAAAACGCAGCGTAATCCGGATGCCATCTTATTTTAATAACACCATTTTGCGAGTAACGGTCGCGCTGCTTGTTTTAACTTTATAGAAGTAGATACCGCGCGGCCAGTTGGTTGCATCCAGTTCATAGGAATGACGGCCGGGCGCAAGCTTGGAATCCTCCAGAACAGTTACCTCGCGACCGATCATATCGAAGATGGAAAGCCTTACCGTTTCGGGCTTCGTGAGCCGGAAGGCAACCGTTGTCGTAGTATTGAAAGGATTTGGCTCGTTCTGTTCGACGAAAACATCTCGATCCGGTGCATATTCCAACTTCACTGGAATGGTATAGATCGGAGCTTCTTTCTCATTAAATCCAAGTATCGCGACGCGATAATAAAGGTCAATATCGCCATTCAGCATCGGGAGCTCCTCTGAAACATGATACATAGACCGGGATATAACCGATTGACCGCGCTTCGGGACTTTAATTCCGTGCTTCGCTTCGATCGTCAATGCTTTTTCGAATGGCCCATACGTACCAACCCTTCGCTCAAGGACATACTGCTTGACTCCCAGTTCGCTGGATGTTTGCCAGGAGATCCCCACTTTGGTTGGCGAAAAAAGTTCGGCAGTAAGGATGGCCGGCTCAGAAGAAACCGGCGAAGAAGTCTCGCGGATAATGGCACAGGTATCCAAAGCAAAGTACATTGGCGAAGTTTCGATAACACTCGATCGAGCAGCGGAACCGAAATCATCGAAATGAAAAATGCCAAATGCCCGATGAGATGTGTCTCGGAATGCTATCATCATGTTTCGAGTAAATTCATCCGGGTCTGTAGATGCCCCTTTTATGAGTCGTAATTCGTCGATCGAAAACTCTTTCCTTGATTCGGATGTGTCGCCGATTGCTAAACCGATAACGCTATCGAAGATCGCTGATGACACATGCCCCATTGCAGGGGGCTGGGCATCAATAAAGATCCGAATCGTTCCAGCCGAGTCCTTTGAAAATACGAGGTAATGCCACGCGCCATCGTTGGCTATCGCACGGTTCGCCAAAAGGGTTCGGGTCTCACGCCCCACGAGCACGCATGAAGGCTGACCGAGACTCCCAATCATGATCTGCAACTCGTTGCCATTGGCAGACAACAGTCTCACCAGTTTCTGCTCCTGTCTGTTCGTCCGGAACCAACATTGCATGCTGAATGGATGCTCAAAATAATTGGAAAGAAGTTCTGGACGTCCCTGAAGATTTGCTATCGCGCATTTTGAACCATCCAGAACAAGGGCTCTTTGCACTTTTGGTACCTTCTCAATGGTTAGAGACGCGACAAGTTTCTTGGATGTTATTTCACTGAACGAAAAATCGTATCGGGATGGGAACGTCATTCGCCAGTCTCGAATAGTGGGAATGGTTCTTTTCGTTTTTGGATCGATCTCTGGCTGAGCATCGGGATCTGTTCTCTCAATCAAGGCTGCCTTGACCGTAGCAACCTCAGTTGTTTTTTTTTCCGCGACTGGTCTGGTGGAGAAGACTACGAAGTAAGCAATTCCCGCTGCGTCAGGATCGAAATCGTTAGAATTATCGGCTAATACAATAGCTTGATCACCCGACTCAACGGAAAGCAAATTGTTAAATTCCTGAAAACTCGGAAGATTCACAGATTGATTACTTCCAGCCTCCACACGCCATGCTCGCTGAAACTTCCAACCAGCGGGGTATTCAAGCGCGAGCGTGCGATCAATATTCGTTTCTCGCGAAGATGCCGAAACGATGATCGTAACGTCATCGCCTTCCGGCATCGTCTCCGGTGCGCGAACGAAAGCAATTTCTCCACTTGCACGCGCCGTTGAAGGAGTAAAGCTTAGGGTAAAGGGTAGTGGGCAAAGGGTAACGGATAGAATGAAGCCAACGCAATAACGCTTTGTTCGTTTATAACCGTTATCCACTATCGACTATCAACTATTTAATTCCGCATCTTCGCAAGATAATCAAGCCGACCCTTTAGATCCGCCTTTGGTGTGAGCAATTTGTCTTTCCCAAAAATTCCTTCTGAAGGATCGCGGAAAACTAGCTCGTAATCCTTGCTCATGATAATCGCTTCTTCCGGACAAACTTCCTCGCAATATCCGCAAAAGATACAACGAAGCATATTGATCTCGAACACGACTGGATAGCGTTCTTTCAAAAGGTCCGTCTCGCTTGCGCGAACTTCAATAGCAAGCGGTGGACACACGCGGGAGCACAGCCCACATGCAACGCAGCGCTCCACACCATTGTCCTCCATGACAAGCACAGGCCGTCCGCGAAACGACGCCGGCGGATCCCAACGCTCTTCGGGATATTGGCGCGTGAATTTCGGACGAAAAAGATGCTTGAACGACGTTAACAAACCACGCACGATCTCAGGGAGATAAAGCTTTTCCCAAAGCGTGAGCTTACGCTGAGCGGCTGGGTTGTTGTATTTGGTTACTGTTGGCATATTGGCGACGATTAGTGCATCAAATACATTTTTTCAAGGGCGGTAAAGATGATATTCACAATGCCGAGCGGCAGCAGCACCTTCCAGCCAAGATTCATGAGCTGATCGTAACGGAAGCGTGGGATCGACCACCGCACCCATATAAAGATGAACAACAGCCCGACTACTTTCAGCACAAAAGCGAGCACACCGACAATGGTGATAGCCAGACTCGGTAAGCCTAACTTATCGACAAAAGGCAAGCTCCAGCCGCCAAGAAAAAGAACTGTTATTACTGCACTGGCTGTGATGATATTCGCATACTCCGCAAGAAAAAAAAGAGCAAACTTCATGGAACTATACTCCGTGTGATAGCCGCCGACAAGTTCCGGTTCCGCTTCAGGAAGATCAAAAGGCAAACGATTTGTTTCCGCGAACGAGGAGACGAAAAAAAGTAAGAACCCTATCGGCGCACGAACAATGTTCCATAGCCCGTTCGACTGTCCGGCGATGATCGTATTAAGATCGAGCGAGCCGCTTAACATAACCACACTCAAAAGTCCCAGCCCAAGCGTGAGTTCATAGCTGATCATTTGAGCGCTTGAACGAATGCCACCCAGCAGAGAATACTTCGAGCCGCTCGACCATCCTGCCAGCGTGATGCCATAGACCCCAAGCGAAGTAAGTGCCACGATAAAGAGCACTCCTATATTGACACTCGAAGCAATAGTAAGTGGAACGACATGGCTCCCAAGCATCAAAGTCCCTCCAAAAGGTACGACCGCCAGAACCGTGAATGCGACCGTGATGGAGATCACCGGGGCGACCCAATGGAACCACTTCTGCGCCATATTCGGCTCGATGTCCTCCTTCAAGAGAAGTTTAAGGACATCCGCCAATGGCTGGAATAATCCAAGTGGGCCTACTCGGTTCGGCCCAATGCGGTCCTGAACCCACGCGCTGATCCAGCGCTCGAGCAAAACAGTATAAGACACTGCCGTCAGCACGACGAATAAGATGATCGCAATTTTTATGAGTGCTTCAATTACCATCCGGGGAAATGATGAATTATGAATGATGAAGGAGTCATGCGTCCTTGCCTGCCTCTCAGTAGTCGTAATGAACAACTGAAATGGGATGAGGATTCAACGCAAGCAATAAATAATTCGGTTATTGTGAGGAAGAAACGCCCAAAATCTTTCTTTCAATCGGAAGACTCCGAGGAACAAACCGAATTTCGAGATCGCGCTTCTTGCTATCGGCAAGAACCATAAGCCTTGCATTGAACTGTCCTGTGTCCATACCTTCATAATTTACACGGAAAGGGGTTTTCAGAGGTATGAAAAAAGATTGCGGAGGGCGGCTTAAATGCAGTATGACCAGAGGCGTATCGCTAACTTCTACCAAGGTAATGGTTGAACTCTTCATACTATAAGAGATATTGGAAATATAAGTTATCCCTGGAAGAATGTTTATTGGCTCTCCACGAGGTATGCTGTAAATTTCGTCAGAAGTTGAATTCGCATTTGTAGAGGTCGGAATCGAATAAAATGTATCGTTCGTTTTTTCATTTCCTGTACTTGTCGAGGAAGCGGCAACCTGAGGTATAGGAATTACTGCCTGGCGTGCTATAGGAGCACCTCCATCATTATCAAAAATTCCTAAAGCTCCAAGCCCAATCAAAACGCCAACAAGTATCAACGCTCCAATAGCCACCTTCGGCCAGATTCGCGGAGGGTTAACAATTTTGAGCGATCGAAGTGACTCCTGAAGCTCTGGAGAGATCTCAAGGTGTGCTTCACCGGGCTCACTCTCCAAATTCGTACGCTCGATGGCGAGTGCATTCAGCACATTCTCATGGCGAAGCATTGCTTCGCGAAGTCCTAGAAGTTCCTCTTTGTTGCGACGGGCTTCATCCTCATTCTCCTTTAACAGCCGGTCACGATCTGTACTCACGGTTTGTGTTTCCTACTGCATAACACTTCCTACGCTTTCGATCTGTTCCGACTCCGATTGATAAACCTCCCGATAGATCGGCTTTTGCGTTGCGCGCGCTAAGCGGCCATCGGCAACCGGTTGCCCAAGAGTACCAATCGATTCGTAAGACATTCCTTTGAACTCCGGAATCAGTTTCGCTATCTCGTCAAATACTTCCTCTGTATGAAGGTATTTCCAATTAATTCCGAGATTATTAGCAACCAGTTCCACAAATCGCCAGCCTTCGCGAGCGTCGCGCTTATTGCCGCGCGCCCATTTGTCGTATGGCGAGCCAAAGCGGTCGAGGCGCGACATATGCAGCATGTCGCGGCCACGCATAAAGTATTCGGTGGTAACTGCGGGACGCAATTGCTGTGCCCATCCATCGAAATTCACGAATATGCCATCGCGCTCCGCCCATTGGGAAGCCGGAAATACTACATCGGCACGGCGTGAGGTTATGCTCTCATTCGAAGCGAGACATGCAAAGAATTCCACATTCTCGAACGCTTCAAGAAGTTGCGAATCGGCGAGAAAATCATCCGGCAGTGCAAAAACGGCTTTGACCTTACGTGAACGGAGAAGTTCAAGCACGGTCATTTCCGCCGCGCGTTCGCCGTGAATATGTTGATAGTGTTCATCAGATACACAGCCTGCCAGCGTGGCTCCGAAAGCATTCGGAGTTCTATCGGCTTTGAGGAGCATCCGTTCATCCTGACCAACAAAGTGCGTAATGAAAGGAATGGAATGTTTCCCAAATTTTTCGCGTGCCAGTTTCGACATCACATAATTATCCTCGACCGTCGCATAGGCCGAACCGATAATCAATACTTCGTCCTTGTGATATTTTGAAAGTTCCGAAGCGATGCGTCGGGCTGCGGAATCGTAATCGGTAGATAGCTGGAAGCCATTGGCATCTTTCATGCGTGGCCCGCTAATGCGTTCATTATTTACAGGCGGGTAAGCATTCAGTCGGCCATGATCGCACATCCAATAGGTATTGACGTTCGGATTATTTCGCGGTTCGAGGCGTTCGATCACATTATTGCGAACAGCCACGCGTATATTGCAGCCCTGTGAGCATCCCGGACAAACGGAATCCGTGAATGACATATCCCACACACGCGCCTTGAAGCGAAAATCGCGGCTGGTGAGCGCGCCGACGGGACAAATATCAATCACGTTCATCGACATATTATTGTCGAAGCCTTCTTCGGGATTTGATACAATAGTTACATGATCGCCACGATTGACGAACGTGAGAACGGGTTGTTCGGCAACTTCCTGCGCGAAACGAATACATCGAGAACAGGAAATGCAACGCTCGCCATCGAAAAGAACTTGTGGCCCAAGGGCAACGCGTTTATCTTTGTGCGTTTTCTCTTCAACAAATCGTGAAACCCCTTTGGAATGATCGAACGCATAATCCTGGAGTTTGCACTGTCCGGCTTCGTCGCAGATCGGACAATCGAGCGGATGATTGATGAGGAGGAATTCCATGATGTCCTCCCGGCCCTCAATTGCTTTTTCAGAAAGCGAGTTGACGACCATACCTTCTGCGATCGGCGTGGCGCAGGCGATCTGCAACTTGGGAGTCTTTTCGACTTCGACCAGGCACATGCGGCAATTACCCGCAACCGTCAGCGCCGGATGCCAGCAAAAATGCGGGATGTCGATCCCATTTTCCAGCGCAACCTGAATGATGGTTTGGCCCTGCTGGCCTTCGTATTCTTTTCCGTCGATTGTAAGTTTTGGCATATTATCTTTTCGTGTCGAGCGATTTTTACGCGGAATATAAAACTACTTTATAAACGTGTGGCTGTCTTCATACTTCATCCCAAATGCTTCTGCAACGCCTTCATAAACAATAGCGCCGTCGATCACATTGAGGCCGAGGCGCAATTCTTTGTTCGTCGAGACCGCCTTTTCGTAGCCATCGTTCGCAAGTTGGACTGCATAAGGAAGGGTTGCATTGGTGAGCGCGATAGTAGAAGTCATCGGCACAGCGCCCGGCATGTTCGCAACGCAGTAATGCACGACGCCATCGATGACGAACGTTGGATTCTCGTGCGTCGTCGGATGGCACGTTTCGATGCAACCGCCCTGATCGACAGATACATCTACCACAACCGAACCCTCCTTCATGTCCTTCAACATTTCTTTCGTGATGAGACGCGGCGCTTTCGCTCCGGGAATTAATACCGCACCAATAACAAGGTCGGCATGTCGGATCACTTTCCGAATATTATATGGATTCGATACCAGGGTCGTGATATTGCGCGGCATGACATCATCGAGATACCGCAAGCGATAAAGATTGGAGTCAAGAATGGTCACACGAGCGCCGAGTCCCGCTGCGATCTTCGCCGCACTGGTGCCAACAACTCCCCCGCCCAGTACCACAACCTCACCGGGATCAGTACCAGGAACGCCAGCAAGAAGAACTCCACGACCACCCATTGTCTTTTCGAGATACTTCGCGCCTTCCTGGGGTGCCATGCGCCCTGCTACTTCGGACATAGGAATAAGAAGCGGCAGCGAGCCATCTGCTCGCTGGACCGTCTCATACGCGATCGCGATCGAACCTGATTTTACGATTGCCTCGGTAAGCTCCTTACTTGCAGCAAAGTGGAAGTAGGTGAAAAGCACCTGGCCTTTACGAATGAGACCATACTCCTGCTTGATCGGCTCCTTGACCTTCATGATCATGTCCGCCGTGTCATAGACCGATTTCGCATCGGCCAGCATCTCGGCGCCGGCCGCAATATAATCTTCATTCTTAAACCCTGAGCCATTGCCAGCGTTCGTCTCAACGAACACCTTGTGCCCATGCGATACAAGTATTTCTGCACCGCTCGGTGTGAGCGCCACGCGGTTCTCGTTCTGCTTAATTTCTTTCGGTACCCCTATTCTCATTTGTTCGTTTTACAAATTAATGATTCGATTGAAGATGATTGTAAACAATCTGGAAGAATGTTTCGTCCGCAAAATAAATGCGAGGTTTTGGGTTGGACAAAAAGTAGCTCGGAAAGATACTCACCCGGCCGAATCGTATCAACGAAATCCATCCGGAAAAACAACTGCAACTCCGATCAAGATGAGGCTAATGAAGACTCCGAGTCCGAGTTCACGTGACGAGTGAAACGGAATGCGTCGATTATGGCCCAAAGCCAAAAGATCACGCTCCACAGGGAAGCGACATCGTGGGTTATACGTGGTATCCACAGTATGTCCAGACTGCGCGCGAGTCGCTCGCTGGGATTGGCAGGGCGGGATTGGCGATCGAGATCAATGACAAAATTAGAAAATTAAGATTCGCAATGACAATGGCGGCTGCGAGAATCGCAGCTCCCCTGTTTCCATCGCCAAGATACATTTGGCCTGAACCCGGCACGATAAGTGATAGAAATCCTGCTAAGATTGAAGATTTTTTCATGGCTCGTTTTTCAGGTTCAAAAATGGGAAAAATCCAAGTACAGGATAATAATCCAGCAACAAAATAACCAAACGATATCCAAAGTGCAAAGTTCGCATCTTTCGGCAATAGCGCTATTGGAGGTGGTAAAGTTTATATACCGGCTAAAAGTGTTCTTGCCTCAAGCCACTAAGATTCAGGACGCCGGGACAACCGAGACAAGCATCAGGGATTTCTCGTCATCAAATAGCTTCCCCGCTTCGATGCGCACATCTTCCAGCGTGAGCCGCGCGATTTTTTCGACATCGCGTTCGATGGGATGATAGCCGCCGAAGTAGAGTTCGTTCTGTGCTGAACGCATCATGCGATTCGTGACGGATTCCATCGGTAGCACAAGTCCGCCGATAAGCTGCTCTTTTGCGCGTTCGAGTTCGGCATTCGAGATCGGTTTTGCAACGAGGTTTTTTGCAATGCGCCGCATTTCGCGGATACTGCGTTCACGATTATCGATCGCGGTTGCAATATAAAATCCCACTGCTCCCGCATCCTCGAACGCAGAATAAAATGCCATCGCATCGTAGGCCAGTCCTAATTCTTCACGCAATCGGAGATTGAGCCGGCTGCTCATGCCCACTCCGGCAATCGTTATGAGCGCGTTAATGGCAAGATGCCTTCTCGCATGAATTCCCGGCGCACGACGTCCAAGAATGAGATGCGCTTGCTGTCCCGAAGCTCGCGAGATATTGTGCTGTGTACCATTCGTGCGCGGAAAATTAGGAACAGGAATGGAGCGGCGTGAAACATGGGGTGCAACATGCCGAACAGCGCGATCGACAGCACGAAAAAGGTCGTTATGCGAATGCGAACCGCTCGCAACGATCACAATATCGCCGGCGCTATAATGTTTGCGGTGAAAATCCAATAACTTTTTCGGATCGAAGCTTTTTACGGTTCCAGGCGTGCCGATGATCGGTTTTGCGAGTGGATGCTTGCCGAAGATCTCTCGTTCGAACAGATCAAAGACGAGTTCATCCGGCTCATCTTCTAATCCATTTATTTCTTCGATAACGACCGCTTTTTCGCTTTCAATATCGCGGGCAGAAAATTTGGGACGTGTTGCAAGATCGAAAAGTACTGAGACGGATTCATCGAGATGCGTGGTGCGGGTCCATGTATAGAAGCAGGTATGCTCTTTGGTGGTGAAGGCATTGAGAAAACCTCCGCGAGATTCAATGGAACGCATGATCTCCCGCATGGTTCGGCCGGCCGTACCTTTGAAGACAACATGCTCGATGAAGTGGGCGATACCATTATTCCGGAGATTTTCATCCCGCGAACCAACTTTCACCCACAGCCCTACTGCAAGCGATGAGGCACCTGTAACGTGTTCACTCACGACGCGAAGCCCGTTCGGGTATTCCTGCACTTTCACATCGACGGGAGCGATCTCCTCTGGTCGCAGATACCGTGCAACGTCCGGCGCCAGAGCTTTGCGTCTTGAAGAAATGATAACGTTGGAGGATGGAGAGATAAGTTGTCGTTTCTTAGATTTCAAAAGGTTTTTACTTAAATTCAAAGATAATGCGAACGATAAGATAACAAAAATACGGGTTTATTTGGCCAATCCTTTCAATTCCCAATTTCAATGGGGAAGTAAATTAGGGATATGGCAACAATAACTTAATATACATATAATGGAACCGTATTCTCCTTTTGTCACCCACCTATAGCGATTCGTGTTTATAAATCAGCCCCCCCTCTTGAAAATTTATGCGAATTGCACACCTTTCAGATTGCCATATCAACCTCAAGTATCACCCGCAGCATTTGCCGCGGTTGCGGAGGGCGCTCGAAGATGCACTCGAACAAAATGGCGCCGATCATATAGTCATCACAGGCGATCTTACGAGCAATGCGGATGCACGCGATCTGCTGACCACCCGCCGTCTTTTCGAATCGTTCGGAATCCTGAAGAGCAGCAAACTTACCGTTATTGTTGGCAACCACGATATTTTTGGCGGGCCGCATTTGGCAGATGATGTGCTTTCTTTTCCGGACCGGTGCCGGAAGTTGGATTTCGATGAAAAAGTCTCGATCTTCCAGGATACCTTTGCAGAGCTTTTTGCAGATACCATTACTATGGATCCGGGTGGGTACCCGTTTCTAAAACGCATTAAGAATGTGTGCCTGCTTGGATTCAATTCCATTGCCCGATACTCTTTGATACAAAATCCGGTCGGCTCGAACGGTATTATAACACCCGAAGCACACCAGCAGACTTTGAAGCTTGCAAAACATCACGCATGGAATACGGCCACATCCAGAGTGGCGCTGCTGCACCACCACACCTTCCGGCCGCGCGATGTTTCCCATTTAGAGCTTGCCGATGGAATTTCTCGGGGCGGCATTGCCGCGCGGATCGAGCAGCGGACGCTTAAGCTTCATGGCAAACGCCAGCTTTTCAAGCTCTTTAAGGCGATCGAAGTGGATATGATCATGCACGGACATATTCACTTTACAGGCAACTATGTGCGGGACGGCATTATGTGCTACAATGGCGGAGGAGCTGTTTTTCCAGTATTTCGTGGCGGAGGGTATTACTACAATTTAATCGAAATTAGCGGAAAAGGGCAAACATGTACGGCGATCAGAGTAGAAAAAAAGTTAACAAAGCCATTGCAGCAGGATAATATTAAAGCAATGTCAATACTTTAATTTCGGCTATTCAATAGGAGATCATGTATGCAAAGCATCATTAAACACTGGCCATTCTGGCTGCTCGTTTGTATCGCGATCGTGTTCTGCGTCAGCCTGACCGGGAGCGTGCTCCGTTTCCCGCTCGGTCTTGGGCTGCTGCGATTCGCTTTCATCGTCAGCGAGCAAGTCTGGACGAAATTCAGGATCTAACTATATTTTCTCATCCACGTCACTTGCCGTTTAGCATACTGACGGGTTCGAAAAATGATGCGTTCGCGCGCGTCCTCGAGTTTGTTCTTGCCTTCAACAACGTCATATAGCTCCCGATACCCGATGGCACGCGTAGCCGGCATTTTGCGTGTAATCCCCAGTTGTATCAGTCCCCTGACTTCATCCATCCAACCGTTACTCAGCATATCGCTCACGCGAGCTTCTATTCTTTGCCAAAGTTCCGAACGCGGGAATGATAATAACTTAAACTCCGGTGTGTATTCAAATGGCTCGGGCTTCCGCTTTCTTGTTTCGCCTAATGGTTCACCCGTAGCATAATAATGCGCCCATGCCCGTTCTAAGCGAATGGGATTTCGCTCCCGTTGTATCTGCGAGTATAGTTCTGGGTCGATGGAGCTAAGTTGCTCGTGCATGGCATCGAATCCCTTTTCAGATATATCTCTCTGTGCTCGCGTTCGTGCAATTGAGAGTTCTTCTTCGGGAATTTCAATGGAAGAAATGCCATCGAATAACGCATCGATATAAAACCCTGTACCGCCAACGACAACCGGAGTTTTATCACGCGAAATAATTTCCCGGATAACTTCGCGGGCGCGTTTGCTGTATTCTGCGGCGCTGAACTGCTCGTTCGGGTCTAAAATATCAATGAGATGATGCGGGATCTCGGCAAGGATTTCTTTGAATGGTTTGGCAGTGCCAATATCGAAACCGCGATACAGAAGCGAGGCATCGGCATTAACGATCTCGATGCGCGGATCGGAGCGAGCAAGACCCAGCGCAACTTCGGTTTTGCCGGAAGCGGTTGGGCCGGTGATGACTAATATTTTTTCTTGCACTTTAATCAAACCCTATTATAATCAGGGAAAACCCTCACTCTCAAATTAAAGCAAGGGTAATAGGTCGGTTTGAATTCATTTTATTTTTGATATTTATATATCTCAAAGCGCTAATGCTTTACATGACCAGGCATACGAAAACTACAATTGTCGCAACCCTCATGATTGCCCGTATACCACATCATAAGTTCCTCTATTCTTCGTTTTGTAATAGCATCTCTGTATTCATCTTCCTCTATATAGTAATAATATCGCTGTGGGGCTGATTCAACATTCCAATTATGCGGATAAGGAAGCATAGCACCGAGTTCGGCATCTCGATATGTCAACCATGCATCCTCCGCGAGTTTGAACTTTCGAATAAAGCTGGTATCATCTCTATAATCGTTTAGAATAGCTCGATACACAAAATTCAATGTTGAATCCATTTGCTTACGGTATTCGGCTGCCTCTAACGTCAAGTTCAAGTCAGTGGTCAATAACGTGTCAGTCCAATCTGGAGGTATAATCGAATCGGCGCTTTGGGCTATTAGCCGAAAGTCATGGACAGGTGCCTGTGCTCTTGAAACTGATGGACTAACAACGCATAAAATGAGAAAAGCGAATAATGTTTTCATGCTTACAAAAATACATCCCATAACCCGCTGATCTTCAATATTCTGAAAATCATGGTTCGGACTAGGCAGCCCACCCCTCAGCTCCGATCAGCGGCACGAATGCGAACGTGGTAAGTTCCTCGCCGGAAAAATCATCGCAATTGCGTGTGATGAGATACATTTTCTGATTTTGCCTTCCACCAATAGGAATGATGAGCCTTCCGCCATTCGGGTTTAGCTGTTTGGTGAGCGATTCCGGCACGTCCGGCGCGCCGGCGGTTACGAGAATAGCATCGAACGGAGCATACTCCGGCCATCCGCGCGTGCCATCGCCTGCGCGGGAAATAATGCGGTGATACCCAAGCGCCTCCAGCCGCTTGCGCGCAGATTCTAATAGTTCGACATGGCGCTCGATGGTAAACACACGAACCCCCATCTGTGCAAGTATTGCCGTTTGGTAGCCGGAGCCGGTTCCAATTTCAAGAACTTTATCTCCCGGCTTTAGCTGCAACGCCTGCGTTTGATAGGCTACGGTATAAGGCTGCGAAATTGTTTGTCCTTCGCCGATTGGCAAGGCGGAATCCTCATACGCACGAGCGGCAAAAGTGCGGTCGAGAAAACGCTCGCGTGGAACTGCGGCTAAGGCTTCGAGCACTCGCTCGTCGGTGATCCCGCGCGAGCGTAGATCTGCAACGAGCGATTGGCGGTTCTCTGAGACAAGTCCAGGATGTGGTGTTTGTAAATTCAAGTATCTACTCTGATTACGTTAGTTTTTTCTCGTCATTGCGAGGAAAGCGAATCGACCGAAGGGAGATTCGCTTGACGAAGCAATCCGTTGATTTCGACGACGGATTGCTTCCCTCGATTCCTCGGGACCGGATTTTTCTCCCTTCGGTCGAAAAACCCTCCTCGCAATGACATCGTAGGAGATGGAATCGGAGTTCTCTTCACTAAATATACTATCTATCAAATGCTTCCCTTGCTTCGAGCGCGTAATCGCGGGTTACTTTCGCTTCCTGACTCGATTGCTTCGTATTAGCTACACCGGTGATGGCGCTGGCCAACCGCGACCGCATTTCTTCCGGCGTCAGATTCATTGCAAGCCTGCCGGATTGCGCCAGCGCGAGCTGCCCGGTTTCCTCGCTGACGACCAGCGCGACCACATCCGCCTGTTCCGAAATTCCGAGCGCGGCGCGATGACGAGTTCCCAACATTCGCTGACCGATGCGCTCTACACCCGAAAGCGGCAGCGTGCATCGCGCGGCTTCGATATAACGGTCTTTAATGACCACCGCCCCATCATGCAGCGGCCCTTTTCGATTGAATATAGAGACTAATAATTCTTTTGAAATGATCGCGCGGATCGGAAGACCGGTATCGACAAAAAGCTTAATATCGGTCGTGCGAATGATAACGATGAGCGCTCCTTCGCCACGCTGGCGTATTTCTTCCAGTGCGCTTACAATAAGATCGGCATATTCATTGACATCGAATCGAATGAAGAATTTTATTACTGGATTTCGACCGAGAAATAACAGGAGCCTCCGCAGTTCCGGTTGAAATAATACAATCAGCGCGATAACCCAAATATCGGTGAGCGTTTTGAGAAGCCATGAGAGTGCCTTCATATCTGCGGCACGAGCGATCAACGAGCCAGCGATCACGATCAACAACCCGAGAAATATTTGCGCGGCGATAGTCCCGCGCATTGCAACATATAATCGAAAGAATAAGAATGAGACCAGGAGAACATCTATCACGTCCATCCATGTCACCGTCAAAAATCCGAAATGGAATAGCTCCATAAAAAAGGCCTACGATTTGTCCCGCTCCCTGGTAGGAAATGGAAGAAACTCTGTGCGTTCGGTTGCCATTTCTTCATCGCCGCCATGCCCGGGACGCGCATGGAATTTTTCGTAGGCTTCGATGATATCTTTCACTAATTTATGGCGCACCACATCGCCTTTGTTGAAATAGACGAAGCGAATGCCCTGCACATCATTAAGCACATTTTGGATCTGAATCAGCCCCGATTGGCTGCGCGATGGAAGATCGACCTGGGTTTGATCGCCGGTGATAATGGCCTTCGAGCCGGTGCCGAGGCGGGTGAGGAACATCTTCATTTGCATCGGAGTGGCATTTTGCGCTTCATCCAAAATAACGAATGCACTGTTGATCGTTCTGCCACGCATATAGGCCAACGGCACGACCTCGATGGTTCCCTTTTCAATATAGGTCTTCACTTTCTCGCCGGTCAGCATCTCTTGCAAAGCATCGTAAAGGGGTCGCAGATAGGGATCGACCTTCTGGGCCAAATCGCCCGGTAGAAATCCGAGGCTCTCCCCTGCTTCCACCGCCGGGCGCGCCAGTACAATTCTGTTTACTTCCCGATTCTTTAAAGCAGATACTGCCATCGCTACAGCAAGATAGGTCTTCCCGGTTCCGGCAGGGCCGATGGCAAATACGATGTCATTCTTTTTTACGGCTTGATAGTACTCCTTTTGTGTGGGAGTTTTTGCTTTAATCGCATCATGATGTGCGAAGAGAATAACGGAATCCAGTTCCTCACCGCCCATACCTTCGGGTGGCCCGGTCTCGATGAGATCGAGGACGGAGGAAACGTCACGCGAGGAAAGCTTCCCGGCTTTGGAAAGCACGAACGATAGCTCCTTAAACACCCGCTCGATCTGGGAGACTTCGTTCGGAGCACCGTGAACGATGATGGTATCGCCGCGAGCTACAATGCTGGCATCGAACTTTTGCTCGATGAGTTGAAGATATTGATCGCCCGGACCGAGAATACTCATCGGGTCGCCGGGAGAAAGCCTGATCTTACGCTCTATTACTTCCAAGAAATATAGTTTGTTCTAAAATCGTGACCAAAAACAAAAATCGTCCTTTCTGCAACAGCAGAAAGGACGATTTCAATGCCCTAATTAGTTAGGAATCAATTTGTGCTTGCATGCACCCGGCGATGACGGTATCCTGTGAGATCTTTATCCTCCGGCGTGATCGGCGACTTGAGAATCGAGAGCTGCATACCGGGCTGGATAATATCCGGATTATGGATCAACTCCTGATTGGCATGCCAGATCTTTGGCCACGCGAACGGATCGTTATATATCTCGGGCTTCTTTGCAATGTTCCAGAGGCAGTCGCGATCCTTGCGCCAGGTACCCACAGTGTAGGTCATATTGGCCGGAGTCATACCATGCTTCATTTGCATGAAGTTAGTCGAAAGCGTTTGAACGCGCTGTTTGTGATCCGGGATCAGAACCAGCTTATTGCCGCGAAGCATACGAATCTGTGCTTCGAGAGCATCGACGCGAGCTTTATTATCATTAAGCTGACCGTTGTTCATCTGGCGAAGCGAAGCAAGCTCCTGCTCATCGCGGGCGATCTGCTCACGATAAGCATTGTAGCCGTTACGATCGCTGCCAAGCATGGCATAGAGCGCATCACGGCATTGTGTGTTATCCGCCATCCGTTGCTGAACATCCGAAGCAGCCTTTTGAGCATTCGCCTGCGCGGTTGCTACATCAGTCTTCAAGCCAGCAACTTCTGCCGTGCGGAATTTGATCGTCGAATCCGCTTGATCTTTTGTGAAATCCTGCGGGTATTGAGCATGAGCTGTTGCACCGATAAGGAGCGCGACGCCAAGCATCAGAATAGTTTTTGTGATGTTTTTCATGGTGTGTTCCTCCTTGATTTACTGTTTCATCATCATTTTATCGCCAGCGGCAGGTGGGGGCATTACGCGCCAGTCAGCGCTATCCGGCCACACATTCGGCCACATTGCAAGGCCCGCCTGGGCAGCCTTCGTATCCGACTGGCAATCGGCCAGGTCGCGATCGGCGCTTGCTAATTTGCCCTGGGAATCCCGAAGATTGTCCTGAGCATGCTGCAAGTCCATTTTCAATTGATCGCGCTGTTGATCGAGATCGTGCAGCGTTTTCATTTGCTCTTCCGTCGCTTTGTTCGAGCAACTCGTTACCAGGGGCGCAAGACCGAGCGCGGCAATGGCGACGAAAGAGCGAAGGGTTCGTGTTCGTATCATAAGGCTCTTTGTGTTTAGCGTGATTCCAAAACGTCCTCTGGCCTCTTTTTTAAGGTGTCAGAGGTATGTATAGTTCTAATGATTACAAATATAACTCTTTTTTCACCCTGACAGATGAATTCCGGTATTCATTAATTGATATTTAACATTCAAAATACGCATAATTGACGGTGCTCGCTTGAATGAACAGTTTATAACAAATAGCAAATTATGGGCCAAAAAACGGGAGGTGATATTATCCGCCATCCCGTTTCTACAACAGCCTTCAAATAAGGAGCCGATTACTCGATTCTTCCATATTCCTCATACCACTCGTCGATCCTGATCTGTATCTCATCACGGACTTGCCGCGTTCGTTCGAGTTTTTCTTCCCATGTACCTTCAAAGGTCGCGGGGTCGTGGAGGCTCCAATGCAACCGTACCACTCCGCCAGGAAAGACTGGACAGTGTTCGCCATTGCTATCATCACACACAGTGATAACGTGTGAAAAGAGTCTCCCATTTCGATACAGCTCCCACGCATCCTGCGTCTCTTTGCCCGAAATATCGATATCCCATTCCTTTAGCACCTCGATCGCTAACGGGTTGATCGTCCCTTCTTTCAGCCCGGCACTTTCAGAACGAACTGTGTCGCCATAGGATCGGCGCATAAGTTCCTCCGCGATCTGGCTTCTGGCACTATTGTGGGAGCATATAAAAAGTACGTGATTCTGCATAAATTACTTCCAACGAATGAAAAAGATTGATAAATGACAACGTTCGAACCGCCTATGTCAAAGGTGAATTGAGCGAAAGTCCGTAAAAATAAAAGTACCAACAACGTGGGACATAAATTATAGAACTATTATGCAATGATTAAAACTCCGTGCAATGCGTGTTTTTCATTATTTTTTATTGAAATTTTTCTCTTCAATACCATTATTATGAATAAAAAATGCCGTCCAGGTGAAATTCTACAGTTGCTGACCTGAGCCAAGAGTTAATGCACTTTTCACCCGTGGTCTAATGTTTATGGGATGAGATAGAAAAACCCCTCTCCTGACTATGTCCACACCTCCTACTCCCACCTCGAATAGCTCTATTATTCCAGCAACGAATGGGCACAATGCTCCTCCAAAATCCGGAGCACCAGTATCCCATCGCTACCATAAATTTCCGACCGGGCTTGATCTCATTCGGGATCCTGCCTTAAATAAAGGCCGCGCATTTTCAGCGGAAGAACGCGATATTCTTGGACTTCGCGGCCTGCTGCCGCCGAGAGAGACGAACCTGGAAGATCAGGCAGCATTCATCATTGAGAATGTCCGCTCAAAAGCCAGTGACCTTGATCGCTACAACAGCCTTATTTCACTTCAGGACCGGAATGAGACCATGTTCTACCGGGTACTTATCGATAATCTTGCGGAACTTCTCCCTATCGTGTACACTCCTACGGTCGGGTTAGCCTGCCAACGATTCGGTCATATTTTCCGGCGTGCGCGCGGGATGTACATTTCCGACAGAGATAAGGGGAGCATCCGAAAGATCCTCGACAATTGGCCGATCGACGATGTTCGCGTAATCGTCGTCACGGATGGCGAACGCATCCTGGGACTTGGCGACCTTGGCGTGCACGGTATGGGGATCCCGATCGGAAAACTTTCCATCTATACGGCAAGTGCAGGTGTAAAACCATCCCAATGTCTGCCAATGACGATCGACGTTGGCACGAACAACAAGGAACTTCTCGAAGACCCGAGCTATCTTGGCCTGACCCATGAGCGAATACGAGGAGAAGCGTACGATGCGCTGATCGACGAATTTATCTTTGCAGCACACGACCGCTGGCCAAACGTGCTCATTCAATTCGAGGATTTTGGTAACGCCAATGCGTTCCGCCTCCTCGAAAAATACAAGAACAACTTCTGCGTTTTTAACGATGATATTCAGGGAACTGCTGCCGTGACGCTCGCTGGTATCCTCTCCGCGCTTCGTATGAAGCACGCGAAGCTTTCGAACCAAACGATCGTGCTATTTGGTGCGGGGGAAGCAGCAACTGGAATAAGCGACCTCATCGTCCATGCAATGATGAACGATGGTATGACGGAAGCTGCCGCACGCAAACGCTGCTGGCTCATCGATTCCAAAGGACTCGTCGTAAAAAGCCGCAACGATCTAGCGAGGCACAAGCTAGCGTACGCCCATGAGCATGAGCATCTTCCGGACCTTTTATCCGCCATCGGCTCGATCCATCCCACCATCCTGATCGGTGCGTCCGGTCAGGCCTGCGCGTTTACCAAGGATGTTCTTTCTGCGATGTCAAGCTATGAAGATCGTCCAATAATTTTTGCACTCTCGAACCCAACGTCTCAATCAGAATGCACGGCTGAGGAGGCTTATCACTTTACGAACGGCAACGCTATCTTCGCAAGCGGAAGTCCGTTCGATACCGTGTTGTTTGGTGGGAAAACTATCACTCCCGGCCAGGCAAATAATGCGTACGTATTTCCGGGAATCGGACTCGGTGTAATTGCTTCTGGAGCCACTCGGGTTTCAGATGAGATGTTCTTCGAAGCAGCAAAGGCACTCTCGAATGAGACAACAGATGAGGATTTCGCGATCGGTCGAGTCTTTCCATCGCTTGAGCATGCGCGCAAGGTTTCAGCAAAGATTGCGACTGCAACAGCAAGGGTTGCACATGGTTCTGGCCTTGCTACTAACCCAGAGCCACATGACATCCTTACTGCCATCACGGCAATGATGTACGACCCACACTACACGTCTTACGTGTAATGTCAAATCGCTCACATCAGGAAACCACGTCTGGTTCTTCTCCTTCCGGAGATGCCTCCCGGCGGATTCCTGTGTCATCTCCGCTCTTAAATCCTTGACCGTAAAAGCGGCTATCCTCAGCTAATTTGCTTTCCTGGTGAAGTTCTGCGGGAGCTTCCCGGAATTCGCTCTTGGTATCCGAAATATCTTCTTCCTCGATCTCGATGCCATCACCCCCTGGCTCATCGACATCGCCGACATCCGCTCCACGCTCTGCAAAAAAGCGGGCCTGGTTTAGTTCATCTTCCTGATCGTTATTATTACGTGTTTTTTCGCCCATATTTTTTTATTGTTTAATTACACAACGTATTTAACATCCAAAATCGCACGTTGAGTGCAGAAAAAAGATCAAAACTTCAATAAGGACAGCCATTTCTCATAAAGCTCGCTCGTGGCGCGAACATCACGCATGCAGTACTCGGCTATTTCCCGGCTGCGGCCCTCGGCAAAAAAGACCGGGACTTTATCACCTGCGATCGTTTTGGATTTGGGCGATGCAATCCCAAAGGACTTCGTATAAAAATCCAAATTGAATTTACGGGTTGCACCAATTTTATCAAAACCTGCATTGAACGTCAATTTATCTAGAAGGTCGATGTGCTCGGCGCCGCTATATCGATCGCTCGAGTTCCCACCTACTTTGAATTCCCATCGTGTGCCAGCCATCATATTGATCGAGGGGCGAATTCCAAGGGCGGCACTACGCAGCATAAGGAAGGGACAATCAAAATTACGGCCGTTAAACGTGACAACTGCCTGATATTTTCCATCCATCCCATTCCAGAAATGCCGGAGCAACTCCGATTCATTTGTGAATGCTTTATATCGCAACATCATACCATCATGCTCGATCACTTCATCCGCCTC
The DNA here is from genome assembly GCA_963787835.1 of Ignavibacteriota bacterium. Taxonomy (GTDB): domain Bacteria; phylum Bacteroidota; class Ignavibacteria; order Palsa-1295; family Palsa-1295; genus PALSA-1295. The sequence continues at coordinate 75,136 of CAWBEI010000003.1, forward strand.
TGTATCAGCAAGATAGAGAGCACTTCCCTTTTTCGTCTCATGAACAACCGTACCGATACAAACTACTTTCCCAGTTAAAGGATTAAGTGCTCCGAACCCTTTTCGCTGCTCGCGTTCTTCATCGGAGGCACTGCCTCGCAACAAGTATTCCCGCTGAGCCTCGTCGAACGATGAATCGAAATCCAACGGAACTGTTTCAATATCGAAGATCAAAGTCTGCATGATGGCCTGAACTGAGTAATCGGATTATTTGGATAATAAGAGTAGATGAACTATATTAAAGCTCCATTCGGTCATCTTCATCGTCATCCTCTTCTTCATATGGCTCAACGGTTTCATCCCCAACAGCCTCTGTCGGGGAATAGACGATATTAAACGCAGGATCGCTAAAACGTGGCTGATCATAATTAAAGATCGGGGTTACTTCTTCTACGGAGTAGGATTCGCGAATTCGATCAGCGAGCGCCAGTTTCTCCACTCCGGAAAGAAGCTTATCCGCCATCGAATATACCCGGCTCTCTTCTATTGCAATATGCTCACGATACTGTTTGATCAGCTCTCGTCCGGTTGCAACAAAATGAGCATCTTGCACGGAATGAATATCGTGCGCTGACTCAAGAGAAGTAGTGTCCCGGGGAATATTACGGAATGCTTCCCAGTCATGCACAAGTACATCCATGTTCCTTTGGAGTACTTCATGCCCTTCCGTCAGGAAGCGCATGGTGGAATCCGGCTGTTGAAATCCTACGCGAGGAACATGCGCCGCCAAGGCCGGGAAAAGGAGTCGCTCTTCTTCAAGCTCATGCCGAGGCGCTGCTTTCTGAAAAAAATCAAAGATCTCACCCCAATTGGGCTGTGCCGCAAAACTCTGAAACACGCCATTGGTCTCAGCATCAGTGAGCAGGCGTTCTAATTCAGCACATTCATGCAAAATAATTTTGTGAGTATCGTGAAAATAAAGGACGCCGTCTTGATAGTTTTGGGGATCGGGAAGATTCATGTAGCTATGAAACCACATTGCATCGGGAATATATTCCCCTCACATTACGTATTCTTAATATGATAGAACTTCGAATTAAACGACTAAGCCCCAACGACAACGATATTCCCTTGCCCGAATATGCTACCGCGCATGCTGCTGGTATGGATCTTCGTGTGAACACCGACATTGAAATCGCACCTCAACAAGTGATCCTTGCCCCTACCGGCATCGCTCTGGAAATTCCGGAGGGATATGAAGGCCAGGTCCGCCCTCGAAGCGGTCTTGCTGCAAAGCACGGTATCACCGCGTTGAACTCTCCCGGCACAATAGACGCCGATTATCGTGGCGAGCTCAAGGTCATTCTCATCAATCATGGTAAAGAGCCTGTTCGCTTTCAGCGCGGCACTCGTATCGCTCAGCTCATTATTAGTAAATATGAGAGGGTAGATGTTATTGAGTCAGATGCCTTAGCTGAGACCATCCGTGCTGCCGGTGGCTTTGGACACACCGGAGTCAATTAAAACGTAGAATTAATAATGAAGAGAATATTTTTGAATTCTCGCTTTGATTGGATAATGACTGGCATGTCTTTCCCCCATTCTTAATTTTTAATTCTTAATTATTAATTCACATTGCCATTAGTCCACAATAAAGTCATTACTATCGAGCGGCACATCATCGAGCAACAAGAGCGCTCGAATGGGGCCACCGGAGATTTCTCTGCACTCCTGCGCGATCTCACACTTGCGTTCAAGATCATCAACCGTGAGGTGATGCAAGCGGGGCTTGTCGATGCATTAGGTGCGACGGGAACCGAAAATGTTCAGGGTGAGATTGTCCAGAAGCTCGATGCATTTGCCGACACAGTTATTTTCCGAGCAATGGATCATGGTGGGCACTTGTGCGCCATGGCGAGTGAGGAGAATGAGAACATTCTTCCAATTCCAAATCAATATAAGTGTGGCAAGTATGTGCTGCTCTTCGATCCACTGGATGGATCCTCGAACATCGATGTCAATGTCTCGATCGGAACGATCTTCTCCATTCTTCGGCGTGTCACACCGGAAAATACTCCAGGAACAATGGATGATTTCTTGCAGCCAGGCTACAAACAAATTGCTGCAGGATACACGATCTATGGCCCATCGACGATGCTCGTTTATACCGCAGGCCGGGGGGTCTTTGGATTTACGTACGATCCTTCCGTGGGGGAATTTATTTTATCGCATGATGATATTCGAATTCCTCAACATGGAAGAATTTACAGCGTGAATGAAGGCAATTATCATAAATGGGACAGGAAAATCCAGCGATACATCGACTGGGCTAAATCAGATGTGCCGGAAGAGGGCAAAACGGCATACAGCCTGCGCTATATCGGCTCGATGGTCGCAGATGTGCATCGCACGTTGCTGTATGGCGGTGTATTCCTTTATCCGGCAGACATCAAAAGCCACAAAGGAAAGCTTCGCCTTCTCTATGAGGCAAATCCTATGTCATTTGTCGTGGAGCAAGCTGGCGGACGAGCTGGTGATGGCAAGCAGCGGGTCTTAGAGATCATTCCCGAATTACTGCATCAAAGGACTCCACTGATCGTTGGAAGTCCGAAAAATGTCGAGGAAGTGGAGCGTTTCCTGAACGCCACATAGAAATTCGAAACCTTCAATCTTCCTCAGATTGACCGAGCAGATGCAGCCCTTCACTGGTTGTTTCGAGACGAAGCTCGTGAATAATTTGGTGAAGCAAAGGTCTCTCACCTTTTTGGATTCGATGTATTCCTATAACATAGCCGGTGCCGGCCCGTGCTATGTCCAACATACCCTTTGCAAGGGCATTTCTGACATGATGCGCTTCCTTCTCCGTAAGCCGCTCGATGGCTCCAGCTAACAACGCTCTGGCGGTAAGATATTTCGACGTATCCCATGTACTTTGCACCATTGGCAGCAACCCCATGTCGGTGCCAATGGACTCAAGATCATCTTCCGTCGCTAACTCGAAATCATCTTCAAGGGTGCGCACAAATTCTTCGATCGCGGCGAACTCGCCCATCGACACCGAACGGTTCTGCATATCTACTTCCATAATAGGCGCGAGCATGAGTGCTCCAAAAGCCAGCTTTTCAGGAGTGGTATGCGATTCCTGCCAAAGCCCGAGCTCTTTCAATCGATCGATCTCATAGTCACTGAAGAACTGTCCGTTTTCGAGAGAACCTAACATAGATAAATTGGAAATAAGGTAAAAAATGAGTGCTATCTGCTACTTTCCGACTTTCAGCACGCAGTTAACGGGTTGAGACAATACAGAGTTCGCGAGTTGATCGACCGTCTTCCACATTCCAAAGGGCATCCCCTGCAAGAATGGGTAAGTTCGAGCAAACAACAGTAGTTTGTTGTTGAAGCTTTTAAATTCCCAGCCAGATACTGGATCATCGAACAACGCACGAAGCGATGCTTCATCCCATGAATGCAGGTGTGCATTGTGAGGAGTCAACTGATTGCAATGAATGCAAAGCTCATAGGTCAATTTCTCTTTGTATGGTGTGCTGATAATTACAGTTCCATTCTGTTTTATTACACGGAGCAATTCATTAACAAACGATTTGGGGTCATGTTGGTGCTCGATGATCTCAGAAGCAATGATAACGTCGAATGATTCATCTATAAATGGCAAGTGATAGGCATCCGCAACAACAGCAACATGATCCTGTGAGGGGTAACGTTCGACCGCTTTCTTTGGATTTTCGATCGAAACATCGAGCGAGCAAACAAAGGTACCACTGTTCTGAAATGACTTCGCTACCCATGCCGAGCCACAACCAACATCGAGAATGCTGGATGAATCTTTCGGAACAAGGGAGAGAATATATTCCCGGAGTCTCCGTTCACTGTGAGCTGTGGCGCCACTACGCTCCTCGAAATAATCGAAAGATGCAGAATCCTTCTCATAATGCGCAATGTAATCGAATGCTGTAGAAGAATCCTTTCCAGCTATGAGAATGGGAATATTTCCCGACAGCAAGAAACTTCTGCCGCATGAAACGCAACAAAGCGAACCATCTTTCATGATGAGTTCGCCTTGGCACTGAGGGCAGCTTAGAATGGAAAACAGTCGAGGATCCATTGACATGACACAATTCCCATGCACTGAAAGATCCCCGACTGACAGCCTTATAGTCCGCTCTTTTTCACCAACTGCGAGAAGACCTCCGGATGGTGATAGGCAAGATCGGCCAGTAATTTACGATTAATTCCGATACCGGATTTTGCAAATGCGCCCATCAGACGGGAATACGTTGTGCCATTCTCGCGCGCGGCAGCATTGATGCGAACGATCCAAAGCTCGCGGAAATCGCGCTTACGGACACGGCGGTCACGAAACGCGAACTGACGTGCTTTATCGACATGATGCTTGGCAACGGTGAGAACGTTACCGCGCATACCCCAAAAGCCTTTGGAGGCTTGAAGGACTTTCTTTTTTCGGCGCTTGGCTGCAGGTAGGTTTTTAGCTCTTGGCATAGTAGGTTTTCAGATTTTTATTCAGTTGGGCCACCCTCGAAGCATCTGAATTCTCTTCTTTCGAAGAGGACCGCCCGCAAAAAGCGGACGCTCGGAGTAGCGTTAGAAACCGGAATATCCGGTTTCCCTTTGTAATTATCTCGCCAGAAGAATACGGATGTTCTTCTCGTTAGCCGGAGCAACGAGTGTAGCATGGCGCAAATTGCGTTTCCGTTTCTTCGATTTCGAAGTCATAATATGAGCTTGGTACGCCTTTTCACGCTTCAAAAGGCCGCTTCCGGTCACTTTGAAGCGCTTTTTCGCGCCTGACTTGGTCTTCATTTTTGGCATAAATTCCGTTAAAATTGAGTGCGCCGTAACAGACGTATTTTACGGTTAGTTCTATATTTATGCAAATTGCATCTTGAAAAGTAACACGAATATAATACACTTACTGTGAATTGAGGATAACACGCCTTAATTTCACAATGTTAGATTGTTGATGATCTCACGCCGACATAAAATGAAGAAGCATGGAAACAGAAATTTTATCTAAAGGACTAACCGCCGTCTCTGGGTATGACTCGATGCTGCCGATCGAAGACGCTCAAGAATTGCTCAAGCAACTTAAGAGTCTCTATCAGGATGTGATCCAGCGAGGCAACGCGATCTTTAATAATTGGTCGAGCAGCATTGAGCGCCCTGACTTCCAGCCGAGCGCTCGAAATCTTGCTTATTATCTCGCATTGCGTGAGCATGACGTACGTCCCATTCAATCGGCTTTAATTCCGTGGGGCTTATCGTCGCTTGGTCGAAGCGAATCGCGAGTGCTGCCAAATCTGGAAGCGGTGATCACCACACTCGAGATAATCTGCGAAGGGAGGAAAGGGGGAACAATACATCCGCCACTTTCGGCTTTTTTTCAGGGAGAACACCTGCTTTCAGAAAATGTCAGCCGATTGTTCGGCGAACAACGGAGTGATAGACGCATCCGAATCCTCGTTACGATGCCCCCTGAAGCTGCCGAAGACTACGAGTTGATCCGCGATCTCCTGAAGGAGGGCATGGATGCTATCCGCATCAACTGCGCGCATGATTCCGTGGATGCCTGGAAGGCTATGATCTCCAATTTGCGCCGTGCCGAGCAAGAGGTAGGACACACCTGCAAGATATTGATGGATCTGGCCGGTCCGAAGATCCGCACCGGAAAGATTATCACTCCATTGCCGGATGCCCGCCTTTATCCTGGCGAAAAACTTCTGCTAACTAAGGCAAAGAAACCTACACCAAATCCTGAGTACCGTTTTCAGGCCAGTTGTTCAGCACCGGAAATCCTATCACAAGTTGCAGTCGGTGCGTTAGTATGGATCGACGATGGAAAATTAAGCGCAAGGATCGAACGCGTGTTTCCAGATGCCGTCGAACTTCTTGTGCTCGATGCAGGGCCAAAAGGAATGAAGCTAAAGGCCGACAAAGGAATTAATTTCCCAAAAACAACACTCGCGATCAGCCCACTTTCAGAAAAAGATTACCGAGATCTCGATTTTGTCGCAGAAGCGGCGGACCTCATCGGTTATTCCTTTGTACAGGAAGTCAGTGACATGGTTCTTCTTCAAGAAGCGCTCCGATCTCGCATAGGAGATAGAGCAAACGAAAAAGCAATCGTTGCAAAGATCGAAACAGAACGAGGAGTCCGTAATTTGCCATCTCTTATTGTAGCGGCGGCTGGAAAACAGCCTTTCGGAGTGATGATCGCTCGCGGCGATCTTGCTGTTGAGATCGGTTACGAACGCCTTGCCGAGATACAAGAAGAAATACTTTGGCTGTGTGAAGCGGCGCACGTTCCCGTCGTGTGGGCTACGCAAGTGCTTGAAACGCTGGTAATGACCGGAACCCCTACCCGAGCCGAAATGACGGACGCAGCAATGTCCGAACGTGCCGAATGCGTAATGCTCAACAAAGGCCCATTCATCCGCCAGGCGGTAACCATTCTGGACCACGTACTAACTCGAATGCAAGCACATCAGCTCAAAAAGACTCCTCAGCTGCGCGCCCTCAAAGTCTGGCAAGACATTGGAAAGATTCCTGCCATCTCTACTCCCGTCGGAGTAGAGGGTTAGCGAATATTTTGTATATCTCTTAACGCTGGATCACCAATGGCATGGTTATCAGCCGATTCGTGGTATGAATAACAGCCTGATATCTTCCAACCTGGATGCGGCCAACATCAAGCTTTCCTTCGCCATCGAACTGAGCCGAGAGCACCGGGCGACCAAGGAGATCGAGTAATTCAATAGTGGCAAGGCCTTCTGTTCCCTGAATATTGACAAATGTCGATGCTGGATCAGGAAAAACAGAAATCGTGCCGGGAGCACTGCTACCTGAAACACCGGAAGCTTGACTCGAGACGAACGCCGTGATGTAAAAATTCGAATAAAGCGGGACTCCAGTAGTGCTGAGAAAAGTGCTATCAAGTACCGCGCTGAGAGTTTGTCCTGTATTGAGCAAGGCAAGAAATCCCGAACGGCAGTTGTCTGTCGTGCGAGGAACTATTTCCTCGCTATCACCTGTGACAAGATAGCCGTTGGTGAAATTCCGGGAAACCGCGTCAAAATTTGGTTCGACAGCGATCCAGAAGTTTTGCGCAGGGATTTCGGTATGAGGGACTGGCAATGTAACGACCGAACGACCGTGAACCTGGGCGGCATGCACATACCCAACATCAAAGGATTGTGCGTTCTGGTCGAAAATGTTCATCAAATGAAATGTTCCAGCCCCAGTGCTATACAGCGTATCCGCGATCATATAGACATCAATGCTATCTCCTGTAATAGAATCAATCGTGATTTGCACGGAATCGAGAAATCCGCCCGAACCGGGCATCGTGATGCGCTCTCCGTAAGTCGGAACTATATAGGATCCGATCTGGATCGGTGCCCCAAACCCGAGCGAGGGAATTGATGAATTAAAGTACCCGAGTGGAATGTCCGCCGATAAAATAGAAAGCGGCATATTCGATTCCCATACTTTCGCCCGGTTCGGCCAGCCTGTAATGCTATCTGCTATAGCACCTCTCGTTGATGTTGATAAAATCTGCGCTTCTCCGAGATCAGCCAGAAAAAGACAAACTGCCAGAAATAGTGAATATCCAATGTACTTTCTCATGATTTTTTATAGGTTATAATAAGCCCAAATCTTACTGAGCCTCATCTGGAGTACCGCTATCCGGTATCTCCAGATCATTCTGTTCCTTCACCTCTTCCGTCGCTGACTTTTTTGCAACCTTTGGCTTCGTCGTCGCCGATTGTGGCTCACCTGCCTTTTTGCCTTCAGACGGCGCCTTCTTCTTCCCGGCGGGTGAAAGCACCATGGACATCATGCGGCCCATCATGGACATATCCTGATCGACCTTGGCTATGTCCTCCATGCGAGCTTTGAAGTTGTTCAGCAATTCTTCGCCGAATTGCTTGTAGGTCACTTCGCGGCCTTTGAACTGGACATACGCTTTTACTTTGTGTCCTTCTTCGATGAAATTCCGCGCATGTCGCACCTTGAATTCGAAATCATGAGTATCCGTGTGCGGATGGAAGCGCACTTCCTTCAATAACTGCTGATGCGATGATTTCTTCGCAAGCTTCTCTCGCTTTTGTTGCTCATATTTCCATTTGCCGAATTCGATGATCTTGCAGACCGGCGGTTTCGCATTCGGAACGATCTCGATCAGATCCATCTGCTTGGCGCGTGCGATCTCGATCGCTTCTTTGGGAGACATGACACCGACCATCTCTCCATCATTACCGATCACGCGAACTTCTGTTGCCCGGATCTGCTCGTTCATTCTAACGCCTGGATCGCGTGATGGAAGAACCCGGCTGAAGCGCTCCATGCGTTTGGATGCCTTCGGAGCACCAGTAGGAGCTCCACTTGGGCGCGGGGTCAGCGTGGCTGGGCGACTTGTGGCACCCCCTCCTTTCACTGGCTTGACGGAAGATTTATCAGATGGGCTGCGCTTTTTTAGCGTCATGCCACCAACATTGACTTGAGAGGGCGTCGCGGGAGCATGATCTGTTTTAGCTATTGTCTCAGTTGTATCGGCGGTCTCCGTAGTAACATCAATTAGCTCCTCATCAATTACGGAGGAAGTAGTATCGAAATTATTCAAATAGTGTATAGTTAGTTAAAAGCTGGATTACCCGAATCTAATAATTAAAAGATTCAAAAAATCTGTTAATTACATCAGCGTAATTAAAAATAATCTGCGCAGTCCAGACTCAGATTTATTCTGGAATAGCACATTCATCTTTCAACATCGCTAATGCCTCATCCAATGAAACCGTTCCAACGTTGCCTTTCCCATGCCGGCGAACAGCTACCGACCGTGCCGATCGCTCCTTTTCACCGACCACCAGCATGACCGGAACCTTCATCATTTCGTGATCGCGGATACGTGCATTCACTTTATCGTGTGAGGCATCGATCTTCACCCGCGCGCCGATGTCTTCCAAAGCTTTCCGGACCTCTTCTGCATACGTTTCCTGTGCATCCGTGATGGGTAATACCACCACTTGCGTGGGCGCGAGCCATGTTGGAAAATTGCCGGCATAATGCTCGATCAGCAAGCTGCAAAACCGCTCGAACGTGCCGAATGGCGCACGATGAATAACCACAGGGCGATGCTTCTGCCCGTCGGCACCCGTGTATTCCAGATCGAACCGTTCGGGCATGACATAATCTACCTGAACGGTGCCAAGCTGCCACTCGCGGCCGATCGCATCCTTCAGCATGAAGTCGATCTTCGGACCATAAAATGCCGCTTCGCCGATTTCCACTTTGCTTTCCAAGTTCATGACTCGCGCCGCTTCGAGCACGTCCAGTTCGGCGCGTTCCCATTGCTCATCGGAGCCGCCATATTTTGCTTTGTTATTCTTATCCCGGAACGAAAGCGATACTCGAAAACCCGTTAGCCCGACAACGCTTGAAACATGCTGCGTCAGTTTGATCACATCGCACAATTCTGCAAGTAATTGCTCCGGAGCGCAGAAAATATGCGCGTCATCCTGCGTCATGCCTCGCACGCGGCTAAGGCCTGTCAGCTCGCCGGATTGCTCGTAGCGATACACCGTACCGAACTCCGCAAGCCGCACTGGAAGATCGCGGTACGAGCGTGGCTTCGAGTTGTAGATCGTAAAGTGATGCGGGCAGTTCATCGGCTTCAGCAGATACGACTCCCCATCCTCCAACACGATCGGCGGAAATTGACTATCTTTGTAATACGGATAGTGGCCGCTCGTCTTATAGAGTTCCAAATTTCCAATGTGCGGCGAGATCACCTGCTCGTAACCATGCTTCCTGAGAACTTTCCTCAAAAATGCTTCGAGGGTTTGCCGAAGTGCTGCTCCATTCGGAAGCCACAGCGGAAGACCTCCACCAACTTTTGGCGAGATAAGAAAAAGCTCCAGCTCTTTCCCGATTTTTCGATGATCCCGCTTTTCTGCTTCTTCACGCTGAGTGATAAACTCATCGAGTTCCTTCTTTGTCGGAAAGCTGACGCCATAAACGCGGGTTAGCATGGGCCGCTTCTCATCGCCGCGCCAGTAGGCTCCGGCGATAGAAAGCAATTTCGGAAATTTGATCTTGCCCGTCGATGGCACATGTGTGCCTCGGCATAGATCCACGAAATTTCCTTGCTCGTAAAACGTGATGGGCTGACCCTGCAAGCCTTCCAGCAATTCGAGTTTCAGCCAATCTCCTTTCGCCTTGAAGTACTCGATGGCTTCATTGTACTCCTTCGGAATGCGCTTGTACGGCACATCCCGAGCGGCAAGCTCGTACATTTTCGCCTCGATCTTCACGAGATCGTCCGGAGTAAGCTTCTGCCCTTCCGGTAATTCCATATCGTAGTACCAACCATTCGCAATGGGCGGACCGATTCCGAATCTGGTACCCGGAAAGATCGCCTCGACCGCCTCAGCCATCAAATGCGCTGATGAATGCCAGAAGATGCTCTTGCCATCTTCATCGCGCCACTGGACGATCCGCACTGCCGCATCATTTAGGATGGGCGTTGCCAGATCATAAGGGACATTATCGACAAAAATGCCAAGCGCAGCATCGGCAAGGCGTGGCGAGATCGAATGGGCGATCTCCATGCCGGTTGTGCCTTTCGGAAATTCTCTTACACTCCCATCCGGGAAGGTAATATGGATCATTGGTTGCTAAATCTTTCTGAAAAATGAAATTGGAAGTCTCACAACAGAAGCCGGGCAGCAACGTTTCCCGACCCATCCCATGCATCCTATTCATCCCATAAATCCAGGTTCTCGCTTTCCCCCGGAAATAGGTGCCATTTTTCTTTCTTTCGAGTTCCCGATGACCCCTCGTTTCCAAGCTGATTTCGCCATTTCTTGAAAAAGTTATCCACAAAACATTTTCATGGAGAACTCGTTCATAGCGAAAACTACCGCAATTGTCAATGAACATGGCACCAACACTATTCTTAAAGACACTGGTGCCTATCATAGCACACCACAATATACGGCGGGAATTTCCAGAAGTCAAGCGATTTCTGAAAATAATCGAAAATAATTGCTCGTGTAGTCATTGTCTGAACCGGGATTTTTTGGATGGATGAGATTTTTGAGATAGATTGGAAGGATACAAAACCATCCCATACATCCTATTCATCCCATTAATCCAGGTTCTGACTTCCCCGAACCCACTTACCTCACCGGTTGATCTCCACGAGCAAGATCCACGAATTCATCAGGCCAACGACAAAGCAGACCATCGATCCGGCGGCGAGAAGGCTAAGCGCTGGCCTTAGCTCTTGACCGAAGCATGGAAGCATCGCAATACCGGCTGCGACAAAAGGCAGCGTCGCGCACTGCTTGAAGGCGAAGGCAAGGCGCGTCCAGTGGAGGTATTGCGATGGAACCTTCTTGCGTCCCGCGATACTCGGATACGAGGTGAGCACCCACGCGGCGATGCTCGCGGCAAGTATTTCGAGCGACATCATGAGCCTGCTTTGGCCCGGAATAAGCATCAGGCACGAAATGAGCAGCACCAGCGCAAGCACAACGATCGCATCCAATGCCCGCTGCGGAAGATGTGGATAGCTCATGATCTTCGCCAGATTGATCGAGATCCCTACGAAGACCAATCCCGCCAGCGCCGCCGACGCGCCCGCCTCCGCCATAAAAAAATTACCCCATTCCTGCATGTTCGATGTGTGTATCTATAAAGTGAACTTCGTTCACCTAAGCAATGATCGGATGAACCCTATCGTACAAAAATACGAATCCGAAAGGATGCTACGGAGGTAAGCACTTAACGTGGCAATGTCAAGAGACTGCGAGTAATAATCGTTTGAAACTGGATTTATGGGATGAATGGGAGATTAGCGATAGGAGGCCGGAGTTGCTAAGCCAATTGTTTTAAATTTGAATTTATTGTGGCAAATACACCATGAGAAGGTACAAATTCTCCCGTGCATGAATACTCAAACCGCTTTTTATCCATTGTCGTCCACCGGATTTGAACCCCCACAAACAATTTTACTTCGCCACTAAGAATGGCTTTAATGTAAATGCCTTCTAACGGCCATGTTTGTGCCTTCCGCATCCCTGGAGGTAAAATTGGATCCTTATCTAATCCCCTAAGTTGTAGCTTAGAGAGCTCATCGGAAAAATCTGACCGTATTTCCACATTTGTTGCAACTGTTTTCCCATAATTCTTGAAGATAAAATTAAGGGTACCCGCACCTGTCGCTTCAGTCCATCCAATCCTCATTCGCGTGACGATTATGATTGCGCGATTAAGATTAATGAGGTCACGCTGAGTTCTTAGAGCGGAAATCCACAATGCAAGCGTAGCAATTACAAGACCAGCGGTGAATATAGCCGTCCATCCGGCAGCATCGAGGCAAAGAAGCATCTTAGTCACTAATTTTATTTGGTGGAACAGTTTCTTCGTTGGATTTTACGTCCCCAATTTCATCAAAGTTTGCCACAACATGAATTAAGCGGTTTGCTTGCTTATCGAGCCGTAGGTCTTTAACATATAGGATCAAATTGAAAGGAATTCCTGGCTCAACCCATCGCGGTTCAACAAGTTTTCTAATGTCATAATCCATCGAATATTGTAATGTATCACCGTTGTCATTTTTAATCGAAAGTCCTTGAAAGAGAAGGGCACTGATCTCTTGAGGATTGCGAATTTTGATTCTTATTCTACCGAACGGAAATACTTCCCCTAAATTTAACCGTAATAGATCGATTTGAGGCGGATTGCTCGTTTGTCCAACGATTCGAGGCCGCGTTCTCGATTGCGACGTTATGTCTTTGAATGAAACATCAGAGAGCTTCCAGCCTTTTGCCTCATCGAAATTCCTCACCTGCTCATAGGCGCGCGTTATTGGATAAACATATGCTTCGAAAGATGAGCGATAGAAGTCATTAATATCCGTGAATAATTCCTTCGCTTCGCCGTCCAATGATTCTTTATTCAACAGTTCCCATTTGACTTGCCCTAAACTTCGAAAAACCCGTTTGAATTCGATTAGTTGCGCGTTATGATTCATCAGCATGAGTCCTGTCATTCCATTGCGGAGATCGTGGACAATATATTGTAGTCCCGCTTGCCCTAGTAATACGTCAGCGTGCCCATCCGTATATTGCACTCGCACTGTTACTTCTCGATAGCGTCGTTCTATCTCCGCAAAATCTGCCCTGAGTGCAGATGCAGACTTTACAGGGTAAGCCTCCACAGTTCGCTCCGCTGTCCTCTCTGTGCTAGTCTGCAACAATTTTCCTTCCTCTTCATGCTTTCGAAACTCCGAATGCTTCAATTCGAGGTATCCCAAAAACACCCCCTCATTTCCAGACGATTTTTCACTTAGGCGGGGACGGAAATAGTCAAGTAACGTTTCGACGTAAATCCTTTTAGCCGTCACGCCTATTCGCTCTTTTAGCTGAGCCTCGACATTCTGCTTTGCCTGATCTAATAAAAGCTGATTGTACAGCCCCTTACCGATGAATTTCAGGAAGTCCATCAAATCGGAATCGACACCTGTCTCATTTTGCTTCTCCGGCTCAATCGGAGGGGCGACTTCGGTTGATATAGGCTTTTTGCCGGTTTCTTTTTCAAATACTTTAGTGTAATGTTCGTGCCTTGTGCGGATAAGATTTTCCATTGTTTCTTTCGAATGGAAGAAGTGTGGATCAGTTCGCCAAGCGGCATCTTCATGCATGAAGTTCTCTATAACGACCAACTTTTCTGCGGTGTTTGATGAGTTTCTAATTTGCAGATCTAATTCCCCGGCCCAGTAAAGATATCGTTTTCCACCAACATCCGCCTTTGCGGCTTCTTCTCGTCTCAGCGCAGCTTGCTGGGCTTGTTCGAATAAAGCAACCATCTCTGGCGTGGAAGCTGGGCCATCCAGTGTTCGATTCGTTCGCATTGATGTCCATTTTCGAACGTTTGTGAATGGATAATATACAGAGTGGTCAGACCTTCTTACCTCATCATTTAATTTAACATATGTTCCCATAATTCGATCCAACATACCTGAGGGATCAATGCACTCTACATCTTTGATAATTTCGCCATCTAAGGGACGCTCGAATCCGTCACTAATTATTGGGATTTTTGCCGTGACCTCTTGCTGTCGAATGTTTGATTTTTGCCGTTCTATCAAACTGTCAATTGTCTCATCACGATAAAGCCAATTTAGTATGTTTCTCGTGGTCCGTTTATAGAGTCGAACACAAAAGCTCCAAATCAGCTTAAAAAAATTTTTCTTGAATACCGGCCCCAGAAAACCAAGAATCACAATGAGGGCTGCAATGCCTTCAAGCCAACGAATATCAATTCCGAAAATAAAATAAGTCGTTTCGCCCAACAAAAAGGGAAAGGATAACTTAATAACAGCGAAAAGAAAAAGCATTATCATTCAAGCAAAATTACGGACTTTTAAGCCCTCATTGGCAGGAAAATCTCAACAACAAACGAGAAGTAGGAAAAATCAAACTTCCCTCCCCGTTTTTCGTCGTGCGGTTTGGAACTATACCGCCGTCAACTCTGGCACGTGCTCGCCCAAGTATTTTTCTGTTTTAGGGTTCCAATAACCTCCATAAGTGAGGCGAGCGGGTGTGCGGCAATACTAATGCTTTACAACCGCGCGGAAGGATTTGCACGAAGATCGCTCAGGCCTTGGTGAATAAGCAGTCCAATGGTTTCGGCAAGGGATTTTCTTCGTTTAGCGGCAAGTTCGCTGAGCTGCGAGAACTCATCGTCACGAATCGCCACCGGTATGACATGCCCGGCCCGGTGAAGATTGGGCATTTCCACTTTGCTCGCATCGACATGATCGGAGGTGTCATGCGTTAGCATCCACTGCGCAACTTCTTCTTCACTCTGCCCTTGCGGCATTTTCTTCGTTGATCGGTTTTCCATATTTTTTCTGTTCTCGTTCGTTTGCCCTGCGCGCAGAGATCGGCCTGATCTCATCGTATCGCATCGTAAAACTCACTAACAAGTATTTTCCAAAATTGTTTTTGCCATACGCATAATAGCGTTCCTCCACTTCGGAGTGCATGTCATCCGGATAGATTCGGAGATCGGGATCCCAGAAGACCTTCTCGCACTCTTCGCACGAAATCCCATGCTCGCGGCGGTTCTTGTCGCGGTTACCATCATCCCATTGGAAGCGAGGAGGCCATGGAAGTTTTATCACGCCGAGAATAGCGAACGATTAGTCAAAATAAGCTCCTCATATTTAAATCTCTATGCAAGAATACACCTTTGCCCTCAAAATGATTCTCCCACAAAAACCCCAACTTTCCAGCCCATTTTCGTCGCACGGTTTGGAACTATACCGCCGTCAACTCTGGCATAAGCTGGCCCAAGTATTTTTCTGTTTCAGTGTGCCAATCAGTTCCATCCGCGTGCTCGCACTCCCTCTCCCCACGTAGTGGGGAGAGGGACATTCCGTCGCAGACGGAATCGGGTGAGGGGGCGTCGCAGACGGAATCGGGTGAGGGAGTGCACCAACAGCGCCGTAAGCTCTCTCGGGCTGGAAGCACCGACCTACGCGGGAAATCTGGAAATGAGATGTTATTCATGTAGAAAAATTCGGGACTTTCTTGACCCGCGCCGGATGTTAAGGAGCGTCTAAAAACGGAGTTGCATCCGTTTTAGGCCGTCAAAAACCCTAGTCAAAATCATTTTTCTCACCTACCCGGTAAGGAATGAATAAAAGAAACAGAACAATACTCATCGGCGCGATCGGGGTGATCGTCGTTGGTTTTATTATCTATCGCGTCGCTACCATAAAGCCGACGGCAGGAAAAAAACAGCCAACCCCACCGGTCGTTGTAGCGAATCCGGTCCGGATGGACATCACTTATAAGCTGGAGTACGATGGCGATGTGATCCCCGTGCTTCAGGCGTATGTGTTCAGCCGCGTCTCGGGTTTGCTGCAATCGATCTATACGGATATGGGAAAGCGCGTCCGCCGGAATCAGCTTATCGCCTTGATCGATACGTCGGAAGCGTATCAAACGGCCATGCAATCGCAGGCGGCGTATTATAATGCTAAGGTCACCGAAGCCCGCACGCGTGAACTATTCGGTAAACATCTTGCTGCCCAGCAGGATCTCGATAATGCCGTTGCAACGCTGCGCTCGGCCGAAGCAACGTACGATGCAAATAAGGTTCTGCTCGATTATTGCAAGATCTATTCGCCGTTCGATGGCTGGGTAACCAAACGGTGGCTCGATCCCGGTTCTGTCGTTACTTCCAACCCCATTGTTGGCAACAGCAATAGCTCGATCTTCACGATCATGGATATTGACACGGTAAAGATAGACATCAATGTGCTCGATCGGGATATTGCTAAAATTCCGCAAGTTAAGAAGTCGATCGCTACGGTCGATGTCATTCCGGGGCGACAGTATGAGGCGTTTATTTCACGCTCGGCACAGGCTGTTACCACCACTACGCGGACGATGCCCGTCGAGATCGTGATCCCCAATAAAGATGAGAGCATCAAGCCTGGCGAGTTCGCGCGAGTGACCTTAGTGCTTGGCGAAAATCCACAGGCACTTACCGTGCCAACCGAGGCAGTGCTTCGCGATAATGCCGGAACCTATGTATATGTAGTTCAGGATACGGTCGCTAAACGAAAAAGTGTGCAGACCGGGATCACACAAAACGGAAGGCTCGAAATCCTCTCCGGTCTCGATGATGCGGATCGTGTGATCATTATTGGTCAAACGTTCGTGCACCCGAATGGGAAAGTCCTTATTGTCAAAAATCCAAATCCTGCAGACGCCAACCATACCTATTCCACGGACTCTTCTACCCCGCCGCCTTCCGCACCGACTCCATCCACCGATATAACTAAGAAACAATAATGTAGCGCAAACTTCAATTTGCGACCCCTCCGCCACAGCGCTCCGGTCGCACACTGATGTTTGCGCTACAACTTAATTCCATGTGGCTCACACGGCTTGCGCTTAAATATCCGATCTCGACGGTGTTGATCGGTTTCACGATCCTCGTGCTCGGGATCGTATCGTTGCAGCAATTGCCGATCGACCTATTGCCGAACGTTTCGATCCCAGTCGTTACCACGGTCACATACTGGACGGGCGCCAGCCCCATGGACATGGAGCAAGCCGTCACCGCGATCGAGGAGCGCGGTATTAGTTCCGTAAACGATGTGAACTATATTCAGTCCGCTACGCGGGAGGGTGTTGGGCAGATTCGCGTCAATTTTAATTGGGGCGCGAACGTCGATGTAGGGCTTGTCGATGTGATCCAGCGTGTGAACCGCACGGTCACCCAACTCCCGGCCGGGATCCAGCAGCCCATTTCGCTCCGCTTCGATATAAATAGCGTTCCCGTTATCACGCTAGCGATCTCTGGCCAGATCGATCAGCGAGATCTTTACGATCTTGCCTATAACACGATCGAGCCGCAACTCGAGCATTTAACCGGCGTGGCTTCCGCGCAAGTAACGGGCGGACAGATTCGCGAGATCCATATCATGTTGGATCGCGACCGCATTCAGGCGCTCCAGATCCCGATCGCAGGAATTATCAATGCTGTAAAACAGTCGAATCTTATCGTTCCATCCGGCGATCTCAAAAGCGGCGTCTTTGATTTTGCGCTGAAGACCGAAAGCCTGTTTAACGTCGTCCAGCCCATCGGCGATATTGTACTTTCAGATACGAACGGCGTGCCGGTCCGTATTCGCGATGTCGCAAAAGTTGAAGATAGTTACCAGGAGCAAACGGAAACGATCCGGGTCGATGGCAAGCCAGGTATCGTGCTCCGCGTTCAAAAGCTCGCCAGCGCAAATACGGTGGACGTCGTCGATAATATCATCAAGGCGATCCCATCACTGACTGGAATCCCTCCCAATATTCACATTGCGTTGACTTTCGATCAATCCATTTATATCCGGCAGACCATCAATGGTCTTTCTCGCGAGGCTATGATCGGCTCGATCCTTGCCATGTTCATCATCATGATCTTCCTTCGCAATATCCGTGGAACGATCATCATTATCGTGGCCATACCAATGTCGATCCTCATCACCTTCATCATGTTCCGCTTCGGCGATGTCACACTGAACATCATGACCTTCGGCGGACTGGCGCTCGCCGTGGGACGGCTGGTGGATGACTCCATCGTAGAGCTGGAAGCGATCAGCCGCCACTACAACGATCCCAAGCCTGGAGAAACAAAGATCCAGCAAACGCTCGCAGCCGCGAGCGAGGTCGCAACGCCCATCTTTGTCTCCACGCTGACAACAGTCATCGTATTCCTGCCGGTCGTATTCCTGACAGGTATTGCAAAATTGCTTTTTGTACCGCTCACAGAAACCATTGCCGTGGCATTGTTCGGCTCGTTCTTTATTTCGCGAACGATCACACCACTCCTGTGCTTAAGATTCCTGCCGCCGGAAAAGAAAATGGATCGCGGATCGAAAAAACTTCCGGATCGAACGCGAGTCTATTTTCACGATCTGATCGACCGCGTCGATCACGGATATGCAACGATGCTGGAATGGGCGCTGAGGCATCGTAAGCTTATTATCATCACCATTCTTTGTATCGCAGGGGCATCGGTATTTCTGTTCAAATTCATTGGAACGGAGTTTTTCCCCGATCAGGATGAAAGCGTGTTTACCGTAACGATAAAAGATCCCGTAGGAACGCGCATCGAAGAAACATCGAAAACGGTCGATGCCATAGAAAGCGTTCTGCGGAAAAACATCCCAGAAATAAATGCTATGGTTACGGATGTGGGCGTTCCATCGGCAAAAAGCGGAAATTTCTTCGGAAGGAATACCGGCGAACATGCCGCGAATATTCAGGTTTCGCTGGTACCACCCGACAAGCGGAAGCGGACTATTTTCCAGGTCATGGACGCGATCCGGCCCAAGATCAATAATTACCTCGGCGCGAACGTCATCGTCAGTGCAAGCGGATTCCTGCGGTTCTTACTCAATTTTGGTTCCTTAGCTCCGATCGACATTGAAATTCGCGGCTTCGATCTCGATAAGGGAACCGCGCTGGCGAACCAGGTGCTGGCAGCCGTAAAATCTACTCCAGGAGCAGTAAATGCTGTTTCCTCCCGTGAGGACAATCTTCCCGGTTTGCGAGTCGATATTGACAGGCAAAAAGCCGGAATTCTGGGCATCACGGTGTCCCAGATATCAAACACGATCAGCGCGGCGATCGATGGAAATGTTGCTTCCCTGTTTAGCGACCCCGTGAATGGGAACCAGTATAATATTTTGGTTCGCTTTTCCGAGCAATATCGTTCCTCTCCGGACGATCTACGCAAATTACTTCTTGTTACGCCTTCCGGCACGCTGGTGCAATTAGGGGAAATTGCGAATATCACGCAGGATGCCTCACCCGTCGAGATCGACCGTAAATATCAACAGCGTATTATTGATGTTACTGCCGAAGCAAGCGGACGCGACCTGGGAAGCGTGGCATCGGACATTCAGGCCAAGCTGGATAAGATGGTTCTGCCTCCAGGCTTCGAAATGAAACTTGGTGGGAACGTGGAGCAACAGCAGCAAACATTCAGCGGGCTTACGTTAGCATTTGCTTTGGCGATTCTGCTTGTGTATGTCGTGATGGCATCCCAATTCCAATCGCTGATGGATCCGTTCATCATCATGTTCACCGTGCCATTCGGTGTCGTTGGGGTACTTTGGGCATTGTTTCTGACTGGGACCACGCTTTCCGTTACCTCATTCCAAGGAATTATTGTAATGGTAGGGGTCGTCGTTTCCAACGGCATCTTGCTGGTAGATTATACCAACCATTTACGCATGAAGGGCGAGGATCTGCACCGCGCCGTCATCGATGCAAGCCGAACGCGTCTGAAGCCGATCCTTATGACTTCCATCGCAACCGTGCTCGGGCTGATCCCAATGGCAATGGGACTCGGTGGTGAAAAGACACAGGCTCCGCTCGCGATCGCCGTCATTGGCGGACTTTCACTTTCGACATTGCTGACGCTCTTCTTTGTGCCAACGCTTTATACTATTTTTGAAGAACGATTCCGCAAAAAGATCGAAACGCCAGAAGAAAGGCTCCATGAACATGTCTGAACTTGGATGTATGGGATTTTTTAAGATCTTTAGGATCTGGGAACCTGAAATGAAATTGCAAAAAGGGCTTCGGACAACATTGGTGAATTATGAAGGATCCGTTCTTGAACTTCATCATTCATAATTCATCATTCATCATTTTTCATTATGTGGCTTACACGACTCGCTCTCAAATATCCGAT
Organism: Ignavibacteriota bacterium; assembly: GCA_963787835.1. GTDB lineage: Bacteria > Bacteroidota > Ignavibacteria > Palsa-1295 > Palsa-1295 > PALSA-1295. The sequence continues at coordinate 95,431 of CAWBEI010000003.1, forward strand.
CTCGACGGTGCTGATCGGTTTCACGATCCTTGTGCTCGGGATCGTGTCGCTGCAACAATTACCGATCGACTTACTGCCGAACGTGTCCATCCCGGTGGTCACCACGGTAACGTATTGGACTGGCGCAAGCCCGATGGACATGGAGCAAGCGGTCACAGCGATTGAAGAACGAAGTGTCAGTTCAGTGAATGATGTCGATTATATTCAATCGCAAACTCGGGAGGGTGTCGGGCAGATCAAGATCAATTTCAATTGGGGAGCGAATGTAGATGTCGGCCTTGTCGATGTGATCCAGCGGTTGGATCGTGCAATGATCCAGCTTCCAACCGGAGTGCAGCAGCCAATTTCTCTCCGGTTTGATATTACGAGCCTTCCCGTGATTACGCTCGCCGTCTCCGGTAATATGGATGAGCGCGATCTCTACGATCTGGCCTATAATACGATCGAACCGCAGATTGAACATTTGAATGGTGTGGCATCCGCCCAGGTCACGGGTGGCCGTATTCGCGAGATCCATATCATGCTGGATCGGGACCGAATTCAGGCACTCGGACTTCCGATCACCAGCGTCATTACTGCGGTTCAAAATTCGAATCTCATCGTTCCATCCGGCGACCTTAAGAGTGGGGTGTTCGATTATTCGCTCAATACCAAGAGCCTTTTCAATGTTGTGAAGCCTATCGGCGATATAGTTCTTTCTGATACCGGCGGAGTGCCGGTTCGCGTGAGAGACGTCGCCCGCGTGGAAGACAGCTATCAGGAAGAAACGGAAACCATTCGCGTCGATGGAAAACCCGGGCTTATTTTGAGCGTTCAAAAGCTTGCAAGTTCCAATAGTGTCGAGGTCGTAGATAATATTATCCGTTCCATTCCAAAATTGACCGGAGTTCCTCCCGATGTCCATATTGCGTTAACCTTCGACCAATCGGTGTATATTCGACAGACCATCAATGGTCTTTCGCGCGAGGCCATGATCGGCTCCATCCTTGCCATGTTCATCATTATGATCTTCCTGCGAAATATCCGAGGAACGATCATCATCATTGTGGCCATTCCGATGTCCATCCTCATTACCTTCATCATGTTCCGTTTTGGCGATGTGACGCTAAACATCATGACCTTTGGCGGCCTGGCGCTCGCCGTGGGGAGGTTGGTGGATGACTCGATAGTGGAGCTCGAAGCGATCAGCCGCCACTACAACAATCCAAAACCTGGAGAAACGAAGATCGAGCAAACGCTTGCTGCGGCGAGCGAAGTCGCTACGCCCATTTTCGTCTCCACGCTAACGACGGTTATTGTATTCCTGCCGGTCGTATTCTTGACAGGTATTGCAAAACTTCTGTTTATTCCGCTTACGCTTACTATTGCAGTCGCGTTGTTTGGCTCGTTTTTCATTTCGCGGACGATCACCCCATTGTTATGCTTGAGGTTCCTGCCGCCAGAAAAGGAGATGAATCGCAAATCGAGAAAACTTCCCGACCGAACACGAGTCTTTTTCCACGATATGATCGACCGGATCGATCATGGATATGCTAAGATGCTCGAATGGGCGCTCGATCACCGGAAACTGATCATCATTAGCATTCTTGCGATCGCGGGGGCATCGGTATTCCTGTTCAAATTTATCGGAACCGAATTTTTCCCCGATCAGGACGAAAGCGTGTTTACCGTAACGGTAAAAGACCCGGTGGGAACGCGAATTGAAGAAACGACCAAGACTGTTCAAGCCATCGAAGATCTTATTCGAAAGAATGTTCCAGAAATGACGGCGATGGTGTCCGACATCGGAGTGCCTCCTGCAAAGAGCGGCAATTTCTTCGGCGATAATACCGGCGAGCATGCTGCCAATATCCAGGTCTCGCTCTCACCACCGGATCAGCGTGGCAGAAATATTTTTCAGATCATGGACTCTATCCGGCCCAAGATCAATAATTATCTTGGCGCATCCGTCATTGTGAGCCCCAGCGGGTTTCTGCGCTATTTATTAAATTTCGGTTCGGCTGCTCCGATCGATATTGAAGTGCGCGGGTTCGATCTCGAGAAAGGTACAGCGCTGGCAAATCAAGTGCTTGCAGCCGTGAGATCCACACCCGGTGCTGTCAATGCCGTCTCCTCTCGCGAGGATAATTTGCCGGAGATCCGGGTGAATATCGACCGGCAAAAGGCCGGCATTTTGGGAATCAATGTGGCACAGATCGCGAACACGATCAGTTCCGCGATCGATGGAAATGTCGCCTCACTCTACAGCGACCCCGTCAATGGCAATCAGTATAACATGCTGGTGCGCTATTCTGAAGAATATCGATCCTCCATTGACGACCTCCGTAAAATTCCTCTCAACACCCCCACGGGCAGTCTTGTACTCTTAGGCGAAATTGCGGATATCACACAGGATGCATCGCCGGTTGAGATCGACCGCAAATACCAGCAACGCATCATTGACGTGACCGCAGAAGTCAGCGGACGCGACCTTGGAAGCGTGGCAAAGGATATTCAAACAAAGCTCGACAACATGTCTCTGCCGCCTGGATTCGAAGTGAAGCTCGGTGGGAATGTCGAGCAACAGCAACAGACCTTCAGCGGCCTGCTCATGGCCTTTGCACTAGCGATCCTGCTCGTCTATGTCGTGATGGCGTCGCAATTTCAATCGTTCATCGATCCCTTGATTATCATGTTCACGGTTCCCTTCGGAATTGTCGGTGTAATGTGGGCACTGTTCCTGACCGGCACGACGCTTTCGGTAACGTCGTTTCAGGGAATTATCGTCATGGTTGGTATCGTCGTCTCGAATGGCATTTTACTTGTCGATTATACCAACCATTTGCGAATGAAAGGCGAATCCTTACATCGTGCCGTTATTGATGGCGGTCGCACCCGGCTCAAACCGATCCTCATGACTTCCATTGCAACTGTACTTGGGCTCATCCCAATGGCCATGGGTCTTGGCGGCGAAAAAACCCAGGCTCCGCTTGCAATTGCCGTCATTGGAGGACTTTCCCTTTCCACACTCCTGACACTCTTCTTCGTGCCAACACTTTATACGATCTTTGAAGATCGCTTCCGCAAGAAGATCGAAACGCCGGAGGAACGGTTACAGGAAGGCGAAGCGGCTGCTCCTGCTGCCAAACCTGCTTAAGGTTCGACGATCGAAAGCTTCCCAACAACCTGAACAACTCCAGATGAAGACGTTTCTTTAACCTTAAAGAACTCGACTCCGGCCAATGAAGGAGTGAAATGCAATTCGTGGCCAGAGGAAATACTTCCATCCCCGATTGGCGATCCGATGATACGACCAAGCTCGTCATAAAAGGTGAGCGCGACAGAGCACGCTTCACCACAATCGATAAATAGGGCATCCTTGCGTCCAACACTAGCGGGTTCGTTTACAAATCGAATGGAACTGTATTGCGGCGTTTGTTCTGATACACCACTTTTGACATTTTGAACAGAATCCGTGATGCTATGTAGGCTTCCCGATTGTACCGTTACTTCATAGTCTTGGCTTTGTACTGCATTGGTATCGAGAAAACTCAGTGTGTCCCCATTTTGCAATGCAAGCTGGGAACCATCCTTTGCAACATCGAACTGGTAGCCGCTTGGCAATGGATAACCAAAAGTTGTTTCCGGTGAGTATTTCCATGTTAGAACTGTCGCAATCTTGCCGTTGACCGTTGTGTCATGCACTGCAAGATTCGTTACTGGCATTGGAGCATACGGCCGTACTACCGACATGTAAATATCCTGATCAAAACCGGAGCGAGTGTCCGTCCAGGCAGGATACCAAACACTATCCAATGCATCGAGACAGATATAATCTCCAAAAAAATAAAGGTTGCCGTAAACAACATCGCGATGAATTCGCGGATCGAATGATGTGTTTGTGATTCGCCGCGCGGTGAAAGTCTCGCCACCGTCAGTGGAAAGTGTAAGATAATCATCAACCAGAATATTCGAATCGGGATCGTTCCTGCTGTCGTAAAACGTCACCCCAACATTACCATTGCTTTGATCGACTGCGATCCATGGAAGGAATTTATCCGTTTTTACCGAACTGCTATCTTCATCTATGAAACCTGGCGGAGTCCAAGTCATTCCACTATCTTTGCTTATGGAAAGGAACACATGGGCATTGCTATCGGCATCCCTTCCGCACCAGGTCACATAAATCCAACCGCGACGATTAGCGAGAACAATTTCACGAGAAAGTTCACAGTTAACTGCGATAGACGGAAAACTATTCGTTTCCACGCTATCTTTTATAGCAGGATGGCCATCAAAATTGTCCGGAAGTTCCGGACCTAAGTCGCGATACGCTGATACTTCAACTTGAGGAGTAAAACTCACCCCGCCATCCAGTGAGTGCGCAACAAGAATTTTCCTTGAAGTCGAATCCCGATCTTCGTATGTGATGTAAAGCTCCCCATTTGGTCCGCAGGCCGGTACTGGGCCCTGAAATAATCCTGTGTCTGGAGAGACTTGCACAGGCAAGGACCAACTGGAACCATGATCGGTGGAATGGGACTCGACTATTGTAGAGTATGGGTATGCGATACTAACCCAAACGATATACACTCTTCCAAAAAAAATGCTTAACGAATCGCGATCGACGGTAATGTAATCACGATCGACTTGAGAAGCATCGAGTTGATTGGTGTCTCCACCCACGTACACAGGCGATTGCCACGATTGACCAATGTCCGTAGATCTATAGCACGCCTCTTCGTTTGGTCCCGGATCTTGGAGCAAAACATTCGAAAAAAAAAGTGTTCCTGTTTGATCGAAAACGACACCCGGGTCTGTGGCCTCATAAAATTGTTGTGTACCATTGTCGAAGAAGCCGTGTGGGAGCGAATCATTATCCCATGTGAGTCCTCCATTTTTTGTGGTACAGTACCATAGCACATCGTAACTACGGTCATCAACCTCACCGATGGCGATCGCTAACGGATCGAGAGGGTCAACAGAGAGAGATGGCTCATTCTGGTCATTGAAGGGATCGTTCGTAACATTAATGTTCGGAAAGATGGAGGCAGCATTAGAATCCGACGAACTCTGAACGGCCATTGCGCCAAAGGATGGCATCGACAAACCCAACCCCGGACGTGCTCTCAGAGATGGGAACCGCAACTGCGCCCGCAACTCATCCCCTCGCGCAGCGAACAACGCGAGAAGAACGAAAAGGGTGCGTAGAGTAAAAGTCTTCATAATGACTCAGTGTACTTCGAATCACTTCTTATGCAGCCCATATTCCTCTCAACGCTTCCTCATTCATTCCAGCGGCCATTGCAACCATAAGCTTAATGCGCGCCTTTGGCCCCGTCAGATAAGGCGCAAACATGCAGCCCAGCTTTTCCAATTCGCGACCCGCTCCCTCGTACGCATAATATGGACGCACCGGCCCAGCCTGACATCGCGTGGTGATGACCACGGGGATCTTCATCTCCCGCGCGCGCGATATTCCATTGATCGCCCCTGGTGGAACATTCCCCTGTCCCATCGCCTCGATGACGATTCCACGAGCGCCCGCTTTCAATGCAGCTACAAAAAGTGTGTCCTCCATTCCCGAATATGTTTTGAGGAGTTCTACATACGGGAGTTCCGCATTCTCGTCGAGTGCAATATTCATTCTGCTGTGTGGTTCGCGAAAGCGGCGTGGTGCATCAGACTTCAACGTATTCACAGTTCCAAGCGGCCCGAAATCCGGAGAGCGAAAAGTATCGTCCTTCATCGTATGGGTTTTCGTCACTTCGGATGCTGCGTACACATGCCCGTTCATCACCACGAGAGTTCCGATATTCCGGAACGCATTGCTTGCTGCGACAGCAAACGCATCGACGAGATTGCGCCCGCCATCCCACGCCGCGTCGGTCGATGTATGCATCGAACCTGTGAAGATGACTGGAATCGTATCACCAATAACAAGATCGAGGAAATACGCAGATTCTTCCATCGAGTCCGTGCCATGTGTGATAACGATACCGTTGGAGTGTTCTTTGGATGACCGATCATCCGCGGATGACCGATCATCCGCAAGTCCATGAACGAAACTCGCAAGCGTGAGCATCATCTCCGGCGAGACATGCGGCCCAGGCAGCGTCGAAAAATCATGAATGTGGATCTTGAGAGAAGGCAGATACTGCCCAATCTCCGGTACGCGCTCCAGGATCTCCCGGCCGGCTAATGCGGGGACGACCATCGAGCTTTTGTTCGCGCTTACGGCGATCGTTCCGCCGGTGAATACCGCGGCTATTGTGGAGGTGCCCTTTTCCAGATTAGCTGAACGTGCTGTAGATGAAATTTCTGTTTCTTCTGTAACAAAACTCATGGAGGAGGATTATTTAGTAAGTTCAATACTTCGTAACCTTTGGATGAGAAATGAGATTCCATGTCAATGAACGCTTCTCGCTTCCAAAACTAAACGAGTATTCATTCGTAAGAGACGCATTGCCCTTTATCCAGAGTCACAATAGAATGTTCCGATCTTTTCTCATCCTCGTGCTCGTTGCAACACCATGTTTGGTCATGGCGCAACAAACAACGCCCGCTAAACATAAGGCAGTGAAAAAACACGTGGCTACTCCAGTTGTTGAGGAGAAACCACTCGAAATTCTCGGCATGCGACCCGGTATCACGATCGATAGCATTCGAAGGATCATGAAAGATGCCGGAGTAACACTCCGCGAAGTTCAACAAGATACGCTTTCGCATTCCTTCGGCGCGCAGGATGTGCATGTCTATGTTGTCGATTCGATTATGTGCCGGCTTACCTATATGCGCATGGCATTCCTTACCGATGCATCTCTCAGGCTTCGCCGCTTAACGATCACCCCGCGCGTGAGCGAGATCGCCCTCGGCGCTTCGGATGACATCGAGAATGTGCTTCTGCTTTACTTCGGACAGAAATGGGGTAAACCCGAGCTAAATCTCGATCCACCATTACCGGTCTTCCGCTGGCGAACCGGAAATATCCAGATGCGCGGGTTCATACGCCGTGGTTACCCGATGTGGATCCTGGAGGGATAATTGCCCAATGGTGTACAGCGGGTTTCAACCTGTGGTCGAAAGAGTGTCTCCAAGAAATAGGTGCCATCTTTCTTTCTTGTGAGTTCCCGACATTCCCTGTTCATCCTTCGTTTCCAGCCCAATTTCGCCAGTTGTTCCAACAGGTATTCATAAAAGTCCCTTCACAGAGAACTCGTTCATAATGAAACCTATCGCTTCCATTTTCAATGAGCAACAGAGCACCCATTCTGAATTCTCCATTCTTAATTGAAAATTGATATTGGTGCCTATAAAAACACTACTGATAAGCAACGCGCGGAAGAGATAGTTTCATGTTTTCTAAAAGAATCCTATTTTAATGAAAAATTATTTGTAACCCGAGCACCCTTGTGCGTTCTTGTATGTATATTTGAATGTAGCAAATAGATTAGTTGGCCCGCCGGATGATTGACGGACCGTCACCACTTAATATAAGAAAGCCATAAATATGATACGGAACCATTTAACAACCCACTCCCAAGCGGAGAAACTCAGCACTCAGCACTCAGCACTCAGCACGCAGCACGCAGCACTCAGCACTCGGCACGCGCACTCAGCAAACGTAAGCGAGTAGCGATAATGTTAGTGCTCTTTCTTGCCTGCATGATAAGTGCCGGGAGGCTGCACGCGCAGGCGGGGCAACTTTTCTATGATGTGACCACACAGCCAACCGCTTCCTGGCTAAGTGGAGCGGTTGCTGCGAGTACAACTTGCAACATCGGTCAATTAGTACTCAACCTCGCGACGCCCGCATTAGAATTGACAGACAATTCGGGTTCAGTTGTTTCACAGCTTGCACTTAATGCCCAAATTATTCCAAGCAATGCAGACGGCCACACCCTCACCAGTAATCATAATTCTTGTATTGTCTGGGTGTCAACAATATCCACTGCAGGTACAATTAATTTAGCGCTATATAGCAATGTTCCTGCAAATGGGCAAATTAATATGGCTGGCAATATTTTTACCGCACAAGATCATGGACACTATAACGCATTTCTTGTTTCCAGCACCTGCGGTTGCCAGTCATGGATAGGAAACGCACAGGCCGCGATGGACGACGCTAACAACCTTTACATCACCTTTGAGTTGAACAGATCGGGACATAGCACGCCATCGAACGAATTATGGTATTACGTTTTTTCGTTCGCTAATAATAACTTCAATTGGGTATCTGGTGGGCCAATTCCGAGACCGGGGGATCTCATTCCCGCGACCGGAGCTGGGCAGCCAACTATAACATGCAACCGTTGGAACAATGGCACGGGAACCGCAACGATAGGGTATATTGCACCCGACCCCAATACAGGCCGCCCCCGTCCAGCACAGATTGTAGTTGGCCCAAACACGATTGGCTCACCAGGATGGTTACCGGAACCGAACATGACGCCGATTACCCCTTGCCTTTGGGTGAGAGCGATCAATTCTGATAATCCGTATTCAACTCCATTCGTCCATTATTTCTATGCTTATGCGCCGCAGCCACCGGGAGGGCCACACCTGAACAATACACTTTGGTCAACCGATAATTCAACAGTTTCCACCGTGATTTCACCCAACCTCGTGCTAAGCCCCTCTTCCGATGGCGTAACCACTTTGGCTGATCCCGCCGTTGGTGACGGCTACATCGCCGCAATTCCAAATCAAGCAGCGACGGTTTATTGCGCCTTTGTAGAAAACTCATCGGGAATGCAAAATCTTAGGATAACCCGCGAGTTCGGTAATAATAATTCCATTGTTCAAACTAATCCAATTTATAATTGGTATTCGTTAGGATGTAATCAAATGGGAGTTTTTATCGCGTTCGGCAACAGTTCCGGCAACAGAATGTGGCGAGCTTTCCGGCCATTCTACGGAGACATTATGGAAAATACTGTTGCATCCGGTCTTTGTAAGGTCGATCCAAATTCAAATTCTGCTGTCCAAGGTATTGGAGTAGGTACAGCAGCACGTTTGACCGCAGGTATCAGTGATACTCTGAGAGTTTTCGAAGAGTCCAATATTACCCCTGCTCAACTATTCCAATTTACAAATTCGAACCCAATCACTACGCCACCAGTGCTTTGGGCAGGCGAACATCCTTCTTCAAATATCGATGCCGATCCAGGGAATGCAAGAGGTGAGATTATATTAGACCTAGGTTCGAATGTCGATTTTGGCGGTGAGTTAACGCCGCCCCTTCTTGGTGCAATCTTCCAAGCTCGTTCTGATGGTCAAATAGACTATAATGGAGCGATTTTCGGGAATGAGAAATCAGACCTCATTGGTTGCGTCGGCGAAACACGTGTTTCTGATCTAAGTACAAATCGGAGGGGAATTTTCAACATTAATTACCCACTTTCATTTAACGTTGCGTCTCCACCTCAGTCATCGCCAGTAAGTAATACCGGGGGGATTTATGGGGGATCCATATTTGGTGGTGTAAAAGGTTTAGTGAACTTTATTTGTTCGGAGGGCTTCCCTTATTGGTACTATATGACCATATCGGGGCAAGGTTTAGGAATGAACTTCGACCAGACGTATATGTATTTAGGCCAGCCAATTGATCCCGGAGGTGGACAGTATCAAATAGGTGCACTGGATGCTGGGGATGGGAACGGCCCGCCGAACAGCATAATTTTCACAAATGGCATAATAAGTAATCTCCATCAACCGAATGGTTGGACCGGGGGCTCTGGGCAATTTGTGCCCGATATAGGCCCAGGATACTCACCTAACTTATACCAATACAATGTTGCATTTGATGCTTGGTGTCCATTATATAATGTTGCGAACATCAATATCTCGAATAATATCATCCTTTATACCAACTTTACGCTCTACTATACTGATGATAACATTGGGGGGGCAGGCGATCCAGCCGTTTTAGTCAACTTAAATAATAATAAAACCGAAGATATTGCTTACGCTGGTGAAGCGGCCGCTTCTAGTGGTAATATCGATGATTATGGCAACAGCTTGTTCCTTTTGCAATGGCTTGCATATAATTCCCAGGGTTATTTGGCTCAATTCCAAGGCCAGATAAATATCCTCGGAAATCAAATGATGGGCGATTGGCCTGAAAATGGTTCAACTATGAGTGACCCTTCAGAAACAATCATCCTCGATGGTTGGTCTGTTCCAGTCAATCAGCAATGGCGGGTGAAATGTGATGACAATATCTTTGATAATCGCTCAACCGGGGACGGGAGCTATGTTCCCAACTACAATTCGAATTCTATTGCTGTTCTTTTGAACGACGGGGCCGAGGTCGATGTTTCCAATAATACGATTAACGGATATGGCTACGGCATCGTTAATGAAATCCAGAATAATGCTTACTCGTTTTACTGCAATAATACGATCACCCAAGCAGGACAATCGACTCCTAATGGTATTGGAATCCTTGAGGAGGGCGGTCAAGGCTCAGTATATCCTAAACTTAACGTCACGAGTAATTTATCTATTGGATATGAAGTAACCGGAACCAATCAAAGCACCCCGGTTGCAAATCAGTTTAACAACTGCACCATTGGTGCGGAATTCGGGGGGTTTGCTCATACTATTCTGAATGGCTCCCACACCGGTGCAGATAATTTCGCCGGCTTCAATCAATTCGAAAATAATACGCAAGCTCAGGTTGTTTTGGTTGACAATGGAATTCAGAGTGCACAGCCGCTATTTGGATTACCGAACGCACCTGGTTGCACACAGCAAATAACGGGCATCTTTGGCGAAAATATATTCGCACTCCCTTCCTCACCGAACACCGCATTGCATTTCCAATCTTTGAATTCTTACACTCTCAACGGATCAATAACGGAGAACCAATGGAGTCCGAACATTCAGAGCAATAACGTTTGTACAAATACGGCATCACCCGATCCAAAGATGAATAACATAGCGTACTTCAATATCGGTAACGGGTCGGCTACAGGGTCTTTTACTTGCGGTACTGACGGAAATGGAAACCATTACAAAACAAAGCAGGGGAAAATGGGGTCTCTATCAAACCTGAATAACAATCCAGTACCCCCGTCCGATAGCGAATGGTTGTATTACGAAGCGCAACAATGGATTAGTGTCAATAATCAATTCGCACTTGATACGATGCGACTTTTCGTCGAACAGCATCCAATGGATCGCACTCTCATTCCATCCGCCCTTGGCTACACCGACCAAATAGTCGCGTTAATTGCCGATAGCGGGGTGTATATCGTGACACAGGATTGGATCGATGAGTATAATTGGCTTGCTAGTGTATATGCTTCAGATACCGCTGCTTGGTATGAATCAAATGTTCTCTTGGCGATGGCCGATGCGGAAAATTATTTTAACTTGAACGAGGACGCAAATTTATACTGGAATATATCTCGTTTATTCCCGTTTGCATACAGTACCGATTCTACTGAGATATCATTCATTCGGAACTTTCAACATGAGCGTAATTTGGACACGACCCCATTCCATGTAATTCAAATTCCGCCAGTTCCTTATGGTTCAAGCTATGTCACGCCTTCGTTAGCTCAAAACACCACATTATCAGTGGCTCCGAACCCAGCGAACCAAACGTTGACGGCATATATAACTACAACGTTTTCAGCACCAGCCACGCTGGAAATTTATGATGCGCTTGGGCAGCGTGTAATGGCACTGCCTTCACCACGTTTGCAAATGGGCAATAATCAATTTAATTTCGATTGCTCTACATTGGCGGCAGGAAATTATTTCTTGCGTCTCTCGACGGGCGAAACCGTTCAAACGGTGAGGATTGCTATAGAGCATTAAGGAATTACTTACGCTCCAACCTCTCCCTCACACGAGGGAGAGGTTTTTTATTTGCTTGACTTTGGATAGACGAAATTGAGCGCGGCATAACGGTGTTGTACTCTAATGCCCTCCAAACGCAATGAAGCCGTAACCCCCGATCGCACCGCGAATGAGCGATCATTTGCGGAAGCAGAATACGAGCGATCGTTGCGGCCGCGCGAATTTGAAGAATTCACGGGCCAATCCAGCATCATCGAGAACTTGCGCATCTTTATCTCTGCGGCTCGCGCGCGGGGTCAGGCGCTCGATCATGTGTTATTTACCGGCCCTCCCGGTCTTGGCAAGACGACGCTCGCGCATATTATAGCGAACGAAATGTCCGCACAGATCCGCACCACATCCGGCCCCGTCATCGAGCGCGCCGGCGATCTGGCAGGATTATTGACCTCTTTAGAAGAAGGCGATGTGTTATTTATCGATGAGATCCACCGGCTTTCCGCAGTAGTCGAGGAATATTTGTACTCCGCTATGGAGGACTACAAGCTCGACATCATGATCGATAGCGGCCCCAGCGCACGCTCCATTCAGATCGAACTGAAGCCGTTCACGCTCATCGGAGCCACCACCCGAGCGGGATTGCTCTCCGCGCCGCTTCGCTCCCGCTTCGGTATTACCAACCGCCTGGACTATTATCAGGCTCCGGCGCTAAAAAAGATCGTCGAGCGGAGTGCACGGCTTATTCAGATCAAAATTGATGACGAAGGCGCCCTCGAGATCGCACGGCGCTCACGCGGGACGCCACGCATTGCCAATCGGCTGCTGCATCGCACCCGCGATTTTGCACAGGTAAAAGGCGATGGAAGCATCACCCGCGAGATCGCGCTTATTTCACTGAAAGCACTGGAAGTCGATGAACATGGTTTAGATGAGATGGATAAACGTATCCTGCTTACGATCATCGAAAAATTTGGCGGCGGCCCGGTTGGTTTGAACACCATTGCGGTCGCCGTTGGCGAGGAAGGCGGTACGATCGAGGAAGTCTATGAACCATTCCTGATCCAGGAGGGCTTTCTTGCACGGACTCCACGTGGCCGTGAGGCGACGAAGTTGGCATATAAACATTTTGGGATCATCGAGAAGGATATCGCTGGCAATGTACAGGAGGGCACGTTGTTTGCAGAAACACGTTCCTCATAATTCATCATTCACCATTCATAATTCATCATTGCCATGAAGGGCACACCACTAACGGAATCGACGTACGAATACATCGTCACGCATTTTGCGTCCGGCGAACGGGCACTGCTTGAAAAAATGAGCGTTCGAGCTGTCGCGGCGGGGATGCCGATGATCATGATCTCGGAAGATCAGGCGAAATTCATTTCTTTCTTTTAAAAGCGATCAAGGCAAAGCGCGCGCTCGATGTGGGAACGCTCTTCGGATACAGCGCCGCTATCATGGCGCGCGCCATGGGTACGGATTCCGAAGTAGTCACCCTTGAACGCAACGAGATGCATGCGAATGTCGCAAAGGAAAACATCGACACGCTGCACCTTCGGAACATCACGATAAAACTTGGGCCTGCGCTCGAAGTCATGAAGCTGATGCGCCGCGAGACGTTCGATTTTATCCTTATCGATGCTGATAAGCCGAATTATACTCCCTACCTGAACGAGGCGTTGCGGCTAATCCGTCCGGGTGGAGTGATCGCCGGGGATAACGCGCTCGCCTGGGGCAAATTGACCACAGACCTTGCAAAGGGCGATCCGGATGCTGCCAGCGTGAAGGCTATTCGCTCGTTCAATGAAACCTTCGCAAACCAAAAAACGCTTTTTTCAACGCTTATTCCCGTTGGCGATGGCATGGTAATGGGTGTGCTTAAATAAAAGTCTGTTTTCGCCTGTTACTTTCGTCTTGTCGGTGTGTTAATCCATTTTTTGAATACTGCATGATCGTGCCGAAGAAGTATTGTTTTATCGTTTCTTTTATTCTACTCGTACTGCTGGGCGTTCCAACCGCCCAGTCTCAAATATCCAAAACGGTCGGGTTGCTCAAAGGAGTCGTGACATTAGCAGATGGCACGCCCGTGGTCGATGTACCCGTCACCATCTTCAAGGGAACGGAAGTTCTCACAACGACAAAATCCAGCCCCGAGGGGAAGATCAGCACCGTGCTTCAGCCGAACGCAACGTATCGCCTGAGAGTCAATTCCAGTAACTATTTGTATCATGAAGATACACTCGTGCTTGGCGCGCTCAAGACCTATCAGGAGTTCCCGGTTCACATGGTGCTCTCGCCATTGAGGGATGGTCAGGCATTCGAACTGCAATCCCCGGTTTTTGCACCTAAATCTCAGAGCATCTTATCCTGCACCTTACCGGCATTCGATCGCATCGTCGATCAGATGAAGCACAATCCAAAGCTTTCGGTGAGCATCACCGTCTATCCCGATGCACCCGTAAAATCGAAAAAGGATGCTGCCCAAAAAACACTCGCGGCCGGCCGTGAAACATCGATGCGCTCGTATTTTCTGAATAAAGGAATTACAGAATCCCGCTTTAGCGTCCAGAGTGAGATCACAAGCGTCCCACCCGGAATATTTCAGCCGAACGATCCAGCGTTTCCACCCGCTCCGGCAGCGACCACTACTTCAAGTAAGAAAAAGAAGAAGGGTCACACCCCCGCGCCGGCTTCAACTTCCCTCATTCCGCAATTTGTTGCGGTTGTCGCGCACATCGCCTCATAGCGAACGCCGTCGGTTGCTATTCCTTCCCGTTGCCGGCTTCGAAGATGATCTTTCGGGAGTCGTTCATTTCTCCCGATGACACTTCCATAAAAAAGCTTCCCTCGGGAATAGTGGGAAGATCGAGCGGGAGCGTCTGTGTTCCAGCGGCGCATGGAATGGCTTGATGCCACACTTCTCGCCCCAGCATATCGGTGATCCGAACCGTCACGATCCCCTCCTGCGCTACTGCAAGGCACAACTCGATGCGAGAAGTAGCTCCCGAAAGGTTTACCGGGTTCGGACGTACAGAAATGATGCGGAGGGCAACCTGTCCTTGCAATAAACTTCGCAGAATTGGAGTACCGCACGTATCGATCAAAGTAAAACGAACGTCCCCTGCACCCTGGATCGAGGTGAGAATACAGCCATCGTAATTTGCGGAACTATCGTTAAACCGAAGACCGGACATGACAATATCACAACCGGCACTATCCGTAACAGCGATGGCAAAATAGCAGTGGGCAATTTGGGTTCCAGCAAGCACAGCACCGCCAGACTCGTTACGCAGCCGAATTTCAAGCGAATGATCGAGATTCCAAAACGTATCCGCAACGCTCCAACCTGTTGCAGTTACGATTTTCGTCAGCGTCAATAGATCCCAATTAGCATTGAGAGCGAAGGATACTGTTTCAAGGCCCGTCGTATCGCCAATATTATCGAGCACGATCGCGGCAACGTCCGTCGTACCACCTGCCAATCCTGTAACTTGTATGGACTGAATGCTTGACTCCAGCGTGATACGCACCGTCGGTACGATCCCTATCGCACTTCCCGAAAGTCCAAGAGACCGATCATACTGCCCTTGCTGAGAACGGACATTCAGCGAAGCCGCCCCAGTGCCGCTCCCGCTCGGATCGAATTGGACCGTATAAAATAGTGTGTCCCCGGGAGCAATTACTTCCGGGAATTTCAGGATGCTATCTAACGTGAACTGAGTCTGGTCCGACGAAAGAGCGATCGTATCTACCGAGGTGGCACCGCAGCCAACATTTGCGATCCAAAATGTTTTCGAAACCGGAACACATGGACGTGTGATGAAGACGGAGTCAGGAGTTGAAAAAGCCAGGACATTCCCGCCGGGAAGTGACACATAATTGAAAGAAATAACAGTATCGATATTCTGCCCATGCAGTGCAAGCGTGGTAAATGCTGAAGTATCCGGAGCCGCTGCAACGCGGAATGAAATCCGTACGGAACTATCTGGATGGATAACGATCGGCAAAGCTCCAGGCAAAGTAAACACAACCCCGGGATAACCGGCAAACGTTGTATCTGTCACGATAACATCACTACAGTATCCGTCATTAGTGAGTACAATGCTGGAATCCACCGATGAACACGGGTTGATCCCTCCAAAGGAGAACGTGGAATTGCTTAGGGTAAGTGCACCAGAATTCGGAATTACGAAGCCTTCGAGCGAAATGGTTTCAATGTGATTGTTGCCCGTAACCGGATCTTGCAGGGTGACCAATAACCCATCACCAATAAGCCCATTCTGTGTTGGCTGAAGTTGAACTTGCAGTGCAAGCGTTGAATCCGGGGCAAGTTTAATTGGAAAGGTGGGGCTGAGCAGAATATAATTAATTCCTGTCGAAAAAGTGGCGGAGGTCACTATCACGCTATCGCACGAAAGGTTAACGATCTTACCTTCCTGGATCTTCGCCTGGCACGCCAGCACCGTATCGTAACTCAGCGCAGGAGTAAGCAGCGAATCATGGAAGGATGAAACACCAATACCTGAAATGGTGATGAACGTATCGACTATTGTTCCATTGAGATCCAAAGTAATTTGAAGCCTATTAGATAACGTATCGGCAATATTCGGTTTGAAATGAACGAGAATGGAATCGATCCCGGAATCGCTCGAAAGTGTGATAGGAAATGCAATGGGATCGAACCAGAATTCACTGTCAGCATTTTCCCATGCGATATTTTGGATATTAAGATTGCGGCATAAGCTATTACTAATGGTTATCCATTGCGAAGTCGATGCGCACGGGACGTTGACCACACCCAAACTAAATAAAGAACCCCGAAGCCCCACGCGTACAGGAATATCATACTGCACCTGAAGCGTGAGCGGAACAGTGGTATCTATCGTTTCGGAGCCGCTCAGGTACTGGAGTTGCAGGTTTGTGGAATACACCCCTTTCTGACCCGGTGATACATGTAGAACGATCGGAATCCCATTCGACGCTGGAATAACTGTTGGAACTGAGATCAATCCCAGATGAAAGATGGAGGTATCGCTGAGTGAGACCTGCTGCAACACGATCGAATCACATGGAGTCGCGGTGATCGAAACAACGGTATCGATCGAGGTACACTCATCGAGCACCGAAAGACTGAGAGCCCCGATCTCAGCGTGCGCGCCTTGGAATACCGTTAACGCAAGAAAGACGGAATCCTCGATCGCCACGCTCTTTCCACCGAGCATGTGAAGTTCCAACTCCGAGGTGAACGTGCCGTCCTGCAATGAAGAGGATGTAATGGGAACGGTATCTACCCCTCCCGGCTCGATCGCGTGAGGCAGTTTGATGTGCGAAAGTTGAAAATGTGAGCTGTCCGTAAGGGATTGCTCCGTAACGGTTAGCGTATCACACGAATAATTGTGAATGAGGATCGCGGTATCCTTCGAGACGCATGCATACGGAGCCGAAAGCTCGAGCGATGGAGTCACACTGTAGCTCGCGGTACTCTTTGCAGTTCCATAAAGTGTAATAATGGTATCGACCGTCCTCGTTCCAAGATTAAATTCTAACAGCAGCTTGCCAGAATCTTTCAATGATGGGCTTGGAGTATAGATAATACCAATGCTATCGCTCCCACTTAGCATATACGGGTAGGTGATTCCCTGAAATGAAAATTCTTGCGCACCGGAAAGCATTTGTGCTTTTACGAGGATCCCGTTCACACACCCGGTACTGGAAGTAATATGAAGTGTCGTATCGAGTTGGTCGCAACGGGTTCCAGAGAATTGAATGTTCGTCTCGTCAAGATGAAGGGTAACCGTACCTCCGGCTACCGCATTGGCGGTGTACCAAAGACCTCCATAAAAATCCCCCGCGAAGATCTGCGGCCCAACCGCATAGAAACGAGTATCTCGAAAATTCGACGGCCCGCAGATATTGATCCATGAATTCCCGGTGTCGGTCGAGTAATAAAATCCAGCAATACTATCAGTTTGCACAAACAAAGCAGAGATGGTTCCTCTGATGCAACCCGTTGGAATTCCAACCGGTGGTAAAATGGAGGTGTTCGTCCACATGGCACCACCATTGGTCGAGATAAAGAACTGGCGCGTTTTTTCGCCAACCGCTACAAATATGTTCGTTCCCACGAGACCATACGGTGCCCATGTTTCGGCATCAAGGGAAGGAGCAGCGTTCCAAGTCAAGCCACCGTCAGTGGAATACAATGGACTAAGAGCCTGAAGGTTACCGATCACTCCATTGAGGCCACTATAGCTCACTCCGTTCTGCCAATCGGAGGCGAAGGAAGTCCAAGTGACCCCCAGATCCGTAGATTGATACGCACTTGAGTACCAACACGGAGCAGAAAGCATATTCGTGCCTTGACAATATCCGACCGATACAAAGCTATCGCCGTTTAGAACCGAAATCCAGGTTTGCCCCCCATCCGTTGTTTTCCAAATTCCTCCAACGATGCCATAATCATCGCGGACGCTGCACCATCCAAGCAAACTGGTGTGAAATGTAAAGTCGGTGATCTCGGCAGGAATTCCGGTCAGGGGGGTAACAGACTGATTCCAGGTTACGCCATTATCGGTCGTTCGCCAGATCGCGGAATTATCGAGTCCTACTAAGCCTGTGGTGCTAACCCCCACCTGATCCAGAAAATACACAGAGGCAACCGTGGCCTGGGAAAATGTCTTTAGCAATGACCATTGGGCCGCGCTCGGAGAAGCCAACGCCATGACCACCCCAAACAGGAGGGCCATCGACAATGAAATAAGCCTTCGGTTAGCCATGAATGGACGTGTCACTATAGAGACACATGGGATGTGGTGAATATGAACTACTGGTAATCCATTTTTAGCCCCGAAGGTTCGTTACTAACGACGGGTTTTGGCTATCCCTACCCATTAATGAAAACCTGGGGTACCGTACTACCGGATGTTTATTTTGCCTTTGGGATAACAGTTCTGGATAATGACAAATCATTCATACCGCGTTACGGTTTGTAATACTTCCGTATATTTGTTACTTCTTATGAAGGTTCGCCATCAACAAGGACTCGTATCATTGCGACACAGCTATGCTGTGCACGCTTTTGTCGCACTCCTTTTGGTTGCAATTGCCGGGCGCACCGGGAGCGATTTCTTTCACACGCACGAAGCTCTTGCCGATAATGGGACTACCATTTCAGCACCCTGTAACGCCTGCGATGTTGAAGCAACCGTTACACTAAATGCTCCGCCCGTTCCTGTTCTTCCGCCTCTCACTGTTACCCCCGTCGAAATATTTGCACTTTCCGTCGGAAGCCCGTTCACACCGGCGATCCTGCACACACACGGACGCGCACCTCCCGCAATCTAAGTCCTTTCTCTTCCGCGTATTTCCTACGCTCAACATTCTTGATCGGGCACTCGAAGAAATCGAGGCCCGTGTGTGCATTTACCTCAATTAAAAAATTTTCGTCATGAATCATTTTCAACTTTTTAGCCGTCGGCACAAGAGCGATCTTATGCTTCTGGCATTTATTCTCATCGTGATCTCGCTATTAATTTCCAATGCTCTTCTGGCAAAAACGCATCATAAACATGTGCCAGCAGAGGGTATTAATTTCACGGTCGCCGTCCATGACGGAACCAACGACCAGCCGCTCGATCTGGCGCGCGTTTCGCTCTATCGAGGATCCGCGTTCATTCGCGGACAGGTAACAAATCCCGCAGGCCGCACCACCTTCGCCGATGTCATTCCGGGTACCTACAGGCTCGTGGTTCGGTCCGTTGGTTATGATGACTTCAACGACTCTTCGGTGGTAATAGACAAAGAGCATACGTTCGACTCCGTTACGCTTTACGAGATCGGGAAGCAGGTTACGGTTACTGGATTCCACGAACCGGCTATCACGACCATTGATCCGACGACCGCTAATCAGGTATTCGAAGCCGAAACCTATCATGCTCCTCCGACTGCTCGAATTACTCAATTAGTGCAGGAAAACCTGCTCGGCGCTGCGCGGGCGCCAACGGGCGAAGTGCATATTCGCGGCCAGCATGGTGAATACACCTTTTATCTTGATGGCGCGCCGATTCCTCTCGGCGTATTCGGTGGGCTGAACGAGGTGGTCGATCCCCATGTCATTGATCGGGCAACCTTCATCGATGGCGGATGGGCTGCAGAATACGGCGGCCAAATTGCCGCTGTTATCGACATGCAAACCCATGTTCCCTCCGGCGGTTTTCATTTGGATGCTTCGACGTATGCCGGAACCTATGCGCCAAGTATAAGCAAGGATTCGGTGATCAACCCGAACAAATTGCTGAACATGAACGGGCAAACACTTTCCATGAGCGATAATATCGGTAAGTTCGGCTGGTTCCTTTCCGGATCTCGTCAAGAAACCGACCGCCGCATCGATGCGCCTATCTCGGAGATCGAACACGATCATGGATTCGATTATTTCCTCTATGGCAAAGCTGATTATTTGCTATCGGACAAAGACTACTTGACACTCAATCTAAATTATGGCGTCACTAATACGCAAATACCGTATGATTCCGTAGAAGTGGGTGGGACAAATCCACCCCAAGCTCAGGACGATAATCAATATACGACGAACGCATTTCAAACGCTTAGTTACTTTCGAACGATCTCATCGGAGGTTGACCGCGAGAGTAATTTAATGGTGGCTGGTTTTGCACGTGAAGGAGGGTTAATCTATACTCCCGGCGGAATTGACATGCCAACAATCGATAATGTCGCAGGCAATTCAGATGTCATTTCCGAAGACAGGAGCTACACCACGCTCGGAATTCGCACAAAATACGATAACCGGCTTTCGCATCAGTTTATGTATGCCGCCGGATTCAATTTCGATAATACGGTCGGTCATGAAGATTTCGGACCCGTCGATACCACAACCGGAGAACAGTATAGCCAAGTCAATCTTCCAAATGCTCCCCACACCTCTAACTCCTATACGGGTACCAATTTCGGAGCGTTTCTCGAATCCGAGATCCATCCATGGGAGTGGACCCGGTTCGATGTTGGCTTGCGATACGATCAGCAAGTTTCTCCGGATGTAGGATTTCAATCGCAAGTAAGCCCTCGCATTCGTTGGAACTTCCTTATTGACGAAAGCAACTACGCCTCACTTTATTATGGTAAGCTTTTTATGCCGACCAACCTCGATGGGCTTTCGTCGATTGGTAGCCTTATTTACCCTCATAATGTCTATGGGGATACGCTTGGCGGCACCAAGGCAGAACGCGATGAATTCTACGAAGCCGACTACGTTCATACGTTCGATTTCGGCTTGCGCATGAAAACCGATTATTTCTACAAGTACGCCTCACCGGGAGTAGATGATGCGACGATCGGAACCAGTGCGATTAAGAGTCCAGTGAATATCGCTTCTGTTTACACACAGGGCATCGAGCTTGGGCTTTCGTATAGTTCGCCGAACACTCCTTTCTCTGGATATTTGAACTCCTCGATCATACATGCGTATGGCGTGGGTACACTTTCCGGTGGATTCGTCCCGTTCGCAAGCGATGGCCCCGCAACAGATCTCGATCACGATCAACGGCTTTCCGTCGTTGCATCACTCAATTATCAGCCTTCCGATTGGTATGCGAATGTCGTTGGAATCTATGGATCGGGGCTGACGAATGGAAATCCGCAAGGGCTTTCGTATGGAACCGGTTTGTTCGACTTCAATCAGGCCGAGCATACCACCCCATCGTGGATCTTCAATATTGGAGGCGGATATACGTTCCATCTCCAGGGCAGCTCCACAATTTCGCCCTCGCTCTATGTCGGCAATCTGTTCGATAACGAGCATTTGCTTAAAGGCGCCTATTTTAGCTCGGCCTATTGGGAAGAGCCGCGCAGCATCATCCTGAAAGTGGACTACCACCTTTAATCTCAAACAGGGTTTGTGGGACTAATGGAATTTATAATTCCCATTAGTCCCGCATTCCTATATCCTTGCAATTTCAGATAAATGTGTCATGGAACAAGCGGAAGTTGCCGAAGTACATCATTTAGAGAAGGCGGATCTTATTCGAATTGCGTTCGTGGCCCTTTCTGCAATCGCAGTGTGGTTGAAATGGTGGGAGCCGTTTGCAAACGTCAGCGTCATCGGCATCGCCGCAACGCTTATCGGCGGATGGCCGATCTGGAAAGAGGCCTTCGAAAATCTGCGAGAAAAACGGATGACCATGGAGCTTTCCATGACGATCGCGCTGGTTGCCGCGCTCGTTATTGGACAATTCCTTACTGCGATCGTAATCATGTTCTTCGTGCTCGTCGCCGAAGTGCTGGAAGAACTTACAGTGGCTCGGGGCAGAAAAGCGATCAAGGACTTGACCAATATGCTCCCCCGTGAAGCCATCCTTCGTACCGTAAAGGGCGATGTAACCGTTCCCATTGACCGATTGCATATCGGCGATGTAGTACTCATTAAGCCAGGCAGTGGGATCCCGGTCGATGGCAGCGTATTATCTGGAGTTTCATCTGTCGATCAATCGGCGATCACCGGAGAATCGATTCCTGTGGAGAAAACTCAGGGCGCAACTGTATTTGCAGGTACGGTCAATCAATCGGGAGTATTGACCGTCCGTACAACAAATATTGGCAAGAATACTGCGTTCGGTAAGATTGTTCAAGCCGTTGAACATGCTGATAAGGTTCGCGCTCCCATTCAAAAGACGGCCGATCGCTTTGCTGGTTATCTCGTGTATTTTGCTCTGGCGTGTGCACTCATTACTTTTATCATCACTCGCGACGCTCGTTCAACTATTTCCGTTATCATCGTTGCAGGTGCCTGTGGTATTGCGGCGGGTACGCCATTGGCCATTCTCGGTGCAATAGGCCGTGCCGCACGTAATGGTTCGATCATCAAAGGAGGAATCTACCTGGAAGTACTTGGCAACATCGACACGGTCGTATTTGACAAGACTGGAACACTCACGTTTGGGGAGCCGCGTGTTGTACAGGTTCGCCCAGCTCTTGGTAGAATTCCCGAAGAAGTGATCGAAACTGCCGCTATTGCAGAAAAAAATTCCGAACACCCCCTCGCCAGCGCAATTCTCGCCAAGGCTGCGGAATGGAAGATCATGGTACGTACTCCCGACGAATTCCATTATGCAGTCGGACGAGGCGTCTCATGCTCCATTGGGCTAACGAAAATTGCCGTTGGAAATAAACAATGGATGTCTGAAAATGGAATTGTGAATGCTGCTCGAATCGGATCAAACATGTCAGAATCATCCATGCATGTTGGAAAAGACGGTGCTGTCATCGGAACAATTGACGTCAAGGATGTTGTCAGGCCGGAATCCCGCAATGCCATTCAAGCATTGAGGCTCATGGGTCTCCGAACAGTTCTTTTGACTGGTGACACTAATGCCATAGCAAAGGAATTGAGAACGGAGTTAGAATTCGATTTGGTTATGGCGGAACTCTTGCCAGACCAGAAAATGGAAGAGATCAGGAAAATGCGAACAGAGGGTCGCAAAATTGCGATGGTTGGCGATGGAATCAATGACGCGCTCGCCCTTATGCAAGCCGATGTTGGGGTCGCCATGGGATCTGGAACAGACGTAGCGAGAGAGAGCGCAGATATCGTTCTTATTGGCAATGATCTGCTGAAATTTGTCGAGACCGTGAAAATTGCTCGATGGTGCCGAAGCATCATCCGGCAAAATTTCATCGGAACAATTGCTGTGGACACAGTCGGTGTCTGCCTTGCAGCCTTTGGAATGTTAAGTCCCCTCCTTGCAGCGCTGATCCATGTAAGTTCGGAATTGATATTTATTATGAATTCTACTCGATTACTACCACGGAAAGCTGTATGAAAAAGAATTATTCCCGTGGATCGAACTCCGAAGTATCGCGTAACTTTTCCCACAATTCCCGCTCTTTTTTGTTGAGGGTTTCGGGAATTTCGATATTGACACTGGCATAAAGATCGCCACGCGATCCATCGGAACGATACAGTCCGCGATTCGCGAGACGCAACTTTAATCCATTCTGTGCACCCGCAGGAATGGTTAGACGTACATTCCCATCGAGCGTTTCCATCGGTACTTTCGCGCCAAGCACTGCTTCCCATGGCGCTACATCGAGTTCACGGTAGAGATCGAAATTGTCGATCTCATAATAGGGATGGTTCTGATATACGAGCGAAAGAATCAGGTCACCCGGTGTAGCTGCTCCAGCTTCGCCTTGTCCCGCAAGCTTGATCTGCTTTCCTGCAAAGGAATGTTCTGGGATTTTTACTTTATAGGTTTTTGTTCGTACCATCGGCTTTGCGAATAGTAAATTGCTTTTGAGTGCCGTGAAACGCTTCCTCGATCGTAACCGGAAGTTCGGCTTCTATATCAGTACCACGAGTGGAAAAACCCGGTCGCCTGCGCTGCGAACCTGCGCGGCCACCTTCGAATGGCACTTGAAATCCCATCCCCGGCCCGAAGAACTGATGAAAGAATTCTGAGAAATCTCCGCCTTCTCCGCCTGTAGTATAAGTATAGGTTCCACCTCCCGGATGAGGGCCATACCCAGGCGGAGGGGAGAATTGCTCACCGGTCTTCCAGTTTTCGCCGAAGCGGTCATATTTCTGGCGTTTATCCTTATCGCTCAGAACTTCATAGGCCTCATTGATCTTTTTAAATTTCTCCTCGGCGGATTTATCGTTCGGATTCACATCGGGATGATGCTTCCGCGCAAGTTTGCGATACGCCTTTTTGATCTCGTCCTCCGATGCTGTGCGAGGTACTCCGAGAATTTCGTAATAATCTTGAAATTGAACGGGCATATTAGCTCAAACGATTCAGTAAATCTATCCCATATTTTTGTGCTTGATTCACCGCCTTAAGTAACTCCGGTGTATAATCGAGAAGTTGTCTTGCGATCTCAGGCAGATCGGTCACAGCATATTCATGGGTAATTTCATTTCGAAGCTCTCGTATCTCTCGAAATTTATGTGAGGATTCGATCAAACCACGCTTCTCGGCACGATTAGCAACGTCAATGGGACTCCCTAATTCAATGCCTTCCAAAATATCGATCACTCGAAATACTTTCTGAAGCATAATATCTTCAAGTCGAGCAAAGCGGATCGCGAACGTATCGAGACGGTCGAGATCATCTTCTGAAGGATTCAACCAATCAATG
The DNA here is from genome assembly GCA_963787835.1 of Ignavibacteriota bacterium. Taxonomy (GTDB): domain Bacteria; phylum Bacteroidota; class Ignavibacteria; order Palsa-1295; family Palsa-1295; genus PALSA-1295. Next base: position 120,373 of record CAWBEI010000003.1, read on the forward strand.
GTTGATTCGAGTCGTTCTGAGGAACGGTGAAGACGCATTGCTGCTTTCTCAACTCGATCAAAAGTATCCCGTAACTGATCTGCGGTGCTTAACTGTTTTTTTGTCATTCTATTGGCAGTGCATCGAACGAAATCATCCTTGCGAAGGTGCTAAGATTATTTTCCTGCTCGCCCAGAATGTCAATTTTTTGTTCGCCAAGCATTTCCCAGAGCTTCCAACGGATTTGACCTATTGTTTTTCGCGGAACCGGCTGAGGATCGACGATCATCAGATCAATGTCTCCACCTCGTTTTGCATCATCAACCCGCGAGCCATAAAGATAGACTTTGGCATCTGGCAAGAACGAGAGGACGGTCTCCCGGATGGTCTGTTGCTCGAATTGAGTGAGTCGCATGACGCTATATCTTCATTTGTGGCAGAAATGTTTCAGAATAACAAATACTCGGAGGTGCATCCTTGACGCAAGTTGTTGAACAATATCTGGTGCTGATTTTTTATTGATCGGTGTTCACTAACCCGCAACTCATAATTCATCATTCATAATTCATCCTTGCTAAACGTAGGTATTGTCGGCGCCACAGGCGCAGTAGGAACGGAAATGCTCCGCGTGCTTGAAGAGCGCAACTTCCCGCTTTCAGAACTTCATCTTTATGCCAGCGAGCGTTCCGTGGGTAAAAAGATACCCTTTCTCGGTTCGCCGATCGCGATCGAGGCACTGACCGAGCGATCGTTCGAGAATCTCGATATTGCACTTTTCAGCGCCGGAAGCGAGATAACAAGAAAATGGCGAAGCGCTGCCGAAAAAGGTGGCTGCATTATCATCGACAATTCCAGTGCTTTTCGCATGGAGCAAGGCGTTCCCTTAGTTATCCCGGAGATCAATGCAGATGATCTGCGCGCACATCATGGAGTGATCGCAGTGCCCAATTGTTCGACGATTGTCATGCTAATGGCTGTTGCGCCGTTACGCAAGTTTGGAGCTATAAAACGGATAGTCGTTTCAACGTACCAAGCCGTTAGTGGAGCTGGCGCAGCAGCCATCCGTGAATTAGAAGAAGAAACCGCCAACTTCTTGAAAAACAAGCAGTTGACGCATTCTAAGAAGCGAGATGGATCGGTTTTCCCTCATCCGATCGCCTTTAATTTGTTCGCGCACAATACTGCAATTAATAATGCTGGATATAATGCCGAAGAGTGGAAAATGATCCACGAAACGAAGAAGATCTTGCATGATGAGGACATTCAAGTAACTGCTACCTGTGTCCGCGTACCAATATTTCGCGTTCATTCTGAAAGTGTCAATATCGAGTTCGATGCTTCTTCGCTCGGATGGTCTCGCCCGTCGGTGGAAGAAATAAGGGATGCAATTTCTGATTTCCCGGGAGCAGCTATTGTCGATGACCGAGCCAACAACCACTTCCCCATGCCGAACGAAGCAACGGGACTTTACGATGTGCTTGTCGGTCGAATCCGCCATGATGTGAGCAATCCTAACGCGATCGATCTTTTCGTTTGCGGCGATCAGCTTCTGAAAGGCGCAGCCCTTGATGCCGTCCAGATCGCAGAGAGCCTGATTGAGCAAGGACTGATCGCCACTTAACCTCTGATTCCCCAACGGCAATTTCTGCACGGGAGCCATCTTTGTTAGGATTCCGTTGGCTTCGGTATGTCGCGCGGACTTCTCTTCATTGGCCTTATTCTTCTAAGCGCGCTTCCCGTGCATGGGCAGGTCGTCCTGAGCGTTGCCCAACCTGTTATCGATAGCTTCCCCATTGTTGATATTGCTGTAAACATAACAGATAGCGGTGGCCCAGCCACGCTTGTTAATTCATCCAACTTTAGCGTCCGTGAAGATGGGATCCCCGCAACCGTACTCGGACTTCACGACTGCGATGGCGCTTCGAATGCCGCGATCGTTTTTATTATCGACACGAGCGAGTCTATGAATGGAAGCCTCGGTTCCGGGCCATTCGCAAGCCGTAGCTACGGGATGTTCGATCATGCTCTTTCACAATTTCTTTCAAGTATTCCGGGAGCATCTTCGCTCGCGCTTGTCCCTTTTGCAGATACTGCAAGCTATTCTTATCCCGGCAGCCCAAGTAATTTCTATGCATCCAACATCACAGCGGATACAACGGCCCTGATGGCACATGTCACTGCATTCCGTTACGTCGGAACGAATACAGAAGTGGACCCCGGTATTGCTCAGGCCGCACAGCTACTAACGAGAAACACCCTCCCACGCCGAGTTATGGTGCTTGTTACCGACGCTCCCGTCGATGAGGCCGATAGTGTTCAACTGTACCTTGACTCACTTGGTATTCAGCTTTATGTGCTGGATGTCGATCGCGATTCTGCCGTGGTTGATTACGCAAACCACGATCTCGCGATCGGAACCGGTGGTGCGTATTTCAAGGCTTACGATACAACGCTCTATGCGCCGATGCTCCTCGATATTTCGAATCTTATATTTTCCGAACATTGCATTCTGGAATATCGAAGCCTCCTCCCATGCCCAAACTGGAATACACACCAAGTTGAAGTCTCCTTAAATTATAATGGCACAACGGAACAAGCGTTTACCTCATACACATTGGGCCGCGTCACGCATGATTCGCTTCCACCTCGCCTGGCGCTCGACACACCCGGAATGTTCTCGCGTGTGCTTCACGCCTATGAATTTTCTGCGTGCGAGGGGAGAATGAAGTCGCTTACCGATTCAGCTTCTTCTAATTTTATAGTTATGCAACTCGGGTTTTCACCCGATTCCGCTACTGATTCTCTCTCCGTTATCGATACCCTGTTCCCCGCAGAGGCATATTTTGTGGCAACGGATTCCTCCGGCAACATAAGCCGTATTGATATTCACTATCAGCCTGAGCCTGACATTCACGCGCCGCAATTTGGCGCCCCAATGCACAACGCAAACAGTATCGTAGAAACAATAGAAGAAATGCTTCCCTGGGATCGTGGCATCGATACGATCTATCTCTCGGCTGGAGCTAAAAATATTTTACTCGATAGCATTCACTATGCTGGTAACAGACTCGCACACGCCTATTTGCAAATTGTAAGCATCAATGATTCGGCACACGGCTGCATTGTTGCGATCGACTCTGTGGGCAATACCGATAGCATTTGCATCGAATCTGGTGGCACGGTTGCCGATACACTTCCACCGCTCTTCGTTCAGGACCCTATTGCGGAACCGCGCCTGACACTTTCCGGCAAAGTAACCGACATGCGTCCGCATGACCGAGGTATTCGGGAAGTGATCTTGACGCCACTATCAAATACCGCAGCTCCCCAGGTCTTCTATGATTCTTCGCAGGAAGCAAGGGTAGGCGTATCGCTCTTGGATTCTATGTACCCCGCACGCGCACTTGTCGAAGCGTACGATAGCGCCGGTAACTTTTTGCGCGACTCGTTGAGATATGAGCCATTGCCTGACACCACACCGCCATTGATCTCAGTTACAACACCGACCAACTTTACATTTATCTTTTATGCCACCGACACTCAGGCATGGGATCGTGGCATCGCAAGCCTTGCGTTGCTTCCCTCTTCGGTCAACGCATCGTCGAGTCCGGCAATGTTTCTCGATGGCCACAGAGCAACTCTCACTGCAACCATCACCGATCAGACACAAAACGCGACCATGATCGTGCAAGCGGTTGATAGCGCTGGGAATCAAACGACACGCACTGTCACGTATTCTGGCAATCCGCTTATACCGTTGGGAGATAGCATCATTGATTTCGGAACCGTCTCCGCACCGGCAACAATTACGCGATCGATTGCGCTTACTAATCGGAACGATGTTCCTGTCACAGTCAATGTTCAGAGTATGCAGGGCGACGCGGCAGAATTCACGATGCTTACACCCAGTCCGCTGACGTTCTCTGCCTACGGATCTCAAATAGTTGAGTTCGAATTTCATCCTTCCCTCATCGGGACGTATAAAGCCTCTGCAATACTTCAAGGCGTTGACACTCTTGGCAGCTTCACCTTGCTAGGGCGCAGCACGGGAACGATCCAGCTTGCGCTCGATACAACAACGGTAACAGTGGGTGGAAAAGGCGAACTCCATCTTTCGATCGACGTTGTGCCGAAGCCTTCCAATCTCGACACCATAGGATTTACTTTGACCTATGATCCAAATTTTCTGACGTTCGGCGACCCTGAAAATTGCCCGAATGGCTCTCTCGACACTGGCATTTGTAATTATCGTGCATTCTGGAGCGGTGGAACGGATGGGAACCGGCAAGCAATGCTTATTCGCACCGACACTACGAAAATATCAACACTTAGTTTTGGCCACACTGAGCTAACGTTCCCTTTCCAAACCTATGTATCAACAAACGAATCGACTGCAGTTCACATTCTCCCTCTCGCGACATACTCTGCAACTGTAGGTTCGGTGACAGATGGACTTGTGATTGCTCAGGATACGTGCGCCACGGAAACGTTGCGTTCGGCGATGATGAGCCAGACACCATTTAAGATCATTTCGATAAATCCAGATCCCGCGCAATCGTCACTTACAGTTTCGGTTGAAAGTGCAACAGAATCCGACGCAGAAATTTGCATCGTTTCCTCATCCGGCATTACAGAGCACATATTTCCATGTCACTTCTCGGCGGGTGAACAGAGCGTGCTACTTCCAGAACTTCCGGGATCCTCCGGAATGTATGAGATCGTTATTAAAGAAAATGGGAAGGTTATGGATCGCCAGCCCATTGAGATCGTTCATTAATTCATGTCAAAAGTAAAAACCCAATTCGTTTGCCAGTCCTGCGGCTATATTTCTCCTCGCTGGATCGGCAAATGCTCCGAGTGCGGTTCGTGGAATAGTTTTGTCGAAGAATCTATCTCCGCTTCAACCGGCAGCGCAAAAGCATTGGGCGCTCGTGGATTTGAATCGAATAGCATGACAGCGCATCCCATTCGTCTCAGCGAAATAACCACCGAACAAGAAGGCCGCATCACCACTGGAATTGCCGAGTTCGATCGAGCTTTAGGCGGCGGCATCATGCCCGGTTCCATTGTACTCGTTGGTGGTGATCCGGGAATCGGAAAATCGACGTTGATGATGCAAGTTGTGCGTGGGCTCATGCCCGGTTCCAACACGCTTTATGTGTCCGGCGAAGAATCTGCTCGTCAACTTAAAAACCGTGCCGAACGGCTTGGGCTTGCTAATGATAATCTTTACGTGCTTGCCGAAACGAATGTGGAAGCCGTGCTGGAAACCATTCGAAAAATGTCTCCCGATCTGATTATCGTCGATTCGATTCAAACGATGTACCGCCCGATGATCGAATCCGCGCCGGGGAGTGTATCCCAAGTGCGCGAATGCACTGCGCTTCTCATGCAAGCCGCAAAAATGACTGGCATCCCTGTTTTTGTTATCGGCCATGTCACGAAGGAAGGTATGATCGCCGGACCGAAAGTGCTGGAGCATATCGTCGATACCGTGCTGCAATTCGAAGGCGAGCGAACGCACACCTACCGCATCTTGCGCGCGGCAAAAAACCGGTATGGTTCGACGAACGAGATCGGCGTTTTTTCCATGACCTCGCAAGGATTGGAAGAAGTGCCAAACCCTTCGGAAGTATTTTTATCCGAACGCAGACAGAATGCAAGCGGATCGTCTGTAACGGCTGTGCTTGAAGGAACCCGGCCAGTGCTCATCGAAATTCAGGCGCTGGTAACGAATTCAAGTTACAGTACGCCACAAAGGAATGTCACTGGTTACGACACCCGCCGAATCGCCATGCTCCTCGCTGTGCTCGAAAAACAATTAGGTGCGCGGCTCGGACACAGCGACATATTCATCAATATCGCCGGGGGACTTTTCATCGACGAACCTGCCGCCGATCTTGCTATTGCGATGGCGGTACTTTCCAATCAGCTCGATCTGGCTATCGATCCGCTTGCATGTCTTATTGGTGAGATCGGATTGGGTGGTGAAGTGCGTGCTGTGCCACAAGGGGAGCTGCGTGTTGCCGAAGCTATTAAGCTTGGATTTCAACATATCATTCTTCCAAGGGCAAATATGAAATCCATGCCGAAAGTGAGTGATAAAATCTCACTTCGTCCTGTAGCACATTTGTCAGAAGTAAAAACACTTGTGCTATGAAAAAACTTTTTTTACTGTCATTGCGAGGAGAGCATTCGCAACGAAGTGGAGAATGCTCGACAAAGCAATCTCTCGGTTACGAGGAAGAGATTGCTTCGTCGAATCGAACTCCCTCCGGTCGTTCGATTCTCCTCGCAATGACATCCTATACATTTTGATATAATGAAACTCGTCCTCGCAACCCATAATCGCCATAAGTGCGAAGAACTTCGCAAAATTCTTCACGCCGAACTTGGGAATTCCATCGAAGTGCTAACGCTCGATGATATTCACCCTCCCATTGGCGACATCGAAGAAACCGGCACAACACTTGAGGAAAATGCGCTGATAAAAGCTCGCGCCGTTCATGAAATAACAAAGCTCCCGACGGTTGCCGACGATACCGGACTCGAAAGCGCGGCTCTGAATGGCGCACCGGGAGTCTATAGCGCACGCTATTCCGGTGAAAATGCAACCTATGCAAGCAATGTGAGCAAACTACTTGTAGAAATGATTGGAAAAGAAGATCGAAGCGCAACATTCTCAACCGTCATTGCCTATATAGACGAACAAAATGATGCACATTTATTTCGAGGTGAAATTGATGGCGTAATTGCAACCGAACCTCGCGGCACCAATGGATTTGGATATGACCCGATCTTTATTCCAACAGAGAATACATCCCAAAAATCATTTGCAGAAATGGCCGATGAGGAAAAGAATGCCATCAGTCACCGCGGACGCGCATTACGAGCGTTTATCCAATTTCTTCGAACCCCGTAACGTGTAGGACAGGCTTTCAGCCTGTCCCCGGGCTTCCAAGCCCGAATGAATTCCATTCTAACGGTCCGACGGGCTAAAAGCCCGGAAACAGACTAAAAGTCTGTTCAACACAAGCTACTTTGCTTCCGAAAATTTTTTCTCGAACAACTCATTGACATCCCGCAGCTCGGGTTTTCGGGAACACAGCAGATCGACCTGGAACTTGTATGCTTCATCGTCCATTGCGCCGAGGCGATGCAACGCAACGATCGTCATCATGCCGAGCGCATCGTTTGGATGCCGGTCGAACGTGTTCTGAAGCAACTCGATGGCCTTTTGTTTCTGCTTTGGGTCGGAGGCGGCAATTTGTGCCATTCCGAACGAGGCATCGATCGCGTAGGCGTATGGCGCATAGCCGGAAAGACGGTAATACTCGATATCCCACAGCGTGCCGACGGAATCCATGGTGTGAACGATCTCGTCGTAGGCCCTCATCGCATCGGCGTTATTTTTCAATCCGCGCTCGAACTCTGCATAAGCCACGAGAATGGATTCTTTCGAGGACTTAAACCGAAAGAGTGGCAATGCCTTTCTAAATAGTGAATCCGCGCTATGTGACCGCCCTTTTTGTACCTCGATGAGCGCCTCGCAGCCATACGCAATAGCCAGCGCGTCCTGATCTTTGCGGACTTCCGGATCGCGAGCAGTAACATCCCAGTTATGTAAAACATCATCGAGCGTTACTGTGCTATCCTGCAACTTGCTTTGATACGCTACCGCCGCCTGAACGATGGACCTGCCTTTCGATGCCTTAGGCTGCGAGTGCGCAACGCATGGAAGAATAACGGCACAAAAAAATAGGATGCAAAATATTTTCCTCATTACTCTAAGGAGGTTTTTGAGACAAACTTTAGTTCGCCGATACTGACCTATATCAAAATTGCCAAACCGCACCGACGGTAACGCGAATATCCCCAGACTTAACACCAGAGGGATCGATGGGATCCGGAAAAGGATTTCCATTCGTTGTAACTCGCGTTGGGCTTGATTTATAAATGTCAGAGAGTCCCACCGCGTATCCAGCCTCAAACGATAGGATCGGTCCATTATATATTTCGTCCTGGATCCCAAGTGCGCCGTAAATGGAGAGGTCGGTTGACTGAAGATAGGATTTAAGGTTACCTACCGGCGCGAGCGAACCACTCGCAGCTTCGGAAGATTGAAGCAGTGAGCCGATCGAAGGTCCGGCGCAAAGGTAGGGGCGAATCTCCCCGCGACCAAGGGAATATTTGAGCAAGATCGGGATCTCCACATAGCTCATGCTGAAATTATCATTCCCGGAATAGATCACGTCACCGACCTGACGATTCTTTGCTGCGTTCGCATACTGTTCATCCACACCCTTCAGATCATAGAGCACGTCAGCGCATATCGCCCAGGAATTATCAAACCAATGCTCAAATGTGATCCCCCCGATGACACCCGTCATCATACTCGTGGAAGAATTATCCGGCAGCGTACTAAATGATTCATTCGCAAAGTTCGCACCAGCACTAACCCCGATCCACGACGTCCCGCCGAGCGATCGGATCGAGAATTGTGCGACAGCGTCAGAAGAAAGCATGACAAGGACACAAAGAATAAGGATAGATTTCATTACATTCGATTTCAATGGTTACAAATATAAGCAATTTCTGAAATAATGCGAGAATACCGAGCCTTCCAATAACCGATCCCTCAAAAAGTCCATTGCGCAGTTAATTGACTCTCAAGCTGTGGCGTTCTGGTAATAGCTGGAACATCGAAGGTCTGGTCTTTAATTACGGAATACCACACCGACCCGTTGAGCATGGGTCCCAAACCACCCCATCTTGATAGCGATATAATCAGAATAGGCCCAACGCGTACCTGTTGCTCTAATTGCTCAAAGACAGGTCCGGTCGCTAGCGAAACAGTGTTCTCTCCTTCGCGGCTTAGGAAAAATCCGCGTGCTCCCGCTTGAACTCTCCACGGTGCCCTGCCGCCAGCCGAAGCCAGGCCCAGCAGCAGCGATCCGGAAAGTTCGGTGATTCGCGTATCCAACACTTCGCTGAATGCCGGCTGATCGTAGCTGCCTTGTTCCGTTACACGGAGCGTAGCATCTTCTTCCACTGTAAAGGGCCCAACGGCGCCGGAGAGATTCCCAGTAACGGGCGCTACAACGGAATCCGAAAGTGTAAGCCCGCGCAGCACATAATTCCCAACACCCGCTAAGGCCGGAACGGAATCCAAAAAATCGAGCACGGTATAGTTCGCGAACACTTCTCCGCTTACCTGAGCGAGTACCGCCTGAGTGTAATATTGTGCGTTGGTCGTAAGCTCGAGCGATTGTGTGACATTATTTTGAGCGCTTCTGTCACTGAGCAGATATACCAAATGCGTTCGCGCGGCGCGCAGGGATATCCAGGCACGCAGGTCATCCGAAAAAATGCGATCGTAACGAGCGTCAGCGCTTGTGACAAGCTCATCGTGGTCATCATCATTCAGCGGACTTGGGGTGTCATAGTTGAGCAAATTGGCATTGGTCTCGATCTGAAAACGCTCATGCGCATTGGGACGGTATTGCACGGTTGCGCCTGCCTGAGTTATTCGTTGCTCAAAGCTCGATTCATTCAAAATATCAGCGAATTTCGAGATGGTTGCCGGATCAATTCCCGAAAGCTCGCTGCCAAGCAGTTGCACATTCTCTGTTTTCTGGTCATAGCTCATTCGCCCCTGTGCCGACCACTCATTCGAAGCAGCGAGATCGAGCCTGCCACCGATGAGCGTCCGAAGCACCGTTACTTCATTCGGGACCAGTAAACTCGAAAGCGCAGAAAAACTGCTTGAAGTGAGTTCACTGGACGAAATATCGCTCTGGCGTGTGATCGAACCAGGTTCGAGCACTGCATTCAGCGACGCACTGAGTGCATTGCCTACGATGGGGTAGTTTAGGGAATCTCGGAGGCTGAGCGAAAGCTCGGTACGTTCTTGCTTGATCGGAGCGGCACTTGAATCATTATTGTAAAAAAAATCCCGCCGGACCAGACCGGCATCGAGATAGACGTGATTGGAATCCAGCGTTCCAGCGCCTCCCACCGCGCTAACGGCCCCAAACGATGCGTGATCGCTGGAATATCGTTGGTCGCCGGCGCGGAAGAACCGCTCATCCACGCTGGCACCGGCAGCGATCGCAGTATTGTCAGATACAAGTTCCGATGGTGCATAAAATACGCCCCGAACCGTTGGCCCGACTGCAGTGCCGACACCGGATTGAGATTCTACCGCTACCCCTGCCGCTGCTTCAAAGTCTAGATCAGAACCCGATGGTAAGACACGAAGTCCCGCCACGCCGAACCCATCGGACGCGCTGGGAACCAACGATGCCGCCGAAAAACCCGAAAGCCGCTGGTTGCATACGAACTTCCACAGATCAGAATCATCGGGCGCAGTGAACCGCCATTCAACGGGGCATCGGCATAGAGCGAGTCGATCGTGGAGGTCGTTCGGATCGAATTATCCTGCAACAATCTCGAAGCTCCCTCCAAGTGAATGGTATCGATTCCCACGCTATTGGATCTCGCAAATGCGGGCGATACCGGCGAACCATACTCGAATCGGCCGTGAGATTCATAGATAGAGAGAAGATGATCGAAAGAAAAATACGCTCCGTTAGGAATATTCCATATCGGCATCATGGAAGAATCCGGGCGGATCGCGAAATGGGCCGTATCGATCAACCCCTGAGCGTCAGCGTTCGGGAGCGAAAACGCACCTAAGCACAAGACCATTAGTAGCAACGAATAGAGAGCACCGCGAACCATTCCCTGCAAAAATACCCATCCAACGACCCCTGTCCGGTAATTTTGATGGATTTCATTTGCCACTTCTGCGTGTTAACGCTTTCCACTATGCGATCAGATATGCTTTCACGAGAAATCGAAGCCCCCGCGAATGACTGGATTTCCGGCAGTGAGGACTCTGAGTTGCGCTCCCTGTTTTCCCTCCTGGACGACCCGGACGAGCGCATCGCACAAGCCGTAACCGACCGAATTCTCCAGCGTGGAAGCGAGGCCATTGCGCCGCTTGCTATCTTTGCCGAGCGCGCCGATAGCACCCTTGCCAGAACGCGCGCCGAGCGAATTACGGCCGAATTCAGCGCCGGTTACCTTACCCGTGAATTTGAAACCCTTGCCATACAGTTCGCCGAAGGTAATCGGGTAGCATTCGAAAATGGGCTGCTCCTCATCGCTCGGTTTGGTAACCCACTCTTAAAGGTCGATCATATTCGCAGAGAGCTTGATGGGTTCGCCCAATTGCTCAATTACAGATTAGCACGGGTTTCATCCGCGCTTGAGATCCTGGATGAGGTCAATCAATTCTTTTTCGAGGACCTGCGCTTCCGGGGAAACCAGACAAAATTCTTAGAGCCGGAGAACAGCTATATCGACCGCGTCATCGAGCGGCGCACGGGAATACCGATCTCGCTTGCGGCGGTCTATTTGTTGATCGTTCGCACGCGGCTGGGGTTACCGTTCTCCGGCGCAAGCGCACCGGGGCATTTCCTTGTCCGCTATGATGGCTTGCGCGGCGAACCGCTGTTCATCGATGCCTTCAATGGCGGCGTCATCCTGCGCGAGCGGGACATCAAGCATTATCTCGAAGCCTCCGGCCTTCCCTTCCACAAACAATTTTTGGATCCAGCGCCTCCCAGAGCCATCTTGCTCCGGATGCTTCGCAACCTTATCATCGTCTTTAGCGAGCAAGGCAACGCTCCGGCGCGGACAGCCATCGAACGTTTTATGCATGTCCTTGCGCCAAATTCGAGTGAAGCGCAGGAATTCCTGAGAGGCCTTGAAGAGCATTAATAGTCGCACCCAGCGACGGAGAGAACAAGTGTTAATTACCCTAAACATTCCCGCGTGAGTCATCCCAAGATCGTTTCCGGACGAAGCAATGTGAAATTCGCCGAGAATGTCGCCGCGACGCTCGGAGTCCCTCTGGCAAGTGTGCGTATTAAAAATTTCGCCGATGGCGAAATTTGGGTGAAGTACGATGAGAACATCCGTGGCGAGGATCTTTTTATCATCCAATCGACGATGCCGCCGGCGGATAATCTGTTCGAGCTTCTCATGCTGATCGATGCCGCCGTTCGCGCAAGCGCAAAGCGCATCACGGCCGTCATCCCCTACTTTGGCTATGCCCGTCAGGACCGCAAGGATCAGCCCCGTGTTGCGATCACGAGCAAACTTGTCGCCAACCTCATCACCACCGCCGGCGCGGACCGCGTGATCGCGATGGATCTTCACGCACCGCAGCTCCAGGGATTTTTCGATATTCCTGTCGATCATCTATATGCTTCGAACACGTTCGTAAAATATTTCAAGGAAGAAAAGATCAAGCAGATGATCGTGGCGTCGCCGGATGTCGGTGGAACGAAAATGGCGCGCTCCTATGCCAAACGGTTCGATTCCGATCTGATCGTCATCGATAAACGCCGCCCCGCGCCGAACGTGGCCGAAGTGATGAACATTATCGGTAATCCGGCTGGAAAAAATGTTATTCTCATCGACGATCTCATCGATACAGGTGGCACGTTCACCAATGCAGCCGTTGCTTTAAAGGCAGCGGGAGCGAAAGCCATTTATGGCGCGTGTACCCATCCCGTACTCAGTGGAGATGCGATCAGGCGCATCGAGGAATCCCCGCTCGAATCATTGATCGTGGCCGATACGATCCCGCTCAGGAGAAAGTCGCCCAAGATCAAAGTCAAATCCGTCTCGAAAGTATTTGCCGAAGCCATCAAGCGCACGCACGAGGACCGGTCTATCTCCTCGCTGTTCGAGGTGGAGAAGGGGTAGTTGAGTGAGCATTAAGTCATAGCCGTTGTAGAAATAGAACGAAATAATGACATTTGAACTCCGAGCTTATGAATCGAAGATTGGCAAGAATTACTATCGCGAATGGGTTGAGAGTCTTGATGAAAGAACGGTCAACATCATAGACCGCCGTCTATTGCGACTGGAACTTGGCAATTTCGGCGATGTGAAGCCAATTGGCGATGGACTCTCAGAATTGCGAATTGACCTTGGCCCCGGATACCGCGTTTATTTCGGACGCCAGAACCGGGAAATTATTCTGCTATTATGTGGTTCTGATAAAAGCGGACAGGAGCGCGCAATCGCCAAAGCTAAGGAACTATGGGGCGAATACAGGGAGACAACATAATGCCTACAATCTCATTCGATGAAATATTGAAAGACCATCTGCAAGACCCCGAGCGGGTTGCGATATTCCTCAACGATGCCGTTGAGAGTGGCAATTCCGAGGAAATTGCACAGGCGATTGAAAAAGTCATGATGGTTCACGGCGATAGCGCAACCTGGAGCATGCTTTCGCTATACGTTCCAAAAATCCTGTCGCAACTCGAAAAATATGGCTTGAGCCTCGCATTCCGGCCAAGCTCCGCTGCCCTTCATTCACATTGATGAAGTATTTGCCGAAGCCATCAAACGCACGCACGAGGATCGGTCTATCTCCTCACTGTTCGAGGTGTAGAATGAATGAGGTAGAGACCAGTTTTTATTAACCCAATAAGGATTCCTCAATAAGGATTCCTTAAATTTTTCTATTAATGCAAAAAGTTAATGTGAAAGTTTAAGGAAAGCCCACTGTAGCTACAGTGGGCTTTCGGTGCCATTTAACACTAACTAGTAAATATGCTGGAAAGAGTATGAAATTGTATCGTGGATCTCATATTTCATTAACCATGACCAAAAGTTCCGAAGTCGATCCAATTGTCATCATCACATCCTTCGCCCCAAACATTTCCGTGACAATCGTCGTAAAGTTCGAAAGTCTCAGGCCCTGATCCACCTGTACCGGACTGTGCCTTTACTGTCAATGTTCCTTTATAGTCGGTGATATCATCTAGATTGGGAGCAACTGCGAAACAATTTGTAGACGAAATTATGAGAATTGCTACCCCACTTAAGAATAGTTGAATTGTTTTCATTGGTTTTGATTGATTAACTTAATGTTACATTACTCTTCATTGGGATGATTTAATTTGGAATTTGCCCGAAGAGCTCATTCCTTCCGAAGAAACTCTAATGATGTAATTCCCATCCTTAAATCCAGCTGTGGGGACATCAAAAGCATTAATACCTGTTGAAATATCAACTTGCTTAGAGTATATTTCCCTACCAACAACATCAAATATTTGAATTAGACCAGCATCGGTAAAATTCGATGAAAAGGTCAAAGAAAGGCCACCTGTTATTTGTGTCATTGTCTTAAGACTTAGTGTACTCCCGTTTATGGGATTGCTAGAAGGATTCCCGACTTTTTTCAAGCCTGGATCATAAGGATAACCCTCCTGATAAGTAAAGATACCAACGAAATCTGGCTGAAATGTTGACGCATTATTATTTGGGTTAATCCCGGTTTGCCCAGTATAGGTAGGATTTGAGCCTGACGGGAGACTATTCACTACTCGAATTGCGAGATAGACACTCTGACCTGTTCGGGGTGTTGGAACATCTGGAGTTATTAATGCAAGGCTATATGAAGGCGGATAATTCTGATAACGAAGTTGACTCGATGAATTCAAGTAGCACTTTGTGGTATCGCTAGACCATATAACCGAATCTGAGGCAACGAGTCTTAGTTCTGTAATAAATAGCACAGACGAAGTTGAGGAAAACACTGCCGACGATGGCGTGGCATTGAAACCCGCATAAGCACTTCGCCAAACTGAATCTCCTAATTGCAAAGTTGTTTGCGCTTGAGCAAGACCCCGTGTGGTTGTCATTTTAGAATAATTGTCATAATTGACGAATCTACTAGCCCATATCGTATCATCGGTTCCAGATAAAGTAAATGGCTCAGTTTTTAGATAGTTGTTAGGAAATGCTCCTGAAGTATCCATAGAGTAAGCAAGGAAGCTACGTGTTCCACCTTGGCTCCAAATAACTGGGCCATGAATATACTTAATAATTGTTCCGTCTGAGAATGTGTACCACATCTGCCTTACCTGGCTTGTGTCCGAGGAATTTGCACAGCAAATTGAGTTATCAAAGGCAATAATGTTTATGATGCAAGTGACAATTAGAAGAACATCTCGGCTGATTCTTGATAGCATCTTGTATTTTAGTTTAAATTGTGAAAAGAGCGACTCATTACATTGTTGGATAGTGCTTTTTCATCTCCGCAATTCCGAACTTGAATTTGAATATTTCTAAGAATTATTTTTATCCCGTTTGGCATTATTCTTGCTGGGGGGGGGTATAATTCCCAATCTCATAGCAGTCTCTCTTGCTTTTTTCTTGGCGTTCTCATATCTGTCATAAATCGCTTTTCGAGGTTTATCCTCGGTTCTAGCAATTTCATCGAATGTTTGTCCCTCATAATCAATAGATTTGATTATCTCCGAATATCTTTTGTGGATCTTCGCAAAAATTCGTTCGATAGCTTCCGCTGCTTCATAGCTCTCCGTTGCTCTATCGGGTTCCGCAGGTTCCACCACAAGATCATCGAGATGTGTCACCCTGCTCTGCTTCCTGCGTTCTCGCTGGTAAAGTCGCTCAGCAGTCGAAAGAAGCCATGAAAATGGTTTTTCAGGTTTGCGAATATTAAGAATTCTCTCACGATCTGAAAACTCAATTTGTGCGCCTTGCGTGGCATCTTCTATTGATGAAGGATCGGCATTAAAGTGTCTTTTTTGAAGTGCGCGAACAACACTTGGCCCTTTTGCCACCGCATTTGCGACAAGATTATTATACTCAGCCTCGGACATGGTCTTCGAGCAATAATGTTAAGGATCACAGCAAACCGGAAAATTTCCTTGTAATCCAAAGACGAACGAAGTAATGAAAACAAAGGAAAACGGTTTTGTTCCTGCTTAATAATAAAATAATTTAAGCCTCTGTAATCGTCAACGAATTTGAAATCATCCGAAATCTGGAATGCATGGTCGCGCAAAACGGACGTGCGCAGCACGTCCCTACGGTTGTCGAATTTTCAAAAAATAATTTCGGATATCCTTGCTTTTGGGTTTTGGGTGTCGTATATTAGGTGGTGAGATGATAGGCACCTATATCAATTTTCAATTAAGAATTGAGAATTAAGAATAGGGGCTTTAAGAGTTCATTGACAATCATTCGCTTGGCTTTCGTTATGAACGAGTTCTTCGTGAAAGCAAATTATCCACATTTGCCGGAGCAAGTGGCGAAATTAGCTCGGAATCGAGGGTGGGTCGGGAAATCACAAGAAAAAGAAATGGCACCTATTTCTTGGAGACATTGCAAACCATGACGCTCAACTTCACGGCATATTATTGGGCTTCTCCCACTCCACATGCTATCATATCGTAATTTTGCGATACATTCATGCCACGCCCCGATTTCCATATCGAACATCTCAGCAAGACGTACCAGATGGGCGAAGTGCTCGTCACGGCGCTGAAGGATGTTACGTTCGATCTGAAAGCGGGCGAACTCGTCGTTATTCTTGGCGCAAGCGGCAGCGGGAAATCCACGCTTCTCAACATTATCGGAGGGCTTGACACGCCTACCACCGGGTCTGTCAAGTATGGCGATCTTTCACTCACCACCGCTGTGGATAAAACGCTGACTATGTTCCGCCGTGCGCATATCGGGTTTGTGTTTCAGTTCTATAATCTGATTCCCAGCCTGACTGCGCTCGAAAACGTCCAGCTTGTAACGGATATTGCGGCGAATCCCATGTCTGCCGAAGAAGCACTCAAGCGTGTTGGCCTGAGCGACAGGCTCTATCACTTCCCAGCCCAGCTTTCGGGCGGCGAACAGCAGCGCATAGCTATCGCGCGCGCCATCGCAAAACGTCCGGACATTCTGCTCTGCGATGAACCCACCGGCGCACTCGATTACACCACCGGCATCACCGTTCTGGAAACACTGGAACAAGTTCACAAGGAACTCGGAACGACAACGGTGATCATCACGCACAATTCCGCCATTGCGGAAATGGCGGACCGGGTGATCCACATGAGCAGCGGAGAAATTCTCGAGATAAAAGAGAACGCATCACGCGTATCACCCTCCGAGCTTCGCTGGTAAATATGAATGTATAGAAATGCAGGCACTTCACCACAAGCTTCTTCGCGACATCCTGCATTTGCGCGGTCAGGTAATGGCGGTTGCGGCAGTTGTCGCATGTGGAATTGCGGTGTTCGTACTCATGCGCAGCATGTTTGAAAGCCTCGAATACGAACAAAGCCATTTCTATGAAGAATACAATTTTGCCGATGTCTTTGCTTCGCTGAAAGAAGCGCCGCAATATGTGTCTGACCGGATTTCGGAGATCCCCGGAGTAAGTTCCGTTACCACGCGGCTTGTGTTCACCGTAACACTAAATGTTCCGGGACTCGATGAAGCCGCAACCGGACGTTTTGTCTCGCTTCCATTCTATGGCAAACCTACAATGAATGGCATTTTCCTTCGCGAAGGCCGTTTTCCGGAACCCTCCCGCGACGATGAAGCCATTGCAAACGAGACGTTTATGAACGCAAACAAGCTGCATCTCGGCGATTCTGTTAGCGCAGTATTGAACGGCCGGTTGCAGGCATTTCGTATCGTGGGTGTTGGGCTTTCACCGGAATTTGTCTATGCCGTGAGCGGTGGAACTTCCATCTTCCCGGACGATAAACATTTTGGCGTATTCTGGGTCTCGCGAAAAGCGCTCGAACATGCCTTCGATATTACCGGCTCGTTCAACGATGTTACATTGCATCTTAGCCGCACCGCGAACAAGGCGGACGTCATTGCCGCGCTTGATCTTCTGCTTCGTCCGTATGGGAGTATTGGCTCGTATGACAGAACTCAGCAAATATCCCACCAATTCCTTCAGGCCAAGATCGATCAGTATAAATCCATGAGCGATTCGCTCCCGATCTTGTTTCTCGCGGTTGCGGCGTTCTTAATTCACATTATCCTCACTCGACTGATAGCAACGGAACGCGAGCAGATCGCAGTGTTGAAAGCATTTGGCTACACAAGCACACGCATTGCTATACATTACCTTGAATTTGCAATGGTTACCGTTCTCATCGGCGCATTCGCCGGAATTGTGCTTGGTGTTTGGGGTGGAAGTGGCGTGCTCGGTCTGCTCCTGAAATACTTCCATTTCCCGACACTGATATTCCATCTCGATGTTTCAACCTTTTTCTTTTCCTTTGGGGTGACGGCGATCGCGTCGCTCTTGGGCGCTCTTAATTCTGTTCGTGCAGCCGTGAAATTGCCGCCTGCGGAAGCAATGCGTCCCGAAGCCCCTGCACTATTCAAGCAGGGATTTTTCGAACACCTTGGTGTCCAGCGTATTCTCTCAACAAGCGGCAGAATGGCGCTAAGGGATTTCGAACGAAAACCCATAAAATCTCTGCTCTCGATGGTAACCATCGCCTTTGCGGTCGCATTGCTTATCGCGGGTGGTGAAATGAATGATTCGATCCGCGATATCGTGACCATCGAGTTTTTTAGCGCCCGGCATGACGATCTTTCCGTCGGGTTTCGGGTTCCGAGGCCAGAAGATGCCCGGTACGACCTTTCCAGGATGCCGGGTGTGCTTCGTGTGGAGGGTTCCCGAACCGTCCCTGTGGATCTCTCGCTCGGTTCTCGAAAAAAAAGGCTTGCTATCCAGGGACTTGATCGTATGGGAACCCTGCGACAGCTTGTCGATGCTAAACGAAGGATCCATGCGATTCCCCTTCGCGGTCTCGCGCTCACCTCCTATCTTGCACACGAATTGCATGCAAACGTCGGCGACACACTGCGAGTCGAAGTGCTCGAAGGCCATCAGCGAACCACGCAGATGATCGTCGAAGACACGATTGACGAACTCCTTGGCATCTCTGCCTATATGGACATTGCGAATATCGGCCTGTTAACGGGTGAAGACCAGGATTATTCGGAAGCCCAGCTAACGATCGACCCCAGATCCGGCCCGGCAATTCAGCACGCGCTCGAAAATATGCCGCTCGTGACCGGAGTCTCACTCCGCACCGGAATGATCGACGATTATCAGAAAACGCTTGCGGATAGTATGCTTACCCTCAACCTTGTCTTCATCCTGTTTGCGAGCGTCCTTGCGTTTGGGGTTGTCTATAATAGTGGGCGCATCACGCTGAGCGAGCGCGGGCGGGAATTTGCAAGCTTGCGCGTGCTCGGGTTCACAAAGCGCGAAGTAGCCATGATCATGATCGGGCAGCAGACCGCGATCGTCCTGCTCGGAATGCCGCTCGGCTTCGCGATCGGGTACCTTCTCAACAAAGGGCTCGGCGGAGCGTATGCGTCCGAACTCTTTCGCCTGCCATTCGAATTCTCCTCGCAATCGCTCGGTTATGCCGCGATCGTTGTTCTTGCTGCAGGTATCGTATCGAATATTTTTATTATCCGAAGAATTTATCAGCTCGATATCATTGAAGTACTAAAGACCCGCGAGTAAACATCGAAATGAAAAAGCGCTATTCGAAATATGTCCTTTGGAGTATCACGATCTTGTTTGTGGTAGGGATGCTTGTGCTTGCGCTGATTCCCAAGCGCGTACCGGTCATCGGAGCGAGCGTCGTTCGCGGCTCATTAGTCGAAACGATCACTGCTGAGGGTACTACGCGTTATCATGACACGTACTTAATAGCCGCTCCAATTGCTGGACTTCTCACTCGAACAGAATTTGAGGTTGGCGCTCGGCTGCATAATGGCGAGATACTTGCTAACATCCTTCCACCGGAACTTGATCGCCGGCAAACGGATGAGCTTCAAGCGCGGCTCGAATCCGCTGAAGCATTGGATAAGCAAGCTCAAACTCAAATCTTTAATGCGCAGACAACACTCCTTCAGGCGACAAAAGACGAAGCAAGATCGAGATCTCTTTTCAGCGCAGGTGCAACACCACGCACACAGTTGGAACATGATTCCGATGCCGCCGAACAAGCGCGGCAGGATGCGCAGGCTGCCGAAGCCAGGGAACGGTTTGCACACCACGACGCTGATGCCATACGAGCCTCGATGATGAATCGAGAAAAAGGAACGTATATTCCCCTTCTATCACCCATCGATGGAGTATTGCTTGATGTGTATGAAAAGAATTCCAGAGAAGTCGCGGCAAGTACCCCGCTATTCAATATTGGGGATACTACTAGGCAGGAAGTTGTCATCGATCTGTTATCGAGCGATGCACCGCGCGTTCACATCGGTGATTCCGTACTGGTATCGGTTCCTGGACTTGATAGAAAGCTTCATGCCACTATTCGCCTTATCGAACCGGATGCGTATATCAAAATATCCCCGCTCGGAATCGAGGAAAAGCGAGTGAATGTGATAGCTGCTTTGCATGATCGTGCATCTGAACTCGGCTCAACATATCGCGTGGACGCAACATTGGTGTTGTGGACTGGCGAGAACGTTCTTAAAGTCCCGATCGGCGCGCTATTCCGCGATGGAAAGGATTGGGCTGTTTGGATCGTCCGCGATGGCAAAGCCCACGAACAGAGAATAACCATCGGCCATCTGAATGATGCGGAAGCAGAAGTCCTGACCGGACTCAAAAAAGGCGATGGGGTGATCGTGCACCCCAGCAATGATGTGATCGAGGGTGTGAATGTCTCCGTTGCCTCAATGAATCAATAAACACTCCTCTTTTGTGTCATGCGAACCCGTTTTGCTTCAATCGTGGTTAACGGTGCGTGACATCAACCACAACGAACTGCCCAGTCTGCGGAAATGCTGAATCCAAGGCGTTTCCCATGTACTATTTCCTTAAAGAGAAGCGCTTCGATGCACGGAAGTGTATGCGCTGCGGATTCATCTTCCTCGACCCACGACCAACCGAGGACGATCTTCGCCTCATGTACAGCGATGAATATTTCCTGTTCGATGGGGCGGATTTCGGCGCTCATGCCTCCACTGATTATGAGACCGCTGCGATCAAAGGTTCTGTAAAATTCCCAGCCATTCTCGGCGCAATTCAAAAATGCAAGCCCAACGGAAAATTCTTCGAGATAGGTTGCGGCATGGGATATTTCTTGAATTATGCAAAAATGCATGGTTACGATGCCAGCGGAATCGAGTTTGCAGCATTAGGCACAGAAACCTGCCGGACAAGATTTGGACTCGATGTTACACAAAGCTCATTCGAAGCATGGAATGCTTCGCCCAACGCCTACGATGTGATCTTCATGGGTGATGTGCTCGAACATTTCGTCGATCCTCTTCCAATGCTGAAAAAGGCTCATGCCATGCTCAAGCCTTCAGGCGTAGTGGCTGTTGAAGTTCCAGCAGTCTTTAATTCCCTTATCGGGCGCGCCGCAGCGATCGGGCTACAACTACTTGGCAAACCGCGCAAAATGCAGATGCCTCCCTATCACGTCAACGAATTCACACCGGCCACGCTCCGCAAAATTCTGGAGAACGCCGGATATTCGAATATCAAGATCATTCAACGCATAAAGCCGCCCTCGACCATTACATTACGCGGAAGCGCATTCGATAAAGCTATAAAGAAATCGCTACAATTCCCAAACTACTTCATTACCAAAACGTTTGGTGTTTTCGGCGATCGCATGCTGGGGATCGGTGTGAAATAGTCTATTATGGCAATTTCGCAAATGTGAAATCATCCACGGTATTCGGGTTCCCATGGACAATCGCTAATCCACTGGAAACTTCGAGCGTAACCGTATCGGTAGGGATCAAGGTTAGCGTATCGAACATAGTGTGAGGAAACCATGTGAGGCTATCTTGAACGGAATCCGATCGAATGGTTGCTACACCACCACTTTTTTTGGTGATCGAAATCCAAGCGGGATGAAAAATGCTGTCAGGAAACACATACTTGGTGTGTGACCACAGCGTAAATTCATACACACCTGAAGTAAGATTAGTAAAGCTTCTGGTAATATTATCCGATTGAGTGGGAAAATCAACCGAGTGGATCTTGAATCCCCAGGTTCCAACTCCCGGAGGCGCATCCTGTTCAAAATCGACGGTATCTAAAGAGTGTTGGAATGACCAGCCATTGAACCCATGCGTTCCAGCAGAATCAAACGTGAGATTCTTCATTAAGAATGTTGTATCCGACGTATTCGAGTTGACAGGTGTGGTGCTGCTCTTGCAAGAGGATAGCAAAAGAACGGCGGGTCCAGCAACGAGGAGGAGATATTTGGTCATGGTCAGGTTTCTCGTCATCAAAAAATTAGTGTAGCTTCTTGAAGGTAATATCATCATACCAATAGGGATTGCCGTGGCAACTGCTGTCGCACATTCCCGACGCGATCGTGAGCGCAACCGTGTCCGAAGGCAGGAGGGTGAGTGTATCGAGCACGGTAACGGGATTCCAATCAGTGCTATCGCCGGCGGAAACGCTCGTAGTATCCAGTAGGCCGCCGCTGTGCTTAACGATCCCAACCCACCCGACAGGATTATATCCTTGCACCGAATCGAGAACCTTCTTCATTCTGAGCCAAACCGTGAGCGAATAGACGCCGCTCGAACAGTGTATAAAACTTTTGGTCACATTATTCGTGATGGGTGGCACATCGCTTTTACGCAACGATATGGACCACGCAGCAGTATCGCCGGGAGGAACATAATTCCCTGAACTGGCGCCGTAAAATGTGATCGTATCACCCGGAATAGAAGGATGAAACACCCAGCCATTCAGCGAAGGCAACCCGTTCACATCGAAATTCTCGTTATTCGGGAAAGACGTGCTATCAAAGACAGTCGTGGGGACGCTCGTCGTGTTGGGAGGACTGGTGCTCTTACTACAGGCTGCCAATAATACGGATCCGAGGGTGAGAAATATCAGGGTAAGCTTGGTCATCAAAACTTCACAGGGAATAGACGGTAATTTAACGTGAGGCTAGTGCCGTAGGTTCACTCTCCTTCAAGGGTTAGTAACCTCGATAAATCGATGCCTTGCCTAAAGAAAGAATAGTGTGGGTTGAGTGCCGCAACCTTTGTGTCTGCAAAGTGTTCTCAACAGAGTAAAATTCTTGTAAAATGGTCAAATCAATTCGTGTTAATTTGCAAGTATTTTACCCGTCGTAGTTTGGTGTTTTTCAAATGAATCTAAGAAAGTGAGTACATTATGCAAAAGGTCAGTGTCTAGTCAGTTCATGTTACCATCTCGAATTGTAACCCGTGTTCGTCGCGCTATTCCATTCTTACTGCTTCCTGCTGTATTGTTGGCTTTCGTGAGCGTTGTCGCGTTCCGAACACCGGCAACCCATTCGTTCCCCCCTCAGACCCTTAGCGACCCATTACAACTTCCTACTGGGTGGGAAATGCCTCCGGTTCCTGCCGGCAATCCCATCACGAATGAGAAGTTTGTGCTTGGCCGCCAATTATTCTATGAAATTGCCCTCAGTGGCGATGGAAAAACCTCATGCGGCACCTGCCACAATTCGTATCTAAGTTTTGCTGCACGAGGATCTCACGCAGGAGCTTTCGGAGATACTTCGAAACCCGCCCGCATGGTTCCCAGACTTATAAATGTTGCGTATGACACCATACTCACGTGGGATGGTCATATCCAGACGCTGGAACAGCAAGTTCAAATAGCGGTTCAAAAGAAGGGCGATCTTCAAGGCGATACGAGCGTTGCTTTTAGCAAACTTGCAAGTAACCCGGCCTATGCGGCCCTCTTTACTCAGGCCTTCGGGGACCCCGCAATCACATTGGATCGTGTTGCAAAAGCCATTGCGACCTTTGAGCGTTGCCTAATCAGTGGCAATAGTCCCTACGATCAATATTTAAATGGAGATACGCTGGCTATGTCCTCTTCCGCAATTCGCGGTATGAATCTTTTCTTCAATACTTCTCAGACCAATTGCACCGATTGTCATAATAACCTCGGTTCAAAAACGCCGAATGTACAAGGCAATATCTTTTCCGATAATAATTATTATCGCACCGGCACGTTCGAATCGTCTGCTCCGGGAGGAGGATACGGCATCGATACCACAGCGGATTCGCTTTTTTCCAACCTTGATCCAGGCCGTGAGGCAGTCACGCACGATTCGATCGATATTGGAAAGTTCCGCACTCCCACACTGAGGAACGTGGCACTAACGCCGCCATTTGGTGCGGACGGTACCGTCTTTAGCCTTGCGCAAGTGCTTGAAAATTATAATATGGGTGGTAGTAGTCGAAGCAATACCAAAATACCTAACCAAGATCCAAGGATCAAGCCACTCGGTCTCGATAGCGGCGAATTGCTGGATCTCGAAGCATTTCTCAATAGCCTGACCGATCTTTCCTTTATTTCAAATCCTGCATTTCAGGATCCCGGAGCACCTGCGGTAGTAGAGGACGGCCATGTGATCTCCGGTAATCTTTCTGTTTATCCGAATCCTGCTTCGGGTTTTGTTAATGTGGAATGCCCAGATTTTACCAGCGCTACCGAAGCCACTCTGATCTCCGAACGCGGCGCGACAGTGTGGCGGCAAACACTTAATGCTGATGGCAAACTGCGGCTCGATCTCTCCGGCATTTCGAACGGCTCGTATCGCCTCATACTGCGTTCCGGCGGGGTGTGGCAATCCGTACCGATCATTCTCCAACGGTAAGGCGCCGCAAATCATGGTTCTAATGAATCGTATCTTCTACATTTCAATGATCGTGCTCTCTGCCGCGCTCCACACGAGCGCGGCGCAAGCACAATGGGTGCAGACCAATGGGCCGTATGGGGCGTCGGTTACGAGCATTATTTCTTTCGGAAACAATATTTTTATTGGAACTGAGGGTGGAGTATTTGAATCGACAGATCAGGGTTCGAGTTGGCAGAGCAGGAGCAGTGGATTGCCCGGCGGTCGCTATTATTATACACTTACAACTCACGGCACCAATATTTTTGCAGCAACGTACTCGACAGTCTATTGCTCGACCGACAGTGGCGCCACATGGAGTTTAGTGTCTGCAGGCATGCCGGATTCCATTTTTATTTCCTCGTTGGGTTCAAGTAAGCTGTCTGTTTTTGTCCTTTCTGGTCCTTACTCCTATGTTAGTTCGAACGATGGGAACGAGTGGAGGCTTTTGGATACGAATCTCACAAAATTTAGCAATCCACAAGTAGCTTTGACGGTTGACTCAACAACATACGTCGCCGGCGGTTGGATCACCGAAACGACAAACGATGGTTTGAACTGGGAAATAATGGCCATCCCTCCTGATGATACATCATGGGACATCACATGTCTCGCCAATTTAGGCGACTATATCTACGCGATTGATCGTAAATCGGGAATTTTGTTGTCAACAGATCGCGGCGCAACCTGGGAGAATATAATTTACCTTCCTCAGTTTCAGTTGGCTACAAACCTCGTTATCTTGGGCACTGAAATCTTTGCCGGATCTGACATGGGATCAGTCTTTTGCTCAAATGACAGTGGGAAGTCCTGGAAACTTGCGTCTTCTGGCCTTCCCATTGGCGATGCATTAAGTGCATTGTCATCAAGCGGGACCGAGCTACTCGCTGGCTACGATGGCTCTGGCATGTTCCGCTCCTTCGACAGTGGCAAAACATGGTCGGAATGCTACCGGGGATTCATAAATACTTGCGTAAATGCCATTGCTTCTACCGGCGACACAACTATTGTTGGCACGAATGCAGGTGTGTTTCTAAGCACTGATAACGGCTCTTCATGGCAATCGAAAAATAATGGACTGACAGATTACAACATAGCTTCTATACTTATTGACGGAGAAAATCTTTATGTGGGTTCGCAAAGCGGTACACTTCACTCAGGTGTTTTTCTTTCAACGGATTGGGGAGCTAATTGGAAATCTAATGGACTACCCGGAACCATGACTCATTCCCTGCTAAAAAGCGATTCAAAAGTATTCGTTGGTGCAAGCGATGCTCTTTATTCTTCTACTGATAATGGGGCCAGTTGGAGAGAAACCATCCATGAGCCAACATTCGGTTTAAGCAAGATCGCATCTTATGCATTCTCTGCATCTGCAAATGGTGTTTTTGTTATCATCGACGACGCTGGTTCAGCTGAATGGTGGTTTGATACGAACGGAATACCAACGAATCCACCAATCATTGTCAGACGAATTTATGCATTAGATTCAGACCTGTTTATTAGTTGCACTGAGGATTCCTATAAGAGCCTGGGCGTTTTTCGTTCAAGCGATTATGGCTCTACCTGGCGTCAAGTAGCAGATACATTATTCCCATTGCGCGGATACGTAACCTGTTTTGCCTCTTTTGAAAACAACCTCTTTGCAGCAACTGACAGCGATGGAATTTTCCTCACTACCGACTACGGTACCAGTTGGACGCGTGAGAACTTGGGTTTAGGCGATTCGATGGTTGTCTCCCTCGCCGTACAAGGAAACGAACTCCTCGCAGGCACAGCAACTTCCGGTGTCTGGCGCCGTCCGCTTGCGGAGATGATACCTTCGTTAAGCGTAGCAGCTGGGAAGCAAATAGGTGACACGATCTCCGTCTATCCAGACCCGGCATCGAGTATTGTCACCGTCTCTTGCCCCGATATTGTCGGCATCACCGAAGCAAGCCTTATTTCTGAAACTGGCGCAACCGTTTGGCACCGAACAATAACCACGAATAGCCAGCCGTTTCAACTTGACCTTACCAGTGTTGTGAATGGTGCATATCAGCTGGAGCTTCGTGCTGGAAGCGTGAGTCAGACGACAAAGATCGTGCTCCAACGATAAAGTAAGCGGTCTCGACTTTACCGTAATATAAGTTTGTTTGCGAACGGCTACGGCTTCCCTGCTGTTTTCTAAACCGTTCTCACAATAACCAGCAAAATTTTACGTGAAACCAACCGACCAATATAATCCGGATTATTTTCATAAAGTAGTAGATTGCCAATGGGCGTGCCCGGCGCATACGAATGTGCCGGAGTACATCCGCCTTATCGCGCAAGGCAAGTACACCGAGTCCTACATGCTCAACCGCGAGTCGAACGTGTTTCCCGGCATTCTTGGCCGCACCTGCGACCGCCCCTGCGAGCCGGCCTGCCGCCGCGACCGCGTCGATGGCAAGCCTGTCGCTATTTGCCGCTTAAAGCGCGTCGCCTCCGATCTCCGTGACGACGATATTTCGATGCTGCTCCCGAAAATTCCTACCGCAAAGAACGGCAAGCGCATCGCCTGCATTGGCGCGGGACCAGCCTCGCTCACTGTTGCGAACGACCTCATGCCGCTTGGTTATGAAGTCACCATTTTCGAAGCAATGGATAAACCGGGTGGACTCATGCGCTCGAATATCCCCTCCTTCCGCCTTCCTGCCGGCGTGCTCGATGAAGAGATCGCGATGATAACCGATATGGGAGTGGATGTAAAGTATAATAATCCGATCAAGAGCATGAGAGCATTGCTTGAAGTGAATTTCGATGCACTGTTCGTTGGTTCCGGAGCACCGCGCGGAAAAGATCTTGAACTTCCCGGTCGTAAAGAAGCTGCCTCAAACATTCATATTGGTATCGACTGGCTGTTCTCTATCGCATTCGAGCATATCAAATCTATTGGCGAGAAAGTGCTCATCATCGGCGTTGGAAATACCGCAATGGATTGCTGCCGCTCGTCGCGCAGACTTGGCGGGAAAGATATTAAGGTAATGGCGCGCCGTCCGCGAAAATATTTCAAAGCATCGCCATGGGAACTTGAAGATGCTGAGGAAGAGGGAATCGAGATCGTCATCAATCACGCCCCGAAGCGGTTTGTGATGGAAAATGGCAAGCTCGTTGGAATGGAATTCGAACGCCTAGAATGGAATGAAGGCGCGACCGAATCCCGCACAATTGATTCCGTGATCATTCCCTGCGATGATGTGATTCTTGCCATCGGTCAGGATAATGCGTTCCCATGGATTGAAAAGGATCTCGGAATGGAATTCGGCAAGTGGGATATGCCCAAAGTTGACGAAACAACCTATATGTCAACGCTGCCCGGCGTGTTTTTCGGTGGTGATGCAGCGTGGGGTCCGAAGAATATCATTTGGGCGGTCGAACACGGACATCAGGCCGCTATTTCGATCAATAATTACTGCTTCGGCATTCCCGTCACTGAGCGAATGAAGCGCGGAATGAACCTCGTCTCAGCTAAGATGGGACTTTCGGAATGGTCGTACAATAATAATTACGATCCCGAGACGCGGCAGAAAATGAAGCATGTCGATCTTGTCGAACGCTTCAAGAATCTCACAACAGAAGTTGAGCTTGGCTTTTCTGCCGAGCAAACCGCGAATGAAGTCCAGCGCTGCCTGAACTGCGATATGGAGACCGTCTTCTTCGCGCCCAAATGTATCGAATGCGACGCTTGTATCGATGTGTGTCCGGTGCAATGCCTTACCATCACGCGCGATGGCGACGAGACCGATCTTCGTTCCCGGCTCTCCGCGCCTGCGCTCAATCTCTCGCAAGCGCTCTTTGTTTCGGAACCATTGAAGCAAACCGGACGCATCATGGCAAAGGACGAAGACCTTTGCGTCCACTGCGGCCTGTGCGCCGAACGCTGCCCTACCTTCGCATGGGATATGCAAAAATTCGATGCGATCATTCCCAAAGCGATCGATATGCGGGAATTGGTGATGGCGTAAATGATAAAAAACATGGAACACGAGCAAGCATCAAAAAAACCTGAGAACAGCAAAATTGAATATGGCCTCATGAGCGTTTCGCTCACGCACGAGGATTTCCTTAAGCTGGGAACACTCGCCAGGGAGCAACACATGACACCCGAAGAGCTTGCCCCAAATATCCTTCACGAATGGATCAATCGGGGTAACCAAGATTGAATATCAACCTTCTTTTAAAATGAACTTCACTTTGATAGAAAATAGCCTATGACAGGTACCATAAGTTTTTCTTCCTTGCGTTGAACTAAGCGTTCCTTTGCAAAAGACAGTAGTTTTAAATTCAGTCATTTGTTCCGCAACCATCTTTTTCACGATTGCGGCTAACGATACTGATACCCCCCCATATTTGCATTGTGATTGGTGACAGGGATGGAATTCAGGGAAGTGCTTGCTATCGTAGCGAGATTTCGGCCAGTAATGGTCCTCTTTAACTTCAATAAGAAGATCATTGACTCCTGATGGAAGGTCTAATATCGGATTCTGATGCATGACTAAACTATCTCCATTTTTGGAGTCGAATTCAAAAGTGAATCACTTCTTCTTTACAATAACCTTTTAATTATCTGACGTTACTTCGAAAGCAATCGGATCAATTCATCAATCGACATCGTATCACTTTTTGCCAAGACAATATAATTTAATTTTGGACGTTCTAAATTCTGAAGAAATTGGCGAAATTTTTCTTTATCTTCAAGCGGAGGAGCCTTAGAGTCAAGCTCCCTCAGCTGGGACGATATTCTTTTTATAGCAGTCCGAGCAGCTTCATGGGTTCCAGACGTGTACTTCTCATTGCTGGCATCATCAGCTGCTTGTTGAATTGAGTCAACAGCCATGTCTATAATTGCAGAGCGAACTGAATTCCATTCATATTTCCTTAATTCAACAGCAATAGCTTCCGAATTCAAATCTACAGTTGAAGAATTGGAATTATTTTGTTTTCAGCTTCAGACACTTCAAACTTTCTTTGGCTCTCTGCTGCGGCATCGCGAGCACCAGCTTCAAAAGCATCACTGACTTGCTTGTTGGCATCAGAATGAGGCACTGAGTGCGTCAAAGGATCATCACTTGCTTCTCTTTGGCTGAGTGGAGTAACTTCAACTGACTCATTTTCATCAGTATTAATTATCTTAGAACGATCCACCAGTATCGCATCAACATTCGCTGACCAGAACTTAACGGTAATGTAATCGTAGCTATAACGGACGTTCCATGATGTTCCATCATCAAGTATAATAACTTCTCCTCCGCTGGAAACGGCTCTAATTGTGTGCCTAGCAGTCTGAGCATTAACCGATACAGCAAAACACATGATCAAAATGAGTAACCATTTTTGCATGACGTTTTAACGCTATATTTAATAATATTGTTCAGAAAAAACTTTTCTAAAAAATTAGGAAACCGAACGGTTACGCATTCGGTTATGGGGGTTGTGAGACGAGACGTATTTCAGGCCATAGCAGATCCGACGCGGCGGGCGATCCTCAGTTTGCTCGCCGTGCAAACTTTGACGATGACGAGCATCGCCGATCACTTTAAGGTGTCGCGGCCTGCGATCTCGAAGCACGTAAAGATACTGGAGGAATGCGGCCTGGTGAGCATCACGCAGCAAGGCCGCGAACGGTATTGTGAGGCAAGCATGACCAAATTAGACGAAGTATCCGACTGGGTCGAACGTTACCGAAAAATGTGGGATGAACGGCTCGACCGGTTGGAAGAATACTTGAAAGAATTACAATCCAAAGAAAAAGAACATGGCAACAAGATCTGATCTCGCCGTTTCGACGGCTCCGCGCGAAGTTATTATCACCCGCACGATCAACGCTCCGCGCGAGCTTGTCTTCGATGCGTTCACAAAAGCCGAGCATTTAGCGAAGTGGTTCGGGCCTCGCGCATTTCGCACCACAGCAGAAACCGACACGCGCGTTGGAGGCAAATTTCGTATCACGATGCACGGCACCGATGCGCTCCCCGAGCCATTTGCCAGCGAGCATTATCCGATGACGGGCGAATACCTTGAGTTCGTGCGGCCCGAACGAATCGTCTATACGAACGATCTTCATGAGCATCCGGATAGCTGGAAGAGCTTGATGCAAAGTGGGATCGAGAATGGGGAAAAAGCAAATTTTCTATCGTCACTCGTAACTATAACGTTCGATGATCTTGGTGGCAATACGAAATTAGTTATTCGTACACGGTTTGACTCCGATGCCGTCCGCGATGGATACATTAAGTTCCAAATGGGCGAAGGCTGGAGCGAAAGCCTCGATAAGCTCGAAGAAATGCTTACCGGCGTTGTCGTTGTCGAGCGCACATTCGATGCTCCCGTGGAAAAAGTTTGGGATGCGATCTCAAATAATGATTCCTTAAAGCAATGGTATTTCGAGCTTCCAGAATTCCGTCCTGAAGTCGGATTCGAATTTGAATTTCAAGGTGGCCCTCCCGGTAAAGAGCCATACCACCATAAATGCAAAATAACAGAAGTTATTCCGGGGCGAAAATTAGCATACACCTGGCGTTACGAAGGATGGAAAGGCATCTCCACCGTCACCTTCGAATTATTCCCGGAAGGAAAGCAGACGAAGCTTCGACTAACCCATTCAGGGCTTGATTCCTTCGCCATCAATAACAATCCCGATCTCGATGCTCACAATTTTGTGGCGGGATGGTCGGATATTCTTGGCAGATCGCTGAAAGAATTTGTTGAGGCAGCTAAGATGGAGGTAACGCGATGAGAAAGGTCATATTCCAAATGTTGACATCGCTGGATGGTTACTTCGAGGGGCCAAACCACGAGCTCGATTGGCATAATGTCGGCGCAGATTGGAATTCGCATGTATTCGAGCTTTTCGAAGAAGTGGACACTTTCTTGTTTGGCCGCCGCACCTACGAAATGATGGCTGCGTATTGGCCAACGGCCACGCGCGATCCGATCGCAGAAAAAATGAATTCGTTTCCAAAAATCGTTTTTTCTAAAACGCTTAAATCTGCGGATTGGACAAACTCAAGAATTGCTACAGATGCGGCGGCTGAGGTAAGAACGCTCAAGCAAGAACCAGGAAAGAATATGGTGATCTTCGGCAGTTCGGATCTCGCTGTTTCTCTCATGAAAGAAAACCTGATCGACGATTTCCGTATTGTGGTAACACCAATCGTTTTGGGCAATGGGAAACCACTCTTTCATGGCTTGAACAATCGTTACAAATTCAAACTTGATAAAACACAAACATTTCAATCCGGTCACGTTATGCTATACTTCCGACCTGACCGTAGCGTATAGTACTCATTTATTCAGGAACTGATAATCATGTCACAGAATAATCCAGCAATACTCGAGGCCGAACCGCGCAAAAGCGAAATGAGTCGTACCATGGCTGCAACGCGCATCCTTAATGCTCCACGCGATCTCGTATGGAAAGTATTTACCGATCCGGAACACATTAAAAATTGGTGGGGGCCGAACGGCTTTTCACTATCGATGCACAAATACGAAATGCGAACCGGCGGCGAATGGAACTTCACTATGCACGGACCCGATGGCACCGATTTCCGGAACGAGATGGTTTTCGATGAACTCGTTCCGAAGGAGCGGATCGTCTATTCACATGGCCCCACCCCGAAATTTAAGGTGTTCATTCAGCTTTTCGATCTCGGGAACTAAACGGAGCTGCATTGGAAAAACGTCTTCGAGGACGACGAAGAGTTTAAGCGGGCCGTGGAAGTATTCCACGCTGTTGAGGGACAGCAACAGACCATCAACCGGCTTTCAGAATATCTCAAATCACTTTAAACATCAATAGATAAATTATGTCACAAAAAAACGAACTAAGTGTTATTGCGGAACCCGGCAAGAATGACACAATTCTTACCCGCGAATTCGATGCGTCACGAGAACTCGTATTCACAACAATGTGCGATGGCTCCGCTATTGACAAATGGTGGGGCTACGGCACCGAAGTTCAAGAATACGATGCGCGACCGGGTGGATCTTGGCGAATCATCAATCGCGTGGGCGATCAAGAACATAACTTTCGCGGCGTTTTCCATGATTTAGTGAAACCGGAACGCATCGTCCGCACATTCGAATACCTCAATGTGCCTGGTCATGTATTGCTTGAAACCACAACCTTTGAAGATATAAACGGCCGAACAAAAATGACCATTCAAAACCTTTGTCAATCGGTTGCATCACGCGACGGCCTCGTGAATTCAGGAATGGAGCAAGGCGCCTCGATGAGCTTTGATAAATTAGAAGCCATTCTTGCTGCTTCTAAATAATGAAGGGGTATAACAAATGATATACCGGCTCTCTGAATATCTCAATTTACTTTAAACTTCAAAGGATCATGTCACATGAATAATTCAACAACACTCGCGTATGAATTCGATGCGCCACGCACGATGACCAAGAAAAATAAAATTATCTATTGGGTTTCTACTATCTGGCTTGCATTGGGAATGCTGTCGATTGGAATAGCACAGTTAGTCAAAATGAAAGGTGGAGCATCGGGAGCAGTTGAGACGATAACCCGTTTGGGGTACCCTGCTTATTTTCTAACAATACTCGGTATTTGGAAACTTTTGGGAGTTTTAGCTGTGCTTATCCCAAAATTTCCTTTGCTAAAAGAATGGGCTTATGCAGGCTTTTTCTTCGTCGCGTCAGGAGCAGTAATATCACATGTCGCATCGGGCGATCCCGTAAATGCAATATTTCCCTCATTGCTACTTCTAATCCTGACGATGGTATCGTGGTATTTCAGACCTATGAATAGAAAAATAGTTTCATAATGATACACGAAAAAAACTTAATTAAGGTTATAATCAATCACTATTAACGAGGTTTCGATAAGCCCAAAGAAAGACATGCAAAAATCAGCTAAGAGTACCAGCGCAACTAATAAGAAGACACAGGGATTCACAGCCGAGGAAAAAGCTGCGATGAAAGTCCGCGCCCAGGAACTGAAGGCAGAGGCGCGCGCGAACAAGGATAAGGATGAAGGTGAAAACGCCGCACTTGAAGCGATAGCAGCCATGCAGGAATCGGATCGCAAAATGGCCACGCGGCTTCATAGCATTATAAAATCCAGCGTACCCGCCCTCATGCCGAAAACATGGTATGGAATGCCGGCCTATGCCAAAGATGGCAAGACCGTCTGCTTCTTCCAAAATGCACAAAAGTTCAAAACCAGATACGCGACATTTGGCTTCAGTGATGCGGCAAACCTCGACGATGGCGATCTGTGGCCCGTCGCCTTCGCGCTGAAGGAGTTGACATCCGCCGCAGAGGCAAAGATCGTCGCGCTCTTGAAGAAATCTGTGGGTTGATAGCAACTGAAAGACTTTTAGATAAAATTGATTCTTAATAACTCACTTTCCTTTTTCATTTTTCATTCATTTTTTCAAGAAATAAACCATGTCACAGAAAAATCCAACAACACTCAAGGCCGAACCCGGCCAACTCGATACCATACTCACACGCGAGTTCGACGCGCCGCGGGAACTCGTTTTCCGCGCACTAACGGACGGTAATGCCGTGCCTAAATATTATAACGAAAACGCGAAGGTCGAGCAATATGACGCTCGTCCCGGAGGATCCTGGGCCTTCACCGTTCGCGCGGAAAATGGATGGGAAACGCGGTTTCATGGCGTCTATCACGATGTCACCGCTCCGGAACGAATTGTCCGCACCTTCGAAATGCAGCCGGGAAAGACCACGCTCGAAACATACACGCTGGAAGACTTGGGCGGTAGGACAAAGATGACAACCCAAAGCATCCACCAGTCGGTTGCCGACCGTGATACCGTGCTTCAATACGGGTTTGGGAAATACGGCGGAGAGGCGCACGACCGGCTGGAATCGCTGCTTGCATCGTACAAATAGATGCCAAGCGAACACGATCAAATAGTGACAATAGTTCGGGAACTACTTACAAAAAAGCAGCTGGTCCTGCTCGCCATTGGTGGCTACGGTGGCTCAGGCAAAAGCACGCTTGCTTTAGAAATTCAAAGCGAATTTCCCGGCTCGTCCATCATCACATTAGATGATTTCGCAATTCCGGGCGGAGGGTCGGATAGAAAGAGAATTATTGACCAAGTGCTTGTGCCGCTCTCCGATGGTAAGACTGCAAGTTACCAACGATTCGATTGGCCAATGCAAGCGCCTGCCGAGTGGCGGGAAGTAAATGCGAATGGTCTAATTATCATCGAAGGAGTTTCAGTGCTCGGTGATGATTTTAATCCCTTTTTCGATTTTAGAATTTGGATCGATTGCCCACATGAACTCGCGTCTAAGCGCGGTATGGAGCGTGATAAAAATGTCTATAAAGTTGACCTCGACCGAATGTGGAACGAAATATGGATACCGGAGGAAATAGAATACGGCAGAACAGAGCCGTGGAAGCGAGCAGACCTAATCATTCCCGCAGAATTGTAATTACGCATACTTATTCCGGTAATCGATCGGCGATAACCCGGTGATCTTTTTGAACGTCGTTCGGAATGCTTTCGTATCGGTATAGCCGACATCATACATCACTTCGGCAACATTTTTTCGGTTGCGTTCCAGGCTTTTTTTGGCTGCTTCGATCTTCACGCGCTGCATGTACTCCACAACCGTATTCGATGTCGCTTTTTTGAATCGGCGTTCGAACGTCCTGCGACCCATCGCAGACATCGCCGCTAATTCCTCGATGGTTATCTTCTTCTGGAAATTGCTTTCGATGAAAGACTGCGCATCCTTGATCTGCTCATCTTCATGATCTTTCTGGCCCGTAAACATGATGAATGGCGACTGCGAATCGCGGTCAATTTCTATTTCGTAGATTTTCGCGCACGCGATGGCCACTTCCCTTCCAGCATATTTATCGATGAGATAGATCACAAGATTCCAAAAGGAATTAGCGCCGCAGCTGGAATAAATTCCCTTTTCATCAGTAATGATTTTTTCGGACACGAGATTTACCTCGGGGAACATTTTGCGGAACTCGTTTTGGGACAGCCAGTGCGTTGCACACTTTTTCCCATCGACGAGTCCTGTCGCAGCCAGTAAGAACGAGCCGACGCACAAGCTGGCAACCTCTGCTCCATTTTTATATTGCTCTACGATCCACGGGAAGAATTCACGGTTCATCGCGATAACCTCATTCATCTCGCCATTGACAGCGGGAATGATAATAAGATCGGGTTGATAGGAATCCGTTATCGTTATGTCGGGACGAATGGTAATAAATCGGTTGTATGTTTGAGGCTCACTATCAATACCAACCATTTTCAGCTCAAAAATGGGCTCCTTGCCCATACCTGCCAAAACTTTGTTTGAGCGGGAAAAACCGATGAATGATCCTTCGATACAGCCCACGGAAGCTGCGCCACGGTGTACAAGAATTGCTATTTTTTTCATAAATACAAAAATACGAAATAAAACTGTCGTAATCAACCCCTTAGAATGCCGTTTTTACGCCTCACTTTGCAATAATTTATGCTGTAGTTTTGTAGCCGTTAACTGAATTACTTGTTATAGCAATCGAAAAAGATAGAAAAGTATGAGAACACTAAAACTACAAATGCAGGTATCGCTTGATGGATTCGTCGGAGGGCCAAATGGAGAAATGGACTGGATGGTGTGGAATATCGATGATGAAGCCAAGAATTATATTACTCGATTGACCGAGCCGGTTGACTTGATCGTACTCGGTCGTGAACTCGCGGAAGGATTCATTCCTGCGTGGGAGTCGCGCGTCGCAAATCCTGAAACCGCAGATTGGTTCGCCCACAAAATGCGCGACACAACCAAAATTGTTTTTTCACACTCGCTGAAAAAATCCGAATGGGCTAATACCGATGTAAATAACGGAAAGATGGTCGATGAGATTGCTAAACTCAAAGCTCAACCGGGCAAAGACATTGTTGCGTACGGTGGCGCGACATTTGTTTCGAATCTGATCGAGGCAGGTCTCGTTGATGATTTTCACCTTTTCGTTAACCCCTCAGCAATCGGAAGCGGACTGAGAATTTTCAATGGGCGCACAAATCTGAAACTGGTCAAGTCGCAGCCCTTCGAATGTGGCATCGTTGTGTTAAACTATCAACCTGCAAAATAGGGCGTGGTCAAAACCCCTCAGAACCCCTATTTTACTCCTCACATAGGCATTTTGAATGCTGCAATTTTGTATTATTAAATTCATCAATTAAACATTAAAGAACAACATGAAAATAGTCAAGGTAACGTACACGTCGAAAGCAGAGTATTCTGAGCACAATCAAGGCAATATTAAAAAGGTTATGGCTGATCTGCAAGCGATCAATAATCCAGGCATTAATTACAATTCTTGCCTCGCAGCCGACGGCAAAACATTTATTCATACCGCATTTTTTAATTCCGATGAGGAAGAGAAGGTGCTGCTGCAATTACCCGCTTTCATCCAATTTCAACAAGAGCTGAAAGCCAGCGGACCTGAAGCTCCGCCAAAGTCAGAGCAACTTACATTAGTCGGCTCATCCACTAACATTTTTTAATATTCTGAATATCAACTGTAATGAGCAACGAACCATCCTTTCGCTCAAAAGAAGCATTTAAGATAGTCGGGATCGAGCGATATACCGATACGGGAATTCCAGCAATTCGCGCAGCATGGGCCGAGTTTTCGAAGCGGAGTCACGAAATTCCGAACGCGATTTTGCCCGGTGTTTACGGTATCGAGGATTATTCGCGAGATTTCGATATGAACAAAGGCGGATTTCCGAAGTATTATTACATTGCGGGCTACGAAGTGAGCGATCTTTCAAACATTCCGGCTGGGATGGTTGGCAAGGAGATTGCTGCTGCGAACTATGCTGTATTCACATACAATGGCGCCGTTGATGGTATTCACGCTTTTTTCGGATTTATTTATGGTGAGTGGCTGCCAAAGTCAGGTTACTCGATGGATCCAAAGCTGTCACTCGATTTCGAGCATTATTCCGAGCCGAATATGGATATGAATAATGTTCATCTGGAAATTTGGGTACCTATAGTCAAGGAATGATAACAAGCATACAAAGCTGCGAAAAAATCACTATTTGATAATATCAATACCATGAGAAAACTGATTGTTTTATCGTTTATATCTCTCGATGGCGTCATGCAAGCGCCAGGAGGGCAGGAAGAAGACACGAGCGGCGGCTTTAAATTTGGAGGATGGACCGCACCGCACTGGGATGAATTTGCGCATGAAACGATGGTTACGCAGATGAGCAGTGGTTTCGACCTGTTGCTTGGTCGAAAGACGTACGATATTTTCGCAGCTTATTGGCCGCTTGCCGAAAATAATATCGGCCCGATTGCCGCCAGCCTTAATAAAGCTACGAAATATGTGGCGTCACACCTGCCGCTCGATTCCAATTGGGAAAAGACGGTGAGCATCGGTGACAATGCAGTAGAGGAGATCAAGAAGCTCAAGGCAGGAGACGGGCCGGAGCTACAAGTGCATGGGAGCGGTAACTTAATTCAAACGCTGCTAAATCACGATCTGGTGGATGAACTCTGGCTCAAAACTTTTCCTGTTACACTCGGAACTGGTAAGAAATTATTTGCTGAGGGTACCATTGCCGCCGCGTTCGAGCTCACCGAAAGTAAGACTTCACCAAAGGGAATCATCGTGGCAAGCTACAAGCGAGCAGGCGAAGTTAAAACCGGAACTTTGTGAGGGCATCACTATCATTTTTTTGAACACGTTTTATTTATTAATTCACTAAAAAGGAGACGGCAATGAATCTCACTCCCTTCTTACTCTTCGACGGGAATTGCGCCGAAGCAATGACATTTTACCAGTCGTGTCTCGATGGGGAGTTAACATTGACGAAGGTGAAAGACACACCGATGAAAGAGCATCAGCCGCCTGAACAGCATGACAAGATCATCTATGCGCACCTGCGAAGTGGCACAATGGAATTTTCGGCCACGGATTGGCTACAAACCACCAGAACACCGAAACAAGGCAACACTGTCGCGATCTATATTAATGGCGGAAAGTATCATGAGCTTAAACCGATTTTCGATAAACTCTCCGCTGGATCAGACAAGCAACTCCTCGATGAATTGCGGGATTTGCCATTTGGGACCTATGGACATCTCGCCGATAAGTTTGGCGTTCATTGGTTCTTCCAGGGAGAGCACAGAACCGAATAGAGATGGAACATGTAATAAGGTTACCAGGATAACCATTTTCAATTTTGGAAATATTCACCGATCATTTAGGAAAGGAATACAATCATGAACTCAGTAGTACACTTCGAAATGCCGGCAAAAGATACCAAACGCATGAGCGATTTTTATTCGCAAACGTTTGGCTGGCAAACTCAGCAGATGGGCCCAGAGATGGGTAATTATGTGCTGGCAACGACCACCGAGGCAGATACGAACGGACGTCCCAAGGGTCCGGGTGCGATCAACGGTGGTTTTTACCCGCGCACCGAAGACCCCGTTTCCAACGCTCCCTCGGTCGTTATTGCAGTGGATGATCTGCATGATCATATTAAAAAGGTTACAGCCGCAGGTGGTAAGATCATCGGTGAGCCGATGCCTATTCCGGGCGTAGGGATATGGGTATCCTTCTTCGATACGGAAGATAACCGCGTCAGCATGTTACAGCCAAATCCCATGGGATAACTCCATATTACCATCAAACGCTATGCAAAAGATCCAAACATTCTTATGGTTTAATGACCAAGCGGAGGAGGCCTCGAATTTTTATACCTCCATTTTTAAGAATTCGAAAATTCTGAGCACCATGCCCGGCCCCGGCGGCAAGCCGATGGGCATGACCGTCGATCTAGAAGGTCGTGAATTTATTTTATTCAACGGAGGGCCGATGAGCCCAGAATGGAAATTCACCGGCGCGACATCCTTCTTCATCAACTGCGAAACGCAGGATGAAGTTGATCATTACTGGGACAAACTTTCCGACGGCGGACGCACAGATCGTTGCGGGTGGCTCACCGATAAATTCGGCATTACCTGGCAGATCGTTCCGACGGCTCTTGGACGGCTACTCGGTGACAATGACCGAAAAAAGGCTGGGAATGTTATGCAAGCGATGCTGAAGATGACAAAACTCGACATCGCGAAGCTGGAACAAGCGTATCAACAAGGATAATCATTGTGTAACAATGATCATCGAACTTCTAAAACTATTAACTTACTAAAAACAACCATGGCAAAACTCAATCCATACATTAACTATCAAGGGAATACCGAGGAAGCATTCAACTTCTACAAATCTGTGTTTGGCGGCGATTTCTCCAGTATCGTTCGCTTTAATGATATGCCGGTCGATGCTAACTCCATGCCCGGTGGTAAGCCCCTTGCTCCAGATGAAGCGACCAAGATCATGCATATTGCTCTGCCGGTTGGCGGAAATACAATGATGGCGACCGATATGCTGGAATCCCAAGGGCATTCGCTTCGTCTGGGAAATAATCTCACACTCTCCCTCGAAGCTGATAGCAAGGAAGAAGCAGATAAGCTATTCAACGGCCTTTCAGCAGGTGGAAAAGTCGGAGCTCCCATCGCGGACGCACCCTGGGGCGCCTACTGGGGTATGCTCACCGACAAATTCGATGTGCAATGGATGGTGAACTATACCTATCCTAAAAAATAAGAATCTCACATCATTAACAGGAGGAATAATATGTTAGGGAATAAGGATGCTATTGCAACCATTGCTGTGAAAGATATTGATGCTGCCAGAAAATACTACGAAGGAACTCTCGGCTGGAAGATAGCCGAGAGTGGCAGTGGAGATGAGGGTGTCAGTTTCCAAACTGGAAATTCAACGATCTTCGTTTATCGCTCGCAATTCGCCGGGACGAATCAAGCTACTGCATTGACCATAAAAGTCGGGAACGAACTCGACGATGTCGTACAGTCACTGAAAGCGAAAGGTGTGACATTCGAGCACTACGATATGCCAGGAATGACTCGAAACGGCGATATTCATGGCGAAGGAAATATGAAAG
The DNA here is from genome assembly GCA_963787835.1 of Ignavibacteriota bacterium. Lineage (GTDB taxonomy): Bacteria > Bacteroidota > Ignavibacteria > Palsa-1295 > Palsa-1295 > PALSA-1295. Next base: position 160,910 of record CAWBEI010000003.1, read on the forward strand.
CCGCTTGGCTTAAGGATCCAGATGGGAATATTCTTGCGCTCGTAAACGGATAAGACTCCGCTTCAGAGTGGTTACTCCCATATGCCATGTAGGACGTTGCAAGTGCAAAGCTCTACATGGCACGCTATTATCGTGAACCTTCCTATCTGTTCAGGAATTAGTACACTGGGCACCATAGGTGCGATTTACGATGGCTCATATTCTTATTATTGACGACGAAGCCGGGATCCGCGATACACTTGCGATGATCTTCGAATATGAGCAGCATCTTGTCACAACCGCTGAAAGCGGCATCGAGGGTCTTAAAATTGCCCAAAACGCCGAAACGCCAATCGATTGCGTACTTCTTGATGTCAAAATGCCTGGAATGGACGGCCTGGAGACACTTGAAAAGCTAAAAGAAGTGCGACCCGAGGTCCCCGTCATCATGATATCAGGACATGGCACGATCGAGACTGCCGTGGAAGCAACGAAGCGAGGTGCATTCGATTTCGTCGAAAAGCCACCTGATCGGCAGCGCCTCCTGCTCCTGGTCCGCAACGCAACAGAAAAGAAACAGCTCGTCAGTGAGAACCGCCTGATGCGCGAGCGGCTCAAAGGTAAAGAGCGTATGCTCGGTACCTCTGCTGCCATGCGAGCTATTCGGGCAATGATCGAGCGTGTTGCGCCAACGGATGCTCGTGTGTTGATCACCGGCGCGAACGGTGTCGGTAAGGAACTTGTTGCCCGCGCGATCCACAGGGCTTCGAAGCGCTCTGACAGGCCCTTTGTCGAAGTAAATTGTGCCGCCATACCGAAAGACCTTATAGAGAGCGAGCTTTTCGGCCATGAGAAAGGCTCCTTCACTGGAGCACTCACCCAACGGATCGGCAAATTCGAGCAAGCCGATCAAGGTACACTTTTTTTAGACGAGGTGGGCGATATGTCCCTTGACGCTCAAGCCAAAATGCTGCGCGTGATCGAGGAAGGTCGGCTTGAACGTGTCGGCAGTTCTTCCGGACGTCCGATTCCCGTCAATGTTCGTATTCTTGCGGCAACCAATAAAAACTTAGCGGAAGAAATACATCATGGTCGATTTCGCGAGGATTTATATCATCGCCTGAATGTCATACCCATTTTCATCCCACCGTTACGTGACCGGCGCGAGGATATACCCATGCTCGTCCGTGAATTCAGCAAGGAGTTCGCAGCGGAAATGAACCGTAAGCCCATTCGTTTCGATGATGCCGCGATGAAGTTGCTCACATCGCTCCCCTTCTCCGGCAATATCCGCGAACTGAGGAATGTGATAGAGCGTATTGTCATTCTCGTTCCGAAGGAGGTCGTGCATCTCGACGATGTCGAGCATCTGGGGCTAGCATTTTCGATGCCGGAACATTCACCATTATCTCAAGATGGGGCACCCTCACGAGATGTCAATTTCTTTGAGCAACCTGCAAGTGATTTCGCATTAGCCAATCCTCTACTGGACACCAATTACCAGGATAGGGACGGATCAACCATTGGCAGAACGGATCAGTATGTTATGAATGCAGGGGAAACAAATCCACTTGACGAGGCTATGCAAGCTCAAACGTTTCAAGATTTTAAAGATCGAGCGGAAAAAGCATTCATTGAAGAAAAACTCCGTGAACAAAATTGGAACATCAGCCGGACGGCAGAGGCATTAGACATTCAACGCTCCCACCTCTATACCAAAATGCGAAAGTTCGGTTTGATGAAGGATGGACGCGCTCAAGAGATTCCACCGAATGAACAAGACCCGGAAATACCGGATGAAGATAACGACGATGTTCTTTGAAAATATTTTTAGAACTATCGCTTATCACTGTGCGTTAATCGCGCCTACAAAACATGAGTGAATCACTAAAAGACAAAATGGAGCGCGCACTTTCGGATGGATTCGAGCGCGCACAAGAAGAAAAAGTTCGCGAACTCAACCGCCTCTCGGTCACTGGAAAGAAAATTTCTCGCAAGGACTACAACACGAAGAATCTTGCAGATATTTATCTCGAATTAGGTCTCGAATATCCCAGCGGCATACCGCATTTGGAATATTCAAAAGCTTAAAAAGCCGTTAGCCTGCTGGGTTGCTAAATTCTCCGGATTATTCTGATTGGTTCGGTCGATATTTTATGCGCATACGTTCCCACCAGTCTATAAATCTTCGAAAATAATGCCGTTGCGGCTCTAATAATAGATTGTAATCTGCCGCGCAGGCATCGAAGCCTACAGACAGCGATGGCGTTGCAGCATGAGGTACAATTTTCAGAGTATAATGCTCATCACCGGCACATTGCTGATTAAGATCGTTCGAGTCGATCGCATAGAGTCTCCCATTTCGGATCAGCATTCTAAGAGAATCCATGTCAGGGGGATCTAAAGATGCCATTGCAGTCAGGTCTTGATATTTCCCCTGCGAATTCATGGGAGAGGTGTGAACTGCAATCGTCCCAGAGGTATCTATCGTCCAGGAATCCGGCTGCTTATTCCTCCCTCCTATTGCACTGATATACAGGCTAAACTTAAAATTTACCGGGAGCGGATTTGTGGGGTCGATCTTGGTGACAGCAGGACGAGCTGTATCTGCACTTGATTTCTCTATCTGCTTGCTTTGACACGAGGCCAGCAAGAGGGTGAAAAATAGAATACTTCTGTTAATTTTCATTTATGCTTTAAGTCTCTCCACCGCAGCAAAGATCGAAACAGTCGATTCGCTGAAGGTCTTCATAACAAATGAAGGTGATGTTTCAAATTCCGAATCAAGGTACGGACTTCCAAAAAGAATGAGTCCTTGGAGCATAATCCCCTTCTCTGGTGAAGACGTAGCTATCGCCCTGATAATGGTTGGGACAGAAATCCTCTCACTAACAGGATCGACATAGCCACGCGCACGGTGGAATGTGACAAGAATGGTATCTACCCCGATATTCGCGCTTTCTGAAAACCAATTTTTAGTTGTGAAAACTTTAACTTCTGAAACGAAAGGTCTGATAAGATTTTCAAACAACTTAGACTTATCTATGGCTTCGGGGCGATCATCCGATAGAATAACTATATGAACCCCATCTAACCGTAGATTGCCTCTGATTTTGATAGCCTTTCGTGCGATTTCTTCAGAAAGCACTGAATGCTCCGCTGCATATTCTGCTAATCGCTCTGGGTGAACAGAGTCAATCGCAAGATGCGTCATTAGTTTAAGCTTTCGAATTCGATCAACTCGTTTGTTGACATCTTCAATGCTTATTCGCCCTAATTCGAGGGCCTGAACAAGAGCATTGAAAGTTGAAAGTGGGTCGGGAGTCAGAAGTAAAATATCTGCCCCTGCCTCAAAAGCAAACAGCGCTGCTTCATCGGCTCCAAAATATTCTGTGATCGCACGCATTTCGAGGGCATCGGTGACGATGACGCCTTCAAAACCAAGCCGCTCTCTCAAAAGCCTTGTTGTAAGTGCTGCTGAAAGCGTTGCAGGAAGATGTTGCTCCTGAACATTTGCTCCGAAATAAGCTGCAAGCTTTGGTGCGGCAAGATGCCCTGTCATCACAGTCGAAACTCCGCACCGGATAAGAGCCCTAAATGGGGGCAATTCGAGATCTTCAAAACTCTCCCATGATCGTTCTATAACCGGACGTTTGCGATGGGAATCAATATCGGTATCTCCGTGACCCGGGAAGTGTTTTGCTGTAGCAACAACCCCCTCCGATTGCAAACCAAGCATGAAGGCAGTAGCATATTCAGCAACAGTATCGGGATCCTCTCCGAAGGAACGGGTATTAATGATGGGATTTTTCGGATTGGAATTTACATCCGCGACCGGCGCAAAATTCCAAGATAGTCCTATTGCTCGCATTTCTCGCGCGATAGCCTGTCCGGATTTAAAGGCAAGTTCTGGCTCGCCCGTCTTCGCTATTGCCATCGCATCGGGAAATTCCGTCCCACCCTTAGCCAGCCGCATTGGGAGCCCAAATTCACAGTCGCAAGAAAAAAGAAATGGCAAGCTTCCAGTGGAAGCTGCTATTCCCTGCAACTCTATGATAATATCCGCAACGGCGTTAGGGCTTCCGCCAAAGATGCAAAACCCTCCTGCCATCCCGTTCTTCGCTAAATATCGAATTGAGTCAGCATATTGCTCATCGGATGAATAATCATCGATATTAAGGCGGGGCATGATGAGCTCGCCAAGAAGTGCTCTTTGTTCGGATTCAAGCATTGAATACTATTAACAGCGAGAGTGAAAGTGTCAGTCCCGATGAGGAGCTTTCATAAGCGCCAATGAGTTCAAGATTCACCAATTCATGCAACCAACCCCATCGCAAACAAAGGCGCTTTCGACGGACCGGCACCTGGCTATCACCGCTAACGCTGGCAGCGGAAAGACTCGCGTATTAGTTAATCGGTATGTTGATCTTTTCGTGCGGTATCCAGATCTCACGGTACGTAATGTTGTAGCAATTACCTTTACTGAAAACGCTGCCGCAGAGCTGAGGGCGAAAATCAGCAAGGAGATAAATGATCGCCTCAAAAACACGGAGCAATATAAGCCCGATGTCTGTGCGCGTCTCCGCATTATCCGAGATTCGCTTCCAAGCGCGTTCATCGGTACCATCCATGGTTTTGCTTCAAGACTCCTCCGCGCTTACCCCGTCGAAGCAAATATCGATGCAAGCTTCATTATTGTAACCGGGGCAGATCAACGCTTGCTTGCTGAAGATGCTATAGGTAGCGTTTTTTATTCCGAGTTAGAACAAGCATATCAGGAGCCGACGGAAAATTCATCGTTGAATTTATTTCGAACGATCGGAAGACATGGCGTAACCAATCTGGTCAGGACCCTCTTGAACAACCGAATGCGAGCAGCAAGGATAACGAAAGATCTACTCTCGAAAAGTGATACGGATATTTTGGCTTTTTGGCGGGGTGCGATAGAGCATTCCCTCAATTTTATTGATTCTCGAAAGACAAAGGATTTCCTGAATGAACTAACAAGATATTTTAAATCAGGGAAAATTGCGATGGGTGTGCTTCCGGTGCTGCAAGTATATCTATTGTCTACGGGGTTCTTTGAGACCACACTTGCATTCTCTGAACTGGCAATATCATTGATCACGAATTCTGGAACCCTTCGAAAGAATATCATCGATGAGGAGAGCGTTCCCCATACTCAGCTTACCGAGATCAATCAATTGATTGACACGGTCTCGAAAATTCGTCCACTCTTGGATCAATGCCCGGCGAATGAAGAGGAATTTACGAAGGTGCATCAACAGTATCTTGCTCAGCTTCGAACAGCTTTTGCTATTTACGATCAAGTGCTTCTTGAATATTCGTCGGTTAAGAATGATTATAGTTTGCTCGATTTTGACGACCTGATCGAGAAATTTCTTGCCTTGCTCGAAAATCCAACATTTCGAGACGAAATTACACAAGAGTTCCGATTCGTCATGATCGATGAATATCAAGATACTGATGAAAGCCAATTTGAACTTGCTAAAAGGCTAACAGAGAATTTTGGAAGCACAAATAATCTCGCCATTGTGGGAGATCCCAAGCAGGCGATCTATACGTTCCGTAATGCTGATCCGGAAGTATTCTCACAAACACGTGATGCTATCGCGCAGCAATTGCTTTCTGATGAGTCGAATAACGAGTCCGCACGGCTGTCACTTTCACCGCTTGAAGAGCAGGGATGGATCGAGCTTGGTGAATCCTTCCGCATGACCCGCACACCACTTGCGGCAATAAATCACCTCTTTCGCAACCTGCTGAGTCAGCCAGAGCAGAAGTATTCTGAACTTATTCATGCCCGAAAAACAAAGCTCGACGGAAGATTTGAATGGATTTGTCCTCCAGATGGATCAAATAAAAAAGGCATCGACTTGTCTTCTTCTGAAGATAGTATTGATGAAAATAATAATGATGAAGAATTAACCGAGACTACACTCATTGCCCAGAAGATCCGAAGCATCGTTCAACATACAGATTCTAATTACGATATTGAAGATAAAGAAATCGTTCGAAAACCAGAGTATGGTGATATTGCAATTCTCCTACGTTCACGTGGCAACCTTCGAATGCTAGAGCGTTCTCTCAATCAAGCCCAGATCCCTTATATTGTCTCAAAGGGTTCGGGGTTTTTTGAACAACAGGAAATTCTAGATATTACGAGCTACCTACAATTCCTTGCCTCACAATCGAATGATATTGCTCTTGCCTCGATCCTACGTTCGCCATTTTTCGCAATATCTGACGTTGAATTGTTCCAAATAGCCCACCATAACTCTGCTCATCGTCAAACCAAAAGTGAATCGTGGACTTTTTGGCAGCAGTTCCAAAGTTATGCAGAATATTGTAACGATACCCACCTCCTTTGGAGCCTGAATCAACTTCAAGAGAACATTGCTCTAAGTGGTAGAACAAGAACCGCGCTTCTGATTGAGAAGATCTATTCAGAATCAGGAATTTTTGCATCCTTACAATCAGCTCCGCAATCCTCGCAAAAGATAGCTAATCTTGAGAAATTCCTCACTCAGGCCCGCACTTCGGATCAAAGCGGTTTCTCCGGGCTCCTCGACTTTGTCGATCGAATACAATACCTGACCGAATCCGAGGAACAGGAATCTCAGGCCGATCTTACATCTGAGCACGGTGCCGTTCACATTATGACCGTCCATGCAGCCAAGGGCCTTGAATTTCCGATCGTTATACTTCCCTTTCTGCAAAAGAAATTTAATTTTGACCATCTGCATTTGCTGGATAAGCAACTCGGGCTGCAGATAAGAAATCCCGATGATAAATCTCAACCGATCATCGCAGAACTTATTCATCAACGTTCAAAAGCCAGCACCATTGCAGAAGAGAAACGGATTTTGTATGTAGCCATGACTCGTGCTCGTGACCATCTAATTCTTTCATCTACACTACCCGAGAAACCAAACGAACACTCATGGCTGGCCTGGATATATGAAAGATTCGGGGTTCCATCATCTGAAAATCAACTTACCCTTGATGAGATTGTTTCTTATTATGATTCGATGACAAAAGAAATACATTCCGAGCAGTTCCAATTCACAATCCCTCTCATTCGCTCACTTTCCGATATCCCGGAGATTCCTGAACTGACCACGAAGGAACCCATTCCCATAGCGCCTCAAATCTACCTCGGCCCACTGGAGGTAAGCCATTTCACTGCCCCTTTTAGTGCTACGCGGTTGCTAAGATTCAAAGAATGTCCTACGAAATATCATCTTTCGAATGTTCTTGGAATGCCAGAAGAGCCAAAACTTGCGTTGGATTTGGATCCCGATGAATATTCCGAACGCGTTCAAGGAACCCTGCTCGGTCAGATAGTTCATAAGACGCTAGAACATATAGATCGCATTGCTCCAACGGGAACACTCGACAATAAGATCTTCAAGGTCGAAATAGAACGGTGTCCTCGATTCGCTCGAGATATCAGACGATATAGATCGAGCAAAATATTTCGATGCTGCGCAAAAACATGTAACTTCGTTCATCGAATCACCGATTGCCCGGCAAGTTCGATCATCCACAAATTCCCGCTCAGAGCTCCCGCTTCAAACTTTACTTCCATCCGGCGATACTCTTTTCGGGATTATTGACTGCCTTTACCAAGATCTAGATGGCACCTGGACCATCCTTGATTGCAAGACTGACTCCAACGCTACCGATAAAAGCATCACTCGTTATCAATTCCAACTTCAGTTCTATGCCTATCTGGTTCACCTCAAGTATCCGAATGCCGGAGCAATCCGATGCATCCTTTTCTTTACCGCGACTGGCGAGACAAAAGAATTTCAATTCTCAAGTTCCGATTTCTCCAACTTTTCTGAGGAATGTACCAATCTCATCCAACAAATTCGAGAGCAAGAAAACATTTCCGATCTAACCTTGCTTCCTCGCAACCTCGAACATTGTCCAGAATGCCGGTTCTTCGATCAAGCATCGAACCAGTGTATCGTTCTTGCTGCTAATCTTCAAAACCCAACGGCGATCCCGGCCATATAGCCTATTTCACTGATGGCCCGAAGTGCTGGACCATTGTAGGCTTCCCCACCATCTCCGATCGGCCCAATGAGTGGGAATGACCAATATCTTCCCATCAATTCGATCGCGACCTCATAGGAATCGCTTTGATAGACCGAATATCGTGCTCGAAGAAATACACTGATCAGCAGTGCGTCCCATGAAGTCGATGAAGGATTAGATGATTGAGCCTTCGTTACTGAATCATAAACGTTTGCATTTGCTCCACCTAATCCAAATCCTACTCCGATGCCTGCACCCAATCGGAACCCTCCTTCACTGATAAAATTCCGCAGTGTTTCGATCCCAACCGTTGTCATATCAAGCGACTCTTGTACCGACGCCGGATAGTTGGGATTTTTTCCAGAAGCATACGTCGACCACATCCCATTCCAATCGCGAGTCTCGTTTACATTCTCGATAAAAACGGATACCGACTGTACGCCATTCGAAGCAAAGCTATAGTATAAATGTTCGATCGCCGGATTCGTAAAAAATCCCCGGTTCGTTTCATTGGCAGAGATCAGCGGCTTCTGCCCATTGATAGCAAGCCACAGCCCTATCTCATGCGGCATGTTCTGGGCTCTTGCAGTGGATAGTGGATAGTGAATAGTGGATAGCCCAAAAACAATTGGCACTAACCACCTAAAACTATTCTTCCTCCACTTTCCACTATTCACTATCCGTTATCAACTATTAATACACTCTCTTCTTCGGCTGGTATTTCGTGATCGCGACAGGGCGGTATTCCAGCTTCGGTTTACCTTCACCGCTCTTGTATGCGAAGGTATGCTTCAGCCAGTTGTGATCATCGCGGTCGGGGAAATCTTCGCGGGAATGTCCGCCACGTGATTCGGTGCGATTCAGTGCGCATTCCAGTGTCACATGCGCCGTATCCAGCAGGTTCCCGAGTTCGATGGCTTCCAGAAGATCGGTATTGAACTGACTTCCCTTGTCATCGATCACCACTGTTTTGTATTTTTCTCGAAGCTCTCCAATTCTATCGAGCGCCGATTGAAGTCCTTTGGCATCGCGAAAGATTCCGCAATCATCCATCATCATTTGCTGCAATTCGGTGCGGAGCGGAGCCGGTTTGTTGCCCGAAGTTCTCGATTTGATCTCTTCAATTTTCGCTTTCGTTGTTTCGCCAGCATTTGAAAGCAGAGTAGGATATTCCGCTCCTGATTTGAGATATTCCGCAATTGCCTTACCGCCTCTACGGCCAAATACAATAAGATCGAGCAACGAATTTGTCCCTAACCGATTCGCGCCATGAACGCTGACGCAGGCGCATTCCCCTGCCGCATAAAATCCCTGCACAATGCCATCCTTATGGTCGAGCCGTACACGGCCATCGACATCCGTGGGAATGCCTCCCATCACATAATGCGCGGTCGGCTGGATCGGTACCCCTTCTTTCGTTGGCTCGACTCCAAGGTACGTTCTCGCAAAGCCAACGATCTCCGGAATTTTTTCCGTGATGATCTTAATATCGAGATGCGTCAGATCAAGCAGAATGTAATCCGTACCATCGGAGCCTCGAATGCCTCGGCCTTCGCGAATTTCCTGAATGATGGCTCGCGAGACCATATCGCGTGGTGCAAGATCCTTCACCGTTGGCGCATAACGTTCCATGAACCGCTCGCCATCCTTATTGCGAAGAATTCCGCCTTCGCCGCGAGCCGCTTCCGATACTAAAATTCCGAGTTTCCAAAGTCCCGTCGGATGGAACTGCATGAATTCCATATCTTCGAGCGGAAGTCCGGCATTATAGGCCAGCATAAATCCATCGCCGGTTCCCACGTGGGCATTCGAAGTGATGCGCCAAATTCTGCCATCACCACCGGTCGCGAACATCACGGCTTTCGCATGAAAGACGTGAACTTCGCCCGTCAAAATCTCTATCGCGACGACTCCGCTTGCCACGCCATTCTCGTAGAGAAGTTCCGTTACGAAAAACTCGCTGAAGAACCGCACATTATTCTTCAATGAATTTTCATAGAGCGTATGCAGCATCGTATGACCCGTGCGGTCAGCCGAATAGCACGAGCGCATCACCGCGACGCGCTTCGAATCCGGATCGCTCGGATCGACGGGCCGCGTATGACCGCCAAACCGGCGCTGGGCGATCTTGCCCTCATCGGTTCGCGAAAAAGGCATGCCCATGTGCTCTAACTCGACGACCGCCCTCGGCGCATCGTTGCACATCACCTCGATCGCGTCCTGATCGCCGAGGTAATCCGAGCCCTTCACGGTATCGTACGCATGCCAGTCCGGATGATCTTCTTCCAGATTGCCCAGCGCGGCGCATACCCCGCCTTGCGCTGCGCCCGTATGCGAGCGAAGCGGATGAACTTTGGTGAGCACGGCGCAGGTATAGCCGGCCGGAATTTCCACGGCCGCGCGAAGCCCTGCTCCGCCCGCGCCTACGATTATTACGTCAAATTGATGTGTCGTCATGTGTTATGGAGGTCTTCAACATTAGGGAGGAGTATTTAATCCACCACAAAAATACGGAATTGTAAGCCACTTCTCCCGGACATTGCTTTCACGAAAAGAAGATGAATTACCATCAACTAGTTTTCTATAAAAAATAGGTGCCATTTTTCTTTTTTGTGAGTTCCCGACGACCCTCGAATTTGAGCCAATTTCTCCATTTGTTTCAACAAATTCTTTCTCAAAGAACTGGTTCATTACGAAATCTATGCCGTTGATTTTCAAAGAGCAAATGAGCACCTATTCTTAATTCTCAATTCGTAATTGAAAATTGATATAGGTGCCTATCATAGCACAACCTAATATACGACATAAATTGCGACGGTGTTTAAAAAACAAAAATCCAGATCTGCGTAGGTCGGTGCTTCCAGCCCGACCCCCAAGTGGCGGAGCCACGAAGTACTCGCAGCCCAGGGTGCAACGAAGTGGAACCCTGGGTTAACAAGCAAGCATTTATTTATAGCCCTGAAAGGGCGATGTTCACTGTCGGAGATTACTCCGTCCTTTCAGGACTCTGGGATCTAAAACGAACGCAACCCCAGCATTCCGCTACGCCGCAAGCGGCTTCGCTCCATGCTGGGCTGCGAGTACTTCGTCGCCCCGCGACTAAATGCCACCCACCCCCTCCTCTTTTCATATTTCAGCTTTTCCCCATGGGGGACGATACATCCAACCCAGCAGTTACCATAAAATGCGTCCCCGCCCATACCTGTTCGCGATCCTCTTAATCCTCATTGCCTTCTCATCACCATCCCACGCCCAGGGCAAACCCACCGACACCACTAAAATAGAAAAGACGACCGATTCAACCGTCTATGTCACAAACAGCGGCAAAAAATACCATCGCGCCGGATGCATCTACCTCGGCAAAAGCTCCATCCCCATTAAACTCTCCGACGCAAAAAAATACTACCAACCCTGCAAACGCTGCAAGCCGGTGGAGTGAGATAAACGGATCTCATTCCTCCATAAATCTAAATCCCATAGTTGACATGCCGCTTGAGCACTTGAATCAACTCCTCAATTATAGGCTTCCGCCTGTCTTCAGCAGACTGGAAGGCGTATTGCTTATGAAAGCTTTCGAGGCACGCAGAAACGGCGTGAATTGCACTGTTTAGTATGAGTATGTGCTGGTCGGCAATGGTATTAGCTAGTTTTTCAGCATTGATTGGTCGAATCATTTCAAGGTATCCACAAAAATAGAGCGTACTATATAGAGTACCATGTAGCGCCTCAGATGCTTGTCGGTAGATCATGAGCCGTGCCATATCAAGGTCGCTTTGAATCGACATACCTAACGCATTACCGACTGCAGCAATACGTTGATCTAGAGTTTTCTCTGTCCATTCTTTCGCTTTTCCATTGATTGTAGAAAATTCATCGATCGCTTCTTGCAGTTCTGGAACTTTATCCGCATCGGGTCTTCCTTCAAATGAAAACCGAAATCTACTGGATCCGAGACGCACGTCCTGTTCCATCTCGCGAAAGTGCTTTTGTTGGGCGTGTCGCAGTGCCTTCTTGGCCATCTCGGAACCCTCAGCAATAATATAGCAAATATTTACCGACAATTCGATGATTGAACGAGAAATGCCGTAGCAGTCTCTTGTTTGATCGCCTGCCCCATCTGAAAGATCCACGAGTGTAATCGTAGAAGACTCAATCGCCTTATAAAGTGGGAGTAGGGCGAATGTTAGGTCAGTGGGGACTTCTTCCTCTTCTCTGCGCAGCATGGAACCCCACTCGGAACGCATCAATACATGGACAGGCCCCTTAATAATACTTGAAATCCGCTCAAGAATTGACCTGAGTTCTTGAATGCACTGTTCTCTGTCCGGCGATGCTTTGACTCGAGGTGGTCTTCTCAATGTATTGTCCATATGAATTATTTTTCTCAGTAAACAATGTGGCAATGTAGTTGTGGTCCTTGAATAAACATTTAGGACTTGTGGATCTGCCATTTGGCAAGCTACCGCAGCGCTCGCCGTTTCGCTTGGGGCCCTTTCTATTGCCGCTCGCGGAGGTTTCACGGGGCACTGTCGGGGAGCACAAGCGGTTTAATCATACATGCAGGCGTACCACATCGACACCACCGTTACACCGGAAGGACTTTTGCTCCTACCGAAGCTGCCGCTCACAGCAGGTCAGCGTGTAAGCGTGACGATCGAGCCGAAGAATGGCGCTGCCCATACTCGCCGGTCGTTCCCGCTCCGGGGATTGCCGCACCGGTACACCGATCCGTTCGAGCCAGCCGCACCATCCGAAGATTGGGAAGCATTGAACGATGACCCTTCTTGATACGCACGTTTGGTTCTGGTGGGTTTCGTCTCCGGAACTACTCTCGAATGCCCAACGCGAATTTTTAGAAAAGACGACCGATCAAATCGCTGTCAGTATTATTTCCCTATGGGAAATTTCATTGCTTGAGTCGAAAGGGCGTATAGATTTACCAAAGCAGTAAAAGAATGGTTCGAGATGGCGCTCGACGAACCAAAGATCGACGTGGTTGACCTGAACTCTGAAATCGTAATTGATTCCACTCACCTTCCAGGTACATTCCACCGAGATCCCGCCGACAGAATGATCGTAGCGACATCACGTGTTTTAAAGGCACCACTAATTACTTCGGATTCGAAGATTCTCAAGTATGAGTTCGTTGACAAAGTTGGAGTATAACACTCCCTATCTCCTCACTTGAAAACCATTTGGAAAGCAACCGCAGCGCTCGCCGTTTGGCTTGCGGCCCTTTCTATTGCCGCTCGGATCAATACGGATCGAGGAATATTTATGATCTTCTTAGATATGTCCGCCGTGGGTATCGCCGTGCTTGCCGTTCGCTGATATCGCCAGCGCAAATTAGATAAAGTTACGAGGGCGCAGATCGAATCGGTGCGGGGATAGTTACTTCACTGCTTCAAAGTATCAACTCTTACAGGAAGGAAACGGAGGGAATCGTTTTCGGCTACGATGCGCTGATGGTCTTCCGCTTCAGGACAGCACTGGGATTCGTTATGGAGCCAGTGCGCGGTTATCACATCGAGCGTATCTCCATAGAGCGTGTCTCTGAAATGCGGCCCACCAGCACATCCAACATATTTCGGTCCGTCAGGAGTCTGAAGAAAAATAACGGCTGTGGCAAAACCTCCTGAACCACCAGAGAAAAGCGTTATAATAGCATCTTCACGCCCGTCGTGATTTAAGTCGATATAGTTTGTTGGGAAAAAGCGTGTATATAAAGAACCGCCTCCCTGTTCCCGATCCAACACAAGCCGATAGGACGGGATCACCGTCCCAATTGTGTCCACGATGCTTGCAATAGAATCATACTCAAAATGCACATTATCATGTGCAAGTAGCGAATCCCACTTCACATTTCGGATCGAAGTATCGATTGCAGAAACTAAAGATGATTGCTGTTCCCTCTTTACACACGAAGGAAGCAAGATCGGAAGCGCAAGCAAAAAAATAAATCGCGCAGTCATCTATTTCTTCGTCGAATCCATTGGTGGCGCCGCCGGAACCGGAAAGCTCGATTGTATCTCCGGATGGCGAATCAGCCCACCCTGATATGCGGTTTTTGCAAAGGTTGAGACCTCGAACAGTCCACCGATGACACATGCGATTATTACCCATTGCTTCGGTTCCTTGTTATCGGGGTTCCTCCATGCTTGAATTAGTCCAATAAGCGCGACCACTGCAAACACGTAACTGATATTGCGTGCCCAATCCGCAGCCTCGCTGTGTTCGTGAATGAGCTGTTTATCGATACCGCTTACGTTCTTCATTTCATGGGAAGCCTTCCCACCCGTGAGATCGGAAACATACGCCGCAACTCCAAGCAGCACGAATCCGACAAGCGCAAGCCGCTTCAGCTCCGCATTCTTGCGGATCATGGCATAAATAAGCAGCACAAGCACAATAATACTTCCCTCGACCGGGAAATGATTGACAAGCAAATGAAGGTGCGGCGGCGTGAGATCGAACATAAACGTTGTCTTGGTTAAAAATCCAAGACAAAGTTACGATTTATTTTTAGCCTTTGGGTGAAAAAGCACATGATCCAAACTCAGCATTCCCGGTCCTGCAAGGGCGATGGTGAGTGCCAGCATTGCAAGCGAGCCGGGAAATTCAAATCCGCCCGGCCCTAATAACCCATTCTTGAAATGAACAGCGAATACCGCAACAAGCATATTGATAAGAACCGCAATACTAAAAAATCGAGTAAGCACTCCAAGTATGATGCCTATGCCGCCCACTAATTCGGTGAAACAGGAGAGATAGGCCAGCCATGATGGCATACCAAGCCCTTTGCTCATTCCGTCCACCGTTGCGTCCAGCCCTTTTCCGCCAAAAACGCCGAATACTTTCTGCGCCCCATGCGCGAACATGAGCACTCCGAGCGTCACACGTATGACGAGAATTGCTGCCCCGATAAGCTTCTCATTTGAGTGAATAAATATCTTCATTTTTAGTAAAAAATGATTTTACTTGTTCCAACAATTAATGTTTCATTTTTCTTGTTTAAACGTCATTGCGAGGAGTCCCGGAGGGACGACGAAGCAATCCGTTGCGATTACGCTTGTTCTCCCGAGATTGCTTCGTCGCTCCTTCGTCGCTCCTCGCAATGACATTATTATGGCCTTTGCACTAAGAATCCTTAAATCTTATTAACTATACTCCCCAATTCATCTCATCTACCCAACATTCAGGCCAGAAAAAATGCAAATTGAAACATCCTGGAAGTTTTTGCGAATATAACGGAGCTCTCGTGATTTATTGATCAGGTAACACCTCCGGATCGGTAATGTGGTCAAAACCAAGAAAACAGACTCTATTTGCGATAAATTTATGCTTTTCTTGGATTCAGACAAAAAATGTCGTACTTTTGCACGTTAATTTTTGGTCGGACAACAGTTAGGGCAAAAAGAGTGTATTGGTAACAATGCTGGTTTCGTGAATGAATCCCGCATTTTCCCATTCCGGACAGGGATGGGTGAACAGAGGATAATAAGGGTAAGCATGACGCTCAGCGAATTAGACGAAAAAGGAATACGGGATCGACACCGCGACTTCGAACGCGAGGCGATGCCGCACATCAACGCGCTGTTTAACTTCGCGTTGCGCATGACCGGCGACCCTGACGATGCCAACGATCTCCTTCAGGAGACCTACATGAAAGCCTATCGGTTCTGGGACAAATTCGAGCCTGGCACCAACTGCAAAGCGTGGCTTTTCCGCATCATGAAGAACTCCTACATCAACATTTATCGCAAGGAGTCGAAAGAGCCCGATAAAGTCGATTACGAGGACATCCAGAATTTCTACAACACCATTCGCTCGGAATACACCGACCCGAACGACATGGAAGCGCGCCTGTATCGTAATTTGTTAGATGACGATCTGACGAAAGCTGTCGAATCGCTGCCCGAGGATTTCCGCACCGTCGTGATCCTTTGCGATATTGAAGGATTTACCTACGAAGAGATCGCGGAGTTCGTCGATTGCCCGATCGGAACCGTCCGCTCGCGCCTTCATCGCGGACGAAAGCTTTTGCGCAACAAGCTCATCGAGTATGCGCGCGTGCGTGGATACAATGTAGATGAAGAACGCCATCGCAAATCCGGCATGGGCTGGGAAGACGAAACCGGTACGCTCATCGGCAAAGAAAGTGGTATGCCGATCGTGGGCGACCGTATCGAGAACGGTCACACCAACGGCCACGCTCGGTAATTATTCTTTTACGATCCGTTTTGTAATGGGCTGGGGATTTCCCGGCCCATTTGCATTTGCACGAACAATATACGTCCCCCTCGGCAATCCACCCGTTTCCCACTCATAGCTCCCCTCCACGCGGAAACGATCTACTTCCCTGCCCAGCACATCGAAGATTTCAACATCAGCGGATGGCACACCTTCTAAACTAATAGTTGCGGGACCAGATGCTGGATTCGGAAAGACTTGAATGTTGCGGCCTGAGTTCGCAGCTGTGCTTTCTGAGACACTCGATTGATTAAAATCCGAAAGAGGACGTCTCCAAATACCACTATCGGTTGCTGCGAAAAGATAGCCATCGGCAACGGCAAGCGTGTAAATCGACCCATCCGTAAGACCTTCACTGGCATTCGACCAATTTGCTCCACTATCAGTTGACAAATAAACTCCACTATCATTCGTGCCTGCAAAAATATCATTCTCGCTACCAACTAAGGCCGTGATGTTGAAAACAACGGATTGTGGTAACCCATTTGAAACTGATTTCCAACTATTGCCGCTATCCGTCGAAAGAAATACGCCGCCATTGTAAAAGGGTCCATTATTGCACCCGACAAAAATCTCTGAGCCGTCTATTGCAAAAACATTAATATCCAGGCTCGTCAAACCATCGTTTCGCTTCGTCCAACTTCGGCCCGTATCGGTAGAAACATAAACACCTTCGAACAAAGAGCCCGCAAGTATATTAGTTCCAATCATCGCAAAGCCACCAGTAATAGCATTGTGAGCATCGTCAAGCCCACTATCCTCACACTCGATCCAGCTATTCCCAGAATCGATAGAATAATAATTTCCAAGCCGCGAAAAATAGTAGTCAAAAGTGAACATCATGGCCGAAGTTCCACTGCCACCAACGACATCGAAAGCATCGAAAGCGTTCAGAATGGAATCGACAGTCCAGGTTCTACCACTATCTGTTGACCGAAAACCAATATAATTGAATCCCCGATCTTGGGCAAATAAAGTGGTGCCAAGTACCGCAATTATATTGAAGTCGTAAGAAGAATTAGGAATGGTTCCGAACGGATTCCAGGTTGCACCACTATCCGTAGAATGGAATATACTCGCAACAGGATGGAGGGAATCCCACATCGTTTCGTTGGCAAAAAGATTCGTTCCACTCACAACAAGTTTAGAACTCCGCCCGAATAATCCTACATTTACCCATTGTCCATTCGCATTTGGCACAACAAAAAAAGAAACAGTAAGGAAGCTAAAGGAGATAAAAAAGAGCCTGAATTTCATAGCTAATATTTCTTTCCGATCTAATTACTCCTTCACAATACGCTTCATTAACATCTGGGAATTCGATCCAGATTCATTAGTTGTTGCTCGCACGACATAAGTCCCCCTCGGCAATCCACCCGTTTCCCACTCATAGCTCCCCTCCACGCGGAAACGGTCCACTTCCCTGCCCAGCACATCGAAAATTTCAACATCGGCAGATGGCGCTCCAACGATAAAAATAGTCGCATCACCGAAGGCAGGATTGGGATAGATAGAAAGTTCAACCGCCGGTTGACCAGAAACAGGAACGGAAGCACTACTTCCAAAGCAGGTGTCAAATTTATTTCCTGCAAGATCGATGGCTGTTATACAGAAGCTTCCTGATGCAAAGGTGTCCACATGTTGTACCGAAAAGCTTGCGACACCGTGTCCTCGAACGCTGTCAGATAGAGTAATAAACTCATTGATCACGTTCGTAAAGTAGATTGTATCAAGTCCCCGATCCCATGCTTGCGTATCTGACACTTGATAAAAGCAGGGACCATTGACTGTATCAATGCAAATTCCGCCTTGAACCAATGGTGAGTGCGTATCCGGAATTGTGCAATACGTATATTGCACAACACTTGAATTCCCAAGCGAGTCGGTCAGGCGAATAGCTGCCGATCCATTCAGCAGCGAATCGACAACACAAACAGAGTAGTAGGTTGAATCCGCGCCGGCGTGATTGGGCGCAATGGAAAGCCGCATGTTCGTTAAACTATCGGCGCTCACCATGAGCACGGGAATTCTCCTCGCGCCGGTATCGAACGTTACCGCGCTGGTGCATCGGGTATTACACTCACTGCCATCGTAGCTGCCCGTTCGGCTGAGCACCGTTGCAGTTGGAGCGATAGGAGGTTCTGCGGAGCAATCGACCATAATTGGGCAACTGTATGTCCCATTGAGACACCCTGATGCACCTAAATCCGAAGCAGTAGCAGAAAAAGCAATATCGTAGATCGAATCCGTCGAGCAATTTGTCAGAACGCTGGCAAGAACGGTGTCCTCCCATGTGAGTGTTGCGGCCATTCCTCCCTGAATCATTGAATTGATCGGGCTTTGCTGTTGCATGTGACCATTATGTGATGTGGGCTGCGGAGATATAATTTGCACCGGTCCACTGGCTTGGCCAGTCGCATCATTCGTGATCGACTGCGTACCGGATGCAGAAGTCCCTACTGTGTCTGTTTGATTCCATACGATCCCATCGACCGGAAAGTGATTGGGAACATATTCCGTACCATTCCAGATAATATGATCCGGATGGACAAGCATCGCGTCCAGCGCATTACCCAGGCATATCGGTGTACACGGTGGTGTGCCATAACTGCCGCGAGCAAGTTCCACGCTACCCCCTGCGCCAACGCTACTTGCTGGCCATTGAAAAAGTAAAGCCTCATCGCCAACAATAGGATACTGAACTCCCACTTCTGGGGCACCCCATGTCCAATCAGTTACAATTTCTCGCCAATCGGTGTAAGCAAAGAGTGAGGGCTGGATGAGGCCCATCGGTTCGGGTGCAAGAAGATCGTTCAAGTATCCTATCGCCATGAGCGAGGGGAATGATCCGCCACTCAATGATTGCAATGACGCGATATAATAAGGAGGAATGGGATATGAATCTGGGAATGAAATCCACTCATTGGAAACATAGCCATAGCGTGTCGTTATGGGTGCGTTATCATTACCCGTGTTGACATCTTTCGTTAGGCATACATCAAGTAGATACTGCGCTTGCGCATTTAATACTGTATCCGTATGATTGCGAACGCTGATCTTGAAGACGATCTGCCCGGAACCTGATATTGGGAACGCAACCGGATAAATATCCTGAACAATGTCGAACGCATTTTTCCCTTCAGGCTGCCAAACCGTCTCGATGGTATCGCCTATCTTAGTTGTGACCCCGAACTGCAACATGGTTGGATATACCGGTGCGGCACTTGGGACGAGATTAGGATTATTGGTATAGTACGCCGTATCCACATGAACGGTAAGATAAGAGGTTTGTGCAGCAAGGAATGAAATACCATCCCCATTTGCATAAGAATATCGAACCAGCCCTTCGCCGTCGTTCGTGACATCCGCCTTTACGAATGCATTACTTGCAACGAACGAAGTTTGCCCATTCGCCGCAGTCGATGCGAATAAAGAAATAATAATAATTGATGCGAGTTTCCAGACCATAGACACGCTCCTTTTTTGAAGTTAAAATCGGACTCAAGTTTAACGGAATTCCCTAAGCTTTCAATCCCGCGAGTTTATACTCAATTTCTACTCAGATTCAAGGATACAAGCTTACCCCGCGTTAAACACTCAGGAAAAACTGCTGATAGATCAAATACGCATTCAAAGCTGCAATAGCCACAACAACAGCCCATGCAACTACTTTGAGCCACATCGGGCTTGCGAAATCACCCATTACGGATCTCCTGCCGGTAAATAACACCAGCGGAACCGTAGCAAACGTAAGTTGCACAGAAAGTACCACTTGCGAGAGAAGTAACAAGCTATAGATCGCGTGATTCTCAGCATCCACGCCACCTCCGGTGTTCATCGCAATGACGACCACTGCCGGAATGATCGCCAGGCTTCGCGTG
Organism: Ignavibacteriota bacterium; assembly: GCA_963787835.1. Classification (GTDB taxonomy): domain Bacteria; phylum Bacteroidota; class Ignavibacteria; order Palsa-1295; family Palsa-1295; genus PALSA-1295. The sequence continues at coordinate 181,087 of CAWBEI010000003.1, forward strand.
ATCAGCCGCCGCAGCCACGGGCGAACCTTTATCTGAAGAAATCCTTCCATCACCACTTGCCCGGCGAGCGTTCCGGTGATCGTCGAAGCCTGACCCGAAGCCAGCAATGCCACGCCAAAAGCTAAACTTGCGAGGCTGGTTCCCAGCAACGGAGACAGTGTGTAATAGGCCTGTTGAATTTCCGTCACAACCTTCCCGCGCTCGAAAAATACGGCGGCGGCCATCACAAGAATAGCCGCATTGACAAAAAATGCCATATTAAGCGCAAAGACGGTATCGAACACATTATATCGCAAGGCGGAACGAATTTCTTTGAACGATCGCCCCACTTTTCTCGATGTAACCAGATGGGAATGTAAATACAGATTGTGCGGCATCACCGTCGCGCCGAGAATGCCAAGCGCAATGTAAAGGCTGCCGTTCGTAAGCTTTGGAGTTACTAATCCATGGGCAATCGCCGGCCACGCCGGATGAGCAAGATAGATCTCGAAGAGATAACATAGGCTCATCGTACCGATCAGCGCGAGAATAACAGCTTCCAATAAACGCACGCCCCTGCTTTGAAGCAAAAGGATAAGAAGCACATCCAGCGCGGTAATGAGTACCGCTGGAAGAAGAGGTATATGAAACAGCAAATTTATTGCTATGGCACTGCCCAGCACTTCCGCGAGATCGCAGGCAACAATAGCAACTTCCGCGATCATCCAGGAAAAAATAGCGGGCAGGTTTCGAGAACCGTTCCCGACAGAGTTGCGGAAGATCTCGGCCGGTCACCACCCCCAAACGGCTCGAAAGAATTTGGAGCAGAATAGCAACAAGATTGCTTGCAAGGATCACCCACAGCAGATCGTAGTGGAACCGCGAGCCGCCCTCGATGTCCGTTGCCCAATTGCCAGGGTCCATATAACCGATAGCAACTAAGAACGCCGGCCCCGAAAATGCAAACGTTCTGCGAAGCAGACCCTTGGACTTATGGGGTTCGATGCGAGGAGGATCAGCCCAATCGAGAGTTGATTCTTTTACAACGAGCGTTTTGCTTCGCACGGAAGTGGCAGAGATATCAGTCATACTACTCTTCCAAAAATTTGCGATGCCGCTTCTGGGGCCAATGCAAGAGGCTCCCCTTTGACCACAATATTAAATGGCCCGCCAAATGGCTGCTGTCCGTGAAATTCGATCGTCGAGCCGGGAAGAAGTTCCAACTTTGCGGCGTAACGAAGAAGCTCGGGATCGTCCTGCAATCTCGTAATAACGAGAGTCGAATCTACAACAGCCGAATTAAGCGGTATTTCTTTGATCTCCGGCATGCGTCCTTCTGCGCTGGGGATCGGGTCGCCGTGGGGATCGAAATCCGGATGGCCGAGCTTTTCCGCGATCCGTTCTTCGAAGAGCGGGCTAATGTGATGCTCCAACCGCTCGGCTTCGGCATGAACCTCGTCCCAATGATAGCCCAGCTCACGCACGAGAAACAGCTCGATAAGCCGGTGTTTTCGAATCGTCTGAAGCGCTGTGCGCTCGCCGAAGGGTGTCAGATGAATTCCCGTCGAAGGATGAACTCGAATAAGCTTTAAGCTCACGAGTCTGCGAAGCATTTTACTCACAGCGGGAGCGCTTACGCCCACGCGACGCGCAATATCACGCGAGGTGATCTCTCCCAGTGACTCTGCTTTATAGATGGCTTTAATATAGTCTTCGATGGATGGTGTATTCATAGAGCAGAAAATTAACCATAGTTAAATTGAAAGGATTCCATTGGTAAACATTCTTGAAACGGACCATTGTTGACAATCACCCTACCGTATTCTTAGAAGCTGTATTTTGAGAACAATATTCATCTTTTTTGGCTATTTTGGCTATTTTTCCCTTCTAAAGAATGAAATTTATGGCATAGAAGAAAAATATTCGTATTTTAGTACAAGTGTTTTGTAATGGGTGCTCCTTGGCTATCGTCAAAGTCAATATTTTTTGAGAATTGTAGGTGCTTATTCGCTTCTGATTCTCTTGTCGTCTGGAGCATAATCGTCCCATTACTGAATACTCGACAACCCAAACGTTGCGATTTTTTCTTGTGAAAGAGTGCTTACCCACCTGTCACTTTTTTCTTAACCCCAATCGAATGAATAGAATGAAACGGTACTCGATACTCTCACTATTGGCACTCCTGATTCTCATCTCTGCCAATCTTTCTTTCGCCCAAACCACCGCGACCCCGTCGCAAACCCCGGACATCCCTCACCTTGTTAGTTATCAGGGCTTGCTTACTACTCCGTCCGGTCAACCTGTTCCAGATGGTAGCCAACTGATCACCATTCGGTTTTATACCGATTCGCAAGGAGTCAGTCCTGCGATGTGGGAAGATACCTTTCGTGTGGTGACAAGCGGCGGAGTGTTCTCCATTATGCTTGGCTCGCAAAATCCATTGCCCGACGCCAAAGTGATGGGACAACCACTGTGGGTCGGAGTAGCGGTCGGTGAAAACGAACTGCGGCCGCTCTCGCCTATTTCCGCTGCTCCTTATGCAATGACGGTCGCCAACGGAGCGATCACCGCCGAGAAAATGGGCACAGACTACGTTGGCTCGATCTCGGTGAATGGAAGCAAGGTAACGGGTCAGGGATCGGGACTTAATCTTGTCGCCGGAGATGGCCTTTCCCTCAGTTACGATCCGATCTCCAGCTCTTTGACTTTGAGTGCGACAGGCTCCGGAGCTTCTTCAGGCAGCGGGATCAAGATCCAGTCACTCAGCCCTTACATAGACAACCAAACCTCGCAGCAGAGCAGTGCTAATTTTAACATTGATGGAAGCGGCGTGATCGGTAAGAATCTTACCGTTGGCAGCAATGGAAGCTTTGGTGGAAACCTTTCTGTAACCGGTACATCGAGCCTCAATGGGAACGTCTCGATGGGTGGGAATGCATCCATACATGGTAGCATATCGACCAATGGAACCGCGTCGTTCGGTGGGAACACCACCATAGGTGGAAATACGACCATAAGCGGGAACACCACGATCAATGGCAATACATCCGTTGGAGGCAATACCTCCATTAGTGGAAACACTTCTGTTGGTGGCAATGAGACTGTTAATGGAAATGCCACGATCAACAATAATACTTACATGAATGAAAATGCTTCGATCGAGAATAATCTCTCTGTTGAAGGCAACAGCGCGCTCCAGGGTCCGGTTACACTTGGGAATACCTGGAGCTATACACCCGCTCAGCTCATTTTTAATGATGGAACCCCTTTCTCTTATAAGACCGCAACCGTCACCGGCGCTCAGCAATACTTAGGCAATCGTATTTACACGATCCCTGATGTCGGCGCCAATGCAAATTTTGTCATGACCGAAGGAAATCAAACGGTTAATGGAGTAAAGAATTTCACTGGTGCTGTAACTATTACCAACCAGGTCATTACAACAACGGTCGCTCCTCAATCAGATACGGGCGTATCACTCGGTGACACGGCCCACCGGTTCAGGGATCTTTATCTCGGACCCCATAGCCTTGTCATGAACAACAATGCTTCTACGACAAATTTCGGCGTATCTACAACTGGCAGTCTCTCGATCACGCAATCCACCAGCGGTGCAACAACGGGATCTACTACGATAACCGCAGGTGGAGCGGTCTCAACGACGGGATCGATCTCGACAGGAAATTCCATCACAGTCGATGGCACAACAACCCCACGTTCCATTTTGGGTGATCTCACAACGACCTTTTCAACTTCCTCTGGAAACATTTTGATCGATCCAGCGGGCCAGGTTGGGATAGGCATTATTTATCCAGCAGCCCCTGCTTACCTGTTGGATGTTAACGGAACGTTACACTCCTCCGGTGCTGCAACACTTGCAAGCCTTACTCTCGGAGCTCCGCTTTCCATTTCGAGTGGTGGTACCGGTCAGATCACGGCGGCGGCAGCATTAAACGCGTTATTGCCAAGCCAAAGCAATCCTAATTACGTTCTCACGACCAACGGCTCAACGGCTTCGTGGCAACCGGTTCCCGCCAGCGCCGTTACAAGCGTGTTCGGACGAACTGGTGCGGTAGTTGCAGTGTCAGGCGATTATAGTTTCTCTCAGATCGGTGGAACCGCTACAACATCGCAGCTTCCGACCGTCGATGTGGCGCATGGTGGCACGGGGCAAACAACAGCCATAGCGGCATTGAATGCATTATTGCCAAGCCAAACGGGAAGTACTAACGATTTCCTCCAAACCAACGGCTCCACAGTCTCATGGCAACCTATGGTGAGCGGAGTTTCCAGCGTCTTTGGACGAAGCGGCGCCGTTACTGCCGTCACCGGCGATTATTCGTTCGCTCAGATCAGTGGCACCATTGCTACATCACAACTTCCGACCGTTGATGTGGCTCATGGCGGCACGGGACTGACAACAACGGGTACTACTGGCAATTTTCTCAGAAGTAGCGCCGGTGCATGGGTAAGCTCGCCCATTCAACCGAGTGACCTCGCGGGAGCTGCCTGGGGTGTTACTGGCAACGCCAGCACAACGCCGGGTACAGACTATGTGGGAACCTCCGATAACACCGCGCTTTATCTTGATGTCAACGGGTCGCCAAATATCATTCTGAATACCAATGGTAGCCTCCAGCGCGATGCAGGTGGCAATGCACGGGGCCAATGGTCCGTCGATATGCAGATCGATCGTGACTCTATTCAACAGGTTGCAAGTGGAAATGCCAGCACGATAGCAGGCGGCTATAGCAACACGGCCACTGGCCTGCGCAACACTATAGGCGGCGGGGCGAATAATATGGCAGGATCAGCCGCATTAAATTACATTGATGACGCTACCGTAGGCGGTGGTTGGCACAACACGGCCTCTAATTTCGAAGCCACTGTTGCCGGTGGCTCGGATAACGTCGCGAGTGGATTCGGTTCCTTTGTTGGCGGTGGCACAGGACCTGGAATCTATAATAATTCAGCAAGCGGAGATCATTCCTCGGTCGTTGCTGGGTATGTAAATACTGCGAGTGGAACAGGATCTTCTATCGGCGGCGGCGAAAACAATTCGGCTGGTGGTAACTACACTGCTATTCCTGGCGGTGATGGTCTTACGCTTTCTGGAAACCAAAGTTTTGGATTTAATGGTGCCGATAATTCCGGATCGAATGTGATGACGATCTCCGCAAATCAAATTTCCGTGTTTGCAAACACCGACCTCTGGCTTGCGAATAACGATAACTCTGCGAGGGCGATTCTGTTTTATGCTCCGTATAGCACATCCGGTAATTTCCCGAACGGAACCGGTTATGTCGGCTTCAAAGCAGGGAACGTGGTAACCTCGACAATATGGACCTTGCCAACTTCCGATGGCGCCAGCGGAGATGTACTTCAGACAGACGGCGCTGGCAACCTAAGCTGGTCCGCTGCCGGAGCTGGTCTGACGTTACCATTCAGTCAATCCTCCTCCAATGTCGGACCTCTGTTCCAGATCGGAAATACCGACGGGATCGATCTCGTGAGCTATTCCGTCGAAGGCGACGTCATTAATGGTTATGGAGTGACCGGCAAAGGCACAGGCCAATACGGTAACGGCGTGTATGGGCTTGCCGAGGGTGACTCCAGTGGTGTTGTTGCTGAAAACACTGCATCTGGAACCGGGCTTACCGTCAGGGCCAGCGGAGGAGATGCGATCCATGCTACCTCGAACTTCGGATATGCCCTTACGGCGAGCGGAAATGTTTACATTCACGGGACCACCTTCGATACTACTTCTTCCAGTCCGGGAGGGTATGCAATCAAAGCAGATAATGGTGGCGATGGCTTCGGTGTCTGGGCGATTGCCGAGGGCGAAAATGCGTATGGGGTGTGGGGACAAAATACTTCCGGAAACCCAGGTGCAGGTGTCGCTGGTGATGCAAAGGGTGTTGGAACCGGCGTTCTGGCAACAAATTCCGATTTTGCTGGTTCTGGCCCAGGCCTCTCTGCTTTAACAAATGGCACCGGCGATGCCATCGACGCAACGGCAAATGGAAGCGGTTATGCCTTGAATGCAACCGGCAAAGTGCAGATCAATGGACTTGGCCGTGCTGGTGCTGAGACAGATCAAGTGATATTCCAAGCTACCAACTATGGCGACGGGACCGGGCTTGAAGGCGATGCTGGTCCTGGTGGTGGTGACGGTGTGATCGGCTCAACGAATACAAATGGAAACAACAAGATCGGAGTCTGGGGATATGACAACTCGTCCGCCACAACTAATGCTGCTCTTGCGGGCTTTTCCGCAAATGGTGTGGGTGCGGCCGGAACCTCCATGAATGGAATTGGCATACAAGGCTATCTTCAGTTTGGTGGCACCGGTACCGCCGTCGTTGCTCAAAATGCAGGTAGTGGCGTTGCTCTCACCGCTTCATCCTCTAATGGTGACGCCATTGATGCGACTGCATCGGGTGGGAACGCCATCAGTGCCACTGGAAATGTGGTCGTGACCGGAGCCGTTGGAATTGGAACATTAGCTCCGATCTATGACCTTGAGATTCATGGTGGCGCATTCCAGGCTGAAGGCCCGACCATGATGTTGCTCAACAAAACCGGAGGTGCAGGCGCGGCACCGGATATCGACTTTGCCACGACGGGTGATAATAATCTCTCCGATGCAAGGATCAAAGCTATTGATGACGGTAGCGGTGGCGCAAACTTAGATTTAGAGACCAACTCGGGCTACAACGATGCCATTTCGCGGCTCTATATCCAAAGTACCGGCTTTGTTGGTATTGGAACGACGACCCCAGCGGATGCTCTGGATGTTGAAGGCAATATTCATGCATCGGCGGATGTCTCCGTTGGGACCCACCTGCTCTCTCCTGGAGTTCTCCCACCCGAGAACGTCCATATTGATCCTAACTCGAATGCACAATTTGCCTCGTATTCAGCGGGGAATGATGTTGCGGGACAAGTCTATATCTATACATCAGGCGCTCCTAATACGGGCGATCAGATTGACATTATTCCGATCACGCCATTCACTGAGGGTACTCCGATCGTGGTGGTCTCTGGTAATGATGGGCCGAGCGCAGGACTTTCGCCGTATGCTTACTATAATGGCGAAATTGGCGCGATCGTCATCGGCTTTCCTTCGGGCGCGTCTCCGCAGCCTTTGACTTCCTATACATTTAACTACCATATCACCGTAGTTCCTAATCCCCAATAAGTGATTCCCGGCATCATCACAGGGGTTCTTATGCACATTAAATTCTATCTGGTGTATTAGATGTTTGCAGAGGCGCGGTTTACCCCGCGCCTCTTTGCAATCACGCGCTGGCGGGACAATCCTTACTTCCTGCGCGTTAATAGTTGCCATGCCAACTCCGAACGAACTTCGATTATTCCTATCCTCCACCTTCATCGACTTTCAGGCTGAGAGAGATTTTTTAACCAAAAAAGTTTTCCCGGGTTTACGGACTCTTTGCCGCGATCGTGGCGTGGAGTTCACGGAGATCGACCTGCGTTGGGGCCTCACGCAAGAAGATGCCGAACAAGGCCGGATCATCGGAACGTGTCTTCAGGAGATCGATAATTGCCGGCCTTTTTTTATTGGCCTTCTTGGTGAGCGTTATGGCTGGGTTCCACCCATCGAGGAGCTTGGGAAAGATCCAGAGCTTCGGAAAGATCATCCCTGGCTTGAAACATCCTTCGGAGCGGGTCAAAGCGTAACGGAGATGGAGTTCCGGCATGGATTTCTGAATCATGCCTCCTGGCCAGCACGTCCCCTTATCTATTTTCGCTCGTTATCCGCCGGACCTCCGGAGGAACATCAAGTAACCAATCTGAAGAACGAAGTGGTACAGCGGCTCGGCACGGTTCCCGTCTTCAGCACGCCCGCCGAACTCGCAACCATGATCGAGAAGGATCTTATCCAACTCATCGAAACCAATTGGCCTGCCGCCGAGAAGAATTCCTGGCTCGATGAAGAGCGTGCCGGTCATGCGGCCTTTGCTCATTCCAGACGCAAGGGATATGTTGCCAATCCTTCCGTAATAGACGCGCTCAACACACAGCTCGACCAACCAGACTCAATTACGGTGGTTACAGGTGAATCGGGATCTGGAAAAAGCTCCCTACTCTCCTATTGGGCGGAAAGTCTGCGAGCCCGAGATCCTGGTCTGTTCATTATCGAGCATTACATCGGCGTAACCGCTGCCAGTACTGATCCAGACACGCTCATGCGCAGGATCGTCGAAGAGATCAAGGAACGCATTCATTCCGACGACCCCGTTCCACAGTCTGCAACGGAGCTGGAGCAATCGTTTCCTTCGTGGCTCGGACGGATGACGGGAGAACGATTGGTGATCGTTATTGACGCGATCAATCAACTCAATCCGAATGATCGCTCTTCGCATGAAGGACGGTTCTTAGCGTGGTTGCCAGATTATCTCCAAAATAATATCCGATGGGTGATCTCTTCCACACAAAGTGAAGCTCTCGACCGTCTTCGAGATCGAAGCCGGATCACAGGACTTCCACTTCCGGAGATCGCCGTAACCCCTATCACCGTGCCGGAGCGGCGCAGAGTTCTACAAACATTTCTTGCCAGCTACCAAAAGAAGTTAAGCCGAAAACAGGAGGAGCAAATTGTCAACGACGAAAAATCTTCCGCCGCTCTTCCTGCGCACACTGCTTGAAGAGTTACGAGTCCAAGGCAAGCACTTTGAGTTAGACCACTATATCGCCCACTATCTTGAATCCTTCGATATTCCAGATCTCTTCTCGAGAATCCTGGAACGATTGGAATTTGATTACGGAACAGAAGAAATCCAAACGCTGCTCACCCGGATATGGGCTGCACCGCAAGGACTTTCCGAATCGGAGATCATCGAGTCGAGTAACCTAGACAGAGCTACCCTTTCCCTCCTGCTTCACGCATTTGATTTTCACCTTATCCGCGTAAAGGGACGGTTGAGCTTTTTCCATGATTATCTTCGAACGGCCGTGGAAGGGCGCTATCTCAACCAGTCCCTGAAAAAGCAGGAAGCCTGGAAGGAACTTGCTCTCTATTTTCAGGATACCGAAGCTTCCTCGATCAAAGCGCTTTCGTTGCCGTGGCTTTTAAGTAAAGCCGAACAGTGGCATCTGCTTATGGAGGCGTTGCTCGATCTCAACCTTGTTCCGTTCATGACGGAGGGTTCCCGGTCGTACGATCTCTTAAGTTATTGGAATGCGTTGGAAAAGCGGGAAGAATCTGTTGCAGCTTCCAGAGCGAACAAGGACACCGACACATCCTCACAAGCGCATTGGCATATCGATGTCGTTGGAAAGTATGAGTCCGCTCTTACACAACATCCTGACATGGTCGATGCTTCTAAAGAGTCCTCTCTTCGTTATGCGCTCGCCTTGTTTTTTAGGAATGCCGGATGGTATGAAGGCGCTGTCACTAATGCTGCTAAAGCGCTAGAACTAAGTGAAAGCAAGCTCCGGACTGCCGACAACCATTTATCAGACGATGCTTCCACACTCTTTTTCAAGATCGATATTTGCCTGGAACTTGGGAAAGCGTATCTCGATCGTGGCGATCTGATACATGCTTCGGAAACATTGGAAAAGGCTATGCGCTTGCTGGATCCTGACTGGACTCCCGATCAGGCCCAACGAGCGATCAGTTCCGTTGGGCAAGCGAGTTACCCCGCTGGCTTCGAACTGCGAAGAATAAACGTGCGAAACGAATATGCACGTCTTCTGAAAGATCAGGGCAAGTATGCCGACGCGGAAGGCGTCTCTCAAATTACGTTGAATGCAGCCCAGGAGCGGTTCGGCTCCGCGCATTCAACTACACAGAACGAGATGCGGCTTCTGGCAGAGATCATGACGCTTGAAGGCAAATTTAATGAGGCGGAAGCCATGCATCGAGCACTTCTGAAAAGCGTTGAAGTCTCACTTGGGCCTGAAAGCCTTGATGTTGCGTATTACTTGAACGCTTTTGCGGATTTTTTTAAACTCCGTTCTTCTTCAATTCCTTCAACAAAGGATGGAAGGCCACAGTCTGGAGAGTATTACGAAGAGGCACAACAGCTGCTTGAAAGAGCAGTCGCGATCATCGAAAGCCGACTTGGTGAAAAACATCCAGATCTTGGCGCGCTCCTGAACAATTTTGCTGCACTTCATTCCCAAAATGGAAATTGGGAAAAAGCGGAACCACTTTTTTTACGCGGCCTGGCGATCGACGAGGTTGTCCATGGACCGGAACATCTAAGAACTGGATACAGTCTAAACAACTATGCTGTCTTCCTTTATATTCAAGGCAAATATGAACAAGCTGAAATTCCATACCGCCGGGCACTCACGATATGGCGCAAAGCCTTAGGTGAAGATCATCCTGGTACGGCAAATGGCTATAATAATCTGGCCAATCTTTTGAGAAAGCTGAATCGATATGAGGAAGCGGAAGAGTGCTATGCAAATGCACTCCGGATTCGATTGGCAACCATCGGCCCAGTGCATATCGAGACTGCGCGAACCTATGAGGGCTATGGCGGGCTAATGCGAACGACGGGCAAACTCGATATGGCGGAAGACTTCCTTAACCGTTGCTACGAAGCCAGAAAACAAAGTATTGGCCCCGCAAAACACGACACAATATTTGTGGCACTCACACTAACTGAAGTGCTTCTGGAAGAGGCAAAACCGGATGCTGCGAGAAATATCCTTGATGAAGTGATACGATTTATCGGTTCAGAAGATGCCATTCCTGATGCACTCAAGGAAAAATTTGAGCATGTGGCGAAGCAACTCCACATGCCTACGGAGAGTGTCATCTAATAGAAACTTTGCTTAGTACCATAGAAAATTCGGAACGGGAGACACGCGCAAGAAGTTTGAAGGCCTCACTTACCTCCTGCCCAGTGCAGAAGGTACGAACGCCGATCATTATCCTATTTTTAGCCCATGATCGGCAAAACATACGCATTTGGAGAGGTGGCAGAGTGGTCGAATGCGGCAGTCTCGAAAACTGTTGTACCTTCGGGTACCGTGAGTTCGAATCTCACCCTCTCCGCAGTCCTTTTTCTCTAAATTATGGTTATTGAGCCAACTTTAGTGTCTTCCCAGATAAAACCCCTTCAAATACACTCAATCCACACTTTTTGATCTGGGATGAAATCGCAAATCTCCTATGCAGGCAATTAAGAATTAGAACGGACGAATCCATCTGAGGCTTGCCTGCTAAAATAGTCTATTCGCGATCCAGAGACTATTGACTGAATGGAACAAATCCAGTCACCACCACGTACTTCTGTTCGAATTTTGGCAATGAGCACTTCTTTATAATAAATGTGTGTGCTCATAAATCTGTTTCATCTACCTTACTTTACCCGCATGAAAACTTGTCGTTTCCTGTTCCCAGCAATTTTTATTCTCTTGAGCTTTTCCGCAGTCCACGCTCAGACCGTCGATGACATTATCTCGAAACACATCACCGCGATTGGTGGCGCAGATGCCTGGAAAAAAATTAATTCCGTAAAACTTGTTGGTTCCGTCACCACCCAACAAGGTATGGATATTACTGTTAGCATTATGGGAGTTCAAAATAAAGAAGCTCGCACCGAGATAACCATGATGGGAATGACCGGATATACCATCAGCACGCCCACCAGCGGTTGGGTGTATATGCCATTTGGTGGGCAGCAAAAACCCGAAGCATTAACTGCCGATCAAGTTAAGGATGTGCAAGATCAACTCGATTTTCAGGGCGCGCTTATCGATTACATGCAAAAAGGTTACACCGCCGAGTTAGTCGGCAAGGAGGATGTCGAAGGGACCGAGTGCTGGAAGGTGAAGCTGAACATGAAAAATGGTAAGGTAAGAACGGATTATTTCGACCCCGATAGTTACTTCCTCATCCGAGAAGTCGATAAAACAATGGTGGATGGAAAAGAACAAGAATCAACAGTCGATTACAGCAACTTCCAAAAACTTCCCGAAGGCATTACCTTCCCTATGACCATGAATAACGGCCAGGGAGATTTTGTGATCAAGAAAGCAGAGATCAATATCCCGCTTGCCGATAGCCTTTTTAAGGCCCCGCAATAATAATGTTCCAGCAATGTTATTCCCCGCGAAAGTGGAAATGACATTCCGTACCATTCGCATGGATTTTAAGTTACTCATCCTGTCAATCAAAATGAAGTATTGTTTACCGTTTTTTCTCCTCTTTTTTCTCAGCACCTCTGCAGGAGCCCAAACCAAGATCAATTCCTCCACCTTCGGTATGATGGAGGCACGCCATTTGGGTCCCGGCACCATGAGCGGTCGGATCACCGCTATCGCCGGAGACGATAGCGACGGAAAAACCATCTACATTGGAACTGCGGGCGGTGGAGTATGGAAGACCACCAATGCCGGCGTCTCCTTGAAGTCTATGTTCGATAAGTATTGCCAGAGCATCGGAGCGATCGCGGTCGATCAGAGGCATCATGGCGTCGTGTATGCGGGAACGGGCGAGAGCAATATGCGAAATTCCGTCTCTGTTGGGGATGGATTGTACCGCACAGATGACGGTGGTGAGAATTGGGTGAAGGTCGGTCTTGACAGCACGGAGCATATCTCAAAGATCGTGATCGATCCTAAACATTCGAATGTCATCTATGTAGCAGCCCCCGGCCCACTTTGGAATGACAGCAAACAGCGTGGATTATATAAATCCACGGACGATGGAAAGACGTGGGATAAAGTTCTCTACATTAATGAGAAAACAGGCTGCGCCGATATAGCCGTCGATCCCGTGAATACGAATATCGTTTATGCGACGACATGGGAATTCCGTCGCACACCCTACTCCTTTAACTCCGGTGGCGATGGAAGTGGAATGTATAAATCTACCGACGCCGGAAAAACGTGGAACGAACTGAAGAACGGCCTCCCACCAAAACCATTTGGCCGCATCGCGCTGGCACTTTCGCCAAGCGCGCCGAATGATCTGGTCGCGATTGTCGAATCCAAGGAAACCGGACTATACCTCTCTCGAGATGGTGGTGCATCATGGAAACAGCAATCGTCCACACTCAATGTTACGGCGCGCCCGTTCTATTTTTCGACGATCATGTTCGACCCTCTCGATTCAATGCGTGTGTATCGTCCCGCATTCGAGTTTGCCTACTCCAACGATGGAGGATATTCCTTTGACGACGCCAGTGGTGATGGCGGCTGGATCCATAGTGACATGCATGCCCTCTGGATCAACCCCAAAAATACGAATCAGCTCTATTTGGGAACCGACGGCGGAGTGTATCTTAGTTTGGATAAGGGCGGCTCATGGATATTCCTTCAATCGCTTCCGGTTGGACAGTTCTACCATGTAGCCATCGACGAGGCTGATCCCTACCGCATGTACGGGGGATTGCAGGATAATGGTAGCTGGGTAGGACCATCCTCAGCACCGGGGGGAGTTGGGAACTCAAACTGGATGGCGATCAATGGCGGCGATGGCTTTTGGGCACAGCCCGATCCGAACGATTCGGATATCGCTTATGCCGAGTCCCAGGGAGGTGAAGCGAACAGAATTGATCTTAAGACAACAAAATCTGTCAGCATAAAACCTCAGGAAGCTCAGGGTGAAGAAAAGCTCCGATGGAATTGGAACACTCCGATCGTAACCGGTGTCAAGGGAACCCATAATCTTTACATGGGCGCGCAGTATCTTTACCGGTCCACCAATCAAGGCAGGAATTGGGACAAGTTATCTCCCGATCTGACAACCAATGATAAGTCGATGCAGCAACAAGATTCCAGCGGAGGGTTGAGCGCGGACAATACTTCAGCGGAAAACCACTGCACGATCTTCACTATTGCCGAATCCCCATTTGACGACCAAAATATCTGGGCGGGCACCGACGATGGCAATTTGCAGGTCACGACTAATGGCGGAAAATCATGGACGAATGTTGCGAAGAATGTTGCTGATTGTGGTGTCGCAGCGCAATCATGGGTCAGCAGTATCGAGCCTTCCCGTTTTGACAAGCGAACGGTCTATGCCACCTTCGATAATCACATGATGGGTGATATGCGAACCTATCTCGCAAAAACGACCGATATGGGTGTGACCTGGCACATGATCTCCAGTACCGAGTTCACTGGTTTTGCCCATAAGATCAAAGAAGATCTTGTCAATAAGGATCTGCTTTTTCTGGGAACCGAGATGGGGTTATTCGCCACGCTCGATGGCGGCTCGAACTGGTTCAGAATGAAGAATAATATCCCTTGGTATGTTTCCGTGCGAGATATTCAGATCCATCCGAAAACCCATGACTTGATTCTCGCTACGCATGGCAGGGGAGTTATCGTCGTCGATGACATCACTCCGATGCGCTCCTTAACCCGCGACATTATTGATAAAGACGTGTATCTGGTTCCAACGGAGCCGATCATTCTCAGCAATGGCAAATTCGGCGACGGAGGGTTCCCGAGCACCGGCGGATGGAATTCTGGAAATTCCCCATCTTCCTACCCTGCTCCCATTCAATACTATTTGAAAGACCGGATTAATACCGGTAATGCCAATCTTGAGATCTTCGATGCCAATGGTAAGCTGATCCAGATACTTCCAGCATCAAAGCGCAAGGGAATCAATAAAGTCAACTGGAATTTACGAATGAAGCCCCCGGCCGTTGCAACCGGTGGTACAAAGCTCGATGGAGGTGGCTTCCTCGGGCCGATGGTGATGCCTGGTATCTACACCGTAAAGCTTATCATTGGAGATAAAGCATATACCAGCCAATTAACGCTTGTCCATGATTCCGCCAACAAAAATTTTTCGTTCGAGGACCGGGCGCTTCAATTTGATGTCGCAATGCAATGTTACACAATGCATGAACGGCTGGCTCATGTTGTCGATGACATCAATGCAAAGCAAAAATGGATCAAACAGCAATTGGATTCCGTCAAGGACGAAAACACAAAAAAACGCCTCACGGAATTTAACGGCAAGCTTGAAAACTTGAGAACAACTCTGCTTGCCTCAAAGCAAAAATCCATTTTCGCCGATGAAAAGAAATTGCGTGAAGACATCAGCGATGTCTATGGCTCCGTGGCGGGAAGCGAAGCACGGCCTTCCAATCTTCAGATCGATCGTGTCAAGGTGTTGCAAGATCGTGTTGCCAAAGCAGAAAAGGATGACCTCGCTCTCAATGCGGAGTATCAGCCTTCGCTAAAATTCTGATACGGCAATATAACTTTGATCTTGGCCCTGCACTATCGCGCTTCAAGTTTCCTCACTGCAAATAACGAAGCAACCGAGAGTGCCAACACCAGCCCATAGAGTATGCCGTATCCTGCAAGATCGAGCAACGCGCCCGCTAAGGCCGTCAACATAAGTGGCAACGACATCAAGCTGTTGAAAAGGCCAATGTAAGTCGAGCGGTCGTGCTCGGGGCTGATCTCGATGATATAGGTCATTCCACCGATGGATGTACCAGCATCGAATGCCGCCGCGATCGAGAATACGGAGGCATAAAACAATTTCGGAAGAGGCAGCCAAAGGTAGAGTAAGACGATGACCGGCAGTGCGACGTTGACAATGGTTGCTGCTTCCAGACATACTTTCGCGCTGCGACGATCGGTCAGCCGTTCCCAGAAGAAATTTCCCACGATCGTCCCGATGCAATCGGCGGCAACAAACATTCCGAGGTCGCTCGTTTGAAATCCGAGCCGCTTATGTGCAAAGATAACAAGGAAAGGTACGCCGATCGTAGCGGTTGACATCAACATTCGTGTGTTGATATAGGTCGAGTAACGCTTGTCTGTCTTGTAGATTTTCCACCCTCCCCGAAAATGCTCCAGGAGGGTTCTCCGGTCGGGAACTGTACCCGTCCGTGGCTCGCGCATGAATGCCATAAAACCGAGACCCACGCTCACGATAATGGCGGATGCCAGAAAAACAAAACCGAAATTTGTTGGGAATCGAAATCCGGCGAGAAGCAGTGAGATCGCCCCCGCGCCGAGCGTCACGGAAAGGATCGAAGCGAGCGATATGCGAAGCCCAAAGAACCGTCCGCGACGTTTAGCCGGAATAGTCTTGGCTACAAGTTCCAGGAAGACGACCCCGCTCAGTCCCGACCCTGCCGCAAAGATGGCATACAGCAGCACCGCGAATGCCAGAAGCACTGCCGCGCTCGGCGACCAAAGGGTAACTGCTGCAAGCGAAAAGAGCGCTGCACCGCGTATCCACCATCCGAACCGATACATTGGAAGTTTTTTCGGCCAGTGCACCACGAACGATGCTACGATGAACTGTGGCAGATACCAGCCGATCGATTCGAACTGCGAAACAATTCCAATGAGCGCACTCGATGAAGTCAGGTGCGAAAAAAAACTCGGAATGATCGTCGAATGAGAGATGAACGACGTCCCAAGGCCGTAGAGCGCACCGTTCGTGACTCCTAAACGAAAATTCCGTCGTTCATTTTTCGCCGACAGTTTCAGGAATTTTGCTTCCTGCGGTGCCGGTTCGCCAGATAATTCTATTCGTGCTTCGGAATCGAATGCAGACTCGGACATAGTTCAGACGGTCCCCTGCTCTGTCATTCTTATTTGATCATTTGGTTTGTAATTGGACTGTGACGCAGGGAGATCGTCAACGATTTAGATAGAAGCAAAATTCACAACAAACGGGATATCGTATTGCAATTAGCAATATCTCAGACCTGATCTACCGCGTATCACCTTATCATCACTTAGCTACAATCACACGGCGAGTAAATGCCTCTCCATTACTAGTGCGAATCGAGAGAAAATATGTCCCGTTCGAAAGACTGGTAAGATCGAGCGGTGTCTCGCCAGCAAGTACCGCGGATTCGGTATGAACGACCCTGCCGGACAGATCAGAAACTTCGATCTGTGCTTCTCCAGAAAGGCTTTTCGAGGAAAGTGTAATCGGGCCACGGGAAGGATTCGGATAAATGCTAAGATTGCTTGCAACCTCAGCATTTGATGCCACCCCGGCGGCACTCACGACAGTAATGTTATCAACAATGGTATTCCAATGATCTCCAGCATCCGCTTCTCCATTATCATTCACGGCGTTACCTGCTGCATAGATGTGAGCTACCCCAGGCGTTGTGGGGGCTGTATATTGAAAGTTCCAAACCGCGCTATCAGTTCCGGCGGTAAAAACATTTGTCTGAGTATGGGTTAATTCCCCGCCATACGATTGAAGAAGGTTAGATTCTGTGGCATTGATAGAGAGCGTACCACCTTTACTGGTCGAAATATCGCACCCTGCTCCTTTTTCAGATGGGTTCGCAACAGAAATTGTAAAGTCATACGTCTGCCCGACAACAATTTGCGGAGCGGAAGTATATATTTTCACAACGGTTGCTGTCGATTTAGAACCATGGCAGCTGCAGCCATACGTCGAATAGCCAGTAACGCCAGTACTATACCCTGAAGCCTGGTGAACAGAGTATGCCGCGATAAGCCCCAGCGGAAGAAGAAGAAAAAATCCCTTCCGAATTCGAAAAAAAAGCTTGGATGAACGCATGAGGTGAACGATCGGCCTGGTGAAAATAGTAAGCCCTGTAGCCAGAATAAGGATCAATTACTGGCCTCGGTTTGAGGAAGTTTTAAAAGAAGCGCGACCGAGATGTTTTATGAGAATAGTCTGGTTTGATAGCCTGGAAAACCCGCCTCGAACTGCCAATTCGCCTGTTGAAACAATGGTCGTTTAATCATCTTTTTATTATAACGCCTCATCGCCAATATTATAACATCGAAAGCAAAATCTGGTAATAGGAGTATTTGCTGTGCGCATCACCAAGAATGCTTAATTCATCTCTGAATCACAATTCTCCGCGAGAAAGGCGATCCAATATGCGGCTGAACATTGAGAATGTAAGCACCAGCGGCGATACTTGAAATATCTGCGCTATGTTTGCCATCGAGCGCCATCTGTTGTCCGTACCGCACTATGCGGCCAGAGGCGTCTGCCAGTGTGTAGGAACCTTCATCGCCGGGTATGCCATCGCCAATAAAAAGCTCGTTAGATGCTGGATTCGGAAAGACCTGAACAGCATTCATCGCGGCAGCAGGTGTAACCCCATCGTTCGCCTGGACAGTAACATAGAATGTGACGTCATTCCAATAATCCGAATCATTCGCCGTGGAGCTGTCACCATTAACGGCATTACCGGCCACATAGAATGTATCGATACCGGGTGTGGGCCGGGCAGTATAGAGGAACGTCCAAACGGCAGAATCGCTGTTCGGCCCATTCACATTAAACCACTGTGGAATCGAGTGCGATACTGACCACAAGCCAGAAAGTGCGGTGTCAATATTTGTGAGGAAGGTAGTTGTCGAACCGGGCGTTAGTGCAAGCGATGCCGGCGTATCGATGTCAACATCGAATCCCGCAGCCACATCTACTGGATTCGCATTCGCGACGCTGAGGGTCAAGGTGTAGGTTTTCCCGGCGATCACTTTCGCAGGAGTGTAGAGATTCAGAACAGTTGTGGGCGATGCGAACGGTGCGTGACACGAAGGACCGCCGCAACCACCTAACACTGCGTATCCCGCCACAGCAGATGACCCTGTATAATGGCTGAATACGTCGTGAACGGAGTACCCTGCTACCAGAACAAAAGTGACTAATAAGAGGAGACCTTTGCTAAATCCGCGTAATAATCTGGGAAGCTTCATGGACGATGTTTTTCTGTTAAGTTTGGGAGAAACCAAATTGTTCGATATGTCTGTAAGATAGAAGCAGAGTTCGTCGAAACAAGCATCTTCCGCTTATCATTTCCAAACCCTTTTAGGAAAGACACTTCCATCGCCTCCCAAATTACACACCGACTAACAATTTCACCATTAGCCCGGCAAAAAAAGAAAATGCGTCAGCAGCTTGGCCACAAGATAGATTCCACTGAGCAATAAGATCGCTGCTACAAGAGCTGCAGGTACAATGGAGTACTCCCGCACCGTCTCCACCTTATTGATCTCCGAAAGATGATATTCAACATGCCGAGGAGTATCGACCGTAACCCCTTCGATCGTCCCGGCGTGCCTATTGTACCATCCCAGGTCAGCATTGAATACTACGACCTTGCCATTCTTCAGCATGAGTCTCGAAATGTTCGGAGCTGAAGAAGGCTGTATCTCGCGCACGGGCGATACAGCGCGGCAACCCGCAACAAGCATCACCGCAAACACAGCGAAGAACGCCAGACGCTTCATCCGGCGATCGGGAAAAATATCTGTCACGCCAATGTTAACGTTGAATTCCTTCTCGTTAGTGTCTCAAATTGCTCGACAAAATTGCTCCGAACTGCCTCAGCGCATTCCGGTATCGTGATCATCCGCGAAAAAACATCCGAAAGCGTCGCCGTCTCACGAATAAGTGTTTCTCGCATTTTGATCCGCTCAGATTCCGAAATAGCAAGAAGTTCTGGCAGTTGAAGATGGTCTTTATTTAGAAGAATTGAGCCATGCTGCAATACCACTTCTCCAAACCTTCGCTGTGCCGAGCCGATCACCTTTCTTCCATCCCACGTAACTTCATGGCGTGCCGCGCTGGCAAAACATGCGATGGGCAAGCTCGTCTTCTGCCCCGATTCACCTGTTCGCGGCGTAACTTCCAGAGATCGATCCGAACCACCCAGTGTGCCGATCGAAGCGACTAATGCATTCACTATCCGGTTATGCACGGCATAAAGCCCCTCTGCAGGATGTGCCCGGGTAATGACGGCATACGTAAGCTCATTCGCATGCAGCACTGCCCTGCCGCCAGTTGGACGCCGCACCACATCGATCCCGCGCTCGCGGCAGCCATCCAAATTGATCGTTTCTATTTTCTGCTGATACCCGATCGAAACCGCCGATGGCTGCCAGGAGTATAACCTTAATACACTCGGCAACGAAGCATCCTCGATCCGCTCGCGAGTAAGCTCCTCGTCGCGGGACATGTGGTGCGCGCCGGTTCGTTCGAAATCCTCTTCGATATGCCAGTGGTTCAAATTAAGAATTAAAAATTAAGAATTAATAGTTATGAATGAAAGTTTCTAACCAAGCGATAAGTCACATCTTATATCCTTAACTCTTAATTCTTAATTTTTAATTCTTAATTCTCATAATTGCCCATTAAGCTTCTCGACCGCTATGTGCTCCGGCAGTTCTTTACTGCCGTCGTCGTTTCGATGGCGGGTTTTATTATCATTTACATCGCGGTCGATCTGATGGAGAAGCTCGATAAGTTTCTCGATCATCATCTCCCATTTAGTGTCGTTCTCGAGTATTACATCAATTTTACACCGCAGATCATCGCACTGATCTTGCCGGTGTGCCTGTTGCTGGGGTCGCTGTTCGCAACCGGCAAGATGTCAATGTCAAGCGAGATCGTCGCGATGCGTTCCGGCGGCATCTCGCTATACCGCTTGATGGCTCCGTTCGTCATTTCCTCGGCGTTGGTCTGTGTGGGTTCCGTCTATTTTATTGGATGGATCCTTCCCAGAGCCAATGTCAAAGTCGAAGAAATTATTCGTGACAAATTAGGTGATGACCGCATCGCCACGCAGCAGATGGATCTGTATCTTCAGGATTCGCCATCGCGCATTGTTTCGATGTCCGATTATTCCTGGGGCCAGCGACGCGGCATGAAGGTATCCGTTCAGGAATTCGATCCGAAGAATATCACCCACATGATAAGCCGCATCGACGCTTCCATCATTTCCTGGGATTCCACTCGGAATATCTGGCACCTCACGGATGCAACGCTTCGAACCTTCCGAACCGATACCACTGCGGAGATCACCAGGCCTCTTTCCGCCGCCGAAAGCAATATGCACTTCAGTTTCCTTCCCGGTGAACTGAAAGACCGTTTGCTCAAGATGGATGAAATGACGAATCCCGAACTCGCGAAACGCATCGCCCTCAAACGCCGGTCCGGTCAGGATGTCGCGCAGGACGAAGTGGATTATCAGAGCAAGTACGCCCTTGCGTTCACCTCGCTCATCGTCGTGCTGTTCGGAGTTCCCTTTGCCTCGAAGAAAAAGCGCGGCGGACTAAGCTTCGAGTTCTCCATTGCCATTGCGATCGCGTTCGTATATCTTGCATTCTCGAAAGTATTTCAGGCATTCGGATATACCGGCGAAGTACCGCCAACCGTCACCGCCTGGCTCGCCAATTTCCTGTTCTTCATCGGATCGCTCATCGTGATCTGGAAAGCACAGAAATAACGAAGCATCGTTAGGATAGTGTTGCTGCCAATCTTGACACCAGGCACTCATAGCTTCCCAAAGAAATAGGTGCCCATCATCTCTCAATTGCATTGTCATTTAATGAACTATTTTTCCATTCCGATCAATAATTCATGAACTTATGCAACATGGCGATTCCGAACCCGTTTCGCACTCTTCGATCAATTTTCAATGAACTCCCCCATCCTTCCCTAATCCTGAGAATCGTGTAAATCGTGGTCTGATTCATACTTCATAATTCATACTTTCCCCGGAGGGTGCCTATCAAAGCAACGCCAATATACGGACATATTTTAACAATGTCAAGGATTTCTAAAATTAATCTTTTTATATTCCTTGCCGTGTGCATGGAAGCGCTGCTCCCATGTCACTCCACAATGTAGCGCCGGCGTCCCCGCCGGTCCCCAATTCAATGAACCCGGATTGGGGGGGGGGGGGGGACAGGCGAGGACGCCTGCGCTACAGTATTTCTAGCCCGGAACCACCTTTACCCGAAGAATCTTAGATAGATGTGTATTCCTTCATGCAAATCTCGTCCGTGAAATCGAGAGGGTTTGGGAAAGTGGTAAAGTTATGCTGAAAACATCGTCATTCGTGATCACTGCCGTTCTCTTGCTCGGCAGCCATCGCGTAAGCGGGCAGACAATGAGTAGCCTCCACGATGTAGCGGAGCGTAAGGGTATGTCGCCACTAAGTGTGCAGGATACCAACGTTTCGTCTTGTTCAGCACTTGGCGCCAGCGAGGGCCTGGTAACAGATGGCCTCTACGATCAGGCATATGATTCGGCATGCTCTTACCTCAGCCATTGCTACTACCAGTCCATTGCCGCCACTGAAGGTTTTGGTGCATTGCTTGATGCAGCTGTAGATACTACACTCACCCCAATAGGCCGAGCTTCAATGAAAAGCTTTCTCTTGTCTGTTCTACCTCTTAGAAGCGATGACGACTGGTTTTGCCACTGCGTAAATGCAATAGGTGCTTCGTTCTTCGGGGACACGAATCAGACGCGAGAGGATTTAAGCCTTTTATATTGGCTTATGAATAATCCTCGCTGTGCTGCTTATCAGGCTGGAATTGCTGGGAGCTACACAAATGAACGCAAGGACGATTACCACCTTTGGCAAGATACTATGCACTACCCGGAAAAATACGACTCCACGCTTCTCACCATGCAGCAAATGGGACTCGATACGGTCCTGAAAATTTCTGCAACCGAGGGGGTTTCACCAGAAGCGATGGGCACGCAGATTCTACTCAATGCACACATCACTTCAAATCCGTTTACGAATGAAACGAACTTATCGCTTTTAATCGGACGTGAAGCTTATGTAACGATTCAGGTATTCGATCTTCTCGGTCGCCAAATATCTGGCGTAGGCTACGAGGGCGTGTTCGAACAAGGTTCCCGCGTCATCCCTCTTGCAATGGATGCCGCGCCGCCGGGTATCTATTACCTCCGCATCTCAACCACCAACAATGAGGCACAAACGCTGAAGCTGACGAAGAAATAAACCACTCACGCCCCAACCTCTCCCTACAGGGGAGAGATTTTTTTATCTCAATTCCCCATTCATTTCTTCTTCCCTTTCGCATCCATACCCGGCTTTGGCTTTGTTTCGTTAAATAGCTCAACAAGGTTTCGTTCCGAGAGGAACTGGATGATCTGGTGCTTTACATCTTCGGGGGAAATGGCGTCCGTAAGCACTTTGGCCGTAAGCGCTTTGCATTCTTCATAATTAAGACTTCGCACCCTGTTGGAAAGGGCATGCACCGCAGAAGGGGTCACGGAAATTTCCTGTATTCCCATGCCAACTAAAAGTGGGGTTGCAAGCGCGTAGCTGCCAAGCTCACCACAGATCGAAACAGGTTTGCCATGGCGCAGCCCTGCGGCAATCGTAGTCTGTATCAGCCGCAGCACTGCCGGATGCAATTCCTGATAGAGCGTCGAGATGAGATCATTCCCACGATCGACCGCCAATGTGTATTGCGTAAGATCGTTCGAGCCAATAGAAAAGTAATCGACGTACGGCACGAAGGTTTCCGCCATGATCGCCGCGCTTGGAACCTCGACCATAATGCCAACGGGGATATGTTCATCGAACTGTTCCCCGTTCCTTCGCAGGTCGTGTTTTGCCTGGGCAACGAAGTCGAGCGCGCGTTTCTGTTCATCGACGGTCGTGACCATAGGAAACATGATCTTCAGATTCCCGCGAACGGACGCCCGCAGGATCGCGCGCAATTGCGCAGAAAATAATTCCGGCTCATCCAAAGAGATCCTAAGTCCGCGCCAGCCGAGGAAGGGGTTATCCTCTCTATATGATCCGCTGAGCACTTTATCGCCACCGACATCGAACGTTCGGAGTGTCACGCTCGCCGGGAAAAAGCGATCGGCGATCTCGATGTACAGCGCGGTTTGCTCTTCTTCGGATGGGAACTCATCATGCAAAAGCAGAAAATGCTCGGTTCGAACAAGCCCAAGCCCCAACTGCTTTTGTCCATCGGCAGTGGCTGTAACCTCACTGAGTTTTTCTGCTTCCGCGATCGAGACCTCATTGCCAAACTCAAGATTCAAGAACAGCGTAACCGCATGTCCATCCTTCGTAAGTGCAGCAGGAGCATCCTCATTGGTAATGGTAAGCCCGGGATCACCGCTCGCGCGGAGTGCAAAACTTTGTTCGCGCTCATATTCTTTGAGGGTCTGCGCGTCCGGCCGGATAATGAGTTCCCCTAGATCGCCATCGAGAATAATGATATCCCCTGTTTCCACTTGAGCGGCAGAGGAATGCAGCGAAACAAGCGCCGGAATTCCGAGCGAGCGGGCAAGAATAGCAACATGGCTCGTTATTCCCCCACCATCGATCGCAAAACCAAGCATCGAAGAGCGGGAAAATAGAATAGCATCCGCGGGCGTGAGCATGTCGGCAACAAGGATCGAAGGCGCTTCGATCTTGGACTGCCATTTCTTGCTATCGAGCAAATACCGCAGCAATCGTTGCTTGATATCTTCAATATCCTGGGCACGTTCGCGCATCAGGAGATTGTCCCCAGATTCGAGCATTCTCTGATGGGCAGAAAATTCGACATCCACCACGTATGCTGCCGGTTTAAGCTCATGCTTGACGCGCTGGCGGATCGTACTCAGAATAAATTCATCCGAGACCATCATCATTTGCGCCTCGAAAATGAACGAAGCAGATGCTCCAACCTTTTGCTCGGCCACGCGGCGCACTTTCTCGATCTCCTGCCGCGCTTTGTTGACCGCCGCATCGAAGGATTCGATCTCAGAGCCTACTTCATTCAGATCGAGATCGCGATTCTCAGCACTGAGCAGTGTGCGAACATACCGATGCGCAGGACCAATGGCAACGCCACGGCTTGCCGCGATTCCGCTGAATCGCAGCATCTCTTTCGCCTCTGTATGCCGGTGCTGAGTCATAGGGTAGTGCCCCAAGTAAATGAGTACTCGCTACTCGTTATATTTCCTCTTCAAAACCTTTTTGAAAATAATCCACCAGTTCCTGCATGGCCGCTTCTTCATCGGGGCCGTCGCATTCCAATTCAAGCTGGCTGCCTTGCGCAGCCGCCAGCGTCATGACGCCAATAATGGATTTGCCATTAATTCGAAATCCATCCTTAATAATGAAAAATTCCGACTGGAACTTGCTCGCGAGTTTCACGATCGCGGCGGCGGGCCGGGTATGCAGCCCGGCGCGATTGATAATGGTCACCGTCTTCTGAATCACAAAAAAATGGGTAGTATGGTTGGATCGTATGAATAACAGGAGGCTCTCTAACACAGATAAGATGGTAAAATAAGCCCAAAAATAACGATCGGATGGAAAAATTATGAAAGCGTAAATCAAACTCGATGCTGTTTCGGTTAAGGGAGCATGAAATACTCGGTTGCCATTGTTGGCGGAGGTGCAGGTGGCATCTTTGCTGCATTATCCGCATCCAGAACCGCTCGCGAGAGCGGTATGGAGCTCGATGTGCACCTCTTCGAACGCAATCCCCGTATCGGCATAAAGATCCTCATCTCCGGAGGCGGAAAATGTAATATCACCCACGCTGGGCCCATCGAAGAAGTATTGAAGGAGGGGTTTCCCCGGAAGATCGAGCAACGGTTTTTGAAAAAGGTCCTGTATCGATTCACCAATCAGGATGTGATCGCACTGCTCGAATGGCATAATGTCAGTGTACACACGCGGGATAATGGCCGGGTCTTTCCAAACTCAGGAAGGGCCGATGATGTGTTGAATGCGTTCGAGAATGAACTTCGCCGGTGTGGGGTGATCGTTCACACAAAATCCCGCATCGAATCGGTGGAAGTTACGGCGGATGGGAATTGGAATGTCGTATCCAATGGGCAGCACATTATCGCCAACGCACTGGTACTCGCGACCGGTGGCACAAGCTACTCCAAAACCGGAACGACCGGCGATGGCATCGAGTACGCCCGCATACTTGGACATACGATCGTGCCCATCCGCTCTGCACTGGCGCCGATCTATCTGAAGGAAGTTCCGGATCAATCCCTTGTAGGAATTTCATTGCGAGATATTGAGATCGGCATTGTGCAAAATGGAAAAACACACGCTCGGCAGCGAGGCGATGCTCTCATCACGCATCGCGGGCTTTCCGGTCCGGCAATATTAGGCATCAGTAATGCTGCCAGCATTCTCATGGAAGATGGCTCCATTTCTATCGAAGCGAGTCTTATTGGCAAAAATGAAAGTGAGGTAAGAGCAACGCTCGTCGAGGCACAACAGTCGCTTCCCCGGCAGCACGTAAAGACCTATCTCGAATCACTGCTTCCAAATCGCTTTGTGCCTTTCGTTATGGAACAGGCAAATGTTCCCGCTGAAAGAAAATGGCATGAGGTTCAACGCGATGAGCGAACCCGGCTGTGTACTGCACTCGTCCGTTATAACTTCGGAGCAGTGTCGGAGATCCCGCTGGAACGCGGGGAAGTAACTTCGGGCGGTGTTGCCCTCGGAGAAATAGATCCGAATACGATGATGTCCCGTATTCATTCGGGGTTATTTCTTGCCGGTGAAATGCTCGATGTTGCTGGCGAGATCGGGGGCTATAATCTCCAGGCTGCCTACTCTACGGGATGGGTCGCGGGGGAAGCTGCGGCAACGTTCCTGTTCTCAAAAAAATAAAAGAGCGGCCCGGTAAACGGACCGCTCTTCTCTTTTGCTTCTGCTTCTTCTCTTCAGGCCACCATGAAAAGGCCTGAAGCAGGACACTTATTTAGTTCTGTGTGACGGGAATCGAAGATTTCGTCACGTCTTCTACTTCGCGCATCACCACGGCAAAATCCCGTTTAATTTGCTGCGTTTGTTGAATGGCCGGAGTTTCGATGAGTTCATCTTTCGTGAGGATCGAATCCCCTTCGAGATGCACCCAATACTTTTTGTTCGGCTGCAGCACGACCAGATACTTCCCAGTCTCGCGGTTCGAGGTGCTGCAGGTGATCTCGCGAGCCGTATCGCCGACTTCACGAATGCTGACCTTGACCGACGTTGGCTTTGAACTTTCATCCGAGCGAACGATGCCGCTCATGACGACCACCGCGCGCGAAAATGTTTGCGAACGACCGGCATTCGGAACCAAGATAGAGGAAATAGCGACAAGAGCTGTGGCGCTCGCTATTTTTAAGAATGTTGATTTCATGTTCATTGTAAGAATAAGGCTATTGTAGAGAGGAGTGAATATGAGGATGGCAAAACGACCAGGCCCGAGAGGAGGGCGCATGTACTGAACATCTTGAGGAGGAATGCTCAGACCCGCGCTTCTACGCATCATCGTCGATGCTGTTACCTGATGTGTGCCACAAAAATAGGAATCTGGAATTGCGCCACAGTTACCGCTATTTTTCGATTCCATTAGTTTGTTCATGTTCACTAAAAGCTGCAAATCGCACTACTGGTAGTATATTGTTCCAATAGGATGCCAACGTTCAGAATGCGCTTTATGAGCGTTAAACGGAACTTTGAGGAATTTTCGATCTTCGTGAAACATTTTAAATGCGCGCTTCTGTGGACAATTCTTTGTTGGACTGTATAGAACGCTTCGTGTGTTATCTTTTCCTTAATTCGAGAAAAAGAACGAAACTTTATTCTATCAGCCGGAAACTTGCTCTTTCAGAAAAATAATATCGCCGTACTCTTCGCGCTCGTCGGCGCGATGGCAACGGGCTGTGCTTCTACCCCGAAGCTGACAACAACGAACCCCGAACGCCACATCGAGGCCAGCGATCAGGCGCTTGGGAATGTTCGTTCGTGGCTCGCTGCTCGATCGCTTATCGCCAGAAGCATGAGCGTAGCCGGTGACGTTACGTTCGATCAAAATGGAGAATCGAACTCCGCAAGTTTTGCAATGAAAAGCAAACGGCTCGATGCGAACGGCAACCGTATCGATTCGCTGAGTATAGAAGTATTGGGACCGTTTGGAATTAAACTTGCGCGGTTTCTGGCTTCTCCCGAGCAATACACCTTCTATGATATTTTGCACGGCCAACGCGTGACCGGTGCGACCGATGCACAATCACTGGAAGCGCTGACTCAATTACAGGGCGTCTCGCTTGGGATGATGAGCGATCTTATCTACGGCCTTCCTTCAACCGAGACACGGTCAGAGGCAGACGAGCACTTCTATTCGAACGGTAGTTCCCATTACACGCTTGTGGTCCACGAAGCAGAAACGAACACTACGTCGGCGCTTGACCTCGAAGGTGTTTTGCCGAACGATTCGGTAAAAGGCGACCTTATGGTCGTTCGCTATCGAAGGTGGAATGGAACGATCGATCCAAAGACGGTTTCATTCCCGCCCTCGCTTACCATCCATTTTTCGGAACCGATCGTAGTCAACGGCATTTCCGTTCCACAACATATCGATGCAACGGCCGGCCCAAACAAACTGACACTGACCTACGATCACATCGATGTGAACTCCCCTTCACTCACTGTAAAAATTAAAATGCCTTCGCAATGATAGAAATTCTACATCTCTCCAAACGCTATGGCACTACGCTCGCCGTCGAGGATCTTTCTCTTGAGATCGGTGCCGGAGAAATTTTCGCGCTGCTCGGCCCAAACGGCGCGGGGAAATCTTCGACTGTTAAAGTATTGACCGGGCTTTCACGACCGACAACGGGAATTGTTCGCATTGCCGGTTTCGATGTGGTCGAGGAACCCCTCGAGGTAAAAAATCGAGTCGGTTATGTACCGGAAAATGCGATACTCTATGAGAGCCTCACTGCGGATGAGTACCTTGACCTCGCGGGTACGCTCCGACATATTGATAGAAAAAGACTTGCTGAACAGCGTGAAGAGCTTTTCTCTCTGTTCGAACTTTCGAAAGAAGACCGAAAAAAATTACTCTCTGAATTTTCGAAAGGGATGAAGCAAAAGGTGTTGCTCATCTCCGCTCTCATTCACAATCCGGAAGTATTAATTTTAGATGAACCGCTTTCTGGCCTCGATGCGAATGCCGCGCTCATTTTTAAAGAGGTGATTCGAAAATTTGCACATGGTACTTCAGGAAAGACCATCTTCTTTTGCTCCCACGTTCTGGATGTTGTTGAGCGGTTATGTGACCGGATCGCGATTATGAATCACGGTAAGCTTATTGCGATCGGCACACCACAAGAGTTGCTTGAAGAATCCGGCGAGGCGTCGCTCGAACTGGCATTTCACAAACTCACCGGTGGCGCGGACATCGAGCGCTCGACCGATGAAGTGATGCGCGCACTTTCGCAGGAGTAAAATCATGTTCTCATCCATTGATTTCCGGCAAGTCCTGATCCTTACACGTTACGCGCTTACCAGCGAGTGGCGCAAGTCGAGCACGCGCTCCTTCGGCCGCAAACGCAAGATGAGCCGTGCGTGGGCGTATTGGACGATCGTTATCTATCTCCTCATCGGCGCGCTTAGTATTCGATTGTTCATCGAAAATACTTCCGGGGAAGCATTGGTCACTGCCATTGGCATCTTCATGCTTTATGCCGGCCTTGTGATCGCGAGCAATATCTTCATGTCCTTTGGAACCGGATTTCTTTCTCCTGACGAGGCACAGATCATTTCGCTCATGCCGGTTTCGAGCGAGACGTTCTTTTTCTCACGTCTGGCAGTGCTAATATGTTACACAACCATCATTTCGCTCTTGCTTTCCATTGGACCATTCATTGGATTTGAGTTCTTTCTTCGCACAGGTTCTTTTTCGGTGTTGATGCAAAACCTGATGTTCCTCGTTGCAATGGTGCTTTCGGGTATTGCTGCTTCGATGGCAGTGATCGTGGTGTATGGGATCTTATTAAGCCAGTTTGGAAAATCCAGAGTTTCAAAAGTGGCGGGCTATGTGCAGTTCGCGGGATCGTTCATTTCGACGATGAGCTTAATAGTTCTTTCGCAAGTTCGGCATAATATCGATCTTCACGCATTCACGTTCGATGCCCATCCCTGGATCGCTTTTTTCCCTTCGTATTGGTTTGCCTCATTAGCAACGATTGGGAATGGAACAACCTCCGCGATCCATCTTCCACTTACTATTGCATCGTTGATTTTTCTTACAATGCTTGCAGGAGCATCCCATATTCTGCTGGGGAAAAAATACCAAGCGGAAATTGAAGAACTTACTGCTTCCGCCGCAAAATCGGCAAAGCAAAAAAAATCGGATCGCGATTCCGTGCTGTATCGCGTTGCCACGAGCCTTGCACGTTCAGACGAAGCACGCGCCACGTTTCAGGTGCTTCGCGCGCAATTCCGTTATGATTCGAAATTTCGGATGCAGTTGCTTGCCTCGTTCGCACCCACTGTTATTTATCTCATCGTTGCCATCGTCCTCGGTGGCATTGTCGATCCATTCGGCAGTAATTGGGGAGGAATTGCAAGATCGAATTTATTCTATTTTTCTGCGATGCTCATGCCTCTCATTTCCATACAGACCATTTCACAAAGCGAAAATTATAAGTCAGCATGGATCTTTTTTTCATCTCCTATTGACCGGGCGAAACTTCTGCTCGCTGTTCGCAACGCGATCTTCGTCTCGATCCTGCTGCCCTATACCCTGGTCCTCGCCATCATTCTTTCCATTTATATGCCAGTCTTTCATGCGGTCGCTCATGCGTTAGTGCTTGCTTCTATTGGTGGACTGATCTTTCAATGCTATTTGATGCTCAATCCCAAAATGCCATTTGCGCAAGAACGCCGACCGAACCGTGGCGGATTTGTTATGGCATCCGGCATTATTCTTCTCGCCCTGCTTGCCTTGGGGCTGCTCGGAATCACAATTTTTTATGGCTATCGTTCGCAAACGCGTTTCTGGCCGATCTTCACACTGATAATCACGCTATCGGTTTTATTGGAAAAAGCCGTTCATGTACGCGTCCGAAAAAGACTGGATCGCGAGGAATTCGATGGGTGAGAGAAGTGTAGATGAAATTTATAACTCTTTATTTATCATGGACTTTCGAAGACCAATAGACTGAATGTATTTCTCAATCAATATGTATTAATCACGCCTATTTATTGGGTGTAAGTGATTCACCGCCCATGACAGATTCTTCTTTAGACCCAGAAAAATTCGAACATTTCAAGCAAAAATTGCAGGTTCAGGATGATGTTGCAACGCCGTGGTAAAACTCACTAATGACCCAGTTAGTTTTTGAGGGGTTCGCTGTTTGCTTTCGTATCTTTGTGCAGTCTTTTTCATTGCGTAGCTGTGCGTTTTAAGATTTCCCTAACTTTTTCACTATTTCTGTTCGCTTTCTCCGGCATTGCGGGAAGATGCTTGTGCGGTGCCGATGCTAACGCCCAGGAGCCAACTTCCGCTGCTACTGAAAGTCAGATAGTCGATTGCGGAACAGCACTTTCACGAGCCGAACACGCCTATGAACTCGGTAAATTTCATGAGGTGCTCGATATCCTTTCTCCGTGTTTACCGGATGGATTAGCGGAAGACGATATTTGGCGCGGCTACCGCCTTCGCGCTATCGCGTACCTGATGCTCGATAGTCCCGATAGCGCAGAGGATGCCATTCGCTATATGCTTCGAAAAAATCCGGACTATCGCGCAATTCCGGAAGTCGATCCTTACGAGTTCGTCCGGGCGCTTGCTCCTTATACTGATTACCCTCAATTCGCAATGGGAGTATTTCTCGATGGTTTAGCAACGGAGGTGCAATTGATCCAGGCAAACACTCTGACCCAAACTGCCGCAACTTCGGGTGACTATGGCATACCGATCAAGATCAATGCCGGTGCGGAAGCATTATATTCTTTTAACCCAAAATTTTCAACGGGATTCGATATAGCCCTCCTGTATGAGGACATCGTGCGAAATCTTGATCCGATCCGTGGTGAATCCTCGCAATATACTGAGAATATTTCTTCTGTTGCTCTTCCACTGTTTGCCCGATACCGTTTGGATACTTTGCATTTTCTTGGAACACGGATGCAGCCATTTTTCGAAGCTGGTGGATTCGGTCAATGGATCACTCCGATCGCCGCGAAGATCACGTTAACCGATCAGAGTGGCGTCACAACGCCCTTGCCGGATCCGAACCCCGGCGGGAGCAGAAAATCCTTCAATTATGGATGGACCGTAAGCGCAGGGATCGTCATTCCATTGCAAGGAGCTGAAATTATAGTCCGCGGAAGATATTGGAATGGGCTTACCGATCTAACCCAACCCTCGGCGCGCTACTCCAACAGCCTTTTTTTACCTGCCTATTATGAGGCAGATGATATTGCGCTTCGAAATTTTGAGCTTTCGATCGGGATCAATCTGCTGTTCGGTTATCGGGAATATAAATTGGATGATCGACCATCCGGAAAACAATAATGGTGCGAATGAGAGTAACAGTTTTTCTTCTTACACTCGCACTGTCCGGCGTGGAGTGCAAGGCTCCGCTAAGTTCTGGTGCTACTCCGCAGAGCTACATCCGGTTGCTGGACGTCGATCCACCTGTTGCCGGGCCGAACGGCGTGGCTTCGACTCCGCTTGCAGTCATGCGGCAATCCCCGGATGGCAACATCCTTTTTCTCTATACCGCAACCGTTCCCGGCGCGGTTACGACCTCTATCGAGCTTACGGAAACGGACGCGAATGGGAATGTTCGTTGGACCAGCCATTTCCCTTCCACCACATCAAACGGCACCGATAGCTATGTGGCCGGAGATTGCATCGCCTTGTCGAATGGAACCATTGCAGTGGCCGGTTCGCATCTTGTATCTTCCAATGGAAACGGCAGTAAATTCGAGTTGTTGTTCTTCGATGCCAATGGTAATCTCAAGCTAAATAAGGAATACGCTCCTGCGGAACCCTCTCTGCCGTTCCTTTTTGTATCTACCATCAGCCAAACCGATCCCGGGGACCTGATCCTCTGCGGCTGGGCAAAGCAATCAACCAATTCTACCGGTGGAAATAAAGAACTCATTGATCTATGGCTTTCCGGAAGCGGGGATTCTCTTGGGGTTGGTACGATCCTTCCTATCCTTGGTACCGCCGCTGATAATTATGAACTCCGGGCGATGAGCGCGCTTTCCGGTGATAGTGCCCTTGGCATTGGTTCGGATAAGCAAGGGACGGGCGGCGACGGAGTTCTCTATCTTTGGCAAGCACCCGATACGATCACCTATGCCGGTTACTTAGCAAATAATGTTAGAACCGGCACGCTTCGGAGTATCATTAGGAAAAAGGGTACGTCCTCCTACATTATCGCCGGCGATACAAATTACTTCGCTGGCACCCCCAACACGCCGTGGATCGGACAAGTAGGCCCCCCATTTGCAGGCAATGACAATCTTCAAATTCCCACCTGGACGCGAGGGATATTGAAAGACACCGGAACCATTACCAATATTATCCAAACTGCGGATGGCGGTCTGGCGGCAACAGGATATTCCGTTTCTGCCAGCGATACGTCGCTCACGGTGTTCCGCTTTACGATAAATGGAACGGATGTCTGGCCCTACAAAACGTATCCGTTCAATGGCGGGGACATTCCCTACAACATCATTGAATTGCCGAATGGCGATCTCATCGTTGGCGGAGTAACCACAAGTTTCGGCAGCCGCTCTTCCGGCGTTCGGCAAATTTTTTTAATACATCTTAAATCGGACGGAACGCCCGGCTTCGTAAATATTATAAGTTCTTGAGGGGACGTGATGAGCACTTCCACACTCTATGGCATACTCTAAGCCTATTTTTTCTGGGCAGGCAGTAAAATTGTATTATTTTTGTAATGAATTGTCTCTTCAGAATTCATTCTTTTTCGTCTTTCTTTATGTATTCTTCAAAGCAGCGTTCGTTAATTGTATTTCTCTGTACAGCATTTTTGCTTGGGATGCCGTTTTTAGGGCGGGCCCAGCAGATAACTCGCGTACACCCATCCAATATCGCGATTCGCGGCATTGGCATGGGAAGTACGGCCACAGCGATCGCCGTCGGCGATTCCGCGTATGTCATCTATACCGGCTACGCCGACACGTTCAATCCATGGGAGCAGAGAAATACCGGTTACCCGACTTCGGTCACGTTCGATGCCGTCGCCTTTGCCGGAGACACGATGAATGCCGTGATCGCCGGCACGCAAGGTGCACTCGCCTGGACGAGCGATACCGGGGCGACCTGGCATCATGTGTCCGTCGGCACGACGGGAACCATCCGCGCCCTCGCCTATTCTTATAATAATGGTGGCATCGCGCAAGTCTATAATACCACCGGCGCCATGATCGGCGTGGGAGATGGCGGGCTTATCATCCGCTCGACCGATCAGGGGCACACATGGAGCACGATCACGTCCGGGACAACCGAGCAGCTCAATGCCATCAGCTTCGGATCGCCGAGCGAGGCCATTGCGGTCGGTAACGATACCACGATCCTGCAAAGCCACGATTCGGGCAAAACCTGGACGCCAATGAAGTTCCCGTACGACCTTCGTACCGCGTTCGGCGGCATCTACAACAACGTGGTCAAGAAAATAAACTTCACAGCAGTGGTCATGGGACTGAACGATAGTATCTGGGTTGCGCTGGAAGGCCCCTCCCCCATACCTCCACTCCTGATCGATAATGGGGCTGCCAAGCAGGATCTGGTCTGTAGGGTTGTTACTGGCTACGCCAATCCACCCGCCTCATTGAATTACTCCATTACATCGCTCGCATACGTGAATATTCCGGGCTATATGAACGTCGCAGCGTTTACCTCGAGCGATGTGATTCTTGTCGATACCGGAGGACAGGGGTGGTATGTGCTCGATTGGTATCAGTTTGGAGGCGATGCCGACGGTGGCGTTGCTCCCGCTGCGATTCACACACGCGGGGTTGGATACTGGATAACCGAAACCTATTTTAATTTTATGATGGGCGGAGATGATCTCATGATCTATCCCTTTGTCCAATTTGGGCCTCGAAATGATATCTATCCTTTCGCCCCCTTCTTCTATGGCTTATGGCTTCCCGGACGAGGAGATAACTACATGTGCTATCTTGACCTCGATATTTCGCAGAGTGGACTTGGATACTCATGTGGGTTAGGTCTGGAAGAACGGGAGACCACCGATGGTGGCTTTACGTGGTCTGATTATCTCCCGAGTTACGATACCAGCCTCAACACGAATTCATACTCCTTCGATTGCGTGCATACGCTAAACAATGGCAATGCCATTTTCACTGGCTGGGATGGACTGATCTTCTACTATGATCCGCTCGATACGCCAAAATGCCAGATCGTACCAACTGGAACGCAGGAACGATTGGAAGGCATTACATTCCCAACGTCGGATACTGCCTTCAATGTTGGGGATTTTGGGTCGGTCTTTAGAACTACGGATGAGGGCTTGACGTGGAACCCGATCAACACTCCAACCTCCGAGTATTTGTATTCGGTAGCGTTTGCAAATAACGAGATCGGTGTTGCAGCGGGCAATGATGGAGAGATCATCCGGACAACGGATAATGGAAACACCTGGGCGGAAGTAAATAGCATCCTGACCGGTACCTCCATTGACATCCGAGGCTTGCAAGGGTTCCCCGATGGAACGTTCCTCGCCCGGGCCGGCAACGAGCTCCTTCGCTCGACCGACTTTGGGCAGAACTGGCTTTCCATCCTGCCATCCAGCATGAGCGACACCGACGGCATGAGCTTCTATTCTCCGCAGATCGGCATTATTGCCGAGCAACCCACCTCCAGCGCGAATTGCCCCGATACTGCGCACCTGGCTTATACAAGGGATGGAGGCGCAACATGGACCCAATTTGCAGTCCCGATCATCAATTACTACCGCATCCTGTTTCACTGGGTGAACGACCATGAGGTGCTTATCTATGGATGCTTAGGCATCATCGATGACATCGTTCTTTCAACCAATGGTGTGCAGGTTGCGCGCGTGGATGATAGTTCTGCGATACAAGTATATCCGAATCCCTCGAATGGCAGTGTGCAGGTTAGCTACACTGCAAAAACGAATGGGCCGGTTTCCATCGGTCTCTATGATGAGACTGGACGCTTATTGATGCAGATGTTCAATGGGCAGGAGATCGTTGGCGATCATGTCCACTCGTTCGATCTATCGAAAATAACGCAAGGATCCTATTACATCAGGCTCACGCATGAAGGGAAGACCTCCACTTCGCCCGTGAGCGTGGAGTGATCGTGATAAGCATCGTCGATGCTGCTTATTTCGCCCCGATCACTTCGTAGATCTTGATCGGCTCTGCTTTGCCGCGAATGGGCATAGGCCCCAGTTCCCGTGCATTGATAATGTCAGATGCCGAATGATAGGTGTTTTCGCTGATAAGAATCGCGTCCGGATGTCCCTTCGTCAGCGCCTCGATCCGTGAGGCTACGTTGACGGTATCGCCAATGGCGGTGTAATCCATCCGGTCTTCCGAGCCAATATTCCCAACAATGACCTCTCCGGAGTTGATACCGATCCCGATCTGAAGATCGCGGCCAATAACGGCGCGGTTGCGGTCATTAAAATGCTTCAATCCATCGCGAATGGCCAGTGCAGCCATGACCGCATTTTCTCCGTTGCCAATATAGGAGACCGGCGCGCCGAAGAGCGCCAGCATTCCATCTCCAATAAATTTATTAACCGTCCCGTCATGCCGCTTGATGCAACCGGTGAGAAAGGAAAAGAAATCGTTAAGCAGATCGATGACCTTGGTCGGTTCAAGCTGCTCGGCAAGCTCGGTGAAATCACGAATATCGGCGAACATCACGCTAACGATGCGGGTCTCAGCTTCCAGAAGCGGCATATCCTCAGTGCGGGACATAAGCTCTTCGAGCACGCGTTCGGGGATATATTTTTGGAAGAGTTTTACCAATCGTTCCTGATCGAGAACTTTCTGCTGCAACTCAGAGACGAGCCTGCGATTTTTGGCTTGCACCGCATAGTATTCCAACGCAGCCTCCAGCGTCATTTTCAATTCTGCCTCATTCCACGGTTTTGTAATGTACCGATAGACACGGCCAGAGTTGATCGCTTTGATGATCGCATCAATATCGCTGAAGCCCGTCAGGATCATACGCACGGCATCGGGGCATTCCGGGATGACCGCTTCTAAGAATTGTACGCCCGTCATCTCCGGCATCCGCTGATCGGTAACGATGAGGTGAATGGGAACTTCACGTATAATTCTCAGCCCCTCGCGGGCACTGATCGCAGTGTGAATCGTAAAATTCCTGCGGAATGCCGCGCGAAACGAAGTGAGGTTTTGCTCCTCGTCGTCCACATACAGAATGTTGTAGGGTGCACCGTTCTCTCGGTTCATGGTTTCGAATTGGGATTTTGCAGAGAAGTTTGTTTCTGGCATAAAAAATGTATTCGAACGAGCTTTTATAGGATTTAGGATTAACTATTCAATTTCTGTTCGATGGGAAGCGTGATAATAAATTCGGTTCCATGACCAAATTCACTTTCCACTTCAATGGTACCACCATGTTTTTCGATAATGCCATAGGAAATGGAAAGACCCAGGCCCGTGCCCACACCGACATCTTTCGTCGTAAAGAAGGGATCGAAAACTTGTTTACGAACTTCCTCTGGCATTCCCGTTCCACTATCCTTGAATCGAATTTCCACGGAATGGCTATCTTTTTTTCTGGTCCGGATCCAGATCTTTCCATTTCCGTCGCCTGACTTATTCTCTACAATGGCTTGGATCGCATTGGAAAGAATATTCATAAAGACTTGATTGAGCTGCCCTGCGAAACACTCTATCTCTGGAATATCTCCATAGTTCTTAATGATCTCCACATGGTCTTTGTATTTATTATGCAGCAATGTCAGCGTGGAATCGATCCCCTGGTGAAGATCCGCAAGTTTGATCACCTGTTCGTCCGTTCTGGAGAAGTTCCGAAGTCCTTGCACGATCTCAGCAGTACGGTGGGCCCCTTCTTCGATGCCATCGAGCAGCGCAGTGATCTCTTTAACCGTGTATTCGAGATCGATGCCGATCTCTCGTTGCTTCAAGTTAGCAAGCGCAGCAGGAATGTCCTTCGTGGTCTGGAGTGCTCGATAAGCATCGAGGATATCATGGACTTCCCTCAGATTCCGCCGTAGCGGATTGACATTAGCAGAGACAAAGTTGATCGGATTATTGATCTCGTGAGCAATGCCGGCGGTGAGCAAACCGAGTGAGGACATCTTCTCTGCCTGCACGAGTTGCCGTTGCGCTGTTTTGAGGTCGCTGAGTGCTCGATCGAGCTTTTGATAGGACTCCGCGTTATCGAGCGCAACCGCAATGTAAAGGGCAAGAGACTTCAACATATCGAGATGATAGGCCGAGAATGCCCCTTTGCGATAACTCCCGACGGCCATGACGCCGATCACGGTTCCCTTGGTGAACATTGGGATCGAGATGAGCGAGCGAATGCGTTCTGTTCCGGTTCTTAGTGGTGCAAGTTCCTGGACGTATCGGGCATAATTCGTTTCTACATCCTCTAAAAATACTTCCCTTCCATGCACCGCCGTCCAGGCTCCAAAGCTGCTGGGCGAATCGAGCGGAACGTTATACTGCTCGTTCTCGCCTCTGAGGTCGATCGAGAGGATCACATGAAGTTGCTGCGAAGAAGCATCGATCGTCGCCAGTTCGAAGGATGCTGCGTCCATCATCGTATTGAGCGTCCCAAAGGCGGTGCTTGCGATATCCCGCAAGTGAAGCGAAGCAATGATCTTCTGGCCCAACTCACTTACCACGAGAAGATTATCATACGAAAGGCGGAGTTCGTCCGCAATAGATTTCTCCGTGGCGGCTGAAGCTTCGATGGCTTTAAAAGCGATCCTCACTTTCCTGCGCCTCGCGAAGTTTCCGAACAAGGTTATTGATGTTCGAGGCGATCTCTCCGAACTCCCCCTCTTTATTCATTACAACCAACCGTGCAAGGTCACCATTGTTCAGGGGACGAGTTTGTTCCGCTAAGTCGGAAACCGGATGAACAAGCTTAGCCCATAGCTGCGAAGCGGTCACATACAGAATGAATGCTGTTGGAATAGCAGCAATTGCAACCTGAATCCAACTCGCGGAAAACAGAAGCAAGGCGCTTATCACGATCGCCGTAATGAGCGCCGGAATAAGAATAAAAAAAGCCTTTAATTTCATCGGGTTCGTAAAGAAGCGTGCCCAGACAGAGGGTTGGGATTATCACACGGCTTCACCGGTACGTGTACGAAACAAAGGCGGAACTTCATCTTTATGACAATTTAAGTACATAACAATTCAAGAATACTAATATACGAAGATTTTCAGCACCAAGACGAGATTTCATCCAAATGCCAAAATATTGTTGTATATTGCAATATTATTTTGGGTCTTGGACGTTCACCACGCCCTGGATCGAATGGTTGCGGTTCCTAACCCCTGAAAAATGCCGGTTTCTGAGGAATGCATGATATTGTTCTGTGAGGATTCTTCTGTGCAAAACAGAGGAACTTCGCGTGCCCCTTCCTTTCAGAATCGCGAAGTAAAAAAGCCTCTTATGGAGGTATTACAGCAAAATCTCGGGAATGGGGTCAAGAGCGAGACGTGCGAGTCTCGTGATCTACTCGACCGGGTTCGCGACCTGAGAACCTCATCCTTCGATCCTGTAGTAGTGTGGTTAGAACAATCTGCTTTGGCGGATTCTGAGCGTCGAATCCGGGAATGCCTCGAGGAGATCGGTGACCGAAGATTATTCGTCGTGATTACAACAACGGACGACGATAATAGAATGGGCAACCTTGCAAAGGGCATCCATCCCTACTTTCTGGCAAAACCCACCGGTTCTCTTTCCTCCGAGACACAGTTCTGGCGGGTAATAAATGCGCTTGCAGTCGATATTTCTCGCTCCGTAGCTACCGAGAGCGAAGATGATTCGAGACCATCTGTTTTTCTTGCACCCGTCGCAGAGCCTATCGAGCAATTAGCGCGCAAACTGCGCCATGATCTGGAAAGCCGAGGGTTCAATGTCAGGCCAAAAACGAATTCAGAACTCTTGGATCAGGTGGAAGCACTTTTGGCAAGAAGCGCATTATCGGTACATCTTTTTGGACAAAGCAATGCAAGTCTTATCGAGCGCGGGGCACAGCAGTCGATGGATGTATTTCGTTCTACGCTTGCATTCGCAAAAGCTCATCCTGAATTTCGGGTGCTTGGGTGGACGGATGCTCAAGCTTCCGAGGCAGCGACCTCCATGCTCGGCGACCAGATCCTGCGCGAGTCGAAAGAATTCAGTCTTTCAGCCGAAGTCATTCAAAGTACCTTCGAGGATTTTAAGTCGCTTCTTTATGATCGGTTGGGACAATCGGTGTCTGCATCACCTACTATGCCCCCTTTCACTTCTACACCAGTCGTAGGACCAAAGGAAATTCCTGTTGTGGCCGGTATCGCCCACGATGCTCCCGGAGCACAGTTATACGTCATTTATGACCCGCGCGATGCCGAGGCAGCAAAACCAGTAACGAACTTTCTTCAACATCAGGGTATCGGAGTTCTCTTGCCTGAGTTCCCAACAGAGCAAAATACGCTCCGTGCCATTCACAATGAGAATCTTCGCCGGTGCGATGGTGTGCTCATTGTCTATGGTGCTGTGCAGGAGCAATGGGTGCGCATGAAACAGCAAGACCTGCTTCGCGCAGCCGCACTCGGAAGAAAAAAGAATCTATCTGCAAAGGGTGTCTTTTTATGCTCCAACAAGACGGAAGGGAAACTTCGGTTTTCGGCACCGGACATGATGGTCATCAATGGCTTCGACTCCACAGCCAATCTCGCACCGTTCATCCAGCGACTATCGGCATCGTAAGATGGAAGAAACACCGATAGCAACATCCATAGAGACAGCCGGAGGCGGCGGAGGTATGAATCCGTTCCCGGGTTTGCGCCCGTTCGATATTTGGGAGAATTACCTTTTCTTCGGAAGAGATAAGCAGGTCGATTCACTACTACAGAAGCTTTCCGATCATCATTTTGTCGCCGTAGTTGGAACTTCGGGAAGTGGGAAGTCCTCGCTCGTACGCGCGGGATTATTGCCCGCGCTCTATGGTGGCTATATGGTATCCGCCGGCTCGACTTGGCATGTTGCTGTGATGCGGCCTGGATCGAGTCCCATTCAAAATCTTGCCGAAGCGCTTTCTACAGACGATGTTTTTGGCACCACATCCAACAGCAGTTCCCAAACGGAGAGTATAGCTCGCCGTGCGGCAATTTTGGAATCGAGTTCTCTGGGTCTCGTGCAACTGGTGCGCCAGGCGGCATTGCCTTCGGATGAAAATTTGTTGCTTGTTGTAGATCAGTTCGAAGAACTATTTCGATTCAAGCAAAATAGGTCGATCGCGGATGCCGCCAATGAAGCATCTGCATTTATCAAGTTACTGCTCGAAGCGGTGCATCAGCGGCAGCTTTTCGATCTATGTGCTTCTGACACTTCGAAGCGATTTCCTCGGAGATTGTGCGCAATTCCGCGATCTTCCGGAAGCGATCAACGAAGGCCACTATCTCATTCCGCGTCTGCTTCGCGAACAGCAACGCGAAGCGATACTTGGACCTGTTGCGGTCGGTGGCGGAAAAATTTCTCCGCGATTAGTACAGCAGCTTCTCAACGATCTCGGCGATAATCCCGATCAGCTTCCGATCATGCAACATGCGCTCATGCGAACATGGGATAAGTGGGAGCACGAGCATGAGCCCGGGGAGCCGATCGACTTCCGGCATTATGAAGCCATCGGGCGTATGCAGCACGCGCTCAGCGAGCATGCCGACGAGGCATTCAATGAACTTCCGAACGAACGAAGCAAAATGATCGCGGAGGCAATGTTCAAATGCCTCACAATGCGTGGGCCAGA
The DNA here is from genome assembly GCA_963787835.1 of Ignavibacteriota bacterium. Classification (GTDB taxonomy): domain Bacteria; phylum Bacteroidota; class Ignavibacteria; order Palsa-1295; family Palsa-1295; genus PALSA-1295. The sequence goes on from CAWBEI010000003.1 coordinate 222,623, forward strand.
TAATCGGGGAATTCGTCGTCCAACGAAAATTGCAGAGATCTGCGCAATTGCTGGTGCAGAGCCGAGCGAGGTGATCGAGGTCGTCGAATATTTCCGGCGACCGGGCAGATCATTCATTATGCCCCCGCATGGTGTGGAACTTACTCCCGAAACCGTGCTTGATATTTCGCATGAGAGCTTGATGCGCGTATGGGACCGGCTTGTCAAGTGGGTGGACGATGATGCTGTCTCCGCACAGATGTACCTCCGGCTCGTTGGCTCCGCCGATCTTTATGCAAAGGAGCAGGCCGGCCTTTGGCGCGACCCCGAATTGCAGCAAGCTGTCAACTGGCGCGATACCCACAAACCAAACGAGGCATGGGCCAATCGTTATTCCACTGCATTTGGACCCTCGATGCAGTTCCTGATCGATAGCGTAAAACAACGTGAGCAGGAACATGTTGAAAAACGCCGTCGTCGCCGATTAGTAAATGCGTTCATTGTGGCGTTCCTTGCCTTTGCCGGGGTGCTTACCGTCTGGGCACTAACAGAACGAAGTTCGGCTACGCGGAACGCCGCTTCCGCAGAACGCCTTCAGAAGGTTGCGCAAGATCAGGAACAGAAAGCCGAAAAAAGCGCCATCGTGGCTGACGAGCAAAAACGAAGCGCTATTGCGGCCTCGCACGAAGCGGAAGCTCAAAAGAAGCTGGCCGAGCAACAGCGCGCCTCTGCACTTTCAGAAAAACTGAATGCTGAAAATTCCCGCGCCGATGCGGAGCGATCGAGTGTTGTTGCAAACGAACAACGCACTGCTGCTCAAGCCCAAAGCCATATCGCGGACAGCATGAAAAATCTTGCGGAAAAATCTGCGAGCGATGTATCGCGGCTCCGTTATCTTTCCATCGCCAAGGCGCTTGCAGTAAAAGCGGAACATCTTCAAACTTCTGACCACGATCTTGTAGGGCTTCTCGCATTACAAGCCTACCGGTTTAGTCATGAGAATGGCGGTTCGGCAATGGATCCCGATATTTTTGGCGCCCTGCATTCGGCGGATAAATTATTGAATGCATCCGCACTCTCACTTCAAGGGCCGCATGGGAGCAATATTCGTTCCGAACTCTTTCGAAACGATCAGGAACTTGTCTCCGCCAGCACCGATGGTAAGATCGTGGATTGGGATGCGGGTTCACCAAAGGCCATTGGATCGCACTCGGCTTCTCGTACACTCGCGCTCAGCCCCGATGGTGCAACGATCTGTGCAGCGGGCAACGATGGCGTTCTTCATCTTTATTCCTTGACGAACGGGTCTGTCTCCAATGTTCCTGTTGGAGTTTCCTATGTGGTGCAAGCTCATTATATTGATAATGCTTCCATAGCGCTTTTGAGTAACGATGGACGTATTCACATTGTGAATCCCGCGAATGGAAGGGAGTCATCCATCCTTGCTTTGCCGGGGAACATTCGTTCCTTCGATCTAAACAGCAATATCCACGAGCTTGCCGCCGGTGACGAACTGGGAACGATCGGTATCTGGAATTTAACATCTCTGAATGGGCTAGCATCCAGAACCAGCTCCGTGAATGGCGCTATTTCTGCAATCAATTTTAGCCGTGACGGCAAAATGCTTGCAGCTGGCACGCAGAAGGGCGCGATCTACCTTTGGAACACATCCGGCGAGCAGGGGCAATCGCTCCCAAAACCGCAAGTAGCAACAACAACCGGTGAGCCGATTCACGCGATCGCCTTCAGTCCTGACGGCAGAATGTTGGCCAGTGGCAGTTCGAATGGCACGGTGCGCCTTTGGAATCCGGATCGTATGGCGGAGATACCCATCACGCTTGCCGATAACTCTGCATGGATGTGGTCGCTGGCCTTCAGCCCGGATGGCAGCACGCTTGCGGCCTCCAGTGCGGATAAATCCATTCATCTCATTCCAGTGCAGCCAGATGCAATTGTACGGCAAGTTCAACAGAAGATCGGACGAAATCTGACCCATAAGGAATGGGATCAATTCATAGGCTCTGATGTGCCTTATGCGGAAACGATTCCTGAGTTAGGAACGAAGGAATAAAACGTCTGTAACTTTATTTACAAATGAAACGTCCCACGGTTCGTCCTCTGTCAGTGTATTGTTTTCTTTTGCTTTCAACCGGTGCCACTGCGCAACACATTGCTCAAATTAGCCCCCCAAATATATCCTTTCGAGGTGTCAGCATTGCAGACTCGACCCATTCGATGGCAGTCGGCGATTCGGCAACGGTAATATTAAGCAATTCCGGTTATATACCGAATTGGCATCTACTATCCTCCCCATGCAGTAAAAACCACACACTTAATGGCGTGAGTTACTACGACAGCCTTCATGCTATAGTTATTTCAGATATGGGACTCATCTTCGCGACCTCTGACGAGGGACAAACCTGGAATCCATCCGGAACAGGATTGACACGTCAGACATTGCGTGGTATCACGCATACCGAGGATGGGGCACTGATAACCGTCGGGGACAGCGGCATCATTTTTCGTTCCACCGATGGAGGGCTGAATTGGAGTCGGATTGCTTCCTCGACGTCGCTCAATATTTACGGACTCTCGATCAATGTATCCGGGCACGGTTACTTCGTCGGTCAGAACGGACTGGTGGGAAAAACCACCGATTATGGTAAATCCTGGCCGATCGTAACGGATACGAATGCCTTCGGGTTTATGGCTACCATCCCATCTACGCTTCGCGCCATAGCGATATGTACGAACGATTCCGCGGTTGCGGTTGGAGACAGTGGCGCGGTTGGCTTTACTTCTGACGGCATCCATTGGAAGGCGCTGAGTGGATTTCCTCAGTCAAATGTAGATAGTATTGCCTTTTATTATCCTCCGGAATCAATTGCACGGACGTCGTTTCGTGCAGTCATGTATTGTCCCTTGCGATTTGAATTCGGTCCGGGTACTTGGATCATTTGGGGTGATAACGACATATCGGCTGGAATTGTCGATTCTGCACTATTCTATCCAGCTCCAAAAAATAGTATATCTAAGTCTCTTGATAGTTCTGCAGTGCTTGTATTTTCCTTTAATTTCCTTGCGGGAGATGCCGATGGCGGCAGGGATCTCCTCGCTTTTAGAGTACTTTGTGCGGATTATTTTAGTGTGAATCGCAGGATGGATTTTGGGGGGTCGTTTGAGCAATCATTTCATTGCTCATTCCCAACCGATTCAACATTGATTCTTTATGCCCAGCCTGGATTTAGGGAAAATTTCCTTTTCGCTTCGATCGATAGCATGGGATTTGGATATGCAACATGCACTGGAGGGTTTTTTCTAAAAACAACGGACAATGGATTTTCATGGGGAATCGTCCGGGTGAACGATACTTCGTTTGCCTATCGCAGCTTTGATGCCACGGACATCCACACTATTGATTCCAATCATGCGTTTGCGGTCGGCTGGTCAGGTAACCTTTTTCGAACGACGAATGGCGGCATCACCTGGGATAGCTCCAATATCGACAATAACTTAGAACGCCTGCAAGGTATCTCATATCCCGCAAAAGGTGTAGCTGTGGTGGTTGGTGACTTTGGCGCCATCCTTCGAAGCACGAACGATGGTGCATCTTGGAATTATATCTCTCAAAGCATCACAGAAAGTTTTCTCGAAGCGGTTGCGTTTTCTTCGCCGGAGATAGGAGTAGCTGTCGGTACAAGCGCAGAAATATTGCGAACTGCCGATCAAGGGGTGACCTGGACCGAGATCAACAATCCGCTCACAGGGCAGAATGTTTCATTCCGGGAAATTGCCGCATTCCCCGATGGCACCTATTATACAACAACAGATTCTATGGGGCTGTGGAGATCGATCGATCAAGGAGAGAATTGGAACCGAGTTATTGCAATCCCTAACACGATCAGCTTAGGATTCTATGATGAAAACACCGCAGTTGTTGCGGAAAAGACATGGTCGTCCGCAATTGTTCCTGACACAATGCTGCTCGCATTCACGAGGAATGGTTTTGCTACAAAGACAGAATTTAATATCCCAATTATCAACAATAATAGAATTGTATTTCATTTCATTGACTCCAATACCTTCCTCTGTTTTGGCTCGGATGGCTTTGTGGTGAAGGTAGAGATGTCGCAAGGCGGCGCAAGCGTTACGGAGCTTTCATCATCGCAAACCTCGCCGGTACAAGCATTCCCAAATCCCTGCGTTACACATTCAGTGACGATCGAATATGATCTCGATAACTCAGGCACAACGGCCGTCGAACTTTGGAACACGCTCGGCGAAAAAGTGCAAGCCTTGTTCACAGCAAATGAATTAGCTGGACATCATTCTCAAGTGCTTAAAATAGATCCCGAATTGCATGGTGCGTTCTTTGTCAAAGTGATTTCTGGGACAGAAGCAAAGATGCTGCCTATTAGTATCGAATAAGATTAAAGCTGGCATCGCCAATACCACAAATAGTTACCTTGATCGTTGTGCGGCTTCATTTTGCTTGCGAATTCGCCGGCAGAGCGTCGTGATCGCACCGCGCGCGATCTCGATGTTATCTATCATCAGATCGTAGAACACTTCCCGATCGAGCTTGAGGAGGGTCGTTTCTTCCAGTGCCGTTACGGATGCGGATCGAGGCTCGGGATCCAACAGCGCCATTTCACCTACCACATCCCGTGCGTGTAATTCGGAAAGTTGATGTTCGCCATCATGAACGCGCACACGCCCCTCGACAATGATATACAGGCAGCTTCCTGTCTCGCCTTTCTCGATGATTCGCTCCCCAACAGAGGCATGAACTTCCTCCAGCGCCTGCGCAATATGAGAAAGCACCGGATCGGGCGTTTCGTGAAACAAATCGACCGTCTTTAATAAAATGACGCGTTCAAATAAATGTGGCATAGGTTCCTCGTCCTTGGACTTGTAGTAAAAATGAGCGACCGCAAGGGTCCAGGGTTCGTAAAAATGGTCATCATCGCGCAGGAGATTGTTCCATGCTATCTCGTGGGAGCCGTGTTCAAGATCCTGTGGAATGATGTCAGCCAGCGTGGTATGGTCGGTAATATGTGCTGAATGCTTAGCTCCATCATGATTGGTCCTTCTAAGAAAAAGCGTTGCTTCGAGCAATGCAACCACTTCTTTCGCAAGATCCGGAGCGAGGATCTGATCCAGAACTTCAAATGCGTTGGCATGATGCAGATGTTCGCCGATGAGCAGGCTGTCACGCACCCGGCGTAGCGTTACAGGATCATATTCAAGCTCCAATAGCATCAGCACGCGATCTGCCGCTTGTGCGACCTCATGCGAAAGCGTGCTTCGAAATAATTCCGACACTGGAAGATTTGTTGAATGTCCATTTGTGGATTCAAGAGAATGAATGATGGTAATAAGCTTGCGGACGCGCCGAAGTTCCTCAGCTATGATACGTGTGATGATATCAGAATCGTTTATTCGGATACCATTGGTCGTAAGCGCATGCAACGCAGCCAATCGCAGGGTTCCCAGCACTCGCGGTGCTTCGTCGATGGTACCACCTACGGTTCCACCGCTGGACGGATTCGGCCAGGTTAACAGTGCGACCAATAACTGAATGGATTGTTCGGAGAATGGTGCGTGCTCACCCTTACTCCAATGACCGAGCAGGCGCGCAATTCGTGGTAAGCGGGCACTTCCGACATGTCCCTCCTCGATGTGGTGCGTGAGGTGCGGCAGCACCGCATTGCCAAAGGCCTGCAGAGCATGCTCGATAAGGATGAGCGTTTGCCGAGTGGTTGCGGGTTGTAGATACAGATCGAGTATTGGTTCGATAAGTTGCGGATGAGCAACCAGCGCGGATGCTCGAATCGCAGCAAGCCGCACTTCCGAATTCTCGTCTCGCAGAAGCGCAAGAAGGGAATGATAGAACTGACGAACCCCAACTCCGCCTATGATCTTCGCGGCAGAAACGCGCACGCTGGGATCGGTGCTGTGCGCCATGGACTGCACGAATTCACCAGCCACAAGCACCCCGTCGATCCCTTTATGCTTGATGAGCCCGGCAAGCAGCCCTTCTCGCACGGGGAGTCGTTCATCATCGAGCCACTGCTTCATATCTTCGGCCTCAAGTTCCGGAGAAACGGCAGAATAGACCCGCAACGTTTGGCCCAGCATCGTTCCATCGTCGTGATTCAGATCGATTTTAGCGTTCGTTAACACAGCATCTAAAATGGTCTTAGCGCGAAGGCGTTCGGCGGCAGAAAATTCAAGATCATCCACGCGGCGTAGGGCAGCGATTCGAACGGACAATTCACCGTGTGCGAGCAAGTTGGGTAAGGCGTCGATGAGGAACGTATGTTCGGTCGGAGGAATAAGATGCAAGGCATATTCCACTTCCATCGGATGCGCGCTATGCAGCTTTTCTAAGACCATGCTTCGCGCGGCATGATCCCAGACCAGCGCTGATGACATAAGCCGCCGGTGCTTCAACGCCCGGAGCACTGTTCTCTTGTATTCGCGGTCGAACCAAAGAAGTGTTCCCGCCCACGCTGCAAACACCCCAAGCATTACAAAACTGATCCCACGCAACGAGAAACCAATAGAAACGGAGAGCACATATAACAGGATGGACGCTGCACCTAACGCAAGCGGTTCAATGATTCCACCAATGGCTTGATGCCCGCGATGCTGAAGGTGTTTCGAGAGCGGTTGCATGGCAATGGCCAATGCAGGAACCTGAACGGCCTCCGACCACAACTCGACAAGCAACATTCCACCAATGAACGCCCAGATCATGGCGGGTGCGGCACCTGCGACCGATGCAGAATTTGCGCTAAAGATTAGTCCAGCAACGGTGGTAATGAGTAGTCCGATGGGCAGCACGATGATCGTTCTTGCGAGTCCGAACTTACTGAAGAGTCGCCCAACGACACCGACTTTGAGCAACAGACTCGCCAGTTTTGCTACTCCGAGGAACAGTCCGATGAAATTTGCAACTTGTGTGAGGCTTTCTTTTCGTTCCTCGATCTCTCGAAGAAATCCAAAGTCGATACAGGTCGTTGCAAAGAGCGCCAGGAACGCAACCAGAGACACACTTGCGATATACGTATCCCGCCAAATGAACGTGAGTGAGTTTTGCTTCCCGTCATGATGCTTCGGCTGTTCGAACGCCGTTCTGGAATGATGTTTTTGTTTCCCATCTGTATGCATTGCCATCAGATGCGAGTAATTTGAAATGATTTGCTGTAGCACAAAGACACTTATCGCTGTTCCACCGGCGGAGAGAATCAACAACTGCGGTACTTTCAAGAACGAGGTCAATAGCGGGACAGAAAAATAGCCGAGTATTTTTGCAAGGAACGATCCTGAATCTATCAAACTGAACAGCCGCTTCCCTTGCCGGACATCGAAAAGATGCATGGGAAGCCCCCAAAACTCACTTTGAGCTACGAAGATCATAATACGGGACCACACCAATAGCCCAAACGCAATGGCGAGCGGGGGAATCTGCAAGGCGTATTCCTCCATTGCGTAGAAGGCGACCGTTCCGGCCACGAGCAGGATCAGCGCAAGCCGGAGCACTTGAAATTGACCGATCGCATGCTCTAAGCGTTCGGAGCTATACCCGATCAGAAGTTCAAGAACCGCAGCCGCCGCAAACGCGCACGGAAGATACACGATCGGAAAGGAATCAAGAAAGATCGGAAGTGCTGCTGAGATCAGATACGCAACCCCGACCCCGAGAAAGAACGAGTGCGTCCAGAGCAGCGCCACGGGGCGCATCTCATGCGAACGCAAGTTCAGGGTTTGAAGAACTACTCGCTTACCCCAGGATGTTCGAAAAGAGCCTTGACGATTTGGAGATGAATCCATTATCGAACGATAACAAGCATAGAACGCGATGCGTCCCAGCACCATGATTGTTCCTCCGCATTCCCTCGTACCCCAGATCGAAACATTCTCACGCGAGATCATCGCCACATTACCGGCCGGATATACCTACCATTGTATCGAACACACCGAGATGGTCGTGAGGCACACAACGATGATAGCGGATTCGATCCAGCTAACCGAAGAGCAGACGGCACTGCTCATCATGGCGGCCTGGCTTCACGATGTGGGGTTTCGCATCCGGTATAAGGGGCATGAAAGAGATAGCTGCGTTGCTGCACGAGAAAAGCTTGCGGATGTACTAACTCCCGAGGATATGGCGACCATTGAAGAAGCCATTATGGGAACGGAGATTCCTCAGCGCGCGACCCATCCTATCTCACAAGCGCTTTGCGACGCCGATCTGTTGTACTTAGGTGGCGATCACTTCTTTGATTGGAGCGCGCGGCTGCGCGAAGAGCATCAGAAGGTTCTTGGACGTGAATACAGCGATCAACAATGGATCGAATTTAACATTGACTTCGTCCGCAATCATACATTCTTCACAGCATTTGCTCGGGAACATTATGGCGAGGGTCTTTTAAAAAATCTGGATGCGTTGGAACTGATGAGAGCGGAGTCCCTCTGATCGAAGGCTTCTCCGACTTGGAAGCCCCTCTCACATGTGTTGTTTGGAGCAAAGCATCTTGGTTATTTCACACAACAATCATTTGAAGTATTGAGGAGGAAGGTTTACTCACTGGAATCACAGACCGGCTCATGTCGGATATTTGTAATATTTGTCAGTCAACTAATGTCAAAAGATAAACTATTAAATATCCATAAACAGTTGATTATATTTAACTTAAGCGGAGGACCTGGGATTCGAACGTCAAGTGCCGGAAGACAAACGATACCATTCTTCTTTACGTCTCTATGTTGCTACTATCCATTTGAACCATGGGTCCGGCTTGTGAATTTTGACAAATCGAACTTTTTTGATCTATTCAACTCTTTGCATGACGATGGACTCGCGAACCGATCTCGACCTCCTAACTGCAATTCAGGAACGCGCAGATAACAGCGCGTTGGGAGCTCTCTACGACCGTTATGGGCGAAAGGTCTATGTATTGGCCTATGGTATTTTGCGGTGCAAACCGGACGCAGAGGACATACTGCAAGAGGTATTTGAGCGCGTTTGGAAGAAAAGCCACACCTATAATAGTACGCTTGGTAGCGTGAAAAGCTGGCTGCTCCGTATCACACATAATCGTTCTATAAATAGGCTTAAAGCGCGTGCAATACGGGCAACCCATTCGGGCTACACTTCAGAGGGTGCGTATGGAGATTCCTTTACCGGCAGGATGCCAGAGAACATTTTAGATGCTTCCGAGATCGACATGGATTTCGACATTGGGATATTTGTTCGCAAAGCACTTGACTATTTACCCGAAGAGCAACGGCGGCTGATCGAACTGGCATTCTTCAAAGGGCTATCCCATTCGGAAATTGCTGAAACTGAGCAGATTCCGCTTGGCACCGTGAAGACTCGGATACGCAGCGGCATCGCTCGATTACGAACGGAATTAAAATTTTTAAGAACGTAGCGAACATTTGCGATAAAAATAGTAATAAGGAACAATACAAGAATCCGAGAGCATAGAGATAGCTGTAATAAAAAGAATAAGCTCTCGATCAGCGATCAGCACATAATGGCGGAACAGAAACAACAGAGCAATGGAAACGGTCAAGACCCTTTAATGGGCAAAGAGCCACTAATGGGCAAAGAGCCACGCATCTCCAATGATGCGTTGCTCGGCTATCTTCAGGGCGAACTTCGGCTTCCGGACATGGAAGCGTTCGAGGCCGCCTCTGTAAATGATCCTGAACAAATGGAGTCGATTCGAGTCTATTCCGAATTGCTCGATTCCTTAACGGATCTATTGCCTGAACCTGAGATGCCTATCGGAGACGATATGCGGACGCGGATAATGTCTATTGCAGACTCCAAGCCGATCTCCCAAGTCATTCGTGCTCACCAAGGCCAGTGGATCGATTCTGGTATGCCGGGATTTGAGTTCAAACTGCTGTATCAGGATCCGGAATCGAAGAAGAGTACGGTCCTCGCTCGTATCGCGGCAGGTGCACGAATGCCGCATCATCGCCATCAAGGCACAGAGGAATGTCTTATTATCGAAGGCAGCTTATGGACGGATGGCGTTCTGCTTGAAGCCGGAGATTTTATCGTGACGCAGGATCAAACCGAGCATGAAGATACGTGGTCGCCTCATGGAGCGCTGGCACTTATAAAAACATATCTGGAGGATGAAATATTATCGAGTTAACCATTTTAGCTTTGTTTCTGAGAAAGGCCGGAGAAAACTCCGGCCTTTTGTATTTTGATAAATCCAGTGACCCAATGTAGGTGTATTAGTCAGAGCAATCCTCTTTTTTATCGTCAGGCAAAAGAGTGGAAAGTCTTTTAACTAATCACAAACATTTCTATGCGTACACTTGCTAACTCATTCCGACTGCTCTTACCCTCAGCGGCGGTGCTTGCAGTAGTTCTCTTTGCCGCTCCTCAGGCCCAGGCGTCGAGCCATCGCGAAGCGCCACTGATCTCGAACGATCCCCTTGCGGATAACACGGATCTCTATGCCTTCGTATCTCCGGACGATCCGAATATGGTCACGATCATCGCGGACTACATCCCGTTTGAAGCTCCGCAAGGCGGACCGAACTTCGCAACGTTCGGGACAAACATTCATTATGAAGTCCACATCAAAAATAATGCGATGACGGCAGGTGATGACATCACCTACCGGTTCACATTTTCCCAAACGAATCAGGATCCGACCACTTTCTTCAATATTCGTCTCGGAAAGCAAAATCTGATGACGACGTATGATTGCGAGAAATCAACCGATGGTGGAAACACCTGGACGACGATCGTGGCAAATGGAACGGTTCCACCGCCGAACATCGGACCGCGTTCGATCGAGGGTGCTGCTGGACTTAATACGCCTTACGCGACCTTGATGCAAAATGCCGTTGCGAACGCTTCTGGCACTGGCGGCGAGACGATCTTTTGCGGACCGATCGATGACCCATTCTTTGTCGATTTAGGTGGAATCTTCGATCTAGGCGGATTTAATAAGCATGGCAAGGACGGTCTTGCCGGTTTCAACTGCCACACGATCGCGCTCAAAATTCCTATCTCTTCGCTTCAGAAAGATGGAAAGACTGTTTCGGAGGCTGCTAATATCTTAGACGGTAATTTCGTGATCGGCGTGTGGGCTTCTGCTTCGCGCATGAAATTCCGCACGATCAATGGTGATGGCACATACACCGATAGCGGTTCCTATGTGCAGGTCAGCCGTCTTGGAATGCCACTTACGAACGAAGCCATCATTCCGATCGGAATGAAAGACAAGTGGAACTCTGGAACTCCCTATACCGATGCATCCGGTGCCTACAATGCTAATTTCGTAAACCCGGAATTAGCACTCTATGTCGGAAATGGCGCGTATAGCGCTGCCGTTCCAGGACTTGCAAATCTTCGCCTCGATACCAATTCGCTCGGCGGAGGCTTCGATTTCCGAAATGGAAAGATAGGACTTTATGGCCTCTATGGTGCTGCGGCAACAAAGGGCACTGCCCTTGATACTGCAAGTTTCGGGAAGATCCTTCTGGAACCAAATGCTCCCCGTTCGGTCGATCTACTGCCGATCTTCTACACCGGCGTGCCGAATATCGCGCCGTATCAACTTGCAACCGGCAAAGCAGGTAATCCACTCGCAGCAGGTAAACCGTTCATCAATAATTTCCTGCCGACGCTCGGCGATATGCTGCGATTGAACATGGCCGTTCCCGCTACACCGCGAAACAGCCCTGATTTCAGCAGCGAAGGCCTCATTCAGGCGGCTGTGCTTGGCTTGACCGATTCACGCTTCAATGTGAATGCCACACTTCAGGATATTCCCAACATGGATGGGTTCCCGAACGGGCGACGCCTGGAAGACGATGTTACGACCATCGAAATGCAAGCCGTCGGCGGCCTGGTCTTGAATGCTATCGGCCTCTGGACGGACGATTATGTGCCCGGCTCATCGAAATCGCCGGTAACTCCATACCTTCTTGGCAAATTAGGCTGGGACGCCGGCGTAACGAAAAACGATGTACCGCTCCAAGCAACGTTTCCATACGTTGCCGCACCGCATCGTGGTTCGCTCGGACTAATGACCGATACTTCCACGATCGTCATGGGAACTGCGGATGTTCACAATATCCCAGAGTCCATTGGTATTCATGCACCGGGCGGTCAGTTCACCGGTCAGAATTATCCGAATCCTGCGACAAGCCAATCGACAACATTCCAATTCCATATCTCCGCCGTAGCTCCGGTGAGTGTAACGATCGTCGATGTCAATGGGATGCAGGTTGCGACGGCTTTCGCGCAACAGTGCACTCCTGGCGATTACACCTCCGCGTGGCAACTCCCACAAGGGCTTGCCTCCGGTGATTATTTTGCGGTGCTCTCGGTGGATGGGGAGCAAGTTTCGACAATGCGATTTGTCGTAAACAAATAAGATCCATCCTCTATCTCGCTTGGTTGCGCGTGGCATCTCGGATGCCACGCGCACCCTTCCGAAAAAATAACCATATCATTTTTATTGCAATGAATCGTAGATCAATGCTCTGGATCGTTCCGATCGCAGTAGTAGCAATCGCTTCCATCGTGTTCCTTGCTTGGCCTTCTAAAAAAACGGCGCTTGCTATGCCGGATCTCCTGCCCCGACCTGGAGAAACAACCCCTTCTGCGGAATTCTTGAAAAGCGAGGCGGATGTAAAAAAATACCGCATAGAGCTTGCTGAACATCCAGATAAAAGTGAGGATTATGTTAAGCTTGCCGAGATTTATTTGCAAGAGTCGCGGGTGACGGCGAATCACCATTTCTACATTCCAGTGGCTTCCGCGCTTCTCGACGAAACGCTTCGTCGGGACACGAATAATTTCGAGGCGCTCGTCACGAACGCGGGACTTCAAATGACGCTGCATCAATTTCAGAAGGCCGATGACATGGTCACCAGCGCTATTCGTCAAAATCCGTATAACGCCACTTCGTATGGTGTGCTCTGCGATGCGAATGTTGAGCTTGGGAATTATCATGAAGCGGTGACCGCATGTGACAGCATGATGTCCAAGCGCCCCGATCTCCGTTCCTACGCACGAGCATCGTATTTGCGTCAGCTTATGGGAAAGGACTCCTCGGCCATTCAGGCCATGCTGCTGGCCGCCGATGCCGGTCTTTCCGGAAGCGAGAGCCGATCCTGGGCGCTCTATCAGCTTGGTAACCTTTTTATTCAAGCTGGCAAGTTCGACACGGCCGCGTTTATTTTCAATGGGATTTTAGAAGAGCGCCCTGGTTATGCCTATGCAAAGAGCGGACTTGCAATGATCCACCTTGCGAAGGGCGAATATACGGATGCGATCCGCGAACTTGCATCGGCCATGCAGGCATTGCCGGAACATATTTTTCTCGAACAGCTTGCCGACGTTTATATCGCAATGGGAGATACCGCGAATGCGCGGACGTTAGAAACCAGGGTATTCGCCGCATTCGATCAGCATGAACAGGATGGCTGGAATGTCGATCGCGAATACGCGCAGTTTGCCGCCGACCATAATGTGCGATTGGGCGAAGCTGTCACTCGAGCAGAACGGGAATGGAAACGCCGCCCGAATAATGCGGATGCCATTGAAACATACGCGTGGTCGCTCTTGAAAAATGGCGATGCTCAAAAAGCGGAAACCATCATGGAGTTCGGATTGAAGTCCGGGATCGTCACACCGACGATGCACTATCATGCAGCAGTTATTTATGCGTCGTTGGGCAGAACTGCCGAGGCTCAGGAAGAATGGCGATCCGCCATCCTTCGAGTGCCGTGTGTAAAACCGGCGCTGGTGCGTGACGCGAAATCGTTCCTGACGAACAGGGAACGCCTTTCCATGAACTAACGCGCATACCAATGCTCTCGTTGATCTTTGCACGGATGTTTTTACTATGTGCCTTTCATGCGGTGCACATTAGTTACGGTGATTTTTCCGTCACGCAAAATTCAGTGCATGACCGATCATCCGTGCTGAGTGGTAGTTTTACGTTTTACAAAGACGATTGGGCGAAGGCAACCGAGCATTGGTTCGGTCGATCGATGACAAACGAGCCGAAGGCAGTACAGGACTGGATGGAATCCGAATATCTCAAGGGGCATGTCCGCTTTTGGTTGGATGGCTACAGCACTCCGGTTCACTTCGATCTGCGGGTAAAAGAAGATGCGGCGCAATCGATCACTTACGAGTTTACCGCTCCAGTTTCCTCCGATCATCATGTGGTCATCATAGATTCGCGCGCGGTGCTTTCTGAATATAGCGATCAGATGAATTTGATGACCGTGAAAGTTCGCGGCAAATCGACGAACATTATTTTTACAAGCGATCATACAACCTCAATCATAAAACTTTAACGATCATGTTCACACAATTTATCCAGATCGGGTTCCAGCATATTCTCGAGGGGTATGATCACTTGCTTTTTCTTACGGCACTTGTGCTCGTAAGCCGCCGTTGGCAGGATCTACTAAGTGTTATTTCCGCATTCACGATCGCACATACAACGACGATCGTGCTGTGCGTGTTCGGCGTACTCTCGCTTCCGTCCCTTCTTACAGAATCACTTATTGCGGCCTCGATCGCTTATGCAGGAATTGAAAATATGTTTCGAAAAAATTTCGATACGCGTTGGGTGATCGCCGGAGCATTCGGGCTTATTCATGGCGCGGGGTTTTCCGGGCATCTTGTCAGTGTGTTACAACCGTTGCTTGGGACGGGCCAAGTATGGGGACCGATCTTCGGTTTTACCTTTGGCATCGAAATGGGGCAGCTTGCTGTGATCACGCTCATCTATCCCGCAGTGATGCTGGCTCGTTATTTCGGGAGAGAGCGGGTTTTTGTGCGAGCATTCTCCGCGCTTATTGCGATGGCAGGTACCGCCCTTCTAATAATGCGGCTCTCCGGCTCTTCTTTGTGATCGGATCGAACATCCATTCGACGCAATGGGCTGTATAACATTCGTCACATGATACGAATGTTAATCCTCCGAACCTCCTTCGCAGCTCTATTCATTTCCGCGGCTCTTTCAGGGTTATGGAATCCGGCACACGCCCAATCCAAAGTAGACACGATCCATGAAAAGGAGCAAGTAGTCACCGTCACCGCAGAGCGCCCGCTTTCTGCGGCCTCGGACAAAAGTTTCCGCGATTCTGATTTTGAGCTTCGACCACGTAACTCCGCGCAAGATATGCTCCGGCTCGTTCCGGGACTGGTGCTTGCACAGCATGCGGGCGGCGGAAAAGCGGAACAGATCTTTTTGCGCGGATTCGATGCCGATCACGGAACCGACGTGAATATCTCCGTTGACGACGTTCCAGTTAATATGCTTAGTCATGGACATGGGCAAGGTTATGCCGATCTTCATTTTATCATACCAGAAACGATCCAGGAAGTAGATGTGGTCAAAGGTCCGTATTCTCCTCGCTATGGCGATCTTGCAACGGCAGGGGTGATTGCCTTCCAAACGAAAGATTCGCTCAAATATAACGAGTTGAAACTTGAAGGTGGGTCCTTCGATGAATATCGAGCGCTCGCGCTCATCAAAGGCCCATCTTCACAAACGATCCAATCCTATTTTGGCACCGATCTATTCTATACGCGAGGACCGTTCGACGTTGCCCAGGATTTTCATCGTCTTAATCTGTTCGCAAAGACCGATGCTGCGCTCAGCGACGATGCAAAACTTTCCGCGAGTCTTTTTTCTTTTAGTTCCTCCTGGAATGCGAATGGCCAGATTCCGGAGCGCGCCGTCGCAGATGGCCTCATCGACCGTTTCGGTTCGCTCGATTCAACAGAAGGCGGCGCAACATCACGCACCACCGCCAACATCACATACACATCAGGAGGAGAATCCCCTCTGACACTTACCGCCTCTTACACCGATTATCATTTTCGGCTGTTTAGCGATTTTACTTTTTATCTTGTTGATACCACTCAAGGAGACGAAGTGGAACAGACAGATTCACGCACCCTGCTTGCGTTTCGGGGGGAACGAACACTTCCCTGGATCTTAGGCGACGCCATCATGAATACAAAGATCGGTGTCAGCACACGAAGCGATGATATTCAAGCTGCCATCTATCATGATTCTGCGCGCGTCCGACTCAACAATGTAGTA
This sequence comes from Ignavibacteriota bacterium, assembly GCA_963787835.1. GTDB lineage: Bacteria > Bacteroidota > Ignavibacteria > Palsa-1295 > Palsa-1295 > PALSA-1295. The sequence goes on from CAWBEI010000003.1 coordinate 238,726, forward strand.
GATGCGGCCATTCAGGAGCGGGAAACAGGGCCATATATTCAGCAGGAGATCGGGCTTGGATGGATTCAATTCATTCTTGGGCTTCGCGCAGACTATGCAACGGTCGATGTACAGAATTTGCTAAATTCCGGCGCACAGCCAAACGGTATCAACCAGCAGATCATCCTTTCGCCGAAAGCGAATGCAAGCATTCCAATAAGCAATGACGCCACAGCATTTCTGAATTTTGGCTATGGGTTTCATTCCAACGACGCGCGTGCCATTGTGCAATCTCCGGGAATTCCGACCTTACCGCGAGCGCTTGGCAGCGAGATCGGTTTACGGTATGGCGAACCTTCGGAATTCTTTTCCTGCTCATCCTCGCTATGGTATCTTTACCTTCAAAGCGAACTTGTCTGGGACGGCGATGAAGGAACACTTATTGCACAAGGAAGTACACGTAGGGAAGGCATCGATCTCGAAGCACGCATTCGTCCAACAGAATGGCTCACGTTCGGGGGGGATGCAACGATTTCCGAGGGGCGGTTCGTCGATTCTGCAGTTGGCAATAATTACATTCCTCTTGCACCAAATTTTACGCTTACGGGAAATGCCGTCGCCAAGTGGGATGATTTTTCCGCTGCCTTGCGCTTGAGACACGTCGGCGACCGACCTGCCAATACCGACAATTCTATTGTTGCAAAGGGGTATTCGATTTTCGATCTTTCACTCACCTATCATACAGGGCCCTATGAATTGTACGCAAACGTCGAGAACGTATTCAACACAGTTTGGAACGAGGCTCAATTCGCGACCGTAAGCCGTATTTATGTTCACGGCGTGCTTGAGGCAAATCCGGTGGATGATCTCAGCTTTACGGCTGGAACCCCAATCTCCGTAAGGACAGGAATCGCCTTTAGTTTTTGACGAGGTGTTGGAGAACCATTAATTAATTCTTTCCAATATGTGGTCTGCATGGGCAAATCGGTAGACCATTTTTATCCCCACAATCCCGAGATGAGCAAAAGCATTGACTCGACAGAATTTGTTGCCACATTGTTGCCAAACAAATTAAATTAGAAAATTTTGAAAGGCAATAAATCATTGATATTGAATGACTTACGGCGATTTTCTGCGGAGGACCCGGGATTCGAACTCGGAAGCCCTTGCGGGCGGCAGTTTTCAAGACTGCTGCAGTACCATTGTGCCAGTCCTCCATTCTGCGGGTCGGTAACGCCTAAGCCGGCGTGGGAGTGCCAAACGGCAAGTGTAATTGAGGAGTTTGGAATCAAAGCGGGCAAAATTTCGATAAAAGAGTATCTTTGTAGCTACAACGGGCCTTGTGCCCCTTAATTTTACATTATGAATACTCCTGAAACTCACGCAGCAGACGTCCAATCAGCCCAGAGCCTCCTCCATAAGAATCTTTCCGACCATGGTGTTTCTCATAGCCAGATCAATTTTAATTTAGGCACGGAAGAGCTTTATGCCGAAGCGCTTTCGCGTGGCGAGGGGCAGCTTGCTGCTAACGAAGCACTCGTCGTCTCGACCGGAAAATTTACTGGCCGCTCGCCGAAAGATAAGTTTATCGTCGAAAATGCACCGAGCAAATCCAATGTCTGGTGGGGCAAAACCAATCAGCCGATAAGCGAGGAGAATTTCGAGCGGCTGTATCAGAAAATGGTGAAAGCGATGAACGAAAAAGAACTTTTCGTCGCCGATCTTTTCGCTGGCGCGGAAAAGAAATACCAGCTTCCGCTTCGTGTAATAAATGAGTATGCGTGGCATAATCTTTTCTGTCACGATCTTTTCATCCGCCCCGCGCAGGCCGAGCTTGCCGAGCATCGCCCGCAATTCACGATCATCGCGCTGCCAAGCGTGAAGGCCGATCCTGCAACGGACGGTACCAACTCAGAGACGTTCATTCTGCTCAATTTCGAGCGCGGACTTATTCTCATCGGTGGAACGGAATACTCCGGCGAGATGAAAAAAGGGATTTTTACCACACTAAATTATATGCTTCCGCTCAAGGGAGTGATGTCTATGCACTGCTCTGCAAATATAGGTGAAGCAGGTGATGTGGCACTCTTCTTTGGTCTTTCCGGCACCGGCAAAACGACACTTTCCGCAGATCCAAAACGACGCCTCATCGGTGATGATGAACATGGATGGTCGGATAACGGTGTGTTCAACTTCGAAGGCGGATGCTACGCGAAGTGCATCAAACTTTCGAAAGAGCAGGAACCACAAATCTGGAATGCGATCAAGCGCGGCGCTGTGCTCGAAAATGTTGTGCTCGATGCCAACCGTGTCCCGGATTACAACGACACCTCGAAAACGGAGAACACGCGCTGCGCCTACCCATTGGATTTCATCGAGAATTCCGTCGAGCCTTCTGTGGGTGGGCATCCGAAAAATATTATTTTCCTCACAGCAGATGCATTCGGCGTACTTCCGCCGATCTCAAAGCTTACCAAAGAGCAAGCGATGTATCATTTTATCTCTGGATATACAGCAAAGGTCGCTGGCACCGAACGTGGCGTGACCGAACCGGAGCCGAATTTCTCCACATGCTTCGGCGCACCCTTTATGGTGCATCATCCGAATGTGTATGCCGGTCTGCTTGGAAAGAAGATCGAGGAGCACAATGTCCGTTGCTGGCTTGTCAATACCGGATGGACGGGCGGACCGTATGGCGTGGGTAAACGCATGCACTTGCCTTACACGCGCGCGATGGTCGAGCAAGCGCTGGCTGGCAATCTCGATAATGTAAAGACGGTAAAAGATCCAATTTTCGGCATGGAAATTCCGCAGCAAGTTCCCGGAGTGCCGGATGAAGTGCTCAACCCGCGAAATACGTGGGCCGACAAATCGGCCTACGATAAGCAAGCTGCTGATCTAGCCCGCCGCTTCGTGGAAAACTTCAAGAAATATGAAGAAGGGACAAGCGAGGCCATCAAGAATGCTGCCCCAAAGGCGTAATACTTCCGCCAAAACTCTGAAGCGAAACAGAAGCTCAAAATTCTAATTTTTTTGGATCATCCCGGATTTTTTAGTCCGGGATGATTTTTTTCGTATTTTTGAACGAGAGATGAGTGTGTTGTAAAAGCTCATCTCACATAACACTATGGTAACAGCTATTCTTTTTGGCCTTTATTCTGCTGGCGTTGCGATCGTGGTCACCTTAATTGGGTACTTTACGGGCATGTACAAAACTGACGCCATGAATTGGCTTCCATGGGTAGGCGTCCCGTTCTTCATCCTCTTTATTTGGATGGCTATGAATGAGCGAAAGCGAGAGGATTTCGGAGGTGAGATTTCCTACGGTCAGGCATTCATCACCGGCTTGCTCGTCGGGGTTTTTGCAGGGATAGCCATGGGAATTTTCATGTATATTTATGCAACCTCTATCAATCCTGGAATGATGGATATGGTCACTCAAAAGCAAGTTGCAGCGATGCGGGCGCAGAACATGTCCTCCGATCAAATTCAAAAAGCCCAATCGTACATGAAGATGTTTACATCACCCACTGCGATGTTGATCACGACGTTTATTGGGGATGTTATTATGGCAACGATCTTTTCGCTCATTGTCGCCATTTTTGTAAGGTCGAAAGAAGGCGAATCCGAAATCAAGACCGTTTAACGAAAAAATTTAGCCTCCTGCAATTTCGGCGCAAACGAAAGTTTGCATATCATGTTCTTCTCGCATGTCCGAAACTTTCCAGGTAACAGCCCTTAAATGGCGCCCCATGCGATTCGATGACGTGGTCGGTCAGGATCACGTCACGCGCACGCTAAAAAACGCCATTGCATCCGACCGGCTTGCTCACGCGTTCCTATTCACCGGTCAACGCGGCTGCGGCAAAACCACTGTTGCTCGTATTCTTGCCAAAGCCGTTAATTGCCCGAACGCAGCATCGAATGGCTACGAACCATGCAATTATTGCGAGAACTGCCTTGCCATTACCGAAGGCCGCTCGATGGATGTGGCGGAGATCGATGGCGCTTCTAATACCGGAGTTGATGACGTCCGCATGTTACGCGATAACGTCAAGTATCCGCCGCTGACGGGAAAGTACAAAGTTGTTATCATCGACGAAATTCACATGCTTTCTAACAATGCATTTAACGCACTGTTAAAGACGTTAGAAGAGCCGCCGCGTCATCTCATTTTTGTTTTCGCTACTACGGAAGTTCAAAAAGTCCTCCCGACGATTCTTTCCCGCACCCAGCGTTACGATTTCCGGCGTATTCAGCTTGAAGAGATCACCCGACGTTTGCGAACAATCGCCGAGGCTGATGGAATTACGATCGAGGATGATGCGCTCATCATCATTGCAAAAAAAGCCGATGGTTCCATGCGAGATGCGCAATCCTTGATGGATCAGGTAATTGCATATTGCGGAATGACCGTGGAAACTTCTCGCCTGCGCGAAGCCCTCAACCTCATAGATCTTGATTTTTATTTCGAGGTAAGCGAAGCAATTGCGGACCGCACTCCCAAACGCGCCTTTGAACTGAGCGGCGAAATTATATCGCGTGGGTACGATGTGGAGGAATTTTTTTCTGGCTTGCTTGAGCATTTCCGGAATATCCTGACCGTCCGCATTACAGGGACTACCAAGCAATTAGAGGTCTCAAAAGCGCATCAGGAGCGATATTCCAATCATGCCGAGCAATTCAACGAGGCTGATGTACTTCGACTCGTTCGGCTGGGACAAACGGCATTCGAGCGCCTGAAATCTACCCACGACCCACGTATTGTTCTTGAAGTGGCTCTGGTTGAAATGATGATGCTGGAACGAGCCATCGAAGTATCACAGCTTATTGAGGAAGTTCGTGCGCTTCGTGGAGTTGCTCCAATGAGCCTACCTCAGAACCCCGCCACGCCGGAAAAAAAAAGTAGCAACATAGCGGCAGGCCCAGCAAATGGAAGTTTGCCTCCCTCCATTCCTAAAATATCTGCAGCGGCTCCATCTTCAAAGCCACAAATAGTTCAAGAGGCCGTTCCCGAACAAAAAGAAACACTCGATACCGATACTGTTGCTTCCCGCTGGCTGGAGTTTGGAGATTTCTTAAGAACAAGATCCCGCCCGCTTTGGTCTATTCTTCCTGAACTGGAATTCTGCGGCGTTCGCCGAGCTACGATCTACTTTGGAGTTCCCGGCGCAGCGCAGAAGGGCATGCTGATGAATATGAAGGACGAGATGCAACTTGCCCTGAAAGAATTCTTCGGCGCGCCTTTACAATTCGAGGCCGGCCCCAAAAGCGAAATGCATGTAAAAGCCGGCTCGCCGGTGGTGATGAATCCTGAAATTGTTGCCCTGGTCGCACCTGAATCAAAGCCATCCACTGTAGAACGATCGGAATTGGAAATGGCACTTCTTGAATTGGGAGCGCAGGAAGTGTGATATGATGACCGAACCAAATCTTTCTAATGCTACTTGTTATTATCGAACACGGGAATCCCGCTGGCTCTTGATGATTATAGTAATTGTTGGATTTGCTTTCTCCGCTTATGAGACAATCTCTGGCATCAATCAAGGACTTCAGTGGTATCAATTAACCTATAATCCATTTCGTTATTATTCCTATCATTATTATCATTATCATTTAGGCCCTCCTCTATTCGTTTGGCTTTTGCTTGCGTTATTCTTTGTAATTCTCTTGATCCTAAATGTTCCTGCATTTTCTACTCCGGACCCACACTTGCAATCTCTAAAGAAGGCATATACTATGAGTTTCTTAGTAGAAAGCTAATATTGATTGGATGGGATGATATTGCCCGATTGACAGCATCGGACGTTACTTGGCGCGGTTCTACGATCCATAATATTTTTATTGAACTAAAAGATTCGCACAAAACCCTTGAACATATTAAAGAGCGATCAGGAACGGTTCCATTTGTTTTCGGACTTCAATTTGGTTTCAGAGACCCTACAAAGCCATTACGCATTTTAGCAGACAACATCGAAAATGCCACGCGAGATCAAATTTTGGATCAATTAGGGACACAACTTTCAGAGTACCGAAAACATAATTCGGTTCATGGAACATAGATCCAGTGGATTCCCGCTTTCGCGGGAATGACATTTTAAGCCACTTTTGCCGCCTTGGCCAGCTTCGATTTCTTATTGGCGGCGAAATTCTTGTGGACAAGTCCCTTGCGGGCGAGCTTATCCAAACGGCTCTGGATCGTCTTGAGATCGGTGGGCGCACCCTCCGGGGATTCTGCAAATCCCTTCAAAAGTTTACGTAAATCGACCTTTTGGCCCTTATTGGCCGTGCGGCGCTTCTCCGAAAGACGAACGCGGCGTACCGCTCCTTTATGCTGAGGCATGAATTAATCTAATGTAAAATTTCTATTCGAATTGGAGCCGACAAACGCCGGAATTGCCCTCTTTAGTTCAGACTGGGATTCATAGGATTTTTAGGGATTCATGAGATAGGAAAAATCGCTCATTCTAAACTCGAAAACGTCTTCTTGTAATAAAGATTGAAAAACCTTACCAATCCCCATCGCATGAATCCCCAAAAATCTCACGAATCCCAGTCACGTCTTCAATTTCCGCTTCTTCGCTGCAGGGAAAAGCACGTTATTCAATATCAAACGGTAGCCCGGCGAATTTTTATGCAACTTCAAGTCTGTCGGCGGATCACCCACCTGGTGCGTGTATGCCTCCGGATCATGCCCGCCATAGAAGCAGAAAAAGCCGCGACCGTAGTTAGAGTAAAGATATTTCACCTGATCGGTCCCCTCCCGCTGGCCTAAAATGGTCACATCTTTCTTGATAAGCTCTTTATGGAATCCGGTGGTCTGCCCCATGAATCCTTTTACCACATTAGTGTGATCCTGCGTAAGCATAGTCGGGACGGGATCGTATTTCGCGGAAAAATCGAACAGCGTGAAATAGTCGTTATCTTTCGAGCCAACCTCGTTCGGCTGAATATCGATGTCGCTGAACTCATACGCGAACGGGTTTGGATTCACTTTGAAATTTTCGAATGCGAACGTCTTGGAATAATCAAGCTTTGACTGATAATTCGGATCGACCGGATCGCCATCGAATTCTGCTGCACAAATGTCATCGTTCTCAGCAGCAAGGGCAATGTCATAGGTATCGGTTGCCGAGCACATGGCAAACATGAAGCCGCCATTGGCAACGAACTCCTTGATCTTCCGTGCAACGGCTTTTTTTTCCTCACTCACTTTTGCATAGCCTAATTTTTTTGCTTCATCTTCCAGCATTCGCACTTGCGCCTGATACCATGGCGCTGAACTATAATTCCCGTAGAATTTTCCATATTGTCCCGTAAAATCTTCGTGATGGAGATGCAGCCAGTCATATTGCTTCAGCTTATCTCCCAGGACTTCATCGTCCCATATCTTATCGTAGGGGACTTCGGCGTATTCCAGCGCCAGTGTTACGGCATCGTCCCACGGCTGAAATCCAGGTGGAACATAAACGGCGATCTTCGGCGCTTTTTCCAGCTTTACAACATCCATGTTCTTCGCAGGCTCCTGCACCAGATCGTAGATGGATTTCGCGGCTCCGGCATCGACCGTCTCGAACGATACGCCTCGGATACGGCATTCGGCAGCCAGCAGATCGGAATAATCGGCCATAAAGCTTCCGCCTCGGTAATTCAATAGCCAATCGACTGCCAGCCCTTTCTGCAGTGCCCAGAAGGTGATTCCGTAGGCTTTCAGATGGTCCGTCTGATCGAGATCCATCGGAATAAGCAGCTTATTTTGAGCAATGCTAACGGAAGATGATAAAAGAAGTAATGCCGTGACCAGCGGCAGGAGGAATTTTCGAACGTTCATACAAATACTAACTTCGAGCGCCTCAAAAGGATTGCCAGTTCAAAGCTTTATTGCTTTAATTCTTTGTCATTATTTACCATCCATCGCCTGAGCGCAACCACGCCCCATAATCCCTCCACAATCGCAAACGGAACGGAGTCGATAAGCACCGCATACGTACTGGCCCCGAAACAGGAGATAGCGAATACCAGCCGCCACACTCTTCCCCGCTTGTCGAGCAGGTACGATAGGAACATCATCGTAACACAGGTAAAACCAAACGCCTCTGTAACAGTCATTGCATATCTCGAACAATTCTTCAGAGAAGACACGTTCTTTCCTTGTAACTTTCGCTCTCTTGATGTGTTTTAATAGTAGTCTTTATGAAAGCAATTCTCTTCACACTATTTGTTGGAAGTGCGCTTCTTTGCGGCTCGTGCGGCGGCACGAACTATATCGTAACGGATTCCGCGCCGGACTATATCACGCGCGATTCCCTCAATAATTCCGTTGCGGTCGTAGCCGCGCAGCCGGTTCTTCATCCGGCCCATGTTGTTTCATTCGGGAATTATCTTTTCGTCAACGAACCGTATCAGGGATGGCACATCATCAATAACACGAATCCCGCAGCCCCGAGCAACGTGGCATACATTTCTGCTCCCGGCAGCCTCGATGCAACTGCATCCAGCGGCTATCTCTATCTTCAAAATTCGGTGGATCTTGTGGTCTTGAGTATTGCAAATCCAGCACAACCGGTTGTAGTGAAACGAATGCAAAATGTTCTGAATATTCCGGCCTCACCGCATGACCCGACCGGGTATGATTCCCCAGCCGATGGCTTGGAAATCATTAATTGGCACGATACAACTGTTTCGGAGACTCTGGGCGGCCTATACTTCTGATGAAAAAACTCAGTGTTGTTCACCTGATCGCTCTGTTGCTCTTCGTCATCTGCGGATGCTTTCAACAGGCAACTCCACCAACGGAGCATGTTGCGAGTTGCAGTACGTCGGGATGGGCCTACAGCCTCGTGAGTAACGGAAATTATATTCAAGTAGCAGACTATACGAGTCTCTATTCACTATCGAATCCGGCAGATCCCACACCCTCCGGATACTCAGCGTTCGGCTTATACGATACCACATTCATGGATAGCGCCAATGAATATAATTGCTTTGGAAGCCGTTTTGAGTTTGGCCCTATTGCATCGACAAGCTATCCGCTTACGGTAACGATATTATCGGGATATGCCCGGCACATTGCAATAGCCGATAGCCTTATCTACATCATTCGGCACACGACCTACCCGGGAACCAACGTATTCTGCCAGCAGGCGGTCGATTCCGTGAACGGGCTCGATGTTGACCAATTCGACCCGCATCAACCGAATGACACTTCGGAATTTGCTACCCTTCTGACAAAGATCCCATTCACCGACCCAACCGACATAGCCATTCAGGGCAGCACGCTTTTTGTGTTAGATGCTTCGACGGGATTGCAAATATTTAGTCTTTCAAATCCAGCGAACCCGGCGCTTATCGCGCAAGCTCCGAACGTGCAGGGCTATCATATTCAGGTTACCTCGCAATCGACACTTCTGGTCACATCTGCCACCGGACTCGCACAATATGATATCTCCAATCCCGCCTCGGTAATTTTGCTTAGCAAGATACAGTAAAGTATACTGGCTTACCTACGTCTGCTACTTCACAATAAACTTGGCAATCTCATAGCCGCTGCCGGTTCCGAAATGTCCGGTGGAATCGCGCTGGGGCAGCACGTTCTGTTCGAGGAGAATTCCGGTCGTGGTATCGTACCATTCTTTTAGCGTCTCGCCCTGTATTCCCGCAGCGGTAGGACCGGTATATACATCGAACGTCTCGGAGTTGAATTGCTGCCCAGCAAAGAGCAGAGGGTCAGGGCCGGTATAGGTGTACCATGTGCTGTTGGCGGGGTTGGGATCGATAGAGGCGAATGTGTGCATACTGTCCATTGGAACGGTGATCCATGTTCCGCTTTGTCCCGCCCCCGGATTCATATAATACGAAATGTTACCGCTCGTATCGTAATTGACATACTGAAACAGGAAATTCGGCGTAAACTCCGTTACGTACGTCTCGCCAAACATCGAAATGCCTGTGGCGAGCACCGTATCGCCATAGAGCGTGCTTGAATCAACACTCCTGACGGTGCCGGTGGAATCGACCGTGACCCGATAATACAGGAATGAACTGCCAACTCCCGGAGATACCGGCTTGACCGGCAAAGCCGGGGCCGGACTTGTTGAATTCGATTTACATCCGGCCAGGAAAGAAATTGCGACAGCGACGAGAACGACAGCCAGAGGGTATTCTTTTAGATTCATTTGCATTTGATTCGCGTGTTGACAACCTTAGCTCACAAATAGTTGCCAAGCACAGCGCCAAACCTGCGAATTTCTCAATATTGCAGCTTCGGATGCCAATCCGCGCCACGGCCTTCGGGAGTGTAGTCGAACAAATTCCAAACGGGCCAGATTATATCGACATGACGATGATGCTGACCCGGATCGGCAGGAGCAAAGAGCAATTCCGTTGCATACGTATGGAATATCCCATCCGGAGTTTTCGAAAACACATTAAGTATAGGCAACTGATTTCCTTTTTCATTTTCGCCGAGATAATCGTGATTGTACGTGTTGGAGAACGAGGAAAGCAACCGCACGTTGCGCCAGCCTCGCCCGCTCGCCCATTCCAGCGTTTTCTCGATAGGCGCTTTCGTTACCACGACAAAATTGATCTTGTCGCGCACATGCGTCGTAGAGCCATCAAGCCCATCAACGATGGAGTTACAGCTCGGGCAAGGGAACTTGTCATCCGGATGGTACATCATGCTATAGATCACGAGGGATGGTTTACCCTCCGCGAACAATTCCGAAAATTTCGTGGTACGCTTCTCGCCATTCACCATTTCATCGAACACATAATCTTCCTTCAGTTTGCCGCCGATGGGAAGTTCGCGTCGCATCTGTGCAACACGCTCGGTGTGGCGGCGCAGCGCGATCTCTTCTTCGAGCAGCGCATTTCTGGCATCGCGGTACTGTTGATCCTCGTTAGGAAAATTTTTGGTGTGTAGCATAATGGAAAGCGTGACTGCGATTCGTTAGATTTTTAGGGATTCTTAGGATGATAATTGTAAACACTTATTTCCATCACAAAAATCTCCTAAAAATCTCACAAATCCCAGTCTAAAAAGAATCCCCTCTCAACTTCCGTGCTCTATCGCGGGCATCATTGACGAAATTGGAGTTGGGGTATCTCGCAAGAAAATCCTCGTATAATCTTTCAGCCCTCGGCTTGTCGTGCATGTCGCGCTCGACGATCTCCGCCTCGCGAAATGCCGCCACATCCAACAGCGGACTGGAAAGCAATTTTGTTTGCATGGAGTCTAACTCGCGTATAGCCTCCTCGGCTCGCCCCAGCTTTACAAGCACGGCTGCGCTTCGGAGCGCGGCGTTATCGGCAAGCGGCGCATTGATCTCCGTATCGATGATGGCACGGAAGGCTGCTTCCGCCTCAGCATACTTATGGGCTTGTTCCGCAAGCGCGCCTTTCGCAAAATACCTAAGCGAGGGCAACCCACCCGGCGTATTGCCTTGCTCAATAATGCCGACGAGCGCAATGGCGTCATTCGCATAATCGCTCGAAGCATCGGCGGCAACTGTTTCGAGCAGGACCGTGGATGTATCAAAATTCCCCTGATAATATTGCCCCAACGCCCGGTCGTACATAATGTGATTGCGGATCTCCCTTTCATTTTGAGGATGATACGTTCCAAGCATCTCCTCAATATGTTGAAGCCGGGCATTCGCCAATGGGAAATCTTCCGAAGCATACGCAATATCCACCAATCGGAACGCCGCTTGCCGCACCAGGTCGCTGAGGCCATTATGCGTGTGTGCAACAGCAGATTCCAGATCCTTCGCCGCGCGCGTCAGATCGAACAGATCGGTATAGGCAAGGTTACCGGCGTGCAACAGCGCGTCCAGCGATAACTCGTTCATAACCCCACTCGCCGCAAATGATTCATATCTCGAGATGAGCGCGGCAATAGAATCCTTCCAGAATGGGCGGTCATCATTGGGCTTAGAGTGATAATATGCTTCCCAAGTTTTGAGCGAACCAAGTTCAGCCTGTTGCACATAAAAATCCTGCCCACGGCTTGCTTTGAGTCTGCGCGATGCTTCTGCATACGCCGTCGCAGCGACATCCAGGGCGCCTTCACTTCGCGCCCGTTCCGCGAACGCCAGCAACTCCCCTCCCTCATATCCCGGAGTTCCCGATGTGAGATCGTCGAGCTGGATCATCGTCTGAAGCGCTTTGGCATAGTCCTTCTTCTCACCATAGAGCCAGGAAAGCAATCGCAAATTTGCGCGCGTGGGGCCACCGGAAGCCGTTGCGTCAGCCGAGAGGATCTCCCCTTCAAGCGCGCCAAGCACGGTTGCGCGGGAAAGAGAATCGGTCAGGTATTCGGCAAGGCGCTGCTCGACCATCCCCACATTTCCCTCACCCTCTTTTAAGATCGTGATAAATTCTTTGGATGCGCGGTCGAACTCTCCAAGCCGGAGATACACTCCGGCGATCTGGCTCGAGCAAATATCGCCATAGCCATTGGTCGCCGCGGAACTCGGGGCATTCTTACGCATCGCATCGAGCAATTCAAGCGCATCCTGATTGTAGGAAACATCCATCATCGCATAGACGATGGGAAAAAGGGCAGTGCAATCCTTTGCATTGATCAACCCCTCCGCCTGTTGAAATTTAGCGAGAGATTCCGTTCGCTTCCCCATCCATGCCTCGATGCGAGCGGAAAGCAGAAGAATATCGACCGAGCTATCCGTCTGAAGCCGCACATTTACGATCTTTTCTGCATCGTCGAACCGCTTAAGTGCAACCAGGGATCGCAGGTATCCATCGAATACGGTTTCGTCCCTCGGACTTAAGGTGTATAGCTCCCCATAGACCCGCGCAGCATTTGCAGGATCGTGGTTCTCTTCATACACTTCCGCAATTTGAAGCTTCTGATTAAACTCCGCTGGACTTAACCTCGGCGCCTCACGAGGCTCACCCTCTGGATTGCCGGGGTTTTGAGCAATCGCAGCCAACGGCAACGTCAACAACGCAGCCACCAGTGATATAAAGAGTCCTATCTTGTGCAACCGTGACATGACCAGAGGTAATCGGCGTGATGAATGTGAGCTATCTAGAAAATTCAACCTGCTATCCGAACGATCGGTTTCACCGATTCGATGATGGAAATTTCATCAATGATCAATGCAAAATAAGCAGTCTCTGAAACTGATGAGTTGACCCGGCTTGGAATTCCAGAGAATAGACACCATCGCTCATCCCTGTCAGACTAATGGGAAATTCATGCCATCCAAAGCCATCATTCTTCATCGAAAGAGATTGAGAGAGGATCCCAGCAGAATTATAAAGCTGAAATGTAACCGGGATAATGGAAATAGCTGAGTCTTCCGCAATAAAATAAGAAACAAGAATGCTTCCGGAAGCAGGATTTGGAGTGCATTGCATAATGCTGCTCGTTGGTGTAACCCCGGAAGTTACCACCGGAGAGCATGCATCGATAACCAGCAAGCGGCCGGTATCGGACACGACGATGGGATCCAACAAACTGGCACCGGCGGAATCAACGATAAATCCGGAATTTGAAAACGTTGGCGCCTGGCTCAGCACATGGAATTGCATTTGCAGGATCTCCCCAGGTCCCTTGAGCGGTGTGCTGCTCGAAGAATTTCCCGTGACATAGAGTATTCCCGGTGTCGTAACAGATTTGGTAAAGAACCAGTCCGGCGCGGGAGTATTGGCACCATTTCTTACATTGATAAATTCCAAAATATCGGGATTATAGCTGATGATCTCGCCAAATGAAATGATGGGCTTGAGCGCGCCGGGGAGCGTATCCTTTATGATCTGGGAGATGATCACATCGGTATCGGCAAATACCACATAATTTGTGGCAATAGAAAGATGAATGGTATCCTTGCCAGCAAGCGGCTGATCCCCATCACCGGTAGAATTCGCGTGAGCGATCTGCCCGACAAAAAGAAAAGCGATCGCGGCAAGCAATGCGAATGGAAAGTGCTTATAGATCATCCTCACGGATGTGATAGGCAAATGAGAGTTGTGAAGTTCCGGAAGATGGCCCAGAAGTAGATTATATTCAGGTAAACCAACCGGGCTTCCAGTGAGTTTACATGCCCTTTAGTACCATCCCATAGCGTCACTCTATCATTTTCATGAATCTCATCCTATTTGGCCCACCCGGCGTGGGCAAAGGCACACAGGCCATGCGCCTTGCCGCCGCCCATAATCTGATCCATATCTCCACCGGCGATATTCTACGCGCCGCCATTGCCGAAGGATCCCCGCTGGGTATGACGGCAAGAACCTTCGTGGAATCCGGCGGGCTGGTACCCGATGACATCATTATCGGTCTCGTCCGCGAAGTACTTGAAATGAAGCCAGAATCAAAAGGCTTTCTGCTCGATGGCTTCCCACGCACGCTTGAACAGGCAAGTGCGCTTGACGATCTGTTCCACGAGCTTGGCATTGCCGATGTGCACATTATCATGCTCGCTGCGCCGGAGCAGGAGCTTCTCGATCGTATGATCCGCCGCGGAATTGAACAAGGACGTAAGGATGATACCGTGGAAACGATACGGCACCGTCTCGAAGTATATAACGCACAGACGGAACCGGTGAGATCGTATTATGAAGAACGACGAGGTGTCACACTGGTCGATGGTCTTGGTTCAGTTGATGATGTAACCGCCAGGATCGAGAGCGTTCTTTAAAACGAGCATCATGTACTTACGATGAGGATCATTGCTGGGGAATTTCGAAGCCGAGTGCTCGTTGCTCCGAAAGGCAATGCTACCCGTCCGACGACAGACCGCGCGAGAGAATCGTTATTCAATGTCCTGAATAATCTCATCTCCTTCGACCGCATTCGTGTGCTCGATCTTTACGCCGGTTCCGGCGCGTTTTCGTTCGAAGCGCTTAGCCGTGGAGCCAAACATGCCACGCTCGTCGAACGCGATCGTCATGCAATCCTTGCCATAAATGCCAATGCGAAGACCCTCCAGGTTACAGATCGTGTTTCCGTGTTCCATTCCGATGTGATCGCGTTCCTCCGAAGGCAGACGAAGCAGTTCGATCTCATTTTTGCTGATGCACCGTATGAGGACAAGCAATCACGCGAACTCTTGCCTACATTACTATCGGAGAAGGCCACCCGCGACGGGCTTTGTATCATCGAGCACCGCACCGGCGATTCCATTGTTTTAGCAAACGGCTCAACCTTGCTTCGGGAGCTAAACTCCGGAGAAGCGAGCTTTACTATCTTTCAGAAACAACCAATCTCGATCCCAGCCACATGAAGATCGCCATCTATCCGGGAACATTTGACCCCATCACGAACGGCCACCTGGACATTATCGAGCGAGCCAGCGAACTCTTCGATCAGGTGATCGTCGCACTGGCAAAGAACAGCCAAAAATCACCCCTGTTCTCGGAGCCGGAACGGTTGCGGCTGATCGAGCAAAGCCTTTTGGAATACTGTCCGCAACGCACAAACATTCGAGCCGATGCTTTCCAGGGGCTGCTCGTCGAGTATGCCGATTCAAAAGGAGCGACGGCGGTTGTTCGGGGACTTCGGGCCTTGAGCGATTTCGAATATGAGTTCCAAATGGCACTGATGAATCGCAAGCTGGCACCGAATGTAAGCACGATCTTTCTGATGCCGCACGAAGAATACACGTATTTGAACTCCACGATCATCCGCGAGCTTGCACGGTATGGCAAAGACGTTTCAAGTTTCGTTCCGAACTCGGTTTCCAATGCGCTTCGGGAAAAATTTGAAATTAAATATCATTAGACCTATCCAACACAAACATATTTGGAAGCGCCGCAACATATCGGGAAACATCCTCTCCTTCTCAATGAGAAGCACGCCGTGGAGATACTCACCATCTTCATTCGCGAGGAGGTGCGGCGGACCGGGCTTAGTAAAGCTGTGATCGGGCTATCGGGTGGGGTCGATTCCGCGCTCTCGACCTATCTTTCTGTTCGAGCCTTAGGTGCAGAGAATGTCCATGTGCTCCTGATGCCATATCGAACCTCATCCCCGGAAAGTATCAAGGATGCCACCGACGTCGTGAACGCACTTGGAGTCTCTTCAGAAATACTCGATATTTCCAATGCGGCGGACGCCTTTTTTGCTTCAGATAGTTCCATGGACAAAAGGCGCCGGGGAAATATCATGGCTCGATTAAGAATGATCGCATTATACGATCGATCCCAGGTGATGAGTTCACTCGTCATTGGCACGTCCAACAAGACAGAATCGCTGCTCGGTTACACTACGATCTATGGCGATAATGCGAGTGCGATCAACCCACTTGGCGATCTTTACAAAACTCAGGTCTGGCAGCTTGCAAAATATGTAGGCGTACCGGAGCAAATAATAACCAAACCTCCATCGGCAGACCTTTGGCCGGGGCAGACGGATGAATCGGAACTCGGAATATCGTATCATGAAGTTGATGAACTGCTTTTTTACATGATCGATCTCCGCGAACGCGATGAACAGCTAATGAAGCGTGGATACAGATTGGATCACATTAACCATATCCGCCAGATCGTACAACGAACCCAATACAAACGCCGATTGCCGCTTATCGCAAAATTATCGAGCCGCACTATTAATACAGATTTTCGCTATCCGAGGGATTGGGGGACGTAAGAGATTTGCCGGACTATCCCTTGCGATAGTTCAATATGTCGTATTTTTGTAGTGGTTTCCTCCCTCAGTAACCAATATTTTAAATTAAAACATGAGCATTGACGCAAAAAAATTAGCAAAACCCTCTCGCGGCGAGAAGATCCGCATGACCTCCAATGGGCTGGAAGTGCCTGCCAATCCTATCATTCCATTCATCGAAGGCGATGGCACCGGACCGGATATATGGCGTGCCTCCGTCCGCGTATTCGATGCTGCCGTCGAAAAAGCTTACGGCGGTAAGCGGAAAATTGAATGGTACGAAGTGTTTGCCGGCGAGAAAGCCAACGAAGTCTATGGCGAAAATACCTGGCTTCCGAATGAAACGCTGGACGTGATGCGGGAATATCTCGTCGGCATTAAAGGTCCGCTTACCACCCCCATCGGCGGCGGCATTACAAGCTTGAATGTTGCTCTTCGACAGCAGTTGGATCTGTATGTATGCCTGCGTCCGGTACGGTATTTTTCCGGAGTCCCATCGCCGGTGAAGCGTCCGGAATTGGTTGATATGGTGATCTTCCGCGAGAACACCGAAGACATTTACGCTGGCATCGAATGGGCTGCCGGAAGCGATGAATCAAACAAAGTCCTCGACTTTATCGAGAAAGAATTCCCGAAAGCGTTCGGCAAGATCCGGTTCGGAACGAAAGCGAAAACCGAAGCATGGTCTAAACAAGCGAATGTGGAGGAAGTTAAAAACGCTCCGCATGTCGGCATTGGCATCAAGCCTGTTAGCCTGGAAGGATCGGAGCGCCTTATCGCAGCGGCAATCGAATATGCGCTTCGGCTCAATCGAAAATCGGTGACGATCGTGCATAAGGGCAATATCATGAAATTCACAGAAGGCGCATTCCGCGACTGGGGTTATAAAATGGCGAAAGAGCGCTTTGGCGATAAAGTCTTCACCTGGGCCGAATGGGAGGATCAGAAAAAAGCATTTGGCGAGCAACAAGCGAATGAGCTTCAGAAAAAACGCCTGGCTGAAGGTGCGTTGCTCATCAAGGATGCCATTGCCGACATCACGCTTCAGCAAGTTCTGACACGTCCCGAAGATTTCGATGTGATCGCCACGCTTAATCTCAATGGCGATTATCTTTCGGATGCGCTTGCCGCACAGGTTGGCGGAATCGGCATTGCGCCGGGAGCGAATATCAATTACGTTACCGGCGCTGCGATCTTTGAAGCAACGCACGGTACGGCACCGAAATATGCTAATCTGGATAAGGTAAATCCCGGTTCGGTGATTCTTTCCGGCGAGATGATGCTGCGTTACATGGGCTGGGGCGAAGCCGCCGATCTCATTATTCGTGGGCTCGATTCCGCTATCGGCTCCAAGCGCGTCACCTACGACTTTGCCCGCCAAATGGATGGCGCACAAGAGATCAAGACGAGTGAGTTCGGGGATGAGATTATCAAAAGGATGATTGTCTGAACCGTGATTATGGGATTATTAAGATTTATGAGATTTTGATTGTCATTCCCGCGAAAAGCCTGCCCTCGACCTGATCGAGGGCGGGAATCCATTCAGACTATCTCACTTCCATCCACTCACCACGCTGATTGAGGAACGCATATGATCGTACTTCAGGTTTGGAGATCATGCGAAAAGTGTCTATTTTCGTTTTGCTTCTCTTCCCCCTGATCGAGGGATGTTTTCTCAATGTTGACGGTCCCCAAGCTCCAGCAATCGAAACGGTCAATTGCATTAAATGGAGCTCGGATGGCTCCATGCTCGTTGCTTTTCGAACCAAACCCTACGATTCTGCTGGAGAAACATTAAGCCATTCTTTCATTGATGTTTATAATCAAACTGGAACGCTTGTTAGCACTACGCCTATCAACTCCGCATTTCTTGCCCCAATTGAGATCACCGATGATGGGAAGCATTTCATTTTCTGGGATCTCAGAACAAACTCAAACGAATCTCTGAAATTTGGAACACTTGGAGATCCCGTTCTGACTCCTGTCGGGGCTCAAGGAGATTCCTCACTGAAACTTGAATGGAAGGCAGAGATGGATGCCATGTCACCTTCAGGCCATCTTATGATTAGCGACAAAAGTAACGGTTCCGGTATCGATGGAGCGCCTGTTACTTATTTTCTTACGTATTTCAATGGAGGAACCTTCCGGGAAATGCACCAATGGAATTCACATTGGGTCGGAACTTACTATGGCGCGACAATCTTGAATGACAGCCTGTTTTCGATCTGTGAGAACATTGGAGGCAACAATGTTTTCTCGGTCTATGATACTTCGCTGAATCTCATTTATCGTGTGCCCATGTCTCCGCAAGGAACGCTTGGCATAGGTTATGCTCAAAGCCTTAATTCTATAGTTGCTGCCGGAAATTGGAATGGACCAAGTGGCACCGTAAATTTAATCAACCTCACCAGCGGTCAAACCCAAAAAGTGCTTGATTGGCCTGGCAACGGCATGAATGCCGCTCCAGATGGCTTCCATGTTGTTTATCCTTATGTCGGAGTCAAGGTTCGGAATCTTAGCACAAACATTGAGAAGGACATCGCTTCCGACGTCCCTGTCATAGAGCTTTTTAGTCCTGACGCTCAGACCGTTGCCTACGTACCACTCAATAATGAAGCGATTGTGAAGTTCGCACCTGTGAATGGACTTCCGTAGCGTTCAAATTTTTAATGTTCCAGCGCCCAGATGACGATATTCGTTCCGAAACGCAACGCTTCCTGACGTTTTTCTTCGGGGTCGCCGTGGACATCTGGGTCGTCCCAGCCATCGCTGGGATTGGATTGATAGGTGTAGAATACACAGAGCCGACCATTGCTAAAAAGCCCGAAACCCTGCGGTGGTTTGCCATCGTGCTCATGAGTTTTCGGTACGCCGTTCGGAAAATCGAAATGGCAATGATAGAGGCCATAAGAAAATGGCAGTTCCTGAAGATTTTGCTCGGGAAATACTTTCTTTAATTCGCCACGGATAGTGGTGTCAAGACCGTAATCGTCGTCGATATAGAGAAACCCTCCGGCATCACAATAGGCGCGCAGGCGTTTAGCCTCCATGTCTGAAAAATCGACACGGCCATGACCAGTCATGAAGAGAAAAGGGTAATTAAAAATTTCATCGCTCGCTATATCGACGGAGAAATACGTTGGATCGACATCGATATTCGTATTTTCGTGAAGAAATTTGAGCAGATTTGGCTCTTCGGACTGACCATTATACCAATCGCTGCCGCCCTCGTATTTAAGACGCGCGATGCGAAATTGTGAACCCGTCCTGTTTATAGACGTTGGAAAAGAACTGACCTGTGCAAATGCATTCGCTGGATGGTCAATCATCCACGAAAGCATCAGAACCCCGAAACCGATTGTAACAAAAATTGACCTATTGAAAAACCGAGCGACCATACTCATTCCAAACGAGAAGAAGGCGGGTTTGTTCCTGGACGGGCTTAGCTCATGGGCGGCCTTTGGGATTTATGTACTCTTCATGATCGCCGTTTATTGGCCGGTATTTCTTGGTCAGCGGTTCTTTTGGGAGGACTTTTTCATCCAGGAGTATCCCATTCGGGAGTTCTGCTTCTATATTGTGCGCGTTCAACATACGCTTCCATTTTGGAATCCGTATTCCTGGGCGTGGTCGCCACTATTGGCAGATGCACAATCCGGGTTTTGGTATCCTACCAATCTCCTGCAAATAGCAATTACCTGGCTTACGATACCACAATCAGTACATTTGCCAGTCCTCGTGCCTGAAACGATGACGCTGTTGCATTTGCCTCTGGCTGCACTCGGGGTATTCGTATTGCTCAAAAGAGAATTTCGTGTGGCAGGAGCAGCAGCGCTGCTTGCAGGATTATGCTGGGGTTTCGGAGTGCGAATGGCCGCTGAGCAAAATCATTCCATGCAGATCTTGCAGCTTGCATTACTTCCATGGGAAACATTATTGCTAATGAGCGCATGGAAGTCCTGGCGTTATGCCATAGGGCTCGGACTTTTGTTTGGCATCAGCTTCTTTGCAGGCCAGCCGCAGACGTTCTTCTTCATCGCCATTTTCCTTGGCACATTCACGGTCGCTGAATCGCTGAAACGATGGCGAACGAAAAGCTCTTTTCGAGAATCTTCAGCACCTTTGTTGTACCTCGCTCTCGGGATGATTGTTGCTGTTGGAATTACCGCGATCCAACTTCTGCCCTCGATGGAATTGGTTGCGTTGTCTGCTCGGAATCACCTGGATTTCCTTGAAGCAAACACTGGCGCGATCCATCTCGGGCATTTTATTGATTTCTTCGTTCCAAAATTCTACGGTGAATATCCAGGATTCAATATCCCATTTAGTCCGATCGTAAACGATCACTATTGGTATTGGGAAGCGACGTATTATTGGAGCGCAGTTGCGGAGATAATCGCGCTTTTTGCAGTCATGAACCTATGGAGGAATCGGCGGAATAAAGATCCCAAATCGAGACATATCTTTTTTATTGTTGTATTTTCCATCTTTGCGTTAGGATATGGGATGGGGCATTATTTCATCTTCTATTGGCCGATCTGGCGATTCATACCGTTATTTGATCACTTCCGCGCACCGAACAGGATGATCTGGTTCCTTTGGTTTTTAGGCACGATCATGGCTGGCATTGGACTCGATATTCTATTTCGTGATCCAGAAGAGATCCGTCACCGCAAACGATATTTTTATTGGGCGAGTGGCATCTTTGTTGGCATAAATCTGATCGCGATGTTCGGTCTGATCGACCTCTTCTTCAAGCCATACACTGTGCGTGCGGGTATCTGGATAATTGTGCTTTCATCTTTAATTGCAAGCGTGCTATCAGGTATTTTCTTCTTCGCAATCACGAAAAAATGGCTCCCACAGTGGGTTGTTGTACTTTGTGCGATAATCTTGATCGCTGGCGATCTGTATTATAACGATTTTACCTGGCACCGAAATACGGTTAATCGAGAGACGGTCGTTGCACAAGATTCCTCGAGCGCGCCGCTTCAAAGATTCCGATCGATTCACAGCACGGACCATTCGAAGCTTCTCGTACTGTATCCCGATTCCATCCGCAAGATGAAGGCTAACCTGGGAATGTTCCTGCGAGAACCGATCGAGTACGCCGAAAATTTGGATAATCTTCTGAATGTGAATCCGCTTCGACTTGACCGGTCAATTCCCTTAGTCACGGACAGCATAAAGCGTATGGACATCATGGGTGTTGCTACAAAGCTGACATGCGACACGCTCGAAACCGAATTGCAACAGCATCTTCCATTCTTAAAGCTCTATCACCATTGGAGATTCTCATCCGGAAATAATGACAGCATTATACTGAACGATACAAGCTTCGATTTCACGAAGGAGATATTGCTTTCTGGATATCCGGCATTAACTGCGGAGATTAAACCACTCGAAGACACCATAGTGCTTGCGGAATATTCAGAGAATCATTTAAAAATAAATGTCGCGACTTCGCAAGGCTCGGTATTGCTTGTGAACGATCTGTATTACCCAGCCTGGCGAGCCGCAGTCGATGGCAAGGACACGAAAATCCTTCGCGCCTTTACCAGTTTGCGGGCCATACCTATCACCGCAGGTACTCATGTTGTTGAACTGCGGTATGAAAGCGCCACCTTCGATCTCGGTTGGAAAATAACACTCGGAACGCTGGCTTTCTCAATAATTGCCCTTTTTATACCCAAAAAACAGAAGAACCCCGACGTATGAGTGATCATCGACGATGATCACTCATACTAACGGGGTTCCTCGATCTAAAGTAAGGTGAGGCTCACTTATAGAAAGTGCAGACCGGATGAGCAATCGTGATCGCTCACAGGAAGTCTGCGATTCCAGATTCGTAAACACTTTTTTAAAGCAAAAACATCCCATAGAAAATTTCTTCACTATTGATTTTCGCAGAACTTGCATTATTCTTTCGTCAGCTTTAACAGGCTTGTTTTGCCATTATTTTGATCGACAACTTGCAAGAAATAATTACCCGCCGCCACGTTCCTAAGCGGCAGATCAACATTATTAGTGCCAGCAATTACCGGTCGAGTAATTGCACTTATCGCGCTTCCTTGTTCATCGAACAAAGTGATTACTACTATGGAAGCTTCGTTATAATTCACATGGAGCGTGGCCTCATTTGCCACCGAGGGGTTCGGAAAAATCAAGGCGTTTAATTCATTCTTCGTCGCACTCGCAACATCGGAGTTAAATGATTTGTAATAATAAAACGTGCGGCTATAATTATGAGGGATAGTATAATTGCCATAGACCGTTGAATCCAGATATTCGGTGAGGTTGTTGTCAGCATCATAGGTTTCCAAAACTTCCTCCTCCCCTGCCCAGCCGCTGCTTGTGCTATCCCCAGAATAAAGTATTTCTTTGATATTGTTCCCTCTGCTGTCGATGGAATAAATGTATTCATTTTGTGGGACACGAAGGTTTCCATTCCAGTACGAATGTTCCTCTGAAAGTAGATAACCACCGCTATCGATTATTACATCCTCCCACGATGTATCGAAGGAAACCGTTGAGGAGTTCCAGCCTTCATCAATCGTAATATAGAAAATGTTGGGAAGATACAACTCGATGTTTCTCCATTTCGTAGTCCATTCACTTGTCGTATCATCCCAGAGCGAATACGTTTCTACTTCTGTATCGGCATTCGTGCCTTGGGTGTAGGTAAAGACATAGCGATCGTAAACCGCCCATTGACCGGTAGCCGCGATCCAGGCTTGATCGACCTCTTGGGTTTCTTGATTTGAATCGTTGTAGGTATAAATGGAATTTCCTACGTTTTCCCAGCCAGCGGAATCCCAGTACTGATAGATCACCTCGGTGTTGTTATGATTGGCATCGTAGCTATAAATAGAGTTATATGTATCCACCCATTGGTTTGCGACCGTATCCCACGATTGATCCTGTACATCCGTTCTATCTCCGGCAGCGTCGTAGGTTTGCACCGTTTGAGTTTTGTTACGCCATGCTTCCAGGTAATTTACCCAAGACTGCTGACCGGAGATGAGTTGGTGCCCACTGGCGTCATACGTATAATAATTTAGTGTGCTGTTTGCCCATTGCTCTACTTGATCCTGGGGATCGGCAGCGGTATTGGAGTAACTGACCAATGCCGTATCATTCGCGTTTGCATCGTAGTAATAACTTTCTGAATCCTCAGGGTACCAACTGCTATCAACCTCATCGTAACCATCGGTTCGATCCGCAACTGGCCTCCATACCAGCGAAAGCGTTCCCATTCCGGGGCTATGCAGCTTGATCGGCGCGCTCTGGATATGTGCGTTAGATAGCACTGCGCCCTGAGGCGTGGTCACGGTCTGCGCATTGGCGTTCGAAAAAATGAAGAGAATCGAAAAACAGAGGAATAGTTTTTTCATCGGGGTACGTGTTTGGGGATTAGGTAAGAATGATGAAGTTATAATTCCAAACTCACCAGCGCCTTCTTTACCTGTGAGATATGCCAGGTAATATTTATTTCTTTCGGGCAGGCTTCCACGCAATTGAAGATGGTATGGCAGCGCCAGACTCCATCGGGTGAGTCTATGGCGGCCATGTGTTCTTCCGGCGCCTCGTCCCGCGTATCGAATGCAAAGCGAAATCCTTTTAATATTGCGGCAGGTCCGAGATAATTTTCGTTCGACCACAGGGATGGGCAGCTCGTCGTGCAGCATGCGCACATAATGCACTTGGTGGACTCCATCAGCAGTTCCGCATCCGCGTGAGATTGCAGGCGCTCCATTTGTGGCGGCGGCTCATTTGCTATAAGCCACGGCTTGACCATCTCGTATTTTCGGAAAAAATCTGTCTGATCGACGGCAAGATCTTTAATGATGGGCAAAAATGGCAACGGCTCGATAACAATCGGCTTGCTCGTGTTCACATCCTTGAGCAACATAGCACACGCAAGCCCGTTGCGGCCATTGATCCGCATTCCGTCCGAACCGCACATACCGTGGGCGCAGGATCGACGGAACGTGAGAGTACCATCGATCTCCCATTTGATTCGGTGCAGGGCATCGAGAATGCGGAATGTCGGGTCGAGATTTTCAAGTGAGTAGTCCTTGAAATAAGGCTTCTCATCTTTCTCTGGATTGTAGCGTTGAATGCGGAAAGTTGCAGTCATTAATTTTATAAAAATTATATTCTCACCACCATTGGCACATGCAGCTGCACTGGCTCTAAGCCGCCTTTGCGAAGGCCATGCACCCGGTTCGGGCTTTCGATCTTCAGTCCCGGTTTTACGCGCTTTTCAAAATCTTCACGGAAGCGTTCGATGGTGAAGTAAACAGGCCACGCGGCGGCTTCGCCTAAAGCACAGATGGTTCGGCCTTCGATATTCTTAGCCACGTCGTAAAGCAGATCAATGTCGCCTTCCATTGCCTCTGAAGCCTCGAAGCGGCGCAAAAGTTTTAGCAACCAACCGGTTCCCTCACGGCAAGGAGTACACTGTCCGCACGATTCGTGCCAGTAAAACTTTGCAATGCGGGTCAGCACTTTGATGATGTCAGTGTCTTCGTCCATCACCATAATTCCCGCAGTTCCGATAGCGGACCCAACTTCCTGCAAGTGGTTCGCGTCCATCAGTACGCCTTCGAGTTTATCGCCGCGCAGCGGAGGCATGGAGGAACCTCCGGGAATGACCATCTTGATCTTCTTCCCGTTCGGCACACCGTCCGCGTGGATGTTGATGATGTCGAGCAATGGTGTTCCCGTTGGGAGTTCATAAATCCCGGGGCGGTTCACATGACCGCTTACGCCATAGAGAATCGTTCCAGGCTGCTTTGCATCGCCGATCTTGGAATACGCTTCGCTGCCCATTTTCATGATGGCCGGTACATTGGCGACGGTTTCGATATTATTGACCGTCGTTGGCATTCCCCACAAACCAAAGTTTGCAGGAAACGGCGGCTTGAACCGTGGATATCCCCGCTTTCCTTCAAGGGAATCCAGCATCGCGGTTTCTTCGCCAACGATATATGCTCCGGCACCTTTATGCACCGTAAGCTCGGTGCAGAATTCCACGCCTTCCCCGCTCGGTTTCAAACGTCTCTTTCATGCGTGGCCCAATGAACCCCTTTGCGTAAGCATCTGCAACCGCACGCTCGACCATCCTGAACCAATGCGCATATTCACCACGAATATAGATATAGGCATGATCGATCTGCATGGCATAGCATCCGATAAGAATGCCCTCGATCATCTGGTGAGGATTAAACTCGAAGATCTGCCGATCCTTGAAAGAGCCGGGTTCGGATTCATCGCCATTGATGAGAAAATATTTTTTCTTTTCCTTCCCTTTCGGCATGAAGCTCCATTTGAGTCCCGTCGGAAATGCTGCGCCGCCACGTCCGCGAAGACCTGATTTTTTTACTTCATCGGTAACCGCCGAAGGCGCCATCGAATACGCTTTTTGCATTGCGTCACGATAACCACCGTTGGCAATGTAGGTATCAATGTTCCGAAGATTAGGAATATCGGGTAAAACTAATTTTGGAGTCTCAGCCATCAGATTATTTATCGAAAACTTTTAATTGGTATGCTTATCGGTTTGCCGCTTCCGAAAGCTCCGGCATTTGAGCTACGAATTTCGGCTTGGGAATCTCACCGGTTGCTTTGATGTGGTCAATCACATCTACAGCTTCGTTATTCCCGACCTTTTCGAAAAATGTTTCGTTCACTGCCATCATCGGGGCACCGCCGCAGGCACCCATGCACTCGGTTTCTTCGATCGAGAACATGCCATCTGCGGTGTGTTCCAAATTTTGAATGCCAAGCTTCGCCTTCATTTCATCGAGCAATTTTTCGCCACCTCGAAGCATACAACTTACGTTCGTACAAACCTGCACATGGTACTTCCCCATCGGCTTATCGAAAAACATGGTGTAAAAGCTGACAACACCCTGAACATGGCTTTTGGGCACCTCACACACTGCAGCGGCCTCTTCCATTGCCTCGTCATCGAGCCAGCCGCGCTTTTCCTGTAAGCGCCAAAGGACGGGCAACAGCGTTGCCATGGGCTTAGGGTACCGCTTTTGAAGTTCTGCTATTTCCTGAAGTTCTGTGTTCGAAAAAATGGACATAATGGGGTCAAGAATAAGTCTTCAGAAATCAAACAGCAAATAAGGACTTCTGGCTCCGCTCTCTTTAGCGAATTACTACCACCTTTTGAACCGATTCATTGCCGTTCTCGTCCCGTAACACGATCCAGTAATTTCCGGATAACAACCCATCCGTTGAAACCGTCACGATCTGCTCACCCTGCTCAATAACTTCGGTTTGTTGCCGAAGTGTTTCGCCGATATCATTCACGACACCAATCGTCATCATCTGGTGCCTGAATGAAAGAATATAACATTGAATCGCATCGGCCGTTGGATTCGGATTGACCGATTGCACATTAAATTGGGCTACGCTGGCTGGTGGGCTGGCAGTAAGCTGTACCGGCAACTGATAGAACGTGGTCGCAAAAATGGTATCACCGGAGGTAGGATCGATCATGGCAAGCGGCGCGAACTCTCCGTTGGCAATGTCATCGTAAGTGATAGACCAATAATTGCTCATCGGCGTGATCGAATCGTTCCGAAGTCCGATCTGCACCCGACTCGAATCGGTTGGTGAGATGCGATACCAGACGGATCCCGTATCGTACAAAGGAAAGCCATCTGCATCGATGCCAAAATATTGAGAGGGGTACATGCTCGTAAGCTTAACCGGCTTTCCAGCACGGGTCCAGCCAATAGAAAAGCAATACTTGCCTTTGATGCTGCCATCCGTAATGGAATCGAGTGTGGCAACAGTATCGGGCATGAGCGGCGGGTACATCGGATAGCTAATGCCGTACATGTTTTTCAGGACCGCACCAGCAAACATTTGGCCGACAGACCGGTAGGTAGTAACGGAATAATGGAATGCGCTATCCCATAGCGAACGGCCAACTGCAGTTCCCACAAGCGTAGAAGGAGGCAGTACGCGCAGCGCTTCTCGTGCTTCGGGATAGGTTCCGGGACCAACGATCGATCCTGAATACCCCGAAATCTGTAGATGGAAAACAGGAAATGTATCCTGAAGATCGCTCCAAAAGTCGTGAATAAGGGTGTCAAACTGAGTGCGATACACATCGGGGTAATAAAGCGCTTCGCCTTCTCCATCAGCTTCTCCTTGTATCCAGGTGAAACATTCGAGTTCCGAGCCTGCGTGAAGAAACCGATCGATCGCATCTGGATACATGGAATCTTCAGGATTAGGTGAATCTTTTAACCATCGCCCCATGGTGCCAATGGAAACCGTTAAACCAGTCCCGCCCACAGCTGTATTCACAATGCCTATTGGTAGAGCATCTCCGATTTGAGCATACAACAAATTGGCCATTTCGATCCATGGGCCCTGACCTGCGCCGGCCGTTGGCTCTGCTGCAGGCTGCCATGCGGTGTCGCTCGTTAACATTCTAATATCACCTTGCGCAACTGCGACAAAGATAGGGGATGGCGGATAAACCCAACCGACCGCGTTCGATTGTCCTGCGATGCCGACAATATGTCCGGGCGTGAGGTTAGCAATTTCTCCTCCAGTATCGGTAGCTGAAAGCCCGGTTCGCCAATACAGCCCATAGTTCAGAAGTGACTTTGGAACCAGCAGCAGAGTATCAACAATGCCATTCTTAACACTGATGGAAACCCAGCCTTCCGTGATATTCGATGTGTCGATGCTGGAACTTAACTTGTAACTGAAATTTGAGTAACCATTCAAAGTAACATGCAGTCTTAGATCGGCATGGTCGCCGTGAACTTGCAAAATGCCATCCGGCAAAGGAGAGATAAAGACAACTTGGGAACGCACAAGGGTTGGCACCAGTACGAGAAGAAGTATGAACAAGCGCGGTATCATGTTAAGCCAATTCGTCTATACTTGCTTTCAGTTTCTCGATCTGTGAAGTATAGCTTGCATGCTTTTCGCGCTCTTTTTCGATAACCTCAGCCGGTGCGCGTTCCACAAAGCTGGTGTTCGCAAGTTTTGCGCGTATCTGCTGCTCCTGAGTTTCAACGCGCTCTAATTCCTTAGATAGCCGTTGTTGTTCAACTTTTCGCTCCTCTTCAGATCGCTGTTCAAGCTTGAGAAATGTTCTTGCCCGTCCGCCGATCATCTCGCTTGCATATTCCCGCGAGGACAATTCGCCAGCACTCTGCTGAATAACTAAGGTAGAGGCGCGGCTCATGCGTTCGAGAATTTGCCGGGTTGATTCGAACAGTTCACGATCCTGCTTTGATTCGGCTTGAACAATAATTTCCGCTGATTTCGATGGTGAAAGTCCAACGGTGGAGCGCATGAGCCGAATCGCTTCCACAGTTCGCTGAACAAAGTAAAATTCCTCTTCAGCTTTATCATCGATCTTCCCTTGATCCGCAGTAATATAATCATCGCGCCCGATGAGCACGCTCTCCGGTTCCCCGGTAAGCGCGTGCCAGAGTTCTTCCGTGATGAATGGCATGATGGGATGCAACATTCGAAGAACGCCTTCGAGAATTTCAACCGCAAGCGGGATCGAATCCGGCTGGATCTTTACGATTTCCAGATACCAATCGCAGTAATCGCGCCAGATAAAATCGTAGAGTAGTTTCGTTACTTCGTTGATCTCGTAATTATCGAATGCCTTGCGAATATCGCGCGCAGTGCGGTTGGCACGAGAGAGAATCCACTTGTCGCTCAAAGTGGATAGTGGATAGTGAGTCGTGGATAGTGAGGAATTCCTCTTCGTCCGTATTCCACTATCCACTTTCAAACTATCCACTATTTCAGCGTCTTCCGATTCAAATTCGGTTTTCGGATGCGTGGATTTGTATTCCTCCCGTTTCATCAGCACAAACCGCGTGGCATTCCACAGCTTATTCGCAAAGTTCCTGCCGAACTCGCAGGATTGTTCGCCGAAACGAATGTCCTGTCCAAGTGGCGCGAGATAAAGCAGCGTAAACCGCAGTGCGTCTGTACCATACTGTGCCATCAGATCGAGCGGATCGGGAGAATTACCGAGGGATTTCGACATTTTTCTTCCCTCAAGATCGCGGATGATATTATGGAAATAAACTTCCCTAAACGGAATGCGGTCTTTAAGCTCGGTGCGTGGCGAGCCGTCCTTTAGGGGAATAGACGGCATGAATTCAATTCCTGCCATAATCATGCGTGCGACCCAGAAGAAAATGATCTCGAAACCGGTAACCAGCAGCGAGGTCGGATAAAATTCCACGAGATCGGGATTCGCTTCAGGCCACCCGAACGTGGCAAAAGGCCAGAGCCAGGATGAAAACCATGTATCGAGCACATCGGGATCTTGCTGAAGCGGACCATCGTATCCGGCGGCTTTTGCTTTGGCGCGTGCTTCCTCTTCGTTCCGTCCAACGAAGATCTCGCCCGTCTCCGTATACCATGCGGGAATACGATGTCCCCACCAAAGCTGGCGCGAGATACACCAATCACGGATGTTCGTCATCCAATGGCGATAGGTATTCGTCCATCGCTCCGGATAGAACTTTATCGTTCCATCTTCGACCACCTGAAGCGCAGGTTCCGCAAGCTGCTTCATCGAAACAAACCACTGATCGGAAAGATATGGCTCGACCATCTCACCACCGCGCTCGGAATAACCTACGGAATGCGTATAGTTTTCGATCTTCTCGACAAGACCGAGCAATTGCATTTCTTCAACCACTCGCTTTCGCGCATCGAATCGTTCCAGACCGGCGAAACGTCCGCCGTTCTCGTTGATGATGCCGCGCGTATCCATCACAAGAATCTGCGGAAGATTATGGCGAATACCAATTTCGAAATCGTTCGGATCGTGCGCGGGAGTGATCTTCACGCAGCCGGTTCCAAATTCCTTATCGACATAGCCATCCATGATGATGGGAATTTCCCGGTTCATCAGTGGCAGCATCAGCGTTCGTCCCACCAATCGCTTGTAGCGATCGTCATCGGGATTTACAGCTACCGCAACGTCGCCGAGCATGGTTTCTGGGCGCGTGGTTGCGATTGTTAGATATTCGGGTTGATCGCCATGCGAGCCAACAATAGGATATTTGAAATAATAAAGCTTCCCTTGAGTCTCCTTGTGAATAACCTCTTCATCCGAAAGCGCTGACTGCGCGAGCGGCGACCAATTGATGATGCGCTTGCCGCGATAAATAAGTCCCTTCTCATGCAAACGCACGAAGCATTCGATGACGGCCTCGTAATACTTCGGGTCCATCGTGAAGCGGGTGCGGCGCCAATCGCAGGAGCAGCCGAGCGCGCGAAGCTGACTGATAATAATATCGCCGTATTTTTCCTTCCACTCCCACACGCGCTCCAAGAACTTTTCGCGTCCGAGATCATGCCGCGTGAGACCTTCGGCGCGCATTTCGCGCTCGATCTTCGTTTGCGTGGCAATGCCGGCATGATCGGTTCCCGGCAGCCACAATGCCTCGTGACCGAGCATCCGGTGGTAACGTGTATAAACGTCCTGAATCGTGAACGTAAAGGCATGGCCGACATGCAAAATACCCGTCACGTTGGGCGGAGGAATGGCAATAACGAATGGCGGCTTATCGATGGCGCGGCGTCCGGTGGGGTCCTGCGGGTTCAGTTCGGCGCGATTGGCGTCGAAGAGATGGTATTGTTCCCAACGGTCGTACCACGCCGATTCAACGGCGCTCGGGGTGTAGGCTTTTGCTAATGGTTCTGGCATAGAATTTGGTAGAACGCCGCGAATGTGCTAGCAGTGCCAAAGTCCCTTGATTTTTTGAGAACGAAACATCTCTCCATTGTGTAACCAATAGCATAAATAGGATAAAAGACACGCTTATGAAGCTCAGATTTTTATCACTCGCTTTAATCTCCGCTTTAGCTGGATGCACAACAAACGTTGAAGATCCAAGTTACTATCTTGATGCGGTTCAACGAGTTGTCGAACCTGGAAGTTATCCTGCCTACCCGTTCGGAGATATGTGGAACGGTAGAACCTTCCTGATGAGCAGCACCGAAATATCGAGCGAACTCGTCGGCCCGACGATCATCACTCTTGAAAATGGTCAACATTTTGATGCTGCCGTTGGACTTTTTCGAGGGCAGACCATAAGCGGACTTTCTGACCCAACCAATCTACCGATCGGTCGAATGGCTTTTGAGTTAAACAACACACCCTCTCAAGTAGGAGGCGCAGCCATTAACAATGAAACTCTTGCGTGGCTTCCATCGGGTTCAGGAATCGGATCAGATTGGTCCTATGGGAAGGCCGACCCTAATTTATATGATTCGCTGGGTAGCATGGCGTTTTCGTATATGGATTTCAACGGTGAAACCTATAACGATACCGTGAGCGTTGCGCCAGCATTTGGAACAATAACGTTCCCAGACTCCATATCCATTTCGCATGGATGCGTCATCTCCTATCAGCATTCTGTCCCGAACGATAGCATCGGAATTTATGTCGATATGTTCGACACTAGTTTTTTTGTAACAAGGCCCGACAATGGCTCCATCGTTTTAGCGCCTAACCAATTTCCACACTCGAATTACACCGAGTTAGCCATTTACTTCTATCGATGGAATTGGTCAACTCAAACAACTCCGAGCGGTAAAAGAATTGGCGTCTATTCTGCCATGGAAACGAACGGACAATATATTCCCACTGCGCCCTAGTCCTGTCGTATAATTTATTTTGCGAGTAAGCAGGTTCATTCAGATTGTGAGGTCAAAACTCTTCGTAATTTTGCACTAATGCCAACCCCCGCTCCCCGACAGATCGCTGAAATCCATGCTGCCCGCAAGCTTATGCTTGCCGGGCGGCCACGCGATGCGCTACGCAAGATCGCGAGCATACAGATCCCGTTCGCTACGCTGCACATCGTGCGCGGCGAGTGCTGTTACGTGCTCGGCCAGTGGGCCGATGCTGTTCGGGAGCTCGATGATGCCTTAAAGCTTTCACCGAACTCCCCTCGCGCAGAAATTCTGCTGATGCTTGCTTCGGAAATGCAGGAACTGTCACGAACTATGCGTCCGACAACGAACATCGCTCAATCCATAGCAAGCGCCGAGCCAGAGACCGTTGCGCCAACAATGCCGCGTCCGGTCATTGATAGAAGCAAGCTTTCCAAAGAAGAGCCGAGCGAAACGGTGGAGGAGATCGGATTGGTCAGCGAAACGCTTGCGGAATTGATGATCGCTCAGGGTAAATTCGATGAGGCACGGAAGGTGTATATTCAGCTTTCGCAACTCAATCCTGACCGGTATGAATATTTCCGAGAGCGCATTCAAAAATTAGAAAATCAAGAATAATATAATATCGTCATTGCGAGGAGTCCCGAAGGGACGACGAAGCAATCCATTGAGATTGCGTTTGCTCTCAACGGATTGCTTCGTCGCGTTCGGCTCCCTACGGTCGCCGAACGCTCCTAGCAATGACGTGCTTTAAAAAAGATTTATTATGACCCCATTTACGCAGAATTACGACACAACCATCCGCGACCTTGAAGGAAAACTTGAGACCTTGATCGATTCCGGCATTGAGTTCGATTTTTCCCGCTCCGGCGATGTGCTTACCATCGAGTTCGATAGCGGAGAGAAGATCATCATTACCCCACAAGCGCCAACAGAGCAATTATGGATCTCCGCAAATTATGCAGGCCATCGGTTCAATTGGAATGACGGAAATTGGGTGAATGAGAAAGGCGGTCAGGAACTAATTCCATTCTTGTCTCAAGCTTTATCCTCTCAGCTTGGAATGCAAATTGAAATTTAACGAACGGTTTCTTGTCATCCCCGCGAAAGCGGGGATCCAGATGTGCCCTTTCCCGTAACTCAAGCTATGGATTCCCGCTTTCGCGGGAATGACATCTTAACCTATGCGCGATGCACAACAGCCGCCGAACCCTGATTGGTTGGCAAAATAATCACTTCCGCAACCTGAACATGCGCGGGTCGGCTGGCGCACCAAACGATAGTATCAGCAATATCGGATGGCATAAGCGCTTCCAATCCTTTATAGACACTTTTCGCACGCTCTTTATCTCCGTGGAAACGCACTTCGGAAAACTCCGTCTCCACTAATCCTGGATCAATCGTCGTAGCCCGAAGTGGTGTATCGAAAAGATCAAGTCGAAGCCCTTGGGTTAAAGCATTAACCGCAAACTTTGAGGCGCAATAAACATTCCCCTTGGGATACACTTCATGTCCCGCGATCGAGCCGATATTGATGATATGTCCGCGCCCACGGACGATCATGCCTGGCACAATTTTGCGCGTCATGTAAAGCAAGCCTTTTACATTCGTATCGATCATTTCTTCCCAATCTTCGATGAGACCATCCTGAAACTTATCGAGTCCGCGTGAAAGACCAGCGTTGTTAAGAAGAATGTCAATATTTTTCCAATCTTCGGGTAGTGAATCAAGGCTTCGATCGACCGCTTTTCTATCCCGGACATCGAGCACAAAAGAGTAAACGTTTGCATGAAATTCGTCCTCGAGGAGAGATTTCAGTTCATTCAGGCGTTCGTCACGCCTTGCACAGATGAGAATTCTCGCGCCTTCGCGGGCAAAAGCTTCCGCCGAAGCGCGGCCAATACCACTGCTGGCGCCAGTAATGAGAACGGTTTGGTTAGTTAAGGAAATTGTGCCTTTATTGCTCATGTAAAAATGGGATTGCGATATGGCCTAAAGGCAGGCCAGGTAAGAAGATGAGTGACCGCTCCTGAGGTAGGACTTGAACCTACGACCCTCTGATTAACAGTCAGATGCTCTAACCAACTGAGCTACTCAGGAATGAAGTGCCGCAAAACGAGTACAATGGCCTGCGCGGTTCCGGCGAGAGCAGCTTATTTGCTGAATATAGATTATTCAGAGCAAATATTTCTTACGTTTCCTCCACAATGTGGCGCTATCGATCTTGAGCACCCGCGCGGCTTCTTCGAGGCTCGATGTTTTGCCAATAACCTGCGCAATGTAATCCCGCTCCACTTCCTCGAGCGAGTGTAGTGCAGAGGTGCCATCCGTCATGGTCGGTAATCTATTCTCGAATGTATTCCGGCTAATTCCGATATACTCTGGCAGATCCTGCAACTCGATCGTTCGCCGTTCTCCGGCAAGGACGGTAGCACGAAGCATGGTATTTTCCAATTCGCGGACGTTGCCGCGCCAATCGTATTCAAGAAGGGCTGATTTAACTTCCTCTGAAAGCTCCGGCATGTTAGTAGCTTTTGATGCGCTGGAGCTAAATCGCTCTGCAAGCGCGAGAATGTCTTCCTTGCGTAAACGAAGCGGTGGAATGAGCAGCCGTACACCGCTCAACCGGTAAAAAAGATCTTCACGGAATTCACCTCGTTGAATGGCATCTTCGAGATTGCGATTTGTAGCAGCAATGATACGCACATCTGCATATCTTGTTTGGTTTTCTCCGACGCGCTGAAATTCACGGCTCTGCAAAAAACGCAGAAGTTTGGCCTGAATTGGCGGTGGCATTTCGCCGATCTCATCGAGAAAAAGAGTTCCACCATCGGCAGCTTCGACACGACCGGCGCGGTCTTTCATCGCTCCGGTAAACGCGCCTTTTACGTGACCGAATAATTCGGATTCAACAAGTTCTGCCGACAAGGCCGCGCAATTAAGCTTTACGATTGGCTTCGCTGCACGGTCGCTTTTCTTATGAATGAAATCCGCGACTAATTCTTTGCCGGTTCCCGTCTCACCCTCGATAAGAATTGTAAGCTGCGAATTTGCAACTCGCTCTGCCATGCGAAGCACTCCAAGATAGGTTAGATTCTGCGTGATTATTTCATTTGACGCACGAGATGCTGCCTGAAGCGCATGTGATCTCATCACGCGTTCGACAAATTCCGTCAGCTCGCGCAGTTCAAACGGCTTTTGGAGGTAATCGTATGCGCCAAGCTTCATCGCTGATACCGCAGTCTCCACGGTACCATGCGCGGTAATGATAACAATAGTTATATCCGGCATCCGGCGATGCAGTTCCTGCATGAGTGTGATGCCGTTCATCGGAAACATCATCAGATCGAGAAAGGCAACATCATAGGAAATAGCTCCGAGGAGGTCTTTATCTATTTCGCGAAGCGCAGCTTCGGCCTCCTCGAATGCAGTTACATCATAGCCGAGCGCCTTCAGGCCGATCGTCATCGTTTTTACGATGTGCGGCTCGTCATCGACGATGAGAATCTTTCCTTTCATGAGACGGTCTCTCCTTCTGGAACTCGGTCAACATGGAATGTGACCTTGAACGTGCTGCCTTTTCCTACTTCGCTTTCCAGTTCTACGCGGCCACCATATTTTGCGGCGATCTCTCGCACAATTGCAAGCCCTAAACCAACGGAACCAGGCGTACTCATGTCAGGATGTTTAATTTGAACAAACTTCTCGAAAATCCTTTCCTGATCTTCTCGTGCAATGCCAACGCCAGTATCATGAACGGAAAGTCTAAGTTCGTGTAGGGATTCATTCCAAGTGGACGAAATCCTCACCTCCCCTCCCCTTGGAGTATATTTCAGTGCGTTCGAAAGCAGGTTGGAAAGCACACTTGCAACATGCTCTTGAGACATTCGAAAATGCCCTTCCACTAATTGGGTTGAAGTAAGCCTCACTCCCCGTTCTAAATAAAGTGGACGCATAGAACGTACTAATGCTTCGATAGTTTCGCTAACATCGGTTTCTTCTTCAGGAGCTTCGGTAACGTCGGGAGCATTTTCCAGTCGAGAAAGTGTAAGAAGATCTCGAATGAGCTTCGCCAGCCTTCGTGCATCCGCTTTCGAAGTATCGATCACTTCATGCTGCTCGCGATTAAGCACCCCAACTAATTCATCGCCCAGAATATCGAGCGACATGGTCATCGAAGTCAGTGGCGTGCGAAATTCATGCGAAACTTTTGCAATAAAGTCAGACTTCATCTGATCGAGTTCCCTGAAATGTGTTATGTCCGTAAAGAGAACTAATACTCCTGCCACGGGAGTAGCTTTGTTCTTGGAAATTTCTTCCACTGGCTCATTTGCAAGAATCCGGGCCACTCGAATTCGATAATGCCGCATTCGCCCGCGGAGCGGGAGAGAGACGATGGGAAGTGCCGCAAGGCCATCAATTCCATCGCCAGCGGGATTCGTACCAGTTAACTGACGCGCAGCGAGTTCCACTGCTCGCTCGATATCCTTCCGTACCCGTGCATCTCTAAAAAGCTGCGATAGTGATCGCCCAAGGGCTCCAATTGGCCCAACAGATATTAATTCCTCAGCTGCTCGATTTAGGTGAAGCAATCGCCCGTTTGCATCAAAAAGCAATAACGGGTCGTCAATGGATTCAATGATCGCCTCCGATTTCTGCTTTTCTCGAACGATCTCATTAATGTTCATCGCTTCGAACTCGCCAAGGCGCTCCGTCAACCGATTGAATTCAAAACCCAAGTCTGCAATTTCATCCGCACCATGAATGGGAATGCGTGTATCGAGGTGTCCACCACGCAGTTCTTTCACACTATTTGTAAGTTCCCGAAGCGGCTGGATCGCCCGGCGGGATACGATAAAGCTCCCAACCAAGCCAGCTCCAAGCGCAAACACCGCAACAAGGATCACCCCAACCGTCGATCGTTTGGCACGATCTTTGGCCTGGATTTTAGCATTTTGGAACGCATTAAAGTTCAACTCCTGCAATGCAAGGTTTCGCTCTCGGAGTGTATCGATCTCACGTTCGAGCGTATCTTCGTAGAAATGGCGAGCCTGAGCGGGCTTATGCAAAGCAAGCCCGTAAAAGAAATCGAGATGGGAATGATAATGATCCCATTGCGCCTCGATATCATTCAGCAGAACGGAAGAAGAATCCTGCGGAGTGCTTACTCGCCAGGCACTCTGCAAAGCAAAATAAAAATGTGCTGGTTGTTCGACGAGCGCAGGGCCAGCATTAATGGTGTCTCCCGCAAGCATTCGTAGTTCCGCCTCATCGATGCGAACGAGGCTTTCGTACATGCTGGTGTTGGCAAGACTTTGCTCGGCACTTCGCTCCAGGGCTTCGCTAGTTACATCCGCAAGTGAGGCAAGCGAAAATATGGCATACGCTCCCAATCCGACCATCAGCAGAAGGATCAGCAGGAAGCCAACGAAGACCTTAGCCCGAAGTGTTGAGAACATCTATAATACACAACCGCATAGGATCGGGAATATATTCCCGATCCTATTTTGGCTATACCATCACTTCCTCACCAAGGGCGGCTGGTAGTGCTGAGGAATAGATCGAATACAGTTCTTCAACACTTTCATCGATCATGTCGCCAATAACGAGCCGGCTGCCTTTTATTTCACCGATAAGGGTTGCCTTAACCCCATGAATATTGCAAATTCCCAAAATAGCATTTTCATTAGCAGGATCGACTGAAAGAATCACCTGTCCCTGTTGCTCACCAAACAATAAGGCATCAATGCGCGAATTTCCACCAATATTCTTGACAATAGCTCCCATTGGCTTCTCTGTGCCTTGCGCGAAGCAGCATTCTGCAAGCGCAACGGCTAAACCTCCCTCGCTTACATCGTGCGCAGAATTCAGAAGACGCTTGTCGGCAAGTTCAATAAGCGCTTGGATAAGTGCTGCCTGCTTCGAAAGATCACATGATGGAGCCTGCCCTGTCACAAAACCGGTTCGCTGATATAAATATTCGCTCCCACCCAATCCATCCGAATCATCATCAACCGACAGAAGAATGATCACATCCCCCTCATTCTTAAAATCGCTTGAAACTACTTTCGTTATATCCTCTATCAGACCGATCATCCCAATGGTTGGCGTTGGATAGATCGCACCATCCGGACTCTCATTGTAAAAGCTGACATTTCCGCCGGTCACTGGCGTACCGAATGCCTTGCAAGCATCCCCCATCCCGCGTACCGCTTCTTTGAATTGCCAATATACTTCCGGGTCGTAGGGGTTCCCGAAGTTCAAACAATTCGTCACGCCAATGGGCGTTGCGCCGGTGCACGCGATGTTTCGTGCCGCTTCCGCAACAGCGATCGTTCCCCCACGATAGGGATCAAGATACACATATCGGGAATTACAATCTGTTTTCATTGCAAGGCCCTTCGTGGTCCCTTTGACTCGCACAACTGCGGCATCGCTGCCTGTCAAATAAAGCGAATTCGTGCGCACCATCGAATCATATTGCTCATACACCCAACGCTTCGATGCAATGGTTGGCGTGGCAAGCAACGTTCGAAGCATCGCACCGGCATCTTCAACATCTGGCAACTTCAAGACATCATACGCGCTTGTTTCAGTAAGATAGTTCGGTTTTGAAGTCTCACGGTAATAGACCGGCGTCATGTCCCCACCGAGAGCCAAGGCTTTGGCTGGAATATCGGCTACACGCTCGCCGTGATAGTCAATCACCACTCGGCCAGTATCCGTAACTTCACCGATAATTTCTGCTTGCAGATCCCATTTCGTAAAAATCGACTGAATCGCCACGACATCTTTCGGCTTCACAACCACCAACATTCGCTCCTGCGATTCCGATAGCATGATCTCGAACGCCGTCATACTTTCCTCACGTAATGGCACGCGGGTCAAGTCGATCTTCATTCCGGTTCCCGCTTTGGCAGCCATCTCGGCAGTGCAGCAACTAATGCCAGCAGCGCCCATATCCTGCATGCCCACGACAACTCCAGCCGCAATAGCCTCAAGCGTAGCCTCCAGCAATAATTTTTCTGCGAACGGGTCGCCAACCTGCACCGTCGGCCTCAGTGATTCTGCCGCCTCACTAAAGACTGCACTGGCAAGCAAACTCGCACCATGAATTCCATCGCGGCCTGTGCGGGAACCCACGATCATCACGATATTCCCTACGCCCTCCGCTGTTGCACTGACCGTCTTACCATGCTCGACGATACCTACCGCCATCGCATTCACTAATGGATTGCCCTGATAACATTTATCAAAATACACTTCTCCGCCGACCGTTGGTACTCCGAACGAGTTCCCGTAATCCCCGATCCCTCGAACCACCCCGCGAACTAAGAATTTCGTTCTCTCAATATCTCCGCCACTCGCTTCAGACAGCTCACCAAACCTCAACGAATTCAATGCCGCAATAGGCCGGGCGCCCATCGTAAAAATATCGCGAAGAATACCACCAACCCCTGTCGCCGCTCCCTCATACGGTTCCACGGCGGAGGGATGATTATGCGACTCGATCTTGAACGCTACCGCCAGACCATCCCCAATATCGACAAGCCCAGCGTTCTCCTCGCCCGCATCCACCAGCAACCGTCCGCCGGAGCGCGGCAACGTCTTCAAAACTGCGATGCTATTCTTATACGAACAGTGCTCGCTCCACATCACCGAAAAAACACCAAGTTCGGTATAACTCGGGATGCGCCCGCCGAGGATGGAAACGATCTGATCGAATTCTTCAGAAAGGAGGCCTAATTGGATGGCTATTTCGCGGGCTTCGTCGAGATTGGTAATGGTATTTTGCATGATGTGAGACTATAAACAAATTACCGTTCCAAAAGTGACAGGCTGCCCAGCTGTCCTAAATATTACACGTACATTTTAATAATGATGAAGAGCTCAATGGCTAAAAAGACCACAGCAGTCCAAAAGCCTTCGTTGATCTTTTTGAGTGCGATATTGATGAACATGGATTGGATTTCGACCAATGCTCTCACGCCGGTAACCATTACAATCGCTTGCGGAGAACCTATGAGGGCAGCGATCAATAGCCCTATGCCCATCGCCAGGTTCCTTGAGGAATATTCGTAGGAAGCAAATCGTGCTCCTTTTCCTTTGAGGTCCACACCTTCGATGCTATTCTCGAACGTGTGAGAAGGCTGGAAATAACCCATAATTCCGTAGCCGATATTCGCTAAGGCAAACAGCCCGGCAAGAATCCTCACATACATGGGTATCGCATTCATTTCGATCATACTGTTTATTGTTTTCTATAGTTAAAGAATCCATCTTAGGATTTTCATACTCATAGTAGGCCGGATCGATAATTTTAGTTCTTGATAGCTTGTTATGCTTTTATAAAATCTACCCTCGCCTTTTTAGCATTTAGCGCTTTCTGCACTAGAGCGAAATACGGCACCGCAGCAGCAGTATATCTCGCAAACTCCCGCTCTCGTGCTTCGGGAGTAAATTCTTCTTCTACAAAGGCGGTGGAGAGATGACCGTGCTTGAAGCGCGGGTTCCGCATGGCAAAGAGTCCGAATGGGATCGTTGTGGAGATGCCGGTCACGCGCATTTCTTCAAGCGCGCGCGTCATGCGGCGAATGGCGGTATCGCGGTCTCTATCCCAAACGATGAGCTTCGAGAGCAGTGAGTCGTAAAAGCCGGAGACTTCCAATCCGGCAAACATGGCGCTATCGTTCCGTACGAATGCACCGCCAGGATGGCGCACGAACTGAATTCGTCCGAGGCTCGGAAGAAAATCATTCCACACATCCTCGGATTGAATGCGTACTTCGATGGAGTGTCCGTGGGCAACCACCCCCCAGCCCCCTCCTACTCCGCTTCGCTGCGTAGGAGGGGTAGTAAGCTTTTCTCCTTCGGCAATGCGGAATTGCTCGCGCACCAAGTCGAGTCCCGTTACAAATTCCGTTACGGGATGCTCCACTTGCAGGCGGGTGTTCACTTCGAGAAAATAGAATTTTAATTCCTGACTGACAAGAAACTCCACGGTGGCGGCGCCTTCATATTTTGCCTGCTTTATCAGCGTGACGGCGGCATCGCCCATTTCTCGCCTGAGTTCAGGAGTCAGCACTACCGATGGCGACTCCTCGATCAGCTTCTGGTGTCGCCGCTGAATAGAGCACTCGCGCTCGCCGAGATGGATAACATTCCTATGCGAATCTGCAAGGATCTGGAACTCGATATGTCGCGGCTTAATGATATATTTTTCGAGATACACGCGGTCATCACCAAAGGCGCTCTTTGCTTCATGCCGCGCGCGTTCGAGATTCTGCAACAGATCGGATTCGCGGTCCACGAGCCGCATTCCCCGGCCACCGCCGCCCGCTGCGGCCTTTAGCAGAACAGGATAACCAATACCGCGTGCGGATTCCAGTGCCTCCTTGTCGGCTTTGATCTCCTGCGTGGTTCCATCGGGCGTTG
Organism: Ignavibacteriota bacterium; assembly: GCA_963787835.1. GTDB lineage: Bacteria > Bacteroidota > Ignavibacteria > Palsa-1295 > Palsa-1295 > PALSA-1295. The sequence continues at coordinate 280,475 of CAWBEI010000003.1, forward strand.
GAATGCCAAGCTTTCGCGCAAGTGCTCGCGCCTTCGTTTTATCGCCGAGTAATTCAATGGCTTCGGGCGCAGGACCGATGAATTTCATTCCCGCCTCTGTAACGGCGGCACTGAATGCCGCATTCTCGCTTAGAAATCCATAGCCAGGATGAATAGCGCTCGCCCCGGCCTTCTTTGCAGCATGAAGGATCTGCTCGATGTCGAGATACGATTCCTTCGGCGTATTTCCCGCGAGCGGGTACGCAATATCAGCCTCGCGGACGAACAGCGCAGATGCGTCAAGCGGTGAATGTGCCACGCTCGTTTTGTATCCACATTCTTTTGCGGAACGAATCACTCGCCGCGCGATCTCGGCACGATTTGCAATAAAAATATTCTTGAAACTCACGATTATTTTAATTCCACAATAGTAACGCCGGCTCCACCCTCCTGCGGTTCACCATAGCGGTAGCTTTTAACCAATTCGTGACCGCGTAAGTGCTGCGTGATGCGGCGGCTAAGCGCGCCTGTGCCATGACCATGAATGATTTCCACGCGCTCCAGCCCATGCGCAGAGGCATCGGCAAGAAAGCGATCGACCATCATCACGCCGTCATCGCCATACTGACCGCGCAGATCGATCCGGCGCTCGGCGGTTTCGGCAAGATATTTCGTGGCCTGAGATACTTCGCGAGATGCAGGCTTCATCGCCTTTGCATCTGCCTTACTCACAAATTCCAACTGATCGCGCTTTGCCCGCATCTTCAGCGAGCCGATCTCTACCTCTACATCATTCCCTTTTACCGAAAGCACTTTTCCGATCTGTGCAGGATTCGATTTCAATTTAACATTTACCCCAATGGTGATCTCACCGTCCTGGACGGTGTGGACTTCTTGGACGGCAAGATCAGCTACTAGTTGTTTTCGTTCTTGCTCCTGACGGAATCGCATAGAGCGCAAATTATCGCTGGCTTCTGATGGATTTGCGACTGCTTCTTTTGCTTCCCGGACGGCGCGTTCCACAAATTGATTTGCGCGCTTTAATATTTCTTCAGCTTCTTCGGATGCTCGTTTCTTTGCGGAGCGGCGAATTTCATCGGCTTCATCGCGCTTGCGTTCAAAATCCATTCGTGCGGCACGGGCTGCGCCAAGTTCTCGCTCGGCTTCCGTTTTGCGAGCGCGCGCTTCTTGTTGCAACGTTTCGAGCGAAGCCGTCAGATCTTCAATGCGATTGCTTTGCTCGCCGGTTAGCTCGCGAGCATGTTGAACAAGATGATGTCCAAGCCCAAACCGCTCTGCAATATCGAAGGCATGGGAACTGCCGGGCACGCCAGCCCGAAATCGGAACGTCGGCGCAAGCGTTTCGCGGTCGAATTCCATCGAGCCGTTTTCAACACCCGAAGAGGATTCCGCGTACGCAGCGAGCCTGCCGTAGTGTGTGGTAGCAATAGTGAAGCAGCCTATGCGCGTGAGATGTTCGAGGATACTCTGCGCAAGCGCACCGCCCTCTTCCGGTGCTGTGCCACCACCAATCTCGTCGAGAAGGACGAGGCTTGAGCGAGTTACATCACTCAGAATTTCTACCAGCGAACGAACGTGTGAACTAAAGGTACTAAGATCATCCGCAATAGATTGGGAATCTCCGATCTCGACAAAGATCCCGTCCATCATCGGCAAGCGGCAATCTGCACCGACTGGAATCGGCAGCCCCGCGTGTGCCATCAGCGAAAGGATCCCGACTGTTTTAAGCAGAACGGTTTTGCCGCCGGCATTCGGGCCAGTGAGAACGAGTGTGCGGCGGTCTTCATCCATTTGAATCGTCAGGGGCACTGTTCTATCCCTGCCGATCTTCTCGATGAGTAATGGATGCCGTGCATTTGTAAGCGTAAACACTCGGTCGCGTTTTGCCGATTGTGGCTCCAACAGTGCGTCCTCCGCAACAATGCGTAACGCATACGCTCCTTTTGAATGCACGGCATCGAGATGGGCGGCAGCGTGAAGAGAGGAACGAAGATCTGGAATAGAACTTCGCAATCGATCAGCAAGAATGCGCAGTATGCGATCGATCTCGCGTTGTTCGGCAAATTCGAGCGAACGAAGTTCATTGTTGAGCTCCAGCGTTTCACTTGGCTCGATGAAGACGGTTTGTCCAGTCTGTGAAACAGAATGAATAAATCCTGGCACACGCCGTTTATGTTCGACCTTAATCGGCACCACGTAGCGGCCTTCACGCTGGGTGATAATTTCATCGCGAGCAAATTCATCTTCGGAAAGCCTTCGCACAATAGCCATCAGGCGATTGCGAAGTATCTCCGCCGCGCGTACCATATCATGCCGAATGCGCGAAAGCTCCGGACTTGCCGAATCGCGAATCTTTCCGGCATCGTCAAAGACGGTATCGAAGTGGAGTTCAAGCACTTTGTCATCGAAAAGATTTACTGCTGTTTTCCACAAAAGCGGAGCCTCATCGTGACGACGAGAGAAGAATTCCCGCATGGCACGCATGGCTTTCATGGCACCGAGCAATCGAAAGCCTTCCTCAATAATTAGTGTGCTGCCTTCGATCTCTACTTTGCGGAGCGTGGGAGCTATATCGGTAAGTCCGAAAAATTGCGGTGCTTCACCAGCAATGAGATACTTACGCATCTCGCGTATCTCTGTTAGTGAGCGATCAATGGCGAGAGGGTCGGATTTGGGAAGCAACTCACGAACGATCGCCTGCTTGCCGGGAGTGGTATGCGCTAATTGGAGATGCGTGAGGCAAATTTTATCCATCTCCAATTCACGTGCAGCATTGCGGAACGATGGAGGAATGGAACGTAGAAATTCTTCGGCAAGGCGAGTGTTCGTTTCTCTCGAATCCTCGAAATCATGATCGGAATCCGAATAGTCTTCGAGCGTACTCACAGCAATGATCGGAGATCAAACATTAGCATCATTTGAAACCGGGGCATGGACATACGGTTTCAACACCGCAATAACCAACGTTGCGGCTTTGATGAGCGCCATATAGAGTATGGATCGCACAGCAATGGCTTCCGGTGGCAAATGAACGAGTTGGAATAACGCCAATAGAAGCCCAACGACAACAACGCCACGTATCAGGCCGAGAAAAGCTCCAACTATACCATCCAAGCCCCGCAGCAAGCCCTGCTTGGGTTTGATCAGTTTTTTCAACCAACTGCCGGCGATCATAAGTACGATGAATGTGAAAATAAATCCCACAATGGGCCATGTCCAGTTCGGGCCAATGTGAATGAGCGCGCCTACTCTCGCACCAAACATGGAAGAAGCAATGGCGGCAACAAACAGGATCACGATGGAAAGGAGCATCGTCATTGCTCCGGAGCGCCATCCCCTAATCACACTCAAGACGAGCAACACAGCGAGGATAATATCGAGAACCATTTTTTTACAACGCTCTCTTACATTGCGGCGAGCTGCGCCTTCAGCACTTCCTGCACTAATTTTCCGTCGGCCTTACCCTTCATCTCTTTCATAAGGATGGGGTTCACCTTATTGGCATCCTGAGGCCCGGATGCGCCAACTTCGGCAATGATAGCCTTCACGCGCTCTGCAATTTCCGGCTCGGTAAGTTGCTTTGGAAGATAGTCCTGAATAACAGCAAGTTCCGCGCGTTCTTTTTCAGCAAGTTCCGGGCGGCTATTCTTATCATAGAACTCAATGGCTTCGCGGCGTTTTTTTGCTCCGCTGGTGAGGATTTTCATCTCATCATCGGGAGTCATGGCACGATCAATACCGCTCTTTTCGAACTCGATGATCGCGGCGCGAATGCTGCGCAGCGTTTCGGTGCGCACTTTCTCGCCCGCTTTCATAGCGGACTTCAGATCCTCGTTGATTTTATCTATTAAGTTCATTGGGATGAGAAACTCGTTCATGTCGTAGTCATTGCGAGTCAAAATCACGAAGCGAAGCGGAGTGATTTTGACGAAGCAATCTCACGCTTGAAAGATCGAGATTGCTTCGTCGAATCGAACTCCCTCCGGTCGTTCGATTCTCCTCGCAATGACATGATAAAATTTATTTCGAAGAGAGAAACTCGGACAAACGTTTACTCTCAGCGTGGCGGAAGCTAAACTTACGCCGTAGCTTGCGGATACACGCTGACGCGCTGGCGGTCGAGGCGAAAGCGCTCGAACTTCACTGTGCCATCGGCAACTGCGAAGAGCGTGTCATCCTTGGCGCGCATGACGTTCTCGCCCGGATGGTACTTCGTTCCGCGCTGACGAATGAGGATATTTCCCGAGCGGACGAATTCGCCGCCGAATTTCTTTACGCCTAACCGTTGTGCATTGGAATCGCGCCCGTTGCGCGTCGATCCCATTCCTTTTTTATGTGCCATGAGGAAGTGCTTAAGTGCTGAGTGCTAAAGTGCTACGTTCTTTTCTTGTTCGCTAATATCCTGAAAAATCAGTCCGCGTGATCCATCCAATCCGCGTAATCGTGGTGCAGGTTCACCAACTGATCGCTAATTCGGTAAAACGCGGCGTGTGCCCATTCGTTTTGCGATAGCGCTTGCGGCGCTTTTTGTGAAAAACGATAACCTTCTCGCCACGGATATGTCCGCTCACCGTCGCGAACGGTTTCGCACCGTTACGGCCATCCGAAAATAGAACCTTATCGAGCGAGACCTCCTGGCCTTCCTCGGCGCCTGCCATATAGGGCACACGAAGCGTCTTCATGGTATCGTCGATCTTGAATTGCTCTCCGGAAATTTCTACGATTGCGAACATGGCTTAGTAACGATAACGAGTGATGAGTACCGAATTCTCCACAAAAAAAGCCATTTTGATCGCTCTATTTGCGGGAGGGCGTTAAATGCGAAGAATCGGCAAAAAGTTCGGTTAATCGCCAGTTAGTGATGATTTTGGCAGAGCCACATAGTCATCCGTCGATTTTACGATGGAATCGACATATTCCATCATACCTTTCAGTTCATAGCTTGCTGGCTGAAGACTATCAGTCGAGCCGAACCAATGGACGGTCTTATCCAGCGTATCATTCCAGATTCGCAGAAAGTGCGGCTGACCGGCTCTCGTGTTCCCTGCATGATAGAAGGTATCCGGCATTTGGTAGAAATGCAGCACGACAGCCTTATTGAGAATAAGAAGTTGCTGTCCGGGATCGAGCGTACACCGCGTTTCGGCATAATGCCCGGTTTCGATCTCCTTTTTATAAAACCGGTCGTACGAGTTGAACTCGTTCCTGCCCGGATATACATAATGCACATCCACATGAAAGTGTGCAGGAATCACAGAAGGAATTGGGGACTTGAAATTGATAATGCAGCCACTTAGGGCTATTGCGGTTAGGCAGACTAAAAGTTTAGGATTCACGATACTTGGATTATTGGGCCCCAATTGGCGGATCTCTAATAGACTGTGTCGTGAGGACCAATGTTTTCTAATTCGGCAACTCCCGGTTTTGGAAAATAAAAAATAACGCGCAGGTCGTGGTTCAAGCTAAATGCGCATGAATCCTTTAGTTTGCCGCCTAATTTGTGGGTCTTAAGAGACCGATCATAGGGATTCTTAAGAAAGATCGCTAATTTTTCTCGAAAGAGTAATTCGAGAGACGGGTTCCCTCGAACAAGCCGATTATATGCGCGAACAAACGAGGAACTGCGTACAAGTTCCATCAGACTTCATCGAGGCTGCGGATGAACGCATCGAGGTCTGACGTTGGCTGGAGTGAGCCTTGTTCCCACTCGGCAACACTTTCCAAATGTTCCATGTAAAGACGATCTCGCTCCGCCTCGATCAACTCCCGATCCAAAACATGTTTTAATTCTTCCATCTCTTCGACCGGCCGGTGCCGGGCTTCTTCCACTAGATCCATGAATGTCATACTCATAATGTCCCTCTAAAAAAAAGAACCAACCATAAGGGTAAGAGAGTTCGTTTCTCTTGAAAACGATCCTTTAGGTGAGCGTGGTTTCATTTCGGTACTTACAAACTATTTTGAAGTCTATCATTTTCGCACCCTTTCTCTTCTGCCTCGCGCTTAACGCACGAGCACAGCAAACCCAGCAGGCCGATAGCATTATTACATCGCCGTGGGTGCAAGTTCATACGCCATCACCAATAGGTGCGGGCCTTCTCTATTTGTCCCCCGATTCGACGTGGGCGACTGGAGGTAATGGAGGTGTTGCCGAACTCCAACTTTCAACCGACGAAGGAGCGAGTTGGCAGTTTATTCATCGCAACCCGCCGGGTGGCTTAGTGGCCATGCGAAATGCACACGAAGGTATTACACCGACGTATCAGCAAGGGTATGTTTATAAAACGTATAATGCTTGGCAAACATGGGATAGCGTCCCAAACCCACTGACAATTGCAAGTATGGTTTATATCTTCGATTCACTCCATGTTTTTCTTGGGGGAGGCGTAAGTGGTAATGAACTTGAGCGATCCTCTGACGGAGGCAAAACATGGAATCATGTTTTTATCGGATTTTTCGATGCAATGGGAATGGCTGATGATCTCGTGGGATATGCTGTTGGGCCTGTGCAGCAAGGACCGAAACAAGGCGACCAAGGAGTTGGGGCATTTAAGACCACCGATGGCGGCGGTTCATGGATTCAGCTATATCCCGGTGATTCTATCGTTGGAATTTATGACGCATACGATGTAGCTGTTGTCAATGAAAACACAGCCGTCATGGTTGGGGACAATGAACTCATAGCACGAACCACGGATGGTGGAAACACATGGCGGCAAATTCCTCCGCCTGATGCAAGAGGAGACATCTTCGAAGGGATCGCAATCAAAGGTGCCATTGGCTATATTTCCGGAGATTATGGTCTCATTCTGCGTACGACGGATACGGGTAATACCTGGACCGTTGATGCAAACTACATTCGCCCGGGAGCAGAGGTCGGCAAGCCCTTCATGTATGGAGATTCCCTTGCAGCAATCACTGCCGATAGTGGAATTATTTTGATTCGGAATGGGAGTTTAGCAAGCGTTTCTATACCACGATCCGATTTATTATCCATCTCAGTTTTTCCTAACCCGGCTCAGGATGAGATCACGGTTCAGCTATCGGGGAATGTGCAGCCGGAGATTGAGATGTTCGATGCGTTGGGGAGGGCTCAGGACGTGCACAGCACGTCCCTACACAATGGGATTTCGCTCGATGTGGCGGGTGTCCCATCGGGAATCTATTTTGTGCGGATGTCGGTGGGAGGGTATGTGCAGTCTCGGAGTGTGGTGATCCAGCGGTAAGGTTACCGCATCATTAGTTATTCGAAGCTTCGGAGTCTCCGGCTGGCGGCATGGGCTTCATCGGCTCAAAGCGGCCACGTGTGGCATTATACTTCCATGAGAGACATGGGCGAACAGGACGGATCATGCCAAGACTAAATTCCTCGTCGCTGGCGGTGAGCACAACTTCCTTCGCCTGCTGCTTGCTCGCCGTTGGGGAACTATCGCCGCTGACGCGCAGGGAAATATCCTGACCGTACAATGTTCGAAACGGGAAATGAGCCTGCGCGCGAAGCCACGGCAGCGATGGAGTCAGGTCGTGCAATAAAAGACCCTCCGAAGCATTCCGGAACGTAAACACACTGGCAAGACCGAACTCCCCTTCTGCGCCACCCTCCTGAAACAGAACAATCTCGCGCTCATGAGTTGGTACCGTTAAAAAATGCAGGTCGCCGGAACTTCCTTCCCACGGCCTGGAGCGCCACACCTGGTTGGGGCCGTCGGGTTCCATCCGATAAATGGCAAGCTCGTTCACCGGCTCACCCCACTGCGCTGAATATCCTGCAAGGATAAATTTTACCCCTTCTTGAGAAATGACCTGATACGTTACTGTTCTCAACCGGGTGGGTTTTCCTTCCATTGCGCTTTTGGAGGTATGAGCATACCGCTTCATTAGCCGCGCAGGAAATACGTGCGCCAGAAACCGTTCGATGCGGTGGTAGCCACGCTGAGAAATGGTCACTCCCGGTGAATCTAAACGATCGAAGTCTATGACTTGTGCGAGGGCCAGCTTTGGCGAACCCGTCACTGCCATCATAAGCAACACGGCGAGAAAAAACAATTTCCGAATGCCTCGCTTCGAATAATTCATAGCCTTAAAATACGTATTTTTCAGGGCCAATGCAAGTGCTTTTCGGAAATTCTTCGTTTTCGGGCTATTTACGGCATATTTATGTTGAAAATCGTAATGCAGATCCGCCTTTTTCATGGTCATTGCTGAACCCCTTTGATTTCAGGGAAGCTCGGCGAAACTCTTTCCCATTCCTGACGTTTGCTCCAATGCCACGGATGCAGTTCTCTATAATGCTTGTGGCTCTCTTCAACATTTAACAACCGCGAACCTATCGACGATTTCTACGATTTCTGAGACACCAGCGAGGTGATTGTCATCTAAGAAGGGTGCCCATTCATCCGCGGCCAAACGATTATTTGGTCAATAAACAGGTCGTTCCTCGTTACACTGCGTGATCCGTAGCGTATTAAGAGGTGTATGTCATATATTCGGAAATAGAAGTCGATGCGGAACTACATCAATTACCGTTTTAATCCGGAAGCGCTCTTCGAGCGTCCAAGCATTATGCCTGGACTTTATCGTAGAAACATCTTCCTGCTTCTTTTCGCCTTTTCGTTCGTATTCTTTGCCGCAGCAACACCACTGCGCGCGCAACTACGCGCGCAACAGCCCGCTACGTTGAGCTATCAGGTGCTTTCGGTAAAGCCGGAGCAGATCCTGATCCGGATCCAGCCGAGCTATACCTCACGCACGGTCACCGATAGCCTGGGCCGCTCACTCACGGAAATGACGATCCCGGATGGCATCGTCACGGATTCCACCGGCGCGCCGGAGATCCAGCGCATTGCCCTTTCACTGCTTGCGCCAAGCCGCCGGCAAGCAACCGTTGAGATCGTAAGCCAGGCGCTCGAAGTACTTCCGGGCATCGATCTCGCGCCGGTTCCCACGTATTTCAAACAAAATGGCGACGTGCTCAAACGGTACGTCATTCACTCCGATAGTTACAATAGCCATACCACCGATGACGTGTTTAGCGTAGGAGCGGTCAGCCCATTCCGGACCGCTTTCTCGGAACGTATTCTCGTCTCGCCGATCCAATACGATGCAGCAACCCATAGCGTCACGCGTGTAAAATCGCTTACGTTGCGAATCCGGTTTGCGGATGCATCGAATATCACTTCAACGTCATCCACACAAAGTGGCGTTACGATCTCTCCACAGGAAGCGGAGTTTTTCCGTACTATTTTCTTGAATGGAAAAATTACAAGTTTTTACACGCGGGCAAGCGCGGAGTGGACGTATGCACTTAAATCTCAAGCCGGGTCATTTCCAACGACTCAATCTGCTAATGGCTCGAGTAGTCAATGGCTCCAAATTACTGTAAATAGCGAAGGCATCTATCATATTACTGCGCAGGATCTCGCGAACAATGGGATAACCGGCACGATCGATCCCAGTTCGATCGAACTGTTCGGTATCGGAGGTGCCATGCTCAACGAGAACACCACGGATTCCACCGGCGATTGGATCGAATGCGCGGTCGATGTGCGAACCGACGGTCAGAATTTTTCCGATCTGTATTTTTACGCCAATGGCCCAAGCGTTTGGAAATACGATGGTTCCCTTGGCGGAACCGATGGCCTCTTCCACAATCTTAATCCCTATTCGGGCGCCGGACATTTCTTATTAAAGATCGGTGGGCCGTTGCTTGCAGGTGGGCTTCGAGTAGTAACGCAAGCTGACTCACTCACTCAAGCGCCTGTTGCAGAAGCCACGGTACTCACCTCAACGTGTCATGAAGTGGATCGCACCATGGAAGATGGAAACATCGGCCGCGAAATGCTTGATCAGGGTTTAACGCAGGGCATACCTATACAGGTTACCTTGGATGCACCAGGCTACACCGGCGATTCCTCCGTTATACGCGTGGCCTATGATGCTCAGATAAGTTCCGACTACGCGGGATCTCTCGCGGTACAGATCAATAACCAGAATGTGGGAACAATCCCCTCTCGTGTCGGTAACTCTCCCGACCGCAATTGGGATCACACGCTGGTGCTCGACCCAAGTATCTCAACACCACTCAATCTGGGAATTACATTCACGAGTACCGATGTAGCGGCGAATGCCTGGCTCGATTTCGTGGAATTAGTGTATCAACAAGGCACGGACATTGGCTCGCAATCGATTCCATTCATGCTGCTCGATAACGGGGGTGCCTATCAATATCCGTTTACCAGCGCAGCGGGCGGAGAAGTATGGGATGTGACGAATGCACTTGCTCCACATATCATTACCAGTGCTAATGGGGACAATATGCCGGTTACGCTGCAAGGCCAGCACGGCGCGATGCGCAGGTTCTTTGCATTCTCTACACAATCGGTGCTTTCCCCGACGATCGCTTCGATCCAAGCTCCAACTCTTCGAACCACTATCTGCCAGACGGGCGCGGAGGAGATCATCGTGGCACCGCAAGCATTCCTTACCGAAGCCAATCAACTGGCGGAGCTTCGCAGGCAAGGAGGACAGGCGACCGAGGCAATGTCTGCCACGGTTGTAACGATCGAAAGCATTTATCAGGAGTTCGGCTACGGCAATAACGATGTGGTTGCCTTGCGGGACTTCATGGCCTATACCCTACACCATGCAGCGACCCGCCCCAGCTATCTTACCCTCCTTGGCGGCGGCCATTGCGATTATCAAAACCACCAAACCACGGCACCGACCTGGCTTCCAATCTATGAAGCACAAGCTGATTTGTTGGATCCCGGTCTCTTCCGTACTGGTATCGGTGCTGAACCGTACCCGGATGATTGTTTCTTCGTACACCTCACTCCCGGTGAAGGAGCACAGGTGTATGACCTTGCCATTGGCCGCATCTCGGCCCGGAATGAGGCCGATGCCGCCGTTTACGTATCGAAAGTCCGGGAATACGAACATGCAAGCGATACCGGGGCATGGCGCTCCCTTACAACTTTCCTCGCCGATGATCGGAACGATCCGGAATTCTCACCACCGATCGATCCGCTCGATCATTTCGGCGATACCCAGAACGAGATCACTCACTTGCAGGACCGCGTACTCGTGCATAAGATCTATGAAGTGAGTTACCCCACCGTCATTTCTTCTACTGGTCAACGCTTGAAACCCGAGGTCAATACGGCCATTATCAACGCATTCAATTCTGGAACCGTACTGTTTTCATTCGTCGGGCACGGGAACCCTGAAGTATGGACCCACGAGTCGGTGCTGCTCGTTCCGTCGTCGATCAATCAGCTCACCAATTTTGATCATCTCGCGTATGTGACCACGGCGACCTGCGATTTCAGCGAGTATGATAATTTTCAGGATTTCTCCGGCGGAGAGCAGTTCATGATGAGCCCGGCTGGCGGTTCGATCGGAATGCTTGGAACTTCACGCTCGGTTACGAGTGGTGAACCGCTCGTCCAATGGTTCTATCAGACCTTATTCAATGCTGACTCCGGCCACGGGACTTCGACGGTTGGCGAGGCGCTGATCGTCGGCAAATATTACGGCAGTAACTATTCGCTTTTTTATCTGCTTGGGGATCCAGCACAGCGATTGCTGCTCCCGAAGCTTTATATAAATTTCGACTCCGTGAATGGCGCTGCGCTCTCGGCCGATACCGTCTCCATTCCATCGCTTTCTCAGGTGCGGATCAGCGGTAGTATCCGGAATGGGAACTCAGGGGATTCCGCAATAGAAACCGGATTCAATGGTACAGTTAACGTTACGCTCTTCGATACTCCCACGCTGGAGCAGGCTACCTCGACCTTTCTACCGGATACCTACGAGATCCACGATTCCTATTACGTCGATGGACCTATTCTTTACCGAGGAACCGCAACGGTCACCAATGGGCAGTTTACGGTCAGTTTTATCGTTCCGCGCGATGTGAAGCTCGATTCCGGCCTTGCAAAGCTTTCCGGTTACGCGTATTCCGGCTCGGATGCACGAACCGCGCTCGGCGATAACCAGACCATTCACTTGATCAGCTCTTCATCCACGCAAACCGCCATTGATACAAACGGCCCGTCGCTCGGTGTTTGGCTTGGCAGCCGTTCTTTCCAGAGTGGAGATGTGGTCTCGATGAATTCGACAGTCATTGTGGATGTCAATGACATTCTTGGGCTTAATACCTCGACGGCAAGCATCGGGCATAGTTTTATCGGATGGGTCGATGACGCAGAGGATTCCGCGATCGACCTTGCGAGCACCTACGTATCCAAAGAAAATGACTTCACCTCCGGAACGAGCGAACAAGCGATCTCGCTTCCTGCCGGACATCACACATTACATGTTCGCGCCTTCGATACATACGACAATGCTACCTTCGCAAGTGTAGATTTTGTCGCAAAGGGCGGAACGCCCTATCAGGTCTATGATGTCTCGGTCGTTCCCGATCCAATGCAGGATCACACCGTATTCAGTTTTGTGCAGCCAGGTCAGGCTGGAAGCACCGTCAACGTTACGCTCTCGATCTATACGGTTGCCGGACAACTCGTGCGAACGCTTACAGCATCATCGAGCGAAAGCGCGATCGAGATCCCGTGGGATGGACGCGATGCCAACGGAAACGCTCTTTCGAATGGCGCATACGTGTTCGTTGCAAACGTGCAGGACATCACGGATGGGACGAGTGCGGTCGCAACAGGCAAATGTATTGTCGCTCGCTGACCAATTAAAGTTTAATAGAAGTAAGAAAGACCCGATAACACGAATATGAGGATGAATAAAAGAGATCAAAAAAAGAAGATCATGATCGGCACACTGGTGCTTGCGATGTTTGCCCTTGGCTTGCCGAGGAGTACCCATGCGCAGAGTTCAGGCTTGGCCATTGTTTCCACGGCAGTCCCGTTCCTCTTGATCGCGCCTGACGCCCGCTCGAGCGGCATGGGGGACGTTGGCACAAGTACGCCAGAAGATGCTGGCGCGATCTATTACAATCCTGCGGGTCTCGCATTTCAAACCGGTACCTCCGTCGCGCTGACCCATTCGCAATGGCTGCCGCAGTTCAATCAAAGTGATCTGTTCTATGACAACCTGAATTTCAAATGGAATGATAACGATAAGTTCGGTGGTACCATCGGAGCAAGCATCGTATTCTTGAATCTTGGTCAGTTCATCTATACCACAGAAGCATCGCCCACCCCTATTACCACGTTCAATTCGTTCGAATATGCCATTGATCTGGCATACGCGACAAAGCTTTCGGAAGACTGGGGATTTGGTGGCAGTTTAAAGTATATTCAATCTACGTTATCCACGCTGCACGTCGCGGGGGAGCAGTCCAATGGCGTCGGAGAATCGGTCGCATTCGATCTGAGCGCACTTTGGAAGCCCGACTCCAGTTACGTCGAAGGTATCGCCAATGCGCTTCAGGTAGGATTTATCCTGGCAAACCTCGGGCCAAAGATCAAGTATGTCGATGCCCTTCAAGCCGATCCACTGCCAACGGTCCTTCGCATCGGTGCATCCTATAAGCTCTATAGCGATGAATATAATGAGATCACGCTGGCTTCCGATCTTGGAAAATTGTTGGTGCATCAGGCTCCGGGCGCTCTTACGGCCGATCCACTGCCACAATCGCTCATCACGTCGTGGGATGATAGCACCACGCATTCATTCATGTCATCGACCGGCATTGAGTATTGGTACGATCAGTTACTGGCACTTCGTATGGGTTATTACACCGAAGGCTCACATGTTGGTGGCAGAAATTATCTGACCTTTGGCGCCGGCTTACGCTATGACTCCTATCAATTCGATTTTAGTTACATCGATACGTTCGCTCAGGATAATCCGCTGGCCAACACCCTCCGATTCACGCTCGGTATAAAGTGGTAGCACGTGCATCGCGTCCCTGAACTATGAACCATGAAGTATGAATGTAATTTCGATTCGGCGCTCATGTTTGATCGCCTTGTTCCTGCTTCATGGGTGCTGGTTGCTCGTCCCCTTTTCGGCAAAAGCGCAATTTCTTACTCCTGACAAGGCAACAGAGGCACACACTTCGCTCAACAATCTCGTCGCAAGCTATGCGATGACGAGCATTCCCGCACCTCCGCGCGATACCGTTCCGATGTTGTTTGCGTCGGACAAAACCACCGTTTCTGTACATAAGAGCGTTTTTCTTGCTGCAGCATTATCAGCTATTTTGCCGGGGCTTGGTGAGTACTATGTTGGGGACAACATCTGGCGGGGACTCGTCTTCACGGGAGTTGAGGCGGGCCTGTGGGTCGGCATGATACGCTGGAACCAACGCTTCAATGATTCCCTCAATGGCTTCTATGCGTTCAGCGACAAACACTGGAGCACCACTCGATATGGCGATAGCCTGAATGCAGCCCTTAGCGCATACCATGTTTCCGATTCGTGCAACTGTTATGCGATGGGAAATAATATTGCTTCCATCAATCGTGCGGAAGCAGCACTCGATAGTATTTTTGCATCGAATCCGTTCGGAGATCCCTACGGACATCGTCTTGTCAACCCAAGCACCGATAATCAGCAGTATTACGAAATGATCTCGAAATACCCCGATCCTTACACAGAAGGTTGGGATAATGCTTCAAATTTCAATTTAGCGGGGTTCATGCGCGCCGATGCGAACGCGCAAGCCGATGTAGCAAATATCTTTTTGTATGGGATCATCCTGAATCATTTGCTTTCGGCCATCGATGCTGCACTTTTAGCTCGAGACCATAATTCACCGGTGAACGTGTTCGGTAATGTCATCCAGCATACGATGCCGGATGGTTCGATGGCCTATTTCCCCACGGCTCATTTCGAATATCGCTTTTGAGAGTCTCCCTTTTTCTTTAGATACTTCCAGTTCCGTATCTTCCCTTCGGCCATCCATTCGATCGCTGTCGCGAGCCGCGTCTCTCTTGTGGCTTCTGACTTCGCATCCGTTAGCCAGTCGATGTATTCCCGCTTGTTAGAGGGGCTGAACGCATCAAAGGTCTTTTGTGCTTTGGAATTTTTCTTTAATGCTTTCGTCAGATCCTCTGGCACAACAACATTACTGGGTGCAGACTTTGTTTTGGTAACTTTCGTCCCGGCATCGTTCAGCTTCATGGCCTGACGAATAAAACCAGATAGTACCGCTTCGCTGGGAAGATCGCTCATCGAGCGCAATTTCCCAATGCTTCCCATTCCCTCGTTCGTCACAAGAACATGCTGGGGATCCTCGAGCAATGCAGCTTTCCAAAATCCAAATGCAGCATGTTCTTTAAATGCCGCCATGCTGGCCATCATCTCGCCCTTATAATCGAAGTGCGGAAAACTCCACTTCATTTTTTCTTCGCAATCCGGACAGACCTCATGCACTAACCGGCGCAGATGTTCAAGTATGGGTCGCGCAAAGGGCGCAGATTTCGCAATATAGGCATCAACAAGCTTATCCTTCTTTGGCATAACAGACTCTTTCAATTACTCTGGGTTGGGCTGCTATTCATTCCTCTCTGCCGCTTCGATCTGAGTTCTATGATCGTGAGCATACAAAATAATACAAACAAAAAAAATAAGCCCCAGAACAGCCATTTCATTGCAGTAAAAGGATAATGAGGGCTGCGGCTATCTTCGATAATATAGTGTGTATCGTTCGAGCCAAGCATCAGCATTCGAATTCCACGAGACATGCGCAAGGGAAGCCCATCGAAGATCGAAGCGATCGGCATTAGCCATCCATAGCGATGGGCATAGCGCCACCTGAAATCATTATTGGCATGGAGCATCGCCCCCGGCACGAGCAGTATTAGTTCCGACCGGATATCGGCATCCGGGCGCTGCTCCGCATTGGTGGAATATCGGACCAAATGTACCATCATCGGCTGGTTCAGAAGTGCATTGCGCAACACTGGAACGCCGATAGCGATGCTGTCGCTGCCAAGGGTAAAGTAACAATGATAGTAAGGATCAAGCGCGATCCATTTTCCGGTGGGAGCATCGAAGATTTCGAGTAGATTATGGCCGATCCCACCAAGTTCGAATGCGCCGTTTATATCCCACAATCGTGCAAGAATATTATTCTTTGCGAATAATGCGCAGACCCCGATATCCGCATTATAGCAATGAACACGCTTACCCTCTTCGAGAAGGCGTTGGCACGTATCGGGTTGATCGATCGCCGGCAACGCATCTCCCGGAAGCATTGGGTGTGTGGAGTCGAAATGTTGAAGTATAGCCACTGCAACGGAAAATTGAGAAGCACTTTTGTTTTGTGGATCTGCCATGTACCGAAACGAATCGGAGGCAGCAATATCTGCGCTCGAATCAACGATCTTATAGGACCCAATAATGAGCCGAAGCCGATGCTGAGAACTAACAAGCACGATGAGCGCTGCAAATAGCAGTAGCGATAGGAGAGCAAAAACCGGCGCCAGTAATCGGCGGCGTACCATTGGGGTGCGGTCGGGCTGACGAATTACGGGCATGTATGGATCAAGAACACCATGAGTGGCAATGGTTCACAAAACAGTGGCAACAGTCTGTATAAAACGGACGATCTTATTACATAACAATCTGCAAAGCTGTTCCTCACATCACCCAACATTCAGATAGGATTCCTCATCGCGGTACAGGCGGAGGAATTCTTCGCGTGTCGCATGATTCGTCGGTAACCGGAGTTGTGGATCGGCAGCAATGATGGCTTCAGCATCTTTGAGGGTGTGCTCAACAATGTCGGTATCGGTCGCTAAATTAGCGATTCGGAGCATGACGCGGCCTGATTGTTTAAGTCCCAAAATATCTCCCGTCCCTCGGAATTGAAGATCTGCCCTTGCGATCTCGAAGCCATCGGACGTTGCCACCAGTGTGTGAAGCCGTTCGAGTGCGATGGATGATTGTTCGAGTTCGTCACTCGTCATCATGCCGTCTCCGGAATCCAATTTTTCACTCGCGACGAGCACACAGGCCGAATCCGCACTACCGCGTCCTACGCGACCTCGTAGCTGATGAAGCTGTGCCAGCCCAAAACGCTCTGCATGTTCGATGATCATGACTGTTGCGTTCGGAACATCGATCCCAACTTCGATCACGGTCGTCGCGATCAGAACATCGAATTCTTTTTCGCGAAAGCGTCGCATTGCATCCTGTTTATCATTAGAGGACATCTTTCCATGCACCAGTCCAACACGAACGTGCTTAAAGTCATGCGACTTCAGATATTCGAATGCTTTCTCGGCAGCTTCGGAATCAACTTTCTGCGATTTTTCTCTCAAGGGATACACAATAAAAACCTGCTCCTGTTTTTGCTCGATGCGGCGCAGAGCAGCCTTATAGATCTGTGGGTGATCGTGTTCGAAAAACAGCATGGTCTTGATCGGCTGCCGTCCGCGTGGCATTTCACGGATGGTACTCACTTCCATATCGCCATATAATGTAAGTGCCAACGTTCGGGGGATCGGGGTTGCCGTCATGAGAAGAACATCCGGCGCAACCGGCTGCGGGGTATGGATCTTCATTCGAAACAGTTCATGCTCGATCTCATCGAGGCTTGCAGCATCTGCGCCTTTTTCTGCAAGCGCCTTTCGTTGAGCGACTCCAAAGCGATGCTGTTCGTCCGTCACAACAAATCCAAGTCTGTTAAATCGTACGGTCTTTTGAATGAGCGCGTGTGTGCCAACAACAATATGAGTCTCCCCTGCTGCAATGGTTTCGAGCACGCTCTTTCTTTCCCGTTTTCCCTGACCGCCAATAAGCAAAACGGTTTTGATAGCTGTATCTTTCAGGATAGTTGTAAGCGTGTTGAAATGCTGCGCTGCAAGCACTTCCGTAGGCGCCATAAAAGCACATTGATAACCATTTTCTATCGCTACGAGCATCGCAAGAATGGCAACGATGGTCTTGCCGCTGCCCACATCGCCTTGCAAGAGCCGGTTCATCGGATAGCTTCGGCCTCCTTCTTTTGACATATCATGAAGAATATCGAGCAAGGATTTCACCTGATCCGATGTAAGCTTGTATGGCAAGGAATCAAGGATAGTCTCGGCAATGCCACGCTCAAAAAAGGGCTTTTTATTAAGAGCGCCAACCATCCTCGACACATCGTATTTCACCACTCCCGTCACCGCCATGCGCATACGTTGGCGCTCCATGGCAAGCCGCAGTTGCATGAAAAATACTTCTTCATATTTTAACCTTCGACGCGCTGATTCCACCCGTTCAGGACTCCGAGGACGATGTGCCTCGCGGATGGCTTCGGCACGCGGCATGAGTCGTTCGTGATCCAAAACTTCATCAGGCAGGATCTCGTGAAGAACCCCGAGTTTTTCCCCCATCTCGATCGCGGATTGGATGAGGTCGCGAAATTGCTTATCACGAAATCCGGCTTTGCGCAGCGCTGGCGAAAGATAATACAGTGGCAGCATCTGCCCACGAACAAACTCCTCCGGGTTCATCAGATGCTCGATGAAGGGCGGCTGCACGATCTGCACCACATTCTGATACTCACCGGCATATCCCGCAGCAAGATATTCCTCCCCCTCCTGGAATTGCTTTGCCCGCCATTCGGGGAAATCGAAAAAGACCAATTGCAACACCCCGCCGGAATCGTCCTGCATAGCAATGACGGCACGCGCGCGGCGATGCCCGGGAATGCACCGTGCGGAGATAACCTTACCTCGTACACTCACGGGTTTTCGAAGATGTTTTCGAATCTCCGCAAGTGGAACAAGCTGCCTGGCATCCAAATACCGTCCTGGAAAATGAAGGATCAGATCTTCAAGCGTAGCTATTCCGGCACTAACGAGCGCCTCCGCCTTTTTGGGCGTAACGCCGGGGAGCTTGCGAAGGGATTGGGCTGGAATTGTGGAAATCAAGTAAAATTAAAGAATTAAGAATTGAGAGTTATGGTTCGGTTATTCCTCCAATGCTTCTGTAATTGTATTTCTCTATTTTATATTTTTCGTGATACGAGATCAGATCCTCCAACTCCTTCGCGATCACCAGGGTGAACTTTTCAAAACGAATGAGATCTCGAAAATGCTCGCCATCAAATCCGATAGCGAGCACAACCAAGATCTTCGGCGAACACTCGACGCCTTAGAACACGAAGGCACGATCATCCGTGGATCGCGCCGAAGGTATGGGTTACCAAAAATAGTTCTGACCGAGATCGAAGGTGAGCTGCATGTCAAATCCAATGGCAACGGTATTGTTACGCCATCCCCGGAGTTCGATATTGGCGATACCGTGCTCATTCGCGTTCGCAATATCCGCTCTGCCATGGATGGCGATATGGTGCGTGTTCACCTGTTCGCAGCAAAAAAAGGAGAACGCCCGCAGGGTGAAATCACAGAAATTCTTCGGAAAGCCGCGCATCGGATAATAGGAACCATCGAGCGTACCCGCCAGGGATTTTTTGTTCGCCCGGAAAGCGGCAAGATCAAGCGCGATATTTTTATTGCCCGAAAAGATCTGCATGGCGCTCGTGAGGGCGACCGAGTTACGGTCGAGCTTTATGAATGGATCGATGAATATCTCCAACCCGAAGGCTTTGTATTGAACATGCTCGGTGCAGTGGCGAAAGAAGGGTTCTCCAATGCGGCGATCATCTCAGAGTACAATCTTCCCGAGCAGTTTCCAAGCGCCGTGCTTAAGGAAACCGACAAGCTCGCTGACACCATACCAGAATCGGAGATCAAGAAACGGCTCGATCTTCGAGGCGAAACGATCTTTACCATCGATCCCGAGGATGCAAAGGATTTCGACGATGCTGTTTCACTTACCGAGAACGATGACGGCACCGTTACCCTTGGCGTCCACATTGCCGATGTCAGCCATTATGTCCGGGAAGGTTCTGCACTGGACCAAGAGGCACTCACTCGCGGCACCAGTGTATATCTTGTTGGCGGCGTGATCCCGATGCTTCCAGAGCGTATCTCGAACGAGCTTTGCTCCCTGCGGCCCGACGAGGACAAACTTGCCTATTCTGTCTTTCTTCGCATCGATCCGGAAACCGGAAAAGTGAAAAAAGCAGAGATGAAGAAAACCGTCATTCGAAGCGTCATGCGATTTTCCTATGAAGAAGCAGAAAAGCGAATCAACAGCGGACGTGGAAAACATGCGAAACTTCTACGGCAAATGCGCGCGCTAAGTCTTAAAATGTATGATCTTCGAAAAGAATCCGGTTCCATTGATTTCGAGTCTATGGAATACCGGTTTCGATTTGAAGGAGGCGAGCCGGTGGAATCCGTGCGAAAGGAGCGGCTTGGCTCCATGCGAATGATCGAAGATTTTATGCTGGCTGCCAACCGGGCTGTCGCCGAATTTATTACACGAAAGGCAAAGCAAGACAGTGAGCGGCCTTTCCTGTACCGTATCCATGCTGAACCGGACTCTGCCAAGATCCGTGAACTTGCTCAATTAGCAAAAACCCTCGGCTATAAATTATCTGCCGAGAACCCTACACCTCGCGTCATTCAAAATTTCCTGGAGTCACTGAAAGGCAAACCGGAAGAACACTTACTCAATCAGCTCATGCTTCGCTCGATGGCTAAGGCTGTCTATGCCGAGCATAACGTAGGCCATTTTGGACTTGCCTTTTTACATTACACCCATTTTACTTCCCCGATCCGCCGCTACCCCGACCTTATCGTTCACCGGATGCTCGCCGAATATCAGCGACCTGGTGGAATGAACCGCGAACGCGAACATCATTATTATGAGATCCTTCCGGAGATCGCCGATCAGACCAGTGCGTCGGAACGTCATGCAACCGATGCAGAACGACAATCCATCAAGCTTGCACAAATTCACATTCTGAAGAAAAAGGTGGGGGACGATTTCGATGGCGTTATTTCCGGCGTAACCCATTTTGGGATTTTTGTAGCACTCGATTCAGGAGCAGAAGGTCTCGTACATATCCGGGAACTTCCCGGTTACTATGAATTCGATGAAGCGCACTATGCGCTCATCGAACGGCATGGGCAATTCGGACCGAAGGGTGAAGGCCGAAGATTCCGCGTTGGTGACCAGCTACGCGTACAGTTAGTGAAAGTGCTCGAAGAGAAACGGCAGGTCGATTTTAGGTTAGCGGAGATCGATTATGCCGACGGCACCCGGCCGATCAACTTGCCGCCGCCACCTGCGTTGAAACAACGCGGGCGTTCCGTTGCCGGAGGACCTCGAAAAGAGCTACGCCACAAGCGACGCTCGCGTTAAGCGAAGCAGTTTTTCCGAACATCGGAATGGCCGCTAACTTTTCGCATCGCTCCCTTACTAAGCGATGTAAGCCTTTTTCTTCGCTGCCAATAATGAGACAAATGGGTCCGATAAGATTGATTTCGTAAATTGACTCGGTCGCTTCACCGGCAAGCCCACAGCAGGTTACGCCAAATTCCTCCTGCAATTTGCGGATCGTTTCGGCGAGATTGCCATATTTCACGATCGGCAAGTGGTTTGCCGCACCTGCACTGGCTTTATAGACGGCCGGTGTCAGCACAGCTCCACGTTTGGGTAAAAGAACGGCCGTCGCGCCAGCTGCTTCCGCAGAACGAATGATCGCACCGATATTGTGCGGATCTTCAATGCCATCGAGTGCAACAAGGATGGGATTCGAATTCTGTGCAAGCACAGCTTCCAACTCCTGATAGCCGCGTTGTGCAATGAGTACGATCACTCCTTGCGAATCCTCGTCGCGCGCCACACGGCTCTCCAGTTCCCGGAATTTGCCACGATCCACTTCACTGAATGCGATCCTATTAGTTCGTAATAAATGAAGAAGCTCCCCTATCTGCGGTCCGTGGTTCCCATGCGCGATATAGACCTTCTCAATTCTGGTACGCGAGGCATCGTCGCGCAGTAATTCGAGCGCGGCGCGTCGGCCAACAATATATTCGCTATCCGTCATCGTGTTATTTTATTATTTCGAGTTCCGGTAATGCTCGTTGTGGACCGAAGTGCTGGAGCAGCGCATCCACAGCAGTTTCTGGTGTATCGTGATATTGAATAAGATGCAGCCATGGCGCAAATTGCGGCTCACTGCTAACATAATCAACAAATCCCTTCCAGTTTTCACCTATGAGAAGGATCGGCTTATGGGGCAGAAATCCTTTCGTCAGAAAATCCCAGGCCATTGCAATCTCGGCGAGCGTTCCGGTTGAATTCCCTATTGCGGTCCACGCATCCGGCAAGTCCAGCAATTCCATCAAACGGTCTGTCGCGCTTTTCACGCGTACCTCGCGAGATAAATAAGAATTCCCTTCGCGACCACGAGCATAATAAACTTCAGCGGTCACGCCGATAGCAATCCCGCCGGACTCTCGCGCGCCTTTCGATGCTGCTTCCATGATGCCATCGTACCCACCGGTCACCACCCCGAATCCTGCATTAGCGAGCAAGCTTCCAAATCGCTTCGCCTCGCGATAAAGAGGATCGGTTGCTATAATGTTTCCAGGCCCGAATACTGCGATAAGTTTTTTCATTAGTCAAGAAAAGCCCAAACGACATCCAGCCGCCAGTGGAAACCATTGCGCGGATACAGCGTGGTGCTGTAATCCGGAGCGCCGAGAACATTCAGGAACTCCATGCTTACCTGCGCGCGCCGATCGACCTCCGCCGATAGCAGAACATCGAAGATCGGCTGTATTACGTTCAGCCTGGAATCGTACGACTGGATCTTTTCCAGGGCAGAATCCCCTACCACGGAATACGCGTAACCTCGATAGACATAATAATCGGACGCTGGGTCATAGGAGATCTGCGGATCGAGCTGGCTAATGAAACGCACTCGCGGGCCGACTATGAACCGAAGGTTCCCTTCACCGACCTCATTCTCGAAATAGAGACCGGTGTTACCAAAGAACCTGTTTGGAAGATCACCCTCAAGCGCTGGTGTAATAGTGTACGGTGTAATAGGAACATTCTTGGGGAAATACGTGATAGCGGATCCCCAATGAAACTTGGAAATATATCCATCGAAAGCCAGCGTATAGGATTGAGAATGAAGATCGTTATTCGAAAAAATGGGGAGGGTATGATTGATGTCGTTCGGATAGGGATACACGATACCCTCCGGTTCATGACGGTCGAGGAAACCAGCGTGAAGCGCAAGGCTATCATGGGCTGCAAATGCAAAATGTGCATCGAACCAGCCACCGAGATTCCGCAATTGATACGTCTCGCCGGGATTCGGACTGAGCGTTGCGCGGTCCATTGAATACTGGTAGCTTGCGTGGAACGAAATAGCATCCGTGATGCCGATCGAGCCGCTAAGTCCAGCCGAAGGCAATACTGCTGCGGAAAGCGGCCCTCCTCCGATCGACAAATTCGACTCAACCGTCCTCACAAAACCAAAAAGAGAAATTCGGAGTGCAGTTTTTAGCGCAAGTGAATCGCTCGCCGTTGCGGAGAGACGTGTCTCCGTGATGGGCCGCGTATAAGTAAAGACCGAATCCTTGGCGATGCGTTCGGCATCGCCGCGAACGTTCGCGCTCGTCATGAAATCACCGATGGCGAGCCGAAGCGGCTGTTCGAGCATAAGCCCGAAGCGGGAACCTTGCGAAGAACTCGAAACAAACGATGGGAATGTGCTGGCAGGCGATAAAATGGTGCGGGTTTCTAACGAGGCATAACCGGCAAGCTCGGTCCGTGCCTCGGCGAGGAGCGGCATTTGAAGTTCGACGAGCGCGTCGGCGCGCGTGCGATGGTCGAACGTGCTATCGTCACGCACCTGCGCATTGACCTGATCAAACACGTCACTGGAATCGGTCGCACCAATTCCGTTATTAAGGCCGCTAAAGGCAGAGCTGTATTGCGCCCAGATGAGCAGATCGAGCGTTTTTGCGCGCGCTGCCGGCGTTGCAAGAATGGAATCGATCTTATGCTCGGTCATGGTGCTATCGGTGGGAAGCGTTCCGAGATATTTATCGATCGACATTTGCCCACGCGCGCTCCAGGTATCCGTTCGCGGATTGAAGGAAAGGTCGTATGGCACCGGAGTCGAGCCAGAAGTGTGCCGCGAGATCGCGAACGTCAGATTCGTAGCACGGGAAGCATTCAGACTGAACAAACCATCGAAATTAGAATTATCGCGTGCCAGATCCTGCGTAAAATGAATGCGGGAGTAAGGAACCGGCGCGCGAAACCGCTCTATCGTAAAATTAACATCGTCGCTGGACGCAAAATCTGCACCGGTCATCGATGCTCCTTCCGCACCACTGTTCATGCGAATACTGCTATACACATCGATCGGGAAATAATTCATCATCGTCACGCCATTGAGGATGCTGTTCATCGGCAGGACGTCATCCATGGATGTCGAGGCGATATCCTCGCTCGTGCGCGAAGTCATCACAAAGGACTCTCGCCCGTAACCCTCATCCGAGAGCACCAGCGGATATGGCCCGCCCGACTCCTCGAACAATTCCGGAACGGTGTTCTGCGTACCGTAATAACGCATGGCCTCGTTGGAGTAAAACAGATTGCCGCCATCGCGCTGCACTTGCGGCTTGCGCCACAATCCATTCTCGGGCTTTGGTGAGTATGGCAGCGTGGAATCACCACCCTGCCGTTGTGAAGGTATTTTCGCGGTATCCATCCCAGGAACGGGCAAGGCGCGGATAGTATCCGAACCGATCGGAGTTTGCGCGCGAACGCTTGCCGCCATTAGGCAGATAAAGAGAAGAAGAAGTGGCGTGATACGCAATGTGTGGAGGCGGTTGCTTTCTAAGTCCCACTCTAACGAAGGCAGCGGCAGATTGTTTTCGTCACTGTGAAAACGACTTTAGGCGTGTTAAGTGTTCACTAATACCGCAAACGGTGTGTACACTGGGTTTTAACCCGGTGCAGAATTTCCCACCGGATTGGAACCCGGTGTACACCCAGCTATAATATTATGAGAGCTTTCCTTCAACGCACGCTCTTTGTTCTTCTAACACTGCTCGCGGCGCGAGGGGATGGGTTGCATGCACAGTGGAAGATCGTAGCGCCGAATGTGGTTGCTCCAAATCCACAGGGAAACCAAGGTTATGGCGCAATGACATTTAAAGATGGAATTTTATGGGCTGGATTTTATAATCTCGCCTATAGCACTGATACTGGACGAAACTGGACAACTACGAGCTTACGAATTGATCAAATTAACGACATTTCATTCCTAAATAGGGACAGTGGAATTATTGCTTCTACCTCTGGAACACTCCAAACTATTGACGGCGGAAATTCTTGGACATCAATTTTGGGACTTGGTTATGGTTTCAGAATAATCTATGCCTCATCAACAGTACTATTTCAAAATAATGAAGGGTATGATTTTTATTCATCGCTAGACGGTGGACGAACATGGCGGCGAGCTAATTTAGGATTTCCTACAGGAAATTCGTTTGCACTTGGTGCGGACGGAACGATATTATTGCTTGCTGGATCTGTCCCTAATTCCAGTCCTGCATTGAACGATGTCCTTATAAGTAAGGATTCTGGAACAATATGGACCCAGGAGCCAGGTTTAGTTCAGTATGACAGCTGGTCAATTGATATGGATTCATGCCAAACGAATCTTTATGTTGAAAGTGAAGATTATTTTGATCCTGAAAGCCCTGACGACAGCACATCCACTCTATACTCAAGTAGCGATGGGGGAGAAACCTGGATAATAGGATTTGCACATCATGTGCCATATTTGACAGGTGCTTTCTCCGAATCTAAGAATGCTCAGTTCGCATTGGCTTTAAACGATGGGGTTCTTCGCTCAACAGATCACGGAATGACATGGATTAATATCGGGGGTCCTCCGGGATGTGTCGTAGACAGTCGAACGATTTGCGCTGTTAATGATAATATTCTTTTTGTTTTAGATTCTGCAGGGAATGTTTGGGGAACGTTCAATAGTGGTGGAGATTCTATTCTTTCTTCAAAACCATTTTTCGCGTCGCCCTACACCTTGTTTCAAATGGATACTGTCCGTTGCGACAGCATAACACGATCCACTGTTTTTACAAGACTTGGGTGCGATCCTCCTATTGCTATGTCTTCAAAAATAGTTGGACCGGATTCAGCAAGTTTTACCGTGAGCAATTTTTCAGATGACTCTATTCAAGTGACCCTACATGGGACGCAGCAAGGCAGTAAACATGCCCTCATGATTCTTTCGATTGATAATGGTTCAAGCGATACAATTACACTTGCAGGCTTTGTCAATATTCCACCAGATAATTTGACCCTCTCAACAACGGAATTGTTCGGAACCGATTCAATCTCCTGCGATACCATTACTCGTTCGCTTATTTATAACAATGGGGGGTGTTCCGCATTGTCTGTAGCGAGCAGTTCAATAATTGGTGCAGATTCGGCAAGTTTTAAAGCCAACAATCTCTCATCTGATTCAATATCTGTAGCGCTCTATGGCATTAAACAAGGCAATCAACATGCTCTGTTACTCTTAAATCTCAATAATGGCTCAAGCGACACAGTCTCTCTTGCTGGCTATGTTAATCTTATTCCTTCTGCAATCACCCTCTCTACCCAAAACGTCCAAACCGATGTCGTTGGCGGGACTGTCTCGGTTCCCATAACACTCGTCAATTTGGAACGTCCGGAGAATGTCAATCTCATTCTCCATTACGATACCATACTCCAATATCAAGGTTCATTCAATGCGGCGAATGTGAAGTTGGATATTCCTAACGAGCAGTGGCCAGGGCACTCGGAGCTAAATATCCCGCAGGCGCAATCGGGTGTGATCGCGGGCTACGCGCGCTTCACCGTCTTCGCGGATTCGGTTGCAAAACCGCAAGTTACATTCGATTCGCTGGATGTTCTCTCAGCGGTTTCTCCGTGCGAATACACACTGCCTGCACCGGCAACGAGCATCATCACTCCGCCATACGGCTGCGGAACGACAATCCTTTCGCAATTTATAGAAGATAGTGATCGGCTAATACTCAGCATTCGCCCAAATCCAACAATGGGCGATGTCGAGCTAACCTCCTCGCTCGATCTCGGCAATGCCGAAGTTGAAATTTATGATGTCCTCGGAGTTAAACGCGCAGATCTATGGGTCACCCTCTCGAAAGACGCACCCGCGCAATTTTCGCTGCCGGATGGCGCGGGTATTTATTATATTCGCATCAATTCCACAGTGGGCGTTCGTAGCATGAGTGGGGTTGTAGCGAAGTGATCGAGGGGGTGTCGGGCTGGAAGCACCGACCTACGCGAGGGAAAACGGACGTGCGCAGCACGTCCCTACGGTTATCGGATTTTCAAAAATATTTTTGCATTTACCTGACTTCGGCGTTTTAAGTGCGTATATTAGTATCTACTTTGATAGGCACCTATATCAATTCCCGTTAAGAATTGAGAATTAAACGTAGGTGCTACATTTGCTCTTTGAAAACCGTTGACATTAGTGTTCGTTATGAACGAGTTCTCTGTGAAAAGAATTTGTTGCAACAAATGGCGAAAACGGCTTGGAAATGACAGTTCATCGGGAACTCACAAGAAAGAAAAATGGCACCTATTTCTGGTTGAAAAACAAAATAAAATTCAGGCGTAATCAAACGAGTACACCATGAATAGGTGTTAGCTGAGTTCTATGGATTCACCAAGTCCCCTTTCCCCACGGATGATCACTCATCCTCTTCGCATCGCTCTTTTTGGCTCTACCGGCTCGATCGGCGTGAACACGCTGGATGTGGTGCGGCGGAATCCGGATCGGTTTGCGGTCACCGCGCTTGCGGCACACCGAAATATCGATGTACTTGCTGCGCAGATCGCGGAGTTTCATCCGAAGGCGGTTGCCGTCAGCGATCTTGACGCAGCGAAGGAATTGCGATCAAGGAATCCGGGATGTGAAGTTCTTGCTGGCCCGGAAGGACTCGTTGAACTTGCGCGGCGCGGCGAGTATGATACATTCGTTGGTGCGCTTGTCGGGTTTGCCGGGCTTGCCCCAACCGTCGAAGCAATTAAACTCGGCAAACGCATTGCATTGGCAAATAAAGAGACGCTCGTTGTTGCCGGAGAACTTCTTTCGAGCATTGCGGAACGTTCGGGAAGCGAGATCCTTCCCATCGATTCGGAGCATTCTGCGATTTATCAATGCCTCGTCGGTGAATCTCGCGAGAGTATTCGAAGAATAATCCTCACCGCAAGCGGAGGGCCATTTCGAACGCTATCGAAGGAATTATTTCCCAAGATATTGCCGGAAGCAGCGCTTCGGCATCCAAAATGGATCATGGGCAAGAAGATAACTATCGATTCTGCTACGCTGATGAACAAAGGGCTTGAGATCATCGAAGCAAAGTGGCTATTTGGGGTTCCGCTCTCAAAGATCGACGTGATCGTTCATCCGCAGTCGATCGTCCATTCCTTTGTGGAATTGGTTGATGGAAGCATAAAAGCACAACTTGCCATGCCAGATATGCGTCAGCCGATCCAGTATGCACTTGCTGCACCCGAGCGATTGAATGAATCCTATAGCCTGCTGGATCTTGCTACCAGCGGCCCGCTGGAATTCTTCCCGCCGGAATACGATAAATTCCCTTGCCTGACACTCGCTCGTAAGGCCGGTGAATGCGGTGGCCTTTCCCCCTGCATTCTGAACGCGGCGAACGAAGTTGCGGTGGAGGCATTCCTCGATCGTCAGATCTCATTTACGCAAATAGCCGATCTTATAGAATCCGCAATGGATGCCCCCGAGCTTAATGCTTCAGCGATAGCAACTGAGGAACATGCTGCACTCGCTCAAATCATTTCATGCGATGCGGAGACTCGGAAGTGGGCAACGCATCATTTACCATCGGTTTCCAGATCTTAAGCTGTTGATTCAGAAAATATTTCCCATTCCAGCCAGTGTTCAGCCGGACGAGGTATCCGATCTCAGGTGCATACCAGAAGAGGGTTCCATCCAGCCAATCCGTTCCTTCATATTGGCGAACATCGACGATCTGAAGTTTCGAGCATTGGTAACTCTTTTCTCCGACGGAAACGGCATCCGAGCCAATGACCTGTGTCGTGCGCTGGTGCGGCATATTATAATCGCGACCATAAATATTTCCACTATCTGCCGGGAGTGTATCAACGATGATTTTTCCAACGGCCATCCCAAATGGGAGGCGGTTCCAGATGGTATCTTTACCAAGCACGCGCATAAAGATATCACCATTGGCGGCGTAAGAGATCAGCGTGGTATCCGGATGCGATTTCGCCACGATCACCACACAATTGGAACGTCTCAGCCATTGAACACCCGACTGGACAACGAAAAGGGTATCATCGTTCACCTCGGGATCCACGACCGATTTAGGAACGATCGCTCCCGAGGAGTCCGTCACATAATAGGTATTTACGATCATCGTGCCGACCGATGGCAGCACGATAGTGGTCTTGCTTTTATTATGAGACTTTTGCGCAAGCAAAATTCCCGGAGTGAGTAGCAGAAAAAACAGAACGATATAGCGATGAAACATTTGATTTTACAGGTATAAGAAGAACGTGCAGAATGGACGTTAGTTCAGTTCTAAAGTTTCGTCAGGGGCTTTTGGCGAGGTGCTTCTCATCATCCAAACTTCAGTGGGATATGGGCCATGTGAAAACCGAGCAATCATAGAATCCTGCGCGGATAGAAGCGGGTCGCGACCCGCCGAACCATGAAAACGATCTATGTCTAACTTCGACTGAAGCAAAATATACGAATTAGGTTCTCTCCGCATCCCATCCAGAATGCGGGGAAGCATAATGGAATCGGTAAGGTAAGTTCTTGGAAAATCGCTTCGGCCCAAAACGGCGAGCGCATCGAAGACAAACCCACCGGGAAACGTTGGCTGCTCGGCAAGCTTCGTTTCATCATCTTTCCCAGTGAGCGCTCCATGACCGGCTATGCCATAAAGCGTGTAATCCGTGACGGCAAGAACCGAACCCTTCGGCAGATTTAGAGCACTCCATTGAACTGCATCGTTGGCATTTTGGCGAACATCACGAACTTCACGCAACAGGCGCTCTTCATGGACGATGCGCGGCCAAATTCCCACGAGGAGCATGCCAGCGATCACGATCAATGATAAAGATCCCATCCAACGAAATGCTTTCTTCATTCTGAATGGAAGGATCGCTTGCTGAATATCCTCCGCCCAAACGCACCATGCCCATGAAGACAAAATGGATGTGAGTAAAGCCGCTTCAGTAAGCTGAGTCTTTACTAATTGAATTGTGAACAGCAATGCGCCAATCGCAATGACCAGACATGCCGCAAAGGGCAATAATCGTCGAACACGCTCCCGCTCCGGACCTGGTAGTGTAGCAAGCGTGACGACAATAAATGCTACAATGGGAACCGATATCAGAATATTTTGAAAAAGAAGTAAGCTGAGAACGATCGCAAGAATCGAAATCAACGGAACTTGCATTCCTTTCCGCACTTTTATTCGATGAAAAAGCATCGACCGTAAAAACGCATACACCAGTGGCGAAAAAAGCAGAATGCGAGCCGTAACGGAGAGATAGGTAGCACTGTAATACTCGATACGTTCACGAACAAAATAGCGAAGTTCCGGCGAATGTAATGGGAAAAATCGATTGGCTTTTGTAGGCGAAACAAGTGCAACCCACGCAGTGATACCAAGCAAAATCGCATATCCTGCAATGGCAATGTATCTGTTCGATCGAGACGTTGCATCCCAAGCAACCCTGATATTTCCCAGCTCCAGAAGAAACGACCCGAATAACACCAGATGGACTAAGATAAAGGCTGGTTCTTTCGAAAGCACCGCCATCGAACCAAGGCCCATTGCAAGCAACCAAAATCCTAACTTGGCTTCATAAAGACCGCGAAGCCCGAAATACCAGGCTGATGCTGTAAAAGCAATTTCAAGACCGAACGTTAGGTCGCTATACCAAAAGAAAATATTAAGTATCGGCAAAAAAGTCAGCCAATATAGCGCGATCGAAATTTCAAGTGCATACCATCGCTGAATGAGATAACGCGCTGTCAGACCCGTAAATGTGATACCAATAAGTAGCGTCAGATCGAGCGTCAGATGCCACCAGAACGGGTGTTCCCATCCCGCAAGACGGGTAAGAAGAAACGCCGTAAGCGTAAAGACCGGACGAAAGCTGTTGATCATTTGCCCATTGATAGGATCGAGAATATCATGCGCAGAATGGGTTTTAGCCCACAGCATCAGCAGGACATCATCGAGGCGGAACGGCATTCGGTAGCGCGTAGTGAACAGCGCAAGAATGCCTACTCCCGCCAAAAGGAAGAATATATCGAATTTGCGTTTCAGGGGTGTTTTGTTTATGAATGCTTCGTTAGGAACACTGTGGTCGATATTTCGTTTAAGTTTTCTGCAAGTAGTTTGATGGCGCGCGAATTTCATAATTCATACTTCATCATTCATACTTGCCCATGGGGATGCATTGGCTTCGACGGGGAATACTCAGTCGATGTAAGCATGAGCGATCATGCTTGGTGCGCACCGAGTGGGGCCGCGAACGCTCGATCCTTAAAACTCCCTCTCCCTTTGGGAGAGGGTTGGGGTGAGGGGACTCAAACTCGCAGCAAAACATAATTGCGAACACTTATAGCTACGCAATGGCTGCCTAAGCTCCTTTAGAGAAATCTGAAGTCGATGCTGCTATCTCGCCTAACAGCGGGAGGGTGCCCATCTCCGCAGGATCTTAGACCAGACGGTTCTGCAATGGAGGTGTCGCGGATGAGCGATCATCCATGTCAGGTCTCTTTCGGCAAGAACGCTTTTCGCTTGCTGGGAGTATTCAGGAAGAGCGGTGCTTTGGGATCGGTCGTTTCCTGCTATGGTCCTGGAACACGCTATTTAATCAGGAAACTATGTGCGTAGTGCCCATCGGTGGTGTTTTTCGGACAGGGGTTCGACTCCCCTCATCTCCACAGCGAATACAGAACAGCCCAATACGGGCTGTTCTGCATTTTAAAGAAGTAGGTCAGGCCATTTCGTCCATTGTCTTATCGAAATAGGTGCCATTTCTTTTTCTTGTGAGTTCCCGATGTCCCCTGCTCATCCCTCGTTTCCGAGCCAATTTCGCCATTTGTTGCAACAGGTATTCATAAAAGTCCCTTCACAGAGAACTCGTTCATAATGAAACCTATCGTTTCCATTTTCAATGAGCCACTGAGCACCTATTCTTAATTCTCCATTCTGAATTGAAAACTGATATAGGTGCTCATCAAAGCAACAGCAATATACGGACTTAATTTGGAGATGTCAAGGATTTCCAAAATTTTCTCATGTTCACCATCCAAGTTCGTGTGTACACCCGGTTTCAACCCGGTGTGTGATTCTAAACGGGCGGAGAGCAACGGGTTAAAACCCGTTGTACACAGGACAGGAGTCGGAACCACCTTTATCGGAAGAATCTTAGGGAGTAGTGTATTCCTTCATGCTAATCTCGTCTGTGAATTCGAATGGTTTTGAGATACTTGTAACTTATGATAAAAACATCGTCGTTCCTGATCGTGTGCGTCCTACTGATTGCTGGCCATCGTGCCAATGGACAGGAATTATTTTTAAAAGGCACTTTGAAAAAAGTAAAAGGTGAAAAGCCGCTCACAGTCGACAGTTTACCAACAGGTTGTCAGCTTCTCTATAATGAAGCTTTGTCTTACGATAATAATGAAGACTGGCAGATGGCATACGACACTGCAAGGAAATTAGTCGAGCAATGTGCAAATACTAATTTCGGCCTCGGTCATGCAGCAGATGGTTTTACAGATATGCAACAGGCTGCTGACGGCCTTGGAAACTACGGCGCTGTTCGTTCAAATTTCTACGCGTGGTTAAAATCGGTGCTCTATCTAAACACGACAGATCTTGATTATTTCTGCTCTTGCGTGTACACAATGGCTGGCGAAGTACCGATCCCAAACCATATCTATCCCGATACCGGATACAATTGGAACCTTGCATTGATCAATTGGCTCATTAACAATACGAACTGCGATTCTGCAGGCCTTAGACAACTCTATAAAGGCTCCCGCACTACTCAATATCAAGACTGGTCAAATGCATCTGGTGAATACGCGCTTGACACTATACTACCTCCGCTCGATTCGATTAACCCCGGCCTTAATGCATTGCTAAATAAGCATTTCCTTTATGCGAGTGTGAGTGAATCACAAGGGCCTGGAATTCTTTCCAATGCCACAGCTAACCCCAACCCTGTAAATGTAGGAACCGTAATTTCATTCGGCATCAGCAAAGAAGCTTATGTAAAGATCGAGCTGTTCGATGTGCTTGGCAAAGAGGCATCTTCTTATGGAGATGAATGCCTGTTCGAACCGGGAAATAAATCGGTTTCCTTCTCGCTTGCGGGGCTTCCTTCGGGCACATACTATGCACGCATCATCACAGCGTATGGGGAAGTGCAAACGGTGAAATTGGTGAAGGAATGACCACGATCTACAGGTTTAACATGATCTAAGCAGGTTTTTGGGAGAATGCATTCCACTCCAAAGCCCCGGCTCATTGCCGGGGCTTTGTTTGTTTTAGGGACATCGAATATTTCCCAAATCAAGCGCCAGGGCCTTCACGGCCTTATTTTTGTGGTCTTGCATGAATAATTGGTCCATAAAAAGAGTCCTTCGATTCCTTTTACCATTCCTTGGCCTGATAGCCGGCCCGATGGCAGGTTTCGCGCAGGATTCGGCGAACGTCTCTGCCACAGGCTCGAACCTGTTCCGTTATGGCACCGGAACAACGACCAACGGTTTTGGAAGTCCGATCGACAAACAGTATCTGGAAGAAATAGCCGACGCCCATATCTTCTATCAGAACTTTCAGCTTGGGTTACGCTGCGAGTTAGACGACCCCAGCGAGGTAGGCCGTTCGTATCCTGCCACGCTTGGCGAGACACAGCAGCCGGAGTTCCGCCGCCGATGGCTTGCCTGGAAGAACGAAGATGTTGATCTTCAGGTCGGAGATGTTAGTGCGCTGTTCGGGCGAGGGCTTGCAATTAATCTTTTTGAGTCCCGTCCGCTTAATTATGATTCATGGCTCGATGGCGTCTTCGGTAAAGGGGAATATGAGATTCCCAAAACCATTCTCGATCTCGATGCCTCCATCAAAGTTCAGGCGGTCGGAGGCGAAGAAACTTTTTTTCCGGTGGATACGACCCAGCTCCCTATGAATATAACCGCTCGATCGGCTAATGCCGAGTTCGGGTTTTTAAAACGGAAGTTCGTGCTGGGCGCAACGTTCGTTCAGGCTTCGACAAGTACGAGCCAGCCGGAAGCAGCGAACTCGGTCGCTACCACAGCCCGTAAGGTTGACGAGCCGGATCTCTATGCCGACCTGAATACCGGGGAGTTCGAAGCCTTCGCAGAGTGGACGGAAAACCGCACCAATGTGAACGAACTTCTTGGCGCGCCGATCGATACAAACCATACAGGTTATGCAACGTATGGCTCACTCAGTTATTCAAATTCCTTCCTCGGGCTTACCTTCGATTACAAAAATTATAGTTATTTTCTTCACGATCCGGGAGATCTCTACACGAACGTCTTCAGTAAACTTCCAATAGCAAGTCCGCCGGAAGTATATAAGGATTTTACGTTCACCTCGATCACTCGAACGACCCATGCCGTGAACTTCGATGACGAGCTTGGTTACCAGCTCGAAGCTAATATCACTGCGATACCACAATGGTTTATCGACCTTGACGCTGCGGCCTCGAGTTCGCACGACAAATATAATTCGTCTGGTGTAGCCATCGAAAACACCAGTGTTCTTCCAATACTCTCCGATCAGGGATTCTATCCTTTTTGGGAAGCATACGCAGAAGCCGAGTGGGATTTCGATAAAGCGAATGATCTAAATTTTGTGAAGATCGCGATCCACCACCGGAACGATCTCATCGCCTATAGTGCATCGAGTGCCTCCGCAACCGACGACCGCTGGACAACAACCATCGCCGGAAAAGTGCAATACGAAACCGCCTCGAACCAAAGTTTTCTCGGCATCCTCGAACACCAATGGGAATATGATGGCTCACTTCAGACATCGGACAAGCAAAGAATAAACGAGCTGCTGACGCTGCAATACTCCTTCGACCCCACGATCTCATTCGGTGCGATATTTGACTATGCTCTATACTGTGACAATGGACCACTCGCCATTGATGAATCCACGTTCGGCGGATGGAACCTGCATCTTTGGGGAAACGCCGTTCTCGATCATTTGCCAGAATTTTTTGCTTCCCTTCGGATCGGGCAATCTCATGCATTACAAGTATCCTACGGCGCAGAGCGCGGCGGACTCATTTGCACCGGCGGCATTTGCCGGGTGCTCCCGCCGTTCGATGGGTTCCGATTTACTCTGACAAGTCAGTTCTAAGACTTGTCAGTTCTAAAAATATAGAGCAATTTTGGTGCCCAACATGTCAATATGTTGAAGATAATGTTGATTGTAATGGCTTCGTAATGGTTAGGAAACACACCCGGCCTGTTTTCAAAGGTTTCCAATATGAGGGGAAGCCAATATTACCGTCGTATTTTTGTGAAAGTGCTTATCTCTGATTTTCTCCGCCAGCTCGAAACAGTCGTGCCGCTAAGTGCGGTTGGCTATGCTCGGGATTCTGTCGGGTTGCAAGTTGGCGACGAATCCGCCGAGCTTAGCGCTGCTTTGTTCGCGTATGAGGTCACGCCGGAGATCATCGCCGAGGCACGCAAGCGTAGCGCAAATCTGATCGTTTCATTTCATCCTCTCATTTTTCCGAACCTTTCTGCCGTTACGGATAAGACACGCGCCGGACATCTGGTACAGCAGTTGATTAAGCATGATATTGCACTTTACATCCAGCACACCGCGTTCGACGCACAACCAAAGTTTGGAACGAGCATCCTCATGGCCGAAGCATTAGGACTCCAAAATATTACAACACTCACCAAAGCCGATACTACAATTCAGCCTGCATTTGAGGGCTTGAACTTTGGCATGGGAGCGATCGGAGCGTGGCCCAAAGGAAAAAAGCGGAGCGAAGTTCTGAGCATCGTGGCTGAAACGTTTATGTCATCGTGCGTAAGACATAATGCAGCGGGCCCATCGAGCATTCGTACCCTCGCAATGCTTGGCGGTGCTGGAATGGATTATTACGACACCGCTCGTGCCATGGGGGCCCAAGCATTCATAACCTCAGATGTTCGTTATCATGACTTCCATCGCGCCGATCATGATAAGAATCTTTTGATCGATGCCGGACACGCAGAGACCGAAAGTTTTGTTACTATCGGGATGGTCAATGCAGCACGGAAATCTCTGGATCCGAACGGATCCCTGTCGAAAGCCGTAAATATGTATGGCCATGATGCAAAACGGCTCTTATTACTCGCGCATTCGGAGCCAAATGCCGTGCAATATTATTGCCATGGAAACAACCGGAATATGAGCCGCAGCAAACGTGCCCCTCATAAACCCTCCTGAACATCATTGGCGGCAAATACAATTTAATACTATATACCACGTGAACGACTCACTCATACATCTTTACGAGCTCCAAAAAGTAGATCGCCATCTCGATGAATTGATCGAAAGCCGAGGCGAATTGCCTGATCGGGTCAATGATATGCGCCGCCAGGTCGAAGAGCAACGCCATCAGGTCGATCAGGTTCGGCGGGACCGGCACGAGATCGAAACTCGGTCTAAGGAACTTTCCAGCGAAAGCGTTGACCTTCGCGAGAAGGTCGATCGCTACAAGGCCCAGCAATTCGAGGTCAAAACGACCCGCGAATACGACGCCATCACCTTTCAGCTTGAAGACGCCCAACGCAGGCTTCATACCAACACCGAAGCCGTTGGCAGAATGGGCATCGAACTCGAACAACTGAAGATGGATGACGAGCAGATGACGGTGGATCTCGCAGAAATGGAACGCGACCTGGAAGAAGCCGAAGAAGCCCTCAAAGAAGTGCTTGCCGGAACCGAGGAAGAAGAAAAGGAACTTCTTGCACGTCGCGAACAGCTTGTCAAGCAGGTGCAGCCGTTCTATCTGACCATCTACAATCGCGTACGTCCTGCGAAGGAAGGAATTGCCGTCGTAGCGATCAAGAATGGCGTATGTGGCGGCTGTTTTAATGCAGTTCCCCGCCAGCTTGCCTTGGAACTTCGCAAAGGCGAGAAACACGCCGTCTGTGAATATTGCGGTCGTATCATTGTAGGTGAACCGATCGCGATTGCGGTCGATGGCGAACCGCAACCCGTGACGTATGAAGTTGAAACGGACGAAGAATCGGATGATTAACCACAAACAATTTTAGAGTTTCTGCCATCGGGCAACCGCTTTTGAAAATTTTTTCAGAAGAGGAAAGTCCGAACTCCGCAGGGCAGCGTGCCGGCCGAGACCAATGCGCGATCAGCAATGATCGATCATCGACTCAAGTTCGGGGAACAGCCAATAAGGATAACACCGAAAAACTGTTCACAGCGCAGTGTCACAGAAAACAAACCGCCTGTCCCTATCAGAAATGATGTGTGCAGGTAAGGGCGAAACGGCGGTGTAAGAGACCACCGCTCGATGAGCAATCATCGGGGTCACGATAAACCTCGCGCGGAGCAAGACCATGTATGGAACATCGCCGTGAGCGATCACGACACCTGCTGCCCACAGGAATGGTTCCGGGTAGGTCGCATCAGAGGAATGGTTGCCTCCTTATCATTTGATAAGAAGACAGAATTCGGCTTATAGATGGCAGAGACTCTTTTTTCGTTATTTCAACTGTCATTGCGAGAAGAGAATCAAGCGGCGATAGCCAATTGATTCTCGACGCAATAACAATACTCCGAATTCATGTCTCGCTTAGAAAAACTTCAGGATCTCCTTGCGCTCGACCCCACCGATAGCTTCACGCGATATGCTATTGGGTTGGAATTTGCTAAGGCAGAAAAATATGAGGATGCCATCCACACCCTTGAAGAACTGCGCGAGCGAGATCCCGCGTATGTTCCCACCTACTACATGCTCGCCGGATATTATCATAAGACCGGCGATAATGATAGTGCAACCCTGATCTATCGGGAAGGCATTGTAACCGCAAGAAACGCTAACGACCGCCATGCGATGGGCGAACTTCAAGCCGCGCTGGCCGGATTAGATGACGAACAGGATTAGAGACGAACACCGTTTCGACGACGAATTATGACACTCGAACAAGAAGCAATAGAATTTTTCCTTCGCGAAGAAGTCCTGAAATTTGGAGATTTCACTCTCAAAAGCGGACGTAAATCACCCTACTTTTTTAATACAGGGTCGCTTTGCACTGCGGGGCAGCTTGCCAGAATGGGCGAGCTGTATGCGGCAAAACTCCGCGCCGAAAGCGTGTTCCAAAATGCCGATGTCGTCTTTGGCTCAGCCTACAAAGGCATCCCTATCGCAGTAGCTACAGCCATCGCGCTTGCGAGTACGGATAGATCGAATATCCGGGCTGTCAGCGACCGGAAAGAAGCAAAAACGCATGGAGATAAAGGTGGCTTTCTTGGGATTTTGAATCCCGGAGATAACGTCGTGATCGTCGATGATGTCATCGCCACCGGAGGCACAAAGCTTGAGGCTGTCGAAAAGCTAAAGCAAGCAGGGGCAAATCCGATCGGCCTTATCATCGCGTTTGATCGCGCCGAGCCGGCAGAAGGTTCAAAACTTACGGCAAAAGAGAATTTCGAAAAAGAGACGAACTTGCCTGTTTTTGCACTGGCGAATATCCATGATGTTGCGCGCCTCCGGCCTGACGTTCGGGAAGCGATGACTCGCTATCTCTCTCAATTCGAGGTAATGGCAGAGTAGGCGCACTTAAGGCGAGAGATCGTTCGCAGATGGCTCCCAGCCTTCCCCACCGCATGGAGTGTAGTCGATCCGGACATGTTCATCGAGTTTGGTACATAATGCCTCGCGAGGCGCAAGATGTTTACAGGTAGCACAAAGTGCATTTTGATTCGCTCGTCCGATGGAATTCAAATGCCGTCGCCATGCAAGTTGTGCCGGATAGATAACGACCACCGAAATGGCAATGAAGAACATCGTCCACCAATCGCTATAATTTGGAACAAAGCTATAGAGCACCCACGCGCCGACAAGTACAAGCGCGAACCGAATAAGACCCCAGTAAATTATTTCTCCCACACAGAGAACTAAGCCACTTCGAATTGAAATGATTCGCGTATGAGATCGATTTCTTTTATCAATGCGGTCCCTCGGATCATTGCGGCGATCCTGCTCTTCGTTGTATCGATCATTACCTTGCTAAAACGGAAGCGGAAGGGAAAACGAAAATAACGATGTAACCTGGAATCGCTCCTGCACAACATGTGTTCATTTTTTGCTTCTCAGCATTATTACAAGGTCATTATGAAAAAGCTTCTCGGAATCAGTATTCTTGTTGTGTGGGGATTAATAGCGATAGGGACAAATAGTTCTTGCTCATCATCCCCTTCTACCCCTTCTGAGCCGGATACGATCCATCTGGCCTTCCGAACAGCACCACCCTCGTTCACCACTATCAACGGGATTGATACAAGTCAGATCTACCTCACCTGCGGCTGTCCGTTTGTACTCAATGCAAATAATAGCGGCGGTGATACCTCGGTATTTCAGATCGTCGATCTCGATACCATGACAACCAAGATATCTCCGCACTATCTTCAGATCAAGATCAAGCCCGGAACACCAAGTGGAACATATAACGCGTGGTATGCATACTGGGCCGTCGATCATTTAGGCGGAACCGACAGAGATACTCTCCAGATCTCTGCAAAATTTTAACGGATAGACAAATTCAAACTTTTGCTCTATTTGCCCTGAACGCGCGATTTAAAATGCTTCCGAAACCGCTCGGCTGACCATAGACAAACATCCCACAGATCGGCCGTAGGCTCGCCGGTTGCCGGAACTGTGTGCATATACGTAGGAGGGCCATACTCTGGAACGAAGGTCAGCGTTTTTTCACCTCGCACAAGATGGGCTGCAATGATCTGATCCCACCATGATTCGTGCTTATGCACCCTGTCTTTCCATTCATCGGCTCGAGGATCAGGCACTTGCGGACCGTTCTCAAACCCGACCCGCCCGTGTAAATGGATCGCGCGTCTGGCGGCGATGGCAAGCGCTTCGCTGTGATCTTCAAGCATGGATTCCGTGACGACACACCAATGGCTGAAATCGGCATTGATATGAAGATCGGGCAATTCTCGAAGAAGCACCATCGTGTTCATAGGAGAATATAATGGACGTCGCCTGTGTGTTTCGTGAGCGATCGGAATCCCCAATTCTTCTTCAACACGTAGGGCTTGTTCAAAAAAACGAATGGTCTTACCAAAACTCATCGTATCGCGACCGGCATGTGCCACGATCCTCAGCGGATCGTATTTCATCGCCTCACCAACTCTGCGCCGGAGTTCTTCTCCATGATCCTGACTCTCGGTGTAAACAATGGCGGTGTATTCCAGACCGTGGTCGTGAAGCAATTGTTGGAATACTTCGGGAGTAACCGCATTACTTCCTGTGCCAATATCCTGCGGAGCATTTTCAACACCCTGATAGCCTGCCGCACGTATCCGCGCAAATTGTTCTTCGATTGGGCCCGTCATGCCCCAGAGCGATTTATAGATTTTTAAGTCCATGTCTTTATCTCGATCGTTGATGAATGCGTTGCTCTAAACATAACCTATTTGAAGGCAGAACTGTTGTCGTATTTTTGTAGGAAACGGCGGTTATTAAATATTAGGAT
Source organism: Ignavibacteriota bacterium (assembly GCA_963787835.1). GTDB lineage: Bacteria > Bacteroidota > Ignavibacteria > Palsa-1295 > Palsa-1295 > PALSA-1295. The sequence continues at coordinate 321,177 of CAWBEI010000003.1, forward strand.
TTCTACCAAAAAATGATACTAAGTGGCATGAGCGATCATGTTTAGGTTCTAACCATGGAAAAACAACTCGACCTTATAGGAATCGGCGAATGCCTCGCCGAATTTAGCGATATCGGCAGCGATCAATTCCAGATCGGTTATTCTGGCGATGTACTTAATGCGCTTTCTGCGGCAGGACGGCTCGGCCTCTCCACAGGCTTAATCTCTGCTATTGGTGACGATCCATTCACTTCTGGATTGCGCCAAATTCTTGAAGAAGAGAACATTGACCTCTCACATGCCCCAGTGCTCGAAGGCAAGCCAAATGGAGTTTACTTTCTTTCCATTGATGCGATGGGTCTTCCATCCTTCCATTTTCTCCGCGATAATTCGGCTGCCCGAGAGATGTTCCGTTGCCAGCCACTCGCTTCGCTTATCGAATATGTTAAATCTGCGCGGGCGCTACTGTTCTCCTCGATCCCAATGGCGGTTATCAAGGATCGAGATAAACTCTTCGAATTGCTGTGGGCAGTCAAGGGCGAGACCATCCTTGCCTTCGATCTCAATATTCGTCGCGTGCTGTGGAAGGATGTAGAGGAACTTGTTGGCTTGCTCGGCTTGCTTGCTCCTCTTTTGGATGTACTGTTTATTACGAATGAGGATGATACCATCCTTTTCGGCCCGCGCACGGCCGCGGAAGCACTTGCTGATTATACAAAACGAGGGTTTAAGGAGGTTGTCATCCGTCGTGGCGGATTGCCAACACTGGTAAGCTCCAATGGCGAAAGTTTCGAGGTACCTGTTCCACATGTCGCAAATATCGTCGATACTACGGGGGCCGGTGATGCTTTTGACGCGGGCTATATTGCCGCCATGCTTCGGCAACATCTTTCCTACGAGTGTGCATCCGTAGGCAACGCAACGGCTGCCGTCAGCCTTGAATCACGTGGAGGCCGTGCCATCGGATTAACAATTGAGGGAGTCGAAAAACTCTATCGTCCGCTTGTGAAATGGGGCACGTTTCATGTTCCAGCTCGTAGGTAACGCGCCGCGCATGATCGGTCATGCGCATCTCGATCCGGCATGGATGTGGCGCATGCCGGAAGGCTTAGAAGCATTCGCCGCTACCTGCCGATCGGCTCTCGACCGAATTGAGGAATTTCCTGGATTTATTTTTACGGCATCCAGCGCCGCGCATTATGCGTTTGTCGAGGAAACCGATCCGGAATTATTTTCAAGAATTCAGCAGGCTGTAAAACAAGACCGATGGGCGATAGTTGGAGGATGGTGGGTTGAGCCTGATTGTAATCTGCCAAGTGGTGAAAGTTTTGTTCGGCAAGCATTACTTGGGCAACGGTATTTTCAATCTCGCTTTGGAAAGATCGCAACTGTTGGATATAATATCGATAGTTTTGGGCACAACGCAAATCTTCCACAATTGCTTAGCAAGGCAGGACTAAAATCTTATGTGTTCATGCGTCCTCAGCAGGAGGAAAAACGGCTTGGAGCAGCCTTATTCCGATGGGAGTCGCCGAGCGGAGATCGAGTAGCAACCTATCGGCTTCCTCTTCACTATTCGAATTGGTTGCATTCGGTTCGCGAGAAGCTCCGGTTACTCCCCTCGTATGAACTTTTCAACCAGGAACAACCCTGGATGATCTTTTTCGGTGTTGGGAACCACGGCGGTGGGCCAACGATCGCGCAGCTTCGCGAGATCGAATCCATTCGAAGCGAAGGACAAGCCGTCGAATATAGTGATCCAGATCGGTTCTTTGCTAATATTGACAGAAACTCTCTTCCCGTTATTAGCGGCGACATGCAACCTCACGCGATCGGTTGTTACAGCGCCCATAGTGAGATCAAGCGTTTGAACCGTCTCGCCGAGAACACACTTGGACAGGCCGAAGCCGCTCTTGTCTTGCTCAAACTTGTTTTTAATGAGGACGCAGCAAAAGAATCACTCCAGCAAGCATGGAAAAATGTTTGCTTTAATCAGTTCCACGATATTCTTGGGGGCGTTGCGATCAAGGAAGCCTGCGACGATGCGATCACGATGTATAGAGAAGCCATTTCTATTGCCCAGCGCACCATCCGCACGACTTTGCAAAAAATTGCCTCACAGATCGATACCCACGCTCATATCGAAAATCTTGTCGTATTTAATTTAAGTGCACACGCGAGAGAAGAATGCATCGAATTCGAACTCTGGCATCCAGAGGCAAGTGAGTGCGGTGACATTTTAGCATCTGTTAATCTCGTTACAACGAATGGTGAGAAGATTCTGACGCAAAAGATCGAAGCTTCTGGCAAGATCGGTGAAGACCGCGTAAGATTTACTGGAACGGTAAGCGTCCCTCCGCTCGGATGGAGCACATTTGGGATCGAACGTTCTTTCGAGAAGGAAGCTGAAACAGTACGAGACGTGAAGTTACCATCCTTCTACTCTCCTGCGATCATTTTTCATGATGATTCTGATACGTGGTCGCATGGCATTCATTCCTTCACTGATTACGAATCCGAATTTGAAGTCAAGTCGGTTCAGATTATCGAATGCGGCCCTGTTCGTTCCGGTATTCGTGTTAAAAGCAAAGCGCGGTCATCGCGAATGGAAGAAGAACTATATTTCGAGAACGGAAGCAATATCGTCAATCTAAGAATATTCCTCGACTGGCATGAACAGCATCGGATGGTAAAAATGCGTTTTCGACATGGATGCGCAGACCCCGTCGCTCATTATGAAATTCCGTACGCATGGATCGAACGCCCCATTGGACCATATGAATATCCTGGACAATCCTGGCTCGATGTTTCCGAGCGCGATCATTCACGAGGGTTTGCGATCATCACGGATTCGAAATATAGTTATTCGGTCGATAAAGAGTATGTCTATATTATTGCTGCTCGAAGCCCACTCTATGCCCACCATGTTCCGCCGCATGAAATGAGAACCGGCGAACGAGAACGGTATCAGGATCAGGATGAGCAGGAATTTCGAATCCTCCTGATACCCCATAATGGTGAATGGAGTGGCGAGAATATTTCTCGCCTTCAAAACCCGCTTGTCGTTCATTCAGAATCAGGACATAAAGGTAAACTTCCAAAAACATTTGCCGGACTTGAGCGAAACAGCACCGCTGTGCATGTTGGAGCGCTGAAAATGGCAGAAGATAGTCATGGGATCATTCTACGAGCCGTGGAACAAGCAGGAGAGACAAGTGAAGCCACGATCAGATTTCCAACGCTTGGCACCGAATGCCGAACAACTTTCTCTCCATTCGAAATAAAAACGTTCCTTTTTGAGGGTCCGCGCGTTACCGAAGTCGATCTTCTCGAGCGTCCAATATGAGGGCTGTAATTGGTATCGATATTGGTTCTTCCGCGATTAAGGCGGTTCTGTTCGACACGGAGGGTATGCTCGAACTTCATTCCGAACATAGAGCACTCAACTCTCGAATAGCCGACACTCTTCAGAGTCATTTTGAAGAGAATCCCAAGCTCGTTCGTGCTCAAGTGTTCGACATTCTTCGTTCGTTCGCTCGATTTGCTCGCGAGAGTGCAATCACAATTGAGGCAATCGCATTCACGGGTCAAATGCATGGCGGCCTGCTCGTCGATGCTAATCTTGACCCGGTAACAAACTTCATCACCTGGCAGGATAAACGCGGGGATGAACCTTACGCCCGAAAAAAAAGCTTTGTTGAGAAATTGCGAGCATCCGCTCTAAGTGATCCAACCGGAGTTGGTATTCACACAGGATTTTTAATTTCGACATTATTTTGGCTAAAACAGCAGGAAAAAATTCCTTCTCGGACCCAATACGTCCTCGGCATTTACGATTGGCTGACAAGCATCCTCGTCGGACGACCAGTCACTGATATATCAAGTGCAGCGGCTTGGGGTATGTTTGACCCGATCGCCAAGGCCTGGCGGACAGACCTCCTGGATCTCGCAGGAATTCCTTCATCGCTCTTACCAGATGTTGTAGAGCCGGGCATCGATCTTGGAACTATATCCGCCGCGGTCACGGAGGAACTTGGCTTGACTCAGGGCATTCACATTCATGCTTCGATCGGCGATACGCAAGCGGCCTATCTTGGCTCTGAATGTAAACCGAATGAGATCCTTCTAAATTTTGGAACCGGCTCTCAAAGTATGTGGGAAACAACGCGCCTCGAAGCAACTCTGGGCATTGACATTCGCTATCTCCGAAATGGGAGCTATATAGCATGTGCTTCGACGCTGGCTGGTGGCGAGGCCTATCGCATAGCCGCAAACTTCTTGATGGAAGTTGTTAAACAGTTTACATCGAATGAGATACCGCTCCCCCGGACCCTTGAGATAATGGATCGGCTGGCACTGATTTCCAATTCTGACGGAATGACGATTGATCCGATCTTCCGAGGCAGCAAATTTCGAGCGAACTCCGATCGAGGGTCGATTCTTGGGGTTAGCTCTGATAATTTACATCCTGGCGCGGTCGTTCGAGCACTTGCAGAAGGAATGATCGAAGAGGTCGCTGCTCCGTATTTCAATCGCAATGAAAACCAACAATTTGTCGGGATTGTAGGCGAAGGAAGTGGTTTTCGGCGGAATCCTGCTCTTCAGGCTATTGCTCAGGCTCGGTTTGGTCTTCCGATCCGTACTGGGCGATTTGAAGAGGGTGCGGCTGTTGGGGCAGCAATGTTATGCCTTTAATCAGATAAGTTGAATGCCCAGCAAATGACCAAAAAAGTCGAAATTCAAGCGGAGAGACAATTTTTCTCGTATTTTTGCAAGTCAGTTTTGAATCCTAACCGTAACAACGTAAAAAAATCGGCGCTGTCGCTACTTTCATGGGCGTCATGTGTTCTTGATATCAAACCCTTTTGCGTAACGGGACCATCAATTTTTTAGCACCGATCTTTCTAAGTTCACGTTGAGTTCATATATGAAGCGATTCCATTTCTCATTATCGATCACGGCTTTTTTTTTGGTTACAGCACTTTCGGTAATCGGCTGCAAGGCCCCAACGGTCGATTACCAGCTTTCTCAATTCGCCACCTTGCGCGTCATGAATTTTTCGCCCAATTGTACGGCGCCGATGGACGTATTTTGGACACTTGCCGGGCAGGCTCGGGCTCCTCAGGCCAATGTTTATAACCTCCAGTATGGTGCAGCAAGCGTTTATACTAATCTACTTCAGGCTGGCAATTACAATGTTCTTGTCACTCCCCACCTGATCCCGACTGAAAGCGACTTGATGACTAACATTACCCTTGCTGCGAATCAAAAATATACATTAGTCATCACAAGGCCTACTCAGTCTGGAGCATTCAATACAGCTCTGATACAGGATGGGGTATCTAACCCATCTCCGACCCTCACCTACGTTCGCTTCATGAATTTGCAGCCCGGGGTTGGGCCGCTCACGGTTCACGTGAATGATCCCATTACAGGAGCCCAGATTAATCCGGTTGCCGACACCTTTGGTCAGGTCAGCTCTTACGTTACTCTGGGTACTGCTCTCGATACCAGCTATACGTTCTTTGTCACAAATTCAAGCAATCAGGTCATTGCGCGTCTTGGGTATCAAACATTTACTGCCGGGAATTGCTATAGTTTGGTCTATGCTGGGGATCTGTGTAACACCGTTTTAAATAACCCTGCCCACAGTACCCAAAGTTCTGACGACACGCTTCGTCTTCGCGCCTTCGACGATAACTCATTGGGAAATGACTTGACTAACCCCGTTACTGCCTCATTCCGGTATAATATTGTTAATGGCATTGCACCGTTGAATCAGGCTGGGGCTGCCCAAGAGTATTACGATGCTCAACACCCTAATGATACTACACTCGGATTTCTCGTGAACGGGCAGGGATTCCCAGAATTTTATGGGTATTCCATTCCACCCGTGCCTGCCTTCCGGGGTGGTGGCGAAAATGTTGGTACCTTCGTCAACGGAGCCCTTGAGGTAAATTACCAAAGTGCCATTGTCCCGAATCCTCTTGTCGTTCAAGCATTTGCAACAAACGCCAATGGCACGTATCAGCAATCTGCTTTCTCCGCCGGGGGCACGACATACCCACTGAGTGAAACTCCTCTGCTATCAAGCAGTGGATGGAACAAGCCATATACCTTGCTCTTTTACGACACAGTGCCAACTCCATGGTCTAATTTGGATTCAACTGCAACTTCGAAATTTGAGCTAATTCCGATACCAGATGTATCCAACCCTAACGCTGCTACCATTGTGTTCATCTGTGGCATCATTCCTCAGAATCCTAATAAATCAACGACTGCCAACTATACCAGTTGGTGGGCAACTAATGCGAGCAATAGCACCACTTATGTTCCACCGAGCAATGCACAGAAAGGTCTTTCCAGCGGTCATTCCTCTACGTTAACCATTCCCATTACCGCTGGTTCCACTGCTCAACTGGATGTAATTGACTCGATCGGTGAAGGTGGATCGGCCACGAACGTGCGAGTTCCAGGTAATTCAACGAGCTTTACAGCCCAGGCCGGTGGAATCTACGAGATCATAAGCTTGGGGACTAAGGTTAACCCTCACCTGCTTATCATGCATGTAAACGCAAATCAGCAATAGGATTACCAATAAGATAGTGTTTCAAAAGCCGGGTTCCATCCCGGCTTTTGACATTTTAGGATGGACGAATGTTATCCTAATATGGTACCCATAGATTTTGCACTCCTCCTGCTTGGTGGCTTTCTCGGAGAGGAAGTATTACCCACTCTCGAATGGACGGCTGGTTCCAAGTTGATCGTCTCCGCCGATAGCGGCGCCGAGCATGCCCGAAAACTTGGACTTCAAGTCAATACCATCATCGGCGACCTCGATTCCATCTCTCCAGAAACCCTCCGATTTTTCGAGGATCAGAAAAATCCCAGATGTGTGATTATTCAAGTGCCCGAACAAGAGCATAATGACTTCGAAAAAGCCCTTAACTATCTGTCTGAGCGATGGAACGGTGCCGTTCGCATTCTCGGAATGACTGACGGGCGCACCGATCATACCCTCTCCAACCTTAGCGTCATGCTCCGATATTCCGATAAATTTTCGAGCATCGAAGCCTTCGATGGCGAGTTCATTCATTCCTTTCTCACTACCAAGCATAATCATCGTTCCATCGAGTGCCCCATTGGCACCACCATTTCACTTATGCCTTATGGAGAAGCTATCGGCGTTACCACCGAAAATCTCCGATATCCACTCTCAAAAGAAACCCTCCGCCTCGGCGAGCGTGAAGGGCTCAGCAATATATCTACCGCTTCGCCCGTCTCTATCTCGATAGAAAGCGGGGCATTATTAATTAGTATTAAACAGTAAATTGTCATTCCCGCGAAAGCGGGAATCCAGACACCGCAGAAGTAGTAACCCGATGGATTCCCGCTTTCGCGGGAATGACATATTAAAATCGTTATCCATACTTCAAATTCACGTTTTAGAAGTCAAGGCACAATCGCCCGTTCATCTGCGTTTCCCCAATCCTGTTTTTAATCCTGTTCATCCTGTAAATCGTGGTCAATCCTATAAATCTCAGTCATGTTTGAATCACTATCCTCCCGTTTCGAGGACGTCTATAAAAAAATTCGCGGCCATGCACGGCTGACAGAAAGCAACGTCGCCGATATTGCCCGCGATCTGCGCCGCACCTTGCTCGACGCCGACGTCAATTACAAGGTCGCCAAGAAATTCGTTGACGATGTGCAGGCCAAGGCGCTCGGCGCCGACGTGCTCCGTTCTATCAACCCGGAGCAGCAGTTCATCAAGATCCTCTATGACGAACTCGTCCTCATCATGGGCGAGACCTCGAAGGACATTGGCTTTGCACCGCAGCCGCCGACCATCATCATGGTCTGCGGATTGCAAGGTTCCGGTAAAACGACGTTTTCCGCCAAACTTGCTAATCTTCTCAAAGCGAAGAACCGCAAGCCGTTGCTTATCGCTGCCGATATTTATCGCCCCGCCGCTATCGAGCAGTTGAAATTGCTCGGCCTGCAGATCGAGGTTCCCGTTTTTTCCATCGATGGCGAAAAAAATGCGGTAAAGATCGCCGAAGAAGGTCTCCGTTTCGCTCGCGAACATGCCAACGAAACCATCATCATCGACACTGCCGGACGCCTCACCATCGATGAAGTGATGATGCAGGAAGTCGCTGACATTAAATCCCACGTCAAGCCACACGAAATCCTTTTCGTCTGTGATGCGATGATCGGACAGGATGCCGTAACGACGGCCAAGGCGTTCCACGACAAACTGAAATTCGATGGCGTCGTCCTCACCAAAATGGATGGCGATGCTCGCGGCGGCGCGGCGCTTTCGGTGCGTTCGATTGTCAATGAGCCGATCAAGTACATTTCGACGGGTGAAAAACTCGATGCCATCGAGCTGTTCCATCCCGACCGCATGGCTTCGCGAATTTTGGGCATGGGCGATGTCGTGTCGCTCGTCGAAAAGGTCGAGGCGCAGATTTCGGAAGAGGAAGCGAAGAAAGTCGAAGAGAAACTTCGCAAAGCGGAGTTCACCTTCGATGATTTCCTCACCCAGCTTGGCCACATCAAAAAGATGGGTTCCATGCGCGATCTGCTTTCCATGATCCCCGGCGTAAATTCCGCGATGCTCGGCGATAACAGCTTCGACGACAAAGCCATGGCCCGCGTCGAAGCCATCGTCCATTCGATGACAAAGGACGAACGCCGGTTCCCAAGCCTTCTGAATGGCCCGCGCCGCGCCCGTATTGCGCTCGGTTCGGGAACCAGCGTCCAGGAGGTGAACCGCTTAGTAAAGCAGTTCACCGAAATGCAGAAAATGATCAAAAAGATGTCGCGCGGTAAAATGTCCAATCAGGTCAAGGATCTGATGAAAGCCAAAGTGCCGGTGGACGCGTAGCAAAGTGCTGGAATTTTTATCTGCCCTTTCAGAGTTAAGTGTGCATGGAAACCCAAGCTTTCGGTTCATCCGCAAGAGATGAAATGTTCATGAGGATCGTCTCCGATCCCGATACATTGCATGGTAAACCGCGCATCAAGGGAACGCGCATCCCGGTGTATCTTATTGTCCAGCTTATCGCTGCCGGCGAGAGCATTCCTGCAATACTCGAAGACTACCCTTCCCTGACGAATGAAGACATCAAAGCTGCCCTGCAATATGCTGCAAAACTTGCAGAATACGAAGCCTACGCGATATGAGTGCTTCGGCGTTCCTGCTCGATGAGAACATTCCCTATTCCCACATCGCATTTCTTGAAAAACGTGGATACACCACGCATCATGTACGCAAGCTTGGAAAAGCGGGAATACGAAACGGTGAAGTCTATGCATTGGCAGTCAGCTTATCTGCGTGGATCGTCACGCGAGATAAGGACTTCCGAAATCTCGTAAAGTTCTTATCCTACGACGTTCCAGGAATTATTGTGATCGAGTCGGAGACAGAATTAACACGCGCTCAAATTGTGCAGGTCTTTGACCGCTTTCTCCCAAAGTTCGAAGACTTGAAAACAGAGAAGAGACTTATACTGATCGAAGACGATGAGATCCGAGTGCTTAGTGATGGATAATTATCCCCATCCCATTCATCCCACGCTTCAATCACCACCTATGGTGCGCATTAATCACGGTTCAGACATTCCCCCTTCTTGCCTCCCCATCCTTCCCTTATCCTGAAAATCCCGGAAATCGTGGTCAATCCGGGAAATCCTGTAAATCGTGGTCCATCTTTCTTCTTTTCCCCACGTTCCCTTCCCCAAAAATGCATGCCGCAAAGGGTGATGGAAAAGCGAACTTAACCAAAGATTAGGGCATTAGTATTGCATGTTAGTGAGGGTAGTCTTTTGCATAATTACGCTTTGTGGGTCGCTCCCAGTCACCCCTTCTTCCGCGCAAACTGAGCAAGGTGCGTATGGCAAGGAATTTTATCTTGCATTTGGCCCAAATGAGGGAGGAGAAGGCACTCCGTCCACACAGGATGTTGATGAGGTCTACATTACAAGCCAGGTTCCTACCCAGGGCATCATAGAAATTCTTGCGCTCAACTATTTTCAAACGTTTACAACGGTACCGGGGCAGGTTACAACGATCGAGCTTCCAAATGGAAACAATAATACGCAGACTGTTGAACTTTCCAGCACGGCAGATCAACAAGTGATCCGCGGAATGGCTGTGCATATCAAAAGTGATAGCGATGTCGCGGTCTTTGGATTAAATCACAAATTATATTCGAGTGATGCGTTCATGGGTCTTCCGAATAATGTTCTCGGCACCGAATACCGCACAATCAATTACAATACTTCTAATAATCTGGGCGATATACTGCCGGGTGAGTTTTGGATTGTTGCTGTTAATGACTCGACCAATATCACAATTACCCTCAAAGATATTTCCTCGATCGGAACTAAACCAGATACCCCAATTACCATTCAACTGAATCAAGGGGATGCTTACCTTGTACAAGGAAGTGTTTCGGACACTGCAAACGACCTCACGGGCAGCCTTATCCGATCGGACAAACCGATCGCGGTCTTCAGTGGCCATGAACGCACCGCCATTCCAGATACTGCCATAAATGTTCAGGGCGGGACGAGCCGCGATCACCTTGTCGAAGAACTCGTGCCCGTTGCTGCTTGGGGCGATAGCGCTATTGTGGTACCGTTTGCTACTTCTGAGCTGTCAGATCTTGTCCGGATCGTGTGTGCGAAGGATAGCACACAAATTTCTGTCAACGGAACACTTGTTCCAAAAATATTAAATGCCGGAGATTTTTACGAGATCACACATCTTCAAGGCGCAACATCGATCCTGACATCTAAGCCGATCGAAGTTGGGCAATATATGCATTCGAGCCTGGGAAGTCTGGGTGATCCCAACGTCCCCGCTTATGGCGACCCTGCTCTTTCGCTCGTGTTTCCGATGGAACAGTTTGCCATGAATTACACAATTGTGAGCATTGTAAACCCGAATTCATTCACTGAAAACTTTGTGAACATTGTTGCTCCGGCCGATACACTCGCGAACGTGCTAATCGATGGTGCTCAGATTGAGACTTCTGAGTTTCACTCGATACCCAATACTCGATTTGCGTATGCGCAGCATCAGATAACACAAGGATCGCATAACCTTTCGAGCACAAGGCCATTCGGAGTAACAGTGTATGCCCTCGGGCCGGTCGATAGCTATGCCTATCCCGGTGCTGTTCTCATTCCCGCGACGTACTCACTAACCTCGATTGTCGGTGCAACAAATGCAGCTGGTTTTTCAATTGTGAGCGCGTGGCCAGACCCAATTTCATCCTCCGACAATCGGGATGTGCTGGTTCGTTATCAAACGCAAGTTCCCACTCACGCGACATGTACCGTTTGGGATGAACTTGGCCGCAAGACCGGTTCTCTGAACGTACTGCTCTCCGCTCCAAGCGGAGATATACATATTCCCCATTCATTTCTACCTAAATCAGGAACCGCAACGATTGAAGTAATGCAGCAAACGGATAATGGCCCGATCTTCCAAAGGGTTAGAGTTCAAGTTGAGTAAGGCATAGTATCACAACCCCACCCTCTCAAAAATCCTATCGACGTGCTTGGTGGCTTGTGCGGGGTCGAACGTATTATAGCCCCAGCGTTTTGCGAAATTCCTCGTAGGGAACTCCGGGATCGTCCGCGTTCACTCGCATGGCTTCTTCGAGGTCGAGGAGGTCTTCGTAATCCTCGGCCTTTTCCTTTAGGGATTTAAATTCGTCTTTCGGCAGAACGACAACCGGCGTCCCGTTCTCGATTCTTTCCGTTGCGTGTAAGTACATGATCTTTTACTCCTATCTGTAAGCGTCTTTCCGAGGTTTGATCGAATGGATGACGATCTGAGTGCCCTCGATTTCGAACAGCACCCGATAACGTCCTACCCTTAGTCTATATCGCGGGATGAAGTTCTTTAGTTTCTTGACATCCCCGGTAAGGTCGTTCTCGAGCTTAAGAATTGCCGTGTCGATGCGTTCTTGTTCAACGGCTGGAAGCGCTGCAAGTTCCTTGCGCGCTTCTTTCTTAATTATGATATTATATCTCATGACAAGGGCTCATTAGACTAACCCCACCCGCTCAAAGATCCTATCGACATGCTTGGTGGCTTGCGCGGGATCGAAGGCTTTATCGAGATCGGCTGTGGAGAGGCGTCCGGCTACGTCAGCGTCTTGTTCGATGAGTTTGCGGAATGTTATTTCGGGCTGCGCGCCACTGGCGGCAAGTTCCCACACTTTCATCGCGTTGCGCTGGACTATTTTGTAGGACTCTTCGCGAGAAAGTCCCGATTTAGCGAGCAACAACAGCAGCGGCTGGCTAAATACGAGTCCGCGCGTGAGATCTAAGTTCCTTCGCATTGCTTCGGGATAAACGAACATCGTTTGCACCGAATTTGCCATGAGCGACAGCATATAATCGAGCGCGATCGTTGCGTCCGGCCCAATGACGCGCTCGGTAGAGGAGTGCGAAATGTCGCGCTCGTGCCACAGCGCCACGTTCTCCATTGCGGTAACAGCATAGCCGCGCAGCAGCCGCGCCAGACCTGACACGCGTTCCCATGTGATCGGATTGCGTTTGTGCGGCATCGCGCTGGAGCCTTTTTGTCCTTTAGCAAAAAATTCTTCCACCTCGCGAACTTCCGTTCGCTGCAAATGGCGCAGTTCCGTCGCAATTTTTTCGAGACTCGCACCAACGAGAGCGATAGCAGTGAAAAACTCGGCGTGTCTATCTCGCTGCACTATCTGCGTGGAAACCGGCGCAGCCTCCAAGCCTAATTTTGCGCATACATATTCCTCCACGCTGGGATCCAAATGCTCGAACGTACCAACCGCTCCGGAAATCTTCCCTACGGAGATCGTTTTTACAGCATGTTCCATGCGCTCCTTTGCGCGTTTCATTTCCGCATAAAGCACCGCGAGCTTTATTCCAAATGTCGTCGGCTCAGCATGAATGCCATGCGTTCGCCCGATCATGGGCGTGTGCTTAAATTCCCGCGCTCTCGCACCCAGCGCATCGATGAGCTTTTGTATCCCATCCAACAATAACCTACCCGCCTGCATACACTGCACCGAGAACGCGGTATCGACCACATCGCTCGAAGTCATGCCGAGATGGATAAATCTTGAATCCGGCCCAACGGATTCTGCCACGTTTGTGAGAAAAGCAATGACATCGTGCTTCGTCTCGCGCTCGATCTCATCAATGCGCGCGGCCTGGAATGTCGCGATCGGGCGTATTTTCGCCGAAGTGCCGATCGGCACAATGCCCAACTGCTCCTGCTTTTCCATGGCGAGCAGTTCGATCTCGAGCCATATCTTGTATTTGTTATCTTCGGTCCAGATGGCCCCCATTTCGGGGCGTGTGTAGCGTGGGATCATGAATTCGGTTTATTTTTTAAGAATTGTGATGATGCGATTAACATAAATGGGGTTTGCTTAGTGGCAATGTCGTAATTTTGTAGGAAATGTCTGAAACACCACTTGCCTGGATTGTCGGCGGCTCGCGCGGAATCGGCTTTGCCTGCGCAGAAGCGCTCGGCGCGGAGGGGTATGCCATAGCCCTTTCAAGCAAAACCAAAACCGCCCTCGATGCATCAGATGTAAAACTTCGAGAGCATGGAATCGACGTGACACCCTTCACATGCGATATTACGGAAGAGGAAAATGTCACTTCGACATACAGCCAAATCAAGCGTGTATTCGGTCGTGCGCCGGATGTGCTCATCAATAGCGCGGGAATTTCTCCATGGAGCACATTCACGGAAACAAGCACTAAAGAATTCGATGAAGTCCTTGCGATCAACACAAAGGGAATGTTTCTGACCTCGCGCGAAGTCTTAGCGGATATGTATGCGCGGAAATCAGGTGCCATCGTCCAGATCCTTTCCGTTGCAGCACTCAAAGGATATAAGAATGGCGCGGCGTATGTAGCAAGTAAATTCTCGTCGCTCGGATTTACAAATTCGTTGCGTGAGGAAGCGCGACAGCACGGTGTGCGCGTTATCTCCGTGTTTCCCGGTGCAACAGAAACGGAACTTTGGAGTGAACACCAGCGTGAGAAATATCATGAACGCATGATGCAACCGGGGGACATCGCGCTGGAAATTGTATCTGCTCTAAAATTGTCAAGCCGCGCACTAGTGGAAGAAATTGTGTTGAGACCTATTCACGGTGATCTTTAACTCATGCAAGCATTGAATACCAAGTGGACTCTGAAACGAGGCGGCGCCATCCATGCGCCGCACGGCACCACGCTTTCCTGTAAAGGCTGGCAGCAGGAAGCGGCCATGCGAATGCTAATGAACAATCTCGACCCCGATGTGGCCGAGCGCCCCGAAGAATTGATCGTCTATGGTGGCTCCGGCAAAGCGGCCCGTAATTGGGAATGTTACGATGCGATCGTTCGGGAATTGCAATCGCTGGAAAACGACGAGACCCTCCTTGTGCAATCTGGCAAACCTGTTGGTGTTTTGAAGTCGTATCCGACAACGCCGCGCGTTGTGATAAGCAATTCTCAGCTTGTCCCCCACTGGGCAACATGGGACGAATTCCGACGTCTCGAACAGCTCGGCCTCACCATGTTCGGCCAAATGACCGCCGGAAGCTGGATCTACATTGGCAGTCAGGGCATCGTGCAAGGCACCTTCGAGACATTAATGGCCTGTGCAAATAAACATTTTGGCGGTTTGTTATCAGGAAAGATCGTTCTTACCGCCGGACTTGGTGGAATGGGTGGCGCACAGCCGCTTGCCGCTACCATGGCCGGCGCAGCGTTCCTCGGTGTGGAAATAGATGAAGCCCGCATCCAAAAACGTATCGCGTCAGGATATTGCGACCGAATGACGAGCAGTCTCGATGAAGCGCTTGAAATAGTTACAAACGCAAAAGAACGGGGTGAAGCGATCTCTGCCGCACTTCTCGGAAACGCGGCGGAAATCCATCCCGAACTGGTATGTCGCGGTTTTATCCCGGATATAGTTACCGACCAAACCAGTGCGCATGATGTGCTCAATGGTTATTATCCCGCCGGCTTTACTAAGGATGAAGCCGATGCTCTGCGAATAAACGATCCCGAGCGATACATGGCTGAAGCGCGCAAATCCATTGTAATCCATGTCGAGGCAATGCTCGAAATGCAGCGGCGTGGTGCGATCGCCTTCGATTATGGCAACAATATTCGCGGCGAAGCAAAGGCAAACGGCCTCGCCAAGGCGTTCGATATTCCCGGATTTGTACCGGAGTATATTAGACCTTTATTTTGCGAAGGAAAAGGGCCGTTTCGGTGGGTTGCCCTCTCTGGGGATCCCGAAGATATTCTCACCACAGACCGGGAACTACTGAAATTATTCCCGAATGACGAAACCCTCCATCGCTGGATACCGCTGGCACAAAAGCATATCCATTTTCAGGGATTGCCTGCGAGAATCTGTTGGCTTGGGATGGGTGCTCGAGCAAAAGCTGGATTGTTGTTCAATCAACTTGTTCGTGAGGGCAAAGTGTCCGCCCCGATCGTAATTGGCCGTGACCATTTGGATACCGGAAGCGTCGCCAGCCCCAACCGCGAGACCGAGGGGATGCTCGACGGCAGTGATGCCATCGCCGATTGGCCTGTCCTTAACTTTGCAATGAATGCAATCGGTGGAGCAACGTGGGTTTCTTTACATCATGGAGGGGGTGTAGGAATAGGCAATTCTATTCATGCAGGAATGGTTATCGTCTGCGATGGTAAACTGGAAACCGACGAACGTCTCTCGCGGGTTCTAACCTACGATCCCGCACTCGGGCTCCTGCGTCATGCGGACGCGGGTTACCAAACAGCCCGCAACGAAGCACAGCTCCACGGCTTGATTATTCCCATGAACTAAGTTTATGCTCGACGAAACCACAGGACTTGGAGAACGCCGTGCGCGAACGATCGTGATCGTCGTGCTTGTGGCCGAAACGCTGTGGGTGTTTTTGACGAAATATTTGCCGCTCGATTCCGGACTCTGGGCATTGCAAGCCGAGCTTGTACGCCAACACCTTGCCGGGCATGTTCATGATGGTTGGAAGCTTATTCCCTACCCAGCATCCAATATCGGCGCGCCGATCTTGTCAGCAGTATTAACCGTGTTGTTCCCAGGAGAAGTAACCATCCGGATCATGCTCACATTGGGAGCTATTTTTGCTCGCGGTATGGGAATGCTTTCACTCTTTCGCGTACTCCGGGTTCGCGATGCCGCCATCTATTTCCTCATTCCCGTTCTTGCCATGACCGGCCTCTGGTTTACCGGCGCACTACCCTACTTGATGGCGGAAACGCTTGCGCTTTGGGTGCTCGTTTATTTTTTGTCGCAAGATCACCCCAGGGCCACTGCGTATTGGATCTTGAGCATAGGATTGTTGTGCATTTCCCTCTTGAGCGGCCTTGTGTTTCTCCTGATGGCCGTTGTGGTGATAATGATCATGCTCGAACAGCGCCGAAGCGTGCATCTTTCTCAAGGATGGCTGAATGAGCCTCGCGCCGTATTAAGTTTGCTCGGACTGGGCACACTCGCCTTGATTCTGGCATTCCTTGCCGGCGAGCCGATTCTACGGTTATCCTCTACTGGATTCCTTCCCACTGGACTTTCAAGACTTCTGTTCCTCATAACCCCCGCACCTCGTGTTCTGGAAGCAACGTTTCGCTATGGGGA
Source organism: Ignavibacteriota bacterium (assembly GCA_963787835.1). GTDB lineage: Bacteria > Bacteroidota > Ignavibacteria > Palsa-1295 > Palsa-1295 > PALSA-1295. Next base: position 337,836 of record CAWBEI010000003.1, read on the forward strand.
TATTCTTCATGCCCTCGTTACACTGCTGTTCATTTTGGTACTGCTTGGGTGTTTTGCACGAGCCTACCTGCTGGCCATGGAGGAAGTCACCTGGCAGTCCCGCGCCGTCCGAAGTGCAGGCTATGTGCTCCTCATTCTCGCTTTATGCAGCCCGCTCCTGACCGGGATCGGGATCGAAACCTCTTCAGGGATCATACTTGCAATTATATTCATTTTGGCGGGTTCGTATTCTCGTGGTCCCGCTGTCCGAAGAACTCCGATGGATCGCCTGATCTACGTTTCTACAGTGATCGTCGTGATCGCATCGATAGGAATGAATGCGTTCTCAATCGTGCGCGGCAGCGCTGCGGCACTGGATGTCATCCACTCTGCTCGGTCGCTGGTCTCCGGAGAACGAGAAACTACCCGTGAGGATGAGCACCTTCGTGATATCCGAATTCGCTTCGTAATGGATTCCTCGCTTGGGGCGCATGCCACGTTCGTTGGAACATGCTCCTATTCAGCAACTGCACCAATCTATCTTTTTACTGGCGGCGATGTGCTTGATAATGTCGCTGCTTTCCAGCCGGCAGGTGGAGCGGTGAGAACTAAAAACTCTGGTAAGTTCTCCGTCAGCCCTGTCATACCGGTGATGCTTGGCTCCGAGGACAAGTATATCGACTCGACGGTTCGCATTCTTGCGGCCCTTCCAATGGGATCACTTGTTTCGAATTCTTTCGGGCCGTTCGAACTATCGATCGTCGAGGATGCAAAAATTAATATTGATAAAGGCGAAACACAATTTCATCTCGGGATCGGGAAATTACGAGCCGGCCGCCCCATCGAGATGGCTCAATTCAAGAAATAACTATGACTCTATTCGAGAAGATCGCGAACCATGATATCCCTGCGACCCTTGTATATGAGGATTCTGACATCATCGCGTTCAACGACATAAATCCGCAGGCTCCCTACCACATTGTTATTGCTCCACGCAAGCCGATTCCATCGCTCGACTATGTCACGTCTGACGATTCGGAATTATTGGGGAAAATGATCGTCGTGGCAGTCGATCTCGCAAGAAAGTTTGGCATTTCGGATACGGGTTACCGGCTGGTGTTTAATTGCGGCAAACATGGCGGCCAAACGGTAGATCATCTCCATCTGCATTTGCTCGGTGGCCGGCAGCTTGGCTGGCCGCCAGGTTGAATTAATTATTAAGAAGTAAGAGTTAATTGTCAGGAAGTAGGATGCTGATGGCTACATACTCAACAGGACAGGTTACACTCGGCAATCTCACGGTTCATCGACTGGGGTTGGGAACTAACCGCATTACCGACACCGATACCGCTCGTGCCGTGCTTCTGCGCGCGGTAGAGCTCGGAATTAATTTTATCGACACGGCCGATCTCTATCAGAAAGGCCAAAGTGAGGAAACCATCGGTCGCACTTTTTCACCGTATCCGGAGGGTCTTATTATTGCGACGAAAGGAGGAATGTCCTGGAATGATGGCAGCGGCATCAACGATCCAACCTATTTACGGAACGCATTGGACGCGAGCTTGAAACGGCTTAACCGGGATTACGTGGATCTTTATCAACTACATCGCATTGAGCCAGGCATTCCCATTGAAGAAACGGCACAGGTATTGAGTGCGATGAAAGAGTCTGGCAAGGTTCGGAATATAGGCCTTTCCGAAGCAACGGTCGAGCAGATCGAACGCTTCCGGAAAATCGTCGATATTGTCTCGGTTCAAAACAAATATAATATTTTCGAACGAAAATATGAAGCCGAACTGAAGTATTGCGAAGCAAACGGCATTGCATTTATTCCCTGGTATCCTCTGGCAAAAGCAAAACTTGAAAGCCATGCACTCGAACAGATCGCGCACGAGCATCATGCTACGACCGCACAGATCGCGATCGCCTGGCTACTGGCTCGGTCCCTGGTGATGCTCCCCATTCCAGGAACTTTGTCGATCGCGCACCTTGAATCGAATCTTGCAGCAGCGAATATTAGACTCGATGAGAAAAATATGGGGGTGTTAAATTCGATCACGGCATAAAATGATGTGTTACGGAGCTACACATTGATTTTTAATGTTAAGATTCATCCATGGATTCTTTGATCGAGAGCGAACCGTCAATAACAACACCTCACCATTTAAGCACCACCGCTTTGGAGGATTCCTCCAAAACACGTTCACAAACAAACGGCGACGAAGGGAATTATCTTCTCGATGTCAGCCGCCGCGCGCATTTCCTTCGAGCAGCGGGGGTAGGCCTATTGGCAGGCGGCGTTGCAGTAGCATTTCAACACGCGCTTGACATCACCGAAAGCGGAAGGATTGCGTTGCTCGGGACATTGCAACATTTCCCTGCGTGGGGATGGGCGGTACTCCCTGTCATCACTGGACTATGCGGGGCTGCGGCTGGATATATCACAGATCGATACGCACCGGCTGCAGCCGGTAGTGGTATTCCGCATATTCGCGCTGTGCTCGCCGGAAAACGCACATTAGATTGGCGGCGTATTTTTCCGGTCAAGTTCATCGGAGGAATGCTGGCATTGGGCTCTGGCTTTTCGCTGGGCCGCGAGGGACCAACCGTACAGCTTGGCGCCAGCGCCGGAGCTGCGCTCTCAGAAAAGATGAAGTTGGACCCTCATTCGAAAAGGAATCTTATCGCATCAGCGGCCGGCGCCGGACTTGGAGCTGCTTTTAATGCTCCACTTGCGGGGTTCATTTTCGTCATCGAGGAATTGCAGCGTGAGATCTCGCCGCTTACGCTCGTAAGTGCCTTGATCGCATCTGTGATCGCGGTAGCTGTCAGCAGGATTTTTACCGGCCAACTCCCATCGTTCCATATTCGAAACTTTCCCCTTCCACCGCTGACCGCACTCCCGTTATTTGCCATTATGGGCCTCGTCGCAGGATATGCTGGAGTTCTCTTTAATCGCACTCTCATTTGGTCCGTGAAGGCATCGCAGCGCACTCAGCTTCCTACCTGGAAAAAGGCTGCCATCGCCGGAGCGATCACCGGGCTTGCAGGATGGTGGCTGCCAGACGCCCTGGGTGGTGGGCATCGAATTGCCGAGAGCATTTTGCGTGGGGATTTTACATCCGGAAGCGTTACTCTTTTTCTATTTATCCTTCTCGCCGGAAAATTTATGTTAACGATGTTGGGCTATTCGTCAGGAATTCCAGGGGGTATCTTTGCCCCGCTCCTGGTGCTCGGTGCAATAATTGGTCAGCTTTTCGGCCATTTAAGCGCTGTGATGTTTCCTACAATTGGAACAACTCCGGCAGCGATATGCCGTCGTGTGCATGGCCGCTATGTTCACCTCCATTGTGCGTGCACCATTGACGGGAATTGTATTAATCCTTGAGATGACCGGGAATCAGGAGCAGCTATTTGCGCTTTGCACAACATGCCTTGTTGCTTATCTTGTTGCGGAACACGCGCGCTGTGAGCCTATTTATGATTCACTGCTGAGTCTCGATCTGGATCGGGATAAAAGTGATCTTGAAGATGTATCACATCTTCATTAACCGATACTCACCATACGATTGAGGCGACTGCTTACTTCTCAGCAAGCAACGGTTTGAACATTGCCTCGACAACGGTATCGGTACGCCAGCCGGTAAAGCTGGAACGGATCATTCCCTTACGATCGATCACGAACGTAACGGGAATAGATGACATCTCTCCATAAGAAGCCGTAACCTTTGGGTCTGGAAGCAGGATAGGATAACTTACGGGATGGTTTGCAAGCCAGGGCTTCACTTTTGCAAGACCCTCATCATCGAGTGCTATGCCGACGAACTGAATGCCCTGAGCGCCAAAATCCTTTTGGAGTTGGGCGAATTCTGGTATCTCTTTTCTACACGGGGGGCACCACGTAGCCCAAAAATTGAGCATAACTACTTTGCCGCGATAATCCGAAAGGTGGTGCACGGTACCATCGACATCCTGAAGAGAGAAATCGGGCGCTGGTTTGGGTACCATCACAGAATCTGAGGGATTCATGATTGCGGCCATTGCCGAATCTGGCTCAATACCATGTGACGCTGTGAGCTCATACACCGCAATAGCCCCGACCAAAACAAGAATCGTTACGATAGGAACAATAAGCTTAGAATTCCGAGATTTCATGAGAAATGTGCAAAATTAGTGACCGACTGAAAATTCACTGTTACTTTGAAACATTACAGACATCAGAAAGTGCCGGTTTTTCAGGGAAATGGTTTGCTGAGTTTGGAGTGATCTCCGCAACCCTCTTGGCATATTCCATGTTCGGCGGCCTCAATAAGTCAACCACTGTTTACGCTATCCATATATGGCTCGCTTATTTTTTCTTGCATTCTCGCTATCCGTTCTTTCGGCTTGCGCAACCCCGCAGCCTCCTTTTCATGGCTTCCCCGATCAGGCATCGCTGAATAATCAGGATGCTATCGTAATGCAGCAATCCGTTACCGGCGGCCCGCTCGACCCCCTGAGTCTTGCTCAGGATGATCAGCGATATGGCCATGATAATATTGCATACGACCGGATCGAAGAAGGTTATTACCAGTGGGGGCAGAAACTATATGCTATGGGCTACCGTGATGAATTTTACGTTCGCGACCTCGCGCCAAAGGCATTCCATCATGACATTCTCGATACCTACGATCATGCTATCGCGAAAGGCTTCGAGGATGCATCCGGCAAAAAATGAAGATTCCGGAATTCCTTAGCAGTATTTTTTGTCCTCCTCAACTGTAATAAATGTTATCTGAAACCGAAGCCAATCCCGTGACTGAAACACCCCGAACCCCTTCCGTCGAGAGTCCTGAACGCCTGTTCGAACAACTGCTCTCCAAAGGCTCCCAAAGTTCCGGCATTGATGCTTTTCTTGATCTAACCAAAGATGCTTCGGATAAGTACTCCTTTGTGTTGACTTCCGATGGAGAATCCCTCGACCAGATCTACAAACAAGCATCCCGCATCGCCGATGAAAAGGGCATGGATGACCGCGATGTGCTGGAACGCATTAGCGAAGTAGAATCAAAATGGCCGTCACATCCCGGAATTGTCGAAAATGCGATCAATGAATTGATCGAAGCTTCGAATACCGATCAGGCCCTCGATCGATGCGAGCAAGCCATTGCCGACTGGTCATCGACCATCTCTAAGGCCGGAGTAAAACTTGCTTCCGACATTTCCGCAGCCACTGGCGCTGGACCTCTTTTCATTCAACTACTCGCGAATTACGAATTTGCACTTGAGCGCAGCGGAAAGCTTGAAGAAGCTCTCTCAGCGGCTCAGCTTTCACGATCGCTCGATCCCTCCGATCCTGAAAATGTATTAAGTTCCATCATCAGCCTCTACATTCGGGTTGGAGATCCCATGTCGGCATTGCGCCAGCTTGAACCGCTGACGGAATCCCTGGCCCCGTATGTACTCTATGGTCGTGCGCTTGCGTATTATGCTCTTGGCCAGCAGGAGAACGCTCAGTTTGCCATCCAGGCGGCCCTGCGGCGTTGGCCGGACGTAGCGCAAGCCCTGACTCGCGAATGGAAAGGCGGAACGCCGATGCCGCGTCCCGGAGAAGCTGTCAGCGAATTGCAGGTGCTCTTCGGATATTACGAAGTATTTGGCCCGGCCTGGAAATCCGTAGCCGGCGCAGTAGAGTGGCTCCGCGAAGCTGCCAAAAGCGTTGCTCGCATGGGAACGCGCAGGGAACGATACACTGGCCTCACCCGCTCCGGCGAAACCGCCGGCGCTCCTGAAACCGAAGCCGCAGTGCAGAAAGAGCAAGCGGAGCTTATCCGCAAAGCGCAAGTCATCGGAGAAGATGAATTCGTCCGGTTCCTCGAAGTCCGGCCCAACGTCTATGTCTATGACCTTACCGAGCGCGGCAAGGAGCTTGACGAAGAGCATAATGCGCTGTATCGAAAAGATATGAAGATCGCTGCTCGTATTGCAGCGATCGAAGAACTTCTGAAGATCTGGCCCGGTCACGCCAATGCTGCCATAGCACTGGCGAGGTTCCACGCCCAGAAGGAGCACTTCGGCGATGCCATCGACCTGCTCGAACCAGTCATCTTCGATCTCCAAAAATCCTGGCCTGACGACCTCGTCGGAGCGGGAAGAATTCCCTCCGAGTGGCCTGGTAATAAGCCGATACTAAGCGCATACGCCTATATGGTCACCGACTTAGCAGAATCCGGTGATCATCCAAGCGCCAAGGCTTATGCCAAAGATGTACTGACATTCAACCCCATGGATAACCTCGGCATTCGCCAAAAAGCGATAGAACTTGCTATTGCCGATGGCGAATATCACGATGCGCTCCGCTTGATCAACGAGGCCCCCGATCCCATGTCGGCATACAACCTCTTTGGCCGTGCCTTGCTGGGCTTTGTGCTTAAAACCTCGGATGCCGAAACTGCACTGAAAACTGCAGTACAAAGCCGCCCATTGGTCTGGCGGGAACTTGCCGCTTCGAAACATCGCATGCCGCACCACTATAATCCGGGATGGGTGCGATATTTCTCGGCAGAAGAAGCCTATAATTACAATGAACTATGGTCCGGATTGTGGCTTCGAAAACATGGCGCCCTCCTTTGGCTAAAAACCGAAGGAAAGAAATATGCCGTCTGAACCATCAACTTGGGCTGTCCAGACTATTCCTGATCCGTAATTTCTTCCATCAGCTCCGCCGGTTGCGGCTGAGGAGCCTGCGCTACTCCGATCACGCCCGTCTTCAGCGCACTCAAGAAAACAACCTGACCACACCCGTTGCAGGTCATGGAAATCACAGGCTTGACTGAAGTCTGGCCGGCTGGGTCGGTGCCGAATTCGCGAAGTTCGAAGATCTTATCCTCTACCTGCCAACTGCCGGAGCCGCAGATAGCGCAGGGTTGGCGAAGAATGTTTTGGAGATGTGCATGGAGGCGCTGGAGCCCGTCTTGATTAAGTGTCATGTTTGTTATTGTTAAAATTGTTCGTCCAATGAATGGCTCCCGGACGTTGAAACGCCACCAATAGTTTCCGGAAATCTTGATTTCTCTTGAATTCCCGCATAATGTTTTTTGATTTCGAGTCATTTTTGTAGCTATTTAGTATCTCTATTAGTGATTCAAGTATTGCAAGAATACCTCATATTTAGTGGTTTTCTAAGGCGATCTGATCAACACCTAAAAAATGAAACTTCTTGGCCCGATTTTGGCTTTGAAATAGAGTAAAAAAATGGTCTGATCTGTTATGAAACGACTTTTATCCGCACTACGTATTCTTGGGTCATCCGCGATCCTGATTTCCCTTGCAAGCACAGCCTCGATGGCGCAATTTCGCAGCGACGTCAGCCATAGCGATCCGCCGCTGAACACGGCGAGCGCCATGCAGGGCGGCGATTTCCTTTCGCAGCTCTTCGATGCGAATCATTTTAGCATGCACCAAAGTTTTTCCTCGAGCTTTATCTCGGGCGGCGGCGGCAGTTTAGGCATCAGCATGTTCACGAACACGTTCGCCTTCCATCCATCGGATAACCTCTTCGTATCGGCCGATCTATCGGCGGTGTATTCTCCATTTAGTTCCTTCGGCAGCGCGTATTCGAATTCGTTGAACGGCATCTATCTAACCAGCGCGCGCCTCGACTGGAAACTGAGCGATAATACCTTCATGCGCGTCGAATATTTAGGCGGTCCGACGGCTGGAATGTATGGTGCGTACAGCCCATATTACAATCCGTTCTACATGCCCTCAGCGCCGGCGGCTCCCGGAGGATTTGCCGCCGGTGGCGGTGTGCAAGTCCATTAATGCCGGCCATCGCTCCAATAATGCTCGCCAACGCTCCACCATTTGTCCGACCAACCGCTGCTTGAACGACTCTTTGGTTCCGAACGAAAGCGCAAACAACTCCAGCAGCGCGCGTTGCAGATCCTTTCCTGGTTATTCGTCGCGTTCGTTGGCGCCATCGTCGTGCTACTGGCGTGGCAATTTGTCATGCGAACCTTCGTGACGCACCCGGTCAGCGGCGAGATCGACCGGCCCGATATGCTCGTCCGTAAGGGCGAGCGAATCCAGATCAACGTTCTCAATGGCTCCGGACGGATGCGCATGGCACAGAAATTCACCGATTTCCTGCGCGCGCGTCAATTCGATGTGGTCGATATGGAGAATTACAAGGACACCACAGTCCCACGCACGTTTATTATCGACCGGGTCGGCGACAGCGTTTCAGCACACAAGATCGCGTATGCGCTCGGCGTTTCGGATTCGCTGGTCACACGCGAGATCGATACCGAAGAATATGTTAAGGCCGATCTTATCATTGGCCGGGATTTTCAAATGTTGAAACCAATGAAATAAACCTAAGATGTCATTGCGAGCAGTCTATCGAGGCGACAGCGGAGATAGACTGCGAAGCAATCTCTTCGCAGCAGGATAGAGATTGCTTCGTCGTATCGAACAAGCATCGTCGGCGATGCGCCTCCGGTCGTTCGATTCTCCTCGCAATGACAAAATGATACATTGTCAAAAATAAGTAAAGGAACAGACCATCTCAAAATCTACTACATCGAAAGCAAAATCGAAGACGGCCCGGACAGGAACCGTCTCTAAAACAGTCACCACAAAACCGGCTCGCGCTGCCACAAAAAAGCCACCTCGGAAAACGGAACCCTCCGCAGCAGAAGGTATTCGCGCGGCTGCGATGAAGGCCGCCCAGTACGCTCTTGAAAAAAAGGCAACGGATATTCACGTGCTCGATCTGCGTGAGATCACCTCGATGACCGATTATTTCGTAGTCGCGACGGGCACCAGCGACCGGCAGGTGAAGGCGATCGCCGAGAACGTCATCGCGGAAATGCGCGACACCGAAGGCGTCGGCGCGTGGCGCAGTGAAGGATGGGACAGCCTCCACTGGGTCATTATTGATTTCGTGGATTTTGTTGTTCACGTTTTCCAGACAGAATCCAGGCAGTTCTATAATATAGAACGCCTCTGGGCCGATGCCCCAATGACCGAAGTGAAAGACGAGATTTCCACTCCAAAAACAAAAGCTCCGACGAAGAAAAAACCCGCCGCTGCCAAGGCCACGCGTGCGAAAAAAGTAGCAGCAGTTAACGCCACGACCGGACCGAAGATCAAGGTCATCAGTGATTCCAGAAATAAGGCTACTCAGAAATACATCTAAGCAGTTCATGGAGCGATTTTTAGAACGAGCATTTGAAACTGCCATCTATGAGCTTGGCGCTCCATCCGGTACGCCCATAAAATTCGAGCAGCCGCAGAACGAAGAACATGGCGATCTCTCGACGAACGTCGCCATGTTGCTTACCAAGACGCTCAAGCGTCCACCGCGCGAAATTGCGAAGGAGATCATCGCCAACTTGCATCTCGATTACGGTCACATCCGAACGGTGGAGATCGCAGGCCCCGGGTTTATCAATATCGCGTTCGACGACCAGCATTTCACTAATGGCCTTCGTGAACTGATCGCTGCCGGAGCGGAATTTGGACTGGGTCATTCGAACGATGGAAAAGCGATCAACCTTGAATGGGTCAGCGCGAATCCGACGGGGAATCTTCATGCGGGACATGGCCGTCAGGTATGTATGGGGCAGGCAATCGCAAATTTGCTGGATTGGACCGGCGCGAACGTCACGCGCGAATATTATTTCAACAATGCAGGTAACCAGATGGCGAATCTGGCAAAATCTGTTCGCGTCCGGTATTTGCAGGAACTTGGCGATGAAATAGAATTACCTGAAGATGGTTACCATGGCGTCGAGATCGTTGAGATCGCCAAAGAGTTAGTGCGGCAGTTCGGTGCGGAGAAACGCTCTGCTCCGCTCTCCTTCTTTCAATCCTTTGGCGAGCAGGAGAATTTCAAGCATATCCGCGCCACGCTCGACAGGCTCGGTGTACATCACGATATTTTCTTCAACGAAAATTCGCTCTATGAGTCCGGCGTGATCGTTGAAACGATCGAGGAGTTCAAAACCCAGGGCCTGGCCTACGAAAAAGATGGCGCGCTATGGCTCAAGCTTTCCGAAATGGGCGAGAAGGATGACCGCGTCATCGTAAAATCCTCCGGCGAGCCAACCTATCGACTGCCGGATATTTGCTATCACCGTAATAAACTTTCGCGCGGGTATGACGAACTTATTGACATTTTCGGCGCCGATCATATCGGCACCATACCCGATGTGCTTGCAGCGTTGCGGGCATTGGGATATGATACATCGAAGATCAAAGTGGTGATCCATCAGATGGTCTCGTTCATAGCTGGCGAAGAACTGATAAAGTTCTCGAAACGAAGCGGCGGCGCGTACACGCTCGATGAATTGCTCGATGATGTCGGCACCGATGCGGCGAAATTCTTCTTCAATATGCGCTCCGCAGGGAGCCATCTTGAGTTCGATGTGGCCTTAGCGAAGGAGCAATCGGATAAGAATCCCGTCTATTACGTGCAATATGCTCACGCCCGCATTGCAAGCATTCTGCGATTCGCAGCGCAGCAAGGGTTGCAGGTCGATGGCGCTGTTGATGAATCCCTGGATCTGCTACGCCATGCCGAGGAACTCCGACTCATAAAAGTGCTGCTGCGGTTTCCGGAAACCGTGGAGCGTTCCGCTGCTGCGCTTGCGCCGCATCATATCTGCGAGTATCTTCGCGATGTTGCAGCGCAGTTTCACCGGTTTTATCAGGAATGCCGTATTGTTGGAGGGCCGAAGGAACTCGAGATACCACGTCTTCTACTTGCCATGGCTGCGAAACGTGTGATCTCGAACGGATGTGCCATTCTTGGTGTGACGGCTCCCGAAAGTATGTAATGTTTCGACGAATGAACGCTCTCGAATGATTCCTGCTGAGATCCTTTTCATCCTCGTCTGCATTGTTTTGCATGCGTATTTTTCGCTTGCAGAAACAAGTATCCTGACCATCCGCAAAAGCAGATTGCGCGAAATTATTGACGATCCCGAAACGCCGGAACTGCGCATTCGTCGCGCCACGACGATCCTGTCGTTTAAACTCGCTCCAGAGGATTTTCTTGCCGCAATCGAATTGGCATCCGTAGGTTTAAGTATTTTAGGTGCCATAATCGCAACGATCCTGTCGATCCAGTGGGCTTTACTCTATCCGTTCGGGAATACGGAGTGGTCTTCCATTATTCCCTTTGTCGTAACATTAGGAACCGGAGCCGCGATCGATATTACGTTCGGTGCGCTGATACCGAAGTCGATCGCGCTGCACCAAAGCGAGCCGATCGCGTTTGCGATCGCAGCGGTCATGAGTTTCCTGATGCGGTTGCTAAAGTTACCAACGCGCCTTCCGGTGTTGGTCTCGCGTATCGTGCTGAAGCCGTTTCAAGCGAGAGCCCTGACCACAAGCCGGATTTCAGAAGAGGAACTTCGCGTCATGCTTGAAGAAGGGGCCGAAAGCGGCGCCATCGACAAGACCGAGAACGAACTCATTGAAAATATCTTCGACTTCAATGAGCGAACCGCACGCGAAACGATGGTTCCAAGAATTAAAATGCTCGCGCTCGATGCCGGCCTGCCTCGGGAAAAGCTCATCGAGCGCATTATCTCCGAGGGCTTTACACGGCTGCCCGTCTATCAGGATACGCTCGACAATATTCTCGGAGTCGTCTATTCCAAGGATGTCCTGGCGCTGATCGAGCATCCGAACCTCATCATTCTGTACGATATTATCCGTCCTGTTCCCTTTGTGCCCGAAACGAAGCTGTTAACAGAACTCTTACGGGAGTTCCAGCGGGAACGGTTGCACATGGCGATCGTCATAGATGAATTTGGTGGAACGGCCGGCTTGATAACGCTCGAAGACATTTTGGAGGAGATCGTTGGCGAGATCCAGGATGAATACGATACCGAGCAACAAAACTTCCAGATCGGGGCGGACCAAAAGTCCATCACACTATCGGCAAATTATTCTATCGCCGACGCAAATCAGGAGCTTGAAAAAGTATTCGAGGAATTTCAGATCCCCGAAGACGAGGAATACGAATCCGTAAGCGGATTCGTCAATAAATTATTCGGCCATATCCCCGAGATTAATGAAGAGCGTAATCTGGATGGGGTTCGGATTATCGTCACAGCAAAAGGCCCTATGAATATCTCCGAAGTCCGCATCGAGCAAGCGGAACATATATAATAAGGAACAAACTTCAAATTCATTCATTGCAAGTAGCAGGTACGAGCGACGAAGCAATCTCCAAAGATTAAGTTGAATCTCAATGGATTGCTTCGTCGTCCCTCCGGGACTCCTCGCAATGACGTTCATTAGAATGACTCTATCAGAGATTCTTTGGATCTAATCCTCAATATTCTTCGAGCGCATTCGCTTTTTCTCGCCGGCTAATTTCTTCGAATGCAACCGTGTCTCTTTCGCAGTTCGGGAAGGTTTTGTTTTCTTTCGGGATTTGGGCCGCTCCATGGCTCCTGCAATGAGCGATGCCAGCTTCTCTAATGCTGCCTCTTTATTCCGAAGCTGACTTCGGTACGATTGGGAATTTACATGCAGTTTACCAGACGAATCCAGGCGCGTAGCAAGCTTCGGGAGCAACCAGGCTCTGTCTTGCTCCGCAATAGATGGCGAATGCTCAAGATCGAATGAAAGCTCGGCCTGCGTGGAAGTCTTGTTCACATGCTGACCGCCGGGACCGCTCGACCGCGTGAAGGCGATCTCGATCTCCTCCAACGGAATGCTAAGTCTGCTATTGATGCGAAGGGAGTGTTCTTCTGTCATTACCCTGCTTTCGGAAAAAATACGCGAACGTACGCCGCGAAAATCAGGAATATAATAATAACATGCACCCCAATTCGTAAAAGTGCTCCTCCGCCCGCATCCAGTTTGGAGATCATTTTAAGAGTGCCACGAATAACCGGCTCGATAATGCGAAGCGCAAACGCAAAAACGCCGATCACGCCAACCATGAGTAACAGCGCTTTGATGTACGGCGAAAGCGTGAGGTGCGTCAGGGTGTCCGTCATTATTCCTTCGGCAAGGCCAAGCAAAAGGCCCGTTTCCAGCAGCACTAAGGCGCGCCGCGTTGGGACGGCTTTATTCGCCGCCTTTGCAATTGGGCTTTTTTTCGCAGGCATGAAAAACTGGGGTAATAAAAAAAGGGACCAAGCTGGCCACGTCACCCGCGGACTTCGCTGAGAGCTGCTTCCTTCCGGACCTGACTCGGTTGGGCGTGTCCGCGCCGCGTGGGACTCGGTCCCTAAACTTCTATTTTCAACGGTAAATGGAACGCACGTAACGGGATGGCTTGAGGCGAGGTTCCGGATGATCGCTACTTCCTATCGAACCCCAGTGCCACCGAATTCATGCAATAGCGCAGCCCGGTTGGTTGCGGGCCATCGTCGAAGACGTGGCCCAAATGGCTGCCACAGCGGGCGCAGAGCACTTCGGTGCGCGCCATGCCGAAGGTGTTGTCGGTCTTTTCAATGACGCGGGTGGAATCGATCGGCGCCCAGAAACTCGGCCAGCCCGTGCCGGATTCGAATTTCGTATCCGAACTGAACAATGGGTTCCCACATGCCGCGCACACAAAGATCCCATGCCCATGCTCATTGAGTAATGTTCCGGTGAACGGGCGCTCCGTGCCTGCATTCCGAAGAACGTCGAATGCTGCCGGTGAAAGTGTCGCTTGCCACTCTGCATCGCTCTTTTGAACTTTATCGCTCGCTTTCGGATAAGTAGAAAGATCGAAATTCGATGGATTCCCATTCGTAGGAACACTACCCGCAGGCTTCTGCGCGCAGGCGGTTAGCGTGGATAGTAAAAGTAGTGCGTATAAAGTAATTTTCATAATAAATCTAAAAACAATTTTATTTCTCTGTCATTGCGAGGAGAATCGAACGACCAAAGGGAGTTCGATTCGACGAAGCAATCTCTCCGCTGTAAGATGGAGATTGCTTCGTCAATCATTCTCCGCTTCGCTACGAATGATTGCCTCGCAATGACATTTGAACAAGATTCATCATTCTTCATTCATCATTTCTTCCCCCGTCCCATCATTCCCCGAAAGAATAACGACGCACTCTCCTTTCACGGATTCCGGAAAGCGTTGTTCCACTTGGGCGAGCACTTCGGGTATCGTCCCACGCACAAATTCTTCATGAATTTTGGTGATCTCCCGCGCTAACGCGACCCTCCGCAACGGCCCGCACGCCACGATCAATTCTTCCAACAGCCGCTTTATCCGAAATGGCGATTCATAGATGACGACGCTTCTATCTTCACCGGCAATTCGAGTAATGCGGGCGCGGCGGCCTTTTTTAAGCGGAAGAAATCCTTCGAAAACAAAGCGGGTCGTATCCATGCCGCTGGCCGAGAGCGCAGCAATGGCGGCACATGCACCGGGAATGGGCACAATGTCTATCCCAAACCCGATCGCCTCGCGAACGATCGCCCAAGCCGGATCGGAGATACCCGGCGTACCGGCATCCGTTACAACCGCGACGGAGGCACCGGCCCGCAGATCCTCGGCAAGCTCCGCAGCGCGGGATTTCTCGTTATGGGAATGATAGCTTACCAGACGGCGCGGACGAATCCCGTGGCGCTCGAAGAGAATGCGCGCGTGGCGGGTATCCTCACAGGCAACGACGTCCGCTTCCTGCAAAATGCGTATCGCCCGAAGCGAAATGTCTTCGAGATTTCCAATAGGGGTGGCAACAAGGTAAAGCATGTATAGCGCAAATGTAGCGCAAACTTCAGTTTGCGATCTTGCATTAAGACCCCAAATCGCAAACTAAAGTTTGCGCAACAATCGCGAACCACCTTTTGCCTTGCTCCTGTTCTCTTTAAGTTATTATGCGCGTTAAAACCCTTCTCGGTTTCCTTTTGGTGTCAGCCTTTTTGTCCGGGCCGGCGTGGGCGCAGCCGTCCCCAACTATTCTTTGGCAAAAATGCCTCGGTGGAAGCGGAGACGACGTAGCCGAATCCGTCATTCAAACTAAGGATGGAGGTTTCGCCGTCGCCGGATATACCGACTCCCAGGATAGTGATGTAAGCGGGAATCACGGAGCAGTGGATTTTTGGGTTGTTAAACTGAACTCCATAGGTGATCTCGAATGGGCGAAATGTTACGGTGGGTCAGGATCCGATTTTGGCTATTCGATTATCCAAACGTTCGATGGTGGATTTGCCGTTGCGGGTGAAACCTACTCTTCTGACGGGCAGGTCACCGGGAATCACGGCGGAGGTGATGCGTGGGTGATTAAGCTCGACGACACCGGAGCGCTTCAGTGGCAAAAATGTCTTGGGGGATCTTTGGGAGATTGGTTCAGTTCCATCGTGCAAACCGCCGACAGCGGATTTGTTGCAGCAGGAAGTACATATTCCAACGATGGCGATGTTTCGGGAAATCATTCTTCGAACAGAGACTGCTGGATAGTAAAGCTTAATAGCAAAGGATTTTTTCAATGGCAAAAATGCCTCGGAAGCGATGGAGGTGATTTTGCTACTTCAATCATCAATACTACCGATGGCGGGTTTGCATTTACTGGCACGGTCAGTGAGAACGATGGAGATGTAAGCGGATTTCATGGATCAACATGGTGGGACGTTTGGGTCGTTAAACTCGATGATTCTGGGAAAATAGAGTGGCAACAGTGTCTCGGCGGGACTATGGCTGAAACCGGGTGGTCTATTATTCAAACCAAAGACGGAGGTTTTGCAGTTGGATGCCAGACTACTTCGAATGATGATGAAGTATCTGGGAATCATGGCAAGAACGATTTTTGGGTTGTGAAGCTCGATGATGTGGGCGATATTCAATGGCAGAAATGTCTTGGCGGCTCTTTCGATGATGTCCCTAACTCAATCATCCAAACTACCGACGGAGGATTTGCGCTTGCCGGTCAAACCCAATCGAATGATGATGATGTGTCGGGAAATTACGGAACCGCGAACGAGTGGGTGGTAAAAATCAATGACACCGGTGCCATTCAATGGCAAAAGTGTCTCGGTGGGACTGCTTCGGATATGGCGAACTCCATCATCCAAATTGCAGATGGCAATTATGTAGTGGCCGGCTATGTAAGTTCCGACGATGGCGATGTTTCTGGTCATATCAATGGCGAAGATATGTGGGTCGTAGAACTCGCTCCGCCGAATGCGCCAGTAATTAGTTACATCACCCCCGATGCCGGCGCGCCGGGCATGTGTGTGGCTGTGGAGATTATTGGCCCGGATAGCAACCAAAGTAATTTCGGCAATGGCGCTGACCAGATCTATCTCAATACCGATACGCTTGTCACGCTGGCGCGCCCGAGCGACAGCGCGCTTGTTCGGCTTGGCCCAGGGTACACAAGCTGGAATTCCCGAATGATCCAGCAAATGTTCATGATCGAGCCGTACTCCGGGACGATCGACACGGAGATTTATTTTCAGGTTACCTCGAACGGAGAGACCAGCGCGATCGATAGCTTCCGTATTGTATCTCCGGCGCCGGCCATTATTCAAAATGGCGGCGGTGTGCTTCAGACCAATGGCCGCACCGTGCGCAATACCTTGGTCGTCGATTCCCTTATTCTGTCGAATGGAACTTTTACTTGCCCAGTAACCGATCCTGATCCTAAGACCCCTGGAAACCAGGGATATTTGCCGCTAAGAATTCTGTCAATGGGCCCCATTCGCCTTACCAATGCTACGCTTAGTGCCGATGGATCCTCTGGCACTACTAACACAAGCGGTGGTAATGGCGGACCCGGCGGCGGCGGCGGCGGTAGCGGCTATCCCGGCTCTGGTGGCGCTGGCTTTACCGGCGGCGGCGGCGATAACGATAATGCGAACGGACCCGGCGGCGCAGGCAGCGGTTCCATGACTGGCAGCAGCAATTGGCACGGCGGCGGGAGCATTAATGGCGCGTTCGGCGGCCTCGGCGAGCAGCATACGTCTGGCGGTGGCGACGATGGCGGCGGCGGCGGCACCGGACATCCCTTCGGCACAAGCGGGCAGAATGGCAACGCAAGCTCCAGCCCTGCGGGAGGTTACGGCGCAGGATCAGCAGGTGGAAGTACTTCGAATTATCTGACCAATTATGGCGGCGGCGGTGGCGCTAATGAAGGACCCGGAGCTCCCGGACAAGGCACCGGAGACAATGCCGGACAGGTGGTTGGAAACCCAATGCTCATACCGCTCTTTGGTGGCTCCGGCGGCGGCGCTGGCAACCAAACGTACGTCAGCTTTCTCACTAAATCGAGTGGTGGATGCGGCGGCGGCGGCGGCGGCGCGATCGAGTTGACCTGTTTCAAAAATCTGGACATCCTGAGCAGCAATATCACGGCCCGCGGTGGAAATGGATCGAACGCGGTTGTAGTGGAATCGGCCGCAGGTGGAGGAGGGGGTTCCGGCGGAGCGATCTCGATTGACGCTCGGGACTCGATCGTAATCGATACCAGTTCCTCCTTTATTGTAACTCCAGGCCAGTCCGGAACGAGCTCCGATACCTATTCCGATGGAGGACATGGCGGGTTGGGTCGTGTCCGCATCAATGGCTTCGTCTCAAAAGCGGCTACAGATTCTACCTATCATTTCTTTCTCTCACAAAATGGGTTTGCAGGGCCATCCATTCAGCGTATCTCCTTTACAAAGGATTCGTTCTACGTTCACGCCCATGCGGCGTATTGGGACAGCGTTCCCAAGAACCCGATCTCTGTTGTGGTGTTTTGGTATTGGCCAAGCGTGGGATTTTGGCAATCGGGAAATGCAAATTTCACCTTCGATCCTGCCAGCCATACAGGTGGATGGTTATTGGGTGATACACTCCCCTCCGACCTGAGAGACTCTGAATTGTATGCCGTCGTGGTTCTGAACCCCACAAACCCGGTCACTGGAACCTTCACTGATATTCCTGTGGGAGTCATGTCCCACACAAGCGGCATCATTGCTAAAGTGACAGGACCCCCACAAGTGCTCGTCGTACAAACGGCGATCGACTTTGGGAAGGTCGTGACCAATAGGTGTTCAGCCGATACCACCATCGAAGTGTACTCGGTCGGAAAATCGGCGCTTGGGATTGATTCCGCAAAGATCATCGGTCCTCAGGCTTCTCAGTTCAAATTAATGACGGCATTACCCGTCTCGATATCGCCTGGAGATTCCCAGGCCGTAACGGTTCGCTTCTGCCCGGATTCCGTCAAGTGTCCGATGAATGCCACACTTCGTGTATTCACCGAAGCGGGAGCGCAAAATATTTCACTCACCGGCTGTGGCGTTCAGCCGGAGATGATCATCAAGCCGATATCACTCTTCTTTGGTCGTGTGCATATCGGCGAGTGTAAAGATTCGTTCGTGACAGTTTCGAATCCCGGCAACGATACGCTTACCATATCATCCGAAAGTATCGTCGATCCCAGGTTCAAAGTGCTCGATCCGCTTCCGATCATCGTGCCTCCTGGCGATAGCACCCATTTGAATTTGCAATTCTGCCCCACCGACACGATCATCAGAATCGCTGGGGATTCTATTATTGGAGATGCGCCGCAAAGCCCGTATTTCCTCATGCTTACCGGTGAAGGAAAGATCGGAATTTTATCCTTGCCTAAGATCATAGACTTTGGCGACGTTCGCGAGGGAACCTGCAAAGATTCCATCATTTATGCGGTCAATGTGGGCAATGATTCCATGATCGTCCAGAGCGACCCGATCACAGCGTCGGGATTTACCGCGATCTCACCAATATTACCACAAGTGTTACAGCCGAACGATTCGTTATCATTCGACATCCGTTTTTGCTCGACCGATACCGGAAGCTTCCAGGCCACTATGACGGTGGGAACGGATATACCAAGCACGGATACGGTCATCTTGCTTGCGCATACGGGACTTGGTATCCTCCAGATCCCGGATACTATTGATTTTGGTTCCGTGGCCATTGGAGGCTGTCTCGATTCTGCTGTTCAAGTGAAGAATGTAGGAACCGATACACTCGTGCTCGCCGCAGATTCTGAGTTTAAAGCACCGTTCTCCTATCAGGGTCCCTCCCCGTTTACGCTCGCCCCCGGCGAGGCATCGACCGTTACGCTTCGCTTCTGCCCGACAGACTCTTCCGAGGCGATCGAAACGACGCACTTCGATACTATCGGTTCCGGCACAAGCAAGAACTTTACCATGATTGGCAATGGGATCAAGGGTGCGCTTTCCACATCCGGTGCGATCGATGTTGGCTGTGTCGTACTGGGTTCATCGGTCACGCGGACTGATACGATACGAAATACTGGCACCGTCCCAATTCAGGGCCTCACCGCAACGATAACTCCGGTGGGTGCGGCAACCATCGTACACAATCCGGTGAGTTCCCTCGCTCCGGGTGCGGTGGATTCCGTCGTAGTTGTGATTCCCACGTCAATGCTTGGACCGCTCACTGCCACGCTCACCCTTTCCTGGATGAATGGAATTCCCGTCACCGTTCCAATCACTGCAGAAGTATCCGTACCTCCGGCGATTATGTCGCTCGACACCTCCGTCGCTTTCGATTCCACCAAGGTGGGCGATACCAGTGTTACCAAGTGTATTCAGATCACGAACTACTCGTGCATCCCGATTCCGCTCGATCATTTCGTAGTTACAGGCGCTTCTTCAAACGAATTTGAAATTATATCGAACAACAACTCCTCCACCATTGCTGATAGCCTGATCGCAACAGTCTGCGTTCAGTTCAAACCAGTTCGTGGTGGCATGGCTTCTGGAACACTTGTCGCCGTCAGCGGCGCCGATACTATTTCTCTCTCCACGCTATCTGGGTTCGGCATTGGGCAGATCGTCGGAGTTGAACTTGCGATCGATACCATCGCGGGAAGGCCCGGTGACATCGTCAATGTTCCTGTTCGAACACTGAATGATGTGACGGCCGCAAGTATCGACACGGTGATCTTCCGTGTCTCATTCAATCCGATGCAGCTCGATCTGAAAGCTCCCATCGCAGCAACAACATCGAGTATTCAATCCTCCACTGCTCCGACGTACACCACAAAAATCTATTCGATCGGCGATAAGGAGATCACGGGGATGTTCACAAGTCCTCTTACAGGCACACCAATCATCGCGGAACTTCCATTCGAGATATTACAGCCAACGGCCAATACTGCTGGGGTTCACCTGGTCAGCGCTTCGTTCGGTTCTTCACTGGCAACATTGGCCTCCTCTTCCGATGGTGTCATTCAGATCGAACAATGCGATACCAACGATCGCGTGGCACTTGCGCCCTCACCGATCGATGTGGAGCAGAATAATCCGAATCCGTTCGGCCCTCGATCGACGGTTACGGTAAATGTGAACACGGCTGGGCATCTCAAGCTCGAAATCTATAATGCGCTTGGGGTCCGAGTGGTCGTTCCATTCGATGGTAATGTTGACATAGGAACCCAAACAATCGTGCTTGATGCCAGCGCTCTGCCCAGCGGTGCCTATCGCTACATCACTACCTGGACTTCCACAGACGCTGCCTCCTCAAGCTTCGAACCGACGATCGTTCGAGACGAAAAGACCATGATCGTACTCGGTGAGTAAGGCTAACTTCTCTTTCACAATTCGTAATTCTTAATTGACCTCATGGTTTACGTCACGCGCAAAGCACATTTTTCCGCGGCCCATCGCCTGTTCAATCCGGAATTTACAGATGAGCAGAATGAGGCCATCTTCGATAAGTGTAACAATCCTCATGGCCACGGACATAATTATACCATTGAAGTGACCGTCGCCGGTGATCCTGATCCGAACACGGGTTACGTGATCGATCTGAAAAAACTTAGTGAATTGATCGAAGAGGTCATTCTAACGAAAGTCGATCATAAGCACCTCAACTTCGACGTGCCGGAACTGGAAGAGATCATTCCCACCGCAGAGAATATTGCTCTCGTTTTTTGGTCTATCCTTAACCCCCGTATCACCGAAGGAGCACTTTACAAGATCCGCGTTGCAGAGAGCGATAATAACTTTGTCGAGTATTTGGGCAAATAAGATTTTATAAGACACATTTTAGAATAATGACTCCCGTAACGACCCTTCCTGAACGCACCATCGATCTGCAAGATGTTCCCACGGCCGAACGGGAGGAACTTCTTTCTTCTCCTTGCACGCTGGGCCCGGCCGAGAACGAGCCGGATTCCAACCCCGAACTTCGAAAGGCCACGCGAACTATCCTGCAAGAGATCGGCGAAAATCCGGATCGCGCCGGTTTGTGGCGCACCCCGCACCGCGTCGCACGATCATGGGAATTTTTGACAAGCGGCTATACCGCTAACATCGAAAAGATATTGAACGGGGCCATCTTCGAAGAGCAGTACGATGAAATGGTGGTCGTAAAAGACATTGACTTTTTCTCGATGTGCGAGCACCATTTGCTGCCATTCTTTGGCCGCGCGCATATTGCGTATATCCCGAACGGAAAGATCGTTGGGTTATCGAAACTGCCGCGCATCGTCGAAGTATTTGCTCGGCGCTTACAGGTGCAGGAACGCATGACGCGAGAGATCGCGAACACGATCGTCCACCATCTCGACCCGATCGGCGTAGCCGTCGTCTGTGAGGCACGGCACATGTGCATGATGATGCGTGGCGTCGAAAAACAAAATTCCGTCACAACGACAAGCGCCATGCTCGGCGCATTCAAGCAGCCCCAGACCCGTGCGGAATTTATGACGCTTATCGGAAGTAAATTGCTCTAGGGATCGCGTTCCGTTATCTATTCATAGTGTGCGGAATTCAACAACGACACAAGATGGTTAATATTTTGCTATGATCGTCACTACGGATGCAATTATTCTTCGTGGCCGTAAACAAGGCGACACCTCGAAGCTTGCCACACTCTACACGCGAGATTTTGGTAAGATCGATGTGATCGCCAAAGGCGCTCGCGAGCAAAAAAGCAAGTTCGGCGGAGCACTGGAGATGTTTTCCTATTCACGCGTAGTGCTCTATAAGAACAACAAGCCGGATACGCTCAGTTTGCTTTCTAAAGCCGAGACGATCGAGCCCAATCACGGCATTCTTCGCAGCCTGGAACGGATCGAAACGGCAACGAGCATCGTCGAGCTGGTCTTACGAGCAATGCACGATGAAGAAGCGAACAGCGATCTGTTCGATTTGCTTTCCACGACGCTACAGGCGATCGCACAATGGGAGAATGAATCGGCGCGCGCAGTCCAGTTTCGGTTTTATCTTCAATTCGCGCGGCAGATGGGGTTTGAAGTCGATCTCGGACCCGGCCAAAAATTATCGAATCGTTCCCTTGGGCTGCTCCGCTCGATCGAGGAAAGCACCGCAGAAGCCGCCGGGATCTCCGAAGCAGATTACAAGCAACTATCCTATTTTTTTCAGAGTTATTTTGCCGACCATCTCCCCGGAGTCAGCGTGCGATCGATGAAGAGTGCGAAGGTCTTTGACCAATTGTAATCAGGATATGAGAGTTCATTTCCTACTTTGTTCCTACCGAGAATATGACCAGAATACTTATCGCTGATGACCATGCGATCGTCCGGGCAGGACTGAAGCAGATCGTTCAGCAGACTTCCGATATTGTTGTGGTCGAAGAGGCGAGCAATGCCGCCGAAACGCTGGAAAAGGTTCGAAGCCTTCTGCTGAGTGACTGCGACCGCCCAAAACTCGATCTCTTATTACTCGATATTTCCATGCCCGGCAGATCGGGGCTTGATGTACTCATTGAAGTAAAGCGGGATTATCCGAATTTGCAGGTATTAGTGCTAAGTTTTCATCCCGAAGAACAGTATGCGCTCCGCATGTTGAAGGCCGGGGCTTCCGGATACGTTACAAAAGAGAGTGCGTCGGATGAACTTATTCTTGCTATTCGCAAAGTTTCCTCCGGCGGGCGCTACATGAGCATGCAGCTTGCCGAAAAATTGGTGTTTGGGATGGTTGAGGATGGCCAGGTCCTTCCGCACGAGGCGTTATCGAATCGCGAATTCCAGGTATTCCGGTTAATAGCTTCGGGGAAAACTATCAAAGAGATCGGGGAGCAATTGTCACTGTCCGTCAAAACCATTTCTACGAATCGAACGCGCGTAATGGAAAAAATGGGTATTCACAACAACTCAGAAATGACACAATATGCAATTGCCCACAATTTACTTGATGGTATGAGTGATTAAAATGAATTTGCTTTTAGCAATGTAGTCTAATGTCCTACATATAATTGCTATTACTCCTACAAAAAATACGTCCATTCGCCTATTGTGTCTAATGAGGGAAATTCCGTAAGTTTGTATCGAGAAAAACGTCAAGCTTATTGAAATGGCCGGATCTTGAGACCGACCATTTTTACAAGATTTTTCTCTCCCACATATTGACGGACCAGGCCCCGGGGCTACTCTCGTAAGAGAGAACCGGGGTCTTTTTTTTAAAAGCCCGTCCCGAAGGTCTTTCGAACCTATATCCGATTTAATCGCCGCTATTCTTAGCTTTTGGCCGACTTGATAGGTGTAAAACTCATCCGGTATCCGAGCAGGGAAAGGATCTGGATCAGCTTATCCAGCGAGAAATGCCGCCGTTTGGCCAGCACGTTCGATAGCGTCCCGCTATCGATACCCATTTGCTTGCAGATACGATAGCGCGAAATACCTGTTTTATCGTTAGCCTGATCGAGCAGATCTCTCAGGTCGTCCCTGTAATCCCGAATGGATTCAAGCCCATTTGCATCGCTTGCATCAATGTTCATTTCTTGGTCGTTCATAGTATAGGTCTTCTATTCTTTGCTTTTCTTTCCACAAGGCATCGGTACCGTGCGGAGATTGAGCTAATTTCGCTCCAGTTTCAGTATTTTCCGCCCCATTGGCAGATCGAAAGCTGAACGCAGCTCTCCGAATGGTATTCTTAACAACAAGCTTGTCATAAAAAAGCCCATTTTTTTGCCCAGTGAAAATGAATCTGATTCATTATTCTTTTCTACATTAAAACTATGCCGAGCTTTAAAACAGAAAGGGCTTCTCAAAGAGAAGCCCTTTCTTCAAAAGAAATAGTACGTTTTATTTCAGAATGACCATCTGACGCGTAAGCGTTGTACCGCCCGCATTCATCTGATAATAATAGGTGCCGCTCGCAAGACCATCAGCCTTGATCGTAACACCATAGGTACCGGCATCGAAATGCTGATTCAGCACCGTCTGAACGACCTGGCCTTCAACATTAATAATGTTCAGGTTGACCATTCCATCGGTGGGAAGCGTGATCGAGAGCTCGCTCGATCCGGAGAATGGATTCGGATAATTCTGATCGAGGCTATACCCGTTCGATTCAGCTACTTCTGCAACACCCGCGGTCGTGGCATTTCCGGTAAGCACCACATTCGCAGCCGGAAGCGAGGTTCCAACTGACGTTGGGAACCCAACCGTTTGCGTGGCCGTCGTTGCCGAAGTCGGCGTAAAGGTAAACATCAGTTGTGCGCTCGTTCCGGGGGCGATCGTGGTTGCACCGCTTACATACGTAAATGGCAGTGTAACCACCGGCGTACCGGTTGTCCATTCGCAGCTTCCGGAGTTCGTTACCGTGGCAGCGAATGGTTGCGAGGTCGTATTCACAGTGGTGAGCAGGGATGTTCCTGTTCCATTGATCGTCGCCGCACCGCCATTGGCGGAAAGATTGAACGTATGTCCTTCGCCGTTCGTGATGGCTAAGGTTGCGGTTTCTGCGGTGTTGGTCGTCGGTACGAATTTCACCAGGAAGGTCGCAATGTCACTCGGTTGTTCTATACCCGATGATGCCGGCGATACGCTGAAATCTGCTGCATTCGTTCCGCCGGAAATTGCGGCAGAATACGACTCCGGAACATTCCCGGTATTCGTGATCGAGATCGTTTCGAATCCGCTATCGCCAATGCAGGTGTTTGCTGCGAACGGCGTGACCACGATACCGGTATCGCGAATTGCCTGACCGAAGACAGCAAGCGGAAGTGTTGCGCTCAGTGGCGTTTCATTGCTGGTCGCCGTTGCAGTCAAAAGAGCAGCTTCGGCGCCCTTCGCACTTGGGGTAGCGCAGACCTTGAAGGTCTGATGGCTCTGGGCAGCCAGCACGAACGGCACTGGCGGATTCAACGTCGCATCGAAGTCCGTTCCATTGGCGCCCGTGATCGTCACATAGGTGACGGTCAGATTGGCAGCTCCGGTATTCCAGAACGTGTCAGTTACGCAGGCGGTATTACCGATAAGCGCATTGCCATTCGTCGATGGCCCCGTGATCGTGAGATCACCACTCGGAACACCAGTACCCACGAAGTTCACGACGAATGAACTCGTGTCATGTGGTGGTGTGGTCTGCGTGAGCGGGATATCTGTTTTGATCTGCAGCGAAGCCAAACGGTACCCCTGCTGAAGCGGCGTAAAGCAGACCTGTATGTTCTGCGAACCACCCGGCGGGATCAGAGTATCGGCACCTTTTAATGGAGTAAGGCTGAAATCGTAATCGGCATTCTTAAAATAATTGCTTGTGATCGCGATCGTGTCTGAACCAGGGTTCGACAACACCACGGTCAGGCAGGTATCGTCCCCTAATTTGACGGAGTCGAAATTGACCGTGATGGGATTCGGATACAAATTATTGATCGAAAGATGTGGCAGAATACCTACGCCATTCATAGTGACGGTATCCCACGGCACAACGATCGGCGCATTGGAATGGATGATCAGGTGCGCATCCGGCTCTCCCTCCAGATCCGGAGTGAATGTTACTCCGATGGAATCGATCCCGCCCGGAGGGATCGGCCCGGCAGGCAGGTGGGAGATGGAATATGCACTTGCATCGAGTCCGATAAAGCTGGCACTTATGATCTTAAGCGCCACGCCACCGGTCGAGTTTACATACAAATATTTCGGAGCGGAGGTCTTGGTCACTTCCGTGTACTGTCCTCGGAACATATTCGTTGCGCTGTAGGAAACGGATGAAACGATTCCCTGCCCGTAGAGCGTATCCGTTATAATTGCGGGAAGTGCATTCGACGAATAGGAAAGATAGGCCGAGCGAGCGCCGGGGGCCGTAGGTGCATACATGATACCCACGGAATCTTTTCCGCCCGCCGGAATAACGGAAGGCGCGCGAACGACCGAGAAATCATTCGGATCTAATCCACTAAACACATAATTGCCGATCGTGATCGGGGTCGCGTTAGAGTTCGAAAGCGTGGTATAATACGGCCCATCGGACGCGCCCACAGGAACGGTTCCGAAATTGATCGTCGTCGGCCCGTTCACCGTAAGAATAGGATGATGTACGTTGGTCACCACGATGTTCGTGAACGCGACGTTCTCGCAATACATGAAACCGTAGTAGCAATAGCCGCCATTATCGGCAACCCGGAAATCAAGCTGCGTGGTGCTTCCGCCATTGGGTACATAGACATGGAAATGTCTCCAATACTGACTGCTCGTGTATTCATCCGGATCCGTGAATGGACCGCCTGTATAGAAGGTGTTGCCATTTGCATCGACGCAATCGCCTGGCGATTTCTTGGTAAGAAGCGCCGTCGTTCCTTCTAACACCTCGACCTGATCTTCCTGATAGGGGCTCAGATAGGTCTGATAATAGCCTTCCGGGAACCAGAGATCAAAATCGACGTACAACGAATCCGTCGCCGGGAACGACCCGGTGCTGATGTTCGGCGTGTACATATTGATCTTTCCATCGTTAAATCCGGTATAGCACCCGGGCTGATAGGTGTAGGCGGTCGCAGCAACAGCCGAACCATAATTGCCGCCATAGCCGCCGTTACCGCCGCCGCTTTCGTACCAGCCGCCGTAATAATAATTGTATTCACCCTGATAATCAACCGTCCACCCATTAGGCGGGAATGATTCTTCTTGAGTGAAGCTCTCGGAGAGCAGCGTAGTGATCGTGGTCTGCGCGTGGGACGCAAACGGAAGAAGGAACAACGCGACGAACGCCGCGAATGAAGCAAAGAAGCGAGTTTTCATGGAATTATATTATTTATCACCCAAAAATGCCAGGAACTGACAAAATGAACATTCTTTTGAGCAAGCGATGAACTACAGTACTGCTCATAAATATCATCGGAATTCGATGAACATTCATACGGCAGCTCTAACGATCGAGAAATAACAGCCATGCAAAGGAACACGTATGTCATCTTCGAACATGAAGAAAAGCGAGGAACAGAGGTAGAAAACCCTGAAAATCATCTAAATTCGACGAATTTCACAAGGTTTTGATAGAGGGAAAATTCGCCGTGCAAAGGATCACGGCGTGGATTTCCCTAAATCATAATACAAATATACAACAATTTTTTATTCGTTGCTTAAAAACCGGCCTCCTATCTCAGTATCACGGCTTGCCTCGTTATCCGCGCGCCGGCGCAAGAGACAGTGCAATAATAGGTGCCGCAGGGAAGGTTCTTCGTATCTATCTCAATGGTGTGATCCCCTGCCGCCAGAGAACCGATTGAAGTAGACTGCACCAACGCGCCGGAAGCGTCCTCTATATCAATCCGAACCGTCTCTTCCGTTGGGATCGTAAGAGAAACGTGTGCGGTGCCGTTCGCCGGATTTGGATAAAAGCTCCCAAAC
Source organism: Ignavibacteriota bacterium (assembly GCA_963787835.1). Classification (GTDB taxonomy): domain Bacteria; phylum Bacteroidota; class Ignavibacteria; order Palsa-1295; family Palsa-1295; genus PALSA-1295. The sequence continues at coordinate 365,363 of CAWBEI010000003.1, forward strand.
GCAAACCCGGGCGGTGTGCTACTTTCGACAGCAGAGGAACTTCCAGGCGTCCAGCGAATGTCGGAGTCCGGCGTGGCTGTCATATTTGAATCATAGACGTAAGCCACGAATTTCGGGGTGCTAAACCCGTTCAGCCCAATACCACAAAGGATGGCCGGCTGAGCCTCGAATGAGCTTTTATGCGTTTGATAAATGAACTCGATCACTCCAGTCGTTTCATAAAATTTCACCTGCACCATGTTCGCATTTCCTCCGGTACCACCACCGCCACCACCGCCGCCGCCGCCAGATCAGGTGCCCGGCATGTGCATGAAATGATACTGAACGGTCAGCACCCGATTGGGCGCGGTACCATCTACCTCATAAAAATCGGAATCGGATGGCACCGCATGTCCCGTACCCTCCACCACTAAGCCATTAAAGACGCAGACCAGGCCGGGATGGGATGCGCTATCAAGCTCTTCGGCAAATGGAGTGGTGTCCTGCGAAAGTGAAATACAACCGCTCGAGCCGATCTCGATCTTCGAACCAGCTTTAACGATGGAATCGTCATAAGGAAAATCGAACGGCATCGTGATCGTACCATGCCCCTGATCGATATTACTATATCGAAAGGTATCGCCAGTCATAGAAATATCGGTCCATGTGGCCAGAAATGGGGTTACATTGTAATGGTCCACGCGGGAGGTGGTTTGCGCGGTGGTGAGGTTTACGTGCGCTGCTATGAAGATCATGGCGCATATCGCACAGAATAATTTATTCCAAATGCTCATTGAAGTACGTGTTGGAGGTGAAAAGGATTATCATAGGGGCGAATCCGGGGGTGGAAATAGAGAATTAATAAACACACACATGCAGATGCTCGTTCAGCGTTCTTTGGGACCGTTATAGGCCTTATTACAATTTACGCAGGGACTGAGCATTTATCCTGATTTTATTGTTAGCGGAACACTTGTATTTTTGAAGCTCTATGAACCGAATAGCAATTGTGACCAGCGGCGGCGATGCGCCGGGAATGAACGCGGCCATCCGGGCTGTCGTGCGGGCGGGAAGTGACAAAGAAATGAAGATGTTCGGCGTTCGCAATGGCTACGATGGCCTGCTCGCCGGGTCGTTTGTCAAGCTGCTTGCACGGGACGTCGGCGGCGTGATCCAGCAAGGCGGTACCTTCCTCGGCAGCGCGCGCAGCGAGGAATTTAAAAAGCCGCAGCACGCGAGCATGCCCTGCGGAACCTCGAAGAGAATAAGATCGACGCACTTGTGATTATCGGCGGAAATGGCTCGCAGGTCGGCGCGTGGGAGCTATCGAAGCTTGGATTCCCAGTGGTAGGGATCGCCTCCACGATCGATAACGATCTCTATGGTTCGGACGTCACGCTGGGGGTCGATACTGCAACCAACATCGCGCTGGAAGCCATCGATCGTTTGAAAGTAACGGCATCCTCGCACCGGCGCGCCGTGCTTGTTGAAGTGATGGGCCGTCAATGCGGGTATCTTGCGCTGGTATGTGGCATTGCCGGCGGCGCGGAAACGGTCGTCATCCCGGAAGTAGAGATGGATCCGAACGACGTGGCGCACGATATTCTAAGCGCCTATCGCCGAGGAAAGAACCATGCCCTTGTGGTAGTTGCCGAAGGAGCCAAATACAACGCCAATGCACTTACCCAGGCTATTTCAGAGCACCCGGACATGTTCGGATTTACGATCCGTACTACTATTTTGGGGCATGTGCAGCGCGGCGGAGTTCCCAGCGCATCCGACCGTATCCTTGCGGCCCGCTTTGGTGTCGCGGCAATCGACCGGCTGGCGGAAGAACGGCACGGGATTCTCATTGGTGTTCACAATGGCGCGATCATCGATACGCCGCTTTCCGAAGTCGTCAGCCACAAAAAAGAATTAGACCTCAACTTGCTTCAATTAGCAAAAGTGCTGGCAACATAATGGTTTCCGGTGATACGCTGATCGGGATTTTCAAACTTGCGAAAGCATCCATTTTCCTCGTGGTATCATTAAGCGCTATTTCCTTATTAGATGCGAAAATTCGGGTTGATGCCACGGTGTTTGTCACCCATCTTAGTGGCGATTCTCATTTCCGCTTGCTACGAACCGCTGCCAGATTTATCGGTGTTGCCAACGAGCGGGGTATCGCAGTCTTAAGCATTGGCTCATTTTTTTATGCCTCGTTATTCGCAACAGAAGGCGTGGGATTGTTACTTCAAAAACGCTGGGCTGAATATTTCACATCCATTGTAACGGCCTCATTTCTTCCGCTGGAGCTCTATGAGATCGCTCGAAAGCCGGATCTAATCAAGATCGTAATTTTTGTGATAAATGTTGCCGTATTGGTCTACCTCGTTTGGCAGCTCTATAACAAAAAATAACTCTTCCAAAAATGCTCAATCCATTTTGATAAAACACAAATGCGTAACGAGTGACATTCACTCGTTACGCATTGCAAATGTTGCTATCGATCAGAATGGAAGATCGTCCACAGGAGCGTCCTGCGGCTCGTATTCGGGAGCCGAAGCTGTGCTGGCTGCAGGAGCAGAGGATGAAACTTGACGTGAATTTGGTCGTTCCCCGCCGGAATTTGAGCCAGCACCGCCATCAAGAAGGATCAGATCGTTCGCTACGATCTCGGTCGTGTACCGCTTATTTCCATCCTTATCGTCCCAGGAGCGCGTTTGGATACGCCCTTCCACATACACACGCTTTCCCTTCTTAACATACTCGCCACAGATCTCGGCCAGGCGTTCCCACGCAACGATGTTATGCCACTCGGTTTGTTCATGCAACTGACCGCTGTTCTTATCTTTCCAAGATGAATCCGTTGCAATAGAAAAAGATGCAACGGGTTTTCCTGCCCCCGTATAACGAATTTCCGCGTCCTTACCGGCGCGGCCAATGAGTATTGCTTTGTTGAGACTTTTATCTGCCATAATGTATTGTTCTTGAATGGGTGCCTATGAATATTTTACCAATATACGGCGAAAAAACAGTAATGTCACAAAACTCATTCGGAAGCCACGACTTGCCTTCTTAAATGAGTACCTCCAACAGCTACGTCAATCGTGTAAAAACCAGAAGGAATTTCAGGAGGAGCGAAATCGAATTGACTGCCAGTCACATCTCTGGAAAGGATCGTTCTGCCCAGCGCGTCATAGATCGAGATGCAGGCAGTGCCACTAAGATCCCAAGAAATATGAAGCATATTATGAAATGGGTTTGGAAATACCTCGAGAGCATCCGTTACCGGGACAGGAGCAAAAGTCACGCCAAGCGGTTGATCCCAGAGTGCCTCCGTTTCTGCTATCGTTTGATGGAGCAACGTCTGATTTCCGGCAAGCGCGATAACAACGGTCATCTCCACCGAGTCCTGAGAATGCATCGGCATATTTTTAAGGCCGAACGTATGAGAAATATCTCCGGGGCCGGCGGAACTGAGAAATTCGTTCATGGAGGTCCATTTGTTGGACTTCGAGAATGGCCCATAGACATTTAGATCGCCTTGTGAGCCATTATTCATGATCGCATGATAGTTGAGAGATGCTCCGGCCGGAAGCTTCGATAGAAGTTTCATGCCAAGATATGGATAATCTGGATCGAGCCGGTAGGTGATCGCCGTCGCGCTCCCTGAATCGAACTCCGTGATATTATTGCCGCCGGAAAGCCCGATATCCCAATCGAGGAAAAGTGTAGCCGCAGCACTGTCGCTCATAGCAAATAGGCTGCCGGGTAGGCCGCGAAACACATACTTTGCTACGACTGCATTTACAGCCAGCCCTTGGGTAAAGGCATACGCCTGACACGTAGCATGAAGTCCGATCTGTATCGAAGAATCCGCGAGACTGTCCGTGAGCGAAAATCCAAGTTCTTGCGCGGCATTGACATGATCCGGGGGCTGAACGTAATGGATGAGACCGCTCGGGGTCAGGTCTTCATCCGCCGTTTCTCCATCGGCACCGAGTACCACATCGACCACATGGTTCGTATCCGTACCAACCATCAGTCCACCTTCATACAGCAATGTTCGTGCAATGGGCGGGATCGAATCCGGTGCAATACGCCACAAGAAGCCGGAGCCTTCCTCATTATTGAGCACATCATTATATCCGAGACTCCCTATCGAAGAAAAAGTTACCGTCAGATCATTGGCATTGAGATCGAGATACGAGGGCTCTATCACAAAATGGATATAATCATAGTCCTCAGCATATCCCGCGACGGAATCATAGAAGAAGACTCGTATCAACACCTCGGTATTTTGCGGAGCGCTATCGGCCACCGTGATCTGAAACACAGTAGGTTCGTTCGAGACTTCCTGCATGGTTGCAACAGCTCCAAATGGGATCGTTGTCTGCTGAAGCGTGACGTAGTTCGCACCGTTGACTACTTCGACTCGTGCCATGAGATGATCAAGCGGCTTCAAGTAATTCATCGCATGGATAATAATTCCACCACTCTCGCCGGGCGCAAAAGTGCCAATGCCATTATGATCTTTAATGGTAATGCTATCAACGCGAGCAGAATAGGTATTCGTATCGGATACAGCTCGGAAGGCATCCGCTATGCCATGCCCTTCAAAATAGATCCTGTCACTATCGAGGCCAAGCACTGGATCGCCGGTTACTCGTACCTGCTCCATCGCTTGCCCTACCGTTAAATTCGGAAATTGCTGTAACACAAGCGCCACAACACCTGCAGCATTCGGCGATGCAAAGCTCGTTCCGTCCGCCCCGGAAGTAACGTAACCATTTCCCGTAACGGTACTTGTAACATCGACTCCCGGCGCGGATACGTCCACATGGGTATTAAAATCGGAAAAATCGGCATTATTGCCATTCCCATCCACGGCCGCAACGGAAAAAACATGGTCATAAGCTGCGGGATAAAGGTCCTGAAATGGATAATCTCCCCCACTATTACCAGCAGCCGCCACAACACCGCAGCCCTCTGCGTAGGCATAATTGATCGCGTCTTGCTCGGCATCCGAACGACCGGTCCCTCCCCAGGAGCAATTCACGATCCTTGCGTGCATGTCAGCAGCATACACTATTGCTTGAAAGCCAAAATCGAGATTCGCCCCGGCATCGTCGCTGATCTTTATCGGTATGATGCGCGCACCGAAAGCAATTCCTGCCATTCCGACCACATTATTACCCTGTGCCGCAAAGATTCCCGCTGTTTGTGTGCCGTGATTGATGCCATCTCCAGGCCGTGCATCATTATCCGGCGTTGTGCCGTAGGTACCGCCGAAATCCCAGCCATGCCAGTCGTCGATAAACCCATTGCTATCGTCATCGATGCCATTATAGCGTTTATCACGCCCGTTCATATCGATACCGATCTCACCAGGGTTCTGATAGATCACGTTGGAAAGATCCTCGTGCGTCCAGTCGGTTCCAATGTCGGCATCGGCAATGATCATGGTGGAATCGCAGCGCACCAGATCCCAGGCCTCAAAACAATGCATAAGCGAGAGTGCATACTGCTGGTTCACTAGCGAATCGTTCGGAGTGTAGAGCGGCTGCCGAACGAACATCGGTTCCACAAGTTGAATAAGCGGGGATTTTTTTACAGCGAGAGCAGCCCGATCGCCTGGAACAGGATCGGAATAAAAAAGCAGGAACCAATGTGCTAACTTTCCCTCCGATGCTCGAAGCATGGATAAATTCCCATTTTGACCGATGCTTTGGATAACATCGCCTCGCACAAAAAGCTGTGGGCTGGAGCGTTCGCGGATGTCTTCGAAGGCAACACTGTGCGTTGGAATAAATGGCTTCAACTGTAAGCCATGCAATGTGCTCGTCAAGCCAAGGATGTGGCAGATTGTGCTGTCACCGGTTAGAACCGTCTGATCAATATTGGTGTGGTTGAACGTTGGATCGCCATCGGGACGAATAGAATAAAATGCTGCTCCAATAGCACTATCGAGCGAGGAACTAATGCGCACAAGAACAACTCCGGTTTTCTCAGGAATAGCCGGAGATTTCGATTGACCATAAGATTCGCTACCCGCGAGAATCCCCGCAAGCATGAATGAAAAGATAAAGAACGACCGCATGGCTTACTTAATGGCGTAAATGCGCATTCCACTCGAAATGAAGTGATTGACCGTGCGCACAATATGGAACACCGATCTCTTAAAAATGTTACGCGGTACTGCCTGACCCATTTCCAATATCCCGTTCTTGCGGAGCATTTCCATTAACAGATCCCCCTCATTCGTTACGCGAACCGTCCTGAATCCTGCTTTCCGTAAGTATTTCCCCATCGTGCGGTTCGAAAAGTAATAGAGATGCCCCTCGGGCATAAAATAAAACCAATCGGAGCCACGCAATTTCCGCTCCGGGCCATCATAGTTACCGGTTGCCATGAATAATACACCTCCCGGTTTCAGCCAGCGGTGGATCGTTCTGAGGGATTCCATCGGGTGCGGCAAATGCTCGATCACTTCACGCATGACGATCACATCCCACGAATTTTCGGGAAAATCGGCCTCTTCAATGGCTTTTGTCTCTACTGGAATTCCCATGTTGCGGACGAACTCTGCTGCGTAGCTCGATAACTCCAGCCCCGAACAATCGAAACCATGCTCACGAGCTTTTGCAAGGAAAACTCCAGTCCCACAACCAATTTCGAGCAATCGAGGACTTGGAGTGCTTGCTTTTCCCAACATTGACTTTATGGTATCGACATCCCAATCATTCAGTGTGTAATCACTTTTTTGCTTGCCATACGAATCGACTTCTCCTACATAATCAATACTCTTATCGAACCCATGACCCTTGAAATAATCAGCATCGTATAGCTCGCCTATCTTTTCGCCTTTGAGCCGAGGATTGGTATAAACCATTCCACACATTGAGCATTGAACGATCGTAAACCCATTTTTTCGGTATCGGATAACGGGTGCATCGGCACCGCAAAGATCGCATGGGACGGATTCGAAATCAGAGGGAAGGAAATTCACTTCGTATAATTGAGGATTATGTTTTGGGCTCCATGGTCACCACCGGCAATATCACTTCTTCCATCGAGATGCCGCCATGTTGAAAGGAATCACGATAGTAATTAAGGTATTTGTGGTAGTCGGTCGGATAGACAAAATAATAATCCTCTTTTGCAATGATATAGTTCGACGCATTCCCCCGAACCGGAAGTTTATACTCCTCCGGATGCTTGATGATCATCGCCTGCTTTTCTTCAGCCTTCACATTACGGCCATATTTGTAACGAAGGCTGGTCGAAGTCTCCCGATCGCCAATGACTTTCGCACCCCGCAGACTACGAATCGAGCCATGATCGGTAGAGACGACGATCTTCAAATTCGGCACCGCCGCCAACGACTTAAACATATCGAACAAACTCGAATGCATGAACCACGATCGCGTTAGGGAACGATACGCGCTTTCATCCGGCGCAATCTCCTTTAAGATCGGCGAATCGCTACGGGTATGTGCCAGCATATCGACAAAATTCACCACGATGGCTGTGAAATGATTTTTCGCCTGTGTCGAAATATTCTGCGCGATGCCGGCGCCATAATCGCGGTCGATTATTTTAATGTATTTCATCTCCTGCCGCAATTTGATGCGCTTGCGATCTAACAGTTTTTGCAGCATTGAGGCTTCATCCCGATTCAGCGAACTTTCATCATCTTCCTTCGACGACCACATGTTCGGATACAATTTTCCGAATTCCGACGGAAACATTCCAGAAAAGATCGCATTCCGGGCATACGGCGTAGCCGTCGGAAGAATGCCGAAGTGATAGTTCCGCGTGATCTTGAAAAGATTACGAAGTTCCGCTTCCATGATCAGCCACTGATCCAGCCTCATGCAGTCGATCACGAAGGACACGACATTCTGCTTCGCGTCCGATTGCAGTTCCGGCAGCACCCACTGCTCGACAATATCCGGCGACATCGGCGGCCTGTTTGCCGCATTCGATTCCACGTAGATCGTATTGACCCACTCCCTATAATGCCGCTCGACGAATTTTCCGAACTCCGCATTTGCTTCCCGCTTCTGATCGAGTAGCGTTTGCTTCAAACCAAGCCCGGTATGCTCATCGAATTCCATTTCCCAGCCGACGATCTTCGCGTACAACTCGGTCCAGTCTTTCGCGGTCGAAGCATTCATCAGCTCCAGCGAGATGCGCGCGAACTCCTGCGTGTAATCCCGCGAGACCGCCTCGTTCACAATAGCGCGGCCCTCCAAAAATTTCTTCACCGCAAGCAGCACTTGCGTGGGGTTGACGGGCTTCGTCAGATAATCGGAAATTTTCTTCCCGATCGCCTGCTCCATCAGGTCTTCCTCTTCGGATTTCGTCACCATCACGACGGGCGTTTCGGGACGCGCAGATTTCAGCCGTTCCAGCGTCTCCAATCCGCCCATACCCGGCATATTTTCATCCAAAAAAACGAGATCGACCGGGCTTTCGGACGCAATAACAAGCGCGTCCTCGCCACTCAATGCAGTGCGGATGGTATAGCCGCGCCCTTCGAGCAGCAGAATATGCGGGCGTAGCAGGTCGATCTCATCATCGACCCAGAGAATATTGCCTTTGGTCATTGCATACCTTCAACGCTCAAATGACAAGAGCGTTTCAGAGCTTCTACAGATCCGTCCTCAATCCAAACCGAATGAACGGGGTAAAATCCGGGCCTTCGTCGTTAATGGCAAAGTCAATGTCGTAGCGTTTGATGTGCAGCCCAACACCCCCGGAGAATCCGGCAAGCCCGCTGCCGGTGGGAACATTTAGTTCGTGTCGCAGCTCGTTCTCATAGCCAAACCGTAAGCGTACTACCGGACCCATTGTGAATTCGCCGCCTACTGAGAAATCATCAAGTGCATAAAAGATATTTCGTCCTTCGCGGTCGCGGGTAATATTATGGAAATCCAGCCCCAGCGTGAGCGGTAAATGCTCCGGCTTGATCGTGGCGCCAAACTGAACGTCCGGCCCGACCGGCTCACCGACGCCCGCATACTGCGAAAGTTCCCCGCCCAAATTAAGGACGGATAATCCGAATGTCATGCGTTCCTTCACCCATTCATAATACAGCCCAAGATCGGCCGCCATCCAGGTGGCGCTGTAATTCTGAATAGAAGAACCGGAGACGAGACTGGAACTCACGATCTTTGCAGTCGCGCCGTAATGCAACCCATTGGATGCTGTGCTGGAATAAGCGAGCAACAACGCGACATCCCCGGTGTTGAATGTTCCAAGCGGTTGCCCTGTCGCATCTGCCGCGTTGGACGTCCCACCCGAAAAATATTGCACTCCAGCCGCAAAATTTCCAGCGAAAAGAATATTCTCTGGAACCGGATGCTCATACACAACCGCGCCCTCGTTAATATCGAGCACATAATGTGAGTAACTCACGGATATATTGTTCATCCGGTCGGAATCGGTGATTACAATGCTCGAGATCGCAGCCGGGTTGCTGAAAATGGTGTTCGGGTCGTTCGGCGTAGCCACAAATGTGTTACCCAGCGCGGCAGCTCGCGGACTCAGCGGCTTATTCAGAATATCGGAAAGGAAGGCTCGCGCCGATTCATTAACATCCTGTGCTCGTGCCGAAAGAATGAAGGATGAAGTATAAAGGATGAAGAAAAACAGGGACGCGGCGAGGAACGCGATCACGCGGGCAGACTTCACTTTGCGGGTTTCTTGCGTCATGGATGAATATGAGCTCACTATTACAGAATCAGGGCGTGTGAAGTTTCACCAGATTTAGGGTATTTGTTTTTGACCTGTTTTACTATTTCGTCTGTAAAGAGCCAATGCGTCGTTCCCGCCGCTCGGATTCCCGAATGTGCTATCGCGGGTGAAACCATCCAGCATATGACGATCGAACAGGTTGATGTACCCGCCAAAATCACCCTGGAAATCTAAAATATAATCAACGGAATCCGCATCTAAATATGATCCGATCCTCCCGGCTTTGAGAGCAGCTAACGCATCCGAATTCACCACGCCGTCGATATTAACCACACTCCCCTGCCTGCTCGCGAAATAACCATAATAACCTGAATTGAATGAGGCTACCTTGTTATGCTCCGTCAGCTTTTGAGACGTCGGCAATCCCAATTCGAGAAGCTGAGCCTGCGATCCGTATTGTGGCTGTCGGAACAGAAATAGCTGAAGAATTATAACAATCGCCGCCAAAACGAAGCGTCCGCTGGCTCGCGCTTCCGTCGTGCCAGCATTTGCAGCTATACTAATTCCAAATCCAATAAAGAAAAGCGGAAGCAATCCTGCAATATACCAATCCCGAATAAATCCCCGAAAAAGCGAGTGAACGAGAAGAAGTAACACTCCCCCGCCGATCAACAAATAGATCGTGCGCTCGGCTGGCAGCAGTTTTTTTCTCCGAGCGATCACTGCGTAACCGATGGTCAGCAATGGTAAACCGAACACGGTGTACCAAAATGGCTTTATTGTATTGCGGATTGCTTCCATTCCGAAATGCCAATATTTCGATGAACCATAGAGCACATCATACTTACGCATCGCCAGCATTGGGACCGCCTCCGCGCTCGATTGAACGATGGTTCCGAAATGCACTAGGTTCCAGATAAGCCACGGAGCGAGCACAGCCGCACCGAGAATGGATGCGAGCAACATGCCTTTCCACTCAGCCCGGAAATGAATCCATAGTAAATATGCAGAAACAGGAAATATTACAATAAAGCTATCCGTTCGAGCCAGCAAAAGAAAATCAGAAGCAATCCCTAACAGGATCCACCGTCCATGCTGTCCAACACGTCCACTATTTGTCCACAAAAAGGCTCGGAACCATAATACAAATAGCAGTGCCGTAAGGGTGGTCTCCAATCCATTAATGCCTCGAAGAAGAACAATGGAACTCAGCGCATACATCAGCGCTGCAGATGCCGCCGCAGTTCTTCTGTTGGATTCCTTCGCATGTGGGCTCAGATCATAAATGGTACTTCCGATTAGCCAGACGATCACACCATCGAGCACACTTTGAAAAAGTAAGACAGCATGAATAAAGCCCCATTTCGTCAAGCCGAGACAGAAAGCGGGAGCAATTATAAACAGCCATAGTGGATGCATCCCGTTCGTGGGATGAATACTATCGAATGAGACTCCATAACCATGCGCAAGATTGCTTGCAATAGTGAAATAGTACAGCGCATCATCCGGCAACTGAGTAGTTACAAGTTGCAGGGTATGCGTCCGGAAATAGAACCACGCGCCGATACGAACCGACATTCCGACAATCGTGATCCAAAAAAGCCAGCGTTTATTCTGCATTATCCCCGTGGGTGGAACGTTCGGTGAACCTCCTGCAAATAGGAACGATCGACATGGGTATAGATTTCAGTAGTAGAAATATCGGCATGGCCGAGCATTTCCTGTACCATCCTAAGATCGGCGCCACCCTCGATAAGATGCGTCGCGAATGAGTGCCGGAAGGTATGCGGCGAAAGGTGCTTTTCGATCTTCGCTTGCGATGCATATTCGCTAACAAGATTCCATGCCGACATCCGCGAAAGTGCAGTACCACGCTCCTGATTCAGAAAAACAGCATCCGTCCGTTTCACGGATCGAAGCAATAGCGGTCTCACTTTTGAAAGATAAACTTCCATCGCATCCCGCGCCATTTTTCCAATTGGAACAACCCGCTCTTTACTTCCCTTACCGAACAGCTTTACTAATCCGTCCTTAAGGAACAACTGCTGAACTCGAAGTCCTGTTGCTTCCGATACACGCGCACCGGTCGCATAGAGGAATTCCAGCAACGCTTTATCGCGAACTCCTTTGTTCGTTGTCACATCCGGTTCAGCGAGCACTGCTTCGATCTCCTCGATGGAAAGCACATCCGGCAGCTTCCTTCGAATAGATTTTACGTCGAGATTCTCGGTCGGATCGGTGAGAATGATCTTCTCCGTCAGCAAAAATTTATAGAAACCACGCAGCCCGCTCACGATCCGAACGATGCTTGTTCTTGCAAGACCAACTTCGCCAAGTTCGCGCAGAAACTTTTGGAGATCCCCATAGGACACACGTATTATGGGAACCTGCGAGGGCGCAATGAAGGATTCTAATTTCTCGATGTCACGCCGGTAGGCTTCGAGAGAATTCGGTGAAAGACCCCGTTCGATACGAAGGTAATTCATATACAACGCCACAGGATTGAGCGTGGACCTCTGTATGAAAACATCCTCGCCCTCGCCTCCCAAGCGTGCGAGGGTGCGGCTCGATCGTTTCGGACGGGTGGTGGCGATCGCCATTCGTTATGCAGTCACTGATTTTACGTCCTCGGGTTCCCGAGAAGGATAGGGAATTCTGGGATGGTGGAGGCCTGAGAGATGCCGGGCGAACACAGCGCGGATGATCATAAAATCCCGCACCGTAATATCGGATTGATCGAATTGCCCCTGCTCAAAGCGGGTACGAATGAGTTGCCCGATCGCTTCGTCGATCGCTTCAAACGATGTTTCCTCCCCTTTCCGAGCCAGCGAGCGCGAGATAGCTTCGGATGCATCGGCCAGCATGACAATAACGGTCTCTTTTGAATTAGGCAGGGGACCGGTATAGCGAAATTCGTCTTCATTGATGACACTATCGCCTAAAGATTCCGTCACAGCGCGAAGATAAAAAAAGGAGATCGGCAGGGTCCCGTGATGCATCGGAATAAAGTCGATAATACGCTCCGGTAATCCATTGGCTCGAGCAAGTATCACTCCCTGAGCAACATGTGCCTTTACCCTCCTTGCGCTTTCTCGGGCGCTCAACATATCGTGAATATTTCCAGATTCCGTTCCCTGATTCTCAACAAAAGTTTGTGGATCCGTGAGTTTGCCAATGTCATGAAAATAGGCACCGATCTTTGCCAAAAGGGCATTCGCTCCAACTGCAAGCGCTGCATGTTCCGCAAGCTGTGCGACCATCATGGTATGCTGATACGTCCCGGGTGCTTGAAGCGCCAATTCTCGAAGCAACGGCAGGTTCACGTTGTCGAATTCGGTCAGGCGTAGATCGCTCGCCGTATCGAAGAGCATCTCGATCACATAGAGCAACCCAAGCGTAATAACCGGGGATACAAGCGCATTCCCAAGCGCAGAAATCAATTCAGCACCCGCTTCGGCCGGTGGTGTCCCCTGTTCTAGCGATAATGCGACGATCGCGACCAAATATCCGGCGAAAATATAACCGATGCTGGTAAAAAGCTGTCCCCGGTTCCTGAGATCCCGAACAGTATAAGCCGCAAAGGCGCCCGCGCAGAGTCCGGCCAACGCAACGGAATAATCATTCCCTCGAATACCGGCAACAAGAAGTGCAGCCGCTACTGTCCCATAAAATCCCGTTCTGCTGTCAAACAGAATGGTGAGCAGCATCGAGGCCACCGGGATCAAAATGAAATACTGGAGCGGAAAATCGACAGGGATCGATACTGAAAAGTACGCCATCACCGCTGGGAAGAGCAGCACCAGCGCGATCAAAAGGATCTGCGCATTATCATTATAGATCTTTCTACGGATGAACTTGAGATACAGCACGATGAGCATTACGATCAGACCCGCATGCCCGATCGTTCCCAGAATCCGCCAGAGTTCGGCAACAGACCCACCCTGTTCCAGCCGTGCTTTTGAAAGGCTTTCCAGCGAAGATACCATCTGCGGCGTAAGCACTTCGCCCTTTTCCACAATCTTCTGACCTTCGATCACCAGCCCATCGGTTCGAGGAACCCTTTCTATAATGGCCTGCCGGCTTTCCTCTGTAAGCCCTGCGTCGAAGGTGACGGTAGGAAGCAAAGTCTGAGATAGCAACACCGATAGAGGATGCAACAGCGGGGTATCATGTTTCAGGCGAGCTTCGAGTTTAGAATAGATCCGGTTCGCAACAGCCTGCACCGTGAGGAGCGAATCCGTGTTCATCAAAGATTCCTCGTTCGGACGAGTGCGAAGAACAAATGATCGTGATTCACTTGCGGCTTCCTCGGGTTTGCCGGACGTGATCAAACGCATCGATTCCACTTCCGCTATTTGCCGAATAATGAACGCTTCAACATCGCTCCGGTCGTGCTGATCTCGCTCAAATTGCTTCTGGCTTTCGGATTGAGCCGAAGATACCAAGGACACCCAATCATCTTTTGTCAGACCGATCGCTTTAGCGGAATCAAGCAGCGATAAGCCGGCCAACGAATCCTCACGAGCACTGGCAAGCATGCTCATAAGATGTTCCCAATCGCGATGAAAATGCTTTACACTTTCGGACGCGGCATTGGTGTCCGGCACATACACCGGATGGAGTTCCTGAAGCGCCTTGCGGACATCCTGCGTGTAGCGGACTCCCTCTTTATAGATCGGGAATGTGAAGGGAGCGGTTACATCACTGTTGGTCCATAGTGAACCGGCAGCATATCCCGATAAGGCGATCGTGTGTGCGCTGGGAAAAAGAACTGCGATCGTAAGTGTAAGCCCAATACCTATCGACCATCGGATGGGTTTGGAACGCCTCCATTTCGGACGTGCAAGTGCCACGCGAACGAATCGAATCATCCGTTTGCGAACATTACCACTTGCCCGAGAGTCCTTCATGCGGCTTCCAACTCTGTACCAATAGAAAAAGGTGTCCCGATCCATAAAGATTTAGCACGGAACACCTTAAGATAGCCGTTTCGCCATTTCATCATTCGAATTTCATACTCCGTAATTCTTCTTCCTCTATTCCGGTTAACAGTGCTTTAGAATAAATAGGACTATTCCATCGCGGCGGGAAAAGCGGTTCGCTTGATACCGTCTCATTTTGCAAATTTCACCTGTGCGTTACCGCTGGCGACTTCCAGACCCGATTTCCACAGAGATCGCGGAACCAACAATTGAATCGGATGCTCATTTCAACTCCGCGAATGGGACATCTTCGCCTGTGGCCGAACTCGTGCGATCAATCAATGTACCGGAAAGCATTGCTCGCATTCTTGTTTCAAGGGGAGTCCACACGTTCGATGAAGCTCGTGATTTTTTCAGGCCCTCGCTGGACCACCTGTATGACCCCTTCATCATGAATGATATGGCCCGCGCTGTCGAGCGAATCAAGCGCGCTGCTCAAGAGGGCGAGCGAATCACGATCTATGGTGATTACGACGTTGATGGAACAACAAGCACGGCAATGCTTGCGCTTTTCTTCGAGTCCGTCGGTATTCATGTGGCCTATCACATTCCGGATCGTTTCACAGAAGGCTATGGGCTTTCTGTTGCGGGACTCGACAGATGCTTCGCATCCCCGGACGGAGCGCCAAGCCTGATTCTGACCATTGACTGTGGCATCACGGCCATCGATGCCGTTGCCTATGCGCGGTCCCGAGGCGCGGACATCATCATCTGCGACCATCATGAGCCGATCCGGTCCGGCAGTTCATTCCAACTCCCGAATGCGTATGCGATCCTAAACCCGATCAAAGGTTCGTGCGAATACCCCAATAAGCATTTATGCGGATGCGGAGTCGGATTCAAGCTCATTCAGGCGCTCTCTAAGGAGTTCGATCTCGGCGATCGAGCCTTTGAATATCTCGATTTTGTTGCTCTGGCAAGTTCGGCAGATATTGTTTCGCTTCAAGGCGAGAACCGAATTCTGACCTCATTCGGCCTGAAGCTTATCAACGAACAACCTCGTCCAGGTATTCGCGCGCTCATTCGGGCAGCCCAACAGCATGTGGGAAAAATCGGCACCAGTCAAGTCGTCTTTGGGCTTGCACCCCGTATCAATGCAGCAGGTCGGCTGGGTGATGGAGGCCGTGCCGTGAAGCTACTCATGGCAAAGACCGACGACGAAGCTCAACATTATGCGGCCGAACTTGAATTTGCAAACTCAAGCCGGCGACGCATCGACGAAGACGCATTTTTCGAGGCATGCCAGTTTGTTGAAGGCCTCCTGCAGCGAAGGGATTCGGAAGCTGCTCCTCGGGACCGGATCATTGTGCTGCATAATCCCGCATGGCATGCCGGGATCATCGGCATTGTGGCTTCGCGGTTGGTCGATCGGTACCATCTTCCCGTCGTGCTGCTTACAACGATCGATGGCGTCGCCAAAGGAAGTGCTCGCTCCATTATTGGCTTTGATATCCATTCTGCCATCAAACGCTGCGAGGAGACTGTAATGTCGTTCGGAGGGCATAAATACGCTGCCGGACTTTCGATTGCGGTAGATCGGGTCGGAGATTTTCGCTCCGCGATCAATGAAGTTGCAAGCGAAATGATCTCCGATGATATGCTCGAGCCGGAGATCCTCATCGATGCATCGATCAGCCTGAACGAACTGAATCCAAAATTTTTCGCGATCACTCGTCAGTTCCAACCTTACGGCCCGGATAATATGCGCCCGGTATTTCACGCAAAAGATGTGGAAGTAGTAGGTGCTCCGAAAACAGTCGGTAAAACAACGCCTCATCTGAAATTTCAAGTGCGGTCATCCACCATCGCTCGTTTAGATAACGGAGTTGCGATTGCGCCGAACATAACACCGTTCACATTGGGTGGGGCATCTATCGAAGCTATTGGATTTGGTCTCGGCGAGCGTATTGCCGAACTGAAAAATTCTGACAACAAAGGACGCAAGGATCTCGAATTGGTGTTCTCTCTTGAAGAAAATGAATATAATGGCCGTATAACACCGCAACTTGTTGTTAAAGATTTTCGATAATACGATCCTTGCTACAAACCTTCCGATCATAACTTGAGCACACGTCGTCGCGCCCGCTCGATCATTCCGAGCCTGTTTACCGTGATGAACCTCTTCTCGGGGTTTGTTGCCATCGTTATTGCACTCGACGGTAAACATGGCGATAGCAAGGATTTCATCATGGCAGGATGGTTTATTGTGATGGGGGGTGTCTTCGACCTTCTCGATGGCGTAATGGCGCGACTCACGCATACCTCCAGCGAGTTCGGAGTTGAACTCGATTCTCTTGCGGACATCGTTACCTTTGGAGTAGCACCAAGCGCTATCCTTTACAAAGCCTTTTTCTTTCAATATCCCGGCACGGGACTGTTACTCGCGGCTCTGCCGGCCATATGCGGAGCTATTCGTCTTGCCCGCTTCAATGCCCAGCTGGTTGGCTTCGATAAGGACTATTTTAGGGGCTTGCCGATTCCCTCCTCCGCGATCCTTATTATTTCTTACATCATGTTCCATCACTTAGCGCTTCCTGATGAGCGGCAGCTTGGCGATCCGTGGATGTGGGTGGTTGCCATCGGAGCATCGTTATTGATGGTCAGCACAGTAAAATATGATGTGGTGCCCAAACCATCGAAGCGTCAGATCGTGGCTCACCCCTACAAATTTGGGATTTATTTTATTGGGCTGATCCTTGCGATCGCAACACGCGGGAGCGCGATCTTCCCGCTCTTTGTTCTCTTTGTCCTCTACGGGCTGTTCCGTTCGATGTACGAGCGGATTCGGCGCCTCATTCGGGAACGGCGAGCCACATCACTGCTCGATGAAGAGGCCCTCGATCACGAAGAACAATCGACATTCGGGATATGACCACGATTCACAAGATTAAAAAGATTAAGAAAGGATGGATTAGGCGGGATGAACGTATTCTTAAATTTTAATCTTGAAAATGCTAACTCCATTTCAATCGAGAATTCCAATAAATCGATAGTAATCCATCCTTTCTTAATCCTTTTAATCCTGAAAATCGTGGTTAAATCCATCCTATCTTAATCCTTTTAATCCTGAAAATCGTGGTTAAATTTCTCGTCTATATTGCCATCGAACGTAAAGAAGCGATTCTCGATCCTCAGGGAAAAGCGATCGAGCATGCGCTTGGCTCGCTGGGTTTCCGCGAGATCGAGAATACTCGGGTGGGAAAGCTAATCCGTTTAACGGTCGATGCGGCAACACCCGAGGCGGCACGCACGCTTGCGGAGCAAGCCAGCGAAAAACTCCTTGCTAATCCTATTATGGAGACATTTTCTGTTATTGAAGTTAAGCCCGTAGCATGAGAACTCGGATCATCGTTTTTCCCGGATCGAATTGCGACCACGACGCGATGCACGCTGTAAAAAATGTGCTCGGCGAGCAGGATACGCAATTCGTGTGGCATAAGGAGGATTCGATCGGTAAGGATGTCGATCTCGTGATCTTGCCGGGGGGGTTTTCCTATGGAGACTATCTCCGCACTGGCGCCATTGCCCGGTTCTCGCCGGTCATGAAAGATGTGATCCGCTATGCGAACGATGGCGGTATGGTGCTCGGCATCTGTAATGGATTCCAGGTGCTCTGCGAGAGCGGCTTGCTGCCCGGTGTACTCATTCGCAATGCCGATCTTAAATTCGTGTGCAAGGAAGTTCAGCTCCGGGTCGAGCAGGGCACGCCGTTTACCGGAAGTATCGAAAAGGGATCGATCCTCCGCATCCCCATCGCTCATGGCGAAGGGAATTATATCGCCGACGATGAAGTGATAGCCGATCTTGAAGCAAATGGGCAGGTCGTATTCCGATACGTGGACGATGCCGGGAACGCGACCCCCGAAGCTAACCCGAATGGCTCCATCAATAATATTGCCGGCATCATCAACAAAGAACAAAATGTGATGGGACTCATGCCGCATCCCGAGCGAGCTTGCGAGGCGATGCTTGGCAGTGCGGATGGACTAAAGATATTTGAATCGCTGCGTGGATGGTTTGCTTCCCAGTCTCTAAAAATCATAACCAACAATCAAAACAGCGTCTCAAGGAAAATGGCTGTTCCGGCTTAAATACATTACTATGGATATCGGCTACATCATTCAACTCCTACTTTTCGTGCTGCTTGCATGTGCATTACTTGCGATCCTTGTTGGGGTTGCTGTGGCAATTCCGCGTTCAAAAAAGATCAAATCCTATCGGTATAGCAAAAAGGGGGATAGCTGGATCACCGGGTACAAAAAGCCATGAAGCCCCCACTGGAATGGGGATTTATGACAGCATCCTCACGAACCTTCTTCGCCTAATCGAAGTTCGTAAATTTAGTTAAACCAAATACGGCGAAAGCCGTCAACATTAGACAAATCGGAGATTAATCCATGTTTAGAAATGTCGGCCCGTTCGAACTGCTCATCATCGTGTTCATCATCATGATACTGTTCGGCGGCAAAAAGATCCCAGAGCTGATGCATGGCCTCGGCAAGGGTATCAATGAATTCAAGCGAGCTTCCCAGGGCGACCCCTCGGAAGCGGCAAAAACACCTACCCCCGAACCGCCAAAGGTATAAGGGAATTTTTAATACGTATGCACCATTGGTGCGCCATTTAATACTTACTCTTGTTAGAAGACCTTAGCCCACTGAAGCTGTTAATTATCGTTGCGGTACTCTTGCTCCTGTTTGGCGGCAAGAAGATTCCGGAACTTATGCACGGCCTCGGCAAAGGCCTGAATGAATTCAAACGCGCGACCCAGGGGGGTGGAGAAGACCCCAATGCAATAAAAACTACCGAAACTCCGAAAGCGTGAGGAGTTTTTAGTGCTAAGTGCTGAGTGCTTAGTGCTAAGAACAATTTTGGTTAACACTCAGCACTTTAGCACTTAGCACTTACATTGTTTGAAAATGTCGGTGGAGGCGAGATCCTCCTTATTTTACTTGTAATCCTTATTTTCTTCGGTCCGAAGAAAATACCGGAGCTTGCCCAGAGTTTAGGTAAAGGCATAAGGAAGTTCAACGATGCCAAAGCCGGAATTGAGACGCAAGTCAAGACTGCCATCAAAGAACCACTCGAAGCCATCACCGGAGCAAAACAAGGATTCGAAACCCAGCTTCGCACGATCGCCGAGCCACTTCATGCCGAACTGAAAATTCCTCCTGCGCTTACCGCCCCGGCGGTCCAGCCCGCGCAGGCACAAGCGCCAGTCCCGGAAACCCAAGCGCGCGGCATTGAAGAAACAAAAGCGTAAGCTTATCGGGCAATATCAACTTTCGTTGATTGATTGACAATTCGGAGAAAGTAGGTTCCATTTTCCAGACTTGATACATCCATAGTAGTGGTCGTGCCATCGTCTGAGGCGTTCAGTCGCTCCCGGCCCATAATATCGAAAAGGTGAATCGTGCCGGGTTGACCGCCGAGAACTTGTAATTCATCCGTCGCTGGATTTGGGAAGGCTTTTATTTGATCATTCGAATTCACGGACGCGCTCACTGAGGCGGAGGGATATACTCTATATTCGAAGCTCCAAGAAAGGTATTTTCCTTCCTTTGTGTGAAAGATGAGGTAATGATGCCGAACGCCAAGAGTATCAACCACTTGCGGCGTAAACTCGTAATTCAATATCATAGTATCTTCTTCTTTTAATGTATCCGGCAATTTCGGAAACGGATCGAACGCAAATTCGGAAAAATCGCCCGATTCGACGATTGAATCAATAATTCCGCCGCTGCAAGACCGGAGGATCACCGGGTTATCACCCTCCAGCTCCCCACCATTCTCAACAGGCAGCGAGGTTACATTATATGGCTCACCCGCATTCATCACATCATGCATCGTGTTCGTTTCTTCCTCTTGATTGAAACCTCCGATCTTATTACCACCTCCGACGTCGATCAATGTGGATTGAACTCCATACATTGAAATATCAGGGCTGTTCCGAGCGTGAAAAATGAGATCAGCAGTCGCAGAAAAATGACCGCCGTAATAACCGGTCAATATCAGCGTGTCATCACCCACGCGAGTCGCAGCCCAATTAGGACCCTCCGCAAAAAAACCACCATTGGATATTGTGAAAGGGTTTGACGTTCCAAGGTATTGGAAATTTACAGTATCGGAGACTGGCTTAACACTCATTGTAATGGAATCGACGGTGATGGGCACGCTTGGTATCAGGTTTACGCCAGCAATACTGACGGATGCAGTGTCTTGATTGACACCATTGCAGATGTATCCGATATCGAGTGTGTCGTTATACGAGGCAATGAAGAGCTGTCCGGCTTGTTGCGCTTGACTTACTCCGCTCACAATCAACAGAACCACAGAAACGCTGAGTCTTTTCAAAGGTGTTTTATACATCGCTAATCTTTGAACATTAATAAGGGTTTTATAATATACCAAGAACACATCATTAGTCTTCACGTTGCGAGAAATTGGAAGTTGTCCCTGGTAATTCCGGAAATGCTTCATTCCCCCTTTTCGTTGGTCATATTATGGAACATCCCGAACACGCGAACCAAGCTTTTACTAAGGACGTACTTGAACGTATCTCGCATGTCATTGCAGACGTCGAGGAAACAACGGGCGCAGATATTCGCGTTTCGATTAGGGATCTTCGGGACGCCGGCGAAGCCGATCTCTCGCTGCGGGAATTAGCCCAAAAGGAATTTGCGACGTTGAACCTGCACCATCACGGAAAGCGGTTCGGTATTCTCCTGCTCGTTCTCTATCACGAGCGGAAATATTATGTCTATGGTGATGAAGGCGTTCATAGCAAAGTGCATCCCGAAGCATGGAACGATGTTGCTGCGATACTCGGCAAACATTTTGCTGCCGGTGATTATGAAGGCGGCTTACGCGAAGCACTCATGAAAATAGAGCATCACCTCAAAGGCAAGCTATCGAAAAGTCCCGCTCCTGTTGACCACGCGCACGATGAAGTGGTAATGAGTTGATCTAACTTAGTCCAAATACAGCCGGTGTTCCATAATATACTTCCGCACCCCATCCGGCACTAAGTACCGAATCGACTTCCCTGCTCTAACGCGTTCCCGAATATCCGTCGAAGAAATATCGAGCAACGGAATAGAGAGGATCTTCACTCGATTCATTAGAATAGGATCTATTTCGTCGAACGAATGCGATGGGCGCGCCATTACGACAACGTCAGCAATCTCAAATATCTCTTCGCTCTTGTACCATGTGTCGAAAATGGCAAGTTGATCGAGACCGATAAAGAGAAATGTTTTCCCAGGTGAGAACTGCTGCTTTATCTCCCGTAATGTATCAATGGTGTAGGATGTCCCCGGGCGTTCTAACTCGATACGCGAGGACTCGAATCTGTCATTGCCCTGAATAGCAATTTGTGTCATCGTTAAACGGTGGGCGGCAGAGCTTATCTTCTCTCCTGTTTTATGCGGCGGGATATTTGCCGGAACAAGAAGCAGACTATCGAGTTGGAATGCCTCCACCGCTCGCTCGCCAGCGATAAGATGGGCGAGATGAGGGGGATCGAACGTGCCGCCAAGAATTCCGAGCCGGTCCATACTGTGCTCTATGTCTTTGGCTTTATAAACCTAAACTCCGTTCGGCGATTACGCTGACGGCCTTCATCAGTGGCGTTCGAAGCTTTAGGCATGGTGGCTCCAAAGCCTTTCGACATCAATTGCTTCGATTTAACCCCATGGGCAACCAAGTACGACTGTACTGCTTTTGCTCTTGCAAGCGAGAGCCTCAGATTATAGGATGCAGTTCCCACCGAATCCGTATGCCCATCGATCTCGATCTTAAGTGTTGGATATTTCTTCAGCAGATCAACCCAATAGTTCAGCTCGCTGAAGGATTCTGTCCGTAACGTCGCCTTATCGAAATCAAAGAATACATTGTGCAGCTCGATGCCGGAAGTATCGAGTGCTAGCACATTCCCGTTTTGGTTACCATTTCCATTCTGATTGCCCTTCCCATTCTGATTTCCATTCCCCTTCTGGTTACCATTCCCATTCTGATTACCATTTCCGTTCTGGTTGCCCTTCCCATTATGGTTACCGTTTCCGTTCTGATTACCGTTTCCGTTCTGATTACCATTCCCGCTCTGGTTACCATTCCCGTTCTGGTTACCATTCCCGTTCTGGTTACCATTCCCGTTCTGGTTACCATTCCCGCTCTGGTTACCATTCCCGTTCTGGTTACCATTCCCGCTCTGGTTACCATTCCCGCTCTGGTTACCATTCCCGTTCTGGTTACCATTCCCGTTCTGGTTACCATTCCCGTTCTGGTTACCATTCCCGTTCTGATTACCTTTAGGATTATTGCTTGCAAAATTCCTTATACTATCCTGAGCTTCTTTGGCACTATCGAGCTTATGGATGTCTGCATAGTTCGGCAGCCGAGTGAGCGGAAGATCGTGCGTCACCTCCTTGTAGGAAATCGTATCGGGAACGGTATAATGGTCGGAGTATGGGGCATATCCAGGGGCGGTCGCTGTAACGCCATACTCTTTACCGGTTCCAAGAGTAATATAGAACTTTCCTGTAACCTTGTTCGAGTGATACACCGCAACTAGTTGATTGGTCTTGAGATCGTTCACATCGACTTCCGCAGGAATGGGCTGAAGCGTTTCGCGATCAAAGACCATCCCGGCGACCAGCGTGACCGGCCCCGGGCGAAACTCGAGCGGAAGCTTTGCTTCGTAAAGATTGAGCGGCCCGCGAGCATTATCGCGCTGGCTGGAATAGATGATCTTATCTCCGCTTGCCGGAATCGTCAGGAACTCATCGTCCCCATAAGAATTAATGGGCCTTCCGAGATTAACAGGCACGCTCCAGGTTCCATCATCGAGTTTGCGGGACATGAACAGATCATGATTACCAAACCCTGGATGACCGTTGGAAGAAAAATATAGCGTCTTGCCGTCAGCGGCAATAAATGGGGAGCGTTCGTTAAAACGGGTGTTAACCGGCTCGCCTAAATTGATTGGCTTCGTCCATGAACCGTCTGTGTTCTTATACGAAACGTAAATATCTTCCGATCCCTCAATGGAACCAAATCGTCTGCTGGAAAAATACATGGTTTGGCCATCGGCTGTCACACTTGGCTGTGCATCCCACGCTGGGGAATTAAGAGGATGGCCCAGCGGCTGAGGTTTCGTCCATGCGTCGCCGATAAGATGGGAAATATAAACATCGCAGTCCCCCATCCCGTCGGGGCGGCGGCATAAACTTAGGTACATGGTCTGACCATCGGCAGCCACGAACGCGGAACCATCATCATCCACGGAATTAAGCGGCGGTGGAAGCGGCCAGGGTGGCATCCAATTCCCCGCCGTATCGCGGCGAGTCATGAAAAGATCTTCGCCATAATCCTGCGTTTCGATCACTTCCTTTACATTGGTTCCGGGCCGTGTCGAGGTAAAGTAAAGTGTATTGCCATCGGCGGTTTCGGTCGGTCCAAAATCATCGTACTTACTATTGAGCACCGTAAGTGCAATGGGATCCTCGGTATTCTTTGGCTTGGCGAATTCTACGATGCAGCCGAGGTTAAACTTGATCCACCAGTCTGCATCGAACATAGCGATGCTATCTGTCTTGTTCACGGGATCCATCCTTCCTATGAATTGCCGTAAGGCAAACACAGCACTGTCGAACTTTTGAACGACGTGGAACGAGAGACCAAGATTGTAATACGCATACACATCAAACGTAGAATCCAGATGGATCGCGCGCTCATAGGCTTCGATCGCTTTGGGGTAATTTTTCAGTAATTGATACATCCCTCCGATGCGCTCGACAGGATAGGGATACGTTGGGTCTAACTTTGCTGCGGTGTCATATTCGAAGAGTGCAAACTTATACTCTTTTTTTTTGCTCGAAATCGAACCCCGCGCGGGAGTACGCAAGCGAGGCATCATGATCCACTTTTCCATGCTGGGCGAGAAGTGGGGTCGTGGAAAGAAATAAAGCAAATGCGCCTAAATAGCGCACGTAAAATCGCATCATTGATTGGATAACCACCGGGTACAGCCTATCGCTCCTTCAAAACTTCGGCTGCGGATCGGCGAGAGTTTAGCCTACGTTGGTGATTTCCTTATGTTCCACAAGGTACTCAAAGAGGAAGATCGTGCACTTACCACATTGGCATCCCGACAGCTTTGTTCAAATTGTACTGGCTGAGTTCCAAAGAGAACATCAACTGTGCTTGCTCTAAACGGGCCTGTTCGAGCGCACTTTGAGCCGTGAGTACATCCAAACTGGTTGCAGCACCATTTTTGTAACGAACCTGTGCAACGTCGTACGCCTGCTGCGCCTGTTGGATCTGTATATCCGTAAGCTTCAATCGGGATCGGCTGGATTGCAGATCGGCAAGTGCCTGCTCTACGTCATTCTCAATACCGAGCTTTACATCCTCTGTATGAGCTTGTGCCTCGCGATATTGCGCCTCGGCCTCGTCAACTTGGGCATGATTGAGCCCACCGTCCAGGATCGGCACATGGAAATCCACGCCTCCGGTCCAATTGAACTTTCCCTGCGTGAGGTTCGGCAGATAACCATCCTTGAAACCTCCGGTGATATTTGCAGAGAGCAGCGGATCGTTGCCCTCCTTCGAAGCATTGATCTGCAATTTTGCGGAATTTTCTGCATCCATGGCTGCCATGATTTCCGGCCTCTGTTGCACGGCGATCGAATCGAGAGTATTCACATCTTCCGGCAGTGTGGAAGACTGACTGGGGCGCGTTACATTCACCGGGGTTCCGGGAGCCATACCGATCAATCTGCGTAAACCTGCAACTTGCTTGCGCCGGCTCGCCTGAAGATCGGCGATCTGACTTTGGGTCTGGGAAATGCGCGCCTGAATGTTGAGGGTATCCAGAGATGTTGCCGTACCTTCTTTTTCACGTTGATCGGCATCGGTAAGATTCCCTTGAAGTACCTTCACTTGATCTTCTTCGACACGAATGCCTTCATCCGTCGTCAGTATTGCATAATACACTTGAGTTGTGCTATAGGCAGCCATCGCCTTGTAGGACTCAAGATTATCCGTAGCAGTAGTGATCCCGCTCTTCGCGACGCGGTCCTCGGCATCTAATCGGCCGAATGTCCATAGTGGCTGCTGCAATGTAAACTGTCCATTATAGGCGTTGTGCGGTTCGGTCACAAAGACTTGATTGCCAAATGGGATCGAGATGACGGGATCAATGCGAGTATAGCTCGCATCGCCGAATAACTGGGGTTGGGCATAACTGGCAATCTCATTATATTGTGCTTTCGCCTGATCGATGGCAGCTTCGCCCGCTTGAAGCGAGGGTGAGTGCTTGAGGGCCATCTGCACCGCCTGAGAGAGCGTAAGAGTGTCGCCATTTTGAGCCCTTATTGCAGATGCGAATCCCAATGTGAGCGCGAGAATAATTCCGAAGTTTTTCATTTTATGCTTCATAGTTCCTACTTCTTAATTGCCCGTCAGTGAGCAGACGCCATCTCTGCCGTCGGGACGGATTTGCCTTTCCGGATCGTCAAAATAAGCGGCAGGCATGCCACAAAAAAGATCGTTACAAAAACAAATACGTCAAGATAACTTTTGACCATCACCTGCCGGGTCACCATGCCATCGAGTGCTGCTACGGCTTGTTGTTTCGCAACCGCCAGAGACGAGCCTTTTGAAACGAACGTCTGTACCAGCCCATTCAAACGTGTTTGTGTTGCGGTACTGTACTGTGAAACGTGCGAGATCAAGCCGATGCGATTGTTCTGAAGGCGATTTGCAAGATACGTGTTAACGATTGCAATACCGAATGAACCTCCCAACTGCCGCATCATATTATTCAGTGCAACGCCTTGTGGAATATCACGAGGGTGTAACCCGGAAACCGCAAGCGTCGTGATCGGGATAAAACACAGCGGAAGACCGATACCGCGAATGACAAGCGGCCCGAAAAAGGTCCACCATCCAGCATCGAGGCTGATATGCGAAAGCATAAAGGTATAGACCGCAGTAAGCGCAAAACCGGTGAAGATCATGATCTGCGGTGGCATTCCTCGTTCTTGTATTTTACCCACAAAGGGCAGAACGAACAGCGTCACGATCGCGCCGGGCAAGAGCAACAATCCCGTTTGCATCGCGGTATATCCCAACAGCCGTTGCGCAAAAACAGGGATAATAAAAACCGAAGAGAATAAACCAAAGCCAATAATAAACGTGAGGAACGCGCAGAATGCAAGTGTCCGGCTCTTAAGCACATGCAGTTCCACGACAGGATGCTCCGTTGTCAGCTCGCGCCAGATAAAGAGCGAAAGTGAAATAATAGAAGTTATCGTGAGCATCACGATCGTTCGGGAATCGAACCAATCCTCGGTTTCGCCGCGCTCGAGCACGTATTGCAGAGAAGCAATACCAACGATAAGCAATAGAATACCCTCCCAATCGATCCGGCCTACCTTACGCTCATGCTTCGGTTCCTTTACATACGTCCAGGAAAGAATGGCTGCGGTAATGCCGATCGGAATGTTCACGAAGAAGATCCACGGCCAGGTAAAATTATCGACGATCCATCCGCCGAGCGTGGGGCCGATCGTCGGCCCGATAACTACACCCAACCCAAAAAGGGCCGCCGCCATCGGACGTTCTTTGACCGTGAACGTATCGAATAGTATGGATTGTGATGTAGAAAGCAGCGCTCCTCCGCCAATACCCTGCATGAACCTAAAAAAGACGAGTTCTACAAGCGTATGCGAGTTCCCGCAGAAAAATGAGGCCGCTGTGAACAGCAAAATAGAAAAGACATAATAATTCCTGCGGCCGAACAGTCCGCCAAGAAAACTCGTCATCGGAATGATAATAACGTTCGCGATCGCATAGGCCGTAATGACCCACGCCACGTCCTCGATGGTCGCCCCGAGGGATGCGCTCATATCCGAGATCGCGACGTTCACGATCGAGGTATCGATCAACTCGATCACCGCCGCAGTAATGACGGTGATGACGATGATCCACTTACGAAAACCCTGTTCTGCCATTTTCTTTGAAGCTAATGCTTAATTGGAATGGCTTACCACTTGCCGGTTGTCACGGTCACATCCACGCTCATGCCGGGCCGAAGCGGAGCTTTCGAGTAATCACCACGATCCACCAGGATCTTCACAGGTACGCGCTGCGTAACTTTTACAAAATTCCCGGTGGAATTGTCCGGCGGTAACAGCGAGAATTTCGCTCCCGTAGCAGGCGAAACAGAAAGGACCGTTCCGTGAAACGTCGAGTCAGGATACCCATCGACCACAAACTCGGCGTGCTGGCCAGGCTGAAGATCGTGCAATTGGGTTTCCTTGAAATTAGCGGTGATCCAAATATCGCCCTGCGTCACGGCCATAAGCGGTTGACCGGGCTGAATGAACTCACCAACCTCTACATTCTTTTTTGCTACAATTCCCGCGACCGGTGAGGTGATCGTCGTATAAGAAAGTTGGAGCCTTGCATTATCGATATCTACTTGTTTCTGCCCGATCTGCGACTGCGCAACTGCAACTTGTGCATCGGCGGCAGAGGCGGCGTCGATCGCACTTTTTAGTTGCGCGGCAGCAACGTCGTCTGCAGCTTGATACCCATCGAGCTTCTCCTTTGTGATGGCGCTGCCGGCAAAAAGTCCTTTTGCGCGCGCAAGATCATCCGCTGCTTTTTTGCGGCTCACTTCCGCGGTGATCACACTCGAATGCGCTACGGATGCTCCGGCCTCGGCGCTCCGAGCTGCTGCCTGTACGTTGACAAGCGCGGCTTGTGCAGACCGGACTTTCAACGAAAGATCATTCGTATCGAGCCTTACTAGTAACATGTTGGAATCGACATGATCGTTATCGTTCACGTTGACCGAAGCGACATATCCACCAACGCGCGGGATGATCGGCGTAATATCTACATCGATCTGCGCATCATCCGTGTTCTCATGCGTTTTATTGTATTGGATGATGTGCCAGCCGTAGTATCCGGCTGCAATTAGAATGATCCCAAAAATAAACGGTAATGCTTTTCGAAACCCGCTTTTAGGGGCTTTGCCTTGCTCTTCCGTGGTTGTTTCTGCCATACTATTGTTGAAAAAGGTGACTGACGTTAATTAGACGACTGAAAATGCTACTGTGACGATTGAACTCTTTTTTTATTGCCTGCCCCCACTGCCACAGGGCGCGCCGCCACAGGGCGCACTAACTTCCGCGGCAGTGTTTTCTGCTTCAGATGATTTTTTCTTACATCCGTTTCCAGAATACCCTCGAATAAAATTGTGATCAAACTTTGAAACGCAACCTGCGCCGTGCAGGGAAGCTCTCCAAGCGATTGCGGTGTCATTAAACTCTCGACCGCTGCTGTGTAACTCCTCAAAATAACTTCCGCCGGTACATCCGAGCGAAACACGCCATGTTTGATTCCCTCTTCGAGCAATATCCCAAATTTTCGGAACCGGGCCTGTTTCACCTCATGTATCTCCTGCCACACTTCCGGTGCGTGGATGAAGACATCCCGCGAAAGTACCGGCGAAACACGCTGATGCTGAAACCCGATCATCGACATCACTTCCTTTAGCTTCTCAAGGACGGGCATCGCTCGGTTTGAAACGATCACATCGATCTGTCTTGCCGATTCCTGGAGTTTCGGCAAAATAACCGCGCGAAGAATGTCTTCCTTCGTTTCGAATTCCTTATACAGCGTTTTTTTACTGATACCGATCGCCTGGGCGATCTCGGTAGCTGAAACCTTCGAGTATCCGTGTTCGTGAAACAACTCCCGCGCCGCATCGACAATGCGGCTCCGGAGGGTCTGATCCTGTTCGACGTTGGCGACCGTTTCTTTCATTCAGGTCTCTGGAAACCCAAAATGGGAAGATTGGTTTCCGAGCCGATATTATTTTTTTATTATTGCTCAAAATAAACCCCAGGAACCCGCTCTTCGAAAGTGATGCACCGAGAGCGGCTCCCGATAGCCTGTCATCCCATATTTCAGCGATAACGCCTCGATTACCTTATGCATATAATCCGCATAGCCGCCCAAACCGGACATGCGGGTACCCCAATTCGGATCGTTTAACTTCCCGTTGCGGATCATGCGTATGCGCGTGATAACCCGATTCGCTTTTTCCGGATAATTCTTTTCGAGCCAATCCGTAAAGATCGGCGCTACGGCATACGGCAAGCGCAGAATGGTGTGTGCAACCCATTTCGCGCCATTCTCGCTTGCGCGCTTCAGGATCTGCGGAACTTCATTATCGTTTAACCCCGGAATGATCGGCCCGACCATCACTCCGACGGGTACATTCGCTTTTGCAAGTTCCTCCATCGCCTTGAATTTCCTGTCAGCGGTCGAGGTGCGCGGTTCCAGTTTGCGACGAAGTTCCGGATCGATCGATGTGATCGAAAGCATCGTTCGCACAAGATTAAGCTCTGCAAGCTCCTTCAGCAGATCGAGATCGCGAAGGATGAGCGCATTCTTCGTAAGAATGCTCACCGGGTTTCGATATTCCAGAAATACTTCGAGCAGTTGCCGTGTCAGTTTATGGGCACGCTCGGCGGGCTGATAGCAATCCGTGTTGCCGCTCATCATAATGCACTGCGGCATCCAATGAGGATTGCTGAACTCCCGGCGCAGCAATTCCGGCGCGTCATGCTTGACCATGATCTTCGTCTCGAAATCAATGCCGGCGTTGAATCCGAGATATTCATGGTAAGGCCTGGCACGGCAATAGGCGCAGCCATGCTCGCACCCGCGATATGCATTCAGCGAGTACGCCGTCGGGATGTCCGGACTGTCATTCTTGAACAGAATGCTTTTCGCGTGATCCGGAATAAATTGCGTTTGAAGCACCGGCAATTCTTCGGCTAAGGTTTCCCAACCATCGTCGAAGGTTTCGCGGCGTGTTGTTTCAAAGCGGTTTTGTGGTAATAATATTGTTCCTCTCATAATTATGATTCTCTAAGAAATGGGTGCCCGTCATTCTCAATTGAATTGTCATTTAATGAACAGCCGTCTTTTATTCATGAATTTATGCAACATGGCGATTCCAGCCGAATTTCATCACTTCTTATTTTCCCCTTTCATAATTCATATTTCATAATTCATACTTTCCCCATAGGTGCTCATTATAGTAGTGCCTAATATAGCACATTTTTAGGGAGGGTGTTTAAAAGCGAAATTTAAAGAACACAGCACGGATTAAGCATTCGCATCGTTTCCTATTTTAGAAACGCATGCCTGAGCCAAATCCCGAACTACTCATCATCGCAGGCCCGAACGGAGCCGGCAAGACGACGTTCATCAATACCTATTTACCGGAGTACACCAACGTCCGCGAGTTCGTCAATGCCGACCTGATCGCAAAGGGCATTTCGCCATTCGAGCCGGAGGGTGCGATGATCGAGGCGGGGAGAATTCTCCTCTCGCGCGTTCACCAGCTTATCGTCGAGAAGATCTCCTTCGCGCTCGAAACGACCATGAGCGGGAAAAGCTATGCCACGCTTATTGAAATGGCAAGGAAGACCGGTTATGAAGTTCGGCTGTATTACATTTACCTGAACTCGGTAGAGCTTTCGCTGAACCGTATTGCGGACAGGGTACTCGAGGGTGGACACAATGTGCCGCGCGAGGATGTGCTCCGCAGATACAACCGAAGCCTGAAAAACTTCTTCGAACTCTATTTGCCAATGGCGGACGAATGGCAATTATTTGACAATTCGGGTTCAGATTGCCTGCCCGTTGCGGTATGGAAGAATGGTGAGATTAATGTGACGGAACCATCGTTATTCAAGGAAATACAAAGCAAACATGTCTACTGATGTTTACCAACTTCCTTCCGTGAAAGCCGCGAAACGCGCGACGGATAAAGTGAAAGAACAACACCGCCGCTCCGGCGAACCAATGGTCATCTCACCCGAACCCCACCTCCTGCAATGGGTGGTGCCACAACCCGATGGCACGATGAAAGTGGTGAGAGAAGAGCGACTGGGTGCTACTCCTTTATGAACTTCGACCTTGAGTGACCATCGCTTAGGAAATAAACACCGGATGGAAGCAAGGAAATATCAAGCACATTGCCATTTCTGCGAACTTCGTAACTCCGGCCAAGTGGATCGAGAATGGAAATTATCACGGCAGATGATACGAAATTAAGAATATTCATTGCCGGATTAGGATAAAGATATTCCTGACTGTTTTCCACAATCGAAACCGGAACTCCATCGGTAACGGGCACAAGACGTGTGAGCATGGAACCTGAAACAGGGCGCTGCTGACCATCAATTATCTCAGTATCGGCATCAACAACAGGAATGATAGCAACAGCACTTCCAGAACTTGCCGTAACGATAGATGTCACATAGTTTGGGATAATACTATCAGAAACAACGCTATCAGTAACCCATGTGTTTCCATGATCCGTACTCGCAACAACTATCGTCGAAGGGCTCTCGCCAAGAAAAATTGTATTCTCTTCTATATCTGAATTGCAATATGGCGCGGCAATATGAGTTGTGTCGGCAATAGGCTGCTCGACCCAATGTGTGCCAAGGTCAGACGAAGTAAACACAAGAGTGGACCATACTGTTTTCGAAGCATTGAGGCGAATTCCAAAAGCCCTCATGGTATCTCCACCCCCGAATTGGAAATAACGAATAACGATATTGGAATCCGAATAAGGACCGGCCGGTATAGGTCCTAAATATGAATTAGTTACCGTTTTCCCGTAATCCAGAGTAGTATAAACAAACGGCCCAGCCATAATTCGAAACATGCCATTACCATAAGAATGGCACGCTGAAGCCGTAGAAAAAGTGGTGATGCCGCCATTCCAACTCATTCCGCCATTGCTGGTAGTATAAAAGTGCTGAGTATTAGTAGCAATTATACCTTCCATAGCACTCGAAAAGTGCAACATGGAATTGTAATAACCTATCTCTTCTGGTATCCATGTAGCTCCCCCATCCGACGATCGCCAAAACAAGTCAGAACCATTTACAGCGTACACGTTAAGAGAGTCGACCTGTTGCATCGCCACAATATCCTCCTCCGGCGAGGTAGTATCATATATCGAGGGCAGCGAATGCTTTGCCCACGTTGCTCCGCCGTCTGTGCTGGTCATTGTAAAATAACTATTAGATGTGTTTGTACTTGAAACCTCCCCCCATGCTACGTACGAGTTGCCAAAAGACGAAACTGCATTGAACCCATATACAAAGGTATCGACGTTAGCAGGCTGTACGACATCCCAACGGTATTGAGCCTTCGTTCCCGGGACAAACACTATGAACGACAGAAGCACAAGCAAGGAAAATTTAATTTTTAGCATAGGTACGGGTTATTCTGATAAGGAGACGAGGGGCTATTATGGCGAACAATCCCTCGATAGTTTAAAACGCACAGGGGTCCATCGGGTTACAAAAAATCTTTAACAAAACACGTGTCAAAGAGACAACTATTCTACCCTACTAATTCACCTTCTTATACAGCACAATATTAACGGTTCTGGAATAGAAGCGGCCTTCGGGGATGTCGTTATCGAAGAGCAATTTCGATTTACCGAGACCGCGCGCCACGTAATCCTTCGCGCCAAGCAATTTGGCTACGGCGTTCGCGCGGTCCTCGGTGAGTTGAATGTTTAGCGTATCCTCGCCGGTTCGGTCGGCGTAGCCGGTGATATAGGCAACGGTCCCAGGCGTTAGCTGCTTGCGAATGAACTCGATCGCCCGCTCATTTTGCGGATCGATCTTCGAGGAACCGAAGTCGAACAGCACAAGGGTATATCGCTCGATGACGGTATCAGCCACGCGTTCGAGGCGCTTCTTGCTGATCGTTTTTTGGCGCACCGGAATGGTTCCGATCGAGGTCACTTCCTGACCGACGGAGTCCGTGATCGTCAAACCATACTCAATGGTATCCTCGGTACGCGGTATCTTCGCCGAAACCGAACGGAGATCCCAGTCCCACGTCTTTGGCTTGCTGCCGGAACCATCGTTATGATACAGCGTCATCACGGGCTGCGTGACGTACATATCCCAGTGCTTGACGCCCGCCTGTGCCTTCACCGTTGGCACGAATTCCATACCCGGCGGATTCGTCGTGAGTTGAGTATCGGCAAGGAATACCGGCGCAAGAATGGCAGGATCCGAAGCCGCAATTTCCACACGGCGATTCTCTTCTTTTCCTTCCTGCTGCGTAAGCGAAGATGGTTTTGAAGGAAGCCCTCTCTTTTCGAGCGTCATGCGCGTTGGCGCAATCCCCCACACCTGCTCCAAATAAACAGCAACGGCATCCGCCCTTGATATGCCAAGGTTCTTATCGGCCAATTCTTCTGGCTCGTTCGAGGTGCATCCCGTTAAGGTCAGCTTCGCGTTAGGATGCTGGCGCATACGCAAACCGATGATGTTCAGGATGTCGTGATAGACGCGAACATTATCGGTGGAGTCCGTTTTGCGAATATCCCAATCCGCTGCCTGGGCTGCGGTGATCGCATGATAGCGGGAAGGAATAACGCTGTTATCGAGTCCGAAGAGGACGAATGGCAGAAGCGGAGTTTGCGTGGTGGAATAAAATTCCTCAACCGCGACGGAAAGATTCGTCGAATCCTTCACACCATCCGTAATACTGTACGCCTTGATGCCAACGACCAACGCAGGCGGTGGAGGTGGTGGTGGCGGAGGAGGCAATGGCGGTGGTGGCGGCGCGATCGTCGTGATCGGAGTGTAGCCAATGCTGACTCCGGCGCGAAGTGCGTTTACCGTCCAGGTGAGTCCATTCACCATCTGGGACAGGCCGTAATCGAACGACACCTCCGGAATAAGATGCATCGAGCCTGATGCATTGAGTTGCAATGGGTACGACACACCCGCCATGACCCCGATACGGATTTTTTCTGCATCCGGAATATCGCCCGAATAAACGTTCCTCGTTCTGGAGTTTGAAGGATAGAACACCCCTTGATTTGCCGGCTGGGTCAGCGTTTCCGATTGATTGTAGGTGCTCTGCAAGACCATTCCAATATCGGCACCAGCCATCAGGCGAAGGCCGCCGAGATCGTACGCATAATAGGGTTCCAGCGACCCAACAGTAAAGTGTGAGGCGATCGTGTGCTCATCGACTCCTGCCACCGGCAACGCATTGATAGCAATAAGGATCGATTCATCGTCCTTCAGAGTTCCCGCCAGAGAGCTGATCGTTGCGCGCACACCGATATGCCCCGGCCCGAATGCATCGTAGTCGTAAAAGAACCCTCCTTCATATCCCCACCCATCGCCGGTCTTGAACAGCGGGCAGCAGTTCGGAATACCCGGAAGCGCCTGAAAATTCGCGACATCCATATTATACGAACCGTTCAGCACGATACCGAACGTACTCTTCGAGGTATCGTAACGAGGAACGGAAGTTTGCGCCTGAACAGCCGTGACGTTCAGCACAAGAACTGCCGAACAGACTACGAAGAGTCCCGATGCGATACGAACAAGGCTTGTCATTATTAGCGGGAAATCTGCAAATGATCGGATTTCACGATCGATGGTGTGCGAAGAGTATAGACATACGTTCCGGCAGGGAGCTTGCTGATATCCGCGCTGACAGTGTACGATCCAGGCTGCGAATATGCATCAACAAGCCGGAGGACTACGCGGCCTAATACATCATAGATGATCAGTGTCGTCGGTCCCTGCTCGATGAGATTGTAATTGATCTGAATACTATTAGTGGAAGGATTCGGTATGGGTTCGCTGAGCGAAACCGTTCCATTGGGATCGATAAGCCGCGCCCCTCCCTGATAGCAAAGATTGCTGAGACAGAAATTCCCATTTTGCACCGTCACGGAGATGTTCGGTGTGCTCCACGCGAAGGAATCGATGGTGACGCCGGTGCAACTGTCATCGCCAAGTGCGGCAGTGAACGGAAGATTCATCAGTACTCCATTGGTTGCCGAACTCGACCCGGTGTATTCCACGATCAGATCGTCCCCACTCACGCTCATTGATGCGAACGAGCCCGCTGTTGGTATCAGCAACGTCCTGTTAAAGCGAAGTTTTGCCGTGAACGAGCGATTAACGCCGGCTGGAAGGCTCGTCGAACTAAGGATGCTAAGCGGAAGCGTTATCTGTGCAGACTCTGCCGCAAACACCATCGCAGGAACCCCGATAAGCGTCGAGCCTGCATTCGAGAATGGCAGTGAAGTATTGGAGCATCCGTTAGCGTCGGTAATGGTCACCGTATAATTCCCGCCTGTCTTGGGCGTATCGTTCTGGGTCGTCGCGCCGGGGATTGGGACGCCGTTCAGCGACCATTGATAACTCACGGCAGGTGTCGAAGTCAATATGTTATTTGCAGAGGTAATAACGGGCTGCGTCGGAATGGGATTGATCGTGACCGAAACAGGCTGTGAAGTTCCCTCGCATCCGGCCGCATTGGTGACCTGCACGGAATAGCTCCCCGTGCTCGTCACCAATATCTTTTCGGAAGTCACGCCAGGCATCGGATTGCCATTGTTGAGCCATTGATACGTCGCGAACCCTGCTCCGGCGTCAAGCGAAACGCTATCGGGCGCACAGACGGCGATCGGCCCTGCTGGCGCGATCTTAGGCGTTGCCGGTGAGGAGATGATCGTATCCGGCTGTGACGTTGCGGAGCATCCTACTCCGTCATCAACGGTAACAGTATAAATTCCAGCTTTGTGAACGGTGATCTGCTTCGTGGTATCGCCGGTGGACCAGAGATAGCCTCCGAAATTCGCGTTTACGCTCAATAGAACAGAATCCGTTGCCGTGCAAAGGATCGATTTTGATGTAACAATTACCGGAATCGCTCCCTTTGTGAACGAAAGCGAAAATAGCGGGGAAATATTGTTCGGAATCGCACAATCTCTCGCCATTATCACGGCGCTTGCGCACATCGAAGGATCGACAACCGTTACGTCGAAGTCAAATGTGGACGAACATGGCACAGACTGTGGCAATGCCGGATTTGTGGTAACATTGCTTGACTTTGACATCCAAACGGAATCGATCCCACGATCCCACGACCGCGTTTCGGTGACATGAACATGCCATGTACTTGTTGCAGTATCAAACGGTTGGGCTGTAATGTTCGGAGGAGTGGTGTCCTGAGTAGTACAATACGTGATGGTATCGTAGGAAAAATTGTGCGACGTGTCGTTTGCTCGAAGAATGATCATTCCATCCTTCAAAGAATCCGTTACACACACTTCCAACGAGTCGCGTAGAATGTTGGGTGGATAGTAGTATCGGAATCCTACCATATTGGGTACCAGCATATTCACCTCCGATACAACAACGAGGGAGTCAAGTCCGCGATCAATGCTTGTATCGCTTCTTGCGCTATCCGTTAGGATAAAACCTTGACAGAGGGAATGGCAACTATCCGCCGGAGTAACATTCCAGAAACGAGGTGCCGTCCGGTCCGGAAGCGGCGGATGCGCCGTAAAGCAGATCGTATCTCTGCTGACGTTATCGGCACAATCTGTGAACGTCAGGACCACGTGGCCGGAATGGATCGTATCAACCTGCTGAACGAAGATCTTTGCAGAAGTGCCGATGCATTTGTAGGGCGGCGGCGGATTGAACGTAACGCTATACTGATTCGCATTCAGGTCAGGAGACGCATAAGTAATATCCTGAAGGCCAAGATCGTAGAGACCGTTATCCTGCGCAGTGATGGTATCGTTAAAGATGGAGTCGCACCCAGCGAATGAGTTATGGAATGTGGGCGGCGTGGTATCGGGATGCGCGCAATCCACCTCTATCGAGCAATCCCACGGATTGATAAAGATCGGCGTATCTACGCCGTTAGCCTTTACTTCGAAATTAATATCGACCGGGAACGATGAAGTACATCCCGATGGAAGCACGATTGCAGAATCCGTCCAGGAAGCTTCTGCAACCCCACCGAATCCGATCGTTCCAATCGACTGAAGTTGCGTCGTATCCTTGGGAAGCCCGGTTGGCAGCGGGTTCGTGATCCTGATGGGGTCGCTAACGGTTTGCCGAATGGTGGTCCCGCTCGCTTGTCCTGCATTATCGGTAAACAAAAATGTTTCGACGTTGAACGGATTCGGCGTATAGGTCAACCTGACGGGATCCCATGTGATATGCTGAGGATAGAGTGCAAAGCCAACGATATTCCCATGATCGTAGCACCATTCCGGAGTTCCATAGGCCGTCCGAAAGATCTCGGTTACACTATCGCTCACGCCGGCGCCGAACGCGCTGGCGGAATAGGACTGGCCGATCATCAGCGCCGCTTCATCTGAAAAATTTGGCGTTGGGGATTCGAAACCCCATGTATAATAGACCATCTCCGGCCAGTTTCCGAATTCGATATTCGTGATCGGAAGCAAGTTCAGCGGCGTGGTACAAATGTATCGTTGAGATACCCGATCCCAACGGTCCCTAGTTTCACATTGCTCGGAGCATATTCGAACGCTAAAAAGAAACTTGGAATAGGATTCGGCGGGCATTCCTGCCAATTCCGAATATAGCCATAGCGGTTGATGATAAAGGGATTATCGTTCGCAGAATCTGGTGCGTCACTATTAAAATTATCCAGAAGATACTCCGCCTGAGCCGGCAGTGCATTCGTCAAGTGGTTGACGATCTTAACGCTGATTACGATAACGCCGCTACTCGTAAATGCAACGGGGAAAGCATCCTGAACGATATCGAACCCCTGCTCTTGCCAGATCGTCCGAAGAGTATCTTTAATTTTCGCGGTCTGCGGATTTGCTAATGTAACATCGGGTGGATGGGTATTTCCATTCGACCCGATGAACTCAGCATTCGGGTTATCGCTATAATACAAACCGTTCACTTCAACTGTAAGGAATGACTCGTCGGCATAGGTAAGCGCATCCCCGTTCGCCGGAGGGCCTTTGTAGATCGTCAGTAACCCATTGATCTCTTTTACACTAACGAACTGGTTTTGGGTCACCTGTTGCGCATCCGCAACGCCAGAGCAAACAAGGACGGCTACGACCACAAGCAGGATCGGCGTTCGCAGGAGCATCGAAAATAATGATGCGCGAATGGGTTTCAATCGGTGATTTGGTCGCAAAATGGTTGGGATCCTGAAAGCTGAGGCTACGTTCGTCTTTTAATTAACTGTATTAAAACTAAGACATTCTCGCCATAATTCCGCAGATGACAGGTCGGCAGTTACTCAATTCCAACGAGCACACAATGAACTTCGCTATCTTTATTAAGGTAATATGCCGCACAGGTCCGGTGATAGCCATCCGCAATAAAGAGCTTATCGTTCTTTCGCACGAGTAAAACGGGCACAAGTGGAATTTCTTTAAGTATCTTCACAAATTCTGCCCGAACATCCTCGTTCGTTTCCGGCAATAGTTGAGTTTGTGACGCACGCAGGACATCCTTGGCTTTAAATTGCTCGATCACGTCTCGATGTTTTTCAAGTTTCTCGGCTGCGGCATCGACCGCCTTTGTGTTTAAGACGAGTTTTAGATATTCTTTCGCTGCCGCGATGTCCTTTTTTGTAACTTTTGGAGCCCACTTAATTTCGTTCATAAATGTTCGGAATGATTCTCTGTTACGCACTAATTCCCATATTACCAAAGTGCATTGATTTGTTAACACAAACTTATCCAAGAAAGTAAATTCTTTCTGCGCGATGTGGTGTAGTATGCATACAACGAGCGATCGGCAACGGACGCTCTGTGTCTATATAAAAAATCGTTTTACACACTAACCTTCAAAGAGGATACCTATGATCGCAATGCAGATGAAATGGGAAGGCGTCACGCCCGAACAATACCATGAATTGAACAACATCTTGAATATCACTGAAGTACCGCCGGAAGGTCTTCAGATCCACATAGCATTTTCCGATGGCAACAACCTGCGCGTTCAGGATGTGTGGGAAAGCCAAGAGTACTTGAATGCGTTCAGCGAACATCGTCTGATGCCCGCTGTCATGCAGCTTGGCATCACGGCACAGCCACAGATGGAAATCTATCCTGTGATTAGCCTTAAGACTCCGGGTTTTGTTTCGACATCCGATGTCGAAATGGATGAAGAAGTCGAGATGGAAGAAGAACTCGAACCGGCCGCCTAATTTCGGTTCCCAGTTTTGAAACACCGCTTTGCAAATAGCAGAGCGGTGTTTCCTCGTTTAGGAGAGTTTCAAGATCGTAATGAGGGATGTTACCGCAACGATGATCCAAAGCAACACCCCCATCATAAGCGGACGCACTCCAACATTTTTCAATGCCTGCCGGGAAAGTCCGGCGCCAATGAGAAATAGAGTCAGCGAGAGAAGCGCTTTTGCAACGGTAATTATGCCACCGTAAATTTCGCTCCCATCTGGTAAAAGTGTTCGAACCAGGGATGCTACTACGAAAAGTGCAATGAACCATGGAATCTGAAGTTTGGGCGTGCCAACAAGCTCATTTTTGTGATGCGCCCGGTCGTAGCGTGCTTCCAGATAGGCAAAAAAGAATGCAACTGGAATGATCCAGAGTGCGCGCGTGAGTTTTATCGTTGTTCCAACTTCGAGAGCGTGTTTGCCATAGCTTGCTGCTGCCCCAACTACGCTCGAGGTATCGTGAATGGCAAGTGCAGCCCACAATCCGAACGAGTCCTCCGTCATGGCAAAAGCGTGCCCGATGATCGGAAAAAGGAACAGCGCAATTGCGTTTAGAATGAAGACCGTTCCGAGCGAGACCGACATTTCTTCATCGTTGGCCTTGATAACCGGACCAACCGCCGCGATCGCGCTTCCTCCGCAAATAGCGGTGCCAACTGCGATCAACATTGATGCTTTACGCTCGACCTTTAGCGCGCGCCCTATCAGCATCCCGATCGCAAGCGTCGCACTGATCGTTATCAGCGTAATAAAAAATCCGTGTGCGCCCACGCGGAGTACCGTCGTAAAATCAAGCCCGAATCCCAATCCTACCACTGCCGCCTGCAAGGTGTACTTCGAGGCAAGCTTCGATGGTTTTGGAAAAGGGTTCCCAACGGAGATCGCCATCGCGATCCCTAACAACAGTGAAAGCGCGGGACTGCTCCACTGCGAAAGCGCGAATAGGACAAGCATCCAAAAGAGAACGGCACGAAATTGTGACATGAGCGACATATAGGTAAATTTGGCAATGGATGGTTCTCGCAGGAAACCGAACATCCTGCACTTTGTTTTGAATGAAGTCTTTTTCAAACAACCTTATTTATGCAAAACTTTTTCGATCGTCTGGACGCCGCTATTGCGGAATATTCACTGCTCAAACATCCATTTTATCAAGCCTGGAGCGCCGGAACGCTCACTCCGGAAACGCTCAGAACGTATGCGGGGCAGTATTACCAATTTGAAAGCCGCTTCCCAACCTTCTTGAGCGCTGTGCATGCAAATACCGAGAGCATTACTCACCGCCAGCAATTGCTTGAAAACTTAATGGAGGAAGAACGCGGCGAAGTCAACCATCCTGAATTATGGCTCCGTTTTTCAGACAGCTTGGGTGCAACCCGCGATGAGATCAAGCACGCTGTTGCATTTCCGGAAACTGCAAACCTGATCGACACGCTCCGCACGATCACTCGTGAGAATGATACCCTCGAAGGAGTCGCAGCACTCTATGGATATGAATCGCAAATTCCTGAAATATCTCACACCAAGATCGAGGGGCTTACCACACATTACAATGTGACAACCGATACCGGACTAGCATTCTTCCGTGTACACGAACAAGCGGACGAAATGCATCGCCGCGCAGAACGAGATCTGCTCGCTGAATTAATTCAATCCCGCGAAGATGAAGACCGGGCTATCGCTTCGGCGCAACGCGTGGCCATCGCATTCTGTGGAATGCTCGATGGGATCGTCCGCGAGTGCGACGTGGACTGCGCGGTCGTCGCAAACTAAAGTTTGCGCTACATCCGGTTCCAATTATTTCGTAGCAATTACGGTAGCGAGTTCAATGGGGTTGCCCCAATGATGCGCTCCGAGTTGCGTGGAATCTAATTGACCGGTAAAGGCAATTCTCAGGCCGTCTGTCCGAAATCTTACATCGAGATTTTTGGGTTCGAACTGACCACCCTTGTCAGTGAGAATACCATAAAATCCCCCATTTGATTCTCGAAAAACAACGGTCCCACCGGAAGACACAGCCGCCTGCTGTGTGATCTGACCTGCCTTACTTGGGCCAGTGGTATCGCATCCCGCGATCGACACGTTCAGCATGATAGCCGTAACTACCATGATTCCTAATGACTTACACGTTTTCATGGCTTTTCAAGAGTGGAATTGATTCCAGAAGCATTCCCATAATCATTCCTGCTCCTATTAGAATAACACGCCAACCCGCTCAGAGTTACATGATGTTAATAACTTTTCAGTACTCAATTACTACTTAGTTGCTGCCTGACAGCTACTTTGCAAGGCTGAAAAATTCCGTTTTCTCGAACGAATGGATGAGGATGGTTCCGGCTCGCACCAACCCGACAAGGATCTTCGATGCCCTTCGTTTGCTGATATTGACAAGGTCGGCAAACTCTTCAACCGTGATCCTTTCGTGGCGTTCGAGAAATTGGAACAATACTTTTTCATTGTAACCGATCGAAAGTTTCAGTGGTGCGCCGTGGGGAGCCTGGCCACGCATCACGCTCATCATTTCTCGGCTGGCCTGCACGGATTTATCTTCGAAGCGAACGAACCCGGTGTGCGATTGCTCTTTCATTCGCTTACCCGACGCATCATACTCCACCAGCGTATGTGGCTTCGTGGCACTTTCGGGAACTCGGACGAGCACAACATCTAAACCACGGCCTGCGTGAACGTTCTCCGTGATAATCTCGACGGGAGGCTCGATCATCCATCGTGCGGCATGTTCGATCTCTTCGAGTTCAGATTTTTCGCTTCGCACGCCAACGACGGTTCCATCGTCATCCACGCCAAAGAGCAGGTAACCGCCCCGTGTATTCGCGAACGCAATGATCTCCCGGGCAATTTTTTCCGGTGACGAGAACTGCCGCTTGAATTCGACGTCCGAGCCTTCGCCGGATTCGATCAGGTCATACAGTTCGTGCCGACGGATCGGATTAGATATGGGTCGCATCGTTTTTCCTATTAATGCAAAATAGTGTCGCCGACTCCAGTAATGCACAGATAAATCGTGTGTCTCGAAAGGAGATAACATGCTTTAGTCTGATAGACGAAACTTTCGAACGATGATGTATCGGATGTATCGGATCGCACGATCTTCCATGCGCCTTGCGTCATTAGGGTTCCAGATTGAAATAGGTAAACAAAAGGTTGATCGGCAGCGAGGGCATAGATCTTTCCACCCCATGATGAGATCGAGCGCACCATTCCTGGCAACGAAATCCTCGAAATAAAGTTACCCAAGTTATCGTACTCCACAAGCGATGTTCCACCATTATCGAGGACGATCAAATGCTGCTGGTTATCTATCGCCAGCGCAACAGGATTGGAAAGAATAGCTTCAGGCCGCGTTGCGTCCGAAAAACCACCGATGGTGCGTTCGATGGAATAATCCGACCGGGCTTTCACCACACGCTTGTTCTCGCCATCGGCGACATAGATATTTCCGCCATCATCGACCGCAACCGCCGCAGGGTAACCAAATCGGGTCGAACGATCGATGTTCTCTCGCGTGTAAAGCGTTCCCGTGTAGGTAAAATCCTTGTTGTATTGCTCGATGCGATGATTAAAGCGATCGGAAACAAAGATAGCATTCGTTAAATGTGCGTCTATTCCAGAAGGATCATTAAATTGATAATGGTCATCTCCAAAACCACTTAGAGAATGTAAGCTATCACCTTTGATCGAAATCTTTACAATGGAGTTATTTGAAGATTCCACAATATACGCATTCCCAAACTGATCCGTGGACATAGCCGTAGCATCACGGAAGTCATGATGCATCGCTAATGCCGTAATCGTCGCGGTTATGCCGACATAGCCCGCGCTAACCGGATGTGAAGATGAGCACGCAAGACAGCATAGAACCGATAAATAGCAAAGAAACTTCATCGCTAAAATCTCAATGTGAAACTCATCCCCACAGTCCGAGTGGCAGGATCATAATACGATTGGATCTGGCTCGGGCTTGGATTACTGACGTCGAAATCATAGAGATTCGCAGAAACATAGGCATCGATCAAGTCAGCAATATAGGTAAGCCCAAGATAGATCCACCATTTATCGCGGTCGTTACGGTAAAATTCCCGGTTATCTGCGTAGGCCTGGGCAAGGTTATAGGCACGAAGCGAATCGGGTCCGAATTCTCTCGCCGTTTCAAAATTAACGGAATCGATCATTGCATGATACCGGGAATTTTGAATATACACGCCATACACAAATCCTCCGATCAAGCCATAGATGATAGGTAGTTTCCATGCCTGATCGAGATAGACTTGCCCCGCGC
The DNA here is from genome assembly GCA_963787835.1 of Ignavibacteriota bacterium. GTDB lineage: Bacteria > Bacteroidota > Ignavibacteria > Palsa-1295 > Palsa-1295 > PALSA-1295. The sequence continues at coordinate 409,430 of CAWBEI010000003.1, forward strand.
CGGGAATCGCCGCACTCAGCAATACCGCTTCCAGCGGTGATTTTGTCATGTGAAACGCGCCTGTGTCCGCAGCGACTACGGTGGTGTCACGCATCGAACTCAATACGGTGGATTGACCAAGCGCCGCGTGAGTTGATGCAAGGATTGAGCATGCTGCAATTATGTAAGCGACGCGGTGCATTCTATCTCCACGCGGGCCGATTTCGGAAGCGCGACGACCTGCACGGTGCTGCGCGCCGGCCTCGCGGTACCAAGCGCAATTTCATATACCTTGTTGACCGCCGCAAAATCAGCCATGTTCGTCAGATAAATGGTCGTCCGGGCAACATGCGCGAAAGTTGCACCGACCTCCTGAAGCACCGCCCACAGATTACGCATGACCTGCTCGGTCTCTTTTTCTATGGTTCCCTGCACCAATTCGCCGGTTGCAGGATCGATCCCGATCTGACCGGAACAAAAAAGGAAGTCGCGAGAACGAACACCCTGAGAATATGGCCCAATGGGTTTCGGTGCGTTTGCGGATAAAATAGGTTCGAGTAAGCTTTCCATGTTATGAAGTATGGTTGATAGTTCCGAGGATTTCCTGTAATCGCTCGAATTCATCGAGCGAGTAAAACTGAATTGCGATCTCGCCGGTGTGGTCGGCTTTGATCCGAACTTTTACCTGCGTGCCGAGCGCATGCTGGAACGATGATTCGATCGCGCGAACGTTGCTCGATGGTTCGGAGCCATTTAAACTTGGTTCCGTAGGTGTCTCCTTCTTGGGCAAGTGTTCCTTTGGGGAGCTTCCATTCCGTGCAAGCGATTCCAACTTCCGAACCGAATAATGGTTACGGACAGCCTCATCCCACAGGGCATTTTGGCGAACTGGATCCGCAATACCTAAGATGGCCTTTGCATGTCCGGTTCCAAGTGTGCCCGAGCGAAGGGAATCCTTGATACGCTCCGGAAGCTTCAGCAATCGAATGGAGTTCGCAACCGTCGTGCGATCTTTCGAAACGCGTGTTGCAACTTCTTCCTGCGCCAGGCCGCAATCTTCGATAAGGCGCTCATAAGCTTCTGCTTCTTCGATCGGGTTTAGCTCGACGCGTTGCACATTCTCAACGATCGCCATTTCCAGCATTTTCCGGTCTGTTTCGACCTCGATAATGTAAGCTGGGATATTCGTAAGACCCGCTTCTATCGAAGCACGTACGCGTCGCTCGCCGCTAATAAGCTCGAACCGGTCTCCAGCAACTTTTCGGACGGTGATCGGCTGAATGATGCCGTGCTCTTTGATCGATTCGGTAAGCTCTGCTAAATTTTCCGGAGAGAATTCCTTTCTCGGCTGGAGCGGATTGGGGGCTACACGCGCGATCTCGATCGCAGCAATATGCGGCTCGTGTTGGTCGCGGACTCGCGCACCTTGGGCGGATTCGACCAGTTCGATACCGGAGTAACGCTCTTCGTCGTTGGCCGCGCCTGGTATAAGCGCGCTCAGACCCTTCCCTAATACCGATCGTGTTTTGGACATGTTATGATAGAACCCTCCTTCTGGTGAAATAAGCTCCGAGATGCAACGAATATTACGCTGTGGCCGGCTTTACGCGCGCTACGCCATGTTTCTCCGAAAGCGGCGGATTCCGCCGAACGACTTCGGCCGCAAGATCGAGATAGTTCTTCGTGCCGTTCGAGGCAGCATCGTACAACACAACGGGCAACCCAAAACTCGGAGCCTCTGAAAGCCGCACGTTGCGCACGATCAGAGTATTAAATACTTTTTCTCCAAAGTATTTTCTTACTTCTTCCACCACCTGATTGGAGAGCTTAAGCCGGCTATCGTACATGGTCAGCAACACACCCTCGATGTCAAGCCGGCTGTTCAAATGCCGCTTCACGATGTTGATCGTATTGAGTAGCTGGCCTAGTCCTTCGAGCGCATAATATTCACATTGAACAGGGATGAGGACGCTATCGCATGCGGTCAGTGCGTTCACAGTCAAAAGGCTGAGCGAAGGAGGACAGTCGATCAGGATAACATCATATTTATCACGGATTGGCGCAAGCGCCTTCGTCATAATATACTCCCGCTCTGGGACATCGATGAGTTCAACTTCCGCACCGACAAGATTGATGTGGGAAGGAATCAGATCGAGGTTCGGGACGCCGGTCGATATGACTGCATCTTCTGCATTCCCCGTATTAACAAGAACCTCATAGATGGTCTTGGTCAGCGTTTTAGGATCGACTCCGATCCCGCTCGTGGCATTGGCCTGGGCATCGATGTCGATGAGCAGCGTCTTATACTCCCCTACCGCAAGCGATGCAGCAAGATTGACCGCGGTCGTCGTTTTCCCGACACCGCCCTTCTGATTCGCGATCGTAATTATTTTTCCCATGCGTGAATACATAACGCACGGGAGCGGTTAGCTGTTCAGATTTATTCCCGAGACATCAATTCTCTCACGTAACATGATCAGCTTCGATCAGTTATCATCACCAAATTGTCAATTCAAGCCCATCGACGTATCCAAAATGGCGGTCTTTGGTTGCCAGCGCGATCTCGTTTTGCAGTGCGATCGCGGCAATCCAAATATCATTGTCAGGAATGGGCCGACCGATTTGCTTCAGCTTGAACCGTATTGTTCCATACCAATCGGCAGTCTCCTCGTCGATCCCGAGTACTTCAACATTTCTGAGAAAATGATGAAGCCTCCGGATATTCGATTCGACCCGAATGGAGTTATAGGCTCCAAAATAAAGTTCACCCAACACGGGAGCGGGAATTAAGATTTGATTATGAACGAAGATATCCTCCTGCAAAGGAAGATCGCCGATAATATCGATCAGGCAATTGGAGTCGAGAAGTAGTTTACCAGCCTTCGGGGTCGATACGCTCACATTCTTCCTCAATCGCTTTCTTCATGGCTTCGGCTTCTTCCTGAGAGATGATGCCACGATATTTTTTCATTTCATCCCAAGACAAACCTTCCGGAAATTTGGAAACAGTTAATCTGCGTGCGAATTTAAGTACACGCTCCTGCTGATCGGGCCGAAGGTGGTCGATCTCTTGCAAAAGCTCGTGATGTATTTCTGCTGCAGACATTTCGCTTCCTCTTTGGTGGTAACCAATAAGCTACTAAATTTGTGCCGACCACCTCCCCGCGCAATAAGCCCGCCAACCCGCTGCAGTGGGAGGCTGTATAAAAATAATTATTCGATGCTTTGTCCCACTACCCAAAGCATCTTGTCTGTTAGCCGATTTCGCCGTATTGTTTCAATTCGTGACAATGATGATATGAAGGAAGATTCGATACCTATGACGAAAGGTGCTATCTTTTCAATAAGGTAGTCCAAGGTTTGCTTCTTTTCTTCTCCAAAAATCTCGACCCTATTTTTATACTCAGAATATATATTGTTTTTCTGACCGAGAGTTTTCCGGGCGAGTGCATCCATGGGAAGAATTTTCCATGGGTTATTCAAGAAAAGAACCTTCGACGCTAATGAGCTAAGAGTTGCACCACGACTAATATCTTCAGTCTTAAGTTTCTGAGCAAACCCATCAATGTCATCACAGCTTTCTTGCGAACACCACTCCTTGGTCAAGTGCAACAGTTCTTCAGAACTTCCTTGACGAATGTTTCTTGCTATTCTAAACTCAACCAAAAAATTATAGAATGATCCTCGCAACTTTGAAGAATAATCATTCAAGGGAATTTGGCCATCTAAAAAGCGACGAAAGTTATCGATGTACTCAAGATCAGTCTGGTAGTATCTTAGGAATTCTCCAATTACTTTTACTTCTCTCTCCGTCATGATTTCTTCACCCTCACACCAATTCCGCCTTTGCATCCAACGCATTCGCATGTTCATACGCTTCCATTGGCGGGCAGGTGCAAACAAGCGTACGGTCGCCATACGCATTATTGACACGCCCGACGCTGGGCCAGAATTTATTTTGTCGTAAACCATGCACGGGGTATGCGGCCTTTTCACGCGAATAGGGATGAGACCAGTGATCCGAGATCACGGATTCTGCTGTATGCGGAGCATTCTTTAGCGGGTTATCCTTGGGATCCATTACTCCATTGGCGACCGCCTCGATCTCTTCTCGAATGGCGATCATGGCATCGCAAAATCGGTCGAGCTCTTCGATCGGCTCGCTTTCTGTCGGCTCGACCATCAGAGTTCCAGCAACTGGAAAGGAAAGAGTTGGCGCATGGAACCCATAATCCATCAATCGCTTCGCAATATCTTCGACATCGACGCCAATGGATTTGAATCCGCGCATATCGAGTATCATTTCGTGCGCCACACGGCCATGCGATCCTACATAGAGCGTCGGAAAATGTTTTTGTAATCTCGCTTTAATATAATTGGCATTCAGGATAGCAAATTGAGACGCCCGCGTAAGTCCTTCAGCACCCATCATCGCAATGTATGCGTAGGAAATAAGCAGAATGCTGGCACTTCCCCACGGCGCTGCACTGACTGCGCCGATGCCATGTTCGCCACCGGTTCGAACGACTGCATGGGTTGGAAGAAAACGCGCAAGATGCTGCGCTACCCCGATCGGTCCCATGCCTGGGCCACCGCCGCCATGAGGAATACAGAACGTCTTGTGCAAATTAAGATGGCATACATCCGCACCGATCGCTGCCGGGTTGGTCAACCCAACCTGCGCATTCATGTTAGCACCATCCATATAGACTTGGCCGCCATTATCATGGATGATCTTGCAAATATCCTTGATGCTTTCTTCAAACACGCCGTGGGTCGAAGGATACGTTACCATCAGGCCTGCTAATTCATGCTTGCTGGCCTCCGCTTTAGCACGGAGATCCTCGACATCGATATTCCCTCGCTCATCCGTCTTAACGACGGATACACGCATACCGGCCATAATGGCACTCGCGGGATTCGTTCCATGCGCCGAAGCAGGAATGAGCACAAGGTCGCGATGCGACTCCCGGCGAGACTTATGATATTCACGGATCACCAGTAAGCCCGCATACTCCCCTTGCGCGCCGGCGTTGGGTTGCAAGGAAACAGCATCGAATCCAGTGATCTGCTTTAGCATCGATTCCAGCTCGTCGAACATTTCCAGATAGCCTTCTGCCTGTTCCAGCGGCACGAATGGATGAAGCGAGCCGAACGACCTCCACGTAATGGGAATCATTTCTGCCGTTGCATTTAACTTCATCGTGCAACTGCCGAGCGGGATCATCCCGTGAGCCAGCGAAAAATCTTTGTTTTCGAGTAGCTTCAAATACCGAAGCATCTCGGTTTCGGAGTGATGCCGATTGAACGTGGGATGCGTGAGATACCCGGATGTACGCTTGAATGGCTCATCGTAGGTCGTATGCAGTTTCTGAGCGAGTGCAGGAAGGTAGGCCATCACGCCATCGGATGATGAAAGCGCATGTTCGAACACACTGAGGATCGCGGAAACATCGTGCATGGTCGTTGTTTCATCGAGCGAAATACCAATGGCGCGCTCATCGAAATCACGGAAATTCATTCGCGCTTTATGGGACTCCCGGCGGATTGCTTCAAGATGTGCCACGCTTTCCACTTCGATCTTCAGCGTATCGAAGAACCGTTGGTTCCGGATTGGGAACCCTATTTCTTTTAAACCTTCGCTCAGCAGCATGGTAAGAGCGTGGATGCGCTCGGCGATCGAGCGAAGTCCTTTCGGGCCATGATACACGGCATACATCGCAGAGATATTCGCAAGCAGGGCCTGCGCAGTGCAAATATTGCTCGTTGCTTTGTCACGGCGAATATGCTGTTCGCGCGTTTGCAGCGCCATCCGGTACGCCGGGTTCCCGTACGAATCGATCGTGAGGCCAATGATACGTCCCGGCATCGACCGTTTAAATTCATCGCGCGTAGCGAAAAATGCAGCATGGGGTCCGCCGTAACCCATCGGTACCCCGAACCGCTGTGATGTCCCAACAGCAACATCTGCACCGAATTCGGCGGGCGGTGTAAGCAGAAGCAAACTCATAAGGTCACAATCAACGGCTACCAGACTGCCATTGGCATGAGCTGCGTCGCAGAATGCCCGATAATCGTAGATCTCTCCATCGCCGGCGGGATACTGCACAATAGCGCCAAAAATGTTGGGGTTCCATTCGAGCATTTCGTGATCGCCAACTAAAATTTCTACGCCGATGGCACTTGCGCGTGTTCGAAGTACATCGAGCGTTTGCGGAAAGATATTCTCTGAAACGAACAACGTTCGGGCTTCATCTTTCTTATGAACTGCCAGCATCAGATGCATGGCCTCGGCCGCGGCAGTGCCTTCATCGAGCAGCGAAGCATTCGCGATCTCAAGGCCGGTAAGATCAACGATCATCGTCTGAAAATTCACCAGCGATTCAAGGCGGCCTTGTGAGATCTCCGCCTGATACGGTGTGTACTGCGTGTACCAACCCGGATTCTCCAGTACATTTCGTAAAATGACGGGTGGCGTGATGGTATCGTAATACCCCATGCCAATATAGGATTTGAATACCTGATTTTTCTTCGCGAGCAATCCAACATGCGCGAGAAATTCCGTTTCCGTCATAGCTGGCTTGAGTTCCAGAGGCTGTTTTAAACGGATGGCATGTGGCACCGTCTCATCGACAAGTTCGTCCAGCGACCGAACTCCGGTCGTGGCAAGCATACGGTGGAGATCGTCCGCATTAGGACCAATGTGACGGTCTTGAAATTTTTCGGAATAGGAAAGCAGTGGATTCATGGAGTGCGTAGTGTAGTATCAGATGGATTCACCAGTTGGTGATCCCGGGGTGGAAGCCGCCCCTTTTACGCAAATTGATACGGAAAAGTTTTGGGCAAATTATTTAATCGCGAAACAGCACAACCCGTTTGTTCGTATTGCCGCCTTCAAAGCCCAAACGCATCTGGCCTTCCAGCGTTTGCCAAGCACCAAGATTTCCGAGCACCCACTCGATAAAATAAAAAGCGCTTCGGCGTCATCGTGTGTGGTGAGAGTTGGTCCTCCCTAATTTGTGAAACACTACGAGACCTCCGAAGCGCCCCTCTCGTTCAATATGCCCTGTGGTCAGCAGGGCAACTTTGGTAGCTTCGAACCGTGAGCTATGAGATTTACTCGTGCTCTCGGTTTGGCTCAAAAATCAGTTTTCAAATAGATCCGTCGATCGCGTCGGCTGTCAACGCATTGCTTAAATGAACAGCCGCTAAATTCAGGAAGGTTTCCAAACGAGGGCTTGATTTTCAGAGTGTTGATGCTTACATAAAAGTACCGAAAGAGACCTCATAGCGACCGAAGGACGGGGCGTGTGCCCGATTAACTTTTACAAATATAATACAATTATTTTGCGATTGCTTGAAATGTTGGCGCTGGGCGGGTTTTCCATGACCAAACCCCCGAATAAATGAACGTTGGGGGAACCGGGTAGCTATCATTTTGGCTTATACGCGCTTGCTAAAGGGCTTCCCGGTTTTCTTTTGTATTATAGCGCTTTTGCATTTTCATTCGGGGCGTGGCTCAGCCTGGTAGAGCACCTGGTTCGGGACCAGGGGGTCGGAGGTTCGAATCCTCTCGCCCCGACATAATCTGAACCTGGATTTCGCTGATTATTTGGATTTCGCTGATGAATATTAGAAGTTCATCAACGAAATCATCTTCAAATCAGCGAAATCCAGGTTCAGATTTTTATTTTTGCTCCTCCTGACCAGTATCGGAAGGTACCGGTTCCGATTGATCCACCGTTGCGCCATAATGCTTGCTATACATGTCATACCATTTGGTGACAGCCGCATAGTTTTGCAGATGATTGGGTCCGTAATACGAGTATTCAACGCTGTTCTGATCGATAAACCTGTCATCGAGCACATGAAGCAATAACGCGGTCGAGCGATAGACTTTCCAGCGGTCTGGCGCCAAAAGCGCTCGCGGCTCCTGGAAGGAAACGATCCAATCGGCACCAAGCTTTCGTGCGTATTTTTCCATCATCGCGACCACATCTTCGGATTCTTCCGCTTGCACAACGATTGTCCCGATCACGATCGCGCTGCGCGGCATGATCGAATCCGGCATCGGCTCGTGATACGTAAGGCTCACAGAGTCATTGACAGCCGGTACAACGAATGGTGTCGAACTTTGCAAAATGACAGAGTCATGATCGCTTGATTTCAATATCTCCTTTGCTGGGTGTTCCAACGTAAAATACTGGGCAAATCCGGCCATCGGTGCTATGAGAAGCATACCTGCTATGGCGATGAACGATCGAAATTCCTTGAATTTCCACATAATATTCCTCTTGGGGTGCTTCCGGCTTTCGCTGGAAGCTTGGCAAACTGTCCGGTTATTCGGCCAGTACCTAGTGATATGACAATATGTAAGCCAGTGGGGAGTTATGGGATGTTGTAGGTGAATGCTGTAGAACGAACTGTTTTGGAACCTACTCGTTCTAATAGATCATGATTCAGACACAAGTTGCTATTCCTGAGAACATCGACGTCATTCTGGCTTCGCTTGCATCCGTGCAAGGGAAGAAAAAGGAGGATATTATTGTCGAGGCGGTGGAGGCGTATGTGCATCAACCTCGAACGCAGGAAGAGATCCTCGCTCTCCGGCGAAGCGCGCGTGGGATCTGGAAAGACAGAACCGATCTCCCCGATTTCGATGCACTCCGAAAAACAATGCGGTAAGGAAGAAATGATTCATCTTCCGCTTCCCAAAGAAAAAGGTGCCATTTTTCTTTCATGTGAGTTCCCGACATTCCCTATTCATCCTTCGTTTCTGAGCCAATTTCGCCATTTGTTCCAACAGGTATTCATAAAAGTCCCTTCACAGAGAACTCGTTCATAATGAAACCTATCGCTTCCATTTTCAATGAGCCACCGAGCACCTATTCTTAATTCTCAATTCTTAATTGAAAATTGATACAGGTGCCCATCAAAGCACGAGCAATCTACGCAATTAAATTGGCAATGTCAAGGCTTTACTGAAAATAGTTGAAATTAGTTATTCGTAGCTTGCCATAAGAAAGAAGAAATATTTCGAATTTCTGACACGTCAATTTCTTTCGTTGTATGTTTGTACATAGTCAATTGTTTGCAGACGTCCGCCGTAGGTCTGACGGACGTGTTTTCATTATTAACCACAAGGAATCAGCAATATGTTACGGAACCATTTAACACCACTCCCCCAAGCGGAGAAAACTCAGCACTCAGCACTCAGCACTCTCGCACGAGAGCATTGATAATGTTAGCTCTCTTTCTTGCTTGTTCAATCAGCGCGGGAGGCCTGAGTGCACAAACAGCTTACAACTTTGGGCCTACAGCACTTGATATCCCTGCTGTCACGGGATCGGGACAGAACATCCTAACGATGGATTGTTTTGCTGCCAACGGATACGGACAGTGGACATCGTCAAGTAATACAACCAACTCGATCGGCTATAAAGCCTGCTTCCTCCTCTCGAACCAATTGAATAGTAAGCCTGGCTCTGGATCATGGGATGATGCGATGGCCGGAGTCCTCGGTGTGAAACAGTTCACCTATAATAACAGTGATGTTTATCCCTATCCCACTGACGTCTATCCCACCGAAGCAATTAAATGCGTTGCGAATCTAAAGGGTAATGTCCGTTATGTTTGGATAGATAATACTTCTGCTAGAGACCAATTCTATGTAGAAGGGTTCGACCCAGCAACATCGACGAATGCTTCAACTGGTATTGGAATCGACTTTGTCGGCCTTGGAAGTGGTTCTAGCAGTGCGGCCATACTCAAAAATTCCACCACTGCTACCTATTACACAGAAGGCGTAATCAGTTCAGGCACGCTCGTCTCATCAACAAACGAGGCGCTTTATCCCGATATGTTCGATGTTGCTATCGACGCCAATTATCTTTACATTGTGTGGGAAGAGTACTCATCGCCAACTTACTCGATTTATGGTGCGGCGGTAAATCTAAGTACCAACGCGGTAACACAGTTGGGCCTTGTTGCATACGGCAGACGGCCTACGGTGTCGATAGATGTTCGGAATTCTGGAAGTATTGGCAACATTGACGTAGCCTATCTGTTGACAGTTCCGGGTAATGTAAATTGGACTGAGTATAATGAAAGCACCACGTTGTGGTCATCGCCTGTTTCTGTGACGACGACAATGTCCGGCTATGGATGGAATTGGTCCAACGCCACGCATGCAAGGATTGTGGATGCAAGTGCCCCAGGTAGTAGTTCAACGGATAAAGCTATTTATTTTATTGCATCCGATAACAATTCAACCCCTGCTCTCTTCTTGAATCGCATCGTGGCTGGGTCACTCTCTGCTTCGTGTAATTATTGCGACGGCTACTATAACACCACACGCCCGGCAAATTCTCCAATTGTAACATCATCGGGCTACGCAGTGATGGATGATTACATTCGTGCATTCATAAACCCATACGACGGTAATACTTCTTCTGGCTCGTTCAATCATTTTAATTGCCTTTATGTCCTCAACTATTCCGGGGGGCCGACGCATGGCTTAACACCGGTTATGATCATTCAAGGAAGCAATCCTGATAGTGCATATTGTGTAAGTGGAGGAACCACTTTAGGAAGCTTTCCTTACGACGACCCGGTGGCAAAGACTATGCACAAACCTTATCAGTATGTTGGAGGCGCGAATCAAATGGGAATTTATGTCCATTGGACTGGCCTAAACACAGGCGATCATTACGTTCAAACTGACGCACACTCTATCGATCAATATATAGAGGAAAACACCCTCCTAACAGCTAAATGTACTGTTGACAACAATGTAAACCTCACCAGCAACTGGCTAACGCTTTATTCAGATCCCGGGTCGGCTGGGATCACGGGATATAGCGGTTCAGGTATTCTTAACATCAATAATGGAAAAAAACTTGACATTCCTTCCGGTGGTTATGGCGATTTCGTTCTCATTGGGGCTTCAACGATTAATTTCGACAATACAGCAGGCGATATTATCGAGGTGGACGCAAACGACCAAATGGATTTTTATGGCAGCGCAAATAGCTCCATTGTTGGAACGGGTGAATTCAAATTCGTGGGTTCCGGAGATTATGTTGCTACCGGGTCGTATGGATCGTACGTTTGGACGATCTCCGCTCCGGCTACGCTCAATCTACATCCTGGCACAAGCTTAATTGTCGGAACTTCTTACAGCAACCCAAACTATTTTACCTGCACCGATGCAGAGATTCATGCGAATACCGGAACTAATGTAATAACTGGAAGCGGAACCACGTGGGGTAATCTTACTCTTAATGGCCATTCCAGCTTTACCCAAAGCATCATTGAATCCGATTATACCGGCGACATCACATCCTCAAATCCCATCATCACTATTCAGAGCAACGGCTCAGCGGGTTCTGCATGGCCTTCCTGGACTAATGGAACAGGCAACGCTGATTATAATGGTACTTATTCTTCTTTAACCTTTGCAATAGACACCTTTGAGAAATGCCTCTTTACAACTGGTAGTAATACGGGACATGCCTACATCCAGATTTTAGGAAAAAATATTGCTCCTAACGGCCTTATTGTTGACCAAGGATATGTCGAGGGTATTTCCTTCATTTCGCCTCCTACTGGTTCAAGTTGGATCAATCCATACTGGCCTATAACATTTACTGGTGTGACATTCGGAAGAATCGTTCAATATGGAATGGATATTTCATTTCTTTATCCTCCGTCACAAGCCGAGTACACCGAGTACAGTCTACTTGTGAATGGGTGTGGCTTCCAAGGCTTCGACCCATTAAGTTCTCCAAACCCAGATGGTATCAAAGTAGAGTCTGCAGCAGATTTGATTGCAATCCCCGGTTCTACACCGACTGCAGCAGAGGATGCCTTGCGAGAAGATATTACAATAGAAAATAATACTTTCGAGCCTACTATTTATTTCCCATACAATGGGATGGAAACGGATGAGACAGATGGCAGCATCGAGGCTGCAATTCATTTCAGTGATGCAACAGGGGATATTATATCTAATAATATATCAGGGGAGAAATATGAACGTGGAATTTGGAACGAAAGTTCAACGTCAGCAAGCCACGACGATACGTGGACATTCATGTGCACCAACAATATTTCCAGCCTCGCATACGCTGGGGCAGCAGGTATTTCTACCGATTGGTACACAGGATATATCAAATCAGATACTATTTTCTACTGCACCACCGGTCAGCTTAGTGGATACAATGATGCTGGACACATCGACTTTTCTGGCTATGCTTACAATTATGGCCCTGCTTATACCGGAGTTAATGGAAGCCAAACCGATATCGCAGGTGTTCATCACCCAAGTGACCCCTCAATTGACGATCCGGCATACAACATTTTCGAAAACAATAATTCCGGAGGGATTCAGATAACTTTAGATCAATCTAACTATCCGACCTATCCTTATTCTTTGGTTTATCTTGGTCAGGCAGGGCCGTACTCAGGCTCTTGGGCAGTGTTCGGTGACAACGACATAGAGGGGTCTACAGACGTCGCTTCGACGCTATCTGGAACCCCGATTGTTGATGTTGGCAACAACTATTGGGGTGGTTCCCCGGGTGTAGCCTTCAGCGGCACAAATGTTACATATACCGATCATGCTGGCGACCTTTCCTCACAGGACATATCCAGAGACTTCACGTGTACGAGCGATGACGATGACGCTTCAAAAAGGAAAGGCGCAAAAACCCCGTTAATTCTGGCAGCAGATACTGCCATGTCTCATTGTGACAGTCTTCTCACTAACGGATACGGGTTGTTAATTGATGGGTTTTGGCAAGATAGTTATGACACTCTCAGACTTTTCATGGAGGAATGTCCTTTCTATGTAGGTGGAAAATATAACGCAGGTGTTGCGTCATATGAAGGTTTCAATTATGTAAGCAACGCCGTAACACAATGGCAAGCTGGTGGTGTGGAACGCTGGAGTGATTTTCTTGCATGGCTTAAACAAGTTCTTTACTTGAATCCTGATACAACTTGGTATTGCAGTGACGTAGGTGATATGATCACGGCCTTTCAAAACAACGAGGCCGAACAAGAGTCTGCGATTCAATACGTAGTCAATAGCGGGAAGTGCCCAGGCTTCGCTTCACTATTAAGCGCACCGTCATATTGGCGCCACCAGTTCTGGCTAGATTCGATCTTGGTTAAATACGATACTGTGCAACCTTGGGGCAAATATGGTTGGTGGGTTGATAGTTTAGTCAATCAGGATACGCTTGCAAATCCTTATGATTCAACCATTCCTTCGTTGCAGCAGGAGAACCTTCAAATTCTTATGGGGCAGCAATTCGCTGGAATTCAACCAAGTTCCCCCATCACTTCGCAGGGTTTGCTCTCCGCGCAGCTTCTTGAAAACCCGATTAAGGATGAAATCGATGTATCCTACCAAATGGGCCGCACTGCGCTGGTTACCATGGAGCTTCGGGATGTTCTGGGCCGCTCGGTTCCCATCGCTAATGCTAAATATCAATTAGAGCAACCCGGTTCGCATCAAGCCAGCATTCCTGCTCCCAATCTGCCACCGGGAACATATTATCTACGCATCACCACTGATGCCGGCGACGCGATAACGTTGAAAGTGATGAAGGAATAAATGAAAACAGGTAATTTCGAACAACAACTGACAAATGGCTCACCCCATTCGTCAGTTGTCGTTTTTACGTGTCTTATTGAAAGAAAACGGGGTATTTTCGCGGGGCACTACTTAGCGGCTCCCTCCGTTCTCCCGCTTCCCTAAAAGAGGGTAACTTTAACTCCGGCGAATGCGCGTGACGGGCAGTGCTGACGCCGGTATCTCAAACTATCGAACGCCCGGGAATCAACGCCGTCTTAGGCGCCACCATTAATTACATGACTGAACTCGAACTAACACAAACACTGTCCGATGCAGCGGATACTGCAACTCTCGAACAACCACTCCCGGCCACATCTGTGGCGGAAGAAAATGAACCAGGCTCACCGGCCGCTATAACAGAAGCGCCCGCCGAGGCGCCCACGTCATCGGCCCAAATCGTGGTCGAACAGCCCCATAAGAATGGGCGCGCAAAAACGGTCCCGTCCCGTCGCGCAAAATTCACGGTCCTCGATCCGAACACCAAATTAGGTGGCGGCTATACCACGGAAGAACGTACCGAACTCGAGCAACTCTACGGAGCCTCGCTCTCCACGCTTGCCGATGGTCAGATCGTCAAGGGACATATCGTCCTGCTAACGAGCGATGAAGTGACGGTAGATATTGGATTCAAATCCGAAGGCGTTATCGCCCGCAATGAATTTGTACTTACGCCGGATCTGAAGATCGGCGATGAAGTGGAAGTGTATCTCGAATCCATCGAGGATCGCGAAGGCCGGTTGGTCTTGAGCCGCAAGCGCGCAGAGTTCACGCGCACCTGGCAGCGTATCATCGAGGCGCAGAAATCGGGCGAAGTGCTCGAAGCCAAATGCTTGCGCCGCATTAAGGGCGGAATGGTCGTCGATGTGTTGGGCGTGGAAGCATTCCTTCCCGGCAGCCAGATCGATACGAAGCCCATCCGCGATTTCGATGCCTTCCTCGGACGCTCGCTTGAAGTTCGGGTCGTCAAGATCAACTTCCAGCAAGAGAATATCGTCGTCAGCCACAAGGTATTGCTCGAAGAGCACATCCTCGATCAGCGCAAGGAGATCGTTGAGAAATTGGAGCGCGGTCAGGTGCTCGAGGGAACCGTCAAAGCCATTGCAGATTTCGGCGCGTTCGTCGATCTGGGCGGCGTCGATGGCCTTGTTCATATCACCGACCTATCATGGGGCCGTGTGACGCATCCAAGCGAAGTCATCAAGCTCGATCAGGTCGTCACCGTCGTCGTGCTCGATTACGACGAGAACAAGAAGCGTATCTCGCTCGGCATGAAGCAGCTCCTGCCACATCCGTGGACGGAGATCGAGCAGAAGTATCAGGTTGGCCAGCGCGTCAGCGGGAAGGTTGTATCCATGACGGATTACGGCGCATTCATCGAACTCGAAAAGGGTATCGAAGGCCTGATCCACGTCAGCGAAATGTCGTGGATACAGCATGTGAAGCATCCATCGCAGATCCTGACGATCGGCCAGGATGTCGAAGCGCTCATCCTCAACATCGATCAGGATTCGAAGAAGATCTCGCTTGGACTGAAGCAGTTGGAACCCGACCCGTGGACGCTGTTCCTCGAAAAATATCCGATGGGATCGAAACATCGCGGTATCGTTCGCAACCTTACGAGCTTTGGCGCATTCATCGAGCTCGAACCGGGCGTCGATGGGCTGGTACACATCAGCGATCTTTCCTGGACGAAGAAAGTGCAGCATCCGGGCGAAGTATTGAAGAAGGGCGAAGAGATCGACGTTATGATCTTAGGTATCGATCTGGAAAATCGCCGCATTTCGCTTGGCCACAAGCAGGTGCTCGATAATCCATGGGATAATCTGGAAACCATTTATGGCGAAGGCAAGGATACCGAAGGCAAGATCGTCCGCATCATCGATAAGGGCGTGATCGTCGAATTGCCGATGGGCGTCGATGGTTTCGTTCCCGTCTCGCAGCTTGCGTTCTTCCCGATCAAGAATATTCGGGACAGCTTCCACGTCGATGAAATGCTCAACCTTCGCGTGATCGAGTTCGACTCCGAAAACAAGAAAATAGTTCTCTCCGCCACCGAATGGCTGAAATCGCAGGACCGTCAGGCCCTGGAAGAGTTCAACGCCAAACATCCGATCCCGAAAGAGACACTCGAAGAGATGTCCAAGAAACGCCGCGATGCGCCGGGCGACAAACGCCCGAAACGCACCGGACGCGGAAAGAAAAAGGATGAAGCCGGCGCCAATGGTGAGGCTACGGAAACTCCTGAAGGAACCATCGATCTCGCGGCGCTCGTCGAGCAAGCCCCAAGCCCGAAAGAGCTTGGACATTTCGACCTTCCCGAAGAAATGCTGGAACCCGCACCGATCCCGCCGGGAGAAATTCCCGAAGTCGTGGAAGAGGGATAAAGCCGAAAGGATGAGGGATGAAGGATGAAAATCTTTCATACTTCATACTTCATACTTCATAATTGTTCAAAAAGCGGCGGCGATCGAATGATTGCCGCCGCTTTGTGTTTGAAAAATGATGAGAAACCGACGATCTCTTTTTCCAACGATTACCCTCCTATTGATCTTGTTCGCAACGCGAATTGTAGCTGCCCGTGATTGGGAAACATTTTCGAGGCATTATCATGGCGTGATCGGAAATCATAAGGTCAACGTATATCTTCTAAATAGATTTGGAACTCTGTCTGGCAATTACTATTATTCACGGTACGAGGATTCTGTTAAGAACAACGCTGGATCAGATGATTTTACAATCGACCTCACTGGGACTAAAAGGAGAAATCATTTACACCTCGAAGTAACCTGTTATTGGTGCGAAGAAGTTAAAGAACCAGAAACGTTTGAGGGCACCTTTATAGGCGACACTGCAATAACTGGGTTATGGATCGAAAAGCATGGCAGGAAGCTACATCTCCCATTTTATCTGACTTGTGAACCCGATACTAGTCAAATTACCCTGCCGCAGTCAAAAACACCGAACCTTAGTCGGTACAAAGGGAAGAGCCTTTGGAATTCGGGATTCTTCGATCAGCCATTCGTACAACGTAAACTTCAAACTATTTTAGGAAACGATCTCGACGATTTTATTAAATTTCTCCAATTTCCACTCGCAGAAACAGGGCATTTTTGGTTACATGATAGCCTTCTTACCTATAATCTATGGATTCCACACAATGGACCTTCAGACGAATGCATTCTGGATATCGACACATTAAATAACAACTTCTATATTTTTTGGTGTGGTGCACCCGATGCTTACATTAAAGTATATGGCAAGGACATTCCTCAAAGAGTGCTAAATCATTTTGCCTCGTCAATGAATAGCCAATGGGGTCGAGGCTCCCGACGATATATTATTCGAGGGCAAACAATTGAGGTGGAAGATAAATAATAGTTATTTACAGGCCGTTATGCTCGATGTTCACGATCTTCCTCCGGGAAGCTATTTCTACGTCCTCCACGGCGCAGAATGGAACCTGAGCGGGAACGTGGTGAAGATCGGCAAATGACTACGCCGACGCGTGAACGAGGGAAGGATTGGTGAAGCTAAAAGAATTCACATCGGCGCGCTTGGAGGCGTGCTCCATCGTAAGCGAAAGCAGGTTGCCGTCGCGGTCGTAATCCGCAAGTGTGTTCTCGTCAAGATCCCGCGTATCCTCCGTTCGTCCATCAGAAAAGAGAACCAATAAGGTGTCGGTATCCTGAAAGTAGCTGATTTTCATATTATCTATCCTTCTTTATCCGGTTTGAATCTGCGATCGAAAAACGCATTATGAACCGTTTCTCCGTCTTCGAGTAAAACAACGCGGAGATACCTATTGTTTGCTTCGGCTATCTTGCCCCATTTTCGAATCCGTCCATCGTTTTGGATCACTTCTGATACCGGGAAATGAATGACCCGCTCGATCCATTCCTGCTTGATCCAGGCGCGGTCAGGCTCGATCCACCGGGCGAGGAAGTAGTCCGTTGCTTTCATGTGGTTAGAAAACAATTAATCCGCGACATTTGTCCTTTTCTCTAATGGATCTTAATCCACGGCGCAGATGGAACCGGAGCGAGAACGTGGTGAAGATAGAGCATTAATAATGTACACCGGGTTTTAACCCGGTGTACACAAGAGTAAATAAAAAAACGGGCTTGGTGCACCAAGCCCGTTTTGAATTATATCCGAGAGATCCGCGTCATCCATTTGAATCCGCGTAATCCCGGTTCTGACTATTTCGTGCAGCAGCAGTCGCAGCCTTCGACGCATGGCGTGTTTGGCGAGCATTTGTCGCCGCACTTGCAATCGCAGCATGCGGATTTTGCTTTGACCGGCGCATTCGTTGCTGGAGTGTTACTGGCAAAGCTGGTTGCCGTCAACGTAAATAAAAGACCCGAGATGAAAACTAAAAGCTTCTTCATGTTTGTGCTTGAAAAAATTGATTTATAAAAAGTGAACTGACGTTCGTGAAAGGAACGAAGATGTTTCCCGCCGTCACTTTAAATCCTCAACACAATGGTCCGCAATAATTCCAGGGCAGGCGGCCGGAACTCCGGCGGTAACCGGGAACGCAATAGAAAGATACTGTTCGATCGAATTCCAGACGGGAACTCGACCGGTGAAAAAAAGAAGGAAGGAAGAACGGACCGTGGTCTGGTTACGATCGAACCGACGGCAGCAACGTTGGTGTAATTGGTAGCAGGCTTACAGCATTGGCATCCGGTCGCGCAACAATTTTTCTCGCAGGCACAAGCTTTCTTTTCCATGCACTGACATTCTGTCGTGACCACGCCAATAGTGGAAACGCCCAGACACAGGCTAAGGATAAATGAAAAGAATTTAGAGAAATACATCCTCATATTTATAAAACAAGATTGTAGCCTGGATACGTTCACGATACCCCCAATTGAGCGCCAATTCTGAAACATCACTCATGCCGAATCGTAGCCAGTATGAGGTAAAGTTCATCTAACTCTTTTCCCCAATACTCTCATATTATTTGATACGTTCTTGACGGGTTCGAACAACAGAGAAATTCAGGAACACCAGCCGTCCGGTGTTCGGTGGTCGCTTGCGCGAATATCGCTCGTCAGCATGGGAGCGGTCGTCGCAATTGGCGGCATCGCGGTAGCATTGGATCATTATTCGATCATCCCGATCCATCGTATTGGAGGAGAGAATCGGCTTGTGTTTCGTCTGGATGCCCCGTTTGGCTCGGTCGATCTCCGCGCCGGCGCCGGGACTAATGATGTCGCAACTGTTGAGACGCTCGCGGAACAAGGAGACAACCACAATCCACAATGGTCATACGGCCTTAAAAATGGCTCGATAGGAATGCTCCGCATCGGTATTGGTACTGATGAAGGTATGATCGCGCAACCACCAATCGCGATGTGGGAAACGAATTCCGGTTTTTCCCCTGCTGTTGCTTATGCGCCTCAGCCGGACTGGGGCGCGGCCTGCCCGCCGTCGTTCTTTTCATTCTCTATGCCTTCGATTCCCTCCGGACAGGGGTGGTATCCTCAAATGCGAGTGGTTTCTACCGACGCTGGCACTGTGATCGTCCCACAAGCAAAAGCCAGTACAAGGATCACGCTTACAAAGGATCTTCCCATGGACATCGATGCCAACCTCGGCTTCGGAGAATCCACGGTGGATCTCACCGGGTTACCGATCACGAATGCTTCGATCGAAACAGGTGCTTCAAGGGTCCAAGTCTGCTGCAACGCTATGAACCCAGTGGCACTTCACAATTGCCGCGTGCGTGCCGGTATTGGCCCATGCACATTTTGTGGACTCTCTAATCTCAATGCAGATAACCTCAACTTTCATGGTGCGTTAGGCAGCTATCAACTCGGGTTTGAGGGAAAACTGGCCCATAACATGGATGCGATCGTCGATGTTGGCATTGGGATGTGTTCCATCACCATTCCTGCAACGGCTTGCAGGGTGCAAGTTTTCTATGAAGACGGTATATTCAGTTCATTCTCGTTCCCCGGTTTAGCCTATCGGCGTCCGGGCTATGAATCCAGCGTTGGGTTCGAACGGTCAAACAGCCCCATTCTTACGCTCCACCTTTCGAGCGGTGCCGGAAAGATCTCGGTGAACTACCATTGAGCTGAAAAACGCACTAATACTACCAATAATATTCTTAAATAATACTTGCCGGATACTTGTTATGACATCCAAATCGTGGGGTTGCATTAGCGTGCTGTATTCGGTTTGCTCGACCTCCAAGAGTGAATCTTAAACAAAAGAAGCAATGAGCTCTTCCTCCTTTGTTCGAAATCTTGCGTGTTTTACGCTGCTTTTTTTGATGTCCACCGCGTCATTAGCGGGTACGGGGCAGCAAACTTCTATTGTTCGGCAATATCCGCTTTCTGGTGCAGCTGAAGTTTCAACTGTGACAATGATCGGTATTACTGCCAATGACAGATTTTCAGAAAACCAGGTCTCGGAAAGTTTTTACGTTCTTGGATCGAAATCGGGACGTCACTTTGGCCAGGTTCGTCTTTCGCTCGATGAAAAGACGATTATCTTCACCCCATCCGCAAAGTTCGACCTGAATGAGACCGTTTCCGTAGAATTCTCCTCTTCGCTCGCAGAAGGCCAGATCATTCGCGATACCTTCTCGTTCACCACCATCCGTCAGGACTTCTATAACACAGCCATTGGGAACTCTTCAGGGTTAGCGCTCTCAACCAAAAGCGTTTTGGATTCCGGTATGGTGTTAACTGAACCTCCTCCACCCGATTCCATGGGTTGGAACCAGGCCTGGACCGCCAATGTGAATAACAATCCCGAGCCTGGCAGGATCTTCGTTGCACTCTCGACACCAACGCCGTTCAATAACCTTCTCTGCATCATGGATCAGAATGGATATTTGCTCGATTCTATTTACGAGCGCAATTGCTTCAATTTCCAACTCCAGACCAATGGAGAGATGACCTTCTTTAGCGTGGGTGACTCCGTGTTCTATGCACTGGATACGAACAAGCACATCATCGATACCTTCGCTGCCGTTAATGGTTGTAAGGCCGATGGCCACGAACTGATCGTGTTCCCCGATGGAAGCTATGCACTGATAGGCATTGCATATTATACGGAGGATCTCTCAAAAATATTCCCAGACTCATCAGGTACTAAAATTGTAATTGGGAGCGTGTTGCAACGGTTCGATGCGAAGAAAAATCTGGTGTTCGAGTGGCGTGGAATAGACCATTACGCACTCACCGATGGACTTCCGTTCTATGCTGAAAGTCCGGTGTATGATTTCGAACATGCGAACTCGATCGATGTCGATTCCAACGGTAACTATCTTCTCTCCAATCGAAGCTCCAGCGAGATCACACAGATCGCTGGCACCACCGGCGACATCCTCTGGCGTTTTGGAGGGCCTCATAATCAATTTTTGGTGATCGGAGATACCCTCGGCGGCATGAGCTGCCAGCATGATGCACATTGGGGCCCACATTCGCATATCCTTGCCTTCGATAACGGTGTGTTCCACCCAACTCAGGAGAGCAGAGCCGTAGAGTATGCAATGGATACGGTCAATCATACTGCCACGCTGGTTTGGCAATTTCATCACTCGCCTGCTGTTTTTTCCGGATCCATGGGCTCTGTTCAGAAGCTCGAAAATGGCAATTACTTTATCGGCTGGGGATTCGAAGAGTCTGAGACCATGACCGAAGTTGCACAGGATAGTAACGTGATCTTGGATCTTGTGGGGCCGATCGTGATCTCCTATCGAGCATTGAAATACCCCCTCCCAACTTCAACCGGACTTCAAAACGTCTCGACAACGCCTGCCACATCAGGACTCTCGTTCAGTGCAACTCCAGTTCAAAATGGGTTTGACCTGACCGTCAGCACACCTGATCCTTCTGTATCTGCCATCACGCTCTCGGATGCGACGGGAAGAATAGTTTCTCGTATTTTCAGTGGCACCTTGACGGGCGGCGAGCAGCACATTTCATTTTCTACCAGCACCCTCGCTTCGGGTGCATATTTCTGCCAACTGCATACGGCCGAAGGCGATGCCATGCTTCCTCTGATGATTCTTCACTAAGCAGAAAAGCGAACCGGTGTTGTGAAATTGGGCGCATGCTACTCGTATGGATGTGTCATTTCTTTATTTTTAAATATTTTTTTTGATTGAAGTCTATTAAAACATATTACTATTTAAAATACTTTTAATTCCTTGTTATAGATTTCGTCGGCCGGGGTTTAATTGTTAGCGGTTTCCTCAAACTCGTTCAGGGTCTTACTTTTTCGTTTTGCTATGGCACTCTTGTCCGTCCGATGCTTCGCCGTATTTTGTCTTTTAGTGGTCTTTGGGTCACCCCTTGTTGCGGGATCTGGAACCCATCCACTGATCCTGCGACAATACCCAATACCGGGAGCCAAAGAAGTATCGACACTGACTTCGATCGGCATTACGGCCAGCGTACCGTTCGCTCTTCCATCGAAATCCGAAAGTTTTATCGTCATTGGATCCCAGTCGGGGCTTCATGGTGGGCTCGTTCATCTGTCGAAGGACAAGAGAACGATCATCTTCGAAGCCTCCACACCATTCGATCTGAATGAATTGGTACAAGTTGTGCTTTCTTCCGCACTTTCGGAGGGTACCACAATCCGAGATACCTTCACCTTTACCACAATGCGCGACGAGCAAATGCGCTACGAGCGGAGCGCCACGTTTGCGACTCATTCTCCCCTTGGAAAAATGGTCGTGGATAACGTGGAGGATTCGATCCCGCCACCTCCTCCTCCGCCACCGCCGGACTCCATGCAATGGGCAATCGACTGGTCACCCGCGATCGATAATAACCCTACACCCGGCCGAATCTTTATCGCTACAAACACTCCCGTCCCGGCCTATAATAATTTCCTTTTCATCCTGGATCAGGACGGGAAACTTCTCGATTATCATTTCGCCCCTTTTGCCTTTAATTTCGAGCTGCAGCCAAACGGCGAAATGACCTATTATAGCCCCACGGGATCGTGGTACTATGGTGTGGATTCGGGCTTCAATGTTCTGGACACCTTCGCGGCGATCAACGGATGTACTACCGATGAACACGATATTGAAGTGCATTCGGATGGGAGCTACATCGTCCTCGGAAGAGCCTTGTACACAGAAGACCTCTCTCAAGTATTTCCCGATTCCACAGGTACGATCACCGTCATCGGTAATGTGTTGCAAAGCTTCGACTCAGATAAAAACCTGGTCTTCGAATGGCGCGGAATTGACCATTACACACTCTCCGACGGCCTTCCCTACTATGTCCCCGCCGAGAACTTCGATTTCGAACATGCTAACTCGATCGATGTCGATACCAGCGGCAACTATTTACTTTCTAACCGCAGCTTTAGTGAGATCACCCAGATCGATGCCACAACAGGCAACATCGTATGGCGCTTTGGTGGGCCACATAACCAATTCCTCCTCGTTGGCGACACCTTAGGACTCAGCGGCCAGCACGATGCGAAATGGTCTCCAAGTTCTACCCTTCTGGCGTTCGATAACGGGAACTTCCATCCCGATGCCGAAAGCAGAGCGGTCGAATTTGCGATAGACACCACGGATCATACCGCAACACTCCTGTGGCAATTCCATCATAATCCAGCTATATCCTCAGGCTCTATGGGATCCGTCGAGCGGCTTCCCAACGGAAATACATTCATTGGCTGGGGGTTGAGCGTTCAAAATGCGATGACGGAAGTAACACCCGGCGATACCGTCATTTTTGATCTCAAAGGCCCAACGGTTGTCTCCTATCGTGCCTTGAAGTATCCGCCATTAGTATCGGTATCGAGTATGTCCGGTGTAGCAGCAATCGAAACCCCATCAGGTTTATCCTTACATGCTACGCAGGTACAAGATGGATATGAGTTAACAGTGAATGCAAATGCTTCATCCAATTCTTCGATCACCCTTTCGGATGCAGCCGGAAGGATAGTATTACACATCTTCGATGGGGCACTCATGCCAGGCGAACACCATATTTCATTTTCCACAGCGCAGCTTGCTTCGGGAGCCTACTTCTGCCATCTGCATTGCGGCGAAGGCGATACCATGCTTCCACTGCTCGTTTCACACTAAAGAAAAGCGAACCGAGGTTCAGGCTTCGCGGTTGTGTTTCTCCACCTGAGATTGGCTCAGGTAACAACCTATTTTTTAGAATTCCAATCGACTGATGTCATATCTTTTTACTTCCGAATCTGTATCCGAAGGCCATCCAGACAAAGTAGCCGACCAAATTTCCGACGCCGTACTCGACGCCATTCTCGCGCAGGATCCGAACTCCCGCGTGGCGTGCGAAACATTCGTTACCACCGGCCTCGTCATTGTTGGCGGTGAAGTTACCACGAACTCCTACGTGAATGTTGCGGAAGTAGCACGGGAAGTCATTGCGCGCATTGGCTATACAAAAGCAGAGTACCGTTTCGATTCGGAATCCTGTGGCGTCATGACCTCTATCCATTCTCAGTCCCCGGATATTGCTATGGGTGTCGATACCGGTGGCGCCGGCGATCAGGGAATGATGTTCGGCTACGCGACCGACGAAACGCCGGAATACATGCCGACAGCGATCCATTATGCACACAAGCTTATGGAGCGCCTCGCGGATGTGCGAAAGAATCATCCGAAGCTGATGCCCTATCTTCGCCCGGATGCCAAAAGCCAGGTTACCATTGAATATGAAGGCCGCACACCCGTCCGTGTACATACCGTCGTTATCTCCACGCAGCACGATCCCCATGTGACGCAGGCGCAAATCCGGTCGGATGTTATTAAGCATGTGATCGATCAAGTGATCCCGCTAAAATTGCGCGATTCCGGTATGATCATTCACGTCAACCCAACCGGCAATTTTGAAATTGGCGGACCCCACGGCGATACCGGACTCACCGGACGCAAGATCATCGTAGATACCTATGGTGGCCGCGCACCGCACGGCGGCGGAGCGTTTTCCGGAAAAGATCCCTCGAAGGTCGATCGCTCGGCAGCGTATGCAGCGCGCCATGTGGCAAAGAATATCGTCGCTGCAAAGCTTGCGCATGAATGCACGGTACAGCTTGCCTACGCGATCGGTATTGCCGAGCCTGTTTCGATCAACGTCGATACGCATGGCACAGGAAAACTTCCCGACTCTGAACTCGAAGAGATCATTCGCAAGAACGTCGATCTCACGCCGCGCGGCATCATCTCTCGATTAGATCTGAAGCGCCCCATTTATCAGGCTACCGCAGCCTACGGTCACTTTGGCCGCGAAGGTTTCTCCTGGGAGAAACTCGATCTCGTTGAAGATTTCAAGAAGGCTGGAGCCCATGCATTTTCGACCAATGGGATGATGGCGGTAGCGGTGTAATGTAATTATGTGATGCGTACTTTACGCATATTGGCCTTCCTATTATTCGCGGTTGTGCTTCATGCGCAATCCCGAGGGAAGGTTGCGATTATTGCGCCGGGTCAATCGTCGCTCATTTCACTAATTACGGCAGATGTAATCGAACCTATCGTCGCTGATACAATCAGTACTGTCCTTCCAACTGATCTCAACCAGTACGATGCACTGTTTATTAAGCCGTGGGAACCGTCTGACATGCTCGATAGTGCAATGCAGACAGAGCTTGTTAATTACATAGACAGCGGCGGAAAGCTCTATGTTGAGGGTTCAGAAAATGTTATTGATTCGAACAGATACCTCTAATCCATTTTGGCTGCGCGTCGGAGTAAAAGGTAATACTTATACCGCGCTCGAGTTCTCTGTTAATTCCGTGCATGGGACGCAAGGGTTCACACAGAACATTTGGGATAGTCTTCCGCTCGATTTGTATCAAAGTGGTTATGGTGGTCCAGGGGGTAACATTACCCCAGTACTGGTGGCCGATGGGGGCGGTTGGATGATTCAACAACTGGCGTACATCTCAGAGGATACTTCTCTGAGGGTCGTCGTGTATGATGGCATAGGAGAGGAAAGTTATCCTGGCACCTATTACTCTGAATTTATCTCCGACGTCGTCTGTAACTATTTCAATCTCTGCTCTGCATCTGTGAAAACTGCACCGCTTGCTGTTACTCCGGAAAATATTTCCATCGTTCACGATTCGAGGGATAATGGGTATTCGGTTTCCGGTGATTTTACAACTGGCGGCGAAGTATCTGTTTTCAACTCACTCGGAATTAACATTTGGAGCACAAATGTTCAAGCCGGAGAGAATGTAGTTGGATTACCTGCTACATTAAGAAATGGATTTTATTTTGTCTCTGTCCGGAGTGGAGATCACATCAACGTCGCTCGGTTTTCAATTTTAAATTAATTCATCACTTTAAGAAATCACATCATGGCAAATAACGACCAACAAACAAAAATGAAGTGGTACCATTATGTCGCCTATTTCTTTGGCGGCGCGTTCCTCGCTAACTGCATTCCGCACCTTGTCAATGGTGTTTCGGGCAATCCGTTTCAGAGTCCGTTCGCCACTCCGCCTGGGGAGGGCCTATCGTCATCGACGATAAATGTGCTGTGGGGATTGTTGAACTTGCTGGTGGGGTATCTTCTCATCGGTCGAGTTGGCACGTTCGATCACAAGCGAACGATTCACTTCTTACTGTTCGCTGTTGGCTTTGTTCTGATGGCCGTTATGCTCGCGCACGCGTTCGGGAAGTTCCATGGCGGACTGTTGTAGTGCCCGTTTTTACTTCCATTTCCCCTTCGCTTCATCCCAATTCTTAAACATCATTGACTCGATGGGCCGCGAGGAGCGTACCCGATATTTTGCGTCCGATTTATGGCTGTAAGGAATGGCAACCTCACCTGAGGTTTCGAAATAAATAAGCTGTCCGATCGGCATTCCGGGATAAATACGAACAGGTTGGCGAACAGATATTTCGAGCGTCCACGCATTGCAAAAACCGACATCGCCCTTGCCTGCCGTGGCATGAATATCAATGCCAAGCCTTCCCACACTCGATTTTCCTTCCAAGAATGGGACGTGCTTGTGGGTTTCGGTATATTCTTCCGTCAAACCAAGATACAGCGTGTCGGGTTTGAGTACCATCCCCTCTTCTGGAATTTCAATATACTCAACTTCATTCTGCTTTTTCGAATCAAGAACTTTATCTTTATAAACAGCAAGCGTTTTGCCAAGATGCACATCGTAGCTGTTGGTTCCCAAACATTCCGATCGGAATGGGTCGATAACGATGGAGCCATCGTTCATTGATTGCAGGATTTGTGTATCAGTGAGTATCATTTCTGGTCATCCACAACCACTAATTTATTCGCAACGCCTTGAACGGCAACGCCAGCCGCATTCGAGCCGGTGATATAATAAAGATATTCCCCACTGGGAACGGGATTTCCTGCATCGTCACGGAGATCCCACACTGCACCACCTTCGGAACCGGAAACCGTGATCTCACGAATGGGTTTCATTCGAATGGTGTAAATTCGAATGTCGGCATTAGCCGTAAGCCGAGCAAACGTTAATTGACCCACACTTTGCTTTGCAGGATTGGGATACACCATCACATTAGAAAGATCTGGCTCGACGAGAGAAATGCCTGCACAATTCCCGGCCGTTGCCTCGAGCGGTGTGTTTGTTATGCTGGTGATATTAGTGACGCACAGGACGAATGGGACGCCAAGGGCAACAAGCTGAACGCCTTTAACATCGATATATAGTGCATTAGGATTCGATGTGTCTCGTGAGACACCCGTCAAAGTTCCATAGGGCGATAGTGTATAATGTAAAACATCGAGCGCATCCGCACCGGGTTGTTCGTTAAAGATGACATGGATCTGAAGTCCGTTCGAACCTTGATCGAACGTCCAGCTAATAATATAGAATTGAGGAAGTATGGTATCCGGCAGCACTTGAAATGCCAAATAATGCGCGGTATCGAACGGTGAATTGTAAATATCACGCAATCCGAATGATGTAACCCGCATTCGATGAACACCAATGGAAAGCGAATTAGAAATACTCATCACAAGCGCATTATCGGAACTCATCGCGATCGCGTCCGGCTGGATGGTATCATCGACCATGATCGTTCCAGCATAGACACGGTTGTTGCGCGGAGTCTGCGATGTTCGCACTCGAATATTCTGAGACAGCGCAGATGCACTCACCAAGTGCGGCATAGGATGAACCACTGCCTCGATGCCATACGCAGGCTGGCTATTCGGGATAGAATAAGACGAAGAGAATGCAAACACCGAGTAGATCAAAGTATCGCCATTCGCCACTGTAGAATCGGAGTAGTTGGTTGATGTGGTGGAATCGATAAGCGTGTAATTCAGATCGTGCAGGCCGGCGCGAAGAATGTAATATTCGGTCGCATTCTGCAGCGGCGCCCATTCTATATCTACTCGGTTCGTGTCGCGAGGTGCAACCACGAGTCCGGCAGGCGCAGGAGTTTGCTCCGTATAGGAATCGTTGTGTTCAAAGAAACGAATGGAATCTCCAGTCATAAAACCGAACTCCCGCTTGCCATTGCGGTCGAAATCCCAGGAGATCGCGCCGCGCGGGCTTTGCGAGACTGGATAGTTCCAGATCGGCATCATTCGTTTTGCACTCGAATCGAATTCCAGCAAATAGAAATTAGGAAAGAAGGTCACGGCAAGATCGTCCACCGAACGCCCCGTAACATTCGTTATTCTCCCGATCGAAGCATCGGCGCTCGTCAGATAAAAATGATCGTTCTGATTGGAACCATAAAAATGGTCGATACTCATAGTATCGAATTTCATATTACCCAAATTGCGTAGCACAACAAGCGTCCAATAGGCAGGATGATATTCATCGAGCGTATCCTGCTCGAAAATGGGATGATAGGCGTAGGCAATATCGGGCTTGCCATCTCCGTTGAAATCACCGACCGTAAGAAGTGTCCCGCTGGATGCGCCGGAATTGGGATTGGTATAGACGGCCTTGAACCCGGAGGGAGAGGAAGCATCGCGCTCATAAATGATTAGATTTGCTGCATCATCGAGTACGACGAGATCTTGCACGCCGGTTCCAAGAAGATCGGCGCCCTTCACGTTCGCCCATGTGATATTATTATTCGGGCTATAATAATTCGGTTTTGAAGGATCAATGTCCGTTCCCAAAACAGAATATCGCCCGTTGCTATATTGGTAAGCCATCCACTCGCTATCGATCGCGCCAACGATGTCCTGCTTACCGGCCACGTCGAGCGAAGCGAACGTACTGCCAAATAGCGTATCATTCTCAAAGACCAAATTTCCAAGGATCGAATGCTGGGCGTTCTGCTTATAGATCCGCGTTGTTCCGCATAATTGCCCATAATGCCATTTGCAATTGTCTAAACTCTGTACGAGAAGTTCTGGATGACCGTCACCCTGTGAATTACCAATAGCTTGCGGCGTGGATGGATCGGAGACAGAATCGACAGCCTTGAATGCCATTTTTGCGCTATCGAATTGAAACACGGTCAGCAAGCCACTCGAATAAGGATTTTCGATAATCTGATCACCGGCGGGAATAGAGAGAACGGAATCGAGCGCAAATCCCGGCGGAAGTGTGTAGGACTTTTCAATAAAGCCGCCTTGTGGATATTGTGCAACGGCTTCATTGGGAATCATCCCGACCGTATCGAATTTCGTGGTATCGCCATTCGGCGTAACAAGCATCGCCTCGATCACAAGTGGGACGCCAACGTGTGCCTGCTCGCGTTGGATGAGAATTGCATGTTCGAATCCAACGAGATCGTCGGCAATGATGGATGGATTGGCTCCCGCCGTAGAATATTTCACGTCGAGCTGCGCTGGAATGTTGGTCGTCGCCTGAACGATTAATCCTCGTTCGGTATTCACCCAGATAGAATCAATGCTAAACGAAACGAATTTTGGGAGAGCTTTCGTCATATAGATATTGCACCGCTCCTGCGTGCTTCGGTTATCGCTGGAACCCACGGCGAATATAATGGTGTATGTTCCGGTATCGAAGCCATGCGTATCTAATGATCCAAGCGTACCGTTTAGAACCTGCGCGTTGCTCGTGTCGAATTCTGCGTTAACGATACTATCGTAGGGAATTTCCATCTGCACATAATTGCCGTATTGATCGTAACCGTATCCGAGGCTATCCTTCCAATAATCTTTCTCCCACGAGAGTGAGTAGCCAGTAAATAGCGTGGAGATTGCATCGCCCGTGATGTTCACCGTATCGCCGATATGGAATTCATCCAACGTATGCGGCGTAACCATTTTGATCTGTGCTGTGCCCGGATAGTTAAGCGCAGCATTGGCATCGACCTGCCCATTTGCGCTATGTATGCGATCTCCAACATGAGTTGTCGTCGATTCTATGATAGAACGGAGTTGAATTGGCGTGAGGTTTGGATTCTTAGAAAGCAGCAACGCTGCAATTCCGGCTGCGATCGGGGAACTTGCGCTGGTGCCGGAAACAGAATCGTATCCGCCCCCAAGCTTCGTAGTATAAACATCCTGTCCGGGCGCAACGACATCCAGTTCTTCGCCGTGTGTGGTGTAAATATACAATCCTTGCGGCGCAGTCCCCCCCACAGAAACGACTTCATCGAAATCGGAAGGATAGTTCGGACCCGTCGAGCCATCGTTACCACTGGAGCCGAACACGGTCACGCCTTTTGAGATCGCGTAGCGAATGGCATCACGCTGCAGCAGCGAGGGAATGATATCGCCAAAGGAAAGGCTCAGAATTTGAACATGATTATCGGCTGCATAGATAATGGCCGTTGCAATATCATCATCGGAACCTGTGCCATTGGCATCGAATGCGCGGAGCGCAACCAGCTTGCATTTCGGGGCAATACCACTAATACCAATACCATTATTTTGCTGTGCGGCGAGAATGCCCGCCATTGCAGTTCCGTGACCGTGCAGGTCGTATGGAATTGGGCCGCGTGTTGATACATCCCCGATCCCGATCTCTTCCTGATTGACAAAATTGTAGCCTATGACATCGTTCGCGTAACCGTTCCCATCGTGATCCTTGCCATCGATGTCGCCATACACCGTATCACCACGCGCATTCACACCGAGCGAATCCGATGCCCATGCTTCGAACAGGCCATCGTGATTAATATCCTCTGCAGGATTGACCGCAAATTGAAATTTGAGATCGGGATGAAGCCAATCCACGCCGGTATCGACAAAACCGATATGAATGGTGCTATCGCCTTCTGTAACCTGCCATGTTTCTGGCGCATGAACACTTTGCAGCCACCACTCCAGGTCGAAGTTCGGATCGTTCGGAGATATTTGACCTTTCAACACTTTCTCCATGCTGGAGTATAAACCCCCTCGCACAGCAGTGCAAGCGGATTTAGGGGTTGGTGGTCCCCGTTGAATATGATAATGGTAGTTCGGCTCCGCATACTCGATGTTACTCACGCCTGAAAGAGAGCGAACAGCATCAGCAACCGTCATTCCTTCGCGCACCGGAATTTTAATGATGCGATCCAGCCCAACGGTATCGTTGCTGACGGCTTGAACAGAAAACTGTGGCGTTGGCCGTGTAAACACGGGACGCATAACCTCGATGGTGGAGCTGACAGCCTGAAGTTTTGCGAGCGTTGCCGCATCGCTCATCGCTGCACGTGTGCGAAATTTTACAATGATGCTGCGAACAGTGGAATCGACGGCAGATCGGGCAATCGGCTTTACAGAAGGTTGGGCAAAGCCCGTGCCAGCAAATAGTAAGAAGAAAAGCACCCGCTTGAACATCGTAGCTTTAACGGATGCTTTGCGCGTGGGGTTCAAGCGGATAGGGTAATTCTGAGTGACCTTGTGTAGCATCGGGAATATATTCCCGATGCTACACTGCGCGGGCTATTTCAATCGTCGTTCTCTTGCGTCTCATCATCGAAGGGAACGGGGTAATCACCGGTGAAACAGGCCGTGCAATAACCGATCTCTTTTCCGGCTTTGTCTTTATGCGGGACGCTTTCAAGCAATTTCTTTACTGTGAGATATTTCAGTGAATCGACTCCTAAGTATTTACCAATTTCTTCTTCATTCTCATGATGATTTGCGATCAGTTCTCCCTTACTGGGGAAATCCATACCATATTTGCAGGGATGAGTGATCGGAGGCGCAGTAATTCGTAAATGTATTTCACGCGGGCCGGCCTCACGAATAAGATTGATGAGCGCTTTTGAAGTAGTGCCACGAACAATGGAATCATCGACCACGACGACCTTTTTATCTTTCAGCACCCCTTTTACCGTATTGAATTTCACTTTCACTTTCATCTCTCGCCGGTCTTGACCCGGCTGAATGAAGGTGCGGCCCACATAGTGCGAGCGAATAAGGCCGATCTGATATTTCGTCTGGTTCCCAAGCTTTTGGTTCTGGCTGGCGTAGCCAAGAGTCGCAGTGTTCGAGGAATCCGGCACATTAATAACCGTCACTCTGCGGCCAGGGTCGTGCTCGACCGGTGATTCGATCGCAAGCGTTTTTCCAAGCTTGCGGCGAACCCTATCAACATTCTCTTCAAAGACTTTCGAGTCGGGCCTTGCGAAGTAAATATATTCGAAAATGCAATGAGTCGGTGTAGGCGCGTGCTCGAGTATGCGAGTCGACTGCACTTCGCCGGTCTTTACGGTATGCTCATCGATGATAAGTATTTCGTTCGGTTGGACATCCCGGATATATTCGGCGCCAACAATATCGAAAGCGCACGTTTCGGAGGCAACCATATAGGCCCATGCGCCATCCGGCCGTTTGAGGCGGCCAAATGCCAGGGGCCGAATACCATGAGGATCTCGCACGGCAACCAGCGAAGTATCCGTCAGCATGGCGAGCGAATAGGCTCCGCGTGCTTGCTGAAGCGCATCACGGATCTGATCAACCTGCGTTTCCTTGTGGGAGCGCGCGATTAAGTGCAGGATCAGTTCACTATCGGTCGAGGTTTGGAAGATCGTTCCTTGCGAGGCGAGTTCATCGCGCAAGGCATGGGTATTTGTTAGATTCCCATTGTGCGAGAGCCCGAAATTCCCCATGCGATAATGCATGATGAAGGGCTGTATGTTTTCGATCTTCCCGCTGGCACCGGTGGTGGAATAACGATTGTGAGCCAAGGCGGAATCACCAATAAGAACTTCTGACAAGATCTTGTCATCCTTGAAGACATCGAGGACAAGCCCATTATCCTTATGGATGCGAAATTTTCGTTTCGGCCCCCTGGGCGTTTCCTCTGTGAATGCAGAAAGAATCCCTCCCGCTTCCTGGCCTCGATGCTGCAACGCATGGAGCGCGTAATATGCAATGACGCTCGCTTCCGGATGATTATAGACCCCGACCACGCCACAATTACTTTCCGGCTTATCGATGAACCGGTTCGCATTCCCGTGACCGGAAATGCTTAAGATAGGTAACTCAATATCCTCAGGAGCGCTGAGAGGGATGGTGGGCGAAGTGTAGTTCTGCATTTGCGTGAGGCAGAACAGCATTCTTTCAATGAGAATTTCCTTCGTGAATGAAAGATCGAAATTGGACCGGCCTGCTATTCTTTTCTGACGCGGTCGATCAGGTATTGATCGAACCCCGCTTCCTTCATTTTTTCATCCGAGGCTGCGGCGTGATGAATGAGATGCAGCAGTTCGGTCGTCATTCCCATGCTGCTGTATCCGCCATCGTGAAACAGGTTCTGCATGGTAACTTTTCTTGTGAGATCGCTGAGCAGGGTCACGACGTAATCCGCGCATTCCTCTGCCGTTGGGTTGCCGAGCGGTGAAAGAAGATTGGCAAATTCGTAGATCTTATCGAAATCAACGATGCCGGAGCCGGCGCGAGTGGGCGTTGGGCTTTGGCTGACGGTATTCACACGTATCTTTTTCTTACCAAGCCGCGCGCCAAAACTGCGAGTGATGGATTCCAGCAGGGCTTTCGCATCGGCCATATCGGCATACGTCGTAAAGGTGCGTTGCGCCGCGATGTAGCTGAGCGACAGAATACTCGCCCCATCGGCAAGCGCATCCATCGCGAGAGCGCCATGAATGAGCCTGTGAAGCGATAGCCCACTGACATCCAGTGTTTTCAGGAACCAATCGTAGTTGGCTTTTTCATATTTCAATCCCTTGCGAATGTTTTGCGATATTCCGACGGAATGAACAAAAAAATCGAGCGAGCCGAGCTTCTCTTTCGCTTCCGCAAAACAGGCTTCGACTTCCTTGCTATTCGAGACATCGCATTGGATGAGCGGTGCGTCACCGAGAATCTTCGCAAGCTCCGCCGGTTTACCGACGCGCAGAGCAACCGCTACATTACTAACAGCAAGCCTTGCTCCCTCCCGATGAGCCGCAAGTGCAATTTGCCATCCGAGGCTCGTTTCGTCTAATGGACCGAAAACGATTCCCTTTTTACCCTTCAGTAATCCGTAAGATCTTTCTGCCATGTTGCTTTAAACAGATATTCGATTGGAGAGTTACAATACGAACGGCGTTTGCAACCCAAATTCGTGAAAAACCAGCCCAGTGAGCAGTTTCGGATAAAAAAAGGTGGTCTTTTGCGGCATGAACTCACCCCGCTCCACGACGGCCTGGAGTTCGCTGGGGCGAACTTCCCTTAGCAAGAACGCAGCATCCCAGGCTTGCTCCTCTTCAAACTCATCGAGTTCGCGGAGGGTATGAGGATAGAGCAGGTTGACGCGCTCGTCGATCGCTTTCCTTGAAATGCCCAGCATGGGCATAAATACTTCCTCTTCCAACCGCTCTGCTGCCGGTTTGACAAAATCTCGTTCTCGTAAACGAATATCTCGAACTAACACCCACTTAGGATCCTCCGCAAATTCGATGAGTGTCAATGCGGCATTATCTCGTTCTAATTCCACCACACCCTCTTCGCGACTTGTGAAGGTCAGTAGTTCGAACCGCTCTCGCAAGCGATCTAATAAACGATATTGATTGAATTCCGAGACATCGTGAAGCAGCCGGTGTGTTGGTAAAATAACGGTTCCCTCCGACTGTAAATTGGAAAGGAACATCATAATATGATCGCCACCGGCCACATCAGGATGCTTCTTATGAAATTCGACCGCCGTTTCATAGCGATGGTGGCCATCCGCAATGATAACCGTAAGCGGCCTCACTACTTTAGCGATCCTCATCATACCATCCTCCTCTTGCAATCGCCACAGCAAATGTCGTACGCTCTCGCCACTTGGAAGTGCCTCTTCGACATCCGCGATGGGTGAATGCACCGTTGCCATATCCAGCGATTGGTCGAACAGAAAACTGGGATCGGATATTAGCCCGAAGATCGGTGAGAAATTCGCATGGGTGTGCTCCATCAGTTCCAGCCTGTCCTTCTTGGGCCAGTCATGAGTGCGTTCGTGAGGAATTACCTCTTTTGCGGCGTATGCACTGAGCTTCAACCGTCCTATCACTCCGGATCGAGTCACCTGGCCGCCATCAGGTTTCTTGAATACCTGATGATATACATAAAAGGCATCCCAATCGTCCGTCTTTAAGATTCCCTCCTGCTTCCAGTGTTTGAAATATCGCGCGGCGCTCTCGTATGGATCGGAGTCACGGCTCCATTCAAGTCGAATGACATTGTGTGGATCACGCGCATACAAACGGTCGCGGTAATCTCGAGAAATGACATCGTATGGCGGGGAAGTTACATTTTCGATCTGCACCTTTGAGGTGTTATATCGAGTGCCTTTAAACGGGAGGAATTCCGGCATGGACTGAGATTCGTATGATTTTTAGGGAGATCTTTAAGATGGGTTGATTTTCAAACGTGGTAGCCAAGTTCCGAAAGCGCTCGCTTATTCTGGCGCCAATCGGATTTGGTTTTTACGTGAAGTTCGAGATAAACAGGATGTCCGAGAAACCGTTCGATCTCCTCCCGGGCACGCTCACCCAGCGATTTCAACGCCGAACCATCGCGCCCTATAAGAATAGATTTTTGCGTGTCGCGCTCGACGATCACTTCGGCGCTTACGAACCACTTCCCGGCCGCTCGCTCTTTGAATTCGGAGATCGCTACTTCGGTAGAATACGGAATTTCTTCCTTAAACTTTTGAAAGATTGCCTCGCGTATAAGCTCACCCACAAAGAACCGGTCGTTCTGGTCGCTTAATTGCTCTGGATCATAGAACGGCTCAGTGCTGGGAAGGTAGTTACGGAGCGTTGCGATCAACTCCTTTATGTTATAGTTTTTTGCCGCCGAGATCGGAACAAGCTCTTTGAATTCCGGCTGTTCCCCATAGCGTTGTAAAATGGGAAGCAGATCGTTCCTGTTTTTCAATAGATCGCTTTTAGAGATAGCAAGCACGATGGGCTTCTCCCCCGCGATCTTTTTATAATCGTTCCAAAGCCCCGGTAATGCACGTTCGAACGGCTGGTGGGCCTCGGCAAGCACAAGAATGACGTCCGCGTCTGCGAACGACCGCTGCACTTCCGCGAGCATCGCCTTATGGAGCAAAGTGGTCGGACGCGGCATGATGCCGGGTGTATCGAGGAAAACGATCTGCTCCTGCGGAGTAGAATAGATCCCAAGCACGCGTTTGCGCGTTGTTTGCGGCTTGCGTGTCACGATCGAAAGCTTCGTGCCAAGCATCGCATTCATCAGCGTGGACTTACCGGCATTCGGCACTCCCACGATCGCACAATATCCGGACTTGAACCCGGTTTCTCCCGATTGGTCAGTTGTCATTTTTCATTAAAGTAACCGTGCGTTGCTGCATGTTTGCCATTGCTTGTTCGGGAGTCTCGGTCTTATAAAGTGCCTTGGAAACTTCATCTTCGATGATCGCTTCTACATCGAGCCACTGCGGAATAACGGGCGTCATTCGCGCATGGGCGAGCTGTTCGGTGAATACCGCACCCTCGCGCCGATGAAGGTAAAATGTATCTGACTGAGTCCTGACATCGGCAGGATATTCGTTCACATTCCGGGCAAATGCAAGCTCGTTAGTGGGTCGTGTAATATACTCCAGAAACAACTCCGCCTCATGCTTCATTACGCTCTTTGCGTTAATAGCCAGATATTCACCACCAGCAAACGATTCACCGGAATGCCCGTTGTTCCCCGGAAACACAGCCGTATGCCATTGGAACGTTGCCTTTGAAAGCCTCGGGATCAGCCACGATCCGCTGAACCACATTCCCAGCTTCCCGCGCACAAAGTCATCGTCAAGATCCTTCTGCGTTTCCATGACACCACACTCCAATTGACCGATATAGAAACGCAGTGCTTCAACGTTTTGAGGTGTGTTCATCATGGGTTGGCCCAAACTATCGAAAAGATCGCCGCCATTCGACCAAACATACGGGAGGAATTTTTTGTAAAGCCGGTGCTGATCTGATCCATTTACGCCAATGCCCTGCATGCCAATTTTTTCAGCAATAGATTTCATTGTTTGCCAGTTCCATGCATTCGTTCCATTGGACGGAGTGGACATAGTGGCGGAGGTTGTAATAAGATCATCATTAATAAAAATAACGCGTGTATCGAGCAGCCAGGGCACTGCAAAATAATGACCACCCCACATTCCTGAACTGAGAGCATATTTTGGCGAGGCTGCGAACCGCGACATGATAGCAGAGTCAGCATCAAGCGGCAGGAGCACGCCACTGGAGGAAAACTGCGCAACCCAATCGCTGCCAAGTTCAAGGACATCCGGTGCCGTCTCGGAATTAAATCCGGCCATAAGTTTGGTTTTGCCGTCCGCCCAGCTAAGCTCTGTCACTTCTACGGGGATATCCGGATGCTCGCGATGAAATCCGGCAAGCAGAGAATCCATAGCAATTCGCTGTGCCGGTTCCGACCAGAAATGCGAGAATCGAAGCACACCGGGTGTGATACCACGATCGCATCCCATAATGCTTATTACTATGACGCAAAAGAAGAAACCGCAGAACGAAACGCGCTTCAGGAAGCTCAGTGTCATCGATCTATTTCGTTGTGAACGAGATAAAACTGATGAGCGCGGTAATAATGACCATGATATTCGTGATAACGCCAATGGCCTGAAAGAAGACATCCAACGCACGCCCGCTTACCATAATGGTATCGCCGGGTTCGAGCAAGGGGTTTTGGGAAAGATCGCCGTTATCGCGATAGGCTTCAAGATTGTAGGTTTCAACACGCTTTTCGGAGGCGGTATCAGCATGGATGATCCGAATATCGACCAAACGAGCCGATGCCGTTGGGCCGCCCGCAAAGCTAAGCAGTTCCACCAATGACGTCGATCCCGGAACACGGTAATGCCCCGGCGCACCGACATATCCCCATAAATTAACATCGATCTGAACCTCACCCCCGCGCATGACGCTATAGATCGCCATATTAGGCGTAGTGGGATTGAGCGGCTGGCTGGCTCCCGGCCCAGTCTGGCCTGGGATAGCCGGCGGGCCTTGTGCAACTGCGGCGCCTTCCGCAGAAAGTACCAAAAATAAGGCGATGATTATGTTGGAAAATCTCATGAATACAAAAATACGGTTGCGGAGCCGCCGGCGCACGTCACCGGCATCACGGTTCTACAGTAAACCCCAACCAGGTCGAAGTGGAGCCGCCAAACGGTTCGATCCATTTTACACGCCACTGATACGGTACTCCAGACACAAGCGGCGTCGCGCTCATGGGATATTGGATGGTTTCTGTGTTTTCGAAATCCTGGTCGCTGCCGGACCACACATATTGTAAATTATCAAGTCGCTGAACAATGATCTGGTAACTTCCACCATCGTTCGGATCTTGCCACAATAGTTGGAGTGGGAACCCGTGCAGGGTATCGGTCCCATTCGGACTGAGAACCAGTATGCGCTGCGCATATGTAAAAGATGTCGAAATTCCAACATGCGTCGGATGACTATACGTAACAGCGTTGGTTGGGGAACGATAAAATGCCTGAAGCTGGTAATAATACGTCGCGCCGGGCGTAATCCCCAACGTGTCAGAATAGGAAGTATCCAATGGTGAAATGAGCTGATTGCTGCTTTCTATATCTGCGATCGTCGTGCGATGCGCGAGCAGTCCGTCGGAGCCGACACTCGAATCGCCAACGGAACGATAAAGAAGATACCCGGTCGTAGTGCCCGTTGAGTCGGGTTTCCATTCAATATCGATCGCATTCTGAGGGCCCGCATCTGCGTAAATGCCGTGATCCACTGGATCAGGTGGCGAGGTATTCGGAACGAAAACTGGCGGCGGCGGCGTGACCACCGGTTCAGGGGGCGCGCTACACGCTGCAAGCATCACGGCGACCAGTGCAATGCCACATTTCCGGTTCCTGTTATTCACTCGTTGAATCCTTCTTCATAAGATTATCGAGATCTGCGGAAAAGCTCAAACGGTTCTCCGGCCCGAGTGCATTATTGATCGAGAGCGAGTAATTGATGTCGATCTTATGCTCCCAATTATAACCTGCTCCGGTCGTGAACTCCCCCTGATCGAGGCCGAGCCGAAGCGAGATGTTCTTTTCGTAGGTCATCTCCAAACCGAAGCGTGGCAACGCCCGTTCATTCATCAGGTAGTCTGTGGAAAATGTAGCGACAGACTGAATGGCTGGAATCGGCTGGGCATACGCGATCCCGCCATTGACCTGCATGGGAATGATCTCAGTTCGCTGGGTACTCCAGGCGAGTTGTGTTCCCGCAATATCGGTGACCGAAACACCTAAGGAAACCTTACCAAGCGCGGGATTCAACAAAAATTCCGCGAGAGAAAACCGGAGCATCGCACCACCATCGACTCCAATGGCATTCGCCGTGCCAAAACTCCCGATCGCCTGATGAATGACCTTGAAATTAATTCCAATGGGTACTTCGATCTGTTCTTTGTAATAGAGCCAGCCCCAGTCCAGCGTAAATTTATTATCCCGCGCGATCGATAGCACGATGGCATCCTCATTATCGCTGAAATAATTCGGAGCGCCGTCATATATTTCCTCGACGAGTTGCGCGCGTTCATCGGTAACACTGACATTAGTAAGATCCGGCGTTTGATTGAGATCGCCGACGGAAAGCCGCACCCAGTTCAAAGCCAGCGTCATATCCTTCATTGGATAAGTAAACCCAAGCTGATAAAAGTTTGCAAGTGAGTTCCCAGGTGTTCCATATTCAGCGGAATACATAAACCCAAAGAGCTGATCCGGAATTAACGAAACGCCCGCAGGATTCCAGTGAAATGCGGACTCATCATTCGCAATGGCAGTATAAGCGCCGCCCATCCCGAGTGCGCGTGACCCGACCGGGATCCGAAGAAATTCCCCGGCATAAAGATCCTGAGCATGCGACGAAGAAACACTCCCGACGAGCAAGGTCATTGCGAGAAGGATTTCGAAGCGAAGCGACGAAATCCGACGAAGCAATCTCTTCGGGGAAGGATATTGCTTCGTCGAACAAATCTCCCTCTGGTCGATTCGTTCTCCTCGCAATGACAATATATATATATGCCTATCGAACACGCGCAAATTTTCCTTTTACCTCTTGTGTCGATGATGACGTATTGACCGTCAGTCTGTAAAAATACACTCCATTGGCGACCTCCGCACCACCGTCATCCAGACCATTCCACCATACCTCATGATAGCCGATGCTGGTCGGCGTTCCGGTACCGCCCTGCAAAAAGCCGAAGGTTCGCGTTGGATCGGTGGATGGGTAACTCATCGTACGGATACGCCTCCCGCTAACAGTATAAATATCGAGACTCACCGATTGTGCGTACGCAATACCGCTGATCTGATAGGCAATGAACATTTGCACCCCAGTGAACGGATTTGGGAACGAACCAAGTACGACCACCCCGAACTGATTCGATACATGGACATCCAGTTCTTTCGCCGGAGCATTCGTTTGTCCGTTATTATCCGTCGCCTGAATAGTGATGGTATGGTTACCGCTCGAAAGCGATGGCTGCATCGTGAGATTTAATGTGGTCTGCGTTCGGCTCGAATCCAGCATGACATACTGCGATGGCTGAAGCGCGCGGTTATCGATCTTCACGATCGTTTTTCCCGGCGTAATGTCGATACCATTGGCATCCTGAATGATCGCATCGAGTTTCGGCTGTGGAGGAACTTCGCCGTTATTGATGAACACCTGCCCTTCGACCGTAATATCCACGATAGGTGGAACCTTATCCGTATTATACGCAATCGCGAACGTGCCGAGATTGGTGATCGAAGCAGTCAACTGATTTGGCGAAGGACGTGACGTGGAAAGAATGGTCCATAGTTTTGATCGGTCGTCCAGGCGATAAATAAAAAGGCTGTCGTTGCTATGGAGCTTAATAAGCGAATCGTTCAGATTCAAGGTTACGGTAAGTGTCGAAGGACCAAACCTCGAAGTAGTAAGCGCGATGGCACCAAGTGAATCGCTCACAATGCGAAGGCTTGAATAGCGCACTTTCTTGTCCGTGTACATGGGCAGGAAGTGAATATCCGGCTGGGCGGTTTGCGCTGGAGTATAAACTCGGGCTACGCGAATGACATCGGCACCGATATTCCCTTCCGCACCAGGTTGCAGACCCAGGACAACCTCACCATTGTTGAAGACCGCAGGTGTTGTGGATACTCCATCCGATGTCGTTCCCACGGCGGAAAGATAGGCAACAGCGCCAGGCGCAAAAGCGAGAGGCAGCGTGGTATCGTTGGTTGTGATACTATCTCGTAGATTAAGTGGGCCAATGCCCGCTTCCGGAGTAATTGCAAACGCCAGTGTGGACGAATCGAGCGAGGTGATCACAAGTGGGATACTCACCAAGGTATCACTGTGTGAAGCAATTTCACTTACAGAGGTGCTTCCAAGTAACTGTGGCGCACCGGATCGCATATTCAACAGCGAGGCCATCGCCGAACTCACTGGAGATGACCCCCAATTGTACACAAATTCGTTCCATACCAGCCCGTTTTTCGTCGATGCGTATTTGCCACTAACCGAACGGTGGTACAGATCTTTATCCGCCGAAGGATCGCTGGCCGCTCCAACAATAATATAAATTGAATCCGAGGTAATATTATCGCTGCCCGGCAATCAGAGAAACGGTGGCCACGACTTTATTTCCCGCACTTATCGTGCTGGCCGGAATGACGACGTGATACCGATCCGAGATCGGCAGCATCGTCATCGGAGGTAACGCATTCGCTGTGACCACCCCGTTTGCACTTTGCGAATAGATCGTGATATTCGCTGTCACGCTTGTGATCGGCTGTGGGGTCTGGATTGCCGCGCTGAAATCCAGCGGCAGGCCCACCGGCAAGGGATGTGGCTCAAAATCCAACTCGGTTATTCGGGAATTAGTAATGGTTATATCTTCTGCGGTAGCAGCAAACTGGTTCGTCGATTTATCATACACAATAGCACGGTACGTTCCGTACGGCATGGTAACGATCGGAACATTATCGGTCAGCGTAAACGCACCACCCGTGACGGGGATATTGTCTATACTATGCACCGGTGATAGCGGGCTGAGGACATCGTTGGCAAGTTCGATACGCGCCACGCCACTCTTGATCGTGGTTGTGCCTGTTAGCTGCACCGTCCCCGAAGGCTGAAGGACACGGCTGGAAAGCGTAAGCCCAACTCTATCCGTCGGATAATTTGGCGATAGCAATGGATCACCCAAAAAATGGTAGCAATAGACGAGCGTCGGAGGGATAAGATCGCCAGAAAGCGCCTCGGAAAGAAAATCCATCTTGGCGTCGATGATGCGCTCGGCCATCGTTCCACCGACGGAATCATAGATGCGTGGAACAACCGCTTCTGCAAGACGGGCATCATTTTGCTCCCATCCAAAACTTGTGGTTCCCAACGCTGCGATCGAGCCGGCACTTGCAATATTTTGTAGGCTATTGAGTATCCCAGTGTTCGGACCATCGTATGTTGCGGTAAAGCAGGTCATGCTCAGAACGAGTGGATACCGTGCATTATTATTGAAGCCCGTTACCTGGGGATTTGACAGGAACGGCGGACCGCTGGTGTCATTGACGGGATCATCCCAAATATCTGCGCCGCCATGGCCGAAATAGGCGATCAGTCCTAGCCCATTGTTGACATTATCAAATACGGTTTCTTGGGTTCCATGATAAGGTGACGCGGGAACTGTCGATTGACGCAGCACACTGACACGTTCCGGAAGCGCACCCTGCAAAATTCTACCGATGCCAGTATCGAAACTTCCACCGGCTCCAATAAAGAGCGCGCGGTCTTTCCAGTCTCCGGGAATCGCGGGATCGGATTCAAATTGTTTGAGCTTAGTGATATACGCCGCATCGCCGCTAATGTTCGAAGTTGCAAGACGGCCCAGAACCAGATCCGGCACAAGGTCATTGCTATCGAGCATGGAATACCATGCATCGGCAGCGACATCCCCTTCGATATAAGCCTGAATATAGGGCGCGGGAACCTGATCGTTTGGGAAATATTCTTCCGAATCGTCCGTGCCTTCGTGCGTTACCCCGACAAGCAGCACATATTTGGGAGGATCTTGCCAATTATTATAGGCATACGTTAAAAATGATTTGATCGCATTTGCGGATGGACTCCCATAATGAAATTCATCATAGATATTTGCAACATCGATGAGCTGAGTGGTCACATGGTTCGTGCTGGCGCGGTAACTTAGCAGATCCTGCAGCGGAACATGTGCGTTGTTATTCCCTTTCGGAAGATGGTCGCGATTTGTGATGACGATATACTCGCCAGAGTTCGATGGCGAGGCAAGGCCGGCAAAATTGTCCTTCTCATACTTGTAAGGCTTGAGCTTGCCGGAATCCGTGACAGCGAAAAACTCGTCGGCTGCACTGGTAATATTAACCTGAAAGATCGCCTGCGTACTACGCTCCTGCTTGGGATTAGAAACGAAGACAACATTGGATATCTTCGAAATCCCCTTCCGATAAATGGAAATATCGGTGCGATCGAAATTTTGCAGCGTAAATTGATACAGTCCTGCGGTGCTGTATTGCGGCGCATGAAAGGTGATCGTGTCCTGATAGGCATAATACCTGCGATTATATCCGATCTCGATCCAATTGAACGCGAATCGGCAACTTTGAACCGGTGTCTGCTTTTGCTGCGCGACTGTGATCGCGATCGGTGGAAGTCCTCCGCTGGTATCTGCCGGATTAACGCCCAACAACTGCGCGGATGGAATATAGGAGACAAGCTGCGATGCCGTGTCGGTCGACAGGAACTTCAAGTTCTGACCGCTCCAGACGCCGTGCAGCACTGCTTGCTGATTGACCGAGATCAACGCATCTTCTTCGCTATCGACATACGGAAGGGGGTTACCTTTCTCATCGGTCGCGCCCTGCACATAATCATCGATACCATGCAGCGCGACCCGAAAAGAAACTGGCCGGTTTTGCCGCACATCCGGGTACGGCACAATGGTACTTGCCGTGTAACTCGAAGGATATGTTCCACCCGTCGAAACGATTCCCATAAACCAGTGATCTCGCAGATCGGAACGCTGATCGATATCCGTGACATCGAGCGGGTCAGAAATGTTATCTTGCTCGAAGTGTATCTTGGTCGCGAATGAGCTATCCTTCAGATCGACATAAAAACTGTTGCGCGGATAAGGCGACCGGTTAGCCGTTCGGATTTCACCCGATTCCTCCGCCAACCGCTTTACTCCCGTCACTGGGATCGGTGAATAATGACTTCCCCACACGAGGAAATAAATATTGTTTTTTGTGTCCGGGTCGTAATAAAAATCCCCAAGCGTATCTGGCCCGTTATACCGCTCCTTGTTGCCAAAGAACTCGAAATAATCATCCGAATGAAAATGGCCATCCTGATAAATATCGGAAACATAGACGGCAACTTGCTGCCCTTTATTAATGACCCGCAAGGTTGCTGGATCGATCTGCGAAGGATCGATCCCAAAATGTTGGAGATCGCTAAAAGTGATATGATAAATACCGCTCTGGCGGACGTACATCCGATAGACATTTCCATCGTCAGACTGAATGCCGGGAAGTTGCTGAACATCCCCGACCGACAGTGTTTGCATGCCTTTAGACTGGCCACGACTCGCAGCAAGACGCGATCTAAACACTCCGTTCGATACTTTGAACGGCTCATTTAAGTCTGTGACCGGTAGTGATGAAAGCCCCGACGGATCGGTAATTTGGACAATGATCTTTTTCGCCGCGCGAATAGTGGACGAACCGGATCTATCCAGAATTCCCAGTTCGAGTCGCGAAATATCAGCCGCCCGCATCGTTCCCATAAAGGTAAGCCCAGCATAGCCGATTCCGTGGTGCTCACTGGATATCGGCTTCGGTCGGTGAACCGACGCTCCCGGCTTCCCATTACTCGCAACATCCTCGATTAGTGTGCTGGTGAGGTCAAGTTTATTTGCCGTTGTGTTCACATCGTTATGCGAAAGGATCGTTACACTT
This sequence comes from Ignavibacteriota bacterium, assembly GCA_963787835.1. Classification (GTDB taxonomy): domain Bacteria; phylum Bacteroidota; class Ignavibacteria; order Palsa-1295; family Palsa-1295; genus PALSA-1295. The sequence continues at coordinate 454,401 of CAWBEI010000003.1, forward strand.
GCATGGCGAGAAACCCGGAGCGGGATCGCGATCGAAGCTAAGGCATCGCCGCCCTGAACTTGTCCGGAAATTCGGCGAACGCGAAGCACCTTTTGAAAGGTATCGAACGTGGGTGAAGGGAGCGTGACTTCAATCGTTACCGTGTTCCCCGATCGTTTCAATTCCCGTACCTTAACACCTCCTGGAAGATGAGCGCGAGAGGACACCGCGAATAGCAGGATGCTAATCGCGCAAGCAAACCCGATGCATCGTTTGGGATGCAGACATCGAAGGCGATTCGAATGGCGCATGGAGCGCGGCCAGAGCATCGAAAATAATTCGACTTTATTAATGGCACATCATCTCAGAAGACCAAACGCGGGGCAACGCTGGCAAACCTGAGTACAGAGCGTGGCGATGGATGATGAATCACCCACACTTCTACATAATACTACACAAAAATGACCTCAGTTCAGTTCATTTTTGAGAAAACTTGCATTCAAGCGGCACAAGAATCCACTGCTCCCTGTTTCGCTACCCTGTCCACATTCAGGAATGTGGGCGCTAACCATGTTTTGGAGAGGTGCAGGAGTGGTTTATCTGGGTCGCCTGGAAAGCGGCTGTACGTTAATAGCGTACCGAGAGTTCGAATCTCTCCTTCTCCGCTGTAATTGAGGTGTGGACCATTTGGGGCTCTTCGAGATGACTGAGAGCGTACGTATCGAGTCTTTATATGTCTTTTATGAAAAGTAAGCGTCACTTATAAATTATTCATAATTTTTATTTGTAACCCGAGCGACCTTGTGCGTTTTAAATAATAGGAAGGATTCTGTCAATGAGAGAGATCGGGGGGCTGCACTATGGATTCGGAAGTCGGGGAGAAGGTAGCTGGCTTTCCTATTCAACCGACAGGTTTTCCTATTAAAGATTGTATTTTTCGGAGTGGTCGTTTCGGGCAGGAGAAATTAAGTTTTTGTAACTTCTTTTGCTGTTTAATTCGTTGTTTTGGTACCAACTATGACCATGACACATTCTAACCCTTTCGTTTTTTTCGCAGCGGGCGGCAGGAATCGTGTGTCCTCTATGATACAGATATTATTCCTGATGCGGGCATTTTCCAGGGTGCGGGTGGTAGTATGGGTTGCAACGATCATCCTGTTATCGTCCATGCTGTTTTCAGAAACCGCATTGGCGCAGAACCCGCTGATCAACCATACCATCGTCAAAACGCACAACACCCCTCCCCCCGAGGGCCGGGATTTCTGGTTCTCGATGATGTCCAACTACTGGGGCCAGGACTTAGGCGGGAAGTACATGCGTATTTACATTACGTCCGCAAACAATTGCACGGCGTTTGTCGAGTCCAATGGGAACACGACGCCCGTGCCGGTTCAGGCCTATCAGATCTCCAGTTTCAAAATTCCAGAGTTTTGGGAAATGGAGTCCAGCGGTATCGTGGAAAATAAGGCGATCCATGTTTATTCCAATACGGCTGACCTTACGGTCTATGATATGTCCCATAACGCCTATACGTCGGATGGTTCGTATATTATTCCAACGATCGGCTGGGGCACGGATTATGTTGTTGCTGCGTATGGCTCGCTGTTCGAAGGAAGCGGTTCTTATATTTATGATCTTCCTTCCACGTTAGCTATTACCGCCGATCAGGACAATACTATTGTTACGATTACTCCAACGTGCGATTGCCGCAAATGTACCAGCGGAAATGTCAACGGAGATGCCAATTCCACGATCCTCGTGTATCCGCAAGGCGTTCCTGTTCAGTTCCAGCTTGATCGTGGGCAATGCATGGAATTAATGCCCATTAAGGCGTCGGATCCGGATAATTTTGACCTGACGGGAACGATCATACATTCGAATGTGCCCGTCGGCGTGTCCGGCGGATCCGTTTGCCCAAACATTCCGTCGGACTTTCCCTATTGCGATCACGTCGAGGATATGCTTCCTCCCATTCGAACCTGGGCTGAAACCTATTATACGACCAATCCCCAGCAGCCTGAAGGTTCAACGGATGACTATGCCCGCTACTGTTTTATTTCGTCGGTACCGGGGCAAACGATCACTCGGCATGATTATGTGTCCGGCGACCACACCGAATGTATCATTCCTAACCAATATGGTATCTATTGGGATGAATTAGAACTTGGTCAAAAGTTTACGAGCACGGCGCCATTCCTCTGTGTATGGTATATCAATAGTGCTACATACCCCAATGGCCAAAACGGCAATGGCGATCCTGCCGAGTGTATTATTAATCCAAAAGAGCAATATACCACGACGGTCGTTTTTGAGACTCCGGAGAGCGTCGGTAATATCGTGCCGTACGATAATTATGCAAATATTATTTGCCGCGACACCGACGCGCGATACACGCTCTACGATGGAAAAGGAATTCTCGGCCTGGGCGCTCAACCCATTGACGATACTTTCGAGATCTTCAACGTGCCTCATATCGCACCCGGCACGCATACCGTGGTGCAGGATCTTGTACATGATTCCACGGCCGCCGGCGTTGGGGTGTATATCTATGGTTATGGCTATGACGAATCCTACGCCTGGGCCGGCAGTTTCGGAACTGGTACGTTCCATTCACCGGACTCGATTCCCCCGCTTGCCGATACTATGGGCCATTGCTTCTCCGCGTATGTCCATGTAAGCGATTCCGGACTGTTGCCGGATGGCATCAATAAACAGAGCGGCCTCGGCGAAATACGGCTTGACTCGGTCTATAATATGGCCTACCTGCCCGATCCTAACTTTGTGGAGGGAGCAGGACAAGATAGCAGCGATTATAGTATGTACGTGGTCGATGTGACCAAACCAGCCATACTCGTTATCGATGCCTATGATATTGCCGGTAATGAAACGAAGATCACAAGCACCTATGAACCCCTTGTGGACAGCATGAAGCCGACGCTGCAAAATGTTGGTGTGTGGAATCCGGGAACTCCGCCGGATACGGCGTACGATACACTTTACAATTTAGGAGAGCTACCACTCAAACTAGACGAACTTCATCTGATGTATGGCAATGTTGGATTCACGATCTACGATAGTATTGGCGGGCCGATCGATACGTCTCCGATCCCTCCGGGACAATATCGATTGATCGAGATCCAATTCAAGGCATTGGTTTCCACCAAAGCGGTTGACAGCATTATCTATGGTAATGCCTGCAATCCGCAATCGGTGGCAGTGATCGGCAGCGGCGGCGCAGCGGACTTTGTTGTGACCGACCAAACCTGGCCAAATGAGCCGCTTCAAGGTGGCACTTGCTATCCAAAACCGGTTTATATCGAGAATCTCTCGAAGGCTGTGATCACCATTGACTCTGCATGGTGGGCCGATACGATCCATTTCCATCCGGATCCTTCCAATGGGTTCCCATTCACGGTTCCAGCTTCTCCGGGTAAGGCAACGTTCATTATTGACTATTGTCCGGATTCCAGTTCGCTGATCTCGGCCAATCGTACCGAAGGTAACTGGACGAGTCCGCAAGTGCTCACCCCCGAACACAAGGAAGACCCACGTTTCGACAGCCTGATCGGCTGGGCCGTGGCACCAAGCGCAATATTCTACCAGGATACGACCATTACGCTCGACTGCCAGAACACGAACGATACCATCACCGCTACTTTCACGATCGCAGCGATCGGTACCAGCATCACAACGATCAATCGCGTGTATCAAACCGATACGGTGGATTTCTTCAATCTCATGGGAACCCTCAATAATAACAATTTGACATGGGATCCGACGAAGACCGCCCAACAGCTTGACACCGGCCAATCCGCGACGATCTCGGTGCAATATATCGCTAAGGGCCAACAGAATGCAACGGTGGTCGATCATTTAGTGGCGTTGGATGGTGAAAATAATGTTATTGGAGATACCCTTCAGGTAACGATCAATTCCAATTACGCTTCCGGCAGTACGGGTTCAGGAATGCTCACGCTTGCTCCGGTTCCATATCAAACACCGACTCCGAGCTCAAGCACCTTCACGATACAAAATACCGCGAATGCACCGCTCGTGATCGATAGCGTTGGGTTACAAGCGGGGATATTCAATCCTGCATTTACCTATACGGTGGCAACACTATCGCCCACAACGCTTATAACAACGTTCCCTTATTCCATACCGGCAGGACAAAGTTTGCTCGTCACGGTGAATTTCAATGACTCAATATTCCCCGATCCGGCACAACAAGTGGAGTTCGCCATTACCAGTACGAACAGTTGCACCACGTTACCGATGATCGTCACGGCATACGTTACGCATGTTGGGCCAACAACGTCCGGCTTCGAAGGAGCACCCATCCTTTCCTGCGATACGCAGATGAACAACATTACGATCACTAACGATGGGCCAAGAACCTCAACGTACGATGACAGCGATAGGGTTATCTCCGTCCAATGGATTGGCCCAGACAAGGGTAAGTTCTTTACGACCCCGCTTATGCCACCCGCAGTATTCCACGGAAGCATGCAGACGATTACGGATCCGGCAGACACGAACGTGAAGCTCCCAGTCGCGGCAAACTACCTTGTTCCCGTGACATTTAAACCGAATCCCGATAGCACAGGAATCGTTACCTATACCGACGAGCTACAGATCATATTCGTTAACAGCGATGGAGATACCTCGACGCAAGTGATACCAGTATCTGGAACTGCTGGAACAGCCCTGGTATCCGCCAGTTCAGTTATTGCGAACGTAACAAATGCGTCCGATGGCACATCGGGTCACGCCAATGATATGTTGTCCATGCCAGCAAACGTCTCGGTGTCGATACCAGGTGGGCTTGCGGGCGTGACGGTCGATCAATTGGCGATCACGGGCGTGACGTTGACGTATGTGATCCCGAATCGTGATATGCTGACGCTTACAGGTAAGGGATTCAACCCAATTAACCCTTGGGTGATGCCAAATGCACCCGTCGTCACGCCTGGTGCTGGTACTTCGGAGACTATCACGGTCACCCTGACCGGTGGTCCTTTGAATGCGAATACTACCAGCTTCGGTAACTTCACATTTACAGCGGATCTGGATACGGCAACGAACCTCACCACTCCGGTTCAGCTTCAGTCCATGCAGCTCTTTACTGGCGCGAGCGGTTCTACGCCGGTCGGAGCGTGTATCGGCAACACGGTATCGGGCACGGACTTCACACTCTTGCTTGCTTGCGGTGATTCTACACTCCGCACAGTAATGAGAGGCCGAGGCGGGAACATCAGCTTCATTGGCGCGGCTACACCTGACCCTGTCACGTCTGGTAACGTCACGGTGAAGTATGCGAATCTCGGTGCAGCCACGATGACACTTGCGATCTACGACGAACTCGGCAACGAGGTCGCTCGTCCGGTCAACAATGTGTTCCAGAATGCCGGTGCGTGGCAGGTAACGGCCGATGTATCGAAGCTTCCGAGCGGTACTTATACGTATCGCTTGAGCGGCACCAGCGCGACTGGACCGATGGTAGTCTCGAACCAATTCGTCATCCAGCGATAGAGGAATCGTCCGAAATGAGATGATGTTGCGTTTTCTGTGCTTTATCGGTCATGCAAGTCAATGCGACGTCGGAGATATTAATGTTGAAAAAAATGGATGCTACTCGCCAAGACAAAATAACAGCGATCCGTACGTTGCCCTCGGAATTATCAGAAGCTGTCAACGGACTGAGCAAGGAACAACTGAATACGCCCTATCGCGAAGGCGGCTGGAGCCCTCGACAAATTGTGCATCATATTGCGGACTCTCACCTGAATGCATTCGTCCGAATGAAACTCATTCTGACCGAAGAGCAGCCTCTGTTCAAGACGTACGATCAGGATGCCTGGGCTGCAATGCATGATTACACCTATGATATCGCGCCATCCCTCGCGATCGTGTCTGGCATTCAGGAGCGTATGGCTAATCTCTTGGAAGATGCAAGCGAGGATGATCTCGCAAAAAAAGCCAATCATCCCGATAATGGGGTGATGACGTTACAAAATTTGCTCGATCTGTACGCAACACATGGCAGGAACCATGTTGAGCAGATCACGGGATTACGCAAGAAAATGGGTTGGTAGAATTCCCACTGCGCTACCCCAGTTTTTTCCTAAATCTCATCGAACTCAGCGTTAACACCCCCCCGCTGAAAATGAACATGGCCAATACTTGAGGCCATAGCTCCGTCAATCCTGCGCCACGCAGAAAGATCCCACGAATGATCTCGAAAAAATAGCGGAGTGGCAAAAAATAGCTGAACCACTGGATAACTTTTGGCATATTCTCGATCGGGAATATGAAACCCGAAAGGAAATTCATCGGGAGCACCACGAAGAACACGGTCGTCATCATGGCTTGCTGTTGTGTTCCGCTCACGGTAGAAACAAAAAGCCCAAGGCCGAGCGTCGTGAAGATAAATACCAAAGCAAGCGCCACGAGTAAGAGAACAGACCCCCGAACTGGAATGCCAAGTATAAGCGTTACTCCGGCAAGAGCAAGAACGATATCGATAATACCAATGATCGTAAACGGAGCAAGCTTGCCGATAATGATCTGCCACGTCTTGATGGGTGTCACGATAAGCTGTTCCAGGGTTCCCCGTTCTTTCTCCTTTACGATCGCCAACGCCGTCAGCAGAACCGTCGCCTGAGTAATGATCATTCCCAACAGCCCCGGCAAAATGTAGTTGCGGCTCTTCAGTTCGGGATTATACCAAACACGAATCTCCGGCGTGACTGTGATCGGCTTCAGTGCACCCAATCCGCGACGAGAATAACTTTCGAGCAAAGCATTCTGTGAATACCCGGCAACGATGGCACCGGCATAGTTGAGGCCCACCGATGCCGCGTTACTTTCCGAACCATCGACGATCGCCTCGACTTTTGCTTGTTGCCCACGCAGGATCTTCTTGCCAAATTCCGGCGGGATGGTCAATGCGAGTGAGGCATCTCCTTGCATGATATACTTATCGACATCGGAAAGCCGCTCGACGCGAGCTACAACTGGGAAATATCCTGAGTTTTCGAAGCGCGCGATAAAATCGTGGCTCTGGAGCGAATGATCCTGATCGCAGACCACCATCGGAACGGAATTCACATCGAGATTAATAGCAAACCCAAAGAGAAGCAATTGCGCGATCGGGCCGATGAAGATCAGCCGGATCATATTCGGATCCCGCCGAAGCTGCTGGAACTCCTTTCGAAGAAAGATAAGAATGGTGCGCATCGTCTGAATGGAAGTATTATTTTGTCATTGCGAGGAGAGCATTCGAAGCAGAGCGGTGAATGCTCGACGAAGCAATCTCTATCCTACGGGATAGAGATTGCTTCGTCGAACGAATCTCCCTTCGGTCGATTCGTTCTCCTCGCAATGACATATTCTCACAGTTCATTTGAATCATTGTTAAAATAATTTTTTCATCTTATTCCAACTGATGGTCGTGATCGCAGATGCAAAGATCACCATAAAAAGCGTCTCTTTCCAGAACACCTCAATTCCGGCACCGCGAAGGATGATCGCTCGCAAGATCCACAGAAAATACCGTGCCGGATTGATGTAGGTAATAGCCTGTATCACTACCGGCATATTCCGGATGGGAAAGGTAAATCCCGAAAGCATGAATGTGGGCAGCAAAGAGACTAATGTCGCAAGTTGAAACGCCTCCTCTTGCCGTTCCGAAACGGACGATACCCACAGGCCAAGCCCAAGCCCACAAAAAATAAAGATCAGGGACTCTATGAATAACAGCACGATACTACCACGAATGACGACATCGAATAAGAAATAGCCTGTAAGCAATATGAGTGAAGTGCTAATGATCGAGATCACGACATACGGCATTGTTTTCCCGATGATCAGTTCCATTGGGTGGATCGGCGAGACGATGATCTGCTCCATCGTCCCCTTCTCGCGTTCGCGCACGATCGAAAGTGAGGTAGAAACGACAGTCGAGATCATGAGAATAAAACCGATCAGACCTGGAACCAGAAATTTAGGACTGGTCAACTCGGGATTGTACCACACTCGTGCCCGGTAATCAATGGGAAGTTCCGGTTTTCCAAGTCCGTTGCGCGCGAGCGCTTGCAAGGTTATCTTCGTCGAGTAATCTTGTGCCATCGCCTGAAGGTATCCGGCGGCTGCGGTTGCATTCGTAGCATTCGAGCCATCGACAATCACCTGCACTTCGACCGACCGATTGGCACGCAGATCCTTCTCGAAATCGACAGGAATGACGAGCACGGCCCGCGCGATCTGTTTGACAAGCATTGTATCGATCTGGCGATCGCTCGAAAGGGTTGCCACCTTATCGAAATATTCAGTATGCAAAAATCCATCCGTAAGTTCACGGCTTGTTGTGGTGCGATCCTGATCGTAAATCGCAAGCGGAACGTGCTTTACATCATAATTCAACGCATAGCCAAAAAGGATAAGCATTGCGGCCGGCACGCCAAGAAGTACACCAAGCGAACGCCGGTCGCGAGAGATCTGGCGAAGTTCCTTTCGGATGATCGGTCGAATACGTGCGCGTGAGATCATGCAACTTTCTCCTTTGTCTCCAGATCGATCAAATGGATGAATACATCCTCAAGCGAAGGTGTGATCTGTTCAATACGAACCATATTGATCCCCTGTGAGCGAAGTGTATCCGTGATAACTGCTCGTGCATCCTGCGATTTGGGGATGCTCACATGCAAAAAGCTCCCGAACACAGATGTTTCCTCCACACGACTGTCGCTATCAAGCGCAGCCATCGCTTCGATGACGCGGTCCGTCTCAACCTCGAACACCGGCGTTTGGAGATGCTTTGTCTTTAGCTCTTCCGGCGTACCTCCGGCGATGATGCGGCCTTCGTGAATCAGCATGATCCGGTTGCAATACTCTGCTTCATCGAGATAATGTGTGGTCACGAATACCGTAGTACCCCCTGCGGCGAGCTGTCGAATAAGATCCCAAAACCGCCGCCGCATGATGGGATCGACGCCGCCCGTAGGCTCATCAAGAAACACTACTTTCGGCGAATGGAGCATGGCGCACCCGAGCGCCAGCCGCTGCTTGAAGCCTCCCGGCAGATCGCGCGGAAGGCTATTTTCCCTGCCTTCAAGACCAGCAATGCCTATCGCCCATTTGCTTCGTTCCGCGATCGTCTCATCAGATAATCCATAGATCCCACCCCAAAACCGAATATTTTCGGTACAGGTGAGATCGTCATACAGCGAGAACTTTTGCGACATATAGCCGATATTCTTCTTGATGTCATCCGGTTGGGAATTTATATCAAATCCCGCGACCGTTGCTGTGCCGCTCGTCGATTGCAGAAGTCCGCAGAGCATCCGTATCGTCGTGGATTTTCCCGAACCGTTCGCTCCCAGGAAGCCGAAGATCTCACCGGCATGTACATTGAAGGAAATACTATCTACGGCAGTGAATGAGCCAAATCGCTTCGTGAGGTCTTTGGCATCGATAGCAAGATCAGGCATGAGTAGCCTCCATGGTCTTTGCCGGAGCATCCTCTTCTCCCGATGGTTCCACGTCTCGCAACAGTGCAATAAATACATTTTCGAGCGAGGGTTGGATTAATCGTGCGCTCCGCACCGGCACTCCCTTTGACTCAAGACGCCCCTTGACCGTGTTTGCATCAACATCCTTCTTTACTACCGCGTTGATCCGGTCGCCGAAGGTCTGCACCTCGATGACATCCGGGAAGGAACGAAGCAACTCCGTAGCGTTGTCCAATACTTCGGGAATGATCTCGATCACACTCCCGATCATTTGTTTCTTCACATTTTTCGGAGTATCGGTCAAAAGAATGTGTCCATCACTCATAAGCCCTACTCGTGTGCAACGTTCGGCTTCATCAAGGTAGGGAGTGGTCATAAGAATGGTGATTCCTTCATCAAGAAGCGATGATAATATCTTCCAAAATTCGCGCCGTGAAACGGGATCGACGCCAGTCGTCGGCTCATCGAGAAAAATGATCTCCGGCTTATGAATAAGCGTTGCAGCAAGCGCGAGCTTTTGCTTCATACCACCCGATAGTTGATCTGCCAGACGTGCTCGGAACGGAGTGAGGCGCGTAAAGTCAAGCAGTTCGTTACGTCGAGTCGCGTAATCTTTTACCTCGTGGATCTCTGCAAAAAATTCGATATTCTCATCGACGGTAAGATCGGGATACAGGCTAAACCGCTGCGAAAGATAGCCAATGCGAGGCTTTATCTCCTTTATTTGGGTTGCAAGATCGAGACCTAATATCTTAGCGTCACCGCCATCGGGTTTAACAATGCCGCAGAGCATTCGAATGAGCGTTGTCTTCCCGGCTCCATCTGGCCCGACCAGTCCAAACATTTCTCCTTTTGCAATGGTAAGATCAATGCCACGCACCGCCTCCGTCTCACCGAAAGACTTCTTAAGAGCGTGGATTTCGAGAGCTTGTTCTGGCACGATCTTGCTCCTCGTGCTTAACGAATATGTACCGTCGCGTCGGCGGGCAATCCCTTTTTCAGTTCACCGGTTGGATTCGGAATTTCGACCTTCACTCCAAAGACAAGCTTCACCCGATCATCCTTCGTTTGAATGTCTTTGGGCGTAAATTCGGCTTCCGGCGAAATATAGGTAACCGTCCCTGTGAAATTCTTTTTCGGGAGGCCATCAACCTGCACATCAACCTTTTGCCCAAGTTTAACATGCGGAAGTTCTTCTTCTGTTAAATAGATCATCAGATACACGCTCGAAAGATCGGTTACCGTCGCAACTGTAGAGCCTGAGCCAACAAGCTCGCCTTGTTCCGCTACTTTATGCGTGACGATGCCCTTGAGCGGCGAAGTGATGTACGAATCGTCGATCGACTTTTGAACTTCATCGCGGGTTGCTTCCAGTTGATTGACATGGGCCAGGGCAGAACTCACATCCTCCGGACGCGCCAGATGCCGTACCTTCGCCAAATTTGCTTCCGCCTGATCGAGCTGGCTTTGTGCTACACGAAACTTCGCTTCTTCCTGATCGAGTTGTTCCTTTGTTGCTGCACCACCGGCATGAAGATTCCGTACACGATCTAATTCATCCGCCTCGAGCTTGCGGTTCGTCTCTGCTTGCGTAACGGCTTGTTCTGCGGATTGAATATCCTCCGTGCGCGAGCCTTCTTGCGTCAAGGAAAGCTGTGCACGAGCCTGATCTACGGCTGCCTGAGCTGCGCGTAATTGAATATCCAGCTCGCTTCGATCCTGAGCGGCAAGCAAGCTACCGGAATCGACGGGTGTTCCATCGTCGATGTAGAGCGTAGTAATTTGGGCAGATACTTTCGCCGCAACGTTCACGTCCGTTGCTTCGATGGTGCCACTGGCGGTAATGTCATTGGGGTCGTCGTTCTTGCCGCAGCTAATGAACAGTGCTGCCACAAAGGCCAAAAGAAGGATGTGTTTTTTCATGCTAGATCACGTTGCCGTTATGACGGCTTTCGCATGAACATATTGTATCGCAACATCACGCCCGATACACTTCTTATCTATTGATCAATTTTGTATTATCCTCTACTCTAGACACGATCGCAAAAAGCTTCAGCATTTCCGCAACCTCGGGAAGGAACTGAACATTGCATGGCACCCCGATGTACGCGCCTTGTAAAACCGGTTTTCCTTTGAGATCATAGCGCGAATAGAATCCGTGGGCTGCAATATCATCCGGCGTTCGGTTATTGGCAAAGAAGGCTATAAATTTCTCGGCAAGCGCTTTGTACTTTGCCTGATGCGTTGCAGAATAAAAATGGAGGAGTCCATCTGCAAGATCACCGATGTCCGTTGGGTTGCGCTCGCCGGTGCCATCATGATGAAGCAATGCAAGACCACCAGCCACAGCAGAATCCTCGAGTTCCATCGCGCGATCTCGAAAAGAGTCTTCTTTTGAAACTTCGAACACCGTTAGAGCTGCATCTGCAGCGACCATCATGTCACGAGGGAAAAAACCTACTTGCGGGGTATGCAGAGCTCTAAGGGAAGCCAAAACCCATTGCCGATAGACGGCTTCATGCGTAACCCGATACAACCGCGCCGCAGCAAGTGCACCGTATGCGGTACTAACCCCGTTGGGACGCCGGTCGTTTGAATTCCACGACCACCCTTTTGACGCTCCATCCTGCCAAAAATCCATGTTGATCAACGCATTGAAGGATGACTTGGCGGCATTGAGATATTCACTGTCTTTCGTTACTTCGTAGCAATGGACAAGTGCTGCACACCATTGGAGATCATCGTCGCCGCCGACGTAGATCTGGTCGCCTTGCCGCGCAAGAACTCGCGCACCAGAATTTCCGTCCGTCTTGCTATAGAGACCTGTTGAAGCCTGAAAATATTGCTTCAAGCCCGGAGGCTGTATGAGTCCTTCGGGAATCATGTACGCCATCCCGTCGAGCAGGATCGTGATTCCCCAGGCATCGCTGCCGGGAGCGCCCGGTTGATCGGCACGACGAATAAAATTGCCGGACTGCGGATTCCAAAAGTGATTCTGCAAATAAGCGCGCGTTGCAACAAGCCGGTCGTGCCAGACTTTTTTCTGAGCCTGCGAATTACTCGCAACGCCACAAACAAATATCGATACTAAGACGATTCTTCTCATAGTTGGTGTTTATCAAACGAATGACAAAGTACATACATTTCGCGATAGCTTGCTTTCTCTCCTTTTCGGCCCACGCTCAGGTAAGAACCGGGCTGGATAATCTGATTGTGCAAGGTTACGCGCCTATTAAAGGGAAGCATGTGGGCCTTATCACAAACCAGACCGGGCGCACGAGCGATGGCCGGTTCGGCCCCGATGTGTTAGCAAAGTCAAAGGTTTTCACGCTCACGGCACTGTTCGCGCCGGAGCATGGACTGATGGGTACGCGGCAGGCGGGCGTTTAATAGCGATACGCTCGAACATTTTCAGGGAATTCCCGTCTATTCGCTGTATGGTGTTACGCGCAAACCTACGCGAACGATGCTGAAGGGCATCGATGCGCTCGTCTTCGATATTCAGGATGTGGGAGTTCGCCCATATACGTTTCTCTCAACGATGATCCTTGCGATGGAAGCGGCAGCGGAAAATAAGATCCCGTTCTATGTGCTCGACCGCCCGAATCCGCTTTCGGGGGAACGGATCGAAGGAAATATCCTCGATACTGCACTGAAAAGTTTTGTAGGGATCATTCCAGTTCCCTATCTGCATGGCATGACGCTTGGCGAACTGGCGAAGATGGCACAAGCAAAGGGATGGTTTCATCATGCTGCCGCATTAAAGCTGACGGTTATTCCGATGACCGGCTGGAAGCGTTCGATGTACTGGAATGAAACAGGCCTGACGTGGACGCCCTCCAGCCCGAACGTCCCAAGTTTCGAAAGCGCAGTTGGGCTTGCAATGCTTGGCGCCACCGGCGAGCTTGGGATCCTTTCCGTCGGGCTTGGGAGCGATCTGCCGTTTCTGCGGCTTGGTTCGACGCTTATGAGCGCCGGTGAAATTCTTAGGATCGCTGACACCGCCTATTCCGGTTCGTTTCCTTTGGTTACCGACGTCTATACCGCGACCACCAGCGCAGGAACGAAGACGTATCAGGGCGTAAAGATCATACTGCCCAAGGATCTAAAAAAGATCCCATCGCTCTATGAGGGCCAGTTTCGGGCTATCGAAGAAATGCTTCACGATACCGCGTTCCGTGCGGCATTCGATGCCATGCCCTACTCGGTGAACACCATGTTCGAAAAAGTGACTGGCGAACGAACCATTATCGAATCGCTGCGCAGGTGTGTTAGTCTCGATACCATCTTCGACCGCTGGAATACGGATGCCGAAAGATTTCGCGCCGAACGAAAGCCCTGGCTGATCTATTAGAACTATTCGACCGACTTCACCTCATTTCATCGAGATATCTGAACCTTCGTTGATTGATTCCCTAATCGTAGAAAATACGTTCCAGGATCAAGATGAGATACATCCAGCGTAGCGGTCGTGCCATCGTCTGAGGCATTCATGCGCTCCCGGCCCATAATATCGAAGAGGTGAACCGTGCCGGGTTGACCGCCGAGAACTTGGAGTTCATCCGAAACCGGGTTCGGGAAGACTTTAATTTGATCGTTCAAGATTGCGACATCACTCACTGAGGATGCAGGATAGACCTTATATTCAAAGCTCCATGTCAAATAATGGCCATCTGTTGAATGAAAAATAAGATAATGATGTCTTAAACCGGTAGTATCAACAACCTTAGGTGTAAATACATAATTAAAAACGAGCGAATCCTCACTTGGCATTGAATATGGCAAATGAGGGAACGGATCGAAGGAGAATTCGGAAAAGTCTCCAACCTCATAGATCGAATCAATGGTTGCACCACCGCATGAGTGGAGTGATACTGGTTGATTATAAATCCCACCATTTTCACTCGGTGCGGCTCCCACATAATATATCTCATTACCACCCGGCATTAGCTGGTCGTGCATTGTATCGGTTAATTCATCCAAGTTATAGTCTCCAAAACCATTACCGTCAACAAAATACGCTGTCGTCTTGGTGTGGCCGTACAATGCGAGATTGGGACTACTCCGAGCGTGAAAGATGATCGTGGCCGTTGCGGTGAATTGTCCGTTATAATACACAGTCTCATGAATGGTATCGTCTCCTGCACGAGTCGGAGCAAAACCGGCATTTCCACCCACAGAAACATCATTCAGGACAAAGTTAGGTATTACTATTACTTGTTGATCCGGAAAGACCGATGGATCGCCTGACGGAACTATCGAGTCGATTGTAAGAGGGACGCTCGGATTCAAGTTTAGAAGTCCGTACTGAACCGAAACATAACTCTCAGGTTGACCGTCACAAACATAGCCTATTTGACCGGTATCGTTATAAGATGTAATATAAAGCTTCCCAGCTTGTTGAGCTTTTGTAATCGTTGTGGCAAAAAGAAGAATTAGCAAAATACTAAGTGGTTTCATGATTTATCCTCAAGAAATACCGCGTGCATCCTAATAATATGCATTGGAGCTATGAGTTATGTTCAATTTTGATCTATGATGGTCATTAATAAACATCATTGATACCACTTCTTGTAAACCCTTCTTTCATTAGAAATAATTACGACAAAAGGAACCAACCTTATTAAGACTTAGTCTTAGTAGCCAAATTGAAAGAAACCATAAAAATTACAGAGCCACAGGCCGGAAATCCGTTTGCGCCCCCTGAGGGAAGCACACAGCGGCAAAAACTTGGCCGCATTGGCCTTTTGCTGGCTGTTATCGGGCCGGGGCTGATGGTCATGCTTGCCGATACCGACGCCGGCAGCATCATCACGGCGGCGCAGTCCGGCGCGGAATGGGGATATACGATGATCCTCCCCCAGCTTTTGCTCATCCCGATCCTCTATATTGTGCAGGAGATCACCGTCCGGCTTGGCGTGGTGACCGGCAAGGGACATGGCGAGCTTATCCGCGAGCATTTCGGCATGAGTTGGGCCATGCTTTCGGTTATCACGCTTTTTGTCGCGTGCGTCGGCGCATTAGTGACGGAGTTCGCCGGTATCGCCGGAGTTGCCGAGATGTTCCATATTCCCGTGTGGGTGAGCGTCCCAACGGTAACGATATTACTTGTACTTGTCGGGCTAAGTGGAAGCTACCGCAGAGTAGAAAAGATCGGCCTTGCCGTTGGCCTGCTGGAATTGCTGTTCATCGTTGCAGCCATCATGGCAAAACCGGATCTATCCGAAATGGCGCATGGAATGGTACGTTTCCCAGTTCGTGATGGGAATTATATGTTCCTGCTTGCGGCGAACGTCGGCGCTGTGATCATGCCGTGGATGGTCTTTTATCAGCAGGGGGCAGTCATCGATAAAAAACTGTTTAGTCACCACATGAGGCTGGTGCGCTGGGATACAAAGATCGGCGCAGTGCTAACGCAGATCATTATGATAGCAGTGGTGATCGTTGCCGCTGTTGGCATTCATGCGACAAGCCCCAATGCGACGCTGAACGATGTAAAGGATATCAGCCATGCGCTTGTGCCCGTGCTTGGCAAAGCAAGCGGCGTCGTGTTGTTCGGACTTGGTATGGCCGGAGCATCATTTCTCGCAGCGATCGTGGTGTCGCTGGCTGGCGCGTGGGGATTGACCGAGGCGCTCGGCATGAAACGCAGCCTCGATATGCCCTTCAAAAAAGCCAAGGGATTTTACAGCGTTTATACGCTCGCACATATTGGCGGCGCAACGATCGTGCTGCTGGGCATTCCGCTCGTCAATTTGATGATCGATGTCGAGGTGATGAATGCCGCGCTGCTGCCGATCGTGCTGGGGTTCCTCATCCTGCTCGAAATGAAAGCGCTGCCGAAAGAATACAAGATGCATGGCACTCGCAAATACATCGCCTGGACGCTAACGGGAATTACAATTCTATTCGGGCTTTATACGGCGGGGGTGTCGCTAATGGGGGCGATGGGTTAGAGAGAAGTATGGGAATCGGGAATCTTCATATCCGGTCTTCCTCTTCGCGATAGACCTCGGTATCGATCCCTTTTGCGAACCCGCGCAACGCACGAACATCCCGGCGATAAGCCTCTGCTTCATCAATGGCGACAAGCTTTGCAAGCGGTTTGTTATGCTCTGTGAGAAAAACTTCCTCGCCATTGGCCGCCAAGTGTACAAGCGCGGAAAGATCGGCTTTGGCTGCTTCTATCGAATAGGTTTGCATGTATTTTTAACAGTCATGCTTGACGCTTCGTGCCGATGCCAATTCCCCTTTTAGTATCTCACCTCAACCACAACTGCCCCACCATAGCTTGGCTGAAATGCGCTGATAGTATAGAACAGCAGCGCGCCAATTCCGAGATACCGGATCGGCTCATAGATCGCCTGCAACTGAATAGGCAGTCCGGGCGAGATTTGTGTAGTGTTGAAATTCGAGTCAGGAAAGACGGGCTTTCTAAAACGGGAATTTGTTTGATAGGCGCTGAGGCAAATTCCCGCAGAAATGCTGGCATGAAATAATTCCGAAGCCCCGGCATAATGCTGAAGCGCGCCATCGTATGCAATGCCATAGAGCAGATCGAATTCTGAATAAGTCCTGCGTGGGAATCCGCGCGAATTAGAACTACTTGAAAGAAATCCGGCCGTAAGCACGCTTGGCGCAAACTCACGACTTATACTACCGATATAGGTTCGGGGAGTAAGCCCACCAAGGCCACCATCAGCGCCGTAACCAAAAAGTAGCCGGTATCGAGGTTCCGGCGGCTGTTTATATGGTTGGACTCCAATACCTGAATATGCATTCTGATCGAACGGCTGCGCTCGAAGTGCACCGAACGAAATAAAGCATACTATCGCAATGATCCCTTTGACCATACAGGCCTGATTTTTCACCAAAAAAAGAACCCGCTCCCGTTGCCGGTCGCGGGCCTTTGAGGGAAGACCTGATTTACCCCGAATATGATGTAGTTATTTGGACGCATGGCATTTGAAATGGTTTAATTTGCTCCAACGACGGCTTGTTTTCCTGCACTTCTGCCTTCACGCGCGAGCAGGAGTTCGATCAACGCAAGAACCAGTGCCGCCCATAAGAAGGACTGCCATAATTCCACACCATAACGAGACTGCTCGATCGTTTTATCCAAATCTTTATCTTCGGAAGCAAGCTGCACAATTAGCGGTTTCGCATTGCTCATCCGAGCGGCAAGATATTCCTTCATCTCTTTAAGTGACGCAGCGCGAAGATCGGACTCATCGGACTGAATATTTACCGCGAACGCACCAACCGGTACCTGAGCCGCTGCGTCGCGGAACACCGTGTAGTTGCCTGCCACGAGGGCATCGTCAAAACGTAATTGTGGCTTGCCATCCGCATTGATCGAGATGGGTACACGGGAACTGCTGCCATCCGGCGCTTGCACAAGGACGGTTGCGCCGGCCTGCTCGCCCGCCAACGCTGGCAATTGTACATCGAAGGGTTCCGTGGTCACGAAATTCTTCGTCTGGCTTTCATCCAGCGAAGCTTGAATGGCGCAGGCGTATGCAGCGGTCCGCCGAATGAGCGGCAAAAAAATGCTCTTCTGAGGAAAATCGCTGTAGGCCATTGTCGGCGGAATGTTGTAAAGAAGAATATCTCCCTTCCCCATTTTTGCTTCGAGGAGAAATGCAGATCCGTTTGATAATTTGATGAGCGGCAAACCAGCGTTTCCAGCAAGTGCATAGGATTCAAATATCTTCGGCGACGAAATCCCCTGTAATGCAGAACTATTGCTCGGCGTGGATTCGAACATTCCGGCGAAGAATGGATGCGAGAATTCCATCTTCGCGAAGCTAAGATAATGCGTGGCATCGTTAGGTGCGCCATCCTTCCTCGTGATATCCGGGAGCGAAAGCGAGACAAGATCGTGGTCGATCGGATTAATATCGATCCCTGACATGAGAAAGATCGCCGCGCCATGCCCACTCGCCACAAAACCTTTGAGGCCATTCAGATCGCTCTCGTTCAATGCTTGCGGACCAAGCTCCACCATAATCCCATCGTAATGTCCGGCATTTGCTGATAAGCTTCGCAGTTCTTCCAGGGGTTTTACCTCTGTTTCAAACGGCAACGAGCCTTGGGTACCAGAAAGCGTTTGCTCCAGCGCTAGTTTTATAAAAGTTACATTTGATGGGTCCTGAGTAAAGATCCCAATTCGCCGAGAGAGCGGTACCGTAATAACAGCAAAACGCTTATTATCGAATGGGAGCGCGTCTGGCTCCAACTCCGCGTGGATTTCGACCGTGCCAGATCCGCGCGCCGGTCCATCCATTTGAACATGCTGCGATTCATTACCCGCCACAAATGGAATTGTTTTTTGCGCCACACGGTCACTATTGTAAAAAAGCGAGAGCACTACATTCTGCGCCGGTTCCTCTGTGGTATTGCGTACCCACGCTTCAAACTGAATTGGCCGGCCGGGTTCGAAGATCGTGGTAACGGCTTTTAGCGAATCGAGTGAAAGATTTCTGCCCGTGATATGCTCGCCATTCCCAAGCGTCATCGTAAAAAGTTTTGTTGTAGCATCAAAGAGCTTCGTCACAGGGCTGGAATCGGAGTTTGAGATCGATCCTGCATTCTCGTCGCGTAGATTTCGAGCCTGATCGTCGGAGAATAAATATACTTCCTTGTTCACATTGTGGGAACCGGACAACACACTGCTCGCCATGCGAAGCCCATCGGAAAGTAGAGCTGGCCGATCGGCAATGCGTACATCGGCGATCGCGGCAAGTACTTCCTGTTTGGTATGCACGGAATGATAGGAGACATTCCGACCGATCGAGGCTAATGGGATTATCGTTGCTTCGTCACCATCTGCCAATACCTTCACAATATCGGATGCGGCATCCTTTGCCTGCTTGAGTAACTCCCCATGATCATCCGAACGCGACATGCTTGCAGAATTATCGATGAGAAACACCATCGACGTATTGGCATGGGACGAGCCAAAAAAACTTCCGAGATATCCCTTTATGGCGGGACGGGCAAATGCGAGCACAAGCGCAGCAATAAGCATCGTCCGCACAATGAGCAATAACAACTGCCGTATCTTGACGGCGCGCATGGAAGTTTTTTCAAGCTTCTGCAGGAACCGGAGGGAACTGAATTCTACGCGGCGTGATCGACGCCGGGCGAACAGATGGAACAGCACCGGCAAACTTGCCGCCGCAAGTCCAAATAAAAAGAAAGGGTTTAGAAAGTTCATGGCCTTGCCCCTGAACGGTCAATGAATAACCACAACAGGAACGGTCGATGCTTTGCCTGACACACTGATAAACTCAATATAATATGCTCCATTGGCAAGTTGTGACATCGGTACTCGAATGACTGATGGCCCCTGAGAACGATCACCCATTACTTTTTTCCCGGCAGGATCAACGAGCTGCCATTCCCCGGCAGCACTGATATTCAATTCAAATTCCGAAGAGCACGGATTCGGAAACGCCTCGATCTGGGATGACAAATTATTTAAGCCTTCGCTGTGAACATCCGCAGGTGGGGGCATCAACGGGAGGGTAAGCATATTCCAGCCAGATAGCGGGTTAACCGTTGTATCACCGGAACCCTCGACCACCGATATTCGGTAATAAATATGAGTTCCAAGATCATTGATTGCTGCTTGACCTTGAGCAGCAGTACAAGAATAGATCAGAGAGTCCTCGGCAAGATGGAACTGCGCCTCGCGTGGGTTGATATCGCTATCGCCGAAATACGTGAGCGTTACGTGCTCAATAGGATACTTCGAGGCAATTCCTGCACATAAATGGAATGCGGTATCTACCCAGCTATGCATGGGATGGATTATCGTTCCGAGTTCCAATGCGGCAGCATAGGCATTGAGCTTTCCCCATCCATAGGCGGTATCGGGATCAGCCGCATTATTGCCAGTCACCATCACAGCATGGCGGATCTGCTGCGCGGTTGCTTCCGGATGAGCCTGCTGGATGAGACAACACGAGCCGGAGGTGAGCGGCGTGGCGAAGCTGGTACCATCGAGCGAACCAAAGTCTCCAAGCGGGCCCTGCGCCCAAACTGCAACGCCCGGAGCGCAAATATCCGGTTTTATCCGCCCATCGAAAGTGGGGCCACGCGAGGAAAAACCAGCGATCGTGTCATCGACATCAAGCGCGCCGCAGGCAAGAATACTATCCGCATCACCGGGCGCCCATACATAAGGATAGGCGGTATCGCCACCGCCATTCCCCATCGCGGTGACTACAAGTACTCCAAGCTTTGCGGCACGTTCGACGGATTGTGTACAGATCGCGGTTTGGCCATTCATATCGGCATAGGTGTAGCTATGTTGGCCGGAATCAAAGGTAAAATAACCGAGGGAACTCGTTGTTATTTGCACGCCGCGTGCTTCGAAATCTTCGAGCGCTTCTGCATAATTATCTTCTTCGATGTTGTGCTCATAATCGGTGTTTTCCGTATGCGCGATCATGACCGAAGCTTTGTATGCTGGACCGATGAGCGTATCCGGAAGGTATCCCATAGCCGTCGAAAGAGTTTCGGTGCCATGTTGATCCTGTGGATTAGCAACGCTCGAATCATGGAATACATAATCGTATTGAAACAAGACATTTGTGTTATCGAGCGACGATACGCTGAGATCGCATCCCACATCGAGATGCCCAAGCAAGATACCGGAAGCATCCAGCCCCATCGCATGAAGTGGCCATACATTGATACGATACATATTGATCCGATTGGTGGAACCAATATCCGTATCGCCATACGCATAGATGATCGGGTCGTAGCCACAGCCGGAATCCATTGACTCGATACCCATGTGCGGCTCCGAATGAAAAATTTCCGGATCCATTTTGTGCATGACCGACATTGGCTGCGCTGACGCCAAATGAGCATAGCCGACTGGAGACAATCGCCGCACAAACGGCAATGATACCACACTTTTTACTTGTTCGTTTGTGAGACTTGCACTTACAGCATTCGTCCATTTGGACTGACGCAGCACCTTAATTCCCATTGGATAAAGTGCGGCGAGATATGTGGAACAAATCGGCGCATCTTCAATGGTAATGGTAGAAAGTTCGTCCTCTTCTAACGCTCGTGCTCGGCGAAAGAGGCACGGTAACGAAAGAGAAGCATGAGTTGCATCAAAAATAGGATTGCCTGGAACAAATTCACTGGGTAAAATTCCTTTATCGGTAAATTCGATCCAATATTTGGATTGCGCCTGCGAAATAGTAGGACGAAACAGGATAAAAATGAAAACGATCAGCGACAGAATAATACCGACAATCCAGTTTTTACGCATCCTAATCGAAGGTTACTCCTTGATTAATCGTTCGATCATTTCCACGCTGGAAAGACCTTCCGCTTCCGCATTGAAATTTGTGATGATGCGGTGACGGAGCACCGGCAATGCCAACGCACGCACATCTTCTATCGAGGGGGTATATCGCCCATTCAATACGGCGCGCACTTTAGCGCCCAACACCAGATATTGCGAGGCACGAGGTCCGGCACCATAACTAACATACTTCGAGATAAAATCTGGAGTTCCCGCGCGTTTTGGGCGCGTTTTTCCAGCCAGACGAACAGCGTACGCAATGACGTTCTCAGCAACGGGAACCGTACGAACCAAATCCTGAAACGCGCAGATCTCGTTGGCATCCATCACTTTCGTGAGACTCGCGTGATATTCGCTCGTCGTCGTGCGAACGATCTCCATCTCTTCCTGCTCGGTCGGATAATCGAGCCACAGATTGAACATAAAACGATCGAGTTGTGCCTCCGGCAGTGGGTAAGTTCCCTCTTGCTCGATGGGATTCTGCGTAGCCAACACGAAGAATGGCTCCGCAAGCGTATAGGTAATGTTGGCTGCTGTTACGCGGTGCTCCTGCATGGCTTCCAACAGAGCGGCCTGTGTTTTTGGAGGTGTGCGATTTACTTCATCCGCAAGAATAATATTGGCGAATACCGGTCCGCGAATAAAGCGAAAATCCTTGCCACCCGTTGTAAGATTTTGCTCGAGGATCTCCGTGCCGGTAATATCCGTCGGCATAAGATCTGGGGTGAACTGAATGCGGCTGAACGTGAGGTGCAACACATCACTGACGGTACGAATTAGGAGGGTCTTGGCAAGACCCGGCACTCCGACCAGCAAACAATGACCGCGCGCAAGCAAGGCGATCATTAACTGATCGATCACAGCTTCCTGACCGACTATAACCTTCCCTACTTCACGTTTTAATTGTTGAAATTTATGAACGAGATCGCTTGCAGCCTCGATCTCCCTTCCATTAGAAGATGGTTGCACCCGAGAAGTAAGTTCTGTCGTGGATTGAGCCATTAGAATCCTATAGAGTGACTGGTTTTTCTATGACCGTTCCCTCATCGTTAAATACATTCATTTCACCAAATTCACCCATGCCGGCTTCAAGCGCCTGCACGTCGCCACTTGCCGCGATGACAAGCTGACTCGGATGGAGATATTCCCTGGCGATCCTATAGAGATCGACGGATGTGATCGCCGAAAGTTTCTCACGATAGGTGTCCCAGTAATCGTGGTCCAGCCCATAGAGCACAAGTGTTGCCACGCGGCCTGCGACCTGCTGAGGCGTTTCGATCTGAAGCGGAAAATTTCCGATCATGTAATTCTTCACCATCTGGAGTTCCTCTTCGGGAACTTGTTCCACGGTCAAGCGCGTGATCTCGCTCACAATTTCCTCGACCGCTCGGGTGGTGACCTCCGTACGCACTTCAGTGGAAACAACGAACGGCCCCGGCTCGATTCGTGCATCGAACGCACTCCTTGCTCCGTAGGTATATCCATGCACTTCCCGAAGATTGAGATTGATGCGGGAATTAAAATACCCTCCCAACAGTACGTTCAAAACCGAGACTGGAATATAATCAGGACTGTTCCGAGGAATACCGACATGGCCCACCCGAAGCGCAGACTGTACTGCCCCCTCGCGATTAATAAGACCAACCTGACTCGAAGCCCTTAAACTGACATCCCCGAAACTCACCTTTGGATGCGTGCCTCCAGACCAGGTTGACAAGTTCGCCTCCATCAATGAGCGCAAATGCTCTGAACGTACATCACCGGCAGCCACCATGAAGGCATTCGAAGGGGTAATGTATTTTTTGGCAAAACCGGTTATATCGGCACGGCTCATCTCGGTGATAGATCGCTCGGTTCCCATGGATTGCTGACCATAGGGATGTCCGGGAAAAACCATATTGGAGAATACCATATCGGCCAGGAACCCTGCGTCGGCTTTTGCCTGACGTAAACTTGCAAGCCGCTGCAACCGCATTCGCTCGATCTCCTCTTCAGGGTACGTCGAAAACTGGATGACATCTGCAAGAAGATCAATAGCCACATCGAGATATTTGCTCAGCACGCTGACATTGATCGTCATGGTATCCCAGCCAGCCGATGCACTCAGCGAACCGCCGACAAAATCAATTTCTTCCGCGATCTGAGTAGCATTCCTTCGGGCAGTTCCCTTCGTCAAAAGATCGGCAACCATGCACACAAGCCCTTCGCGATTCCGAGGATCTAATGCGGAACCCGCGCGAAGAAAAAGCGACAAGGATACGATCGGCTGTTCGTGATTTGGTACGGTCCAAACATCGATCCCATTAGAAATGGGTATGCGCTCGAACGAAGGAAAAAAGACCTTGGGTGTTGGCGCTGCTTTGGGTGGGATCGAGCGATCCAATATGTAATCGTTCATGGATTCATTTGTTCTATTGGCACATTCGGGTTCATGGAATAGACGATCGTGCAACGATTGGCTACGGCAAGATAGCGCTCCGCTGCGGCGCGTATCTCATCTATGGTGATGGAGTTATACTCTTCCAAAAGATGGTTCACTCGTCCAGCATTATTAAACATAAGTGCAGCATGGGCGAGCTGATCGGCCTTTCCGTGCATCGTGACGCGGCTTGCTACGAACATCGCCTCTGTTTTATTCTTAGCCTTTTGCAATTCCTCCGCGCTGACGCCATGCTCCACCAGATCGCGGACGATCGCTTCTAAAGCTGTTTCTAATTCATCCGTTCCTCCGTCGGGTGAGCTATGCACCGCTAAGATATAGAGCAGCCCAGGCATCTCGCGCCCATCGACGTAAGCGGCTGCTTCTGAAGCAATTTGCTGATCATACACCAGCAATCGATACAAGCGTGAACTTTCACCACTCGATATGATCGTGGTTAAGAGATCAAGCGCCAGATATTCCCGCGATCCTTCGGCCGGAATACGATACGCATAAAAAACAGCTGGCAGTGGAACGGGTTCCGAATCAACGAGCTCCCGACGTTCACCAATATTCGTTGACTCATCAAACTCCGGTTGATGGATCGCGTGCGCTTCAGGATTATTGATCTCTCCAAAGTAATGCTTAATTCGTGACAGCGCGATCGAGGGATCGAAATCTCCCGCTAACACGAGCACCGCATTGGAAGGAAGATAAAATGTTTCGAAAAAGTTACGAACATCATCCACGGTTGCGGCATCGATCGTTTCCATATCACCAATCACGGCCCATCGGTACGGAAAGGATTGATACGCTAAACGGTTCATCCGAATGGTCATCGAGCCATAAGGAGTATTGTCATAACGCTCCCTCTTTTCTTCTTTGACGACCTGCTTTTGGGTCGCTAATCCAACATCCGATACCGCAAACTCCAGCAGCCGGTCACTTTCAAGCCATAGGGCCAGATCTAACTGATTCGAAGGCAGAACCTCGTAATAGTTGGTTTTATCCTCGGTGGTATAGGCGTTATCATTCCCGCCCGCCTGCGTGATATAGACGTCAAACGCACCGCGAGGAATGTTCTTCGATCCGTCGAACAATAGATGCTCGAAAAGATGTGCGAAACCGCGACGGCTGCTATCCTCATTTTTGCTACCGACGTGATACGCAATATTAAGGCAAACAACCGCTGACGTATGATCCTCATGAAGAATCACGCGCAAACCATTGGTTAAGCGATGTTCCTCGAAATCGATAAACCCAGTGGGCACGGTTCCTTGAGCGTTCGTAATGGTATCGAGTGTGGTTTCTCTCATTTGGGAATAACAGTACCAACGACACAATGGGAACGGTTCAGATACTCCTGTGCAGCGCGTTGAATATCCTCGGCCGTGATCGAACGATACATATCAAGTTCACGAAGACAGCACGCGGTATCCGCATTGAAGCACCAACCTTGCTGTAAGCGGTCTGCGCGGCGACCCAGTTCGACCATCGAACTCACGACTTCCATTTCCGCGCGATTCTTAACTTTTTCAAGTTCCGATCCGTCGATCGGCGCTTGCTTCAGCTTCTCGATCTCACCCCAGATCGCTTCTTCGACTTCTTCCACCGAGCTATTCGTCTGCACCTTTGCATCGAAGTAGAATACGCCTGTTTTCTCCGATCCGTTATTATTTGCATCCGCGCTACGGGCGATCTTTCGGCGATAAACCAATTCCTGATACAGCCTGCTACTACGCCCACCCGCTAACGCCATGGATAGCAGATCAAGAACATATTCATCATGGCTGAGCCCTGGGGCGGACTGAAACGCGATATACACCGCTGGAAGCTTCACAGAATCTTCGAGTGTGAACCGGACCTGTGAAGGTGTTGGAGTAATGATCTGCTCTGGGCGATTGACTGGAGCACCTTTGGGAATTGAACCGAAATAACGCTCGATCAACCGGCGTACTTCCGATTCCTTAAAATCTCCAACGACCGCCAAGGAGCAATTATTCGGTTTGTAATATTCTGCGTGGAATGCTTGAGCATCCCCGACAGTAGCTTGATCTAGATGATCCATCGAGCCAATAGTCGTCCAATGGTAACCACTGGTCGGCCAGAGCCTGCGAGCAATATTTTCCCAGACCGTGCCATATGGTCGGTTATCGTAACGCTGACGGCGCTCTTCCTTGACCACTGCCCTTTGATTCTCAAAATTTTCGTGCGTTACATTGAGCGTCAGAAGCCGGTCACTCTCGAGCCACAGTGCGGTCTCTAATTCCGAGGAGGGAAGTGTTTCGAAATAATTCGTTCGATCGACATTCGTCGTTGCATTAAGCAACCCACCGGCACTCAGAACATATTTGAAATGCTCGGCTTTCCCGACATGCTTCGATCCCTGAAACATCATGTGCTCGAAGAGATGGGCAAAACCGGTGCGTGAAGGCGGATCGTCCTTCGAACCAACATGGTACCACAGGTTCGCCACGACGAGTTGAACACGGTGGCTTGGCGCCAATATCACATGGAGACCATTCTCCAGATCATATTCTGTAAAAGAGATCTTAGGGCCGCCAGTGGCATTAGCACGCAGGGTGGCATCTATTATTCTATCCATCTCCGAGTGGCAATTTTAATAATAGTTTGAGAGATCGTGAACATCCACATAGATCGTCGAGCGCGCATGGGCGAGCCATCGGGCGAGATCCTGACTTTGCTTCCATTGCAGCGCAGCCGCTTCGAGTTCGCGGTAATCCTCGTCAAGCGAGATTTTATGCGCCGGTACTTTTCGAATAAGTTTTACAATTTGAAATCCCGTTTTATTCGCGGCGTACGCAATGTGAATAGGTTCTGAAACATCTCCTACGTTCAGGGAATCCACAACGGCACGTTGCTCCGGCGCAAGATCTTCGAGGCGAATACGCCCGAGCGTTCCACCGAAGGAACGGGTTTCGGCATCGTCGGAATGATTTTCTGCCAGTTTAGCAAAATCCGCCCCGTGTTCGGCGCTGTCGCGTAAAACAAGCAGGCTATCCCGGATGGCTCCTTCATCGGCGGAATTGATCGTAGGCTTTATCAATATTTGGGCAACATGCACCTCTTCGCCTCGCCGCTCGATGAGTTTGATGATATGGAACCCTTGTACCGTTTCCACGACATCCGAAATTTCCCCTGGCTTCAGTTTAAACGCCGCTTCTTCGAACGCGGGCAGGAACGTTCCCCGCGGATAGGAAGCGCCAAGATCCCCGCCACTCGACGCATTAGGGTCCTGGGAGTACCGTTTTGCCATCACAGCAAAATCGGCCCCATGGCGGAGGGAATCGAGAATAGATTTGGCCAGATCGAGCGAGTGTTCCTTTTGATTCGGAAGCGGTTTAACGAGTTCCACGATCGTGGCAAGTTCGACTTCGTCACCAACAACAGGAAGCGAATCCTTATAGATCTGAAAGAATTTCTCGACATCCTGCCGAGAGATACTGGTTGACGGAGGAAGCACTTTATACCGTTCCTGTTGAACGATAAGATTCTCGCGCGTACGGGACCGAAGATCGGGGGAAGCTTTTAGCTCAGCGATCGTATGTCCAAATTGGCGTTCTACTTCCGACTCGCTGCCAAATCGCGTTACATAGCCCTTGATGAGGTCATTGATCTGATTATCGACTTCCTGCTCCGAGACCGTCACAGAATCTTCGTCTGCTTTTGCAAGCAGCAGTTTTTGATCGATCTCGCTTTCTAATACTTGCTTCCTGAGCGCCATCATAGTATCCGGATTTATATCCGTAGCGCCACGCTGCATCAGATAAAGCTGAGCCTGT
The DNA here is from genome assembly GCA_963787835.1 of Ignavibacteriota bacterium. Lineage (GTDB taxonomy): Bacteria > Bacteroidota > Ignavibacteria > Palsa-1295 > Palsa-1295 > PALSA-1295. The sequence goes on from CAWBEI010000003.1 coordinate 482,445, forward strand.
GCATCGATCGAGGATTTATAGATCGGGTGCTTCCCCACGACCGCAACAACAGCATCGAGCGTGGAGCCGTCTTTTATGGTTGCAGGCTGGCCTACGGCAACCTGAGCCATAAAAAGGATGAGGGCAAAAAAAGATAATGTATGTTTCATATTAAGACTCTGATTTACCCGTATTGCGCCACAGAGGCGATCAGAGTGTGCTTAATGCTTAATTAAATTCCCCTGCTCACCGGAATGCTGCTTTGTCCAGGCGGCGGTAATGACCGGCTCGTTGATCTGACGGTCATATTTGGCTCGTAGTTCTTCGACCCATTGGGTGCGCAATTCCTGGGCACGATCATCCTGATACTGGCTTGCAACCTCCTGGCGTGCCTCGGCAAAGGTTTTTTGATGCGGCGGATCGCGGCGATTCAGCAGAACAATAGAATATCCACCCTGAAAGGCAAATGGCTCCTTGATCTCTCCCACCATAAAGCTGAAGCATTTTTGCGCCAACTGGTTCTCATCTTTGGTAACAAGCCCCCAATGTCCAGCCTTTTGCTTGAAACCGGGGCGATCCGTATATTGCTTGGCTAAGGTATCGAAGTTCTCACCGGCAATAGCACGTTTGTAGATCACTTTAGCAAGGGAATCCTTACCGGCGTTAAAGTAGATCTCCGAAATATCCACACGCTCCGGCCAGAGGAAATTGGCTTTGTGTGCTTCATAATACTTTACTTCATTTGCGCTATCCGGCACCACCTTCGACCACACGCGTTTATTCTCAAGATCGAACAAGATAATTCCGTTCTTGTAATCCTCCATGATCTTTTCGAACTCCGGATATTTGGAAGGAATCACACGGGCCTCGATCTGGAGCGCAGCGTTCTCGGCGTTGGTCGTTATAATATCGCGTAACGAGTTGCGAGCAAGCGGTGCACCGGCCTTTGCGGTAAGGGAATCGATGAGCGTTCCGACGGTCCAGCTAACATCCCCCATGGTAAAAATGGGCTTGGAACGATCTTTCAGCTTCGAGGCCCAGTTCGAATCGGCGGAAGTCCGTGAGGAATCGATATGTGCCATGATATAATCAAGCGCAGTGGAATCGAGATGATAATGGTGAGTAGCTTCTATCCCCGAGATGAACTTCGCTTTGTCTTCATCGAAATAATACTTCTTATAGAATTGCTCCAAATGATCCTTGGATTCATCAAACGTTCTGCCTCTCACCCCATTGACGCGCTTGATGATATGGTATCCAAAGCTCGTGCGAATGATACCCGATATCTCTCCATCCTTCAACGCATAGGCGGCTCGATCAAAAGAATATTCCGTACGGCGATCTTCATGGTTAATGGTGTCCATATCGCCGCCGCGCACTGCGGTAGGCTTATCGTTGGAAGATTCCCTTGCAACTTCCTCGAAATTCGCCCCATTATGAATGGCCGTAAGAAGACTGTCTGCGGTGTGGTAAAAGGGCATCGTATCGATCCCCCCTATCTTTGGCATCGAAACAAGAATATGCTTAACATGCACACCACCCGTGTGAGGTTCTTTCGCGTAGAGCATAATGACATGGTAACCATACCGAGTTTTGACCGGGGTCTTCGTGTATTCACCCGGCTGGAGTGTGAACAGCGCATCCTCGAACGGGCGGACGGTCATCCCAGCCATAAAAAAGCCGAGATCGCCACCCCCAAGGGAACTTGCATGATCGTCCGAACCACCCCAATTTACCATCAACGAGGTGTCGAGCTTTTTGCCATGAAGCACGGCAAGATCATGCTGATAGATCAGTGCGCGGTCACCGGGCTGCATACATACAAAGGCAAACGGGTAACCCTCATTCAACATTTGTATGACCTGCATGGCACGTTTATAGGCTGCAAGGGTGTCTGCCGGATTTTTCCAATTCTTCACGCTCGCAAGAAAATGCGCGGCATGAACATCCCACTGCCTCCGTTCATACAAGGCTCGAACGGCGGGGTCAGTTATCTCTTTATCTAATATAAACGGGCCAGAAAGCATCCGGCGATATCCGGTGATCTCTTTTTGAACAGAGGGATCCTGATCGAGACCCTCTTCTTTTGCTTCCTGCAGCTTTAAATGGTAATCGGCATACACGCTGAGAAAATCCTTGAGTGAGTCCAGGGTGGTGGAATACGGCGCCTTGCCATTCATGCGCTGAAACGCATCCTCGAATTCCGCAAGCGATACCTCGCCACCTTTCCACTTGATGAGCCACGGGCTGTTATCAGGCGACGATGGGGTTTGCGCGTGAACAGGTGTATAACCGGTTCCGGCAAGAATAATGAAGCAAATTCCGAACAATAGCTTTCGGAGATGTGTACTCTGCATGTATTCGAATGAGTGCGAAAAGTGAGCGATATAAAGCCGAAATTGACCTAAAAAACGAGAATCTGTTCCGAATCGGGCGATTCCTTCTGCACGACGGAAAACAGTTTGGAAACAACGCCACAACCAGAGATTTTGGTTCGCTCAATCACCCTATAGCAAAGGCTGGGAAGCGGATTACAGCTTGCGCTTCATCGCTCGCAATACCGCTACTTTAACGTCTGCACTGGTGAGACCGAAGAACTTCATGAGTTCATCGGGTTTGCCACTGCCGCCGAAGGTATCTTTTACACCAACGAATTCGACAGGCGTGGGAATTTCCTGGGCAAGTACTTCGGCTACTGCTCCGCCGAGACCTGCGGTGATCTGATGCTCTTCCGCAGTAACGATCGCGCCGCATTCGGAAGCGGCTGTCACGATGGCAGCACGGTCGAGCGGTTTAATGGTGGACATATTGATGACGCGAACGCTCACTCCTTCTGCTTCAAGTTCATACGCCGCAACAAGGGATTCCCAAACCATCGGCCCGCAGGCGATGATGGCCACATCACTGCCTTCTTTGAAAATTTGTGCTTTGCCAATTTCGAACGGAGTATCTTCCCGCGTGAAACTCGGAATATCTACTCTGCCGAAGCGAATGTAGGTTGGGCCGTAATATTCGCCAACAGCAACTGTCGCTTTCTTGGCTTCGAGGAAATCGCAGGGAACAACGAGCGTCATGTTCGGCAATACTCGAATGATCGCTATCTCTTCGAGCGCCTGATGCGTAGCGCCATCCTCGCCAACGGAGATTCCGGCATGGCCTCCGCCGATCTTCACATTGGCGTCGTTATAGGCGCAAGAGATGCGTAGCATATCCGTATTGCGGCACGAAGCAAATGCGCCATAGGTAGCAAAAAATGGAATATTTCCGGAAAGCGCGAGGCCCGTTGCAACCAGCGTGGCAGCAGCTTCGGTAATACCCATCGAGAAGAAGCGCTCAGGGAATTTATCTTTGAAATAGGAGGTCATGACGGAACCGGTAATATCGCCACCTAAGACGACGATGTTATCCCATCGCTCACCAAGCATCACCAAGCCCTCGCCAAACCCAAAGCGGGTGGCTTTCTTGCCTTGCATTTCGAATTTTTGTAGCACTCCGTATGTCGATGATAATATTGGACTGATTGGACTAAGTGGTCCGCTTAAAACTTCTGTTTTTGTCATTATTTCCCTATCCCAAAAATCCCATTCATCCCATAAATCCTGGTTTAGACCAATTCTTTCAATGCTTCTTCACCCTGCTCAGCTGTCGGCGGTTTGCCATGCCAGCGGTAATCGTCTTCCATAAAGCTTACGCCGCGACCCATGAAGGTTTGGGCTACAATGCAGGTAGGCCGGCCAGTTATCGTTCGCGCTTCCCTGAATGCCGCACGCAGTTCACCGATATTATTCCCGTTGCATTCGATCACATGGAAATTGAACGCCCGGAATTTATCGCCAACAGGATTTAACTTCATCACATCTTCGGTTCGTCCATCGATCTGACAATTGTTTCGATCGACGACCATCGTGAAATTATCGAGTTCCCAATGCGCTGCGATAAGCGCTGCTTCCCAAATTTCGCCTTCGGATAATTCGCCATCACCGGTGAGCGCAAACACTCTTCGGCCATTTTTATCGACTCGTTTATCGGCTAATGCCATTCCAACGGCGATACCCAACCCTTGCCCCAGTGAACCGGTCGAGCTTTCGATACCCGGCAATCCCATATCTCGTCCGGGATGGCCTTGCAGCCGAGAGTTAAAATTGCGAAGCGTCAGTAATTCCGATTTAGGGAAAAATCCGGCGTTGGCAAGAGTTGAATACAATACGGGACACATGTGGCCAGCGGAAAGAATAAAACGATCCCGACCTTCCCACCAGGGATTCTTCGCGTCGTAGCGCATAACACCTGCGAAATACAGTGTTGCAAAAATATCCGCAGACCCGAGCGGCCCACCGGAATGCCCGCTCTTCGCCTCTACCAGTTCATGAATGATATCCCTGCGGATAGTTTGAGCAATTTCATGCAATTTCTCATCGCTATGATCTGCCGAGTTCCCGTATGGCACGAACGAGTCATAGCCATATTTCGCGATGAGTTCGGGATTCGGAACAGGCCTCGTTGGGCCATGAAAGCCGGTGGTAAGAGGATAGATCTGATGCGTTAGCCGTGCCATGCGTGTGGAGGGTACCGTTTAATCAGCCCTCAAAAGAGAGCGAAGCGAGAAATGGTTTCAAAAAATAGAGTTCAATAATAATACGCGCATATATTGCTTTTTCCCTAAAAGCAAAAAACCCACTCGGTTTCGAATGGGTTTTTGAAAAATTCATGCGAGGAGAGCATTATACCTGTTCTGCCTGCACGTGCATCTGCCGGCGTGCCGCACGCTGACGCAGCATCTTGTTCTTGACCGAGGGCTTTTCGAAATACGTCCTGCGGCGATATTCTTTTAAGATGCCCGAACGCTCGTACTTCTTCTTGAAGCGGCGAAGCGCCCGATCGATCGGTTCGTGTTCCTGTACGATGATTCCTACCAAGCTAAATACTCCTTTTTGAAAATTGGGATGGCGAAAACCGCTTATTGCGGCTGAAAGTTCTCCAACAGTTTCCGCTCACCGGACTTCTCGAAATGTACCAACACGGCGTTCCTTCCACTGGCCGTGACTTCCTTACCCATCACCGTGCCGACGTCATCCCAATCCTTGTGGAAGATCGCTTCGCCGATCGCATAAATGCGGCTGGGCGAGTACGGCGTGCATTCCGAAGCAGAAAGCATCGTATGCGCCTTGGGCTTCTCGCTCATCAGCGCCGTAAGGTTGACGAGCATCGTGTTGTGGCACTTGGTGCAGCGAACCCACAAATTCTCCGGCACAGGCTCTTCGGCAGCGCGGTCGATCGGCTGAGGATCTTCACCGGCCAAACGGGTGCGCGCCTCGCCAACGATCTCCTTTCGGGCCGTACGAGTGCATTCCGAGCAGAGCATCAGCCCAGTGATGTACTTCGAGCGCCGTCGGGTGCGGGGTGTCTTTGTTGCGGTTTTCGTCGCCAAGGTAGTGGTATATTCGATGCGGTTTTACGGTCCGAACCTTGCTTATTGAAAGAAAAACGCTCTTTTCAGGGAGAGTTTAGTTTTCATTTAGCAAAGTCGCGGAATTACGAGTCTTATTAAACTACTAATTCATTGTGATACGTTCCCTTTACCGGTCTCGATCAAGAAACAACATTAAATTTTCATGAATTTCAACGTGAAGTCAGCGGAAGAATACTCTGGTTGACTACATGAACCTACCGATCATGCACGGCAAACGACTATTTCTACAAATGCAAAGAGGCGGGGGAAACCCCGCCTCTTATACAAGTTAGCTGTAAGTCAATCAATAATTACGCACAGGGAGCGTTACGCTACCGCGAGCCGCTCTTTTTTGGTGCGGCCGGTTGGCGCGGGTGGCGCAGCTTCCTGCGCGCCCATCCATCCGTTCGTTTCGAAGGAAGTTTGGAATCCTTCCTTCGGCGTAACGATAAGCTCGCGGAATTTCGGCAAGCCCGTTCCCGCCGGAATAAGATGCCCGACGATGACATTTTCCTTCAAGCCAAGGAGGGTATCCTTCTTGGCATTGATGGAGGCTTCGGTGAGCACTTTGGTCGTCTCCTGGAAGGATGCAGCGGAGATAAAGCTCTCGGTCTGCAGCGCGGCCTGGGTGATACCAAGCAGGATCGGCTCGCCATGCACGGGTTCTGCCGGCCGTGCTTCTGGGAACGCTTTACCCTTCTTCTTCAGCTCGCCCGCGACTTCCTTGAAGCGTTTCTTATCGACCATCTGGCCGATCTTGAACTTCGCGTCGCCGCGTTTGGTGATAAAGACGGAGTTCCGCATGATGTCGTTCTCCTCAGCAACCTTCACCTTATCGACTTCATCGTTGACAAGCAACAGTGAGTCACCAGAGGCCGTGATACGCACCTTGCCAAGCATCTGCCGGACGATCACTTCGATGTGCTTATCCGAAATTTTCACGCCCTGCATACGATAGACTTCCTGGATCTCGTTGACGAGATACTGCTGCACTTCGGCCACACCCTTGATGGCAAGAATGTCATGCGGGTCAATGGCACCATCGCTCAGGCGTTCGCCGGAACGGACGGTATCGCCTTCCTGCACGAGGATGTGCTTACCGAACGGGATGGTGTACTCGCGGCGGTCTGTCGCATCGTGCGAGGTGACGACGACCACGCGGGAACCACGGCGAGGCTTCTCGAAATGCACCGTTCCATCGATCTCGGACACCGTCGCAGGATCGCTTGGCGAGCGCGCTTCGAACAGCTCGGTCACTCGCGGCAGACCGCCCGTGATGTCGCGCTGTTTACCGCTTTCGCGAGCGATCTTGACGAGCACTTCACCCGGCTTGATCTGCGCATGATTTTGCACTTGCAGGATCGCGTTGCTGGGAATGATGTAATTGATCATGATGTGCCCATCGGGATGTACAATATCGATCGTCGGCGATTTGGTGCGGTCGCGCGAGTCGATGGTGCGGGTCTGGAGGTTCCCGGTAAGTTCATCAGCCACCTGACGGAACGTTACATTCTCGATAAAGTCCTTGAAGCGGACCGTTCCGGGATGTTCCGAAATAATAACTGCATTATATGGATCCCACTCGTAGAGCATTTGTCCGCGGGTGATCTTCTCGTTCTTTTGGACAAGGATCTTCGCGCCGTAGGGCACATCGAACTTGCCGACCGTGCGGTTATCGTCATCAAGCACATTAACGACGCCGGAACGGCTCATCACGATATTCTCGCCATCAGGATTTGTGATGACCTTCATGTCTTCGTACTGCACTGTGCCATCGAACTTCGACGTGACCTGCGACTGGGAAGCAATAAGAGACGCCGCACCGCCCGTATGGAATGTGCGGAGCGTGAGCTGTGTACCCGGTTCGCCGATGGACTGCGCGGCAATGATACCGACGGCCTCGCCCATTTCGACGATCTTGTGCGTGGTAAGATTGCGCCCGTAGCATTGCGCGCACACGCCGCGGCGCTGCTCACAGGTGAGTACGGAACGAATAAGCACGGTTTCGATGGAAGTCGAAGCGATCTTGGCTGCCACTTCTTCGTCGATCATGCCGCCTGCTTCGAGGATCACTTCCTGCGAAATAGGATCGATGATATGATCGAGGCACACGCGGCCCAGAATTCGTTCCGAAAGCGGCTCCTTCACATCCTCGCCCTCTTTGAGTGCGCTGACGGGAATTCCGCGGATCGTCCCGCAATCGAAGCCGCTGATGATCGCGTCCTGCGCGGCATCGATAAGGCGGCGCGTGAGATAACCGGCGTCGGCCGTTTTGAGAGCCGTGTCGGCAAGTCCCTTACGAGCGCCGTGCGTCGAAATAAAGTATTCGAGGATCGAAAGTCCCTCATGGAAGTTCGAGATGATCGGGTTCTCGATGAGTTCCCCTGTCTGGCCGGAAAGCGATTTCTGCGGCTTGGCCATAAGACCGCGCATACCGGCAAGCTGACGCACCTGCTCCTTGGAACCGCGAGCGCCGGAATCGACCATCATATATAATGGATTGAATCCGTTACGGTCGTGTGCAAGAGCATCGAACAGCTTATCCGCTGTGCGATTCGTGGCACGGGTCCAGATGTCGATCACCTTATTGTACTTTTCACCGGAAGTGATAAAGCCGTTCAGGTATTTATCCTGCACGTCATCGACCTGTTTGCGGGCCTTCGAAATGATCTCGTCCTTTTCCTTCGGAACGATAATATCTGAGAGCGCCACCGAAAGACCGCCCTTCATAGCATAGCTGAATCCCATTTCCTTGAGCTTGTCAAGGAACTCGACCGTCTTCAGATTGCCGACCGTGCGGAATGTCGTCGCAATGATCTGGCGCAGACGTTTCTTGGTGAGCAGTTCGTTGAGATAGCCCAGTTCTTGCGGAACGATCTCATTGAAAATGACGCGGCCCGTTGTCGTTTCGATCATCTTGCCGTTAACGCGAACGTGAACTTTCGCATGAAGATCGAGGCGTCCAAGATTATTGGCAATAATAACTTCCGCCGGGGAGTGGAAACGCATGCCCTCGCCTAAAACACCATCGCGGTGCTTCGTGAGGTAATACGCTCCAAGAACCATGTCCTGGCTGGGAACCGCGATCGGTTCGCCGTTCTGCGGGGAAATGATGTTGTGCGACGAAAGCATGAGGATAGCACATTCGAGCTGTGCCTCATACGAAAGCGGTACGTGTACGGCCATTTGATCGCCGTCAAAGTCAGCATTGAACGCCGTACAGACGAGCGGGTGAACCTGAATAGCGCGTCCCTCGACAAGCCGAGGCTGGAACGCCTGAATGCCAAGCCTGTGCAGCGTTGGCGCACGATTGAGCATGATCGGATGCCCATCGATAATGGATTCCAGGATGTCCCACACTTCGGTCGTTTTTCGTTCCACAACCTTCTTCGCGCTCTTGACGGTCTTCGTCAATCCGCGCTCGATAAGTTTGCGTATGATGAACGGTTTGAAGAGTTCGACCGCCATCTCTTTGGGCAAGCCGCACTCGTGCAATTTCAGTTCGGGTCCGACAACGATCACCGAACGGCCAGAATAATCGACACGCTTTCCGAGCAAGTTCTGACGGAAGCGGCCTTGCTTACCCTTCAGCGTATCCGAAAGGGATTTGAGCGCGCGGCTGGTGTCCGAACGCACGGCAGAAACGCGGCGGGAATTATCTAAAAGTGAATCAACGGCTTCCTGAAGCATGCGCTTCTCATTACGCAAAATTACTTCCGGCGCTTTGATATCCATCAGGCGCTTCAAGCGGTTGTTGCGGATGATCACGCGGCGATAGAGATCGTTAAGATCGCTCGTCGCAAAACGTCCGCCCTCCAGCGGTACGAGCGGACGAAGCTCCGGCGGAATGACGGGGATGACATCCATGACCATCCACCACGGCTTGTTCTCGGGTTTGCCTTCCTCTTCGCGGAATGCTTCGATGGAACGCAGGCGCTTGAGCGCGTCCTGACGCTTCAACTGGGATGTTTCCTCGCGCGCGGCACGGCGAAGATCTAGCGAAAGCGCTTCGATGTCGATACGGCGAAGCAATTCTTTAACGGCTGCACCACCGATAAGGGCGACGAACTTATTCGGGTCGTCATTTGGGAGGTCCTGATTGCCGGCCGGGAGCGAATCGAGCACGCGGTAGTATTCTTCTTCCGTAAGAAGATGGCGTGACGGAAGCCCGGTTGGTCCCGGATTCACGACCGCATACGACTCATAATAAACGATCTTTTCGAGATCCTTGGTCGGAAGCCCGAGCAAATGGCCGATCTTGTTCGGCAGCGAACGGAAAAACCAAATGTGTACCACTGGCACACCAAGCTGGATGTGTCCGAAGCGCTCGCGGCGAACGGAACGTGTCGTTACCTCGACGCCGCACCGGTCGCAAATAATGCCTTTATAGCGGATACGTTTGTATTTTCCGCAATAACATTCCCAGTCGCGGGTTGGGCCAAAGATCTTCTCGCAAAAGAGTCCATCTTTTTCCGGGCGATACGAGCGGTAATTGATCGTCTCCGGTTTGGTCACTTCTCCGTGACTCCGGTTCAGGATCGATTCCGGGCTCGAAAGCCCGACCGAGATCGATGCGAAATTACGAAGTGGTACTTCCTGCGGCAACATGTAAGCCATAATATCTCCTATTATATTTCTCTAAAACTTTTTTCTATGGTGCATTTGTCCATTCGATCCCAAAGGACCGAATGGACAGAAATGACATTAATCGATACGGATCTCTATTCCGAGACCTTGCAGCTCGCGCACGAGCACGCTGAACGATTCCGGTACGCTTGGCTCCGGCATATTCTCGCCCTTGACGATCGCCTCATAGACCTTCGAGCGGCCCGGCACATCGTCCGACTTCACGGTAAGAATTTCCTGGAGGGTGTGCGCAGCGCCATACGCTTCGAGCGCCCACACTTCCATCTCACCAAAACGCTGACCACCGAACTGCGCTTTACCACCCAACGGCTGCTGCGTGATAAGCGAATACGGTCCGATCGAACGCGCGTGGATCTTATCATCGACCAAGTGCGAGAGCTTCATCATATAGATCTCGCCAACGGTAACGGGCTGGCTGAATTTCTCTCCGGAACGGCCATCATAAAGCTCGGTTCGAGCATCGACATTCAGATCCGCTTCCGTGAGATACGACTTCACATCGTTCCAGTGCGCACCATCGAAGATCGGGGTCTCGAAACGCACGCCAAGCTTATGAGCTGCGAACCCGAGGGCGGTCTCATACAACTGCCCGATATTCATACGGCTTGGTACGCCAAGCGGGTTGAGAACGATATCGACCGGAGTTCCATCGGCAAGGAATGGCATATCCTGCTGAGGCACGATCTTCGCCACGACTCCCTTGTTACCATGGCGGCCTGCCATTTTATCGCCAACGGAAAGCTTGCGCTTTTTTGCGACATAAACTTTCGCCATTTGCATGATACCCGGCTGAAGTTCATCGCCCAAGCCCACTTTGGAGCGCTCGCGGCGCACATCGGCGTCGATGTCCTCGCGTTTGCCCCAGTATCCTTCATAGATCCGGCGAACCTGATTCATCTTTCGGCGGTCTTCGAGCCAATCGGCGCCGACGTAAAGCTTCTCAAGCTCGTCCAATCGAGAGTAGAAGGTGTCGTGCTTGAACGAAACGCCCGACCGGATAACGGTTGCACCATCCAGATCGCGAACGCCAACGGACACTTCGCCATCGAGAACCTTCAGCAGTTTCTCGGCAAGTTTGCGATTGGTGTCATCGAACTGATCCTTGTACATCTTGTCGATGGCGTCGATACGGCGTTTTTCTTCACGCTTTTCTTCGCCCTCTTTTTTGATGCCCTTGCGGGAAAAGAGCTTGGTCTCGACAACGACACCCTTAATTCCGGGCGGCGCTTTCATAGAAGCATCCTTGACATCGCCGGCCTTATCGCCGAAGATCGCGCGCAGAAGTTTTTCTTCCGGTGTAGGATCGGTCTCGCCCTTCGGGGTGATCTTACCGATGATAATATCGCCTTCTTTTACTTCCGCGCCGGTACGAATGACGCCCGTCTCATCGAGATCTTTCGTCGCTTCTTCGGAGACGTTCGGGATTTCGCGCGTTAGTTCTTCCTCGCCACGCTTGGTGTCGCGGACGTGCAGTTCGAACTCCTCGATATGGATAGAAGTATAAATATCTTCCGAAACGACGCGCTCGGAAATGACGATAGCATCCTCAAAGTTATATCCGCGCCACGGCATGAATGCCACCAGCACGTTGCGGCCAAGGGCCAATTCGCCGAGTTCCGTGGAAGAAGAATCCGCGAGAACGGTTCCCTTCTTCACGCGCTGGCCTTCGCGCACGCTCGGGCGCTGCGAGATGCAGGTATCCTGATTCGTTCGGAAGAACTTGGTCAGTTTGTATTCGCGATGACGGCGATCGTCAAAGCTGGAAAGGATCTCGTCGCGGGAGCCTTCATCATCATAGACCATCACGATGCGATCGGCGTCCACCGACTCTACAAGACCATCGCGTTCCGCGAGAAGCAGCGCACGGCTATCGCGCGCAATCTTGCCTTCAAAACCTGTGGCGACGAGGGGCGCTTCCGGACGTAACAGCGGGACGGCTTGGCGTTGCATGTTCGATCCCATAAGAGCGCGGTTAGCATCGTCATGTTCCAGGAATGGAACGAGCGCCGCAGCCGCGCTGACGATCTGCGAGGGCGCAACATCCATATATTGCACTTTATCCGGCGCGATCACTATAAAATCGCCGAACTGACGCGCACTGATGCGGTCATCGACAAAGTGACCATCCTTATCGAGCGCCTGATTCGCCTGCGCGATGACCTTATCCTCTTCATCGTCGGCGCTCAGATACGTAATATCGGTGGTAACTTTACCATCCTTCACGATGCGGTACGGCGTTTCCAAGAACCCGAACTCATTGATCCGAGCATAGACCGCAAGCGAAGAGATAAGACCAATATTCGGACCTTCCGGCGTTTCGATCGGGCAGAGGCGGCCGTAATGTGTGTAGTGAACGTCACGAACTTCGAAGCCGGCGCGTTCGCGGGTAAGACCGCCAGGTCCCAGCGCGGACATACGGCGCTTGTGTGTCATTTCCGCCAAAGGATTGGTCTGATCCATGAACTGCGAAAGCTGATTTGTTCCGAAGAATGTGTTGACCACGCTCGTCACCGTTCTAGCATTGACGAGATCGGCAGGCCCGACCTTTTCATCATGGATCGACATACGCTCACGGATTGTACGCGCCATACGCGCAAGGCCGATATTGAACTGCTGTGCAAGCTGCTCGCCAACGGTGCGAACGCGGCGGTTACCAAGATGATCGATATCATCCACCGAAGCTTTGCCAAGCTGCAAACGAATGATATATTTCAGGATCTCGATAATATCTTCCTTCGTGAGCGTGGTGATCTCGTTCGGAATTCCCGGGGTTCCCTCGTGGAGGGTTTGGTTGAGGCGAATACGCCCGACCAAGCCGAGATCGTATCGCTTCTGATTGAAAAAGAGCTTTTCAAGCAATCCGCGTGCAGCTTCCATATCCGGAGCTTCGGAGGAACGCATGACGCGATAGATCGCTTCGAACGCATCGTCCGTCGAACGGGAAGTATCTTTCTGGATCGTATTGAGAATAACGGCGCCGCCGGTATCTTCGAGATCCATAAAGCGTACCTTACGAATACCGCCGGTACGAAGGCGCTCGATGTGCTCTTCGAGGAATGTCGAATCTTTCGAAAGGAAAATTTCGCCCGTGTTCATGTCGATCACGTCGGCGGCGATGAGCTTGCCAACATAAGCGGTAAGATCGGCAGTCTTGACATCGACATCCTGAATAAGACCGAAAAGATGGAGAATATCCTCATCGCTGGACCATCCGAGTGCGCGGAGCAGCATCGTGACCGGGAATTTCTTCTTACGGTCGATGTAGGCCCAAAGCACATTATTAATATCGGTGGTGAACTCGACCCAGCTTCCGCGGAACGGGATGACACGACCGGAAAAGATCGTCGTACCGTTTGGATGCAAGCTTTCCGCAAAGAATACACCCGGCGAGCGGTGCAACTGCGAAACAACAACGCGCTCGGCGCCATTGATAATGAAGGTACCGCGCTCGGTCATCATGGGAAGGTTACCGAGAAACACTTCCTGCTCGACGGTCTCTACAAAATCCTCGCTCTTTTCTTCGGGATTTTTTGAGGCAAGGCGAAGTCGAGTCTTCAGCGGAACGCTGAACGTCAGCCCGCGCTCCTGGCACTCCTGCACGGTATAGCGTGGCTTTTCAAGGCGATAATCGAGATATTCGAGCACGAACGTCTCGCGGCTGTCGATGATCGGGAAATTTAACTGAAACACGGATTCGAGTCCGGTCACGCGGCGATCGGCGATCGGCACACCATCCTGAAGGAATTCCTGAAACGACTGAAGCTGCACGTCCAACAGATCGGGCAGATCATAATCGCGTGGAATTTTGGAGAACGAGATACGCCCCGTGTCTATTACGTGAGCGTCCCCGAGTAGTGGAATTTTATTGGTTGCTTTCGCTGAACGTGCCATAATTATTATCGAGAATCCTTATAAATCTTTACTAAATCTGATGCGAGATCAGGAGGTTTTCTTACGTAAGAGGCGACTATTCCTCTCGCGGCTTGTCAGAACAAGCCACTTGGATGTGGCCGCGCGGGTTACGATTGCGGCGGAGCAAAAAACGGGGGGGTACCTCGGCTCAGTGGCCAGAGCGCGAATGACAGACGATTCGCAGGAGAGGACAAAATGACGACATTAGGAACAGCGGCGCTGCTCCCGAAGTATGAGTATAAGATCAATGTGGTCGAATGTTTAATTTGCCGCTGAATTTCTACTGGCCTACCATCCCCACCCAAAGGGTGTTGAATCAGGTGTCTAAATTCAGACAACCAAACGTTTTTCGATGAAAAATTGCTTTTCCATCGCAGTTTTAGCCATTTCCTGGCCGTTATGCGAACGATCGCTCATTCGCTTTTCCTCTGCTGCACTTTAGGGTTGGAGTATGCTTTAATTGTCTCCCCCTTTTTTCGCGCGTGACGGAAACCAAAGATGAATTCGAATAATTCCGGGGAAATTATTCGTATGATAATTAATTATTATTAGAAAAAAGGCTTCTTCAAGAAAAGCTTGAGAAAGGCCCAGGAGGAATAAATCTATTTTTTAAATACCCGCACGGGAGAGACGGTCGTCGTGATTATCCACCTTCCGGTCGATAGACTGGAACAATCGCACCAGCATTCCATGATCCTCGGCCTGGATGCGTTGCGTTTCGATGATCTTCGCATCGTTTTCAGCTAAAAGAAGCTGGATATCCTTAATGTCCCGCATATCGGCCTGAAGCAGCTTCATATCGGTTCGAAGCTCATCCAGCCATTTGTAGAACATAGCCATATACTCATCGAAATTCATCTCAAGCCTTCCTAACCGCGCTTCTATATCGTCTGCCATGCTTTTCTAATGATTAATCTCCGGCTTTGGTTCATGTAGTAGAATGCGGTTTTGGCACGGCATAGAACATTAAGAAGATAAATGTTCTGAATGGTGCTATTCCTTCACAAACTTCGCCCCGAATGCCCATCACTTATGAAATACACTCCCAATGGAAGCGAAGAAATATCTAGCATATTCCCGTTTCTGGGAACCGCATAACTGCGACCAAGCGGATCGGCAATAGAAATCGCTCCGGCTGGCGATGCGATGTTAATGAGATTTATTGCAGGATTAGGATAAAGAGTGAAATTAGCTTGAGATGGAACATTCGGTGTAACGCTGGAAGGAACAGGCTCTAAATAGGCAAGCACATCGGAGTTGTAAGTAAAACTATTGGTATCTAAAGTAACTGAAGCAATGATGCCTCCTGAACCGGTCACACCGATCGCGTTTATCCGAAAGTAGCTATGTCCATCATCCAAAGGCACCGTATCCAGTTCCCATGTCGTTCCCCGATCCCTGCTAATGAGTATTTCGCCCAGAGAGTCAAAACCTGCCACAACAATGGTCTGCTGATCGAGTGCCGTGAGGATGTCTTCGTCCATCCCATGATGCGTGCGGGGGACAGGCAATTCTTCCCAATTGAGCCCAAGGTCTGTGGAGCGGACGACGGTTGGGATTTCATCGGAGTATTGATTGGTACCTGCGGAATCATACCGGTATGCCAAAAAGGCGAGCGTATCGCCTGGCCCAAAGTAAAAATATTCGGGGACTAGATCTCCGTTTAAGAAGGGGCCATTCAGTGTACAAAGCGAGGTGTCCGATGTTGCCCAATCATTATATGTGGTTACAATAGTGTCCGGGTCGTTGGATTTAGCTCCCCCAAAAATTTCTCGGAACATTCCGTTCCCGTAGGAATGACCATATTCTGAACTACGTGTACAATGTAACCCGGAATCGTCCGTGGAAAAATATAGCTCGTCACCTACATCGAAAAGATATCCTTCCGCAGGAGTGGAAAAATCTACGCCTGAAAAACCAATTGCTTGCGTATCGTACCCGAAAATCAAGGGTTTTAGAACTACAGTATCTGTTCGCCATGTATTCCAATTATCGGACGTTCTCACGGTAATGCCTTTTTCGCCAACGGCCATTGCATGCACGGAGTCGATCTGCTCCATGGCATACAGCACCAAATTTCCAGAGGAATTCCATGTGTAATATTCCTGCGGAAGTCCTGCCGGAGGGATAGAATCCCATGTGAGGCCACCATCGCTGCTATGAAAAATAACGTTCGAATTTACCTGATCTATGCTTTTGCGGATCGGCCATGAATAACATAAAGCGGAACAATTTTCACCGCTACACGATATCGAAATAAACCCATATCGTGTTGTATCGATCTGGTTAGCATGAACGATGTGCCACCGGTATTGCGCGTGCGCATAAGGGGCGAATGCCAGGAAAGCGAACAGAGCCAGTAGAATTGATTTTCGTAAACTCATCTCAATAATGTCGTGACTTAATTAATCGACCCAGACGAAGACGGTCTTCGCATTTTCTTGAAGCGGAAGATTCAGAAAAAATCGTGCTTTAAGAAAATACACAAAACGGGGTTGAGTTCATACCCCTCGTTCATAGCTCTCGTTGATCCGCTTAATAATTCACCTTGATCGTCTTTGCTGTCGCATTAAGTGTGACGCTATAGTTCGTTAGTGGCGATGCTGCAGGACCGTTGACGACCTGACCGAATAAATTGAACCTCGATCCGTGGCATCCACAATAGATCGACCCACCGCTCGGGGAATCGACCTGACATCCCTGGTGCGTGCAGAGCATCGAAAGCGCCGTGTAAGTTGTAGCATTTTGCCGAATGACAAGTATTGGTGTTCCGTCGGGCGTTACACTCGAATCAACCATGAACTGGCCGTTCGAGGTAAGCGAAGCGATGTTTATCGTGGTTGTTCCATGCGAAATGGAAGGCCCCGTTAAGGAAGAACATGCTTCAATTATCTGGCCGAGCGCTCCTGCAAGCGTTACGCCCGTTAAAACCATACCTGTTCTTTTGAGGAATTCGCGGCGACCAACCGCAGATTCCAGAGAAAAAATTTGGGAGGATTCCATTATATTTTGTACTAATGCTACTGTGACCGTTGCAAACATTTGAATTAAGACACATTGTGCCTTTGAAATGGAACTCCATACCGGTGCTTACGTCACACAAATAAAATATCCATCACATTTCTGAGTTCAGACACCCATCGCGAGCGATGCTGTTTTTACCCGGTATGACGAACTATTATCAATCCTCGTGAATTAAACCATTATGATTCAGGAATACATCCGAGCAGCAATGCAACACGCCCACTATAAATTACTTGATGACGACCATTCCTATTTTGGCGAGATCCCGGAGTGTCAGGGAGTGTGGGCTAATGCCGAAACGCTCGAAGCTTGCCGGCAGGAGCTTGAGGAGGTGCTTGAGGATTGGCTGCTCATTCGCTTGCGAAAAGATATGCCTGTTCCAGAAATAAATGGTATCTCACTCGAAGTTCACTCGTTCGCCTGATGCCAAGAATTGGCCCGATCAGCAGAGACGATCTGATTCGTAACTTGCGTAAGCTCGGATTTCGCGGCCCGGAAGCAGGCGCAAAGCATCAAGCAATGGCACGCGGCAGTTTGCTCGTCAGAATTCCAAATCCGCACGGATCGGATATCGGAATAGGATTGCTCAAAGAAGTGCTTCGTCAAGCTGGTATCTCCAAAAACGAGTGGGAAAAAATGTAATTGCCCGATAGTATTACACCGAGACACACACCTCTCTTGTCGTATTTTTGCATTTAAGAATAAGCAATACTATTTCAAAAATGGGATTTCAACAACGGTCGATCATGGCGGGCGAGCTCCGGAGCGAGCATATTGGTCAGCGGGTGGTATTAAAAGGATGGGTCGATGGCCACCGTGATTTCGGTGGCATGCTCTTTATTGATGTTCGTGACCGCTCGGGTAAATCTCAATGTGTAGTTTCGAAGGAAACGCAGGAGTCCGTGTATGGAACGCTCGGTTCTATTCGAAGTGAAGACGTCGTCTGCATAGCGGGATCCGTTCGCGAGCGGAGCAATAAGAATCCTAAAAATCCTACGGGCGATGTCGAAGTTGAGATCGATTCCATCGAGATTCTCAACCGATCCGAAGTACCGCCGTTCGAAGTTAAGGAAGACACGAACGCCAACGAAGATCTACGCCTGAAATATCGCTATCTCGATCTTCGGCGCCCGAGCTTACAAGCAAATTTAGCCACACGGCACAAGATCGTAAAAACCATACGCGATTATTTCGATGAGCGTGGATTTTACGAGATCGAAACCCCCATCCTGATGAAAGCCACGCCGGAAGGCGCCCGCGATTTCCTTGTGCCCTCGCGCTTACATCCGGGATCGTTCTATGCGCTTCCGCAATCGCCGCAGCTTTACAAGCAGGTGCTGATGATCTCTGGTTTCGATCGTTATTTCCAGATCGCGCGCTGCTTCCGCGATGAGGATCTTCGTGCCGACCGCCAGCCGGAGTTCACGCAGCTCGACGTGGAGATGAGCTTCCCGAACGAGAGTATGATCTATGAGGTGATGGAAAACTGCCTTCACCGAGTCTGGGAACAATTAGGGCTGACGCTTCCGCCGTTCCTGCAACTAAGTTACCATGAGGCGATGAGCCGGTTCGGCAGTGACAAACCGGACCTGCGGTACGGCCTTGAAATTCAGACGCTGACCGAGATGGTGCGCGGAAAATCTGAATTCAAAGTTTTTAACGACGTGCTTCAAAAGAAACATGGCGTGATCGGAGCCGTCGTCGCACCCGGAGGAGCGGTATGGTCACGAAAGCAGCTTGACACGCTTACCGATCTTGCGAAAGTCTATGGCGCAGGAGGATTGGTTTGGATAAAAGTTACAGCTGAAGGCTTCGATTCGAGCGCGAAGAAATTCCTGTCCGATAATCTCCTTGCCAACATTTGCACGGTCTGCGGCGCGCGCGAGGGCGATCTGATCCTTGTTGCCACGCATGAAAAATGGGAACGGGCCTATACTATCCTCGGAGCTTTACGGTCGGAGCTTGCAAGACGGCTCGGCCTGCTCGAAGGCAAGCAGTTCGAATTCGCTCCGGCGTGGATCACCAATTTCCCGATGTTCGCTGAAAATGAAGATGGAACGTTCACCTTCCAGCATCATCCGTTCACCGCTCCCGACCCCCACGATTGGAACCGACGGCAAGAAGGCCTCGGTGAGGTGCGGGCGCGCGTCTATGATATTGTGATGAATGGCTACGAATTAGGCTCTGGCTCCATTCGTATTCACGACCGCACGATGCAGGAGCAGGTCTTCGATATGCTCGGCCACACCCGGGAGCAGCAGCAGGAGAAATTCGGATTTATTCTGGAAGCTTTCCAATATGGCGCGCCGCCGCATGGCGGGATGGCGCTCGGAATCGACCGCATTGTCATGCTTTGCGTCGGGACCGATAACATTCGCGACGTTATCGCCTTCCCCAAGACCACCAGAATGCAGAATTTGATGGATGGGTCACCTTCGTTCATCGAAGAAAAACAGTTGCGGGAATTGCATATCGCTGTTAAAGCCTAAAAGGTCATTGCGAGGAATCCCGGAGGGATGACGAAGCAATCCGTTGAGATTCTGCTTAATCTTGGGCGATTGCTTCGTCGAGTTTGACTCTCTTCGGTCGTCAAACTCTCCTCGCAATGACATATAAGTGGACTTTAGCGCTTATTTCCGTTGTTACTTTTAATCATGAGGTCACTTCTCGTCATTATTATCATTTTAGCCAGCGCATCCGCGTTTGCCCAGTCGGGTGCCGGGTCGCAGGATTCCACCGGGACGGAGGCATTGCGCCCGCGGTCTTTTGGCGCTTATGTGGTGGGTTGCTTTCCATCGCCGGCCAAAAGCGGCCAGACAATCACCGTGCAGACGTATAATCGAAATCCGGTGGAGCTATCGGTAACCATCTACGATAATGCCGGCCGGGAAACGCTTGATCTCATTCCAAAACAAATGATGCCCGGCGGGTTGCAAACCATGACGATCCTACCCTATCAGTTGCCATCCGGGGCGTATCATGTTCGGCTTGTAACCTATACGGCATCGGACGCACCGGACATCGTCGATGACGACCGTTTTATCATTCTTCATTGATGCCCCCACATTTATTGATGCGCCGGGCTACACTACATTTTCTCCTCGCAGCACTTCTTGTCTTTCTGGCAAACGGCGCATTGCCGGTGATGCTTCGCGCACAAGCCATCGTTCAACCTCCGATGCAGGATTCGAGGGGGAAGGATTTCTGGCTAGCCTTTCCACAAAACGCGATCTTGGAACAAGGTCATACCATGAGCCTAAAACTCTTCCTCACCAGCGACCACGCAACGAACGGGTTTGTTTCGGTTCCCGGACTCGGCGAACGAAAAGCGTTCCATCTGAATCCATTTGAAGTTGACGTCATTGATATTGATTCGGTCGCTCAATTGCTCGTTAGTGAGCAAGTTCAAAAATTGGGAGTGCATGTCGAAGCCGATAACGATGTAGCCGTATTTGGACTTTCTCATCGCACCGCAAGTACAGACTCCTATTTGGCCTATCCGGTAAAAGTATTAGGAACGACCTATCGCGCTGTCGGGTATGCACCGTTACTCAATGGCGCTCTGAGCTTCACCTCCCAAGTTGCAATCGTCGCCACGGAAGACCATACCGTTGTGACCATGACACTAAATGCCGATACAAAGGGAGGCCGTCGCAAAGGTGAGACATTCTCGGTATCGCTCAATCAAGGAGAAACCTATATGGTGCAGGGATCTCCAATCATCGGCCATCCAAGCGATCTCACGGGGTCACTTGTAACCTCCACGAAACCCATAGGATTTTTTATCGGTCACACCTGCGCACAAGTGCCAACGGAAGTGGAGTTCTGTAATCAACTACTCGAAATGGAGCCGCCCATCCCGAGCTGGGGCCGGCAATTTTATGTCGGACGCTTCGAGGATAAGACCCAGTATGCTATGAGGGTTATTGCAAGCGAGGATAATACCGAGGTATTCGTCAATAATAAACGTGTTGCGAAACTCGCGGCCGGTGAGTTTTATGAGAATAATCATCTTGTTGACAATTCCTTTGTAACGGCTTCGGCACCCATTCTGGTGGCCGAATATGCACAAGGTTCGACAGCGGACACGATCGAAGTCGGCGATCCGATGATGATGCTCATCACGCCGA
>CAWBEI010000004.1:0-426917 GCA_963787835.1 Ignavibacteriota bacterium
GCTGATGGCCACGCGCGAAGCTTCGATCTGGCGGTCGGTAATCCAGGCCTGCTCCATCGCTTCAGTCCATAATCGCCAAAAGCCAGACTTCCTCCGCTCCAGGCTTTGCCCTTGCGCCGCCCGCGCTGTTGTTTCCTGTACTTCACTTTCTTCGGCATCAACATCGGTTTCTTCACCCTTCCCTAGTTCTAAAATCTTCGTTCGCCGCAATTAACCGACGGCCACAGCCTGGGACTTGTCATTCGTACGCCGTACGCGCTCCGGAATATTCTCGCCCCTGATACACCCAGCACTTCACACCGATTACGCCGTAGGAGGTGTGCGCCTCGGCCGTGCCGTAATCGATATCCGCGCGGAGCGTTTGCAGCGGCAGGCGTCCCTGCAAGTACCATTCGGTGCGCGCGATTTCAGCGCCGTTCAAGCGGTCCGCCAACCCGCACCTTGATTCCCTTGCAACCGAATCGCAGCGCCGAATCCACAGCCTTGCGCATGGCGCGCCGGAAAGCGACGCGCTTTTCGAGTTGCAGCGCGATCGATTCTGCCACCAGTTGCGCGTCAAGCTCCGGGCGGTGAACTTCCTGGATGTCGATGTGCACTTCGCGCTTGGTGCGCTTCTGGATTTCGCCCTTGAGCTTGTCGATTTCCGCGCCCTTGCGCCGATGATGATTCCCGGACGCGCGGTAAACAGGCGGATCACCAGCTTGTTCGCGGCACGCTCGATATCGATGGAACTGATGCCCGCCGATTTCAGGCGGTCCTTCAACGTTTCCCGCAGCTTTACGTCCTCGTGCAGCAGGTCGGCATAGTCGCGGTCCGCATACCAGCGCGATTTCCAAGGCTTGTTGTAGCCCAGCCGGAACCCGTATGGATGTGTCTTCTGTCCCATTACTTCTTTCCCTTCTTCCCTTGAGCTTGCTTACCGGTCAGAACCTTGCGAACGCGACGGGCAGTGCGACACGAACGCCCTTGGAAGCTTCCGCTTCGGCGAGATTGGCGGCAACGTTTTCTCGCGATTTATTCCAGAAGTGACCATTCACTCGGCGAAACAGGATGAGCGGGTCATTCGCAGTCATTACGATCGTGGTAACGATTTCTTCGGTGGATTTTTGGGCGAGCGTATGATCTATACCTCCGCCTTTTTTAAGACCGGATTGGAAGATCTCGAAACGGCACAGGACCAAAAACTCGATCTCGTGTGCCAGAAGCTTCAGCTTAAACCGGGCGAGAAACTGCTCGACATCGGCTGCGGATGGGGTACGCTTGCAGCGCACTCTGCAAAATATTACGGCACCGATTCGACCGGTATCACTATCGCGCAAAAAGGCGCGGACTACGCGAACGACCAGATCAAGCGATGGGGCGTCGCCGATCATGCGCGCGTGTTGCGCATGGATTATCGTTCCATCCCTGCCGCGAAGTACGATAAGATATCCTGCCTTGAAATGGCCGAGCACGTCGGTGTGAAATACTTCCAGCGATTCATGAAGCAGATCGCCGGATTGCTCAAGGACGATGGCCTCTTTTATCTTCAGATCGCCGGACTTCGAGCCGGCTATCACAAAGAATCACTCATCTGGGGCGGTTTCATGGCAGAATACATCTTCCCGGGCGCAGATGCCAGTATGCCGCTTAGCTTTGTGGTTAAGCGATTGGAGGGTGCGGGGTTTGAAATTCACAGCGTCGAGAATGTGGGCATTCATTACTCGCTGACGATCCAGAAATGGTACAATAACTGGCAGTCGAACAAAGAATATATTCTCAAAGCCTATAATGAGTGGTGGTTCCGGTGTTGGGAAGTATTTCTCGCGTGGTCGGTCGATATTGCGAAACAGGGTAACTCCACCTGCTTCCAGATCGTCTGCAATAAGAACTTAGATACCTATAACCGTCCCCGTTTTTTTGGCGGAATAAATCTCGGCGAGCGCGATTTGATAGCCCAGCCCCGCGTCTCCATGCCGAGGGGAGCGTTGGTGTAACGCTCCCCAATTTTCAGCGTGACAGTTGGTGCTTTCTCAACACCACGAGTCTCGATCGATCACAACCAAAAGTACCAGTTTTCACAGCAGAAGCACTCCCCCGATTCCATTCGAGGGAGTGCTTGGTGAGGACATCTATGGAGGATCTTACTTGAAATAGAGCATGAATCCGCCATAGGGGTACATGTAGAGGTCGCCGCTCGGCTGGAACGAAGTAACCGAAAGGTTAATGTAAAAGCAGATCGATGAGCTGAGCGCGGTTTCAATTCCCGCGCCTGCACCCAGACGCGTCGGACCGGCTAACGTATTTTGAATCGACTGTTTTACACCCGCGATCGGATCGACCGTCTGTACTTCCCCGCCTTGATAAAAATAGCTGGCGCCAATGAACGTGTAGAATCGGGTTTCAGCCTTCAGATAAATATCGTACTGAAGTTCCGCGCCGTAATCGTACGTCCCTCCATTGCCGCCCGAATTATCTACATTGACGTATCCGGTCAGCATATAGGACCAATGGCTTTTTGCGAAATGCTCCTTGAACGAGATACCGATTCCGCTCATAAGGCTGAAATTGGTGCCAAGTCCATAGACATTTTGCTCCAGGGTGGTTTTATCTCCTTCGACAGTACCGACGGTTCCGGTCTGCGCGGAACCGCGTTGCGAAAGCGTAGTAGCAAGTAATGCTACCGTGAAGATGATGGTAAGTGTTCTTAGTGTTGTTTTCATATATCCTCCAAAGAATGTCAAAAAATAAATCAGTGAATTTCGTGATACAAAAATGGCGAATTGAAAGAATGGAGTTGTCACCGAATTGTGGGAGAATTGTCAAAAGATTGTCATGCTTCCGTGCGCGAAAACAGCAAGAAGTAATTCAGGGGCACAAACTCAACTGTGGGATTCTATCTTACAAACGTATAGGACCTGGATTGGACAGTCAGTTGGAATATGATGGTCTTGAAAACGCTGGCACCGATTTGCCGCGTCATGCGATCGTGTACTGGCTTATTTCAACACCGCCCCGATCGGGTTTTCATCGATGATGACCTGCGCGTATTTGGCGGAATAGGCGAGATAGATGCCGGAGTTCGCTTCGGCTTTCGGGTCGTCGGATTCCTTCAGGCGGGAAGATACTACACCGATTAGCCGCAAGTTCCCCTGGCTGTTGACACCGTACACCGGGCAGCCCGAAAATCCGGGGTTGCAGAATCCATCGAAATAATAGAGGACCGGATCTCCGTTCTGGGTGGAGAGATATCCGTGTTTGATGAGGGGATATGGATAGTTCCGGCTCGGATCGTCGAACATATATCCGAGCGGGAATCCAAGCGACCACACCTCGCTTCCGGCGTCGAGTGTATCCTTCGAGGAAATGATGGGCGTTTGGTCCAGTGCCTTACTGGTCGTTGGCTTTGAGAATGTAAATACAGAGATGTCCAGTTCGCCTTTGCCGTGACCGACGAGGAAACAGGGGGACCGCACCCATCCGCCATTTACGAAGATCTCCACGGTATCGCGTCCGGTCATGTATTTTGCGAAATGCTTTGCAGTCACAATGTACTGCCTGTTATTTCGATCGACGATGAAGCCCGACGCCTGATGTCCTTTCCCATCGCTAAGCATTAGCACAGATCGGAAATCATCCTCTTTCGGACGGGGCGCTCGTCCGGTCGTATTAACCGTGACGCTGCAACCGGTCAGAAACAGGACTACAATGCTCAGAACGATGGCAGAAACATGCTTCATGAATATACAGAATTATTCGATCTTCCTGCAAAATGCAAAAACAATGTTCACGGTGTACGGATGTGGGTAATTAGAACGGAAGCAGAATGTAAGAAGTTTGGCTAGAGTAAGACCGAACCAGAATCAAAGACCATCTTGCTTGCATACATTCAATACTTCCTTTCTGCTTATTGGATGCATTATCTAAGAAATAATACAAACATATTATATGGCTGGCGTAAGCTTATTTTACGGCACTACAATAAAATTTGACAGTTGCCATATGAAAATTTGCTAAAACAAATTATTCTGAAGGAATCTGAAGGAACGAAGCCCGTGGCATAATGTTCGCGGCACCCTCAATTAGCAAACTCCCAGCTATGGATTAGTTTGCATGGTTGCTTTTAGTTTGCGCAACCAGTTTAGTTTGCACGGACGCTTTAGTTTGTACCGCTGAATTAGTTTATAGCACTGGCCTATTTTGTACGGGCTGGTATAGTTTGCTGAATCTCATACATATTCGATTCCTAATCTAGTCCCTGTGGGAGAGATGGAAAAAATATTTGCTCGTAATCCGGTACCCTTCGGAAGACTGATTCGCTGTCTCGTTTTTTTTGCGAGCATGATCGCTCTGCCCTCCATGGCGCAAGTGCGCGGCATTGCGGCGGGGGCACTGGTACTTGATGATTATCATGGCCACACCCTGATCCTGCAAACTCCCGAGCCCGGCGATCCCAGCTATAACACATGGATCACCGGCGGCCCGCTTTATCTCCGCTTACCGTTACCGCCGACGAGCGGAGCAGAGATGGGCTTTGTTTCCCCCGGCCCAGCAACGTCCACAAGTCCGGATGTTCTCATTTGGGATCCACCAACATCTGGTGGGGGCACGGGCGGTGTGCAAGGCGTGTGGCGTTCTCAGTCCCTGGCGACAGAGATCGGCACGATCGGAATCGTGGCGGGCACAGGAACTGCAGGAACGATCCCAGTTTGGAACGGAACCGGAACATCCCTCGGGAATTCACCTATTTCGGTAAGTGGTGGGAGCACCCTCACGATTAGCGGCTATGGGCTTGGCCTGCTTCACTCCAGCGCTGGCGGCGTTATCACAAGTTCCCAAGTCGCGCTCGGCTCCGATGTCAGTGGAATGCTTCCCGTAGGGAATGGTGGAACTGGTGCGTCGTCGTTTACAGCCGGTGAGCTGATCGTTGGCAATGGTACCGGAGCGATGACCTCTGGTCCAGCATGGGATAACGTAGCAAACACCCTGACAGGCAATGTCTCCGGTACTTCATCGGGCTTTACGGGAAATCTTGCTGGGGATGTGTCGGGTTCGCAATCTGCGACAGTGATTGGCACGGGTGCTGTAAACTACTCCAAAATTCAGAACGAGACGAATAACACCATTCTCGGTAACGTCAGCGGAAGTTCGGCAGCTCCGCAGGAACTTACGCTTGGCTCGGGGCTCACCGTTTCCGGTACCACGCTCAATGTTTCCGGTGTACCGCTGACCGGCGCAGCGGGCGGCGATCTAACGGGTACCTATCCGAACCCAACGATCGGCGCGGGCAATGTGACCTATGCCAAAATTCAGAACGAGACGAACAACACCATTCTCGGCAATGTCAGCGGTGCTTCGGCTGCTCCGGAAGAACTTACGCTCGGCTCGGGCCTCACCGTTTCCGGTACCACGCTCAGTGTTTCCGGCGTGCCGTTGACCGGTGCGGCGGGCGGCGATCTGACTGGTACGTATCCGAACCCGACTCTTGCGACCTCTGGCGTGACATCAGGGAGTTATGGAAGTTCCACGCAGGTAGCTACGATCTCGGTCGATGCGAAGGGCCGCGTTACGAGCGCTTCGAACACAACGATCTCCGGTGTAACCCCCGGCGGTGCCGCTGGCGGCGATCTTACCGGTACGTATCCGAATCCCACGATCGGCACAGGCAATGTGACGTATGCCAAGATTCAGAACGAGACGAACAACACCATTCTCGGCAATGTCAGCGGTGCTTCGGCTGCTCCTGAAGAACTTACGCTTGGTGCGGGTCTCACCGTTTCCGGTACTACGGTCAGTGTTTCCGGTGTACCATTGACCGGCGCGGCGGGCGGCGATCTCGCCGGTACGTATCCGAACCCGACGGTTGCGAATACGCCTGATGCAGGTAACGATATTGTCGCTGCGGTGAACGCCGGAACCGGTGTAGTGAACGCAACCAATGGCGGCACGGGGCAGTCCGGTTACACCACCGGGGATATGTTGTATGCGTCCGGCTCTTCAAGTGTCTCTAAGCTTAATATCGGCGCTGCGACTCAAGTGCTTGCCGTTTCGGCAAGTGGGGTTCCCGCCTGGGCTAATAGCGGCGCGACCATCACGCAGGCCACGTGGACCCCGGTCTCCCTGACGGCGAATGCCAACAATTATACCATCAATTCTGACGCGAGCTACATTCGGCTGACCAATACCTCCGCAGGTAGTATTAATATCACGGGAATCAATTGCCCCGGAGCCGAGGATGGTCGCCAGATCACCCTCGTCAATGTGGGTACCCAACTGATCCAGGTCACGAGCTTGGATCCAAACTCCAGTTCCGGCGCTCAATTCGATCTGCCGGGCGACGAGGCAATTATTCTCGGGCCGAAAGGTTCCGCTACCTTCATTTACGATCAAACGCTTTCCAAATGGGAACTGCTCGGAGACAATTAACCAACAAGTGTTCACTTAACGCATTCTTTTCATTTAGTTAACCATTAAAAACAAACACGATCATGAAAACAAACAAAATCGCGATGTTGGCGTTCGTGATAACAGCGTCCTCTGCGATGCTATTATCTACGGCGGCTCGATCGCAAACCTACAAAGCCGACTTCGCTACGAAGACGGTACTCGCTAGCGGTGGAACGGACATCACCAATACGATCACGCTTGCAGCACCTTCTGGGGTCACAGCACCATTCAAGCTGACCTGGCCAGGCGCTGAACCAACCGGTGCCGGATACATACTCACTGCCGGAACAGACGGTGGTATGAGCTGGGCCGACCCTGCCACCATGCTCAACGTCACCCTTGCCGGTGACGTAACGGGCGCTTCCAATGCCAACACCGTTGTCAAGATCAACGGCACTCCTCTTGGCACAACGACCGCAACCTCCGGGAATCTTCTTATTGGAGATGGTTCCAAGTGGAATACGGAAGCCATGAGCGGAGACGTGACGATTGATCATACCGGTGCTACCACGATTGGTGCTGGTAAAGTGACTAACGCTGACCTTGCGAACTCTACTATGGACTTCACGAGCACTGGTGGTACCTTAACAGCATCAGGTACCGTTGCGCTGGGAGGCAGTCCGAATTACGATCTCAATTTGAGCCATTCGAATGTCTGGCTGGCCGGCCAGACGATCCAGACACCAGCAAGTGGTCCTGGTTCCGGTACGCCGCTCCAATTGACCAATGCATCGACCACGTCCGGTGCCTTAGACGTTAATGGCAGCGGTGGAACATGGTATGTCACCAACACCGGTGCGGGTACTTTCTCCAGCGTATCTGCAGGAAGCGGAGCGATCTCGACGACCGGCGCAGTTACCGGTGGAAGTGGATCGGCTCTCGACGCTACAGCAGGTGCCGGTGGTACCGTAACGATCGGTAACGGTAATGGTGTTACTACCCCGTATAGCACGACCACCCTTGATGGAAACGTGACCTTCGGTGGCACTGTAACGTTGCCATCCGGTTCCGTGACGGCTTCCTCGCTTGCGTTAGCAGATAATACCGTCCTGATCGGCGGTAATGATGGCTTTGCGCACGCTCAAACATTGGGAACTGATATTTCCACGACAGATGCGGGTGCAGTAACAGTCAAATCGGCGACGGGTGCGACGGGATTCTCGGTTACGAACCTAACCCAGACCAACGGCGCACTTAACAATACCGGATCGCTCCACACAACGGGTGGTGACGTGAACATCAACACACTGGTTGGAAGCGGAAACGTCCACATCGGCGATACCACCAATGCTGGCATCATAAGTATTGGTAATTCCGCAAGCACGAACAACATCGCGGGTACAACCGGAATCACCGGTCCAACTACGGTAACTGGTGCGACCACAGTGACCGGTACGACGAATATCAATACAACGGGTACTGCCGCCACGACGATCGGTAACGCCAGCAGCACGAACGTGATTGCCGGTGGAACGACGATCGGAGCAGTGACGCTCACCTCGCCTTCGGCTCTGAGTATTTCCTCTAACACACTCACAATTGATGGTGTCAATTCACTCTATTTCATCACTGGTACGGGTGGAACGGTGAATACCATCGCAGGTGTGACGCCGGCGTCTGGACGTATCGTTAAATTCATCAATCAATCCTCGGGCGTAGTCACGCTGACGTACAATCTTAGCAATAACTTTGCACTCAATGGATCGGACGTATTGCTCGGACCGAGTGGCGCCGTATCGCTCATCTATGATGGGACGAATTGGGACTTGGTAGAGTAACCATATCCATATTCACCCATGTGATATGATAGATGGCGACTAATGAATGGAATGTTGATGCACGTTGTGGCGCAGGCTCACCGCGGTCGGTGAGCGCGCCACGGCTGCATATCTCCAATCACATTCTATCACGGTCATTAGCCGCCCCACGAATTAGAGCAGAACTATTATAGCCGAATCATATAGAAACGATCATCAGGTCGAATCATAGCAACGAAGCAGCGATCATGCGCAACACTCCACACAGACTGGCGTTGATGGCGTTCGTCCTTCTGGTGAGCATGGCTCTCCTTGGGGGAGTGGCTCTGCGTGCCGTTGCGCAAACGTTTGAAAAGACTCACGCCACGGAGGTTTCCATCGGTGGGAGTTACGGCACGGACATTGCTCATACGATCACTATTGCGGCGCCGGACATCAGCGTGTTCGGAAGCGCTACGCTGATACTCCCTGGCAATAACGCGATCGCCGGCGCATTGACGAACGATGGCGCGGGCGGCCTGACGTGGGAACCTATCGGGGCAAGCAGCATCACGCCCGGCGGCGTTAACACATTTCTTGTAACCAACAACAGCGGCTCGGTCGGCTGGGATGGACTTTCGATCGACGCAACGCTGACCGGCAATGGGATCGGAACACCGCTTGGTATCAACCTTACGAATCCCAACATCTGGACGGGAGCACAGAATTTTTCCGCCGGCATGTCAAGCGCCGGTGGTACTACAAATATCGCTACGACGGACGCCAGTAGCGTAAACATCGGCATCGGAACCGGCACCAACAAAACGAACGGCATCACCATCGGTAACGGCGATGGCGCCACGATGCCTTACAGCACGACCACGCTCAATGGCCTGGTCGATATTACCGGAACCACAAATCTGAACTCTACCGGCGATCTGAATACCACGATCGGCAACACGGGCGGTGGCACCACGACGGTAGATGGTCCGGTAACCTTTAACGGCACGGTGACGCTGCCTTTTGGTACACTCACGGCTGGTGACCTTGCATTAGCAGATGCCAAAATGTTAGTGGGTAACGGCGCTTCGCCCAGCGTCGCGGCGCCGGTTTCGATGTCGCAGGATGCGACGATGAACGATCTCGGTAAGGTAACCGTCACGGCAGCAAGTAGTGCGGCAGGATTTACCGTGACGCACCTGACGACGACGAATGGCGGCCTTAACAATGTCGGTGCGTTCAGTTCCATCGGCGGTGCTATTAACCTCAACACAGGCGGCGATACCCACGATATTAATATTGGTACCGGAGGCGGCGTCATAGTTCACATCGGGATGGGTGGGAACTTGGCTGTAAATTCGATCCAGGGAGCAACGACGATCGGCAGCACATCCATTTCCGAGGGTGTTGGTTCGATCGCAAGCGGCGCACTGACCGTAGATGACGCCCACTCGATGTTTATCATTGCGTCGGCTGGAACCGTGACATCCTTCTCCGGCGTGACAGCAACGACGGGACGCATCCTTGTGCTGGTCAATGGCGATCCCTCGAACACGCTCTTGCTGACAAGTGGCACGGGACTTGCTCTCAATGGCGATGACGTTGCCATGGGCCCTGGCGGATCGGCAACCGTGATGTATAACGGTACGACATGGATTCTATTGGCCGTGCAATAACCTATGATAAGAATTTATTCTGAATGATACGAACAACTCATAGTTCTGCCTTGCCCGCACGTGTGACAGTAGCGCTGTTGGCGCTCGCACTTGTTGCTGGCCTTGCGCCGCGCGTCGAAGCGCAGTCCTATGAGAGAGTGCGCGCCACAAAGCTGGTGCTCAGCAGCACGATCGGCGGCACGCCGGATTTAAGCCACACGATCACGATCTCCGCTCCTTCGCTAAGCATTAATTCCCTTGTTACCTGGCCGGCCGCGAATGCGCCAGGTATTCTTACGAACGATGGCTTGGGAAAT
Organism: Ignavibacteriota bacterium; assembly: GCA_963787835.1. Taxonomy (GTDB): domain Bacteria; phylum Bacteroidota; class Ignavibacteria; order Palsa-1295; family Palsa-1295; genus PALSA-1295. The sequence goes on from CAWBEI010000004.1 coordinate 10,135, forward strand.
CTCTCCTGGGTTACGCTTGGCACAACCAGCATCACTCCTGGCACAAATAATACATTCCTTGTCACCGATGGCACCGGCGCCGTTAACTGGGATGCCTTCAGCAGGGATGCGACGTTGGTGGGCGATGGCATTACGACCCCGCTTGGAATTAATCTTGCAAACCCGAATACCTGGACCGGCGCGCAGACCATCGCGCCAACCACCAACGTGGCAGGCCTCGTCGTGCAGGGAACGAGCGCGGGAACACCGACCGCCGATATGTTCGATGTTCAAAATGCCGGTGGCTCGTCCACGTACTTCAATGTTGATAAGACTGGATTGGTGAATGTTGGTACTGGGACAAGCCTCAATGGAGCCCTCAACGTGAATGGATACATTACGTATCAGTATGATTTTGTCACGGTTCCGGGCAGCGCCACAAGCGATGATGTCAACCCGGGAAACCAGTCCCTTGCGGGTATTCTTCAGAATGGGACTGCGGGAGATTTCACTATCACGGGCTTCACGAACGGCACCGATGGTCGCTTAATGGATATAGTTAACCTGACCTCTTACAACCTGACACTCGCGAATCAGAGAGGAAGTGCTGTTGCCAATCAGATCCAAACTGCGAACGGCCAGGACCTTGTATTGCCCCCCTATGCTGTTGTTCGGCTTATTTGGAGCGACTTCTTCGGTGGATGGGCCGTTGAATATACCAGCGGTATCAATTCGGTTGCCTTAGGCAATACCGGATTGACCACCATGACACAAAATGGTATCCTCTATGGTAACGGAACGAATCCCATCGGCGTAACTTCCCCAGCTGCGAATAGTGTGCTTGTCACGGATGGGAGTGACAACCCATCGCTGAGTCAAACACTTCCGGCAGCGGTGCAAGCCAATATTACATCGCTCACCGGCCTGACAGGCGATATCCAGTATCCGACGTCGCTCACGTTCGATGGCACTGCCGATCGAGTAGAAACGCTGGAACGGAATACGGGCACAAATCCTGGTTCCGGCCTGACGATCCAAGCGGGAGCGCCGCAAGCATCTGCCAGTGTCAACAATCTCAATGGCGGCGATCTTACGCTATCAAGCGGGATTTCAGAAGGCTCTGGGCTTTCGAGCATTCTCTTTCAGACTCCGGCTATCGGCTCCACCGGCAATAGCGATAACACACCTGCGACAAGGATGACGTTGAATTCGACGCAGCTCGAACTTGCATCCGGCATGGAACTCGATCAAAATGGTACTCAGCGAATATCTTCCACCGGGGCAGGAACACTAACGAGCCTGACGCTCGGAACTCCGCTCACGGGTGCCAATGGCGGGACGGGCAGTTCGTACGTCAGTTTCACAACGGGAGGTTCCACTGCCCGCACTTACACACTTCCGGATGCAAATGCGACGCTGCTTTCGACCACGACAGGCGTGGAGTTGCAAAGTTCCACACCTGGCACTGCGCAAAGTGGCAACGTGAATCTTGCCGGTACGCTCCTTGCTACTACGGTCGGAATTGGCACGAGTTCGCCCACCGGCGGCCTCGACATAGAGGGAACATTGGTTTACGGAATTGATTCTGTCACGATCGCCGGCAGTTCGAGTAATAACAATGTCAGCCCAGGTTTAAAGTCTGCGACCTCGATCGGAATGAGCGGGACTCTCGGGCCAGCGACGATCACAGGTTTTTCCGGGGGAGTTGCAGGCCGGACTGTTAGGATTGGGAACGCGACCGGGCAAAACATTACGCTCTCCTATATGTCGTCTTTGAGTAGTCCCGGTAATCAGATCTATAATGCAACCGGGCAAGATTTTGTCCTGCTCCCGAAAGCAGTCGTGGAATTTACTTATGTTCCGGGGTTGCATGCCTGGGGTATGGGATATGTGGAGGGAGTGCCGACTCCAATAGCGTTGGGTGGTACCGGGGCAACGACGGCTCCGGCGGCATTAGCGAACCTGTTACCAGCTTCGCCAACAACGGGTTATTTTCTCGAGTGGAATGGTTCGGCCTTCGTTTGGAACTCGGTAAGCGCTTCGCCCGGCGTGGTAACCAGTGTTGGGATCGATCCGGGTTCAACGGGACTCACTGTCTCGAACAGCCCGATTACGAGTTCCGGAAACATCGGGATTGCAGGTACGCTCAACATAGCCAATGGCGGAACAGGGCAAACGACCGCGAATGCCGCATTGAACGCATTGCTGCCATCGCAAAGCTCGAAGACGGGGCAGGCGTTGCTGACCGATGGCACGAATTCCTATTGGAGTTCCGTGGGAACCGGAAATGGAACAGTCACCAGCGTGAATGTTGCCATTCCGGGAATGACCTCTTCCGGTGCGATCACAACATCCGGTACGATCAGTATGAGCGGGGATCTGGCTGTTTCGAATGGCGGAACCGGGCAAGGGTCAGCGCTTACGCAAGGCGGCGTGGTGTATGGCGCTTCCACCACCGCCATGGCAGCCAGCACAGGGGGAACTTCAGGGCAGGTACTTGTCTCCGGCGGTACGGGAGCGCCGAGTTTTACGTCCAGCCTTTCCGGACTTACGATCGACAACTCCACGATCGGCTTGACGACCCCTTTAGCAGGTGCATTCACGAGTGCGACGACTCCCAACATCTATGGCGGCAGCATGGCCGGTTCCGAGTTGAATTTGCAATCGACGAGCAATGTCTCACCAGCCGGAGATTATATCACGCTGAATGCCGGTGGGGTAGAACAAGCACGCATCACTTCCACAGGCCTCGGAGTTGGAACCACTTCACCGGCAGGGACCCTGGACGATAACGGCACATTTCTCCTCCATGACGACACGGTAACTATCACTGGTGGTGCGACAAACAATAACGTCAGCTCTGGGGTGCGAGCTATTTTGCACGTTGGACTGCAAGGCACAGCAGCACCCTCGACGATCACTGGTTTCGCAGGCGTGGTCGAAGGGCGGCAACTTGAGGTCATTAACCTGACCGGTCAGCCTTTGACTCTCGCCAATCGGACGGGAAGTTTAGTCGCCAATCAAATTTATACAGAGACAGGCAATAATATTACGCTTGCTCCGGATGCGGTAGCGCAGCTTCGGCACGATGATGAGCTGAACGGCTGGTACGTCGAGTTCATAAACGGGGGCGCTGGAGTCACATCTGGTGGTACAGGAGAACAATTCCCTTACCCAAAATGGAATTTTGTTTGGCAATGGCACGAACCCTATCGGCGCGACTTCCGCCGCGGCTAATAGCGTGCTGGTTACCAATGGCAGTAATGTTCCTTCGCTCAGCCAGACGCTTCCCACGCAAGTGCAAGCCAATATTACCTCGCTGACCGGCATGACGGGACTGATCGAGTATCCGACCGGAATTATTTTCAATGGCACCGGTGGAGTGGGGGATTCGCTGAATCGGAACATAGGTACTGCCGCCGGTCAGAACCTTACGGTGCGAGCAGGTGCGCCAGCCAGCGGCGTCGGGAATGTCGCGGGAGGGAACCTGATCCTTTCAAGCGGTATTGCAGAGGGCAGCGGAATTTCGAATATTATTTTTCAGGTACCGGATCCCAGCTTACCAGGAACCGCAGATAATCTACCGGTAACACAGATGACGCTGACATCGACCGCACTCAATCTTTTTACAGGAACCGATCTTCAAACAAATGGCACAACGCGCATCTCTTCAGCAGGCGCGGGGACGCTAACCAGTCTTACACTCGGAAGCCCGCTTGCGGTTCCGAGCGGTGGGACAGGACTTTCAAGTATTCCCGCCCACAGCGTGCTTATTGGCGAAGGGACAAGCAATGTCGCGGCAGCAACTCCCTCGACGGCTGGATATGTATTGACGAGCAACGGAGGATCCTCTGACCCAACATGGCAGGCTTCTTCTGGATCGGTCTTTAGTGTATCGAATTCGGATGGCTCACTTGCGATCTCGCCCACGACGGGCAATGTTGTAGCCTCGCTCGCGCCGGGCCATGCCAATACCTGGACGGCAACCCAAACGTATAATAACACGACAAGCAATAACGCGGCATTGGTTGTGAACAACACCTACGTGAATGGATTGGGCGGCACTGCAATTGGTGCGACAGTCACCTCGACGGGTCCAAGCTCCGGTACGAACACGGCTCTTACGCTGACCGCCTCAGGTGGGGCTACGAACAATGCACTGGCAGTAATTGCTGGAACTGTGAACATCGCGGGGCTCACGCCGAGTGTGCCGGTCTTCACCGATGCCAATAAGAACCTCATCTCCACTCCGATCGTACCACCGGCTAATGGCGGAACAGGAACATCGACAGCCTTCACGCCTGGCAGCGTGATCTTTGCAGGAGCCGGCGGCGTGTACGCACAAGATAACTCTAACTTCTTCTGGGATGAGACGAATAAAACGCTTACGCTCGGAGGATCGGGGTATGAGCTTCCGCAATCGACCATCAGCACCTCTGGCAATATCAATAATTTCCTTCAGATCAACAACCAAAATCTGTCGAACGGCAATGATGCTTCTACGGATTTTGTAGCTACTGCGGATAATGGTTCCAACTCGAACTATTATATCGATATGGGTATCAATGGCTCGATGTACAAACAGGCCGACTATGATGTCGGCAAAGGGGATGATGGATACCTGGTGGCGCAAGGGGGCAATCTCGATCTCGGCGCGGGGGCTACCGGGGATTCGGTCATACTCTTTACCGGCGGCAATAACACAACAAACCGGGCGCTCTCCATCGATGGCTCACAGATCATTACATTCTCGCAATATGGCGCCGGTGCGCTTTCTACGGATGGCTCCGGTGTAGTCTCTTCAGGAACCCTCACTGTTCCCAATGGCGGTACCGGTCTTGCAACGATCGCAGCACACAGCGTGATCCTCGGGGAGGGAACAAGTGCAGTTGCAGTAGCAACGCCATCCACGGCAGGTTATGTGCTTACCAGCACCGGCGCATCTTCCGACCCGACGTGGCAAGCAGCTTCCGGTGCCGTGTTGAGCGTTGCCAATTCGGATGGCACGCTAACGATCTCACCGACGACGGGCAACGTTGTTGCATCTATCGCGCTCGGACATGCCAACACTTGGACGGGAACTCAAATATTCCCGCTAACAGACGCCCAAGGCAGTGCGTTTACGAATTCCCTTAATAACGCCACAACAACGCTCATCAATGGCACCAAGATCAGTGGCAATATCTCCGGTAATGCTGCGAACGTAACAGGAATTGTTGCGCTTGCAAACGGAGGCACGAACGCTGCCTTGACGCCATCGAATGGCGGAATCTTTTACAGCACTGGCACGGCCGGAGCGATCCTCGGTGGTACGGCTACTGCCCATCAGGTGCTGCTCTCCGGGGCTGGTTCGGCGCCATCCTGGAGTACTGCAACATATCCGGCAACAACGTCGGCGAACCAGTTGCTTTATTCGAACGCAGCGAACACTGTCGCGGGACTCGCGACGGCGAATAATGGAATACTGGTTACTTCCTCGAGTGGAGTTCCCTCCATCGGTTCCACGTTGCCCACTGCTGTGCAGAGCAATATCACACAGGTTGGTACGATCACGAGTGGGGTATGGAATGGAACTCCGATCGGCCCGACGTATGGCGGAACGGGCGTCAACAACGGCTCGAACACGATCACGCTTGGTGGCAACATGAATACCGGCGGAGCCTTCACTACGACCCCTGGAAATGCTGTGACATTCACAACGACCGGCACGACGAACATTACGCTCCCAACCTCCGGAACCTTAGCCACGACGGGTAATACGGTTTCCAGCGTAGGTCTATCGCTTCCTTCGATCTTTACGGTCACGAATTCCCCCGTTACTTCGTCGGGTACGCTCACGGGTTCCCTGAATACACAAACTGCGAATACCGTGTTTGCAGGCCCGTCGTCTGGTAGTGCAGCAGTACCGACATTCCGCGCGATGGTCTCAGCAGATTACCCGGCGAGCACGATAAACTATGGCAGCATTCAGAACGAGACGAAAAGTACTATCTTAGGTAATCCCTCTGGCTCGACGTCTGCTGCTCCGAGCGAGATCACGCTTGGCGCGGGTCTTAGTTTTAGCGGGACTACGCTCGTCAATACAGGCGTAACGACGAACCCTCTGACGACGCTCGGTGATATCATCTACGCTTCGAACACTGCGACTCCGGCCACACCCGCGCGGTTGGGAGGCAGCACGACGGCCTCCACAAAGGAATTTTTAACTTCCACTGCAACGGCGGGCGGAGTTGCGCAAGCTCCTGCCTGGGCGACGCTGGCCTCGGGTGATATTCCGAATAACACTGCGAACACCACGGGCAGCGCGGGAAGTTTTACCGGCTCACTCGCCGGTGATGTGACGGGAACACAAAGCGCAACGGCCATCGCGAACACCTCTGCGGCTGGGGGACACATTATTGCTGCGTTATCAACAAATGCCGGAACCCTTACTAACAACACATCCGGCAATGCTGCAAATGTAACCGGAATTGTTGCGCTTGCAAACGGCGGTACGAGCGCGGCGCTAACTGCATCGAACGGTGGCATTTTCTACAGCACCTCGACTGCAGGAGCGATTCTGGCGGGGACGGCTACCGCAAATCAGATCTTGCTTTCCGGTGCGAGTGCTGCGCCATCCTGGAGTACGAACACGTATCCGGCAACAGATGCAAAGGGCGATCTTCACTATGCTTCGGCAACAAATGCGGTCACTGGTCTGGCGATCGGTTCAACAGGGCAGATGCTGACAGTTGCCAGTGGCTTGCCTGCATGGACAACGGCAACCTATCCCGCTACGACAACGGCTTACAACCTTCTTGTTTCGACCGCCGCGAATGTCGTTGGCCAGGTGGCGGCTGGAACTACGGGTCAGGTGCTCACGGCTACGACAGGCGCGGCTCCGGCATTTGCGGCGAATACGGGTGGCTGGACTCAAGTGACGGTAACGGGTTCCAATTTCACCACGACCGGACAAACATTGACTACGATCACCGGACTTTCTTTCACACCCGCCATCAGTACCAATTATGAAATAGAAGGGTGGATCATTGCCTCCAGTTCTACAAATGCTGGTGACGAATTCGGATTTTCAAGCGGCGGTACTAGCTCAACGGCTTCTATCATTTGGACGGCTCCACTTGCAGCAACAACTGCAACATCTGTCACAACTGCAACGTCAGGGTCGGCTTCCACAGCAGTGCTTACCGCTTCGCAAACGAACGCTGAGGTTTTCTTTCATGGTTTTTTGGCGTCCGGAACTGGCAGTCCATCCTTTGCAATTGAAGGACTCAAAACCACAAACGGAACACTCACAGTATTGGTAGGAAGCACGTTAAGATATAGAGTGCTGGGTCAATAAATTCAGAAGACTGCATCTCCTCGGCCGTCCTCTCAGCGGGTATTACTAAGGCAACCATAGGTCGATCGTAAGTTAAGGACTTATTTGCATTTTCGAGCATGTTTGGAACGTGAGTTCGAGCCTGAAAGTTGTGTGCAGCTAACCCAACAATCACACCGGAATCGGACGAAAGAACGAGGTGCCAACAAAGTTCGTAACAGCGTTTTGAGGCCTTCTTTAGCGGGTTTATGGGGATGGCACTTCCCCTCGGTGTAGCTACGGAAGCCCTCGGTTTCTTCTGTCTGAGTGACGGAAGGACGTATTTGGAGAGGTGGCCGAGTGGCTGAAGGCAACGGTTTGCTAAACCGTAGTACATTCAGCAAATTGCACCGCATTCGAAGGTTCTCTTTCGAAGTCAATCAATTCTCAATCACTCGCCCGTATTAATGGGATGTAAGGATCGTCCCCCACTCAACATCTCTCAGGGAGTCCCTTCCCCGGTCTTCAAACAGTCCACCAGAGTATTAGCATCCTATCTTCCTTCCGACTTCTTACAAAGATCGAAACTCTGATTTGAGGAACTATCTCTGAAAAAAGTCGAACGAAATTGTCGTGGCCTTTGAAGGGGAAACAACCCATATTTGGTAACGAGAATTCGTGACGTCACACTTTTTGAGTGGCAAACACAGTGGGTTTGCACGGCATTATCCGTGACAGTACCTCCAGCGAGTTTTCGAGCGCAGCGATGGGCACGAACTAAGTGAAGCAAAATGCTTATTATACACGGCGCAAATGCGAAGCGCCGTGCAAAATATTTGGATCGAAGTTTGGAGCGACAGTCAAAACGCAGCTTATGGAAAGCGGCTCGTTATGGCTTCGGGTTTATTCAAAAATTCCGCCAAGAATGGCGTTTGGTATGGGCAATATGCCGACAAGAGCGGCAAACGAAAACAGTTCTCAACTCGAACGACGATTGAGCGAGAGGCCAGGAAGGTCTTCCAAAAGAAGCTCCAAGAGATTTGGGACGAAGAAGATCGTCCGAAGCTCCGAATAATTTCTCTCAGCGCTTTTACTGAGGAATATCTGTCGTCGCGGCGCGGTGAGAGGATAAGCCAAAGTCAACTCAAAGAACTTCGCGCTTCACTCAACTTCCTGCATCGCGTTATTGGAGACGTTCCACTTCACTTAATCGAAGTCGAGGACTGCGAGCGGTTCATCACACGCGGTTGGAGGTCGGAAGGTTGGGGTTCCCTCTATTCAGCCCGGAAGCATTATCAGAATCTTCATGCAGCTTTCGGAACAGCTGTCAGATGGAAGCACATCCGGACGAACCCGTTTGCCGAAATCAAAAAGCCGAAACCCGTTGAACGAATGCCGGAGATTCTTACTCGGCGTGAGCTATCTCTGCTATTCGATTCGCTTCCCGACGATAGCTGCAAAGATCGTCGTTTGCGGAACATCGTTCTACTCGCTGTAAATACTGGCCTCCGTTTGGGTGAGATCCTTCACTTGGAGCGGCGCGACGTTGACTTTGACGCAAACGTCCTACTTGTGCGCGCTAAGCGCGACTGGACACCAAAGAGCAAAAAGCCGCGTGTTGTACCACTTTCAGAAGATGCTGTCCGTGCCTTGCGATCACAAATATCTGAGAACGCTAAAAGGGAACGCGAGCCAGTTGGAACCTCAGCAGTTGTATTTCCCAATCCACACGGCTTCCCGCTTACTTCGCCAATAGTGGAACGGCCTTTCATTGCAAAGGTTCGTGAGCTATGGCCGAATCGGGCCGGGCTTCACTTTCATTCACTCCGTCACACCTACGGTTCGTTCCTTTGTGAACGCGGGGTGTCCCTGCAAGAAATTCAAAAGATTATGGGTCACTCATCGGTGAAGGTGACAGAGATTTACGCGCGGCTTCGTGGGAATGATTTCTCACATGCACTCGAAGCCCTTAACGCAACGCCTTCGCTGGTACGAGCGAGCTACACAACACCGGAAGCATTTGAAGAGAATGCATCGCAAGAATGCTCCACGCTCCAGAGTGATCGAAAGGCGGTGTTGGTATGAGCATTATTAAACGGAGCGAGGCGCGAATTCACTTATTTAGTGGCAAACGCTATCCATGCCCGTTGTGCGGATCGAAGCGGGGTTTTGCCCGTGCGGACGGAACTACAAACACGGGCAAATGTCATTCGTGTGGCAAGTGGATAGAACCCAAGCACGACGATTCATTGCAGCGCAACGATGCAATCCTTCGAACTAAACAAGGCAGTGCAATTAATACCCGGCCATTCCGAAAGCGGCAAGAACAATCGGAGCCATTCGATACATCCTAACTTCATGCCGGGATAGGCAAGAGAGCCTCTGCACGTAAGGAGAATGCTCACCAGAGGGCAAGCGAGCACAATGCTTCCGAACAGGATGCTAATGTTTTGCGCGTCGTTTTGGATACGAACCCGGTTACAAACTTGGTTACGGACGGACGAGTATCAGCCAGTGAACCACAACAATTATGGCTCCACGTACTTTCACGTAATGAGTTCCGAGAGAGCGGCGCGTAACGACCCTAAATCATGATGGGTTGGTGAGACGTGGTAAGGTAACAAGCCACAAAGTACGGAATCAAAATCCCTGCTGGGCGACTGCTGCCAAGACATAAAGGCGGGGACGGGGACGCAGGGACGGCCCGGAATTATGTCGAATGAGAAAGGCCGCGTTCACAGAAGATATGGTGTTAGATTGTGAAAACTTTTCAAAATTAGAACGCGGCATTTACCCGTGGCGGAGTCTGAACCCCCTGAACTCCCTCAGATACCTCTCTCCTCCTGAACGTTCACCAGACGCGAAGGATATGCGCGATAGACAGAAATTCGGCTCTATCAGAGTTGAGAGCGGGGACTTGGTGCGTTCAGGCTTTCGGTTTTGACTTGGTGCCGTCTCTCACCGTATGATTAGCTTTGATTTGAAGTAGCGCCGCTTGCATGATGTTCTCAGGATATTTCAAGCCCCGAAGCGCGAGCCTGAACCCGTCGCGTTGCGTATCTTGCGTCGCATCGAGTATGATCGGAGCAATCTCCGAATCGCTGAACGAAATAATCCAGAGCGGCCGGCGATTGCGGCGTTCCAGATTCGTTGCACGGTAGAGATCGATCGAAGCGAGAACGTGATTGCCTTTCACATCCCTGACTTCCATGTAACCGCTTTCGATTGTAGGCACTGTGAAGGGAAGTTGCGCGTTGGGAACTTCTGGTTCCGTAGGTTTCGAAGCAGTTGGTATCTTGCCTTTTGTCTGGACATTCTTTTTGATCGATGTCGGTTTACCATCTTTCTTATTTTGATTTTTCATATTTCAATTAACGAATTATCGAAATCCCTGCGGACCGCGCAGGTGCGGTGACATTATCGTTGGTTGTCAATCGCGAAACGGCTTGACGCATGGTTTCGAGCCTGCTTCAAAAACAGAGGGGAATAAGATACCAGCGGGGCTAAAGATCATGATTAAAAACTTGCCACGGTCGCACAAAAAGAAGCTGCATATCGCGCCCAAGAGTGACATCGGAACTAAACAAAGATACAAGTCCGATAAGACTGAGCTTTTACGCAGGGTTCGTATCGTTGAGGAGCTTTTAATAACAGGTGCAAGTAGGCCGCAGATATTGCATTATATTTCCTTAGTAGAAAAAATAGAGGTCAGCGATCGTCAGGTGCGTAACTACATACGATATGCACATCAGCATTTAGAACGTGCCGCCAAGATTGATCGCAGGGCGGAAATGACAATAGCAAGGAAACGGCTCGATCTCATTTTCAATCTTGCTGTGAGTCCAGGCAAGGGACAGGCCAAGAATTTACGTGCAGCGGTTCAAGCTACTTCTGCAAGGGCGAAACTGTTAGGATTGAATGCGCCGACGAAGGTAGATCCGCGCATGGGACACATGCCGGAGACGGTGGACGAAGCAGTTGCCGAAATCAAGCGAATACTTAACGAGGGAATAGACGGCACACGTTCTCGCGGTTCCCAACGGATGAAAAAAAAGAAACGGAAAGACAGTTGAACCTGTTCTAAAATATGAATTCTTACTCGCATGGGTTCCTATGGAAAAAAAAATGGCAGAAAATTTATTAGAAGATTCTTTCATACTCCCGTATGAGAATTCTTTGAAAGCAAGTGAATGGGCGGTGCAGAGAGTCGATACTTGGGATAATAATTTGGATAAATTTTTCGGATTAGGCATTCCATTGGTGAGCGGTATCATCATCCAAGCCCTCACTAAGGCTCAAACGGGATTGGATTATGTTTTTATTGCGAGCGCAATACTCGCTCTTGTCTTTGGCGGCTTCACTATTTGGCGCGGAAAAAATTTAACGACAAAAGAAGGAATTTGGATCAACGATCCGAATAAATTGCTCTCTGAAGGCGACTGGATAAAGAAGCAAAAATCCGATTATCGTTATTCAATGATAAAGCAATTAGGCATCCAATTTACGCATAACCAAAATCTCGTTGCACGAAAAAGGAAGGCAGCGAATAAGGCTATTTTTTTGATAACGAGTGCGATTATTCTGGCAGGACTGGTTCTGTTGAATCAACCGCGCCTTCCGCAATCGCATGAGTGCTCGGGTCAGACTTCCGCTTTAACTGTTTCACCAATTCGTCAATAGTCGAAGGCTGCGGCGGTGGCGGCGGTGGTGGTGGTGCAGGTTTTTTGCTTTCTTCTTCTGCCATCGGATTGTTCGAATAATGTAAAGGCCGGGTACTTTCACTAAACATGGGTACTCGGCTCTTTTATTAACAACTGTTGTGCTTTTCGGTTCGGCGTTTCAGTATGAGCGCAAGGTTGCTTTGATTAATTCTGGATGCTGTCAAGAATGCCGTTCGTGAAATAGAGATATGAACTGCTTCCATATACCCACTGCTCGGAAGAGCCGTTCCGCGTTATGGTTCGATTTATGTCGTTGGGTTCGCCCCAACTCATTCTTGCTTGTTCCTCAGTCATGCCGATAATCGCGGATCCCTTTTCGATAGCCTTCCAAATGCGCTCACTCCATTTTGGGTGTTGCTTGCGCGGGGAAGTTGTTGAGAAGATGGAGTTAAAATCAAAAGATTCGTAAGGGCCAATTTTGTGCAGATAGCAGTTCCCCAAATCATCTGTCAATGTCAATACCGTATCTTTTGAGTATTCTGTTTCAATCTCGACCGCCGTGATCGTATAATGTCGAAGATTTGGGAGCTTTATGAAGACTGGTCCTGAGCAAGAATCGGCGTCTATATCAGGGTTTGAAAGCCAACCATTCTTGCCAAGAAATTTGGTTCTCAAATTATCTTTCGTTATTGAGTCTTGAACCCTGCTATCTTCCACATCTTTTTGGGCACGTTGCAACTCTTCTGCTTTTTCCTTCGCAACTTCTTCCCTTCCTGCTTCTTCTTTCGCCGCTTCTTCCTTCACATTTACCTCTGCAATGCTATCATTCGTCCGCTGAATCTTTTCGGCGGATACCGAATAGTCTTGTTCGATTGCCTTGGCGAGTGTTTGTAGCGAAGTCTTTATTTGTGCAGCATTTTGAATCTCAATAGGGTTTTGCTTTTCGCAATCGCTCCCCAAACATGCGGTCAACGACAATAGAGTGCCGCGGCCCTGCGGTTCGAAGTAATAAATTAAAGTCGTTCCCGGAGTGAATATCGTGTTCGTTTGGGTGTCCGGAACCACACATCTGATAGAGTCCTCACCTTCGCTCAGGATGGGACGGCCCCATATCTTTATGACACCTTTGTACGCCATCTTAACAAAATCAGGAGGTGCATTCACCGTGACAAAGTTGTGCCCTCGCTGGGCGAGCGCGATGTTGCACAGTCCAGCGAGAGTGATCGTCGTGGTAAGTGTGAGGATTGAGTGTCTCATTTTATTTCCTAACTTAGAAGTGAGCTATCACCTCATTCTCATACTCGTATCGGCAGGTGGTGGTGGTGGCGGCGGCGGTGGTGCAGTAGTCGCGCTTGGGGACGCAACTTTTCCGTAAGGATCGTCCTGCACGTTGCCATAATACTTAGCATTCACGCCAAGCCAAGAGTAGTCAGGATAGAGAACAACCCACTTCCCTCCAACGCGAGTGACGTGGACTTCGTACTTGTCATGCATAAAAGTACCAAAGCTGTTCTGAGCATCGTATTCTCCCCGAACAATCGCAGTATCACCCTTGATGAACAGGGAAGCCGTATCGGTGTTCTCATCTGTAACCGCAGCAATTTTAGCGGTGCTCGGAACTTTTAGCTGCTTCCTCAGCGCGGACGCTGCCACATCATAAATGCCCTTGCGTATAGCCATAAGGCTATCGGCATGTTCCTTTGCAACCTGCTCATCGGACTTCCCGCACGAAGCTAATTGAAGCGCTCCGAACAGAAAGATCGTTATGGCGAGATATTTCATCTTTGCATGTCTCCTTTCGAATTGATTGAGTCCCGGCAATATCGCCGAACCTTTGGGTACGAAAATACGAAAGTTTCTGGTGCAAAGATACGAAACACTCACCTGCCATAGCAGGTGAGTCTCAGCATTCTAATTGTCGTCGGGGTAAGTTCGTCTATGGATTTACCTAAAATCGTCGGTGAGAACGTGCGTGGATTCCGCACACAACAGGGCTTATCGCGGGAAGAACTATGCGAGCGAGCAAATATCAATTTGAACCATTTGGGAGCGATAGAGCGCGGTGAAGAGAACGTCACGCTGGACACTCTCAGTAAGCTGGGAATCGCTCTTGGGGTGGAGCCGTATGCCTTGCTAACACGGGACTGCTATCGTTGGGGTTTAAGGAAGGATTAGGAGCTATTCGACACCTGCTAAAACCGTTAACATAAAACCGTTGAACTTCCCACCTAGCTGTGGGACACTAGGCGTCCCAATATCGCGCGCCACGATGCAGGTTTTGGAATGAGAGATACGAGCGGAATGCGAAGGCGGACATTAGATGCTGGCAGTTCCGGGTTAGCCATTTCAAGGTAGAATTCGCCTCGGAAACTTTCAGGCATGTTGCTAGCCATGACACATCCTCATCTTCCGGCCAGGATTCTGCATGAACTCCTCATTTAGTTAGCTGTGTTCTCTGCCGAACGAATAGTCAGAGGGTTACAATTAGCGATTCTCAAGCAAATGTTGCATGGACAGGAACCAACCTTTTCCTCCGTCCCCACTCTCAAGGGGCTGGTTAACAATGGCTTCGATACACTCAGCGAGCTTAGTTCGTTCGAGATTCGATTTGCTTCCGCTATTGATCGGATTCCCCATCCGCAAAGAATACAAGCTGGAATTCTCTTACCAATAATCCCTAATCGTGCTGATTGGAATCTGCTTCGAGCGGTTATTGCGGAGGCATGGCCATGGTGGGAACGCAATCTAAATCTCTACCCAGCGGTGGTTATTATGCTTTATGTGAGCACTGCTTTTTTCGAGTATGAGGGAGGGGAACTTTGGACAAAATTAGCCCAAGTAACGGGCACTTCAGGATTTACGACCAACCAGCAGACGAGAATCAACGCGGTTTTTGCCGAGGCACTTCGCGCTAGGGGATTTCAAGTCTTAGCAGATGCAAGGAGGGGAGACTATGTTGGCACTGCCGTACACCTCGCTGGGGTGCCTCTTTCAGTTTGGGACGGTTTCTTGAAGGTCTGCGAATGGGCATTCTGGGAGCCACGCTGGGAGTCAATACCAGATGCGGAGTGGGAGCGTTGGATAACGAAACTAACTCTCAGTAGGGCCAGATTAAAACGTTTTCTAGTCGGTAACCGTGAAGGCGCGAGTTTCTTGGTGAGAGAGATTCTAGAATTGAGGCATCTTCTTATTCAAGACCATAGTCTGACCGCTGAAAGGCTGCTCGAGGCTACGTTCCTCCGGCCGGAATATTTTGAAGAAGCACCCGAAACTGCGGCCTTCTTTCGAGTTGAGGAGCCAGAGTCCCTCATTCAAGCTCGGTGTCAACTTATCTTCGAACCGTCAGGAGCAATTGTGCTTCATCTTCCTCCTGTTGCCCCGAAGTTCTTGCCAGCTAAATGGCATGTTGGTCCGCTAGTGCAAGACGCGAAGCGATCGGCTGATCGACTCAAACTAAACTCGGCAGCTTTTGCTGATAGATTGAATATTTCCCTTATTAATAATAAGGACTTGCTGGAAACGCAATCGATTCTAGGGATAGGTGACTGGACACTATTTGACATGGAGCGAGACGGGGTTGCGGTGTCGAGGAGGGAAGAACTTCCGCCCAGTCGATATACACTCGTGTCCCTCCAACCAGTGCAAGACCTGAGCGACTCGTATTTTGAGACTGAAGAATGCTTGCGGAATGAGGAAATCGTTTTTGACAATGGCGGACAGTACTTCCTCACTGAGCTTCCAATATACGAACCATGTAAGTTAGCCTTTGACATCGGAGGCGAAAGGGTTTCGATTTCCTTCGGTGTTCGACCTCGAATCGAACCGAGGCTCTATGCTGGTCAAGGCAAACAGGCAGGCGCCTTCGTTAGGCTGAGAGACGGAACTCTAAAGGTGGATCACTTGCCAATCTTCGGATTAATCATTCCCACTGATTTTTTCGACAATCCAATTTTGACATTGCAGAATAATTTCAAAATTTCGATAAATGAACATCCTACTTTATCAGGCGATTGGCAACTCGTGGCTTCAGATCGGGATCGCACTTGGGCATTCTACCGCTGGAAGTGGGGGCCAAGGCCTTTTTTTCAGCAAGTCACCAGCGGTGCAGTCCGTGATCCGAGTGACTTGGGACAACATTTCGCCAGTCCAGATTTGCATGGAGCTGGAACTATGTCCATTGAAGCCCCGAGCTTTGGCATCTACTTTCGTCAACAAATTTTTCTCGATAGAACGCCGGCAGAAATGGAAGAATGCTGGAATGCTCTTCCTGGAGCATACTTACCTTGGTTTCTCTTGGCACAAAGTCCGACGGGCATGACATGGGATGATTTAATGATTGCAAGAAACATTATTGCACCAGACCTCTTCCTATCCTACGAGCATTTGAAAAAATACGAGGATCGGGGCTTCTTTGTTCGAAAGGGAAACAGGTGGGTCATTGAATCATCGCGAGCTGTAATTATACAAGGGCCTGTAAACCCTGCATCGAGGGTCATCGACTTTCGCCTAGCTTACTGTGGTGATCCATCAATCCTTTGGGGGCTATACCGCAAGATGCGTCGAGAAAGATCCGTTCGCACCCTTCCAATTGTCTCGGTGATTAATCGAAATGAAGAAGCGCCATTTCTAGAGATGAAATGGCCGGGTAGAAGCTTGATAGAAGTTCAGCATTATCTTAACAATAACAACGTAGGTATTGGCCAATCATTATGGATACACTAACCAAACGATTCGAGCGGGAAGTATTTGAGCCGTATGTAGAATTACTCAAAGCAAGCTATCGTTTCCACCCAACTTTTTCCCACGCAAGGTCGGAATGGGAAGCCAAGCTCGGAACGGCTGAACTGCTAAATGGTCCGTATCTCGAACGCGCCCAAGGATACAAGAGTGGCGATCCGCTCGACCTGCTTCCGATGGACGAAAGAACTAAAGTAACCGTGAGGAAGAGGCTAAATGGCCGGGCACTATACAGTCACCAGACGAGTGCACTCAGGATTGTCCTCGGGGGCGAAAACGCCGTTATTGCGACTGGGACCAGCAGCGGAAAAACACTCTGTTACCAGATCCCCATTTTGGATAACATTTTAAAAGATCCTGCTCTCGGGCTTCGCGCAATCATTATCTATCCACTCAACGCGCTAGTGAATGATCAGCTGAAGGAATGGGGAGACCTCCTTCAGGATCACCCCGAGGTTACGTTCGCCAGATTCACTGGCCAGACGCCTGAGAGTCAAGTGCAATATGAACAGCGTCTTCGAGAGTCCATACGGGAACAATTCAGGGAACGGAATATATCAGGGAGGGAAGTTGAGCTTCTCGTACAGAAAGAACTTAACGATGCTCCTATGAACAGACTAAACCATCGAGATGAGATCAGAAGTAACCCGCCTCATATTCTGATAACCAACTTTTCAATGCTAGAATACCTCTTGGAGAGACCGATTGATGCTCCAATTTTTGAAAATGCTCAGTTAAGATTCTTGGTGATGGATGAAGTGCATTCGTATCGAGGCATCCAAGCAACTGAGATAGCATTCCTAATCCGCCGTCTTAAAGATTTCCTTGCTGTGAGTAAATTGATTTGTATCGCTACTTCAGCAACGCTAGGAAAGCGAGGTGATGCGGTCAGCATGGAGCGCGTGAAGACATTTGTGACATCCTTGTTCGGCGAAAACTTTCAGTTCCCAATATATGGCGACCCCGCGGAGCCGACCATCGCATTGCCGAGTCATTCGCCCTCTCCAGCTGACTACTTGCGTGCAGTGGAAGAATTAATAACATCGCCACCTCATAAATGGGGGAGCATTTTTGGATTAGCTGATCCGGATCGCAGTTTAATTTCCATTCTCGAAGCAGATGAGAATCTTTTCAGGCTTCGAAAAGACATTTTGACAAAACCAATTTCACTTGCCGATGCGGCAGTACAATTATGGCCCGAAGCGACGACAGCAGAAGATGCCCTTCAAGCTTTGCTTAGACTCGCAGCGAATGAGAAATCGGATGATGCACATGAAGATCTCTTGCCAACCCGGTTGCATTATTTCATCAAATCGCAAGGAGGGCTTTACGTTTGCCTAAATAGCACGTGTCCGGGTAGGAAGGCAGGTCAGCCAGCATTCTACGTTTCAAGAAAAACTGAGGACGGAGTTCCGGAAGGCTATTGCCCCTCTTGCCATCACAGCAGTATGAGTTCCCTGCTAGTTGAAGTGGTCAGTTGTCGCAAGTGTGGATACCTATTCGGAGCCTTGCAGGACCTTGGGCCTAAAAGGAAACAGGATCCTGATCGAGGGGATACGCCTCCACCTCCAGAATTTGACTCCTTCAGCACGGAATTGGGCTGGGCCGCTGATTCCTTCTGGTCCTACTTTAGTGTTGCGGCCGATTTACCGTACCCGAATGAAGTAGCCATTGATGAAGAGGATGATGCAGAAGGACTCATGAATGATCCTGCTATAGTGAGATGGTGTGCAAGTTGTGGGAAAATAGATGACGCTACGAAAAAGGATCATTGCGAATGTGCCATACCAAGAATCCGAGAGATTAAGGTGTTCCATCGCCAATGCCCAACGGATCAATATCAGAATTTATTTAATGCCGAGAAGCATTTATTGTCCGCTTGTCCCAATTGTGGGGCGCCTAATGCCTCTGGTCTTGAGCCACTGCGGCGATTTCAAGAGTCTGATGATGAGACTGGGTTGGCTATGGCTATCCCATTTGCCCATTTTGAAGTTTCTAATGGTACGGCTCGAAATTCTTCGAGGAGTCTTCTTTGCTTCACTGACCACAGACAAAGGGCGGCGGCGTTTCCTTCCCTTATTGAAGAAGAGGTTTTTTCGCACGTTCTTGGTAGGAAGTTGCTTCAAATTATTCGCAATTCTCGTTCCATCTGTAACCTTGTTACCTTGGGGGAAAGAATTTCCGACAGCGCAGACCCTGAATCTTCTGACTATGACCCGGAGCTTTTTCTCCCGGTTTCTCGACAACCGGACGAAACTCAATCCTCAAGTCAGCGCAAAAATTTGTGGGTCGCGGAAACATTTGCATATTTTGGAATACCCGACTCTGCTAGAGAATCGATCGAAGATCTCGGACTGGTCGAAGTTACATATCAAATTGATGAAATAGACAGGAGAGTGCTCGCAGCAACATTGGAAAGTTGCGGCGTTCTTCAGGATGAAGTTGATCCATTCCTTCAGGTTCTATTTGCTCACATGAGGCACCGCAAGGCATTCACGTTGCCAGCCGACAGGGTCAAGGCGGATGATCCTGCATTCGGAAGAGTAACAGCAGACATTTTTTTCCTCGAAAGAAGGGGTGGCATTCGCAATTGTGAAGGATGGCTTCCAAAGCTCAAGCAGGATGGAACGTATAATCATAACTACATTACCGACTTCTTGAAGCGGGTCACCAAGGCATCTGATGAACAAGTGCTCCAAGTATCCGAGAGTCTTTGGAGCATACTGACTTCCCGCATGATACTTGCACGCAAGAACAACCAATGGCGACTCGAACATGAGCGGATTCGCGTAGCTTTGAGTGCGGACCGGCTCGTTTGCGACCGATGTGGGATCGTTACCCCATTTAACGTTCGGCAACGATGCGTGCGGAAACATTGTCAAGGGAGCTTGAAGCGTGAAGCTTATACGGCCAAGCAGGGAAAACCTTATCAGCAAGTGGGTAAGCGATAGTTTGCCATACAAATTTGCTGGCTTGAAGTCAGAGGAGCATACCGCACAGATCAATCGAGAGCTTGCTGAAAGAATCGAAAAAGATTTTCGTTCTGGAGAAGTCGATGTCTTAAGCAGCACAACAACGTTTGAAATGGGAATCAATATTGGCGATCTTCAGAAAGTGCTTCTTCGTAACGCTCCTCCAACAAGCGCAAGTTATGTCCAGAGAGTCGGTCGGGCGGGCAGAGGTAGAGACAAGAATGCCGTTTGTGTGACGCTTTGTCGGAGAACCAAATATGATGCTGATAGCTGGTCCAATCCAGGGAGATTAATGTCAGGTGAGGTTCGCACACCGACCGTCTTTTTGAAAAATGCCGTAATTGCGGAGCGACATTCAAATGCAGTACTTTTTTCGATGTTCCTCCGCGAAAAAATCAGAGACGAAAGACTGCTTGGTGATCCAACGCAGAAGATACGTCTAGAGGCATTTTTGCATCCGCATGATCGAACGCAAGTTCCCCCTAACTGGATGCGACTGAATCCGTCCACACTTCATCTCGATTTTGTCGGCTGGCTTGACAATGAGAAATTGGATCCGAATTCACAGGTGAAGGTCAATAGCGACCTTCTTACCGCACTTGGTGGTCACGAAACAGCTCTTAATATGGCATCCTCAAGATATCGAAAAGTAATCGAATCTGTTTCTACGGAATTGCGTGAATTTATGCAAGAGCGACAAAGACTTGTTGGTGAAGGGGAAAATATTTCTGATCTTGATCAAGCCATTAAGACCCTTCTTGGGTCTAGCGCCATCGATGTACTTGCGAAACGCGGTTTTCTTCCAAGATATGCGTTCCCACTCGACACAGTCACGCTTGAAACAGGAAGAACTCGTTGGACACGAGATCCCGATGTCGAACTAAGTCGAGATTGCGGCATTGCGATTGCCGAGTTTGCACCCGGCGCACAAGTAATTGCACATAAGAAGGTGTTTACGAGTGCAGGCCTTTACATCGTTACGGACCTTGATCGCTCGTCTGCACAGTACAAGTGGTACTCAGTGTGCCCCAGTTGCAAACAGGTTCGAAGCGGAAATATGAGGGTTGCTCTTACTGGTGATTGTCCAGTCTGCCACAAGAAAATAACTTCCCAAAATGTTTTTCCATACATAGAGCCTGTCGCCTTTAGCACGAGAATCGAGCAGAGAGGTAGTAGCTCCGCACGTCACCGTCGCAGTAGCTTCATCAGGCAACGTCAAACACTCACCCACTTTATCTCACAGATTAGTGATGAGCGTTTTGCAAATGACGGAATGTTCGATTTGGCGCTCGAAGAGCAGGGGGAGTTATTTCGCTATAATAGAGGCCCGGGTGGAGGAGGCTTCATTCAGTGTCTAGAATGTGGGTACAGCGAGTTAGCAAGCACTAGCCGGGCGAGAGTACCCCATCGAAGGCTTCGATCCTTCGGCCGTACGGGCAATTGCATTGGCAGACCAAAGGCCCTTCCGGTCGCTTATGGCCATAAGTTTACAAGCTTCTGTTTGGTTGCAAGGCCGGTTGTTCGACCTGAATCTATTCAATCACTAGCATTCGCCCTACAAGGGGGGGTCGCAAAGGTCTTGGAAGTTGAAGCGGCAGACATTGGAGTATCCTGGCGTTGGTTAGCTGATAGGAACGCTGGAGACACTCAATCTGAGGTTGTACTTTTTGACCAGGCCCCGGGCGGTGCTGGATTCATGATCGATGCTCGGGAACATTGGTCAGAAGTCATAAGAGAAGCTTATGGGATTTGCGACGGTCGCTGCGGGTGTAGGAGTGCGTGTTACGATTGCTTGAAGCATTATGGTAATCAAGCCTGGCATGACCTGCTTGATCGCGAATCAGTAGTTCGCTTCCTTAGACCAGCATTTGTATAATTAGGCTGAACCGAATTATCATGTCTACTCTACGGCTTGGGAATTGCTTGAAGTTGAAGCAATAGGATGTTCACAATCCCTCGGTGTGTGTACTTTCCAATTTTTCTGTCACACGTGTTATACAACCGTTCGGTTGTATAACAGTAGTGTTCATAAAGAATACTATTTTGATCGGCGTTTCAGGATATTAACGTCACGTAAATACGTTCTAATAAACGTGACGACACCAACTACATCACTGAGAGCAATAATCTATACGAGAGTAAGCACCGACGAACAAGCAGAGAGTGGTTTAGGACTCGCTGCTCAGTTAAGAGCTTGCAAAGCGAAGGCAAACGAGCTTGGCGCTAATGAAATCCTTACGTTCACGGACGCAGGGGTTTCGGGTTCAACTGAGATAGCCAACAGGCCGGGACTCGCTGAGGCTCTTGCCGTAGTTAAGCGTGGGGACGTTGTGATCGTCGCAAAACGTGACCGTGTTGCCCGTGATATGTTCCTCTCTCTCTGTTGAGCGATTGATTAAGACGCGCAAGGCTACGTTCGTAAGCGTTGCAGGTGAAGGCTCCACGAATGATGTGTCCGGCCTTGTGCAACGACGAATGTTTGACCTGTTCGCAGAGGTTGAGCGGGAAATGATTCGAAGCCGCACTAAGCAAGCCTTGAGCGTGAAGAAGTCCCGCTCGGAACGCGTTGGCACAATCCCATTTGGTTACAAACTCGCCGCAGATAAAATCCATCTCGAAGAAAGTCCGAAGGAGCAAAAGATCATAGCTCGCGTTCTATTGCTACGCAAAGCTGGACTCTCATTCCGTGAGGTAGTGGCAAGGCTGAACAAAGACCGCGTTCCAACGCGCACCGGGAATCCGTGGCAACTGCCATCGGTGTTCAACATTGTAAAGTCTGCTTAGATCATTCCCAAGTATGGCTCGTCTAACGATTTCTCAGGAAGAGTATGATCGACTCTCGCTTCTCACGAAGGACGAACTTCTCGCCTTCATTCGTGAGCACCTATTGGCGAAGCGTTCAGGCCGGCCTGCAAAGCCTAACCCTCTCACTCCGGCTGATCGCTCCAAGCGTTACCGCGAGAACAAACGCAAGTCGCGAGAGATCCAAAGCAAGAAGGCTTCCAAGAAGCATTTGGATTAACGTTAGTCTGTGTTCGTCGCAAACTCCACTCTGTTAATCTCTTGCGCTTCCAGCGTACATACTCCAAAGCTCTCCGCAACTTTGCCAGTAACGCGCAATGCTTCCGCCGTAGAAAGCTCTGTGTAATACTTGTGATATTGCTCAGGCCAAACAACGGTGTCCATCATTCCTGAGTGATCGGAGAGGTTCAGCATCAGCATACTCTCACCACGCTTCGTGGTAACTCGCTTTGTCGCTGCTATGGCTCCGAGAACCGTTACACGTTTACCAACATGCTTCGAAAAATCGGATGAAGAAATTTCGGTTTTCGGACATCGAGTGAGAAAATCGCATGGATGATTGGTGACGGAGTAACCGAAGGTGCTTCGCTCCAATCGAAATTGGTATAGTGGATCATAGTCGCTCAAATGCGAGAGGGAGAAGTGCGAGAGATCATCCGTAAATCCCAACCCCGGTTGTCCTATAAGTTTCTGAGAGTGGGAGGTTCCCAGCATTGCAGCACGAAATCTAACAAGCGTTTCGACACGCCGAAGGCCGAAAGAGTCACATGCTCCGAGCGTGATAAGGAGTGCGCCGTCCTCCATCGTCACCCCGCTACGAATTGCGAAGTCCTCGATGGAAGTAAATGGAGATTCCTCCCGCGACGATAGCAAGCGTTCGACGGAATTGCTGGACAAGCTCTTGAAAGATAGGAACCCTAATTGGATTGCATTGTCATCGTCAACAGTATGCTCAAAAGAACTCAGATTCACGTCGGGGAGCTTTGCTGTTATCCCAAGCAACCGGGCTTCGTTCAGATATTCTTGGTGACGATAGAAACCGCCCTGATTATTCAGCACCGAACAAAGAAACTCAGCAGGATAATAAACTTTCAGCCATGCTTCCTGAAATGAAAGCACGGCATAACTCGCTGAATGTGCTTTGCAGAATGAGTAGCCGGAGAACGATACTATTTGCCTCCAAATCTCTCCGGCAACCTTGTCCGATACCCCTTTCGATTTGCAACCTTGAAAGAACCTGCCTTCAAGATCAGTCATGCGTTCGTGAGAGCGAGTCTTTCCACTCATTGCACGGCGCATTAGATCGGCTTCCCCGTAAGTGAGTCCCGCGACTTCGTGCGCGACGGTTAGCACGTCCTCCTGGTACACCATAACGCCGTATGTCTCAGGCATTAGCTTGGCAAGAAGAGGATCGGCGTTCTTGCGACGTGCGGGGTTACGGTGACGGGCAATGAACTCTTGCATCATTCCACTTTGAGCCACACCCGGACGAATCACTGAGGAAGCGGCAGTGAGATTTTCGAACGTGTCAGTTCGGAGCTTTCTCAAAAGTCCAATCATTGCAGGACTCTCGATATAAAAGCATCCTCTCGTTTTGCCATTCCGAATAAGTGCCCTTGTTTGTTCATCGTTAATTGCAATGTTTTCATCCTCCACCGGGGGACGTTTACCAGTGCGCTTCTCAACCATTCGCATCGTGTCCCAATACGTGCCAAGTCCGCGTGTTGCGAGAATATCAATTTTGGGAAGTTTCCAATCGTCAGCAGTGTACATATCTTGCTGAGTGATCGGCAACCCGCTTGGAGTCATTTGAACAGGGGTGTAATGCGATAGGGACTTGTCCGCAACAAGCAGCCCTCCGGCGTGCATGTTCAGGTTTCGCGGGAACCCCTCAATTCGTGCGGCGCAAAGCATCCATTGTCTAATATCTTCGAGCTTGCTCTGTTCATCCTTCGAACGAGAGACGGCCTTGCCAGTCGCGTGTGCGCTTCGAACGTGTGCCTGTTGCTCATTTATCTCAGCATCCGTAAATCCAAATGCCTTTCCCGTCTCACGAATCGCTCCCTTCCCGCGATAACACTGCACGGTGCAAAGCATGGCAGCGCGGTCTTTGCCGAATTTGTCAATCATGTAGTGAATGACTTCGTACCGATCCTTCCAAATAAAATCTATATCGAAGTCAGGGGGCATGGAGCGTTCGGGATTCAGGAACCGCTCGAATCTAAGTTTATTCTTTATAGGATCAACGTTCGATATTTCGAGACAATATGCAATGAGGGAGTTCGCACCGGAGCCGCGTCCCAAGTGTGGAAGGTTCTTGCTCTTTTCAAATCGAATCATATCCCAAACAGAGAGATAGTAGTCTGTTGCGCGGAGTTCATTGATTGTAGTTAACTCGAATTCGAAACGTGTATAGTGTTCGTCGGTAGGGTGAGGGAATCGCTTTTTGAATCCTTCCTCAGCAAGCACCCGGAGAAATGCCTGAGAATCGTCAACAGGATAATTGGTGAACTTCGAATGGGAAAAATCAAGCTCGATGTTGCACGAATCGGCAATCTTCTGAGCATTCAGGAAAGCATCCTCTCCGATTCCTGAGAGGAGTGTTCGGAGTTCGTGTTCGGAAGTAAAGTGCTGGCTCTCCGCCCCAACTTCCCATGCCGGGACTGTCGTTATCGTCGTATTTGTACCGATCGCTCGAAGGAGTGAGTGCAGTCCATGCTCTTCGCTCTTCTCAAAGAGAATATCATTCGTCGCAACGCACGGCAACCCAAACCGACGATAGATATTTCGAAGGGATTTCCAGTCCTTCCTTGTGTGGGATGTTAGCTCGATGAAGAGATTCGGGGTTCTCACCAAAGGGGCAAGTTGTTCGAGAAGAGAAATACTTGATGATAGTATTACAACATTCTCAGATAGTTCACTGAGGAAAGGCGCGAGTGGCTTGTATTCCGTCTCTTCTTCGATGATCTCAGCTTTTCCCGGCTCTTCACTTTCGAGTGTGAACTTCGGCTTTATTTGCGGAATGGCTTCCAGCACCGCAGTTACCGTATCGCATAACTCTTTGTAACCATTTGCATTTCGAGCAATGAGAGTGGCAGTCTCAAACCGTGTCCTTAGCTCCACTCCGATGATCGGTTTGATACCCCGCTTCTTGGCAGCGATATAGAATTCTACTGCCCCGGTCAGATTGTTCGTGTCAGTCTGGGAAATGGCAGTCATTCCCACTTTTGCGGCAAGCTCCACAAGCCGTTCTGGTGGAATCGTCCCGCGACTGAATGAGTAAAATGAGTGCGCGTGTAAATGTGTAAGCATGGCTATTTTGAAATGATGGATGTTAAAGTGATCGCTGTTTCGAGTGCCGAATGAGCTGGGTGCGTCGCGACAATGACTGTTACACAATCGGCTTCTTCCCTCAGTGTGCAAATTCTTTTGGCAATGGGAGAAAGCTCCGCACTGCTATACTCATACATAAACCGCTCGTTCGGATGATGTTCGAACCAAGTGCGCTTGTTTCTGCCGAGAAGCCGGAGCAATGAATGCTTCCCGTTTGAAGGCATTTCCCTTATGATTCCCGGCAGTGCAGGAGTGTCATGCTGAACGATGAGACTCTTCGCTCCACGCAACACCTCCTTGCCATGTGACCATGAATGATGTTCAAATTCTAAAAAGCACCTGAGCGGGTACAGGGATTCAACAATCTCCTGCAACTTGTCAAGCTGCTTCGGGTCGTATTCACAGGATCGTTCTAATGATAGAATGAGCGTGTCCCGAATAGGATCGAGAGCATTAACGAACAAGGGCCAGGACGAATGAAGAAAGTATTTCTGTTCGGATTCAAAATCGCTAATCGTCACGCGCCACACCGGGCGAGCAATAGTCAGTTGAACTTTGTTGACGATACTTAGTTCCGGCAATCCATGAACGCTGAATGAAAATTCGAGCGTTGGGAAACGCGACACTGAGCCGGTTCCAAACAGGCCGTGCCCATCTACTCCGATGAAGATACTATCTTTCATGCCGCGATTGCACTTGCAAATCCTACCATTCGTTTTCCATATTTATCCCGTATCGAATCAATCGCACTATAAAGTGGATCGGCTGCTTTCTCTTCCTGAAAAAGATATTGCTGTTCCAAGTCTTCGAGGAGCGTGTTCGCTTCAAGCCCTAAGAGCCGAATTCGCATCCGGCGTGTCCACAACGCCTCGAAGAGTTTTGAAGCCAGCCTATAAATCTCTTGGTCTTTATTGGTCCAAGAACAGGTGAGTGTTTTCGTGAAGGTGGAGAAATCGGAATAGCGGAGCATGAGCGTGAGTTTTTTCGTAAGTAGCTTTGCACTCCGAAGATCGCTGGCAAGTTGAGAGGAGAGTGTAAGAAGTTCAGAATACAGTTTGTCTTGCTCCATCAGATCCTCTCCAAATGTCTTGCTTCTGGAATAACTTTTTTGCTCTCTTGTGGGAAGTACCAGAGAGTGATCTATACCCTGAGCGCGTTCGTGCAGATTGCTTCCTGCTTTCTGTCCGAAGAAACGAGAGAGGATCGGCACCGGGGTTTGAGCAAGTTGACCGATACGCTGCACTCCAAGCCTCGTTAGCTTTATTTCGTTGACCTCTCCGACACCCGGCAGTGCTCGAATGTTGAGCGGCGAAAGGAATACTGCTTCACCGCCAGCGGCAACTTTGAAGTGCCGTGCCTCTCCCTTCTTGGCAAATTCGGTGGTTGCCACTTTTGCAATCAGCTTGTTCGAGGCCAAACCACAAGAGAGAGGCAGGTTCGTCTCTCCGCTTACTTCCTTTCGGATAGCTTGTGCCCAGCGATAGGTGTCACCCTTTAGCGATTCCGTGCGGGAAAGATCGAGATAGAATTCATCCACGCTTGCCGTTTGGCAGATAGGAGCAAGCTCTGTGAGCATTTCACGAACGAGCTTCGAATACTCGGCATAGTAAATATAACTGCCATTTAGAAAGGCTGCGTCAGGGCAAAGCCGGTATGCCCTCCTAATCGGCATTGCGGAGTGTACTCCGAAGGCTCTTGCTTCGTAGCTACACCCAGCGACAACGCCGCGCCCGAAAGGATTGCCCCCGACGATCACGGGCCTGTTATTCAGCGCCGGGTCAAGAAGCCGCTCCACAGAGACGAAGAAGGTATCAAGGTCAAGATGTACAATTTGATTTTCCATGCGCAATAGGTGCCTATCACCACAAGAAGGGCAACAATATGAGCACCTATCGCTGGTTCCGCTCGAAAAAAAGTGAGTGAGAAAACGGGTGCCTGGGGGAGAATGAAATTGAACGAGCGTTGTTTTCTATATTATGGAATTTTCAGTGGAAAGCACCGCTCCGAAATTAAAGGAGCTTGAAAAACAAGGCATTTATATCGGCACTTCTTCGTGGAAGTACGAGGGATGGATCGGACAGGTCTATAATGCAGACTATTCCGGGCCGCGCTCGAAGGTACAAAAGAAGCGTTTTGAGTCAGAGTGCCTTTCCGAATTTGCAGACATTTTTCCAACAGTATGTTTTGACGGAGGATATTGGCGGTTCCCGGAGCCGAAACAACTTGCCAAATATGCCGAGCAAGTGCCGGTCGATTTCAGGTTCGCAATCAAAGTAACGAACTCGATCACGGAGCGGCGAGATCATAGGGGCGTTCCAAATGCAGGATTTTTGGACTCGCAGCTTTATAGGGAACATTTCTTCGAACCAACAGTAAGCGCACTTGGCAAAAAACTTGGCCCTATTATTATCGAATTCTCCCCGTTCTTTTTTGGAAGACCTTACGGGCAATTAGATTATTCGCCACTTCAATTCGTCAAAGACCTCCACAAATTCTTATCGCTCATTCCAAAAACGGATACAATGCTTTCTGTGGAAGTGCGAGACCCCGAACTACTTTCATTCCCTCGATATTTCGATTGCCTGGAATATCATGGAGTCGCACACGTACTGAACGAGCAAACGCACATGCCGGAGTTATTGGAACAGCTTGAGATTCCCGGTATATTTCCCGCGTCGTTCAGTGTGATCCGTGCTCTCGTAAGGCCGGGTGTTAAGCATAACGCCGCAGTGGAAGAATTCGAACCGTACAATCGAACGCAGTTAGAGTTACCACAACTACGACAGGGTATCGCTGAGGCTGTCAAGCAATCCACGGCTTCAAATCGAGGGCTTTACACGTATATTAATAACCGCACCGAGGGCAATGCACCGAATACGATTGCAGGGGTGCTTGACTTGCTTTTTCCGGGGAAGAAACCCGTTTGATTGCTTGGCTGATATGGAGAACAAAGAAACAGAAGAACTTGAAGGGAATCTCATCGGAGTCGAAGAAATGATCGAGGCAGCTTGGTGCGGCATCTATTGGGCACCACTCAAAGGTGAAGAAATGGAAACAGCACTTGCACGAATTGATTTGTGGCAGAAGGAAGCGGACAACATTGCGAGACACTTGGGATTAAACGCCTTGCTCGCACCTGCTGGAATTGCGGTTACTCCCATTTCTCATTTGAGTTCGGAGAATTTGAGCATTTAAAAAAATCTTCGAAGGCCGAACTCCTTCACGTACTGTCCCGGTTTGGGGAACGACCGCTGATGTGAGGCCTAGGAAATGCCCTTAGAAGCAATAGCGGCCTGCTTCGCAGCGAACGCATAAGAATCACTGACGATCACAACACCGGAAACCTAAGTGCCAACGAAGGGAACTACTACAAATGAACTGACCAAAACGGACGGTTCTAAGCCGAAGAATAAGAGACCCAGACTCATTTCTAAGCGTGAATTCAACCGATTGGAAATTCATGGGTCGAGGGCGGAGATACTTGCGAAGTTGCGAGAGTTTGTTAGTGATCGTGGCGGTCATAACAAGAAGGCGATTACAGAAGCTGATTATTGGAAAAAGATTTTTTCTTTGCGTAATGCTCCGTCTTATGAAAAGTGGCACATCGGAATAAGGACTGGCTCACCAAATTTTCAAATTTTCCTTAGCCCAGGCAAGAGCAATCCTGTTTCAACAACATTTGAGATCGATGAGGAACTTCGTCCCCTCCCTTCTGATGAAGAGATTCGTGACAACCGGGAGTGGTGGAGGGCTTCTAAGCACGCCGCTAAAATCGAAGAAAAATTTCAACAAATGATACGGGAAAGAGAACTTCGTGAAAACCTATGGGGATCAGAGGGAGGGTTAGCTGCTAAACTCGCGTTGCTCGGCCAGATTATAGATCACTCAGGATTTTCTGAGAAGGTTTTGGTATTCGAGCTTAGTTCAGAAATTGGTTTTTCAAGAATGGCCGAGATCATGGAGGCATACTGCCAGCTTTCACCCGACGAGATAGAAAAGAGGCTTGAAGAATACCTCCCCTCTCTCTTAGAGGAGGTCGAACGCAGGCGTAAGGGAGGATTCTAAACGGAAAAGGAGCACTACGGGTCCCGACATTTTGAAAAGTTTTCAAAATGTTGTAGGACTTTGATGGATGAATTACCTCAACGAAAGAAAACCGGTCTGAAATAGGTCAATCAAAAGTCAATCACTTTTTTGCATTCAAACGCCAAAAAGAAACGTGAATGAAGCCTGTAATGTTGTCATTTCCGAATCCCAAATACACCGAAATCGAACGAAAGAACGAAGTGCCAACAAAGTTCATAATAGCGTTTTGAGGGCTTCTGTAGCGGATTTATAGGGGAAGGCACTCCCCTTCGGTGTAGCTATGGAGGCCCTCTCTGTCATTCCAACAGATCGTTGGAGGGACTCCCGGAGAGGTGGCCGAGTGGCTGAAGGCAACGGTTTGCTAAACCGTCATAGGTTAACCCCTATCGCGAGTTCGAATCTCGCCCTCTCCGCATAGCTTTGAAGTGTTCACGTCATAAGTTAAAATGTTTTTTTGAAGTCTGGCAAGGTTATTCTGTATGAAATCTACAGAAGAAGTATATAATGATGTTGCTGCGGAGCTCGCCGAAAATGGTGCAGTGATCAGTCAGATGTTCGGAATGCCTGCACTCAAAATAAAGGGGAAGGCGTTCGCAGGATTTTGGAACGATGTTATGATCTTCAAACTTAGCGGGGAATCACATAAAAAAGCACTCGAGGAACCGGGAGCAACACTCTTTGAACCAATGGCTGGCCGTAAAATGAAGGAATGGGTCCAGATACCTCTTTCCAATGCAAAAAAATGGAAGATGTTTGCCGAAGATGCTCGAGGGTATGTTTCGAAACTGAAAAAGTAAAAGGAAATAGTCGTTCTAATTAGAAGTGGCAGTAGGGAACAGTTGTGCATGGATCGCCTTCCTGCGTTTGTCGCTCCAGGAACCATGCATTGCACTAACAACACCGATCAGTGAGTAGGACATGCCTGCAAGGGGGATGTAAGCAGGTGGCAGAGCAGTTGCAAGCGTTAGCGAGAGGACTCCCACGCCAGCGAAATCCCTCCCGAGCACCGAGTTTTTTTGAAGCTGCTTGTTTAGTGAACATGAGTGAGCATCCCAGAAAGCACTATCAGGCAAGAGGATAGTGTTGTCCTTCCAATGCGCAGACTGTTCGAGAAGTTTCAATCTCGTTTTTGAGCATAATGATCCAACGATGGTCGGAGGATGATCGAATTGTATTTGATTCAATAAAGTTTATGGAAGATGCGTTGGTTTTTATGCTCAAAATTAAACTTTGTAGTCAGAACCATATAATAATAGATCATGAAATACGCATTCCTTTTTCTTCTGCTCGTAAGTCCATGTGCGGCGGAATCACAGCCAATAAACAGCCAGCTTTCGACGACGATCTTTCGGAATACCGAGCCGATGATCGCAATAAACCCCGCAAACAGCCACGAGCTGGTTGTAGCGTGGATGTCCATTCATGTGCTAAGCATGGCGATCGCGACGCGGCCTCATCGGATGGCGGTTCAACCTGGAGCGAACCGGTATATCTCCCTCATAACGGAGTGGGATGGGAGTCGGCGGATGTCACAATGGCGTGGGGCAAGAACGGCACACTCTATCTTGTTTATGTTGATTATATTCCTAATACGAACAGCGATGGCGGTGATTTCATCGTGAGTTCTACAGATGGCGGCCATACATGGTCTGCGCCGGTAAAGGCGATCGATGCGTCGGCAGATACGGATGTTTCGCTCGACCGTCCGTGGCTTGTTGTCGATACCAGCGGCACGGCCACCAATGGGAATCTCTACTTATGTACGAAACCGGCGCCATGGAACCCACTACCAAATCATTCCTATTTCACACGTTCTACCGACGGAGGCCAGGATTGGGATCCTGAACGGGTGCTGGACACGGTTACGTATTCCGCTCAGCTTATTCCGGCTCCCATGGGTTCCCCGGCGGTTGCCAGCAATGGCACACTCTATATTGCATATCCGTATCTTAGCGGTTTGAGCGGCGGTTTTGCACTTGCTGTTTCTCATGATGGCGGTTTAAGTTTTACTCGATCGTTCTTACTGTTGCCGTACGTCGGAGCTAAAATGAATGATTCCGTGAAGGATGCCTTTCGGCTGATCGTCAATCCTGCCAATCCAGATCACTTGCTCTTTGCATGGGCCGATCAACGCAATGGCGATTACGACATCTTCGCTTCGGCATCGACCAACGCCGGTGCAAGTTGGTCTGCGCCTGAGCGTGTGAACGACGATCCCATCGGTAATGGAGTAATGCAGGATATGCTCTGGCCAACGTTCGGCGTAAATGGTTCACTCGCGATGATCTGGCGCGATCGCCGGAATGGCCTGCCGAATGGGTACGCCTCCGCAAGCGATACCTATGTAGCCACCTCCAGCAATGGCGGATTGAACTGGTCAGGCAATCGGCGTCTTAGTTCTGCAACGGCATCATACGATAGTATCTTGTTTGGTCCCGGCAACGATTTTATGTCCGCAGCGATCGCAAATGATTCTCTTTACGCGGTGTGGGCTGATACAAGGTCGGATAGCCTTCGAGTCTTCTTTGCAGCGATCTCTATGGAAGGATCGAGCGGTGTTACTTCCCAGATCGTATCTCAACGTCCCGATCTGATCGTGATCCCCAATCCTGCGTCGGGAACCGCAAGCCTATCGTTTCAATTACCTTCATCGGAGCCATGCACGATCTCGATCTATAACGAGGATGGTATAGTAGTTCGCCAGGTATTACGTGAGATGCTGCCATCCGGTACCCACCTGATCCAGTGCCCTGTTTCGGGGCTTCCCAATGGTAGTTATTTCATCGAGCTTCAGACCCCGAACGGGGTATCACGGGCGAAGTTGACGCTTAAGTAGCACTCCCGCCACGATTTGATGATAGTAAGATAATAGATTCGGGGTGAACCTATTACAGGAATCTCTGTTAACCATTTCGAGGGTAATTAAACACCCTTCAGGGGCGATCAAGATTCTTGAAACCCCTGTTCGTACATTCACAGCTTTCGGTCTTGTAGTTCAGAGATTTTTGGTCTTTGTAAACAGCGTCATAGCCCTTGCGTATTGGTGTTTTCCAACTCCGCTTTGCTCTTACTCCTGCTTTCCTTGACATTCCCCGGGCGCAGTCTCTTGAAAGCGTATTTAACCTATTCTTTACAATCAATTAATGACAAAAATCTTTGTAGGTGGTCTTCCGTATCAAACGGATGACGACCAACTCCAGCAAATCTTTTCCAGCTATGGCGAGATCGCGAGCGCGAAAGTAATTACCGATCGTGATTCCGGCCGCAGCAAGGGATTTGGCTTCGTCGAGATGGCAGATGACACGGCAGCCCAAAAGGCGATCGCGGAATTGCATGAAGCCGAACTCGGCGGACGTACCATCACGGTCAACGAAGCACGCCCGATGGAGCAGCGCTCTGGCGGCGGCGGCGGTGGACGCAGCGGCGGCTATGGCGGCGGACGCGGCGGCTCTGGCGGTGGCTACGGCGGTTCTGGCGGTGGACGCGGCGGCAGCGGTGGCGGCGGTGGAAAACGCTGGTAAGCTTTTTAAGCTTTATTCTTAAAGGGATGGTAGAAATACCATCCCTTTTTTATTGCCCTGCACCGTGGCAATTCTTATATTTCTTGCCACTCCCACAGGGGCAAGGATCATTGCGACCAACTTTGGGGCCGGTGCGAACGGTTTGCGGAACCGGGCGAGGCGCGGGAATTTCTGGGTCTGCTCCTCCTTGCAATCCTGATCCGGCAACTGCTTTCGATGCGATTGCTCGCCCGCGTTGCGGAGCTTGATTAGGCAGCATTCTGCGTCCGCCGGGTTGTGCGGGAACCATCTGTCCCGTTCGTTGATCCTGCACCATTGGGTAAAGCTTGAATGCCAGTTCCAGTACGCCATCGCGAACGAGTACGAGCAGTTCCTGAAACATGCGGTACCCTTCCTGCTTGTACTCGACGAGCGGATCCTTCTGGCCATACGCACGGAGTCCGATACCTTCTTTTAACTCATCCATCTCGCGGAGATGATCGCGCCATTTGTCATCGATGACGCGGAGCGAGGCAAATCGTTCGAGAGAAGCCATACTTTCAGTTCCAAGTTGCTCCTCTTTGCGGTTGTAGAATGCAATGGCTTCATCAATCAGCTTTCCGGCAACGCCATCCTCGCCGATCTGCGCAAATTCCTCGCGTGTCATCGCCCCATCCACCATGAAGCGTGTGCGGACTTCGTCCTGCAGTTTCTCCATCTCGCCGGTGTTGTAATAGGTCGCGGTAAGTTCGGTGATAGCCTGTTCGAGATATTCCAGAATTTCGTCTTTCAGGCGCTGGCCGTAAAGCGCCTCACGGCGGCGTTCGTAGATGACCTCCCGCTGCGAGTTCATCACGTTATCGTATTCGAGCAAGCGCTTACGTGTAGCGAAATTATTCTCTTCGACCTTCTTCTGTGCGCGCTCGACAGATTTCGTGATCATCGAATGCTTGATGACCTCGCCCTCCTGCAAACCAAGCTTTTGCATGATTCCAGCTATGCGGTCGGAACCAAAAAGCCGCATGAGATCGTCTTCCAGCGAAAGATAGAATTGCGTGGAACCGGGATCACCCTGACGGCCTGCGCGGCCACGAAGCTGGCGATCAATACGGCGCGCTTCATGGCGCTCGGTTCCCAAGATATGCAGGCCACCAGCCTCGCGAACGCCGGGGCCAAGCTTAATGTCCGTGCCACGGCCCGCCATATTAGTAGCAATCGTCACGCCGCCGGAAAGTCCAGCGTGTGACACGATCTCCGCCTCACGGGCATGTTGCTTCGCATTCAGCACATTGTGCGGAATACCGGTACGCTTCAACAGCTTCGCGATCGTTTCGGAAACCTCGACGCTCGTCGTGCCCACAAGGACGGGTCTTCCAAGCTTGTGCAGTTCCTGAATTTCCTCAATGACAGCGTTCAGCTTTTCGCGTTTGGTGCGATAGACCATGTCATCGCGGTCATCGCGAACGATTGGTACGTTCGTCGGAATGACGACGACATCGAGCTTGTAGATCGAGAAAAATTCTCCGGCTTCGGTTTCGGCAGTTCCCGTCATGCCCGCGAGCTTTTTATAAAGCCG
Source organism: Ignavibacteriota bacterium (assembly GCA_963787835.1). Lineage (GTDB taxonomy): Bacteria > Bacteroidota > Ignavibacteria > Palsa-1295 > Palsa-1295 > PALSA-1295. Next base: position 45,078 of record CAWBEI010000004.1, read on the forward strand.
GAAATAATTCTGGAGCGTGATCGTTGCCAACGTTTGAGTGTCACGCTCGACGGTAACATTCTCTTTTGCTTCGATCGCCTGATGCAAGCCTTCAGAATATCTGCGGCCTGCAAGAATACGCCCGGTGAACTCATCGACGATGAGTACTTTGCCCTCCTGGACCACATAATCGACATCCTTCTCATACAGCGAATAGGCGCGCAAAAGCTGAGAGATAGTGTGCAACCGGTCCGAACGGTCGGCATAGACGAGATGGATCGCGTCTTTCCTGGTTCGTTTTTCCTCGTCAGTAAGCCCTTCGAGTTGGGAAAGCTCGGTCGCGATGTCGGGAAGGATGAAGAGGTCTTTATCGCCGCCTGCGGCTAAAAATTCCCGGCCTTTATCGGTGAGATCGATATTGTGATTCTTCTCTTCAACGATGAAGTACAGCGGATCGTCGATGAGGTGCATATTACGCGATTGATCACGCATGAACTCCAGCTCCGTTTGCTGCATGAGCTTCAGCATGTCGCCATCGGCAAGCAGTTTCAGCAACCGATTATTTTTCGGCATGCCGTGATGGACCCGTACAAGTTGCTCGCCGGCTTGCTTTTTCTTTTCTTCGTCACCCGATTTCAGAAGCTGCTCGGCTTCGGTCATAAACGTCGCGCAGAGGGATTTCTGGGCATTGACGATCCGATCGACGAGCGGCTTCATTTCGTCGAACTTGTGATCGGAACTTTCAACAGGGCCGGAAATAATGAGCGGCGTACGTGCTTCATCGATAAGAACGGAATCTACTTCGTCAACGACCGCATAATAATGCGGGCGCTGGACCATGTCCTTGGCGTTCTGCACCATATTGTCGCGCAGATAGTCGAATCCAAATTCGTTATTCGTTCCGTACGTAATGTCCGCATTATACGCTGGTTTGCGTTCCCACGGCTGCATCGTTTGTAGGATCACGCCAACGGTCAGGCCGAGAAATTCGTAGATCTTGCCCATCCATTGCGAATCGCGTGAGGCAAGATAATCATTAACGGTCACAAGGTGCACGCCGCGACCGGGAAGTGCGTTCAAATAAACCGGCATCGTTGCGACAAGCGTTTTTCCTTCGCCCGTGGCCATTTCTGCGATCTTACCCTGATGCAGAACCGCCCCGCCGATCAGTTGCACATCGAAGGGAATCATATCCCACTTGATCTGCTGACCTGCGACAGTAAAAGTTTTTCCGACAAGTCTTCGGCACGCATCTTTCACCACGGCGAATGCTTCGGGAAGCAATTCATCGAGCACCGTTTTGGTCAGTTCATCGAGCTCTTTGCGAAGCTCTGGTAAGCGATCGAGGATTTGCTCGCGTTCGTCGTGAGGCACGTCCTCTTTGAGGCGTTCGAGCAGTTCGCGCTCTTCCTCTTCCAGCGCGCCGGTCACTTCGTGAATATGCCCGCGAAATTCGGCGGTTTTCGCGCGAAGTTCATCGTCCGAGAGATCCGCCAGCGTCTCGTAGATCTCATTGATCTCATCGACCAGCGGCAAAAGCTGCTCGACATCCTTATCCTTCTTGGAGCCAAAAATCTTCTCTAAATACTTGAGCATGAATCGAAATAAACCCTAAAAACTCGTAAAAACAGCTAAAACGGGCTAAATTTGCCCTTTGACCTATAAAGTCAAGCCACAACGCTAAAACGAGGGCAATGCTTCCGGGTTTCAGACGGCGATAGGGACATGAAATTTTACATTTGATCGAAAGTGTTAGTTGTCATTCCCGCGAAAGCGGGAATCCAGGGCTTAATAGAGTTTTTTTAATCTGTCCTGAACTCAACCCTGAACGCACTATGAAAAACCAAGAATCGGATAATAGTCTTGTGATCTCCTTCCTTCATCTGCGCGCGCTTGTCGGTGTTCTGGGAATCGCCTTGCCGATCGTGATGCTGCTGTACGCGCTATTGCTAAGCCCGTGCGGCGGGGTCGAACAATCGATCAGCGCGTACTACCATACGCACATGCGGAACGTTTTTGTCGGGATACTCTGCGGAGTCGGAGTCTTTATGATCACATACAAAGGGTACGAAACGAAGGACACCATCGCAAGCACGCTGGCTGGGATATTCGCCATCTGCGTTGCGATGTTCCCAACGTCGGACGAGTCCGCATGTGAGCATAACGGTCTGGTGAACGGAACTATTGGTGATGTTCACATTCTCGCGGCACTCGGCCTGTTCGCGATGTTCGCTTATATGTCCATCAAGCTTTTCACATTAACCGGCGGCAACATGACGGATAAAAAGAAACAGCGCAATGTGCTGTACCGGGTCTGTGGATGGACGGTTGTTGCGTGTATCGTGCTGATAGCCGCTCACAAGTTCACCGGCGTGTTTCCAGCGACCATGCGGCCCGTCTTCTGGTTAGAAACGATCGCGCTGCTTGCCTTCGGAATATCCTGGCTCACGAAAGGTGAAGGGATAAAAGTTTTGAATGATTAAACACGCTATGTGGACGGCACGAGCCGCGCGACGGGAGCAGACGCATTTTAGTCCCGAAGGGACGGAGTACCCGCAGCCCAGGGTGAAGCGAAGCGGAACCCTGGGTAATGGTAAGGTTTGAATTTAAAAGCCCTGAAAGGGCGGTGTTATTCCCCGTCGTCATCACGCCATAAATATTTTGGGTCGTATTCAACACCGGCGGCCTTCAACATATCCTCAAACTCTTCCTGGAATGTTTTGTGGCGATGATGTTCCTCTTGATTCTGAATATAACTCTCAACATTTTTAATGTGGCTCGGACTCACGCTGAATACGCCATATCCCGATTGCCAACTAAAATTCTTTCCTGTTTTCTTTCGAAGCCATGAAGAAGATTTTGCTTTGATTTCTCGCAACAACGTTGCGACGGATGATTCGCGTCCGAGATCGATCAAGAGATGAACATGATCGGGCATTCCGCCTTCCGAGATTAATCGGGCTTTGCAATCTTTTAGAATCGGTGTGATATATCGAGCGAATTCGGTGTGAAGCTCTTTCGTTAGCAAGTTCTCTCGGTGCTTCGTGCCAAAAACGATGTGGAGATAAACGGGTCCGTAGGATTGTGCCATTCTGACTGCGCCCTTTCAGGGCTTAAAAAATTAATTGGTTCCGTTAACCCAGGGTTCCGCTTCGCTGCACCCTGGGCTGCGAGTACTCCGTCGCTCCGCGACTAAATGCCATTCCTAAAAGGGAAGATCGTCGATATTTACTCGATCAGCGTTCCTCACGATGTCTTCATCCCACCAGGCCATCGCATTTACAGCGCCACTAAGTTGCTTGGGTACAAAGACATACCTATTACGTATGATTGTTTTAAGTATTTCGGAAGTAGACAGAACAATTTTCTTTGCTATCTTCTTGAGGAATTCAACTTCAGATAGTATTCGGTCAGTTGTGACCTCCAAGGAATCGCCATGCGCTCGTCGGCGCTCAGAAGGAATCTCATCGAAGGCCTGCCTAATGTACGACGTTGTGTAAGCGCCGCCATGATGGACTATCAAATTTCGATCCCGAAGAAGCCTTTCGTATGCTTTAACTTCATCCTTGCCAAATGGCGTAATCTTAAGTGCTGATGTGTATATGGAATTTATTTTCTTCGCTGAACCTGCGTCCAGATTCTGCGAAATTAGAAATCCGATCATGTACTGAAGGCGATCTATGTACTCATACACGTCGTCTGCGGCGAGATCGGTCCTATGGCCGCCTTGCTTCAGTGAATCGATGATTTCTGGCGCTATGGAAATGGCTGAGGCTATCTGATCTTTTGCGAAGGCCTCGAAATATGATACCAGCCCGATTAGGCATAGGCTATTCAGGTGACCACGAACATCTTCGGAGGAGTTCTGAGCAATTCGAGCAGTATCATCCGCGACCATTCGAAAAACGACACCAGCTGGAACATAGCCTGAGAAATACTCAAAGTAGCTAAATTCCTCTTCATCCATCTCCCAATGTTTTCTCACAACAGCCTCCCTTGCTCCGCCCCCATATCCTCCACAGCCGCGCGCTTGAACGTGGAGCGTCCTCCGCCGCGGCGGATTAGATCCGGGAACCGGGGGCGTTCGGTGCCGTTCGCATTAAGCTCCGTAGGAGCGCCATATTTATAGCCCCCGGCGTGAGCCGGGGGTAGAGGAAAGCGAATCGAATTAAAGCTCCGTAGGAGCGGCATATTATGGCGCGGGTAATATGCCGCTCCTACGGAGTTTCTGCATTCAAAAAAACACGTCAACCCCGCGCTGACGCACGGGGCTACCAATATATCGCTCCTAACGGAGCTAAACTCGTGCCTTCTATAGGTGCCTATCATTTGGCGTACAATATACGATTAAAACGGTGGTTTTGTGCCGTTTCGTTTTTCCCAAAAACAACTTGACATTGTAGCGCCGGCGTCCTCGCCGGTCCCCTAATCTCCGGATCGCACGAACCCCAGGGGGACAGGCGAGGACGCCTGCGCTACATTATTTTCAAAAATCTTTCGGAAATACTTGACATGGTCCTTTTTCGTGCGTATATTGAGAGTGAAGTTATAGGCACCTATATCAATTACGAAGTTAGAATTAATAATTAAGAATGGGTGCTCAGTGGCTCATTGAAAATGGAAGTGATAGCTTTCTTTATGAACGAGTCCTTTGAGAAAATGGATTTCGGCTTTCCTTCAGAACAAGTGTCGAAAACAGCTTGGAAACGAGGGGTCATCGGGAACTCGCAAGAAAAAGAAATGGCACCTACTTCTGGGGGAAAAGATGAAAGATGAATTATGAAAGATGAAATGGTAAGCCTATGCTCTCAGGTGGTGCATGAATATTCCGCTGGCGATCGCGACGTTCAGCGAATCGATTCCGGGAGCCATTGGGATCTTGGCAAGGATGTCGCATTCCTGCGCAACGGATTCCCGAAGTCCCCATCCTTCGGAGCCGAACACGAGGATGGTGTTGCCGGATGGGGTTACTTCCGAAAGATCGAGAGAATCCTCTCGCAGTGCCGCGCCAATGATGCGGACATTTGGGGATGCTTTCATCGCTCGAAGCGAATTGGCAAGATCGTCCACAAAAATGATCGCGACATCTACGATCGTTCCCATCGAAACGCGGACGGAGCGGCGAAGATATGGATTGCAGCTTTGCTCATCGACGATGACGGCGCTTGCTCCGAAGGCGGCGGCGTTACGGATGATCGCTCCCATGTTTTCGGCGTCCGCAATGGCATCGAGCGCAATAGCCATCCACGGGGACTGCCATTGCTTCGCAGCCAATAGCAATTCCCGGTTTTCTGGAATGCGGCACGCCAGCATTATACCTTGATGCAATGGATAACCGACGACTTTCTCCATTTCCTCTTTGGAAGCGAGAAATATGTTTGTGGAATCATTCCGAGCATCGAAGAGCGGTTGAAGATTTTCGAAATGTTCCTCGGTCATAAAGGCCGAGGGCACTTCGATAGTGCTTTCGAGCATTTTCCGAACGATCTTTTCACTTTCGGCAATGAACAGGCCTTTTTCGAAGAGTCCGCCTTTGCCCCGGAGCGATCGAAAGTCATCCACGGCTGTGGGATCGTATTGACGAATAAGGTTATATGACATCATCCTGTAAACACCGGGAACGGGGGATTCATGACTTCTGTAATACCGGCTTGTTTTCTTGAACATAACATCGTGTTCACTCGCCCATCTTTTTTAGTTCGAACGATCGGAGCCAAAGGCAAGCTGGGACTTTGGCCCCTGGTGATGACCATTTTCTTCTGCGTAAGCGGAGGGCCATACGGTCTGGAAACCATCGTGCAATCCGGACGTGGGATGGCGCTGGTGCTCATCGTGATTGTTGGGATTATTTGGGCGATGCCGATTGCGTTACTCAGCGCAGAACTTGGCTCAGCCATTCCCGAAGAAGGAGGGTATTACCAATGGGTGAAGCGCGGCGTTGGTCCGCGCGCTGGCTTTTGGTGCGGGTGGCTGACCTATCTCTATAGCTGCGTGGATGTTGCGATTTATCCCGTGCTCTTCGTGAAGTATTTAGGAGCACTTGGTTTCGACCTTTCTGATCCGATCGCACATTTTGCAGTGCGACTTGCGATGGTCGTTCCGCTTACCTGGCTGAACATCAAAGGCGCAGTTAGTTCCGGGAATGCGGCGCTGATGTTCGCGTTGGCACTTCTGGTTCCATACATTGTCATGCTTGCGATCGGGATCGTGCCTTCCGCCGAGCATTTTGAGCAGATCGTTTCACCGCTGACCGCTCCCGGAGTCTCAACCACAACAGCAATTGCAACGGGGCTCTTCGTCATTATGTGGAATTATCTCGGCTGGGATTCTATCTCGACCATTTCGCGAGAAATGAAAGATGCACCAAGAAGTTTTCCAAAGGCACTGATGATCGGATTGCCGCTTGTCGTGCTGTTTTATTTTCTCCCAGTCGTGGTTGGTCTCAACGCAGTTCCCGATATTTCGAAGTGGACCGATGGCAGTTGGCCAACGATCGCGGAAGCGGTTGGAGGCCGAACGCTTGGCGTTGCCGTTGGACTTGGTGGACTCCTGAGCGCTGCTGGGCTATTCGTCGCTGGGCTTCTTGCGGCATCGCGTATTCCCTTCGTGCTTGCCGCCGATGGATATTTGCCGCAGGCTTTTACCAAACTGCACAAAAGGTTTGCAACTCCGACACGGGCGATCGTCACCAGTGCGATGCTCTATCTTCTCCTCAGTGGATTCTCCTTCGAGCAGCTTGCAGAGGTCGATGTGCTTCTATATTCCGCAGCGCTCTTGCTGGAATTTCTGGCGCTCATACAATTGCGCCGACGCGATCCGGTATTAGCTCGACCGTTTCGCATTCGCGGCGGACTCAAGACGGTCGTTGTTATTTCCATCCTTCCGGCACTTCTTATCCTTGGCGCAACGATTCAAATGTTAAGCTCTGCGTGGATCGAAACGTTGTCGCTATTTGCATTTGCCGGGATTTCGGGAATATTTCTTATTACAATGAAACATCGTCGTAATTTTGAAGCGACTATCTCTAAAAACTAATGGCTAAAAAGAAAGAAAGCACCATTCCTCCGGAGACCATTGCATTATATGACAAGCTCATCGGCACCGTGAAAGGGGTCGAACGGAAAGGCGATACTGTTCCATATACTTCGCTCAACGGGCACATGTTCTCCTACCTTTCGAAAGATGGAACCTTAAACCTTCGTCTTCCGAAAGACGCGATAGATCCATTTCTAACAAAATACAAGACGAAACTCTGTGAGGCGTATGGGGTCGTGCAAAAGGAATATGTTGTCGTTCCGGCTGCACTGTTCAAAAATACCGTGGAATGTAAAAAACATTTTGCAGTGAGCTACCAGTATGTATCTTCCTTAAAACCGAAACCGACGAAGAAGAAATGAGAAATTACTTCGCACTCCGAACGGCATCTTGGTAGGCGCTCCGCATCTCTTCCGGAGAGGAGATGGTCATGCCAAGATCGCGGAGTTTGCCATCTTTGAGCGCATAGATCCATCCGTGAATGGTAACCTTGTCGCCGCGCATCCAGGCATCTTGCACGACGGTGGTCTGGCAGACATTCACTACTTGCTCGATCACATTTAGTTCACAAAGGCGATCGGCTTGCGCAACTTTCGTGGGCAGTTTTGAGATCTCAAGTTGGTGCTTTTGATAGACATCCTGCACATGCCGCAGCCAATTATCGATGAGGCCCAATCTCTTGCCTTCGAGTGCGGCAATGACGCCGCCACAGCCATAGTGTCCGGTAACGATCACATGCTTCACGCCAAGCACATCGACGGCAAATTGCAGCACGGAAAGGCAATTCAGATCGGTATGAGAAACGACGTTCGCAACATTACGGTGAACGAATAGTTCACCGGGCAGCAATCCAACGATCTCATTTGCGGGAACCCGGCTATCCGAGCAGCCGATCCATAGATATTCCGGAGATTGTTGAACGGCAAGTTGTTCGAAAAAATCAGGCTGCTTCGCCGTGATCTCTTCTAACCATTTTCGATTGTTCTCGAATAATATTGCGAGTTCTTTCATACATTTCTACGAAATAGCGGCACGCTCGGCCTGTCCGAGATGCCGATGTTCATGGACCGCTGTAACACAAAACGCGGAATAAATATTATAGCGAACTTGTGCATGAAATGGGGATTGCACCTTTCCAATGCCAAGCGGCAGACCATCCGATTCACGGACCAGGTTGACCATATCCGATTGTAGTTCCAAAAACCGGCCAAGCACTTCTGAAATATTCAACGAGCTTTGCGACACAAATGGTGCTGTCGTTTTGAATTTGGCAATTCTGTTGATGGGAGACAAGCTCTTCACCAAAAACCATCCCATCGGATCGAGATGATACTTGCCTGAATGCTTTGGCTTCGATTTAATCACAACGAGTGCTTGACGAATATTCTCGATCATCTTTTCGCTCGTCCAGTTCAAATGCCAAATACATTCAATTGCAGACCATCGCTCCGGCCCGGGCTTGCGCTGCCACTCAGTATCGGAATACTCGCGCTGCATTTTTGCAACGCGCTCCGTAGCGGATTGGAATTCGGAGATGAGATGAGCGAGCTGGGGGGAAATAGATGGGGTTTCCATAACTGGACTCGCCTAACCACAAGCCCGAAAACATCGTGCCGCCAACGTATGATGAGGGGCACTAATCCACATTGAGGAGTTTTACAACGAGTACTGACTCCTCAATATGAAATCGAATCTCATTGCCATCCTCTTGGTATTGTTCGCTCAGCAAGCGGAGGGGCAATCAACGCAGACCATCGCGCCGTTCAAGTCAGCAGAAGTTACCACTCCGCAACAGCCAGCGCCAACTCTGAATCTCGGAGATTTGAACAAAGTTCTGGGGCCTGCTCCCGCGCCGGCAAATGGCGTGCTCTTCTATTTCGATTATACCCAGTTTTTACAATGGCTTGTCCCCAAGAAGCATCCGAAGGTTCCGCCAGAATGTGATCCGAAATATTTTATGAATGATTCCATCCCTCCTGATCCTGTGATCAAGCAGGATACTGTTCGCGTTGCAAAACCGCCGGTGTAGAGTTGCAAAACTTCCACACCACCGGCCCGAAAACATCGTGCCGCCAGCGCAAGACGATGGGGGCATGATCAATAAACGCTGCCGCGAAACTCGATTCTCGTGATATAGGTAATGATAGGCTCGCCATTCTCATAGCGGAAGATAACGCGAATGTTGCCGAGCCTGACGCGCCAATGTCCTTTCCATTCCGCTTTGAGTTTTTTAATGTCAGCGTTGTTTCTCTCACGCTGAATAATCTTTTTTAGCGATAGACGAACCGCTTCCTCAACTTTTTCAAAATTCAAACTATCGGAATTCTTTCGGACGAATTTCTCCGCCTGATCCGAATAAATGAAGCGGATCGGCATTATTTCGATTCGCGGACGAGCGTGAATCGGCGGTCTTCTTCGGTCATCGAGGCGAGACCGCGAGAGATTTCGGCCTGCTCTTCGTCATCGACATACGGGATATGCGCGAAATCGTCGCCCTCCAAGAATTGGGCGGCTTGCTCGATACGCGAGCGGTCGATATCCTCTTTATCGACGAGGATAACGAATGTATCCGATGTCTCCGCTATTTCGACGTGTCTCATAACAACCTTAACCACCGGCCCGAAAACATCGTGCCGCCAGCGCAAGACGGTGGGGGCATGCCTAATCATGCAGCTTCCGACCATACAATGCCTTTATAAACTCAGGGTTCTGATGATCAACAAATAGTAGTTTGTTCTCATCGAGCTTGCCAATGGCTTGCATATCGTCTTCGGTTAGTTCGAAATCGAAAATATCGAAGTTTTGGATGATACGATCTTTGTGCGTGGATTTTGGAATGGTAACGATCCCGCGCTGAATGCTCCATCGCAGCGTGACCTGCGCGACGCTCTTGCCGTATTTCTCCCCGATGCTCTTCAACACCTCGTTCCCGAACAGATTTTGCTTTCCTTCGGCGAATGGCGCCCAGCTTTCGTGCTGGACGTGATATTCATCCAACACTTTCCTGGCTTCGATCTGCTGGTTAAATGGGTGGGTTTCGATCTGATTTACCATTGGCGCAATTTCGTTACCGAGAATAAAATCGACAAGTCGGTCACTGGAAAAATTTGCTACACCGATCGCGCGTATCTTACCGGCGGCGTACAGTTCCGACATAGCACGCCATGCCCCGAAAACATCGTTATACGGCTGGTGAATCAGATAAAGATCGAGATAATCAAGTTGCAGTTTGTCGCGCGATGTTTGGAACGCCTTTTTAGTGCCCTCATAACTAACATCATGGACCCAAACCTTGGTGGTAATGAATAGCTCTTCACGAGGCACGCCGCTTCGCTTGATCGCCCGGCCCACAGCATCTTCGTTTCGGTAAGATGCAGCCGTATCGATCAGCCGATACCCAGCTTCGAGCGCATCAACGACACTCTGCTCGCACTGAGCGAGATCGTTTATTTGAAAGACCCCAAAGCCGAGCATCGGCATTTCGACTCCGTTGTGCAATGTTACGTTTGGTACTGTTGTCATTTTCTTTCTTTAAAATAAAAATTAATGGGGCGACCTAACGGTCGCCCCAACGTCTTACTATGCTGTAGTTACTTCTTCCCATCCTCATCGACCACCTCAAAGTCAGCATTCTCGACTTTGGGGCCGGCTTGACCATTGCCGGATGGCGGCGGCTGTGCGCCATCCGCGCCAGGGGCGGGTCCGCCCGGGGCGGACTGGTACATCTGAGTGGAGACTTCCGACCATGCGCGGTTCAGTGCTTCCACTGCGGATTTTATCGCTGCGGCGTCGGTTCCCTTGAGCGCATTTTCGAGATCGGCGATGGCGGAATTTATCTTGCCCTGGCCTTCGGGCGTCATCTTGTCTTTCAGTTCCTCGACTTGCTTCTTGGACTGGAAGACCATCTGATCGGCCTGATTGCGGGTTTCAACCTGTTCCTTGCGCTGCGTGTCCTCAGCTTTGTGGGCCTCGGCGTCGCGCTTCATTTTGTCGATCTCTTCTTTCGAAAGTCCGCTCGATGATGTAATGCGGATCGACTGCTCCTTGTTCGTCGCTTTGTCTTTCGCACTCACGTGGAGAATTCCGTTCGCATCAATATCGAATGTTACTTCGATCTGCGGCACTCCGCGCGGCGCAGGCGGGATTCCATCCAGATGGAACTTACCGAGGGATTTATTATCGATCGCCATCGAACGCTCGCCTTGCAGAATGTGAATTTCTACGGATGGCTGCGAATCGCTGGCCGTCGAGAACGTCTCCGATTTGCGTGTGGGGATCGTCGTGTTCGCGGGAATCATTGGCGTCGCAACGCTGCCCATCGTTTCGATGGAAAGCGTGAGCGGCGTTACGTCGAGCAGCAGTACGTCCGTCACTTCGCCGGTGAGTACTGCGCCCTGAATGGCCGCGCCGACCGCAACCACTTCATCAGGATTCACTCCCTTATGCGGCTCCTTGCCGAAAAGCTGACGCACGATCTCCTGCACTTTCGGAATGCGCGTCGAACCACCGACGAGAATTACCTCATCGATGTCTGCCGGAGTAACTTTCGCATTCGCGAGCGCGCGCTTGCATGGCTCGACGGAACGCTGAAGAATATCGTTCACCAACTGCTCGAACTTCGCACGGGTGAGCGTGATGTTCATGTGCTTCGGCCCATCCGCAGTTGCAGTGATGAAGGGAAGGTTCACATCCGTCTGCATGGCAGTCGAAAGTTCCATCTTCGCTTTTTCCGCAGCTTCTTTCAGGCGCTGGAGGGCCATCGGATCTTTGCGCAAGTCGATATTTTCCGCAGACTTGAATTCATCCGCAAGAAAATCGACGAGACGCGCATCGATATTATCGCCGCCAAGGTGCGTATCGCCATCGGTGGATTTTACTTCGAACACGCCTTCGCCGAGTTCCAGAATGGAAACGTCAAACGTTCCGCCGCCAAAATCATAGACGGCGATCTTCTCGTTCTTGCCTTTTTTATCGAGGCCGTACGCAAGCGCGGCAGCCGTCGGCTCATTGATGATGCGGCGCACCGTCAGTCCCGCGATCTCGCCGGCGTCTTTTGTGGCCTGGCGCTGGGTGTCGTTGAAGTATGCGGGAACGGTAATTACGGCTTCCGTAACTTTTTGCCCGAGATAATCCTCGGCGGTCTGCTTCATTTTGGTGAGGATCATCGCCGAAATTTCGGGCGGCGAATAGATCGTACCGTTGATCTCGACCTTCACTGCATCGCCATCGCCGCGAATGACCTTGTAGGGCACGAGCTTCATCTCCTCGTTCACTTCGCCGAACTTGCGGCCCATGAAGCGCTTGATGGAAAAAACCGTGTTCTGCGGATTCGTCACGGCCTGCCGCTTGGCAGCCTGACCGACAAGCCGCTCGCCGGACTTCGTGAATGCGACGATCGAAGGCGTCGTCCGCGACCCCTCCGAATTCGCAATGACCGTCGGCTGCGTGCCTTCCATGACGGCCACGCACGAATTTGTAGTTCCTAAATCGATTCCTATTATTTTACTCATTGTTGTGTGTGTTGTTTGTGATTGTTAAAATTAATCTTGGCGTCGTTGAATTGTGTCGATCTTTATTTCTCCTCGACGAGGAGGAGCGCTATCAGCCCATAGCGTCCACTTAATTTTCGATTTTTCGATGTCAGGCAATGCACTTGCAGTCAGTCCGAATACTGGTGCGAACTTGATTAAGTCCTTGCGAACTACTAGGTCAAATTCCAGATGTTGCTCTGGAAACAATGACGCATACGAGTGAGCATTCGTGTTATAATTGCTCCAGCTCCAAATCCACCTTTCACCATTACTATCGACTAACCAACACGGGCAATCAAGCTGCAACTGGATTTTTTCCGCGAGCGGTCCTCCTGAATGCTGCACCGTAACAGTAATGCGAGGTCCACCTTCGTAATTGGAAATATCTTGTCGCCCGCCATTTAAGACTTTCCGCTTACCATTATGTGAAATATTCCAAAGAGTGAAAGTAGGTTCAAGAAATGGATGCACTGACCGATTCAAACCCATTCGAACCTCATGGTCTTCCATAACTGAAACTCGATTGCCACGTCGCGTGAAATATTTCCCAGCGTACTTTAGCGATCCACCTTCGCACATGTGAATGGTGTTGCTTTCAGGAATCTCAACTACATACACGTAACCACTCGAAATCAAATCAACTGTTTCAATTTTGACTCCACCAATTCGACGCTGCACTGAATCCAAAACCTGATATAACGTATCTTTGGTTGTTCCAATAGAATCAACGCTCTCAAGGTGATCTGGAATTACTCTACTTCCATCCTTTCGTTCGACCATGCCATAGACTATCGTTCCACCGGCACTGTTCGCCATGGAGGAAACATCCTTTCTGAATTCGCTCTTCCGATTCTCTTCGGAAAAACGAAGAGACTCGGCACTTTTATATTCGTGCCGAGTGTCCTCTTCTTGCGGAAGTAAAATTAAAGCTTGCAGTCGATCTTGACTCCAATCGCTCATGTTACTTCACCACTCCTCTCTTCTTAAGCCAGTCGAATAGTTGTTGCAAAAGGTCAAGTGGCAAATCAAAGTTTGTGCCATCCGTCTGCCCCTTTGCTCTCATCTCGTCTGTCGTAATCGAGAGAGTAACAATGTCATCACCATAAATTCTATCTGATACAATTAACTCATCAATTGAGTCCAATGAGCCGTCCGTTCCAGGAATACTAACCTCAATAGTAATAATTGCTTGTTGTTCAGAGTAAAGTTTGAATTGTTTCTTCATAAGGTTTTTCAAAATAAATTTAAATTAAAACAAGTGGACCAGAGGAGAATCGAACTCTTAGCCTGCTGCGTGTTAGGAGGTTCGCATGAGCCCCCTAACAGGCAGCTGCTCTAACCATTGGAGCTACTGGCCCATTTTTTTGCCGCCTTGCGGCGTTGTACTCGCAGCCCAGCATGATGCGAAGCGCCCGCCGCAGCGGGCTGGGCCGCGATTCTTTCCGGTGTGGGATATGCTTCAGCTTGTCCCGTTTCGACGCAAGCTAAAGCATGGGCCACACTACTTCCTGACTTCGGCACTAACGCAGCGCACTCCATTGTTCGAATGGTATGCACACCTATCATGCCGAAACCATCGTTCAGCCGGATGGCCGCGTAACCCTGCCTCATGTACCCTTTGCGAAAGGGGAAAAGGTAGAAGTCGTCGTGATTCCGTCTTCGGAAGCTGCGCAGGCTTCTGATGAGGAAGCCTGGCGACGGCTCGCGGCTGAATCGTTCTTTCGCGATTACGATGAGCGGGATTCGATTTACGATTCCTACTAAATGCAATTCGGAGAACGTTGTCCTTCTCGATTATCCGTTCACCTATGGCGCGGGTTCGAAACGGCGTCCCGGTTTAGTCCTTCTTCCAGAAGCCGATGGGGATGTGCTTTTCTCTCGCATCACCAGCCAGTTGCGCGCAGGCGAATTCGATCTCGAACTTGAAGATTGGAAGTCTGCCGGACTTGCCTATCCATCCGTTGTTCGATTGAGCAAGATGGTCTCACTTCATCGCGATCTTATTCTGCGCCCTATTGGCCGTTTTTCCGAGCGCGATGCATCGAACATTCGATCAATGCTTCAGCGGCTTTTAACGCGGATCTAAAGTTCAGAAACGCGTCTGGTTTCCCAGTGCATGATTTATGAAATGAGAGATCACATCTTTCTGAATCTCCAAAATCTCATGAAATCATGGTTCAGACATTAATAGTAAAGATTGTGCCAGTCTAAAAACGCCATAAATAAGAGGATTTCGGCATTGGCTTGCAGAACAGCATGACAGAATGTCACCTTTAGAGATAAACAATATATATCTGGGCAAATCGTCTTCAATGCGCGGGAATGATCCCAATCAACTAACCCTAAAGATTATGCTTGACGAAGTACTCGCTTTTGTAACCGGCGCTCTCAGTTGGATCGGCGGCGGCTCGAATTTTGAAGGACAGGATCTCAGTGGCAAGGATTTCAGCGGTGTGGACCTAAGTATGTCCAATTTTCGGAATGTCAATTTCACCGGCGCGAAGCTGTCAGGAGCGAATCTCAGCAAGTGCAACCTCGAAGGCGTGAATTTCGAAAATGCGGATCTTGCCGCCGCTGACCTAAGCTATTCGAACCTCAAGGGTGCGAAGAACCTGGGCTCGCTCGCGATGCCCGGCATTAAGCTGCGTGGGGTGAATCTGCCGGATCTCGATTTCAGCGGCCACGAATTGATCGCCGCTGTGTTCCGTGCATCGAATTTAGCGAACGCGAATTTTTCCGGCTGCGACCTCACCGGCGCAAATTTCAGCATGTGCAATCTGGAGAATGCTGATTTCACGAACGCCGATCTCGAATACGCCGATTTCAGTTTCTCGAATATGCATAATGCCAAAATGGATGGAGCCAAGATGGCGCACGTGAAGATCACCGGAACGAATCTCAGAATGGAACAGCACGCGGTGGCGTAAGTTTGTGCAATATTCGTATCGCGACAGGGTGTTATTCCCTTTAAAATGAAATGGCCATTCCCATTTTCGAGGGAATGACCATTTTTGAAATCCCAAAAAGAGTTTATGCAGCGACTGCCTCTTTTACTGGCGCCGGTTGCGAATCCAGCCCATACCAATTATTTCGCGTGTTGATGTTCGCGCCACACATTTTCGCATAAAGGAAAAGCTGATGGCGATACGCACAGAGATATTTCGTGACCGTCAGCAAAGCCTCGAACAGCGTGGTTTCATCGCCGCTGAATGGATGGTAGGTCATGCGAGCCAGATCTGCATCAGTGATGGTTGCATAGACATCGCTGATTTCTGCTTTCTCTCGCTCGATCCACTCAGAGAAATTTGTAAAGTTTACATTCTCGGCTGAGTTCCTGGCATTTGTGCGATAGTTCGTGCGCGCTTCTTCGTGATCCACTGGAGGGTTGACGAAGTGCTTGGTCATAGTCCCACCGATGTAGGTAAGATATTGCATCAGTTCGACGGTGGAACGCATGTTCTCGCGCGGGCGCCAATCGGCCTGACTTGCATCGAACTTCGTTGCAAGATGCTGACAGACATTCAGTTCGTGAAGGCTGCTTTTGAGGAGAGAATCTTTGATCATATTAGACTTGAAAAAGGTGTTTAAAATAATTGCATGAAACGACGAGCCATTAATACATTAGGACGAACAATTAAGTTTTGAGAAGTCGTCCGTAACTGTCATCCTGAGCGGAGTTCTTCCGACCGGAGGGAGGAAGAACGGAGTCGAAGGATCTCTTGTAGTTTGGCTCAGAGGAGAACGACCGGAGATTCTTCGACTTCGCAAATCTTCGACCGACGGGTGGACGAAGATTTGCTGCGCTCAGAATGACAGGCTATGGTAATCAGAAATAAATGAAAAAAGGGACGCGCCGTCCGCGCGTCCCTTTATAATATTTATTTATTGATCGGAATCTCCCGCTCGCGGGGTTTTTCCGGCTCGCGTTTTGGGATCTTGACTTCGAGCACGCCATCCGCGAAATTCGCTTCAACGGCATCCTCGTTCAGGTTATCGGGCAATCCGAACTGCCGCACGAACTCCCCATGCGAACGCTCGATACGGTGGAAGTTCTCGGTCTTGGTCTCTTCCGAACGCTTTTTTTCGCCACGCAGGGTGAGCGTGCCTTCAGAGAGCGTGATCTTCACATCTTCCGCTTTCATTCCCGGAAGTTCGGCGCGAACGAGTACGTTCTCCTTCGATTCTGAAATATCGACGCGTGGCGTAAATGTTCCCAGCTCGACATGAACGCCGTTCTGCAAACCGTTCGTAACGGCGCCTTCGAAATCATTAAATAATCTACGGAGCTTTTTCGAAGCGATCTCATAATCGCGCCTCGGCTCCCATCGGTAAACTGTCATAGTATTGTTCTCCTTAAAAATGGTTAAAAATTGAATTCGAGAGTTAGCATTAGGAAGGAGTGTGCCAATCGATTAAATTGGCGAAAATAGCGAAATTTGAAGGATGAATAATTGGATTGTGTGACAAAATGACAGCAATGTCTGCATCAGATCAATATTCTTGGCCAAAAATGGAGCTCAGGATAAACTCCTGAGTGCCTGGTCGAGCGATTGTGTTAGGTTAGATGCTGACTTACGAAGCTTTGTATCTTCTGTAATCAGAAGTTTTCCGGAAGCCTTTGCGACGGCGAGGAAGCGTGCGTCATAAGCGGTTACTCGATACTGCATCGCAATTTCGAGAGAATAAGAGCGTGGAACAGATACGATGTTTGGAGCGAGTTCGATTTCGGCCAGCGTGAGATACTCCAGAGCTTTATCGCGAGTAACGAGTCCTGTGCGCCAATACGTGGCAAGAACATTCGTAAATTCGATCAATGCAAATGGCTCGGTTACCCAAACAGGATCGAGCATGCGAAGGCGTGTTGCGTCCGCGGTGCGCTCACATTGAATGAAAAGAGGAAAAATGATATTGGTGTCAACAACGATCATGCGACGAGCCCCGATTACGACAATTCCAGACTATTCTCGCCCTTCGGCAATCGCAACCTCAATATCCGCCGTTGTTGGAAGGAATCCACCACGCAATTTCAAAGGTTTTGGTAATTTTCTTCCCCAATGAATCGCAGCTTCTATCTCGTCAATCGTCAACGGCGCGCGCCCTTTAGGCTTTAATGGCTTCGGTACAACGATTCGACGCGACCGGTCGGGCCGCATTCCGCGCGCGATCACTTCCGATACGACCTCTTTTAATTTTTTATGCTCATGCACAGCGAGAATTTTCATTTGCCGAACAAGAGGATCAGGTAATTCAACGGTCATTTTCATACAATACTCCCATTTAACTGGTTAAATGGAAAACCAGCAATGACCAAATTATATTCCATTCCTTCCCGAATTAGATTTTTTGAATTCTCGCAATAGTTCTACTGCACCTTATCGAATTCTCCTGACAAACTTTCATTCCCTGCAACGATCCGATAGTGATACGACCCCGTGGGGAGCATGGAAATATCAATGGGTTGAATATGTACTCCGTTTGATTGTACCTCATCCATTGCACGCTGTATCAATTGTCCCGCTTCATCGAAAAGCTCGATGGAGACGGCTTCCGTAGTGGGCAGCGAGTAATTAAATGTTATGCTCTGAAATGCAGGATCGGGGAACGGCGGCTGTACGGAGAAGCCGGTTGGAGTCAGTTGTGCAACACCGGATGGGGTATTGCTGACATGCGCGATAAACATGGCGTTGGAGTACCAATAGAGCGAGCCATTAAGATCGGTAAAGTGAAGACCGGCGACATATAATTGTTGAGCGGCAGGGCCATACTCCCGGGCAGCGCATGCTGTTATCGTCGAACGGGACAGGCGCATCGTAGGCTACGCTGTCGATGCCAATTCCGAATTCGATATCCGAGGAGTTCATATCGGTAATGGCAAGGACAACGAAAAATGCGGTATCGACAAAAACATGGGGGACGTGAAGCCGCAGCCACACGCCATCACTGATCTCCGACACAGTGGGGTGATGCTCATACTGGTACAAAATATTCGAGGTATCGGCAATAAGATACTCACCTGTCGAATCGTAAGTCGAGCCCATAACATAGACGACATAATTATTTTGGGGAACGTCAACAAAATGGGGAAGACTATACGCGAGTTCGAGTGAATCGAGATAGGTAGTTCCGTATGGTGAAGTGAATCGCTCGGCAAGCCCGGCGAGGGGGGTGGTATCGGTGCCTTGGTAATGGAATCGAGGAAAATGCAGCAGCGGGTGCTGGCCCTCCTGCAGGAAATAGGATAGCGATTCCGTTTGCTGTCCATGCGAAGTGGAAGCGAAAAGAAGAAGCAAAATGACGAAACCAGTCTTTTTCATAGAGCACAAAAATACAAAAGTTTTAAGCTTTCTTACGAATTTTTTTGTAATTTACCGGTCGCTTTTCCGTGAATGCGCTGATGCCCTCCGTTACTTCTGGCGAAAGATTGTGGATCGAAAGCCAGTCGCGTGCGTGGCCGATCGTCATGTGCCAGGAAAAATCCTTCCAGAAGTTGAGATTTTGCTTGGTATAACGCAGGCATTCCGGTAACTTATTGTAAAGTTTTTCGCACAGCCGTGCAACAGCACGGTCGAGGTCTTCTTTCGGCACCACTTCGTTGACAAGTCCCCATTGCAGCGCTTTTTCGGCGGGAATATCCTCGCAAAGGAAAAGAATTTCCCGCGCGCGGCGTTCGCCGACCATGAGCGGCAGCCATTGAGTTGCGCCTGCAGCCGCTACGCTGCCGCGCGCGGCGCCCACTTGTTTGATAATAATGTGATCTGCTGCAATGGCGAGATCGCAGGACAAATTAATTTCATTCCCGCCGCCAACGACCATGCCATTCAGCCTTGCAACGGTCGGTTTGCCCATATTTCGCAAGCGCTCGTGCAACTCGATGAACACACGCATCCATTTATAGTAATCGTCCGGATTGCCCAGGAAGAATTCCTCCTGCTCACCGAGATCGGCTCCTGTTGAGAATGCAACGTCGCCTGCACCCGTGATGACGAGGACGGCAATATCATCATCCCATGCGGCATCTTCGATCGCGATCAGCATCTCGCGCATCGTGGTGAGATTCAGGCAATTCAATACTTCGGGGCGATTGATCGTCAGCGTGGCAACGTAATCGTTCTTCTCATAAAGAATATGAGAGAACTCCAGCGTTCGCTTTTCCTGATAGGGACTAAGTTCCGGTGATGATTTTTTTGCCATGATCAGTCCTTTGATTCTTTAGATGTCCAGCCGTTGCCGATCCAGGGTGTTTCTACTTTCGCGGTTACCATTGAAACAAGCGGGCCTGCGAAAGACATTAGATCCTTGGCCCCTGCCACGCCTCCCGGCGATTTCATCCCAGCCTTCAATGCATCGGCATCAAGGAAATACATGGTGCATATAATATGCGGTGCCGCAGAAAGCGTCTCGTTTGCAGGCGTCAGCATCTTTTCGACCCACGCTACTTCCATCTTCAGCAAACCATCCATTTGTTGAATGAGCGGTGTGTGAACCTCGCGATAGTGTTTATCGAATTCTTCTTTATTTTCCGGAGCTCGAAAGATTGCGGTCAGAGTATACATTGTATTCTTGATCATTAAGTCTGCAAAATTACGTAAAGAATTTAGAAAAGACAATAAACACGATCAATCCTCAAATCATCGAAAGAAAATATTTATGCACACGGGCATCATTCACGACCTCTGGATGAAAAACTGTTGCGAGCAAATTCTTCTCCCTTGCCATTACAATGCCTTGCTCTAATTTCCCAAGAACCTCGACCTCACTACCAACTTGTGTGATGAGAGGGGCACGTATAAACACTCCGGGAAAAGTTGATTCTCCTAATACCGGGATTGGAATGGGAATTTCCGAACTGAAGCGTTGCGGGCCAAAGGCATTGCGTAGAACGGTAATATCCATCAATCCCAATCGGCCTTGCGTAGAGCCTTCGATATTTTTTGCAAGCAGGATCGATCCCATGCACGTGCCCCAGATAGGAAGGCCATTGTTGGAAAGCTCTCGAATCTTTTCGAAGATGCCGTGAGCTGCAACAGATTTTTCTACGATAGCAACCGCTGTTGATTCGCCGCCGGGAATGATAAGCGCATCAATGCTATCCAGATCGGAAACATGGCGAACATCTGTCGTGCTCGCGCCGATCGATCGAAGTTTTTCGATGTGCTCGCGAAAATCTCCCTGCAATCCGAGAACGCCAATTGTCTTAGAGGCCACGGACCGCAAGTAATTCCTTTTCTGCAAGCGAGGATACCGTTCTTCCTACCATTGGTTCGCCAAGCCCGCGGCTTACTTCAGCAAGGACATCGGGATCATTGAAATAAGTGGTAGCTTTTACGATCGCGGCAGCGCGTTTTGCAGGGTCGCCGGATTTAAAAATGCCGGAACCTACGAACACCCCGTCAACACCAAGCTGCATGAGCAGTGCAGCATCGGCGGGGGTTGCAAGTCCACCGGCTGCGAAATTCACAACGGGAAGTTTTCCGGTATCCGCAACTTCATTGACAAGATCGAGTGGCGCGGCGAGATTTTTCGCGTAGGAATATCGCTCTTCTGTGGAAAGTGAAGTAAGTCTGCGAATTTCTCCGAAGATAGAACGTGCGTGTCGCACGGCTTCGACCACATCACCGGTTCCCGCTTCGCCTTTGGTGCGGATCATTGCGGCGCCTTCGGCAATTCGGCGTAATGCTTCGCCAAGATTGCGCGCACCGCATACGAAGGGAATCTCAAATTTTGTTTTGTCGATGTGATTTTCTTCATCGGCCATTGTGAGCACTTCACTTTCGTCAATGCAATCGACTCCGAGCGATTGCAATATTTGCGCTTCTACGAAATGACCAATGCGCGCTTTTGCCATCACGGGGATGGAAACGGCCTCGATGATCTGCAGAATAAGTTCTGGATCGGACATGCGCGCAACGCCGCCATCTGCGCGGATGTCAGCAGGAACGCGCTCTAAAGCCATTACGGCAACAGCGCCGGCATCTTCCGCGATCTTTGCTTGCTCGGCGTTTACGACGTCCATAATAACGCCGCCTTTCAGCATTTGCGGGAATGCGCGCTTGACAAGCTCGGTGCCTCGTTTTGGTTCTGTGCCATTCTTGGAATGGCCGTTTGTTGATGGAGTATTTTTCGACATGGAAAGTGGCTAACAAAAACACACTGCTTTAAGTGCAGTAAACCCGCCTGCACGGACATTCTCAGCGAATGTTTCGGTTGGCAACCCCTGCGAGAAATCCCGCGACCATTCTTGCGGCTAACCGTGCGGTGCGGCCATCGACATCATGGGGCGGACTAACTTCCACAATATCGAACATGCGAACATTTTTCGAAAGCCCGGCGGCTACGGAAAGTTCGTACGCCTCTTCGGCAAGGAATCCAATTGGAGCAGGTGCGCTTACACCGGGCGCATCGGAGGCGCGTACACAGTCCATATCGAAGGAAAGATAGGTCGGGAAATCCGAGTCGCCATGCGTGATGGCAAACTCGCATTCTTCGAATGCATTGGGAAGATGGGCAGTGGTGGCATCTTCGAACGTGAGTATGCGTGCGCCTTGCTGAATCACCCAATCGAAATGTTTTTCCGATGCGGCAAAAGATTGAATCCCGATCTCGGCAAAATGCTGACCCTTAATAATTCCCTCTTCAAGCAACAACCGAAAACTGCTGCCAGAATGATGCTTCCCATCTTTTTTCTTGCGCACATCGAGATGCGCATCTATATTGATGAGCCCGATCTCCGTAGGGGCGTGCTGCGCACGTCCGAACCCTTGCACTAAAGGATAGGTCACGTCATGTCCGCCGCCGAGCGCGATGACAATTTTTCCCGCCGCGATCAGTTCTTGTGTCACTTGTGAAGCGGATTCATGCATGTCGTCGAGGTAGCCCTGGTTAATATCTCCAAGATCGACAATGTGCAGATCATTCAAATGTTTATTGAAATGAGGCCCGGCGTAAGGAGTCAGTTTGCCAAACCATTGCCGAATGGCATTAGGCGCTTCGCTTGCGCCGAGGCGTCCTCCGTTGCGACGAATACCTTCGTTCGTAGGTACGCCGAAAAGAACAACGTCCGCTTCTGCGATGGTAGATTCCGTTGGAGCTTGAATAATAGACGCCAGACGCGGATCGTCCGAAGCAGAATTAACGGCAGGATATTGGGGTGGGGTAAAGAGGGTAGTATCGATCACGAACCCATAACAGTAGGCGCGAGCATTAGGTCACGGGAAATTTACACAACTTGACGTGAGAGTCACGGCAACAGGTTATCGGGCAAGAACCATCGGTACCTGCTGCATACTGCCATTCATGTGAATAACGCAGTAATACGTCCCCGGCGGCATATCCATCGCATCCCAAACGAACGAATGCTCGCCTGAATCCAACTCGCCATCGAGAAGCTTTGCTATTTGGTGGCCGAGGAGGTTTAAAATGGTGATTTGCGATGTGCCGTTCCCTGTGGATGAGAAATTGATTGTTGTGGATTGAGAGAAGGGGTTTGGGAACGACTTTGGTAGGCTTTCCATGGTCTGATTATTTTCGGACACGGTTGATTGGTTGAGATCAGAAAGTGGGCGGCGCCAAACACCGCTGCCGTTCGTCCCTGCAACCATATATCCACCACTTATGGTAAGAGCTAGGACACCTAAATTCGTAAGTCCAGAATTATACGGAATCCAGTTTGCTCCGTTATCTTTGGAAAGAAAGATGCCGTAGCTAGTTACAGCAAAAAGATTCGTTCCATATAGTGTGATCGCGAGGATGCCAGTGTCAACCAGACCCCTTGCAGTCCAGTTTAAGCCGCCGTTGGTTGACATGAAAACACCACACGGGGCTGTTCTGCCATCGCCAACACTTCCTGCATAGAGAATTGTATCTTCTACAGCGAGCGCATCAAATTTATCACCACCTAAACCCGCACTTATGCTTTGCCAGCTTGCACCGGTATCGTAAGAGAGATAAACTACTCCAGTGCCAGCAGAGCTGCCTGCATAGATAACACCGCCAAGTGTTGTAAATGAGTAAACGGTATTTCCGTCTATGCCACTATTAGCAGAAATCCAACTTGATCCATTATTGGTTGAACGCAGAACGCCGCCATCACTGGAACAAAATATTATTGTATCTATCGTTGCAAAAGCATAGACATAGGGGTTTCCCACGCCGCTGTCTGCCGGAGACCAGTTCTTTCCAGCGTCCATGGATCGAAAAACACCATATTCACCCCCGCCAGCAAAAAGAGTTGTATCAAATTGCGCAAGGCAGGTTATCCCAAAATCTGAGGGTAACCCAGTATTTGCCGGAGTCCAATGGATACCATTCTCTTTTGAGAAGATTATTCCGCCGGGAAAGCCGCAAAACAGGCCCGTTGGTGTGTTCAAAAAACAGTCGTATTCGCCATCAACAAGTGCGCTATCTTGCACCCATTGCCCAAAAGCACACGATGCGGCACACGATACAGCGAAGATTGCTATAACTGCAGAAGTGATGAAATTTGATTTGGTCATGAGATTAGCGAAATAGCTTCGCTAAGAAATATCTCTCCTCTCTCAATTTGTTACACCCTATTCATACCTCAACGCCTCGATGGGGTTGAGCCGGGCGGCTTTGCGGGCGGGGTACCAGCCGAAGAAAATTCCGACCATGGACGCGGCAGCAAAGGATATTCCGACTGCGCTGGGAGAGATCAACAGGATCCAGCCATTCGCCTTTGATACGAAGGATGAAGCGATGTAGCCAAGGATCACTCCGATGATTCCGCCGACCAAGCTTAATGTGATGGCTTCGGTCAGGAATTGGAACATGATATTGGTTTGCTTGGCGCCGATGGACTTGCGAATGCCGATCTCACGCGTGCGTTCGTTTACACTAACAAGCATGATGTTCATGATCCCGATTCCACCGACCAAAAGCGAAATGACGGCAGCCGCCTGGAGAAGGTTGGTCATCGTTGCCGTGCTTTGCTCGGCCGCTTGCGCGATCTCGACCTGGGAACGGATCTGAAAATCATTGTCGTCGGAAGGCACCAGTTTGTGCTGTTGGCGGAGAATATCGGTCACGTCTTGCGTGGCCGGATTCGTTGCTTCAGGTGATATCGCACTTGCCAGAATAAAATTGATCCATGTGATCCCCATCAACTTTTTTTGGACGGTGGCGAGTGGAGCAATAATAATATCGTCAAGATCCTGGCCGTACGAATTTGAGCCTTGCTCCTGCAAGAGGCCGATCACATTGAATGGTTCTTGCTTGATACGCACGCTTTGGCCTACCGGATCGACTCCCTCGCCAAACAAATTGGTAGCAACGGTCTTTCCGAGGATACAAACCTTCGTTCCTATTTGCGCATCTGCATCAGTAAAGTTACTGCCGCTTACAATGGACCAGTTGCGAACAAGAAGATATTCGGGGTATGAGCCAGTGATGCGCGTCGCCCAGTTCTGATTTCCTGCGATAGCCTGCACACCAGTTGCAACTCCGGGTGCTACATACATCAGCCAGGTTGATTTTCGGAGGGCATTCGCATCATTTTCGGTCAGATGGACACTCCCCCCCGTTCCCGAGGAGATGCCTCCTAAGTTCGTTGCTCCGGGAGAAATGAGCAAGACGTTCGTTCCCATCGCATTGATCTGACTGGCGACAGCTTGTGCGGCACCCTGACCGATTGCCGTCATGGTAATGACGGCTCCCACGCCGATGATAATTCCCAGCATCGTCAATATGGCCCGCACCTTGTTGCTGGCGAGAGACTGAAGCGCCATTATGACGCTATTAGTAAATTGAGTGACCAACGATGCGTCTGTTCTTTGAATCCGGAAAATCATTCATACCTCAACGCCTCGATCGGGTTTAGCCGGGTGGCATTGTGGGCTGGGTACCCGCTTTATGCTGCGATGCGAGCGTACCGTGCAAACGTATGCGGCCTCGGAATATCATAGCCCTCGGCAGACATCACTTCAAGATGCGATGAAAGTGCTTCTTTCATCAGCGATTCCGTTTCTTCGAGCGTTTCTGCGGCAGCGGCGCAACCATCTACATCCGGCGAGTAGGCGGAAAATCCCGTTTCCGTTTTTTCAATGACGATTAGATATTCACTCATTTATTAAGTCCTGCTTGTTTGAAAATACTTCGTAGTGTTCCTTCTGCCATATCGACGGATGGTTTACCAGCGATGGTCACGATGCCTTTCTTAACAGGATGTTTGAAGTGCATGTGGCTTCCGCGTGTTCGAATATGGATCCAACCATCGGCTTCTACCATGCGTATCACATCGCGAACTTTCATTTATTACGAACCATAAAAGCATCAGAATCATCACAGGTTCCGAATGCTATTCATACCTCAACGCCTCGATGGGGTTGAGCCGGGCGGCTTTGCGGGCTGGATACCAGCCGAAGAAAATTCCGACCATAGATGCGGCAGCAAAGGATATTCCCACCGCGCTGGGAGAGATCAAAAGTATCCAGCCATTAGCACTCGATACGAAGGAGGAAGCAATGTAGCCAAGAATAACCCCGATAATGCCGCCGACTAAACTTAACGTGATGGCTTCGGTCAGGAATTGGAACATGATATTTGCTTGCTTTGCACCGATAGACTTACGAATGCCGATCTCTCGCGTGCGCTCCGTTACACTAACAAGCATGATGTTCATGATCCCGATCCCGCCGACAAGCAGGGAGATGACCGCAGCAGCCTGGAGAAGATTGGTCATTGTTGCAGTGCTTTGCTCGGCCGCTTGCGCGATCTCGACCTGGGAACGGATCTGAAAATCATTGTCGTCGGAGGGCACCAACTTATGCTGCTGGCGCAGAATGTCGGTTATATCTTGCGTGGCTGGATTCGTTGCTTCCGCAGTGATGGAACTTGCCATGATATTTTGGACCCATGTAATACCCATGAGCTTATGCTGCACGGTGGCAAACGGAGCGACGATAAGATCGTCCTGATCCTGACCGTAGGAGTTCGATCCTTTCTCCTGCAATAGGCCGATCACGTTAAACGGCTCTTGCTTGATGCGCACACTTTGACCCACCGGATCGACACCCTCGCCAAAGAGATTCGTAGCAACAGTCTTGCCAAGCAAGCACACTTTCGTTCCGCTTCTCGCGTCTGCATCGGTGAAATTGCTACCACTGACGATCGGCCAATTCCGAACCAGCAGATAATCCGGTGTGGATCCATAGATGCGCGTGGCCCAGTTCGCATTGCCGGAAATAGCCTGTGCGCCCGTTGAGACTACGGGTGCAACATAACTTAACCATGTCGATTTTTTGAGGGCATTTGCATCGCTTTCTGTTAAGTGTACGCTTCCACCCGCACCGGATGAAATTCCTCCCAAATTCGTAGCGCCCGGAAAAATGAGGAGCACGTTGGTTCCCATCGCGTTGATCTGGCTGGCAACCGCTTGCGAAGCGCCCTGGCCGATAGCCGTCATCGTAATGACGGCCCCCACGCCAATGATGATGCCGAGCATGGTCAATACTGCCCGTACCTTGTTGCTGGCGAGCGATTGAAACGCCATAATGACGCTATTCGAGAGTTGAGTAAGCATACAAATTTGGATCTTTCTAAGAAATTACCTGCCGCCAGGACGGCCACCACCACCTGGCCGTGGCTGACTAAGCGGCGACGACGAAGAAGATGTTGGAGCTAAAGAAAATGCTGCGACAATGACGCTATCTCCCGCAATGAGTTGGGGATTGCTACGCAATACTTCCGCATAATTCGCATCCTGGAGTCCCGTTACCACATGTACGGGCTTGATCTCCGGGCCATTCGGCGAATTAGTCTTAACATAGATCGTAGCGAATGACGGCGTGACAGAATCGCGAGGCAGTTCGCTCATAGTGCCAGCGTTATCCGACATATTGCGATGATGGTGCGTGGTATCGCCGCCAGCTCCCGAATGCTGCCCACGATGCGCTCGGGCAGAATCTCTCACGGCCTGTGGAAGCTGGGCGATAAGATCTGCCGGCGGAACGAAGCGTGTTGCGCTGACGGGAACACGAAGCACATTCGATCGGCTGGCATTGATAATGTTAACTGTTGCGGTCATGCCAGGTAGCAGCTTCCCTTGGGGGTTATCGGTCCTGATGATCACATTGTAGGTAACTACATTAGTGGTTACGGTAGGATTGATCTGAACCTGCCACACTTTACCTTTGAATTTTTCTCCGGGATAACTTTCAACGGTAAATACCACTTCTTGTGAATCAGCAACCTGACCGATGTCTGCTTCATCCACATCAGCGGCCACCTGCATCTTCGTCAGATCCTGAGCGATCACGTAACATACCGTGACGTTTAGTCCCGCGGCAACGGTCTGCCCGCTATCGACATCGCGCGCCTGCACGACTCCATCGACTGGAGAGCGAATGAAGCAATACCCAAGATTCACTTTTGCCTGCTGATATTGTGCGGAATCCACATCGAGTGTAGCTTTCGCATCTTTCAGTGCATTAATGGATGCGTCATAATCGGATTGGGCGACAAGGTGTTGCGCTAAAAGCTCCCGTTCTCGTGCCTCATTTTGGACGGCCAACAGTAGATCGGATCTGGCTTTGATTACTGTTGCGGCCGCTTGCGTAAGGGAGGCAACGTAAGGTGCGGTATCCAGCGCGGCAAGGAGCTGTCCCGCTTTTACTTTGGCATTGAAATCCACATAGATCTTTTTAACGAGCCCTGAAACCTGGCTGCCCACGGATACTGTGGTGGTAGCTTGCAACGTGCCGGTCGCGGTGACGCTGCGTGTAACGCTGCCGGTATCAATGGCTGCGTAGCGAATGATAAGGGGCGGTGGGGGTGGGGTGCGGATGAAGAAATACCAAAATCCGAAGCCGAGAGCCACCAGGCCGATTACCCAGAATACTGGACCAAGCTTTCGCTTTTTGCGGCCAAGCGTTACTTTCTTCAACGCTTCCTTCGGCGGAGCGGGTGGTGTTTGAGATGATGAAACAAGATTCGATTCTGCCATAATAATGATTACGTGGTACTATCGAAGACGATTTACGCAGCACATTGCCAAAAGCAACAATTAAGTTTGATAAAAAATATTCACGGACTTCCTGCCGCTGCTCCGAGGTCATCTGCGGCGGCGTATCCATTACGAACAGCACCTTCGATAGTTGCAGGAAGTCCGTTCTGCACGATATCGCCTGCGAGGAAGAGATTCGGAAGGATTGTCGTTGTTCCCGGACGCGCTTTCTGTAATGACGGAGTGATAAGCAGTGTAGCCCGCTTTTCCCGAATGATCTGAAAATGCAGAAGCCGAGTCAGCCTTGCAGCAGGAACGGCGGCACAGAGATCGGTCCAGAGAATATGCTGAATCTCGTCGTTCGAGTGCTCGACAATTCCATACGCTGCACTCACCGTCAGAGCAAGGCGCTGGGCAAAACGCAGGGATGGCTTAGGAAATGCCCATTGTAGGGTCGTGCCGAGAAAAGAATGAACTGGAGTAGAAAAAATCTCTCGGTCGAGCCAAAAATACGCATTGACGATGGGGGAGTATTCGAATTCCGGAATGGATAACTGAACTTCTGGCGGTAATGGCTCGGAGGATTGACCGCTGTAGATCACTGAATCGAACGCCTCGTCACCATGATCGGTCACGATCTTAAAATTATGACCATCCTTTTCAATAGTACGAACTGGAGTAGAGAGTAATATTCTCACCCCATTCTTTTCCAACAATTGAATTGCCGGGTCGATCAACAATTCCGAAAGACCAACGGAGGGTATCACAAGATCGCTTGCTTCTTTGCCGGATAAGAATGCTTCCCGCAGTACATTCACAAAAAGCACGGCGCTTGCTTTCTCGATAGGTGCATTGATCGTTGCCAGCACGACGGGTTCCCAAAACTTCTTTATTAGCCCCGCGGGTTGGTGGAGTTTTTGTAATAGTGCTTCGCACGCCATGCCTTCCGCATTTTTAGCGGAGGATGCATCGATGGCAAGACCGAGCCACGAAGCGGCGAGTTTTTCGCGCTTGGTTAACAACTTCGAACTCCAGAGGCCGCCGAGCAGGTTAACAGGTGGCTTCGATTGCGGCGGTAACTGCAAAATGGCCGGAGATTTTCGGCCTGCCTGATGGTAATGAATAAGAAGAGGAGTTCGATACAGATGGTGATGGGAACCAATAGATTTCAGATACTTCAGCGTCGCACGGTAGCAACCCAAGAGCAAATGCTGACCGTTATCGAGCATGTCGCCGGTGGTGGGGTCAACATACGAGCGTGTTCTGCCGCCAGCCTCTTTGCGGGCTTCGAAGATCGTGATATTGCGGAACCCGCGTTCCACCAGCGCGACCGCTGCCGAGAGTCCACTGACCCCGGCGCCGACAATAGCTATTTTTGTATCTTTCAATTTCGGTGGAAATTTGTATTGTCATTCCCGCGAAAGCGGGAATCCAGATCTTGAAAATCTACTAATTCCGAACCTGGATTCCCGCTTTCGCGGGAATGACAAT
The DNA here is from genome assembly GCA_963787835.1 of Ignavibacteriota bacterium. Lineage (GTDB taxonomy): Bacteria > Bacteroidota > Ignavibacteria > Palsa-1295 > Palsa-1295 > PALSA-1295. The sequence continues at coordinate 75,072 of CAWBEI010000004.1, forward strand.
TTAGCTTTTTTTTGAAATGAATCTTCTTAAGACTAAAAGAATAAAAAAGAAGCCGAGCTTTTACGCGCGCGTTTATGAGATCGTAGAACAAATCCCCGAAGGAAAGGTCACGACCTACGGCGCGATAGCTGAAGTGCTTGGCATGAAAGGCTCGTCAAGGATGATCGGCCAAGCGCTCAGTGCGCTGCCGGAGGGTTCGGATGTTCCAGCGCAACGCGTAATAAATAGAATTGGCGCACTTTCGGCTGCCCACCATTTTGGCGGATACGACAAGCTGCGAGGAATCCTCAAACGCGAGGGCATTACCTTCAAAGGCGAGTTGGTGGATCTGAAGAAGCATTTCTGGGATCCGAAGAGTTTAGCAGACGCATGAAACCCGGTACTATCTTTGAGAAGCAATATTTTCGGCGATCGATCGAAGGATATCGTTCGCCCTATAACGATCCTTTCGAATATCGAACGGTGCAAGAACTCGGTGAAGAAAGAGTGATCGCAATGATGGTTCCATTTATTGATGATATTTCTAATCCTGATCGAATTGCTCAATCCAGGATAGAATGGAACTCGATGACATGGGACGATGGAGCAAAGTATCGGCCTGAGAACTGGTTAGTAGCATATATAGATGGTGTGCCAATCGGCGTTGTGTTCCCAACGCGATATGTGGATATGCCGAGTGGAGGTAGTCTTTCAACGATCGGCATCTTTCCGGAACATCAGGGAAAGGGTTACTCCAAAATTCTCCATGCGAAAGGACTCGAATCGCTTGCGGCAATGGGTTTGAAAGATTATGTTGGCTCTACCGAAGTAACGAATACACGTATGATCGCTACGGCACTCCTCAATGGTTGCGAACTTACAAAAGTGTATAAAATACAGGTAGATGAATTAGGACGGCATATACCAGTCCTATGATTGTCGGAAGCCTTTATGCCTAAAATGTGTTAACGCGGCTCAAACCCAAATTTTATTACATGGCGACGAACGTAGTAATGCCCAAAATGGGCGAATCTATAACGGAAGGCACAATTCTCCGCTGGCTGAAGAAGGAAGGCGATACCATCCAGAAGGATGAACCCATCCTCGAAATTTCGACCGATAAGGTCGATACCGAAGTACCCTCGCCGGTGGCTGGCACGCTGCTGAAAATTTTAGCGCAGGAAAAGCAGACAGTGCTCGTCGGCGAACCGATCGCGTCCATTGGCGCGAATGGGGAAGCCGTTGCGGCTGCTCCAGCAAAGGCTGTCATTGCGAGCGAAGCGAAGCAATCTCAGTCTGCACCACCACAGATTGCTTCGTCGCCTGCTCCGCAGGCTCCTCGCAATGACGCTAAAAATGCGGCGCCTTTGAATGGACAGGCAGGACAAGGTCTGAAGCTGTTGTGATGCCGAAGATGGGAGAATCCATCGCGGAAGGCACGGTGCTTCGCTGGCTGAAAAAAGAGGGAGATAAGGTTGAGAAGGATGAGCCAATGCTCGAAATCTCCACAGATAAAGTGGATACCGAAGTTCCGGCGCCTTTTGCCGGTACGCTTCTGAAAATTGTTGCTCAGGAAAAAGAAACGGTAGCTGTGGGCGCGACGATTGCTTTTATTTCTGGTGGATCCGGTTTTTCGGCACCGGCAGCTTCCGCTCCGGTTACTGCAAGTGCTCCACAACAACAGATTGCTTCGTCGCCCTCTTCCGCTCCGCTCCAGAGTGCTCCTCGCAATGACGTTGTTTATCAAAGTGCACCTGCTGCCAAAGACGATCGTTTCTACTCGCCGCTTGTAAAGAATATTGCGAAGACGGAAGGCATCTCTGTTCAGGAACTTTCGACAATACCAGGCAGTGGTTTAGGTGGGCGCGTCAATAAGAATGACATGCTGGCGTATGTCGCAGCGCGGAAATCGGGCAAAGTACAGTTCTATCAGCAGCAGGCGGCTCCGTTGCTGCAATCAACGCCAGCTTTTGCACCATCTGCGCCTCAGCCGATGGCTCCGTCCATCTTTGCGGGGAGTGGTCAGGCGACTACCATTATCCCGATGGATAATATCCGGCAGAAGATCGCGGAGCACATGGTGCGTTCCGTGCAAACAAGCCCGCACGTGACAAGCATCAGCGAAGTGGATGTGACGAACATCGTCAATTATCAGAAGAAGTATAAAGACACGTTCCAGCAGCAGTATGGCGTAAAGCTTACGCTGACGCCGATCTTTGTCGAGTGCATGATCAAGGCGTTGCGCGAGTTCCCTTTCATCAATGCTTCGATCGAAGGAACGAATATCGTCGTGCGTAACGACATCAATTTTGGTATAGCTGTCGCGATGCCACAGCAGGAGAATTCACCTTTGCCTCCTGCGCTTATCGTGCCGGTCATCAAACATGCGGATAGGCTGAGCCTTGCGGGCATTGCTTCTGCCGTTGGCGATCTCGCCAACAAAGCACGAACCAAAAAGCTAACACCGGACGATATTTCCGGTGGAACATTCACGCTTACCAACCCCGGCATGTTCGGTAATATACTTTCCACGCCGATCATCAATCAGCCGAATCTTGCTATCATGTCCACCGGCGCCATTGTTAAGCGCGCCGTCGTAAAAACGGATGGGGAAGGTAACGATTACATCGCGATCCGCTCGATGATGTTCTTGGGGCTTACTCACGACCATCGCCTGATCGACGGCCTCTATGCCGTTCAGTTTACCGAGCGTGTGAAGCAATACATGGAATCATTCCGAGGGGAGCTTTAATTCTGTTGATAGCAAGGGGCTAGATATTCAACACGAATAGATTCGTGAGAATATCAAGGTTCTTCGCGTTGAAGAACGTGGTTTCCAGTTTCGCACCCAAATGCTCGGCAACGCGCCGGGAAGCAGTGTGGTCGTGGGCCATTTGAATGATCACTCTGGTGAACCACGATTCCTCTTTAGCCATTTCAACACAACCTTGTGCAGCTTCTGTCGCATAGCCTTTATTCCAATGGGCTCTGTCGAAAATATAGCCTAAGTCGTTTTCGAGCTTATCATTCACGGAGGTGCGAGCATACCCGGTGAGCCCAACGAACTCGCCGGTCTCTTTAAGCCGCACCCCGTATCGTCCGAATCCATGCTCCTCGTAACTTTGGATGCTGCGGGCGATCCAATCAGCGGTTTTTTCCGGCGTAAAAGGAGCATGGTAGAAGCTCATCGTTAGTGCGTCGGATGTTATGAGGTGAAGCAGTCCCACATCATCCGACGTGAACTTAGTCAGCAAGAGCCTCGGTGTCTCGCGAATGACGTGCATTCGTTCAATTCACATTTTCCAGATACGCGACTTCGCCATGCAGGATCATGTTGAGGCCCACGATCTCGTGTTGTTCTGTCACCTTCACGGGCGTGATCTTATCAATAAGCCAGAGCATTCCATAGGTGAACGCGAACGCCCACACTGAGGATATTAAGATAGCAGCAAGCTGCTTCCCGAAGAATGATGCATTGCCCAAAAGCAATCCATTGGTGTGGACGCCGGGATTATAGTTTGCATCCGCCAGCACTCCAAGCAGAACGATTCCCAGCGCTCCACCGACACCGTGAACGCCCCAGACATCGAGTGCGTCATCCCATTTGAGTTTATTCTTGAGCATCACGGCCCAATAGCAGACAAGTCCTGCGGCGATTCCAATAACACAGGCGGACATTGGTGAAACATACCCAGCAGCAGGTGTGATCGTCGCTAATCCTGCTACCGCACCCGTCAGCAAGCCCAAGAATTTCGGTTTGCGAGACGACATCCATTCCATGAACAGCCACGCGATAGCCGCGAAGCTTGCGGCGAGATCGGTATTCAGGAATGCGCTGGCTGTTACGCCATCCACGCGGAACTCACTGCCGGCATTGAAGCCATACCATCCGAACCAGAGCAACCCGGTTCCCAACGCGACGAGTGGGATCGAATGCGGCCCGGCATCCGCTACCCGCCGCTTGCCAACATAGAGCACAGATGCCAATGCTGCCATTCCTGCAATGTTATGCACGACAATGCCGCCGGCGAAATCCAGCACGCCCCATTGCGCTAATAAGCCACCGCCCCAGACCATGTGAACAAATGGAAAATATACAAAGATGAGCCAAGCCGTCAGGAAAAGAAAATACGCTTTGAACGTCACCCGATTTGCGAATGCGCCGGTAATAAGCGCCGGCGTAATGATCGCGAACATCATCTGGTACGCGATGAATACGAGCATCGGGATGGAAGGATTGAGAGGGGATGGACTCATTAGGTCCACGCCATGCAGGAACGCCATGTCGAGGTTCCCGATGATGCCGCCAACATCGCCGGAAAAGCAGAGCGAGTAGCCGAATGCGAACCATAGTACCGTCGTCCAGCCCATGCTGACGAAGGACTGCATCATGATCGCCAGCACATTTTTTCTGCCAACGAGGCCGCCGTAAAAGAACGCAAGCCCGGGCGTCATGAGCATCACAAGGCTCGAACAAAGAATCATAAATCCGGTATTTCCGGTATCGATCGTCATGGTAGGGTGCATATCAATCTCCTTTTTTATTGGGATGAGGACTTAACCTTACAAAAATACTATCTTTTTGGGGTGAATCCACAAATATTATACTTTAATCTGCCAACCCCTTCAATAGCAAGTATTCTTACTTTGGCTTATTATATCCCCGCTCTCCGAACGGCTGCATATCATCAATAACGAATTGTTCCAGAGCAAGGAGCTCGCTTCTCTCATTCGTAGCGGGGTCGTCGGAGGGTTTTAGCTCGTGCAGGATTTCGAACGTGAAATTCTCTGCGCCGGATTCATTCCAATCTTGTTGGAGCGACTTGTTCGCATGACCGTTCGCATTGAGTTTGAATTGCTCGCCATTCCAGATAAGGTCGAGATTCGCGGCACGGGCAATGTAACGTTTGCCATTGGTAAGATTGCGAATCGCAAAGATTCCCATTCGTGGTTTTAATTGCTTATACTCATTCTTCAGTTCTTTGCGTGTTTTCATATTCGGCGTGGTCACGCAGAAAGCGGGTCTCGTTTCACACGATGTGTGATCGCTATAAGTGCGATCATGGCTACTGCTATAACGAGCGAGGAGGCAATCCGGCTCAGATCCAGTCCGCCGATCGCTGCGGGCTTGGTAAGAGTATCGCCAAGCGTGGCACCGAGCGGACGCGAGAGCACATACGCCGCCCAGAACAAAACCGTCTTGGGGATGCGCGTTGTGAAATGGAGCACTGCAACAACTGCAAGCAATCCGGCAAAAATTAGTGCGCCATTCTCAAAGCCAATACCGGCAGAGTCCGCAGTGAAATCGCCCAGTGCGGTTCCCAGCGTATTGGAGACGAGGATGGTGATCCAATAGAAGAACTCATTCTTACGATCGGTCACGTGATCGACCTGTAACTTGCCCGTCGCAAAATGCCAGATGGCAAGGATGATAAGCACGAGTGTGAAGAGCAGGATGGAGGATAGAATGTAGCCAAGCCCGAGCGTGCGGTCTATGTAATCCGAGGTTGTGGTTCCGACCGTGGTCGTTGCAACCACGACCATCCAGTAAAAGAACGGATGATAATGCTTCGCTTTGAGCTGGGCTGTTAGCGTAACAGCAAAAAAAGCCAGAAAAATAAGGGTGCTGACGGCATAACCGAGATTCAGCTCCATCGAAAGCGCATCGCCGCCTGTTTCGCCAAGTGTGGTGGCAAAGATCTTGACGATCCAGAATGCAAGGGTAACTTGTGGAACCTTATTGAGAAGTTTTCGGGCGGTTGTATTCGTAGGTTGCGAATTCGTCATTAAACCAAATCAAATTGTGATAATAGTATTATAAAACCGATAGGCCGATAACGATAGTGCCAAAAGTATCGCTTTTCGAATATTATCACTCTATTAACAACTGCACTCCGGCATACGCAATGTATTCATTGTAGCCTGCCGGAGTAAGGTTTCTTCCGGCGGAGCCGATGAAATAAAGTGCATCCGTGATCTTCGCTCGAGACCCGATATTTGCAAGGATTTCGGTTGCGATGCCAGTTTCCGAGATGGAGTGAAGTTCTGCCATCAGTTCAAATGCGGGTGAAAAATTATATCCAGCAACTATGCCATATTGCCACTGACCCCGGGAGTCTTCGATAAAATCGAATCCGCAATCCACATCGAGATCAAGATTACCAAAGGAGCGGGATGCCTCGACGGGAAGAAAGAACTGATTACCAACCAAGATCGAGGAAATATTGGTGTAATTAAAACGGTACGAAGGATACGTTGATAGATTAAATCCCGAAGAATCTTCATCCAAGAAACGAATTTTTACTCCGGGGCTGATATTCCCCAAGCCTGTTACGGTCGATCTGTTGGGAGCGCCCACCACAACCCAGGGAATATCCAGCCGGAGTTGAATATGCTCTCCCCAGCCATAATTGATATCCGCGTCCGGTGTTTCGAGGAGATGTTCGGTGGGAGTATGATCGAGCGTAAAGGCGAAATTATTCTCCCAATGTCCGGGGCCGGGAGTGCCGGGATCATCGGTGATCATTGGCGGGCCGCCTTGCGCGAATACGTTAGCGGGATGAATGACAACCCCTGTTTCAAGAATAGCGAATATAAATATCGAGAGATTAATTACCCTCACTATCTGGTGCTTTAAAAAAAGATGCCCCTTAATAATGTCATCCTGAGCGAAGCAAGACGCAGCGATAGCGGAGTCTTGCGAAGTCGAAGGATCTTTGTCAAACCGCATAAGATCCTTCGACTCCGTTTATTCCTCCTTCGTCGGAATAAACTCCGCTCAGGATGACATTAGTATTACATTTCAAATTAAACTCTTTCCATCAATCAGTTGAGAACCATTTGCATTCGTAAGCGCATATTGAAATCCCTTCGCGATCGCGAAGGCTCCCGATTCGCCATTTTTATTCAGCGCAAGAAACGCGACTTGAAAATCATGATAATCCGGCTGTTTTTTCGCGATGCGGCGAACGGCTTCTTCACATGCCTCGGTTGGCGTAGCACCGTGGCGCATTGCTTCGACTACCGTATGTGCGCCTGCAATTTTTATGTTCGATTCTCCTTTGCCGGTCGATGTTGCTGCGCCGATATCGTTATCCACAAAAAGTCCGGCGCCGATGATGGGAGAGTCCCCAACGCGGCCATGATATTTCCATGCAAGACCGCTCGTGGTGCAGGCTCCGGATAGATTCCCAGCCGCATCGAGCGCCAGAATGCCAATGGTATCGTGATACTCTTTGGGAATGTAGTGGTTATCGGCTTTCCATTTTTCCCAGGCTTTGCGGGAATCCTCGGTGAGGAGTTCCTCTTTTGGGAATCCTTGTGAGATCGCAAAATCAAGCGCGCCTTGTCCCACAAGAAAAACATGCGGCGTTTTTTCCATCACTTTGCGTGCTACGGAAACCGCGTGGACGATATGCTCCAGCGCGGCCACCGAGCCGCAGTTCCCAAGCTCATCCATCACGCAGGCGTCCAGCGTTACCTTGCCATCGCGGTCGGGGTAGCCGCCTCTGCCAACGCTGTGGTTCGTAGGATCGGCCTCCGGTACGCGCGCGCCAGCCTCGACTGCATCGAGTGCGCGGCCATTAGCGGCCAGAATTTTCCATGCTTCTTTGTTGGCTTCCAAGCCAAAATTCCACGTCGATACGACGACCGGTTTTTGAACCGCCGGTGCTGTTGCTCGCGAAATTCGTGGCAGCGCCGCGCCTGCCGCACTGAGGGAAATGCCTTTTAGTAGATCGCGCCGAGTAATCATACTCAAAAATACGAAATTATCGGAGTATTCAGTGATGTAATCATTTAGGCTGGATTTGGTTTAGTTATTAGGTGTCACGTCATTTGACGAAAGGGTAATGTTATGAGGTCGATCATTTCAAGGTCTCTTTTACTTCCGGTGCTTGCGGCGGCTATCGTGCTTGGATTTTCGACGTGCGCGCATTGCCAGAGTTCGTGCCTAACGTTTGCAAGTACGAATACCATTATCCATTATTCCGTGGTCGATAATGCTGAGTATGATTTTACCATTGGTATTACAAACACCTCAAGCTCGCCACTTGTTTTGACAGTTCCAGTTGTTCCTCTATCCGGTGATTCTGGTATTCTCATTTTGCCATCTTGGGATGGCGATCAAAGTGTAACATTGCTTCCTGGTCAGACTTGGGATCTCAGGATTGGCATATACTTCCAGTGTCCTCCGATTCGAGATGTTTACACGACGACGATTGCAATCCCTTCGGAAAGTGGGGCTCCTTGCAGTATTGATACGATCACTGTTTACATCGAGTTCCCAATCACCGATTCGATCACGGTGAGTGTACCTCCGGGCGCAAATACGATTACCATAGCACCTGATATGGCACGATCCAGACAAATCGTGAGTCTTCAAAATACCAGTTCGAATAGCATCTTCCTCGATTCAATTTCCATCGCGAATGCCTCGAACATTGCGTATTTTGGACAGCCAAGTGTGAAAACATTAGTTTACAACGACTCTCTTTTCGCGGGTCAGACGAACGACTTTGCGATTCTCACACTCATTCCCACCGATACCGGAGTGCAGAACGTGGAGCTTCGTCTGTTCTATAATGATACGGTGCAGACATTCACTATTCAGGATGATGTGTCGCACAATTCCTTGAATCAGTCACTCTTGTCTTCGCGCTCTACTACAATTATCAATATCTACCCACAGCAGAAACGAGATACTTCGTTATTTGTCATTAATACCTCCCCGGACACGATTACCGTTATTAAATTTATAATCTTCGGTGATTCCGAGCCAGGAGTGCCGTGGTCGATCGATACGAACAGCGGTCTCCCCTTGAGGCTTCCGGTCATACTTCCTCCAGCGCAGCACTTCGCTATCGAGATCAGTGCGGTGGATTCGGGTTGCGATCCGATCACGGGTACTCTGGGTATGGTTTATTCCTATCGGTGTGGCACGGATACGTTGATGTACGCTTTGAGCGGGAGATTAAGTCCTGGAACCATCTGTACGCCGGCTGCGTGCATCTCCACCGTCCCAAGTTTAGATTTTGGGCAGTTTGCTGCGGGGGATTCTGTTACGCAGGTACTTACGCTTACTAATCAGACGAATGATACTGTTGGGGTGGGTCTGGTATTGAGAGGAAACGACGCTAATCGGTTTTCGAATCCAACTCAAGTAAGAAATCCAGTTATCATTCCAGCGCATGGCAGCGTAGATATTAGTTTTACATTTACGATGCCAAGCGGTTCTTCTCAAAAGAATTATTCTGCTGAACTAATCGGACTGGAATTATCCTCCAATCCATATTTCGTTTGCGATACTCTGATAGTGCCGTTTTCCGCCAGTCTGCTCATCCCTGCCGGAGTTTCAAACACAGCTACACCACCGTCCGTGGATTTTTCGCTCATTCCAAATCCGGCAAGTGGGGAAGTGACAGTCTTGTTACCAGAGAATGAAAACGCAACGGTAGAGATCTACGATGTGCTTGGGAATGTGGTCTTGCAAAAAGTAATGTCGGGGCAATTCGTGTGGTCCGGAGAAACTTCGGAGGGCAAAGTGCCTTATGGTATCTATTTTGTGCGAGTATCGGAGCGCACACTAAACGGTGTGGAAATTGTTTCAACGCAGCGGCTTGTGTTCCAGTGATAAAAATGTGATATTGTATATTCTCCAGAAGCTGGCAACTATTTTCCACGTTACTCGTTAGACAATATCTGTAAGGAATTTCTGTGAAAAACCTGTCATCTTGAACCGAGTCTAAGGGTCTGAACAATGCGTATGAAGCACCTACTTTTTCTTATTGTTGCCATTCTTATCGTTGCAGCACGTCCGGCGCTGGCGCAGGAACTCGATGCCCGCGTCGATCTCAACCTGAGCGCACTCAGCGATCAGGACCGCCAGGCGTTCGCGAACTTCAAGCACGATGTTGAGCAATATCTCAACAGCAACAACTGGACCACCGATTTTACCGGCGACCGCATCAAGTGTTCCTTCCAGTTCAATATCGGAACCAATAACGGCGGCGATTATACCGGCCAGCTTTTCATCAACAGCACACGCCCGCTCTATAAAAGCTCCGAGCGCACCACGATGCTAAACCTGCTCGATGCGAATGTAGAGTTTACCTATTATCTCGGACAGGCGCTTCAGCACGGCAATACGTTCCGTCCGCTCGAAAGTTTGCTCGATTTTTACGCCTATCTGATCATCGCGCAGGATTACGATTCCTACAAGGATCAGGCGGGAACCATCTATTACCAGCAGGCGCAGACTACGGCCGTGGTCGCGAACTCCGCGCAGGGAACCGGATGGCAGGAAGATATGACGAGCATCGGAACGTTCTCTCGCGTGGGCTACATCAACGATGCCATGAACGCCAATAACCGAGCCTTCCGAGACCTCATCTTTATGTACCACTACGACGGCCTCGATCTCCTCTCGACCAGCCCCGACACCGCCCGCATGGCCATTGGCGATGCCATCGACTCCTTGGTCACGCTGAAACACGAGTCCACAGCCGCGAGCCGCAGTGTGTTCCTCCGCGCATTCTTCGAGGCAAAATATCCCGAGCTTACCGATCTCTCCCGCCTGTTCCCCGATAATATGTCCATGTATTTCCAGAAATTGGAATACTTAGATCCCACCCACTCCCAATATTATCAGGATGCCTATACCAAGATTCAGAATGCAGCGGCGAGCGGGGGAGGAAATTAGATTTCTTATCGAAATAGGTGCCATTTTTCTTTCTTGTGAGTTCCCGATATTTTATGGCTGACCCGCGAATTTGGGCTAATTTCGCCACTTGTTGCAACGAGTATTCATAAAAGTCCCTTCATACAGAACACGTTCATAACGAAAGCTACCGACATGATTTTCAATGAGCCACTGAGCACCCATTCTTAATTATTACTTCTTACTTCGTAATTGATATAGGTGCCCATCAAAGTAAGTACTAATATACGCACTAAAATTGGGGAAGTCAAGCGTTTCAAAAAGATTTGTCAAGATTTATTTTTCAAGAACTCTTCCATTGCCTTTCGGATGTTCGCCAAGGTTCGAGGCTGGAGCCCTGCTCGATAAGATTTGCAGCTTCAATTAAGCGTAACGAATGTAAGTCTTCATTTTCTATCGTGATACTTGTACCGTCTCTACGATTGACTCCAAAACCATCCTCAATTGCTTTGGGCCTGTCGAGGCAACCAAAGAGCCATGCGAATTTCTCGGCCTCAGCGCCGAAGGCTTCCTGTACTCTTGGGCGGTAAACTTCAGATAAAGTTTCAATTGTGTACTTATTGGTGCCATAGATAGAATGAAGACCACCCCCAAGGCAAATGGACTCCTCACAACCCCACTGTTTAAGAAGGTCGTAGGTTCCGAGTAGGTGATCGATGAGATGGCGTCTGGAATGAACTTGATTATGAGCCCCAGCTTCTAATAGTGCTTGTTGCAATGATGATCTAGGTTTGTCTTCAACTACTTCGCCTTCTGCACGGGCTTTGAAAACGATAACAGTTCTGAGTTGAGGGCAGATACGAGAAACTGCACGGCCGACATGATACGAGTTTGAGGGAAATATTAGCAGACGCCCCCACTTTGGAAGAATCGCTCGAATGATCTCGCCAGATGGATTGAAAATGGTTGTCTCACCAGCCCAATTAGGATTCCAGCCCCTATTTATATAAATTATCGCCGTCATCTCATTAGGGTCATCAGAGTCCTGATGGATATAGCCATCATTGCCGTATGTATATGCATTGGAGTATGCGCGGATGGAACAGGATGATCCGGAAGAGCATGCGGTTGGAAGGATTCCCATAGCTTTAATACTGCTTCTGGTAGTTCGCTTCGAATGTCTTTGCGGTTACGAGAATCCGCGCCAGTTTGAGAAAAGCCAAGATTCCAATGACTAAAAATTACTTGCTTATTCGATTTCCAACCGTAACGAAAGCCACTTTGACGGATGACGCCAACAACTTCATCAATTAGGATCTCATTGATAAAATCATCGTAAACAGCAATTCCATTCTCGTCAGCCTTGATTGCAACTGAAGCATTCTCTGGTTGCCAATCGAGAGAAATTTCGTTAGTGTATTCGGGCATTATTTTGTTAGCAAATGTTCCAATTCCTTACATTTTTGCTTTTTAGCCATGTCGAGTGGTGTTTGTCCGTCTCTTGTCTTAGCATTTCGATCCGCTCCATTTTGGAGTAAAATTCTGGCCATATCTAAATCGCAATATCTCGCCGCAAGCCAGAGGCCCCCCCCCCTATCGACTTCGAAGTTCGGCAAAGCTCCAGCATGAAGTAGGGTATTCATTATTTCGACATATCTTTCATGGCGTGATTTCTCTGTTGAATCACCAAACATTCTAAGCTCTTCCAATTCCCCACCACGCTTAGATAGTTCATCTCCGTCTTTCCAAATTACCTCGCACAATATTGAGAAATTTGCTCTTCCAATAGAATTTGGATTGTCACCGTCTGTGAGAAGATTTGGATCAGCACCGTTCGAGAGAAGTAACGAGACCATCGCTGGGCTCCCAATATCTACAGCAATACAAAGTGGCGTCTGCTTGGCTATTGAGTCAGGAGTATTGGGATTAAGACCATGTTGTAGTAAAAATGCAGCTATTTCCAAATTGTTTCCTCGAACTGCTACATGAAGCATTGTCTGCCCCTCATTATCTCTTTTTTGGATTGAAAAACCATGTTTATACAGAATAGCAAGCGATTGCCAGGAATTGTTAAAAGCTGCGATCTCCCCAACAGATTCCATAGAGTTTCTGCCCGAGGTATCAAGAATATCGGCATGATGATCAAGAAGAAGATTAACCATTATCGTGTCGTCATGATCCACGGCAATCCAAAGCGGAGTGACACCGTTGTGATTGCGCTCATTAGGATCTGCTCCACTCGCTAAAAGCTCCTTTGCGCGTGGAAGATCATGTGTTCCGATAGCAAGTGCAAGGCTCGTGTCTTTATCGAGGTTTTGTTGCGAACGTGTGCAGCCGGACACAAAGGTTAAAAGGAATACAAGATACGCAAGTAATGTCAAACGAGACATTGAATAAGTTATAATGTTAGATAATAATGCAATAATCAGTGTATTTTTAATGATTTAAGATAGTAAATCCACCCCTGTGCTTGACTTATTACATTTAGAACATCAGCCACGCTGGGAGGCGGCAATAAAGTCCCATCATTCAACTCATCCTTAAGAGTTTTCATGTCATGTATAACAGTATTTAGCGAATTTATCCAAGCACTTATTTGTGCGTTATAATCTGATACTCCTTGAGGTGTGTTTGTATTGAAGTCATTCAGATCATTTTCAACTTCAGTATGTGTTAATAGTACAAGGATTGCAAGGATTGCATTAAATGCATCCATTAAAGTGTCATAAGTTGTATCTTGGGCACCAGCGAGTTTCGCAAAACTTGATAGAGTTTTGAATGCACCATTCATCAAATTCGTGGCTGCTTTGGCATTAGCAGCTTGAAGAAGTGCCAACTTCTGTTGCAAAGTTAGCAACCCTGGCGTACTGGTCGTGCCACTGCCTCCGCCTGTTGCAGTCCCAGGAAGTTGCGGAAGTTGAAAAGGTGTACCATCTATCGGAAAAATAGTTCTCCAATCTTTGTATGGGGTCTGATCTTGAGGACTTGGCGTCTGATCTTGATAACCTGCGTTTGGGCCGACAAGAATAGGAAGAGGATAGTCCCTAACAGGCAACGTTGGAGGTACGATATTTATATCTGTACCTTGATGGAGTGCACCAGTTGGGTCTAAATTGGGATCTCCTACTTGGCCTCCAATGCCACCGAAAGGATCACCACTTTGTCCTGTGATACCCCCCGATGGGTCCATGAATTGACCTGTGATGCCTATCGGATCTCCACTTGATGGCGTAATAGTTCCGAATGGATCTCCCCATTGACCGGAAGTGAGGCCACTAAACGGATCGCCCCACTGACCAGTGTTGATGCTGCTCAATGGATCGCTAAACTGGATTATCCCAATCGGATCCGTTCCAATGCTAGGACCTCCCCCAGCTGGATCCGCATTACCTCCTCCGGGATCGCCTCCTCCGGGGTCGCCTCCTACGGGGTCACCTCCTCCGGGGTCACCTCCTCCGGGGTCGCCTCCTCCGGGGCCACCTCCTCCGGGGCCACCTCCTCCGGGGCCACCTCCTCCGGGGTTACCTCCTCCGGGGCCACCTCCTCCGGGGTTACCTCCTCCGGGGCCACCTCCTCCGGGGCCACCTCCTCCGGGGTTACCTCCTCCGGGGCCACCTCCTCCGGGGTTACCTCCTCCGGGGCCACCTCCTCCGGGGTTACCTCCTCCGGGGCCACCTCCTCCGGGGCCACCTCCTCCGGGGCCACCTCCTCCGGGGCCACCTCCTCCGGGGCCACCTCCTCCGGGGCCAATCAGTCCGCCTCTTACGTCACCGAAAAACCCATCACCCAACCCATCGCCTACCCCATCAAAGCCGGGGAGCGTTCGACTATGTTGTAATTGTTTTGCGCTAGACATGGTCAGTATCCCTTCACTGAATCAATCACGGAAGCACGATCCAATCCATTTCGAACATGCTATAATTACCGCTGCTATCAATTAAGCGCATAGCCATTGGGAAGCGGCCAGTTCGGAGCAAAGAAAGTGTCAACGCACGTCCTGTGCCGCCATAGGATGATGCGCCGAAGGAGAAAACAGGCATTGTTCCCGTTCCGGCATTCTGGAAAATGCCGCTCGTGGTTGAATTGTCCCTGAAGCTGATCTCGACATCAGAGGATGATGTTGTCCCTCCGGTCCAATCTAAAAAGATGGTGTTAACAAATTGGGTTCCCGCTTTGAGGAAGATGATCTTCGAGACCGATAACGGCAGCAGCGCGTTCGGTACGGTCATCTGATGCAATCCGTTCCATGTCAACGCCTGCTCGATGGCATCGAAATCGTAACTATTGGTTGCTCCAACGGTGGCAACTAACGACGTGTTAACGATCATTGGTGGGTTCACCCACGTAGCGGCATGAAGAAAGGTACTGCTGCGCAGGAACACACCCGGTTGCGCAGCTCCTGCCGAATTTTGAAAAGTCGTGGAAGAAATGACCGCTCGTGGATCCATCGGCGTCATCACGACTAAATCGTTCCACGATTGCGGGCCTTGCGGCGTGTTATTTTTGGAATTATTACCGTTCATGGTTTTAAGACATTAAAAGTTCAAGAAAGTGACGAATTATCCTTCTTCAAACTAACGCCCCCCCCAGAGTTCCGATCTTAGTGTCGTAAGCATTAATATTTCTTTAACTAATCATTACGGCATTAGTTCTTAGCTTCTAAGGAAGCTTAATTCGGCATCAATCTCACCAGCAGCATTTCCATCAACAGTTCATCGCTGGCGTGTTTGCGGCGGGTGAGGGCTTTTTTTCTCAGGCCGCGCGTGCCATCGTGCCTACACCTTCGAGAGTAATTCGCCCGAGTGTGCTCATGTCTCCGAATCGTTCGATCACATCCAGCACCTCGATGCCTGCAACCAGGCCGTCGGCGTCATAGTCAATAGCAATTCCTTCCGCGACGTGTTTTGTGGTAACCGTCGTTTCCTTAAAGATAATACTTAGGGCATCCACCGATGGATCGTATGCGATTCTCATAATTAGAAATAATAAGTGTACACGGTTACAACCGTAATAATGTCACCTTCTACAACAAAGATGGGCCGGACTTGTTTCGTTCCATAAAATGTGCCATTCCAGATTCTGTTGAACGGAAAATCCTTGCGTACGTCGAGCCGGCTGCCACTCTGCATTCATAATGGCCTGTTCAACTTCTTCGGGCTCATAACCGCGAATGGGAAGGTAACTGCGCGCGTGATCCGAGAGGATGATCTGTTCCCCGGCATAACTCTTATTCATTCTATCCTTGATCTATCTTGATGATATTGCACTTAACCCGGCATTAATCTCACCAGCATCATTTCCATCAACAGTTCATCGCTGGCATGTTTGCGGCGGGTGAGGGCTTCGGTTTCGAGAATGGCGGCAATGGCGGCATCTAATCGGGCGCGTGAGTATTTCCGTGCCTGCGCGATAATTTCTTTTGCAAAATAGGCTGCGCCGCCGCGAAGTTCCAGGGCATCGGCAATGGCGCGTTCGTTCTCGCCTTTTGCAGAAAGTTCTCGCGCAATAATAAGCTGTTCGATGAACCGCGAGAGCATGACGAACATAAATTGCTTTTGGTCGCTGCCCTGGTCGAGCATTTTCAGCGCAATAGTTACAGCCAGCGGCTTATTCGCTGCGCCGATCGCCTTGGTTAACTCGAACACATTATTCTCACGCGAGGCCCCAACCACTTGCTCTACATCTTTATCGGTCATATTTTTCCGTTCGGCGCCACAATAAATAATGAGCTTTTCCAGTTCGTTCGCAAGCCCACGAAGCGAAACACCAAGATAGTTCGTCATCAGCCTCGCAGCATCGGAGGAAAGCGATCGCCCGAGGGATTTCGCTCGCGCTGTTACCCAGGCAGAAGCCTCGCCCTCTTTCATCTCTGGAAATTCGATGACATAAGCTTTCTCCGCAAGTTCTTTAAATGGCGATTGATTGCGGGCTCCGAATTTATCGAGATCGAAGATCAAGATACAATCGGGATTAGGTTTTTCGAGATATTGAAGCAGGGGGTCTTCGCTCTGTCCGCCTTTTTTCTTACTTTTTGCAGCAACACCGGCAGGCTTCGCTCGTAGAATTCTTTCCGCCTCTCGGATGATAACAAGCCTGCGTTCGGCCATCATCGGGTAGGATCGGGCAAGTGCGATCACCTGATCCATGCTTGTTTCCGGCCCGTAAAGCACATCGCAATTGAAGGAGCGGATGGATTCATCGGGCACGAAGATGTCCGGCGCGGCGTGCAAAAGCTCGCTGCGCAGGAAATCTTCCTCGCCGTGCAGCACCGTAACTGGTTTGGCGTTACCAGTTTTCCATTGTTTTAGGAGGTCATCCGAAGCAGCCATTGAATTTTATTCGTATTTTTGTAGGCACTCTGAAATGGAATCGGACCTCATAGAGTTCTCCCATCGGTTCGCCGAATGGCATTGCCCGTGAGACATCCTCCCTCAAGGATTAATCTCGTTTTCATGCAGGAGCGCCAAAGTTTTATTAATTTCGCATTCGAATACTGCGCGCTCGCTGTGGAAGAGTGAAAATTATGTAAAAATAATGGTAATTTTCAAGAAACATGGGGGCACAGGATCCGCTCGAAGAGAGTTTGATCATTTAAGATCCTAATGCTATTTCGAGAGAGGCACGCAGGCTTCCCAGGAGATAACAATGCATTTTAGCACCGATCAACAAGACGATATTACGATCTTCCGTTTGCGAGAGGAACGGCTCGATTCCCGGAACGCCGGGCAACTCAAGGCCGAATTCCTTATCCTCGCACAGCCGGATATTCAAACGCTGATCGTCGATCTGAGCGAAGTCCGCCACGTCGATAGTGCCGGCCTTTCGGCGCTCTTGCTGGCGCAGCGCCAGATGGCCGTGCATGAAGGTGAACTTCGGCTTGCCGGCGTAACCGAGGAAGTGCTTTCACTGCTGAGAATGACACAATTAGACAGAGTTTTTCGTATTTTTAATACCGTGGAGGATGCCCGCGCGGCGGCTCCGAACTTCCGCGACGCATGGGAACGTAAAGCGTGGGAAGAAGAGCATGGTCGCGAAGCACCCTCGACGGATCAGAATTTCAATGGCGGGATCGGCGCCGCGCTTTCACGAGGTTCGGAGGCGCCCGGCGCCCGGGCTCTGCGAGCAGGCGCTCTTGCCGCCGGTGGTTCCTTAGGAGCCGTAGCTTTAGAACATATTATTATGACAACACCTTTGGACGACGAATTAGAACTACCCACCTTCCTCGCCCTTGGCGACGAAGAGGATGATGACGACGATGATATCGACGATTTCGATGAGGATTTCGATGACGATCTCGATGAAGAGGACGACATCGAAGAGGATGAGGAAGTCGCCGATAAAGATAAGCCAGAAGCCGAAGAAGAAGTGGTGCCCGATGATCTCGACGAGGATTTCGAAGACGATGATTGGGACGACGAAGAATTAGACGAAGACGAAGAAGACGATTATTAATTCAACGAAGAGTTAGTAATTTAAAATTAAGAGTTGGGGGAATTCCGATGCGTTTGAAAAACGAGTCGGTTTTTCCCTCTTTTTGCTTCCGTAACTTTTGCAGGGAATAATGCTATGGAAATCGAACAAGTGTACCGCGTTGCTTACGATGCATTCACCCATGCGCTCGATCAAAAACTGACGACGCCGGAAACGGATGTATCCATCGCGCCGAAATTCTATCATGGCACGATGGTGCTGAAGCCGCGCGATCCTTCCATGCAATCGAAGGAAGTGGATCTTGAAGTATTTTTTAAAAAGATCATCTCGCTTCGCAATAATTTGCGCGTTTTGGAGCAGAAGATCAACAGCAGCGCCCTTGAAGAAGCGGAAAAAATTGAGTTACAAGGTTACATCACCCGTTGCTATGGCAGCCTGACGACCTTTAATGTTCTTTTTCAGGAACCGGAAGACCGGTTTGTGGGAGCGTCGAAAGAAATGTAACCTTTAATTCACTCCCCAAAGTATATCATGGAGTTGGCGGGGTGATAGAATTTTTATCGGAGGCTTGACAAGAACAAGTAAGTCTTTATCCCCGGACACAAGTAGATCGGCTTTAGATGCGACAGCGGCAGAAAGAATCGGAACGTCGGTAAGATCCCGAATGGGGAAATCAAGAGCTTCATAAGTAGTTATAATTTCACAACCGGCTATCAACTGTTCCCTTATCTCGATAAGTTCACGTTTTGTTGCTCCAAGCTTCGCTTCGAGATTACGTTCAAGCTCTTCGATCACATAGGTTGAAATAACAATGGTGTGGTGAAGGCTGCACTCGCTAAAAATTTTGAGACACAATCCAGGATAACCGAATGCGCTGAACAATACATTCGTATCGAAAAAGATCCTCACGAAACCGCATTGAGGAAATCATCCTCACTCAGGAAGCCTCGTTCTGCTGCTCGTTTGCTGAGTGAATTGTTCATATCTTCCAGCCAGTCTATAAACAATCGCCGCCGTACCGCATCAGCAGCGATGGCTTCGGGTTGCTGGTGCTCGCGTTGAGAAAGCTCCAAAAGTCGGCTACTGGTGCGATCATCGAGCTGAATTGTGAGAGTTGTCATGATAAAACAACCATTATGATCGTAAAAAAGGTTGCGTTACCGTAATCCTTCCAGCACAACTTCCAACTCCGCTTCGCTCTCGCACAACACTTGTCTCCCTTTCGAGCCATCGAAAGCACCAACGATCGCGGCGGCTTCCAATTCATCCATCACGCGCGCCGCGCGGGAATAACCGATCTTTAATCGGCGCTGTAACAAAGAAACGCTCCCTTGCTGGTGGCGCACGACGGTCTTCGCTGCTTCCTCGAACAATTCATCGCGGTCATCGCCATCATCGATCTCTACTTCATCATCGTCGTCATCACGTCGGAGGGAAGGAAGCGTCCACGGGCGAGAGTAACTTAATTTATCTCCATCCTGCATAGCAACGGCGTCGATCATGGCTTCGACTTCATCGGTCGAAATATACGGCGATTGCAAACGTATTGGCTTTGGCGTACCGCTCGGCTGATAGAGCATGTCTCCATTGCCCATGAGCTGTTCCGCGCCCATAACATCTAGAATAGTTCTCGAATCCACGCGCGTTGCAACCTGATACGCCATGCGCGCAGGGAAATTTGCTTTGATAACGCCGGTAATGACATCCACTGAAGGCCGCTGCGTCGCAAGGATCATGTGGATGCCGACGGCGCGGGCCATTTGCGCAATGCGGCAAATGGGTTCCTCGATCTCACGCGCTGCCGTTATCATCAGATCCGCAAGTTCATCGATGATGACGACAATATACGGCAAATGATAATGCTGCTCCTCTTGCGTAGAGCGCAGCTTGCCTTGCGCGACTTTGATGTTGTAATCGGCAAGCGACCGCACCGCCGCCTTCGCAAGTTTATCATAGCGCCGTTCCATTTCAAGTTCGACGGCTTTTAGCGCAAGTACCGCGTAAGCAGGGGTGGTCACGATGTCCTCACCGGCTTCCGGAGAGACGATAAGATAATGCTTGCGTAACTTTTTGTACAGTGAAAGCTCGATCTTTTTCGGATCGACGATCACGAACTTTACATCCCGTGGCGATTTCGCATAGAGCAAGCTCGCCAGAATGCCGTTCACTCCGACGGATTTTCCGGAGCCCGTCGCGCCCGCAATAAGCAAATGCGGCATCTTGTTCAGATCATCGACATACACATCGCCGGAGATCGTCATCCCGAGCGCGAGCGGAAGGTTCATCTTCGTATTGCGGAAGCTATCGCTTTCGAGCAAGGAACGAATACGGACGATCTTGGCCGTGTCGTTCGGGATCTCCACGCCAATGGTTCCGCGCCCTGGGATGGGAGCAATGATGCGGATGCCGCGGGCTTTCATGGCAAGCGCGATATCATCCGTGAGATTTTCCACTCGCGAAACCTTTACGCCCTCCGCCGGGGTGAATTCATACAGCGTCACGACCGGCCCCGGCGTAACAGTAATGTTTTCGATCTCAACGCCAAAGGTGGCAAGCTTATCTCGAAGTAAGCGTCCTTTTTTGGCAAGCTCTTCATCGTTGGCATCGAGGGCATCTTTGGGATCCGCAGGCGTGAGAATCTCCAAACTTGGATTGCGATACTTCGAGAGTATTTCCAAATAGGGATTTTCTGGCACGACGGGTTTCATACCCTCCTCATAGAACAGATCTTCGGCAACTTTCGGGGTTCCCCAATCGGTGGATAGCACCACGGGCGGAGGAACCGGAATTTCAGAGGCTACCGAGTGTGGCAGTGCCTCATTAGATAGAACTTTCTCATTACCGAGCAATACCGGCGCAGATGAACCGGTTGGTTTTGGCTCGCGCACCATGCGCTTCAATGGCTCGATCACTGCTTCGGAAGTGTCGATATTCTGAATATCTGTCGGTAACGATTCATCTACAGTAGGGACGTGCTGTGCATGTCCGTCCCCTGGTGTTTCGTCCTCTGCCGGTCCTACGGAACCAACCTGTGCCACAGGCTCGGCAACAACGGCAGGTTGCTCCGCTTTCTCCTCATCGGGATCGACCGCCCCATTCGTGAGCCGGCTGAAATGCCGTGAATTAGATCCAAGCTTGTCCTGCCCGTTGCGTGTCAGCCGAGGAATGCCGGTGCCTTCGTGAAGTTTGGCTGGGCGTACCTTTAAAAGGGGTTGATGCTCAATGCGAGGAGCGGGAACTTCATCAGCAGAAGCAACGGCAACGATTGCTGGTTCGGCGATCGGCGTTGGACCTGTGGCAGGGGGCGGTGCTTCGGCGATGAGTGTTGCTTTGGGTTGTACGGGAGCAATCGGCCGAACGCGACCCATGTCTGGAACTTGCACGATCGGGGCTACAGCTTCGGCAACTGTCTCAGCTACCGGCGCGGCCATTGGCGTCACTTCTGTTGTATTCGCTATCTCTGCCGCTTTAGATTCTTCTTCGAGCCGTTCTGCTTCTCGCCGTTCTTCCTTCGCGGCCTCGCGGACGGATTGACGTACTTCACGTTTTTCCCAGAATTCAATGATCTTGCGGCGCGACCATGTCACTAACAATTCCCACCATCCTCGGAGACGGGTGAACGTTTTCTCGATATCGAGATCGATCGAGAAGATGAGCATGACGATGAACGCTGCCGCATAAATAATGAACGCGCCGGCGCTACCGATAGCGCGGGCGAATGCAAGGCCAAGGAACTGACCTACCGAGCCGGACCATTCGCGCGGAAGATTCAGGAAATTCGATGCGGTTCCCATCGTCGCGCTGAAGAGGATCGCCGTCAGCAGGAAGAACGTTGTGGCAAGCGTAAGCCGCCGGCGTTGCTTATAGGTGAAGCGAAAGAACGCAAGCGACCATGCGCCGAAAAAGATCGGGTACAGCACCGCTGCATAGCCGATGGTTTTATTGATGAGGAAATTAGCGAGCATCGCGCCGATAAGCCCAAGCCGGTTTTTCACCAGATCGGCATTTGCGCGGACGGCATCGCGTACGGGGTCGGGCGCGTCGCCGTGGGGAAGGAAAAGCGAGGGTAGGTCACTGATGCGCGTTTCGGAGCGGGAAGCATCGTCCGGAGAATACGTTACAATGGCGATCAGGATGAGTAATGCCGCAACGATACACGCAACTCCAAGCATTTGCCGCTGTTTGACCAGCGAATCCGTTTTTTGCTTGGGAGCTTTTAGCGGAAGCGCCATTTGCTCAACTTCTTCTTCCTGAGGAGCCTGGGATTTCTTTGTTCTTCGCGCCCGCGGTTTGGGAGGTTCATCCACCGGCTGCGTGATGCGTGCCTGACGTTCTGCGGCGGCGGTCTCGCGCGCTTCTTCCGATAGACGTTTCGGCATCGGACGTGCACGCGGAGTCAGGGTACCGGCTGCATTGGTTTCGAGCGGCTCATCATCTTCTAAAAATGCGACGGAGGGAGATGCCTGCCGTATAGCTGACCTATCATCCCTCGCTGAACCGTCTTCCTCGGCAAAGCGCGTGACGGAGCCATTCCGCGAAATGCGGATCGGCGGCGTAGGCTCTCGATCGAAATCTTCCAGCACGAATAGAATTACGAATTACGAATTTCAAATTACGAATGAGGGCTCCTTGCCCCAATTCTTCATTCTTATTTCTTAATTCTAAATTGAACTGTGGGTATAAAGGGAGAAAAGTGGGAAATGGTTTCAGGCTTATTCGCTTTTATAGCTCTCAGGAACAAGTAGCAAATAGGGCTGGATTTTTAGGACTTTACAAATCGCAGCCCATCGTTCTAATGTCAATCCGTCTTCGGCTCTTTCGATTCTCGCTAAGTGATTTGCACCGATTCCGGCCTTGCCTGCAAGTGCCTCCTGGGTAAGACCCATTTTAAGGCGATAGCCTTTGATATTCTTTGCAATAATGTGCTTTAAATTCACATCTGCAAATTATCACTGTATTAAAAAAGACCGTTATCAAAAAAATTGATAGTAATACTGATTTTTTCGTCGTATCTTTGTATTCAGAGCTTCGGTTGAAACTCTTCAAAATGGAAAAATCAATATGAAAAAACTCATTTCTTTCGCTTTCTTGTTCTTCGTGCCATATTCACTTCAAGCGCAGCAGATGCCTAACGTGATTTCATATCAAGGAGTAATTCAGAGCGTTAATGGAGTTCCTGTCCAGGATAGCACTTACCCAGTCACCGTCATAATATGGACGGATGCGGATGCGGGTACACCGATCTGGCAGGACGTTTTCAACGCCGAGGTAAGAGGTGGAGTGTTCAATATTCTACTCGGTTCCCATATCCCTCTACCTGCATCATCGGCCATGGATCATCCTCTTTGGATTAGTGTCAGCGTAGGTGAGTTCTCGGAATCTTCGAGGAGGACGATGCTCTCATCCGTGCCAATGGCAATGAACGTGACCGATAGTGCTATCACCACGAAGAAGCTTGCGGATGGAGCCGTTACCTGGAATAAAATGGGAACCGACTATGTACCTTATATTCGGGTGAATGGAGCCAAAGTCAATACAGGCCAGAGCTCGATTAATTTCACCGGAGGTGATGGCTTGAAAATTGATTATGACTCTACAACGATGAGCGTAATCGTTCGCCCCGATGTGGCCTCCACAGCAGATAATCCCGGTACGGGTAATCTTGGTAATGGAATGAAGACGCTGACTATTGGCAATTCCTGGGTCGAAGGTGGCAATAGCGACATAGATAGTCCCTCGCCAAGCAAAGATTATCTTGGAACCAAAACGAATGATCCAGTCTGGTTCAAAGTCAATACTGCCGGATCATCCGATACTACTGCGGGAACGGTAATGCGATATGTCCCAACATCAGGCGAGCCAAACATTATCGGTGGGAATGCTTCCAATACAAATACTGGGCATGGGTCTGTCATTGCCGGAGGTGGGTATTCGGGAGCACCGAATACCATTTCCAACGACAATGCAACCATTAGTGGTGGATCAAATAATAATGTTATTGGCGAATGGGGTACAATAGGTGGTGGGCAGAATGGGAATGTATACAGCATATATGCTACTGTTGGAGGGGGAGTTGGAAATACCGCTGGCCATCTTGGTACCGGTCATAGTATGGATCAGCATCAAACAGTTGGCGGAGGTAACACGAATCTTGCACAAGGAGACGACGCTGTCGTTGCGGGAGGCGAGAATAACTCTGCAACCGGTGGGCACACCGCAATTGGCGGAGGATTCGGCAACACCGACACGGCAACTGGAGGGGTTGTTTCCGGAGGTGAGAGTAACACTTCTTTTGGAGATCATGCCTCAGTTGTTGGCGGGGATTCTAACACAACTTTGGGAAGCCATTCTGCAGTTTTGGGTGGCATACACAACTATGTCTCCGGAAAATACTCTTCGGTGTTAGGAGGGCAGTGGCTGGATTTGGGTGATAGCAGCATTGGTTTTAATGCAGCAATTATGGGGACCTCCCTCCTTAACCTTACGGCTTTTCAAAATGTTGGGTACTTCGGAAACATCGATTTATGGATTGGGAACATGAATGATGCCGCGAGAGAACTCCGGTTCTATGGGCCTAACCACGATCTTCATTACGCTACTTCTATGTACAGTGCCTTCAAGGCGGGTGTTCAAACCGATAGTATCGTGTACACACTCCCAACGACAGCTCCGACAGCGGGCCAGCTGCTTGAAGCTTATTCCGTAAGTAGTGGTACAAACGTAGCGCTAAGTTGGGTGACTGGGGGTGGCGGATCGGCAGGATGGCTCTTGACTGGCAATGCTGGAACAAATTCAGGAACGAACTATCTCGGCACGAACGATACGGCGGCATTCGAAATTCACTTAGATAATTTGGATCCAGCGACAGGCGGCAACCACCGTGTAATGAAATACTCTCAAGGCATCATCTCTCCGAATTTACTCGGAGGGTCACGTTACAATTCTATTGCACCTGGGCTAAGTGGAAATGCAATCATGGGAGGCGGGGATAGCGCCATGCCGAATATGATCATGCAAGCCACAAGCACTTTTGGATACCCGCTCCCTGCTAATCTGAATTTCATCGGAGGAGGCGAAGGGAACGTTACATGGTCGGAGCATGATGTAATTGGCGGGGGCCGTGGTAATATGATGATGGCAGATACTTTTAGGTCAGGTTATAATTTTATCGGAGGCGGGGACTCCAACTTCGTAGGTTGGGGATGCTATGATAATGTCATAGGGGGCGGCAGGTTTGATACCCTCGCCTCCTCCTACGGCGTCATTAGCGGAGGAGAGCTGAACCTCATCAACGGCCCTTCTACACTGGATTTCATCGGAGGCGGCATAGGGAATGACATCGGCGGAGTCATTTCGGTAAATGGAAACGCGAACTATTCTGCGATAGTTGGTGGGGATTCGAACACCATTATGCAGTACGCTTCATATTCGTCAATTGTTGGAGGGTCACATAACGTGATTGATTCGGCTGCATCATATAATTTCCTCGGTTCTGGCTTCAGAAATCACATTGACGTTGGTTCCGACACCTCGGCGCTTGTCGGCGGAGCCAACAACTATATTGGTAGTGGCATGTATAGTTTCCTCGGCGCAGGTGCAAATGATACGATCAAATCATCCAATGCCTTCCTTGGTGGCGGACAGAACAACGCAGTCGAATCTTCATCAGATCATTCTGTGCTTTCAGGCGGGCAGAGCAATACCATCAAATCCGATCATGGAACCATCTCTGGTGGATCGCTAAACAACATCGGTTCGTCTGCTTCTTTCTCGACCGTCTCGGGTGGTGACAGTAACAGGGTTCTGGCCAACTTCAGCAATGTCAGTGGTGGGTATGGTAATACGATAGCCAATAATCTATACGGCCTATCGTCGATCGGCGGAGGTCAGAATAATTACGTGGACACGTCCGCCTATCTGTCAACTATTGGCGGTGGGGCATTCAACTTCGTACTTTCTTATTGGTCAACGATTGGTGGCGGAGAGCTGAACCTGATCGACCGGCTGGCACCCGCATCCACTATAGGTGGAGGTCAGATCAATAAAGCGTTCGCTAACTACAGCACCATTGGCGGTGGTTTTTACAACCTGATAGAACGCCAAACTTTAAGTTGGTGCGACTTGACTTGGAAAGAACCGACCGGGACGATTGCAGGGGGCGCACAGGACACCATCGGTCCACTTGACACTCGATGGGTTACAAATGACTCATTATTGCTTCCCCCGAACTATTCTTCCCCTGTCATGGCTTCAATTGGAGGCGGCTATAAAAATACCGTTAACGGATCGTATGGATCAGTAGGCGGAGGCTACATCAATCATGCGCTTGGTATGGGCGCTACGGTTCCAGGGGGAATCGGACTCGAAGCGACCGATTTGCAAACTGCCGTGGGGCGATATAATAAAAACACCGTATATAATCTTGGATACCTGCTGGGAGCACATCCAGATACAATACCCAGCCTCGGAAATGCTATTACTTTTATGGTTGGTAATGGCACGGATACGGGGCATCGTTCCAACGCCTTTACCGTCTCCGATGTTGGGTACTCTACCGCTTACGATACCCTCAGTTCCGGCGGTGCGCAAACTCCACCTCCTCTTAGTACAGGACCAACCGTGATGGGCTCCACATATTTGCATAACACCATCATCGCATGGGGGAATGCAATTCCGGGCGCTCCTGCTGATAAAGACTCAGCGGACATGGGAGTTGCCAGTATCCAGTGGGTTCCGGCAGACACTCAATACGTGGTTACACTCAATGTTAACGACCCGAATGGATTGCCTCATCACTTTACACAAGGCCATTCTTCCGTGGTTGCTTCAATCAATCAGGGATTGTCGGGAACACCCGGGATTATTGCAGTGACTTCTGTCGATGCCTCCAGTACGTTTCGTGTGACAACATGGCCAGCGGGCAGCACACATCCAACTGATACGTTTGGTTTTATGTTTCAAGTTGTGGCAAGATGATCATTGCGTGAGACCCGGTGAATTTCCGGGCCTCATAAATTCGACATGAAAAAAATTATTATGTTCGCCATTCTGATGCTCCTGCCGCTCTGCGGCAGGGCGCAATGGCATTTGCTGCGTGATTTCGATAGTTACCTGCCTGCTGATATCCGGTCGAATGTTCAGCTAACTTCAATTTATTTCCTCGATCTCCCAGGGCCGCCCCGCATTGGATTCGTAGGCATGGATCACAACAATGTCGATAGTAATCAAGTATGGAAAACTACCGATGGCGGATGGACGTGGTATTCGGTGAAAGCGCCGTATCACCCGGATCCTGTTTTTATAGGTTTGAATGCCGATGATTTTGCCTTCAAAGATAGCTCCACTGGCTGGCTCGCTAACTTTTGGGCGTGGGGAGGATGCGATGTGACGACGGACGCGGGAGAAACATGGACGACAGTTCCTATGCCGAATCCATCGAACCCCTGTTATCTCCTCTATTATCATCATGCAACCAACCGCCTTTTTGCGGCCTTAGAAGCTGATAACTGGAGCCTCGTTTCGACTGACGAAGGAACTACCTGGCAAAGCATGAATTTATACTTTGTTGGGATTTCCTTCTCTGACGATTCAACAGGGATACTTCTGGGCGGGGCTTATTCTCTTGCTCCCCCAACAATTTACTATACAACTAATGGGGGAGTAACCTGGACACTCTCAAGCAGTTCTGTTCCCCCCGGCTGCGTTCATCCCCTTGCAATCAAAGGAACGAAAACATTCTTTATTGAAGATGTTGGCTGTGCTGTTTCCCGAAGTGACGACGGCGGACAGACGTGGCGCGAATTATCGATTGTTCCGTCACTCCATATTACTCTTGGAGAGGGAACAGGCGTGCTATTTGGGAATTTACAAAACATTTACACCCAAACAGACGCTGGAATTTTTGTTTCGAAGGATTCAGGAATAACGTGGCAGAGTCTGTGCGGTCCCGGTAACAGTTTGGACGGAGGCGAATTCACCAAATCTTTTTATGAACGGGATGGGCGCATATATGCTGGGGAATTTAATGATATTACACAAGGAAGGCTTTGGTATTTAAATACCGACTCTCTCAATATCTTTTCCTCCTCGCTTCACCTTACGCAAAGCACGTCGAGCGTAAGCAGTCTAAGCGTTCTCTTCCATCCACAAATAGATTCCACGGTTAGAGTCGATACGGCGCATTTTGCTATTCGGTATGATACCTCGCTTCTACTCAAATCGCTTCAGCTCCCAGCGGGTTGGAATATTCTCGATTCGAGTTTGAGTGGCAATACTATAAACATCACCATTTTTGATACCTTGAGCGAAGTCACTACACCATCTGTCACGTTGAATTTTGAACCGATCATAACGCCAACGAAAACCTCCGGCATGATCTGGCTCGATTCAGCCAACCTTTCAGGCAAATGGATGAGCTGTGATATTTTGGCTCAATCCACATCTGCGCCAGATTCCGTTCAAATCAATTTTAACGCCTGCGGGGATTCTCTTCTCCTTGCAGCGATGAGTGGCAAGCCGCTGTTCACGATCGAGAGCATTCAGCCGAATCCGGCGCAGGATGAGATCACGGTTCAGCTATCGGGGAATGTTCAGCCGGTTATCGAGATGTATGATGCGTTGGGCAGGGGGATGGATCCTTCGACAAGCTCAGGACAGGCTCCGCGCAGCACGTCCCTACGGAGTGGTATTTCGCTCGATGTTTCGGGTGTGCCATCGGGCATCTATTTTGTTCGGGTGTCGGCGGGAGGGTATGTGGAATCGCGGAGTGTAGTGGTGGAGCATTAATTGTCAGAAGCGGGATGACGCGGATTTCGATCTTGGATATTTGAGGATCAGAATGAGCGGATTATCGGCTGGGAACGGAAGTTCCCGCGTTGCTTCCGAACACAAAGTATATAAAATGTGGCGCTGCCTTTGGGAAAGCTTCGAAAATGGCATGTAATCGAGGGTACGGCAATGAAAAAGTGCAGCGGAACTCAGCTCCGGACACAAAGTATATAAAATTGAGAATGCTTTTCACGGAGAATTAAAATTTGTGGAGAAAAGTGTTGATAAGTGGAATTTTTTCCAGATGAATGGGTTTCCATGAGGGATGCTAAGCGCGGCCTGCCCTTCCGCGTTGTGCTTTTTAAGCCGGAGTGTGCCAATCTCCGGCTGCTCTATCACCAAATCATTATGTATTCCGGTTCATTCGGAAACAAAATGGAGCTTTTCCATCGTATTAAGGATTGTAGATTTTCTCACTCCTTAATCCATTCAAAAATGAGAAAAAACACAGCATGACTAAACTCAAAACACCCAATCACCCTCTGCCGGAACGTGTCGATAAGCGCAGGACGCTTTGGGTATTTGCGCTAATGCTAACGTTTGCATTTATTGCAGGCTGTGGCAGCACGCCAAATACCACTCGTGAAACCCCCACAGCACAGGCTCCGGCCCCCGTAAAAGCAGATCCGTTTGCAGTGCTCGACGAACAAGCCAAGACCGGCAACATCGACCCTCACGTATTTCAGGAGAGAGTCGATGCCGCCCGTCAGGAATGGCTTCGCGCGTTGGTAGCCCAGCAAAAAAATGAGAAAACGGAAGTCGTGAAGCACTTTGAAAGCGCGATCGATATTCTGAACCGGCTGATCACCTATCCGGGCATCGATTCGAATACGGATTTTAAAGATGTATCGAAGAGCGTGATCGGCGATTACGAGAAATATATTGCTCGGATCGACTCGCTTCCGTCGAATGCTTCGATCTTCGCATTTCGTGAGAAATTCAATCAGGAAATGACGAAAATGGACATCAAGAATGTCCCGCTGCCACGGATCGATCTTTCGAAAACGCAGATCCCGCTTACGATCAATACGGATGTCGAGCAATCCATCGCGTATTTTACCGAGGGCAACGGCCGCCCGTTTATGGAAAAATGGCTCGCTCGGACCGGAAGATATTTTCCGATGATGAAGGAGATCATGAAGGAAGAGAAAGTGCCGGAAGAGATCATCCATCTCGCGATGATGGAAAGCGGGCTGAATCCTGCGGCGGTCAGTTGGGCAAAGGCAGTCGGTATGTGGCAGTTTATCGACGAGACGGGGTCGATCTATGGATTGCACAGCAATTGGTGGTTCGATATGCGCCGCGATCCCGTTGCGGCTACTCGCGCTGCCGCTCGTTTCCTGCGCGATCTCGATAACCAGCTCGGCGATTGGCACTTAGCCTTGGCCGCCTACGATTGTGGCGCGAACCGAATCCTTCAGGCGGAGGCGCAGGCGAATTCCAAGAGCTATTGGGACATTCGTCCTTTCCTGCCCAAGGAAACTCAGCGATATGTACCGCTTTTTATCGCCACGACGCTCATTTCGATGGACCCCGTGCGATATGGCTTCAACAATATCGTCTATGAGCAGCCCTTAAAATTTGACACCGTTCATTTGAAGGAAGCCATCGATCTGAAAGCCGTTGCGAAAGCGGCAGGCGTCAGTGATCTTGAAGTGAAGGAGCTAAATCCGGAATTGCTTCAACCCTCAACTCCGCCACTTGAGCTTTGTTCTCCAGATGGATATTGTTTGCGGCTGCCGGCTGGTGCAAGCCCGAGTTTTTATGAGCGGCTTGCTGCGATCCCACCCTCAGAGCGCCGACCCTGGCTGGTGCATACCGTTGCCAGAGGCGAGACGATGCGCTCGATCGCGAAGCTATATGGCATTGGTACAGACCAACTCGCCGAGTACAATGATATGAGCGCAGGCGAGCACGTCAAGCGTGGAGAGCATCTGCGCGTACCCATGACCGTCATGGCGCCACAAACCGGTTCTTCTGAAGAAACAGCTTCTGCGCAGCAGGCCGGTTCTGACGATAGCGCACAACCCGGCGTTACACCCAAGCGTGTACCCATTGAGCAGGCCGCAACTGCCGGTGACTCCAAGCTTCGCCTTATTAAGCATAGAGTGCGCCATGGCGAAACACTCAACAGTATCGCGATGGCGAACAGAGTCTCTGTATCGTCGCTCCGAAAATGGAACGACCTTTCGCGCCATGCAAACCTCCACAAGGGCGAAATGCTGAAAATTTACGAGACGAATATAGCTTCCGCAGTCAAACCAGGTTCGAAAAATGCTCAACTAGCTGCATCGAATAAAAAGTCAAAGCAAACGACGAAATGGGTGACGTATCATGTCCGCCGCGGCGATACAATGGGCAAGATCGCAGATAATTTTGGAGTATCACTTAGCGAACTTCGAGCATGGAATCCCGGTGTCCGCAGAACGGTGCGTCAGGGACAAGCACTACGGGTCCATACGACGATAGATAATGCTGTTGACAATGCCAATATGGCTCAGTCGAACAAGCCAGCCGGTTCACCGACCTACCATACTGTCCTTCCCGGTGAAACCCTGACTGCCATAGCGCACAAATTCGGCACAACACCAAACGATCTTTCCGACTGGAATGACGGACTTCAGGCCGACAATCTCCAGGCTGGCACAAAGATCAAGGTCTATGTACCAAATATTACCCCATCCCAGGGGGATCGCGTGCTTTCTCAGCATACGGCTAATCATCCGCTGACCTATCGCGTGAAGCCTGGCGATACGCTTACGACCATTGCAGATGAATTTGGTGTGGGTGTCCGGGAGATCAAGCGCGTGAATCATCTCCACAGCTCACTGCTGATCGCGGGTTTACGGCTGCGAATTCCCTGATAGTAACCCCTATTTACAAGGCCGACCGAAAATGATGAGACAGGAGGGGAACCAGACGAGCTGGTTTCCCATTTTCCCGTCGCATTTTCAATACGCATCTAGAGCAGGCCGGCGTAGCTCAGTTGGTAGAGCAGCTGATTTGTAATCAGCAGGTCGTCGGTTCAAGTCCGTCCGCCGGCTCTTTTGACAATTAAGAATTAAGAATTAAGAATTAAAAGTGACGAATTCAACTTTTAATTCTTAATTCTTAATTCTTAATTGTCCTCGGGCAGATACTCAAGTGGCCAACGAGGACAGACTGTAAATCTGTTGACGATAGTCTACGAAGGTTCGAATCCTTCTCTGCCCACTTATTCAATTAATAATGAAGAATTGAGAATTAAGAATTACGGAATCGGGTTTTGGGCCCTGAGTTCAATTCTTAATTCTTAACTATTAATTCTTAATTGAACCGCCGGCTCACGTAGCTCAGTTGGTAGAGCACATCCTTGGTAAGGATGAGGTCACCGGTTCAATCCCGGTCGTGAGCTCAGCAGACGGATATTAACGGACTGGTGTTCTATTATTGTCCAGAGCTTCTCGGCATTTTTGAGTTGACACATTGTTCTTAATGGATACTCTTTTTCCCAAATCCTGTAAATCCATTATAATCCGATAAATCCGAGTGATATTTCTCGGCCTCCACATTCTCGATTGGGCGATCATCGCACTCTACCTCGTTGCGCTGATCCTGATCGGCCGGTGGACGCAGCGGCGCGCCAGCCGATCGACGAAGGATTTTTTTCAGGCCAATCGCAGCTTCGGCCGAGGAATTATGGGATTCCTGAATTTCGGCAATATGGTCTCAGCCGATCAGGCTGCTGGTGTAACACGCGAGATCTACCGTCAGGGGTTGCAAGGAGTATGGTTCCAGAATCTCGTTCTGTTCATCACTCCATTTTATTGGTTCACATCGGTGCTGCAACGCCGTGCGCGTTACATCGGCCCTGGTGATATTTATGAACATCGATTCGAATCGAAATTTCTCGGAGGGCTTTTTGCTGTTTATCTTCTGCTTGCCTCGATCTATGGTTCCTCGATCGGGTATCTCATTACCGGTAAAACATTACAAGCTGTGATGTTAAAGCCGCCAGCAGCTTACACGATGCAAGAAAAACAAAGCGTAGCCCAGTTTCAGGAAATGCGCGCGATGGATATTGCTGCACAAAATGGAACACTCTCTGATTCTCTCAAACCGCGACTTTCGCTTTTGCATGAGAAAGAGCACACAGGACAAATTTCTGGGACGATCTCCTATCTCGACCTCGTAACGTTTTATTTGATCTATGGATGCGTGACGGCTGCGTATGTCATCATGGGAGGACTGTTCGCCGCTGCGTTTACCGATGTGATGCAGGGAATTATGATCATTTTCCTTTCTACAATTTTGATTCCAGTCGGTCTGACGAAGCTTGGCGGATTTTCCGGCCTTCATGCGCGCGTTGCAGACGATATGTTCCATTTGTTCGGTAGCGGCGCTGGTAGTGAATACACGTGGTGGTTCGTCGCGACAATGGTGCTGGTAAATCTGATCGGTCTAGCACCTCGAAGCTTTACGCTGGGTGGTGCTGCAAAGGACGATAATTCTGCTCGCGTGGGAATGATAACAGGAGCATTCGTCAAGCGACTGGTGATGGTTGGGTGGGCACTCACGGGACTCATTGCCGTCGCACTGTATTCTGGCAAGCTTTCGGATGCTACCTATATCTGGGGAACGATGACACAGGATCTTCTCGGAGTTGGGTTTGTAGGTCTAATGATCGCAAGTGTGCTTGCGGCGAATATGGCATCGAAAGCATCTTCAAGTCTTGAATGGTCTGCGGCGTTCACTAAGAATATACTGGTGCCATTGCGTCCAAACACATCTGAAAAAACGCAGATTTTGGTCGGGCGCATTGTGATATTCATTGTCCTTATTGCAGGTATAGGATTTGCCTACATGGTCGATGATATTTTCGTCGTCTTTAAGTATGTGCTTTCGATTGGAACCATCATTGGCCCGTCGATCTGGCTGGTGTATTTCTGGCGACGGCTCACGACAAAAGCAGTGATCGTTCAAATGCTGCTTTCAATAATGGTTACGGTGGTCGTCCCGAACATCATCCCGCTTATCCCGTCGATTACGTCCACGCCGTCCATGACCATTATGACGCATGCCCGGGAACAGCATGAAACAACGAAAGCGAAACAAGACGATGTAAAAAGTGGAGCTGCACTTTACATTGGTGAATCAATTACGAAAGTTGAGCGAGAAGAACCCGTCGGAGTTTATTTTGAGAACATCGTTCATACCGATCCGTCCGACCCACATTCACAATTGCGGGGAAGTGGCATGTTCCGATTTCAACTATGGCTCGTTGGGCTGACTGGAATTGATCTAACCGCCTTTTCTAAGGCAGGTCTTTCAGCACTTTCCTTTCTTTTCGATATTATTTTTCCATTCCTGGTTCTATTTGTTGTAAGTTTATTCACAAAGCCCAATAGCGAACTGGTTTTGAGAGAATTTTATGCTCGAGTGCATACTCCGGCTGTTGCAGATCAAGAGAAAGATGCTATCGAAGTGAAAAAGCGCGTTGAAGATCCTTCGCTTGTCGAACAGGATAAGATGTTTCCTGGCACCAATTGGGAATTTTGGAAGCTTACGAAGAAAGATATGATGGGCTTCGGGCTATGCTGGCTTGGCGTAGGAGCGATAGTCTTACTATATATCGTTCTTACACAATTAGGATCATAACATGCCGCAATCACTTCATCCTGACTTCAAAACGACGCTTCCCGATACCGATTATTTTTTCCTCGGCTCTGGGCAAATTCAGGCGGCAATCCAATGGAGCCGCCATCCGGGAGCAACTCCACTTGGGTTAGTCCTTTCCGATCCTACTCATTTCGCGCGCAAGTGGTCTTCTCATCTGTTCCATCCAGAGTATGGTCTTGGTAAAACAATGCTTACACTTATTCTCGACGGTGAGCGGTATCAACCGGACGAGAATACCAAGGTTGTTTGGTTCCCGGGCGAGATTCCCGGTGTAACCGCACTGTGGCAAGCAAAAAATTCTTTCGTGATCGAGCGGTTCTGGACTTCCATCGACGAGCCGGTGTTGGTGCGAGAAATTACATTTGAATCCGAACGGCAACTTACCTCCGCCGAGGTGGAAATAGCGCTGTTTGGGAACCCCGCATTATGTTCAGAGTTTCTTGGGAGTAGTTATGGGCTTTCGGCAAGGGGGTATGATGCTGTGCTTGTCAGCACACACGCTCCTGGCAAGTTCCACGAGCGGACGCTAACGGTGCCGCTCTATCAGGAAGGTAATGTGTATCGCATGGCCATCATGTACTCACTTGGGCCAGATATGCCAAGCGTAAGTCTCGGACAGCTCACGGAGAATGAAACGGACTATTGGCGAACCACTTGTTTGAGATGGACCGAGCCGCATCCTCATCAACTACATCACGAGATCGAGCGATTGTTTACTTCTTCTGCGATGGGATTGCGCGCTGCTGTGGCCGATGATGGGCGCTTCGATGCAAGTATCTGGCAATATGGCTATGAATGGTCCGGCGATGCCTCGAATGTCGCTGAGGCGCTGGTCTATTCCGGGCAATTCGAAGTAGCGCGGTGCGTGCTGGAAAATATTTTGACGAGGATGACAATTCCCGAAGGAATGGCGATGGAATCGAGCAGGTTCCGTGGTGGTCAGGATGCAGAGCTAAACAATAATGGCGAAATTTTGAAAGCCTGCAGAACCTATCTTGATTGGACAGGAGATCGGGAATTTATCGAAGTACATTATGATCGAATTGCCGCCATAGCAGATTATTTATTGAGACCGGAATTTTTGCACGAGGAAACCGGAATGCTCGTAGCCTCTCGCGATATTTGGGAGCGAAATGCCGAGGTAGGTATTCTTCTTGGCTTCGATATTGCGCATCAAACATTTGGCATCCTCGGGCTTCGTGATGCCGCCAATATCGCAAAAGCATTTTCCAGAATGGATGATGTGGAACGCTGGACTACCGCAGGAAAGAAAATGCGCCAATCGTTTCTCGAACATCCAACCCACTCGATGATCGAAAATAATCGCATTATCAAACGGCGATTGCTGGATGGTTCTATTCAAACTGAACTTTCCATTGCAAATATCGACAAAGATTTTCAAAAGCAGTTCGTTCCAAATGGAATGCCGCTTGCAACGAGTGGGCCAAAGTCATGGGAACCTGACATCTCCGAATGTTTTCCTATTGCGCTCGGGGTTATCGATCCACGATCGGATGTTGCAAAAAATACGATCGAAGCAATGGATTTGCTTTGGTCGCAAGGGTGGGAGGATGGCGGATATGGAAGATACAATGTTCTATCCGAGCCCGATTCCCCAGGCCCGTGGCCGCTTGCGACCATGTATGTTGCTGCAGCATGTCTGGAAGCGGGAGACGTAGAGCGTGGGCAGCGTGCAATTAGTTGGCTCATCGAGAAGGCGGGAGCAGGTGGCAGTTGGTTCGAATTTTACGGCGATCGGCCAACACCGCCGCTGCCGCCGACGGGAATTCTTGTCTGGGCGTGGGCGCAGTGGATAACGCTTGTCGTAAAACATCTCTTGGGTGCTCAAGTCAAGGACGATCAATTAATTATTCGTCCTCGACTCGGCGGTTTTTCAGGCGAGCTTCGTTTTAGAGATTCGAGTGTTCCTCTACCGAACGGAATGTAAGTAATATGAAGGTCATCGTTATTTTTGTCACAACGCTCGATGGAAAGATCACGAAGTGGGGCGATCTTCACGTGATGCGATGGTCCTCGCCCGAAGACCAGAAATACTTCCGAGCGATCTGGAACGATAGTCCGCTCATTATCATGGGAAGCAGCACGTTCGATTTCGATCCGATAAAACCCTCGCGGAAAAGTCTTCTTCATATCATGACGCGGAATCCCGAAAAATATAAAATATACGAGGTTCCGGGAGAATTGGAGTTTTCGAGCGAAACGCCTAGGGAATTAGTGAAACGATTTGGATCGCAGTTCGAACAAATGCTCGTCGTTGGAGGGCCGCACGTTGCGACATCTTTTTTTAAGGATGGTCAGGTTGATGAGTTGTGGCTGACACTCGAACCTAAGATTTTCGGCGAGGGAGGGAATTTTGCGGTCGGAGCAGATCTTGACGTTGAGCTTTCCCTCATCAGTATGGAAAGAATGAACGACCGCGGGACATTGATTTTGAGATATCAAGTCATAAAATGAAATTTCAATTCTCGTCATTGCGAGGACAAGCAAGGTGGCGACGAAGCGATCCCTCGTGGATTTGGTTGACCCGTGCAGATTGCTTCGTCGTCCCTTCGGGACTCCTCGCAATGACGGTATTATTATTATTTGCTTTTCCGATCTATGCTCAGCATCTGCGCATCTTCGCCTGTGCCATAGCCAACGATAGCACTGGTGCATCCATGGGTGGAAGCTCCAATGGTTCCGGACTCTACCAATCCGACGATACCGGCAAAACTTGGAAGCATTTGGGATGGGATAATATCAAATGCTACTCGATGGACATGGTGCAGTCCTCGAATGGCCGCATTCTCTACGAGGCCACCGGCCTCGGCATTCTGCACTCCACCGATTATGGCGAGCACTGGAAGCAGATCACCGATTGGCGCATCTCCGAAGCAATGGATGTTGCTGTCAATCAAAAAAATCCGAATGAGATATACATTGCCACAGCGCATGGGCCGTGGAGGAGTGAGGATGGGGGGAAGACCTGGGAGGCATTACTGGAGGGATTGCCTGTTCCATACACATGCAGAATTGTCATTGATTCAGTAATACCGAATCATGTGCTTGTTGCTTCGGAAGCAGGTATTTTCGCTTTGTGGAACGATACTTGGATAATAATTCCATGCGAGCAAAAGAATATTCGAAATGAGAAGGAAAAAACTCCAACCGAAATTCGATTCATCGATCAACTATCTCAGGATATCTGGCTTGCAGCAAGCGAGAACTCTCGGGAGTTGATTTCGTCGGACTCTGCGAAATCATTCGGCACTCCCAGCTTCGGTGACGAGGGTTTATGGACAATTTCTTCAATTTCACTCGGGCGAGACCATGACGTGACTGCGATGGGAGGAGGTTGGGGACATGCCATTTCTGATAGGAACGATGATGAGGTTCGACAGTTCCGGGATGACAAAATAAAAAATGTCAGCAGCATTCTTCAAATTCCTATTCCGTATGATATGGGAAGTAGCTCTCATGCCATGGGATTGTATAGTAGCCCGATGTTCGGCACACTTGGGGATGGAATTCCATGGAATGGTAAATCAAAGCTTTTTGACCGTCAAATCTGGACGCTCAAATCCTTCCTCGTCACGCCATGAAAAACGCATCGTGTAGAACCGAACCTTTATGTTCGGTCGGCAAATCCGCCCGACCTAAAGGTCGGGCGCTACACGTTTTTCTTTTTCTCCTGCTGCCACTGCAACTTCAGGCACAATCCACACAAACAAAAACCCGCGTCCTCGAGCACATTGCATCCATCCCACTCCGGAATGATTTTGCAATGGTTGCGGCGAGAATTCATCAGAATATCGGTGTAGAAAGGGCTTACAAACAGCTCGATACGCTTCTCTCACGCGCGTATGGCGATATGTTCTGGATGTATGGCTGCGCGGGGCTTTATTATGCAACGGCGGATGTGCTGCGTCCGCAATACAAAGCGCGCATTCGAGAGTGCTGGAAGCATTGCACGCCCTATCGCGGCGATACGGAGAATCATTTTCTGATGTATTACGGCTCGCTCTTCCTGATGGCGCAGGCGTGGCCCGATCTGCCGGATACAGCATGGTTTATGGGCAAATCGTCGAAGGAAATCTATGATGAATCGAAAGAATATCTCGATCACTGGATCGACGAGACTGTCCGTAATGGGCAGGAAGAATGGGATTCGCCACGCTATGGCTATTATTATATCACGCCGCTTGCGCTGCTTGCTGAACACACCAAAGATAAGCGCATGAAGCACCGCTTTTCGATGATGCTCGAATACGAGCTTGCATCTTACGCCGCCGATTACCTGAATGGGAGCTATTGCGGTGCACACTCCCGCGTCAGCGATGAATGCGCCATTGATCCGCACTCTGCCGAGATCGAAACGTATGGTAATTATTTCTTCGGTGAAGATGGCGGCGAGGCGCGATTGGATACGCTCGCCGCAATGCATCCCGACATTGCGTTCGCTGCAATGACAAGTTTCAAATGCCCCGACATCATCTGTCATATTGCGACCGATCGTTCAGAGAGCTATGAGCAATTCTCGCTAAAGCGAGGACGGCAAATGCTGCGTTACTTAGGTGAGTGGAGCAGCACAGATTCCAGCCATGATTCCACCTTCCATGCGCCGGTCTATAAATACGATTACATGACGAAGGATTACTGCCTTGGCTCGATGCAAGGAGGAATTGTGCAGCCGATACAGCAGCAATCCTGGTCGCTTGTCTTTAATTCGGATAAGCACCATAATATTATTACGGGACTCAATCCTTACGTGAGCGCAGATGAATTGGGAATGTTCTTTCCTGAATATCCCAGCTTTATGCTCGAACGCATCGGCTCGACAAAAGCCAGCTACACAAGCGAGAACAAATGGGAAGGCGGCTCGCCGTACGAGCATATTTATCAGGATAAGAATGTGCTCGTCGCGTTGTATGATTTGCCGGATAGCGAGAAGTATCACCACATTGACCTTTATATTCCCGATTGTTTGACTCCCATTGGCCCTAATCCTGACTCAAATAAGCGAACGTGGCATTGCCCTCCCGGATGGAGACTCTATCAATCCGATTCCGTGTTGGTTGGAATCTATATGTTCAAAGGGTACACCACCGATTCTACATTATTCGGTACCCGATTCACTTCCGACGACAGTAATTCTGGGTACATCATATTATGCGATGATCGTAGAGATTTGTCTGTGAATGAATTTGTCAATAGAGTAGGTAATCTCGCAATTGTTAGAACGCCAGAACGAATATATTCAAAAGGTGATGATCTACATACAATAAACATAGAATTGAAGGAAGGAAAGCGGGATGCCGATCGGCTCTTCCATTCCCCTTATCTCGAATCGAACAAAGGCAGCGGTATTCTAACCATGCGCTATAAGGGTGCGTTGCGGGTGCTGGATTTCAGGAATTAGCGCCAGGTAAATAGCTTAATAGGTCAGGGAACTCTGCTCGGAAAATATGAGTACAATAGCTCCGTAAGGAAGGAGCATCAACCGTTGCAGAATCCCAGACGCGGGGTAATGTGGTGCCCCAATACTCATGGACAATATAATTTCGGAAGTCTTTAATTCGTACCCAATCGACATTGTGGTATTTCTGTTTCAACTCATTTGAGATGTGAGCCGACGCTTCGCCGATGATTACCAGTTTGTACAAAACGCCACTATGCAATAGCTCATTATTCACAAACTCTTCGAAGGACTTCGGACCTTCAAGAAATCCGGCGATCGCATCTGCTGCCTCGATAATATCGATCAAACGGGGTGCATTAGGTCGCTTCATATAACGGTTTTATATCGGGGATCGCATAGTCTCGAATAATAGGTTTCAGACCGTGGCGAGGTGCGAGGTCAACTGGCACTCCAAACAACTGCGAGAGTTCATCGCGAAAGCGGCCATATCCGATAAGACCCAGAACGGTATCCGGTAAAAATTCCACGAGGAGATCGACATCGCTGTCGGGACGGTTATCTCCGCGCGCGCGCGAGCCAAAGACCGATAGTTCTTTCACCCGGTATTTTTGGCAAATAAGCTGAAGTTCCGCTTCGGGAACCTGTATTCCTGGAATGTGCTGCATATCACTAAAACGAATCAAAATGCAAGCCGGTTCACCGCTTCAGCTTCGGATCGAACGCATCGCGCAGGCCATCGCCAAACAGATTGAAGGCGAACACGGCAAGCATGATGGCGAGAGCGGGGAAAAGCGTCAGACCCCAGTTCGATCCGGCAGCGATGTAGCCATAGCCATCGTGGATCATTTGTCCCCAGGTGGAAGTGGGTGGTTGAACACCTAATCCAAGGAACGAAAGCGAAGCTTCATAAATAATTGCATTCGC
This sequence comes from Ignavibacteriota bacterium, assembly GCA_963787835.1. GTDB lineage: Bacteria > Bacteroidota > Ignavibacteria > Palsa-1295 > Palsa-1295 > PALSA-1295. The sequence continues at coordinate 115,967 of CAWBEI010000004.1, forward strand.
AAAACCGGCAGTTGCAATAACGATGATCGGCCCAAGCGAATTGGGAAGGATATGCCGAAAGATGGTCCGTTTGTTCGAAAGTCCGAGCGCTTTGGTGGCTTCAACGTATTCGGTTTCGCGCAGTGCAAAGAACTGCCCACGCACGATACGTGCCATATCGACCCACTCGGTAATGCCGATAGCAATGATCGTCTGCCACATGCCCAAACCAAGTGCGATCGAAAGAGCTATGATGAGAAGCAGCGATGGAATCGACCACACCACATTCGTAAACCACATCAGCCCATCATCGACCGGGCCGCGATAAAATCCCGCAAGCGAGCCAAGTATTACTCCGATGAATAGACTGCACATTTCTGCAAAAAATGCCACCGTCAGCGAAACGCGAGCCCCATACATCAGGCGGGAGAGCACATCGCGACCGTAGCGATCGGTACCGAAATAATAGGTGGGTGTTTTGTGCCAATCTTTTTCTGAAGTTCCGGCAAGGCGAGAAATGGGAATTGATTTATCGCGACCCTCATCGGTGGTGTAGATGACTCGGTCACCTTGAATGCGATATTCACCAATAGGAATGGGGATGGTCTGGGTTGGATCGACCTCGCTTTTTGTCAGCAGCACATTCCCCTGAAATCCGATGGGCTTTGTGGAATACTCGAGCACTTGCATATTAGGATCGAACGGCGCGAGTGCGCTGGCAAATACGGCCACAATAATTAGAATTGCAGTGATGACAAGACCAGCCATTGCAAGCCGGTTACGCCGTAATCGCCGCCAGGAATAATACGAAAGGGAATGCGGCTGCTGCTGAAGAACGTGCTCATTCTCCAATTTCCGCCGCTCAGCCTCTTCTCTGGTAATGCGCGGAGGAGCAGTGCCCAGCTCGATCAATTCCTCGCTTACATCCTCGGCAGCCAATAATTCGGGTGTCTCTTCCAATTGCATTTTGTCTATTCGATACAGAATGACAAATATGCGGTGATAGAGATTCCCGCAGAAATTTCACTTTATCACAACCACTGTGTCGTAACGTCATTGCGAGGAAGAATCACGAAGCGTAGCGGAGTGATTCTGACGAAGCAATCTCACCCTTGAGGTTGCTTCGTCGCATGATTTTCCCTCCGGTCGAATCATGCTCCTCGCAATGACGATCACATAATTGCAGGAATTTTAATACGCGTTCTTATCGCCCCGAAGAATGCAGACGATGGTACGCGCAACGATGGTCAGATCGAACAAGAACGACCAGTTCTCGATGTAATACAGATCGTGCTCGATGCGACGTTGCATCGCCTCGGGATTTTGGGTTGCTCCACGATAGCCATTCACTTGTGCCCATCCGGTGAGGCCAGGTTTCACGAAATGCCGAACCATGTATTGCGAAATGATCTTGCGATAGTCTTCGGTATGCTTCAGCATGTGTGGGCGCGGCCCAATCACGGACATCTCGCCTCGGAGCACATTCCAGAATTGTGGCAGTTCGTCGAAACTGGTGCGGCGCAGTATCCGACCGAATCCTGTCAGGCGTGGATCGTTCTTTGTGGCCTGTACGCGGTGTGCGGCTTCGGCATCCTCTCGCATGGTCCGAAATTTATAACAGGTAAATGTTTGGCCGTCCTCACCGGTTCGCGCCTGCCGAAAGAAGATAGGGCCACGCGAGCCAAGTTTGATAAAGAGTGCGCTAACAAGAAAGACGATCGGGAAAATGGTTACAAGCACCACAAAACTAAAGAGGACATCGAAGGTGCGCTTTACCGTTCTGTGTGCCCATTGGTCAAGGGGAGCTTCGCGCATGCGAACCAGGGAGAAATCGCCGACGCGCTCGATGGTGCGCGAAGTCAGCGGTCCATAGGAGAGTTCTTCACTGGGTAATAAGGCGACCCGAATACAGCGATCGTCACATGCCGCAACAAGTTGCGAAATGGTGTTCTCATCCGCCTTTGGAAGAGCGATCACTACTTCGTCGATCGTTTGGTTGGTGGCAATACGTTCGAGGTCGCTGAGTTTTCCGAGGATCATCGGGCGAACGTGGCTATCTACGCCGTTATCGTCCAGGAACCCGAGTACCTTGTAGCCATACGCCGGATTAGTGCGGACGGTATCGTAGAAACGCTCGCCGTAACTTCCAGCGCCTATCACGACGATATTTTTTCGCGGAGATTTCTGCTGGCGTACCGTCGTAGCTGCCGATAATGTGACAATACGAAGGCCAACAAGCACCAACGGGATCGACGTTAAAAAATAAGCCAGGAAAAGCCGAGAATAATAGTTATATCCTCCCTGCGCTACGATAAAAAGAAGCAGTGCGCCAGCAAGCAGAAGACCTGCTCGCGCGACCGAACGAATCTGATCGAGATTTCCAGAAGACTGTCCTGACTCCATCTCCGGCTGCTTTCGCGGGCGCCGATAGATCGGAAGCAGGATGGCGATGGCCGCCCAAAACACATTGAGAAAGATTTCCAGCTCGGGATAAATCGACCACGGTGCGCCGCCCAAGCGTTCAGGACTGCCGGCGAAGAATGCTCCAAAACGAACGAGCAACATTAAATGGTACGTTACATTCAACACCAAAAGGTCCATCACGAACTGCAAGAGGCGAAGAAGGACGCTATTATACGTTCTCCGAGCAGTTGGTACAGCATTAGCCGAGATAAGGTGTGTGCCGGAGTCAGCAGATTCCGGTTTTTTCAAAGCGATCGAAGGTGCGTTTGTCATGAGTTCACGCTCCTTACTCGTTCGCGGATCGTTTCCGGATTTTGTTTGGCAGGTGGCTCCCCGATACCGGCGCCATCGAAAAATTCCGGGACGCACATTCGGATCACGGAATTGAACGTGCGAAAGACATGCTCCCAGGTATAACGGTCCTGAACCAGTTCACGCGCGTTGCGAGCAAGCCGAAGCGCTTTGTCATCATTTTTGAGCAGGGAAAGCGTGGCTTCGATAATTTCCTGATCGCTCGATCGGATAAGCGCATGGACGTTATCTTCCAATCCCTCGATCCCGCTTGCGCCCACCGGCGTTGTTACGATGGGTGTACCGACCGCCATGGCCTCCAGTAGCTTGTTCTGTATGCCTGCGCCGACGGTCTGGGCATGTACGAGCACTTTGGCGCTATGCAGGTATGGCCGAACATCCTCTACGTCCGCATGAAGTTCTGCACCCGGCGTATGCTCGATCAGTGCTCGCAATTGCTTCCCGGGCGATTTCCCGATCATCATCAGCTTCGTGCGCGGAGAAACTTCCCGAATTTTCGGATAGATGTTTTTCAGCAACCGCCGGGCCATCTGGATATTATGATACGTTCCAAGATGACCGAAGAAGATCAGTTTATCTTCACGCTCACCGGCATAAAAATCGAACTCGTTCAGATCAACGCCGTTGGAAAGGATAGCGGTTGGCAGTGATGGATCTGCGGTGAGAATTCTTCGTTCATCGACCTTTGAAACGAAGGTGATCCGTTCGAATCCCTCGGCCATAGCGCGCGGCTCATACTCGCGCAACCGGTTAGCATCTATTTTCCGGATAAGATATTGCAATTGATCTCCGATGCCTCGGAATGGCGAGAACCTTCCCGACGCGCGTTCTTCCAGAATAACGCGGGCGTCTTCTGCCACCAGCAGTTTTGGGGTTCGAGTATGATTCCGAACGAATTTCGCGGTGCGGAGGAAAAAGCAGACGATCAGATCGTATTCGTTCGTGGCAAGTGCGCGATCAACCGCCTCCTGCATGGCAACATCGTCATAATAGGCAAACTCGATAGGGCGGCGGCTGACAAAGGCTTTCGCTACACGGATCATTGCGCGCTGTTTGTCGAATGGCAGTAACTCCAGATTTGCGAATGCTTCAAGTTCCGGGATATTTTCGGGGGTGGCGCTCTTGGCTTCATCGAGCGCGATCAGATCGACATCGGCGATTGTGGAGAGATGTTGGACGAGATAATATGACTTTATCCGGTCGCCACCTATCAAAGGATAGGGGAAGCGATAGGAAAGAAAAAGAACGCGCGGCTTGCGCGCACCTTCGCGGTGTGCGTTGCCGATTCGTGCGTAGTCATTCGTGTGGCTGTTGGTGCTGTGACCGCTCATACGATCATGGCTTCTCATGCGGGTACCTTGTGACATTGCTTACGTTTTGCTCTGACAATGATTCGAAATCCTGACTCTTCCGACAACAGCCGTGTTAGCGAACGTTGTCTTAGCGCCCTCCGCAACTGCAGAGATCGCCCTTCTTAAAGAAGACCTGTGAGTCAGGAAATGGTAACCGTATCAATGGCCATACTTATGGGTAAAATTTTGTGACCTATTGCGGGGGGAGGGGAACAATCGAGTTCCACAATCGAGCAGGCGAACGCTCGGTTGCAGCCGGAGAACCGAAAGCGCAAGGAGCAAGCGATGCGGGGAAGCGCTTGCCCGGAATGCAGAGGTTTCAATAAATCGCAACAGGTCAGCAGGATAAAAATACGTAAAGCACACAGCCGCCGGAAGTACCGGTTTTGGCTGCTGAAGGGGTCTAAACCACAAAATACTCAAGAATCTTCCCTAAATCCTATAGAAATCAAAGAAAAATGAGGCACATTCGTGAACATGCTTTAGCCCCCAAATACAACCAGTCTCAAGGGACAAAAGCTCGATGCGCTTCTAATTTCTACAAAATTAGCTATCTTTTCTTTGAAAAGCAATAGGGGGAAAAATTTGTGACCTAAATTCCAGGAGGAAAACGGTACCCATCCTCCGTCAAACAGGTCGTCTGCCCTGGATGATCCGAACCAGCACTGAGATGATCGCAAGAATGAACAGGACGTGAATGATCGCGCCAATATTCCAAACCGTGAAGCCAAGCAGCCATCCGATAAGGAGAAGAATAAGTATGGTCCAAAGCATGGTCGTCTTTTATTTTGGTGAATTGATTAAAAGTCGGGGATCCATTCATGGAGCGCGAGCGCCAGAATGGTGAGGATTGTGAGCACGATCAACGGTTGGAGGATCGCTCGTGCAACCAGTATCGTCGCTCCCGGCTCCCGCAGTGCAGAAAGTATGTTGATGATGATACCAAACATAATGGGATGGAGGGCACAATTATCATACCAAAGAGAGAGATTGGGAATTCAAGCGAATTATCGCAATTCGTAACTTTCAGGTGACCACTTCGTCATTCAATACGGATCTCTTACCATATTAATGAAATGAAAAAAATCTGTTTTGTTCTCATCTCCATTCTTTCTTCATCGCTTCAAGCTTCATCGCTCCTGGCGCAACAGAAGTCGAACAATGCAACCGATGATGGGCGCTCCATTGCCATCACAGTCTATAATGACGATCTTGGCGTCGTTCGCGACGTTCGTAAATTCAGTATTAAAGATGGCACAAGCGAAGTCCGAATGGTGGATGTGCCTTCTCGCATCGATCCGACGACGGTGAAGATCACCGATCTCGATCATCCGAAAGACATCGATGTGCTCGAACAGAATTATGAGTACGATCTTATCAGCCAGGATAAACTACTTCAGAAGTATATTGATAAATCTATTACTCTTGTTTCGAATGCTGGAAAACGCATCACTGGAACTGTTCTTGCCGTCGAGGCAGGGAAATTAATGCTGATGACCGATTCCGGGATCGTATCGGTTTCGGGTCTTACCGGCTATACGCTGAGTATGTCTTCAGTCGCCGAGGGGCTTTACACAAAACCAACATTGATATGGCAATTGCAATCTGATAGAACGTTGACGAACGAGCCGCTCGAAGTGCTCTATCAAACGGGTGGAATGAAGTGGCATGCCGAATATATCGCGGCGCTTAGTGACGATGAAAAATCGCTGGATCTCAGCGGATGGGTCAGCATTGAAAACAACAGTGGAGCATCGTTCCCGGATGCGAAACTGAAACTGGTTGCGGGATCGATCAATCGAGTGTCGCCTACACCACGAAATAAGTCTGATCTTATGTTCAGTGGTGCTGCCCGAGCTTCTGCGCCCCAATTCGAAGAACACGGCATGTTCGAATACCACGTCTATGATCTTGACCGAAAAACGACGATCAATAACGATGAAGTAAAACAAATCTCGCTCCTAACCGCAAATGGCGTTGGTTCTGAAAAGCATTACACGTACGAAGGCGGGAAGGATGTTGCGGTAACCATAAGTTTTCAAAATTCCGAGGCAAATCATCTTGGGATACCATTGCCGATGGGCGTTATCCGCGTGATGAAGCGCGATAACGATGGTACGCTCGAATTCATCGGCGAGGATCGAATCGAGCACACCCCGCGCGATGAAAAACTTACACTTCATGTCGGAAATGCGTTCGATCTGGTTGGCGACAGGCAGGTTACCGCAAGCCGCACCCTCGGCGAGCATGAAAGCGAAGAAACTGTAGAGATCACGTTGAAAAATCATAAGGACGAAGACGTTACAATTGATGCCTTAGAAAATCTTGGAACTGACTGGGAGATCATTCAGAAATCCATGGACTACGAAAAGAAGAATGCAAACTCCATCGTCTTTCGCGTTCCCGTCAAAGCTCGTAGTGAGCAAAAGGTGACTTACACGGTGCAGCACCGGTGGTAAATGTAGCTCTCAAAAACTGATTGCCAGCGTTCCCGTTACATAGAAATTGTTCGCGGTTTTGAAGTCGAGCCGCCAGGCAGCGTCGAAGCGTAGGACGTTTAGGATATTACCAATACCAAATCCTGCTTCGGTGAAAGGCGTGCTGCCAAGCGTTTGTACCGGTGCAGGAAGCAAAGCTTGCGTCGCGCTTGAAAGCGATGCTTCCGCCATATTGGCAAAACCAAACCAATGAAGATCGATCGGCATGTGAATGCCCAATGCGCGTGTGGGAAGATCGTAGAAATTCTGCTCGAACTGAACGGTCAGCGCTTTATCGCCTTGGAACTCGAACGGCGCAAGTGTGCGGAATACATCGCGTGGCGCGATGATGGCATCTCGTGCATCGAAAAAGAAAAGGTTTTGAGCGGGTAATGCCCCATTTAGAAGGAACTGATATTTTCCAGAGATCCACGTTTTTCCCCATCCACCTAACTTGCCTTCGAGCGAAAGCCGAAGATCCGACGTGAAATAATTAAACTGGCTTCCAATAGCCGAATTAGAATAGGCAAAATTCGCTATTGCAGAACCTTCCCAAAAACCGAGCGGGAAATCCTCATTCAGATCGAGAGCTATTTGATGTAATTGGCCGGCGTTAATATACGGATTAGCTTGGAAGGTGTCCTTGCGGAAGAAGAAACTATAATTCGTTACATTGCCGAGACTGTGTTCCGATTGGTCTTTAAAATCGAGCATAGCCGAAAAACGTCGGTTCGGCGTCAACGAATAATTGATGTCGAATCCATGCGCCTCGTAATAGTTGGGATAATCTTTGTGCAAGAAAAGTGAAGTGAGCGTGTTCACGAATTGGTCGTACTCGCCGCTACGGGCAACACGTTCATCATAATATCGAGCATCGATAGAAGAGGTTACTTGCACATCATTTCTTCCGCCCGTCATTTCCACATCTCCGTCGAATGAGATATTGGCCGTGATCGCAGCTTGTTTTTTTGTAGTTAGCGCCTGCCGGAGTTCCATAGAATATTCCCAGTCTCCATCGCCGAGGTCAAGATCGGCGTCGCCACCAAAGGTTGTCGGAAGCTGATCGTTCACCGTCCAGAGGTGTCCGAGTTCCAGGCTCACGCCATCGATACGATTGAATTGAAAGAAATCCGTTCCCGGGAAAAGCTGCCACAGCAATCCCAACGGGGTGAATGGTGTTTGCGTTGATTTGAAGTTTTGTACAACACTGTCGATTCTACGATAGGCTGTGTCTTCATCTCGTTCGAGAGGAATGGTTCGCAGTGCGGTCCAGTGCACGGAATCGACACTATCGGCGGTCGGCGCGACCACATGTTGTGCGGTAAAGATAGAATCTGGAATTACTCCATTGATAACATAATTCTGTAGCGTGGCGGACTGGCTGATATCGAACTCCGGCACGATGGGTAGCTCAAGCTTGATGGCGCAATCGAAATTGAGTTCGGATGGCATCCAAAACTTGTTATCTACGAACGTGAACGTTTGCCGAATATCGATTCCCTGCACCGGCCCGATCTTGATTGCATCGTCCGGCTGAAGATCGAGATACGCTATCGTGTAATCCACTTTATCGATCCAAAGCGTACCTTTGAATGCTGGAGTAAGATCTCCAAGCGGCTCGACCGAAATTTTATAGACCTGCTCACCATTCATTTCGCCCTCGCCAAGCAGATCGTAGTCGTACCGGTCGAATGCATCGTGCGCCACGGGGCTCACGACATTATAATCGACAAAATCCATGCGATCGTTGTAGAAATTCTGGATGCCAACGAGCGCCACACGATTGACATCCGCCGGAATATCGGCCGTTTGCTTGCGGGCGTTAATTCGCTCGGCGTAACCGTGGTCGCGTTTCCAATATCCATCGGCAGAAGATTCTACAATGGCAAGTATGTTGCTATTAGTAGCATTGGTATCTTTTTTATCATCGTCATCAGTATCCTTTTTATTCTTTTTTGTTCGCAAACTGGTCTTCGAATAGACATCGAATGAATAATTAGTTATTTGCGATTGCCAGGTATCTTTCGAATCGATCACTTTGTGCATGATGCGCCGCGCCTCGGTGCGGCTTGCATCTGCTGAGATCGTGATCTGTGGGCCCAGGATCGGGGCGGAAACCAGTTGAATGGTCTGAGATTTGTTCTGAAACAGTTGCACACGGATCGTATCCGGGCGGTACCCGAGTGCTGTTACTCGAATGGCATATTTCACTCCACTATCAAGAACCAGATGAAAATGACCCGCTGAATTCGTACGTGCGCCCCGCGAGGTACCTAAAATATGAAGCGATGCACCGGGAATGGGATCGTTATCTTCATGCTCGGTGATGGTTCCAGAAAGTTGGAACGTTTGGGAAAATGCAGGATGGACTTGTGAAAAAACAAGCAGGCCGATCAGCAATAAGTAGGAACCGTGCAGTGTGAAATGTTTGCCCATGTCAATGTTGCTCCGCCAGCCATTTCTGGTAATGGGCAAGCAGCGACTTTTTCGGTTCCTGGGGAGTAGAAAGCGACATGGTATAAGAAAGATCGCGTTGCGTTGAATCCCAAAAAATAACGGGAAGTTTGTCGCCGAGATAGGTTCCATTGCTCGACTCATATTGGCCGCTGGTGAAGAATCCATCGGCAACCGTGTAGAGCATCCAGGGGCCGGTTCCTTTGTAGCGGAAGAATGAGAGATCGGAGATGTCATCGAAATTGAAATCGATCTCGGCCATCAGCTTGCCACTTTCCTGATACAGCTTTTTATGGACATTCTTCCACCCCTTATTTTCAAGTTCGATCTTGCGGCCCTGATAATACTCCGCGATCAGAGAGTTGAAATCCTCGTTAACGACGTCAAGCGAATCTCCCGGACTACTGGAAATGCCGGTAAAGATGATTTTTCCGGTGCCGCTGACGCCATCGTCATTAATAGAGATGCGGACCTCCTTTTTTTCTGCCGTGAGACATCCGCTCACACCGGTTAGAATGACAAAAGCAGCGAGGATAACCGATAGGGGATAGCGTTTAATGTTCACGAATAACGGGTTATGATCGAGGGTAAATGTTGTCCGCGCACCATGCGAGGAACTTCGGTAAACGGTATCCAACGAAATTTTCGTGCCCATTACGTGTTACCATGGGACGAAATGACAGAGATAGCCACAAACGAGCATACTGAACAAGCGGTCTGTGCCGTCCGTTACGAGCCTTCGGAGCATGCCGCACTATGGGATGCCTTCATCGAGCGCTCGATGAACGGTACGGTGTTTCACAGCCAGCAATTCCTTTCCTACCATCCCGAAGGCCGTTTCGATCTGCACCATCTTTTATTCTTTCAGGGTAAAAGACTGATCGCGGTGCTGCCTGGCGGATTGCGCGATGGAGGACGCACGTTTGAATCTCCGCTCGGAGCGAGCTATGGTTCATTCGTGACCGAGGACATTAGCACGCAGACGGCTCTTGATATTGTCGCCGCGTTCGAGCGATACATTCTTTCTATAGGGGTAAAGGATGTCTATCTCACTCCAGCGCCGGTTATCTATCAGCCATTGCTAACGCAAAATCTGGATTTTGCATTGCTCTATCGAGGGTATGCATACCAGAGGCATTATATTTCTCACGCCATCGATCTTCGTCATCCCGGTGTGCCATTCGACCGGTTTCAATCGGTGGCGCGTAAGCATATTCGGCGGGTCACCCGAGAGAATCCAACGGTATGGATCGACGAATCGCAGCCGGAATCGCTGAAAGAAATGCTGGCGGAATTCTACCCAATCCTGCTCGAAAATAAAGCAAAGTACAACGCCAAGCCGACGCACACGCTGGAAGAACTTCTTCGCCTGCATGACCTTCTGCCGGATTTTATGAAGCTATTCCTCGTCCGTGTTGGAGAGGAGCCGGTTGCAGGTTCGCTGCTCTTTCTTGCGAACGATCGAGTGGCTTTGATCTTCTATCACATGCTTCGTTATGCTTTTGATGACTATAAGCCGATCTATTTGCTCATGGATCGTGTGACGCGCTGGTCCAAAGAGGAAGGCTATCACTTTGTCGATATCGGCGTTTCGCAGGACACGAGCGATGAAAACCCAATGACGCCCGCGCTCAGCCTAATCAATTTTAAAGAGAAGTTCGATTCGCGGGGTATCCTGCGTTCGACACTTCACAAAAGATATCCTTAAGAGTTGGCTGAACGCTCGATTCTCTTTCTTTTTCTAGGCGATGCGACACGCGATCGCCGCGTGCAAAATTTCGCGCGATATTTTAAAGAACAAGGTTGGAATGCGGAGGTTATTGCTATCCAACCGTCTATTTCCCGTGGTCCGCGAAAGTTCTTAGAATACCATCGGCGTATTCGAAAAGCAGTTCGCGAAAAGAAGGCCGATGTTGTTATGGCCTGCGATCTTTACTCCCTTTCCGCCGCTGCATGGATGAAGCGAACCGGTCGCTCGAAGCAGCTCTTGTATGATGCGCGGGAGCTTTACACGGAATTGCCTTCAGTCACGCATAAACCTCTTGCTAAATTTGTCTGGAGAACTCTGGAACGGCGGGGGTTGATCCAGACTAATTTGATTATAGTTACCGCTCCGAATGATGCCAATGCCATCCTGCGCGTTCACAACTTTTTGCCACGACCCGTGCTTGTTCGAAATCTTCCGTGGCTGGAACCCGAGATCGTATCAGATCGGAGGCTGCTTGATTCGTTCGGCATTCCCGAGGGTGCTAAGACCCTGGTGTATCTCGGAGGTTTGCAGCACGGCAGAGGTTTGAATACATTGATCGAGAGCATGAAGGCATTGCCGTATCATCTCTTGTTGATCGGGGACGGAGATATGCGTTATCGGCTTGAAGCGCTTAGTAAGCAACAGAGTTTATCTTCGAAGGTTCATTTTGCGGGTCCACTTCCATCCGATGAAGCCTTGCGACTTGTTGCGGCCTGTGATGCGGGCATTTCACTTGTCGAACCATTATCGCCGAGCTATGAACTTGCGTTGCCCAGTAAGTTTTTTGAGTACATGATGTGCGGCATTCCCATTGTATCCAGCCGCGTATCGCAGGTGCTCGATCTTTTTCGGAATGAGGAATGGGTTACGTACGTCGATGAAGGCGATACAAATTCGATTGCTGCTGGAATCCCAAAAGCACTTATCACTTCTGAAAAACCAGATGTTCGAGAGCGAGAGAGGTCGCTTGCACAATCTGAATATCATTTCGAACACGATGCAAAGACACTTTTTGCTTCAGTAGAAACATTGCTTCCCTAAGATCGTGAGAGCTACCGCTTCCCTGCGTCTCTTCGATCGGCGCTCCAAAATAATTTCGTTCTCAGGAGATCGAAATAGGATCGTTCCTTTCTGCGAAGCAAATGCAGCCGATTTGGAGCAGCGCTGATGACCACTTCCGCCGGCGTTGTAACGACGATCTGTTCCTGACCATCGGCCACAACGAGTACCTGATGTGTTTCTTCGGTCAATGAGCGGAAGCGCATTACGGCATCCTGCGGTACAATAATGGGCCGGACATTCAGCGAATGCGGAGCGATAGCTGTGATAAGCATGACCTGACTTGTCGGCTCAACAATTGGTCCGCCTGCGCTGACAGCGTAGCCTGTAGAACCGGTTGGAGTAGAAACCATCATGCCATCGGCCCGAATAACACCCACCAAAGCACCCGGATGATCGCTCATGCTTCCCACATATACTTCAAGAGTAAGCATACGTGTCGAGCCATAATTATCGATCACGACTTCATTCAACGCATCAAGCGTTACCTGTGGGGCCGACATTCCGCTTCTGGATGGTTCCAGATTATCTTGCTTGACAAGCACGGGTTCTCCCGAATCGCTTTTGACGCTTGCATGGAGCATGAGCCGTTCTTCAACCACCAGCGATCCGCTTGCAAGATCATCAATAAGGGCATCGATCTCTTCCGGTGGGTGCTCGGAAAGAAATCCCAGTTTTCCGGCGTTCACGCCGATCAGGCGTGTAGCGGGGTTTGCGCGAGCAATAGCGCGTGCGGCCAGCAGCATCGTCCCATCGCCGCCAATGGATACGATGACGTCGCTTGCTTTTGCTAACTCGATCAGTGAAGGGGCAACCTTAGAATCTTTAGGCTGTTCCAGTGATGCCATCTTCTCGGTAAGGATGAGCGTTGCATCGGGAAATTTCTTGGATAGTTTAGCAAGAACATGCGAAAGCGTCTCGCGAACCGAAGCGAGATTTTCGTGTCCAATGATGCCAATGGTATTCATGCGGGTCGCAAACTTAAGTTTGCGCTACATTGCCGCTGCGCCGCTGTCATTGTGTTTCTTAGCACCATCGCAATGGTCATTGGTCCGATGCCTCCGGGAACTGGCGTGATCGCGCTGGCTTTCATTTTTACATGGTCATAATCGACATCGCCGACAAGGCGTGAGCCGGATTTCCGTGTCTTGTCCTCAATGCGATTGATGCCTACATCGACGACGACCGCACCTTCGCGAACCATATCGGCTGTTATCGCAAGTGGAACTCCCATTGCCGCGATGAGAATATCCGCTTGCCGGGTGATCTCCCCAAGCCGTGCGCCGGCACCGGTGTGGGCGATCGTTGCAACAGCATTGGCTTTGGAATTTTTCTGGGCGAGCAATAGTGCAAGCGGCTTGCCTACTAAATTCGAGCGCCCGACGACCACCGCGTGCTTGCCAGGAACTTCCACGCCGGTTCGTGCGAGCAATTCGATGACTCCAGATGGGGTGCAAGGCGCGAAGTAATCGCCTTTGCCGATCGAGAGCCTTCCGGCATTCAGCGGGTTGAACCCATCGACATCTTTTTCTGGCGCGATCAGTTCGATCACACGCTCTTCGCGCATCTGCTTTGGTAATGGGAACTGCACAAGCAGGCCGTGCGTGGATGGATCCTCATTCGTCTGACGGATAAATTCAAGCAGCACTTCTTCTTCGGCGTTCGAGGGAAGAAGTATCGTCTCATGAGAAAAACCGGCTTCCTCGGCGGCGATACCCTTGTTGCGCACATAGACTTCGCTTGCGGGATCCTCACCTACGAGGATGAAGACGATGCGCGGACGAATCCCCTGCGATTCTAAAAATTGCGCGGCCTCGATGCGGACTTCCTCGCGAATTTCAGCAGCAACTTTCTTCCCATCGAGGATTCGGGCTTCAGCCATTGATTGTTTCTCCATTTAACACCCCTTCGGATGCAGCGACGAGCGTATCGTTCTCGATCTCTTCGATCTCGGGAGGCGCTTCGGGGGCTCGAGTGCGCTCAAAATTTGGATACATAAATGGTTCGATGTCCAATGCGGAACCTGTGGCAACATCGATCGTAAGGCTAACGCCGGCGATACGAATGCTCTCAGTGGCAATTTCGTATTTGTATGGGGTCTGGTGCAGGAATCGCTTCACGGCGACATCTATCTTCATTCCGATCACGCTTTCATAAGGCCCGCTCATGCCAACATCGGTGATATACGCGGTCCCTCCGGGAAGGATCTGCGCATCGGCGGTCTGCACGTGGGTATGGGTTCCAAGCACGGCGCTTACTTTGCCATCGAGGTATCGGCCCATCGTTTGCTTTTCGGCGGTAGCTTCAGCGTGCATATCTACGATGATAATGCGCGCTCGCTCGCCGACTTTATCTAATGCCCAATGCGACACGCGGAACGGGCAGTCGATGGTCTGCATGTACGTGCGGCCTTGCAAATTCACCACGCCGACGGCAATGCCGCTCTTTGTTTCGCCTACGGCATAGCCTGAGCCGGCATTTTCGCGCGGGTAATTTGCGGGGCGCAAGACGCGGCGATCTTCCGCCATCAACCCACGGGCATCCCAGCGATCCCAGACGTGGTTGCCGGTCGTGATAACTTTCGCGCCGGCCGCGAAGATCTCATTCGCCTGCTTTTTCGTGAGGGATTTTCCTTCAGCGACGTTCTCGCCATTGACGATAATAAAATCCGACGAATATTTTTGGGCAAGCGTTGGAAGCATCTTCGTCACCATGGCGAGGGCGCCTGTGCCGACGACATCGCCAATGAAGAGAACCCGAACAGTAGAGGATTGTGTGGTTTCTGGCATAGAAACACTAAACAGAATCCACGGCGGGTTCGTCCCGCGTTCAGGGAAAGCAGAATGGAGCGGCATGTTCTGAGACACGATAAAGCGTACCCTTGTTGTTGTGTGCCGGAAAGACAGCTATTTTTTATTTTTGATGGCTTACGAACTCTGGATCGCCCGCCGGTATGCGTTCTCGAAACGGCGTGAAAACTTCATTACGATTATCAGCATTCTTTCTATCGTCGGGCTGGCGGTGGGAACGGCGGCGCTCGTGATCGTCCTTTCTGTATTCAACGGATTTTCTTCCGTGGTGACGAACATATACGTCAGTTTCGATCCACATGTTCGCATTTCTGCGATCGCAGACACCACGAAGGGCGATGGAGGTCCGGCTCTTATCACGAACGCCGACAGTATTATTCGAATCGTGCGTAGAGTTCCAGAAGCGCGAGGCGTGGCGGCAGCGATCCACGGGAAGGCGGTGCTCGTGCATTATACACTACCGAAAGTGATCGATCTCACCGGTATTTCTGCCGACGATGCAAAGGCTGTTTCGGGAATTGGGCATAGCATTGTCGCAGGAAGTCTTCAGCTTGATTCTGGCAGTATGGTCGTTGGGCAACTTTTGGCGAACGAGTTGGCGCTGCAAATTGGGGACAGCCTCGAGATCTATAGTCCATCGGGATTGGAGCGTATTCTTACAGAGCCGGTTACACCACGTATGCGAACGCTGTTCGTCCGCGGGATCTTTGCCGCCAACAACCGCGACTACGATGCCACCAATGCGTACGTAAGCCCGGATGTAGCGCGGGATCTGTTCGAGATCCCTGCACATGCCGCAACTACGATTGACGTACGATCAGCCGATGTGCAGTACGCGAACGAGCTAAAAGAGAAGATCGGAAAGGCGGTCGGTGGAACCTATAACGTGCAGTCCTGGTACGACTTGCATACGGAACTCTATTCCGTGATGCAGATCGAGCGGTGGGTGGCGTATATCATTTTATTCCTTATTGTGGGCGTTGCGGCATTCAGCATTTTTAGCTCGCTCACGCTGACCGTCTTCGAAAAACAACGGGACATTGGGCTGTTGCGCGCACTCGGAAGCCCGATCAGTGGTATTCGCAAGATCTATTGGATGCAAGGAACGCTCGTCGGCCTTATCGGCACCATTTCCGGATGCACCATTGGATTGATAGTGGTAGTGTTGCAGCAGAAGTTCGGGTTTTTCCCGCTCGACTCTACGGTTTATATCATTAGCGCGCTACCGGTCGAACTGCGATGGGAAGATTTCGTCTCCGTCGGCATTGGGTCGATGGCTCTGACGATGCTGTGCTCACTCATTCCATCCCGCCGTGCCGCCGAGGTCGATCCTGCCATTGCGTTGAGATGGGAATAAAAGGAAGTTGGCACAATTTTTCCGTTTTCATCGTATATTGTAATCTAAATGATAGGCACCTATTCTGCCGTCTCAGGCCGCGCACATGAATAAACTGTATTTCGGTGATAATCTCGATATTCTCCGCGAGCACATTGCGGATGAATCGGTTGATCTTATCTATCTCGATCCGCCGTTCAATTCCAAGCGCGATTATTCCGTGCTCTTTAAAACCCCGAAGGGACACGAAAGCGACGCGCAGATCACCGCATTTGAAGATAGCTGGCATTGGGGCGAACAGGCCGAGCGTGAGTTCTCCGAACTCGAGCAAAGCCAGCATACCGATGTCGCCGAGATGATGATCGCGCTCCGAAAGTTCCTCGGCACCAACGACATGATGGCCTATCTCACTATGATGGCCAACCGGCTGCTCGAACTACACCGCGTGCTAAAACCCACAGGCTCGCTCTATCTCCATTGTGACCCGACTGCAAGCCATTATTTGAAGGTTATTTTGGATGGAGTTTTTGGACATGGAAATTTTAGAAATGAAATTTCATGGAGGCGGTCAAATCCAAAGAGTCAGAGCTCCGTGAATTTTCCCAACTGTCGCGACATCATTTTAAGATACTCGAAAGGAGAACATCCTATATTTCATATGATGTATGGAGAACATGATTTAGGTTATGTTGATAAAGCTTATCGTTACAAGGATGAACGAGGACGCTACAGGCTGCTCCCGCTCCTGAATCCTAACAAGGATCGACCCAATCTTACCTACGATTTCCTTGGAATCCATAGGGTATGGCGATGGACGCGTGATAGGATGCAAAAGGCTTACGATGAGGGTCTTGTAGTGCAACTCAAACCGGGAGCTGTTCCGCAATATAAACTATATCTTGAAGATTCGAAGGGCCGAACAATTTCTAACGACTGGAATGACGTAGATCAGGCTGCGGGAAATGAATCATTAGGTTATCCGACGCAAAAACCGCTCGCGCTGCTTGAAAGAATTATCGAAGCATCGTCTGACGAGGGCGATGTGGTGCTCGATCCGTTTTGCGGATGCGGGACAGCGGTGCATGCCGCAGAGAAGCTCGGACGGCAGTGGATTGGCATCGACATCACGCACCTCGCCATTTCGCTCATCGAAAAACGGCTGAAGGATGCGTTCCCGGGAATTAAATTCGAGATCGAGGGCACGCCGAAAGATGTGGATGGCGCGCGCGACCTGGCCGAACGCGATAAATATCAGTTCCAGTGGTGGGCCTGTTCCTTAGTGAACGCCGCGCCGTATCAGGGCAAGAAAAAAGGTGCCGACTCCGGCATTGACGGACTCATCTTTTTCCACGACGATAAATCCGGCGCGAAGAAGATCGTGGTATCGGTCAAGGGCGGCGAGAATGTGAACGTAGCGATGGTGCGCGATCTCGGCCACGTGGTCGATCGCGAAAAAGCCTCGATGGGATTTTTTGTCACACTGGCCGAACCGACGCGACCGATGCGCGAGGAAGCAGTCTCCGCCGGTTTCTACGACGCGCCCCGCTTCGGCTCCGAATACCCGAAGCTGCAAATCCTCACCATCGAAGGACTCATGAACGGCACCGAACGGCCCCGGTTCCCTGATTTATCTTTGGGGGGGGCCACGTTCAAAAGGGCGGAAAAGGATGAGCGTGTGACAAAACAGCACCGTTTGTTTAATGAGTGAGGAACAATTCTTTATTGCCGAAGGTGGAAACCTTCTTCTTAATAGGCTTACAGAAGCTATCGTTTCTGCCCGCCCTACAAGTCTCTCGATTGCGTCCGCATTCGTCACATTCGGAGGTGTTTACGAGCTAGATCAGCTCGCGCAGAAGGCTTCTATAAGAGATGTTAGGCTAGTGGCAGGAACGGACTTCTGTATCACTCAACCGGAAGCACTAAGAGACTCTATTGATAAGGGATGGAACCTACGCATTGCCCAGCCGCGCAATGGAATTTTCCACCCTAAGGTGATTATTGCCTCCAGCGAGAAAGAAGGCACTTTAGAACCGAATGGCATACTTTATGTTGGCTCAGCTAACTTAACGGGGCGGGGGCTTCGTGAAAACATAGAAAGTTGCTGGATGGGTAACAGGAATATCGAACAACCAATTATCGAGTTCAATCGAATTTGGGAAACTTCGCGTGAGTTTTCCGAGGAGTTTTTTGAGGACTATTCAAAACTGTTTGCGAAGGCGAATGCATCTCGTTCAGCTGAAACAAGAGATGCGCTTCAAGGTGTATTATCAAGCACAAGCGGTGAAGAAAAAAGGACAGTCATAAGCCATACCTATGCAACAGCCGCTTGGGCCGAATTGAAAAGTTTTACAGGTGGGTACGTGCTTCAAGTGGAATTTCCTCGGGATGTTGCAGAGGTTGTACGAGGATTCGTACATGGAAGGCTGAGCAATGATGATCGCGTCCAAATCAACTGTGCAGATGGCGATATTAGGAACCTAATGCTAAAATTTTATGAGGCTAATTCAATGTACCGCCTCAATATTCCTAAAAGCGTTCCTAATGTAAAGAGCGCGATAGAAACTCATTCAGGGATTGCACTGCTAACCAATCTCGGTCCACAAGAACCGCTGCAACTGAAGATTGTTACAATGCCCGACGAAATGGAAACAATAGTATCTCGTTCGGAAGCTCTTCATTCGATTTATACGACAACCACTAGACGCTATGGATGGTACTAACTGTCTAGGTTTCTGCGCCGTATGTTATCTGCACCCTACTGCATAGCGTTTCGAAGTCTGAACCAGCTCCTACTAGCACTTTGTTCATATATCAATGGCACTAAACTCGGTATACCGGCGAAGAATGATCCAAATTTTGGATAACTCTGTGCTAACGTCCGGTAATTTTGATTACGATTTCTCACAAGATGGTGACGGGGTAGTATTGATAGTTTGTAAGCATAACGAGCTTTACTACTTCTCGGCTAATTCCCGATTTCAAATCTCATGCGCTCCTAGCGAAGTCTTCGATAAGCAAGAAACGAATCTAAATAACATCGAACAAGTTTTGGATGAATTGAAAAAATGGGTCGAGAGGGTTGAGCGAAACCTCGAGGCAGATGCAGAGCTCTATGGTGATATAGACGACTTTGTCAAAGAGTCTGAGACTTTTATTGAAGGGCTTCTGGATGCAAAGTTGCCAATCCCTGAAAATGAACAAGAATCGTGGGTTGAAAAACTAAGTACGTTGGAGCAGGAATGCATTAGAATTCTTGAGCAACAGAAAAAGGGAGCTGAGGCCATCGAACAATTAAGAAAAGACATAGACAACTTGAAAGCGAAGATAGGATCAATGCCAGCTGGTACTTGGCTACGAAGTGCTGCGGGTCGCTTTCGCAAGATTTATCAAAAAGCCAAAAATAACCCTCAAGCGAAGGCTTTCATGTTATGGGGGGCAGAGAAGGGAGTTGAAAAATTGCTTGGCATGTAGTCCTCCCGCTTCCCGTCGCGCGGCTTGTGTCGTCCGCCTCCGTGTCTGAACTGGGATTAATGGGACGGGGAGGATTTTTGGGATGATCGTGCGTAATCCCAACCATCCAAATCATCCTCCTCTATGGGCAATTATGAATTATGAAGTATGAAGTATGAAAGGGGCCCATTTATTTTTATTTATTTTCGAGAATCGCTTGACTTCCTGGAATTCCAATCGTATATTAGGTGGTGTGATGATGAGCACCAAGTGTCTATGGGAATTGTGTTTCGTGTCATGTTCATTGACAATCTGGCAGCCAGCGGTGGTTTTCGTTATGAACGAGTTCTCTGAGAATAGAATTTGTTGCAACAAATGGCGAAAACAGCCTGGAAACGACAGTTCATCGGGAACTCGAAAGAAAGAAAAATGGCACCATGTTCTGGGAGAACATGGATTTGATACCTATACCCGCTCGAACTTGGCCTGGAAGAATCGGAGGTATTTCGGTTCATAGACCATTTGTAGTCCGCGCACCTCGAACCTTCGATCAAAGACGGCTTCGACGGCTTCGGTGACAACATCGCAATGCGCTTGGGTATAAACACGGCGTGGGAAGGTGAGCCGTACCAGTTCGAGCTTGGGGAATACATGCTCGCCATTGCGGTTACGTCCCGCCGAGACGATGCCACGTTCCATCGTGCGAATCCCGGATTCGAGGTAGAGTTCGGCAGCAAGGGTTTGAGCGGGGAACTCCAGTTGTTTAAGATGCGGCAGGAAGCGTCTGGCATCGAGGAACACCGCATGTCCGCCAATGGGAACTACAATGGGAATGCCGATGGAGAGCAATCGCTCGCCAACGTACTCCACTTGCCCGACGCGGGCGCGAATATGCTCTTCCTGCACCGCTTCCTCGATGCCGCGAGCCATTGCTTCGAGGTCGCGTCCGGCAAGACCGCCATAGGTATGAAGCCCTTCATAAACCACGACGAGATTCCGCGCTTCTTCGAAATGATCGAAATTGTTCAGCGCAAGGAATCCGCCGATGTTAACGAGCAGATCTTTTTTGCCGCTCATAGTGCAGGCATCGGTATAGGAGCACATTTCACGCAGGATCGCTGCAATGGAGTGCGATTCGAAACCGGGTTCCCGCTGCTTGATGAACCAGGCATTTTCGATGGCGCGGGTCGCATCGAGCACTACCGTGATGCCATGACGGTGGGTCAGCTCGCGGATCTCTCGAAGGTTCTCCATTGAGACCGGCTGGCCACCGGCCATATTGACCGTTGCCGCGACGGTAACATAAGCGATCTTATCGGCGCCAACGCGGTCGATAAGATGGATCAGTTTGTTAAGATCGATATTTCCTTTGAAGGGATGGAGACTCTCGGAATCATGGGCTTCGTCGATGATAACATCGATGAAGGTTCCGCCGGCCAGCTCCTGATGCAGCCGGGTCGTGGTAAAATACATATTACCCGGAACGAAATCGCCTTCCTTGATAAGGATCTGGGAGATAAGATGCTCCGCTCCGCGCCCCTGATGGGTCGGAACCAGATACTTATAGCCGTAATATTTACGAACCTGCTCTTCGAGATGATAATAGTTCTCGCTTCCGGCATAAGCTTCATCGCCAAGCATCATGCCGGCCCATTGGTTGTCGCTCATGGCGTTGGTGCCGCTATCGGTCAGGAGATCGATATAGACATCGCGCGATCGAAGCAGGAACGTGTTATAGCCGGCCTCTTTCAGGACACGATCGCGATATTCGGGTGTCGTCATGTGAAGCGGCTCGACCACTTTTATCTTAAAGGGTTCGGCCCAGGAACGTTTTACTAATTTTGGCATTCGAAATAAGGATTAAAAAATGATGACGATAAATTATTGCTTAAGCAATACTACTTGAAGGAGAACAGCATCGCCGGTCGGGGTAAATTTTCAGCTTCCATCTCCGGACCATGCAAGACGACCCTTGCATCAAGCGCAATGCAGCCTTCCGGCGAGGCAATAAGTGGATTAATATCGATCTCGGAGATCCACGGCTCATTGATAACTAACTGGCTGAATTTTACGAGCAGCGATTCAAGTCCGGCAACATCGATCGGCAACTTGCCGCGAGTTCCCTTTAGTGCCTGCCAGATATGGAGTTGCTCCATCATCTTGCGCGCCAGCGTATTATTGAGGGGCGGAAGTTCCAGCACGGTGTCCTTCATGACTTCGGCAAGGATGCCACCGGCTCCGAGCAGAAGAATAGGGCCAAATTGGGGATCGATGCTGCAGCCTAAGATGAGCTCGTATCCTTCCCGTTTTATCATCGGCTGGATGGAGACGCCATCGAAATCGCTTTCGTGACCTTTCGTGATCACGGAATCATGGATCTCCTTGAAGGCGCGGCTTACTTCATCCTCATTATGGATATTCAGCTTAACTCCGCCCACATCCGATTTATGGGTGATGGTCTTAGAAAGCAATTTTACAACGACGGGGAACCCGATGCGCCTCGCGGCATCGATGGCATCTCCGACTGTTGTAACAGCAACGGTTTCTGTAACGGGTATGCCATATTCGGTGAAGAGCTGCTTGGATTCGACTTCAGTCAGGATCGTTCGGCCTTCGGCTCGAACCTGGTCGATAATAGTGGAATGTTTTTGCAGCGGGTGCACAAAGTGGATGGAAGGTTCATCGGATTCCAAGGTGTTTAACCGTTCGCCGAATTTCCACATATAATTGAACACATTCGCTGCATCGTCCGGGAACTTGAAGGTGGGGATCCCGCCACGGCTCATGATGCCATCGGCAGCGGAGACGTCCTCGCCTCCCATGAAGGATGCAATGAGCGGCTTGCCGAGTTTTGCATACTTCGCAATATTGGTTGCCATGGTTTGTGGCCGGGCCGCCACGAGCGGCGCGGTGATAGCAAGTACGCCGTCGGTGCCTTCGTCATTTAGTGCCAGTTCCACGGCACGTTCGAAGGTTGCTTCGGTGGCATCGGCAAGGATATCAACGGGGTTCCCATGGCTCCAGTGTGGCGGAAGAATTTCATTGAGGGCGCCCATGGTGTCCGGTGAAAGCTGCGCAAGTTGGCCGCCGCCCTCCATGAGGGCATCGGCCGCCAACACGCCCGGGCCACCGGCGTTCGTTACAATGGCAAGGCGTCGCCCTTTGGGGCGAGGTTGCTTGGCAAGGACGTCAGCAATATGGAAAAGTTCACCAATGCGATCGAGCCTCAGAACGCCGGCACGCCGAAACGCGGCATCGAGGACGGCATCGCTTCCGGTCAGAGCGCCGGTATGCGAAGCAGCAGCTTTGGCGGCAGCTTCGGTGCGTCCGGCTTTAATTACGATGATCGGCTTACGAAGAGCGACCTCACGAGCGGCCGCAAGAAAGCGTGGAGCAT
This sequence comes from Ignavibacteriota bacterium, assembly GCA_963787835.1. Taxonomy (GTDB): domain Bacteria; phylum Bacteroidota; class Ignavibacteria; order Palsa-1295; family Palsa-1295; genus PALSA-1295. Next base: position 138,806 of record CAWBEI010000004.1, read on the forward strand.
TCCCGATGGACTCCATATAGATCACAATGGATTCCGTATTCGGATCGCTTCCAAGATAATCTATGAGATCACCCCATCCCACATCGAGCATCGATCCGACGGAAACGAAGGCACTGAATCCCAAAGCCTCATTCAAGCTCCAGTCGAGGATCGCGGTGCAGAGCGCTCCGCTCTGGCTGATGAATGCCACATTCCCTGGCAAGGCTGCTTTTCGAGCGAACGTCGCATTCAGGCGATCGATGGGGTTCATCACTCCGATACAGTTCGGTCCTATGATGCGGAGTTGCGTGCCACGGATCCGGTCAGATATTTCTTTCTCAAGCGCCTTTCCTGCGGCTCCTGTTTCCCGAAATCCGGCAGAAATAATGATCGCACCTCGAACGCCTCTCTCTACGCATTCACTAATGATCGCTGGAACTGTGGCAGCAGGAGTTACGATCGCAGCCAGATCAACTTGCTTGGGAATATCGGCAAGCGAAGCGTATGCAGTATGCCCGGCAACCGTCTTACGGGTGGGATTGACGGCGAATATCTCCAAACCTGGGCGGACGTGTGAAAAGAGATTCGAGGTCAGAGCTTCCCCCGGGCTTCCCGGACGTTCCGTAGCACCAATGATCGCGATGCTTTTGGGGTGGAAGAAGACGTTCAGAGGATGTTGAGTGGAGGGCGATGGAGTATGAGAAGCATCGCCGGCGATACTTCTCGAGCTTTCCAATCCATCTATCAGGTTCTTACCCATCGTTCGAGGCGCGGGGTCTAAGATTTCTGTTGTAGGCATTACCGAGGTGAATAAATCTTTGAAAATACTAAATTATCAGATGTGAAAAGCGTTGAGATTGATAAAAATGCTACAATCCTGTGCCATCTCCAGGATCCATCGTGGATTTTGAAAAGATGGCAAAATAACAGGCCAGCGCAATTTTCATGTGTGCTGGCCCCGAACAATAAACGTTCAATTTTCTTACGGTTGGGTCAATTCTTTTATGTATTTGATCTCCAGAAATAGCAGCAGATAGGGTGGGATATGCAGGCAATATTCCCCGAACACTCCTATCACACCATGACGGATTATCTCAGCCGCGCATGGTTGGTGTATAAGCCGTAGGGGGTTCGTTTCTTTTCATTCCCGCAGTGTATAAACCGGGTTTTAACCCGGAGCGAATTTTCACCGGGTTGAAACCCGGTGTACACCCAACCTATTCTGTCTTCATGAAAAGCACTATTTTAATGAATAAATAGCTTTCGCTGTTACCTTTTTGCTTTTCATAGGTCTTCTTAATTTAAGGGCGATATGCTTTCGAGCAATTATTAGGATCATAGGAATAGACGATGCTCTTAGTAGAATAACAATTTTGGACCCCACGCCCATCCAGGAGTGTGAGGCTCTTTGTTTTTATGGAACGAAGTTTTATGCGAACTCTCGGAATTGTTTTGGTAGCAATGGTCTGCGTTTCGCAAGCCTGTGCCCAATCAAGTTCACATTGGAGAAAAATGGGACAGTTTCCACCTGACTATCCAATAGCGTGTGGTTATTTTTGGAATACCCAGCATGGAATTGTCGGGGGAATTGACGGAATCTTTTATACAACAAATGGAGGAACAACTTGGCAGACAAGCGCGGTGCCAAGTTTTTCCGCTTATATCACATCCATTTATATGAAAGATACACTCGCTGGATGGGCTTCGTTAGCAACGCTCCAGCCTGGAACAACAGTTTTGTGGCAAACAATGGATGGTGGCGTTACATGGAAAAACGTACCTGGTTATGTGTCAGGAGGGAAGCAGCCGGACGGAAATGGAGATTCCGACGATCCCTCAGGTATTACTGATATTTCGATTGCACCCACAACCGGTGCTTTAATCCTTACCTCATGGGGTTTGCATTTTACTTTTCCGCCAGAGGATGCAACTTCCATTACATGGGATAGCACTGGATTGGGTGTAATTGGCGGCTTCGGAGATTGTTACGTTTCGTCCAATAGGGGAAAGACATGGAAAATGACAGGCAACGATCCTGGATGGGCATTCGGAATTTTTCCTTCTTCAAATTGGCATACATTTTTTGAAGTCTCATACGTGCTTCCATGGGGAACGATTTATACATCGAAAGATCAGGGAGCGACATGGGACTCGGTTTATGCCACGGGGCAGCTAATGACTGGCGATGCCGAAGGCGCCCCGGGGGTTTGTTATGTTCAGAGTAGCAGCAACGGTATCTATCGAACTACCGATACTGGTAACACATGGGTAAATATTGGTGGCCCATCCAATGTGGAAATCACACGTTTTTGCGTGCTGGGTTGTAACGGGGCAACTGTGATCGCATTCGATGACACAGGTGGCGTTTGGCTAACACAGGATGGCGGCGATGGAACGCTTTCCAAAGCTATTCAAACTCTCTTGATCGATACGTTCCCATCCGTTTCACAATGCTCACAGAGTAGGATGGGCGTAAAACTCAACATCTCAAATTCCTGCCAGAACTCGTTCTCGCTTACGGGTTATCATTTAGAGGACGATACTACTCATTTTTCGCTTGATTCATTGCTCCCATTTCCTAAATCTTATGGCGGCGGAGACTACACTGACTCTTTTTACGTTTCTTTCAACCCACAAACACAGCCCGGCACATTTACGACGAAGTTACACGTAACCGGGACGGTATTCTTGTCGGATAGTTCTTTTTCGTATGACACGGTAATTTTGATAACTGCAACTTCGACTCCAAGCCGGCCCAATATCATTGCATCTGATTCTTTGCTCGCTTTTGGCGCGATCTCCACTTGCAATGGAACGGCGCTTGCATCTGTCACTTTCAAGAACGGCGGTTGTGCCCCGGATACGATCACAAACTTTACACTTTCCGGTACGGGTTTCACAGGCCCGAATGATACACTACCCATAATTGTGCTAGCAGGTGATTCGGTGAAACTTGAGTATCGTTTCGTTCCGCCGGATTCGGGTGTGTTTACCGGTCAGGCACAGTTGAATGTGGTTTCGATGGGCCTGACGGAAAATCCGGTGATTGACTTGTCCGGTCAGGGTGTGCAGGGCCTTGGGGTGCTGGACGTGCGCAGCATGGGACTACAAGCGGGAAGTTTCTCTTTCTGCACGGGCGATACGACGCTTACAGACACCATCTCGAACACCGGCTGCGACACGCTGGTGATCTCGAATATCCGATTTGCGGGTGGGTCGGCGTTCTCGCTTCTTTCAGTAAGCGGGGATTCTCTATTGCTTCCGGGTGCAAGCCGCGTGTTTCAGTTTCATTTTGTGCCGAGAACGAAAGGTGCGCAGTCCGCCACACTGACGTTTCATTCCCAGAATATCGTGAACGATGCCGGGCACGATACAACCATCACGCTTGCGGGTATCGGACTCGGTGGCACAAAGATACTTACAGCCGATACATCGCTCCGGGATTTTGGTGGGTTGTATGCGTGCCAGTCGCGGGATACAACGATTGTGCTTTCCAATCCGGGGTGCGATACGCTTCGGATCGATAGTGGTACTGTGAACAATGGTACGTATTCGACGAACGCGATTTATCCGATCATACTTCCACCTGATTCCTCTGTGTCAGTTACAATTCATTTAACCGCCGATAGCGCGGGCATGAATGGAACGCTCACATTCTTCAGCGATGCCAACAAGGGTGATAGCGTGGTAACGATTCCGCTCACGGCAAGCATCATTCCGCCAGCGCATTTGGTTCTCGCACTTTCGCCATCGGACACCGCAACGGATGGTACACTTGTGAAATGCTACGTACTGCTCGAAGGTCAGGTGCCTCCCGGTGCGATCTCCGGGATGCAGTTCGATATTACGCATAATGACGATCTGCTAAGTTTTTTGAATGCAAGCGGGGTAACGATGACTGGAACTGCTGGAACTCCGGAGGCGCAGGTGCTGCATTTTGCTGCGGGGAGTCAGGCTGGAAGCCCGACCTACGCGGATACTATTGGGACAATCACGTTCCGGGTGTATCTGAGCGATTCCATCTTTACGCCGCTTTCATTATCGAACGTGACGTTTACGAATTCACTTTCCTTATCGGATGATTGCGTAGCGAGCATTCTCGATTCGGGAGCGTCGTTCACCTATCTCTATCGTTGCGGCGAACCGATCATACAGGATGCGATGGAGAACGTGACGCCATTCTCGATCGAATCAATTGTTCCCAATCCGGCAGGAGATGAGATCACCATTGAGTTATCGGGGAGTGCTCAGCCGGTTATCGAGATGTATGATGCGTTGGGCAGGAGTGTGCTGACCACCCCCCAGCCCCCTCCTTCTATAGGAGTGGGAGTAGTGCTCGATGTGTCTGAGGTGCCATCGGGAATCTATTATCTCAGGTTTTCGTCCGAAGGGTGTGTTCAGACAAGGAGGATTTCGGTTGCGCGGTAAATTAATCGCCGATTTGAAAGGAAGAGAATTCTACGGAACGAATACCAAGCCTATCAATGCTGGCATGGTATTCCCGTTTTTTCTTTTTTTCGTGGCAGCAATCATCCTAACAACTTCTGGAAAACTTTATGCTCAATGGGAACCCGTGATAACTTTGCCAGGGCCAATTTGCACCGTTTATTTTATGGATCAGGTTGGTAAGCCAGAAATTGGGTTCATAAGTGCATATTGGAATCAGTTAGTCAAATTCGATACGAACCATTACTTGTGGCGGACATCCGATGCTGGAATGACATGGCGAGGGCTTGATATTCCCCCAGCTGATACGGAGCCGTGGCTTAGAGGTGGGGCAAGGGACTTCGCGTTCAAAGATAGCTTGAATGGTTGGATGGCAAATTATATTAACTTTCAAACAACGGATGCAGGGCTTTCGTGGATTCCGATGTCTCCCGACATCAATGGTCCCGCCGATGAGGATTGGGCAATCGCCTATAATTCTGAAACGAAGTTATTGTTTTGTTCTCGTATTACTAATGGTGTTGGAGCAACCGATACGGCAAAATCTTCTTCTGACGATGGCACAACATGGAAAGCTCTCGCTCCGTTATGCTCATACAACGGATATGCATTTTCCGGTTTGAATGGGATTGTGACTGGTTTAGAGAGTATTCCTGTTCCCGCTTTATACACCACGGATGGTGGCTATACATGGCTTGAAAGTAATTTTTCTGATGAGTGTTATCAACCGGCATGTATCCCAGGAACGAACACTTTTGTCGCAGAATCTGAATTAATGCATAGAATATCACGATCAGATGATGGTGGAAAAACATGGCGGACAATCTTTACTCTTAATAATTATCCCAGTGCTTACAGCTCGAGTGGTTGTATTCGCACGGACGACTGCGGAAATCTTTATGTGGTGACCTTCGAAGGCTTTTTCATGTCTTCTGATGCGGGTGATAGCTGGCATTCAATCGGCGGCCCTGCAGAATGGAAAGACGTTAGATTTTGGGTAACGAAAGATTATATTTATGCTGCGGACCAAAAAGATGTGGCGATGTATGACCAGTATCCCAGCACGGTATGGCGCTATCCTTTGCATAACCGGGTTACGTTTGCGCTGACCGACAGCTCCAAACTCACCTCCATAAAGCCTGGAACGGATGTCAGCGTGAATATTCCGGTTGAGATCAATCAATCGCTTGGCTCCGATTCGCTCCATTTGGTAATCCGGTTCGATACTGCGCCATTGGAACTGAAAAATATCCTTCTTACGGGCGGTCTCTCGCTTATCGACTCCAGTTCTAATGACGATACACTAAATTTATGGCTTGTACTTGATTCCAATCAAGTATCGCGATCGCCAAATATCGGTTTAACATTTAAAACATTCCTCAATAGCCCCACCGCAAAGATCCATCTCGATTCCACACAATTTTATGGTGGTTGCGCAACATGCAACTGCGCGTTAGCTGTTTCTCATCCCGATTCCGTTCAAATCAATTTTAACGCCTGTGGGGATTCGCTTCTTCTTGCAGCGATGAATGGCAGGCCGTTGTTCACGATCGAGAGTATTCAGCCGAATCCGGCGGCGGATGAGATCATGGTTCAGTTATCTGGGAATGTTCAGCCCGTTATCGAGATGTATGATGCGTTGGGAAGGAGTGTGCTCGCGCAGAGGACCACCCCCCAGCCCCCTCCTTCTATAGGAGGGGGAGTAATACTCGATGTGTCGGGTGTGCCATCGGGGATTTATTTTCTGCGGGTGTCGTCGGGAGGGTATGTGCAATCGAGGAGTGTGGTGGTGCAGCATTAATTGTGGGATGTAATGATAATATGATGTGTGCAGGGAAGCGCTGCTTCCCGGAGATGGTCACGGAAGCAGCGCTTCCGTGCACACAACACTATGATTTTTGTAGTGGGCGAAATAATTGTCGTATATTAGAGTATGGTATTAAAGGCACCTATTTCTGGGAGAACAAACAGTGCATAAGTTCATGAAAGAAACAGGGGTGTTCATTAAATGACAATTCAATTGATTACAATGGGCACCTATTCTTGGGGAAAGGATGAAAGATGAATTATAAAGTATGAAATGGGAAGAACGATGAAAGCATATCACAACGAATGGCGAATTTCACTTAAAAACGCCATAGTTCATGAAACTCGAATGCAAAAAAAGCACCTGTTTCATCGGAAACGGGTGCCTTATCTTACAGGACTCTAAGTTTTACCGGGCGGTATATCCACCATCGATCACAAGCTCTGAGCCAGTGACGAATTTTGCTTCGTCGGATGCAAGATAGACGATACCCCATGCGATGTCATTCGGTTCGCCAATATGACCGAGCGGGTGTAGTGCATCGAGCGCCTTGCGTGCTTGCTCCTCAGCGCCGGTTTCTTTCGCGAAGTTTTCGACCATCGGAGTCCAGATAAATCCGGGATGGACGGAATTAACGCGAATCTTATCCTTGGCGAATGAGATCGCATCATTCTTGGACATTTCCCTAACCGCGCCCTTCGATGCATGATAGGGGGAAACATCTCCGGCGCCGATCAAGCCATAGATCGACGAGAGATTAATGATGCTTCCGCCGCCCGCTTTGCGAAGAAAAGGCACTGCATGTTTTGTACAGAAGAATACACCTTTGACATTGATCGACATCAGCTTGTCCCACTCTGCTTCGGTTACGTCCTCTGTTGACTTATTCGCACCGGATATTCCGGCATTATTAACGAGAATGTCGATCTTGCCCCATTTCGAGTCTATTTCAGACATGACTCGAATCACATCGGCTTCTTTCGATACATCGAGATGCCAATATACTGCAATTCCGCCATTCATGTTGATCTGATTGACCGTTTCCGCACCGGCTGCATCATTGACATCTGTGATCGCGACTTTGGCACCTTCTTCTGCGAGACGGATTGCCGTTTGGTGTCCTATACCGAGCGACGCGCCCGTGATTACTGCTACCTTATCTTTTACTCTGTTCATGGAAGTATTTTCTAATTTACATGTGACCCGTTATATGCTTGCTGCTTTTTTATCTGGGCCTTAACCCGCATCGTCGACGATGCTTCAGGTATCGGGCGACAGTTACAATTTTTTGCATGTTCCTTATGCCAAAGCATCCGCTCCATTTCGGTTGCGTTTTTCGGCATTCGGTGCTTTTCATGCCATTCCCGATTGATAGCCATGGTGTATTACTCCTCTATATCGAAATCCGGATGATGATCCGAATGCTCCAAAAGTGCTTCTTTTGAAGCCACTACGTAATGTGTGGGAAATTTCGCTTCTGCAAGATTGATGTTTTCGATCCCACGCAATAACGCATCAGGATTGAAAGAGATACTATCGATATGATGCGCAACGAGAAACTCTGCGAATGCAGGATGGTCGCTCGGCGCTTGACCGCAGAGGCCGATCTTACGGTCTGCAAGCCGTGCGGATTCAATGACAGACGCCATCATTGCTTTTGGTGCTTCATTTTGCTCATCGAACAAGTCTCGGATAATATCGGAATCGCGATCGATCCCAAGCGTGAGTTGTGTCAGGTCGTTAGAGCCGATCGAGAATCCATCAAACACTTCTGCAAATTCTTTTGCAAGTACCACATTGCTCGGAATTTCAGCCATGACGTAAATTTCAAGTCCATTATCGCCGCGCCGGAGTCCTTGTTGCTCCATGATACCGACGACCTTCCGCCCTTCCTCGACGGTTCGGCAGAACGGGATCATAAGCTTCACATTGGTTAGTCCCATTTCGTCGCGAACCAGTTTCATTGCCTGGCATTCAAGAGCAAAGCCCGCTTGGTATCTTGGATTATAATAGCGTGAAGCACCTCGGAAGCCAAGCATCGGGTTCTCTTCTTTGGGTTCAAACTCCATGCCGCCAACTAGGTTTGCGTACTCGTTCGTCTTAAAGTCGCTCATACGAACGATCACATCTTTCGGATAAAATGCTGCCGCAATGGTTGCAACTCCTTCAGCAAGTTTTTCGACGAAGAATCGTTTCTTGTCTTCAAACCCCTTTGTTATCTCAACGATTTGCTGCTTTGCCTTTAAATCTTTCAGTGTATCGAAATTAACGAGCGCCATGGGATGAATGCGGACGCTGTCGGTAATGATAAATTCGATTCTGAGCAAGCCAACGCCTTGATTCGGATAGAACGAAAGCTCGAAGGCACGATCGGGATCTGCAAGAATGAGCATCGGCTTGGTACGGGGCATTGTGACTTTACTTAGATCGCGGTCTGTTTTGGAGAACCGTAATTCTCCCCGATAGACGGTGCCGCGTCCACTGGCGTCACACACCACGGTGATCATCTCGCCATTGGTGATTTTTTCGGTTGCATCGAGTGCACCTACGATGGCAGGGGTACCGAGTTCCCGGGCTACGATCGCGGCATGACTCGTACGTCCACCTTTGTTGGTTACGATGGCATTCGCCCGTTTCATGATCGGATCCCAATCGGGACTGGTTATGTCCGTAACGAGAATTTCGCCAACCAGAAGCGAATCTTCCTCACGCGGGGATGTGAGAATGTGTGCTTTTCCAGTGACGATCTTGTTGCCAAGACCCATTCCTGTTGATAAGACGATGCCTTCTTCGCTTAACTCATACTCGCTGATAGTAATATGTTTATCGCGCGAGCGAACAGTCTCGGGGCGTGCCTGAACGATCCAAAGTTCATTCGTTATTCCATCGAGTGCCCATTCGATGTCCATTGGCTCTTTGTAGTGTTCTTCGATCGCAAGCAGCCAGTCTCCAAGCTCTTCTAGTTGAAGATCGGTGAGCACGAAACGTTCACGAAGATCCTCTGGCGTATTGAGATTGACCGTGCAAATATCTGGATTATCTCGTATGACATCATGATACACCATCATTTTTTCCTTCGCGCCAAGCTTGTGGGAGATAACAGCTCGTTGGCCATTTCTGAGTGCGGGCTTGAAGAGGAAGAATTCATCGGGCTCAACAGCTCCTTGTACCACATTTTCTCCTAATCCCCATGCGCCGGTAATGAGCATCGCGTTGTCAAAACCAGAATCAGGATCGAGCGTGAACGCCACACCCGAAGCTCCTTTGTCTGAGCGGACCATACGTTGGATCCCAACGGAGACCGCAACTTTGTTATGCTCGAAACCCTGATCTTCCCTGTACTTGATCGCGCGATCCGTATAAAGGGAAGCAAAACATTTCCTCACAGCCTTGATGACGGCTTCTTTGCCGGTGATATTGAGGTAGGACTCAAGCTGCCCTGCAAAGCTCGCTCCGGCAAGATCTTCTGCTGTCGCGCTGCTTCGGACAGCGACGCTAACAGGCTCGCCGTTGCTCGAAAGGGCAAGATAGGAACCAATTATTGCCTGTTCAACTTGATTTTCAAACTTACCGCGCATGATCGCATCGCGAATCCTTGCGCCGATCTCATGCAAATTAGAATAGTTCTTGTGATCGAGACTTGCAATCGCAGTATCGATCTCCATCGACAAGTGATTTAATTCAAGAAAATTCCGGAATGCATCGGTGGTCACGGCAAATCCTTCAGGAATTCGAACGCCTAGCGGGGTCAATGCTTGTGTCATCTCGCCAAGGGATGCATTTTTACCACCGACGATTGCAACGTCCTTCATGCCGACTTTTGCAAAAGGAATCACATAGGCAGATAGACCATTCTGGTAAGAATCATGCGAGGAATTCATTGAAGTAATTAGTTATGCGTTTGTTATTCCGGCGCGAAGAAGTGCGGTAACGCCGGTTGGTGATTTATGGGTGTTAGATGAGATCACATTGCCATGATGCTCTAAGGTTCTGACGAGTGCAGTGTTTATGCGATCTGGTTCAACGAGATCCTGGTTCTCCAATGTAACAGCAGAGTCATTCACCATCAGAGTCATGATGCCTCCTGATCCTGAAAGCGTTAGTATGGCATCGAGATCCTCCGTCACTCTTCCCTCGCTTCGTAAATATTCGACCTGATCCTCTACAACAGAATGCTTTATCTCCATTTCGGAAAATAGTTTTGTACATTCACGCCATGTGGAAGTGTCTAGTGTAAGCGGATCACCCTCTGGAATCGGAATGCGCTTCGGACTAATCAGGATGTTCGGATAGTGAAGATATTTTCGGAAATGCGAGACAAGTTCATCTGCCCCGGTAACTACGAGTGGTGAATAGGATTGCTTAAGTGTATCGTTGACTACTCCGGCCAATTGCTTAAGAAAATGTTCGCGTCTCCGAAACTCCCCATCCTGCGAACCGCCATCCGGGATGGTGCCATGATGTCCGTTCCCAGAAACCCCAGCATGACTCCCCGACGATGCAGTATGGAATGCACGGTCATGGACCACATTCTCCTGTGCCAGCGCGGCATCAAGAGCCGACACTTGGTCGAGCAGAATTGGAGTGGTGAATTGGGGATGAACGTGCGCCATGCGCGGAGTGCCACGCGACACTTCTAAGAGATAATACTGCTCCGGCAAGGAAATGAGATGGATGAGAGGTGTAAGGTAGAAATCGTTGCCAATATGTGCCTCATCCCGTACTGGAAGTGGTAATGCATACCAACGTAGCATGGATGGGCTGGCAAAGATCGAATAGCTCTCGCTACGGTGCTTCCAAAGTTCCTGGGAGTCCAGAAGAGAATGGAGTGAATCCAGAATTATTTTCCGAATCTCACCTGGTGTTTCTATTTCCTCAAACCATGCAGTCACGGTATGAATATGCCCTTTCAATTCCGCATGGCCAATGATCGCATAGTCGGAAGACGGTGGAACCGAAAAATAGATGGTAACCTTCGGTCCACGAAGCTTGGACTCTTGTGTGATCATCTCAAGGAGATTACGAAGGTCAATGACTTTGGGTTGTTCCATGGCGTTTGTGGAAAAGGGGATTGTTCTGGGTTTTCACAACGATAGCGGCTATCGGAATCTTGTTTTCATTTGGGGCGACTGCCGGAAAAGAAGATCTATTCATGGGAACTGGTCGATGCAAGATTCCGCACCAATCCAGAACGTCCTTTTCTAAGGCAGCCATATGCGCTGGCTCCAATTTTTTTAGGCCATGCTGCTCAAGCAGCATGTGCATGGAGCGAGCAAGGGAGTCGGATGCGATCGCAAGCTCATCTTCAGCAAGTTCGTATTTCATGAGAGCAAGGCGAGCTTGTTCCAGTAGTTCGGCATATGCAATGCGCGAGGCGGGCGGTGAATTATAAAGTTGGGCGAGTGCTGCTACATCAATATTTCCCAACCCTGGATGGGTATCCCTGACCGTGTCAGAACCATGCCCGTTTGCACGAATACGAGTCACTCTTGGGGTGCTGTGTTTCTGCTTTGTCATAGTTCCACCTTTTTTTGTCTTTACTATTAGAATCATCAACCACTCCGGTTTTTGCCGGAGTGGTTGTCTTCATTACCGTGACCGGCACATCAACGTGAGCGCGTGCATCGTAGGTGATGCATCGCATCGAGGCTCGTCTATGCGGGAACCACTGTTCCGTTAGTTTTCAATTGTCCATTGGGCTTCATTGATATCGTGGTCGATCCGGTAGAAGCTGCGTTCAGCGGTATCTCTCGCGTGGCAGGCGTTTCCTGGGCGATCTTCGGGAGCGTGATTTCGAGAAGGCCATCTTTGAATGTGCCAATGATCATGTTGGCTTTAACATTCTTTGGGAGCGACATCGACCGTGTGAATTCGCCGAACGATCGCTCGATGCGGTGATAATTCCGGTCTTTCTTCTCGTCTTTTCGTTCCTTCTGACCGCTGATCGTGAGCACGTTATCATTTACGGTTACTTTTACATCTTTCTCGGCAAGACCCGACAATTCCGCGATCATATAGAAGTTCTCTTTGTCCTCGGAAATATCGAGGCTCGGAACGAACAAGTCATCCATACTCGAGAATCTTCGTGGAAAACGGAAATTGCTGTTCATCGTATCAAGAAAAGCACGTTCGATCCTGTCGAACGGTGTTTCAACCCACTTAATTAGATCCATTGTACACCTCCATAAATAAGTGAAATTATACTAATTCTTAGAGCGAATGCCGTGCCATTCTGGAGTTATGGCGAATAGAGAGTGTCGTTGCTATTTCAATCGTCTTGAGACTCTTTGGAGGCAACAATTTTTACATTCTTTGTAAGCATTCCTGACACCGAATGCTTAGAACGCGTTTATCTTGCGTGTCCGAACTTTTCGTTTTCCTGATCCGCGTTGGCATCTGTTTTTTAGACGGGAATTCGTCTATCGAGTGGTATGGCTCTAAAGACCGAATAAATCTTCATATGGCAGGCCAAGCTCCAGGAACTGGAAGCATAGGTTACAAGCTAAAAGGAGGATATTCATCTGTCGTTAGAAGCACGGAATAGGCCGCCACTCGGAGCGACCACCGCATTACGCTTACAATAAAATCGAACAGAGACTTTGGATACCGAAGCATCGTCGGCGATGCGCGGTAAACAGGATCGCGAACCATGCTATGATCACACATACGATTGCCGCAATACCCAAGGCCCAGAGCACAATATAGTGAAGGATCGCAAGAAACCACTTGAAGAGCGGCATACCTGGGCTGAGACGCACAACATCTGGATATGGAATGGTGATATGAACGCCCTGCTCCTCATCGATCGAGGGGTATTCATCTCGCAATAAAAAAAGATAGGCAGAACACCGTGTGCTAAACTTTATCAATTCCACATTCCAATCGAACCACCAACGTGGATATTTATGAAGGAATAATAAGGTCAGGAGGGTTGGGAAAAAGAGAACCCCTCCAGCGCCCGTCAAAAAAAAGCTGCATCCCCAGGTTCCCGATGAACCGGAGATCAGAACGAGGATGATCAGTATCGGGATTGCCATAAATGGCCGAAAAAAGCTTGTAAGCTTATTAAGGGGCCGATCCAGATAGTCGATCTCAAGGGTGGCAGGGAATGAAGCTGAAGGAGTTTCCATAAGGCTAATTTTTTTTGACGATAGTACGTGGACTCAGCAATGCAAGAGCAAAGATCACCACAGAGACATCCTGAAGCCAGCTCGGCCAGCCCATCCACCAATGAATAATATCCATGTTACTTATTGATTCGAAATGGATTATCTTACAATTTCGACGGTCGTCTCCGCGTGAGCTGCTACACTATGCGCGACGCTTCCAAGTAGCATGCGCTCAAGGCCGGAAAGTCCGCGCGAGCCAATAAAAATAGTATCTGCATGCACCTGCTTGGCCTGCGCCAAGATCTCACGTGAAGCCGTTCCCACGGGCATCGCACTTGTTACCACGTTGAAATGCTTGCTCATCTCTCGTTCAAGGGAATACACGGCTTGATCAATGCGCGATTCTTTCATTTCCTGATAAATTCCAACGTCTCCAGCAGCCAGCCATATATATTCCGGAGAAGCAAGAACGCTGTAATCGAGCGCAGCTACGATGTGAAGATGTGTATGCTTTGGCCATGCTCGTTGAACAAGACTGTGAACCATCTTACGTGCCCCACTGGAGCCGTCGAACGATGCAAGCAGGGTGAGTGGGCGATTGTTATTTATATGTGTACTTGGTCGAACGATTCGTACGGAGCAAGGTGCTTCACTGGCCACCCGAAGTGAAACACTTCCCAGAAAGAGACGCCCGATCGCTCCCCGCCCGTGGGAGCCCATCACGATGAGGTCAGGCTTGAGGGATTCTGCAACTTGGAGGATCATCGAGGCCGGTGAATTCAGCCGCGCACAAGTGGTCGTCTCCCATTTCGGGAAAAGAGCGGAGACCATTTTTACACCTTGACCAGCATCCTCTTCCGCTGCTTCGCGTGCATATTGGATCGTTTCCTGTAGGTTGTCAATTGCATAAGCGGCGAGCGTGAGGCCGGACTCGATATTGAGAGCTGGTTCACCACCCGTGCGAATTTCTCCGACGGAAAGTACTGTCGCCTGAACACCTTCGATCGGAAGTCCGGCATTGTTCAGATCTTGGATCGCATTACTCGCTGATTGCGAGCCATCATAAGCTATAAGTATTTTCATAGTTCCGATAATAGAGAAAAGTATGCCATTGATATGATGTCATAAATTTGAATAAGAATTACACGTTGCGGTCAATGTTCTTCTAAAACATGTAAGAGAAGGTGCCATTTGGTAAGAAATTCTTACGCTTCTCGATGCGAGAACTATTTGGTAATATTACTAATCTCCTTGAAAAGCAAGTCTGGTTGTCTTCGATCAGGGCGGTAACCTTTGGCGCGAAAATTGCTATGAATGAACATTCGATGATCGCATTACAAATGATAGAGAATTATTCATCCCCTTCATTCCAATTTGGTTCGAAAGGGTCTGTCGCCTCCGATCGGCAACGGATCTTTCAGGCAGAAGCGTGTAAGATCTTTCGCAATTATGCGCTTTCTCCTGCGGATTTTTCTGAGGCAGTACTGCGATTTACTCGATTAAGAAATGATAGTATGAGCTTGCCCGTTGATCAAGAATTATCTTCGGATGATCTGGTGAGGCGAGTGCTGTATTCCATGCAGTGCGAGGATGTGTGGCGCAGGAGATAGGTGAATGGTCTCATCGAGCATGAAAAATTGTAAGGATTGATTTGCTACAGGAATTCCGATCATAGTTCACGATCCAACGATTCTTTGAAATATTCCGGAAGGATTATTGACCAGTGAGTGTAAAATATTATCCTTGCTAAAAACATCTCAGAGCTCAGGATACGTGCTTTAGTTCACCTATGAGCGAAATGTATAAGTGGCTTGGATTTTGCCTACGTTCGAGTTGTTAAAAACTTCCATCTAATATTTTAACAGATACCAATATGAAAACGAACCAACAACTCCAGCGCGATGTAGTGGACGCGCTTAAATGGGAACCCCTCCTTAATGGGGCAGAACTCGGTGTGACCGCCAGGGATGGTGTTATAACGCTGACGGGACATGTGGATAATTATCCGAAAAAATTAGCTGCCGAACGCGCCGCGAAGAGCGTGCATGGTGTTCGGGCGGTTGCCGAGGAAATTGATGTTAAATTAGGCGCGGAAGACCGGGTGACGGATTCCGAAATTGCTTCGATTGCCATCAATGCGCTAAAATGGTGCAATTCCGTTCCAGACGAGCGCATCACGATCAGCGTCGAGAACGGATGGGTTAAGCTCGAAGGCGATGTCGAATGGCAATTCCAAAAGGACGAAGCTCGCCATGAGATCGAAGACATCAATGGCGTAAAAGGCGTCACTAATCTTATCATGGTCCAGCCTGAATTAGAGCCGGTAGAGATCAAAGATAAGATCCAGCGCGCGCTTCAGCGTTCAGCAACGGTTGATGCCAGCAACGTCGTAGTAGATGTCAATGGCAGCTTAGTAACCCTGAAAGGCACGGTCCGCTCCTGGGCAGAGCGCGAAGATGCCGAAAATGCAGCGTGGGCTGCGCCTGGGGTTGCAAAAGTGAACGATCAGATCCTCGTAAGTGAGGAAGCAGGCGTGCTCTAATTTTACAGTAAAATATCAATTCGGAAAGGAGTATTCTATCATGACGACCTCCGCAGTTCCCATCACCCATAAATTCCCGGACGATTCAAAGCAGATTAAGTGGGCGAAGGTCGGCTTTACGGTGGCCGCAGCAGTTGCTGCGGCCATTGGCATACGCCGAGTTTTCTTGAAGCGCGGCAAAGGATTCCATCAATATAAGCATCATTTTGAGGAGTGGCTTACTCCACGCCTTCGGACACTGTCTGAAACGCTCGGAGTTTCGAGTGAAGTGGAGAGTCAAATGTCGAAAGAAGTTCATGCAGCGGCAAAGGCTACATTATGCATGGGACGCGCATCGCAGAAAGTAAGAGCCAACAAACGGGATCTTATTGAGATCGGTCTGGAAAGAAGACTTCTCAAAATGAAGAAACGAATTCACCAAATGATTGATATCAAGGAAGCCGCCCAGGCTACTGCGCTCCATGAGTTCTACGAAGAACTTCGCCAATGGTTGATCCCTAAAGGAAATGAACATAAAGGAGCGGCCTATTATGCCGATACATAGATGAGGATTATATGAAAACATTATGTTTTAGAGTTGGTATACGATCATGGTGTCGTATGCCGCTTATCTCAATCCTATCAATCATAGCTTTGGGCTTAACTTTTGTGCAGAGTGCAAAGGCGCAGGAGCCAAAGAAGGATACTATTGTTCATGACTCCACGGCGGTTATTTATGATACTACTAAAGTAGGAGATGATACCGCAAATGTTTATCATACATACGTTCCACCGCCGTGGGCTCCGCCGTATGACAACGTGAGCACGGTTCGATATTATTACTTGCCTGATTGCGAGATTTACTATGATGTATGGGAAGGGCTGTGGTGGTATCCTGACGGCGGAGTATGGGTTTCACTTCCTTGTGTTTTGCGACCCCCAATGTGCGGGGGAATTGATCTTTATGCCACCTTCTTTGTGCTGATCGACCGCGACATGTATCGGCCATGGGAACGTCATGATTATTACCGGGAGAATTATCCGGCTCATTTTTACGATCATTATCGCCCGATCGTGATCCGAAATGGGATCATCGAGCATGTTCCAGCCGACCGCGAACTTGTTGCGCGGGCCTTTAATGAGAATTCGAACCGAGTGACGTTCATGCAGGGCACCATTGCCCATGAAGCCCCGCTTGCGAACCCACACAATCCTTCTCAAGTGCTCCCTCCTGCCGCACGGACCTATGACCGCGTAGTGCATGAAGTGCCAATGCGAGTGCTTTCACCATCAATGCCCGCCGAGAGCAGGAGATACAACTATGGATCTGGCTATGCAAGAGGTGGGGCAGGCACTGTAAGGGGTTCTGGACGAAGATGATGTTTAGAAAAAGAGTTTTTATAATAATTATATTTTACAGATACTAAATGAAAACCAAATTGTTCTCAGTATTAGTATTGTTGTGCTTACTCGGCGCTGCTCTGAGTGGAATATCGAACGCCTCTACTGTCGTATTATCTGTTCAGGATTCAACGGTAGCACCGTTAACTCCGGAGCAACGGGTCGATCTCCGATTATCTCATGCCAAGCATGTGCTCCATCTGTCCGATTTGCAGATGAGTCAGATGCGAACGGTTCTTTTGGCGCATGAAGGATCATTGCAAACGGATCGAACAAATCTGGAATCGACAACACTCGGAACCCCGGAACGGGAAGCAGCCCGCAAAAAACTTATTGCCGAAATTCAGGCAATGAATCTGGAGCTGAAGCCGATCTTAAACACTCACCAGTTAGCTAAATGGCGCAAGATCCTCATGCGCGAATTACGTCGAAGAGAAATAGAACTTCGACGCAGGCAAGAAGAGCTTCATCGATAACATGGAGTTTCCAAGGTAGATCGCTATTTCTAAGAGTAAAAGCTTGTTCCAACAGTAAGATTTTCTTACATATTTCGCATGCTTTTCCTCATTATTTCTCTGGTTCAAAGCGTATTTAATTCTGGCACAACCATAGCTATTGAAAAGATGAAAGTCAAACACAAATGGCGGATCAAAATCAAATAATTAGCATTCCCAATTCGGGAACATCAGTGAACGTGCATGCTTCGAATGGTGTAGCACCAGCGTTGCGCGAGCCACTCTCGGATATGATCTCGCGCGAAGATACGCGCGAAAAAAGAAATCGAAAAATTCGATGGTTGCTCATCGCACTCATCCCGTTGGTAGGAATCGGATTGTGGTATATGTTCAAACCGAAACCAGTGCCGCTCGCGCAACGCTTCAGAGTGGGCGTGGTCTCTAATGGTGGCGTGATTCGCGAAGTAAAAGCAACGGGAGATGTCGAAGCCGTAACGACGATCCAAGTTGGAGCTCAAGTTTCCGGACTGATCTCGAAAGTTCCTGTTGATTACAACACGGTCGTTCATGCTGGGCAGGTGCTCGCAAAGATCGATCCTACGCTCTATCAGGCTGAGTACGATCAGGCGAATGGACAATTTCTTTCCGCGGAGGCCTCACTCGATCAGGCAATTTCCAATCGCGATCATAGCGCTCGCGATCTCGCTCGAGCTCAGCAGTTATTCGAAAAACACCTTATCTCTGTATCCGATCTAGATACCGATACTTCCAATCTTCGGATCGCGGAAGAAACTGTAGCGGCTTCTCGAGCTTCTTTAGCCGCAGCAAATGGAAGCATGGAAGTTGCAAGAACGAATCTCCAATATTGCACCATCAAGTCTCAGATCAATGGTATCATTGTCTCCCGAAATATTGATTCCGGCCAAACGCTGGCATCGGTGTTTCAAACGCCCGTGCTCTATACTGTTGCAGCCGACCTGAAGCAAATGCAGGTGGTTGCAGCAGTCGATGAGGCCGATGTAGGAGAACTTGTCGTGGGCCAGCTGGCAACGTTTACGGTAAATGCCTATCCTGATCGCATCTTTAAGGGCGTAGTAACCCGTGTTCGCAACGCTCCGGTCATCGTTGAGGATGTTGTTACGTACGGCACAGAAATTATCGTCGATAATTCCGATCTTGCTCTGAAGCCTGGCATGACGGCTACGGTCAGTATTGTAACAGCCACCTCGAAGAATCCGCTCAAAGTTCCAAATGCGGCCTTTCATTTCACCCCGCCGACCGAAAAGGTCGATTCGGTTCACGGTGTCTGGACACTTGACCATGATTCGTTCCGACGCATCCATCTCACGCCTGGCGTTTCCGATGGCGAATGGACGGAAGTGGTCCGTGGGACGATCACGCTAGGAACTTCTGTGCTTCTTGAACTCACGCCCGATGGAAAGAAGGCGTATGCAAAATGATGTTCATCCCCTAAATGGGAAGCACGCATCGTTCATGACGCGAGTTGCTTCCGTGACTCCCGGGCCACTGCTGTCCTTTCGCAATGTGTCAAAAGTCTATGGACAGCAAGCGGCAGCGGTGCATGCGCTCGATGCGGTTAACCTTGATGTTCACGAGGGAGAATTTGTTGCAATTACAGGTCCCAGTGGTTCGGGTAAATCGACCGCGCTGAGCATCTTTGGAATTTTGGAAACACCAACCACGGGAGAATATTGCATTGAGGGCGTTCCTGTCCAAAATCTTGTAAAAAATGTTCTAGCATTACTGCGCAACAGCCGTTTTGGTTTCGTGTTTCAACAGTTCAATTTACTTTCTCGCACGTCCGCGTTGGAAAATGTCACTCTGCCATTAGTGTATGGGGGAGTGGGTTCTCGTGAACGCAATGCTCGAGCGCGAGAAGCGCTCGATTCGGTCGGTCTTCCCGGAAGATATGACGCGCATCCTAACCAACTTTCTGGCGGTCAGCAGCAGCGCGTAGCAATGGCACGAGCGATCGTAAATAATCCGTCGGTCATTCTTGCCGATGAACCAACCGGAAATCTTGATTCCAAAATGGGCAAGGAGATCATGCAGCTCATCCAGAATCTGAATCGCGAGCGTGGTATTACCGTCCTTATGGTTACCCACGACCCCTCCTGTGCTGCATACGCAGGACGCGAAGTCTCCTTCCGCGACGGCAGGATCGAAAATGACATTTCAAGAATCAGAACATGACCGTCACCTCCACAATTCGGCTTGCCCAGTCTGCACTCTTGCGGAACAAGATGCGCTCGTTGCTCACGACGCTTGGCATGGTGATCGGTGTTGGTGCCGTCGTCATTATGCAATCAATGGGGGAAGGCGCGACGGCCTACATTGACGATCAGATCACCGGGCTTGGCGCCAATATGTTTATCGTAGTTCCGGGTACGACGCGAATTATGGGGGGCCAGAGCACCGGCGTGCCACTCTTCACCGTAGGTGACATGGAAACCATGCGACGGCGAGCGCATAGCATTCTGGATATCGCACCACTATGTAACCGCCCACTCCGCACGATGTACGGAACTAATTATCATAACACGGTGATCAATGGAACCACCCCCGATTTTTTCCGCATTCGAAAATTTGTTGTAACCGAAGGCCGCGATCTGAGTGATGACGATGAGCGCACCGGAGCACTGGTATGCATTCTTGGCACCACCGTGCTCGATGCTCTTTTCGGAAGCCAAGACCCCATCGGGAAGGAAATTCGGATTCATAACCTACCGGTACGCGTCATCGGTGTCCTCGAATCTCGAGGGTCCATGCTCGGAATGGATGCCGATGATATTGTTTATATTCCATATAATACTTTCTCTCGACGCATCAGCGGGAATGATCGCATTGGCGCTATAATGTTCAGCGCGGTCTCGCAGGACCGCAGCGATGATGCAAAAACCGAAGCACAGCAGATCTTCCGCCAACGCCGACATATCCTTCCCGGCGAGGATGATGATTTCACTGTACGTGACCCCAAGGAAATGGCTTCCCTGCTCGATTCCGTCACAGGAGCGCTAACGATTCTTCTTTCTGGAATTGCTGCTATCTCACTGCTCGTCGGTGGGATCGGCATTATGAACATCATGTTAGTTTCGGTAACGGAGCGAACCCGCGAGATCGGCCTTCGGCTCGCCGTTGGAGCAACGTCAGCCGATATTCTCATGCAATTTTTGGTCGAGGCCACGATACTTGCGACCCTCGGCGGAATGATCGGTCTCGTGCTCGGGCTTATCGGCTCAGCGGTCGTTGCAAATGCGATCAGTATTCCATTTATCATTCCGATCGCTTCGATCCCAATAGCCTTTGGAGTATCGGTGTTCATTGGAATTGTATTTGGGGTTGCGCCAGCTCGCAAAGCCTCACAATTGATTCCCCTGGATGCATTACGCTTCGAGTGATCTGGAACACTACACTTTGATCAAAACCAAATTCCCTGTAACCATACCTGAGGTGACTAATTGTTTGAAAAATTTGGCCGGATGCTTCTCTTCATCATGATTGTCCTTGGTGATAGTGCGGCCAGCGGACAGCAGGCATCACCTTTGAAGCAACTACCCGCAGATATCCAGACTTCCAGTGACAGATTTGCAATAACGCGGCTGTTTGAGCTTCACTACTGGACGGGAAAGACATACTCGCTTACTGAAGACGCCAATCGTCAAGCAATTATTGCATTTCAAAAACTTCAAGGTCTATCGAGAACTGGGAAGCTTTCTGATTCGACTCTTTCACGGCTTTCGCAGGCGGTTACCCAGATGCCTCACGATACACTTCACAATCTGCACATCGAAGTAGATCTCAATCATCAGGTGCTGTTTGTAGTGGATTCGAGCGGTCACACTGTTCGGATTCTTTCCGTCTCAACGGGTACAGGACAACGTTTTGATTATCCAGGTAAAGGCCCAGAATACGCTCGGACACCCAGAGGAAAATTTAAAGTCTATTACAAAGTTACCGGTTGGAAAAAAAGCCCTCTCGGACAGATGTTCGATCCGATGTATATCGTGGGAGGTTTTGCGGTGCATGGTGCGCGGAGCGTACCATCCCGCCCCGCAAGCCATGGGTGCATCCGTGTTCCTATGTTTGCAGCCGACGAGTTATTTCGTACAACTCCGGTTGGAACCCCTGTAATCATTTACGGGGATAATCCTTACCCATCACGAAAATGATTCGGGGTGCGATGGGATGGACCTCCCTTCAATACCAGAGGTATTATTCGGGATATGTGGTTGATCGGAGGGCTGCACCTCGTTCCAACCATTCGCGATCCGAGCCGCATTCCCAACAATAGAATCCATCTCTGAGATCGCATAGGATTTTGAGAGCACCTTCGATGCTCCAGCAAGAAGAGCTTGTTCGATTCCTTCCTGTGATTGCGGGCCTCCTATAAGAACGATGTAGCCTTGCGGTAATGCGAGATGAAGACGTTGTATCGCGTGAAGGGCCGTTTCCCCACTCAGATCATAGTCGATGAGGATCACTTGGGGTGCTTCTTCCCATGCGAGCACAAGTGCGTCCCGCAAGGTTGCAGAAGAATAGACCTCGTATCGGTGCTGATCGAAATGCCGAACCAGGAATGCCCGGATTTCATCGAAGTCTTCCAGAATGAGTAACACCGTCTTTGGTGCTTCGACGGTCTTAGTTTGTTTGCGTTTTCTGATCATTGGGGATGAATCAATAGATCTGGTTGAGCTTGGCTTTCGTGGAACTCTCGTTGTCATCATCGAGGGATGAGCAAAGGAGGGCTGATCGGGCGAAGCTCCCAGATAATATCCTTCCAATTCTTGGTGCAGGTGCATAATAATAGTTCTTTTGTCGAGAATCTCTCGAAAGAGTTGTGCCACCTTGTGACATCTATTTATAATGGGCAAAATAAACCGGAGAAAATCAAATGATGCATTCATTCGACGAATTGCGCGGAAGAATTCTTGCCCCTTGAATCAAAGAGTTAACGCATGGTAGATATTTTTAGCCCGTCCAGGAGATGCAATAGTGCATTTGGGGGGCCATTGAGAGCTTAAATAGTTGCTTGACCCATTTACAGAAGATGGCATGAGTTTTCGAAGTCGTCAGGCAAAGCAAAATGAAGGACTCACGGAAAAATAATCAGACGGTAGCGTTAAATAATTTAACGCTTTTAATTCAAAAATTCCTTAAAACAAGCAAAAAAAGCCAATTTGATTTTTGGAACAGAACTTGGGCTTCATATCAGCAAAGAAACAAAAGATCGCTGAAAGTCAGCAGAAACACCGACCGTGAAATACATAGCTAAGATCATGAAACGAATCCTGAATTCTCAACAGAACCGAGTTTTGATGCTAATGGCAACATTGGTTGCTATGGCCCAGACCGGCCTGTTGCAGGGACAGAACATGGTGCGAAGCACGGTCGGTGGTGAGAGGCAGGGAATCATTTCTAGCGGAGCACAAGAAGCGATCTACATGCTGAGTTCATCGAAAGATGTCGTCATGAATCTCTCCGGAACGATGCCGCTCAAGAATTGGACGATGACTGCTCATGGATTATCCGGTGCCGCGAAGATGGATATTACAGCGGACCATCGGTTGACCGGAATCCAGACCCTGACCTTCAGTCTTCCGGTGCATAACCTCAAGGGTGAGCAAGAAGCAATGGATAACGATGCCTACAAAGCGTTGAAGGCTGACCAATATCACGAGATCGTTTTTCGGCTCAACTCGGCAACCATCGAGCCACGCAGTGGACATAACTATAACGTGCTGGCTCGCGGGAAGCTTACGGTTGCAGGCGTGACGCGCGATGTGGTTCTGAATATGGCCGGGACCGTTGCTAAAGACGGCTCGATCTCGTTCACCGGTTCAGAAGTCGTGAGAATGTCGGACTACAACGTCGAGCGGCCATCTTTACTCTTTGGAATGATCAAAGCAGGCGACGAGATGACCCTTGCTTACAACCTGGTTTTTATTCAATAACAATTATCAACAACAACGTGAAACACACTATGAACACACCAACAACGATGCGAAAATATTTTATTGCCTCATTTTTCCTACTTTCTTTCATCATGGTTCCTGCATTGCAGGCGCAAACAGCCTATACGGTAAGCAGCAAGCAGGAGTCGATGACGCTCTATGGGACATCGACGCTACATAACTGGACGATGACCTTGACCTTCTACACCGGTAACGCTCAATTTACCCTCACTGCGGATAACCACTTGACAGGACTGAGCGCACTCAGCGTCGATCTGCCCGTCCACAATCTAAAAAGTGAAAGCGATGGAATGACCAACAATGCATACGATGCCTTGAAGGCGGATAAGTTCAAAGACATCGTATTCAGACTTACCTCCGCCACGGTCACCCCCTCAGGAGGAAACAAGTATCAAATCGCCGCGCTCGGTAATCTCACGATCTCTGGAGCGAACAAGGCAGTAACATTGAACACTACGGCAGTCGTGAACGCGGACGGATCCATTTCCTGCAGCGGCACGGTGGCGCTTAAATTCTCGGATTTCAACATTGAACGGCCATCCTTCATGTTCGGGACGATGAAGTGTAGGCGATGCCCTCACATTAAACTATTCATTAATTTTTGTGAAGTAAGCATCGTCGGCGATGCGCCATTCCACTCATGGGAATTTAAACACATACATTTTCCAAACTAACCACAAACAACCATTATGAAACATACCATTAGAATACTCATTCTTCTATGCCTCGCCGCATCGCCCATGATGCTTACGAGTCTTGCACACGCGCAACAACTCGCCACATCCGGCATGCAATTCTTCCGCCCGAATGATCAGCGGGGTGTCAACTCCTTCGAGACCGATAAGACCGACACCACGCCATTCAAGGGCACATTCATCCACATTGGTGGAGCATTCGCGGACGATTGGCAATCCCTCACAGACCAGAACTACACGAATACAAAAACCACTCTTAATCATGCGGACTCTTCCAATATTCTTGCAAAACTTGGCGGTGGGTTCCAACTCGGGTGGGGTAATATGTACATGGACGGCCAAATTGCCGATGGTATTCGTACCAACATTACCGTTTATCTTGCAACGGTGCACCACGAAGATACATGGGTTAAGAACGGGTACTTGCAGATCGACAAGCTCAATTTCTTAGGCAGCGACGTCGTGAATGACATCATGAAGTACGTCACGATCCAGGCAGGATTTATTGAAGACGATTATGGCGATCAGCATTTCCGCCGTGTCGATGGTGGTAACGGAATGTACAATCCATTCATCGAAAACTACATTATGGACGAATTCGCAACCGAAACAGGTGCAGAGTTCTACTATCATAACGATGGCTGGCTTGGTATGGTCGGGATCACCAACGGGGAGCTCAATCCGCAAATTAAAGAATCGGGCTCGGTGGATGCAGAAACTGGCAAGCCAGTGGCCTACGACCCATCGCTTCTCGCCAAATTGGGTTATGATAAACAGGTTAACAGCGATCTCCGCTTCCGACTCACTGGTTCTTACTACGAGAATCAAAACGGTTCCGTCACGCTGCTTGATGCTGGCGACCGTGCAGGTTCCCACTACAGCCTCGTGATGGCAAATACCCTTGCACCAGTAAGTGCGCCGACGAACAGCGCAGAAGATAACACCTTCACGCAGGGTCGCTTCGGGCCGGGATTCTCGACCCAGATTTCGACATTTATGATCAACCCGTTCATCAAATACGATGGTCTGGAATTCTTTGGAACGTACGAGGGTGCCAGTGGCCGCAACAATACTGAGACGGCAACTCGTAACGCAACGCAAATGGCGGCGGATCTCATCTACCGCTTTGGTGCAACACAGCAATTCTGGATCGGCTTCCGGTACAATACGGTGAAGATGCAGCTTGCGCCAGTGAGCCAGAATATTCCCGATGTCACGGTTGATCGCATCGTTGGATCGATCGGCTGGTTCCCAGTCACCGCCGTCCTGATGAAAGTCGAATATGTTTCGCAAACCTACACCGGTTTCGACAATTCGCTTATCGCGGCTTCCAGCGCGAACGGAATCCTGAACGGTGGCAAATTCCAGGGAATCGTTGGCGAAGCAGACGTAGCATTCTAATCGAACAGAAAACAAGCTCACCAGAGTTCCCGGTTCGTCCGGGGAAGTAAGATAGAGAGCAAGAATAGGGCGCCAACGCGTAAGCAGAGGCGCCCTTTCGCTGGTGCACTATAAAGGCATCATGCAAGTCCTGAATTCAACCTGAAAGAATTATGAAAACCATCATCGAGCCATTCAAAATAAAAATGGTGGAGCAGTTGCGCTTCACCACTCCCGAAGAGCGTTTCGACCTGCTAAAAAAGGCACATTATAATCCTTTCCTGCTTCGTTCGGATGATGTTTTGATCGATCTGCTCACCGATAGCGGAACGACAGCAATGAGTGCTAAACAGTGGTCCGCCCTCATGGACGGGGACGAAGCTTACGCAGGTTCTCGAAGCTATTATAAATTTGAGGATGCCGTTCGAGATATTACAGGGTTCAAGCATATCATTCCCACCCACCAGGGCCGTGCTGCGGAGAAAATTCTCTTCAGTATCATCGGCGAACCAGGAAAAGTAATTCCTAATAATACCCATTTCGATACTACGCGCGCTAATATTGAAGAGTCTGGCGCTCGTGCGATCGACTTGCCGAATGCGTTCGGTCTCATTCCGGAACTTGTTGCCGACTTCAAAGGCGACATGGATATCGACGCGTTGGGAGAATTAATTCTTCGAGTAGGTCCACAAAATATTCCGGTCATCATGTTGACCGTTACCAATAACACGGGTGGCGGCCAGCCAGTCTCGATGAAGAACATTCGCGAAGTTAGCAAGATAGCTCATACGAATGGTATCCTATTTTATCTCGATGCGTGCCGATTCGCGGAGAACGCGATGTTCATCAAACTTCGTGAGGAGGGGTATGCAAATGTTCCCATCAAAACGATTGCGCAAGAGATGTTTTCGTATGCCGATGGCTGCACCATGAGCGCGAAGAAAGACGGATTGGTCAATACCGGTGGCTGGCTCGCGATGAACGATGATACGTTGTCAATGAAGGCTCGAAATGTTCTCATCGTTACCGAGGGATTTACGACGTATGGGGGACTCGCACGGCGGGATCTGGAAGCGATCGCACGCGGTCTGGTCGAAATAATGGATGAATCCTATCTTGCGTATCGTTTACGATCCGTGCAATATTTGGGAGATGCGCTCGAACTACACGGAGTTCCGATCGTACGTCCGACCGGCGGTCATGCCGTATATCTTGACGCCAAACATTTTGCACCGCACATCCCGCAAAGTAAATATCCAGGTCAATCGATTGTCTGCGCTCTTTATGCACATGCCGGAATTCGAGCAGTTGAGGTCGGAAGTGTGATGTTCGGTAAATATGATGAGAATGGCATACTCATCCCTTCTCAAATGGAACTTGTTCGGCTCGCAATTCCTCGACGCGTTTACACCCAAAGCCATATCGACTATGTTGCTGAAGCGGTGAATGAAGTTTTCGATGACCGCGATAGTTTGCCGAAATTTTGCATCACGTATGAAGCGCCAATACTCCGACATTTTACGGCACACTTTGAGCCCCTGTAGATGATACATAAATAATAGCGATGTAAAAGAATCTAACTATATGTTAAAGAATCTTACGCATGCTCGTTGTAACAACAATTATTGACTGCAAGGAGTGTAAAGATATAGGGGGTCTGGATAAGATTCTTAACACTGGCATGATTTGTCCGGGAAGATGAGAATATCGATTTTAGCCGAATATAAAATGATTTTCCCAATATGACTATGAACACATTAAATACTCCTTCAAGAGACCGTCTTATTTCAATAAGTGACCTTGCCTTTGCGATCATCATTATTTTGGCTACGAGCCTCGGTTTTCTGATGATCCCAAGAGATCAGAAAGCAAGCCCATCCGGCGGTTCGATCAGTGGTACGGTTCGTTTCTCTGGAGCCGTCCCGAAATTGGCACATGCTAAGACGACGGGCTTTGAAATGTGCGGAGCAACACATTCATACGACCGCCTTATTGTTGGAAAGGGCAATGGTGTTCAATATACCTTAATCTACGTTGCAAATCCGCCGGCTGGGAAGGCGAATTTCCCGCCTGTAACGATCACGCAGCAGGGCTGCGGATATTCGCCTCACATGGCGATCGCTACACGTGGCTCGTCGGTCAATTTTGTGAATGGTGATCCGGGCCTTCATAATGTGCATGGTTATTTCACGAGCGGATCGGAACGTTCAACACTGTTCAATTTCGCGCAGCCCTCTCAGGGGATGACATCCGCTCAGCAACTGCGCAAAGCGGGCATGGTAAACGTCGAGTGTGATGTGCACTTCTGGATGTCCTCGTGGATCTGGGTGACGGATAACCCTTACGTCGCTGTGACGAATGCCGATGGTTCGTATTCGATCCCGGCTCTTCCGCCCGGAACCTATAATCTCGTGATGTGGCACGAAGGCTGGAGGATGAACGGTGGGGAAAGCGGCCGCCCGGAATTCTCCGGAGCTGTTGTTGAACAAAAACAGGTCACCGTTGGTGATGGGGGAGCAACAGCTGACTTTGAACTGCAATGAGAACCATTTATGGCGTCCTCCTCTTTGTCGTTGCGGTGGCTCTTGTAGCGCCAGATGCGAAGGCTGTTCCTGTCTTTGCAAGGAAGTATAATACAACGTGCTTTACCTGTCATACGACACCCCCATTGCTGAACGATTTTGGCCTTCGTTTTCAGGCAAATGGTTACCAGTTGCCGGGTACGCTTGAAAAATTCGCACAGGCCGATCAACCAACCTTTTTACTCGGGATGGTAGCACAGCCGTTGTTACAGTATTCGGAGGTAAAAGATAATCTTGGGGTGAATCCAACCACCACATCCACATCGTTTTCGGGAATTGAAGTGGGACTGTTTGCCTCGGCGTCCCTTGGCTCACATTTTTCCTTTTATACGGGTCTTCCGATAGATTATTTTAGCGGTCAACAAGCTCAAATCAATGTCGAGACGGCAAACCTGATTTACACTGATGCGCTCAATGATGGAACCGGTTCGCTCAACTTCCGTCTTGGCGAGTTTCGGTTCTCATACCCTTATCAGCATGAGGTCTTACTGGCAAATCCAAACATTGATCCCCTGGTCTATACCTACGATCCTTTTGCTAAAGCCGGGAATAGCAGCTTCCTAATGAAGGCAAACACCCTCTCCTTTGCAGATCCCAACTTCGGGTTTTCTGCATTCGGAATGATTCCAGGTATTGCAGAAGGTCTGCGGTATGATATCGGCATCAGCGGTGGTACAAGCAGTGATATTGATCTGCATCAGTCTCATGCGTTATTCGGTGCACTGAATCAAACGATCTATGTCAATAATGCTCCTCTGCGCTTTGGGGCATTCTATTATGGTGGTTCTCAATTGATCACGAATACAAATCCAATTGACACCGTTGGGGGATTGTCGGCGCCTCAATGGACAAATTATAGTTCGCGGGTAGGCCTGAACCTGGAATTTTATGATCCCTGGACTAAGCGGCTTGACTTTTACAGTCAATATTTGATGGGGAAAGACAATAATGTTGACACGGTCGGAACCGGCTATACGGAGACGGGAGGTTTTGTAGGAGTGAACGTCATTATTTCTCCTGAGAAGTTCTATATCTTTGGCCGATACGATATTCTCGATGTAAAAGAAACGAATGACAATTCAAACCAGATTGACATGGGATTCCAGTATCATTTCTTGCCTAATGTTTTTGTTACCGGCTTCTATACTATTACAAACGAAATAGTGACAAGCGCCGGCGTGAAGACTATGGATCAGACAAGTACTTCCGGTGGAATTGGCTTACGTTTTGGATTTTAAGGAGAGAATATAGGATGTACATACAAACACTTACAGTCGCAGCAGCTATCGGACTCTCCGGATTGGCGCTTTCAGTTAACTCTGGTGATCCCGTAGTGCCAGCACCGGGTGCAAGCATTACCGCACCAGCGCCACCAGCTTCTCGCGAGATCCTGGCACGGGGAAGAGAGATGTTTCTCGTGGCTTGTGCGCCATGCCATGGTGCTGATGGAACGGGCAATGGACCGATTGCTTCGAATCTGCTATCGAAACCTCGCAATCTTACACGCGGGATCTATATGAACCGTTCGACGGCAAGTGGAGAGCTCCCGACAGATTATGATCTGTTTCGAACGATCACAACCGGATTGCACAACACCGCAATGCCCTCGTTTCGGCACATGGCACAAGGAGACCGGTGGGCAGTCGTGCAATATATCAAGACCTTTTCGCCGCGTTTCAACGATTCAACAGAATATCCGCTTGATGTACTGAATGTCGGAACCGAAGTCCTTCCAAGCCCCCAAAGCCTTGCGACCGGACGGGCTCTTTATCTGCAAATGCAATGTGCAAGCTGCCACGGCATTCGCGGACAAGGAGATGGCCCATCATCCGGTACACTTGCCGACGATTTCGGAAACCAAATCTGGCCGACCGATCTTACGAACCCTTCGAACTTCAAATTCGGCCGAAGTGTGCTCGACATTTTTCGCATTTTTTCAACAGGGCTCAATGGAACACCAATGCCGTCCTACGCTCAGACCTTACCTGATACTGCGCGTTGGCACCTTGCGAATTATGTCTGGTCGTTACAAAATACGGATCAATACGTGGATGGCGTAGATGCCGATAGCCTTGTTGCACTGAAACGCTGAGGAATTTTGTTGCATGGATTTCATTTTCACTTTTTTAATCGACCAAAGCTTGAAAAGCTCTGATATAATTAACTAACCAATCAAGAACGAATGAAACCTGTTATTTTCACTCTCGCCTCCTTTATGATGTTGCTTTTGCTTGCTTCATGCGGAGGCGGCTCCAACCAAAAACTCAACGAAGACAAACCTGCCGCCGATAGCTCTACTGCAACTGCGGCGCCTGCGGCTCCAACCATAGCTGACTTCAAAGTCGACATGAGCGCCGATCATATCGCCTTAGGCCATGCTACCTATCACATGACCTGCGCACCTTGCCACGGAGAGGGCGGTAAAGGCGATGGGCCGGCAGCCGTTGCACTCAATCCGAAACCTCGCGACCATACGAACGGAGCCTATATGGATAAGCTTACGAATGCTCACCTTTATGAGGTAATCACCAAAGGCGGAGCTGCGTTTGGGTATCCAACGATGCCTGCACAGCCACAGCTTGTGGATGATTCCGTAAAAAATGTCATTGCATTCGTTCGCTCGTTGAGCAAGACTTACAAGCCGTAATTGAGTCAATTTATCGTAAGATGGGGCGTAAGATATTCTTACGTCCCTTTTTCATTTTAAAGGACAGATTCATCGATTCTGATTCAAAATCGTCAATTATGTCTTTGGCATAATGATGGAGAATATTTATGGATGAAGTATAAATTAAATATCCGTCCGATGAACGGAGAGGAATGCTTTATTCTAAATTGCAAGAAAATCAAGTTAATATTGCAAACGATGGCACCGTAGTTCATTCGAGCTCCGCATGTATCCACTGTGGCGAAAAAATCGGTTTTGGTGGAGTTATTGCCAGCGGTCAAGCTTTCTGCTGCTCAGGATGTAAGACCGTTTACGAAATTCTTGCCGAACATGATCTCTGCGATTATTACGCGCGCGACGAAAATGCCGGCATCAGCATGAAACGCCGATCGGTTAGGGAGGATGAATTTGCTGTCCTGGATGACGGTGCAATTGCGAGAAAACTGCTCACCTTCTCCAGCCCGAGTCTGAATAGAGTCGTCTGGACGGTTCCCACGATCCATTGTGCATCGTGCGTGTGGCTCATCGAACGATTCGATCGTCTGGAACATGGCGTACTTTCATCCACGGTCGATCTGATGCGCAAGACCGTTACAGTAGATTTCGATCCACGAATAACTTCGCTACGCAAGATCGCGGAACGAATGGCATCGATCGGCTACACGCCACTTCTTCGTTTGGAGGGTGAAACGCAGACGGAACACGGGCCAACACGAGCGCTGTATGCTCGTCTCGGTATCGCAGGATTTGCGGCCGGCAACACAATGATGATGTACATCGCCGGTTACTTTGCTGGTACTGCTGGTGTTGAACGGTCACTGATGGGTGTATTTCGTTTGCTTTCTATTGTGCTTTCCGTTCCCGTGGTTCTTTATTGCGCTTATCCGTGGTTTGCAGGTGCTCGTGCGGCGCTGCGTGGCCGCAAAATCAATTTGGACGTTCCCGTTGCACTGGGTATTGCTGTGTTATTTGCAAGGAGTGTATTCGACATTGCAAGTGGTCATGGCGAAGGGTATCTCGATTCCTTCAACGGACTCGTTTTCTTTTTGCTCATTGGCCGTTTGTTTCAACAAAAAGCTTTCGATGCACTTTCGTTTGATCGAACCTACCGTTCGTTCTTTCCTTTATCGGTTCGGGTCGAGAAAGGTAATAGCTATCAGGTAATACCTATCGAAGCTGTAAAGATCGGCGATATTCTTTCCGTTCGTAATGGGGAAGTTATTCCATGCGATAGTATTCTGGAAAGTGAAGCAGGATATGTCGATTATAGCTTTGTGACCGGTGAGTCGGTGCCAGTCGAGTGTACGAAGTCGGAAATGGTGTATGCAGGTGGGAAGGTCATGGGGCCAGCTATTAGGCTGCTTGCAGCAAAGAACGTCTCTCACAGTGAACTTGCTGCTATGTGGGATAGAAGTAGCAGCGAGGATGCAACAACGAAAAGTAAACGTGCAACACAATTTCTAAAACTGAGCGATAATCTCGGAAAATGGTTCACCCCGATTGCGATCCTGATCAGTGTTGCAGGAGCTTTATTATGGCTTCCGGATTGGGCAAAGGCATTTAACACCTTCACGGCTGTACTCATTATTGCTTGCCCATGTGCGCTCACGCTGGCAGCACCGATCACGCTTGGCAGCGCGATGGGCAGGCTTGGAAGGCTTGGGATCTATCTCAAGAACATGGGCGTCCTGCTCGATCTCGATAAAGTGGATCGAGTGATCTTTGATAAGACTGGAACCCTTACCACCTCTCATCACGAACTTACTTTTCATGGCCGGACGCTCACGAATGAGGAATGGACCGCGGTTCAAACCATCGCTGCGCAAAGTACGCATCCGGTGAGCCGGGCAATCGCACGCGAACACCAATCGGATTTAGCACAAGTGAATGCGGTGCGAGAGGCAGTGGGTCATGGAATAATTGGCACGGCAATGGGCCACACGATCGCATTAGGATCACCGGAATTTGTGATCTTACATTCCAACTTTTCGCCTCAAGAGGTAAGCTGGGATGGAAATGAACATCGTGCTGCCTCAGTAGCGATCGATGGTGAATATGCAGGTGCCTTTACATTACAAGCCACAGTCCGTCCTGGTATTCCGGTAATGATCGCACAGGTGAAGGAACGAATGCCAATCGCCTTGATCTCCGGCGATTCGGAACGTGACCGCGCTCTACTGGAACCGATATTTGGCGAGAACGCAATGGCGTTCGGTTGCAGGCCGGAGAAAAAAATCGAAATGGTCGAATCGCAGCGTGCATCGGGGTATTCCGTACTTATGGTTGGTGACGGCCTCAATGATGCCGGGGCAATGGGCGAAGCTGATGTAGCAATTGCGGTTACCGATGATACCGCAACGCTGGTTCCAGCGTGTGACATTATCATGCGAGCTGAGTCACTTCCCATGCTTCCCGGACTTTTGCGCTATGCACGTTCGATGAAAATTGTGATCGTTGGAAGCCTTACATTCTCGATCTTATATAACCTGATTGGTCTCACGCTTGCAATCATGGGAAAGCTGTCGCCGATGGTGGCAGCGATCCTCATGCCGATCAGTTCCCTCACCGTAATTGCGATGAGTGCTGGCGGAGCACGCAAATTAATAGGGATGACCGATCATCCAGGGAGGGTGAAGTGAACATCGTAATCCTACTCATCTTTTCAAGCGTGATTGCCGCATCCGTATTCCTTATTGCTTTTTTATGGGCTGCAAGAAGCGGTCAGTATGACGATGTGCATACTCCCGCTGTCCGAATGCTTTTTGATGATCAACCGAGTGACAAACGCATCCGCATCACCGATGGTGTTCGCATCGCCGATGATGCGCCCAACGATGCTTCAATAACCGAAATCCATTCTAACACCGAACATGGCACTTGAACAAAATGAACGACTGATCCAACAATCGCAGGCACCTCCTATCTATGCGGATACTGGTGCAACCGAGACCGTAGCATACGATAACAATATTGTCCGCATGTTCGCCATGGCGACCGTCGGATGGGGAGTAATCGGGATGCTTGTAGGTCTTATCATAGCGATGAAATTATACTTACCGAACTTCCTCGGCGGAATTAATTTCCTTTCGTATGGCAGGCTTCGTCCGCTGCACACAAATGCGGTGGTCTTTGCCTTTGCAGGAAATGCGCTCTTTCTCGGGGTATATTATTCACTGCAACGCTTGTGCAAAGCGCGGATGGCGAGTGATCTTCTCAGTAAGTTACATTTCTGGGGATGGCAGCTCATCATCGTGAGCGCCGCGATTACGCTCCCACTTGGTTTCACATCGAGCAAGGAATATGCGGAACTGGAATGGCCGATCGATATTGCCATCGCAGTAGTATGGGTCGTCTTCGGATGGAACATGA
Organism: Ignavibacteriota bacterium; assembly: GCA_963787835.1. Lineage (GTDB taxonomy): Bacteria > Bacteroidota > Ignavibacteria > Palsa-1295 > Palsa-1295 > PALSA-1295. Next base: position 173,211 of record CAWBEI010000004.1, read on the forward strand.
TATGGACTATCCTTCGAAGAAAAGACAAGCACATGTACGTTGCGGTGTGGTTCTATATCGCAACGTTCATCACAGTTGCGATATTGCATATCGTGAACTCGATGGAAATTCCAGTATCATTCTGGAAAAGCTATTCGATGTACGCAGGTGTGCAGGATGCGCTTGTGGAATGGTGGTACGGCCATAACGCTGTGGCGTTCTTCCTAACCACTCCATTCCTTGGGATCATGTATTATTTCGTTCCAAAAGCTGCCGACAGACCGATCTTCTCTTATCGGCTTTCGATCGTTCACTTTTGGGCGCTCATCTTTATTTACATTTGGGCTGGCCCTCATCACTTACTTTATACGGCGCTACCGGACTGGGCGCAATCGCTCGGCTCTGTTTTCAGTATCATGCTTATTGCTCCATCGTGGGGCGGTATGATCAATGGACTAATGACGCTTCGTGGTGCATGGGATAAGGTTCGCACCGATCCTGTACTGAAGTTCCTGGTGGTAGGTATTACCGCGTATGGTATGGCGACCTTCGAAGGTCCGATGATGTCGTTCAAGAATGTCAATGCACTGACGCATTACACGAACTATGTGATCGGCCACGTGCATCTCGCAGCTTTGCTATGGAACGGCGGATTAACATTCGCAATGCTCTATTACATAATTCCTCGCATCTATCGAACAAAGCTCTATTCCATAAAGATGGCGAACTGGCATTTCTGGGTGATGACGCTTGGAGTGATCTTCTATGTCATCCCGATGTACTGGTCGGGCATCACGGAAGCACTCATGTTCAAGCAATTCCGACCGGATGGCTCTCTTATGTATCCAAACTTCCTCGAAGTGGTGATGCAGATACAACCGATGTACATCATTCGCTCGATCGGAGGGACGCTGTACATTGTGGGTGCGCTTATGGCGACCTGGAACCTATATAAAACAGCCAAATCTGGATCGCTTCTCCGTAATGAAGAAGTGCAAGTAGTGAACCACAGGCTCAAACTCGATCTCACAAAGAAAGAAGGCTGGCATCGTGCGCTTGAAGCTGCGCCGGTTCGCTTTAGTCTTTATGCTCTCGTAGCCGTTGCTATTGGAGGTTTGATCGAGTTCCTTCCAACGGCACTTGTACAATCCAATATACCGACGATCGCGAGCGTGAAGCCATACACACCACTCGAACTGGAGGGACGCGACATTTACATTCGGGAAGGCTGCAACAATTGCCACTCGCAAATGATACGTCCGTTCCGAAGCGAAGTGGAACGATATGGCGATTATTCTAAGCCTGGCGAATTTGTTTACGATCACCCATTCCTTTGGGGTTCGAAGCGAACTGGGCCTGATCTTGCGCGCATCGGCGGAAAATATCCGAGCGCATGGCACTATCGGCACATGATGGACCCACGATCAACCTCGCCGAACTCCATCATGCCTGCTTACACTTGGCTGTATGATGACGATCTCGATCTTTCCCATACTGAGGGCAAGATCATCACACTGCGTAAGATCGGAGTTCCATATCCATACGATTTCGAGTTCGATGCCGTCGATAGCGCAAAAGCGCAGGCCAAAACGGTTGCTGCCGATCTTGCATCGACAGGTATGAAAGATATCGATGCGAAGAAAGAGATCATCGCTCTTATTGCATATCTCCAACGACTCGGAACCGATATCAAGAAAATGCCGGGCGCTGACGCACAAACAAATGCCAAATAAGGAGAATACACTATGGAATCGAATGTATTAACATCAATACCTGGGATCGAATATTATCCCATCATCTCGCTCATCATGTTCTTCGCACTGTTTGCTGGACTCCTGCTATGGTTCTTTCTGGCAGACCGTAAGCGGCTCGAAGATTATGCGAGAGCTCCTTTTGACTTTGAAGATCATAGCATCCACCATGATGCGCTATCTTCTACTGAAATTCCAAACTCCACTCACGCATCGTCGACGATGCAAACCTACGCTTGACACATGGCACAAGAACAAAAAGACATTCTGCTCGAAGATCACGATGCCGATGGCATTCGTGAATACGATAATGCTCTGCCTAAATGGTGGCTTTATGGATTCTACGTTACCATTATACTTGGGCTCGTTTACCTCTTCTACTATCATGTGTGGGATGGAAAAGATTGGAATTTTCTGTGGTACGGTCCGCGCGGATCGGCCGCGGAATATGCCGATGAAATGTCCCATGTGAAAACTCCGCTGAATCCTGGCGCGAAAGACTTCTCTACATGGCAGGTAAAGACGGATGCCGCATCCCTGAAGGTCGGCGAGACGATCTTTCAGCAAAAGAATCTCTGCTTCACCTGTCACCGTGCTGATCTCGGTGGATTAGTTGGACCAAACCTGACGGATCAATATTGGCTGCATGGAGGAAAACTTCAGGACATTCTTAAGAGCATCACCACCGGCTATCCCGATAAAGGAATGCTTAAGTATGGCAATGGGAATGTTCTGACCGACGAAGAACTGCTCGATGTGGCATCGTATGTCCTATCGAAGCGGGGATCGAATCCGCCGAATCCGAAGCCGATCGATCCGGCTCGTGACGTGCTCTACACACCATAACAGCAATAGCAACATGTCGGTGCTCGATCTTAACGTCATTGATGAACACGAGCGGTTTCGTGCACAGCTCGCGAGCGTCGCCCCGGATGGGCGGCGCAAGTGGGTCTATGCCAAAAAGCCGCATGGAACGTTCTATCGTTGGCGAACGGCGCTTTCGATCCTGTTGCTCGTGTTTTTGGCCGCCGTGCCGTTCGTAAAGATCGGTGGCCAGCAATTTTTACTGTTCGGTTTACTCGATCGCAAATTCGTTCTATTTGGGTATCCATTATGGCCGGAAGATTTTTATCTTGTCGTGGTGCTATTCCTTACAGGACTTGTTTCGATCGTGCTGTTCACTTCTGTGCTTGGGAGGATCTGGTGTGGATGGCTTTGTCCGCAAACCGTCTTTTTGGAAATGGTCTTTCGCAAGATCGAATGGTGGATCGATGGTTCTGCTGGCGAGCAACTAACTCGCCATCGCGGACCATGGAACTTTGATAGAATATGGAGATTGGTGTCAAAACAATCCATCTTCTTTGTGATCTCATTTGCAATTGCGAATATCTTTCTTGCATATGTCATATCAGGAGATACATTGAAAGGCTACATCAAGGATGGCCCAACGGCTCATCTCTCGTTGCTGCTTGCGCTGACAGCATTTACCTTCGTGTTTTACGCTGTCTTTGCAAGGTTTCGCGAACAGGCGTGCCTGGTGGTCTGCCCGTATGGCCGGTTCATGTCAGCATTGGTTGATGATAATACCGTAACTATTACCTATGACCATAAACGTGGCGAACCTCGTGAAAAGTGGAAAAAGAACGATACCCGAAATGAAGGAGATACCGGCCATTGTATCGATTGCCATCAATGCGTTGCCGTTTGCCCGACCGGCATCGACATTCGTAATGGCATCCAGCTTGAATGCGTCGCGTGTACTGCTTGCATCGATGCCTGTGACGAGATCATGGAGAAGGTTAAACTTCCCAAAGGACTCATCCGATATACCAGTGCTAATGCATTGCAATCTGGAATCACTAAATGGTTAACTCCTCGGGTCAAAGCGTATGGATCGCTATGGTGTGCGCTGGTCTTGGTGACGGTAGGTCTGTTCTCCTTTAGATCGACGTTGGATATCAATGTACTCCGATCGCCCGGAACGACCTGGACGATCACAGCCGACGGTATCGCGAATTTTTACGAATTACAGATCATCAACAAGGGCGCTCGCGATCTGCCTTATACACTAAAGATCGTGCAGCCCGCCGGTGCAACGATCACCTCGCTTGGTTTGGTACCAGATGTACCTGCGGGTCAGATGATAAAGGGCCGCTTCCTCATCACGATGTCTCAATCGCTTATCACTTCGACCTCTAATCGTAAAGTTGATATTTTTGTAGATGTTGCATCGGATGATAAGATCGTTAAGCAAGTTAAAACTGAATTACTAATACCATAAGAAAGGAAATTATGAAAATCAATTGGGGATGGAAAATTATCATTGCATACACTATTTTTATTGGTGGAACCTCCGCCTGGGTTGTTTATGCAATGATGCATGATGTTGATCTAGTCCGAAGCGATTACTATGAGCATAGTTTATTGCAAGATCAGACGATGGCGGCGCAAAACCGCGCTGATCAGCTAAAATCTTCCGCATCTATTTCATTTGATGAGAAGCAAAATGCCTTCATCGTTCGAATCCCACCAGAGCAGGCATCTGCAGCAATGGGAACCATCACACTCTATCGCCCGAATGCGTCGAACGAAGATAGGTTGATACCGCTAAAAGTTGAAAGCAATGGAACCATGCTGATCCCATCCTCTCAGCTCAGCAAAGGCATTTGGGAGATCACTGCGGATTGGTCGTTTGCAGGAAAAACATATCAATTGCTCGCAACGGAAACGATCTGATTCTGGGGTATCCTTTCTATGATAGAACTACTCGCCGGATTAGTGCTTGGCCTGGGCGGCAGCCTGCATTGCGTTGGCATGTGCGGGCCGATCGCTATTGCGTTGCCAAGTTCTCGGCAATCCAAGAGTAGCTGGACAGGATGGAGGCAGATAGGACAGAAGATGGCTTACCAGTTTGGCCGTGTCGTAACCTATACTTCACTTGGCGCCATCGTTGGATTGGGCGGGAGCTGGATCGCGCTGACAGGTTATAGCAGAACGCTCTCCATTGTTTCCGGCATTGCCATGATAGCGGCGCTTGCCGTCCAATTGCTCTGGAAGCGAGAACTAATTACTGGTCGCCATATCCGCCGAATCATCGAGCCTGTCAAACGTGGGCTTTCTATTCTGCTTTCAAGCCATGGTACGCTGACCCACTTTGGTATTGGCCTGTTGAATGGCCTGTTGCCTTGTGGATTAGTTGCCGCAGCGTTGCTTGGCTCGCTTGGCACCGGTTCAGCAGCCATCGGTTCATTATTTATGCTTGGCTTTGGACTCGGAACCGTTCCGCTTATGAGCATCGTCGCGATCGGTAGTTCGCACCTTTCCTGCAAGGTGCGCCAGCGTTTGCGTTTTGCTGCTCCAACCATTAGTATCGTGATTGCTACGCTATTTATTCTTCGCGGTTTGGCGCTGGGAATTCCGCATATCAGTCCCGCAGGAATAGCGGAGGGAGCAACAATGAATGCGACAATCACCTCGCCAACGATCAATTGCTGTAAATAGGTACAGCTTGTTTGGTTCTCACCCCAACTATCAGCAAATAAAAAACCATCCATATTTCTGCGATCGCACAGGGGATAACGATGTAACCATGGATTATTTGGCTTAAATCCGGGAGTAAAAATGCCGTAAGCAAATCTATGAGGTAGCAAACGGTGCCTAAGACAAGCATAACTCCAAGCGGCTTTGGGAACCAACCAGACTTGTAGGCAAGATATCCGAGCGGCGCAAGCCACAGTCCAAAAAATATCTGCGCAGTCAGCAACCCATAATGCTGGGCGTCGAGCAAGAGCAGCATTATGCCGTTCGATGTGGTGCCGATGGTGCTTAGGTTAACGGCGCCTGTTGCAACACGCAGACCCTCGAACTCGAAGACAGCACCCATGCACCCGATGCACGAAGCAAGTGCAACAAGCAGCAGCATAGCGCGTGCAACGCTCCTGTTCACATCCTTGAGCAAACCATAGAGTGTCAGAGCCAGAAAAACAAAGAGCGTCTGATCCAACAGATCGGCAACAACGCCCATTCGGACGAGTCCCGCATTTGCAATAACATTCCCAGCCGTAGCTGCCGCGTTGCCGGCTATGTACATCTTGGGTTCCACATATCCTTCGGCAAAGCCGCCGAAAATGCCGACGCCCAGATAAAGCACGCCCGCGATCCTCGCTGTCTTATTGTCGGAATTCATTGGGTTTAATTGTTTTAACTTATGACAGAGACTTCAGCGCGCCCTGCGAACAACTTATCTGCCGAGTCGTTCGGAGGCAGACAACTCACCATGCCCTTGAATGATGTTTTCGTGCATCGATTAGATTGCTCCGGTCATCGACATAATCAGACAAATCATCGTTCAGACATCTTCAGCCAGGGGAAAATTGCTGTGGTTCTTACTCCGTCTTCTCCTCATGCTTTACAGCTGGAAGCTTTGCATAGAGTGTGGGTTTCGAGATGCCCAGAATGCGGGCGGCTTCGGTGCGGTTGCCGTGAACGGCATCGAGGACATGGTGAATATGCTCGCGCTCCACATCCGCCAGCGAGCGGTTCCAATCATATTGATGCCCATGTGTCCGGTGTTCCGAGGCGATGGGGAGCACGGATTCTTCAATCACATCTGATTTCGACAGCACGACCGAGCGCGTCAAAACATTTTCCAACTCGCGCACATTGCCAGACCAATTGTGCTTCTGAATGCGCTCCATTGCTGCGTCGCTTACTTTATAGACTTTCGTATGTAGTTCCTCATTGATGCGGCGCAATAAGCTTGTGACGAGGATCGGAATATCTTCTTTACGTTCGCGCAATGGGGGCGCTTTGATGGAAACGACGTTCAGCCGGTAATACAGATCTTCGCGGAAACGGCCCTCATCTACTTCCTTTTTCAGGTCTCGGTTCGTAGCGGCGATGATTCTCGCGTTCATGGGAAGTGTTTTTTCACCGCCGACGCGCTCGAACTCACGTTCCTGCAAAACGCGCAGTAATTTTACCTGAAGGGTAGGGGATATTTCGCCGATCTCATCCAAAAATATCGTTCCGCCGCGCGCAAGTTCGAACTTGCCGCGCTTATCGCCAGTCGCGCCGGTGAACGATCCCTTTACGTGACCAAACAGCTCTGATTCCAATAGCGTCTCGGCAAGCGCCGTACAATTAACAGCGATGAACGGTTCGTCCCTCCATGGGGAATTAAAATGGATCGCGCGCGCGATCAGTTCTTTGCCGGTTCCCGATTCGCCTTCGATAAGCACCGTTACTCTGGACCGCGTTACGCTTCCGATGGTCTTATAAATCTCGAGCATTTGCGGGCTCCTGCCCACGAGAATATTTTCGAGTTTGTATTCCTCGGCCTCTGTTTCCTTCAGCAGACCAAGTTGCTCAGAAAGCTGCTGGGTCTCGATCAGTCGTACAAGGATCTTTTTCAGCCGTTCGAGGTCGATCGGTTTTGTGAGATAATCATAGGCTCCTTGCTGCATTGCTTTGACCGTTGTTGCCATATCATCCTGGCCGGTCATGAGCAGCACGTTGACGTGCGGCGCGAACTCGTGAATTTTTGCCTGGAGTTCTAACCCGGTCATACCGGGCATATAGATATCCGAAAGAACTATTTCCGGCTGATCGACCTGTACGGCGAGCAACCCTTCGTTCGCGTTCGCGGCGGTTGTTACAGAAAATCCCTCGCGCGTGAGGAAACGCTCGAGGGTACGTCGCGCGGTCGCGTCGTCATCGATCACGAGAATTCTTGGGGTAGATGTTGTCATTTGGTCCACGAGATTATGCTGGTAAAGCTACGGTGAATACAGTAGTATAGGGAGGTTGTTGGGCAGTCTGAATATCGAGGAGGCCATGATGCTGCCGAACTATTTTTGCGCTTGTTGCAAGACCGAGACCAAGTCCCTGTGACTTTGTTGTAAAAAAGGGTCGAAATAAACTTTTGCGAACTTCGTCCGAAATGGCCGGGCCGCTATTGGAAACTTCGAACATAATAACTCTTCCGGAAGAACTGATCGGACGCCACGCCTCTCCTTCACGAAGATCGGCTTGAACCAATACCAAGCGCTGATCGCTTTGTTCTGCAGCTTCAATCGCATTCTGCACAAGATTAAGCATTACTTGTTTCATTTGATCGGGATCGAACCGACCGGTCAGTTTATCATGCTCGATCTCTACATTCAGGGTAACATCCCGCTGCTCAGACTGAAAAATCAACAATTCTTCCAACTCCTCGAGAAAATCGGAAATAATAACACGCTCATAGTGAAGTTCCACGCTACGCGCATAGGTGAGTACATTTTTCACAAGTCCTTCGAGGCGTTTAGCCTCGCGGCTTATGAGATGAATAGATTCCCGTTCTTCTTCGGTCCAACGCTGTTCTGCATCGGCACTCTGTTCGAGCATATAGATATTCATTGCAATGCCATTCAACGGATTGCGTATCTCATGCACGAGCGTTGCAACACTTTCACCGATAGCAGAAAGCTTTTCACTCTGAATGATCTGTGATTCTAACCTTTTGCGCTCGGTGAGATCAATTTCTATTCCATGATAGCCGATGCGGTCGCCGTTCTCGGAAAATACAGGAGAGATGGTGAGGAAGCAGGTTTTATCTTCTCCCCATTTAGTGCGATTGATGATCTCACCTTTCCATTCTCCTTTTTCTTTCAGAGCTTTCCACATTCCCTCGTAAAATTCCTGAGTCGAGTAAGGGGAACGCAGAAATCCAGTGCGTTTGCCAACGACTTCCTCGTGGGAATATCCGAACATTTTCACGAAGGCATCATTAACCATTCGGATCAAACCGTTTGGATCGGTCAGAAGCATCCCATCAGACGCGTGTTCGAACGCAAATCGAAGTAAAGCAGGTGTTTCAGGCATAAATAGCAGAGTAGATTCTTGACGGGTGCTCAAGCCTGCGGTTGAAGCACTTATCACGAAGCGTGCTTCATTTGTGGTCAGGCCAGGGAGATCCTCGCCAACCAACAAACACTCATCTGCCTGTTTTGCTCCACTATTCATTGCATTTATGCGCCGTGTTACACTGCGTGGGAATACATCGGTACTTTTTTCTCACCCTCTTCCAAATAGGCATCAAACTGTGCCGCAATGTTCCGAAGAAAATATTTTCCACGATCTGTTACCGAGATCGTATTTTCTCCGATCACGCACAGACCATCGTCGGCGAGAGGGGATAACCGCTGCGTGGCCGCATAAAAATAACGATCGAATTCTATGCCGAACAGCCGCTCTGTCTCATGCTTATCGACCTGCGCGTTGCACATGAGTTGCATAATGACATATTCACGAGCGGCGTCATCGGAAGAGAGTTCGTAACCTTTTTCGATCGGCAACTGGCCGGCATCGATCATTTCATAATATTCGTGCAGTTCCTTTACATTTTGCGCAAAAACATTTTCCACACGCCCGATGGCGGAGATCCCAAAGGCCAGCATATCTTTACCGGCAAGGGTTGAGTATCCCTGGAAATTCCGATGTAAGGTTCCATTCTTCCTGGCTGCTACAAGCGTATCCGTTAGTTTCGCAAAATGATCCATGCCAAGATATTCATATCCGGCCTCCGTCAATTCATGGATCGCAAGTTCCAGGATCGCCAGTTTGGAACTTGCCTTTGGGAGCGTTTCGATCTCGATCAGTTTTTGGTGCGGTTTCAGCCACGGAACGTAGGCGAAATTATAGACCGCAATTCGGTCAGGAGATATTTTCTTCACAGCATCCAAGGTGGCACGGAAATTTTCGCTCGTTTGATAGGGCAGGCCATAAATAAGATCGAGATTGATTCCTGAGATGCCTGCCTCCCGACACCAGTCGATCACTTGTTCTGTCATGCTGCGTGGCTGAACGCGGTTCACAGCGATCTGCACGTCGGGGTCTAGGTCTTGCACGCCAATGCTGGCGCGATTGAATCCAACCATTTTCATTGAATCAATATGCTCGAGTGTTACGCCTCGCGGATCGATCTCAATGGATATTTCCGCATCAGGCGCAATAGAAAAGGTGTTTCGAATATGCGCGCCAAGATCGGCGATTTCTGCTGGTAATAGATGTGTCGGGCTGCCTCCGCCCCAATGCATTTGCACGATGGTAGGGGAAGTCTCAAATAATTCCGCAGCAAGCGTGATCTCGCGCTTTAGGTACGCAAGATACTCGGCAATTTTCTCGCGATTGTTCGAGATGAGCATTGTACATCCGCAAAAGTAGCAGAGCGTATCACAGAAGGGAAGATGGATGTACAATGAAATTTCCGTTTGGTCTCCCTCGCGAGTGATTGTAGTGATGTGATCGATATATCTTCCGCTGTCGAAGGAACTTGTAAATAGCGTGGCTGGCGGATAGCTTGTGTATCGTGGTGCTGCCACAGTGTATTTGGAAAGCAGTGGCAACAGGTCAACTCGCTTCGGCACCTCTTGCAGAGGCGCAGCTTTCTTATACCTCTCACTGTTCCGGAGAGGTTTGAACGCCCTTGCATTATGAATCAAGACGGTGTCTTCCACAAATATTTAATTTTGAGCTCAGCTATGCGTGCCGGTAACTATTGATGATCTCTCTCTGTCTCATCGGCGGATGATCCTCAAGCGGGAATCCCGTACGTTTATCGAACGATTGTTCGAGCGTTAGGACCCGCGGGAAAAGCATGTTGTTCTCAAGGTGCACGTGCTGGTGTAGATCATTGGTGAACGCTGCGAGTCCTTTTATAACCGTACCATGCATTGTGCTTACTCCGTTAGGAATCGTAAAATCGTTGAGCAATGCTCTGATCTTTGCAAAGATCTGCGATGTTTCATCGTGCTCTTGTTCCATTCTTGTTATAGGGCCATCGATCGTCACAAACGGTGCAAGCGGACGCCGGCGTGAAAACTCCCTCGCCGATGCAAGCGACTTGAAATATGGAAAGAGGATCATCTCTTCTTTTCGCATGTGCTGCTCGATCTCATGCGCTGCACGCTGAAACAAGAACATCACCGGTTTGAGATAGGGGAATTTATCCCCGTGCGATTCATTAACCTTTGCAAGTTGCTCGAGAAGCAGCGGAATCGTCGCGCGGCAATAACGATGGTGGTTTTCGACAATATACTCTATGAGGAATTCCTCGTCCCACAGGTCCCCATGTAAAAAACTGTAGGGGCGCGAAAGCTTTAACGCCTCGATTTCTTTTAAGACAAGGTTAATATCGAGGTCTTTCTTAGCGCATACGGCTTCGAGTGTTTCCTCTCCGTGACAGCAATAATCAATCCCATAGCGCTCGAAGAGGTGCGCTATCGCGCCCTCAGCGAGTACAATATCTTTTACGGCTTGTGATCTCATTTCGTCTCCCAATAAGATTTTTTATTCCATTTCCTGCCATCATCTTAAATAAGTCTCTGGCGAGTTTTCTTTGCACCATTGAGTAAGAAATTCTTACGCTTCCAATGTATTCATTAAGCATTTGGGCTCAATAAAGGTGAAAAATGACTCGTAATCTCCATTTTCAGCGTCTTTTCGCACCTTCCATATAGTATGGAGTAAAAGCTATGCCGAAATATCACTGTTCGCAGGTCGGCTCTCGATAATGCAGGATCCAAAAAAGAAAGGGGCGGTTTTCACCGCCCCTTTTGTCGCCTTTTTCTTGTCGTCTTTTAGGGGGACCTTGTCATCGGAATGCAACTTCATTCACTTTGTCTTTTTACAATAACATTTCCGTTCCAATTTCAAAATTGACATTCTTTCTCAATTTATTCTCCGTATTTGAAGACAATGCAGTAAAAATATCTTACCTGCCGGAAGGAAATCTTACAACAAAACATTTTTGGCCCTTTCTTACCCGCGGAGGATTATTTTGGACGAACCAAAGAGCAGCAGGGAATCGAAGATGAACTTTCGGGAGCAGTCATTTAACAGGACGGTAACGTTTCGATAATATGGCCTCCCTATTTTTGTGGCACAGAGAATTTATCTTACTAATTTCCCGATATTTACACGCACTCATGAAAAAACTGTTACTTCCTTGTTTTCTTGTTGCAATATTTTTCGCAGGCTTTACTGGTCTTGCCGAAAATGCTAATGCACAAACCACCACACTTATTCACTACTGGAATTTCAATACTCTTGCAGGACCGTACACCCATCCTAATATTCCAAATATCGTAGCCGACTACACGGTTCTAACACCTGCGGATTCGGCATATCTGGAATATTATCTTCTGCCAGGCACTTCAGCCACATGGGCTATCTCAGGGCCCGAAGCCAACAACGCAAGCGGCGCTCAGATCGATAACGTAACCGGCGATACCACGAATGCTCGCATGGGCGATCCTGCAGGTACTGGTATTCGGTTCCGAAACCCAACAGATTCCTGCGAACTTCACTGGCACATTCCCTCGACGGGATTTACAAACCTTGTTCTCAAGTTTGCAACACAGACATCCAGCATCGCGTCTGGTGATTCTGCGCAAATTTATTCTTACAGCGTCGATGGTGGAAAGACATGGGATAGCACCGGCATGACCGTTAATGGAGCACCTGGCTATACACTCGACTTAACGCAAGGTGGCAACGCTAACAGCATCTATTTAAACTTTGCACCTGTCACGATCACTTTTGGAAGTAACACGGCCGTCAATAATAACCCGAAGCTGATTTTCCGTATTATTTTCCGTGGCAATACTCATCCCAATATGCCTGTAAGTGGGAACAACCGCTTCGATAACTTAACGCTCGATGGTGTGGGAAGTTCGGGGCCACCACCACCGCCACCTGCTAAGATAACGCTTTCAACACCCGAAGTAGGCAATATTCTCATTCCTGGGCAACAGGAAACGATTTCGTTTACAACTCAAGGTCTGGCTAGTGGTGATACTATCAAGTTTTCGACCAATGGCGGCACCTCCTGGTCCACAATCGGAACCACCCCATCCAGTGCCACATCTTATGCCTGGACCGTTCCAAATGTCGCAACGGAACAGGGTTTGATCGAAGTTGTTGACTCGGGTATAACGGCGGTAAGCGGCTTATTTCCTATTTACCCTATCACTTCATCGAACCTCATCGTCCATTACTGGGATTTCAACACCCTGTTCGGTAAGACGTATAATATTCCGAATATTCCACCCATCCCGGCTGATTTCTCGGCAACTTCTGCACAGGGTATGATCGTTTACGATACCTTACCTGGAATCTCGAATTCCAATAAAGGCTATCTCGATAATGTTGCCGGCGATACTACTACGGCCAATGACGACAACCTCTTCGGAGAGCCCCTCCTGGGTCCTGATAACGTGGCGCTTCGAGTTCGCAACCCAACAGATAGCATGGATCTTCGCTTTGTATTACCTACGACAGGGTATTCGGGAATCAGTTTTAAATATTCGTTGCAATCATCGAGCCTTACAGGGCCTCAACGCGAGTTTTTTACGTATAATAGTCAAGGGTTCTGGACTTCGACAGGTATAACGGTCAATGGCGTTGTCCAGGACTCCTTAGATGTTACCCAGAGTCAGTATCAAGGGGCGAACAACGGGCAATATGGGCTTGTAACTATTGGGTTTACCGCTGCTGTTCAGGCTGCGATCAGTAACAATCCCAATTTCCAGTTCCGCATTATTTTTGGTGACACAGCGACTGGTGGAACAAGCGGCAATAACCGTTTCGATAATTTCACCGTCCTGGCAACGAGCCAGGTTACGAATGGCGTAACCGTGCCAGTCCAAGCACAGCAGCAATTGGACATCTCTCCGAATCCGGCAGGGGATGAAATCTCGTTCGCCAATCCTTTCGCTTCGCAGATCGCGATTGCCGTTATCGATCAGACGGGCCGCGAGGTGCTCCAGTCAAGCGGGACAGGTGCATCTACGGTAAATCTTGATATATCAACACTGGCGTCCGGAGCGTATTACGTTCGCATTCAAAATGTCTCGAACGGAAATGAGCAATTAGCCAAGTTTATAAAGCAATAAGTTGGTCGTTTGCGGTTTGCGTTGCCCGCGCCTTTAGGATGATATTTCTATTGGTGCGGGCTTCTTTTTTCATCAAATCAATCTTCAACTTCATTCATATTATCATTTCGTGTCCACTACGCAACGATTTGTTAATATTAGCATAATGATAATGATGTAAGTTTGTGCCAGAACCTCAAGCCCCCTCGATTGGGGCTTTTTCAATCAAACACTCGAAAACTCTTTACATGAGAAAATCCTTACTCGCTGCATTTTTATTTATCGCGATCTTTTCCATTTCAAAGCGATCTGAAGCTCAATCATTAATTCATTATTGGAATTTCAACGTACAACCTGCTGTCGCTGATACCTTCCCCAATATTCCGTTGCTTAAAGCGAGTTATTCGGTGATCGACACGAACAAGGCCTATATTAAGTATCAACCCATCGCGGGAACATCCGTAGCTTCCGACGATAGCGCATGGATCGATAATGTAGCTGGTACTACTTTGAATGCTCAGCAAGGTGCGGCGGCTGGAAATTCTCTTCGAGTTCGAAATCCATCGGATGCTATGGAACTTCGAATATACATGCCGACCACGAACTACCAGAACATTTCCGTAAGCTATGCTCTGGAAACATCGAGTACGGGAAGCGGTCAGGGAACCGAAGCGTTCGATTATAGCGTCGATAGCGGCGTGACCTGGAAAACCAGTGCTCTCACCGTCAACGGAGTGACTGCCGATACGCTTAATGTCGCACAAACGCTTTATACGAATTTTGCACTTGTCACCATCGGGTTTGGCTCGGATACGACCGTAAATAACACGACCAAGCTTGTGCTGCGAATTAAATTCACAAAACAAAATACTGGCACGAGTGGAAACAACCGATTCGACAATCTTGCTGTAACGGGGAACATCCTCTCTACGTCGATCTCCATCCTTACTCAACTTACGGGTGATACCCTTTTAACGGGACAGTTAATACATATTTCTTATGCAACAACCGGTACGGTATCCAATTTCCGTGCTGTCGATCTTACCGATGATTCCGGCAAGATATGGAATGAACTCGGCATATCTACTCAGGACACTTTCTCTTTTGTTATACCGAAGGATTCGTCCTGGAATTGCTTTCTCGAAGTACTGGATGAGAATGGCATTGTCGGTAAAAGTGGCCGGTTCGGCATTTTCGTAACCAAGCCGCTGCCACCACCGCCCCCGCCGCCGGACACCAGTCATAAATCGGGAGCTTCCACGCTCATTCACTATTGGAACTTTAACAACTTATCTGCGACCTATAAAGAACCGAACGTACCTAAGATCGATGCCGACTATTCGGTGCTCGATACCAGCAAAGCCTATCTCCAATATTACCTGCTTCCAGGAACGTCGAGCACGTATGGCGTAGCCAACGGCTCCGATAACCTCGATAACGTTGCCAGTGCCGATACCAGTAATCTCCGCCTCGGTACAGTGTCAGGGCAGGCGCTTCGCGTTCGAAATCCTGTGGATTCAGTCGAACTTCGTTGGCATATTCCCTCGACCGGCTATGCGAACCTCGTGGTCAAGTTCGCTGTAGAATCTTCGAGCACGACAAGTGGCGATTCCACACAGGTATATTCGTATAGTGTCGATGGCGGAACAACATGGAAATCAACCGGTATGACCGTGAACGGTGCGAATGTCGATACGATGGACGTTACTGATAACCCACTGATGCAAGGCACCAACTGGGGTTTGGTGACCGTCACGTTCGGCTCGGATGCGTCGGTAAATAACAATCCGAACCTCATCTTTAGAATTGTCTGCCGCGGTAATACCCACCTCCTCAGCGGCAATAACCGCTATGATGACTTTACCCTCGACGGTACGCCTGTCGGCGCGCAGACGCTTATTCACTATTGGAACTTCAGTGCACTTTCCACAAAAGACACCGTGCCTAATGTGCCTCGTCTAAAAGCGTTTTATTCCGTGATTGACACGAATGCAGCGACGATCATTGATACGCTCCAGCCTGGAACTTCAAAATACTATGTGGGCTGGTTTGATAACGTTGCAGGGGATACCACGAATCATCAGCTCGGCGACCTTACAACAAACGCGCTCCGAGCTCGTAATCCTACGGACAGCATGGAAATCCTTATGAGAATGCCATCCACGGGGTATAAGAATCTCGTTGTTCAGTATGGTTTGGAGTCTTCCAGCTTAACCAGTGGCCAGCTTGTAGAGGTTTTCGATTATAGCACGGACGGTGGTAACACATGGAAAAACAGTTCACTTTCGGTGCAGGGTTTGAATGTTGATACGCTCGATGTAACAAATCCAATCTTCCAGGGCACAAGCTGGGGGTTGGTAACGGTAACGTTTGGCAACGACTCGACTGTTAACAATAACCCTAACCTTGTGCTTCGTGTTAAATTCCGTGGGAATAACACGGGCACCAGTGGCAACAACCGTTTCGAGCATGTGACCTTAGAAGGCGTGGCGAGTTCGTCAGCGCCGCCGCCACCACCTCCGCCGGTACCTGATTCCATCGTTGTGACAGCTCCGCCTGTGGGTGATACGCTACTCGCTGGAACGCAGACAACCATTTCCTACACCGTCACATCGACCACAAGCTACACCCGTGCAATCGACTATTCCACGAATGGTGGTACAACTTGGACAAGCGTTGCGACTGGAGTGACGTCACTTTCCTATATTTGGACGGTGCCATCAACTCCCGCATCGAACGTGTTAGTCCGCGTAAAGGACACAACCGGAGTGATAGGAATGAGCGGGAAATTCGTAATTGTCGTTCCAGGCACGGTTGATAGTGTCTGGATTTCCTCATCCCCAGTGGTTGCAGGTCTTCCCACGAACGTGGAGTGGAGAGCGACGGGGTATCTTGGCAACACGTTCTCGCTCAATGTCTATTATGATGGTGTGACGCCGAATCTGCTGGAGAACGGTTCCGCAGCAGCGAGCGGAAACTATATTTGGTCTGTTCCTGATGCACAAATTGATTCTGTATTCATTCGGATTACCTTTGCATCTGGTGCAACAGGAAGATCCGCGCCGTTCAATATTGTTGTTCCCGCAGATGTATCCCAGGGTTCGAACGCAGGAACTGAAGTGCAGGTCTGGCCCAATCCATTTCGAACGCAGGCCACGCTTCAGTATGATCTAGTATCTTCTGAAAATGTGTCACTTTCGATTCACGATCTCGTGGGCCGGGATGTGGAATCCATTCCGGAAGGTATGCAGGAAGCTGGGACGCATGAGATCACGATCGATGGCTCACAATTGCCAGATGGAGTTTATCTCTATGAGCTGACCGCTGGCAGTAATCGTTATCACGGTCAACTTGTGATCGTTCGATAAGACTTATTCAAACGAATCAAAAGGCCCATCCGATCGGATGGGCCTTTTCTATTTTTATAGAGACCATTTCCTCAGTTCAGGAATAAAGTGGAAGAACTTCTCGATTCTTATGATTCCTAACGTCTTGCCCAGCCACTTCAAATTTGCTTAGTTACCCCAGGTAATATCTGCAGTGTCAACAACGGTCGTCGGATATGTAGCGACAGGCGAAGGACTGTTATAGAGTGGGCCAAATGCACGTGCATACGTTTTCATTTTTACTTTTCCGCTCTTCATAACTGAGACAACGGTGAAACCATAATTTTGGTCAGCTGGAAGGTTACTATCCAGAGTGCTGCCTCCGTTTCCCGGAATGATCATCCAGGGTGTACCAGTTCCCTTGGGTTGCAGTCGCCGATAGACGTGATTATGCGCGGTGATCATTGCCTCGACATGGTTTGTCGTCATCGCGCTCCAGAGGGCCGTTTGACAGGCCGACGTGAGGCTGCTGGAGCCATCATTCTCCCAATTATACGCGGGTTTGTGTCCTAAAGCAAAAATGTGCTTTATTCCTGCGGCTCGTGCAGCAGCGAAGTCTTGAGCGATCCAATGTACCGGGACAGTCGAACCCTGTCCCGCTGGATCGGTATTTATCGTTACGAAATGTGTGTCATCAAAATTGAATGAGTATGTGAGCCGGCTTTGATCGGTGGCGAGGTTATCAGCTCCACCAACTCCGGGCCCGTTATTTCCGACAATGTATGGGGCCATTACTTCGAGCCATTTCTGCTCACATAGGGCGCTTGAGGTGCCATCGTTAAACTCATGATTGCCAGAAACGGCAACTAACTTTATTCCCGATGAAGCGATCGGAGACGATTCATAATACTGACGCCACGCCCGCAATTGGGATCCAAGTTTTGAAGTATCCGTCGTTTTACCCAGCACAAGATCGCCGACGACAAAAAGGTACGTAGGTTTAGGGCTGAGGTTCATGATGTCAGCGAACGATCTTGCAAGCTGCGGAATGTTGGCGGTGCTTGGAACAGAAGCAGTGTCCCCAGCGGCCAAACGGTTACACCCAAAGACTGCGAAGGAAAACTCGACCGTATCAACGGTCGGCTGCGGATTTCCTTTGCCTGTTGTATCGGTCGGATTCGGAACAGAATTGGATGTGCTCGAATGGCAGCCACTCTCAGCCCAAATGAAGAGGGCCGCGAGAAGGCTAACGGTTAGTATTATTCGTGAGTTGTTCGATCGAAGGAACTTCATTCGTTATTAATCTTTCCAGGAAATATCTACAGAATCGCGAACAGTGGTGGGGTATTTATCGGCAGGTGCGGCGGCGGAGTAACCTTCCGCAGGCACATCGCGGCCATAACTTTTCAGAATGACCTTACCACTTTTCAGAACACTTACAACAATGAAACCAAAATATTGTTTATTAGGCGGCAAGGTTTTTTCGAGCGGTGTTCCGCCATTACCGGAAGTGATCATCCAGGTCTTCGTGTGATGTGGCTGGAAGCGGTCATAGACGTGGATGTGAGATCCGATCATTGCTTCCGCATGATTTGTTTCCAGCGCATCCCAAAGCTCGCTTCTGTTGCCAGCAGCCATAGCCATGGTTCCCTGATAACCAAACGCAGGCTTGTGTCCGATCGCGAACAAATGTTTTGCGCCATTTTTACGCGCAGTTGCAAGGTCATCGGCGATCCAGTGGACTGGCACATGAGCATCCTGACCGACGGGGTCGGTGTTCATGAGTATAAAATGTGTATCGTTCAGATCAAAGGAGTAGGTGAGTCGGCTTTGGTCGGTAGCCAAACTATCCGGACCTCCTGAATGGGGGCCGTCAGAGCCGTTCAGGAGGGGAGTCATGGTCTCCAACCAGACCCGTTCTGCCTCGGGAGATGGAACTTTGCCATCAGCGCTGTCAACTTCTGTTTCATGATTACCCGGGATCGCTACAAACTTAATTCCAGCTTTCACAACTGGCGAGGCTTCCACACGATCACGCCAGATCGAAAAGGCTTGCTTTAGTTTTGTCGTATCGTGTTCGTAACCGAATATTTCATCTCCATTGAAAAAAACGCACGATGGTTTGGGGTCGAGCTTCGCAATATCTTCCATCGAACGATCCAATTGAGGGAAATTTATGCCGGCCGGATTGGTTGCGGAGTTGGTATCAGCCTTATCGACGCGGCAGTCGCCAAGAACGACGAAGGAATATTGCACCGGGTCGTCGGTTGACTTATTGGAGCATCCTACAAATGCACAGGACACCATCAGGACAACGAGTGGTGTAATCTTATTATATTGAAACATTTCTTTTGCGTCGATTTATCGAGATGAACATGTATTTCCGCACTGGTTTTGGAAACACAATTTCACCGATCGACGATGTTACGAAATGATTAAATATGGAAGCGCCTAATGCGGAGTTACGAACGTAGTGATAGGGAGGGTCGTTTTTGTGAAGTCATAATATGAGCGATGAATTCTAATTACATTGTCATGATTCTCAAAAAGATACTTGTCCTTTCGTTCGCCGCTTCAATGCTGGCCGCCTGCTCGAAAAATTCCCCGACGGGAACGACGCCCGATACGACCGCTACTACTCATGTAACAGACACTGGCACTGTCCCTCAATATGGGACGCCTTTGTATGATACAGGCATTTTTTATCCTGGAGTACAGGTAGGTAAGATCACTAATGTAGTAATGTCAAGCGCTTCCGGTATGGGGGCCAGCAGGTATTATACGGGGATGTTGTGGATCGAGAATGATCAGGGCGGCGGAACGAACAACATTTACCTCGTCGATAGCACAGGCACTGAACGAGCGGCCTTCAGCGTAACAGGCGCAACCGACCGCGATTGGACCGATATGTCCATGGGACCGGGACCCGGCGCAGATACCACATACATTTATCTTGCTGATATTGGTAATAGTAATGCTGTAAGCCGGTACAATTATATTTATCGGTTCCCGGAACCTCAAACTCCTTTGGGTTCCGGTGTTTTGACTGGGGCAACCGCTCCGGCCACTAAGATAACCTTCCTATATCCCGATGGCCCACGCGATGCAGAGACCATCCTGCTCGATCCAGTATCGAAAGATATTTATATCGTGGATAAGTTAGGGGCTTCCAATGTGTATGAGCTCCCTTACCCACAAAGCACGGATACCGTTATTATGGCCACAAAGATCATCCAAGCCATGCCGATACCTGCTGGGCCTTTACGTTCGGGTGGAATTGCCTCCGGCAGAACAGGGATCATCATGAAGACTTACACCTCAGCTTTTTATTGGACCATCACTCCCGGAGAATCCATCTTCAGCGCCCTGCTTAATACGCCTGTGCAGATTCCCGTTCCGGGCGAAATTCAGGGGGAAGCAATGTGCTTCACTCCTAACGACGCTGCCTTTTGGACGACGAGCAAGTTCTCAACCGACACGTACGCTCCCCTCGATAGGTGTACTCGAAGATAATTTATTTAAGTACATTTCGAATAACTAACAGATCCTAAGCGCATGAACGATCATGCGCCTTTCGCGGGGATGACAATCGAAGGAAGGCGCGAAATGGATAGAACGACCCACTTGTGTCATTCCAGCGAACTGCCAGCCCTCGACCTGATCGGGGGGGGGGCGGAAATCCTGATTCAGACACATTAGATCTGGCCTGAGTTAAAATCAAAATGCCGAGTGTCCGTAGTGGGCACTCGGCATTTAAGCTCGCGGTAAAGGCGATTACTTGCTGGGGGGTGTGAATGGGGCAGCTTGGTTTCCAGAGCCGTTCTGTTGGAAGGCTCCGAAGTCTTGTCCAAGTCCAAGAGTAGTAGTATAATCGGCGCCATAAGGGTTGGTTGCGCTCTTGATCGATACTGGTACAGCATATTTCTCCGTGGGAAGAGTTGGATACAACGGGACCGCTATGGGCGTGGACGTGCTCGAATACACTGCAGATACGGTGGTTGGTTTGATCGTTCCGGTATAGGCCTTGCCAACACACGGGGAACTGGGCATTAAATTGAAATTGCTGGTAAAGCTTGGAATATCGGAAAAGCGACCCGATTGGTTGAACAGCACGTTCTCCACCGGAACTTGGGCTGAGAATGGATCAGCAAAGGTGAAGCGGGCTGCGGGAACTGCTGTGGCGGGAGTGTAGCCCACGAACATCGGATCGTCGGCGCCCGTTGCCCAGGTGTGACCGAGATTGTCATGGGGTTTTTTCCATTGAACTCCACCATCGAGTCCGTCGCTACAGAAATGGTCCACCACAGAATCTGTCGCACCATAATACCATTGGTAGTCGTAATAGGTATCCGTGGTATCGGCAAGCGGATTCGCGACGAGGCGGAATCCTGTGCGGCAATTCACGATCAAGTTATTATACACGGTTCCATAAGCACCCTGCTCGATATCCGTCGAGCCAGCGCGAGCTGTCAGGTTACAGCGCCATCCGCAGGTAACGAATGTGTTATTATAGATGCCTCCGCCGGTCTGTGGGTTAATGCCGCCTTTATTGGCAAATTTCGCACCATTGGTGCAATTGCCAAGGAAAAGGTTGTAGGCCATATCACCGACTCCGCCAGACTTGATGTTCGGACCGTCACCGCTCGTAAGCGAAGCGCACTCGAATACATTACGAACGATCCAAAATTGACCGCTGGTCACGCGAACCGGATCGTCAACAGCGCCAGTGATCCAGGAATCTTCCATAATGAAGTTCGCCATTGGATTTTCGAACCATACCGCATATCGTGTGCCACCAGCTCCGTAGATCGGATCGGTTTGTGAGGCTGTCCCTCCGGCAAATTCAACGTGCGTGTATTTGAGGATAATGTCACCTGAGGTGAGCGAGCCAGCAACTCCGCCCCAGAGCCCAGTGCATAGGTTCTTGTACTGGCGAAGTGCGGCCGGTGGGGTCAGGAAGATCGGCTTTGCTTGCGTTCCGTCGCAAATAAGCGTCCCGTTAACCTGGAATTCCGGCGTCCCAGTTTGTGCCGTGGAGGCGCCTGTCACGAGCACGGTAACTCCGGCTGGAATATATAAGGTATCGCCTTTGGGGATGATGACGTCTGCCGGCATGTAGTAGAAAAGCGTATCAGGGTTCAAGGAGCCTTGTACCGCACCTTTGAGAGTGTCGCCGGTGACGAATGCTCCAACAGCAGGCTTCGGCGGATTTACAACCGTAAGCCCGGCCGGACTGCTGCACGCTGAGATAACGAGCGGTAGTACTGCCGCTAAAGCTAATTTTAAAACGAAGTTTCGTAGTTTCATGGAAGTTATGGAATAATGAGTTATGGAAAAAATGGATGTCGCTATCGTGCGTGACGGCCTCATCCCCATCATTGCCGATCTATCGTTACGGATTTATCGGCAGCAATGGCAAGTTACATTCTAAATCGAATACCGAATATATAATTGCGGTCATAAAATTCTCTACGCACGAGAACGTCCTGACCGTTGGTTTGATAACTTATTTGCTCCGGGGCATACGACGCACTATTGTACGTCTGGTGTATCACTTCCTCGCGCGGAGTATTAAGGATATTCGTCACCTTAACATAGACAGCGAGATCTCCCCAGAGCCTTTGCTCGCCAGAAAAATCGAGATCGACAAAGCCGGTGGACCACCGGTCGTTATCGTAATATGTCGAGACGACCACGATGGCCGGCCCGGTATAGTTACCGCTTAACTGTAGGCTCGTTCCGCTTTCGAAGTCCTTATAGAGTAGTGAGAGATTCCCAATATTAGCCGATTGGTTTTCGAGTGGGCGCGTCTCCTGGGTGTACGATGTGGTGTTGTTAGTGTATATCTGCTTGGTCGTTGTGATTTGAGAATTGGTATAGGTGTAATTACCTTCTACGCCGAAATTGGAAAAGAATTTCCGAAAATCTAATTCAAACCCATAATTCGTAGCATCGCCCAAATTTTCTGGCTCGTAATATGGTGTGAATGATTGCACGATCTCCCATTCGATGGGATCGACAAGATGTTTGTAAAATACGCCCGCCAGCAATTGGTCCAGACCACCTGGAAAATACTCCCATCGAAGATCGAGATTATCCGCTTGTGTGCGGTTCAAGCTGTCGTTTGATTGTTCAGTATAATCGTCACCGGGAGTACTCTGGCCTGGAACGAGTTCAAAAAAGTTTGGTCTGCTGATAGATTTGTAGTATGAAAGCCGCCAGTTTTGATTATCTACCGGAGAATACTTCAAACTAACGGAGGGAAGCATATCAGTGTACGTGATCGTGCCTTGTCTTGCTGGGAGCAAGCTATCAAGGCTCGTCCATCCAAAATTAGTTTGCTCAACACGAACTCCACCAATGGCAGTGAGATACCCAATGGTAAATTTCGCCTGAAGGAACCCTGCCGTGACATCCTCGTAGGCATTGTAATTAAGCGCGTTGCCCGATGATCCTTGGGGATTATAAACGTAGAGTGTATCTAAAGAAATATTTCCGTTGTAATACTGTGTCCCACTTACGCCCGGGGGTACCCGAATCCCGTAGTCATCATAAGAGCTCGTTCGCTCTTTATTTCTATACATACCGCCATAAGAAAATTCGATCGGTGTGCTGAAAAGGTCTTCTGTTGATTTTAGGGTTAAGTAGCCGCTCTTGTCCTGATCTACGCTATTAGTCCAGGACCGGTCGCTGTTGGTGATATTGGGAGTACGAACATCTATGTTGCCAGCGCTATCACGGGTAACGCCTCCATCGAGTTCAAGGTCGGCACGATCAGGCTGGTTCATCGTGGCGCTAGAATAAGCGAGATGCCAATCGGCTTCGAGGTCTTTTCCAAAAATGCGATCTTCACCAGAAAGTGTCACATTACCGATTCCCTGAGTTTCATTGGTCGTGATGAGCGAGCTTAACACATCGATGTCATATACCGAAAAGCCTTTCGACCTGTTTGTATCCCAATCGACTCGCAATTCATTTTTGTGAAGGCTGGCATACATGCCAAAAAGCTGAAAGGTATTATTTTCGTCAGCACGGTAATCGATATTAGCCATTCCACCACCACGAGTAAGTTGTGTGTTATACTGCCGGTACTCGATCTCAGAAAGGTAGGGTGTATTGTCAACCTGATTGACAATAGAATAGAAGAAGTTGGTATTCGCACCTCGGAACGAATTCTGATAGCTTCCAGCGACGATCACACCAAGTTTATCGTCATCGAAGCGATTTCCATATGTGGCGGAGAGATAGGAAGGGAACGCTGGATTGCCATAGGATGGGCTCCAAGTACTTGCTGGGAAATTTGACATGGTTGCCAGGTAATCAGGCCCGTTCAAAACCCGAGGCGATTGGGTATTCGGGTCGTCAACGAAAGATTCAACCTTTCTACCCGAATTAAAAAGCTCATCATACCCGGACCCAACTTGGATCGAGGCAACTTCATGATCGGGCGCTTGCTTCATGACGAGGTTCATTGAGCCACCAATGGCATCTCCTTCCATCGTAGGTAGCAAGCTCTTCGATACTTCGAGACGGTCCAGCAATTCCGAAGGGAAAATATCAAGTGGTACATAACGGTCTTCATTATCCGGACTCGGTATCTTTATCCCATTGACCGTGGTGTAGTTATAACGCTTATCCATGCCGCGAATGATAGCATATTCGGCATCTCCGGTTGCAGCGGTTCGCGTCATCGAGACCCCTGAGAGACGTTGCGAAACATCTGCCACATCAAGATCGGGAGAAACTTCGATGCTCCGTGCAGCAATTGCATTAATCACATTGTCCGACAGACGAACTGCGACCGTCGCGCTGGCATCGCTCCCATTTTCGGCTTTGCCGCTAACGGTCACCTCTTTATTTTTCCCTGTATTCCGCTTCAATCCGATGTTTAAGGTTTGATCGGCATCGGTCACGGTGAGATTCAGCACTGAATCAAGATATCCAGAATAGCTGATCTTCAATTTGTACTCACCGGGTGCAAGCGTTAATGTGTAACTACCATCGAATCCGGAGACTGCTCCCGTGTGCCTTCCAACGGCAGCGATCCGAACGCCGGGTAGGGGCTCGTTCGAAATACCGTCTAAGACCTTACCAGATATTGTGCCGGCTACGGCCGATGCTGTTGGCAGAATAAAAAACAAAAAAAGCAATAAGATACCGCGGGGGCTCAAAACTATCATTAAATCGTACGGGGAAGGTTATGATTATTCGAATTTCGAATCCTAAAAAAGATGCAAGCCGACAAAATGCAATGAATTTATAAAGACGCTATCTTACATAAGCGCAACGGAATAGCGCTCTCGTTCTAAGCATCACACCTTTTTTACAAAATTAGAGAGTTCATGTTTTCGAATGATTAATCATTCGTCACTCAATTGTTATCAAATGGTTGCCGATGGACTCAGGCTCCAAATTCGTTAAATTAAGGCGATTTCAATTCGGTGTCAAACGCCTTGTTAAAAAAACCAGAATATCCGTTTTGAGTGAAAAACGAACGGATAACTAAGATTTATTTCAATGAGATCTCAACTATTCTTATGAAACACAATGGAACATTGGAGTCAAGGCTTCGCTCAATCTGATTCTGCTGCCTCGCTAGGATTCGAACCTAGAACCTACTGCTCCAGAGGCAGCCGCCATACCATTAGGCCACGAGGCAATTCCTGAAAATAGTGAAGAATATCATCACTATTCAAATCCGTTAACTCTCAAGAGGACTTTTGGGTTTCGCGGTTGAAATGAAGTCTGTTAGAAAGCAAAATTGAAGGCCAAAGTGATTATTCTAAACATGGGACTGGTCCAGGAATAAACCATCCATATTTTGAAAGCGTAGCATGAATCGATTCGGTTTCGGCTGGGATGGTGTAGCAAAGAATATCGTATCCTAGGTAGGTAATTCGCCCGACGCAGGAGTAACGATCCATCATCGGCTGATGGATGAGCACTGGTGTCAGAGCACCAGCCTTACCATGACCGGCGTGGAATACATTCCAGCATACTCGAGTCTCATGAAAGGCCGGAATTAGAATAATATCTGGTTTCATCGAATCTAAAATACTACATGCTTCGAAAGGTGTTTTTGATCTGGCAATTGCCGTCGTATTAAGGCCAACAAGATCAATATTTTGCATCTCCGAATAATAGGGGATCGCGCCCACATCCTGAAAGGCGAAGGAAATATGCTCATGGTTAGGAATGGAGTGCAGCGCCAATCCAAGCTCATGATAGATCTGACGGCCTCGTTCGATCGTCGCAAGTTGCATATCTCTCCGCAGTAGCGAGATCGAAAGCGCACCTTGGAGAACTATTACAAGAATAAATAAGAACATCGACCGCCATCTGATTTTATCGATTGAGATAACGAAAGCAGTGGCGGTAACCAATGCAGGAATAGATGGCCATTCGAACCGGAAATAAAAACCTTGTAGCGGTTCTGGCCACAGATAGAATAGGATAAGAGCAGAAGACCAGATTAGGATCGGCAATAACATTTTCCGCTCGTTTGGATGCCGCCAAAGGGCATAGAGTGAAATCCCGAGCAAGACAGCATTGCTCACAACAAACTCTCTAAAACTCTGAACACCATGAAAACCACCATCACCTGTCTTGATATAAAAAGAGTTGGGAAGCAAATTTCCAAAATAGAATAACTTGAATGCGGCATAGACCGTCATTGGTACAATGAAGTATGTAATGATGGCGCGAATGGCTTGCGAACGCTGTGGTCTATCGATTCGATAGATGGAAGCGACCGCAAGAATGATACCTGCAAGTGCCCCTTCAGGACGTGTAAGACATAAGAAGGAAACTAAAATAAAAGCGACATCCCATTTTTTCTTTATTGCGAAATAAAATGATGCTAAGACGAGCGAAATGAACAGTGAAGTCTCAAGCCCGTTAAATGCGTTTGCCCATGTAAAAGGCAGAAGCAAATAAATGATAGAAGTTACAATTGGTTGTAGATCCGATTCAGAAATTTGTCGAATAAATTTGTAAATAAAGATACCCGTCAGGATCGTAGAAACGATCCCAATGGCCTGGCTCACCATCATCAGGTCAGCATGAAAGAATGCGAACGGCGATAAAATGAGAACCAGAAGAAAATTCGTGTAGCCTTCCGTAGGCGGCCCACCAATGTTCCAGACAATTCCGTTCCCATTCGCGAAATTCTGAGCGTAACGAAATGTGATGTACGCATCGTCAAATGGGAAGGACATTCGCCATTGCCACAACGCTGCTGCAATGAGCGATCCGATCGTGGCAATGAGCAATGCGGGACGAGATCTCAAGTATTTACTAATTCCTCGCAGTTTTCAATAGCTTTGCAAAATCGATCAATTCATGAAAGAACCGTTCCACACGGTCTCCGGCGCGGCCTTCCCTCAGCGGCTGAAATAGCGCCGGATCTATGGGAGGCGTTGCACCTCGAACCGCCATAAGCACTTCGATAGGTATATGGATCGAGCTAAAAAGCGGAACCATTTTAAGCTCGATCACCACTTGCCGCAGTTGCTCAATCGCCCGCGCACCTAATGCACTGCCGTAACTTACGAATCCGACCGGCTTCTTATTCCATTCGGAATACACCCAATCGAGCGCATTCTTCAGGACTGCAGGATAGCCATGATTATACTCCGGCACGACCATAATATAGCCATCGGCCTCGCCTATCTTATTGGCCCACTGCTTTCCCAAAGGGTTGAGATAATTGCCCTTATTTCCCGATGGGCTCATCGGCTCGTCGTAAAAGGGAAGCGGCCAATCGCGCAAGTCGATAAGTTCGGCTTCGATGATTTCTATTTTCTTCAGCTCTTCAAAAAGATAATTTGCTGGCTTCTCACTGAATCGATTTTGCCGTGTGCTGCCGATGATGATCTGTATTTTTATTTTTTCGTTCATGCAAGCACAACGAACTTAGTAAAGATTGAATTTCATTGCAATCGAACCGGAGATCGTCGAGATCTTCCAATTGTTCCCGCTCGCACTGGTATTCGTTGAGAAGGGATAATCATAATTTACCATCGGAGCGATTGACACTATTCCAAACCGGAAATTGTATCCTGCTGAAAACAATCCGGAAAATTGAGGACTCGTTATACCACCAATTCTCCCGCCCTGGATCGTTTCTGTGTTAGAGCCATTCGTAAAAGTAAGATTATTAATTGTGGTGCCATTCGATAATGTAATACTATTGCTGCCTAGTGTTCTCGTCTCAGAAAATTGGTTGCTCGAAAGGATGGAAATTCCTGCACCTAATTGAATAAAGAAGTCAGAATGCAGTATCTGATATTGAATAAAGGGCTCAAAATGGAAGAATGAAATATTCAGAGTAGCGTTTCGGTTTACAGCAAGTATGGCAGTGTCTGGTTGATAATTGTTTGGGATCTCGATGGCTACAATATCGTTTGTTGGCGTTGACGTTGTAATATTCTCTCGATCATAGCCCGCTTTCAGCCCAACGTTGAAATCGGTACCGATAGGAAGTTCGAAGAAGGCTGAAGCCGACCATCCAGTGCCGGTACCTCCAGTAAAGGTCGTTCCACAATCGCACTCCATAGTACCTGACTGGGAATTATGTCCTTCCCCAAACTCAAAGCCTATCGATGGACTTGGATGCTCAACTACCAACGGTGGAACTCCGATCGAATTTTGAGCAATGCCTGATTTATTATATGCAATAACAAAAAGCAGTGCTACGAAGCACTGGACAGTTAATCGAAGACCCGCTTTACCACCTTTCATACTTTTACACTAACACGGAAGGCAGGCGAAAGTTACGCTGCCATCCGTTCCGAATTTATCACCAATGGTTCGCCGCCTTCGACAGTCTCGCGCGTGATGACTATTTTCTCTGCTCGCTGATTTTCTGGAAGATCGTACATAATATCGGTCAGCGTTTCCTCCATGATCGAGCGGAGCGACCGGGCGCCGGAGCCTCGCAGCTCTGCTTTTTCGATGATCGCATCGAGCGCAGATCGCTCGAATTCGAGTTCCACGCCCTCCATTGCGAAAAGCTTGCGGTACTGCTTGACAAGTGCATTCTTCGGCTCGGTCAACACGCGGTAGAGCGCTTCTCGCGAAAGGCCATTGAGCGGAGCGATCACCGGAAGGCGTCCGATCAGCTCGGGAATGAATCCATATTTCAACAGATCTTCTGCCTTGACGTATTGGAACAGATCGACCGCCTTTTCATCGACTCTGGATGGGATCTTTGCTCCAAATCCGATGGGACTTTGATGCAGTCGTTTCAGAATGATCTTATCCAATCCATCGAACGCGCCGCCAGCGATAAATAGAATATGCTTCGTATTAACATGCACCAGCGGCTGCTCTGGATGTTTGCGTCCGCCCTTTGGTGGTACGCCAGCGACGGTTCCTTCCAGCAATTTCAGCAATCCCTGTTGAACGCCTTCACCGGAAACATCTCGCGTGATCGAAGCTGAATCGGATTTCCGTGCGATCTTATCGACTTCATCCAAATAAACAATTCCGCGTTCGGCTCGTGCCACATCGAAATCTGCGGCCTGAAGCAGCGCACTCAAGATGGATTCCACATCATCGCCGACGTAGCCCGCTTCGGTGAGCGTTGTGGCATCTGCGATCGAAAATGGCACATCCAGGATCTTTGCAAGCGTCTTGGCAAGCAGCGTTTTTCCAGTTCCCGTCGGGCCAAGCAGCAGGATGTTCGATTTTTCGATCTCCGTATCCTCAAAACCTTCGACTCCGACGATCGTCTCGGAATCGATACGCTTATAATGATTATAGACCGAGACCGCCAGGATACGTTTCGCACGATCCTGCTCGATCACATGCTCTGAAAGCGCCCGCTCGATCGAGCGAGGAGTAAAATTAGAAAGACCGCCCCGGCTATTTTCACCAGAAACCCGAAGATTCTTCTTCGTCGCAAATTGCGGAAGATGCGCCCGCAGCAGATCGACGTGGTTCGAAGTGCAAATATCGCAGATCAGCGCATTTCCGAATGGCGATGAGATCAGCGTCTGGACTTCTTCGGCGGAACGTCCGCAAAACGTACAATATAGCGGACGGTCGTTGGAATCGTCGGAATTAGATTTTCGAGGTTTCTGTGGTTTTTCAGGCATGGGATAGCCGAACCTCCATTCTTCCCGCTAAAGTTCAAACGTCCTTCAATATTGGTGAAAATCAATTGCTCTTCAATCATTCGGCGCGCCGCGCTTGACCCAGTCTGCGATCTTAGCAATGGTGCAGGAATCGAGCTGCGGGCCATATTGTGGCATGGAGGGATCGGGGTATTGGTGGCGTATCACATGGAGAAGCAATCCGGTTTGCGCCACTTGTTCAACCGTGCTAAAATTCGTGAAATCGAGGCTGTCGCATGTTGCGGCAAACCTTTGGGAGTGGCAGCCAATGCAGTAGTTCGCAATGGTCGGCTGGACGTAGGTAGAATATTGCGTTCCGGCGGTATCGCAATCCGACAGGCCATCATTACATTGCGAGTTCGGCGCATCGGCGACTATCCATTGCGCGACCAACGAAATTTGATAGGCCGTTAATTTCACGGTATGTGTGATGCGCTGATAAAGTTCACTATTAGCGGTATCGCCGGGAATCACTGCTGCCATCAAGCCATCGTAAGTAGTGAAGTCGAGTCCATGAATATGGTCTGTTGGGTTATGGCATCCGCTGATCGTACAATTCGAGATAAATATCGGCTGAACAACCGTTCGAAAACATGGCCCCGGATACTGGATCGTGATCACGGATTTACCAGTAACAGTACTATCGCCAAGCCAGATAGCCTCGATGACCGCAGTAGTGCTGGTATTATCATCGTCCGTTGGCGCGGTGTACCATCCTGATGAGGATAACGAACCGGAACCGGATACTAACTTCCATTGAACTCCAGCATTTGTCGAACCGGAAACAGTCACCTGAAATTGCTGCATTTGCCCCGGCTTGAGAGAAACCGATACCGGATTTACGATGATGGTTGGCCGAGGAGGAGCAGTTTTACTAAGGATCGTTATGGCGCAATCGGTATAGTCCAGTGTATCTTCATTCGACCGGACTCGAACGTGGAGCAGAAGCGGACTCGAAGCGATCGTCGCCGGGGCTATATATTTTGCAGAAAACCCAGCCGGTTGAATCATGCCTAATTGTGCCTGTGAATTTACCGGAGTTACTTCGATAAGAGACCAGGACACGGTGCTATCGGTGGTCCATCCAGAAAGGGTTGATGTAATATTCAGTGAATCGCCTGTCGAAAGGGTATCGGTGGCAGGCAAGATCGAAATGGAGAGCGGAGTATGCTTAACCACTGGAGTTGGCGTAGGTGTAGTGTCATGGTCGCATCCCCATGCGATCCAAAGGGAACAGACCACGAAAAATGGCGGAAGGACTCGCCAATGACTATGCAAAAACTGCTTCAACTACCTGAACGGGATTTAATGACACCTAACCGGCATCCTCTTCAAAACCATAATTATGGCTGTTAATTCCCGCAGGAAAGAACCAGGCATCTGAGAGCATGGTACTGGTTGTCAAATAGCAATAGGTGCCATTTCTTTTTCTTGCTGAGTTCCCGGGATTACCCGTTCACCCTTCGTTTCCGTGCCAATTTCGCCATTTGTTCCAACAGGTATTCATAAAAGTCCCTTCACAGAGAACTCGTTCATAATGAAACCTATCGCCAAGATCAATTTTCAATGAACTCATCCATCCTTCCCTCGTCCCGAGAATCCTGTAAATCGTGGTTCATCTTTCATACTTCATCTTTCATCTTTTCCCCGGACAGGTGCCCATCATCTCACCACCTAATATACGACACTTTTCCGAGTCGCCACCAAATTCGAAATTTTCTTTTGGCCACTCCTACGGATAACACAAGCCGTGTCTCGGGAGCCGTGTCTCGGGAAGCGGCGCTTCTTAGTCCCGAAGGGACGGAGTACCCGCAGCCCAGGGTGAAGCGAAGCGGAACCCTGGGTAACGGAATATGAACAGGGTTTTATAGCCCTGAAAGGGCGATGTTAGCCGTGCGGCATTTACTCCGTCCTTGCAGGACTATGGGAACCACAAGGGCATCTATACCTGGGGTTCCGTCCGCCGCGGCGGACTCCACCCCAGGCTGCGAGTACTCCGTCGCGCCGCGACTAAAACAATCCTGAAAATCCAGTGAATTATGGTCCATTTTTCCCGCCCGCCACCAAATTCGGAAGTTCTCCTAACGTAGGGATCCGCCGCGGTGGACGCACGTCCGCGCCCGAGGAATTAGAAGGGCTATTATGATGTATATTCAAACCGAACCGACCGATAATGGGACGGACATGCACAGCACGTCCCTACGGAGCTACCGACATGCGTTCCCCGGTCCGGGAATTATCATAAATTGTTAGGATATGAAAAAAATTGCTGTTGGTTGTTTGACGATCTTGCTATGCGCTGCAGCATCTCTGCATGCGCAATCGAACAATGGAACGGACGTGCGCAGCACGTCCCTACGAACGGAACAACCGATAGGCGTACCACAAAATGTGAGTTTGGATGCGAGGGGAACTGATGGTAGTTCAGACCCCTATCTATCGTCTCCACCGACGAGCCCTGGCCCTGTTTGCTCGGATGATGTTGATAGGTCTCACAAGAATGGTTCTCACATACAGTCAGAATTGGACACGATTTCGTGCGATACTTGGTATGAAGATGGTGTAACCTTTGTGAGCAATGAAAACTACGAGCTTGGTAAAGATACGCTTGAAGCTTATGTGGACCATTGCTATGCTTCCGCTTACCCTGCCGTCTTTGCTCAAATAAATAATGCTGTCAGCGGTATTAATCAACAGGTTGAGTGGCTATCCTTTCGCGATTGGCTTTTCAATGTCTTATATCTCAATCTTGATACTTCCTATTACTGTGAAGATGCAAACGCACTCATTTCTACATTCAATTATGTAAATGGCCCTCGCGGTTATGACGGAAAGGGTGAAATGGCTGTGTATCAATATCTCGCTACATCTGGAAAGTGTCCAACTTTTGAGGCGGCATTCCAAAAGGAAATCACAGCAGGTTGGAATAGTATGTATTCAAAATGGCGGGATACTGTCTCAGATTCGATTCTCACACCTTTCGATAGTACATTGCCAACCCTCCAACAAATTGGTTTTGAACTATTACTTGGCCCACAATACGCGGCAGTTCATAGAGGAATACTACCATCGAGCGTGTTAGGCAATATCGGTATCTCCCCTAACCCATTTATTGATAACACTGTAGTTGATTACACACTAAACGTTCCAGCTACTCTTACCGTTGAGGTTTTTAACTCGCTTGGGGAGAGAGTCGCTGCACCCGTTCCCTCAGTTTTTACCAACAACGGGGATTATTCGCTGACTGTATCCGGCAGTGCTCTGGCTTCGGGAACGTATTATGTTCGATTTGCAGTGCCAGAAGGAGAAGTACGAACCATCATGATCACGAAGCAATGAAAATTCGACATCTTAGTTTAGTATATTCTGCAGTGTTGGTGTTAGAAGCTCTCTTGCTTCTTACACCATCGGGCAAAGCATTGGCACAATCAGAAGCGGAGCGCAGACTGGCGCTCCGCTTCGTGCCACACTATTCTTCCCCTTTGAAAACAGACAGCATTTCGGTGTGTCAATACCAATTGAATGAGGGATCTGCCTATCAGGATAGCTCGGATTTTATGCCTCAAAATATGGTATGGCCTCTGCGATGCTATGATACACTTCAGAACATGGTGGAACAGTGCACCAGCTTCCCCGACGCATATTATGCTTTTAGTTACATGATCAATGCTGCCGACGCTCTGGATCGCATTACCATGGATACAAGCTGGACATATAATTACCGCTTATGGCTGGAGTCTGTACTTTATACTAATACAGCAGACTCTGAGTATTTTTGTGCGGATGTAAGAACGATCGTAGCAACCTTTTATGACATAAATCAGAATGTGGCGATCTTGCGGTGGTTAGAACAAAATACGGATTGCGATTCAGAAGGAGTGCGTCAAGAAGACTCAACTTTACGCGCCGTCCAACTTGCAAATTGGAAGGAAGGCGATACCACAATTCCTCTCGATACTACACTACCGTCCATGCATGACCTTGGTCTTGATACTGCTTTAGATAAGCACCTTCTCTCAATGGTAAGTGGTGCACAGCAGTATAGTATTCTTTCAAACGCGACCGCTAATCCCAACCCTATATCTTCGGGAACCGTAATTTCTTTCAGCATCAGCAAAGAGGCTTATGTAAAGATCGAGCTTTTCGATGTGCTGGGTAAGCAGGCATCCTCTTATGGGTATGAAAGCCTGTTCGAACCGGGGAATAAATCGGTTTCCTTCTCACTTGCCGGGCTTCCTTCGGGCACTTACTACGCCCGCATCAT
Organism: Ignavibacteriota bacterium; assembly: GCA_963787835.1. Classification (GTDB taxonomy): domain Bacteria; phylum Bacteroidota; class Ignavibacteria; order Palsa-1295; family Palsa-1295; genus PALSA-1295. Next base: position 207,564 of record CAWBEI010000004.1, read on the forward strand.
CACAGCGTACGGCGAAGTGCAAACCGTGAAATTGGTGAAGGAATAACTTCTTCGATGGCAACACTTTTCTCCTCTGCGGGGGAGGGAAATGTTGGCTCTGTGCTCAGTATTATTTCACCAATTCCGGAAAATCTCTTCGAAATTTCTCAACTTCTGGTTTCGTCACGGCTGCGATATATCCTTGATCGGGGTGGTTGCGGTAATATCGTAGGTGATAATCCTCTGCGCGGTAAAATTTGGTAAATGGCGCGAGCTGTGTTACGATCGGTGCAGAATATTTCCCTGCGATCTCTTTCATGTAGGCTTCGGCCTCTTGCTTTTGTTCGTCGTTATGATAGAAGATTGCAGACCGGTACTGCGGTCCTTCGTCTGGGCCAGCACGGTCGGGGGTGGTTGGATCGTGCTCGGCAAAAAATACCTCCAGAAGCTTATGATAACTGATCTGTGAGGGATCGTACGCCACATCGACGGATTCGGCATAGCGCGTTTCGCCGGAGCCAACCATTTCATACGAAGGATCGGCTTCTGTTCCACCGCAATAACCGGGCAGGGCATTCTGCACGCCCTTGATCTCGAGGAAAATTTCCTCAGAATGCCAAAAACATCCCAATGCGAACGTGGCGTGTTGGAGGGTGGAATCCTCCTGCTGCACAACGGGTGGTGCAACCTCGCGCTTAGCCGAGCCATTGCATGAGATGACGATGATAACCGTTACCGCCATCGAGGCGGCGAGAAAAAGCATTCCTTTACGTACCATAGAAATTATGTGACGATATTTTGACCTGCGAGTTTCATTTGTAAATTCCATGTCATCCTGAGCGGAGCGAGACGCAGCGGCAGCGGAGACTCGCGCAGTCGAAGGATCTCTTCAAGTTTGACAACACGGTAAACTGCCGGAGATCCTTCGACTCCGCACATTGTGCTTTCGCACAATATGCTCCGCTCAGGATGACATGACTAACAATAGCTCTTTAGGAGATTGAACGCAATGACAATATGCTTGTTTTCATGAGATAAATCGGATTATTACGCTTGCATTCTCATTCGACCACAGATCTCGTCGGTATCATTCTCGCCGGGGGCACTGGCTCCCGGCTGCATCCCTGCACGACCGTCACGAACAAGCATTTGCTCCCTATCGGTGAAATGCCGATGATCTTTTATCCGATCCAAAAGCTTGTTTCTGCTGGAATCGAAGACATTCTCATCGTGACCGGTACCGAGCACATGGGCGATTTTATCGAGCTTTTGGGTTCCGGGCACGAGTTCGATTGCGCGCTTACGTACCGTGTGCAGGATGAAGCCGGCGGTATTGCTCAGGCATTAGCGCTTGCAGAGCGCTTCGCCGGGGCACAGCCGATGTGCGTCATGCTGGGAGATAACATATTCGAGAATTCTATCTCGGCGATGATCGAGCAGTTCCAAACGCATCCGAATAACGCGCATATTCTTCTGAAGGAAGTTCCAGATGCCGAGCGATTCGGTGTCGCAGAAATGAACGGAACGAAAGTAGTGAGTATTATCGAAAAGCCGGAAATTCCGCCATCGAATTTCGCCGTGACGGGCGTCTATTGCTACCCTCCAGACGTGTTCGATATTATCCGTACCCTGACGCCCTCCGAGCGCGGCGAACTTGAGATCACCGACGTCAATAATGCCTATTTGGCCCAAGGCCGGCTTCATGCCTCGATGCTCGAAGGGTATTGGTCGGATGCCGGAACCTTCCCGTCGCTGGCGCGCGCGAACGAACTGGTGCGTCAATCCCCGCCGAGGAAGTGAACCAGGATTACGCGGATGGAAGGGGATTACGCGGACGATTCCAGGATTATGAAGAAACACCGAATAAGAAATTAACGACACTAAAAAGAGTATATCCATTGGAGTCCACAACAATCCTTAAAATCGTCCGCGTAATCCGGCTAAATCCGCGAAATCCCGGTTCTGAATTATGAATCTTCTTATAACCGGTGGCGCCGGATTCATCGGGGCAAATTTTGCCCACTATGCCGTTCGACATGGGCATACTGTGCTCATCTATGATGTCCTGACCTACGCTGGGAACCCGAAAAATGTTGGACATCTGAAGCATTTTGTTCGAGGCGATATTCGGGATGCCGCTGCGCTTGACCGGGTGTTCCGTGATGGCGTGGATGGCAAACCATTCGATGCAGTAATCAATTTTGCGGCGGAAAGCCATGTCGATCGGTCTATTTCGCTGGCCATGCCATTTGTAGAAACGAATGTAGTGGGTGCTGTAACGTTACTCGAAGCAGCGCGGCGCCACAATGTTCCAACATTCATCCAGATCTCTACCGATGAAGTCTATGGGTCGATCGAAGGCACTGGGAAGTTTATGAGTTCTTCTCCGCTTCGGCCATCGAGCGCGTACTCCGCATCGAAGGCGTCTGCCGATCTGATGCTCCTCTCGTATCATCATACGCATGGCATGGATGTGCGTATCACCCGCTGCACCAATAATTACGGACGCTTTCAGCATCCGGAAAAATTCATTCCCACCATTATTTCCAACGCGCTTGCTGGCAAGCCTATCCCCATCTTCGGCGATGGAAAACAAGTGCGCGATTGGATCTTTGTCGAAGATCATTGCACTGGAATTTTTGCGACATTGGAGCGAGGCAAGCCGGGCGAGATATATCACTTCGGCGGTCCAGGTATAGAATCGAATGATGCTGGAATTTCAAATTTCGAACTCGTGCATCTCGTTTTCCGAATTCTTGCGGAAAAATCAGGCCGCGATATTTCTGAATTCACACCGCTCATCAGAAATGTTGCAGATCGCCCCGGCCACGATCGCCGCTACGCGCTCGATTGGTCGGAATCAACACTCGAACTCGGCTGGAGTCCCCAAACCAGGCTTAAAGATGGGTTAGTGAATACAATAACATGGTGGCTTGCCAACCAAGATTGGTGGAACGGCGTTTAGCATCATAGTGAAAAAAATTCTACTTCTTGGCAAAGGCCAGATCGGCTCCGCGCTTATGCGGGACTTGAAAAATTTCGAAGTCCATTTATGGCCGCACGATATTGATGACCTTACGCGAGATGAACTCGAAGTCATCGCGCCAGACGCCATCATCAATGCTGCTGGCAAAACCGATCTTGCATGGTGCGAGGCAAACGCGCGCGAAGCTATGCGCTCGAATCTTGAAGCGCCGGTTCGTCTTTATCAACGGATACTCGGAAGCAACCGTGATATTCGCTTCATCCATTTTTCCAGTGGGTGTGTGTGGGATGGCCCGTACGATTCGGATGGGAAGCCGTTCACTCCCGATGTTGCCCCTACGCCTGCGTGCCTGTATTCCTGGACGAAAGCCGCCGCTGACGCGATGTTGCTCGATCTGGGTCGGGAACGAATAGCAATTTTGCGACCACGACAGGTGTATTCCGGCTACGAGCATCCGCGCAACTCGCTGATCAAATTAATGAGATACCCGAAACTGATCGATACCCCAAATTCGGTGAGCAGCATTGCGGTAATTGAGAAGAGTGTTCGGCATGTTATAGACACAGAGGATTGGAGTGGCATCTGGAATGTGTACGATCGCGGCATCACGACACCGCTCGAGATCGGCGAAATGCTCTGGAAAGCCGGACTTCGCGAACAACCATTTCGCATTTCGAAAGAGGAGCTTGACGTATTTCACAAGCCGAAACGGGTCGATACCGTGTTGTTCGATCAGCGTTTCGAAACGCACATTCAGCCGGAAGATGTTAATTCTCAATTATCGAAAGCGATTGACGAATTAAAAAATACTTCCTAAATCCCGTGAATTCCCCGAATAATCCCATAGATCCGAGTTTGCTTGGGGCGTTCTTCGAACGCACTGCCGGGCCGGGCAATAGCAGGGTCTATTTGCGGTATAAACCTGTGCATGCCGAGCCCTATCGGGACATGACCTTTGCAGAGTTCGGTGCAAAAGTTCGAGACACGTTCGATGGTTTTGCTCGGCTTGGTGTCGATCGAGGTGATAGGATAGCGATCGTATCTGAGTCCAGGCCGGAATGGCTCATCGCAGAGTTCGCAGCGATGGCCCTCGGCGCGATCTGGGTACCGATGTTCCCAACACTTACCGCGCAACAGATCGAGTACATCATTAATGATTGTGAAGCGAAAGTGCTCATCGTTTCGAACGATCTGCAATTGGGGAAGGCGATAAAACTGGTGAGTAATACGCCGTCGGTAAAAGCCGTGCTCCTTTTGAACAACAAGACCAGGCTTTCGCTGGCATCGAACCTTCCTCTGATCTTTTTCAAAGATATTTCAAATCGTACAGGTGATGTTCCGGATTTCGATGCCGAAGCTAAAAAGGCGAAATCGAGCGACACGGTTGCGATCATCTACACCAGCGGAACGACTGGGAACCCGAAAGGCGTCATGCTTTCGCATGGGAACATTCTTGTGAATATCGAGGGTGCGCTTGCCGCGATCCCGACGTTGACCGAGGAGGATGTCGCGCTCTCGTTCCTGCCGCTCTGTCACGCGTTCGAGCATATCGCGATGCACTTCTTTTTCTATCGTGGAATGACGGTCGCATTCGCGGAATCGACGGATACCGTTGCCGACAACCTCCTCGAAATTCGCCCGACGATGATGACGGGCGTGCCACGCTTTTACGAACGCATTCATGTTCGCATCATGCGCATGCGGGAAAAGCTTTCGCCAATGAAGCGAGCCATGTTTGATTGGTCGCTTCGGATCGGTACAAAAAATGGGCTTTCCCTCGAAGGAAATTCTGTCCCGCTTCTTGCGAAAGCGCTGCGTTCGGTTGCCGATCTATTGGTTCTTAAAAAGATACGAGATCGAACCGGCGGAAGAATACGATTTTTTGTATCCGGAGCCGCTGCGCTGCCGGCCGAAGTTGGGCGGGCATTCGCTGCGTTTGGGCTTCTGATCATTGAAGGCTACGGCCTCACCGAGACTTCTCCTGTATTGAGTGTAAACCCTTACCATAAGCTAAAATGGGGGACTGTCGGTAAGCCGCTACACAATGTGGAGATCGAAATTGCGCCCGATGGCGAAATTCTGGCTCGGGGCCCAAATATTATGCAGGGTTACTACCGGCAGCCCGAAGCCACAGCGGAAATGATCGACGAGCAGGGATGGCTGCACACCGGGGACATCGGAACGATCGATTCGGAGGGCTATATCAAGATCACCGATCGCAAAAAGCATATTTTTGTATCGAGTGGCGGCAAGAATATTGCTCCGGCCCCGATCGAATCTCTTCTCGGCGAATCGCGTTTCATTCACCAGATCATGCTTGTTGGGGATAAACGGCAATTCTGTACGGCACTTATCGTTCCAGATTACGATGCCTTGCAAGAAGCGGGTATCGCGCACGATAGAGGAATAGATGGTGAGAACGATCGTTCCAGTGCCGCCCTTGCTACGAGCGAACCCGTTCGTTCTGCGATCGCTGCGGAGTTGGATCGTTTGCAGTCCGGGATCGCAAGCTACGAGCGTGTTCGAAGGTTTATGCTTTTGCCAGAACAGTTTACGATCGAGAACGGCATGATGACGCCAACGCTGAAGATCCGGCGTAAGGCCGTGGAAGACCGTTATCGTGAACTCATCGATTCCATGTATCAGATCCGGCCAACGACCGAATCAAGTTGATTTTTTAATAAGCTCCCATGAAAAGAACGATTCTCATTTGTTTTCTCCTTCTTTCTTCTTCTGCGATCCATGTTGTGCGTTCCCAGCCGAGTCCGGCGGCTTATACCGTGCAGGCATGGGCTACGGTTCAGGAGAATCCGCCGGTGATCACGCTCCATTGGAAGCACGATCCGCTCGCTCAACAGTATGAAGTGTTCGAGCGGAATCTTGGAGATTTTTATAATTGGTCCGATCTGGGGCCGGTTGCCGCAACCGATTCCGTGTTCGCGGATAGTTCCGAAAACGCTGGAGTCACCTTGGAATACGAAATTGTAGATTCCGCGAAATCCGATTCCGTTTATGCGGCCTTTGGATTTGTTGCAACGGGGATTGATGTACAGCTTCCGGTCACTCCGGGTAAAGTGATACTGCTGGTCGATAACACGTATAGCACTCCGCTTGCAAGCGAAATTTCCCGTTTAATAGCGGATCTTCAGGCCGAAGGCTGGGGGGTTATCCGCCACGATGTCAACCGGACGGATGCTGTTCCTTCTGTGAAAGCACTGGTCAAGCAAGATTACCTTGCGGATTCTGCCCATGTTCGTACGCTCTTTATTTTGGGGCATGTACCGGTGCCTTATTCGGGCGATATTGCCCCAGATGGACATACGCCCGGCAATGGGAACCATCAGGGAGCGTGGCCTGCCGATATTTATTATGGAAATTTCTATACCAAATGGACGGACACGAAAGTAAACGATACAACAGCGGGGGATCCTCGAAATAAGAATGTGCCGGGAGACGGAAAATTCGATCAAGACTCGATCAGCGCCAGCGTTGCTCCCGAAGAGCTTGAAGTCGGACGTGTGGACTTATTCAACATGCCGAGCTTTGCGCTATCCGACACGGCATTGATACAGCAATATCTCGACCGCGATCATGCCTTCCGAACGGGAGCTTTTCAGGCTCCACAGCGCGCTTTGATCGACGATAACTTCGGGATCATCCAAAATGAATACGATGTACCGGGTAGCAATGGATGGCGCAATCTACCTCCGCTTGTGGGAGCCGATAATGTATTCAATAGTCCGGGTACCTGGTTCGGGACTCTGGATACTGCAGCATACTTGTGGGCGTATGGATGCGGCGGAGGGTGGTTTCAGGGTGCCAGTGGCGTTGGGAATACCGGGAATTTTGCAACGGAGGGATCGAAAGCCATCTTTAACATGATGTTCGGAAGTTTTTTTGGCGATTGGGATGAGAATGACAATTTTTTGCGTGCGCCGCTTGCCACCTCGTATGGACTTACCAATTGCTGGGCCGGACGCCCCTATTGGTACTTTCATCCGCTCGGGATGGGCGAAACGTTTGGGTACTGCGCAAAACTGACGCAAAATGTTGTAAACTCCCCGCTCTACATCACCAACGATCGGAAGCACCTGATCTTTCTTAGCGATTATATCTGGAGCCTTTCGATGTCGGGTGTTCATGTCGCGCTCATGGGTGACCCAACGCTGCGCATGCAATATCTTTCCGCTCCGCCATCGGCGCTTTCTGCAAGTTTAGGAACGAATACGGTGAAGCTTCAATGGAATGCTCCGGAACTTAGTGTCCCCGGATACAACATCTATCGTGCCGATAAGTCCGGTGACACACTCCTGCAAATTAATACCTCGCTCGTGACCACTACGACCTTCACGGATAATGCACCGCTAAACGACAGCAATATCTATGTGGTACGTGCGGCCCAGCTCACTACTACGCCAAGTGGGTCCTGGTGGAACGAAAGTGGAGGAGTAACGCTGGGAGTGAAGATCGCGCTCGAAGGAGTTCCCGAAGCTCCCGTTGCACAGAACACACTTACTGTTCAACAGAACGCAGCATTTCTCGACATTCGCGTAGCAGAGCAAAACACTTCCTCGATGCGGCTCTCTATTGTGGACATTGCCGGAAGGGAAATAGCGGTTCTTGCCGATGGATCGTTCTCGCCGGGAGTGTATAATTATCACTATGGGACGGCGTCGCTTGCGTCGGCAGCATATTTCGTAAGGATGGTAAGCCCCGATGGAGTGCAGAGCGCGAAGGTTGCGCTTATTCGGTAACTGCTACATCCAACGCGTCAGCCACGGGCCGGTGACGTGTGCATCTTCTTCGCTTACGGGTCGTTCCCGTTCGGCGAGTACATCATGCAGACCGACCTGCCTGCTGCGTGCGCCCCATTCTGCCCAATTCGGTGTGTAATTCGCATCGCGGGCCGTTCGCATCAGAATGGGTTCTTTGATTCCTTCCATGCCACTGACTTCGCCGGGACGCTGCCAGCGCAGGTCGATCGACCAGCGAATGATATCGGAATAATTCTCCGTCGAGCGATGAGGAACGAGATTATTTAGCAGCAGCACCGACCCTTTGTTCATCGTGCATGTAACTATTTCGCCTTCCGGCAGATCCTGCTCGTCGATATAAAGATACCACGAGTCCTTGCGGCCACGAGTGTTTTCGAGTTTGTGCCTGTAAACTACTCCCCCTCCTATGGAGCGGAGCGGAATAGGAGGGGGAAGCGCATGACCGATCATGCGCTGGGGGGTGGTTCCCCTATTCACGCGGATAACCTGCATACATCCATTCACCTCATTCGCATCGACAAGTGGTATCCAAGCGGTGGGCTGGAACGTATGTTGCGAACCAGCCGCGAGATACGCCGTATCCTGATGCCATGGAACCGTCGCAAGCGGATTATGCGGCGTTTTCGAGCGTAAATTCCACACCGGATGCCCCGCGATCTCCGGCCCAAGAATTTGCTCGATGATGTCCAGCAATTTTTTGCTCGACCAAATATCGGAGAATGCTTTTGGCAGGATTCCTCCGGTGTGGATCAGCGTAGCAGCACCGGGGAATGCCTGCTCCAGTTTTGTGAGGCGTGTTAGAAATCCCTCGTTCTCGAATTTATCGTTTATCTTTTCACTCGCACACAACCGTTCTGCCAGGGCATCAACTTTCTCGTTGATTGCGTCTATTACCGGCTGAAGTTCCGCATCCGAAAAGAGATCGCGCACAATGAGGAAACCATCGGTGCGGTATTGTTGAAGTTGTGCAGAAGAGAGGCTCATATTAATTCGCTACTTCGGCAAATAATTAATTAGATCCACCTCTGATTGTGGACTCACAACGCCATCCGTCGTTCCATTATTAACAACCTTCACATAGATGCCGAGCGCTGGTGCAAACCACGTATCTGTGACAGCAGTATCGCTCGCATTACAACCAAGAGTGCTATCATTTCCGATGATGTTAATGGAAGTCTCGCGTACGTGCAGTGTCGCCAATGGCCCGGCAGCCGTGATGATATTTTCAGCGCCGACAAAGGTACGCACATCCGACCGGAAGATCGGAATGCCTGCCTCGATGGTATCGACCAATGGGTTAGCAATGGGCTTCTGGCTTCCGGTTGGGAAGGTGGTCCATTCATACGTAAAGCCGCCGGCATCATTCGGGGTGGAGTCGCCATAGGAAAGGTCTCCATTGGTCTCGATATTATAGAAGAAGGTACCGGCCGATCCGGTTCTATCGAGACAGCCGATCACGCCCGTTTTGCCACCGAGGTGCTGGCCCGTTTGGAGAATGCTCAGTGTATCGAAAATTGACTTAGGAAAGCCTTGCGTTGTGGACTGAAACACATACTCCGTTCCAACCGCAGGAATGATCCAATTAACGGAGTTTCCGCCACCGATATTCTGCGACGTATCGGAGCTTTGGCTGCAGGAAGCAAGGACACTCGCGAGCAGGAAACAAGGGATCCAGAGGTTTTTCATGGTATTTTTATGGATGATGTGGAAAATAAAGGAGTTGTGGTGAACTTTAGTTCGTTGTTAAAAGGACTGTTCCTTGCCGAACCAGCATGGGTGCGGTATGGTTAGATTTGGCAACATACATTTCGCCAATATCCGCAATGACCATCCGCCGCACACTGCTCGCAGTAAGTTTAGTACTCTGTTTCACTTCCATTGGCTTTGCTAATGCGAAGATGCAATTTACCGTCGATCTTCGTGATACCCGGACGCACATGGTGCATGTAACGCTGGTGACAACCGGATTCCACGCCCGAACCGCCGTGTATCAAATGCCGATCTGGGCCCCGGGGGCGTATAGCGTCTCTCATTATGGGAAGTATGTTCAAAATTTCAAGGCGTACAATAAGTACCGTCATACCCTGACCGTCAATCAATTGAATGACGACCGGTGGGAGATCGCCAGCGGGCAATCCGTCCAGAGGATAGAGTATGATGTGATGGATTCGCATCTCGATACGACCAGCCTTTATTTCGCGATGGCCAATATGGATACCTCGCTGTTCTTCGCCAACGGAACCGCGCTCTTTGGATATTACGATGACGATAAAAAAGCGGGCGTCCAGGTGATCTATCAGTTTCCTTCGGATTGGAAGCTCGTTTGTGCGCTGCCTCCAACCGGCGGATACACTAAAGACACCAATGCGACCTTCAAGAATACAACATTCGTCGCTAAAGATTACGATGAACTCGCCGATGCTCCCGTCCTTGCCTCCGCAGAATCCAAGGACGCTGCACATCTGGATCACATGGTCACGAAGAGTTTCTTAGAGGGTAACGTCGTCTATGATGTTGCATTGGTAACCGATGGCAGTTGGTCGGATGCGAAAATGGATTCGTTATCCGAAAACCTTCGCAAGATCGTTCATGCAGAAACGGATTTCTTTCACGATACTCCCTACAAGCATTATACCTTCGAGATCGTGGCACCGACAGTCTCGCACATGCCTGGTTTTGCGCAGGGCGCATTGGAACATGCCAATTCAAGCGATTATCTGCTTATGGATCTCGGATGGTCCATGTTCAAGGGCTATTTCCTGAGCACATTTTCGCATGAGTTCTTTCATTTATGGAATGTCAAGCGCATTCATTCCAACTTGCTTGGACCTTTCGATTACACCAAACGAGTGATGACGACCAGCCTCTGGATGGCCGAAGGCATCACGGAATACTACGCACACACACTCCTTTCGCGATATGGTATTATTAGCCCGAAACGGTTTTATGCTGATATCGAGCAATGGCGGCAGGAGATGGCAATGGCTCCTGCGTCGGCTACGGTGAAATCAATGGAAGAGCTTTCGATCGATGAAAGTACGTTCGAAATGGATGAAGCCACGTTATTCTATTCGCGTGGCCCGCTCATTGCATTGATGCTGGATATTGAGATCCGCACAAGAACCAACAATAAAAAATCCCTTGACGATGTGATGTTCGCTCTCAACAACGATGCAAAGCATGGCAAGACGTTCCCCGAAGAGGACTTGATGCACAAGGTCGAACAATATGCCGGGATCGATCTCACGGAGTTCTATAATAAGTATATTCATGGCACCGATTCGCTGCCGATCGATGAGTATTTGGCTAAGATGGGATACACGGGAAATTCTAAACAGCAAACCAATCAACCAAAATCTCAGGAAACACTCGCACCGTATAACGATAGTACTTATGTCGTCGAGCTTCTTGATACGACAAGTGCGCTCGCTGCCGCAGGTGTAAAACAAGGTGATCTTATAGAAAAGATCAATGGCAATCGAATTTCAAGCACGAATATCATGGAACTCTACATATCAGAGGATGATATGCACTTGACGCTTGACCGAAAAGGCCAACAGATCGAAGCAATTGTAAAGTCGAGCATAAAAGCTGCTGAGTCTATCTCTCCTGGCCCACCAGTATATTCTTCTCAAGGTTCAAAAAATATTGATTCGAATGCCACACCGCTTGCAGCGGCCATCCGAAAAGGGATTGTCGGGCAATAACGACCCCTCACCTAATCTCTCCACGAAGGGGGAGAGGAATAAGAAAAAAAACTCTGCCGGGGCAGCGGCTTTGCGGGGGATTTTGTCACAGAACATCAATGTTATGCTGTCGTGACTATAGAATACGTTCGAGAATTATACCATACACCGTTCCTCAAACTCATCGCACAGGCGAGCCGGGTACATGAGGCGAATAATACCTACGATGACATTCAGCGCTGCACGCTGCTCTCGGTGAAGACCGGAGGCTGTCCAGAGGACTGCGCGTATTGCCCGCAAGCCGCTCGCTATCATACCGGCGTCAAAGCAGAAAAGCTGATGCGCACTCCGGAAGTGCTTGAAGCCGCTCGCAACGCAAAAGCAAATGGCGCAACCCGATTTTGCATGGGTGCGGCCTGGCGCGAAGTGCGCGATGGCCGGGATTTCGAGGAAGTCCTCGAAATGGTGAAGGGCGTGACCGATCTTGGGCTTGAAGCGTGTGCTACGCTCGGTATGCTCAACGAATCCCAAGCGCAGCGTTTGAAAGAAGCTGGACTTTACGCTTACAATCACAATCTCGATACGTCCCGTAATTTTTATTCCGAGATCATCCATACGCGCGATTATGACGATCGTTTAGGAACCATCCAGAATGTCCGCGATGCCGGTATTACTGTTTGTTGCGGTGGTATCGTTGGCATGGGCGAGACCGATGAAGATCGCATTCAATTCCTGCTCACGCTTGCTTCACTAAGTCCGCAGCCAGAAAGCGTTCCAATTAATGCGTTGGTCGCAGTTCCCGGCACGCCGCTTGGTGAGCAGAAGCCGATCGATTCCTTCTCGTTCATTCGCACTATCGCGTGCGCGCGTATCCTTATGCCGAAAGCGAAAGTGCGTTTAAGTGCTGGAAGGATGAGCCTTTCCGATGAGGCTCAAACGCTTGCGTTCCTTGCCGGAGCGAATTCCATCTTTTTGGGTGATAAACTTCTCACCACTCCAAATCCAGAACCGGACGCGGATTATCGTCTCTTCAAAAAACTCGGCCTGGAAACTTCCGCCATGACTTCCGTCGAGCACAGTGCGTGAAAACTGGCTTCTGAAGTTAGAACACGAGTTAAGCGGTCTAAAAGAGAAAGGCCGTTATCGCTCTCTTCGAACGTATAGTGGAATTGATTTCGGCTCGAACGATTATCTTGGCTTTGCAACCAATACAAAGTTAAGATTAGAAGCTGTAGAGGCATTCAAAAATCTTGCTCTTTCGTCATCAAGTTCGCGGCTTCTGCCAGGACATCACTCAGAGCACCTCGAAGCCGAAAAAGTTTTTGCAGATTTCGTAGGTGCCGAATCTGCGTTGCTTTTTAATTCCGGTTACGATGCGAATCATGCGTTGCTAACGACGCTCCCATCCCGCCACGATCTCATTCTTTACGATGAACGTTCCCACGCCAGCATTTACGATGGCGTTCATTCCTCGCTTGCGAAGAGCCAACGCTTCGCGCATAATTCTGCCGAGGATTTAGCTCTCCAGCTAAAACGCGTAGGTCAGCGCGTACAGCCGGCCCAAATATTCATTGTGCTCGAAAGCGTGTATTCCATGGATGGCGATGTAGCTAATCTCCATGAAATTGTTGAGGTTGCGAATGAATTCGGGGCTATCATTATTGTCGATGAAGCACATGCGACCGGTGTGCTCGGTAAGCGGGGCGAAGGACTTGTAAAAGATACTATTGAGAGATACGATAACATCATTACAATTCACACCTGCGGCAAAGCGATTGGTGCGGCGGGAGCTTTCGTTTGCGGCAGCAAAACGATTACAGAATATCTCATTAATAAGGCGCGTGGATTTATTTATACGACTGCCTTACCGCCGATCGTCCCGTTACAAATAATCAGCGCCATTAAGCGTCTTGAGTCCGAAGGTTCCGAACTAATAAAGTCCCTTCGGGAAAGATCAGATTATGTGCGAGCAGAATTGCGACGATCCTTGACAAAATGGTCAGTTCCTGATGGCATCACGCCAATTATTTCGATCATCATAGGCAAAGACGAGGATGCCATTAACGCGGCTGGAGCTTTAGCCGATGCTGGGTTTGATGTGCCCGCTATTCGTCCGCCAACAGTTCCGGAAGGCACGGCCAGACTGCGCTTGAATGTTAGCCTGCGGCATTCAGAACAAGATTTGCGAAATGTGATCGGAGCAATTGTGCGAGCCGAAGGAGAAATAGTGAAATGAAGAGCATTATTATTTCCGGGACGGATACGGGAGTGGGAAAGACCATGCTTTCCTCATTGCTCATGGCATCGTTGCCGGAATACGTGTATTGGAAGCCAGTTCAATCTGGGACTGTTGATGGAACAGATAGCCAGACCGTCCTTTCTCTTTCAGAATGTTCTCCGGAACGAATCTTGCCAGAGGCCTACGTCTTCTCACAGCCGTTTTCTCCCCATCTTGCTTCACGGCTCGATGGAACAGTGGTAGATCCTACCAGGCTTTCATTGCCGAGATCGTCAGATCTGATAATCGAAGGGGCCGGCGGACTCCTGGTCCCGCTCACGGATGATCTACTTTTTATTGACCAATTCAAAACGTGGAACGTGCCAGTTCTGCTGGCATGCCGTTCTATACTTGGAACGATAAATCATACCTTGCTTTCCATTGAAGCATTACGCAGTCGAGACATTCCACTTCTCGGATGCATTCTCATTGGCGAACCCAATCCCGAGAATGAAAAAGCGATCGAGCGCTTCAGCAATGCAAAGATTATTGGACGAATTCCACCGATCACCTCCTTCTCGGCAGAATCACTGCGAAGCACATTCAATCAACATTTAATTTTTCTTAAATCCCTCCTGTGAATCCATCCAATTCTATGAATCGTGATTCTTCCTGGATCGACCTCGACGAGCGGTACATCTGGCATCCCTACACGCAGATGCAGCTTGTGCCCCGCTCGATCGGTGTGGAGCGTGGGGAGGGTGCATATCTTTATCTTTCGGATGGACGCCGGATTCTCGATGGTATAAGTTCCTGGTGGGTAACGCTGCATGGACACGCACACCCAAAGGTCGCAAGAGCCATTGCAGAACAAGCGGCGCAATTAGAGCAAGTCATCTTTGCCGGATTTACCCACGAACCCGCTTCGCGACTGGCAGAAAAACTTGTAAAAATTACTCCAGACGGACTGGATAAAGTTTTCTTCAGCGATAATGGATCAACGGCCGTTGAAGTTGCGATAAAAATGGCCATCCAATATTGGAAGCTGATGGGAGAGAATAGAACGGAGATCCTCGCGCTCGATCATGCCTACCATGGCGATACTTTCGGCGCGATGTCCGCAAGTGCGCGTGGATATTTTACGCAGCCATTCGAGGATTTTCTTTTCCACGTAAATCGTCTTCCATTTCCTGATCCTGCAGGACCGGAGAGTGAGAGCAGATTCCTCGAAGCGTTACGATCAGCAGGGAAACGGAACACCATTGCCGCATTCATCTACGAACCGCTCTTGCTTGGATCAGGCGGAATGCTTATGTGGCGACCAGCTATTCTCGAAGAAGCCCTGAAAATTGCGAAAGAGTTTGGAATTCTCTGCATCGCCGATGAAGTGCTAACGGGTTTCGGTCGCACTGGAACGATGTTCGCGTCCGATCAAGCTGAAACCAAGCCCGATCTGATGACGCTCTCGAAAGGCATAACCGGTGGGTTCCTGCCAATGGGCATAACGATGGCGTCCAACACGGTCTTCGAGGCATTCCTAAGCAAAGATCGCGCAAAGACATTTTTTCATGGTCATAGCTACACGGGGAACCCGATCAGTGCGGCAGCGGCACTGGCTTCAATAGATATTTTCGAAACAGAGCCGGTTTTCGATCGAATTAATGCGATAGCTTCTGCTCACACCCAATATGCTGCTGCATTCGCAGAGAAGTATAAACTAAATCATCGGCAGATCGGTACTATCGCAGCGTTCGAGCCGAAGGATCATGCGGGTTATTTAAGCACAAAATCGCTCGAATGGAGTAAGCGAGCGTTGCAGATGGGCCTGCTCATTCGTCCATTGGGAGATACGCTATATTTGCTTCCACCCTATGCGGCGATGGCTGAAGACATTGCGTTTGCATATGAAGTTTTCGAGGCCATTTTAAGTCATTCTTGAGTTTGATCGGAACGTCCCCATTTTTCCCCTGTTTTCGTGTCCCAAGAAGTGGAATAAGCTGCCTCCCAGTTTTGTTATAGCACTTCTACCTACTCAAAATAATGCCAGGAATCAACGATTTTGCAATAAAACTCGCAACCGTCAACGGGACAGGCTCGGCGAGCGCCAGTAATCTGCTGATGCAGTCTATCTTCCGCATGGGAGTCCCCGTTGCGGGCAAGAACCTCTTTCCATCGAATATTCAGGGGCTGCCGACGTGGTATGAGATCCGCGTGAGTGGAGCAGGCTATGGTGGTCGCGCGCTCGATTACGACCTGATTGTGGCGATGAACGCACAGACGTATGCGAAGGACGTACAGGAAGTGCGCTCCGGCGGTTACCTGCTCTATGACTCAACCTGGCCATTGCCACAGGAGCTTCATCGGGAAGATGTAACGTTTCTTGGTGTGCCGCTTTCCCAGATGCTTATCGAAACGGTTCCCGAACCTCGCACGCGCATCTTGCTGAAGAATATCATGTATTCCGGATCGCTTGCGGCGATGCTGAATCTCGACATGAACATTCTCGAAGAACTTATCAAAGAGTCCTATGGTAAAAAGCAGTCGCTTCTCGATGTCAATCGCAAGGCGCTTCATTCTGGCTTTGATTACGCCCGGAAGAACCTTCTCAAGCTTCCGTTCGGATGTGAGAAGATGGATGCCAATAATAATAAGATACTCATCGACGGTAACTCCGCAACGGCGCTTGGTGCGATCTATGCCGGAGCGACCGTGGCCGCATGGTATCCGATCACACCCGCTACTTCGGTGATGGATTCATTCAAAGCGTTTGCAGATCGTTTTCGAGTCGATCCCGTTACGAAGAAAAATAATTATGCGTTTCTTCAGGCTGAAGATGAGCTTGCTGCTATCGGCATGGTCATCGGCGCATCGTGGGCGGGTGCAAGAGCATTTACTTCCACTGCTGGCCCCGGCATTTCGCTGATGAACGAGCTGATCGGACTTGCATACTACGCGGAAATTCCCTCCGTGATCGTTGACGTGCAGCGCACTGGCCCCTCGACAGGAATGCCGACACGCACCCAGCAATCGGATATTATGGAATGTGCGTATGCTTCCCATGGCGATACAAAGCATATTTTACTTTTCGCCGCGAATCCAAACGAGTGTTTTGATTTTACGGTAAAGGCATTCGACCTTGCGGAGCAATTCCAAACGCCCGTCTTCATGATGAGCGATCTCGATATTGGTATGAACGATTGGGTGGTAGATCGCTTGAAATGGGACGATAATTACAAGCCGAATCGCGGGAAAGTGCTTACGAGTGAAGAACTTGATAAGCTGAAAACGTACTATCGCTATTCTCCAGAGGATGAGGATTTCGTTGCTGCGCGAACGCTTCCGGGCATCAATGCAAAGGGATCGTTCTTCACTCGAGGCTCCGGTCACAACCGGCTCGGCGGATACACAGAAACGCCAGCAGAATATCAGGAAGTGATGGATCGCCTGCTTAAGAAACACAGTGCCGCCGCGAAATATGTGCCGGAAGCTATCATTGAGCATCACAATGGTGCAACATTCGGAATTATTACGGTTGGCGGCTGTGACCCGGCGTGCAGAGAAGCCATTGATATATTAGAATCCGAAGGCGTGCATGCTAATTATATGCGGGTACGCGGATTCCCATTTGGTAAAGAGGTTGAGCAGTTCATTGCCGAGCAGGAGTTCTGCTATGTGGTCGAGCAGAACCGCGATGGGCAGCTCCGCTCGCTTCTCATTCTTGAAACTCGCGTGCCGAAAGAGAAACTGCGCTCGATCCTGGTATATGGTGGGTTCCCGCTTTCTGCAAAATCTGTTGTCGAAGGGATTCAGCATAAGAAATCGAAGAAGAAAGTAGCCGCGAAAGATATGGTTATGATGGAGGAATAGTCCGAATTCATACTTCATAATTCATACTTCATAATTTTCAGACTATGCCATCTATTTCAAAACCTATTGTAACTCATCCCAGCCTTGAAAAGAATGCGCTGGGACTTAATCTCCGCGCCTACGAAGGTGCTATGTCCACGCTCTGCGCGGGCTGCGGACACGATTCCGTCACCGCCGCCATCGTTCGCGCGGCGTGGAAGCTATCCATAGAGCCATACAAAATGGCGAAGTTTTCCGGCATCGGATGTTCGTCCAAAACGCCGACGTATTTCGTTAGCGGTGCGCACGGTTTCAATTCCGCGCACGGACGTATGCCCGCCATCGCGACAGGCGCAGGCGCAGCAAACCGTTCGCTTCTTTCTATCGGTATTTCCGGTGATGGCGATTCGCTTTCCATTGGCATCGGCCAGTTGGCTCACGCTATTCGCAGGAATCTTAATGTTGTCTATATCATCGAGAACAACGGTGTCTATGGACTTACAAAAGGACAATTCTCTGCTTCTGCGGATATTGGTTCCAAAAGCAAGAAGGGCGAGGCAAACCGCATTTCGCCGATCGATCCCGTGATGCTCGCACTCAGTTTGGGAGCGACGTTTGTTGCAAGAAGTTTCTCGGGAGATAAAGAGCAGCTTGTTCCGATCATTGAAGCGGCTGTCAAACATAACGGACTTGCGCTCATTGACGTTATTTCGCCATGCGTTACCTTTAACGATCACGAAGGCTCGACCAAAAGCTATGCCTATACCCGCAAGCACGAATATCATGTCACCGATTCTGATGTTGTTTTTCCAATGGATGAGATCGTTGCAAATATCGGCGTCAATGGCGCCACGACGGTCATGATGCACGATGGCAGCCTCATAAAGTTCACCCGCACACCTGATGGCTACGACCCACGTGACCGTGCTAAAGTGTTTGCATATCTTCAGGAGCATCAACAGGAAGGAAAAGTACCGACCGGAATTCTATTTATCGACGAATCCGCGCCGGATATGCATGGTGTCATGGGTACGACCGATGTGCCACTATCGCAAATCCCGTATGAGGTGCTCTGCCCTGGCAGCGCGGAATTGGAAAAGTTACAGGAGGAATTTAGATAGAATGATATGAATGTTGTCACAATTCTTCTTGTAGTTTTAGGGGTCATGATCATAGTTTATATGATTCAAAGGTCTAATAAACTAAATCAAAAACCTTTCCATAATTCTGAGGATCTTCTATCGAGTTGGCCGAATAGGTCTCCAACGTATTACCGAGATCATCCCTGGGGCACGACGAAATTCGAACCAGGGGATTTAACTCGACTTGAGAAAGAGTTACGTAGTGCTTCTCGAGAAGAAGAAAAAGAATAGATTGAATCTTCGCTCAAGGAAGCAGATTTTTTCGTATTTTTGCTCCATGAGGGTTTTTGTTCTCATTATATTAATTTTGATTCCATACATATCCCATGCCCAGCAGGGGCAAACATGGGTTGCCGGAATCGGATTGGGCCAGGCTTTTGGGGTAAATGAAGACCGGACTCGCCCGCTCGTGCTGGTGGGACGTGCGGAGTGCGTGGCATTCAATAGTATTGTGCCGGGAGTAAGTCCGGAATTTGGTATTAGTCTGTTTACCTTGCACAGCACAAATTCTGGCGCCCCGACCGATTACCGCACCCAGATGATTACACCGGATCTACGATTTCGGTTTAGTCCGCTTACATCGCTCACCTGGTTCCCTTATTTGTACGGAGGAGCAGGGATGGCAATTTACAAAGTTCTGCAAGTTCCGCCGGCCGCATCGCCGGAAGCTTACCTATCCAGCGCAGTACCATTCCTCACCGCTGGAATTGGAATCTCACATCAGATTTCAGAAAATATCGGGCTTGATGTTAATCTCGGTCCAGCCGTTGCGCTTTCGGACGACATCAATCCTGTGCATGATGGTGAGGACGATGGATGGTGGAATGGTGTGCTTAGTATCTATTGGATCTTCTAAGATAAAACTATAAGCTCATCGTTTGCCGTTAAGATAATCATGTGGACGAACGTCATCGGTGACACGCGAGTAAAGCATATCTTAAAGAATGCACTGGAGCACGAAAAGCTTCCGGGCGCGTATCTTTTTTCTGGGCCGGAAGGCACAGGCAAGGATGCGGCAGCTATCGAGCTTGCGAAAGCTGTGAATTGTCTGAATCCGGCGATGGGCGGTATTGAGGCGTGTGATGCATGTGAAAGCTGCGTTTCTATTTCAAGCTTCACATCACCGGCGGTATTATTCATTCATGCGCTGCCAAAAAAATCTGATGACGATGGCGCAGATCTGAAAGAAGAAGATGTCGCTATCGTGCGTGAGCAACGAATGGCAAAAGCAGCCGATCCTTATTATAATTTCGAGATACCTCGCGCAATGGCCATTCATATCGGTCAGATCCGGGAACTTCGGCTATTATTGGCGCGGAGTATGTCCGGCGCAAAAAAGCGCGTAGTCATTATCAGCGAAGCGCAAATGATGAACGATAAATCTCAGAACGCTTTTCTGAAAACGCTCGAAGAACCTCATGCCAATACCGTTATTATTCTCACCAGTTCGAATGCCAATGGTTTGCTCCCAACGGTACACTCGCGATGTCAGGAAGTTCGCTTCGATGTTCTGAGTGTAGATGAGATTAAACAAGCACTTGCGGAGCGTGAGTCACTTTCTGAAGAAGAAGCATCGTTTCTCGCCCGTCTTGCAGCGGGAAGTTATTCGCGCGCTCGCGCAATGATCGGTGAGGATGTGAAAGAGATGCGCAAAGAAATTGTCACTTTTTTACGCATGGGTCTTTCGAAAAGTCGTCGCAATGCTGTTGTGGAGATCAACAAACTTCTGCCTCGCTCCGGAGGAAATTTTTTGGAAAAGCGGCAATCCGTCGAACAGTGCCTTGCGCTGCTCATGCTCTGGCTCCGCGATGCTCTGTCACTCTCTGTGGCAAAGGGCTCTTCGGGAATTGATGATCGCGAGATCATCAATCTTGATCAAATAGAGGACTTGATGAAATTTGTTGCACGGTTTGGAGATCCTCGGCGTATCATTGCGGCAATTGAGGCGATCGATCGCGCTATGCACCGCACGAAACTTCAATTACAGCTTCGCCCTATTATGCTGCAATTAGTAGTGGATCTTGAAGCAGCATTGGTTTGAGAAATTCGGGATCAATATAGCTTTCTTCGTGAATATTAATTGAATGACCTTCGATCATTTCCTTCAAGATCATTGGGCATTTTTCTTGTTAATAGGGGGTTCTTTTCTACTTAGAATACGATTCTGTGATGTAGTCGTAATGTTATTGCGATTTCTTGGTTTCGAAATTGGCGTGGAGCAATGATTTGCGAGCATTGCGGGTACGCTGTTTTTCCTTAAGCCTTTCTTGGTTCGGTTTTCGGATATGAAGTTTTTGTATCGTTCGGTTGCGCTAAGCCGTGGTGGCTTGGAATTATTAATTGGGTGCACATCCTATGTATGATGTAATCGATTCACCGTGGTCGCTACGAAGCGATGCACCGGGTATGTGGGAACGGTTAAACGGTAACCGTTCCGGTTTCCCATCTCATGGATTTCTTTCTTCAGACCCCCAGGTGGGCTTTGACGAAAAGATTCCTGACATTTCCCTTGAGGAGGTCGAGGAACTCAAGCGTGCCTACGCTTCCCTCATCATTCAATTGGATCGCCTGCGTCCGAAGCTTGCCGCTGCTGATGCCCTTGCGCTTCGAGGAGAAAGTGGATGCTCCGTGAAAGAGATCCTCGGTAAGCTCATCGATACAGACCGCGAAATATGGTGGCCGCCTATTACGGCTATTTTGGAACGAAAAAAATGGCATTTATGCCGATGGAGGACGTCTTCGCGCAGGTGATGCGGACCCGTTGGGAGTTCGCAATGAAGTTGCAAGAAATTGCAGCGTCTGATTTCGAGAAGACCGGTGAACACCCCACGCTGGGTGAAGTATCTATTCTGCGGATCTTACAGATCCTTGTTGCCAACGATGCTCGCTATATCGAGAATATCAATTCGATGATCGAGGGCCGGGCGGAAATGGCTTACGCTTCCTAATAGAAGGAAGCCATACAGGGATAATCCACATCTTCCGGGTTAATCGAGTACGCGCTCCATTACCGTGATCCTTGTCTGTTTTTTTAACGACTCGATCATAATTTTTGCCCCAAAAGGTAGGGTCCACATTCGGCTCTCATGACCAAAAGGAAGGTTCGATAAAACCGGAATTCGTAGTTTCGAGAAGTAATCAGAAAAGACCTCGCTCAAGGTTGCAGTTGGCGCATCCGCATCCGTGTTACAATTAGTGAATCGGCCGAGCAAAATAGCCTTTGCATTATCAAAGGCTCCGGCAAGGCGGAGCTGAGCTGAAATGCGCATCGATCTTGCGGGGCTTTTCGTCGATCTCCTCGAAAAAAGGAATGGTTCCCTTGAAAGATAGCTGATACGGGGTGCCACGTAAACTTGAAAAAACAGTAAGATTTCCGCCGATGATTCTACCATGCACATCAAACGAAGTATGTCTATTCAAGAACACACCTTCGTTCGTTACGAGTGGTAGTTCGTCCAATGGTTTTGTGCTTGTCATCGCTCGCCAGAAATTCTCTTCTGTAAAGGGGTCGATGTTGTTCCACAAATCCACACCTGGCATGGGGCCGAAAAAACAGGAGGCTAATCTGGCCTTCTTATAGATAGCTGCAAACAGCGCGGTGGCATCGGAATAACCGACGATGATCTTGGGGTGCTTGCGTATGAGATCATAGTCGAGCTTGTCCAGCAGCCGAATAGATCCGTATCCCCCACGATGGTAAAATATTGCTCGAATGTGTTTGGATCGAAACATCGCGTGGATGTCCGCAACGCGATCTTTATCGGACGCAGCAAGATAGGTCTGCTTATCGATTCCATCCCGCAAATGCTTGCCAAGTTCAACACGATACCCGAGCGATTCGAAATATTTAACCGACAACGCGATACGTTCCTCCGAACGAGGCGGACTTGCGGGAGCGATTATACCGATCACGTCCCCTGGGCGAAGCGCTTTTGCTTTGAGTTGCACAATATAATAAACAGCAGGGTGTGAGAAAGCATGTCCAACACTTAACGATTATCCAGAGGCAGATCTGGCCGTTGGGATGCTGCAACCGCCAGTTCATCGCAGCGTTCGTTCTCGATATTTCCGGCGTGGCCTTTGGTCCAACGAAACTCGATATTATGTTCTTCGAGCTTCGGCAGCAATCGCTGCCAGAGGTCTATATTCATTACCGGCTTTTTGTCTGCTTTGCGCCAACCTTTCATCTGCCAGTTGATAAGCCAGCCTTTCGTGATGGCATTGATGACATACTCTGAGTCTGAGATAAGCGTGACGTCACATGGCTTGTTCAGTGCTTCAAGTCCTGAGATTACGCCTAGAAGTTCCATCCGGTTATTCGTGGTATTGCGAAAACCGCCGGATAGTTCACGCCGGCGTCCCGACGAATCGAGGAGCACAACGCCGAATCCACCCGGCCCGGGATTGCCGGAGCAAGCGCCGTCGGTGTAGATCGTGACGTGGGGGCGGCGGGTCACGCGGTAGCCGCCTTTAGCGTAATCTGCGTGATCTCCGGCGGGCAATTGATTCGGATCGGTACACCGACCACGCCGATCCCTCTGGAAACATACATCTGCGTTTTGGATTTATTACCCTCCGGCCGGTAAAGGCCTTCGACATACTCCGAAGCGATCGAACTGAAGGTAAGCACGGTCTTTCCAATTCTTCCAAGCACGATCTGCCCACCATGGGTGTGGCCGGAAAGCATCAGGCCGGTATTCGTTTGAGCGAATTCAGGGAACATATAGGGTTTATGGCAAAGCAGAACAGTGGATGCATTCGAGGGAACCCCGCGCCATGCTGCTTCGATATGCGGCGCTGGTTTGCCTTCAACAAAACCTTTGACAGATTCGGCATCCGTATCATCAACTCCTATAAAATAAAGCGATTGCCCCTGGATCGTAATGACGGCATTCTCGTTACGGAGCAGCCTGATGCCAGTATCTTCTATACCTCGGCTCACCAGATCGATTCCGGCATAATAATCGTGGTTCCCTGTGCAGGCATACACGCCGAGAGGCGCCTTCAGATCGGACATAGCCTCTGCAAACGGGCCAACCTCATTGACATGAGAGGTTACAAAATCGCCGGGAATAACGATGATATCGCTTCTCAGATCATTGACTAATGTTGCGATGTGCTTCATTTCATCGACGTCCATGAAGGGCCCGGCATGAATATCGCTGAGGAAGGTGATCGTTTTTCCTTCGAAGGCAGGAGGAAGATGCGGCAGGGCGAACGTTTGGTGTGTGATCTCGACATCATTCCGTTGCATGATGCCCTGAGTGCAGCTCGCAAGCGCTATACCGCTTACGCCAAGAATACTGGTATGCAGAAATGCCCTGCGTGTAAGACTGCCGGGAGCGCCGATCTCTTTTTTGAGAGGCGTTTGCTCTTGTGTTGGTGGCTGCCCTAAATCCGTCCGTGATGTCATAAATTCCTACTCTGCTGCAACCTCTAAACCGATCTTTTCTTTTACCTCAGCAGTGTGTTTTGGAAGACTTCCAAATGAGCTTTTTAATTTTACACCAAGTTTCCCCAAAAGACGCCATAGTGTGATCGGGAAAAGAATGATCACCCACATGAGCATAATAGTTTGCCAAACCAGGAAAGGGTACAGAAGAACCCTTGTAAGCTCGGTCATTGCGGCATGAATGAACCCGCGAAAATAGAGGAATAAAAATGGGCTGTCCAATCCGATAAATGCCCATAGTGCAATTTTCGCCAGTTTTCTTCCAATTTTTGGGTAATCTCGAAGAAGCACTCGCCGCAAATTTGCGAAGACGTACCAATGCAACCCCGTCGAAACGAGGAGCACGATAAAAAAGGCAATATGTTGAGATGTCTTAGACGGCAATGGCGCGTAGGTCTCTAAACCACTAATCTCCTAACCCATTCAGGAACATCTCTGTTCACTTCTCAATCGAGGCGGGGATGGAAAGGCCGTTACCCTGTGTTCGAAGTCCTTCAATGATAGATGAACAGCATCAGGAGCATTTGCCCCAGCCGATGGTACCCTTGGGGTTCGAGCCGCCGCGTCCTTTCTGGAAAAAGCGGTGGGTATTGGCTTTGCTGATCGTGTTGGGATCTTTCATCATTTTCATTCTTTTGCTCGATAATGTCATCATGCCACTTTACGTAAAGCAGGGTGCGGTAGCGACCGTCCCCAACGTGGTTGGCGTGCAAAAAGATGGTGCGTTGCAAACACTGAAAACTGCTGGATATGAACCTATCCTATATGAAGTACGCTTTGATGAGAAAGCCCCCGAGGGAACGATCATTCGGCAAACTCCGGAAGGTGGCGAAGAGACGAAGCCGGGCCGAAAAGTATATCTAATTATTTCCGGCGGGAAAGAAATGGCGAGTGTACCCGATCTGCGTGGTAAATCCCTGCGTGATGCCAAGATGCTGATGATCAAATCGAATATGTCCATTGGCAAAGTGAATTACGCGTATTCGGACAGTGTGACGAATGGAACCGTGTTCGAGCAATCTCCCTGGCCAGGAACGAAAACATCGGCCAGCACCGAGGTAAGCGTAACGGTATCGCAGGGGCCGCTGTTGGGCCGTGTGCCGGTGCCGAGTCTCGCAAATCTTTCACTTTCTGAAGCGATCGAGAAATTGAAGAGTGTGAAATTGGAACTTGGCAAGGTCAATTACCAGAATGGTATCCCTGCAAACCAAGTGCTCGATCAATATCCTCCTGCTGGCGATCTGGTCAACGAAGGCGCAACGATCGACGTTTTTGTTGCGCGTGGTGATGAGCCGCCACCTGTGATCACTCCGTAATTTTTATCTATCCAGTTCGTTCCGGACGATCGCTCTATCTGCATGGACCGCTTTGATCTTGCTATCGGCTGGCTGTGGGAGTATGACGAAGAGTTTGTCCTTGCCTTAGAACGGGAAGCTCAGGATCATCGCAACCTTTCCACGTTTCAGATCCACGATAACAATATCGAAGAAGTTCTTGACCGTGTTCGAAAACGGACACTCCATTTTGGGATGTATTTAGATCGCGGGTTCGACATTGATGAGCGCTTCGAACATCTTGGGAAGCTTATTATGCGGCATGGCGGATCGGTCGTTAACTCCTATGATCATACGATCGAAGCCATAGATAAAGCCAGCATGCACTTACAGTTCATCACCGCAGGGCTTCACGTTCCATTCACGATCATTATTTCACCATACTCGCAACGGAAGGAGATCGGCCTTTCTATCGAGGACTTAGCCCATCTTGGACGTCCCTTTATAATCAAACCTGCGAACACGACCGGAGGAGGTATCGGCGTGGTCATGGGCGCAGAGACGCTTTCCGATGTGCTCCATGCGCGCACCGAATTTGGAGAAGACAAATATCTTCTACAGGAGCATATCGAGCCGCGTGAGATCAACGGGCGCCGGTGCTGGTTCCGATGCTTTTACGTCTATGGAAAAGTGTTCCTTGTCTGGTGGGATGATCGGACGCACATCTATGATATTGTTACACCGGATGAAGAGCATTTTTATAAACTTCGCTCGCTCCGAACCATCATGCGGACGATCGCCAACGTCTCCGGCCTTAACTTTTTTTCAAGCGAGATCGCGCTTCGGCAGCCCTCGCCATACGAGCCTTCGCGATTTATCGTCATCGACTATGTAAATGATATGTGCGATATGCGCTCACTTACTCATGCTCCGGATGGACTTGTGCCTGAACTTCGCGAAGGCATCATCTCACGTATCGCACTCGAAGCAAAAAAGAGGGCGTAAGTTTGAGTGTTACTTCGGGATAGCCTCTGTCAGATTTCGTGGTCCCTTTGCTGTAACAAGAATATTATCTTCTATCCTTACGCCGAGTTTTCCGATTAGTGGTTCGATGGCAGCCCAATCCACCAAATCGCGGTATTTGTTTCGCCGCTCTTCATCGCGAAGTAATGCTGGAATGAAATAAAGTCCAGGCTCAACGGTAACAAGGTAGCCATCAGCCAGAGGAAGATCCATTCGAATAGCTACTCCGGCAACCTTGCACTGTCCATCACGACCGGGGAAGGCGCCACCGGCATCGCGAACGCCAAGTCCTACCATGTGCCCAATCCCATGCGGGAAAAATAGCGAGATGAGTTCCGAATCGAATGCTTCCTGCGCAGAGCATCGGATAAGTCCCATTTTTTGCAACGATCCAGCCATACTGAGCGCCGCCAATTTGTGAAGTTCTCTCCATTCTGTTCCACCAATACATCCCGCGATTACTTGCTCATTAGCAAGGAGCACCGCATCGTAGATCATTTGCTGATCTGCAGTAAATGTTCCATTTGCAGGATGCGTCCGCGTAACATCGGCGGTATAGCTGTTCACTTCGCCACCTGCATCAATAAGTACAACTTCACCCTCGCCAACCTGCCGGTTCGTCGGGGCAAAATGAAGCACTGCTGAATTAGGCCCCGAACCAACGATTGTGGCATAACCCAAACCATCCGCTCCCGCGCGAAACATTTCCGCTTCTAGCTCGATCTGCAATTGGCGCTCGGTTATTCCCGGCTTGATAAGTGAACGCGCTACTTCATGCCCAACGGCCGTGGCTTTTATAGCTTCTGCCATCAGTTCGATCTCGAAGGCGTCTTTCGGTCTGCGCGCATGCGTGAGTTTGGTGCGAAGCTCATCGTCTGCGGTGGCATCCTTGGGAACCCCGAGCCAACGGACTTTGCGGTCAGCGCGACTTTTCAGCCACTCCTCAAGTTCTGTTACAGGATGTCCAACAGGATGTTCGCTCCCACCCCAAATTTGTTCACCAACGCTGAGCGGCGTTTCGAAAAGCGTCCAGCCTTCGCGCGGATCGTAGGCCATCACGCCGCCCTCACGATGCCGGCCCGTAAGCCAAAAATATTCCGGATGTGGTTTGTATGGGAAGCACTGATCGGCGCCGCCGGGGATGGAGATGGGCATACCAGCACCGATGAGGACGATGTCATCCGTGGTGCCAAAGGCCGATGCCGCTCGTTGTTGTCGTTGTTCAATCATAATTGATGGATAAAGATTTTAAGTTTATTTCTCCGGTTCTGCCTGAATGAGAATGCGCGTTAGTTGCGGAAATTGTTTTCGCAGATTTTTCTCGACGCTCGTCATGATCTCATGTGCATCGTGAAGCAATAAGTTTCGTGGCAGATCGACAGTCAGAATTAGTTTGAGGCTCTCGTCGCGCTCGTCGCGGAAAAGATGTAGATCTCGCACCCCCTGTACTAACGGATTAGTAGCCTTGGCGAACGTAGAGGCTTCGTTGAGCATCGGAGCGTGATCGATCTCTTCGACATGCGGCATCGCGCGATCGGAACGTTCTTCTTCCAGATGGACGAATATCCTTCCGATCTCCGGCAACTCGTGGCGTATGCGGGCTTCGATCTCACCTGCCATTGTTTCAGCACGGACAAGCGGCGTCCCAGGCGGGAACTCAACATGGTAATCGAGCGAGGTTAGGTCATCCTCCATTCGCGAAAGTTCGATGTTATGCGGCATCAGCCCATACTCTGCGGCGATCATCTTTAGGGTATCGAACGGCATCTCGGATGCGGTTCGAATGGCGCGCCAGTGAACGGTCACTTCGGATTGAGGAAACTCGGCAATAATACTTCGCTCCACTTGAGCAATAATACGTTGCACCGCTGCAAAGGGAAGCACACGCGAAATCTGAACGCTGACCTCTACAAACAACACCGGCCCTGCGATCCGCATGCGCATACTGCTCACATTTTCTACTCCTGAGATCTTTTCGAGTATCGCTTTGAGCCTGTCGTAATCTCCGGTTTTTGTGTAGCGATCGGTAAGACCATCGACGGCACGAGAAATAAGGCGGACGCTGAGATATGCAACGAACACCGCAACAAGGATCGCAGCCCAGTTATCCGCTTGAGGAAAATTTCCGAACCGCACCAGCAGTAACGCAACCAATGCAATAAGTGCCGATAGCGAATCGGTGAAAAAATGCAGCGAGCTTGCTTCCAGCGCGGCAGAATGCTGCTCTTTACTCGTTCCCTGCAATAATTTTGCGCGCCAGAGATCGAGCGCCATGGATAATAGGAGCACGCCGAAGCTCCAGAAATTCACTTCGATTGTTTCCAGAGTTCCCATTAATCGCTGAATGGCGCTGAAGGCGATCCAGATGGTAACAATAAGCAGCAGCAAACCCTGCGCGAGTGCCGAAAGGCTTTCGAACTTGCCATGGCCGTAGGGATGATCCTCGTCAGGTGGGATGGAGCTAACACGAACTGCGAGGAGGGTGATAACAACTGCCGCGAGATCGATGCCGGACTCTGCAGCGAGCGATAACAGCGCGAGGGAACCTGTAACGATCCCAACCGTCAGCTTCGCGACCATAAGCACCAGCGTAACCACCAGCGAAACCCAGGCGACCTGAAGCTTCTTCACAGACGGACGGGGGCCTTGGGATGGGGAAAGATCGGAAGAATAACCCGATGACATGAGGCCGCTATAATTATTGGCAATATCTCAACATTGCGCTCAAGAAAATGCATCGTCAACTATGCAGGCATCGTCAGCGATGCAGGCATCGTCAGCGATGCAGGCATCGTCAGCGATGCGTGCATCATCAAAGATGCATGGTGCCCGAGGCGGGACTCGAACCCGCACAGCCTCACGACTACTGCGTTCTGAGCACAGCGTGTCTACCAATTCCACCACCCAGGCATGTTTTCCCCGGTATAATTCATCCGGGGGACGGCCTAACAGCTATGATTCTACGCCTGTTCCGCACGTCCGTAGGCATTCTTTGCCGCCCTCACGAATGCCCCGCGCATTCTCCGGATCGACATCCGGCGTAATGCCATGCCCCAGATTGAAAATATGACCTCTTGGCTCGCCCATTCGTTTTGCAATAGCACGGACTTTTTCTTCGATCACCTCAGGTGTGGTATAAAGAAGGGAGGGATCGAGGTTCCCTTGCAGTGCGACTGAATCGCCAAGCAATGCTTTCACCTCCGAAATATCTATTGTCCAATCGAGGCCGATGACATCACAGCCCGACATCGCGATCTCCGAAAGGGAATGATTCGCGCCTTTGCAAAATAGGATGATCGGTGCTTTGCGCTTCGTGTGCTGCTTCACAAGCTGTACGATCTCGATAAGATACCCAAGCGAGAATTCGATGAAATCTTCTGGTGTGAGAACCCCAGCCCATGTATCGAAGATCTGCACAACATCTGCGCCAGCCTCGATCTGCGCGATGAGATATTGGGCGACAGCATCCGAAATTTTGCGAAGCAGAAGATGTGCGTCCTCTTTGCGGGTATAGAGCATCTGCTTCGCATACCTGAAATCCTTCGAGCCTTGGCCTTCGACCATATAGGCAAAAAGCGTCCACGGCGCGCCGGAAAATCCGATAAGCGGTACGCGGCCATTCAGCTTTTCTTTCGTGAGCTTGATGGCGTCTGTGACGTAACTGAGCTTCGAATTAATATCTTTATCCGTCAGCGATTTAATTTGTGTGTAGAGACGAATGGGGTCAGGGAATCTCGGGCCTTCGCCTTCCTCGAACACCAAATTCATTCCCATCGCCTCTGGCACGACGAGAATATCCGAAAAGATGATCGCCGCATCGACATCCATAAGATCGACGGGCTGGATCGTCACCGCTGCGGCAAGCTCCGGCGTGCGCACCATGTCGAGGAAGCTATGCTGCGCGCGAATGGCGCGGTACTCCGGCAAATACCGTCCCGCCTGACGCATGAACCACACCGGCGCTCGCTCGATCGGCTCCATCCGAGCGGCACGAATTAGAAGATCATTCATAATATCTGAACCAGGATGACGCGGATCAGGACGGATGACGCGGATGAGTTAATAGAAATATTCACGTATCGTTTAACAAATACGGGCTCCTTTCGTCCCGCGCCCGCCTCAAAATATATTGCAATGTCAATCCCGCTTTTGCGGGAATGACACGAAACCATCCGCGTCATCCGACTTAATCCGCGTAATCCAGGTTCAGACTAATGCATCAACTCGATCGGCAGCGTCTCCATCTTACCATTCATCCGGACAAGGCTCTGGTATGTCCCATCGGGTAATCCTGTAGGATTACCCCACATGAAGCTGTGCTCTCCCGCACCAATCTCGCCCGAAAACAGCCGCGCAACCTCCACGCCAAGCATATTCACAATGGATACTTCCGCATACCCGGCAGCTTGCGAGGTGAAGGTGATTTGGGTGGATTGGGAGAAGGGGTTGGGGAAGACGTGAAATTCACCTTCGAATGGTGAATTTCCCGCAACGCTTTCTTTCTGCAGATTCATTTCCGAAAGCGGACGTCGCCATATTCCACTATCGGTTCCAGCAAGCAGGAATGACCCATAGACTTCAAGAGACTCGACCCACGTCTTGCCTGGAATGCCGGAATTGACGGATGCCCAGCTTTGTCCGGTATCAATGGTTAGAAAAATTCCACCGGTGTCATCACTGACAAATAAATTTGAGTCTTTCGCGGCAAACCCATTCAGTCCAGTATTATATGGAACTGTAATTGTTGTCGGTGACCAGGTATTGCCACTATCAGTCGACATTCTTATGCCTCCTTCAATAGTGCCAGCAAAAAGATCGGCGCCATATGTGAAAAGGGTATTGATGGATTCTGCACCCTGTTCTGGGCCTTGCCAAGTTGCCCCGTCATCCATTGACCGAAATATACCATATCCGCCAGGGCCTTCAAAAAGTATGGTGCCAAGCAGAGTGAGAGAAGTGACAAATCTAGCGTAATGAGACAATCCCGTATCTCGGGCATTCCAACTTATACCACCATTAGTAGAAAAATAAACACCCCCGTCTTGTCCATAGAGGCCATTGGCATTAACGCCCGCAAAAATAAACGTTCCATCTACTGCGAATGCATCAACAATGGCAGAATCAGGTAAACCAATGTTGGCGCCTTTCCAGCTTTTCCCACTATCGGTAGAGAGAAGAATTCCATGCCACCACGTTCCAGCGAAGATATTCTTACCACTAACTTTCAATGCGACGACTAGCGTCGTATCTGTTATACCTAAATTTAATGGTGCCCAATTTTGCCCACTATCAGTTGAAACGAAAATTCCTCCAGATGGCCAACCGTCAGATGCAAATAAGTAAGGACCAAGTGCGGAAAAGGCAGTAAACGTTTCTTGGTGTGGAGCATTCATTTGTTTCCACTGCGCATGCAGCCCACACGCAGGCATCACCGCGAGCGTGGCGAAGAGGGTGAGTGCGAGAAGTCGTTTCAGGAACATGGTTTTATGCTGCCCTGAAAAGTATTGCACGGCGCAAATAGTGCCCAATGTCTGAACTGGGATTTATGGGATGCATGGGATTATTTGGATGCGATGCAAACGCCATAGGCGTGGCCCGTTTGTAGAAAAAATAATATTTGATATCATTAGCTCCGTAGGAGCGACCTATTGGCCGCTCCTACGGAGCTTGATAATGCCAAATAAAATGATTTTCTACAAACGGGCCGCTCCTAACGGAGCTTGCGAACGATTTCATTCGCCAAGCTTGTCATGTCTGCTCTCGGCGCAACAATTTCCGGCGCGCGGTGCAATGTTTCCTCAATGGCTTGTGCCGTCGTTCTGCCGATCGCGGCGAGAGTGGGGAGAGTATCGAGCAATTCGGTTCCGGCAAGCGTTAGCGCAAAATTGATGACGGAGGATGGCGAAAAGAATGCGATCACATTGGGGCGCTCATTGCTTTGCATTAGTTGGATGAGCCGCACGGCATCGGCTGGCTTGGGCCCGTTCGTATGATACAACGTAACTCGCTCCGGCAAAGCACCAATTTCGCGAAGAGCATTCTCCAAAGTATTCAACCCGATCTGCGATTGTAGCAGCAGGATGTGTTTTCCTGAGAGATCACTTTTAGAAAATGATGCAATTAATTCTCTGCTGCCGCCTTCGGAAGGAATGGGAAAGTGAATTTCAAAACCAAATTGTGTCAATTC
The DNA here is from genome assembly GCA_963787835.1 of Ignavibacteriota bacterium. Classification (GTDB taxonomy): domain Bacteria; phylum Bacteroidota; class Ignavibacteria; order Palsa-1295; family Palsa-1295; genus PALSA-1295. The sequence goes on from CAWBEI010000004.1 coordinate 240,132, forward strand.
TCTTGCCGTAGTTTCACCAACGGCTCCAAAGCAAGCATTCTTTCGAAGCGCATCAATCAGCCCAAGTTTTCGTGACCGTTGTTCGAAGAAATATACTGCGGTGGGACTGGAAAGAATAATACAGTCGAATTCTCCTCTCGCAGCACGACCAAGAGCAGAATTAAGCTCGCTTAGATCGGGTGGGAGCGAAAACGAGATCATCGGTATCTCTTCGATGACAATTCCCGCGCCGTTCAGAATGCGGTGCAGATCGTCATCATCAGAAGAACGAATGCGAGGGCGCGTGAGCAGGACTCTTGGCAATTATGAATGATGAATTCTGAATGATGAAAAATCCTTCGTTAGACATAACATAATTCATCATTCATAATTCATCATTGCCAACAACTCTTTCCCACCCATATCGAGCAATGTTCTCGCAAGGTCTGCACCAATTTGCTCTGCTGTGCTAACATCGCCGGTATGAACAGCACGCACAAGCGATTCACCATTCATTGCAGCGATACAGCCGGAAAGCTCCAGCACGTTGTCAACGATCTTTCCATGAGTACCGATAGGAACCTGACATCCACCACCGAGCGCTAGTAATAATGCGCGTTCTGCGGTTACGCTTTGCTTTGTCGCGTCATGATTGAGCGGAGCAAGAAGTTCTAGCGTTTTTGCATCACCACTTCTGCATTCAATTCCCAGCGCGCCCTGTCCAGCAGCAGGTAATACCCATTCGAGTGAGATCGTATGGGCAATGTGCTCCGTTAGTCCAAGCCGTTCGAGACCTGCGCGAGCAAGGATCATTCCATCCCAATTGGATTCGAGCATTTTACGAATGCGTGTCGGCACGTTACCGCGAATATCGACAATACGGAAATCAGGGCGTTTGGTTAGGAGTTGTGCGATCCGGCGCAGGCTTCCAGTTGCTATGGTCGCGCCATCTGGCAGGTCCATCAGGCGAGTGTTCGTGTCTTTGGCGAGGAACACATCCTCTACATTTGCGCGCTCGGGAATAGCTCCAAGGGTAAGGGCATCGGGCAATGATGTCGGAAGATCTTTCAAGCTGTGAACGGCAATATCGATTTCATTTGCCAGGAGTGCGGTTTCTAACTCTTTTGTGAAAACACCTTTTCCGCCGATCATCGAGAGTGAAGAATCGAGTATCTTATCGCCGGTGGTGTGAATATGCTTGATGGTAACTTCGAGGTCTGGATGTGCGGCACGCAGGCGGTCGCGGATATAGTTCGATTGCCATAGCGCAAGGTCGCTTGCTCGGGAACCAATAGTGAGATGCCGCACGCTCACTTCACAAAAATGGCGCGTAACTCCAGCAGCGCCTGCTTCATCGAATGGATCTCTTCAAGGGAAAGGGATGCCGTGGGAACGGAGGGTTTTGTATCAGAGACGAGCGCTATTTGATCCGGGTCATTGACCTGAACCGGTTCATCCTGAGGCTTTCCTTCACCCAGGCGTTCAGCTTTTAAGATAGCTTTTGCTCCCTCGATGGTGTAACGCTGCTCGCGCAACAGTTCCTTAATGCGGAGGGTGAACTTGATGTCGCGATTCGAATAAATCCGGTTCCCAGCGCGATTTTTCTGCGGGCGGAGTTCATCGAATTCTGTTTCCCAATATCGCAGCACATACGGTTCAAGCCCCGTGAGGCGGCTGACCTCGGAGATCGAATAGTACAATTTCGGGATCGAAAGATCTTTCATGCTGCGGCGGGACGATGCAGTGCTGGTCGGTGCAGCCGTTTCATTGGTCTGGGCGTTTTCATCAGCCAGTGGGAGTGGCGGCGGAATCGTCTCTTCGGCTACCACGATCAGAGGAGCGGATACTTCCTCGGTTGTGGCAGTTGCAAGTACGATTCCGGGTCTCTCGAAAAACTCTCCCTGAGTGCCCATGGAGCAATATCAAATAAACAAAAAAATTGCAGAATGTGGAAAACTTTAACCGTTACGGGTTATGCTAAGTTCATTTGCGAACTCAGACTCTTTCGATCGTGACGATCGCTTCGGCGATCTCTTTGGTGTGCGTGATGGATAGCTTGATAATGAACTCACCGCCGATGATATGCTGTGCCCGTTCGGTCATTTTTCCTCGAAGCTCGATAAACGGCCGCCCCGACCATTCTTTCAGCACACAAACCTGGCTCCAGTGGAAGCCACGCCGCACGCCTGTTCCAAGCGCTTTGGCATACGCTTCTTTAGCTGCAAACCGAGCGGCGAAATGCTCGGCGGCATGTGGCCTTTTGGCACAATATTGAATCTCCTCTTCGCAATAAATGCGCCTCAGGAATTGATCGCCATAGGTTGCCACCGAGCGCGCAATGCGCGACACCTCGATGGTATCGATGCCAATTCCGAAAAGCATTATGCAAAATCATTATTTTGAGCATCGACAATATCGAGGATATTGCTGATGTCCGCAAGGTCGAAATCTGCGCCGGGGTCTTTTGTATCGAATTGATCACCGTAACGCGCGAACGCCGTTTGCATTCCAACGGCTTTTGCACCCGCGATGTCGCGCTCGGCCCAGTCGCCGACCATGAGCGCATTCTGCGGCGCGGTTCCCAGATGTTCCAGCACGGTCAGGAAAGGACGCGCGGAGGGTTTGCGCTCGCCGGTTTCATCGAACGTAACGGCAATGCTAAAAATATGATGAAACCCAATGTGGCACAAACGAAGCCATGCCTCGCGGCTGGGGGCATCCGTTAGAACGGCAAGCTTAATGCCGCGTCGCAAAAGTTGCATCAGGGTTGATGTCGCGTGAGGGTATGGCTTCAGTGCGGCCTCGCGCGCACGGCGGTATGCAATCACTCCTGCGGCAAGGATACGATGATCTATTTTATTGAATACGCCGAAAATGAGATCGTCGAAGACTTGTTGGTATTCAATGCCGCGTTCTTTGTAAATGGCATCGATTCGAGATTTAATATCAGTTCGTTCCAGATCCAGGCCAGCATCGAGCATGGCGTCGATGGCGGCTTCGATGGCCTGACGCTTCATCGCCATAAAATCGACGAGCGTGTTATCGAGATCGAATACGATGGATTGGATCATGCAGAGGTTTGAATTAGAGCCTGGATTTTATCCAATTGCTCATCGCTCATTCGAGGTCCATCATGGGTCGAAAGATAGCCTTGATAACGCTCGTTGAATTCATCAAGTTGGCTATGGATGGGTTTCCACTCACCATCGGGAATGCCGTGCATCGGAATGAGCTTCACATGAGCATGATCAATCCCCATTCCTTCCATCACAATTCCTGTTCGTTTTGTCCCAAGTTTACGGTCGAGTATCAGAGCCAGGTTGCGCGCCGTTGTCAGTAATTCAGAATAGCGATCTGCATCGAGAGTGGGAACGTAACTTGGTTGGTGTTCTCGGGTCGCAAGTACCGTAAAACCCGGAGTATTTGGAAACGGCGTAAGAAAAGCTACGTGATGCTCGTCTTCATAAACTATCCATCGTTTTTCATTACCCTGAATCAGACGGCAAAAAAAGCACTCTTCTTTGTTCATTCTAAAATATGGGAAATTAAAGAGCGAGAATTTTATCAAGCCCCGTCGTTCGACCAGCACGATATTCTTCCATTGCCACTTGCCCCATTCCTGCCAACTCATCCTGCGATTGCTCGAATAATTCATTCCAACGAAGTTCGGATTCCATTTCCGCCATAAAAAGCGCGCCAAATTCATCCTGAAGCTCTGGTGGTAATGACGTTGCTTTTTCAAACGCCTTTTCCAGAAGTTGTGTCATAAAACGTTCAACCGGATAGGACAAACACGGGTTCCACCTTGCTTTATTCAGGCATTTCAAAAGTTAATCCATCATACCCAAGTCGCACATTCGTTGGCAGATCGCGTTCCGTTGGTTCGTGTTTTACATCGTGATTGATATGGGTGAGATAGGTTATGCGCGGAGCAATGCGCCCAGCCTGTTCGATGGCTTGCTCGATCGTTAGATGAGTGGGGTGGGGCTTGAAACGGAGTCCATCCAGAACAAGTGTGTCAAGTCCTTCGAGGAGTGGATACGATGGTTCCGGAATCTCGCTGCAATCTGTTAGATATGCGAATTTACCAATTCGAAAGCCGAGGATTGGCAGTGTGCCATGTAGTATCGGAATTGGAATGATCTCCAAATCGAAAAGAGGAAATGGGCGGTCGCTAATTTCAACAATATTTACTTCCGGTAATCCGCCGCCGGTTTGGATCGCTGCACCGAAAGCATAATCGAATGTTTTCCGGAGACGCTCGGTAACAGATGCAGTTGCATAACAAACCGGAGCCTTCTGCCGTAAAAATTGAAACGCTCGGAGATCGTCAAAGCCCGCAATATGATCGTAATGCTCATGCGTATAAAGCACTGCTTCGAGATGGGTCACATGATGCAAAAGCATCTGCTGACGGAAATCCGCGCTGGTATCGATTACGATATTCTTATTGCCATGCTCGATGAGCACACTGACACGCAGCCGTTTATCGCGAGGGTCGTCCGATCGGCATGTCTTGCAATTGCAGCCGATCATCGGTACTCCGACCGAGGTGCCCGTGCCAAGCAGCGTGAATCGCATAGTGGATAGTTAAAAAGTGGAGAGTGGATAGTGATTCATTCTTGCTTGATGTAGATTTAATTGAGAGCGATTTACTGCCCCATTTTCCACTATCCACTGTCAACTATCCACTGACTTCGCTACTTCTTCCTCAATGGCCTCGCGCAGGGCCGGGCGGATAAAGTTATTCCCAAGCCCATATTCATTCAGGCCGAGTGCGAGGGTCCGAATTTTCTTCGGCACCGTGAACCGGCGGTTAATAACAAGTAATTTCTCTTCGCGCAGCAGGCAATAGCCACCGCCGAAATTTCCATTCTCGAAACGGAGCTTAATGCCAAGCTCGCTCGCGAGGCCCTTTAATTCTTCAAATAATTCTTCGTGAGTCATGTAGTAATAATGCAACCGAACCACAGCAACAGAAAAAGCAATGGATTTAGTTGAGATGGTGAACAGGATTCATTTGTATAAGATGGACATTTCTATCTGCAATGATACATTACACGGAAGTTACTGAGGAAGATGTCTCCGAATGGGTATCCCTCGCACTCGCGCTATGGCCCTACGAAACCCAGGCGGATATGCGGGCGCTGTTCCTCAAACGGCTTCCATTATCCAAAGAAAAGAGCATTCTCTGTAGAGATGAAAAGGGCGAACCGGTTGCATTTATCGATCTTTCGATTCGGGAGGAATATGTCGAAGGCAGTAATTCCAGCCCCGTCGGTTATGTGGAGGGAATTTATGTGAAGCCGGAGTATAGGATGAAGGGGGTCGCGAGAGAGTTGCTTCGATTAGGCGAGGAATGGTCTCGCTTGAATGGGTGTGCAGAGTTTGGATCAGATACCGAGTTGGAAAATGTCGAAAGCCAGGCGTTCCATCTGAGAGCTGGCTTTGAGGAGGCCCAGAAGATCGTACACTTCATCAAGAAGCTGTAGCATGTTCCCCGAGTGCGCGCTCGATGATCGCGATCACTTCCGATTGCATAAATCCACGCGGACGAAACCGCGAGCGCGCAAGATGAACGGCTTCTTCGAGCGTACTGACCTCGCCGCGCAGGTAGAGCCACACATGGTAGCCAAGCCGGTTTCTATCGTTCTCTTCGACAACGGGAACGTTCGCTACGGCAGCATACGCCTTTTGAGCCAGTTCCGTATCATGCGCTTTGGAGATATGAAGGGACATCTATTTATTGTGTTATTGACACCCGTTGAGAAACTTGCTCCTGTTGTGACTTCGCGATCACCAGATAACTACCATTTGCGAGGCCCGCGACTGAGATCGCCCGATCCGCTTGCGAATCTTCCGAAGAAAATTCGTACGATCTAACGGTCTTTCCAGACGGATCGCAGATGAGGATCGCGACCTGACCGAGAAGATGTGAGCCTCGTAATTCTATCTCAAGCATTTGCTTATGATCGGGATTCGGAAACACGCCGAGCGTTAAGCCATCCGGTTGTGCTGTGGCTGGTGCAACACCGGCAGTGCCTTCGATGGATTTAACGATCCTCCATAATAACAACCCGTCCGGATCGAAGATGAGGGTGTCCGGTTGGAATCCAATATTGATGACCGCATTGGTTACGGCAGTCGAATCCATCATAACGGTGTCGAAGGCAATTAGGCCAGACTTCGTTGTAGCCTTGACCGGCACGAACATGCGGAAATAATTCGTCGAATCATTGTTCTTGACCTGATGGAACGAAATAGTGGCACCCGTGGGCTGTTTGTTCCACAGGATCGTGTCCTTCGCATACCCCGTTCCGAACACCCAGGGCTTGAAGAACCATCCGAGATCTTGTTTGGAGATCGTATCGAAATCATTCCAAAGATCGTGGCTGGTCACGACGCCATACGCATGGGTGTTGCCATAATAACGCACTGCATTAAAAAAGATGGAATCGCCAAGATATTGCCGAAGCATTCCGAGTACGGCTGCGCCTTTTTGATAGATCGTCGAATACGGATAGTTACTATTATGATGATCGACCGTCGGAGCGCCAAAAAGTGGCAGTGTACTTCCTTTTGCTCCGGCAATATTCTCATGCTGGCGCGTAATATATTTTTCTCGCCCGAATAAATGTTCCAGATCGAGCGATTCGCAGAAATGGGCGAAGCCTTCGTTCAGCCAGGCATCGTCGAAGGTTTTGCAGGTTACGCGGTCACCCCACCACATGTGCGAAAGCTCGTGGACCGCAATAGTGCTGTTATCCGTGGTATCGGTAAGTGGATTCCCGCCAAGAATAGTTCTGTCGAGCGAGATCATGGTCTGGTGTTCCATCGAGCCAAAATCTGTTACCGCATATCCGACCTTCTGAAAAGGATAGGGCGCAAACAGCGAATCGTAGAACGTGAGGATGGGGCTGACGCGCTCATTCATTTCCTGAGCAGCATTGTTGCTATCGCTTTCTAACGCATAGACATCGAAAGGCACGCCAAGCGAATTGGTGATGGATTGCATCGTAAATGGCCCGGTCGCAAACGTCAACAGATACGTCGCGATAGGGTAACTTTCATGCCAGTGCACGATGCGTTCGCCTTTATGGACTCCATCTGGAGTGAGCGAATTCGAAACGAGCGTCCCATTCGAAGCAGTAATATCTCCTGGTACCGTAATAAACGTAAGATCGACGGAATCCGCCTTATCATCGGGCAGATCGTAACAGGGAAGCCAATGGCGCGTGCATCCAGTGTAGGGCGCATAAAAGCCAACGCCCATCGCGAACATCATAGTATCCGCATCGGTCACGCCGCCCCAGCCGGTGCCATAAGCAGGAGGTTCATATTGCTCAGGTAATGGATGTCCGTGATAATAGGTCAGAACTTGGAATTGGGAACCAGTAGGAATAAAACTAAGAAACGTCGGCACAGCTACCAGATATTCGCCCGACTGTGTATCGACCATAGAAATTGCGGATTTCAAGCCATTCACAAATACGCTGTCGATCGTTAAGTATTTGATATATTGAAGAATCTGGAAAATGGAACTATCAGCCGTGGCCATCATCGTCACCTGACCCCAAAGCGAGTCATCGGCGCGGTCGAGCTGGATCGTGGCATTATAGTAGTGGACATCGTATCCTTTTTCGGGCTGAGCACGTATAATGCCGCCAGCCACGAATACGAGTGTAAGAAAAATAAATGCGGATTTCACGGTAGTTCTTGTTAACAAGAAGCCGTACCGAGAAGTGGCATCGAGAAGTTCTCATATTTGAAAATGCCGGAAACGACCGAAATTCAGCCGAAATCGCTAGCCATTCGCACTATTCCGAATGGGGCAGAGGTGCGTCTGCCGCGCAGCCAGACCACGCCTCTTCCTGACCACATTATCGCTGCAAGCGAGGAAATGCGGGAGATCGTCTCCGTCGTTCGGGCGATTGCGCCGACGGCCATCACGGTTCTCCTGATCGGCGAAAGTGGGACGGGTAAGGAAGTATTTGCCGAACTCATCCACGATCTGAGCGAGCGAAAAGGGCCATTTGTCACTGTTAATTGTGGCGCGATACCGGAGGGACTGATCGAGTCCGAATTATTCGGACATGAAAAAGGATCGTTCACCGGGGCGGTCGGTCAGCGCAAAGGATTTTTCGAAGCCGCGCAGGATGGCACGCTATTCTTGGATGAGATCGGTGACATGCCCTTGCAATTGCAGGTAAAGCTTTTGCGTGCGATAGAAACGGGAACATTTACCCGTGTCGGTTCAACGACTCAGCAAAAGACGAACGCTCGCATTATTGCTGCTACGAATCGCGATCTTGAGATTGATGTACGCGCCGGTACCTTCCGGGCCGATCTCTATTACCGGTTGCGAGCCGTGATGCTTCGCATTCCGCCGTTACGCAACCGGCGCGAAGATATTCCGTTCCTTATCGAGACGATGCTCGAAGAGTTCGTCCACAAGCATCATATTGTTGGGCCGGATGGCAAGCCCCGTATGCCACAGTTGATGCCGGATGCTACTCAGGCGCTGATCGATCACGAATGGCGGGGGAATATTCGGGAATTAAAAAATACGCTGGAACAGCTCGTCGTCCTGGTGTGCGCGGTGCAGCAAAATGATGGTCGTTGCATTATTTCCGCGCGCGATGTTGAGCGCTCGCTTGCATCGAGCGCGAATGGATGGGACGGCCAGCGGTTCGAGCGAACGCTGCCCGCGCCGGCGGTACCACGCGAAAATCCGCAGACGGAACGGGAGCTTATTTACCGCGCATTGCTCGAACTTCGCAGCGATATTGCCGAGATCAAGAACATCCTTCATGAGCGTGGCACGAACCCACCTCCAACGAATACGCTGGCGCTTCCTGCATCCTCTGCTGGGAGTGCGGAGCCAATTCGTTCGTTAGACGATCTCGAAACCGAAGCCATTCAGCACGCACTTAATTTTTATCATGGCAACCGCCGCCACGCCGCGAAAGCCCTCGGCATCAGCGAACGATCGCTGTACCGAAAACTGAAGGAGAAAGGACTTGAGCAAGTATGAGGTATGAAGTATGAAGTATGAAAGGGGAAATGTTTTTCGTCGTGTGATGGAGGGCGGAGTAATTTATTTTTCTCTTCTTTTTATACTTCATACTTCATACTTCATACTTGCAACAGGATGTTATTCCTTCACCGGCGCCAGCATCCCGCCGCATATTCATACCATTGGCATTCCGCTGGTCGAGGATAATTCCGGGTTCGGACAATCGGCGGTGCATCAGGACCTGACGGATCAGCTTACGCAGAAATTCACCAGCGAGGGTTCGCTGCGCGTGGGAAGTGTTTCGTCTTCGGATGCCAAGATCGAAGCATCCATCCCGGCTTCCGGTATCGATGACGAGCCTGTAAGCGTCAAAGCCGGTGAGATCGTAACCACAAAGCAGATCACGCTAAAAGTTCACGCCATCTACACCGACCAGAAAAAGCAAAAAGTGTTTTGGGAACGCGATTTCGCCGAAACTGCTCCCTATGCCATCTCCGGCGGGCTCTCTGCCCAACATACCGCCCTTTCCCAGGCCGAAGATAAAGTTACCAGCGATATTCTGATCGCCGTTATTTCGAATTGGTAAAACCCTATTTTAACAGGGATATCGCTGTTCGCTGAACATTTCCATTCTCGCGGACGACGCACTCATACATTCCCGGCGCGGCACCGCTGGCATCCCAGGTGAAGGAATGCTCGCCAGCCGATAACTCACCCTCGTAAACACGCGCAACCTCCGCGCCAAGGAGATTGACGATGGTAACTTCTGCCGCGCCGCTTTCCGAGCAGGAAAATGTTATTGTTGAAGAGGAACTGCAGGGATTGGGGTAGGCTGATATTGATAGCTGCATAGAGGCCGTCGGGGTTACAGCACTGGTGTTTATCATTTGGGATAGAGGACGGCTCCAGACGCCGCTAATTTCTGTTCCAGCGAAAAGATCTGTGTCCTGAATTGCGAAGGTATTAACAATATCAGTCAGACCATCACCAACTGATGTCCAACTCATCCCGTTGTTTGTAGAAAGATAAACACCAAATCCCGAATTCATGCCGCTTGTAGAAGCAAAAATATTCTCGCCACGTACGAAAAGAGCACTAATGGAAAGTCTTTCATCTGGTAAGCCAGTGCTAGACGAAGCCCAGGTATTTCCACTATTTGTGGAGACAATAATACCATTGCCATAGGTGCCAGCAAAAATGTAATTCCCGCTTACCACCAAAGCCGCGATATCATAGTTGCCAGCATTAAGGGAATTCCAACTTGAACCGCTGTCGGTTGAGAGAAAGACCCCAGAATAAGTGCCAGCGAAAAGGCTCGTTCCGCTCTCTGCAAGAGTATTAATGTAAAAGGAATAACCCGTTAGCCCAATATTACTAGCAACCCATTCGTTGCCATTATTGGACGATTTATAAATGCCATTGCCATAAGAACCGGCAAAAAGCATTGTTCCTATTGTTGAAACGGCTCGGATCACTACATTTGAAGGAAATCCGTTATTGATAGCATTCCAAGTTGAACCACTGTCTATTGATTGATAAACTCCCCCCGAACTTCCAGACGCCAAAAGGTTTTCGGGGCTTCCCGCAAAGTTAAAAACTATAGCATCGGTCAAGACGCTGTTCCAAAGAGTTCCATTATTTGTCGATAGATAGATGCCACCATCGGACAAATTTCCATCCAAGAGGTTTGAGCCCACTGGATATAGTGCGGCAACTGGAAAGCCTGTAAGAGCCTTATTCTTCGCAATCCAACTCATGCCATCATTTGTAGAAAGAAAAACCCCGTCAATAGTTCCGGCGAAAATATTTGAATCCTCTACAAGGAGTGAAACCACAGCGTCAGTAAGGCCATTGTTGTGCAGCGTCCATGTCTTTCCACTATCGTTAGATAGATATATTCCGGTATCAGTACCAACTAAAAGAGTGGTTCCACTGGTTGCGAGACAATATGCAGGTCTTCCAAATCCCGTTTGAGTCCAGCTTCCACCATTGTTCGTCGAAATAAAAACACCTGTGCTCGTGCCAGCAAAAAAATTCGAACCATTGACTTCAAGTGTTATTACATAAAGCCCATACCCCGTCAAGCCATTAGATGCGAGTGTCCAACTTGTACCCTGATTCGTTGATTCATAAATTCCCCCACCTAACGTCCCAGCAAAAATGTTCGTACCGACAACCTTAAGGGTATAAATATTAAGGCCTGCGCCATCAATACCGCTATCGATAGCAATCCAGTTTGCTCCACTGTTGGTTGAAAGGTAAATCCCGCTATCACCTGTGCCTGCAAAAAGATTTGAGCCGCTTACTGCAAAACAAGTTATATCAGTCGTGGGAGAATTGGCATTAGGAAGGCCCGTGCTCTCTGAATTCCAACTCATTCCACTATCCGAAGAAATATAGACACCATAATAACCTCCTTTGTAGAGATTTGATCCACTCGAATAGAGCGAAAAAATTGGGAAATTTCCTTCTAAGGGATTTCCTGTTTGTTCCCAGGTTGCGCCATTATTGGACGAGGTAAAAACGCATCCTCCATAAGTCCCGGCAAAGATATCGGATCCGATTGCAGCGAGCCCAGAAATATACCCTCCTAATGGCCCGTTTGTTGGCGTCCACTGGGCATGCACATCAGTGCCAAAGCTGAGTAAACCAATGATAATACCAAGGAAAAAATATTGACGCATAGAAGGGATCAATTTAATTAATGACAATTCATCATATTTCCTAAATACTAAAATACGAAAGAATTGCTTGGCTATTTCAAAAACCAAACTATGGGTAGCCAATGAGATAAATGTGAACCGGTATTTGCCGAATATTACTCGACGAACTCGGGGTCATGGCAGCGGAAAACATTAACGCCGGATGGAATTAACCTAAACCCATAACCAACAGTCCAGGAACGCGATTGAAGTCCCGCTCATTCAAGGTAACTATTGCGTGTCCGTTACGAATGCAGGATGCGGCGATCCACAAATCGTGTAACCCAATGATCTCACCTCTCGTCAGTAGGTCTGCCCATATCACGGCGTGGACGCGGGCCGTTTCCTCATCGATGGGAACGATGGGATATCGTGCAATGATCGGAGTGAGGAATCGGATTCGCTCTTGCCGGTATTTAGCGGTTGTTGCTCGCTCAACGCCATGCAATAATTCACTGAGCGTAATGACGGAGAGTAAGCATTCCGAGTTTGCATACTCACGCAACGTTTCGTGAAGCGGCAATCCATTACGCTCGGCGTGGATAATGACGCCGGAATCAATTATGAAGCCCACGGGTCGCGGATGGTTTGAGCGTTAGCCAGTCGGCGTAATTCTGCCACATCTTTCGCGAATGCCTCGGCATTTTCAGAGGAAAGATGCGGAAGCGATTCAAAAAAATCGGAGAGTTCGCCAACGCGTATGCCAGATTTCGGCGCCGGTTGCACCTCGTCTGCGGAAGTGATAGAGATTCGGATCGTCTCATGGGCGAAGAGCGCCTTGATCTTATCGACCAGCGGCGACCCGAGTTCATCCGAATTTAGTTGAAAGATTGCTTCCATGTATTCCCTAACGGCAAGGCTGAGATAACAGTTGCCAGAATAATATCCGGATTTCAAGCGCGGGGGAAAATAATGACGTAGATTAGTGTTTGCTTTGATGGGCACCTGTATCAATTTTCAATTAAGAATTGAGAATTAAGAATGGGGGCTGCGATCGTTCATTGAAAATTGCGATGGGTTTCGATATGAACGAGTTCTTTGTGAAAGGGAATTTTTAATAACTTTTACAACAAATGGCGAAATTAGCTCAAATTCGAGGGTGGTCGGGAACTCAACAAGAAAAAAAATGGCACCTATTTCTTTGGGCAAGTGAGCACCATTTTCCAGTAGCTAATGAGTACCTTGTTTCTCATACCGCTCCACAAACTCGGGGTCGCGGCGGCGGAGATTTTCGTGATCTACTTTGCCGGAGCGGGTCATGAGCTTGTAGGCAAAGGGGAGCGGGTCGAGGTGCATGTAGTCCTTGAGGTTTTCGAACATGAGCAGGCTTTCCATGGCTGCTTCCTGGTATTCGTCCACCACGGGCCGGCGCCGCGCTTCGAATTCGATGAGGGCATCGGGAAGTTTATCGGTTGTTTGGAGCGCGTGGAATAAGGCGATCGAATCCTCCAGCGCAAGCTTGGTTCCCGAACCGATCGAGAAATGGACGGTGGCGAGGGAATCGCCAAGCAATGTAGCGCAAACTTCAGTTTGCGATCGGGCGTAAGGGTCGCGAACTGAAGTTCGCGCAACATTTTGCGCCACGCACCACCAATGCCGGTTACGAACGAAGGTAAAATTCAGCCATTTGGAATTATTCGAGAGCAAGGGTTCACCCTGAAGATCGAGATGAAACACTTGTTCGAGATAGTGACGAGCAGAGTCATCATCCATATCTTCGAAACCTGCGGATTCCCATGTTTCGGGATCGCACTCGACGATGAAGGTGCTGGTATTTTTATCGAATTTGTACGCATGAGCAGCAAACACTCCGGCGCTATTCTCTCGGAAGATGAGAGTCAGCCCATGGAACAAATGCCGTGTACCGAACCAGATATATTTATTGCTTCGCGTGGAAAGATCGGGCTTGAACTGCTCCTGGAACTCGGAACGAACTCCGCTGGCAACGCCATCGGCGCCAACAACGAGATCGTATCCACCGCCGCGCACCAGGGATTCTATATGATTCACAGGCAAACGAAAATGAAGATTTACTCCAAGCTCGCCGCATCGATCCTGAAGAACTTTCAGCATTTCGATGCGCGCGATGCCGGAAAATTTATTTCCACGCACGGTGATCTTTTCATCGCGATAAATAATATCGACGTTCTCCCAGCGTTCGAAGCGGTCGATAATTCCTTGCCACGATGGGACGTCCTCCGCTTCGAGATAACTGAGCGTTTTATCCGAGAACACGACGCCCCAGCCGAAGGTATCGGTTGGTGCGTTGCGCTCGAAGAGGTCGATGTGGACTTCGGGACGCCATTTTTTTACGAGGAGCGAAAAATACAAACCCGCCGGTCCGCCGCCGATAACTGCGATCTTCATTTAATAATTTTGAAGGATGACAGGGATAATAAAATAGTCTTTGTTGGTTGTATAACCCAATTCTACTTATGGAAATTTCAAAACATATCGTAGCCTTTGGCGGGGACGCCATGATCGCCGAGCCGGAGAATAAACGTTCAGCGCAGTTCGTGCTAAGTTTGGCCCGAAAACCTCAACCAGATACTAAACAACGCGTTTGCTTTCTCCCAACTGCGAGCGGCGATCCCGACACTTACATTCAAGCATTTCATACGCGATATGAGGGGCTTGCAGAAACTTCGCATCTCAAGCTTTTCCTGCGAACGGTCAAGGACTTGCGCGGTTTTCTGCTTTCGCAAGATGTTATTTACGTCGGTGGTGGCAACACAGCGAATATGCTGGCTGTGTGGCGAGTGCATGGGGTCGATAAAATTTTGCGCGAGGCATACGATTCAGGAATTGTGATGTGCGGTACGAGCGCAGGCTCGCTCTGCTGGTTCGAATGCGGGGTGACGGATTCGTTCGGACTTGATCTTGCTACTCTGAATGATGGTCTCGGGTTTATCAAAGGAAGTAACTGCCCCCACTACGATTCCGAAGCATTACGCAAGCCGCAATATCATAAATTTATCATGGAAGGACTTCCTGGTGGCTACGCCGCTGATGATGGCGCGGCGCTTCATTTCGTCAATGGCGAGTTTTCTGAAGCGGTAAGTTCCAAACCACATGCTCGAGCGTTTGAGGTGCGGAAGCAGGGGGATGAGGTTGTTGAAAAACAACTGAACGTTCGATTTCTTGGCGCTTAGCCAAGCAGTTAATATTAGTATGGAACGGATCCTTCGCTAAGGGAATTGTGACCATTATGCAGAACGAACATACACACCTTTATACCGTGGAAGTACCGGAATCGGCTGGATTGACCGAGCAATCGTTAAAAGAATACCTTGCGGCGAAGCTTTATGGCGATGGGACTCTCTCTCTGTATGAAGCTGCGGAAATGGCCGGAATGAAGAAGTGGGAATTCCCGAAAGTGCTGAAGCATTTTGGTGTTCCATACTTCAATCTTACCTCGGAAGAACTTGCCAGGGATATTGTGAATGCAAGACCTCGTAATTTCTGATACGAGTTGCCTTATTCTTCTTTCCAAAATAGATCGGTTAGAAATCCTCCGAGATATTTATGGGGTTGTTCTCATCCCGCCGGAAGTTCAGGTAGAATATGAGGCAGCCTATGGCCGACTTCTTCCCGAGTGGATCAATATTCTTCGACCTTCGGACGAATCCATATCGAAATTTCAATTGCCGGGGTTGGATCTGGGTGAACAAAACGCATTTGCGCTTGCCTCGGAACATCCCGGAGCATTATTAATTGTCGATGATGAACGCGCTCGAAAAATTGCAAAACGTCTCGGATTTCGTTTCACAGGAACGTTAGGAGTTCTCTTAGTCGCAAAAGAACTTGGAAAGATACCCTCGATCAGACCTTTACTGATGCAAATTCAGCGAACAGATTTTCATCTTAGCGAGGAAATCGTTCAGCAGACGTTGAAGGATGCAAAGGAATCCGATTTACGAACAGAGTAAGTATGCTCGGACTTCACAACACCACATCTGAACAATGGATCGAAGCGGCGAACCGTGATTACGCTTCTGTGCTTATCGATCACGCTCATTGCGAAAAGAAGGCCGCAACGATGGCGATCTCCTTGCTGAATCGTTATCCCGAAAAAACGGATTTAGTCGAACAAATGGCTGAACTAGCGGAAGAAGAAATGGGACACTTCCGACAGGTGTTAAAAGAAATGAGTGTGCGGGGAATTGGGCTTACCCGAGATCCAGGCGACCGATATGCCCAACAGCTTCACGCACATATCCGAACGCAAGAACCATTTCGATTGCTCGATTCACTCATAGTAAGTTCTCTGATCGAGGCGCGTTCATGCGAGCGATTTCAATTGCTCTCGAGGTCGGTAGCAGATGAGGGCTTGCGATCATTCTATCGCTCATTGCTCGAAAGCGAAGCTCGGCATCGAACGGTTTTTCTTTCGCTTGCCCGGCTTTATTTTCCTCACGATGAAGTTACTAAGAGGCTCGACGAATTAGAAGCGATAGAAGCCGGGATTGTTTCCGAGCTTCAGCACTCACCAGTCATGCACGGATAAAATTCTTAATTTTTAATTCTTAATTATTAATTGTCATTCCAACTCGTATCTGATTATAAACCATCCGGCGATCAGCCGGAAGCTATCGCACAGCTTGTCGAAGCGATTAAGCGCGGCGATCACGCACAGGTGCTGCTTGGCGTAACGGGTTCCGGCAAGACGTTCACGATGTCGAACGTCATCGCGCAGATCGACCGTCCTACGCTCGTTATTAGTCATAATAAGACGCTTGCTGCACAACTCTTTGGGGAATTTAAGCAATTCTTTCCGAATAACGCGGTTGAGTTTTTCATATCCTATTACGATTATTATCAGCCAGAAGCGTATATCCCGACAACCGACACCTTCATCGAAAAAGATTTTGCAGTTAATGATGAGATAGACCGTCTTCGCCTGAAAGCCACGAGCGCGCTTCTTGATGGCCGTTCGGACGTTATCATTGTTGCATCCGTAAGCTGTATTTATGGCATTGGCTCGCCGGATGAGTATGCTCGGCAAATGTTGCGCGTCGAGACGGGTCAGGAAGTGAAACGGAACGATCTTCTGCGTGGGCTTGCTGATATTCATTACTCGCGGAATGATGTAGAATTCCAGCGTGGCACGTTCCGCGTGCGAGGTGATATTGTCGATGTAATCCCTGCGTATGAAGATGAGGAGGGTTACCGCATTGAATTCTTTGGTGATACCATCGAACGTATCTCAAAGATCAATCGAATCGATGGAAAAATATTGGGTGAGGCAACGAAAGCGACAATCTATCCCGCAAAGCATTTCGTGACAAGCGCTCCAGAACTGGAACGTGCTATTCTTGCCATAGAACAAGAGCTTGAAGAACAGCTTTCACTCTTTCGTCGTCAAGGGAAACTGCTTGAAGCGCAGCGCATCGAGCAGCGCACGCGGTTCGATTTGGAAATGCTGCGGGAACTGGGATATTGCTCCGGTGTGGAAAATTATTCGCGCCATCTGGCTGGTCGTAAAGCAGGTGAGCGGCCAAGTACGCTCATGGATTATTTTCCAGAGAAATTTTTAACCATTATTGACGAATCCCATCAATCCATTCCGCAAATTCGAGGGATGTTTGCAGGAGATCGTGCACGAAAGGAAACCCTTGTAGCACACGGATTCCGTTTGCCGAGTGCGCTGGATAACCGCCCGCTTAATTTTGGAGAGTTCCAATCGATGGTCGATCAGGTTGTCTATGTCAGCGCCACGCCATCCGAATATGAATTTGCCGAAGCCAAGGGAGTGATCGTGGAGCAGATAATTCGTCCAACTGGCTTGCTCGACCCGCGCATTGAAGTTCGACCTGTGAAGAATCAAATTGACGACCTTCTTGCAGAAATTCGAAAGCGCGCGAGAGTTGGGGAGCGTGTGCTTGTTACCACGCTTACAAAACGGATGGCCGAAGATCTTACCGATTATTATTCGAATGTTGGGGTTCGCATCCGCTATTTGCACAGCGATATTGATGCTCTCGAACGAGTTGAAATTCTTCGCGATCTTCGTACGGCAGAATTCGACGTGCTTGTTGGCGTTAATCTTTTGCGTGAAGGTTTGGATCTTCCGGAGGTTTCGCTTATTGCCATTCTCGATGCCGATAAGGAAGGATTTCTTCGTAGCGAGAAAGCGCTCATGCAGACCGCGGGACGTACGGCGCGTAATGCTGAAGGACTTGTCATTTTTTACGGGGATAAGATCACCAATTCTATGCAGGCAGTGATAGATGAAACTTCCCGCAGACGAGAGATTCAAAACGCTTATAATGAAGCTCATGGAATTGTGCCACAAACGATCAGGAAGTCGATGGAGGAAATTTTGCAATCGACTTCTATTGCGGATGTGTCCCACAAGCAGGAAGCTCGCAAGAATGCAGCAGTAGAGAAACGCGAAGCTAAACGGATGACGCCGCAGGCCGTGCTGAAGCATCTTTCGCCTCCGCAACTCAGCGATCTGATCGAGCAGATGAAGCTCGAAATGAAGATCGCTGCCAAAGAAATGGATTTCGAAAAAGCTGCCGATATTCGTGACGAAGTACAGGCGCTCGAAAAAGTGCTTGCAACAACAAAGTAATGTTCAGTCTTTTTCCTCCAGAGAAGTGTCTTCATTGCGAGCAGCCTTCGGCTCACTCGCGCAACCGTAAGTTGATAGAGCCGCTTTCGCATTATCTTTGTGATGTCTGTCTGCGAATTCTAAATAATCAGGATGCACCACAGGAACGAATGATTCGCGATGAATTCGGTCAGCTTGGCACTGGCATCGAGTTCGCCCATACGTTGGCCGCGTACATTTTCGTGGCTGAATCTCCGTTGCAATCAGTCGTCCATGCAATGAAATACGATAGCATGTCCCGGCTCGCCGCACACTTAGGCAGATCATTGTCCTATCTTGTACCCAAAGAGACAAACGTGATAATTCCGGTTCCATTACATCGTACTCGGCTTGCTGAACGAGGATTTAATCAGGCTGAAATTATGGCAAAAGCAATATCATCGCAATCGAATACTGCCGTTGTTAAGGCGATCAAGCGGGTAAGGCCGACGCCATCCCAAACCCATCTCTCTGTGTCCGAGCGAATCGAAAATATGCGCGGAGCATTCTCACTCAGCCGACATGCTTCTGAAATGAAAGGCAAAAACGTTCTGATCGTCGATGATGTAATGACAACGGGTTCCACGCTTGCTAGCGTTGCAGAAACTTTGCTCGAAGCAAAGCCGAGATCTATCAGCACGCTGGCGCTTGCCATCGCAGCGCCAACAACCTGATAGGTCACGCCGCGCGTGCCATCTCCTGCTCTTTGTATTGCAATTCGTAAAGTGTTCGGTAAATACCCCCATGCTTTAACAATTCATCGTGGGTTCCTTGCTCGCGGATCTCGCCGTGATGCATGACGATAATATTATCCGCTTTCTGAATCGTCGAAAGGCGGTGGGCAATAACGATCGAGGTTCTTCCAACCAGCAGCTTTTCGATCGCGCGCTGGATCATTTGCTCCGATTCAGTGTCAATGCTCGATGTGGCCTCGTCCAGAATGAGAATACTTGGGTCGTACGCCAGTGCACGTGCGAATGAAATAAGCTGCTTCTCACCAACAGAAAGAATTGCGCCGCGCTCCTTCACTTGAGATTCAAATCCATTCTGTAAGCGTGAAATAAAACCATCCGCGCCAACGAAGGTCGCTGCATCCCGAATCTTCTCCTGCGAAATATTCTCGTTCCCGAGACTGATATTCGTCGCAACGTCGGCGCTGAAAAGGAAAACGTCCTGCAATACGATGGCGGTGTTCTGTCGAAGTTCCTGGGGATCGAGCTTCCTAATATCTATGCCATCGATAAGGATCTCGCCGCGCTGGAATTCATAGAGCCGTGTCACTAAATTCGTGATCGAAGATTTTCCAGCGCCTGTTGCGCCAACGAACGCGACCGTCTGTCCGGGCATAACGTGGAAGGAAATATCTTTCAATACATAATCTTCGTCATTATACGCGAACCAGACATTGCGGAACTCTATTTCGCCGCGTAGCCGTCCTGAAGCGATCGCAGTTTCGGGAACTGCCAGAACGCTATCATCATCGAGCAGGCGGAAAATGCGTTCGCTGGCAGCCATAGCGGATTGCAGGATATTATACTTATCCGCAAGATCGCGAATGGGGCGGAAGAACTGCTCGGTGTATTGATAAAATGCAATGAGCGTTCCCACCGTTACTCCGGCAGTGAGCGCGAGCTTTTTATCTCCCAGCACCAGTGTGCCGCCATACCACACAATGAGCGCGGTTGCGATGGAAGAAAGAAATTCGACCGCTGGATAGAACACCGCATAATAAAATACGCTTCGGATATTCGCATCCGCTGTCTCATGATTGATCTTATCGAATTGCCGGTACGTCGCAGCCTCTGCGCCGAATAGTTGAACGGTTATCATTCCCGATACATGCTCATTAAGGAATGAATTCACTCGTGCCAGTAATCTTCGAACTTCACGGTACGATTCTCTCGCTTTTTTTCGAAAGATCGCTGTCGCGATCATCAGGAACGGAAAGACCGTCAGCACGATCAGAGAAAGTTTCCAACTGATCGCGAACATGAAGATAAAGATCCATAGCACGACAAATATATCTGCCACGATCATGATGATGCCGGAGCTGAACAACTCGTTCAGCACTTCCACATCGTTCGTGATGCGCGTAATGAGCCGGCCTACCGGATTGCGGTCGAAGAACCGCATCGAAAGCTGCTGCAAATGCGCGAAAAGTTCTCGCCGCAGATCGTACACCGTCTGCTGGCCGATCCAGGTCGTGAGCAGCGTTTGGGCGTAAAGGATGAACGATTGCAGCACCAGCGTTCCTACGATCGCGGCAACGATGAGCGTCAGCCCACCGAAATCGTTTTTCATAATGTAATTGTCGATCGCATACATCGTGAGCAGCGGGCGCAGCGGACCCAGCGCCGAAACGACAACCGTTATAAAAACCGCAAGCACGACCTTCCACTTATACGGCGCAAGGTATTTCACCAATCGCCGCATCAGCCGCGCATCGTACGCTTTTCCTAAGATCTCTTCTTCGTGTGGCATGAAATGTAACCAACGATAAAGGCGTCCTTTTTGTCTCTTAGCAGCATGATGTCATTACAACGTCGAAGTAATGACAATATGATACCCACCCTGTATTCGATTCCAGCCCACTTTCGTCCGTTGTGTCTTATGGAAATAGGTGCCCGTTAAACGCAATTGAATTGTCATTTAATGAACTATATTTCACTTTGTGTCAATTATTCATTAACTTCCGTGTGAAAATTAATGCGCCCCCAATTTTCAATGAACATGACACCCCCACAATTCCTACAGACACTTGGTGCCTATAGTCACACTCTCAATATACGGCGGGAATTTCAGGAAGTCAAGCGATTCCTGAAAATAATTGAAAATAAACAACCTTGTAGCGCAGGCGTCCTCGCCTGTCCCCGGGTTGCATGTGTGCCGTGATGGGGATCGGCTTGGACGCCGGCGCTACTTAAATCTCAGTTTTGATATGGATGCAAATGAGCAAACAAGCAGCTATTGCAAATGCACTAAACTAATTCGGTGGGTTTGGCCGCCCATATTTACCACGCACTCATACATTCCATTGGGCAAGCTTGGAGGCATGTCCCACACGAAGGAATGCTCGCCCGTAGCGAGCTCGCCCGTGAACAGTCGCGCCACTTGGCACCCAAGAAGATTCACAATGGTTACCTCGGCATAGCCTTCATTTTGGTTGGTAAAAGTAATTGTTGCTTGCGATGAGAAGGGATTGGGGTAGGATTGAATTTCATTTGCAATTGGGGGAGCGGCAGTAACGGAACTCAGTGAAATTATTTCGGAAAGCGGACGGCGCCATACACCATTTCGGTCTACACCCACATAAACGTTGCTGTCGCTAATGGCAACCGAAAGAACCCCTTGGTATGGGAGTCCTTTCCCAACTTCAGACCAACTGACCCCTTCATTCATTGAAACTGCGATGCTACCATACATTCCGGCGAATAAAATGCCGCTATTGGAATATAGAATATTGACGTGGGAGGGAGTGCGCATTGCCTGAGTCCAAGTCGAGCCGTTATCATACGTTCGAAAGATTTGTCCTCCACTATCATCGCAATCCTTAGCAACATAAACGGCACTATCGGATGAGGCAAATGCCATGGGGAATATAACATCACCACCTAACGGTATCCAATCGGGCGGTGTTGTTTGAGGCCATGCAGCACCGTCAGTCGTTGAAAGATACATCAGTCCGGAAGCAAATTCTCCAGCAAAAAAATCGTGATAGTGAGCGCCAAGTAATGAGGCTGGACAATTCGTCAGCGTCCAGCTTGCTCCTGTGTCTGTGGAAGCGAATACTCCATTTTGAGTTTCAACTAATAAAGTCAAACCGTTTCCGGCGAGATTATAACCCTCCACGCCCGATAATCCATTGTTGGTAGCAATCCATGTCGTGCCGGTGTCGCTTGACCGGCAGACACCGCTATCTTGAGACGCTGCAAAAATATTATTTCCCATTCTGGCAATCTCGCTGACGCCACGAATGCAACACTCTTGCCAATGATTCCCGCTGTCATCCGAAAATGACATCATGCCAGCCTGGCCGGTAAGAATTCGATTGCCCATTGTCGAAATGGCATACACAGAAGCATTCGCTGGAAGACCAGAATTAGCTTCCTCCCAATTCAAGGCTCCCGAGTCAAGCCGATGAACACCTGTGTTCTGTGTTCCGGCGAACAAATTCGGTCCACTAGCAACAATCGCAATAACATTCTTATCCAGCAGGCCATCATTCGCTTGTTCCCAACCAGTTGGCAAGGTCTTTCGGTAGATACCCGAAGTTGGAAGTACCGCATAAAGCACACCTCCTACCATTACAATTTGTTGGATGTACGATGCACTTGGACTATTATCGGGAGTCCAATTCTCTCCATTGTCTGTAGAGCGAAGAATTCCGGCAGGACTCGTCGCATAAAAAATGGAGCCATCGAGGACAAGAGAATTGATTTCAAAGAAGGAACCCGAAGCACCTGTGTTTTTTTCGTTCCATGTGTTACCAAAGTCGGTCGAACAAAATATCCCGCTGGTGGTACCCACGTAAAGCGTATCACCACGGGCGGCGAACGAACGGACAGAGAGTGAGTCATTGAGAAGATTCCAATGGCGACCTGAATCGTCGGATCGCAAAAGACCCTTGTCGCTCACCGCAAATATATGCGCCCCAAGAACAAAGAGATTTGAAACAGATTCTGTTTGTACTCTCGAAGCGGGTGGATTCCAACTTTTCCCCCTGTCAAATGAATAGAAAATGCCCCCACTCCAAAAGGCAGCACACACATTGGAACCGCTCGCTGCGATGGCGCTCACAAAATCGTTTTTTGGGAGACCAGAATTGGAATATAACCAATGGAGACCTTGATCGTTCGAATAATAGATTCCAGAGTGATCACTGTCGGAGTACTTCATTGCTGCGAATAGGTAATCATTTGCCGCAGCAATACAACTGACTTCAGCGCCAAACGGTCCATTCGTTTGCACCCACTGCGCGCGGGAGAGATCGCTTTGTGCGGCGAGGAGAATGACGAGACCGGTGATTGCAACAATTCGCTTCATAAGCGTGATTATTTAGACATAATGGGAATACCAACCCAGAATGAAAAGTGCCCGGATATTTAAGGCGTAAATTCTTTCCTGGCTTATTTTGTTTATCAATTTATGAGCTATCGAGACCGAATTACCATCAACCCGAAGCAGCGTGGTGGGCAGCCGTGCATTCGCGGTCTGCGTATCACTGTTTACGATATTCTCGAATACCTTGCATCGGATATGACCCGTGATGAGATTCTCAGGGATTTCCCTTATCTGGAATCAGAGGATATTACTGCGGCACTAATGTATGCTGCGGATCGTGAGAAGCACATGCTTGTTCGTGCAGCATAACCTGTTGTTTCGATGAAGCTTCTTTTCGATGCCAACCTTTCGCCTCGACTTGTGAGCTTGCTTGGCGATCTTTTCCCTCGTTCCACGCATGTGGAAGACTTCGCCAATTTAGATGCGGATGACGATGAGGTATGGAACTATGCACTTCAAAATGGCTTTGTGATCGTCACAAAAGACGCTGATTTCGACACCATGAGTAGGCTTGCCATATATTCTCCAAAAATTGTATGGATTCGCCGAGGGAATTGTTCAACATCCATTATAGAGCACATTCTTCGCACGAATTTCGATAGTGTTTCCGCGCTGTGTGAAGAAGGTAGTGAGCTTTCCGTGCTTATTCTGTATTGATGATTTTATAGCTCAATAACGCCTGCGTTCGTATTCCGCTTCCAGCGCCGTAAGCTGCTCTTTCGTATTCACGCCGCTTACCTCGATGGGATCGTTAGTGCTAACAACGGCAACAGCATCGGGACCGAACTGCTCGATAATGAGCTTGAAGGTATCGGTGAGGTAATACTCGCCCTGTGCGTTCTTGCGGTCGATGCGCTTTAGGACATCGAAGAGCACGTTGGCATCGAAAACATAGATCCCGCTATTGATCTCGTTGATCGATTGCTCTTCGGGAGTGGCGTCTTTTTGCTCTACGATCTTTTCAAGATTTCCTGTATTTGTTCGGATGATCCTGCCATAGCCTGTTGGATCGGGCAAAAGAACGGAAAGAACGGACGCGACGACATTCTTGGAACGATGTTCCTGAATGAGGCGAGAAGCGGTTCCGGCTGTTAGCAGGGGAACATCGCCGGAAAGGATGAGTACATCGCCATCGAATCCGGCAAGTTGCTGTTCGGCTTGCTGAACGGCGTGGCCGGTTCCAAGCTGCTCCTCTTGAATTGCTATTCTCGCGTCGGGAAATTTTTCGGATAAATAAGCAGAAACGGCATCGCGCCCATAGCCGATAATGCAAATGATTGGGAACGCTTTAACCTGTTCGCAGAGACGAACGACATGCCCGAGCATTGGCTCGCCGCCGATCGGATAGAGAACTTTTGGAAGTGTGGGATCTTGCATCCGCTTGCCCTGACCGGCAGCCATGATGACAGATGCGAGGGGACGAATATTGGGGGAAATCACTTAGTCTCTTAGGCTTAGAACTGGTATTAAATTGTCATTCCCGCGAAAGCGGGAATCCAGACTTCAAGTTGCTACGAAACCCGAATTTGGATTCCCGCTTTCGCGGGAATGACATGTAAAAAATCGCGTGATACTTAATTGATCCTCGAAAACGCCGGAGTGTTATCCGTTATTTTCTTGATGCGATTGGCTTTATCGACCTGCACAATCGTGGGTCGATGATAACGGAGTTCCTCAACGTCTTCATATTCACCGTAGGTGATGATGATAACCTCATCGCCGATAGCTCCGCGCCGCGCGGCCGCGCCATTCAGGCACACCACTCCGGAACCCGCAGGACCTTCAATGAGATAGGTCTCGAAACGCTCGCCATTATTGTTGTTCACAACGGCGACTTTTTCAAACGGCAGCATATCGGCAGCGCGCATTAGGTCGGCATCGAGCGTGAGCGAGCCTTCATAATAAAGCTCCGCCTGCGTGACGGTCGCACGATGGATCTTCGATTTGAAAAGGATGCGTTTCATGTTTGCCTAGATCTGGAGATTGTCTATCAGGCGCGTGGCCCCGATATGTGCCGCAATAATGATGATCGCGGATGAATTAGTGCCTTCTTTCGCCTCAAACGAGGTCGCTGGTTGAAATGTTTCGGAATCGACGATATCGAGGTAATCGAGCGCACCATGTGGCGCTAAACGCTCAAATTCAGCGATTCCAGAGGAAATTGCTTTGGAAATATCGCCTGTGTTCCGCATGAGATCCCTCGCCTGGAAAAGCGCCTTAGAAAGTGCGAGCGCTTCTTTTCTTTCTGAAGCTGAGAGATACCGATTGCGTGAACTGAGTGCGAGCCCATCGCCATCCCGAATCGTGGCTCCGGCAATAATTTCAACAGGGAATGACAGGTCGGTGACGAGTTTTCGGATAACCGCGACTTGCTGTGCGTCCTTTTGCCCGAAGTACGCCGTTTGCGGTTGCACAATATTGAAAAGGATCGAAACAACGGTTGCCACGCCATCGAAATGCCCTGGTCGCCGTGCGCCTTCGTATAGATTTGTGATCCCATCAAGATGAATTGATGTGGCATGTCCCTTTGGGTAAATTTGATCGACCGTTGGTATAAACAGGAACTCAACTTCTGCTTCAACAAGCATACTCGCATCGGCTTCGAGCGTTCGCGGATATTTCTCAAAATCTTCCGATGGCCCGAACTGCGTAGGGTTTACAAAAATGCTGACGACCGTTACATCCATTTGCTGTTTCGACATGCGTACCAGCGAAAGGTGTCCCTCGTGCAACGCACCCATAGTGGGAACGAAGCCGATGCTCTTGCCTTGCTCGCGCTGAAGTGCAAGCGCGCGGCGAAGTTCGGAGAACGTAGTGATCGTTCGCATTTATAGTATTCTCTTCCCCATGCTGCTCGCGATGAGATCGGCAGCAAACTCTGCGCTGGCATTGCGAACATCGAGAATAGGATTAACCTCGGCAACTTCCATCGAAGCCATATAGCCCGTATCGGCGATCACTTCCATGATGAGATGTGCCTCGCGGTACGTTATTCCTCCGGGAACCGGTGTGCCAACGCCACTTGCGATCGTTGGGTCAACGACGTCAAGGTCGAAGCTGACATGGAGATGATCGACCTTTTCTCGTAGCGAAGCAACAGCTTGTGTAATGAGCGTATATACTCCTTGTTTATCGAGATCTTCCATCGTGTGCGCTTCGATCTTCAATTTATGGATAAGCGCACGTTCGCCAACATCTACAGATCGAAGTCCGATATACACAAGCTGACTTGGTAACAGCTTTGGCTCAGGCCCTCCGATACTTGTCAGCGCAGGATTTCCCATGCCAAGCGCAACGGCCGCCGGCATTCCATGAATATTTCCGCTCGGAGAAGTTTCGGGAATGTTAATATCAGTATGCGCATCGATCCAGATCACGCCAAGCCGTTTGTTCAGCCGTTTGCAGTGCGCGGCAATTCCGGCGATAGTGCCGATCGCCATAGAATGATCGCCGCCGAGCACAAGCGGAAATTCGCTTTGATCGAGCGCGGATTCTACTTCTGATGCAAGAAGGGTGCAGGCGTTCGCAATTTCAGGCAAATAGGGAAGCTTAACGTCTTCAATTTCCTGAACTTCTGCATTACGAATCTCGATATCGCCAGCGTCGATCACATGATAGCCCAATGTGCGAAGTTTTTCGCTGACCCCTGCGATACGAATCGCGGACGGCCCCATATCCACACCACGGCGGCCAGCTCCCAGATCCATAGGGAATCCGATAATTCGAACAAAACCGGGTGGGAAAGAACCGGGATTACGCGGATGATGCGGATTTTTCGGATTAGTATTCAAGCGGTAAGGAAAAAAATAATATTATTGGAAGTAGGAGTTTGAATTAATCCTTAAAATCAATCCAGAAAATCTGCATCATCCGCGTAATCCCGGTTCTGAGGCTAAATGCTTCAGCACATTCGCGATGGTTGCTTTCAATTGCTTTCGGTGCGAGATAATATCGACAAAACCGTGATCCTGCAAGAACTCGGAGCGCTGGAAGCCAGGGGGAAGTTTCTTCCGGATCGTTTGCTCGACGACGCGAGGCCCCGCAAATGCAATGAGTGCCTTCGGTTCGGCAATATTAACATCGCCAAGCATGGCATAGCTTGCCGTAACACCGCCCGTTGTGGGATCGGTTAGCACGGAAATATAAGGAAGCCGTGCTTCGGCAAATTGAGCTAGCTTTGCGCTGGTCTTCGCAAGTTGCATGAGGGAGATCGCGGCTTCCTGCATTCGCGCACCGCCAGAGCTCGATATCATCACGAAGGGATCGCGGCGAGCGATCGCATGATCGACAGCACGCGAGAATTTCTCTCCGACGACAGCGCCCATCGACCCTCCGACATAAGCAAAATCCATCACGCCCATTACGATTTCCCTTGCTTCGAGATGCCCGACGCCGACGCGAATCGCTTCTTTGAGATGCGTTTTGCGCTCCGCCTCAGCGACACGCGCTGGATAGGGCTTGGAATCGACGAAACCAAGAGGGTCGGCCGGACGAAGTTCGGCAGCTATCTCTTGCTCAAGACCTTCGTCCAGCAGAATTTCGAAGTATTCTCTGCTTCCGATGCGAAAATGCTTATTGCAATGCGGACAGGTATAGAGATTTTCTTCGATCTGCTTCCGGTAAAGAATTTCCTTACATTCGGAGCATTTCGCCCACACGCCATCCGGCATGTCGCGAGTGGCGGCACTTCCGGGCTGCCCTTGGCGCGTCTCGATATTCTGCTTTGATCGTGTAAACCAGGCCATAGAAAGTTATGAACGAAAATCAGCCGTGGGAAGTGCGTATCGGTAAGAAACCCATTTCACAGAGCCGTATTTTCTCAGAAAGCAATCAGAATGGGGTTCATTTTGTTAATAGTGGAAAATCAACTCCCTGAAGCAACATAATCAATCACCATGAAAATTCGAAACTCACTTGCGATTTCCGTCCTCGGATTAACTCTTCTATCTGCTTGCTCCAAACAAGAGAATCCGCAGCCGCCAGCGCAGGATTCTGCCAAGATCGGCGCCGGACCCATTAAGGAAGGACAGGGAAAGGGAATTGTTCGCGCCATCGATACCACAACGAAGATGATCACGATTGACCATGGCAACATTCCTAACGTAATGGACGCTATGACGATGGATTATCATGCCGATCCTTCAGAATTATTGCGGAGTGTGAACGTCGGTGATTCGGTCAGTTTTACTGCACAAGATCGGGGAGAAGGCTATTTTGCAGTTACGGCAATTAAAAAGAATTGAGAGCGGGATTTTTTTCAGATATTTCTTCCACAATTGCGGGATGTTCGTTCACTTTGATGACGAATCTGGAAGGAAAATTTCAGAATGCAAAAACATCTTCAAGCTTCATGGTAAAGCCGGGAAATAGAGGGCTTTGTAGAACATCCGAATTCTTGAAATAGGCATCGGACACAAAGCGGC
Source organism: Ignavibacteriota bacterium (assembly GCA_963787835.1). Lineage (GTDB taxonomy): Bacteria > Bacteroidota > Ignavibacteria > Palsa-1295 > Palsa-1295 > PALSA-1295. The sequence continues at coordinate 268,908 of CAWBEI010000004.1, forward strand.
CGCCATCCTGACGAAAGATTTCAACAGTTTCATCTTTTGGATCGACGATCCAATATTCGGCAACACCGCTTTCGGCATAGACCGTCTTCTTATGCATCAGATCGTAAAACGCACTCGAAGGCGATAATACTTCGACAGCAAGATCCGGTATGACATTCAACTTGTCGCGACCGATCTTTGAGACATGATCTTTTTGGATGAAGATCAGATCAGGTTGATACACATCCGTATCGGTAAGACGCACATCGATCGGCGAGAGAAATACTCGCTCTATGTCATTCGACTCCACGAAGGGTCGCAGCAGTTGATAGATATTGCCGATAATGTTTTGATGGAATAGAGTAGGGGCAGGAGTCATAATAAGTTCACCGTCAATCAATTGATACGGCGCCACTTCCGGCAGAGCCTCGTAATCTACATAAGTCAGTCTTTTTTCGAGAACAGCCATCTTAAAATATGTAAGTGATTTGAAGAGAAAAGAGTTCTATGGCACGTCGCCCATACGGCTTTTGTTATCACTTTATGAAAGTTAAGCTTCTTGATATTTGTCATGCCCGCAGCGGGGATAAAGGCGATGCTGCGAACGTCGGCCTTATCGCTCGTGAAGAGCGATTCTATCCACTTATTAAAAAGGAAGTTACACGCGCAGCCGTTAAAAAGCATTTCAAAGGGATCTGCTTCGGCCCGGTGGAGCGGTTCGAATTGCCGAATTTATGGGCGCTGAATTTTTTGCTCCATAACACGCTCGGCGGTGGTGGAACCGTCAGCCTTAAGCAAGACGCGCAAGGGAAAACGCTCGCGGCTGCACTGCTTCGGATGGAGATCGACGTGCCGCCTTCTGCGTTGCGTCCTGTGAAAGCCAATGCTGCTAAGAAGGCTCCTCGGCGTTCAAGATAATATCGAACTACCGGAACGAACCAGAGAGATCGATTTCAGATCACCATTGCAGCGGAATTCGGATCGTGTCCTTCTCTGTCTTCTTGAGATCCAGGTTCCCGAAATTTCGATAGCCGGTGGGGGGAACTGGTACAGGTCGATCCGATCTAAAATAAAGATCCTGTGACTGATAGGGTGGAAGCGATAGCTGTGTGATGGTCGGGGTGAGATATGCGTCGTGTTCACGATAGCGTTGCTCCACAATATGCAGGTGCCACGGATGAGGATGATCTGGCAATGCAAGCCCTCCCCGAATAGTTAGAACATAACTCCCGTCACCATTCTTAGTTTCCGAGGTATCCTCGCTTTCCTTAGACTCAAACAGGATTGGTACGGTCTTTTTACTATAATCGAAGGCGGAATTGAACAGAGCGGTGGAATCAGGATGAAGGACCTGACATGCGATGTCCGTAAATTGATCGTAGTCCTCCGGTGGGATGGAAACTTCGAATACTACTCCGCGCTCCCCCTGCCGAGGAGCGAAAGGGAGGGTAAACATATCACTTTCGGTGATCAGTGTATCGATGGTGCGCTCATAGCCGGTGATGTTCACAGCAGGTTCTGCTTCATAATTCAATAGGGAAGGATTCGCTATGGTCGTACGCAAAACGCTATGTCCCGCATCGTCAAGTTCGGTTGAAAGATTTTCAATATCTAATGGTTGGGCATCCACGTTCAGATCGAGAGAAAGGTCTTTCTCGTCTTCGTTCGACATCGTTCTCGAAAGATCAATTTCCCAGATACCGGGAGTCAATTGCGTTCCAGAAAAATAGGCGGTCGCACTTCGTTGCGAACCATTGCCACGAAAGCCAAGCTTCGAGACTTCCTGACCGGCATTATCAAAGATCGAAACTGCACATTCACCTTTCGCTTCACGAGTAGCAATATTCACTTTTATTTGCTTCGCACCAGGGGGTATGGCAAAGAACTCGCGTTGCAAGATTCCGGGCGCGAGCTTCATATCCGTCAGCGATATATGATAATTGTTTTGATCCGAGAACGAGTGTGGAATGATGACCGAGTTTACCAGCTCGAATCGAGCCTCACTGCGAGTGTGAGCCGTACCTTTTTCATATCCCCAGATCCTTCCAGAGTACAGCCCCGGTTTTTGAAGCAGCTTGCCATTATATCGAACATCCACATACATCGCTCCTTCGCCTCGACGGTAAATGCTGGATTGAAGAGGTGACATCCACGCGGCATCCGACACCAGATCGAACGCTTCCATTCCGACTGCTCTCTGCCGGGCGCTTGATCCAGGTGGGTATTCCGGTTCAACGCTGAAGGATTCTCGCTCACCGTCTTGCGGAATATTCCCGGCGCGGAAATAGCCTGCCGTTCCCGTTCGGATCTGGGAAGGAATATTCGCGTGAACGGCAACAGGGATCGGAACATAACCGGTACGATGCCAGCGCGAAAGAAGTTCGAATGCGGCCGGAACATCGATCATCCCATACCCTTCATCGAGCGGTGTCGCTCCGTCGAGATGCTCGGCCGAGAGCATGATCGCACGTTTAATGGCATAGGCATTCACTGTCCAGTCAGGAAACGCTTGCGTCATCGCAGATAGCAACAACGCACAGCATCCGGCGGTGTTTGGAGAAGACATGCTCGTGCCATTATAACGGTCGCCGGTAACGTAATCCGGAACGGTACTCACTGCAGTGCCAGGCGAGACGATATCGGGTTTTGCAAGTTCCCCCCCGCGCGAAGAAAAATCGAAGATCACAGGATGGGTAACGTACATATTGTAAAGGTCACGAGCGGCATCCGCTGGTAGTGCTGCGCCGCTTGCGATCACACGATCGGCGGAGCCGGGCAACCCGATACTGGAAAGCCCCGGTCCTTCATTACCACCGGAGACGCAAACAGTGAGATTGGGAGTTGCTGTGAGCAGGCTATCCAGCCATTTATCCATCGCGGCTTGGCCTTCCAGTTCGTTACCGATGCCGAAACTCATATTTACAACTACGGGCTTTGCTTGCGATCGTGCAGTTTCGGCCGCCAGTTCAAATGCCTTTTGCATTGAACCACTGATCGTCACACCACCGGCGTTATTATCTGCAAATTTTACAGCAACAACCTGCGCTCCCGGAGCAACGCCATTGAATCCCTCCTGATTATCGATATTATGACCTGCGGCGATGCCCGCAACGTGTGTGCCGTGACTTCCATCGTCAAAATAGATGGAGATCACCTTGCGATCCGGATAGATATTTACAGCGCCCGTCAATCTTCGGCCAGAGGAGGTAGCACTGTCGGCAGTATGAAATGTGAAGGTATCGAAATGCTCGTGGTAGTTTGTTACCTTATGTTCGTTCGAGATGTCTCCATCGCCATCGGAATCGACGAATGCCGCATAGTGATCGGATGAATCCATGAAGACAAGGACCCCGAAGACATCGGAATCGCTGGAATTAAAATTCAGATCGCCTAAGCCATTTTGGAACCGTAGCTCATTCAGCGCCCCATAATAATAGCGGCCATCGGAAGGGTTTGCGTTGATGGCATTCATTCCACGCAGTACGGTTTTTCCATTCACCCGCAGTTCGTCGCCTGCACGCTCTGCTGCGGTGTATGTCACATCGCCGGTACCCGAAAGATCATGAACATCAATTATTTTTTGTTTGCCATCCGTCGTAGTCTGTAACCCGCAATTCCCGGATCGACGCCGGTATCGAAAATATAAATGATCACGCCACGCCCATCGTAGTTAGGATGATCGCTGACAAACTCGTCAGCATGGGTCGCCCCAAGCGGCAGAAAACTCCATTCCGTTTTTCCGAGGGCTTTGTCAGGCGGCATGATCGGCGCATTCGACCGTGGCGATGCCGGACTTGGCGCGGTGAAGGTTCTGGCCCGTTGTGCCAGCCCTGCCGTTGAAAAAATCGAAACGGCTATGAAAGAGTAGAAAAGATAGCGACGGATCATCGGATTATTGCTGAAAAGCGATTTTTACCTTGCGAATTCATTCAAAAAACAGTAAACTCCTCGGATGGGTTGTTTAAGTCCTTGCTTTGTTCGGAAACTCCCTTAATGAACCCGACTGTTACCGCCCCGCAATTCATACTTCATCATTCATAATTCATACTTTCCGCGGAAAGGTCAGGTAGCTCAGTCGGTAGAGCAAAGGACTGAAAATCCTTGTGTCGGCGGTTCGATTCCGCCCCTGACCACTTTTTTAATGAAGCTTTTGGAATTGAGAATCCATTATAAAGCCTCTTGCATTCTGCGAGGGGCTTTTTATTACCATTATTTTGAAGTATGACCAGGAAACTTCTGCCGCTCACTGCGCTCATTTTTATTTTTTTTGGTTGCGGTCATAAAACAACTGAGGTCGTTCGTCCCGGGCTTGGCGGTAAAAAGCTTGGCGGACGCTATACGCTGAATGAAATCCGGGGTAATCCCTCCAGCCTCGACCCCGTTCGCATGAATAGCAAAGTAGAGGATGACATTGGCACCAATATTTTCGATAAATTAGTCGAAAATAATTCCGAACTCGAATTGGTCCCAGAGCTGGCGAAAACCTGGGAGATCTCGGCTGATGGGATGACCTACACGTTCCATCTCCGTAACGATGTGTTCTTTCACGATGATTCGTGCTTCCCGGGCGGCAAGGGCAGGAAGATGAATGCGCGTGATGTGAAATATTCCTACGAACGTGTGTGCAATCCAAAAACTCTGACATCCGGTTACTGGGTGTTTCAGGATATTGTTCAGGGTGCCAACGATTATTTCGAGAGCAAATCCGATCGAGTTGCTGGGTTCCAGGTGGTTGATGATTCTACATTCGTTGTTCATCTCACAAAACCGTTCGCTCCGTTTCTTGAACATCTCACTACCAGTTTCGGGTATATCGTGCCTCATGAAGCGATCGAACATTACGGCAAGGATTTTTTCCAGCATCCGGTTGGGACGGGTGCATTCAGATTTGCACATTGGATGCCTGATCAAGAAATTCTCCTGACTCGAAATCCGAATTATTGGGAATATGACTCTTCGGGCAACCGCCTGCCGTTACTCGATGAAGTGAAGTTTACGCTTATTAAAGATGATAAGACGCTCCTGCAATCATTTCTTCAATCGAATGAGGATGAGGATTTTACTATCCCGACCGAAAGCTTTCAGGATATAGTAACCTCGGAAAAACAGTTGACGTCACAATATTCAAAATACACGTTGCAGCATGTTTCCGCTATGAATAGTTACTTCATGGAGTTCTTGTGCTCAAAGGCTCCGTTCGACAATATGGCGCTTCGGCGTGCCATGTCGTTTGCTGTGGATCGCGAAAGCATTGTGAAATATGTTTTGAAAAACGCGCCGCATGGAGTCGCCGATCATGGAATTATTCCACCGGCATTCTCACGTTATCCGATCGATGAAGTCCACGGTATCACGTACAATCAGGACAGTGCAAAACATTGGCTTGAAGTGGCTGGCTTCCCGGCGGGGAAGGGCGCGCCGTCTATTACCCTTTCTGTATATAACGAGCCGCGTCCAATGCAGATCGCAGAAGCAGTTCAGCGCATGTGGCAAAATATTGGTCTGAATGTGAATCTACAAGTGATGCAGTCCGCTCAGCTTCTTGATGGCTCCGAAGATGGAAGCCTCGGTCTATGGCTCACACGCTGGTATGCGGATTACCCCGAGCCGGAAAATTTCTTAAATCTTCTCAATGGACGCCTTGTCCCAAATGATCCCAAACTAAAAAGTTACCCGAACAGCGCGAGGTGGAATGATGAGCGGTTTGACGATCTGTTCTATCAAGCCATTGCTACCACGGATGAAACAAAGCGAATGGATCTGTATGTACAGGCAGAGAATATCGCAGCGTACGATGCGCCTTCCATACCGCTATTTTATGAAGAGCATTATCGCTTGCTACAACCGTACGTTCGCGATAATCCGCTCGATCCTATGAACCGGATCGACCTGAAATATGTGTGGTTAGATAAATAATCACAGTACGTCGTGCTTCATTCTATTATTGTTCAGAAATTTGGCGGTACGTCGGTTCAGGATGCTGAATCGATGGCCCGCGTGATTGAGATCGTGCGCGAGCACGGTATTACGCGTCGTATCAGGCCTTTGGTAGTGCTTTCTGCGTGTGCCGGCGTTACGAACACGCTCATTCATATCGGCGAGCTTGCTCTGAAAGAGACGACGACCGAGGCACTTTCTCTCGTCGATCAGCTTGAAGTTCGCCATGCACGGATCGCGCGCGAACTGATCGAGGGTGAGTCTTTGGTCGAGCAGGTACATTTTTCTCTGCATGCAATTTGGGAAGAACTTCGCATTCTTGTCCGCGGCGTTAACCTTTTACGAGAACTGACCCCCAAAAGCCGGGATCAAATTCATTCTCTTGGTGAGCGAGCGTCCTCCACGATCTTTCACGCTGGATTGAAAGAGCGATTAGGGGGTAAGGCGTTACTCGCTCATTTTTTCGATGCTCGTGATCTTATGGCAACCTCGAATGAGTTTACTGCTGCACGGCCATTGATGGGGGAGATCGCTCGGCGGATGAAGAAAGTTCATAGTGTTCTTGCAAAAGGAGGAATTGGCGTGACGCAGGGATTTATTGGTCGAACGCTTGCAGGTGAAACAACAACGATCGGTCGAGGCGGCTCCGATTTTTCCGCCGCGATCATGGGGGTCGCCTTAGATGCCCGCGAAATTCAGATATGGACCGATGTTGCCGGCATCATGACGTGCGATCCAAGAATCGCTCCTGCCGCCTGGACGATCGCGAGTATCTCCTTCCATGAAGCAAGTGAGCTTGCATTCTTCGGAGCTAAAGTGTTACATCCCGAGACGATCTGGCCGGCCGTTGAAAAGTCGATCCCGGTTCGAGTCCTTTCCTCGAAGGAACCTGAAAAAGAAGGGACGGTTATCGTAGCAAAATCGGAAGAAGCGAGAGCCATGACGGGCATTGCCGTCAAAAAGTCTATCGTTCTTGTGCGAATATCTGTGAATGGTTCACAACCGAATCCCGCAGTACAACAGGCCGTGTGGGCTTCTTTGGGTGAGTCGGGCGCAATCCCATTAGCAGTTTCGCTATCGGTAGATGGGGCGTCATATACGTTTGGAGACACTGTCGCTATCCCGATTCTTCGAGCTGCTTGCGAAGGACTTGCTCGTCTTGATGTTCAAACGGATCGATCGCTGATCACAATGGTAGGTTCAGGGCTTCACACACAGTCCGGCATTGCGGCTCGAATATTTCGTGCGTTAGGCAGAACGAATTGCGAGATGATCTCCTACGGCGGTTCCGAAAGCGCGATCAGCCTCGTTGTGCATGATGAGGTCGCAAACCGGATCGTGAAAAAACTTCACGCTGAATTCTTCGAATAACGCAGCGTTCAGACCCCAAATACTTGGAGATAAACGTAGGTCAGTGGCGCAACGAAGAGGATGGAATCAATCCGGTCGAGCACACCGCCGTGACCGGGGATTAGTGTTGAAGAGTCTTTGACTCCTGCATCTCGCTTAAGCATTGATTCTGCAAAATCGCCGACCTGTCCAAATCCCCCGGCAATAATACCCATTGCGATGGCTGTGGAGAGAGAAACCGATTCGAGCCCTCCGATGAACGTCCGGGCAATGAGCCATGCCACAATCGCAGCAACCAGACCGGCGATCCCTCCCTCCCACGATTTGTTAGGGCTAACGCGAGCAGAAATCTTATGACGACCGAATGCTCTTCCCACAAAATACGCTGCACTGTCGCAGATCCAGATCGAGGCAAGCATCATGATTAGAAAAAATGCACCATTGATGGACGTGTCATTTAGGTCCATCAAAGAGTCACGAATTCCGAAAAACGCTCCGAGTCCAAATCCCACATACGCTGCTCCACCGATCGTTACCGAAACCTGTACAAACGGGTTGGGATATCCCTTGAACAATTCGGAAGTAAAAACAGCTATGATTCCCAGGATCATGATAAGCGGCAACAGGTAAATTGTAAGCGTGGCTACGGAAAGATGAAGATGAAGAAACGCTGCAGCATGAAGTAGTTGATAATGCGCGAAGGATACTACAATGAGAGCAGTCAACGTCAATCCAAGGATGGTCTGTGGAACGAATCCTTTCGCCTTTGCAAGACCGTAAAATTCATGTACGGCTAAGAGGGCAACAATGATCGTCAGTCCGAGCAGCCCGATCGGTTTATAGACTATGATAAAACAGATGACCGGGATCGCAATGATCGCGACCAATACGCGTTGTGCCAGATTACTCATTGGGATGGGTAGATTGTTCGTCTGTGATGCTGTTTGTGTGAACGGGAAATTCCAATGCCAGCCGTGCTTCAAACTCTCGTTCTGCATTTCCTCGGGCGTGCAGGGGAGCGGTTATCCGATTGAAGAAGTAGAGAAGAAAACCCATCAAGATAATGACCGGTACGAGAACCATCAATGCATCCGTTCCTGACAGTTCATCGGTTCCAACAAGATTGCCACTGGTTTTCGATGCAAATTGTTCGGGATTAAGATAAAGCGCAACGACGATAAAGCCGTTGTTGATGGCATGGGCCAACGCTCCGGTGAAAAGATTGTTTGTCCGGTAGGTCATCCAGCCAAGCGCAAGGCCCAATGCGAGAAGTCCGGGAAATTTAAACACACTTCCGTGAACCAGTGCGAAAAAGATCGATGCGACAAGGAGCGCGATGTATGGGCGTGTACGCCGTTTGCCGCTTCGCTCGATGTTCGTCTGTGCAAAGCCGCGGAACAGCGTTTCTTCCGCGAGCGCAGGAACGATCGCTACGAACAGCAGGATGAGGAGAAAATCCATTGGCCCGTGAGCTGTGACAAGCCCCTGAACGGAAGCATCACTGGCGCTTTCGTATTGATCGAGAGTGTGGTAAAGGCTCGGAAACAATTTCCAAACATGTTCACCGAGCACGGAAATTGCACTACCGCCTAATTGTGCAACGAGGATGATCGGAACAGCAAGAAGATAAGCTTGAACCGGAGTTTCATGGAATCCTTCCAACCGGAATATGGCAAACAGATTCTGGCGGGCAGCGCTCGAAAGATAGACTGTCCCACAGAGAAGGACTATTAGTTCGGCAAGCCCGTTGATCGAAAGGGCTGCAAGAGGGTGCTGCTCAACTTGCGTGCCGACCGCAGCAATCATCACCATGCTTCCAAGCGCCTGAAACACGATGAATAGCCCAGCAACAATTAACAGCACCGATGGGAGCGTAAAGTAACCATTGTTTATCCAACCATTTCTTGATATGGAATAGATGAGTGTGCCCACCAGCGCTAAGAAGACGGTTGCGCAGATCGCCAATAGTTCGACCGAGGAAGTTGAAAGTATCAGATACATGTGAATGCCGATCTTATTTTCGAGCAATCACGATCTCTTTCTTTTTTGCAGCCGATTGATAGATCGCTTCGACCACGGTCATGCGTTTCGCGGCTTCCTGACCGGTTGATACAACCGGTACGATCCCTTTTACTGAATTAACGAAATATCGAAGTTCGTTTTCGTACGATTTTTTATACAGTGCAACAGGGGTTTGTGTTTTTGCGGGAGTAAGATTAATGAGGTTGCCATGGACCCGCTTCATTACCTTGAGTGGATTGATGAATGCGCTTCCATCATTGCCATAGACATTGCAGTAATAGAAATCGCTCTCGCGTTGGAAGGTCCAGCTCACTTCTGAAGTGAACGTGATATCTCCAGCGAGGCGAATGAAGATCGCGGCAGAATCTTCCACGGTTTTCGTGTGAAGATGATACGTGCTTGCACTTACTGTTTGCACATCCGGGTAATCGAGGAGCCACAAGCCGAGATCCAGCATTGCAATGCCAAGATCAAGAATGACGCCGCCACCAGATTTCTCTTTTTGCTGATGCCAGGGCGAGGTACTTGATTGTTGTTTCAGCCAGCCCGATTTGATATAGAAAACCTTGCCAAGCTCCTTTTTATCAATGAAGGTCTTCAACATCATCGTATCAGGGCGGAAGCGGTTGTTCATTCCAACCATGAGTTTACGCCCGTACAATTCAGCAGAAGCAACCATATCCCTCGCTTCTTTTGCGGTCCGCGAAATGGGTTTTTCGACGAGGACATCGTACCCATTTTCCATTGCCTGAATGGCAAGAGGCCGGTGTGTATCGGTCGGGGTGCAAATATCGACGGCGTGGAGATCATTGGCGACCGCTGACGCGAGTAGATCACCCATGGAAGTGAAAAAGTTTGGAACGTGGTAGCGAGCCGCAATAGCGCTTGCCTTGCGCTTATCCGGATCGACGACAGCCACGATCTCCACATCTGGCATGTGTTCGAGTACCGGCAGGTGAACGATCTGCGCGACATTTCCGCAACCTATGAGAGCAAGCTTTATCTTTTCCATTCCACAAAAATACTCAATTGCCTGCCCTCATGTCGCAGAGCGTTCAATTTTTCTGATCTATGATCCTATTATTCCTTGACAATTCGCTTGCAGATTACCTGGTCGCCGATCTGCGCGCGAACGATGTAAGTGCCTGTAACGAGCGAACTTGTCTGTAACTCTTTTGAGCCTTCGAGGTGAAATTGATTAACCGAACGCCCTAACACATCAAGGACGGTAACATCGGCGAACGGTGCTCCATCGAGCCTCACGGTGGCATCTCCACTTGTGGGATTCGGGAACACTGAAAACGAAATTGGATTTAGCACTTCACCGACTACACCCAATGGAGGAGTGTAACTGAAGTTATAGATCGTAGAGTTGTTAGCGACATCGAATGCTCTAATAGAGAACGTTGCAGGTTGGGTAAGATCCTCAATACTATCCTTGATATCAAATGAGCCTTCGCCAAGCGTGATCTTCAGATTCGAGTCTCCAATGCTGACGTTTTCCGCATTCGAGACTGTTATGGAACGCAAGCCCCGATCCCACGGGCCGGCATCCTGAATTGCAATATTCAGCACATAGGGTTTAGTAGAAAGAGTATCCACGGTAATAGTGGGCGTGCTTGTATCGGGTATCGTGCAGTACATAAAGCTCATGGTCTGAAGGTTTAAGGCAGAGTCTTCGACCAAAACGGTTCCAGATCCATCTTGAAATGAATCGATCACGCAAACACTGAAGCTAACGGTGTCCGACCCTTTCACGAAGTTGAGAGTGTCTAATTCCATGTTTTTCATTGCGAGTGGTGTCAAGGAGTCGATTGGGCTTTTTAATACCACGTTATTTACCGTTGTTCCGGGGTCGATCGCTAAGACGGTTGTGCATTGTGAATTACATTGGCTGGTATCGTCGCTGGGGGTTCTCGATACAACGGTCATGGTAGGCGATGTAGTATCGGAGGGGATCCAGAGCGAACCATCCATTCGGATGAGCTGGCAATAAATCGCAGGACTTCCGCTTCTAAAATCAGTCCAAGCGACAATACCGCCATCGGTTCTGGGGATGAGGCACGGTTGTTTGGCCGTCCACTGCTTTGTAGGACTATTGCCACTGATCGCCAGCCCCCACGCATTGTGAGTTCCAGGGGTTGGGAAATATTTTTTACCAGTACGGTCAATGCGTTGCGCATAGATCATCGTGTCAACTCCATCCCATGCATCATCCCAGACTGAAAGGACACCAGTTTGTGAGCCGCCGTTCGTTGGGTCGGTTATTTTGACCGCTTGCATTTCATTATGCATGTTAGGTTTTTGTTCGAAGAACCAAAAGCCGTTTCCGCTTTGCGGCAAAAGGTCGCTACCATCACCCAGAACGCGCACCATGGCAATATCATAATTGGTGGAGGAGCCGGGCTCCTGATCGGCGAACGGAACCAGTGCGCCATTGGCACCAAACACTACAGAATCATCACCAAAGATCTGGGGGGTAATTTGGTTTTGGATCTGGTCGCTGGAGACATCGACTGCCTCCGTTGGGCTGCCCCATAAAAACGCTGTATCCATCGGAGTACTGCAGGACATACGCTGTGCATAGATCTCCTGGCTGTTGTTATTTTCATTGAATACTTGCCAGGTAAGTAGAAGCTGGTTGCCATCTCGATTCAGAGTCACATTTCTTGAATAATCCGAGGTGTTAAGGTTAATGTAGAACTGAAACCCCGGTTGAGGAGCCGGATCCCACAGTGCGGTGCATGTACTATCGAGGTGTGTTCCATAAATGGAATTTGGCACCGTTCCAGAGTTTGTCCAGGCTAGAAAACATCCTCCTTGGCCATCATTTACAAGGGAGGGCCCTGTCTGCTTTTGGACCGCCGTATCAATAGGAAGTCCGGTCAAGTTCCCGACGAAGTAAGCACCGTATGTAGCAGGATCGGGATACGTCTTCAGGGAGATCTGTGTATCGGAGAGCACGGACGCGATCTCGTAAGAACCCTTTCCCGAAATTGTGAGGTCGAGACCTATCATATAGCATTTGAAGTGTGCGTTCGGATCATGGAAATCATACTCGTATTTGGGCTTAAAAAAGGTTCCAACGTTATTTTTTGTAAGAGTACACTGTGTCCCAGTGGTGGTGAGGCCATATTTCACTCCATTCGACCACAGCCTGTTCATCCAGATGTCGGGCTGGGTTGTTGCATCGCACGCGCGGTTATCTTCCCAGGCTACGTATGCACCGCCAGCCCCATCGTCACACAGTGTGGGGTTGTTGCATCCGTTGAGGCCAATACCAACCGGCAGACCAGAATCCGGATAGGCGAGGGTGCCGTTAGCCAAAACGTGCTGAGCGTAAAGGCTGTTACCAGCATCGGTTTTCCGGCTATCGGTCCACACAACATACGCACCGCCATTGTCGTCCGATGTAATGATGGGGTTTGTCAGAGAGGGATTTCCACTTGGTACAGTTGCTAATCGTAGTCCGTTTCGGTTCCATCTGGGCCGGCCATTCTGGTCGATATGCTGAGCGAAGATCTGATAAGTTCCATAACGGCCATCTTCCCATACAATGATGGCACCATTGTTGCCATCGGTGCAGCCCTGAGGATTATCCTGCTGCCCGATGGTATCACACACCGGAGTATTTTGCGAGGAATCCGGATGCCATTGTCCGAACGCTATGGACGGAGCAATGCAAAACATGATGCACATAATGGAAAAAAGTGGGAAGAGTCGAAAATTGCTGATCTTCATAGCTGATGCAAGGATAAGGTTTTAGGATGAGGATGAAAGTAAGGGGATGTCTCAAGACTACAAAACGATACCGAGGATAAGTCGGGGAAACTTCCGAAGGTTATTTAAAGAAATTCATAGTCCTTTAATACTTTATATCCCATATTACACGATTTCATAACAATTAATTCAACGTCAGACATAATTTTCTTAAAGAACGGCGGCGTAGTCGTGCGAGCGTAGTATTTAACTCTTTTTGAATTGCACCGCTTTCCACTTTAAGAAAAGTGGCTTGCATTTATTCCGTTGATATTTTCCCGTGCTCGTGACGGGTATTTCGTTACCGAATACCACGACTTTGGGCGATTTAGAAAATGGCAGGAACGCGTGACAGTGTGTCAAGACTTCCTCGGCACTCACCGCGGGCCCTTCGACCGGTTGGACATAAGCGCCGATTTCCTCACCATAAAAATCATTCTCGAATCCAACGGCGATCGCGGCCTTGACTTTTGGGCATTTTGCAAGCACCTCATCAATTTCAAGCGGGGAAATGTTGACTCCGCCACGAATGATTAGCTCCTTAATTCGACCCGTGATAAAGAAAAATTTTCGCCCGGTCGCATCCATTTCATAAAAACCTTCGTCACCCGATCGAAACCAGCCGTAGCTAAAGGTATTCTCATTCGCCTCATCATTTTCATAATAATATTTCATGACGTTCTCACCTCGGATCGCGATCTCACCTTTTTCACCGGGGGCAAGTTCTCGGCCCGATTCATCGGCGATCATCATTTCATTTTGTGGAATTGCCACGCCGATCGAAGGATAGCCATGTGCGCGCATCCAATGCCGATGTTCTTCTTCTGAAAGGTCAATTGGAAGAAAGCACGAATAACACGTCGTTTCACTTAGGCCATATCCATGCATGATCGGGATACTGAAGATATCTTCGAATTGTGCACCAAGCTCCACGGTAAGCGGTCCCGCGCCGCAGATAATGTGCCTCAGTGTTGCTCGCTGAGCGTTCATTGATTCGAGCAAAGCGGGTTGGGATTTATAATATTCTATCAAGAATGCAAGTAATGTTGGAACTACGCTGACGACATTCACTCGCTCGCGTTCAATGCGCTCGAAAAAGTGCTCGGACTGAAATTTTTGGTTCAGCACGACCGTCCCGCCAAAATACATTGGCGTCACAAGCGTCACAACAGTGCCGTTAACGTGATGAATAGGAAGTACACACATCATACGCTGTGAGTTTTTCATTCCGTGCCATTCGGTTATGCCTTTTGCATCCGCAAGTAAATTGCGCTGAGTGAGCACGACGCCCTTGGGATTGCCGGTTGTTCCACTGGTATAAACGATCAGGGCTTCATCTTCGATGGTTACGGCTTCGTCACTGGAAAAAAAAGGGTTGGCGCTTTCTATTTCCTCTTCAAAGTTTCCAGAGCCACAAAGTAGGACGGAGTGGACGGAGTGGACGGAGTGGACGGGTTGGATAATCGGAGAGATTCGAATTCCATAATCCTGTCTGAGAAATACGAGCTTTGCCTTGCTGTTTTCAAGGATATATCGAATTCGGTTGTCATCTTCGGAAAGGCTTACGGGAACCACACATGCACCCATCAGCCAGGCTGCAAAATATTGGATCACCGTATCCGAATGGTTATGGCTTATTGTCGCAACCCGGTCTCCACGCCGGAGGCCATGCGAGCGCATCACGTTTGCGCATCTTCCGACGAGATCGAAGAATTCTTTGAAGCTGAATGAAGTCCTGTATCCTTGAAGATCATAATAGATAAGATAGGGCTTCGTATCGTAAGCACGAGCGTGCTTGAAGAGAAGTTCGCCAATGTTTTGATACTCGCTCGCTGTTTCAAGACCGTTCGAAACACGGCGGGCACTCGATATCTTTTTGAGGATTGCTTCAGATAACATACCGCAAGCAACCAATTTGAACCTGAAATAAACTCCCGACGAAGATTCGTTCAGTGATTAACGAATCGCCTCGACGGAGAAGAAGCAACGTGTCCCGTGGGCATTTCTCCGGCTCTTGCTGTAAATAGTGTGTGTAATACACCATCCTCATCCCACATCTCGCGCAGTTCATCGAAGGTCATGATCCGTTTGCCTGGATCGGGACGAGCGGGATCGAGGATAAATATTTTTCCCTCTTTTTCATCGTACCCGAAAACGAGCATCGCGTGATACCACGTATGTGTATTAGTAACACGCGGTACTCGTATCGAAACGATCACAGGTCTTCCATCGTCGAGAGATTGCTCGATGGCTGAGATGGCATTATGAAAACCGGCACTATCGTTGTGCCATTGCCAACGGTCCCACGTATATCCAATTTTCTTAATTCCTTCCTGAACCTCTTCGAATGATGTTGTGCTAAACAGGTCTTTATGCTCATTCGAAAGCCGTTTGACCGTCCATTGGGATTTCCCTTCACCATAGAAATTCATTGCCATGGATACACACGTCGGTAAGCAAAGATCGGGACTCTGTTGCTCATGCATTATATCGAGATAAGCGTACTGACCCCGCACGATTGGTTTTGACGGCTGGGTAAATGCGGAGCTTGATAGTAAAAAAGTGGCTATTAAGCAAATAATGAACTTGAAAGTGGTTCGCATACACAAATATACGGATTTTTGGAAAAAGAATCCAATTTTAAGTAATGATCTCAGCATTGCAACGAACCCTATTTTCACAATGTTTCCGTGCGTCTGTTCGCAAAACATGGCCAAGAGGCCGAAGCCGGAGTGGCGAAATTGGCAGACGCGCGAGACTTAGGATCTCGTATCGCAAGATGTGCAGGTTCAAGTCCTGTCTCCGGCACCATTCAATGAAGAATGAAAAATTAAGAATTTCGCTCGTACTGAGAAATCCTGATCGCTTAATTTTTCATTCTTAATGCTTAATTTTTAATTCAAAATTGACTGCTACTATCTACGAAAAAAGTCCGATCGCGCGGGAGCTTGAGATCAAGGTCGATGAAACCGAGCTTCAGGCGGCATTTGATGAAGCATACAAGACGATGCGGCCCCGCCTTTCGCTACCAGGATTTTCGTCCCGGCAAAGCGCCGATCGGTCTCGTAAAAAAATTGCATGGCGATGCCATCGAAGGCGATGCGCTCGAAAAACTCGCGCAGGATAAATTCCGGGAAGCTGCCGAAGAATATAAGATCGAGCCGCTCGGCGCTCCGGTCATGACCGATCTTCACCGACATGCCGGTGAGGGTGCTCATTTCAAGATCATGTATGAGGTCTCGCCGGAAATCGAGATCAAAGATTTCTCTGGAATGGAAGTTGAAAAGAAAACTCTGACCATTTCCGATACCGATGTAACGGATCGCATCGAGCGCCTGCGATTCGGACTTGCTGAGCGAGAGCCGACTGCGAAAGTGGAAGATGCTCATACCATCGTCAAACTCGAGATGCGAGAGATGGATGTCCCCGAAGGAGCCGAACCCGGCAAATCGGAGCAGACCGAAGTGTACCTCGCTGATCCGGAGATCATCCCGGAATTACGAAACGGGATCGTTGGTGAGGAAGTCGGGGTGCAACTCATTCTTACACTACCGCAACGCAAACGCGAGCCCGGCACCGATCTTATGAAGGAAGAAATTGGCCGCGTCGAAGTAACGGTGCTCGAAGCCCAGCGAGTCCTGCTTCCTCCGCTTGACGAATCGCTTATCAAGAAGATATCCGAGGATAAACTTTCGACAGAAGAAGAATTGCGGAATGAAATCCGTAATGGTTTGGAACAATCGGCGGCCAAAAAGTCTGAAGAAGACTTAGAAGAGCAAATTGTTTCCAAGCTTATGGAAATGCACCCATTTGAAGTTCCGCGAACGATCTCGAATGCCATTCTTGGCCAGATGATCGAAGAGCGCGAGCAGGAGAATGTACGACGTGGATTCCCCGCAACGTACGGAGTCGATGATGCTCAATTCCGCGAGCAATACAGGCCCGTTGCCGATGCACGAGCTAAATGGATGCTTCTGCGCGAGAAACTGATCGAATCAGAAGCTATTGAAGCGACTGACGAAGACCTCGATAAACTTGCCGAGGAAGAATCAGCCAAATATGGCCTTACAAAGGAGAACTTGCTGAAGTATTATCATAAGCACGATTCTATCTCGAACCGAATCATCAGCGATAAACTTGGCGCCCGTTTGCGGGAAAAAGTAAAGATCGTCGAGGCGGCTGTCTGAACCAGGATTTATGGGATTATTGGGATTTATGGGATGTTTTCCATTAAGTACAATAATTTTTTCACGTGCTCGTCAGTAGTTTAGGTCAATCACACTAAATTTTTATGTCTGATATCAGAAACCCTTACACCGAAATGCAAATGGCTCTTGTGCCAATGGTCGTCGAGCAGACGCCGCGTGGCGAGCGAGCCTTCGATATTTATTCACGCCTTTTGAAGGAGCGCATCGTCTTCATCGGAACCCCGATCGATGACAACGTCGCGTCGTTGCTAATCGCCCAGCTTCTATTCCTCGAATCGGAAGATCCCGATCGCGACATTAATATTTATATCAATTCCCCCGGCGGTTCCGTCTCGGCGGGGCTTGCGGTCTATGACACGATGCAGTACATCAAGCCCGATTGCGCCACGATCTGCCTCGGGATGGCGGCTTCCATGGCCTCGCTCCTGCTCGCAGGTGGCGCAGCAGGAAAGCGTACCGCGCTGCCTCATTCGCGCATCATGATCCACCAGCCGCTCGGCGGAACCCAAGGGCAGGCGACCGATATCGAGATTTACACCCGCGAAATGCTCCGCGTTCGTGAGGATCTCTATGGAATTTATTCCTATCACACCGGCAAACCCATCGAACAAATTGCCAAGGATGCCGAGCGCGATAACTACATGTCGCCGGAGCAGGCGAGAGACTATCGCCTGATCGACAACATCATGTCGAAGAGCGCCCTCAAGGAACTTGGCGGAGGAGTTCGCTTACCGCTTACGGCTGCCGTGGAAACCTTGAACGAGAAGATTGATGCGGGCGAGCCAGTGCCGCAGGCTTCTACCGGTTCCCGAAGTTCCGGAGCGTAATTCTTCATTTTGTTTTAATGAAACTAAGATGCGTGGGCAAGCTTCCGTCGCTTGCGTGCAGAAGAAGTATGTAATTGCCGTCCAGCAGGGAAGTGACATCAATTGGAATTGTCATGGAATGACTATTCGGAGTTGTAGAAATTCCCATCACTTCTCGGCCCAGCACATCCAAAATACTAATTTCGGAGATCGTTGTCTTCCCATTGCACCATAACGTTAGCTCCTCGTTGCATGGATTTGGAGCGATCGCAAATCCTCCATTTGCTAACACGATTGTTACCCCTGCCGGCTGCGTTTCGTAAGCTCCGATCGATCGTGCCGCCAGCGAATAGGGTATGCCGGTATAATCCGTCACTGGCTCCGACTCAGGAAAACCCGCTCCGATGGCCAGGCTGCCAGCCTTCAGCGAAAAATCCCTATTCGATGTATCCGCAAATTCCGGATCGCCGATAATGGAACCCGATACATTTGCTCCCGGCAATTCCGACCAACCAATAGAAGCCGGATCGGGATTCTTATAATCATGAAATAGATTGTTCTTGAAAAATTCGGTATTGTAGTTGAAGCTGTCCGACGCATTCATGTAGATACCATAAGGACTATAGGTGGTAAAAATGTTATTATACACGTAATTGCTGTCGAGCATAATACCGGTTTCGCTGGTATTCAGCGATCGGAATGCAAATTCCGTGGTCTTAAAGCAGGTATTATTGAAAATGAAGGCGTGATGACAGGAACTCAGCCTCATCCCAGTCGTGCCTCCGATAAAAACATTCGCATAGACCATAATACTATCCGCCTCCCATGTTGCACCGAGCGGACAGAAGAATTGAGGTCCCGTATCGCCGCCAACATCCACGCCATCGGCCTCGCAATTGATGAACAAGTTCTGCTGATAGGTAATATGCTTCGCTCCGCCTTTGCAATGGGAACCATCGCCAGGCATATTCTCGAATGTGCAATGGCTGACAAGTCCATTAATATCCGCATTAAGGCTGATTCCATCCGTGATATTCGTTCCATCCTTGAACGTGCAATTCAGAACCTGAAAATTCTCGGTTCCATCAATTTTAAGACAGGCTCCCGTATTTTCTTTCCCGGTATTGTTTAGATCGGTAAAATTACAATTCTCGATGATAATATCGTGATTCGAAGTAAAGCACGCATACTGATAATCGAAGAACAGCAGATGATAGACCTCAGCGCTATCGGCCCGGTCGTTGCCATATAAATTCAGTCCGGATATTTTCAGATATTGCGCCGCCTGGAAGGTATATTGCACATGGATCGAAACCGAATCTTGTTCGTAGGGCATAATGACTATCCACTTATCCGGCGTACCGATCAGGCTGTCGATCAAGGTATTGGCATCCGAATACGTGCCGGCATGGACGAAAATGGTATCGCCGGGATGCACCACTTTGGCATTCGCCGCTGCGCCGATATTCGGATACGCCTGCCCCGGCCCAACTTGGATCTGCGCCCATCCGGAGATCGGAAGAAGCAGGGCAAATAAAAGCACGAAAGAGATTCGAAAAGTACTCATGGTTAATCAAACTAACAATATTTCACAAACAATGCCGTCATAAGATACTGCAATGGAAACAGGGCCAACATCTGTTTTTCTCACGGATCAAATTTTTAAGATTATACTATTATGAATAAAGTAAAGCTCGGTTCGCAGGGGGCGGTCGTTTCTCGGATGGGTCTAGGATGCATGGGCATGAGTGAATTTTATGGAGCGTTGAACGATGCCGAATCCACGGCTACGATTCACCGAGCCCTGGAACTTGGAATTAATTTCCTCGATACGGCGGATGCCTATGGCATCGGCCATAACGAAGAGCTCGTTGGTAATGCTATCCGCGAACGCCGTGATGAATTTTTCCTTGCCACCAAATTTGCGAATATTCGAAAAAAGGAAGATCCATCTCACTGGTCTATCAGTGGCAAGCCGGAATATGTTCATGCCGCTTGCGATGCCTCGCTGAAACGCCTCGGCATCGACCATATCGATCTTTACTACCAGCATCGCGTCGATCCCGAAACACCCATCGAAGATACCGTTGGTGCGATGTCGGAACTTGTGAAGGCCGGAAAGGTAAAGTATCTCGGGCTTTCCGAAGCTTCTGCCGCGAATATTCGCCGCGCTCATGCCGTGCATCCTATCACGGCCTTGCAGACCGAATATTCCCTCTGGACTCGCCACGTCGAAGCCGAAATTCTTCCCACCGTTCGGGAACTTGGAATCGGCTTTATCGCCTATAGCCCGCTCGGACGCGGGTTCCTGACAGGCAGCATCACCAAACCAGCCGATCTCGGCGAGACCGATACCCGCACTCATCGGTTCCCGCGGTTCATGCCCGGAGCCTTCGAAAAGAATCTCGCGCTCGTCGAAAATGTGAGAACTATCGCACATCGAAAAGGCATTACTCCAGGACAGCTTGCGCTGGCATGGGTCATGGCCAAAGGCGATGACATCGTACCCATCCCCGGAACCAAACGCCGGAAATATCTCAATGAAAATGCCCATGCCGCCGAGATAATGCTGACTCCTGCAGAAATTGAAGAGCTTGAATCCGCCGTGCCGCTTACCGAAGTGGTTGGCGAACGATATGTGGCTGGCGGGATGAGGTCGGTTCAGAGCTAAACGATTTTCGCCCGGACTATTTTATCCCTTCTGTCTGAAGTGGACTTATTCTCACTGGTTCTAACACAACTACTTCTTTTGGTTTCAGTGCTCGATAGATCAGAGCCATATAAAACGGCTCATATTTGATGGTGAATACCAATGTGAGTAGGGCGAGGAATAGCTGCATTGCTCCAAGGATTGATTTTGAGATTGGCAATGCGCTGACCAGTGTGCTCAACAAATGGGTCGGTATCCATGCTACGAATGCACATTGGAATACGAAGAGCATATCCTTCCGCGCAAGCCGCCAGCTTTCACCGATGGCATCCATGGCAAGGCCGCTTTCCATGACGGCTGGGAGCGATAAATAGAGGAACAAAAAGGGTAGCGGACTTAGTATCTGTACATCGAATGGTTCCAATCCGGCATACTTGAGAATGGCTTCGAGGATACCAAGCGGTGCGGCCAGCAAAATTCCCATGCGGAAGATCGCCCATGCGCGTTTGACAAATACCGGCTCCCGATCATCTACTGTTGCAAGTGCGATCTCCATAGCTCTTGCCAAGATCTTTGTGGAGGAATGGCCAAGCCAGATAAGATAGGTGCTCAGGAGTGCGAGTATAAAAAGGGCGAGTGCTCCAATCTTTAGAATGTTCCCAATGTCAGGGGTTGCATGTTTGGGTGTAGTATGTTGCGGAACGGGATTTCCAGAACGAAGAGCGAGGTACACAACCAAAAGAATGACGAACAGTATTATCAGGGGGCTGAACCCGAGGATCGACTGCCTCAACAGACGCGATGTTTCCCTTCTCTTTTCTCGCGCAAGCCGCAGCGCCTCTTTCAGAAGCTCCGGAATGGTGGGAAGGGAAGTGGGGTCGGGAATCATAAATGTTCTGCCATTGATTCAGATTATAACGACGTAAATTATTGATGCGACGATCTTTATAAATGTTGGATTTTCATATTTAGTGCCGAAGGACAAACCGGGACTTAATCATGAGGCGCAATGTTTTAGGATAAGCAGTATCAATCGTCTATGAAATCAACTATTTTTCTATTTGCTGTAGCGTTTAGTATGAGCGGGAATGCATTTGCCCAAAAGGTTGAGGATAGAATGACGCCAGCTCAGCTTAAGACCCTGTTTCCTCAGTATTCAAAGATGTTCGATGATTCGGGTATTGTCGCGATGGATTCATCAGATCATTTCTACTTTCACGGTGTGAAGGGTGAGGCGGACTTCATGTTCCAATTTGGCCATCTCAAGTGGTTTCGATGGGTTTATTCGAATGGGAAAAAACCATTTACACTTTTGACAAAAAAGGATCGGAAAAAATTATCTAAAGTATTCAAAGGATTAATTGCCGATTATGGGCCTTTTCAAGTACAAACTACTTTTGGTGATTTCTATTGGCGAATGCCACGTGCTAACGTTGCCTGTAATTATTCCGCTCGAGATTTTAGGTTTGGGGTTTTTGACAGCGCATTTGTAAAAATGATGTTCGCCCCCACCCCGAATCAGCATGACTCAATCGCTGTAAAACGTTAGCGTATCGCAGGTCACTCTCAATGCTTCCCATTCTGATGCATCCCTTCATGCATCCCTGTCAAAATATGGCCCAGCTTTTTGCGCTTGGTTTCTAAGTAACCGGCGTTCCGTGCGTTCGCGGGAATTTCTATGGGAACTCGCTCGACGATTTCGAGGCCATAGCTTGAAAGTCCCACCACTTTTTTCGGGTTGTTCGTCATGAGGCGCATTTTGCGGACACCGAGATCGGCCAGCAGTTGCGCGCCCAATCCGTAATCGCGCAGGTCGGCTTTGAATCCCAGCGCCTCGTTCGCTTCGACGGTATCCGCGCCTTCTTCCTGCAATTTGTAGGCGCGCAGCTTGTTCGCCAACCCGATTCCGCGACCCTCCTGACGCATATACACCACCACTCCGCGCCCCGCTGCTTCGACCATCATCATCGCGGCGTGAAGCTGATCCTGGCAATCGCAGCGCAGGGAACCCAACGTATCGCCGGTGAAGCACTCGGAGTGAACGCGCACCAGCACCGGCTCGCCGTTTGCAATATCGCCTTTCGTGAGCGCAATATGCTCTTTGCCATCTACTTTATTTTCGTACAGATGCAAACGGAAATCGCTGTATTCCGTGGGAAGGTTCACTTCGACGATCTTGTGCATCAGCTTCTCCCGCGTCATGCGGTACGCGATGAGATCCTGCACGGAGATAAGCTTGAGATCGAATTCCTCGGCAAACTTCACAAGCTCCGGCATCCGCGACATGGAACCATCCTCGTTCATCACTTCACACAGCAGCGCGATGGGTTGGAAGCCCGCCATGCGCGCCAGATCGACTGCAGCCTCAGTATGTCCCGCGCGGCGCAGCACGCCTTCATCCACAGCGCGAAGTGGGAAGATATGTCCCGGTCGTGCAAAATCATGTCCGACGGTCTTTGGATTTGTCAGCGCGAGAACCGTTTTTGCGCGATCGCTGGCAGAAACGCCTGTCGAAGTTCCATACAGATAATCGATGCTGACGGTGAATGGAGTTCCATGCCGCGCCGTGTTCACATCCACCATCATCGGAAGATCAAGCTCAGCAGCGCGCGCTTCGGTGATCGGCGCGCAAATAATTCCACTCGTGCGGCGCAGCATGAACGCGATCATCTCCGGCGTAACCATTTCTGCCGCCGCGATGAGGTCGCCTTCGTTCTCGCGGTCTTCGTCATCGACAACGATGACCATCCGCCCGCGCCGGATGTCTTCAAGGGCTTCGTTGATGGTGTTTAGCATGGATGAGAATGGAAAAAATTAAATGGTCATTGCGAGAAGGGAATTGCGAAGCGGAGCGCAGCAATTCCCGACGAAGCAATCTCACTCTGAAGAGCAAGGGATTTCTTCGTCGAGCATTCTCCGCTCCGCTACGAATGCTCTCCTCGCAATGACGTGATAGTCGATAATGACATGGGTTACGCTGCAGGTTTATCCGCGTTCTTTGGTACCACAGTTCCCAGCGCATTCTTTTCGATACGGATCTTTGTGTTATCTGAAACCTGCAGCAGCACGGTAGTGTCTTCAACTTGCGCGACCGTACCATGAATACCATGCGAAGTGATCACTTTATCACCCTTTTCAACGGCCTTGACGAGTTCTTCACGCGCTTTCTGGCGTTTTTTCTGAGGGCGATAGATAAGAAAATAGAAAATAAAACCAATGAGGATGATGGGGAGGAATTGCATTATTGGATCGGTTTGCGGTCCGCCGGAAGCGCCGCCGCTTGGCGGGGACATCAATAGTTGCCAGTGTTGGAGTGTGAAAAGGGAGGAGAACGTCATGTGAATACGGAATATGGTTAAGAAAACGGCTAAATTATTTGTATAATGCTATTTTTCTATGATAGCTTAACGAAAACAGAAAAAAGGGGCGAATCATTCTATGATGAATGCACTGTTTTGGTCATCGTGTACCAAGGGGAACTGCTATTTGTTATATCGTTTCGTCCATGAATGACAGGACGGATTCATTCACAGGAACGTACTCAAAATCACTCGATTTTTACGATTGTTTCGACTACCACATTGAAACTCACCGATTATCTCAAACCTGATTCGATCGAGATCGGCATCGCCGCCGATTCGAAAGAGGCGTTGCTTGACGCCATTCTCAAATTAGCGGATAAGAATCCGCATGTTCTCGACGCCAAAAAGGTGCATGCCGCCGTATTTGAGCGCGAAAAGATCATGTCCACTGGCGTCGGGAAGAACTTCGCGATCCCGCACGGTAAGACGGATGCGGTCGATGATATTGTCCTTGCCTTTGCAACAACGGCCCAGCCCGTCAATTATGGTTCGATGGATAACGAACCAGTGCGGCTTGTACTGTTGCTTGTGAGCAAGGAGAGCCTCGTGAGCCAGCGGCTGAGCCTACTCAGCCGCGCCTCCAAAGTGATGAACTCCGATGCCGCCCGTACCGCGCTCATGAATGCCAAAACGCCCGAAGAAGTGATCTCCATTTTCAATCAGGAAGAAGCGCGCATTGGAGAATAAGTTGTCCAAAGCTGAACAGCTCCAGGCTCCTCGTGGGACGAAGGATATTCTGCCTGCCGAAGCCGCAAAATGGCGCGAGATCGAACGGGCCGTCGATGATGTGGCTGCGCTCTTCGGCTATGGGGAGATCCGCACGCCTGCGTTCGAACAACTTCGCCTTTTTAAGCGAGCCGTTGGTGAAGAAACGGATATTGTTTCGAAAGAGATGTTCCTCCTGCAATCGAAATCGGAGGATGAAGAATTTGCTTTGCGTCCGGAGTTGACGGCCCCCGTTGTTCGCGCAGCCATCGAACATGGAATACTCACAGGACAATCAGATTGCTTACGACTTTATTATAATCGAGCCGCAAATTTTCGATACGAGAAACCGCAGAAGGGAAGATTCCGCCAATTTCACCAGTTCGGTACAGAATTGCTTGGGCCGGATAGTCCGCTTGCCGATGCAGAGACGATCTCCTTCGCCATTGCAGTCTATCGAAGGCTTGGACTTTCAAATTTTAAGGTAAGACTTAATTCCCTCGCATCGCCATCGGCACGAGAAGAGTGGAAGCGAATTCTCGTTGATTATCTGCGCCTGAATCTCGACTTACTCTCGGATGAGAGTAATCGCCGCACCGAGACGAACCCCATGCGCGTGCTCGATTCAAAAGACGAACGCGATCAGGGCGTGATAAGCGGTGCGCCGTTGCTTTCGGAATATCTTTCAACCGATGACCGCTCACATTTCGAGAGTCTGCAAAATTTGCTTCGAACAGTAGGTATCGAGTTTAACGTCGATCCACTCCTCGTGCGCGGCATTGATTATTATACTCGCACCGTATTCGAAATAACTTCCAGCGATCTCGGTTCGCAGGATGCGCTGTGTGGCGGCGGACGATACGATAATCTTGTCGAGCAATTGGGAGGTCACGCCACGCCGGCCATTGGCTTCGGCGGGGGGATGGAACGGTTGCTCATCGCGCTTGAAAATCCTGTGGAACGAAAGCGATCGGCCCGTTCGAACACTTCCATTTTCGTTGTCGCGCTTAGCGCATCTGACGCGCTCGCGCCGTATCGCATAACGCCGGTTCAATTGCAAGCGTTTGCCACGACGAGCGAACTTCGCGCATCCGGATTCATTGCGATGATGGACTTAAATGGCCGCTCGATGAAGGCCCAAATGCGCGAGGCCAACCGCGTGGAAGCATCGTTCACATACATTATCGGAGAGAACGAGCTTTCCGAAGGCGCAGGGATCCTGAAGGACATGCAAACTGGAGATCAGGAAAATGTGGCGTTCGATGCCGTTGTTGCCCGCATATTAGCACACACTTCTTAATTTTTCATTCTTAATTCTTAATTGACATGGAGCCATTACCACCAGTAAAAGAGGTCGAATATCGCTGTTATATCGGCAAAGTGTTCGAGGAACTTTCGGGAACCGAGTTCATGACCTTCGCCTTCGAGACTGCGAAGGAATTCTCGAGCTTTCGCTACGAGATCGCCGTGCGATACCGCATTCAGCCGGGGCTGCTCGAGTTCAAAGTGCTTGGCATGACGGCCACGCGCACGATGATGCCGGCCTTCGGTACGGCTCGCTCCGTGCTTAAGGTGCCGTTGCTGCCATTGGGGGTCTATACGGTGAAGCTCATCAAGAGCGACGACACCGAGAATATTTTCACTATAGAGGTCTCGAAGAAGGGATTTCAGATATTACTTCCCATTCCGCGCAAGCGATTTATCGATCTAGTCATCGAGGATAAGGCTGCGGCACCGAACGCGCGTCATGTCTCGACGGTTTCGAAAGCGCCGCCTACACCGCTGGTGCCGCGCACGATCCAGAAGCGCGCGCCCGGCATGTTAGATGGCGAATCTGCGGAATATAACGATGCGCCGGAAGAACAGGAGGTCGATGAGGAGGAGGCATTATTTGGAGAGAGCACGAAACCGAAGAGCGGCGCAAAGCATGTGATCGATGAGATCCAGGAAGTTCCGGAAACCGTGAAACCTGCCCCGAAGGCAGAGCCAAAGCCTGAAGCAAAAGCTGAACCGAAGGCCGAGGCAAAGGCAGTGAAAACAACTGTTACGAAAGCTAAGGCCGATAAACCGAAAAAGGCTGAGACAAAACCAGCTAAGGTTGCACACGTTGCAGCCAAAGCTGCTAAGAAACCGGCGGCAAAAGCGAAGCCAAGCGCTCCCGCGAAAAAAGCTGCACCCAAAAAGAAACCCGCGCCAAAACCAAAGGCTTCACCTAAAGCAAAACCTGCAAAAAAGAGCGGAAAGAAAAAGTGAAATTAGTGCAACGTCACTAACAAGCCGTTATACATTCGGACCATGTCATTCCCGCGAAAGCGGGAATCCAGATTGCTTCGTTATGCTAACACCGAATGGATTCCCGCTTTCGCGGGAATGACAGTTCTTGGATGTTTACATTCTTAGAATGTGATTACTTCCAACGGAACCGGAACGTCACGCTGGTGCCATCGTGGGAGGATTCGATGGAGGAGTCGCTGGTAAGGGCTTTCAGGAGATACACGCCGCGTCCGCCGGGGCGATGAAGATAGGGGCCGTTGGTTGGGTCGGGCACCAGTTCGGGCACAAAGCCCGCGCCACGGTCGCGAACGGTAAAAGCTATCTCGTGGTCTTCGGTTTTACACTCGAGCTTCACCTTGCTGGTTCGGCATTCTTTGCATCCGTGGCGGATGGCATTCGTTACACACTCGGAAAGCGCAAGCAACACGTTATGGCGAAGCTCGTTGGGCACGCTGGCGCGGTCGAGCTGACGCCGAGTCCACTCGTGAACTTGTTCCAGTTCATCTAATCTGCCCGGTATGAGCAAATGATCCATGAGAGATAGCGATGAGTTCTTACAACGGTGAGTGGTTACTGCGTGCTTTGCTTTATTCGCGCCAATTCCTGCATCAGATCCATCAGCTTTGCCATTCCTGAGGGTGAAATCTCGAGAAGGTCCGCTGCACCGGAAAAGCCCTGTTCGCCAGCCTTTTGCAAAATTGTACGCACCTTATCTACGGCGTCCTTAAAAGATTGTTGCAGTCTGGAAAACCCTTCGGCCTTTGGCCCCTCGCGCTGCATGAGCTGAAACGTCTTATGGGCGAATGTCGCATAGAAAGCTAGCTCATGCTGTAAGCCTGGCTCACTCGAGAGGGAATCGAGCAGATCTTGAGCGACTTTGGGATTTTCGAGAGGCATAATGTGACCATTTTCATGTCATTCCCGCGAAAGCGGGAATCCATTCGGTGTTGGCTATAACGGAGGAATCTGGATTCCCGCTTTCGCGGGAATGACAGCCAGATCTTTAAGCCACAGTCTCCGCTGGTGCAGGTTCCGCCACCGGAGTTGCCTCTGCAGCGGCGGAACTACCGCTTGCTCCCCGTGCGGTTTCTACGAACGCAAGAAGCTCATTATTGTATTTGTCCCAGATGGCGGGCTCCATATCTGCAACAATGGTGCGGAGGGCCTCCGAGGTGTTCGGTTTTGCCGTCACAAGTTCTTCAAGCTGGCGGTTATTGAAAAAGCTGTATGGCTTAACACGCGCTTCACGTGCGCGGGTATTGCGCCACTTACGGACGGCATCGAACAGAGGGAAATCCGCATCGGCGATCTGCGGCTTGTAATCCTCGGCGACGGCTTTCTCCACTTTGGCGGCGGGAGCAACAGAAATGGAGCGCTGATTTCCATTCGACCCAGATGATCGTTCAGAACCCGACGATCGCTCCGAAAACTTCCGTGGCTGGCCTCCGGCTGCAAATGTGCGATTATGCTCCATGGATTGTGCTGGACGGCTTTCCACTGCCGGACGCTGTTCGTAGGCAACGAATACATTCCACACACCAAGGATGATCGGGGAGCCATCGGCGGAGGGAAGTGCTGTCGATGGAGTGAAATTCGCAGACCAATGCCGGACCGTTTTGCCTGCGAGGAATTCGTTCATCGCATGTTCGTCGGTATCGTTGTGAATCTGAAAGGTCTTGATCTGAATATCGGACGATGAAAAATTAGTGTGCGCCATGAAGAGGATGTTGAATATTTGAGATTGGAATGGAAACTGGTAAATTCGGGCAATCACTCCCCGGTATGCCGCTATTTTGAACCGATTGCTATATCCACAAAAAAAATCTTGCCCAAATCAAAGATTTTTTTGTAACCCGAGCGACCCTGTGCGTTTTAACTATAGGGGATGTTTCCTCTGTTGGTTAAATGGCTATGAAACGGTTATTTTTTCTTGTTGCGGTGGTTACGCTTGCTTTTGGTGGATTGCCGGCTGCGAAGGCACAATGGCAGCCAATGAATGGTAACGGCGGATGCGTGGTCACAAGCTTCGCCGTGAACGGAACTAACCTTTTTGCTGGAACGAATGATGGCATTATCCTCTCAACAGATTTAGGCCACAGTTGGACGGTCGTCGATTCCGGTGTGGCGGATAGTAGCGTGACCGCACTCGCAATAATCGATTCAACACTTTTTGTTGGAACAGAAGGTGGTGGTTCTCGATCAAATGATACCGGGAACAGCGGGGTAAAGATCGATTTTATTGGTTTTACTTCGTACGCAGTCATGGGTTCGAACATCTTTGGTGCCGTGGGAAACAGTGTTTGTCGATCGACGGATAAGGGAAAGACATGGACCACCTGTGGCATAACACAGTTCCCTTACACGGTCTTCGACGGCCATACTGTTTATTCGCTTGCCGCCAGTGGTAATCGACTTTTCGCTGGAACCGAAGCTGGTGTTTTTCTTTCTTTCGATACTGGAAAAACTTGGGGGACACCTGATGCGCGGCTTCCGGATTCATGCATGCTTCTGAGCATGGTGGTAAAAGGAGGTGTTCTTTATGTAGGAACTGATACCAGCGGTATTTGGACTACGCCTGCTGCCTCGACCTTTTGGAACCGCATCGATAACAACCGGGCACCACTTCGCTGGGTAACTGCGCTCGTTTGGAACGGAAATGAGTTCTGGGCTGGAACGGATAACGGGGTTTTCGTTTCTACCGATATTGGTACAAGCTGGACGTCCCGAAACTCTGGATTGGGTAATTTACATGTCCAATGCCTGACTTTTGTCGGCTCAACACTTTTTGCCGGAACAAGAGGAAATGGGATATTTAGCTCCATCGATAGCGGCACTACTTGGGTCTCATGCAATACTGGGGTAACGGGTCTTTACGTCCGTAGTCTTTTTTTTAGCCAGAATACGCTTTTTGCGGGCATGGTCCCAGGAAATAACTATGATCAAGGAGGGCCTGTACGTTCGACAGATGAGGGAATGAGTTGGACCTGCGTTAGCCCTGGTACTCGGTCGGATAATGTCACAGCTTTCGACACGATTGGCAATCATCTCTTGATGGCAACGGTCTTTTCCGGGGTATATTTATCCCAGAACGAAGGCGAATCCTGGTTCTCGGCGGATAGCGGATTGGAAAATAACACTATTTTCAGCTTTGCGACGATGGGAACATTTGTAT
Organism: Ignavibacteriota bacterium; assembly: GCA_963787835.1. Classification (GTDB taxonomy): domain Bacteria; phylum Bacteroidota; class Ignavibacteria; order Palsa-1295; family Palsa-1295; genus PALSA-1295. Next base: position 299,132 of record CAWBEI010000004.1, read on the forward strand.
TTGCTTCAAGTCTTGAAGGAACGTTCTTGTCTATGGATTCGGGGGCAAGCTGGACTCTTCTCGACTCAGAGATAAGATATCCCGAGAATTTGGCTGCTATGGCGAGTATTATATTTTTGGGAACCGAGGAGGATGGGGTGTTCCGCTCGATGGATAGCGGCAAACATTGGTCGCATGTAAATAATGGTTTATCAGATACACTTGTTTTATCCCTAACTACAATCGGCCAAGATTTATTCGCAGGAACAGAAAACGGGGTTTTTCTTTCCACCGACAGCGCTAGAACTTGGGAGTCCGTCAGTAATGGTTTACCGGATGGAGTTTATGTCTACCACTTTGCATCGTTTGGAACAAATCTTTTTGCCAGCGTAGATGGCGGGGTATATTACACAAGTGACTTTGGAGCAAATTGGATATCGGTTAGTGATGGATTACCATCCGAATTGACCTATGAAGGAGGTGTCCAGTATTTCGCGATTGATAGCACCTACCTCTTTGCTGGGTATGCTACAGAATATGGCGCTGCTAGCGGTATTTATCGTCGCCCTCTTTCCGAAATGGTAAATACCAACGCTGTCGTTGCCGAATCAGAAGTCCATTCTTCCTTCTCCACCTACCCAAACCCATTCACTCAATCCACAACGATCACTATTTCGCCAACCGAAAGTGGTATAACGGGAATATCAGTTGTGAACCTTTTAGGCCAGGAAGTTGCGCGGATTTATGATGGCGAGTTAAGTGTCGGCGAGCACACCTTCACGTGGAATGCAAGCAACATGCCGCCGGGAATGTACGAATGTATCGTGCGAATGAATGGGCGAATGGAGCAGCAACCAATAGTTGTGATGCGATAACTTACCGTTCCCGAAAGGAAGCCATGTATTTGGGGAGATCATAGATGGAATCCTCTTCGGCATACCCTTTCATAAAGGCTTCGTACTCTCCTCGGCGGACTTCACTATCGTCTTCGTGAACAGGGGGCAGAATGATCACCTTCACCTTTTCGCCCGTATGAAACGGCAGGTGATCGAGATGAAGCTCGCCCTCTCGGCGAATGATGGTTTCGGTACTGAATGTCTGCATGATTTTACTAACAAGAAACGCCGGATGCCGTTCCATAACGAGAACCTTACGTCAGCCGCCGCAGTCCCAGCCGGTGCATGGTTCCCTGCTTGGCGTCGTGGCGGCGGAAGAGAAAGGTGAGTACCACGCCGGTAAAAAATCCCCCGATGTGGGCCATGTACGCGATGCCGCCTCCGGTAGTGCCGGCATTTTCATACTGCGACGTCCAGCCGGAGAGGAGTTGTGTAACGATCCACAATCCCAGCACGAACTCCGCCTGCATATTGACGATGAATGGAAAAAAGATGAGCACGCGAACCCGGTTGTGCGGGAACAGAATCAGATATGCTGCCAGCACACCCGCAATAGCTCCGGAAGCGCCGAGGTTCGGTATGTGGGAATCCGGCATGGCATACGTTTGCGCCAGCATCGCAGCAATGCCGCATGTGAAATAAAAGATGATGTATTTAAATTTCCCGAGATTATCCTCGACATTATCGCCAAAGACGTATAGATACAGCATGTTCCCAAAGATATGCGCCACGCCGCCATGCAGGAACATCGAGGTGATGACCGTATAAAATGGCTGACGTCCCGCGATGAAATCCGCCGGGATCAGTGAATACTGATGGACGAAATCATTCCCGCCGGACAGTTCCAGCAGATACACCAGAACATTGATGGCGATGAGAGCCGTCGTTACGACGGGATAGGAAACTCGCTGGCTGTTGTCGTCACCAAGAGGGAGCAGCATAAACTACGATTTACAGGATTTTGCGGATGTTCAGGATGGATTTGGGGGATTAGTGAGCAGTGGAATCGATGGAGATGAGCGTGAGGGTGCGTTTATCAAACGAATTATCGAGATTTCTGCCAGCGATACGGCGACCGGTTGAAGTTCGTGAAATTATGAGTCCGTCTGAGGAACGAATATCCTGCAACTCGTCAGACTGACCCTTGGAGATAAGTTCTCCATCACCGACTTGATAATTCGTTATTTCCGTTTCAAGTTTGTATTGTCCCGCCTTGCGGTCAGCGGCATCTTGATGAATAGAATAATCGTTGTGGTATGAATTGTAATTTTGGCCAGCAGGTTTCTGGTTCGGAGAGCTTGCAGTGTGGGTTAAGTAAAAAGTATGAGGATGGGAGATCTTAGTTGAACTATCCTGCCATTTCACTCCTGCTCGAACCTCTGATTTGATTGGTCTCGTGCTAAGTAATTGCGACATCCCAGAAATGATTGCTACGCTGTCCGGTGGTGCTTTAGCCAAATTTTTGGGATCCTTCCACCCTATTTGGTTCAAACTGTCCTGTGGAGAGCGGTGCAATATCTCGCCGCTCAGGTACCTTCCATACCGATCCACTTTTACTCGATATAGGGGAATTTGCAAAGTAAGCCCACCCTGAGTTACTCCTTCGCCACCATCTCCGCCTTTAAAATCGTGCGTTTCTTCATTTTGGATGACAAGCGTTGCGTTGTCAAGTGAATCAACGTTCTCGACCGTAATATGAATATCCTCTATCCGATCCCAATTGTGTTCCATTAGACCGGGCGGATTATCCGGATTGCGGAATTCATCGATCTTCTTGTAATGCAAAACTTCCCCCGCCTTAAAATGATACGCAAGATCAACCGGTGCCGGTGAAGTGGCCTGCCCGAACGCCACCGAAGCAGGGAATCCCAGTACCACGATTATCAGGATGTTGCGGATGTTCATGATGGATTTTTTGGATTAATGAGCGGTGGAATCGATGGAGATGAGCGTGAGGGTGCGTTTCAAATATAACTTACCAACATCACCCATTCCTCCAATTGGCCGATCCATTTGAGTACGGGCAGGTCGTGAGTCCGTCAGATGAGCGAATGTGTTCATCTTCATCGTTAAGTCCTTTAGAAAGAAGCATCCCATCTGACACTTGGTAGTGGGTACATTGTGTCGCCAGATCAAATGTTCCTGCATTTCGATCTTTCCCATTTTGCTTAACGACATAGTCATAACGGTCTGCATTGTAGCTTGGTTTGGGAGCGGGTTGATCCTCTGCGGGGCTTGCGGAATGATCCAACGCGTAGTGTATTGTATGGGAATGTTGACTGGAACTATCTATCCATTTCGCACCTATCTGCACTCCATTTCTTGCGGGCCTCGGACAAAGCACTTCTTGAAAATCGAGTTTGATCCTTGAGCTGTCTGGCATTGCCCATCCATTATAGTTTGGATCTTTCATCTGTTCGTGAAAGAGACTATCCTAAGGCGAGCGTCGCAACATCTCACCTCTAAGATATTTTCCAAAACGATTAATCGTTACGCGATAAAGAGGAATGTCCTGAGCAAGTCCGCCCTGGGTTACACCAGTAGGATCATCTCCACCCTTGAAATCGTACGATTCCGTGTTCTGTATAACAAGAGTTGCGTCGCCGATAGAATCAACTTTTTCAACAGAAATGTCAACATTCTCCTTTACGTCAAAATTTTCTTCCTGATAACCTCCTGGATTATCCGGGTTCCGCATCTCATCCAGGCGCTGATAATGCAAAACTTCCCCCGCCTTAAAATGATATGCAAGATCAACCGGCGCCGGTGAAGTGGACTGCCCGAACGCCAGTGAGGCGGGGAATACCAGAACCACGATTATCAGGATGATGCGGATTTTCATGATGGATTTTTTGGATTAATGAGCGGTGGAATCAATGGAGATCAGCGTAAGGGTGCGTTTATCAGAGATATTTTCACGATCTTTGTTGATTTTAATTCCGGGCACCGCTTTTTCCAATTGAGTACGCTTTAAGGTAATTCCATCGCTTGACCGAATTTCCTGATCTTCATCTGTAGTAAACTGCGATAATAATTGCCCTTGCGAAACTTGATAGTTCATCGTTTTCGTAACAAAGTGGTATTTGCCAGCAGTGCGATCTTCCGCATCCTGAGCGGTCTTATAATCATAATGATGAGAAAAGTAACTTGGAAGTGGTGGAGGCTCCTCTTTCGCAGGTGCGGCCGTGTGATTGAAATAAACGACATGGTTATGTGAAATCTGGGCCACACTATCCTGCCAGGTTGTACCAATTTGAACTCCTGTTCGAGCAGGTCTCGTCGAAAAGGCCTCGCCTATAAAAAGATTTATTATGGAACTATCAGTACGCGGTGTAATATTCCATCGTGGGTCTTTCATGTGCTCATGTTCTAAGCTATCTTGCGATGAGTAACGCAATATTTTCCCGCTAAGATATTTTCCATACCGATCTACGGTGACTCGGTAGAGAGGAATATCTTGTGCGATAATACCCACAGCTTGTTGGAATCCGTTATCACCATTTTTGAAATCGTAAGATTCCTCATTCTGGATAACGAGGGTTGCATCCCCAACTGAATCTACTTTTTCAACCGTGATATGAATGTCATCTTTTGTATCATAATTCCCTTCCATGTAGCCGGGTGGATTATCCGGATTCCGACATTCATCCAGCCGTTGATAATGCAACACGGTTCCCGCCTTGAAATGATACGCAAGGTCAACCGGCGCCGGTGAAGTGGACTGCCCGAACGCAAGTGAAGCAGGGAACACCAGAACCACGATTATCAGGATGTTGCGGATTTTCATGATGGATTTCTGGGATTAATTAGCAGTGGAATCGATGGAGATGAGCGTGAGGGTGCGTTTCAAGAAGGAATTATCGAGATTTCTGCCAGCGATACGGCGACCGGTTGAAGTTCGTGAAATTATGAGTCCGTCTGAAGATCGAACGTCTTGCACTTCGTCATCTGTGCCTTTCGAAATAAGTTCTCCTTCAACGACTTGATAATTTGTTGTTTCCGTTTCAAGTTTGTATTGTCCCGCCTTGCGGTCAGCTGCATCTTGCTCGATAGTGTAATCGTTGTGATATGCTTTATAATTCGGGCCGGCAGGTTTCTGGTTCGGTGAGCTCGCAGTGTGGTTAAAATAAAATGTAGTTGGATGGGTTATCTTGGTTGAACTATCCTGCCATTTCACTCCTGCACGAACCTCTCCTTTGGTTGGTCTCGTGCTAAGTAATTGCGTCATTCAGGAGATGATCGATACGCTGTCCGGTGGCGCCTTGGCCAAATTTTTGGGATCCTTATACCCTATTTGCCACATGCTGTCCTGTGGAGAGCGGTGCAATATCTCGCCGCTCAGGTACTTTCCATATTTATCCACTTTTACTCGATACAGCGGAATTTCCAAAGTAAGCCCTCCCTGAGTTACTCCCTCGCCACCATCTCCGCCTTTAAAATCGTGCGTTTCTTCATTATGGATGACAAGCGTTGCATTGTCGAGTGAATCGACGTTCTCGACGGTAATATGAATATCTTCTATCCGATCCCAATTGTGTTCCATAAGACCGGGCGAATTATCCGGATTGCGGAATTCATCGATCTTCTTGTAATGCAGCACGGTTCCCGCCTTGAAATGATACGCAAGGTCAACCGGCGCCGGTGAAGTATTCTGTGCAAACACAGTGGAAAATGAAGCAAGCACGATCACACAACAAATGCCGATTATTTTCATAGCCACAAATTCTTAATTCTCAATTCTTAATTGATAATTGAAACAGTGGGCATTACAGGGTTCGAACCTGTGACCTTTCGCGTGTGAGGCGAATGCTCTGGACCAGCTGAGCTAAATGCCCGGACGTGCCGTATAGCTCGGCTCCTAACTTCTATGCGTTTGGGGTGGTTCCGAACCGAGCAACGAACTGTAATAGAAATAATTGGTTTATAGAGTCTATAATGATAGGGAACATGCTTGCTATCGTAGAAGCACATCCACTGCAGGATTTCAAGCTTGCTCTTACCTTCAATAATGGCAAGAGCGGGACGGTGGATCTTGCCAAAATTTCCCGAACCGGCGTGTTCGAAGCCTGGAACGACCCATCCTTTTTTCGGAAAGTGTTCGTTCATCCCGAATTCAGAACCGTCACCTGGCCCGGCGATCTGGATCTCGATCCTTATGTGCTCTATGCCCAAATGACAGGAAGTTCCATTGAGGAAGTGTTGGCGAGTGTCTAACGATGCCTGAAATTTCTCGATTCTTTGGCATCGTCGTTCTCCTAAATTACAACGATCATACTCCTCCGCATTTTCATGCGCTGTCCGGCGATGAAGAAATTTTGGTTGGCATTAACGATCTTCAAATAATTCGTGGCAGCATGTCCGCGCGCAATACACGTCTTGTGATGAAGTGGGCTGCGCTCCATAAGGAGGAATTAGTGCATGCCTGGAATGAGGCACAAGCGCATCATGTGCCCGGTCGAATTGAGCCGTTGCATTGATTACATGAAACCGAATTAACTACAAATTCGGAAATTCCCGTGTGACATTGCGGCGGGTCGGGCGTTATACCACTGAGGCCGATGATACGGCAGGTTCGAATAGGGAATGGTCATCCACACTATTCTGATCCGCCGGATCATCCACCACAGGTCATGGGTCGGTTTGCGATAAGCCTGATCTAACAACGCGGGGTACGCACTTGCTTTAATAAGTGCGCATCTGAATCACATTCACTTTATTATTAGTACGAGGTCTGCAATGAAAAGACTACTCGGAGCGCCCCTTCTCGCTCTTTTTGTAACATTACCGCTCGCGTTGGCGAGCTGCTCCAACCCAAGTTCCGCGCCCGGAACTTATGGAACTACGATCACTGCGTCGGATTATTCCGCGACGGTGTTCTTTAACACGCAATCGCTCGGGGATACGTCGAGCATTCCATTCCCGTTCTGTTTTCCAGTGCAATATCTGCAGCTAAAACTTGGGCTGACAGATACACAGGTTCTGGCGATACAGAATTTACAGGATTCTCTGCGGCTTGCGCTTCAAAACCAGATCGCAGCATTGGAAGCTTCGGGGAAGCTTACACGGGATTCCGTGAGGTCGTTGCGGTTAGAATACCAAACGGATCTTTATACCGGCATCGCGGGGATTCTGACGCCCGCTCAGCTTACGGCGCTTCAGTCGCTCCAGCCACCGCTTGGCCCGCCGGATCAATTTGGCCGAGGTCCGATTCCCGGTTTTCGCGGAAGGGGCGGACACGATCCATACGATACCGCGCAGGTGAATCTAACTCCAGCACAGCTCGATAGCCTTGCGCTTGCTCATCTGGAAACCAAACTTGCCGCCGCCGGCGACACATTGACGGCCAGCCAGATCACCCTGATCCAGAATTTGCAGGCGACGCTACTGGCCGATACTACACTCACCCCGCAAGGTCGGGCGGCAGAATTCCAGACTCAAATTCAAACGATCCTTACGGCGAAGCAGCTTGCGGTACTGCAACGGCTTGCGGGTGGGTTCGATCCCTGGCGCCGCAGACACCGGTAGAGCCGGGAATTCTTAGAAAGTGTTTCATAAGAGGAAAGGGAGATGAGTTCCTGAGCGGGAATTCTCTCAGAAGAAAGAATGGGGACGCTACGATAGCGATCCCCATTTTTTTACATTTTTCGCCATTTGTCTGTATTCTTCAACATTTATATAATTTATTGTTCGTTTTCTTGCTTCTGGGATTTTTCTGTTGTATCTTTGTAGAAGTTTAGTGGATTCAGGTAAGCCCGATGGATCATTTTGTCTATTTGTCTATGCCCGAATCCGGCATTTAAGTTTAGTTAGCGGAGGGGTTTTATTAGTTTGCTTCTATCAGAATCCCCTTGGTGTACTTTTTAACGCTTCACATTCTATTACTATGAAAACAATCCAGCGCATTCTTCTGGCGGGGGTTCTTGCTCTTGCCACGATCTTGCTTGGTTCGCAGGCTGCTTTGGCGCAGCAAGCACCGTCCATCACGCCGGCAACACCGGCTACGCCTCCGGGCGCAACCACCGACGTGCCGCGGACTTTAAGCTACCAAGGTATCCTTCAGACTAGTGACGGCAAACCCGTCAATGCGCTGGAGCAGATGACCATCCAACTCTTCACCGATTCGGCGGGTACACAGCTTCTATGGGAAGATGTGTTCACTGTTAATGTGCAGAATGGGGTATTCAACCTTCTGCTCGGATCGCAAAAGCCCTTACCGGACGCCCAACAATTTGGCGGCGCACTCTGGATCGGGGTGAACATCGGGGATTCCGAACGGTCACAGATCTTTACACCGCTCACGGCCTCGCCGTATGCCCTTACCGTTCCCAATAACTCGATCACGGCAGAAAAAATGGGAACAGATTACGTGGGTTCGATCTCGTTGAACGGCCAAAAGATCACCCTTCGGGGCGGCGATCTGAATATTATCACCGATGGAACCCTTCAGGCAACCTATGTTCCTACAACGAATGCCCTGCTCCTGAGCGCAACGGGTAGCGGCGGAAGCGGGAATACCACTCAAAGTAATTACTGGGGCGATTCTCCATACCCGATGAATTATCTGGGAGATATTCCATATAATGATCAAAACGATAATGCGCAGTCACTGATCTGCAATACCTCGACAACCAAGGGGTTCCTTTGCGAAACGGGCACTGGTACCAATGGAAATGCCCCGCAATGGTCGTTGATCTGCGGAAGCGATCTCCCGCCGCTCGATAGTTGCACCGGTACCGTTCACGTTACTAACGGCGGTACGGGTTGCACCAGCTATTCGACCGGCGATCTCCTGTATTGCTCTTCTGCAAACTGTCTTTCCAAACGCACCATCGGTTCGGCGGGACAAATACTTTCCTGCCAGGGTGGCATTCCGACGTGGCACACGCTCTGTGGGAGTGATCTTCCTGTTTTAGATAGCTGCAAAGGCACGGTTCATACAGGTAATGGCGGTACGGGATGCACAACCTATAATACTGGAGATATCCTTTATTGTTCAGGTACGAACGTGCTTTCAAAGCTTGGCATCGGCACTTGCGGTCAGGTTCTCACAGCAGGATGTAGTGGAGTTCCAACTTGGACGACCCCTACGACCGGTACTGTAACAAGCATTACGATCTCAGCGGGAACGTCCGGGTTGACCATCAACAGCGGAACGAGTGCTTCGGTCACCTCCAGCGGCACCCTTACCATTGGTGGAACCCTTTCGATCGCAAATGGCGGAACAGGTGCGACCACCGCGACCGCGGCGATCACCAACCTTCTTCCCTCACAAACAGGGAATTCCGGCAAAGTGTTAGAGACCAACGGCAGCGGCACTCTATCATGGGCAACAGCACCTACGGGACCACAAGGCCCAACGGGAGCCACTGGTGCAACGGGTGCTACCGGCCCACAAGGTCCTGCTGGCCCAACTGGTGCGACAGGTGCAACCGGTGCTACCGGCCCACAAGGTCCTGCTGGCACGAATGGTACCAATGGAACGAATGGTGCCACGTGGTGGAGCGGAACGAGTGCTCCGGCGTCGGGCACCGGCAACATCGGCGACTACTATTTCGAAACCTCGAATGGCTACGTCTATCAGAAGACGAGCAGCGGATGGGGAACGAACATCGCAAATCTTACGGGTCCAACAGGAGCTACGGGCGCAACAGGTGCTACGGGTCCACAGGGTCCAACTGGCCCAACAGGTGCGACAGGAGCAACCGGTGCCACTGGCCCACAAGGTCCAACCGGAGCGACGGGCGCAACCGGTGCTACTGGCCCACAAGGTCCTACTGGCGCTACGGGAGCAACCGGCGCACAGGGAACTGCAGGTACGAATGGGCTAACGTGGTTCACGGGAACCAGCGCGCCATCGACCAGTACCGGAGCTGTCAACGATCTTTATTTTGAGTCCTCAAATGGATATGTGTACCAAAAGACGGGTTCCACGACCTGGACGGAGATCGCGAATATCACCGGCCCAACCGGTGCTACTGGAGCAACGGGTGCTACTGGCGCTACCGGTGCTACTGGCGCAACGGGAGCCACTGGTGCTACGGGTCCACAAGGTCCGCAGGGTGTGGCTGGCACGAATGGTGCTACGGGTGCGACCGGCCCACAAGGTCCTACGGGAGCGACGGGTGCAACTGGTGCGACAGGCCCACAAGGCCCGACCGGTGCTACGGGCGCGTCCGGCACAAATGGTGCTACGTGGTGGACCGGAACTGGTACACCATCATCCAGTACTGGATCCAACAATGATTTTTATCTCGCAACCTCGACAGGTGAAGTATATGAAAAGATCTCCGGAACTTGGTCCGCGATCGCGAATATCACAGGCCCAACTGGTGCAACGGGAGCTACCGGCGCGACGGGAGCCACTGGTGCGATTGGCGCAACCGGTCCTCAAGGACCGCAGGGTGTAGCTGGTACGAATGGAGCTACCGGCGCAACAGGAGCCACCGGTCCACAAGGGCCGCAGGGGGTAGCTGGTACAAACGGAGCTACCGGAGCAACGGGTCCGCAAGGTGCTACAGGCGCAACTGGTGCCACGGGAGCAGCCGGCTCGAATGGTGCAACGTGGTGGTCGGGAACCGGTACTCCGTCATCGAGTACGGGTTCGAATAATGACTATTATTTAGCAACCTCGACGGGCGAAGTGTATGAAAAGGTATCCGGAAGCTGGTCAGCGATTGCAAATATCACTGGCCCAACAGGAGCTACTGGTGCAACGGGTGCTACTGGCGCAACCGGTCCGCAAGGGCCGCAGGGTGTTGCTGGTGCGACTGGGGCAACAGGCGCAACGGGACTGACCGGAGCTACGGGTGCTACGGGCCCACAAGGTCCTCAAGGCCCCCAGGGTCCGGCCGGAACGAACGGTACTAATGGAACGAATGGTGCTACAGGCGCGACTGGCCCGCAAGGTCCTCAGGGTGTAGCCGGAACGAATGGTGCTACCGGCGCAACCGGACCACAAGGCCCACAGGGTGTAGCCGGAACGAACGGTACTAATGGAACGAATGGAACGAACGGGGCCACCTGGTACACAGGAAGCGGAGCACCCTCATCGAGCACGGGAACGAATGGCGATCTTTATTTGAACTCCGCCAATGGTGAAATATATGTCAATACCTCTGGCACGTGGTCGACGTATGCAAACATTACAGGTCCAACGGGCCCACAGGGCCCGCAAGGTGTTGCTGGCGCGACGGGTGCAACGGGAGCCACTGGCGCAACCGGTCCTCAGGGGCCACAAGGCGTAGCGGGTGCTACTGGTCCGCAGGGTCCTCAAGGCCCACAGGGTCCTGCCGGAACGAATGGTACCAATGGAACGAACGGTACTAATGGTACGAACGGCACCAATGGTACGAACGGAGCGAATGGTGCAACATGGTACACAGGCAGCGGTGCTCCTACGGAGATCGGATCCAATAACGATCTCTATTTGAATTCCGCGAATGGCGATGTCTATTTGAATTCAAATGGTACCTGGAGCGTACTTACCAACATCACGGGCCCAACCGGAGCCACCGGTGCAACTGGAGCCACTGGCCCTGCGGGTCCGACTGGCCCAACAGGATTAACGGGTGCAACGGGAGCGACGGGTGCCACCGGCCCTGCGGGTCCGACTGGTCCAACAGGGTTAACGGGTGCAACCGGCGCTACTGGTCCGCAAGGTCCAACCGGTCCGCAAGGAGAACAAGGTGAGCGCGGCTTGACAGGCGACCAGGGTCCGACGGGTGCAACGGGCGCTCAAGGCCCAGCTGGTCCACAAGGCGCAACCGGTCCACAAGGCACAACCGGTCCACAAGGCGCAACTGGGCCACAGGGGCCACAAGGATTGACAGGGGCCACAGGCGCAACGGGTGCAACGGGGCCACAAGGTCCTGCAGGTGCAACGGGTCCGCAAGGCCCCGCAGGCCCAACCGTTCCGACAAACAGCACGACGAATCTTGGATCGGCAACAGATCCGTTCCAGAATTTGTACACGTCTGGTTCGATCACGACCGGGTTGGCAAGCGGGCTTGTACAGAGCAACGGCGCTGGTGACACCTTGTCCGTGGTTAACATCGGCAATGGCTTGACGAACGAAAATGGAATCGTTGCGCTCGGTGGTTCACTATCGAACAACACAAACATCGCCCTTGGTGGGAATAACCTGACCTTCAGTGGTTCTGGCGATGTCGGGATCGGTACTTCGAGCCCGACTGCGACACTTGACGTCAATGGTACCGCTCAGGTCCAGAATCTTCCCTCCGGTAGCACGTCTGACGACATCGTTGTTGCCGACGCGAACGGGAATCTTATGGAAGTGCCGTTCTCATCATTGGGATCGTCGAACGGGCTGGGTGGAAGTTCAAATGCCTGGCTGCTCCAGGGAAATTCGGGTACCGATCCAACACAGAATTTCCTCGGCACGATCGATGACGAGGATCTTGTGATCAAAACCAATGACGCGGAATGGGTTCGCGTCGCGAGCACCGGGAATGTTGGAATTGCAACAGCACCCAACGCACCTGCAGCACAACTCGAAGTAGATGGTTCCTTCTTAGCCGCCGGCACGAACGGAAGCACCCCAGTCACTGGTGCTGGAACGCGGCTCATGTGGGTACCGGCAAATTCCTCGCTTTGCGCAGGTACTGTCGATGGCAGCCAATGGGATAATGTTGGTAATCAGTCTATGGCATTAGGATTCGATGTGGTCGCGAGTGGGACGAATTCCGTTGCGCTCGGTTACTATACGAATGCGACAGGCCAATACTCGACAGCAATGGGTTCGAATACCTCCGCCAGTGATTATTCCATGGCGATGGGCTATTATTCAAGCGCATCGGCTCAGTATTCCACCGCAATGGGATCGGGTAGCACAGCCTCGGCAGAGTATGCCACGGCAACGGGATCGAATACCACCGCATCCGGCCAGTCTTCATTCGCTTCTGGCGATAATACCCTGGCAAGTGGCAATACCTCTACTGCCATGGGTGAGTCCACTCAGGCCCAAGGTCAATATTCGTTCAGCGCGGGATATTACACCAATGCTCAGAATGATTACTCCAGCGCATTTGGCAGCTATTCGAATGCCAGCGGACAGTATTCCACGGCCTTTGGATCGAATACAACGGCCAGCGGAGATTACTCCACGGCATTCGGCAGTGGCACCCTGGCGACTGCAGAATATTCCGCGGCATTCGGTCAGTGGACTACGGCAAGCGGTACCGACGGACTCGCATCCGGTAGCTATACTATTGCTGCCGGCGTCGATGCCATCGCGGTAGGAACTTCCACCAACGCAGACGGCGTGTCCTCTTCAGCATTTGGGTATCATGCCAACGCAAACGGTGACTATTCCTTCGCCGTTGGTAACAGCACGAACGCGAATGGCACAGGTTCATCGGCCATGGGGTATTATACCAACTCCACTGGAAATTATTCCACTGCTTTTGGTTCGAACTCCAATGCGTCTGGAGATTACTCGACCGTCTTCGGCGCAAACACCAATGCTTATGGTGATTACTCACTGGCATTTGGAGAATCCACGAAAGCATACGGTGCCAATTCCACGGCGATGGGTGAGTCTGCGACGACCTATAACACGAACAACTCGTTCGTGTATGGCGATGGCTCTGCAACCACTGCAAGTGACGCATCGTATCAATTCATGGTGCGTGCATCCGGCGGGTTCAAATTCTTCGATAATACTTCGAGCACCGCAGATGCAACACTTTCAGACGGCGTTCTTTACGTCGGAAGCAAGATCGGCGTCGGAACATCCTCGCCGGCACAAGCGCTCGATGTGAATGGCAAAGTACGCATCGAGTCCTTTGGAACGAACACGGATGACAACTTAGTGACCGCGAATTCCAATGGCGATCTTAGCGTGCGCTCGGCTACGAGCCTGCTCGGTTCGCTTACGGCATCCAACGGCGTGACTCGTTCCAGCGACAACTTCCAACTTGGAGGTTCGTTGACGGGTTCGACGACCATCGCGCTCTCTGGATACAACGTTGCATTCAGCGGTACGGGAAATGTCGGCATTGGCAAGACTTCGCCGCAACAACCACTTGATGTCGCTGGTAACCTCCAGTTCTCTGGCGCGATCATGCCGAATTCCAGTGCAGGCACCGCCGGTCAGATGCTGGTTTCGAATGGTGCGAATTCTGCACCAACCTGGGCAACTCCACGGAACAACTGGGTTTCCGTTCCGACGTCATCGACTGCAAACGGCAATCCGGGCGATGAGGCTTATGACTCCAATTATCTCTATATTTGCGTATCGGCAAATACGTGGGAGCGAGTAGCGTTATCTACCTGGTAATATTTTTTAATCACATCTCGAGAGAGAGTTCACTGGCGCGAGTTCAAAAGAACTCGCGCCTTTTTTTATGTATCAAAAATGCAGATCGTTGCTTGTTTGTGGCTTACCGCAATTATTGACGTAAATTTGCAGAACATTATTTCAATTCCAAGAACACCATGCATCCATTCCGCCTTTTTTTGATCGCAATCGCCATCTTCACGTTTCCGTTAAGCTCATTCGCGCAGGGTCTCGGCTGGGATTACCAGGAGCAAGCCCGCTCCCATACTACCGATCTTCAGCATGTCGAAATGCACATCTCGTTCGATGAGCCTGCGAAAAAGATCATGGGGACCGTGCTGGAGACCATGGCGATCCTGCCGCAAAAGGACACGGTGAAGGAAATTGTCTTAGACGCGGTAAATCTGAATATTCAGAATGTGTGGATCGAGGAAGGAAAAGGGAAAAAGCTCCCACTTGTGTTCAGCACCAAGGATTCTGCGAAGCTTCACATCACGCTCGACAAGATTCATCCGTATAATGTACCATTTACGGTTGGAATTCAGTATTGGGCACAGCATCCGAAAAAAGGATTGTATTTTATGGAGCCCGATACCTTCAACACCGTGCGGCCCCAACAGATCTGGACGCAGGGCGAAGGCGAAGACAACCGAAACTGGCTGCCGATCTACGATTATCCGAACGATAAAGCAACGACCGATATGTTCGTCACCGTTCGTGCCGATCAGCAGGCTCTTTCCAACGGGAAGCTTATTGGGAAGCAAAAGAATAGTGGTGGTACCGTAACATGGCACTGGAACGAATCGCATCCGTACTCGACCTATCTCATCATGCTCGGCATCGGGCATTACGATGTCGTCAAGGATAAATGGCGTGGGAAGGATGTTGATTATTGGATGTATCCGGGATGGGGTCCGGAGGCGGATCGCATTTTCGGGCTGACGCCCGACATGATCGAGTTCTATTCCTCGCGCACCGGCTATCCGTATGCGTGGGAGAAGTATGACCAGATCCCGATCGCCGATTTCACGTTCGGCGGCATGGAAAATGTAACAGCCACGACGCTAAACGATTACGTGATGTTCGATAAACGTTCCGGCGTCGATTTCAGCAGCGAGGGACTCATTGCGCATGAATTAGCGCACCAATGGTTCGGGGATCTCGTGACGTGCCGCTCGTGGATACAGATCTGGCTTAACGAATCCTTTGCGACCTATTTCGAAGCGATGTACCGGCAATACCACGATGGCGAGGATGAATTCGAAGAGGAAATACAGGGCGCGCAGAACGCCGGCATCGATGCGGAGAAATCCTTAGGGAAAAAGGCGATCATCGCGCCTAATAATTATACCGCCAACGATTATCCTCGCGGCGCAGCCACGCTAAATATGCTGCGCCATATCCTCGGTGATTCCGGCTGGTGGCATTCGATCCATCATTATCTCGACGTTCATCAATTTCAGCCAGTGGTCACCGAAGATTTTAAGATGGCGATCGAGGAGGCAACCGGGCAAAATCTGGCGTGGTTTTTCGACGAGTGGCTGTACAAGAGCGGTCATCCTGTGTTCGATGTTACATATCATTATGACGATGCTGCGGCCATGCTGCACCTGTCCGTCGCACAGATACAGGGTCGGGATACGCTGACCGGCACGTTCAAATTGCCCGTCGATGTCGAGCTAACGTTCTCAGACGGTTCCACGAGACTACAGACACTGAAGATCGAGGATTCGTCGCAAGATTTCGATATTCCTGCTCGCGCAAAGCCCGTGATGGTCATTTTCGACAAAGGCAATACCATTATTAAGGAACTGAACATCCAAAATACTCCGGACGCATGGATCTATCAATTATCAAATGCGAAACCAGCGATCGAACGGTCGCATGCTGCGCTGGCCATGCAGCCCGATGCCGTTGGACACGACCAGCATGCGTTCGAGGCGCTTAAAACCGCTGCGATGCGTGATCCTTTCTGGGCAGTACGGTTGCACGCGCTTACCACACTCGGCAATTGGGCAAGTCCCACCTACTCGATTCTCGATCTTCTGCTTGATCGCTCAAAAAACGATCCGCGTGCCGATGTTCGCTCGGAAGCGATCAAGCGGTTGGCACAGGTTTCTTACCCGAAGGAGCAGGTTGTGCCTGATTTGTCGAGCATCATCGCAACGGACTCCAGTTATAATGTGGTCGGCAATGCACTTCAGGTGCTGCATTTGTACGATCAGGAACTTGCGTATCGGGATGCGCTGCCGTTCCTGACCACCAAATCCCCGCGCGACCACATCCGCCACGAAGCCATCGGAGTGCTCGAGCACACAAAGACCCATGCTTCACTCGAAAAGCTCATCACACTAATCGATACTCATAACATTCCCAACGATTCGCATCAGACGACTCGTAACGACATTGTCGATGCCATCAGCAAGTGCGCATCGGTCGATTCTGGCTTAGTCTATCGCGCGTTATGGAATCTTACGATGAACGGCGATAACGGCGTTCGTACCACCGCGATCAACCGGCTTGCTGACATTGGTGACTCCACCACACTACGCGAGCTTGAAGATCAGGCCAGTCAGCGCCCGGAAATGAAATCGACGTATGACGCTGCATTAAATAAAATGCGGAGACGTTTGGAGTAGTAAATTTGTGTAGAACAGGCTTTCAGCCTGTCCTCGGGCTTCCAAGCCCGAGGGGCTGATGTTTTTGACGGGCTGAAAGCCCAGGCGCAGACTAAAAGTCTGCACTACACCGTAGGTGCCTGTTGCCATCGCTCTAACTTGAACGTCTCACCTAAATAAAGCCGGCGAATTTCCTCATCACTCGCCAGTTCTTCGGCAGAGCCGGCGCGGTAGATGGTTCCATCAATGAGAATATAGGCGCGGTCGGTGATGGAGAGCGTCTCATGGACATTGTGGTCGGTTATGAGAATGCCGATGCCGCGCTGTTTCAATCGGATCACGATCTGCATGATCTCTTCGACGGTAATCGGATCGATCCCCGCAAATGGCTCATCGAGCAGCATGTACGCAGGGTTTGTAGCAAGCGATCTCGCGATCTCACAGCGCCGCCGTTCACCGCCGGAGAGCATATAGCCATAGGATTTTCGGATATGCGCGATGTTTAGTTCCACGAGCAATTGCTCGGTTCGCTCCTTGCGCTGTTTGGATGTCATGGAAAGCATTTCGAGGATGGCCATCAGGTTTTCCTCGACGGTCATCTTGCGAAAGATCGAGGCTTCCTGCGGAAGGTAGCCGATCCCTTTTCGCGCGCGGGCATACATGGGAAGTCCAGTAACATCCTCGCCATCGAGCAGCACGCGGCCTTCATCGGGCTTGATGAGGCCCGTGATCATATAGAACGTCGTTGTTTTTCCAGCGCCATTCGGGCCGAGCAATCCTACGATCTCGCCCGGCTGGACGGATACGCTGGAATCCTTTACGACCGTCCGTTTGCCGTAGATCTTCTTGAGATGTTCCGATTTAAGTTCTTGCATGAAATATGGATGTAGATCAACCCACCGATTTCCGTTTAGGTTTTTCAGATTTATTCGGCTGAGGGGTTGTCGAAGGCTGAGTTGAGTCCGGTGTTGTTTGTGGACTTGGCTGAGCAAGCGGTGGCAGTTCCCACGGCATTACGAATTCCTTGCGGTGCGGGCGAAGGTTATCGTGGCGTTCATAAGCCGTTAATCGAAATGCAGATGCTCGGCCCTTTACAAAACGCTCCGGAAAAAACTCGCCCTCTGTACCGGAGATAGCTGCTATCCGAACCACTTTTTTGTTCTTGAAATCCATTCGGATCGTATCCCCGGACTCGCGATTCAGGCCATCGGGTTTGTCATCGCTAAGTATAAAATAAATAGCGAGCGCGTTCGACATGTCGTAAAGCTCGCGAGCGGTGTCCTGCCGCACGATAAGCAGCATGGTTTCTCCCTCCAACTGGTCGATCCGTCCGGAATTCGGGAATTCATCCTGCGGGCTGGTTGCGAACGCGTGACCGAGTCCATAGATCTTGGTGATGTGATGCTCCTTCATCAGCATGGCCACGCTATCGGCATCGATCTCGGTGGAATCATTCCAGATATGCTGTCGCTTCGCTTGATTGACATTCATCACGTCATGAACCTGATCATAGACGAGTTTTCCGCCCGTTAAGCTGAAATTTGACCGGTACAATCGCACACTATCGATGGCAAGGAATCTGGCAGAATCCCCCTGGTATAACCTCATCGTGTCAGCACGGACGAACATCGTATCGAATACGGTGTTCACTTTGCCGGTGGTGTCGCGGACTTGAGAGCTATCGATATAGAGCAAGAGCGGTCGCTTGGGCACTAAAAGATAATTCCCTACCGTGAAACGTGCCAGCGTATCGCCATAGATCGTCGTATTGTTCTGGATATCCTCCACACCAACGTGACCCCTGGCATGCAATTCCCTATGCAGTTGGGACTCGAAGAGCCAGTCCGATGCAAGCCGAAGCGAATCGTTTGCGAGATGCACGTCGCCTTTGGCGGTGGTTTCTCCGAGCGCGCGAACGTTCGTGATCGTATCGGCGGCAAGTGCGCCAGAATCACTCGTGACCGAGGCATGTCCATAGAGGATCGCGGTTTCGGTTGAACGGTAATAGGTCATCGAATCCGAAAGGCTCGTGTTTTTGCCCTGCGTCATCGTGACATGATGAAAAAAATGCGCGACTTGATTATTCTCATCGTAATCGCCTTCATGCGCGGTCAACTCCTGATCGCGGTCGAACATTCGCACACCGCCATCAGCGTAGCCAATGCCGGTGGCTTCATTAAACAATACGTGCGGGGCATAGAGGGAGAGCGTATCCTGGTGGATCGCCACATTGCCGAACAACTCAGTGCGGTTTCCAGAAGTGTATCGGTAGGCCTTATCCGAGGAGCCATAGAGTGCACCTTGCACGAACCGCACATTGCCAAATAATTGTTCGACAGGTTGACCATCAATCGTGGTTGCGGCCAAGCTATCCGCATTGATATTAAGAGGCGGATTCGAGGGCGTTTGGGCGGAAGCGTAACCACCACAAAGGAGCAACGTTATTAGCATTGTCATCCTGAGCGGAGTTCGTCTTCGCGACAGCGGAGACGAACGGAGTCGAAGGATCTCTCGCTTAACTCGCAAGAGATTCTTCGACTCCGCATTTCGACTTTCTGTCGAAATGCTCCGCTCAGAATGACAGTTAGAATTAAATATCAAATTTTCTAAATCAACGCCTGACGTATGGCAATCAATCCAAGTAAACTAACAGTTAAATCGCAGGAGGCGCTTCAAGCGGCCTCGGAGATCGCGGCGAATTATGGTAATAATCAGGTCGAGCCAGAGCATTTGCTGGCTGCGCTCATTCAGGATCCTGAAGGTGTGGCGACCTCCGTGCTCCGAAAACTTGGGGTCAATATCGACCAGCTTCGCATTCGCGTGACCGGCGCGCTGGAATCGCTCCCAAAAGTGACCGGAGCGCAGGGTGCGAATCAATTTGCGTCGAATAATCTGAATAAGCTCTTCGATGTTGCCCGCAAGGAAGCCGAGGCGCTGAAAGATGAATACGTCTCCACCGAGCATTTGTTGCTCGCCCTGATCGATGGCAATACTCCATCCTCGAAGCTCCTGAAAGAGCATGGGGTGACGAAGAACAGCGTGCTAACAGCACTCCAATCCGTGCGTGGCACACAGCGCGTAACAGATGCCAATGCGGAGGACCGTTACCAATCTCTCGAAAAATACGGACGCGATCTCACCGAAGCTGCGCGCAAGGGTAAGCTCGATCCCGTGATTGGACGCGAGGAGGAAATTCGCCGCGTGATGCAGGTGCTTTCGCGGCGCACGAAAAACAATCCCGTGCTCATCGGCGATCCGGGAGTGGGAAAGACGGCGATCGTAGAAGGCATTGCGAATCGGATCGCGTCCGGCGATGTGCCAGAGGGACTCAAAAGTAAACGCATCGTTGCGCTCGATATGGGAACGCTTGTCGCCGGAACCAGTTTTCGTGGGCAGTTCGAGGAACGATTAAAGGCGATCGTAAAAGAAGTTGCGGAGTCCGCTGGAGAAATAATTCTCTTTATCGATGAACTCCATACGCTCATCGGCGCGGGCGCTACGCAAGGCGCAATGGATGCCGCAAATATCTTAAAGCCAGCGCTAGCACGCGGAGAACTGCACACCATCGGTGCAACCACGCTGGATGAATACCATAAGCACATCGAAAAAGATGCCGCACTCGAACGCCGGTTCCAGCCCGTCTTTGTTGGCGAGCCAAGCGTGGAGGATACCATCTCCATTCTGCGTGGATTGCAGGAAAAATACGAAGTGCATCACGGTGTTCGCATCCGGGACGCCGCGCTTATTGCCGCCGCGCAGCTTTCGGATCGCTATATTGCCGACCGTTTCCTTCCCGATAAAGCGATCGATCTCATCGACGAAGCCGCCAGCAAGCTCCGCATCGAAATAGATTCCATGCCCGCCGAACTCGATCAGATCGAACGTCGCATCCGCCAATTAGAGATCGAACGCGAAGCATTGAAACGGGAGCAGGCGGCAGTTTAATGAAAAATATGCAAGAAATTTTGGGTGGTGAAAAACCTTATGTATTTGGTACCCACTCCGCCGAGCTTGAACGGCTCGGACTTCAGCATCGCGTCTGGCGTCCGGATGTAACCGATGCTTGGCGGCGCGCGGGATTCACCACGGGCCAAACGATTCTCGATCTTGGATCGGGGCCGGGTTTTCTCAGCATGGATCTGGCTGAGATCGTTGGTCCATCCGGGGGTGTCATTGCATTGGATCGCTCTTCCGATTTTCTGAATTATCTCAATGCCGAAGCCACAAAGAACGGACAGCAAAATATCTCCACGCATTGTGTGAATCTCGATGAAGATGAGATCCCCACCGTTGCACTCGATGGCGCGTATGCCCGGTGGCTCTTCGCATTTCTTCAGAACCCGAAAAAACTGTTGGAGCAGGTTGTAAAAAATTTGCGCAAAGGCGGCACGATCGTTCTTCACGAGTATTTCCATTATCATACATTCGGTTTTACATCACCTTCACCGGCGTTCGATGTGTTTATCGCAGCAGTGCTGAAGGGGTGGTATGCTGAGGGAGGCAAACCCGATATTGCGCCGGAACTTCTCACGTGGTGCAAGGAATTTGGCCTCACCATTGAATCGGTCAAGCCGATTGTGCATGTGGTAACGCCCGAAAGTTACATCTGGCAATGGCCGAAATCGTTTGTGGAAGTATCGGCCTGGCGTTTGGCCGATCTTGGATATATGACGAAGAGTGAAGTAGAAGTCTTGCAGCGGGAGTTTGCAGCATTCGAATCGGATGGTCATACAAGAGTAATCACGCCAGCCGTTTTGGAGATTATTGCCAGGAAATAATTTCATGTACAAGGTCTATTGCGATTTCGATGAGACAGTGACGGTTCGTGATGTCGGTTCGCAGATCCTCGCACAATTCGGAACCCAGATCGCATTCGAAGTTTGGAGCGATTTCGATAGCGGAACAAAATCAGCCGCCGAATGCTTGCAAATCGCTTGCGATAGCGTAAGTGGGATGAATGCCGAAGGTTTCAACAGAATTGTCGAAGCCCAACAGCTTAAACCTGGCTTCATCGAATTTGCGGATTACTGTCGAACCAATGGGATCGATTTCCACATCGATAGCGACGGTTTCTCCTGCTACATTCGTGAAATATTAGCGATGAATGGACTGGCGCATATCCCTTTCTGGACCAACACCATCGAGCTAAGAGACGATGGAACTCTCTCTCATCATTTCCCGAATCAGCGCGAAGGATGCGACCGCTGTGCTTCCTGCAAGTGTGCGTTGTTACTCACAACGAGCGATGACTCAGACACCGTTGTCTATATTGGTGATGGATATTCCGATTGGTGTCCTGCAACGATGGCGGATGTGGTGTTCGCGTGCCGGGATCTTCCACGGCAATGCAGCGAGCGCGGGATTCCGCACCATCCCTTCAATGATTTTTATGAAGTGCAGGCGATTCTTGCAAATTACCTGAAAGAACGCCCGAAATACCGCCGCGAGCAAGCGCATCGGAGAAGAAAAGAATTGATAATTATTGAATAGTGATTATTATCCCACAAATCTTTTCGCAATTCCCCGAGATCATCGCCGCGCAATCAACGCGCATTGGCGGAGTTTCGCCGGAACCATTCGGAATGAATCTCAGCAGCCATGTTGGGGATGAACAGGCTAATGTCGATGAGAACAGGAGATTATTTTTTGAAGCGATCGGCATTCCACGAGGAACGAAAGCTGTTTATCAGAGCCAAGTCCACTCTGCAAACGTCCACATCGTCCACGGAGATGAGGGAGTTGTAAGAGAATCAGATGCCCTTATAACGCGAGCGGCGAATGTGCTGTTAGGCGTAACTATCGCCGATTGCACGCCCATTTTGCTTTACGAACCGAATGCAAAACTAATCGCTGCCGTTCATGCAGGCTGGCGCGGAACGGAGCAAATGATCGCGCTTGCGGCAATTAGGAAAATGGTGGAGTTAGGTGCAAATGCTAAAAACATCTTTGCATTTATCGGAGCATCGGCATCGGGAGAGAAATATGAAGTCGGCCTTGAAGTGGCTACGCTCTTCGAGGAGAAGCATTTAGTCGATCTTCACAATGGGAAGTTTCTGCTCGATGTTAAAGCTGCAAATCTCGATCAAATGCTATTTGCAGGAATTCCCGCAAATCAGGTAGAAATCTCGCCGCTCTGCACGATTTCGGATGAGCGTCTGCATTCCTATCGCAGAGATGGCAAACGGTCGGGAAGAATGCTGGCGGTTATTGAAAGAACGAATTAAGAAGCCGGTATAAATTCTTAAGATCGAGTCTAAGAATTACGATCACTTCGAAAGACCCGGTGATGGAGTAATTTTGGGTACTTCGAGCAAGGGCGTCTGAAACTTCTTGAAAATGTGAGATGCTGGTAAAACAGGGATTTCCTTCCATTCGCCGTCTGGGGTCAAATTCCGAAAAGTTGGCAAGGTCTGGTGCGCAGGAGTTAAAGAATGTTGATTAGGCGATCTTAATTTCGCTTCTTCAGCGGGGGACATATAAGGAGCCCATGAACACGCCGCACCGGTGGTGGACCAGCGGCTTAATGGGCAATCCTTACCGTCGCTCGGTTTTCCAGAGCTTTGCTGAGACATTGCTGCTACTGGCAGCGCCACCAAAAACAGAATTACGATACAAACTCTCATTTTCTGCTCCTTTTGTAAGTTGAACAGCTATTCAACGGTAACCGACTTCGCTAAATTCCTCGGCTGATCGACATTCGCTCCGCGTGCAGTTGCAATGTAATAGCTAAGCAATTGCAAGGGAACTACCGATAGAATTGGTGTGAAGAGCGGCAGGGTTTGAGGGATAAAGATCACCTGTTCTGCCAGGGACTTGATCTTTTCATCGCCCTCTGTCGCAATCGCGATAACGTGCCCCTTGCGGGCGCGGACTTCCTGAATGTTCGAGAGAACTTTTTCATAAACGTCGTCCTGCGGCGCGACAACGACGACAGGCATGTTCTCATCGATCAGGGCAATAGGCCCATGCTTCATTTCCGCAGCTGGGTAGCCTTCGGCATGGATGTAGGAGATCTCTTTTAGTTTGAGGGCGCCCTCGAGCGCAACGGGATAGTTGTATCCGCGTCCAAGATACAGGAAATTAGCAGCATTTTTGAATAGCTGCGCCATTTCTTCTATTTTGGATTCGGTATCATCCAAAATGCTCTGTACTTTCTCTGGGATCTGGAGCAGTTCCCTAATCATCGAGCGGCCATCGACGACCGAAAGGTGCCGCATTCTGCCCAGCATGATGGTAAGGAGCGAAAGCACTGTAAGCTGACTCGTAAATGCTTTTGTCGAGGCCACGCCGATCTCCGGGCCTGCGTGAATATAAACTCCGCCATCTGATTCCCGCGCGATCGTTGAGCCAACTACATTCACTATTCCAAGCGCCAGTGCGCCTTTGCGCTTGCTTTCGCGCATAGCTGCGAGCGTATCAGCGGTTTCGCCGGATTGGCTGATGCCGAACATGACATCATCATCCTCAATGATGGGATTCCGGTAACGGAACTCGCTTGCGTACTCGATATCCACAGGCACGCGAGCATATTGTTCGATCATGTATTTGCCGATGAGCCCGGCATGGAAGCTTGTGCCACACGCCGTGATAAGCAGCCGCTTCGCGCGGCGAAGTTCCCGCAAATGGTTCTGTAAGCCGCCGAGGACCACATTGCCTTCTTCTTCGATCACCCGCCCGCGCATGGCATCGGTAATGGTTTGCGGCTGCTCGTGAATTTCTTTGAGCATGAAATGGTCGAATCCGCCTTTTTCGATGGCTTCCAGTTCCATTTCGACAACTTCCACCTGTTTCGTGATCTCGATATTGGAAATAGTCCGAGTCTTAATTCCAGAGCGTGAGACCGTCGCCATTTCATTGTCGGAAAGATAGATCACTTGCCGCGTGTGCGCGATGATCGCAGCCGCATCGCTGGCAATAAAATAATCATTATCATTCCCGACGCCAATAACGAGTGGAGAGCCTTTTCGCGCACAAACGATCTCATCAGGAGAATCTGCCGCGACAACGGCAATTCCATAGGCACCAACTACTTCATTGAGAGCAAGACGCACGGCTTCCGTTACGTTCTGAGTTTCTGCATAAAATTCCCCGATCAGATGTGCGAGCACTTCTGTGTCGGTTTCGCTGCGGAAGGTGTGCCCACGCGCAATGAGCCGGTCTTTGATATGCGAATAATTTTCGATAATGCCATTGTGGATGATGGCGAGCCGTTCATTCTGATCCGTTTGTGGATGGCTGTTGGCATCGCTCGGGATGCCGTGGGTTGCCCAGCGTGTGTGCCCGATGCCGACCGTGGAAAAGTGAGGATTCCGCGCGGAGAGCGCTTCCAGATCCGTAACTTTTCCCTTGCATTTTTCGATCACCAAACGTGTAGAATGAACAAGGGCGGGGGAATGCCCATTCGTTGAAACTGCCCGAGGCAGATCTTCGAGCAGAGCGAGACCCGCCGAATCATATCCCCGGTATTCCAGCCTCTTGAGGCCCGAAAGCAGGATGGGAGTTGCTTCACGACTGCCGATGTATCCGACTATTCCACACATACGCTTCGCTTAATTAAGAAATGAAAATTAGGAAGTTAAGATGATTAAGTTAGCATGTCATTCTGGGCGTAGCAAAATCGAAGCGGAGATTTTGCGAAGTGAAGAATCTCATAGAATGCCAGAGATCCTTCGACTCCGTTCTCCTCTCCTTCGTCGAGGAGAACTCCGCTCAGGTTGACATTAAAACTTAACGTAGTTATGACGAACAATAAAGCAGATTGTTCCGATTGCACGAAAAGCATCAAATTTGGGCGAATTCGGGCTGGCTAAACGGGATTTCTTACCCATCCGAATTGGTTTAATTTATTCTATATTTCGTTCCAAATTATGTACATTCAGCGATCATTTCGATTTGTCCTTTTGGTGTCGTTTGCCATAACAATTGCCATTTTCAGCCCGAAGGTGTCATTTTCCCAAAATTCAGAGCAACCAGATCCAGGATCAGGGATGGTAAAGGTGCATCCTGTGGCTCCTCCGGCGGTTATTTCTCAGGCGCCTTCCGTCATTCAGCGTACTAATGGTTCGTCCGAAAAGCCGCTTCTCATCGTCCCGTTCAACTGTGGAAATCCGACGAACGAGGAGCAATATCAACTTGAGCTTATCAATCGCGCGCGGGCCAATCCGGACTCCGAAGGAATTCGGATCGCTACGGATACCACGGCTCAGGTCGTGTTCGATTTCAGTTATTTTGCGATGCAGCCCGGTTATTATGCACCAAGCCCGAGCGAGGTTGATTCTGCCTTTGCAACCTATCCTGCCCGCCCACCGATGGCATTTAATGCCGATCTTTGCAGAGCTGCTCGTGGTCACGATACGGTCATGCTCTCAATCAATGCCCAATATCATTATATCGATACCAGCATGTATGGTCAGATCGATGGCGGTGCCGGTGGGCCACAGACTCGCATCGATTCTGCGGGTTATGCCAACTGGACGAACTGGGGCGAGAATGTGTATGACTATGGAAACGGCATGGATGATATTCTTGCGGCATTTCTCGTCGATTGGGGAAATCCCGATCTTGGGCACCGTCACAATATCATGAATTTCGATACCACCGATGCGATCTATAATGAAATCGGTATTGCCATTCTTCACGGAAGCGACCCCGGTGGGGTGGGGCCCATTCTCATCACGGAGGATTTCGGCCGGCGAGCGACCGATCCAACGCTGCAGACGCCCTATACTTATGTGCTCGGTGTCGTTTATACCGATTCGAATAAGAACGGATTCTATGACATCGGCGAAGGGGATTCCGGTGTTACGATCACTCTTGCACACAGCTCCAATTATTATGCGATAACCACAGCTTCCGGTGGTTATGCGATTCCCTATACCGCAGGAAAAACCTCTGACACCTGCACGGTCACTGCGTCCGGGGGGCCATTCAAGACTCCGGTTTCTAAGGTCGTGGTGCTTGAAGGCGAGAATTTAAAAGTAGATTTTATCGTTCCTATTACCGTTCCGCAGATGCCGCCGAGCAAAGTGACGCTTCTAACTCCTGCTAATGGAACTACGGTGAAAGATACGGTGACCTTTACCTGGGGTGCTTCTGCACCAGCCGTTACGAATTATATTCTGTTAGTTTATAATAGCGCGAGTTTAACGAAGCCTTATGTGATCAATGATACCATTGGCGGCACTTTCACGAGTGACACTGCTTCCCAGTTCAGGCTTGCCCCGAATACCACCTATTATTGGGGTGTGCAGGCTCAAAACGATGGCGGAATGAGCGCTATTAGTACCATTTGGAAGTTTACTACACCTGCCACGGCTTCTGTTGCTCAGCCGGTTTCCGCGCAGAGTGCGACGTTCATTTCCCCAAATCCTTCCTCTGGTTCTGTTCATATTCAGTTCACGCTTGCATCATCCGAGGATGTTTCTCTGCGTGTGTTTAACGCATTGGGAGAGCAAGTGCGATCGGTAGATCTGGGGCATCTTTCCGAAGGCCCGAATGAATATATTTTGGATGGTTCAGCGCTCCTGGCGGCAAGCTATGTGTGCCAGCTGCGCATGGGAGATCAGATCGAAAACACGAGAATGGTGATCCTCAAGTAGCGTCGCAACAATCATCGCCAGTGCGCGATGGTAACAAAAGCTGCGGAATGGAGTTATTATTATAAAGCAATGATGAACAGCAGACCCATTCCAATTCTTTTGAGTGCTTATGCGCTTGTTTGCGTATATCTGCTGGCTATGAGCGGGTGTGCAACGGCACCGGACTCCCTTGGACCGCTTGTCTATACTCAACAATATTCCGGGAATATTTCCACGATCCCCTGGCCGGTTGGCGCGGCGCGGGCAAGCCTGACGGATACGTACGCCCCAGATTTTCGCTGGCATCGAAGCGATGGCACGCTGGATAGTATTCGAGGGCACCTCGGTCAGGTGGTTCTCGTCAACTTTTGGGCTACGTGGTGCGGGCCATGCAAATCGGAGATGCCTGCTATTCAATCGGCTGTGACAGAAATGGGGGACAGCATTTTCGTGATTGGTGTATCGGTCGATGATCCGGGCAATCCTTTTACAACGGTGCAGAGCTATGTGAAAGGAAATGGATACTCCTATCAATTCGCTATTGATTCTGATTGGACTCTGTACGAACAATATTTCCCAAACGAGAGCGGAGCGATCCCCCAAACATGCTTCATCGATAAAAATGGGAAGCTTCCCTTTACGGTAACCGGCGCTATGGGCGATGAGCCGACCGTCCTCTACTATGCCCGGAAAGCCTTGCAGGAATAAGGCCCACAACTCCTGCTACCGAATGATAACAAAACTTCCCGTCGAGACGCCCGTTCCACCATCGATCGGATACAGGCGATAGTTATATGCTCCACTCGCAGCCTCTAAGTCTGTGATCGTGTAGGTTACTGCGCCAGCCTGAGAAACGCTATTCGTTCCAGAATAGACCACGGAGCCAGTTTCATTCATGATCTCGATCTTCACGGTAACAGCTCTCAATGCCGTGAACGGTATTGTGACAGGAGATCCCGCTGAAACGGGATTCGGATAGACGTTCCCGCCGGTTGGGACGATGCCTTCACCAATGGACCAGTTCGCGCCATACCGAAGGAAATTATAGAGATCCGTATCGCCGCACACGAACTGCAAACCGATGGTTCCGGTATCGACGGTGGCACCAAGCAGGCATTTATTGAAATTGCTATTGCCGTCGTTGAGCACTACACTTGCAACATGGAAATCGGTGCTGAGAGAATCCGATAGCATGATCTCGAACTGTAGGTTCAGAATTGGCGTAGCCGAATCGAAGGTCATGTTCGTTCCATTGATCGTGATGGGCAAATTGCGGAGCTTCGGAGTGATGCTCAATTCCTGGCCCACGCTGGGCGGCAACGCGCCAGACATTGCCGACGTGGCGCCCATAGTGTTGAATGGAACCATGATGTCTCCATTATAGGAAAGAACGATCTGTATGGTGCTCAGTCCTTTGCCGTCGTATTTCGAGCTTGGGATTACGGTAAGCGTAGTCGTATCGCCGGGAACTACTTTCAAGTTGGATGCGATGGCACTCAATTTTATCGTATCGGTAGGCGTGGCATAGCCGGCAAGGGGTATCTGGCGGCTACGCGCAGAATCCGCATCGGTCACGACGGTCAGGGTGTCGGCTGCCCGCCCGCTTGTTACAGGCAGATACCGAACGGTGACGTAAAACGTGTCATGCGGATTGATAATGAACGGCGTTTTCGGTGGATCAACGATCACGAAATCTGAACCGGCGATCGAGATCGCAGAATCATGAATGGTATCGCATCCCAAATTCACAATGGGCAAAAGGGAATCCTTTTGATCGCAGAAGAGAATGGTGTCGTAATTCTGCACGAGATCGGAGATGGAAAGAGTACGAGTTCCCGGCTCTACAAAGACCGTAAAGGGAATAAGGCTAACGAGCGTACCATTGCTGCCCTTCACGCTATCGCGGATGCGCAGATAGCCGGTATAACTTCCTGCGATGGCCGGCAGTGCTTCGATCCCTTGAACGATGGGAGTATCCGTTTGAGTCACCCATTGGAACAGATCCTTTTTCCAGATGAATTGATTCGCTGGCGGCGAACTCTTCATGGTAGAATCGAGCCATTCGACGGACACGAACAGGGAATCACAGCCTTGCTCCTGAATCGTGAACGTGAAGGAAGAATCCTGGCAGCGCGTGATGGTATCGAAATTGATCTCGCTCGGCAGAGGGTTGCCAAAGCGATCGGCAAGGATTAACTTCGGATCGTTCGGTTTTCCTATTCCAGTGATCGGGTAACTCACCCTCACTGACTTTCCGAGCACAAGGAGGTTAAGCACCAGAGAATCGACGACCGTTCCAACTTGTGTTGGCTGGAAATGGATGGGAAAAGTTTTCGACGAAAATGCGGGAATGGAATCATTCTTATACGTAGTATCCAGTGTAAAACTGGTGCCGTATTTCAATTGTGAGCTGACGAGCTGCACGCTAAAGCAGCTATCGTTAGCTATTTCGAGCGTGCTGTTGGCGCTGGAGCAAAGCGATGTCGAGTCGTAGATCGCACTGGCTGCCACACGCAGCGGATCATAAAAGCGCAAGGCTGAGAGGATCGTAACAGTATCATAAGTTAGGAATCCCGCCCGTTCCACTTCCAGAAATAGTTTTGTTTGATACGGGCCCGTTACCGAGGAATTGAGTTCCAGTTTGAGACCGCCGCTATCGCCAGGTGGAATGACAATCGGAAAGACGGGAGGTAACCCTGTAGAGGAATCGAGAATCTCCAGCGAGGGAACTGCCGGAGCGCTGGCGCTCGTGATGAGAATGGTATCGCACCCAAGATCCTTGATATATACTGTGGTGTCGCGCGGGCTGCACACATCAATGGAATCCACATTCAGCACAGAGGCTTGTAACTTAAACTGCGGCAGGGAGCCATCGCCGCCATCGGTGGTTTTCCAGACATTACCGTAATCATCGAATACATACATCACTTCCCCTCTGCATCCGGTAACGACAAAACGGGTGTCTTCGACATTACTCGGCCCTCCGATAGCTTCCCACGTCTTTCCGCTGTCTTTGGAGCGCCAAATTCCCGAATCCGGCCAGGCATGTTCAAGCCCTACCTGTGCAAAGAGTGTAAATCCGAATCCGGCGATGTGACCGGTCGTGCGAAAAGGAAGAAAAGTTCCATTGGTCCATGTTGCTCCCAAATCGGAAGAATGGCGAATGGGTGAAGGAATGTTTTCCGGATATTGTTCGCTTGCGGTAAAGAACCATGACGTGCCCTTTACTCCATACACAGTCCAGCTTTCATAATCATTTGTGGGCGCGAGGCTGCTCCACGTCATTCCACCATCGACGGATCGTGACCATACTTGCTCTTTATATCCGGTCGCAACGCCATGCAGATCATCGACAAAATCGATCCCATTCGTGATTGGTATCGCCGGCGAAAATGTAGCACCATTATTAAGAGAGACATAACCGGAAGCGTTGGGCCAAAAATCGTTCCGGCATGATATAATAAGCGCATGTGAGGTCTGATAGACATCACTAAATTGTTCATTGAGATTGACTGGGTTCCATGATGCACCTCCGTCGGTAGTTCGGTATAGCCCCGGATAAACTGCAGGATTTGGGCGCGGAGGTTCGCACGTCAGCCAGCCGTTGAGTGGATCCGTCATCAGGATTTGGGTGATGCCGCATGCGCCATTATAGGGATAGAACGGGTTGGGATGAAGTGGTAGCGGAGTATTCACCCAGGTTTTTCCACCATCGGTGGTCTTAAAAACTCCATCCGTTATCGGGCCTGCGACAAATCCTACGGATTCGTTGAAAAAAAAGCAGGCCGTGAATGGATTGCCATTTGGCATTGTGAAAATGATCTGCCAGGTTGCGCGGACGGGTGAAATGTTAAGGAAAAAAGCACACCACACCACCAGCCCAACAGATAGTATCTGTGGGCAAAAAAATCGATCTCTGAATCGGTACAGGGCCCTCATTTCTTCCTGGATGCCACTATGGAATATAACTCCCGAGGAGGAATAAGCTCACAAGAAAAACTTATACGTGGGTTTACAAGTGTGAATGAAGTATGGTTCGGCTTGAGTATAGAAGTATGGTTCGGCATGAGCGTAATTGAATCTTCCAAAGGCATGTGATTGAATCTTCTCAGGAGGCATTGGGTTTAGGTGCCCCAATTATAAAACACATTCCGCAGCATGAGCGAAATTACTACGACCCAAATTGCCGATCTACGAGGGCGCCTTGCAGAGCTTGGCGACTCTCTTTGACCTCGCTCTAAAAGAGCGCCGGATCGAGCAGCTCGAAAACGAATCTGGCCAGCCCGAATTCTGGAACGACCCCAAAAAAGCCCAGCAATCCATGCAAGTCCTCTCCCGCTTAAAAAAGGAGCGGGATGATTTCCAAAAGCTTCGCTCACGCTTGGACGATGCCGAAGAACTCTTCGAGATCGCCCGTGAGGATGAATCCCTTGCAGGACAAGTTGCCGAAGAATTTCAGCGCCTTACCGATGAACTTACCGCGCAGGAAGTGGCCGTCATGCTCAGCAAGCCGGACGATCACAAGGATGCGATCTTGACCATCAATGCGGGTCAGGGCGGCACGGAAGCATGCGATTGGGCGGAAATGCTCGAACGCATGTACACCCGCTGGGGCGAACGCAATGGATATAAAGTCCGGATGCTGGATGAACAGCCGGGAGATAGCGCAGGTATTAAATCCGCTACTCTGGAATTCAATGGCGAGAATGCCTTTGGCTATTTGAAGACCGAAAATGGTGTGCATCGCCTTGTGCGCATTTCGCCGTACGATGCGAACGCTCGCCGCCACACAAGCTTTGCGAGCGTCTATGCCTATCCGGTGATCGAGGAGGATAACACCGAGATCGTGCTCAATCCGGCTCTGTTGCAGCGCGATACGTACCGTTCCGGCGGTAAAGGCGGACAGAATGTCAACAAAGTGGAAACAGCCGTTCGCCTTACCTATAAATATACGGATGCTCAGGGTGGCGAGCACACCGTGATCGCGGCATGTCAGGAGGAACGCTCGCAATTCCAAAATGGCGAGCGTGCTATGAAGATGCTAAAATCCCGCATTGCTGCCATCGACCGGGAAATGGAAGAAGCGCGATTGAACGCCATCGAAGGATCGAAGAAAAAGATCACCTGGGGTTCCCAAATTCGGTCGTATGTGTTCCAGCCTTACACGATGGTAAAGGATCACCGCACCAAGGTTGGAAAAACCGATGTGCAAGCCGTGATGGATGGCGACATCACCGATTTCATGAAGGCCTACCTGCTCTACGAAGGCGGCAAGCTGAAAGTCAGCGACGCAGCGGAAGAGGAGTTGTAGCTCCCCCTCCTATGAGCTTGCGAATAGGATGGGGCTGGGGGGTGGTCGATGAGGAACTGCTGCAGTATGTCCAGTCGTTAATTTCAATATATGCCACCAAATTTGACCGCTGTTTTTCAGAAAGTCCCGGAGGGCTACATCGGCTTCGTCGAGGAACTTCCTGGAGCGAATACCCAGGGTGCGACACTCGAAGAAGTACGCCGAAACTTGCGCGAGGCTATTGGGCTTGTGCTTCAGGCGAATAAAGAGCTTGCAGAGGAATCTATCCTTGGGTTCGACGTAATTCGTGAGCCAATTGCCGCTTCATTCGCTTGAAGAGGAAAGAGCTTCTCCGTCATCTTGACGCGAACGGTTGCCAGTTTCTGCGGGAGGGCGGTAACCATTCGGTGTATGTCAATCGAGAAGCTCGCGCATCGTCTTCGATCCCTCGTCATACGGAAATAAATGATTTGTTGGTCCGCAAAATTTGCAAAGATCTTAACGTTCCGCCACCTCGAAAAACATAGCGAAGAATATCCCACCCCCCGGAGAGATGAGTGAATCATTCCTTCACCAATTTCACGGTTTGGGCTTCACCGTAGGTGGTTTGGATACGAGCGAAGTAGGTGCCCGAGGGCAGACCTACAAGGGACATTGGAACCGATAGATTACCCGGCTCCGCTACGCCACCAAAACCTGCCGACGATACCTGATGACCCAATACATCATACAGATTCACTGTGACATACGCCTCGCGAGTAATGCCAAACGAAATGACCGTTCCCTCCCCTGTGGGGTTGGGATATGCGCTTGCGTTTGAAATAATGCTTGGTGTATTGCTGCTAACGCCAAGCAAGCCGGCATATTTTAGCACACTATCTAATCCAAGCTGGTGCATGGTGTAGATGGTGGTGTCGAGTGGGTTTGTTGCAGTATCCTGCGTATCCAGCCACGCGCGTATTTGCGAGCCGCGACCGTTAGCATAGAATTCGGAATCATACGAACTATAGCACAACGGATTGTGCTGTAGCCAATATAGAACAGACATAGCTTCATTCGTTGCGGTATTTTCTGCAGTCCAAGAAGTGTCGGTTGTGCCGAACGTTTGCATTATTGCAAACACGTCTGAGCAGAAGTAGTCCGGACTATTTGTGTTCCAAGCAAGGGCGGAAATGAGCCATTGCCGAAAAGGCAGTAAGGCAGCAGGTAATGGACCCGCGCCTCCGTACGCCGCATCGCCCGCCAGATCACCAAATGCAAATGGTGCATGTGGGTCGGTTGGACACCGTTCCACGAAAGCCATCGAGGTATCAAAGGCTGATGTGTATTGACCAGAAGCCTGTAAAAGAGAGCTAACATTATAAGAATGTTGACATGAAGTATCCATTGGCACAGATAGAGTCTTCACTCCCTTAGGAACATTCACAGCAACCGAGACACTGCAATCAATTCCAGTTGGCTCGTCCTCTGTTGCCCGCGTATGGGTTGGAGAGGGACTGAATGTAATTCCCGGTACATTTATCTGGGAAGTCCCATTGTTCGATTGCGTTTGCAGAGATGCTGCAGTGCATAGCAACATCGTCAAGAAACCAACAGCAATTTTTTTCATACCCTAACAATTTATGATAATTCCCGGACCGGGGAACGCATGGCGGTAGGCTCGTAGGTGCGTCCGTCCCCGTTGGCGGTCATCCCCGTTTGAATATACATCTTAATAGCGATCCTAATTCCCCGGGACGGACGTGCGCAGCACGTCCCTACGTTAGGAGAAATTCCGAATTTGGTGGCGTCTCGGAAAAGTGTCGTATATTAGGTGGTGAGATGATGGGCACCCTGTATCAATTAAGAAGTAAGAATTAGACCACGATTTACAGGATTCTCGGGATTAGGGAAGGATGGGGGAGTTCATTGAAAATTGATTTTGGCAATAGGTTTCGTTATGAACGAGTTCTCTGTGAAGGGACTTTTATGAATACTCGTTGGAACAAATGGCGAAATTGGCCCAGAAACGAGGGAGGAGCAAGGAATATCGGGAACTCAGCAAGAAAAAGAAATGGCACCTATTTCTTGGTGACAGCATGTTTGCCCTTTCTGAACCAATCTCACCCTCCGCTTTGTAAGCATAAGAGGTGGTAGATTATTTTCAGGTGTTTGGCGTGCAGCGGAATGCCTCCGATCGGGAGATCAAGGAGGCATATCGCGCGCTGGCCAAGAAATATCATCCGGATTCACACGCGAGCGATCCCGGAGCCGAACGCCAGATGCAGCAGATCAACGAGGCGAAAGCCGTCCTGTTCGATCCTGTTCGACGGGAGGAGCATCGCGCGGCGCTTCGTATGCGGGAGACGTTCTCTGCCGAGCATATCGAGGAACTTCGCAGAAATTCCCGATTTCAAGGCACGACGACCTACAAGCCTGCACCCGAACCCCGCCGCCCCAAAAGCAAGTGGGATAAACGGTGGAAGCAATATACAATAGGAATTATTGCGGGGATGGTCTTTTGCGCAATAGGCATTATTGCTTACGGGATCGTTTCTGCGCCACGCGCTTTCGAGGCCGATCCGATCAAGGATATGATCGAACGGTACCGAGCGCATCCGCCGAAGCCGGCGGCGGATAGCCTCGACGATATTCAGGACGCATTTGCGTTCCCGGTGGATAGCGTTCCGAAGCTTCGCCAACTGGGCGATGTGATGCTCGGAGCAGGGGAGTTCCGCTCGGCGTCGAGATTATATGAAGCATATCTGAAACAGGCGCCGCCGAACGACACAGTAGTCGGGGAACTTGCGCTGGCGCTGTTCCGGCAAGGGAAGTATATCGAGACGATGGAAACGGTCTCGGGCAAAATGCGCGTCGATTCCAATCGCGTTGCGGCGTATTACAAGATCGGGAAGCTTTTTCTCAACGAGGATAAGCCTTTCGATGCGCGGGATGCCTTCCAGGCATCGGTTCACATTGCCGATAGCATGACACATGCCGGTCGGCGTCCTCCCGAGGACGCTAGCCGAGCGAGAGATGAACTCTCGCGGATCAATTAATGTCTAAATCGGTATGAATAAAATTATTCTCGTTCTTTCAATCTTAATTGCACTCGTCGGAATGGTATGGTTCGGTCAGGGCATCGGCCTGATCCACGGCAGCGTAATGACCGACGACAGCAAATGGGCTGTCATCGGCGGCATAATGATCGTGGTGGGCGTGGCAGGCTTCTGGTTTTCGAGAAGGAAAAATAGAAAAAATTGATTCTATCTTTTTCCACCGCCTCTTACGGCGCTGCCAGATTTCACTGCTGGACCGGATGGCCGAGTGTATCCGCCGCCATAATTCAGCTTTCTGCTGGCGGCCGGCATCGAGGGTGAGATCGATTTCATGGGCACTTGATGGACTACGCGATGGTACGTTGAGGGACCAGGCGCAGCATTTGGTTTGGCAACCGGCCGTTGCATGAATGTTACACGATTTGTATTTTCATTGAACGCACGAGGTACGAGTTCATGACCCGGCGCGGTATTCGTGATGATTCGGTTGTGGACTACGATGTCCCGATACTGATCGTACCCATGCGCAGGATAATTAGCACGGTAATAACCCTCGTTCAGCCACGGGCGAGATATAGTATGGTCGATGAGCACAATAAATGCGCCGCTGAGATCGATACCGGCATACTGCGGTGGTGGGCCTTGGCTGGATACCCAGACACCATCCGGGCCAAGATACCAGAACAGGCCATCCCAGACATCGTAGTACATGTCGTAATCGGGAAGGTAGTAATATCGGACAGTGCTGACGTTATCGTAGGGTGGCGCCCACGGGGGTGGCACGTAGGTAGGAATATCAACACCAATGCCAACGCGAATCTGAGCCATGCTCGGGCTTCCGACGCAGGCGACCCCAGCGATGAGAGCAAGAACGAACACAATGTGACGTAAAGTAATCAGCAGGTTAAAATGTTGTTTCATAATGATACAAATAATGAATATTCCTCTACATATAAGCAAAATTCGTACCGATTCTTTGTGTGGACACTTGGTCTCAGGCAATGAGATTCCCTTAGCCATTGTTATCTCTTACCGATGAGACCTACTCGCGCCGAAATTCAAACAGATTCTTTTCTCGCTAATCTCCGCCTTGTTCGTAAGCAGATCGGTGAGCGGGCACGTATCATGCCGATCGTGAAAGCGAATGCCTATGGACATGGCCTCGATATTATCGCAAAAGCAGCTATCCAAAGCGAAGAGATCGACTTCTTCGGTGTAGCGACCGAAGAAGAGGGAATGCGCCTGCGCAGGCTGACTACCCTCCCAATTCTCGTTCTCACAGGTGCCACGATAGATGACGTCGATACTTTTCTGAATCACCAGCTTGATTTTACGCTTTCGGATTGGGAGACGCTTGCATGTATTGCTGCCCGTGCTTCTGCAACGGGCATCCGTGCGCGAGTTCATTTGAAAGTCGATACCGGAATGCGGCGTATGGGCGTCGAACCATCAGAAGCGCTCCCATTTCTGCGCGAGATCGAACAACATTCTGCGAACGTCGAACTTGTCGGACTTTCAACACACTTTGCCACAAGCGATGAACTCGATCAGACTTTTTTTTGCAAACAGATAGCGGGGTTTGAATCTGTGGTGCGTGAGGCTCGCGGCGCAGGTATTCATATTCCTCTTGTTCATGCTGCAAATAGCGGGGCCATTTTGCAGGCGCCGAAGGAATCAGCATTCGACATGGTGCGTCCGGGAATTATGTTGTATGGATATGCCCCGAACATGGAATTGCAAGAGCTTTTTGGAGAAGAACTTCACGCTTGTTTAACGCTCGTGAGCACGGTGGTTTTGGTGAAGCAGATCAACGAAGGCGAGGGTGTAAGCTACAATCTTCGCTGGCGTGCCCCGCACCCGACGCGCATCGCGACCGTCCCGATCGGTTATGGCGATGGCTATCCGCGCTTGCTCACAGGAAGAGCCTTGGCGATGATTAACGGGAGGATCTATCCTGTCGTTGGCGCGATATGTATGGACCAAGTGATGATCGATGTGGGGAATGATGATGTGAAGATCGGTGACCGCGTTGAATTCATCTCAGCGACGAACAGCGAACTGAATGCGTGGTCGCTTGCGAACATTATCGGAACGATCCCATACGAAATTCTGACTGGTATTGCAGCACGGGTTCCAAGGGTTGCCATATAATACATGGTTCACACTATGAAATGGATCAGCCGTTCCGAACAACAAACCGTATCCTTTGGCGAGGAATTTGGCAGGCAATACATTCGCGATGGGGTGGTCGTATGTGTGCATGGCGAACTTGGTGCTGGCAAAACACATTTTATCAAGGGGATCGCAGGTTCGCTTGGGATCGACGAGCGGGAGTTAACCTCGCCCACATTCGCGCTGGCTAATGAATATGAGTGTTTTAATATCGGTGTACCATTCACGCTGTATCATCTCGATTGCTACCGGTTCGAGAAGCCGGAAGAGTTACTCGAATTAGGAGTGGAGGATTATCTTTATCCGCAGCACGCAGCAACGATCATCGAATGGCCGGAGCGGATCATTGGGCTGATTCCGGAGAATGCAATTCATGTGGTCATCGATGTTATTTCCGAAACTGAGCGGGTTATTGAGGTAAGGGTTAAGAAGTAAAAATTATCTGTGATTTTAGTCCTCGATACATCTAGTTCCCAACTTTCTATCGGCCTATCTACTGCCGATGGTACACTATTACGGGAGTTTCACGCGGAGCCAGATGCCGGTGCAGGCGAGCGGACAATTCACGATGCGCGTCTTGCGATCGAGACGTCAAAACTACTCCAAGCCGAATCTATGCCTGCGGACTCGATCACTCGCATTGGGCTGATCATTGGTCCGGGAAGTTTTACGGGACTCAGGATCGGACTTTCGTTCGCCAAAGGGTTGGCGTTCGCTACCGGAGCCGGGATAGCGCCACTGACGCTTCACGAAGTGTTACAGGCTGAAGCCAGTGGATTCGATGGGCTGATTGTTACTCCTGCCTACCGACAGGAGTTGTGCTATGTTTCGGAATCTATTCTTCCAAACGCGATCCAGCTGGTTACCGAGGAGGAGTTTTTGAAGCAATTACCTCGGGAGATACTTGCGCACGATTCCTTTCTGCTTCACGATCAGTCATTTATCCCCCCAACGTCGTCATTTGTATCGCTATCGTTGGCGGCCACGTCCCGTCTGACTGCGAGATCGTTAGAGGTTACCTTTGGTCCAGCCCTTGATGCGCTGGAGCCTCTTTATCTGACGGAATTTAGTGTTGGAATGCCCACCAAGGCCATAAATTAAATTTTAGATTAATGGAGTTCCAGACATCGTGATCGGTGTTACTACACTAATGCCTCGAAAGCTTAAGGAAGTATTAAAACCGCGGTCTGCCGCTGAATTGGTGCAGAGTGCATGCGAGGAGTCCCTTGTATCACTGAAGCGGTATCACGCTGGTGCACTGCGGTCTCAAGCGGAGCCGGTGCATCAGATGCGGATTGGCACAAGGCGGCTGCGAGCAATGCTGCGTATCGTTGCCGATGTCATGGATAGTCAATGGGCGGTTGAACTCGACTCCGAATTGCGCTGGCTTGCGCATTTGCTGGGAGCAGTTCGTGATCTGGATGTGCTCCGCTCGCGCCTGTATGATTCTCTAAAAGCCGGGAATCCCGAGGAACGAGTAACCTTTCGGAATGTTGAACACGTGCTTATTTCCCGGCATCGCGATGCGAAGGCTGTGATGCTGGAAGGGCTTAAAAGCAAGCGGTATCAAGTATTATTGGAGCGCCTGAGTGCCGGAGCACTTGCTCCGCAGCTAACGCTGGAAGCGGGTGCATCGGCGCAGGCAGTATTTTTACCGAGGCTCGATCGAGCGTGGAAAAAGCTTTCCCGGGCTGCGGAAAAGTTGAAGCGATCCGATCCAGCGCCGGAATATCATCGCGTTCGAAAGATGGGAAAACGCATTCGGTATGTCGCCGAGTTACTCTGTTCTGATCTTTCACCGAAGAACCGCCAGCGAGCTCTGAAATTCATCAATGCGATGAAAAAGATGCAAGATACGCTCGGTGAGTTACAGGACGCGGATGTTGCATCGAAAACACTCAGGCTTATGTCCGAATTAGAAACAAAGCATCCTGAAGGCCTTCGCGAGCTCATACGAACTCAGGGAAAACTCGAAGAAAAGGCCCGACGCAAGTTTCCAAAAGTCTGGCAAGCCGCACATGAACTCGGAAACAATAAATGGATGTCGCCGCCAATTAATACCACACAAACACCCTCAACTTAATCTGATAATGATAATTTAACACCCATTCCTACTACATTTGATGTTACAACAAAATATTTTTGCCCAAAGAGGGCTTTTTAGAAGAACATGATCTCATACGGTGACCATAAATTTCCAGGGCGGCTCTTTGTCGTTGAAGGTACGGATGGCAGTGGTAAATCCACGCAACTTGCTTTGCTTTATCAGTGGCTGAAGAGTGAAGGCTATCCCGTCATTTTTTCCGAATGGAATTCCTCACCGCTAGTCATGCAAACGACGAAGCGGGCGAAGAAGAAGACCCTCTTTACTCCAGCAACGTTTTCATTGCTACATGCAACAGACTTTGCAGACCGCACAGAACGCGATATTATTCCACCGCTCAAAGCGGGAGCGATCGTGCTGGCGGATCGTTATATTTATACGGCCTTTGCACGCGATGTCACCCGAGGATGCGACCCCAAATGGGTGCGGCAGATCTATCGCTTTGCAGTCGAGCCAACGGTTCGGTTCTTCTTTCGCGCTCCGCTCGAAGTGGCCTTGGAACGTATTCTTTCGGGACGACCGGAATTAAAATACTATGAAGCCGGAATGGATCGCGGATTTGCCGATAATGAAGAGGATAGCTTTCGTATCTTTCAAGGAAAGATCCTCGATGAATACGATAAGATGGTGAGTGAATTCGGGCTTACCGTCATTGATGCAACTCGTTCGATCTTACAGCAGCAGCAAGAAATGCGCAAGATCATCACTCCACAATTAAAAGGACTCCAGAGGTTTTAAATGACTCCCATGCGATTTTACGGAACCCCTTTACCGGATGTCGATCTCAAGCCGTATCCTGGTAAACTTATCGTCATTGAAGGCACCGATGGCGTCGGACGCTCCACGCACATCGCGGAACTTCGGACGTGGCTGGAAGCCCAGGGATATGCCGTTGCCGATACCGGTATGACTCGTTCTCAACTTGCCGGACAAGGCATCAAGGAGGCGAAAATGGGGCATACGCTTGGAAAGCTGACCATGCAGCTTTTCTATGCAACCGACTTTGCCGACCGGCTTGATAACGAGATTATTCCGCCCTCAAAGCGGGTTTTATCGTGCTTACGGATCGCTATGTGTATTCTGCTATTGCACGCGCTGTCGCGCGGGGTATGGATCCTGAGTGGGTGCGCGACATTTATCGTATATCCGTTGTGCCGGACGCCATTTTTTATCTTCGCATCGATAGTATTTCTGATCTCGTGCTTCGATTGCTCGAAACCGGCAAAGGCTTCGATTACTGGGAATCTGGAATGGATGTTGGCTTGGGTGAGGATTTTTACGACAGTTTCGTTGCGTATCAATCCAAACTATTGAAGGAGTTCGATCGAATGACATCGGAATACGATTTCAAAGTTATTCGTGCCTCTCGTTCAATCGCCCGCGTTTCGGCGGATCTGCGGCGAGCTGTGACAGCCGTGATCGATGCACCTTCGCTCGAACCGGAAGTCGTCCCGTCACCAAGGCAGATGGCGTCTGCTAACGTGGTAAGAAACAAGCAGCATGATAATGCTGAATTTCGGGCCGGTGTTTAGCGTTGGTTCTATCCAATGAGAGTCGCCGCTGTAGATATTGGTTCGAATTCGATCAAGTTGCTCGTTGCGGAGACGGCTGCGAACGGTGCTCTATTGCCGCTCCGCAGAGAAAAATCTATGGTTCGTCTCGGTCATGAAACGCTGCTTAAAGGACATCTTTCGAGCGAGGCGATTGTCCAGGCCATTCGGACACTGAGTGTCTTTAAGACGCTCGCTCAAAATCTCGGAGCCGAGCAGATCATTGCCGTTGCGACGGCTTCCGTGCGTGAAGCAGACAATGCGCAAGCCTTTATTCGGGAAGTGGAGAGCCGCACAGGCATTCGTATTGAGGTGCTTTCTGGAATTGAGGAGGCAAGATTGATCGGGGTAGCGGCCGCTCGTGCAAGCGCCGTCAAGCCTCAATCACAAGGAAAAAGTCTTTTAAATATCGATGTTGGTGGTGGCTC
The DNA here is from genome assembly GCA_963787835.1 of Ignavibacteriota bacterium. Taxonomy (GTDB): domain Bacteria; phylum Bacteroidota; class Ignavibacteria; order Palsa-1295; family Palsa-1295; genus PALSA-1295. The sequence goes on from CAWBEI010000004.1 coordinate 341,081, forward strand.
GACCGAATTATCGTTGATGCGAGGCTCTAAGGCCATTAAGCTCGAATCGATGAAGATCGGGGCGGTACGGTTGTCAGAACAGTTTCTCAGTTCCGATCCACCGAAGCCGAAGGAACTTCTCGCAATGCAACGGGAGATCGAGGGTGCGCTCGAACGCCCCATGCGGGAAATGAAAGGTGAAAAATGGGGCATGGTCACCGGGACTTCTGGAACTATCCTTTCGATCGGAGCGGCCTTTCAATCCCTGGCGTACCCGGATAATGAATCGATCCCGGATGCGCGTGCCTCGCGCCAACTGCCAACCGTTACGATGACCCGAAGTGCTCTTTCCGAATTCAATCAGCATTTGGCCTCGCTTTCGCTTGCGGAGCGCAAGAAAATTCGTGGTATTTCGGAGCAGCGTGCCGAGATCATCGTGGCCGGCGGCAGATCATCGAACAGATCATGCATGCTTTCAAGATCGCTCGGATCACCACCTGCGATTGGGGCCTTCGCGAAGGAGTATTGCTCGATCGGCTTTCCGAGTGGAACGGAGTTCGCGCCACACGATCCAAGGAACTGGATGCGCGTCTTGCAGGGGCTGAGGCGTTAGGTGAGCGATTTGGCTACGAGGCTACGCATGGAAAGCATGTCTCGAAGTTAGCGACAGAGCTCTTCGATCAAATACGATCCTTACATGGCCTGAAGCTCCATGACCGCACCTTGTTGGCCGCTGCTTCGATCCTTCATGATATTGGTTATGCCATCTCGCCGGAATCGCATCACAAGCACTCACTGTACCTTATCCAGAACTCCGAATTGACGGGGTTCACAGATCTTGAACGGCAGGTCATTGCGAATATTGCGCGCTATCATCGTCGTGCCTTTCCAAAGCCAACGCATGACTCATTCAATAGTCTGAGCTTAGAAGATCAGAGCCGGGTCTGGATGTTGGGAGGTATTCTTCGTTTGGCGGACGCGATGGACCGTAGCCATGAATCGCGCATCAAAAATTTTAAGGCTGTGCTCCGCGCCGGTAATATCCGTCTCGCACTTCATAGTTCCAGACGGTGCGATCATGAAATATGGGCCATCGAACATAAGAAGGATATGTTCGAGGAAGCCTTCGGAGTAACTGTTCAATTGGTTACCGACTAAGTATGTGTTCTCGCCTTCTTTTGTGCTACCACCCAGAGCCAAACCCCCGAACCTGCAAAAACGAATGACATCAGGCCGATACCAAGGAATCCAATAAGAGTATAGATCACATTTTGGAGTCCTGTAACATGGCTGCCACCTGACATATTGGAGAACGGTAGCAGCCCCGGAGAAAAATCATCCACCCACTTCTGGGTTGTCACCGTAGTGCCGAACAGCTCGTCAGTAGTTTTTACCTCTACCATGGTTTGAGTTGTGGTCCAAAAATGATGGCCGATCGCAAACCACCAAATGAGCAGAGCCGCAGCGATCGCAATGAAGAGAAAAGAGAGGTAGTGTCTGGATGTCATCTGGTAGTTGGGGTTCAGGAGTAGAAATAAAGAAAAATGAGGTCACTGGGAACCCTTTGGAAGTGCATTCCCAAAGAGTTGAGCGGTGATCTTAATCGTCTCACCAACTTTGCTTCCGATCGTCCCTTCCTGGCCGGCGATCTTGAAATCTTTCAGTGAGATATTAAAATCGGCGGATATCATAACAAGGTCTCCGGGCGCTCGTTCGCGCGTTTTTTCACTCTCTGGTAAATAGGTCATTTTAAAAGGGATAGACATCTGTTTTGAAACGCCGTGCATCGTAAAATTTCCAGCCACAGTGGCAGTCGCCGTGTTTCCACTGACCGAGATATTGGACACCGAGGAAATAGTAAAAGAGATTGCCGGATAACGATTGGCATCAAGCCATTCCGGGCTTTTAAGATGATGATCGCGGGTTTCATTGCCCGTCTTCATCGTTGAGACTTGCGTCGAGATAGTGCCACGGATGGTGGAGAGATCGCGTGGATCCATCGTGAGGGTACCCGATACCCCTTCACTGGAGCCTTTGGTATTTTCGAGTGGGGCCTCGCTTACCCATATAAATTGATTTTTATTGACTTTGTCATTCATCGTAACCAATTTCAGGCCGTTGGTGGATGAAAAACCTTGAGCGTAGAGAGTTCCTGCGGTAAGAGCAAATAGAACCGCAAGGAGGGAAACGGTCTGAAGTGTGGTTGATTTTAAGAATCGCATTGTTTTCATTGTAGTTAGTGTCTCGAACATTAATAAAGACGCTAAATGCATCGTAGCAATTACAAACCGGGTCGATTTTTCGAACTTTTGACCGGTGAGGTCAAAAATACCCGTTGCAACATATATTATAACGCTCTTTGAGCGTCGTTGTAACAAAGAAATTAATTATTAGGGATTAATGAGGATCTTCCAAGTTTTTTCTTGACGCAACGACACTAATTAAAAATTGTTATTGAAACCAACTTACTCAATTATTTAGTGGAATTCAAACATCTATTTACGCTCGAAGAAGCGCAGGCCGTTCTACCGGATGTCCGACAGATGCTTTCGGAATTAGTCGAACTCAAGACCGAATGTGACCGAAAGGGCTACGACGTTCATCGTCATCAATACTTCGGTGGTATGGGTCCGAACGGCCAAAAGGCATTCCCGACGGAGATGGAAAAACTTGCCGGAATTGCAGAGCAATTGAACGAGATGGGTATCGAGATCAAGGATCTTGATAAAGGTCTGATCGATTTTCCATATCGCAGAGCGAATGGCAAAGTTGTTTTCTTGTGCTATCTTCTTGGCGAGCCAGCCATTGTAGCGTGGCACACGGTCGAAGGAGGTTTCGCAGCGAGAAGAAGCTTAGATACACTTTAATTCATAGTCACTTTCATTCTTTAACCGAAAGAAATAATGAGAACAAGAAACGTTGATGGTCGAAACGGGCGAGCGCTGGAATTTGCCATGTGTCTTATTACACTGAGTGTCTATTGTGGTTGCAGCAAGCCTGAGCTGGGTGCGCCGAATATTGATTCTGGTGCGAAAAACGCCGTTGTTGACTCTGCGAAGCAAGCCCCAGCTCAACCATCTACAAGCAGTATGAGTAACTTAGCACTTATTGGACAAAAGATATTTTATAGCACAACGTATGGGAAAATCAAAGATGCGTGTGCTTCTTGTCACGTTGACGGCGAGCCTGCTACGAAGGATGCTCGCTTGCGGCCGGGACATTCCCTCGTGGGCGTTACCAGCCGCACCACTACCTGGAATGGGGCATTTAAAGGCGAGGGACTCGTAAAAAATGCTTATGGCGCTACGATGTGTGCCGTGATGTATGAGCATAGGGGCGATGATCTTGCCACGGTCATTCCCAAAAGTGATATTGAGGCATTGAATGCTTATTTCGATGCTATAAAGAACAATCCTGGACCTATCACCAGTGACCTGAAGATCCTTTGGGTAACGAAACCTGCTATTCATGAAGAAGATAACATCGACGAGCAAGCGGCAACAGCGGCCGCTAAAAAGATCATGATGCTACCCGGCGACCCCGTTGTGGGCAAGAATGTGTTTATACGCTCCTGCCAATACTGCCACGAAATGAACGAGAAGAAAGTTGGGCCAGCTATGGCAAAAGAAATGGATGACCCGCGTGCGGCGGCTAAGTCGGTTCGCTGTGGTTCCGGAGCTATGCCGTTCTACACCAGCGACATTTTATCCGATCAACAGATCGCGGATGCCATTGCCTACGTTCAGCAGCAACTCGGGAAATAGGTATCAGGATGGGATTTTAATTTAATCGACAGTAAATTCCAGCCGAACAGTGATCGAGGCGGTCTTCGCCTTTGAGGAAGTATTGAATGCGCCACCGCCAGAGAATTCTTCATTTGAGTTCTGCCCAGTGATCTGGAAAATTCCCATTGTCGCGTTCTGAAGTTTTCCTAATTTAGCGCCGGAATTCTGTGCGATCTTTTCTGCGCGATTCCGGGCATCTGCCGTTGCGGCAGCAAGCATTCGGATCTTCAGGTCGGAAAGTTTGGTGTAATAATAGGAAGGCTGCATCGAATAGAGTTCAACATCCTGGTTGATCAACTCCGTAACTTCACGGGAGATCTGTTCGATCTTATCGACTTCGCTGGATTGTATCTTCACCGTCTGGGTAAGTTCGTAGCCGTCAAATATCTCCTCGTGTGTTTTATTATCGGCGCTGAAAACCATCTTCATTTTTTTGTTGATACTCACCGAGCCAAAAACGATCTCCTCGGGTTTCACACCCTTAGAAAGGAGATATTGTCGAACGATCTCCGCATCTCGTTTTACCTTGGAGTATGCATCTTTCAATTCCATTTCCTTTTCTGTGAACCATCCGTCCCAGACGATCACGTCGGACGTGAAATTTTCATTCGCAAGACCGGTAACAGTGATCGACTCATGCGTGGGGTGGGATTTTTTCCAAGCCCCACTAAGAAACATCGCGGACAGCACGATAGCCAGCGAAAATATGATCGCATTACTATAGGATTTCATGTTCACTCCAATGTTTTACGAATGAAATAGCTAAATTTGAAAACAGACTTTCACATATTTCCGTTTTAAAGGAGTTAGCACAATAGCCTCGTGCTCCGAATCTAAAACTTTATTATCACATCTGCCCGTGGTGAGATGACGGTTTGCGTATGCAAATGTCCAGCGTTATCCACAGCGAAGGACCACTGGAAGTCTCCGATCAGCAGCAGCCATTTCCATGGTTTATAAGTGATCTCGCCGATCATGATGGAGCGGTCATCGAGCGCGAAAAGATCTTCTACGCCATTGATCTCTTCGCGTGTGTAGATCAGGCGAAAATAGACGTTGTATGGAAGGTGCGGAAACACGACCTCGAGCTGCATCCAGTCCTGTCCCCTCAGATTATCGAGATGAAGGTAGCTTCCTTCAAATTGAAATTTGTCGTAGAGATTGACCATCGCTCCCGCTTTGAATCCATTTCCGTTTCCGCCTTCACTATCGTCGAGCGTCGTTAGTTTTGTAATATAATCGTATGGGCTGGCCTGGTCGTCGAATCGATCACGTTCGTAAAAGGTATTGTAATAGCTTGGCAAAAATTGACCTCGATACAGATCTCGTTCTGCCCTCAGATCGAGCAGGACGGAATCCGTCAGCTCAAATGCCGTTCGTGCGCCGATCATGACTCCGTGGCTGAACTCTGGGAATGTAACATAATCCCCATAAACGCGACCCTCCGTTTTCTTTGATTGCCAGAGCAGCGAAGAAATATCCGCGCCGAAGGTCTTTAGTGGTAACGGGAGGCGCGCGGAATCAGCATTCACTTGGTCGATGGTGTCCGTCGGATTTGCGGGATCAATGACACGCGTAACATACGGTGGATGATTCGGGATGATAAGTCCGGCACTGGTATCGAAATCGAATGCACCCGTAACCCCGATCTGGATATTGCTTAGGAACCAATTGCTGGCAAGGATCGGAACGATTTGAAATGGCCGGGCGAATGGCCGTAAAGCAATGAGGCCGGGATGGAAGAAATCACTATTGAGAGCCTCCGCGCCTATAAAGCCGAGATCGAGACGTGCCTGACCACCAAAACGGCGATCGTCATACGAAGAATTATTCCAGTAATTACTGATGATCGTTCCATTCCCTATGGAGGCAGATTCCAAGCCGCCCAGCCGCATATAAAAATCACCGTGCGGATGTCCATAGCTGATATAATTGAGCCAGCGGACATAATCATAGGTGTTATCCCAATCCTGTTTCCGAAATTGGCCATTCGTCCCGATAAGAATGTCGCCATCGATGCCAAGCTGCCAATCTTTATACTGCACTTGCGGCGCGACGTGCAGCAGAAAATAGGGTGTCCCGTCGATAATGGTGGTTCCGGCACCAAGGGCAAGACCACGGTATGCCTCTGCGGGAGATTGATCCAAATGCAAACGATCTTCGAGCGATTGGGCAAATACACTCGAAGCTGGAATCAACAGTAAGCCGAAAACAAATAGATTTTTTCGGTACGCAAACATGAAACTAACCGGATGCTATGGAAAGAGCCATTTTACTAAGATCACACTCATAATAAGCGCAATAACGTCCGAAAAGATGCCCGCGAGGGGAGCATGCCGTGTACGGCGTATATTCACGGAGCCAAAATACACGGCAAGCACGTAAAATGTCGTTTCATGGCTTCCCATCATCGCTCCGGAAAGCCGCCCCATAAAGCTATCGGGGCCGTGGGTCTTCATAATATCGGTCATCAGGCCAAGTGAGCCGGAACCGGATAAATTGCGGATGATGGCAAGTGGCATCAGTTCGCTCGGGAACCCCAACGCATTCGTTACCGGGCTGATCGCGGTTGTGAGAAGATCCATTGCGCCCGATGCGCGGAACATCCCGATGGCAACGAGCATCGCCACAAGATATGGGATAATGCGAACCGCCGTGGTAAATCCATCTTTCGCACCCTCTATAAATTCCTCATAGACCTTTACTTTACGAATGGCAGCAACGGCCACGACCGTAAATATAATAAGCGGTATTGCAGCGCTCGAAAGAATTTTGGTAATGATGATAAAGGGACTTTCCATTTAGGTCGTTGCCGTCCCTTCCATCCTTTTAATAGGAAAGAATCGTTGGATAAATCTTGTAAATAAAACCCCAAGAATTAAACTGACGAACGTTGCCAAAAACGTTGGCATGATAATATCCGTTGGATTGGTAGAGCCAAGCGTAAGGCGAATAGCAATGACCGTTGCGGGCACAAGCGTAAGTGCCGTCGTATTGATCGTGAGGAACATGCACATCGAATTCGTTGCTGTTCCCGCTACGGGATTCAGCTTGTTTAATTCTTCCATCGCTTTCAATCCGAGCGGTGTGGCAGCATTGGAAAGCCCGAGGAAATTCGCTGCCATGTTCATCACCATCGCGCCCATCGCAGGATGATCGGGCGGGACATCCGGGAACACTCGTATCATAATCGGCCTAACGATTCTCGCAAGCAAAAGGACAAGTCCAGCCGCTTCCGCGATCTTCATAATTCCCAGCCACAGCGCCATGATGCCGATAAGACCTATCGCAAGCGTAACCGCAGTGTCCGCCACTTTCAGGATACCATCGTTCGCTACTTTTGCAAGAACTCGAAAGTGAACGGTGGGCGGGGTAAAAAATAGCTCCCCCGCCTCTGTAAGAGCAGGGGGCTGGGGGGTAGTGTATTGCCCGATAATTTTCATCGCATCGCCACCGGCAGTGGCTGCATCCATCATCACTTGCGGAGCATTTGTAGGAAGTGTGATTGTGAGCGCACCCGATCTTACATTCGATTGCGATTGAAGCAGATCGGCAGTAAAGAAGACTGTATCGCCTTTAACGGACCTTGCTTCATCAGGGCCATAAAACCTAGCGATCTCAGATTTTGTGATAAAAGCCGTCCCAGTAAAGTGATTCGGCCCAGCAATCTTCAATCCTCCAGGGGCGATATGAAGCGCGATCGGTTCGTTATTTCGGAAACGATTGCTCGTCTCCTCGCTCACGTCACGCCCAACAGCTACGAAGATAGCAATAGTGATAAGTCCGAGCCAGATGTAATTCAGCATACTACGAAAATACGCACAATATGGAACGCCCACTTGTTAATGAGTAGATATGGCTTTCGATTCCTCAAAATACTCCATGGTAAAAGAAAACGTCGGATTATTCGACGCTTCGAATACTTATGGCCGACTTTTTGCAAAAGGCAAGGATGCGATCGACCTGCTGCACCGCATGTCCACAAACGATATGAAACCGCTTGAAGAGGCTATACCTCAAGCAGCGATTACGGTACTGACGAATGAAAAGGGGCGATTCATCGATGTGCTAAAGGTGGTTCGTGATGGCAAGGGAGATGTTATACTTATCACGAGCAAGGGATTGGAAGAAACCGCCATTCGCTGGCTTGATAAGTTTACGATTATGGAGGACGCGCGATTTGAGCCTGCGACCGACAAGATCGTGCAATTCCTTATCTGTGGGCCTAATGCAACGGCAGTAGTTAGCCAATATGCTGGTCAGAATTTGAGAGAAGCCTCACGCGCCAGCGTTTTTGATCTGCAAATTGAGTCCATTCATGCTACGTTGGTAAAAGCTCCGAGCCTTGCTGGGAATGGCTGGTTTATTCTAACGGCTTCCGATGCCGCTTCCAAAGTTTGGAGCAAACTTGAAACGGACGTTCTGGTCCATGATGGAGTGATTTTGGATTCCGAGCTTTTTGAAGTGTTACGAATCGAGAATGGAACCCCGATGGCCCCGAATGAAATAAATGACAAACATAATCCACTGGAACTCAAACTCGCTTCGGAAGCGGTAAGCTTCACGAAAGGCTGCTACATTGGCCAGGAAGTGATCGCTCGTCTCGACGCGCAAAATAAAGTTCAGCGGCAATTAGTAGGTTTGAAATTCGGAGATCAGATGCCGCATGTTGGCGATAGGATCTCGGATGAATCGCTAATTGGAACTCCGCTTGGAGATGAAATTGGGGAAATTACAAGTCTTGCAAGTTCACCTGCGAACGGTAATATCGGATTGGGTTATGTGCGGGCTAAATATGCGAATCCCGGCACGATTGTTTCCGTAAAAGATAGCAAGGACAATACCGTGCCCGCAACACTCGTTCAATTGCCATTTCATGTCTGATATTCTGGAACTCGATGTAGTAGAAAACCCACTCCTTTTCAAGGAGGGGGAAGGGGGCGGTCTTGTTGCTGAAACAACTTCTGAAGAAGTGATACGCAGCATTCACTTGTTGAAAGATGAGTTGCGCGACAGGATCGTTATTCTCGGGCACCATTATCAGAGGGACGACATTATCCAGTTCGCTGACCGGATGGGCGATTCCTTCGAGCTTTCCCGGTTTGCGTCGGAACTTCACGACCGGGAATTCATCATTTTCTGTGGCGTCCATTTTATGGCTGAAACGGCGGACGTTTTGAGCGCGCCGCACCAGAAAGTAATCCTTCCCGACCTCAAAGCTGGTTGCTCGATGAGCGATATGGCCCGTGTGGAGCAGGTGCTCGATGTGTGGGATGAAATAGGGGGATATATCGATACGAAAAAAGTTTGCCCGATAACGTATATGAATTCCAGTGCCGCGATAAAAGCATTTTGCGGCGAGCATGGTGGCGCTGTTTCAACAGAGTTCCAACAATCGAGCGATCTTTCAGTGGGCGTTCGATCAGGGATTTGAAAAAGTATTCTTTTTCCCGGACCAACATCTGGGGCGAAATACTGCATATTATCAGATGGGAATTCCGTTGGAGGAGATCAAGCTTTACGATCAAACCGCTCCGCTGGGAGGGCTAAGTCCAGCAGAATTAATAAATGCAAAGATTTTGCTTTGGCGCGGACATTGTTCTGTCCATCAGCATTTTCAGGCTTCGCATCCAAATATCATGCGTGCGCTGTATCCCGGCATTCAGGTGATGGTGCATCCCGAATGCAATTTCGAAGTGGTTCGGCAAGCCGATAAAGTCGGTTCGACGTCCTACATCATGAAGACGGTGGATACTGCTCCAGCGGGAAGTAAATGGGCCATTGGAACAGAGCATCATCTTGTTAATAGATTGAAGAAAGACCATCCGGAACAGTTCATTACCACGCTTGCGCCTTATGCGTGCGAATGCGCAACTATGTATCGTATCTCGCCCGAATCCCTGCTGGATATTTTGGTGAATTTGAAGCAAGGTATTGTAATAAATCAGATCGTCGTTTCGGATTCGGAGAAAAAATGGGCGCATGTTGCGCTGGAGCGTATGTTGGAGATAACGAGTCGTGACCGAACATAAACGAGTTTTCATCACCGGAGGCGTTCATCGCCTGGGTCTTCATATCGTATTCGGTTTTGCAGAGCATGGCGCAGTGCTCTGGCTTAACTATAATCATGCCACCGAGCGCAAATGAATTCTAAGTTTCGTTCGTTACAAAATACAGTATAACACTTTAGCACTCAGCACTTTAGTATTTCCTCATGTCAGCAGTAAAACAACGCGCCGAGAAGGCCTATCTTAACGAACAATTTCTCACGAGCCCTGAGGCGCGAGTGATCCGCTTACTTTCGGAATATATCGAACCACGTACGCGGCTTGCACACGCACGCGTGAAGGATACCATTGTGTTCTTCGGTTCGGCGCGTATTTCAACGCCCGAAGAGGTTGATGCCGCACTGCACCAACTTGAGAATGCACGGACGCTCGCTAAACAAACCAACTCGCTCACTCCCGAAGTGGAAACGGAACTCGATGAAGCGGTCCGGCGCGCAACACGTCATAAGGAGCTAACGCGGTATTACGAAGAAGCGACCGAGCTTGCTCGTATCCTCACGGAATGGTCCATCACACAAGCGGCTGAGAGCTATGAAAAGGCACAGCTAACCAAGGGGATGGTTGCCGCCGCTCAGGTAAAAGAGCAAATTCCCTACGTCGATGTCGAGATGATAAAGACGCACTCGTTCAAACAGCGTTACGTAATATGCTCCGGTGGGGGTCCCGGGATCATGGAAGCAGCCAACAGAGGCGCTATGCTCGCAGGCGGAAAAACGATCGGCTTTAACATCTCTCTCCCATTCGAACAAATGCCGAACAGCTTCATCACCGATGAACTGAACTTCGAGTTCCACTACTTCTTTATGCGCAAATTTTGGTTTGCGTACCTTGGGAAGGCACTTGTGGTGTTTCCCGGTGGGTTCGGAACTATGGATGAACTCTTCGAATGCCTCACTCTTATTCAGACGGGTAAGATCAGGAAAAAGATGCCTGTCATCATGTATGGTAAGAGCTTTTGGGATGAAATCATTGACTTCGATAAACTTGCCTATTTTGGCATGATCTCCCGCAGCGATCTTAATCTTATCCATTTCTCCGACACACCTTTGGATGCATTTGAATACCTAAAGAGTGAACTTACCCGATTGGATGAAGGCGAAGAGACATTCATGCAAAGCAATCCGATGGCATGATCGGCCAAAAGCACAAAATTTGTTAGTCGATTATTTATCTCATTTTTATGCAAATTTATAAAATCTTCGTCTATTTGTACTACTTCAATCCAAATCTTCAACCATTCTTCACTACATAAGGAGATTCTTTTGATGAATCGCCTTCATATTCTACTGATCACAATTGGGCTAATTTCACTTTCAACCGCGTCATTACGGGCGCAATCGCGAGAGATCGGCGCGAGAAGTCTGCAACTTGACGATGGGTCCGGCCACATCGTGGACATCACGATTCCCGCCATGAACCCCGGTGGCCCATACTCATGGGTCATTCCGATCGACGCTAATGGTAGCTTCAATTATCTCCCGCTTACGGGTGGGGAGATCACCGGCACCGTGGGAATCGGGGTTGCCCAGCAAACGAATTGGGCACTCACCATTACCGAACCGCCGGGTCACGGAGGAGGATCATGGGCAGGCGGCATCGTGATAAACAATACCGATGATGTTGGAGGAAGCTTGCCAATAGTCATGATAACCCGGGCAGCATGACCTGGGGCACCGCGAACGGCAACACCGAAGGCCGCATGTTACGATTCTTCGACCAAGACCAACTCTTCGATCTCGGAATTACGTCCGCCCACAACTTCTTTCTTGGTAATGGTATTGGTAATGGGATTACTGGGCAGTAGTTGACTGCTACATCAGGAGGCAATATTGGAATCCCGAATGGGGCGCTAACGGTCGCTGGAAACATTTCAACAGGTAGCCATATTACTACCTCCAGCACGATCGGATCCGTAACACACTCCGGCGCAGTAGCTTCGGCCAGCGCCTCTGGCTCAGATGTGGCAGGGGTGATCATATTCACTACTTCTAACAGTGGAACGGGCTCAGTCACGGTAAACTTCGGGACGTCCTACGGCACGGCTCCTGTCGTAGTGCTCACACCGTCAAACTCCGCGGTGGGAACTTGGATAGGAAATAACTATTATGGTGCTTCTGATTTTGACTTCTATGTGACCTGCAATGCTGGGAATTTTGTTGTAAATTTTTCCAACAATGGCAATACGATGACGAGTGGCACTTTTAATTATATCGTGGTTCATTAATCCATTAAACATTCGATTTCATGCATGGGCCGGAGAATTTCTCCGGCCCATTTATTTTGTAGTCGTATCCAGATACTCCTGAAGCAAAATCCTTTCGGCTTCTTTGTGTCAAAAAAATAGATTTTGCCTCTTCACATTCTGGTTCCTTTACAAGGCTGGGTGTCTGACAATTGGAAGTTCGAGTCAAATTGAATTTCTGAGATTATTCTGAGGATTAGAAAATATCCGTATTTTTGTAATGGTAACATATCCATACACTTGGAGTAGCTTGTTCATATTTTCTTGGAGACCTATAAATGAGGCGTTCTTTAGTCCCTATTATTTTACTTGGTTTAGCTTGCATTTCAACTACATCTTCCTATGCCCAGCGTGGGGTCGCCGGGAAGACATTCATTCTCGATGATGGCAGTGGTAACACGCTGACGCTCGAATATCTCAATGTACCACCGGTTCTTGGCAATTCCTTCTACAACTTTTTGCCGGGAGGCGGCGCTCCTACACCAGCAGGCTCGGTGAACGGGCAAACGCTCTGGTGGAATAACACCACGAACTTATGGGTCTCAAATAATTTCCTGACCAACACGGGATCAGCGATAGGGATCGGCACGGCTTCACCAATCGGGCTCTTATCCAATACCACTGATAACAACTGGGGTTCCGATGCCAGAGGGATCAATCCAGCAGCCTTCACATGGGTGACCAATACGGGTGGTCACGGTTACGCAGCAAGCGTTACCAACGAAGGCTCGGGAGCGGGAGGATTCGATGGTCTCCTTGTGAGGGTATGGGATAATCATGCAGGCACCAACGCGTTGGACGTATCCCAAGGCGCTGTTTCACCCAGCACAACGCCAACATCTCTTTTAACTGTCTATGGTAACGGCGATGTGAACATCGATCCGACCATTGTCGCAGCAACATCCATCGGCAATAGCACAGCCGCAACCAATGTGAATATTACCAGCGGGAATAAGTGGAGTATTACGAATGCTGGGGCACTCACGACCACTGGTGCGGCTAATATTGCAACCACAGCCGGTCTTACAAATTATTTTGGGAATGGCGGGGGCACGACTACAAATAATATTGGGAATAATGGCACTAATGCCACTCAGACAACGAACAATATCGGTGGTACAGGGCCAGGGAGTGCAAACATGGTGAATGGCATTGGATTTAACGATGGCTCCGGATCGGTCGTGAACCAGTTCGGAGTCGCCTTCTCCACCGGTTCTATACAGAATCAGATCGGTACAAACCAGGGCACTGGAACAGTCACTAACTATTGGGGGACCTCTAACCACACTGGCACGATCAACAACAGCTTCGGAACTTCCAGCTCCGGCCCAATTAGTAATACCTTTGGATCGAGCACCGCTGGGTCGAGCAATACCTATAGTGGCGTTTCATCCTTCACTGGGAATGTGACTACCAATGGGACGCTAAGTGCTGCTGGTGCATTTGGTTTGCATTTCCGGATAGATAATACAGGAAATACAACGGTGAATGGAATTGCCGGGGATGGATTTCTACAGATTACTGGGGGTGCTACAACGGGGTGGGGTTTGCCGCCAAGTACTACTCCCGGACAAATTTTTATAGTGAATAATCAAACGGGTTCCACTATTGGAGGTGCGCTTACTATCGCGAACGGTAATAGCGCAATGTTCATCTACACTGGTTCTGGTTGGCAGCATATCGTTCTTCAATAAATTCCTCTTCTCCGTAGATGTTTTTCAATGGGCCGGAAATTTTCTCCGGCCCATTTTACATTGTTGTTGTATCGAGATACTCCTGCAATAAGATCCTCGCTGCCTCTTCATCGCGGAGGGATTTTTTCTCGCGCTTGTGTTTTGGCAATTCACGGGAGCGAATGTTCGTTTCCGCGATGAGTGAAGTGAGGCGTTCGTCGCGGGTTTTGAGCACAACGCCGAGGGGTTCAAGGGATTTTGTGAGCTTATCGCGAAAGCGCAAAACTTCAGTGGTCATTGCACTTTCTGTATTCGAAAGGGTGCGGGGAATTCCGAGAATTACCAATCGGATATGCTCGGATTTCAAGAGGGTCAGAATTTCCGCGATCATTTTCGGCCCATTTGCAATCACTCCACGTGAGGTGGCGAGCATTTGCATTTCATCAGAAACTGCGATACCGAGGCGCTTGGTACCGTAGTCTATGGCTAGAACGCGGCCGTTATTCTTCAAATCGTTCAACACTGGTTACGCCTCTGACTTTCTTCAACTTTTCCATCAGGCGTGCGAGGTGATAGGTGTTCTTAACAAAGACAGTAACCTTCCCATCGAACATGGCATCGCGGGAGTCGATATTTACCGAGCGGATATTGGTGTTGTTATAAGTAGAAATCACATGGGTAAGATCGCTAGGCATTCCCGGGCGATCTTCACCAAAGATGCGGATGCCGACAAGGTAGTCAGCGCCTTCGTCCGTGCTGGGCCAGGACACATCGATAAGACGCTTTTCGGAATCCGCTTGGAGCTTTTGGATATTCTTACAATTGGCTCGATGGATCTTTATGCCCTGACCGATCGTCACCACACCGACAACATCGTCACCGGGCACCGGATTGCAGCATTTTGCATAGCTATAAAGGAAGTTATCACGTCGCCCCTGAATAAGGATCCCGGTAGTTGCACGCGAGTCGTCGAGGTAGGTAACGGGTGTTGCAGTCTCTTGTTCTGCTTCTGCTGAAACGGGAGGGCGGTTGCCGGGGCGCAGCCAGTCTCGCAGGCGTTTAAAATATTCTTCGATGTCGATGTCGGCTGCGGCAACCGCAGCATAGAACTTCCCGACGGTTCCAAAAGGGGTAGTAGCTGCAAAGCGGATCAGGGTATCTTCATTGACATGAAGTTTGGCTTTGGTCAGACGCTTCTGCCACATTTCACGACCCTGAGCGACACGCACGCGCTGTTCTTCGTTCAAGAATTTGCGAATGTATTGCCGCGCCTTATGAGTCGCTACAAATTTTTCCCAATCCGCATTAGGAACTTGATTTTTTGAGGTGATGATCTCAACCTGATCGCCACTGGCCAGCTTTTGGTGGAGCGGGACGATGCGTCCGTTCACTTTTGCGCCAATGGTACGCAATCCGACTTGAGAATGTATCTCAAAGGCAAAATCAACGGCTGTAGCGCCCTTCGGGAGGATGCGAAGTTCCCCTTTTGGAGTGAATACGTAGATCTCGTCCTGGTAAAGATTAAGCTTAAAGCTTTCGAGCAGAGCGCTTGGCGCGTCTTCACCATGCTGCTCAAAGACATCACGCACCCATTTGACCCATTCTTCCAGATCCGGATCTGAGGCGGAAATGTGCTCTTTGTACTTCCAGTGTGCCGCAACGCCTTTTTCTGCGATCTCGTGCATGGCCCGCGTTCGGATCTGCACTTCGACCATTCGCCCATCCGGACCAATGACCGTGGTGTGCAGGGATTGATAGCCATTCTTTTTCGGTAGCGAAATATAATTCTTGAACCGTTCGGGAACCGGGGTATAGATCGAAGAGACTAATCCAAAGACTGCAAAGCAATCGTTATCATTGGAAGTATCGAGCAAGATGCGAACGGCGAACAGATCATAGACCTCGTCCAGCGTTTTCCCGAGCCGCATCATTTTATTATAGATGGAGAAAATGTGCTTGGGCCGGCCGACGATCTCAAACTTAAAATGTTGTTCCTTGAGCGCTTCCATAATTGGCTCGATGAACCCTGCGATATACGTCTCGCGCTCGATCCGTTTTTCTGCGAGTGCCCGCTTGATGTTGGTATATGCTTCGCGATTCAGGACCTTGAAGGCCAGATCCTCCAGTTCCCATTTAACCTTACCGAGGCCAAACCGATTCGCGAATGGCGCGTAAATGTCCAGCGTCTCCTTTGCCATCCGGAACTGCCGCTCGGGAGGCAAATATTCGATCGTCCGCATATTATGCAGACGGTCCGCGAACTTGACGAGCATCACACGTACGTCGCCGACCATGGAAAGCAAAAGCTTGCGGTAACTTTCTGCCTGCGTGATCTCACGAGATTTGAAAATATCCGTGATCTTGGTAGCGCCATCGACGATATCGGCTACTTCGCTGCCGAACTCTTCGCGAATTTCGTCGATCTGATAAACGGTATCTTCTACGACATCATGTAGCAGGGCGGCGATCACGGAAATATCGTCGAGCGGGATTTCCTGCGCGACGATCATCGAGACTTCGAACGGATGAATAAAATAAGGTTCACCGGAAGCGCGCCGGTCATTCTTGTGAGCTTCATAACATAGCCGGAAGGCACGAATGACAAGTTCTTCGTCCAGGAAGTGAAGATTTTTTCGACAGGCCGCCAGCAGTTCGTTCAGCTTGTCGGCATAGGCTTCGTCATTCGTTGCGCTGGACCATCGAAGGGCGAGGCGGGCAGAGGAGGTTCGGCTATTGGTATTAGATCTGGGCGTGCGCTTATCGGCCAGGTCACTCGCCTGGGAGTGACCATTGGTTCCACCTGAGTCCGTAATGGCCACATTGCCTTCGATCGTTACAGCATTCATCGCATTAATGGCAACGTGAGTTCCACCCTGCATGGTTTCGCTGGCAAAGAAGTTGGCGAACGGATCCTTTAGAGGAGAACGAGATTATTACTGCCGTTGCACTCCCCACCAGCCATAATAAATAGAAATGCCAGCATCTACATTGACTGTTATGATTGGCTGACCCGGTTGAAATACGAAGGTCTTATCCTGCTGCTCACCACCGAACACCCCCGTAGCACCGATCTGAGCAAACGGTTCAAGGGTATAGCCCTCCCCAAGTTCGAAATCGTGCTTCATGCCGAACAAGAGTTTAAGACCGCTCCTATTCCAGTCCTGTTCGAAAGTACTCACATTGGAAGAAGCCTGAGTCGGCGAGAGCATTGTTAGATACTGCTGGCTACTTCGGAAAGCGAGGAATTCATAACCGATTCCTAAATAGAACTTGATGGCAGAAGCCGGTCGAGTAATATCATAATGTAGATCGAGTCCAAAAATGCTAGTTCCAAGCGTTTCGCTTTGAAGAAGGTGGGTCGCGCCATTAGGATGATATTCTGAAGGATGAGTTGCTGAAGTATCAAATGGCCTGTAGGGATAAGATGGGGGGGTCGGGGGGCCCTGCCCATTGACATAATTAAATACTGAATCATTTGGGAAATTATCGCTGATCGTAAAATGTACGAAGGATATTTCCAAATCAAGTCTTCGTGTAAGTTCGGTCGTAAGAGCAATTCCATAAGAAAAAACGGAAGTAGCCGGAAGTTCAGGAATGCCTAAGTTCGTCTGCATACTTCCTACACCCCCGCTAAAGCCAATTCCAACGGCCCTCCATGGTTCGGGCGTCTCAAGGAATGCGGCTTGACGGGCTTGATCGGCGATCTGTTGTGCAACCCGAACTGAGTCTTCGCGGACTTGTTCCCTTGCTTTGGCTTGAGCGTCCAATTGTTCATTCTGAGCGGACTTGATACTATCCTGACGTCGTTGCTCCGCTTCTTTGGCGAGTTCAGCTTCCTGCTTTATCCGCAATTCCTCTGCCTTACGCCGCTCGCTGGTAAGAACTGAATCTGGCGGAGCAACTCCGGCTGGCTGTTGAGCAAATGCATTTGTTGCCCCGATGAGCAATCCGAACACACAAATTAATAGAGCAAGGCTCCGTCGGATCGATCCGGGAGAAATTCGGAATAGAGAGTGTGCATTTGCAAACGTTTGGCTCATTATGATAGAAATATCCTTTTGTTTTAGCTCGGAGACCTTATGTGCAATGAACGGAAGCATGGCTGGTGAGTTTCGTTTTCCTCGATTTGGAGCAGGTGTCAAATAGGGTGAATCCGTCTCTATAAGAAGCCGATCGAGGGGAGTTTCAATTACGACATCCGACAAATTGCTATTCTTAAACGTAATATTACCAGTAAAACTTACATAAAACCCAAGCGAAATGGCTCTATGCATCCAGTCCATTCCGGCGGAGAAGCAGTGAAATTGGCCTCTCGGTAACTCTGGCGGAAGTGAAACATAGTGCTCTTCGACGATCCGGAACACATCCTCTTCTGATTCCCGCGTGTGTATCACAATTGGTTTTTGGAGCTCGATGGCAAGTTCTATCTGCTCAGAGAAGGCTTTCCGTTGAACCTCAGGCGGTGAAAAATCATAATGATAATCCAAACCGATTTCCCCGATCGCCACTATTTTAGGCTGGCTCTGAATTTCGGATTGAATACGATCCCTGACTCCTGAATTCCACTCATTCGCGGAATGCGGGTGGATCCCAAGTGCGCAATAGATATGCTCATGGGTATGAATCAGATTCAGCGTTGGATCAAAACTGACGGAATCAGTGGCTGGGACAAGAAAATGAGAAACGCCGGCCTGTTCGGACTCTGCAATAACTGCATCACGGTCCGCATCGAATGCACCGTCCTGTAAGTGGCAATGTGCGTCGAACATAGGAGCCGCATAGAATGTTTTGAGTGGTTCATTCATGGCTGGGATTAACCAGTGTACAGCATCTTTTACTTCCGGAATCTCGCTTTTAATTCCGAAGAAGAAAAAGAAGACCATCCGCTATTCTTTGTGAAAGCTATCGAGCGAACCATTAGGCGTTCATATTCGTATTATAGGAAATGCCACTTCCAATGAATCCGTCGAGTAACGCACCGCGAAGAACGGGGGATGTCGCAGCACGCATCAGTGATCATGCGTTGCGCATGAGCGATCATGCCGTGAGCACCGTTCGTATCATAATTACGGCAGAGGAGCGTGTGCGGCAACGTATTCGTACTGTGGCCCGTGTGGCGCTGGCAACGATCTTTTTTGGTATCTCCGGCCTCATTTCGTTGGGAGCCAATGTCACTACGGCCCTTGCAAAAAAAGTGACCCAAAGCCGAGGAAGCAATTCAGTTACCTCGGGAGTTAAAGGTTCTGTTATACACTCCAATGAAGTGGCATCGAGCCATTCCTCGAAGCGCCATTATAAGCGTGGGGATAAGCTGGCGGCACGGAAGCCCACTGGCTCGCAGATGCGCGGGGTAGCATCGTGGTATGGGAATGAGTTTCACAATAGAAAAACTGCCAGCGGTATTCTTTTTGACACCCTCTCTATGATGGCCGCTCACCGGTCCTTGCCATTTGGAACCCTGGTTCGTGTTACGAATCTTCGGAATCATCGATCGTGCGTGGTCGAAATCACCGACCGAGGTCCATTCTCCCACGGACGAATCATTGATCTTAGCCATGCAGCCGCCGAACAAATCGGTATGATGGAGTCTGGAATTGCAAGGGTTCAGCTCGAGGTTGTCGGTCATGCCGCTCCGTTCGGATCTGACGAGCTTGCGTTTGTAATGCATGCACCTGCGGTCGATAAACTTGCGCCTTCTACCGGGAGTCGCCTGAATGTGATGCAAGCTTATGAAAGCAGCACAAACGATATGATCGTGGACCGAGAACTTAGCGGGCACTGATTCCCTATGGAATTTATTGTATAGTGTAGCCCTCGCGATCAAGGAGCGAGGGTTTTTCGTTTATGAACACCATTTATTTGATCCTGGTGATCCTCGGCTTTATCGCATTTGATCGGATCGTCCGGCACAAGCCGTCTGGTGAAGCAAAACGGGGAAATTCTCGGTTCAGAAGGGATGAAGACAATAGCAAACAGTCCTGATCTTTTAGGCGTCGAACGCAGAACCAGCCGTTTCGATGGGATAGCGATTGCGGTTGGTAGCATCGCCTTGTTCACGCTTGCATGGACGGTTCAGTCGATCCTCAATCCATTCGTAGTTGCTTTTCTGCTTTATATTGTTTTGGCATCGTTTAGAGATTATCATGCCGCGCGGAAGATCATGACTGCCGGGTTTGTGCTTTTTGGTTTTTGGCTATTACTTACGCTCGCAGGAATTCTTGTTCCATTTATTATTGGAGCGGTGCTTGCCTATCTTTTTAATCCGGCCGTGTCCCAACTTCACGATAATCGTAAGATCAGCCGGATGTGGAGTTCCCTCGTGATCGTCGTTCTCTTTTGTGCGGCATTAGTAGCTGTCGGCTGGATCTTTTTGCCGAGCCTTGGCACGCAAACGAAGGAGTTTATCGAGCGGCTGACGGCCTTTATTCGGCAAAATGCCAACACGCTTAACGCGCAGCATGTGCGCCAGATATTGCTCGGGATGGGATTACCCGAAGGTCTAATCGATCGATTTATTTTGAACCAGGCTGGACCGCAGCTTCGCAACATGGTTGCGGTCGTGCCATCGATCGTCGTGAATATTATTTCCAGTCTTCCGAAAATTCTCGAGCGAACGCTGAACCTTGTGATCGTGCCCGTCGCTATGTTCTATTTCCTGAAAGACTGGCCCAGCCTCATGCCCATTGTGAATGAACTTTTTCCATCGAAGAACCCTGCACGCCGAGAGAAGATCGCGAGAGATGTGGATGGAGTGCTCTATGGCTATCTGCGCGGGCAGGCGACCGTTGCTGTGATCGTCGGCATCTTAGGCGCAACGGCCTATTCGCTTCTTGGAATTCCCTATGCGGGGTTGATCGGGGTGATCCTCGTCTTCGCGGACTTGGTTCCGATCGTCGGGATGCTGTTCAGCGTTCTTGTTGTCGAGTTAGTGATCTTTCTGACCATGGATTTGAATTTTGCCGTGATCGCAAGCGGACTTCTGGTGATCGTCGGACTGCATGTTCTTGAAACGTATATTATCGGGCCACGCATCATCGGACAGGGGATAGGGGTTCCGCCATTGCTCATGATCCTTGCGCTATTGGTCTTCGGTTTTTTCTTTGGTTTTGTTGGGCTGCTTATTGCAGTTCCAGCGACGGGTGTTATTTTGCTTTTTGTCAATGAGTATCGAAGCACGAACGCAGTGGGGGCGGCGGTGGAATGACAGGGAAACTTTGGATCGTATCCGTTCCCATCGGTAATCCGCTTGACATTACCTTTCGTGCCATTGAGGAGTTGAAAAACGCGGACACCATTCTTTGCGAAGATCTGAAACCTGCGCGTCGGCTCTTACATGAACTCAAGATCGAGAAACCATTGCTTCCGCTTAATGAACATACGGATGTGGAGGCAACATCAGAAGCGCTCACCATTCTTCTTTCCGGAAAAGATCTCGCGCTGATCTCCGATGCGGGCACCCCACTTGTTGCCGACCCGGGGCAGAGGCTGGTGCGTTTGGCTATTGAGCAGGGGATTGAGGTTTCACCTGTTCCGGGGGCTTCGAGCGTTCTCGCGGCGTTAGTGGTAAGTGGCTTTCGATCCGATCATTTTTATTTCGCAGGCATGCTGCCCCGCGAGAAAACCGATCGGAAAAACGCAGCTCGCAAGCTTGCCTCGCGAAACGAAACGATCGTCATACTGGAAGCTCCATACCGACTCTCGCAGCTATTAGATGATCTTATTAGCGGGTTTGGTAACGACCGCCGAATCTCGGTAGCTATGGATATTTCAATGCCTAAGGAACGTGTTGCCCGCGGGACGCTCTTAGCAATACGTGATTTGTTTGCAGCGAATCCATTCAAGGGCGAATTTGTCATTGTCATCGAAGGCCGCCGTTCGTAGGAGCGCAGTTCGCGTGGGCGCGCGGGAATTTGTTCCAATCAGACTCCGGGCGCAATTTTATGCGCCGATGTGTGTCGTGCTCTTTTTGCTTTTAAGCGCCGCGGTTGGTCATACGCAGACTCGCACGCTTTTGGTCACACTTCATTCGATCAACGATTCCGTTGTTGTATTATCCGATAATTTCCCAGATTTTTCTACACTGCGCATTCAGGTCGATTCTTCATTTTTCTTGATCGATCAGAAGGATGTTACCATCGATACGGCGGGACGAGCGATCGTACTTTCACCAAGCAGCCGCTCGCTTCTTTTCCCGATGAATTCGGCAGCTGGCGTAAAGCATACTCTTACTCTAACCTACACGGCGCTCCCATTGAACCTGAAGACGAGCTATACGAGACATGAACTTGAAACCCCTGCACTGAATGATTCTTTGCGCACTTTGATCGATAGTTCAAAGCAAGGCCTGCGAGAAATTTCCTCAACATCCGCTGATACGACTCACGCCGATATTCTCAATAATTTTCAGAAATCTGGCTCCATAAGCCGCGGGTTCCAGGTTGGTTCGAACCGCGATCTGGGATTGACAAGTGGGTTTAATCTGCAATTTTCTGGAGACGTAGCAAAAGATGTGAACATCACTGGTGCCCTTACCGAAGAGCAAACCCCGATCCAGCCGGAAGGCACAACCCAAACGCTGAACGAGATCGACAATATCTTTATCCGCATCAAAGCTGGTCAGCATTTCACGTCCACGCTTGGAGATTTCACGCTGGATCTTAATTCACCTGCGGACCCAACGCGATTGGCTTCTCATTCGACGCTCAACGATACTTTAAAGACGCATTCTATCGATAGCAGCCGCTCATCGCAATCACCGACGAATATTATTCCCATCATTACAAATGTGCAAGACCAGGCCTTCAATGCATTCAGTCAGAGTACGCTTGATGTGATCTCTCGTAAACTCATCGGTGCGGAGGCAACGGCGCAGTTCAACGAGGGTTCCGTTACAGTTGCTGGCGGCGCTCCCCGCGGTGAATTTACCACGAACACCATGCAGGGGCAGGAAGCCTATCAAGGGCCTTATACGCTCGTGGGTAAGAATGGCGAGCCAGCGATCCTCATTGTAGCGGGAACCGAGCATGTCTATGTGGATGGTGTGCTTCAGACTCGCGGCGAGCGAAATGATTACATCATTGATTACGCGCTCGACCAGATCACTTTTCAACCACGCAGGCTCATTACCAGCGATTCAAGAATCGTTATCGATTTCGAATATTCCGATCAGCAATACAATAAGTCTCTTTTTGCTGCGAACATAAAGGGGCAACTTTTGGATGGTGCGCTCAAGATCTCGACAACCTATTTACGCGAGGGAGATAATCAGGATGCGCCGCTCGATCTTTCGCTTTCCGACAGCGATCAAAATATTCTCGCGAATGCCGGCGCAGACCCATCGAAGGCCACGAAATCTGCGGTGACCTACGCAGGCGTCGATGCGAACGGGCGTGCGCAGGGAAGTTACTCGGTTGCGGATACCACTATTGCCGGAAAAGCCATTGTGTTTTACCGTTACGCGCCGCTCGATTCTGTGAATGCCCTCTATAATATTGCGTTCGGATATGCTGGAACCGGGAAGGGCAGTTATGTGCGGCTTGCCATCGGCCAATTTCTATTTGCCGGGCTGGGACTTGGCGATTACGACACTCTCGCGTTTCTCCCATTGCCAGAATTGCATCAAGTCATGGCGGTGAGCAGCAGCCTGCGCATTACCAATAATTTCGGGCTGACCGGAGAATACGCTGAAAGTATTCTCGATCCAAACCGCTTCGCAAACATTCCTTCGATCGACGGCAATGCGTATCACTTCGGTGCGTTGTTTGCCGATACGCTCTCAATATTTGGTTACACGGAGTTCCGGGCAACGGAGCGAAACTTCGGAGCGCAATTTACTCCGATCGACCGCATTCAGGATGCGGAATTCGAACGGCTATATGGTAACGATATGCAAACGCCGAACTCCTATGCTTCCACGCTGCCGGTTACAGGGGAATTAAATCGCGAAGCCGATCTTACCATACATCCAGTCCGTTCCTTTATCCTGGAGGGAGGATTTGGCTCTCTCGAAGAGCCGCAGCTTCAATTTATTTCATCTCGCGTGTTCGGTCATGCCGAACTGCTTGAAGATTCCGGAATGCTCCCTCATGCTGCTATCACAATCGAACATTTGCCGACGCATGATTCCTCGATCCTGGAGCAAGCCCAGTGGGATCGGCAAATTGGTGAACTATCGAAATCTATGAAACTGGGAGCCAATGGATTTACGCTTGGTCTTCAATACGCCCATGAGGAAAAACAAGCCACGCCGTTCGATACCGTCGGGCTTGCCGCCGACTCGATGACGCTGCACAGTTTTGAATATCGATCGATCACTCCCATTGCTTCGCTTCGCCTCGGACCTAAAGTTACCCTTAGCGGTTCCTACGAAGTTCGTTCCGATGACAGCGCCCGCAGTGGCTTTCTTACCCCCATCAGTGAAGCGCACACGAGCCATATCACCGCAGCGATCTTTGGAATAGGCGGCTTCAGCACCAATATCGATCTCACCGTTCGCGATAAACGCTATACCGATTCCACCTCCTACGCGGTGAATGGCGGGAATCAATCGACCCTCCTGCTTCGCTTCGAGCCGCGCTATACCCTGGCCAATCGGGGAATAAGCGCTGAAGCATTGTATGAGATCTCCAATCAACGGGCGGCGCAGTTGCAGCGCGTGTTCGTGCCGGTGCCGCAAGGATTGGGAACGTACTATTACGTGGGCGATCTCAATCACGATGGTAAAGCCGATCCGAACGATTTTGCTCCAGCCGTTTATGCGGATCAAGGCGATTACGTTCTTATTACTGTTCCCACGACGCAGCTTTTTCCTACGACCGATCTTAAATCCAATTTCAGATTACACATCGACCCGCGGGATCTATTTGGTCTTCAAAATCCTTCGAACCTCCTGCAAACGGCGTTAGCGAATATCTCCAGCGAGTCCTACATCAAGATCGAGGAAACAAGCACCGATACCGTACCGAGCGATATTTATTTCTTCCGGCTGTCGCATTTTCGCAATGATTCGACTACGATAAACGGCACAATGGAGATCGGGCAGGATTTCAATATCATGGAGAATAATGCCGACGAGTCCTACCGCTTGCATTATCTGGAACGTGAGTCAGCGGCGCAATATAATACTGGCCTCGAACACTCGTTCCAGGCCGAGCGATCCATTCGCGGAAGGTTTCGGCCTTCGTTCGAATTTTCGAATGAAACGACCATCACGTCGAGCACCGATCAGTCCGGCGGGGATTCGCTTTCGGTGAATCCACCACATAATACTTCCTCGCTTGGCATCTCCACGGATTGGAGCTACCATCCCATCGGTTCTAAGTTCGATTTTGGTGCCGTAGCTGCTTTTTCGCGGGCCGTTGAGCATATCTATAACCCCGAAGTTACTGGGCTAACAGATGCTTTCACATTTCGGACCAGTTACGCGCTGGAAACTCGAACTCGCATTCGCGCCCAGATCGAACGCGACGAACTTAACCTTTCTGCACTGCCGAGCGATATTATTTCGCTCCCCTATGCGCTTACGCAGGGAAAAGCCGTTGGAGAAACATGGGTCTGGAGCCTTGCGCTGGATTATCAATTTGGAAGCGGCATCGTAGCAACGATCGCCTACGATGGCCGAAACGAATCCAGCGACCTGCTCGGCACCTCCGGCCAGCGAGTGACCATCAATAATGCACGGGCGGAGGTACGAGCTAATTTCTGAGCGCGTAATTCTGGGTCTCAATTTTTTTGAGTAAAAATGGATGAATCAGTCAATATTGTGTTTGAATCTATCTCATGAGAGACATCCTCCTAAATCGTCCGCGTAATCCTACCAAATCCGCGTAATCCCGGTTCAAAATGTCCTTTATCGATCAAGCCCTCATCCGTATCGAGGCCGGCAACGGTGGCGACGGCGTCATCTCCTGGCGCCGTGAGAAATATGTTCCCAAAGGCGGACCCGATGGCGGTAACGGCGGCCACGGTGGCGACGTCTATTTCGAAGCCGATCCGGAACTTGGTACCCTGCTCGATTTCCGGTATCATCGTATCCATAAAGCCGAAGATGGAGGAAAAGGCGCTGGGAAGCAATGTACCGGAAGGAGTGGGGAAGATCTGGTCATCCGTGTGCCGGTGGGGACGATCATTCGTTCCACGATGACCGGCGATACGATGGCCGATCTTACCGAGCGCTATCAAAAGGTACTGGTTGCTCGCGGCGGAAAGGGTGGTCTTGGTAACTCCGAATTCAAAACCGCTACCAATCAGGCGCCCCGTAAGCAGACGAACGGTAAGCCCGGCGAAGCCTTCGATCTCGAGCTGGAATTAAAGCTGTTGGCTGACGTTGCCCTGGTCGGGTTCCCGAATGCCGGAAAATCTACGCTTATCTCCCGTATCTCTGCGGCGCGGCCCAAGATCGCCGATTATCCCTTTACCACGCTGGTTCCCAACTTAGGCATCGTGCAGGCGCCGGAGGAACATCGTTCCTTCGTGGTGGCGGATATTCCGGGACTCATCGAAGGCGCGAGTGAAGGGAAGGGGCTTGGATTGCAATTCCTGAAACATATCGAGCGCAGTGGGGCGCTGCTTTTTATGCTCGATGGAACTTCCGTGGATCCTGACCCTAAAACGGCCTATAAAACATTATTGAGGGAACTAAAACAATTCAATCCGCTGCTGCTCGATAAGCCCCGCATCATCGCCATCACCAAATCGGATGCACTTAGCCCGGAGGCTATTCTGGCCTATAAAAAGATGACGATCGATAAGCGAAAACCTCTCGTTATCAGCGCCGTCTCCGGCGATACGATCGACGTCCTCATCCGTTCGCTGTGGGAAGCGATCGGCGAAGCCCGAGCTCGGTGAAATTCGAGATATTCGTGTTATGGTTACTTTCCCGTCGGTGAAAAAGAGGGGACTGAGGTCCGCTATTTCAACACCATCGAGGAGAGTACAAACATGAACGTCAGTAACGAGGCGATTTCCACAAACAGTCTTCCTGTGGAAATTTCTGGTCGTCCAAACATAATAATCCCTTGAATGTGGCAAGCTATGCAGGGGTAGAGACTTGAAGGACTGGGGAGTCCTGGCAATTTCGCCCGGCAGAACTAAACTAAATGTGGCTAAACTATTGGCTTTGTTAAACTTAGGCTCATCTGGAGGGGCAACCTTCGAATGAACCTGCACAAAGTTACGACATTTATCCACAAATTCCAAGAGAATTTAATGAAAAAATAGATGTCTTTTAGAAATAAATGTGAATAACTCACTTATTAACATTTATCTCCACATTTCCCCACGAGCCGTTTTAGTGCCCTTAGAAGACATTAGCACCATTTCATTCCAATAGAAACAGGTGCCCATTAATTTTTTTTTACATATTCATTTAATGAACTATTTTTCTATTCCACTCAATAATTCATGAACTCCCCAAACCACCCCCTAAATTGTCAATGAACGCGACACCCATCGTCTTACCTCTTACCAAGGCCCCTCATTCTTAATTATTAATTCTTACTTCTTAATTGATACCCCCCATTCTTAATTATTAATTCTTACTTCTTAATTGACCCCAGGTGCCCATCAACGCACGTGCAATATACGAACAGAAATTGCCGTCCCAGGCAATTCCGAAAAATTAGTTATGATTCGAATTCTGTGCGAAACAGGTGCTCAGGGTGAGGCAACACAACGGCGGTTACTCCGCCGGTACGATATCGCAGGCGAGATACAACCAGCCCTCCTCAGTCTTGACCAGCGTATGAGAGGCTCGAAACGCACCCTCGAATACTTTCCCGGCAATAACCGCCGTACCGCGAAGTTCCAGGAACACCGCGGTCGCTGTCGGGGCGAGGATTTCCATGGCGAGAATCGTCGGTTCTTCCAGCAGCTCCCATTTTTTCTTCTGGTTAAAAAGATGATCCAGGTATTCTTCCTTACGGTACACTTTGCCCCACGGTGCCAAAAAAATAAAATGCTTATGGAGTGTCTTTTCCGTCGCCTCCCGGTCATTCTCGGCTAAGGCACGGTAGTGTTCGGCGATCTGCTCTCGGACCTTGTCCTCATCATTATCCACCATTTCAGCCTTCAGAAAGATATGTTCGAAAAAGTATAAAATTCATTCAACGGACAAAAAATCCTACAACGAAGAAAGATAATGAGGGTTCCTTAACTATTCGCGTGAAAACGGCGTAGTATTTTCACTACGAAGCCCATTCACACTCATGCTTGGGTTTTGCCTAAATTTGAATTCCTCGATTTAAGCGTTATAGCATTTGTTATTAAGGTGACGGTGGTGGTAACTGGTTAGAAGAACCAATTTTAGCGGCCATCTCTTGAAGTGCTCCTAAGTTTTCTAACAAGTCTTTGAGACCGCCAGGGCTCTGCATTATACCCCGAGTAAGTTCGACCTTCATCTGATCATCGAGGTTAGGCTTCTGAGGATTCGCGATGGCTGTAACTGTATCGAGTAATTTACCTTGTGTTTGAGAAGCTAACGCTTCAAGCACTTCTGCTTTTATTCGAATTTCTGACAAGAGGTTTGCGGTATCTTTATTATTTTCTCGGCTTCTTTTTTCAGAGAAGGCAGCTTGTACGATTGCAACAATCGATAGAATTATCGCAACAATACTAAGGGTGTCAGATAGACTCATAAATATAGCAGTTCATGCCTTTAAATTTGTCCAGAGAATTGGGTCGCTATCAACGCCCCGTACTTGCGGCGGATAGAATCGCTGGTCGCTGTTGAATTTTTGCTCACGAAGCCAATACGAAGCCTCATATCCAACGCAATCCAATTCGTCGAATCGATTTGCAGCCAGTCTGTTTACGTAACTATCATTGTAATCCCCGTTTAGACGCGAATTTAACCCATTCCAGAATCCAGTCCAATAGTCATGCGCCGGGGAAGGATCTGGATTATAGAGCGGGTATTTGCCGTTTATGATCTCGCTGGTGATCGGCTTGAGTTCAACAAGTTCTGCTTGGTCAAGGCGATGCCTTGCTATGTTTATTGCAAGCACATAACGTTTACGTTCGCTCACAGTCAATGGTGCCCCAATTCTCTGGATGGTGTCACCAACTGCCAATCGCTCATCCGTTTCTAAATTTACGACATGAAATATTATTGTGCCGCCATCCGTCCATTGCGATTGCGCTGTTTGAATAGCCGCATCCGCAGTGAGGAAGGAATCTGCTTTAATTTGGGAGCCGTCTTGCTTCAGTGTGAGAAGCAGAAAGCCACGCCGAGAAGAATCGAAGTTAGTTATCATACCTTCGGAACGCCCCAAATTCGGGGGGAGTTTCGCATCACAATTCGCGTCTTTTAATTGTAAATGTTTTATTTAATCTGATACCAGGTCGTATTCGAACTGTTGTACATTAACATGTAGGATTGACCCGCAGTTAGCGTAGTAGTGCTCGTCCCGCCAATAAGGACGAAACTGGTGGCGGTGGACCAGTTTCCTCCGCCAGAGTCGTTGTCGACGAGGATAATGATACGTCCGTTGGTGGGGGATGATGGAAATGTCACCGTACTCGCGGAAGTAATGGAGGGAAGGATTATTACATAGTCCGTTGCCGAAACTGTGAAGCTGGTTGTGACACTGGTGTTGATATTTGCGGCTATACCGCCAACAAGGTTGATGCCGCCCGAGCCACCCTTGATCGTTGTTGTGGCAGCGCCAGACGTTGAGCCGATCGTAGCAGTTGCGCCTGAGCCTGTTGCAAGCGACACATTTTCCGTTGTTGAAACTGTCGCGCCATCATCGGTGATCGAGGAGCTGCCAATCGAGCCGCTCGTCCAAATAGGGACCGTGTTGATTGTGCCGGTTGTCCCTGTCATGCCTATTCCGTTGCCTACGAGCACACCTGTCTGCGTTGTTTCAATTGTGATTGCTGGATTCGATCCACCGGTACTCGATTGTTGAGCAAACCCATTTCCGGATGCGATTGACACCCCGGTGAGGCTGTTAGTGCTCCAAGAGAGTGTGCCACCGCTTGAGGAAAACAGTACTCCTCCAGAGGCACCAGGTCCTGCCGGCGGTAAGGTGTATGTCATAGAAGCAGTTGCGGTGCTCGCCGCCGGGACAATAGTTGTCGTAAACGCATTTGCGTTATTGGCAAGAATAATGGAGCCCAAGGCGCCACTCGCCGTTCCAAGCGTCAGCGTACCGCCATGCGTAACCGACCAGTTATTACCAGTAATGTCATTTCCGCTGGATGAGCCATTGATCGTAATTCCGACACTGGGAGTAGTGGGTGTAACAGTGAGCGTGGTAAATGCGCCCGTGTTCGGGGTTGTGCTTCCAATGGTTCCGGGAGCAGCCCAGGTTCCACCGAGCAACTGGTTCGCATTGATGGCGCCAGAAGTGGCCGTTCCTCCGTTATAGGTGAGCGAAGCGCCGCTCCTACCACCATCGCGGCAGATGTATTCGTTCCACCAGTTATGGCGCTAAAGGCAGGCGTTGCGCTGGCACCGGTGACCCAGGAAAGCGTACCCGTCGTGTTAGTTGAAGATAGAATCTGTCCCGCGGTCGGAGCGGTCGCTGGGAGTATGTAGGTCATCGTTGGCGCACTGGATGCAGGTTCGATCGTTGTAAGATTGGAATTACCCGTGGTCGCAAGTACCAAGGTTCCAAGCTGAGAACTTGTCTTTCCAAGAGTCAGCACACCATTGTGGGAAACGGACCAATTCGTCCCAGTTATATCATTCCCAGTAGAGCTTCCTCCTATCGTCAATCCAACGTTGGAGCCAGACGGTGTAGCCGATAACGTAGTAAAAGCGCCCGTGTTCGGCGTGGTACTTCCAATCGTGCCGGGAGCGGCCCATGTATTGCCCAGCAGTTGCGTAGCATCGATAACGCCAGTACTCGAATACGTGAGCGTAGCGCCGGAACCCACGGTCATCGTGGCAGAAGTGTTCGTGCCCGTAGCGATAGCGCCAAAGGCGGGCGTTCCAGAGGAGACTGTTGTCCAGGTTGGAAGCGAGGATGCGCCCTGATAGGTTAGAACCTGACCAACGGTCGCGCCCACGTTTGAAACTTGCTGAATTGGAGCGGTCGTGGTCGTTCCTGCGACGAGTGGTGCATACGCGGTCAGCGTGCTAACACCCGTGCCGCCTGCCGCTACGTCAATGGGTGTCGTTGGGGTAGCAACATTCAATGCTGCAACGATGTCATTCCCAGCTCCCGCTGTGGCGGCAATAGTTGGATTCGGGTAGCTGCTGCCCGTAAGATCGCCGCCAGCGCTGCCGGTTGGTGCCGCGCCGGTGATTGCCACACTGCTTGCTGACGTCAACTGTCCCTCAGCATTCACAGTGAAGGTTCCGACGTGGGTTCCATCGCCATAACTGCCTGCCGATACCCCTGTGTTCTCAATATCCGCACTGACGATCTGCCGGAACCCTGGAGCCGCAGGGCCGCCCGTCGGAGGACCTGCAAAAACGCCGTTCGCCGCTTGATTTGCCAGCGACATATTAATGGTGCCGCTTGTGGTGACCGGACTACCGGTAATCTGAAAAATGCCGGACCCGTCGTTCAGTCCAACGGATGTAACCGTTCCGCCGCTTCCGGTAGCCGTCAGCTTTCCGCTCGAGAAGCTTAACCCGGAACCCAGCGTGATCTCAGTCGGAGCAGCGGAACTGCCTGTCGGATTCCCGAGCAACAAGTTCGCCCCCTCGCTCTGAATATTCGCGTACGTTACCGCGCCATTCGTGATCGTCGTTGCGTTCCCCACGGATGTGATTGGGCCGGTTAGGTTTGCGTTCGTCGTAACTGTTGCTGCTGTTCCCGTCGTGTTCGAGGTGATGGTTGCCGGAAGATCCGTCGCTGCGATCGAGCGGAACGCCGGAGCAGAGCCAGCTCCCGAGTTTGCAAAGAATTGATTCGCAGTGGCGACCGTCGAGAGCGTAAAGGTGAGCGCCGGGGTGGTCGTCGCCGAAGAGACCGAGGTGGTGAACAGCGGACTCAGGTTCCCACTGGAGAAGGTTGTCACCGTACCGCCGGTTCCCGTTGCCACCAGGGTAGTACCACTGAAAGTCAGTCCGGCACCCAGCGTGATCTCGCTCGGTGCCTGGTTCGTTGCTGCCGTCGGATTTCCAAGCAATGTGGTGTGCGTCTCGTTCTGGATATTCGCGTATGTGACCGCGCCATTGGTGATGCTTGTTGCATTACCCGATGATGTGATCGGCCCTGTGAGGTTGGCATTCGTCGTAACCGTGGCCGCATTGCCAGTGATGTTACCGGTGAGCGTACTGCCATCCCACGCCGGGCCTGCTGTTACAGCGTTTGTGCCATTGCCGAGCAGTAGATCGCCACTTGTCAAGCTCGTTGTACCGGTGCCGCCGTTGGCAACTCCGAGGGTTCCCGTCGTTACATGTGCTACACTGACGACCGTTGGGCCAGGATAGTTACTGCCAAGATCGCCGGTTGCAGAGCCGGTCGGCGGTGCACCCGTTACGCTGAGCGTCGTGCCTGTCACCGTGATACCGCTGCCAATCGTAAGCTCTTCCGGAGCCGCCGATGAACCACTCGTATTGCCGAGCAGGGTGTTCGTCGTCTCATTCTGAATGCTGCCGTAGTTGATGGTGCCAGCGGGGTAATCTGCCGAGACCAATGCGCGGAAGCTCGGTGTATTGGCTCCGCCCGAAGTCGGCCCTGCAAAAACCGTATTAGCCGTTTGCGTTGCCAACGTCACCGCAAACGTCCCGCTTGAAGTGATCGTAGCCGGACTAACCGAAAGTACGCTGCTGGGAACCGTCATGCCAACGGAGGTTACCGAGCCGCTGTTCGTTGTGTTGAGCACGGAACCGGTGAAGCTAAGACCTGGGCCCAAGGTGATCTCCCCGGGTGCCGCGGAGCTGCCTGTTGGATTACCGAGCAGGGTGTTCGGACTTTCGCTCTGGATATTGGAATAAGAAACTGCGCCAGCAGCGATCGAGGTGGCGAACGTACTGGTTCCCGAACCGGTGACGGGACCTGTCAGGGTGATCGTCTGATCGCCGGTGTTCGTGCCGGAAAGATTGGAACCCGTTACGGTTCCTGAAGCAGCGACCGAAGTCGGCGTGATGTTGCCTAACCCAATAGCGATGGTTCCGCTTGTCGTGATTGGAACCCCTCCGACCGTGACACCCTGAGAACCCGAAGCATTGACGCTTGTGACCGTCCCAGTTCCGGAAGCAACATCTAACGTAGTTCCACTAAAGCTCAGCCCGGGGCCAAGCGTGATCTCGTTTGGTGTGGCCGCAGTTCCCGTCGGATTGCCGAGCAGGGAATGAATGCCCTCGTTCTGCATCTTTGCATACGTAACAGCACCATTCTTAATAGTGGTGGTTACGGTGCCGGATGTGGTGACGTCCCCCGTAAGATCGGTATTGCCGACCGCATTCGTTCCAGTGAAGGCCGCGAGATGGCCGTTGGTGCCATTCACTGCTGTGTTGACGGCAGTGGTAATATCACTTCGCAGCGCGATGGTTGCTGTTGAAGCGCCCGGGTCGGGGAGGGTGTAGGCCGTAGCCTGCCCAAGCGATGTTGCCGGCATGATCGTACCTTTGTTATAGGGACTGTTGGCTGCCACTAAGGTAAGGGTATCGAGAGTTGCGCTGAGATAATAGGGAGTTCCCGGTATAGCGGTAGTTCCAGTAGTAACGCCTGCACGAAGCATGTCGGTTGTGACTATAGAATCGTTCGGCGATCCCGTTGCAAGCCCAACCCCGGTAGTGATCGTATTGCGCGGTGCCGGCAGCCAAAAGAGGTCTTGGGTACTCCCTGTGATCGATGGGTTGTAGATGAGCACTTGACCTCCGCCAGCCTTCGCGCTTTCAAACAACACCATGCGCGCAGCGCCAGGGTTGATGGTCAGTCCGGGAATTCCGATACCAAAGCTTTGGGAGTTGAAACTGCCGCCCGGCGTAAAAGATACGCTATCGTGTCCCGCATCGCCGGCATAAAGTACAAGGCCGCCTTTCGTCGAGCTGGCACCCGCACTAAGCACGCCGCCGGTAACATAAAGATTGGAAACCTTATCCAGCTCATTTCCGGCCAGGTTGATATTGCCCGTCATCGTGCCGCCTGCGAGTGGAAGATAGGTTCCACTAATATCTGGCACGTCCGCCGCAACAAGGGAACGGAATAGAGGAGCCCCGGTCGATCCGTTCGCAGGTGAAGCAAAAACAGTATTGTTAGATGCCGTTGCTGTACCAGTTCCGCCATTTGCAACGTTGATGACACTTGTACCATCGTTGATGGCTGTTACGATGTCCGTACCTGCTGTGTTCGCGATGGTTGTAGCGCTTTGCGTTCCGGTCACGTCGCCAGATAATGAACCAGTGAAGTTTGTTGCCGTCGTGGCGGTGGCCGCATTCCCCGAAGTGTTCGAGGTGATAGTGGCCGGAAGGTCCGTCGCCGCGATCGATCGGAACGCCGGAGCCGAGCCGCTCGTCGTGTTCGCAAAGAACTGATTGGCAGCGGTCACTGTCGAAAGGGTGAAGGAGAGCGCAGGTGTCGTGGTCGGCGTTGCGACCGAGGTGGTGAACAGCGGACTCAGGTTCCCGCTCGAGAAGGACGTAACAGTTCCGCCGCTTCCGGTAGCCGTCAGCGTGGTGCCGTTGAAAGCAAGTCCGGAGCCGAGGGTGATCTCGCTCGGTGCGGCTGCTACGCCAGTTGGATTGCCGAGCAGCGTGACCGTGCTTTCCTTCTGAATATTCCCATACGTCACGGCGTTGGCAGTGATCGAAGTTGCATTGCCCACCGACGTGATCGGGCCGGTGAGGTTGGCATCGGTGGTGACGGTGGCCGCATTGCCGCTCGTATTGTTCGTGATCGCCCCGGCTGCATCGATGACCGCGGCCGAGATGTTTCCTACCGTTGGGTTCGGATAAGTTCCATTGAGATCACCGCCGGCTGTACCGCTGGGAGCCGCTGTGACCGTGATGTTCGACGCGCCTGTGAAGAGGACGCCATTGATGTTTGCGCCCGGCGAGAGCGCGGAAGCCGTGGCCGCATTCCCCGAAGTGTTCGAGGTGATCGTAGCCGGAAGGTCCGTCGCCACGATCGATCGGAACGCCGGAGCAGAGCCACCCGTGGTGTTCGCAAAGAACTGATTGGCAGCGGTCACCGTCGAAAGGGTAAAGGAGAGCGCAGGCGTCGTGGTCGGCGTTGCGACCGAGGTGGTGAACAACGGACTCAGGTTTCCGCTCGAGAAGGACGTTACGGTTCCGCCGCTGCCGGTAGCCGTCAGGGTGTTACCGCTGAAAGCAAGACCGGAGCCCAGCGTGATCTCGCTCGGTGCCGCCGCGGTGGAACTCGATGGATTTCCGAGCAATGTGCTCTTTGTCTCATTCTGAATATTTGCATAGGTCACCGCACCGTCGGTGATCGAGGTGGCGTTACCTACCGACGTGACCGGGCCGGTGAGGTTGGCATCGGTGGTGACGGTGGCCGCATTGCCGCTCGTATTGTTCGTGATCGCACCGGCTGCATCGATGACTGCGGCCGAGACACTCGCTACGGTTGGGTTCGGATAGGTTCCACTGAGATCGCCACCGGCTGTACCGCTGGGAGCCGCTGTGACCGTGATGTTCGACGCGCCTGTGAAGAGGACGCCATTGATGTTTGCGCCCGGCGAGAGCGCGGAAGCGGTGGCCGCATTCCCGGAGGTGTTCGAGGTGATGGTGGCCGGAAGGTCCGTCGCCGCGATCGATCGGAAGGCCGGAGCAGATCCACCCGTGGTGTTCGCAAAGAACTGATTGGCAGCGGTCACCGTCGAAAGGGTAAAGGAGAGCACAGGCGTCGTGGTCGGTGTTGCGACCGAGGTGGTGAACAGCGGACTCAGGTTTCCGCTCGAGAAGGACGTTACGGTTCCACCGCTTCC
This sequence comes from Ignavibacteriota bacterium, assembly GCA_963787835.1. GTDB lineage: Bacteria > Bacteroidota > Ignavibacteria > Palsa-1295 > Palsa-1295 > PALSA-1295. The sequence continues at coordinate 376,677 of CAWBEI010000004.1, forward strand.
GGTAGCCGTCAGCGTGTTACCGCTGAAAGCAAGACCGGAGCCCAGCGTGATCTCGCTCGGTGCGGCTGCTACGCCAGTTGGATTGCCGAGCAGCGTGACCGTGCTTTCCTTCTGAATATTCCCATACGTCACGGCGCCGGCAGTGATCGAAGTTGCATTGCCCACCGACGTGATCGGGCCGGTGAGGTTGGCATCGGTGGTGACGGTTGCGGCGTTACCCGTCGTGCTGTTCGACAGCGTGCCGCCATTAGCCGTCAACGCGGCAATAATATCGGCGCCTGCAGCCGACGTGTTCGCGATCGTCGGATTTGGATAGGTTCCATTGAGATCGCCACCGGCTGTACCGCTGGGAGCCGCTGTGACCGTGATGTTCGACGCGCCTGTGAAGAGGACGCCATTGATGTTTGCGCCCGGCGAGAGCGCGGAAGCGGTGGCCGCTGTCCCCGAGGTGTTCGAGGTGATCGTGGCCGGAAGGTCCGTCGCCGCGATCGATCGGAAGGCCGGAGCAGATCCACCCGTCGTGTTCGCAAAGAACTGATTGGCGCTTGCCACGGTCGAAAGCGTGAAGGAGAGTGCGGGGGTCGTGGTAGAAGTGGCTACGGATGTGGTGAACAACGGGCTCAGGTTCCCGCTCGAGAAGGACGTTACGGTTCCGCCGCTGCCGGTGGCCGTTAGGGTGTTGCCGCTGAAGGCAAGTCCGGAGCCGAGGGTGATCTCGCTCGGTGCGGCTGCTACGCCAGTTGGATTGCCGAGCAGCGTGACCGTGCTTTCCTTCTGAATATTCCCATACGTCACGGCGTTGGCAGTGATCGAAGTTGCATTGCCCACCGACGTGATCGGGCCGGTGAGGTTGGCATCGGTGGTCACGGTGGCCGCATTGCCGCTCGTATTGTTCGTGATCGCCCCGGCTGCATCGATGACCGCGGCCGAGATGTTTCCTACCGTTGGGTTCGGATAAGTTCCATTGAGATCACCGCCGGCTGTACCGCTGGGAGCCGCTGTGACCGTGATGTTCGACGCGCCTGTGAAGAGGACGCCATTGATGTTTGCGCCAGGAGAGAGCGCGGAAGCCGTGGCCGCATTCCCCGACGTGTTCGAGGTGATGGTGGCCGGAAGGTCTGCCGCCGCGATCGATCGGAACGCCGGAGCCGAGCCGCTCGTCGTGTTCGCAAAGAACTGATTGGCAGCGGTCACTGTCGAAAGGGTGAAGGAGAGCGCAGGTGTCGTGGTCGGCGTTGCGACCGAGGTGGTGAACAGCGGACTCAGGTTCCCGCTCGAGAAGGACGTAACAGTTCCGCCGCCGCCGGTAGCCGTCAGCGTGTTGCCGCTGAAGGCAAGTCCGGAGCCGAGGGTGATCTCGCTTGGTGCGGCAGCTGCGCCAGTTGGATTGCCGAGCAGCGTGACCGTGCTTTCCTTCTGAATATTCCCATACGTCACGGCGTTGGCAGTGATCGAAGTTGCATTGCCCACCGACGTGACCGGGCCTGTGAGGTTGGCATCGGTGGTGACGGTTGCGGCGTTACCGCTCGTATTGTTCGTGATCGCCCCGGCTGCATCGATGACCGCGGCCGAGATGTTTCCTACCGTTGGGTTCGGATAGGTTCCGGTGAGATCGCCACCGGCTGTACCGCTGGGAGCCGCTGTGACCGTGATGTTCGACGCGCCGGTGAAGAGGACGCCATTGATCTGTGCGCCGGGAGAGAGCGCGGAAGCCGTGGCCGCATTCCCCGACGTGTTCGAGGTGATGGTGGCCGGAAGGTCCGTCGCCGCGATCGATCGGAAGGCCGGAGCAGATCCACCCGTGGTGTTCGCAAAGAACTGATTGGCAGCGGTCACTGTCGAAAGCGTGAAGGAGAGCGCAGGTGTCGTGGTCGGCGTTGCGACCGAGGTGGTGAACAGCGGACTCAGGTTCCCGCTCGAGAAGGACGTTACGGTTCCGCCGCTTCCGGTGGCTGTAAGCGTGGTGCCGTTGAAAGCAAGTCCGGAGCCGAGGGTGATCTCGCTTGGTGCGGCAGCTGCGCCAGTTGGATTGCCGAGCAAGGTGCTATGCGTCTCGCTTTGAATGTTCGAATACTGTACCGCGCCGGCAGTGATCGTTGTTGCATTGCCCACCGACGTGATCGGGCCGGTGAGGTTGGCATCGGTGGTGACGGTTGCGGCGTTACCCGTCGTGCTGTTCGACAGCGTGCCGCCATTAGCCGTCAACGCGGCAATAATATCGGCGCCTGCAGCCGACGTGTTCGCGATCGTCGGATTTGGATAGGTTCCATTGAGATCGCCACCGGCTGTACCGCTGGGAGCCGCTGTGACCGTGATGTTCGACGCGCCTGTGAAGAGGACGCCATTGATGTTTGCGCCCGGCGAGAGCGCGGAAGCGGTGGCCGCATTCCCCGAAGTGTTCGAGGTGATAGTGGCCGGAAGGTCCGTCGCCGCGATCGATCGGAACGCCGGAGCCGAGCCGCTCGTCGTGTTCGCAAAGAACTGATTGGCAGCGGTCACTGTCGAAAGGGTGAAGGAGAGCGCAGGTGTCGTGGTCGGCGTTGCGACCGAGGTGGTGAACAGCGGACTCAGGTTCCCGCTCGAGAAGGACGTAACAGTTCCGCCGCTTCCGGTAGCCGTCAGCGTGGTGCCGCTGAAGGCAAGTCCGGAGCCCAGGGTGATCTCGCTCGGTGCGGCTGCTGCGCCAGTTGGATTGCCGAGCAGCGTGACCGTGCTTTCCTTCTGAATATTCCCATACGTCACGGCGTTGGCAGTGATCGAAGTTGCATTGCCCACCGACGTGATCGGGCCGGTGAGGTTGGCATCGGTGGTGACGGTGGCTGCGTTACCCGTCGTGCTGTTCGACAGCGTACCGCCATTGGTCGTGAGGGCTGCAATGATGTTCGCGCCCGCTGCAGATGTGTTCGCGATAGTCGGATTTGGATAAGTTCCATTGAGATCGCCACCGGCTGTACCGCTGGGAGCCGCTGTGACCGTGATGTTCGACGCGCCTGTGAAGAGGACGCCATTGATCTGTGCGCCAGGAGAGAGTGCGGAAGCCGTGGCCGCATTCCCCGTGGTGTTCGAGGTGATAGTGGCCGGAAGGTCCGTCGCCGCGATCGAGCGGAATGCCGGAGCCGAGCCGCCCGTCGTGTTCGCAAAGAACTGATTGGTGCTTGCCACCGTCGAAAGGGTGAAGGAGAGCGCAGGCGTCGTGGTCGGCGTTGCGACCGAGGTGGTGAACAACGGACTCAGGTTCCCGCTCGAGAAGGACGTTACGGTTCCGCCGCTTCCGGTGGCCGTCAGCGTGGTGCCGTTGAAAGCAAGTCCGGAGCCGAGGGTGATCTCGCTCGGTGCGGCTGCTACGCCAGTTGGATTGCCGAGCAGCGTGACCGTGCTTTCCTTCTGAATATTCCCATACGTCACGGCGTTGGCAGTGATCGAAGTTGCATTGCCCACCGACGTGATCGGGCCGGTGAGGTTGGCATCGGTGGTGACGGTGGCCGCATTGCCGCTCGTATTGTTCGTGATCGCCCCGGCTGCATCGATGACCGCGGCCGAGATGTTTCCTACCGTTGGGTTCGGATAAGTTCCATTGAGATCACCGCCGGCTGTACCGCTGGGAGCCGCTGTGACCGTGATGTTCGACGCGCCTGTGAAGAGGACGCCATTGATCTGTGCGCCAGGAGAGAGCGCGGAAGCCGTGGCCGCATTCCCCGACGTGTTCGAGGTGATGGTGGCGGGAAGGTCCGTCGCCGCGATCGATCGGAAGGCCGGAGCAGATCCACCCGTGGTGTTCGCAAAGAACTGATTGGCGCTTGCCACCGTCGAAAGCGTGAAGGAGAGCGCGGGCGTCGTGGTCGGCGTTGCGACCGAGGTGGTGAACAGCGGACTCAGGTTCCCGCTCGAGAAGGACGTTACGGTTCCGCCGCTGCCGGTAGCCGTCAGCGTGGTGCCGTTGAAGGCAAGTCCGGAGCCCAGGGTGATCTCGCTCGGTGCGGCTGCTGCGCCGGAGTTATTACCAAGCAGGGTTGCGTTGGATTCATTTTGGATCTTGGCATAGGTTACCGCGCCCGGCGTGATCGTGGTGGCAAAGCTCCCGGTTCCAGAACCGGTGACCGGACCGGTGAGCGTGATCGTCTGATCCCCCGTGTTCGTGCCCGAAAGGTTCGAGCCTGTTACGGTGCCCGTGGCTGCGACGGATGTTGGAGTGATCGAGCCTAAACCGATGGCGATCGTCCCGCTCGTGGTGATCGGAACTCCGCTGACCGTGACGCCCTGGGAACCTGTGGCATTCACACTCGTGACCGTGCCACTGCCGCCGGTAGCCGTCAGCGTGTTGCCGCTAAAGGCAAGCCCGGAACCCAATGTGATCTCGCTCGGTGCCGCTGCGGTGGAACTCGATGGATTTCCAAGCAACGTGCTCTTCGTTTCATTCTGAATATTTGCGTAATTAACCGCGCCATTAGTGATCGAGGTCGCATTCCCCACTGACGTTATCGGACCCGTGAGGTTCGCATCTGTCGTGACCGTTGCCGCATTGCCCGTCGTATTCTGATTGAGCGTCGGAAAATCGCTGGCGGTTGCAATGCTGAGCGCGCCCGTGCCAGTCGTCGATTTTAAGATACCCGTTCCAAGGGAAGAAGTCCCAGCGGAATAATCGGTTCCTGCGGTTCCTGCCGAGATCGCGGTTCCATTGCCCTTAAGCATTCCGGTGACGGTCGTCGAAAGGGTGATCGCCGGAGTGGTCGTCGAATTGGAGACCGTACCCGCTAAGCCATTCGCAGTTGCCACCGAGACGGAGGTTACTGTTCCGGTATTTGTAGCGCTTAGCACAGAGCCGGTCAGATTCAGCCCCGAGCCGAGCGTGATCTCGCCGGGTGCTGCCGCTGCACCCGAGTTGTTGCCGAGCAGGGTTGCGTTCGATTCGTTCTGGATCTTGGCATAGGTCACTGCACCGTTGGTGATCGAGGTCGCATTGCCGGACGAGGTGACCGGACCCGTGAGGTTGGCATCGGTCGTCACTGTTGCCGCATTTCCAGTGATGTTGCCTGTCATCGTGCTTGTACCGGAGTTCCATGCTGGGCCGGACGTGACCGGACTCGTGCCATTGCCGACCAAGAGTGAACCACTGGTTAACGTTGTTGCCCCAGTACCTCCGTTGGCTACGCCGAGCGTACCCGTAGTAACATGAGCAACACTCACGACGGTTGGGTTCGGATAGGTTCCACCCAGATCGCCGCCCGCTGCACCACCTGGTGTTACACCCGTGATGGTGGTATTGGATGCATTGGTGATCCTGCCTTTAGCATCAACAGTTAACGTTGGAGTGGATGTCGCGCTACCATAGTTCCCAGCTGTGACTCCAGAAGTGACGAGCGTAGGGTTAGGGTAGGTACCTGTCAGGTCCCCGCCGGCTGCGCCGGTTGGCTGTGTTCCCGTAGCAGCGATAGTGATCGAGCCGGCGGTGTTCGTGATGGATATACCTGTCCCTGGGGTCAGTGTTCCGGGAGTAAGAGTGTTGCCGGTGGAATTACCAATGAGCAACTGTCCATTCGTATAAGAAGTTTGGCCAGTACCTCCGTGTGCGACAGCAACGGTACCGGTCACATTCGCAGCATCGCCTCCAATGTTCCCGGAAATCTTGCTACCATTGATGAGCGTGGTTGTTGCATTATTGATTGAATTTGCCAGCGCACTTCCCTGAGCATCGGTGAATGGGAACGATTGTGTTGCAAGCCAGTTGTTGGCATGGTTGAGATTAAGAGCAGCATTGACATTGCCCGTCGTTGGTGAAATGGAAAGGGTACCATCTGAAGCCACGTTCGTTACGCTGGTGACACCCTGACCAGGGGCTTGCCATGTGGGGTCGGCGGACGCGCCGTTACTGGTGAGTATATAACCGGCCGTTCCAGGAACGACTGTTGCCAGCGCACTCGTCCCTTTTCCGATAAGCACGCCGTGATCCGGGATCGATTGGAGTCCCGTACCGCCATTGGAGACGCCAAGTGTTCCACCGAGCGTTAGTGTGCCGCTTGTGGTGATCGGCCCACCGCTGACGGTGAGGCCAGTAGTTCCACCGGAGGCGTTGACGCTTGTTACAGCACCGCCTGGAGCGCTGATCGTGATCGCATTGGTTCCAGGAGTGATCGTGATGCCCTGACCGGCATTGATCTGAAAATTATCGTTTGCGTCAGGCCCGAGATTGTTAATGGTGGAGACTCCCGGGCTGGATAGGAGATTGTTGGGAATCTTCGATGGAAGAAATGCAGGATCCATCTTAGCCGAGCCGGTATATCCCGAGCCGAGAGGGACCGGAAATAACTCACCTGCGACCGGTGTTGACGAAGCGGCAAGCCCATTGACGGTTCCAGCATTGATCGCATACGGCGCAGACCATAATTCTGCGGGTGGAAGCGTAGTCGAGGGTGAACCCGAAACCACTACTTGTAAGTAGTACTGCGACGTAAAATTCAAATTAGTCGGGAAGGGGGCGGTCGGGCCACCAATAACCATATTGAAGATCCCCTCTGTTACCACTACATTTTGCACCGTCTCGGAATAGATCGGGTTGAGCCCCTGGTCGGTAAGCGTGACCGTGAAATTTAGGATGTTCGTACCCGGAAGCGGCGCACCGTTCTGTTCTAAGATTCCCTGGTAGGTAAAACCATCGGGAACCTGAGCTTTCACCACGGGGGTACCCCAGAAGAGTGGAAGGATCAGCCCGAGCGCCATCAGGCAACGGCACACGCTAACGGGAACGCTCACCGCGTGGGAGAATACGAGATGAGAGGCGCTAATGTGCCTCGAGAGTTTATTTGTCATATTTTTTTATGCAACCGGTTTATGTTATTTCACACGAAACTTGGATCGTGCATTTGCATGCATCGACGAGACCCTCATCAATCGAGGGGGAGAGCTTTTGCATTCCTAACCAATTTACGAAAGTGACAGAGCATCACATTGCAGTTCGACGACAATACCGATCCAGAACAGAGGGGAACTCGGGCTCACCCTCATCAAAGACCATTGAGAGCAGGGTCTCCGAATCGTCCTTCGAATCGCACAGCAATAAAGCCAAGAAATGCAGGATCGCTAAAACCTGCCGGCATTGTGGCGCAAAACCCTCAAGCTCTGCCACATTTTCTCTAAAAGGATTACTTCTTCACCGCGAACGAGCTATAAATGTTAAAAGTTTCTAACGAATTGGCGAAATAATCCCCTATCCCAGTCTGACCGATTTCTAGGCCGATTTCAGGTGTTTGATGGCATATAAAACAGGATGAATAAAAGGCACAACGGTTAATTGATAAATTGCACAACAATGGACTTTCGGATGCCCCGTTCGCTATTGCGGAACCTACTGAATTCAAGCGGCATTTAAGGCTCGCTTCCTTAGCTCAGTTGGTAGAGCAACTGACTCTTAATCAGTGGGTCGCCGGTTCGAGCCCGGCAGGAAGCACTTCTTTTCAGGATTGAGAAGCGAGTTGGAGGCCTACGCGCATTCCGTGTCAACAGCGATCAGCTTTTCGCAGAGAGATGCGAGCTGGGACAGTTCGGGCTCCGTTAGATTTGCCATTAAATTATTGTCGAATGCAGTGAGTTTTGGAGAGATCGTATCGAGCGCTTTCAATCCTTTATCGGTAATGAATGCCCGCACCACGCGGCGATCTTTTGTGGACCGCTCGCGCTTGACGAATCCGAGCTTTTCGAGTGTGTCAATGCGGCGCGTGATGTCCGGCGACCGATCAATCATTCTGCACGCGATCTCGCCAGATGGATGCCCCTCTTTGCCGGCTCCGCGCAAAATTCGGAGTATATTGAACTGCTCGCCGGTCAGGTCTGCTTCGGCGAGTACGCGGTCGATATTCGAGCGCAATTCGCTCGCTGCAGCCATAAGCGCAAGCATAGCCTCCTGTAGAGGGCTTTCGAATTTCGACATTTTAAGACGTTTTTGTAGGACTTCTCCCATAAAAAAAGAGAACAATAATATTTAAACAATAATTAATGGTGCCTGAACAGGGATTTGAATAGATCTCATGGATTTCGAAGAAGTGTTGAAATTAGTTTGTAATATATACCTCTCATGAATGCATTGATGATGTCATTGCGAGGAGAATCGAACGACCGAAGGGAGTTCGATTCGACGAAGCAATCTCGGTATCGAAGGCAAGAGATTGCTTCGTCGGAATCACTCCGCTTCGCTGCGTGATTCCTTCTCGCAATGACGTTGTAGAGATCATGGTTCAGGCGATTTCCTTGCTCGCTCTCGTTCCGTCAGCGGATTCTCCCTAAGAATATCATCCTTGATCTTCAATAAATATTCTTTTGCGGCGGCGTAGTCGTTCGGAATGATTCCGTCCAAAATAGCTTCCTCGATCGCGGTTTTGAGGATGCCGACGGTCTTCGATGGCGGAATGCAGCATATTTCCATGATCTCCTCTCCTCGAACCGGTGATTGAAAGGCGCGCATCTGGTCCTTCGCTTCGACTTCCGCCATCTTTTCCGCGACGATGTCGTAATTGCGCTGATAGCGGTTTGCAAGCTTTGGATTTTTCGATGTGATGTCGGCTCGGCAGAGTGTAAGCAGATCGTCAATGTCTTCGCCGGCTTCGAATAGAATGCGGCGGACGGCGGAGTCTGTCACGCCTTCATCGACAAGTCCCATCGGTCGCATGTGCAGGCGCACCAGCTTAGCAACATACTCGGCAGCATCCATCGGCAGTTTCATACGCCGGAAAATTTTCTGGACCCAGCGCGCGCCAACGATGTCGTGCCCATAGAACGTCCAGCCGATGCCTTCTCGGAACTCTTTCGTGCGTGGTTTTGCAATGTCATGCAACAGCGCTGCAAAACGCAGCCAGACGTTATCCGTCATCGCCGCCATGTTATCGACGACTTGCATGGTATGGCGGAATACATCTTTATGTGCATATTCCTGCACGCCAACCGTGCGCAGTTCCGCGCCGCCCAGTTCATCGACTTCTCGAAAGACAAAGTGCATGAGGCCGGTGTCGCGTAATATATTCAGCCCCACAGATGGTCGCGGGGATCCCATTATCTTCAGGAACTCATCCGTTATTCGTTCCTGGCTGACGATCGTGATGCGGTCGGCCATGCGTTCCATTGCATCTAATGCGTAGCCATCGACGTGGAAATCAAGCTGAGCGGCAAAACGCGCGGCGCGCATCATGCGGAGCGGGTCGTCGGAAAATGTTTGCTCCGGGTCGAGCGGTGTGCGGAGGAGGTGTTCCTTAAGATCGAGCAGTCCATCAAATCGATCGATAAGATCGCCGAAGCTTGTTTGGTTCAACGAGACAGCAAGAGCGTTTATAGTAAAATCACGACGTGCGAGATCGTCTTCCAGTGTGCCTTCTTCTGTGATCGGATTTCGGCTGTTCGAGCGATAGGATTCCTTCCGCGCTCCAACAAATTCAACAGTATGCTCACCAACTTGAAGCGCTGCAGTCCGGAATTGTTCATAAACTGCAAGCTTCGCTCCATCGAATTCACTTGCAACAAGAGAAGCAAAGCCAACGCCGTCGCCAATGACCGTGATATCAATATCTTTGCGGATACCACGATTTAGCAATTCATCGCGCACAAATCCGCCGACGACGTACGCATCCATTTTCACTTCATCGGCAATGGAGCCAATGGCGAAAAGGATGGGGTCGGTGATGGGGAAGCGTTCTGGCAATGAATGAATAGAGATATTTATTAATAATAGAAATCTATGCTTTTGTCATTCCCGCAAACGCGGGAGTTCGGTTCAGACTACAACACCCGAAGGGTCTGGATTCCCGCGTTCGCGGGAATGACAGGGTAATACGACCAATTTCTTCGTTACTCTTCCGTATCCGGTCCTGACTTCTTATTCCAAGTTACGATATAGCCATCGTTGCGGATGAGCGTGTGCATGGTTTCGAGTTCCTGGATCTTTGGGAGCAACTGCGCGAGGAATTTGTGGAGCATTTCTAATCGCTCGTTCTCACTGGTGATACTGAGCAGCGCCTGACGCTGCGGAGCTTCCAACCCGGATTTTTGTGCGATCTTGAAGGATGGGAACCTATCCTCCGCATTCCACAGCTTTTCATCGAGCGGATCGATCACGCCTTTGTAGGCGATCTCTGCAAGTTCATTAAAAAGATGGATGGTTTTGCCGGCCAGCTCCATATCGCGTTCTTCGGGTTCATCATCCAACCAGCGGACGGTTGCGAAGGAAATTTCGCCTGGACCATTCTGCTCGAATTCGAGCACTTCGTACCGGCTTTCGCCTTCGGTCACAATATCGATCTCGCCATCGGGATGGCGTTCGATCACTTCGACCACGCGTGCCGAGCAACCTACAGCATGAAGCCTATCACCTTCGACATAATTAATACCGAACGATGATTTATCCTCTATTGCTTCGTTAATAAGCTTTTTGTAGCGATCTTCGAAAATATGCAGGGGAATACGGCTCTCAGGAAAGAGCACGACCCCAAGTGGAAAGACGGGAATACGAGTGCGTGTGTGTGTCACCTTACAAAACTACGAAAACTTATCGGACATCCTGCCAAAGTTCATACCAGGCCATTTGGATCGCTTCAAGCTTTTGCTCGTTCGAAGTATGAATGTCATCTTCGAATTCAGGAAGTTCACTGATCCAATTACGCAGATCGGTAAAACGAACGGTCAGAGGATCCACGCCCGGATGCGCTTCCATCAAAGTCTCCGCAATATCTTCTCGGTCAGACCAGGTCATAATAGCGTCCCCACATTCTTAATTATTAATTCTCAATTTTTAATTGATTAATGTGCGCCTTCGTGAAATAACTTTGCGATCGCAGGATTAAGCTGTGGGATCTCGACGATATAATCCGCATCATCCTGGATCTTGCACTGGCAGCCGAGCCGTGAATCCAGCGCAAGGCCTTCGGCCTCATCCAACTGATCGGCCTCGTCATCTTCCATTTCCGGAAGGAGATCCATGCCTTGCTTTACCTTCACATGGCATGTAGAACACGCGCACACGCCGCCGCAGTTGTGCTGCAGATCGATGTGATGCGCGAGCGCAACGTCTAAGAAGCTCTCACCGATGAGAGCTTCGCACGTGACGTTCATGGGAAGGAAAGTTACTCTGGGCAATTATGAAGTATGAAGTATGAAGTATGAACAAGGAATGATGATCGGGTGATTGGTAGTATCTCCTTCATCATTCCTCATTCATAATTCATCATTGCCTATCGGGCAATATAGTTCAAAAAACGTTCGTTGATGCGGCCCCAGTGCAGGCCATTGATAAAGTTATCGATGTATGCTGCGCGCTTTGGGCCATCCTTATGATAGTATGCGTGTTCGAACACGTCGCATGCCACGAGGGGGATCGCTCCCCAGACCGCGCCATAATGATGCTCATCGACAAGCACATTTTTTAGCTGACCGGAGCCAAGTGTGTCGAATACGAGCAATCCCCATCCGGAAAGTTTTGCTGCAAGCGAGGTTGCTTTGAAATCGGTTTTCCATTCTTCGAACGAGCCGAAATCCTGAGCGATCTGCTCGTGAATTTCGACTGCGGATGCTGGTTCGCCATCGCCGCCGAGACACTCCCAATAGACATCGTGAAGAATCGTGCCGGAATGATTCCACGTCCAGCGGCGCTTGAGTTCTCCGAATGCGGAGTAATTGCCGTTCGCTTTTGAGGCATCGGCATCGACGAGCGATTTCTCGATCTCGTTCAGTTTATCGACATAGCCTTTGTGGTGCGTATTGTAATGCCAATCGGATGTTTCGGCGTCCATTACTTTTGCAAGAATGGTTTTCGCGTCTTCGTCCGAATAGGGGCGCTTCTTCAGTGAGAATTCAGTTGCTTTCATGTGTGTAAACAAATAAATGGTGTAGCCGTGACCTTTAGGTCACGGTGTAGTAATTACGCTTTGCGACCGTGACCTAAAGGTCACGGCTACAAAAATTCATACTTGTTCGACTGTCTTTCCTTCGAGCGCTTCGGCGAGGCTTGCATTCATGATCTCATGTGCGAGCGGCTCGGTTGCGCGTTCGAGTAGTTCTTGTTGCTTTAGGATGTTCGATGCATCGTCGCTCGCGGCAGCGCGGCGCAGTGCGTAGAGTGCGTCGATGACATCGCCGACGTTGATCGTTTTAAGCTTTGCTTGCGAAATTGCAAGCTGACCGCGCCGAAGTTGCCCAAGAACTTTTTCCGTAGCAGCGAGGATGCGCTGTGCTTCTGTTTTTGCTTCGGCCAAACGGCGTGCGGCAATATCGGCGGGAGCGTGCTCCACAGCATCCCGCAGCATTTGTGTGATCTCTTCTTCCGATAATCCATAGGAAGGTTTGACCTCCACTTGCTGCTCGGTTCCGGTGTGTGCCTCCCGAGCATGAACCTGCAAAATTCCATCGGCATCGATGAGAAATGATACATCCACTTTTGCCGCGCCAGCAGGAAGTGGGGGAATGCCCTTTAGCGTGAACGATGCGAGATGACGATTGTCCTTCACGAAATCCCGCTCGCCCTGAAATACATTGATTTCCACACCCGTCTGATTATCGACGAACGTGGTGTAGGTTTCGGTAACTTTTGTCGGAATGGTCGAATTTCTGGGAATGATCGTGCTCATCATTCCGCCCATCGTTTCAATGCCGAGCGAGAGGGGAGTGACATCGAGGAGCAGGATATTTTTTGTCACACCAGCGAGAATATCTGCTTGTATGGCTGCGCCAAGTGCGACCGTTTCATCGGGATTTAATTCATCATGCGGCTTGCGTTTGAAAATATCTTTGACAAGGGCTTTTACCATCGGCATGCGCGTTGCGCCGCCGACGAGCACCACTTCATCGATATCACCAACATCGAGCTTTGCATCGGTGAGCGCATCTTCGCATGGTTTGCGGGTGCGCTCGATGATGCTTTTTGCGACGCGCTCGAATTCCGGCAGCGTAAGGTTCCGCTTGTAACTGATGCCGGATTCCGGCAATTCAATTTCTACCATTACGTGCGATCTTGTAGAAAGGTCAACTTTTGCTCGCTCTGCAATTTGGCGAATCTTTTGCAGTTGCTCCGGAGTCGGCACGAAGGAGGGTGTCATGTGCTGGATCTGAGAGATGAACAGTTCCATAAGCCGGCGGTCAATGTCGTCGCCGCCCAAATACGTATCGCCGTTCGTTGAAAGCACTTCGAAGATGCCGTTCTTGATCTTCAGAATGGAAATATCGAAGGTTCCACCACCAAGGTCATAAACGGCGACTGTTCCTTCTTTCGTCTTGTCAAGTCCGTATGCAAGCGCGGCAGCCGTTGGCTCGCTGATGATGCGAAGCACATCGAGCCCTGCGAGGCGTCCGGCATCCTTTGTGGCATGGCGCTGTGCATCGTTAAAATACGCAGGAACCGTGATCACGGCACGTGTTACCGGCTCATCGAAAAATACTTCTGCGCGCCGCTTCAACTCGATAAGCACATAGCTGGAAAGCTCGATAGGAGTATAAACCTGCTTGCCGATCTGAATGCGTACGAGACCTTCATCGGCAGGAACGAGCCGGTATCCCAACATGGCGGATTCTTTCCTGACATCCTGATAGGATTTTCCCATCAGCCGCTTAACGGAATACACCGTATGCTGTGCATCCTGCATAGAACGCTCGCGCGCTTTCTGGCCGATGGCAACGACATCTCCATGGTCGTTCAGTGTAACGACCGATGGAACCAGTTTACCATCGGTTCCCTCGATTATTTTCGCCACACCATGATCGACGTACGCCACGAGCGAGTTTGTGGTACCGAGATCGATCCCGATCACGCGGCCTTCGGTGGCGTGGCCATTACTTTGTCCCGGCAATGTGATATTAAGCGGCATTAAATAGGCAAATTTTGGGGCTTGTCATTGCGAGGAGAATCCTGCGACCAACGGGAGCAGGATTCGACGAAGCAATCTCTTGCAGTAACAGACGAGATTGCTTCGTCGAGAACGAAACGGCAATCGCCGTTTCGTTCTCTCCTCGCAATGACGTGATACGGAATAGAGTTCATATTAATAAAGCTCCGGGAATAAGCGTCGTTCGGCGCACTCGATGGCAATGTGGATGATCTTGATGTGCAATTCCTGAATCCGGTCGCTGGTGTCACCGGGAACGATGATTGGAATGTCGCACAGCGATTTAATTCCACCCCCGCCTTTGCCAAGCAACCCGACGACTTTCATTCCTTTTCGCTTTGCTGCTTCCGCAGCTAAGATCAAATTTTTACTATTTCCAGAAGTGGTGATTGCAATGAACACATCTCCCGGCGCACCGAAGGCATCGACCATCCGCTCGAATACATGCTCGAAACCGTAGTCATTTGAAGTGCAAGTGATATGCGACGAATCTGAGAACGCCAGTGCAGGCATCGGCTTGCGGTCCTTGCGATAGCGGCCCGTCCACTCTTCAGCAAAGTGCATGGCGTCGCAGTGGCTTCCACCATTACCGGCGGAATACACTTTATGTCCGCTTTCGAACGTGCTAATTAAAAGTTCACTAAAATCTTGGATGCCGCGTAAGGTCGCTTCATTCGATATGAGTTCATCGATCGCGTTGCGCGCGGTGGAAAAGAAAGAGAGGATTTCTTCGTGCATTATTTAACGATAAGAGACCGGTCAAAGGAAGCGAGAATATCGGGAAGCATGGCCGTCACTGCTTTTCGGTATTCGGGTTGGTAGCGAAGGCTGATCTCATACACACCATTGCTCGTCAGAATACCCCTTGCATACCAGAATATTTTTTGTTCCTTACCATTTTGATCGAAACTATCGTCGTCAAAAGTTCTGGAGGAAACGTCATAGAACGTATTCGTTATTCGTTTCGACTCGATCCTGGTATCCTCCTGGTGTTTGAGATCGTTCACGAGCACGGTATATCGTTTGTGCAGGACGTCGGAGCTACCGACGCCCACGCGTGATACAAACAGTAGAATGCCAATTGTGTGAGTATCCGCAGGTTGATATTGGACCGTTGCCGAATTTGGCATGGTTCCCATCGTAAAAAAATCAGGTAGCGAGATACTGAATCCCATCGGATTCGAGTACGAGCGCCATGTGCGCTGGGCAGAGTTCACTAATTCGTCAGGGCCTTGTGCGTATCCGGTTGTTGACAAAAGGATTATTGCCGCGCATGAAAGTGCCAAATACCTGAACTTCATGTTAATGTTGAATAAACGCTGGTTTGCCTTGCCGTGCGGCACTCACAGAAATGCGGAGGGTTTCGAGATAGGCGCGTTCGCTCATGAGTTGTGCGATGCGCCCAAGTTCCTCCTGCTCTTCTTTGGAAAGCTCGCCGGACTCGTTCGGATGCATACGGGAGTCCCATTTTCGCGCAATGCGCTCGCGTTCTTCATCGATGGCTTCGCGTTGGCCTTCTAATTCTTCGACGATGGCATATAGCTCACGCATCACCTTCTCTTTATCGCGTTGGCTGGTTGCCATTTCAAGATCGGCGATCTTTTCCTGCGCTTCCATCACGGTCACCAGCAGGCCGGGCGGAACGCTTTTTTGATCGGAGATCGGGAAGCCATAGAGTTCCACTACGTGCTTGGCACGAGGGATGGGTTCCCGCAGCGTGCGGTAAGCGGCATTGATGTCACTGGATTCCGCAAGCGCGCGATCGCGGCGTACTTCTTCGGCCGTCACATGCCGATCCGGATGGGACTGCAATTGCAGTTCGTGAAAGCGCTTTTCGAGCGCCTCACGGTTCACCGCAAACGTGCGATCGATTCCGAATCGACAAAAGTGGTCGGTCATGGGTAGCCGTAACCTTTAGGTTACGGTGTGAATGTGTGAAAGACGCTCCGCGACCGTGACTTAAAAGTCACGGCTACAAGGTTACGTCGCGATACTCCTTACGCTGTAAACGAACTTCCGCAGCCGCAGGTCTTGGTGGCGTTCGGGTTGTTGAACACGAAGCCGCGTCCGTTGAGGCCATCGGTGAAATCGAGCTCGGTTCCCGAAAGATAGAACAGCGATTTGGTATCGACGAACATGCGGATTCCATCCTTGATAAGGATTTTATCGTTCTCGCGCTGTTCGGCGTCGAAGCCAAGCGAATAGGATAACCCGGAGCATCCGCCGCCCTTCACGCCAACGCGCAGGCCATAGGTCTCTGGGATCTTATTTGCTTCCATGATCTTTCGTACCTCGCTTACGGCCTTATCGGTGAGCGAGATCTCGTTATCGAGATCGGTGAACGCTTGTTCGACGGTCGTTTCCTCTAACGAGGGCATTTCCATTACTTCTGTCATAGTTGTATTCTAAAAAAGAACCTGGATTACGCGGATTGGATGGATGTGCAGGATAGGTCCTGCTTATTCCACATTTGCTATAATCTTAGTTCCGTTGTGTATTAAATGAGTTAAAAAATTTATTGATGTCATTGCGAGGAGATTAAAGCGACCGGAGGGAGCTTTAATCGACGAAGCAATCTCTGGCTGTTAATTGCCACGCTGAGATTGCTTCGTCGTCCCTCCGGGACTCCTCGCAATGACGTGTGAAATCAAGCAGCAGCTAATTCAAGTTCTGCCGCCGCACGTTTCTTTTTAAAATCTTCGATGGCGGCTTTGATCGCGTCCTCGGCTAATACCGAGCAGTGGATCTTCACCGGCGGCAGATTGAGTTCCTGCACGATCGTGGTGTTCTTGATCGCGTAGGCTTCATCCACCGTTTTGCCTTTGATCATTTCGGTTGCGAACGAGCTCGATGCGATCGCGCTGCCGCAGCCGAAGGTTTTGAACTTTGCATCTTCGATCACGCCCGTTTCCGGATTGATTTTCAGTTGCAGGCGCATGACGTCGCCGCATTCCGGCGCGCCGACAAGGCCGGTGCCCACGTTTACGTCCTTCGCGTCCAGCGTGCCAACGTTGCGCGGGTGCTGATAATGCTCGATTACTTTGTCTGAGTATGCCATAATGTTGTCCTTAATAACGTCATTGCGAGGAGCATGATTCGACCGGAGGGAGAATTATGCGACGAAGCAATCTCATGCAGTTACCCTCACGGTTGAACGATCGAGATTGCTTCGTCGAGAATGAATCGGCTATCGCCGACTCATTCTCTCCTCGCAATGACGGTTCAAAAATTTTCAATTCTTTTTCATCCACGGTGGCGGAGCGATCTTTGGTTTTTCGCTCGCGGCCTCCGTTGGTTTTTCTTCAGTTGACTTCTGCGGATTGCGAACCTGATACTCTCGCTCGTGCGGAAGGAACGGCCTGCCATCCAAATGTCCCGGCTCCGCATTTTTCGGCGGAGCGATCGGGAGTGCAAAATTTGCAATGCGCGATTCTTCTCGCTTTACCTCTTCGGTTTTTGGTGCTGGCGGTGCTTCTGCTACGATCGGTTCGACCGCTTCACCCGGAAGCGGTGTACCGTTTAGGGTAAGCATCGCGTACGTGCCATCTTTCGGTGTCATCCAGGCTGGGCCTTCGAGGCGATAGGCTTGGTTGTTCACCTCGCGCAAAACGCCTTGCTGAGTATAAAGTTGTACGATCTCTTTGGCCATTCGTTCCGCTTCGGGAAGCGAGACCTGCTCGTGCTCGACCGATTCGAAATAATCATGCACCGCATGTTGAATGTCCCGAAAAAACAAATTTGACTTATGAAATACCGGCTTCCGAGTCTGCCGCATAAAGCCAAGCAGCACCTCGGGGTTACCGAAATATTTTTCAATATTCACCTTCATTCTGCAGTTTCTAATCTATTTTGATGCGTCTTGCGAAAATTTAGCCAAATTTGCCAGACTACCAAACCGGCTCCAAGTATGATGTAAAAAATTGAAAAGTCCATAATGTCCTTAACGCCCTTATTAATATGATTAATATGCCTACTAGGATAAGTCGCGGTTTCAACTAAAATCCAGCCCCAGAATAAAAAATAAAATATCGTCTGAGCGATAGCAGTCTGTCGTTGCTGATTTTTACCCGTCAGCTTTAAGTACGTCTTAAAGAGACTAAGAAAAATTAAAAAGCATACCAAAAAACCAAAGAATAATAATAAAATGAAAATTAAATCGTTAAGCATCAAGCGGAGATCAGCGTTCCCATTACGGATGGCGCTAAAAATACAAACGAGAATACAAAAAAACGAAGGTGTTCCTCGAGGATATTTTTTTGTAATATCTTTTATATTTTCATACTTCATAATTCCCCCTAATGTGCGGCCCATTCGATCTTCGTTAGATCGATGCCAGCTTTTGCCATTTCATACAGCGGCGACATCTCGCGCAGGTGCTTCACTGCTTCGACGACGTTCGCAACAGTGTAATCGCATTCTTCCTGCGTATTGAACCGCCCGATGCCGAAACGGATGGATGTATGCGCCAAGTCCTCGCCAACGCCGAGGGCCTTCAGCACATAGCTTGGCTCCAAGCTGGCCGACGTACACGCCGAGCCGCTGGAAACCGCAATATCTTTGATTCCCATCATCAGCGCCTCGCCTTCGACGAAGGCAAAGCTGACGTTGAGATTGCCCGGGAGGCGCCATTCGGGTTTATCGAGCGGATCGGGGCCGTTGATATAAATTTCATCAAGCTCGGCCTGGAAATCCATCCACATTTTGTCGCGAATGGATTGAATGCGTTTGGTATCGCTTTGCATGTCCTCGATGCAAAGTTCCAGCGCCTTGCCAAGTCCGACGATGCCGGGCACGTTCAGCGTACCGGAGCGCATACCGCGCTCGTGGCCGCCGCCATCCATTTGGGATGCAAGCTTCACACGCGGTGATTTCTTGCGCACGTAGAGCGCGCCCACGCCTTTCGGTCCATAAATTTTATGTCCGGAAATTGATGCCAGATCGACGTTCATCTTCTGCACATCGAAGGGAATCTTTCCAATGGATTGCGTGGAATCCGTATGGAAGATCACGCCCTTTTCGTGGCACAGCTTGCCGATGGATTCCAGATCCTGAATGACGCCGATCTCGTTATTGGCGTGCATGATGGTGACAAGCACCGTCTTATCCGTGATCGCATCGCGCAGCATATCGAGATCGACAAAGCCTTCTTTCGTGACCTGCATATAGGTGACGCGGGAACCGCGGCGTTCGAGCGCTTTGCAGGTGTCGAGCACGGCTTTGTGCTCGGTCGTCAGCGTGATAATGTGATCGCCTTTGGAGGCATACATCTCGGCGATGCCTTTGATGGCGAGATTATCGGACTCCGTAGCGCCGCTCGTGAAAACGATCTCTTTCGGATCGGCGCCAATGGAGCGCGCGATGGTTTCGCGCGCCCAGTCAACGGCTTCCTCGGCTTTCCAGCCGAAGGAATGATTCCTGCTTGCCGCATTACCGAAATATTCGATAAAATACGGCTTCATCGCCTCGAAAACCCGTTCGTCCATTTGGGTCGTGGCGTTGTTGTCTAAATAAATTGGCAGTTTAACCATGTTCAAATTTCTAAGATCTTTTTCCATGTCATCCTGAGCGGAGTTCTTCCGACCGGAGGGAGGAAGAACGGAGTCGAAGGATCTCATGCAGTTTGGCTCACAGGTGAATGACCGGAGATCCTTCGACTTCGCAAGACTCCGCTGTCGCTGCGTCTTGCTTCGCTCAGGATGACATGTAATAATTCCATTTTTATGCTTCTATAATAATTGCGCTATTGTAACCGAATTCAAAACTTGCTCGACTTGCTCTTGCAGTTTGTGCATCGGGCCTTTGATGGTGCATACGGCTTCGCGCGCGCAGGTTTCTCCGCTGGATGTACACTCAGTGATCGAATTATCTTCTTCAAGCGCATCGATCACACGCGAAACCGAGATCTGTTGCGGAGCAAGCATCAGCGTGTAGCCGCCTCGAACTCCTTGCTGCGATAGGATCATGCCGTCGCGCTTCAAATCCTGCATGATCTTGGCTACAAGGTCGTAGGAAATGTTATTCTCATCCGCGATCTCGCGCGCAGTGAGAACATTGCCACTTCGCGCAAGCTGTTGCAGCGCGATGAGACCGTATTCCACCCGTTTTGAGAGCCGTAGCATTTCCGGAGGTTAGAAACGCTATACAGGACTAAAAAAGTCCGACATTCCACGAAAAGTTATTCATCAAATGGATGTGTGTTTTACTGAGTGCTTTGCGATTCTATCTTATGAACCTTCTTTTCAAGAAAGTGCGGCAGGCCATCTGGATAAAAGGCATATTGGTTTAGATAATTATAATCCGTGTCCGTGGGGTGGGCAAGGACTATATCGTCATCGGCGAGCCTTCCACCTAAGAAATAACCCAATCCCGCTCCGATCGCAAGTCCGGCGCCAAAGCCGATGACGAATCTGGAGCGTTCCTGATTGGGCGATGCAGAATCGAGCGCACCCGAAAGGAAAATGCCACCGATCGCGCCGACAAGTCCGCCAAGCACGGCTCCCCCGCGGTCGTATTTGTCGCCGATAATTGTAATGGTGTCAACCAGGCTATAATCGATAAGCGTGAACGAGGCATCTTCAAATGGCCGGTTGGGATCGTTGAGGACAATAAAATCGGTATCTAAGGCAATTAGTCCTCCGGCAGTATGCGTGCCATCTGTCAACGCAACATCCAGCGATGTCATTTTGACAGGCGCAGGACCGCATGATGGCAGCAAAAGAAGAAAAAGCGACAGTAGGGCAACCGACCTATGTTTTCGGAAAATATTTTGGACCCTTAACGACATCATACTATATAGAATGGGTTTTTGAACATTAGCGAGTGGGGAATCGCTTCTCATTCCGGTTGTTACACTTTGAGCACTCGGAGCGTAAGAAATATTGGTACGTTTATTGAAAGGTAATTAGGAAATTGGCAATTCGCTCACGTTTCGCGGAATTCATTTGCCACTGAGCGGTATTTGATAGATAAGTATCATGGATAGAGTTCAGGTAGAAATTTTAGGTATCTCCGCAAACCCCTCAACAAGTGGGGCCTACGCGCTTATTCTCCGCGAAACTGGAGGGCTTCGCCGCATTCCTATTATCATCGGCGGATTCGAGGCCCAGGCTATTGCTTTGGAAATGGAGGGCATCAAGCCGCCGCGCCCGCTTACACACGATCTGGTAAAGACGCTCGTCGAAAATTTAGGCGGGAGGATCACCGAAGTATCCATTCACGAATTGCGGGACGGTACCTTCTTCGCCAGTCTTAAACTTTCCGACGATCAGGAGATCGATGCGCGGCCCAGCGATGCAATCGCACTGGCGATCCGTTTCGGTGTGCCGATCTGGGTTGCCGAATCGGTGATGACCGAGGCGGGATTCATGCCAGAAGAAGGCGAGGATGATGCGGAAGAAGGGGACGAAGAGGATGAAAGCGAACTCAGCCTCGCGGAACGGCTCGCCGGAAAATCCGAAGAAAAAGCTCCCAAGAAATCGGCAAAGGCGCTGACGCCGCTGGACCAGCTCAACCAGCAGCTTTCCGAAGCCATCAAGAAAGAAGAGTACGAACGCGCCGCAAAGTTGCGGGATGATATTCGCAAGCTTGAATTGGAGATGGTGAAGAAATAAATTATGCTGCTAACTGAAACACGAACAGCAACGGTCGAGGATTACGAGCGTCTCCCCGAAGGCGCGCCGTATCAACTTATCGGGGGAGAACTTATTATGAGTCCCAGTCCCAATCTCTTTCATCAGGATATTCTTTCTACGTTGGTTAGAACACTCGGAGTATTCATCCGGGAGCGCGGACTTGGTAAACTAATCGTTTCGCCGATGGATCTTCGACTTGGAGACCATGATGTCTATCAGCCCGATCTCTCGTTTGTGAGAAAGGAGAATGTTCCGCTGCTCGACAAACATGCGCGGCTCACGGTGATACCCGATCTTGTTATCGAGATTCTTTCGCCATCGACAGCTTACTACGATTTTACCCGGAAGAAGACGATGTATTGCGAAGCAGGCATTCAGGAATACTGGATCGTCGATCCGGAAGACGAAACCATCGAGATCATGGTGAAGGATGGCCCCTTCTATCGCACCGAAGCGTTGCTTCGCAAACCCGCGCTTCTTGAATCGGCGTTGTTCCCCGGTTTCAGTGTGAAGCTGGAAGAAATCTTTGCGTTTTAAGGCGATCTCCGGGATCAACGGAAAAATTGTTCGGCGGTAACTAACTTCCTCATGTGGGGTTCGGGAGCAAGATAGGTCACAAATTTATCCCCATCCGAACCTGTTACCTTTTATCCCGTTGCCGGTCTTTCTAAAAAGAGAATTCTTCTTTACAGAGTGTCGAATACAAAGCATGTGATCCTTGGCGCAGGGCTCGCCGGTCTGAGCGCCGCGTATCATCTCGCCGAACCCTTCGTCCTGTTCGAAGCGGAGCCGGAGGTAGGAGGCGTTGCGAGATCTTCCCATATAGGCGGATTCACATTCGATCATGCGATTCACGTCCTTTATACAAAGGATGTGTATGCCTCGCAACTTATTCGTTCACTCTTAGGTGATAATTTCCGGGCATTGCAGCGTAGTGCATGGATCTACTCGAGCGGGACGATCACGCCGTACCCGTATCAGACGAATCTGTTCGGCCTGCCTGCGTCCGTTATTTTTGAAAATCTCATGGGATTGTTCGAAGCTCGCATGGCTCCGGCTGGGCTCGTGAAAAATTTCGAGGAATGGATCTGTTCAACGTTCGGCAAGGGCTTTGCAGAGCAATTCATGCTGCCGTTCAATCGTAAACTGTGGGCTGCCGATCTCCAAAAAATGGGATTTCAATGGATCGCCGACCGCGTGCCGCAACCCGATTTTGCGCAAATTCTTGCCGGGGCGCTTGCTTTGGGAACCGACCATTTTGGACCCAACGCAACCTTTTGGTATCCGCGCACCGGTGGCATTACCGCACTGGCTTCGAGCTTTCAAAATTTTATTCCACCCGTTCGAACCAATGCCCGCGCAATCCGCATCGATAGCAAGAGCCGCTTCATCTATTTCGAGCATGGCAATAGGTGCCATTACAGCAATCTCATCAGCACTATTCCGCTTCCAAGGTTAGTTCATATTATAGATGACGTTCCGGATCGCATTCGCGAGCTTGCCGTATCGCTTCGGGCGAACAGAGTGATAACAGTGAATATTGGGATTGATCGAAGCGAAATTTCGGACAAGCATTGGATCTATTTCCCGGATGCCGATCTGGAATTCCATCGCATCAGTTTTCCGATGAATTTCTCGAACGATCTTGTTCCAGAAGGTACCAGTTCCATCATGGTAGAGATCTCCGAATCGGATATGAGACCGATCGAACGAAAGGGGCTGATCGCCCGAACCATTCATCAGCTTCGACACATCGGAGTGCTTCGCGAAGACGATCGCATTCTTTGCTCCGGCATCACGGAAATAGATCCTGCATACGTGATCTACGGTCTCGATCACGATGAAGTGCTAAACGAAATTCAGCACTATTTAAGGGAACGCGGGATCTTTTCATGCGGGAGGTTCGGGGCATGGCGTTATTTGAATATGGATCATGCTATCCTTAGTGGGAAAGAGGCTGCAGAATGGGCCATGGCTCGCGGTGAAACAACTGACGTTCGATTCTCCGAGCTATCATTAAAGGAGACTACCGAATAAATAGATAAACGTATGTTCCGATTTTATCATACACACGGGAAACGCCTGCTCGATGTTGCGATCGCGGGACTATGCATTCTTATATTATCTCCTCTATTCATCCTGACCGCTATCGCGGTCGCGCTTACGAGCCGAGGATCGATTATCTTAGTGCAGCGGCGAGTCGGGTTGGATGGGAAGTTGTTCGGTATGCTAAAATTCCGAACGATGCATGTGCTTGCATCGCAGCACGTCATTGCGGAGCGCGCGAGCGACCTTGCATCACAAGGAATTCTTCTAAAAGTGGAGCACGATCCGCGTGTCACGCCGGTGGGAAGGATCATTCGCCGTTTTTCGCTGGATGAACTACCACAATTGTTCAATGTGCTGATGGGGGATATGAGTTTGGTTGGGCCGAGGCCGCTCTTGCCGTTCATGGTCCAGCCATATCCGGCACAGAATGCAGAACGTGCCAAGGTCCGGCCTGGGCTCACGGGGCTCTGGCAGATCAGCGCCCGCGGTCAAAGCAGTTCCCTTCTGCAAATGATCGACTATGATCTTAGATACTCGGCAAATGTATCCCTTACTAACGATCTGAGGATCATACTTTCGACGCTCCCCGTTGTGCTGCGAGGTGTGGGGGTGAAATGACGATGCTTCGCAACCGAATCGCCGCGAACGAAAAGTAACGCAAATCGTTTCGTGTGAGCACTATGAGATCAGCCCAAGTCTTATTGCTTGTTGTCATCCTTTTTGGATTCTCTTCTACGCTGTGCGCCCAAACCGTTTTTTCGGATAGCGGGTACTCGACGGTCACTATTTCCACGCATCCCGATACCACCGCGACCGATAGTTCCGCAATCGATAGCGCCACGCCCAGAACCCCCATCATCGATCAGATCATAAAGTCGCTTTCCTACCATGTGGAGGAGTTCGGCGCGAACTGGATGGACACCGTCCTTCTTATCACTGAAACCAGTACCCAGCATAGCCAATCGAATCTGGAGGGCGAGGATGGAGCGATCGAGCTGACGGGAAGAATATTACAACAAGGGAATTTTGGTGACCCGGTGTGGAAGCTGGCGCTTCATTCCAATTTCATCGAGTATGGCATTGATTATTTTAGTGCTACGGATTACGGTTGCTGCGGTGCCGAAAATGTGAAACGGATCTACCGGTACTCCGATGGAGCATTGCTGCTGACGCTGACCTCCGATGTTGGTGAAGTCTCGATACCGAACTCGCAAACGCATCGGTATGTGGGTTATTGGGATCTGACCAACACAGAGGAAGAAAGCGATCTAAAAGATTCCTCGATCATTGGGATATTGACGCTGGTCGATCCGGAGAACCTGAACCAGCAGCGCATGACCGTGAAATTCAGCGACCCCAAGTCTGCCGAGGAGTTCGGGGTCAACCCGTTCGATACGCTCTCGTTCGGAACGTTTACCGCGAAGGATAGCCAGAATTACAACGGAGGAAGAACGTTCGATCTCTGGTCGGCGGATGGGAACCGCGACCCCGATGCCTACTCGAATTTCTCCATCAAGCTAACCTACGAACTGCCCGATGATGGATTCACCACGGTAGAAGTTCCGGTCAGGAACGGCAAGCTTGACATCTCCGGTCTGCGATCGAAATGGTTCACATTCGAGTTACGGTGAATCCAACCCAAGCGTGTGCGTGGAAGCGCTGCTTCCACGAGCCATTCCGGGAAGCAGCGCTTCCCGGCCCACAGTCTGTAATATAACATGAGCAGAGCATTTGTTAAAGAATCCGATGGAGAGTGGCTGGGGGATGTTGCTCCGGAGATCCCCGCGCTGGAACGGTTCCTGACACACGAGAGCGGCGAGCGAGTTTTTCTCCTACGCACAACGCAGGATACTAAGACCCTGCGCCCGATACACGAAATGAGCAACGGCAATTCCTACGCGCTCGATGGCGATGCGCGGTGGATGAGCGTGGAGTGAGGAGCAATCCCCGCCGACTGTCGAACGTTCTGCGGCATGTGCTGTTAGCAATTGTATGGACGATCCACGAATTGTTGAACTACTGACCGAAATGCTTCAAGAGCAGAAGGGGATGCGCCAGGAGCTTGGGCAAATACACGAAGAGCAGAGGCGGACGAATGAGCGCCTCGAACGGCTCGAAAAACAGCAACAAAGGACTAACCTGAAATTGCGGGAGCTTACGCTTTCCAACCAGAAGATTGTGGATGAACTCCGAACCGTCGTGCAATACGGGGAACGGATTGTGCGCCTTGAAGCGGCTGTGTTTCACTAAGAGGTTGTGCATGGCCAACCACCCGATACACGAAATGCGCAACGGCAATTCCTATGCGCTTGGGTGGTGATGGGCGATGGAAGAGCGTGGGGTAGGCGGAGCAGCTTAATTATAATGGCGATGAGCAGATACAACGGCTTGTGCAACCTGACGCAAAACTCGTTCAGAGATAAGTGGGATGCTAGCCAAGTAATCTTCCTGTAAACTCACCAAAGCCTCAATTTCGAGAGAATTTAAGTATCCAAGGAAAGAAACCATTCGCTCTTCTCGCAGAATCATTCTATTGGATATATTATTTTCGTTTTCAATTGCTGCTGTTAAATCTGCTAATTCTTGCCATTTTTCTTCATCCTCAATTGCTGTATCAATCATACATGCTTCGACATAAGGAAAAGAGGCGCTTAAAAATTTAGAATAATAGCCACCATTTCTCGTTAGAAATATTGTAGAATCAGATGTTATTTGATCCGCAGTAGAATTTCTCACGAGGCCGTTGCTCATTAGTGTGTTCAACACTGATAAAATTTTAGATTCGGAAGCACCCAGGCGGGAGAAGATTGCAATGCAATCTTCTGCAGTGACTTCCAAACTTCTTGCCTCGCGAGCATTCTCGTGTAAATATCTAATTAAGTGTAGCCTGAGAAGCCTTAGTTTTCTACTACCAGCCCTTGAATCAAATACATTGATGCATTCAGCTCTCCTCTCCTTATAATGCATCCACTGCCCTAACATTGTTCCCTTGAAAATTTCCTGGAATGGAAACCGGTATGTAGCCTGACCATCAATACCAACCTTAATAGCTTTATCGGCATGAATATGGCCCGAAGTTAGAAAATTTCCCATAAGCGTTAAACCCTTGCGGATATTGATGTCGGCCATAGCTTCGATAAACTCACCGGCGGGTCCTTCGAGTGTACTTCGCTGGACAATCTCAAAAAAATCCCCAAGATTGGGTATGTGAAGAACTGCGCCATGTTCTAAAGGGATCTTGACTGATTTCTCATTTAGCAGGATTTTTGCAAGCGAAAGACGTTTTGCCAACACGGCTCTCAGTGGTGGTGGGTCAAGCCAAAGCTTCCTGAACTCGTATGCGTCGAACACAGAGTCATTCTAATGTCTAACAAATGTTCGTTCCCTAATTGAGACTATTACATTTGCATGTACCCTTTTTGACAAAGCCAAACCCTCTGCGAAGACGGTAGTTTCAAGCTGCTCCGATTCATAAAGGTCAACATTGTCGAGGACGATAACACATAGATTGTGAGCGCATAAGTATTTCAAAAGCCTATCGACATATGGTTCAATCTCCTCATATTCCGAACGAATGAATTCTGTTACGTATCTATTGAATTGTTCTTTGTCGTTGTAGATACCCGCATAAGGACCTCTCGCGAGCGACTTTATTTCTTCTTCATATGCTGGCTCGATAAGGTTCCTATAGTCAGTTGGCGTTTCAGGATGCTCACGCTGCAAGTAGTCTAGCAATGCTCTATATATGAATTTTCTCGGTTCTCCCTCACTTCCCATTTGCTCAAAATCAATATATATCCAATGAGTCTCCTGTTCGCTAAGCAGTTCCCGTCCCGCAACCAACTCGAAATGCTTAAGATAAGTGGACTTTCCTGCGCCTACTGGACCTATTATTAGTGTCAAGGGCGGTGCATATGATGTCGAGGAAGAGCTCACGATTTTCTCTAGCTCATCTGGATGCTGTCCAGTTTTTAATCGACGTGCCGGTGTGATATTGATAGGTTTAACATCTGCTAAATGCATTCCTAAAATGTTGTCGAACTTTTGTCGTGCCTCGGTTGGCACGAAACAATACTTTAATGTATCTGCATCACTCAGCACTGCTCCTGAGTATAATGCACCAGAAAGAGCAGGGGAAATGTGGTCGGCAAGATTGTTCCTATCAATACGCGCATCACTATCCCTAACCTCATCCACTAACCTATTCTCTGGAGATTGGGGTGGCTCATTTGTTATCTTTTCAATCGATGCAGATTCCACCGCCTCTTGCCCGATTAAATTGTAAAGCTCTTCAGCATCGCGGCTATTTGAAAAGGGAAAAAGAAGAATTGCATAGCTATCTTTATTCTTATCTCTAAGGTTATAAAGGCACCAACATACGCCGTTGGTAACTACTACGAATTGAGCTTTTTTCGAAATTGCATATCCTTCGGCTTGCCCTATTGCTTCGCCAATTGCGCCATCGCGGAGCAGCGAGCCCGATAACTTAAGCTTCCTGCGTGTTGTAGGTGTCGGGAATGATGCACCTATTCTCTTTGCTTCGACGATTAGTGTGTAATCGCCAGATCGGAGGCAGTAATCAATGCGACCACTCTCAGTTTCCACTTCTATCTCTATTTGGCCATGCTGCCATCCAAGAACGTCCCGAATAAAGCGATCTATAACATCAAATCTAGTTTGAGCTTCGTTAATCGTAGTTAAATCGCGTGAGCCGATAAAAATAGCTATCTCGTCGTAAAGAATAGAAGTGTTACCCCAGTCACCCATTTTAGTATCGGAATAATTTATCCAAGCAAAGAATCCAAACTCGCTAACGAAAATGAAACCATGAGAATTTCAATAAACCAATCGCAAACCTAAGTGAAAGGTTTATGCGAAATTCACATCTATTTATTTATTGCCTAAAGCTCGGAAATTGTTTACGAATTTGAGATCATCAGAAATCTGGAATTAGCGCTCCGGGAACACGGACGTGCGCAGCGGAGCCTGCCCTGAGCTTGTCGAAGGGTCCCTACGGTTATTGAAACTGCAGCCGATGGTATATGTGCTGGGATGTCGGGCAGGAAGCACGGACCCCCAGTCAAGCTGAGGGCGGGCACTACGCGGTGCTAAACGATTTCTACACATACGGCTGTTACACTAACATGACAGGAATTCAATATGTAACGGACGAGACCGGAGTTCCGACCGCCGTTCTGCTCGATCTTAAAGAGTGGGGCGAACTGTGGGAGGATTTCTATGATGGTATCATCGCCGAGCAGCGTAAGCATGAGCCGCTCATTCCCTGGGAGGAAGTGAAAAAGCAGCTCGCTGAGCGGCAGCATGAACTATCAGATTAAATTCCGCTCGTCGGCATTAAAGGAAATACTCTCACTTCCAGAAAAGATGTCGAGCCGGGGTCAGTCCGCCATCGAAGGACTTTCGGAAAATCCCCGGCCATTCGGTTATACAAAGCTCCACGGCTTTGCAAATTCATTCCGGATTCGAGTTGGTGATATTCGTGTGATCTACGCGATCGAAGAGGAGATCAAGATCGTTGAAATTCGATCGATCGGGAATCGCAGAGAAATCTATCGCAAACGGTGAGGGAAAACGGACGTGCGCAGCGGAGCCTGCCCTGAGCTTGTCGAAGGGTCCCTACGGTTGCCGGATTTTCAAAAAATAATTTTGGATTTCCTTGCATTTGGGTTTTGGGTGTTGTATATTAGGAAGTGATTTTAAGAGCACCAATTTCATCGAGAAACAAAAATGCATAAATTCATGAATAGTTGAGATGAGTTCATTAAATGACAATTCAATTGCGTTTAATGGGCACCTGTTTCTGGGGGAAAGGAATTAGGTAAGAAGTAAGAGGTAAGAAGTAAGAGGTAAGAAGTAAGAGGTAAGAAGTAAGAGGTAAGAAGTAAGAAGTAAGAGGTAAGAAGTAAGAGGTAAGAAGTAAGAGGTAAGAAGTAAGAAATGAGGTAGAAGGAAATTTAAGAATAATTTGGTATTATGGAACGGGCGGGGGAGGGTAATGGTTAGAGGCGTCCCAACAATAGGGAAGGCTCGTAAAACTCTCGTAGAGCCGCCGGTTAGAAGGTGCAAAATCGTCCACGATCAGCAAACCACCCACCGGAACAAGAAAAATCTTAAAAATCTCTTAATATAGCACGGAAGCGAGAACTTCCGATGCGAGAAGCGGGTTATACCCGCCCCTCGCAAAGAGGGATTTTGTCTGCTGTTTGAAAAAGCTCGTGGCTAATTCAATACGATCAGCAAAAACAAGTGTTCATTGAAATAGAAGGGCTACCCACAATTTGGTGGGTAGCAAAAGTCAGCATGATGAGCCCGCGCAGTGATGCGTGGGGGTTACTTGCGGATGGGAAGACATTCCCATCCCTGTAGCGGCCAGGTCGCAAACTAAAGTTTGCGCTACATGGTCTCATCAGCAGCAAGCAACCGTGAATTTAGACCCTCACCCAACCTCTCCCGCTTGCGGGCGATGAGCAGTGATGAAGGGTCGTGAGGTTCACACACTTGCAATCTGGAACAACAAGCGTTTATTTATAGACGCCACGTTGTTCTGAGATTTCAGTATCAAACCTGAAATAGTACAGCGCAGATCGAAATCGGACGCACGTTCGGGATCGAGAAGCACCATTTTTTATAAATGGTAAAGTGAAAATATGTACTACGGAGAGTTTGATCCTGGCTCAGGACGAACGCTGGCGGCGTGCCTAACACATGCAAGTCAAGGCGGTAGCAATACCGACTGGCGCACGGGTGCGGAACACGTAGGTAATCTGCCCTTTAGGGGAGAACAACCAGTCGAAAGATTGGCTAAATCTCCGTAACATGAGAGACCGGCATCGGTTTTTCATCAAGCTTTCTAAGGGATGAGCCTGCGCCTGATTAGCTCGTTGGCGGGGTAACGGCCCACCAAGGCTACGATCAGTAGCTGGTCTGAGAGGATGATCAGCCACATTGGGACTGAGACACGGCCCAGACTCCTACGGGAGGCAGCAGTGAGGAATATTGCTCAATGGACGAAAGTCTGAAGCAGCAACGCCGCGTGAGGGATGAAGGTGCTCTGCATCGTAAACCTCTGTAGATGGGGACAAACGACGGGTTACTACCCGTGTGATGGTACCCATAAAGTAAGGATCGGCTAACTACGTGCCAGCAGCCGCGGTAATACGTAGGATCCAAGCGTTGTCCGGATTTACTGGGTGTAAAGGGTGCGCAGGCGGGCTGGTTAGTCAGGAGTGAAATCTCGGCGCTTAACGCCGAAACGTCTTTTGATACTGCCAGTCTTGAATCGGGGAGAGATCCGTGGAATTCCGAGTGTAGCAGTGAAATGTGTAGATATTCGGAAGAACACCAGCGGCGAAGGCAGCGGATTGGCCCTTGATTGACGCTCAGGCACGAAAGCATGGGGATCAAACAGGATTAGATACCCTGGTAGTCCATGCCCTAAACGATGATCACTTGGTGTCGGCCGCAAGGTCGGTGCCGGAGCTAACGCGTTAAGTGATCCACCTGGGGAGTACGCTCGCAAGGGTGAAACTCAAAGGAATTGACGGGGGCCCGCACAAGCAGTGGAGCATGTGGTTCAATTCGATGCAACGCGAAGAACCTTACCTGGGCTTGAAAGGTCGTCTAAACTGGTGAAAGCCAGCTACCCGCAAGGGGGGCGATACAGGTGCTGCATGGCTGTCGTCAGCTCGTGCCGTGAGGTGTTTGGTTAAGTCCAGCAACGAGCGCAACCCCTGAATTTAGTTGCCAGCACGTAATGGTGGGAACTCTAAATTAACTGCCTACGCAAGTAGTGAGGAAGGTGGGGACGACGTCAAGTCATCATGGCCCTTACGTCCAGGGCAACACACGTGCTACAATGGCGGCTACAACGCGCAGCAATACCGCGAGGTGGAGCGAATCGCTAAAAAGCCGTCTCAGTTCAGATCGGAGTCTGCAACTCGACTCCGTGAAGTTGGAATTGCTAGTAATCGGGGGTCAGCACACCCCGGTGAATACGTTCCCGGGCCTTGTACACACCGCCCGTCAAGCCATGAAAGCCAGGGGTACCCAAAGCCGCCTTATAAGCGTCTAAGGTAAAACTGGTGATTGGGGCTAAGTCGTAACAAGGTAGCCGTACCGGAAGGTGCGGCTGGATCACCTCCTTTCTAAGGTGCTATGGATCCGCAGAGGATCCACGACCCGGTCTTACGATCGGTCGAATGTTTGGATAACGTCAAGGTTCTTCACGGGCCTGTTATCTAAATGCACAAACAATGGGCTATTATATAGTCCGGAACAGGCATCAGCAATGATGTTTAGTTCGAAGGTGAATCTCACTAACCGAATCGAATACGCTACGCGTATCGACATCATGTTGACCCTTCTGTTTTGATGGCGTTTTAAGACGAGTAATCGTCGGGAACCCTCATCGCTCTGCGATGAGGGTTTTTTTATTTTGATTTTAATTCGATAATTTCAGTTCTTCGTCCTAACTTCAATACAGAGATGACATCTACAAAAACCTACTTTCTCGCAATGGCTGCGTTTTGGTTCATTTTCGGGCTTATCACAACGTTCTTTCCGCCGCTGATGAATATGTTCCAATCTGAAGCGGGTATCAATGCGGTGACCGTGTATTCGAATCATGTCTGGCGGCACGATGGTTTCGATATTATTTCCATTAGCGTTTTGTTTTTTGCGCTTTCTCGTGAAACGGTTACCCGTAATATGCTGCGTGCATCGGCAATAGTTGCATTGCTTGTAACAGTTGCCATTATTTCGTCACTCTTTACGACCAATTACTGGAGCCCCTTGTTCATAGTGCCGGGTATAAGCTGTTTTGCATTTTCTGTTTGGGGCTTTATGCTTGCCGCTAAGACGAGGTAAGGCATACTTTTTTCAATGCGGTTTTGGGGATTGTTAAGCCAGAAAGCTGCCTTTTCAACCATTTCCTTTTTCACGAAAGTGTAACTGTTGGTATTTGGAAAGCGATGTAGGCGAAAATTTAGGGCAAAATTTATGCCCTGAAATTCATGCAACCAATTGTCGGTTTCCTGGTTTGATTGTCATTCATAATCATTTTAGAATGGAACTTATGAAAAACCGTCATCGTGCTCTTCAGATTTTTTTGATATTAAGCTTTTTTTTGATTGCAGGTAATGCTGCCGCGCAATCGATATCCATAGGTTCCATCAATGGATCGCAGTTTTGTGCGGGCGACACGATCTCCGTTTCTTTTACTGCAACGGGTTCTTGGGGTCAAGGTAATGCTTTTATTTTACAGTTATCCAATCCCTCGGGAAGCTTTTCAAACGGCTTCCAGAATATCGGCTCCCTTGTCGATACGTTGCCAGGCACATTTACGATCAATATTTCAACCGTGGGCGTCGACTTATCCACGCATTACCGCTTCAGGATTCTCGCTGCAAATCCACCTATGACCAGTACCGATAATGGCAGTGATATCACAATTGAGACCGGGCCGACTGTTTTTTTTAGATCCCCATTGCCGGCCGATTCTACAGGAACGCTGATAACATTTCCCGCATCCCTCGGTGATTGGCCAGCTGTCTCTGATTTGAACGATACTGCTTTCTGGGATTTTGGATCGGGAGCAACCCCTGCAAAAGCTATCACAACGTGTATCATCAGCGTAGATACTCAAGTCGATCTTAATCACAATGGCAGCTTTTTTGACTATTATGATACCACTTTAAGTTATTCACAGGCTGTCAAGTATTCGACTCCAGGCAAAAGACGGTAACGCTCACTGTTGTCAATTCTTGAGGATGTTCCACCACGGTAAAGTCCCAACTCCAAATTTATGACTGTAGCATTCCGTCTATTCCTCATGATGCAATAGTTGTCACTTCGGATACGACAGTTTCTGCACAACCTTCAAAGCCCTATTGGGTCAACCCTGGGGGCACATTGAATTTTGGTGGTGGGGATACTATTTTTGCCGAACCTGGCTCAACGATTTCCGGACATCCCGAGGGTGATGTATTATATATGAAGCAAGGCTCTGCTTTGACTTCAAGTTCTGGAAGTAATATTGTGATCTTTAGTGACGGCGCAAGCATTAATAATCTCGCATCCAGTGATTTTACTCTAAATTGCCCGACACTCGATTTCGATTATTCCAATGCTCCACCGAATCCTGCACATCCCACGTCAGGAGTTAAGAATGATCTGACCGAAGTTCCCATTACGGTTTCACCAAATCCTACAAACGGAATGCTCTCGGTTCAGGGATTGCCTTTAGATAATATCACGGTCTCCGTCTTTAACACACTCGGCGAAACGGTGATGGAGCAAAAGAATCCGCCCGTTCCCGATTTCACTATCGACCTCTCCAAGCTTGATCCTGGCGCGTATTATATCAGGTTCTCTTCAGCGAATTCGGTGGTGACGAAGAAGGTGGTGCGGGAATAATGGGCTGTTCGCTGTGAACTCAGCATCGTGGTAACTGAGCACGATTTTGTTTGGGAAGTAGCGGCGAGGTTGAAAAGATCGAGGGAATAACTGAATCTCGGATATTGTTCCACTTTTCGCTTAGTTCACAATGATCCATTCGATGTTTTTCTTTATGCAACTGAGTATAAATTGAGTAGTAAAAATTGCAACTTACGAACATCGAATATGTTCCGAAATTGGCATTCTACTTCTTCTTGTAATGAGTATAACTTCAAATCGATCATGAAACGCTTCAACATCTCGTCAATTTCTTTTGTACTTCTTTTCCTTTCTGCAAACCTCGCCATTGCGCAGCCAACCATTTTAACGCGTATCCTCGCCCCCGCGAGGAATTATGAGGTCGCGTTAGGCGATACGGTTACTCCGATCGCGAGAGTTATAAACAACGGCCCGGTTCCCATCAACGAACTAACGATCTATTATCGCATTCAGAATCCGGTATCGGGAATAAGCCCATACTTCGATTCGATCATTCTGCCAAGCATTCCGCCTGGAGATACTATCGACGAAGCGTTCGCTGCGTACGTCACAAGCCCCGATAGCATTCGTCAGCTTGGAATGTTCAATGGGACTCTTATCGCGCAGACTGATACCGTTTCTTCCCTGTTGTTCGGCTTACGCCGAGCCTCAGCCCCATTTTTCGATCCATCTGACAATTATGGGAAGACCAAGCCACATGAGCTAACTTCCTCTTCCATTGACGTTCCCGACCAAACACTTTGGGAATCAGTTGGCGCTACGGTGGTCGATGGTGAGAGTTCGACATGGGACCCGCCACCCCCGCGTTATCCAGGTCGCGGAGTTGGCTCGGATGGCATGATCTCGCCGGTTCTGCGCCTCGACCGATCGGATTACAATGGAAATTTCTACGCTGGAACCGGCGTAGGGGATACGCTTACAAGTTTTCCGATAAATTTGGCTGGCGCCCCATCGGTTTACTTCTACTTCGATTATATGCGGGCAGGACGACAACAATATCCTCTCGGTTGGGATGATAGTTCGATGTTCGGGCCAGAGAACACCATCCTAAATGTAAATACAGGTCAGGTCGTAAGAGCAGGGGATTCTCTCCTGCTCGAATTCAGAGATCCATCCCAGTCACCCCTGAATGTTTCTCCGAACGGTTGGAATGAAATTGCCGCCTTTGACGGTGGCCACGATTTTGAATTCAAGCGTTTTTCTGCACGAGGCGATTCAACCTCATGGCAGATCACCATGAACGGAGTTACCAAAACGCTGATGAATACTCCAAATTATTTGGATGCAAATTTCCGTTTTCGCTTCCGTCTCAAGGCAAACAACGACGCTCCGAAAACCCCGATTCCTGTTGACGATGCCGACCAATGGTACATCGACAATCCTCTCCTTGGGCTTCCTTTCGTTCCTGAGCATGAGCTGAGATGGGTTCGCGTCGTAAATCCTTATACGAAGGTGCCAGTGACACAGGCTGTGTTTCCGATATTCGTATCTCTGGGATCGATCGATTATCCGTGGGCAACGGGCGTGCCACTTCTCGCCGATATTATTGATCCCAAAGGCGATACGGTGTATTCGCAGACACTGAATATTTCATCGCAGAATCTGATTGATACCGTTATCCAATTTCCAAATTGGGATGCAACCGGTGAACGGGGCAGCGATACGGGGGCCTATACCATCATAGCTCAAATAGCTATTCCGAATTTCCAAAACTTCAACACCACCCAGACTTACACGAAATTCTATCTTCACACCGAAACCAATCCTCAAGGTACGCAAGAATTCGCATTGGACGATGCCGGAATTGAGCCCGCGATCGGTGCTGGGAATGACATGCCAAAACTCACCGGTATTCGTGGCACAGGGATTGGTTTTCAGAATACCAGTGGAAGTTTTGCTATGAAGTTCCAATTAGTGCGGCCTGATACCTTCTATGGGGTGCGAGCGTATTTCGGCAGCGCGAATGCAGCGCCGGACTATATCCGCATTTCGCTGCTTCAGGGCGAACCCGGTTCGAATACGCCCGGCGATACGATCGAACAACCGGGATTTGCGAGTACGATGCTTGCTCAACGTGGGCCTCTTTTCGATCAATTCAATTCCTATTATTACCCGAGGCCGATCCCTCTTAAGGCGGGAATGTATTGGGTATCGGTGAGCCAGCTCAGTGTGATCAGCATGGAACTTGGTGGGTGTATTGCTCGCGGAGGTGGAGAAGTTGTAGAGACGGATCCTTTTCTTATTTCTCCTGATATAAATGTGATGTATGGCCAATCGGCACCGGGTTTGCCAAGTTATGGCACCCAATGGGGGGGCAGCCCCGATAATAACAACGGAGACGAAAGCGGTTCCTTCGCCGTTGAAGCCACGGCCGGAAGCGGCGGGTGGGCGCAACTTATGCCGGGCCAGGGTTGGTGGCCAACGATGACCGATGTCGGATTACCTTGGTCAGAAATTTTGCAGTTTCAACTCAATTTGCCAAATTCTTTCACTGGTGCAGGCACGTATGTACCGATGATTCGCCCTATCATCGATCCGCTTTCGCCGACGAGTTCTGTCAATGCAACCCAG
The DNA here is from genome assembly GCA_963787835.1 of Ignavibacteriota bacterium. Classification (GTDB taxonomy): domain Bacteria; phylum Bacteroidota; class Ignavibacteria; order Palsa-1295; family Palsa-1295; genus PALSA-1295. Next base: position 413,230 of record CAWBEI010000004.1, read on the forward strand.
GTACCACAATCCCTCACGCTTGAACCAAATTACCCGAACCCTTTTACACCATCGGCCACTTCTACGACGATCAATTTTACGCTTGTTGTGGAAAGCCAAACATTAATAACGATTAGCAATGTTTTGGGAAAAGTAGTAAAGACTCTGGTGAACGCGAATCTACAAGCTGGAACCTATCCTATTACATGGGATGGCAGGGATAAAAATGGTTCGATTGTTCCTGCCGGGATCTATCTGGTTTCCCTAACATCTGGTGGGCAGCATGCAACGGAGAAGGTGATCGCGACGGAATGACAGCGACACTCACCCTCGCCCCCATCGGCTATATCTCCACGCCATTCAAAAGCAAAGCAGAGGCGCCGCATCAGCCGGAGGGGGGAGTAGAGGGAACCATTACGCTGCTCGAAGGCCAGAATTTCGAGCAGGCGCTGGAAGATCTTGCCGGAATGGAGAAGATCTGGCTGCTTTACTGGTTCGACCGGAACCCAAATTGGAAACCGAAAGTGTTGGTGCCGCGCGGCCCACGGCAAAAGCGGGGAGTATTTGCAACGCGCTCACCCTATAGGCCGAATCCGATCGGGCTTTCGCTGGTCGATCTCATCAAAGTGCGTGGACTTACGCTTCGAGTTCGCAATGTCGATCTGCTCGATGGGACTCCGATCTTCGATATTAAGCCCTATCTGCCTCAAGTTGAAACACATCCCGATGCGTATTCCGGTTGGATCGAAGAAGTAACAACGCACGGTGAATATGTCGTAAACCATTCACCGCTTGCAACCTCGCAGCTCGAATTTTTGAAGCAGTTTAGTGTCGATCTAACGGATCGTATCGAACGGGTTCTTTCTCGTGACCCGACCCCTCATCCCTATAAGCGTATCGAGCGCAATGGAGATCACTACATTCAGGCAATCCGTGGATGGAGAGTTGTTTTTCGAGTTGTGGATACCACGGTGACTGTTGAAGAAATTAGAAGTGGTTATCCGAAAGATACACTATTAGAACACGCGGATATTTTCGATATGGAAGCGCAAGCCGCCTTTCGGTTAGAGTTTAAGGAAGATCGGGAATGATAAAATACATCAATAGCCCACGACTTTCCTGATAGATTTCCTCATGCAATACCAGAGAAATTGGAAAAATTCTTCTTTGCGATTTCGGGTATAACTGGTGGTTGCAGCGTACGCTTTTTTGTTTTTATCATCGACATTATTTGTTCGAATCACAAACGCATTTGCGATGACCGATTTAATGCCTTCGATAAGGCCACCTTTTTGTTTGGCATCGTCGGGTAAGATGTTAATGTGAAGATTGGAATAATGCGGGTCAACCGTGGTAACGCCTGTCCCAGATTTTACATGCACACGTAACTCGCCTGTGAGAAACTTCCCGTTTTGGACTTCTTTTCGTTCGTTGGTAATGAGATAAGAATTCAATGCTGAAAGATCGAACGGCCCCGCCGTCGCCTCGATCTGAAGATCGAGCTTTTTATGATGGATCGGGTAGATCATGGTGGCCATGACTTTGGATTGCCCCATAAAGTATCCACTGGTGTTAATTTGCACCGGCTGATTAAAGAGGGAACTCGTTGTATCGGTGCAAAACGGACGCGCAACAGCGTGAACGTCCGTCAGTGTGATCAGGCTTGCTTTCATGCTTCCGGAATCACGCTCCGAATGTTTGATGAACCCCTTATTGAGTATGATCGAATCCACCGTGACCGGAAGCGTGATCGAACGGATGAGATCGTTTGGCATGATTGCATCCGGCGGGTGAGGATCGGGCGGTTTACGGCGGTCGGCGTAATAATAGACGTACCAGGATGCCGCTTCGCACGATCGGATATCGAGCACGCCTTCCCGCATGAACTTCACGAAATTAATTCCTTCCACACGCACACCGCTGCATCGAAGTTCCAATCTGCCACGAAGATATTTATTCTTGTCGGCGAACACTTGTTCGCTATAATTTGGAAGGTACGCAACGGTATCGATCGTTATCATGGAGTCCGCGAGACTGCCTCTGATACCACGAACTTCGATGGAGTACATGCTATCGTCAACCGGGTACTTGATAGCGGGAAGTTCGAAATCAATGTGTTGTGAAAACAACGGTAGCTGCGGCAGCGAGCGCTTTAAGTCCAGCGAGAAATTAGTTAATTTAACGGAAATATTTCGATACGACGGCTTGATCGCTTTTTCAGGCAGCTTGCGAAGGAATAAGTTAATATCCCTTAACACAATACTATCGAATGAAATGACGGGAAGAATTAAACCCTCTGTAAGGTTCGTCTTCGAAGTATCAAAGTTAACGTGATGGGGCAGTGCCGTGTCGGAGTCAATATCGATCACATATAGCTTTGGCTCGTTCAATTCCAGGCTTGCTAATTTTAAATCGTTGCCAGTCACGACATCCCACCATTGGATCCCATTAAATCGAGCGCTATCGATCACTAATCGTTCCAGCCCCATGCCATGTTCGCTGCTGTCGTAAGCCACGCGCGTAAGGATAAATTTATCACAGACGAGTGTGCCGTGTGCATAGGAGATCTTTCCGAGCGCAAGCGTAAACCTGCCATGTGTTGCCTGAAAAGCCGCTTGTTGGATTTTCGGGATCACGACTGAATTGAGGGTGCCTTCGAAATAATACGAAAGAAACACCCAGATCGCTATGGCCAAGAGCACCGCTACTGTGCCCAGTGTAAAGACGATTAGTTTTAGGATCGATCGTTTTTTCATCACAAGCATCTCTTACAACAAGGTTAGTATGGGGTGGTTTTGAATGGGATGCGAACATGAAAGCCCCGCCCGGAGCGGGCGGAGCTTTTTGCACCTTACCTCACTCTCATCGTCATCTCCTTATTCAAATAAGAGCAAGATAATCGTGTTCGTTATTGACAGGGCTGCACCACCTTAACGGCAATACGTCTATTCTGAACACGCTCTGCTTCAAGTTCCGCTGGCGAAACGTCTGTTCGTTCCACAACAGCCGGATTGCTTGTGCCGAATCCCCTGGTGGATGCGATCTTGTCTGGGCTGACTCCCTGTTCGATGAGCCAGGTTTTGATGCGGTCGGCTCGTAATTCGGACAGCCTCTGGTTATGCTCGGGCGTACCTTCCGCGCTCGCAAATCCCTGTATCTCTACTCGGAGATTTGGACACTGCTGAACCAAAGCCTTGATCTGATAGAGATTGGTTAGATTATCAGGGATTGCGGTATTGAATCGATCGGTGTTTACGATAAAGAGCGTTCCCGGGAAATTGAAGATCGTATTGATCGGAGGATTTAAGTACAATGTATCTTTAATACCACTGACAAATACCGTATCAACCCGCGACATCAGGAGGGTATCGGCGTGTGACAGAAAGACCGTATCCGCGTGTGTCAAGTAAACCGTATCGTTGTGAACAACCGTATTTTCCGTAGTATCGTGGAAGATATACGTGTGATCGTTCTCGATCGTGGTGGTAGCCGGCGCCGGTGGTGGTGCTTCAGGTGGCGTGAAAATGTAATAGCTGAACCCGAGACCGAATGTCAGATACACGTCCTGGGTGTTATTGCCATTTCCCACCGTCTGGGTTGCTCCATTAGCTATGGCATTAGCAGAGGCGGCCGCGCCGCTGGAATAATCGTCCAGCCAGTCCGTTCCGGTTAAATGTAAGAGTACTTGACCGTTGAATGCGACCTTCGGAGTAATGAACATATCGAACCCTACCCCCGCAACGCCGCCAATGACGTTCTTATTATAGTAGCCACTGCCGTTTCCCTCCAACGGGGATGGAACCGAATTATCCGGTTCAAAATTAAGTGCCTCGATTCCGCCTAAGACGTAGGGAACGAAGGTCTGATCCGGGAAGAAATTCCCTTCGAACATGAGATCCCATCCTCCATAGCGGATATGATTGAGCGTACCTGCTATCCCGGGGCTCCCCGGAACAGTAGATCCGGGCATACCGAATAACGCTTCCTCATCGTTAATGCTTGTTTGGGTGACTTTATACTGGATTACGCCGGCATTATAGGCCGCGCGCAGGGTTAGCCAATCCATGATATTCCATCGTAAGAACAAGTCTCCACCGAGGCCAAACCGACTGTCCGAGAAGTTACCCCAATATTTATTGCCATTGGCATCGAATCCGAAATTCAAAGCCCCGGCAACCTCCTGAGCTTGTGCAGGATGGTTCAGTCCGATGAGTGCGAGGAGATTTATTGCAAGTAGCACTATGCTTCGATCAATTAAATGTTTCATAAATATATTGACGTTAAGTTGTGAAAAAAGCGCAACGTGCAAAGTGCAAAAATGCACGAAGGCTAAAGCATAACTTATTGAGTGCAATGATGCACGTCCGTAATGCATGATTGCTCATGCACATGGATTAGCTCACTAACGATCCTTTCACAACAGGCTCGGGTGAAGGTAGAATAGACGACAAAGTAAATTCCGGTCCTTTCTGCTCTCACACGGTCTTCGTGTAAGGAAACTCAAGAAGCTATTTTCATGAAGAGAAGTCAGCGAATCGCGTGCCAATCCATCGAACCGTTTAATTTTGGTGATTTTTAAATTCGATTTCGGGTTTTGTAATTGTTTGCGCAAGAGCAAATTCTGGTTGAAGTTTTTGGCATGGCAATTGGTGCTGTATTTTATTTTGAACACCCCCACAATTCATAACAATAAGGTAATATTTACCTGTGAAAAAGTTACAACTCCAATTTCAATTCCTGGCCAATCATCGCAAGTTTCACATCCAATCCACACAATTCATTCATCCGTTTAAGAAAATGATTCGACATTTCTGGCGTGAGAGATTTTGTCGGTGTATGAAGGAAGAAATAGACGGTTTGCAAACCGTTATCGATCCATTGCTTAAGGTGACGTGCCCATTCGTCGATGCGGATGAAATCGGTGGGATGCAATTCATTCCCGTCGAACCGAATGAAGGCAGAGGGAGTGGTCAGGCACATGTGCAGGGCATCGCGGCGGCCTGCGGTATCGGTGATGACGGTTCCGATCTTGCGTTTCTTCATTTCTTCGAAGAGTTTATTTAAGAGTTCCCCATCTGCAAACCAGTCCGCTTGCCGAAGCTCGACGTGCAGAGGAAGCGTAGCATCCCACAGATCAAAAAAATTCAATAGGTCATCGAACCGTTGCGGCGAAAATGTGGAATGTAATTGCAAGAACACCGTTCCAAGATGATCGCCGAAGGCATGCATGGAATCGCAAAATTCTGTTAGCGCCGCCCTGTTCCTTCCCAACGGTTTTACCTGACAGATCGGCTGCGATACTTTCGGGCAAAAGAGAAATCCTTTCGGAACCACACTGATCCAACCTTCCACCATTTTCTGCGTCGGGATTCGGTAGAGTGTCATGTTTTGCTCGATCACCTTGAACTGTTGAGAGTAGAATTTCAGGTAGTCTTTCGGTTTTGTGCCTTTTGGGTAGATCTTGCCGGGAAATGCATCATTTCCCCATTCGGGCAATCCTGAGTAGATATTGACCTTTTTGGCCGGCTTTCCCTTTAATACTGTTGAAGTTATGGGATGATCCGGCGGCATCGAAAAGTCGATCGTGCTGATCTCGTCTAAATGTCCAAATTTCATAGAATACAAATTTACGACAATGATGTTCATTTCCGCTATAACTCCATTCATTTCTGCAATAAAATCTAACCTAATGTTACGCAATCTTACCTCAATCTTCCTTCAAAAATTCGCGCCAATCCACCGAGTTATCAACACAAAATTTTCGCGATCCATTTTTGACGTTGGTGAGGGTGTCTATGTGTAAAGATGGAGTAGGACCTCAAGCTCCTGAAGAGATCCCAAAAGCTCTTTATATCTTGCGAGGGATGGCGCATCCATATCGATTACAAGCGGAGGATCACAGCGAAGCATGAATGTAATATTGGTTGCTCTCGCCGCTGCATCTAATGCCTCATGGTGAAGCTCCTTCTCATCCATCTCAAAATACCCCGTGCATTCGTGTTCTGCATTTCGGCCAGTGGAGCGGCGGGACGGGTCCCTTCGCGCTGCTGGCCGTCTCTGGCGTCAGGAATGGCACCGATTGCTTCAGATCTTCTGTCGTGCGTGCTTGCAGCTTCGCAGTGACCGTATCTTCAGCGTGCGCCATCTCGAACACCTGCCCATTCGTAACAGCCTGGCATATCGGACTCGTTCGCTTATCGCGCGGATTATAGAGCGTGTAGTGCGTCACGCCAAGCGATTTCAATTGATAGGTCGAGCCAATATTGCGCGATGAATTGATGATGTGTACTGACAAATTGTCAAAGTAACTTTTCGATAGCGTACCGGCATCGCTGGCAAGAAGACGATCGTTCACCATCGACATCAGCTTTGCCGATAGATCGTCGCGCGTGATCGTACCCGAGAAAAATCCTTCGACTTCATTTTTGATCGACTCCTGCAATTGATCGTCCCAAAAACTTCCAGCTGCGATCATCAGCTGCTGCGTGAGCGCTTCGAGTGCATGCTGCTCCGTCAGTCCGAAGACCGCGCCGAACATAATATCGTTCATTTTCACCAGGCGCTTTTTCGCCTGGGCGAAATCATGGTTCACGGTGTCCTTCCCTTTTTGGAAGCCCTGCGAGATCGTCAACTGCGCGACGTGCTGCACGCGCTGCGCGATCGCCGGTCCCGAGAGTGAGTGCGATAGCACCTGCATGATCTTCGGCACTTCCGCGAGCGACGGACCGCCCATGAGCGAACCCAAGATCGAATAATGGTGCATCGCCTGGACCGCGCTCTTCACCTGAGCATCCCACACATCGTAGAGCGCTGCGCGAAGCATAAGCTCCTGATGGATCGGCGCGTGAGGATCCTTCGCAACAGCTTTGTTGAAAAGCATCTTGTCGATCATCGCACCGAGCACTTCATCTGCCCAGTAATTTAGTTCAAGCCATTGAAGTGTTGTCATGGAAGGATAGTCTCGGTACGCTTATCGCTCACTGTGTAAACCGGTTTGGTGTCAACAATTATAGCGTAAGTATTGCCATAATTATTGTAATTCTCGCGGGCACGTTGGATCGCATCTTCGATCGTGTCTCCACCATTTGCCCATTCATGATTGTAAAGGATGATGTAGCGAGTTGTTTTCACTGTCAAAATGTTTTTTTGAAGGGTTGTTTTTGTGTTTTTTTAGGAAATCATGGACTGCAATTTCAAGCGCTTCTGGTGTAATATAGTCGCCTTCAGGATCGATAATATTCGGCGCAAGAATGAGCGGATCGATGTGACCTGCATTCTGTGAAGAGGCTTTTGATCTTTTCACGGCATCCTTGAGATCATTGGATAAAATTGGATCTTGGCGCTCCATATAATTAGCGATATAAAGGATTACATCCCAGGCACCGAAAAATCCAAGTATATCAAGAAGAACGTCCATTTCAAAATGTTACTGCACCCGTGACGATGATCGCGCCGAACCAATACGCTACGCGGTGATAATCTTTCTGAATCGCGTAGCAAAGGCACGCGCATACTTGCAGGCACATCATGGCGATCGCGAATGTTTTACCCAGGTCCATGGAGTCCTTCCATTTCATGTTGTCGCACAAAATAATGTTCTTCACTCTCGAATTCCTTTCGGCAGCACAGGCACACGCGCACACGTTGCCACACCGATCGCCAGGGCTGCGTGAGCCTGACGTACGATCCCATCCGCGAGTGGCAATGTGGGCATTCGGGATGTCGGTCAGGTTGCTTTATTCGTTCGGCTCGTGGTGGATCGTAGGATGGTGCAGAGGAGTGCGTGTTTGTTTTCGGCATTATCGAGAAGATCAGTGATGTAGGCGAACTTTCGTCGATCGCGAGGCGATAGGTTTTGGGCAGACGCCCATCGCAAAATTGCACATTCAAGAAGCGTAGCATCGTTAGGGTAGATGCCACGGAGCCACAAGCTTAAGGTGGTCACAGAATAATTTATCTCGGAAGATAGTTTCCCAAGCGAAATCTTTTTCTCTCGCACGATCGCGCGAAGATCATCGGATGATAGTGGGGAGCTTATCTTCTTCTCCATTGTTACTACGATCGTAGCGCGTTATGGTTTAGGGTAAGAATCCCCCGCCCAGCAATGGACGGGGGATTTGTTTTGATCCCTTGAGTCGATCCGGCATTTTCGCCATTGGATCTATCTTCGGCATTTCTCTGAGTTCGTTTTGAACGATCGACATTCCCGCTTTACGAATCGCCTGCGCGCTGGATGTGGCAGCGACATTTCGATCGAATGCCTCGCTCTCCCCTTCATCAATCCAGCATGTCACTTCGATGCGAACTGTATAATGTTTGAGATGAGGATTGATTGGTCGTTTGGCAATTTTCATGCTTTGCCTGCGCAAAAATAACAACGATTAGAAAGATGAGGGCTTCTGGCGCTCCTCATTCCGAACATTGAAAAAATTTTCCCACATAGAGATCTTCTCGATCTTCCGTCCTCTGCTTCAGCAACGATGAGGTGATAAAGTTTTTCAGATGGACGCTTGAGCCAATATGGGCTTTTATTCATTTCACCTCCCCGAAATGCGTTAGTTGCTCCATCCATTTCACGTTGGAGTTGATCGCCAAAAGCGATTTATTCATATTCGAAAAAAGCTTCCTGGTACCCCCACCACTCACTTCGAACACCCATGTTCGATTGTCTCTTTTAAGAACGCCAATGTGCCGGCCATCGTGATCGAGCACATTGAAGCGATTGGTGTTCACCATCGAGATATACCACGTCATCATTGTTTCTTCCTCCTCGTATTCCACGCCTTCAGCGCAGCGATCGTGCCGCGCAGGTGCTTGATGGTCTCATTGCGTTCCTGATACCGCTTCTTATATTGATCGCGCTCGCGGATGAGCGTGTCGTAATTCAGCGCCATCTTCTCAGTCGCGTCGGCGATGCGCTGAAGCGAACCAGCATTGATCTGCTCAATTGTAGCTCCGCCCGTCCATTCCTGCTTACTGCTATTTCGAAGGGTGCTCATAATAAAATCCCAGGATAGCCCTGCACTTGTTTTAGAAATTCTTTCCAGTCGTCGCGCGCCTTCCAGGCATCGCCGCTGCTGTTCCTGCCGCGCACCAGGTATTGCAACCGTTTCTGCGTTTTGCCGTCCGGTTCAAGGACCGGCTCGATGAGTCCGAGCTTTTTCAGATCGAACATGCGCGCGGAGATAGTGCTCGTTTCGATGCCGGTCTCATCATGCACGGAACGAATGCAGCCCTCACCGCATCGCGTGAGCACCGATAAAATGAGCAGGTGAACGTCCTGAATCTTTCCTCGCACCTGGTTCCATGCTTCCAGCTGAGACTGGCTCAGGCGTAGCATTCGCGGCGGCGATGGTTGGAGATACCCGGGCGACTGCCCAAAGTCGCCTGCCCCTAACGGGGTATGCGCCAACGCATCGAGCCGCGTGGCTTCGGTGTAATGCGGATTCGGACGTTCACTCTTGCTCATATTGCTCCTTCCTTTTTCAATTGCTCGATGAGCTTTTGATTTCGGTCGAATGCTTCTTTGGGGATCACGATGGCTCCCTCGCTGAACTCTTCTTTGAATCGCTCACGAAGTCTCGATCCGATCCCAACAGGCTTGTCTTCAACCGATAGCTTTGAACTAACCGGTAGAAGCTTTTTTAGCATGTCGGGATGGATCGGCTCTTCAGACATTATGCTTCGTAGGCTTCGAGCGTTTTGGTTGTGACTGACGCGGTCTCTTCTTCTTTTGACGCCTTAAGGCCGAGTTCCGCGAGAGCTTCATCATCGATCTTGCCTTCCGTATAGAGGTTTTTCAGGGCGGTTTTATTGATGGTTGGTTTTCCCTTTTTGATTCCGGCCTTTTTAATCGAAGCATCTGCTTCGCCAAGCTCATCAAGTACTTCCTCATCTTCCCATCCTTCGAGCAGTTCTATCTTGTAAGGATTCTCGCGGAATGAGATAGTGCCTCCGCGAAGCTCAAGCGTCTTTCGGCCTTTCGGGAATAATTCCTCATCCTCGCGATTATCTTCGGCCCATGCTTCGATTTGCGATCGGAGACGCTTTGCGAGTTCTTCCTTTTCACTAATAAGAGGTGTGACGGTTGATCGCAATTTGGCGATGTCCTTATTCGCATCTGCGGTCTTCTCTTCTATCTCTGCTTCGACCGTCTGAAGCTCGTTTAGAGCAGCTTCGACCTCAGCAATGTTTTTAAGTTTTTTCATCGGTATTCTGGTTTTAAAGTGACTAAATCAAAACTGTAAAGAGGATGCTTGCCGGCGCGATCGAAGTACTCCGCCAGCACTCGAAATTGAGGCCCTTCGCGCGAAGCCATTCGCCGGCTGCGCGTGAGTCGTAAATGTGATCCTTCGTTGGATAAGGCCGCTCGATGGGATCTGCCTTGCGGCGCATTGGCTCGGGTTGCGCGTTCGGATTTTTGCGCTTGGCAAGCTCGGGATGTAAGCAGATATTTTCTACCATGTCGATGGAATGATTTTCAAGCTTATTAAGAGATTTGATTGCAGAGAGCACCTTGTCCATTCCATGCTTCTCAACAAGGTCCATCAATTCATCCCATCGCGGAGCCTTCAGCCAGTCATTGCCCATGCTGTGATGAATCACGAAATGCGTTTTGACCGCCCCATGCTTTTTGTACATCGCCATGATCGCGTTCTGATCGAATTGCGAGCAGAAGTTGCGCCGATCGACCACGATGCCGAAGATCTCTTGTAGCTTCGCGCGGTCCTCGTTCGAAAAATCCCATTGTGAAGCCATTATTACTCCTGAATTAAGTTACCGAGTTCATCCACCATCATTACCGGCACTGCAAGCATCTCATCGATCGCTGTGGCCTTTGCTTTGATCGATCCTATAGTTTGAGGCGTGTCGAAAAAGCTTTCGATCTGCTCCCACACATCGGTGGGAATGCTCGCAATGCCAAACCGGCCATTGGATAGCTTCATAAGTTCATCCGAGAATCGCGCGTTGACCTGGCTACCGCTCAGTAGATCGTCGTCCCGCTCGATCTGCATTCGCATCGTCTCGCCGATCGGTTGCGCCGTCATGCTCGATTGTAGAATGAGTTCGTGACGCTGGCCGTCATGGAGCGTGAAATAAAATCCATGCACGGAGAAGATCTCGATCTCATCTCCATCGCTGGCCCACAATGGCGCGATGCAAAAGATGTTCGGAGCCACGTTCACCAATCGCTGACGCACCTTGCATTTCTTCGTGCGCGAAAATAGCCCGAGCGCATTCTCATCCGGGAACATAGCGCTTTGGAGCGCAGGATAGAAAAGATTCCATTTGCCCAGGCTCGATCCATCTTCAGCTTTGCGCGTGGGATGCGCCATCTGGTTCCACTCTTCGAGCCATGCGTGAAGCTCGAAGTTGAGCGTGGCGAGGTCGGTTTCGGTGCCGTGTGGATGCTTCAGCGAGTACATCATTTCGAAGCGGCGCTTCAATGTCTGCACCGATTTCTCCACTTTGCCGCGCGCTTTTTTATTCGAGCGTGGAAGCGTGCGGCCCATTGCATCTTTTTCGTTCGCGCCGATAATCATCTTCACGCCCATGCGCGCAAGGCCAACCTGCGTCGAGCCATCGACCCAGCCGGACCCGCGATCGACGTAGATCGATTGTGGGATGCCCTGCAAAAGGAAATCATTCGGATGATGTGCGACGAACGGCTTTCGCGCGAATGCACGAAGCAAAAAGTTCTGCGCTTCGATGGCCGACTCGCCTTTTGCAAGGAAGTACTCCATGTGCATGACGCGGCTGGCATCGTCGATCGCAACGCCAACCCACAAACGGCGCCGGTCGAGCGTCATCTTCGTTGCCGATGGATTGCGAACCATCAGCCTTCCGTTGCCGACATGCTTCAAATGGCGGCTCACGCTAAAATCGCATTGATACATCGACATCGCGTGCTCACGCTCGAATCGCCGCGCCACCGGCGACCATTCGTTCTCCAGATCCTGCCGCGCGATCGCTTTGTAGATCATCTGCTCCGTTACCCACTTCGGTATTCGTTCCTCCGCTTGAAGGAATTCGAATGCGATGCGGTACGTGCAGGTGGCGTGATCGAACGAGTTCTGCTGCGCGAATTCGAACACCGTGGGCCATACGCATCGAGCGCTTCACGCTTGATCTCCGTTGCCGACGATATGGCGCGCTGCTTGCGCGGCTTCACTTGCGATAGTTCCAGTTTGCGGTAGAGCGTTGCCACGCTCACGCCAAGATTTTGCGCCGACGCTTCGATCAGTGCGCGGCGTTCACGCGAAGTCTCACACGCAAGATAATCCGCGCGGATCGAAGTCAGCAAAAGTGGATCGATGGTGTGTCTCATAGTGAGATGTGCGGAGCGATCAGGTGGCAGGTTCCAATTGTGCAAATTCTTCGCGCGTCATCTCTGTGATGTTGAGATGAATGACGTTGACGATCCTGAATAACTCATAGATCTTCATCATTGATGAAGGTCGAAGTTCCATGATGAGCGTAGTCATGTCGTCATCATCGCCCACGCAATAATTGATGGAAAGTACTCGCATCGGCTCATTGGTCGGCGCGATGTAATCTTTCTTCGTGAGAACGGGCGTCAAGCCATCGGGTGGACGCAAGGTTTCGCCGGTGATCGCTCGTTCGCTCACTGGCCGTCTGAAAGGATGGGATGCTGATTGTGAGGGCATGGTTATAGCACCAATGGTGCGAATTAGTACGTTTGAAGTGATGGAGCAAGCTCGAAGGGCTGCGTGAATTGTTTAGCGCATTCTCGACGATGCGCGTGTCGATGATCTTGGTGCGGTTCTCGCGGCGAAGCCAGACGGAATTACGCACAGCCGCAAATAGATCGTTGGTTGTGGCAAGCTGCGCGAGGCGTTCCAGGCTTGCTTCATCGAAGTGCATGGCTTCGGATGGGAACCGTTGCGCGCACTTCGCGGATCTCGGAACGTTCGATCTTGCCGACCATGATCTCCGTCGCATGGCGATAGAAACTCAGTGGCGCTTTGAGCTTGTGGTAATGGCCGCTGATGAGGAATGCACAGCCGATCCACCGGCGCTCCTTCGTTTCGCGCACGATCACGGTATCCGCTTCTCGTTCAGCGATTTCACGATGCCGAATGCTTCGGCGGGCATCGTTTCGGCATTGTCGATCACAACGCAAATCAGCGCGGACCGCGATCGAGCGTGGGGTTCGCATAATCTTTCAGAAGCGCACTGAATCGTGCCTGCACATCAGCGATCCGCGTGGCGCATCGCCGGTGATCTCGCGCGAGATCGCGCGCTGGAAATACGTCTCATGCACGGCATAATAGCCGGGAATGATAATGTTCACGAATTCGACAGTGGGGTTCTCGGGATGCGCTTTCGTGCGATACCGGCCCATCGAATCCTGATAGCCAAGGGCTTCCTGCATCTCGAAGGAAATGCGAGTTTTGCCATTGGAACCGCCTTTGAGGAGTACGATCTCGCGCTGCTCCAATGCGGACTGCGTGGGGATCATACATTTGATCTGCGATGATGTTAAGCGTGGCATGTTGTTTTAGGGTCGAGTTTACAGTAAAAAAATGGGAACCGCCATTGCTGACGGTTCCCGTTGATGAACTAACTACCGGATGATGCGGGTTGAGCCGCACCGGCGTTTTGATCGCTCGAAGGATCGGGCTCGGTTGCATCCGTGGATGTTGCATCCGTAGATGTCGCAGTTCCTCCCGACACTTCCGTGTGGA
>CAWBEI010000005.1:0-356312 GCA_963787835.1 Ignavibacteriota bacterium
AGATTTATGTGCCGGATGCGAGTAACACGCTTACGCTTGCCACCATTGGTGAAGATAATGCGACGGGCACAGGATATGGTGATTGGGCAGCCCTTCATGCCTGGAAGAAGATCTACCGCTGGGGCTGGCCACACGCGATTGTCACATTAACATCCAAGGGAGTAGGACTTGAACCGTGGGGACAATCAGCGGGGGTGTATAATGGAAGCAAGCTCGTTCCCATTACGCCACCAAAGTTAACCTTTGACTTTCACGATTACTCAGACTTTCCTCTCTCGCGCGGTGCGCTGATTCTTCCGGGACTTTTAACTGGCAACGATGGATCGGTTGCTTGCTCCGTCATCTCAATCAAGCGCACGCCGAATGGCGATACCGAACTGAAGCTCATCGAAGTGGCGAGCGGCAGCACGGGATCGGGCGGCGTTGCTCCGCCACCGGCAACCGTCGTCGTAGCGCCGCCGCCTGGCGGTCCACCGCCGCCGCCGACGCTTGGCGGTCCACCGGACACCGGGCCAATCACCATCACAGGGCTGTAACGATCATGCTTTCAGGAACCCACACCTTCACCGTGCTTGCGACGAACACCTATGGCGTCGCCCAGGTCAGCGTGCAAGTCGATGGCGTATTGATGGACACGCAGGTTGCCGCGCGCAGTGGCGGCCTGTGGACCTTCACGATCGATACCACGAAATATTCCGGCACGATCGCAAGCCCTGGCATGCACACCGTCACCGCGATCGCATACGATCTCGCCGGCAACACTTTCACAACCACGCACACAATCGTCATCGCGAATTAGCGATCGCATATCTCACTCACCTGATCGCAACGCACATCTCTTTCTCCTCATAGCTCCGCAGATCTAATATGGCAATCGAAGTAATGGCGAAATTATCGGTGGACGCATCCGGAGCGGATGCGGCCATTGATTCCATTGCCAAAAAAGAAAAAGAGCTTGAGAACGCGAAGGCCAAGATCGCCGTCGATACGACGGAAGCAGAGTCGAAGCTCGAAGGGCTGAAGGAAAAAGCCAAAGATGCGCTCGGTGGATTGGGCGCGGGAATTGCAGTCGGTGCCGGCCTCGCGGGTATCGATCAGATGATCGATAAATACAAAGAGCTCGCGAAATCGAACTCGGATCTCAAGATCGCGATCGCGGGAACCGGACAGTCGCAGGAGGCGCAGCAGGAGATCTTCAAGCAATCGCAGGAGGAAGTCGATACACTCTCGCAGAAGTATCACGTTCACGAGGAAGCCGTGCGATCGGTAGAGACGGCCATCGTAGGCATTGGTGGCGTTACCGGCGCTGCCAAAGGAAAACTGACGGAGATCGGGCTTGCGTTCGAGCAGCTCAACATTCCGGCGAAGGCACTCAAGGGTGTGATCGCCGGCGCGAACGATCCCGATTCGCAGCAGGCACTCGATGCGCTGCAAAAGAAGATCGGCAATTTGGGTCCCGCGTTCACCAATGCCACGACGCCGGCTGAGAAGATGGATGCGCTCTACAAGCGATTGCAGGGCACATTGGGCGGCATGGCCAATCTCGATCCGCAGCTCGCCGCGATGGAGCAGTTCGATGAGACGACGAAGAAAATGGAAGCGTCGGGCGGCCAGTTGATCGTCGGGTTCCTATCGCCAGTACTCCCGATCCTAACCGGGCTTGCCGGTGTGATGACAAGCGTTGTGGTACCAGCACTCGGATCAGTTTCTGATTTCATCGATAAGAATAAAGTTGCAGTAGGAATTCTTGTTGCTGGTATTGGTGCGCTCACGATCGCGATGAATGTTGGCGCGATTGCGTCTAAGGCCAAGGCCGTTGCCGATGGCATCGGCACTGCCGTAACTGATGGCATGACAATTGCTCAGAAGGCATACAACATCGCTCTGAAGGATAATCCTATCGGTTGGGTTGTCACGGCAGTTGTTCTCCTTGGTACAGCGGTGGCGGCGCTCTATGGGCATTTCGATCCCGTCACAAAGGCGGTCGATGGCTTCTGGGCTATTTTGAAAGGCACTGCTTCGTTCATCGGCGCATTCGTTTCGACGGAAATTGCATCGCTCATCAAAGCATTCCAGGGCGTGGGATCGGTTCTTCATGGCATCGTTACGCTGAACTTCGATGAAGTGAAGAAGGGCGTCACGGATGTAGGATCGGCCGTTGGATCGTACGCGACGGCTGGCGTTGCCGGTGTGGGCGCATTCAAGAAATCGATCGATGATTCCGCAAAATCGCTCGCCGATCAAAAGGGCAAAGCGAAGGAAGCAGGCGATGCCGGTGTCGATGCAGCGCAGGCCGCAGCGCAAGCGCAGGCCGATTATCAGAAGGCGATCGAAGATGCCAACAACGCATTCGATGCTCAGACGAAATTTGCAAAGGCCGCGCTCGATGATGCCAAAACGACCTACGAGCGTCAGGCGGAATACGTCTCGACCGGTTACGCCAATGGCCAGAAATTGAGCGATGCACAGATCGCCGCGTATGCTGCTGCGAATGTAAAGCTGAAAGCTCAGGCCAAGGACACCCAGGATGAACTGAAGCGCATTGCCAAGGAAGGTCAGGAGTTCGATGGTACCGAACCGAAAAAGAAAAAGGGTAACGAAAACCTGCTCGCCGAAGCGAAGACACTTGCCGAAGAAAAGGCCAAGGAGCTTGAGACCACGCTGAAATTGCAAGCTGCGGAGCGTGGCGTTGCATATTCATCCAGCGATGAGTTAGCGGTCGAGAAAGAGAAGATCGCGGTGTTCAATGGCCAGGTCGATAAGCTGAAGCTGATGACGGCCGAAAAGGGTAAATACAAAGAGAAGACCACGCAGGAACAGAACGTCAATACCACGCAGGAATTGACGCTCGAAGCCAAGGTCCATATCGATGCCGAAAAGGTAAAAGAGGAGTTCAACAAATCGGTGTCCGATCTGACCAAGAAGAAGATCGAGATCGGAGTACTCCCGAAGGATGAAGGCTTGAAGCTCATCGATGGCGAGATCGATGAGATCAAGCAGAAGCTCGTAGTGCTGAAGGCAAATCAGATCGTCAATCCGAACGATCTTACCATTGCATCCAAGCTGAACGAGACGGAAGCGCAACTGATCGATCTGGAAAAGCAACGCCACGATCTGGGCATCCAGCTCGATACCGATCTTGCCAAGGCGAAGATCGCGAACATGAAGGATGGCACCGCGAAGACCATCGCGGAGCTAACATTGCAGTTCGAAACGGACACGCAATTTGCCCGCGATGCCGCAGCGCAAGGCGTTCAACTGACGGAAACACAGCTCCTTCAAAAATCTGCGCTTGAGGCGAAATATTATGCCGATCTCGCCAAGCTTCAGCAGAAAAATGAGACCGACGAACTGAAGCTTGAGACGATCGGCGTCAATTCCGCGATCGCATTATTGCAGACCGAGCTTAATGCCAAGCAGAAGTTCGATGAGTTGGCCTACGAGTCGAAAAAACTCTCACTCGATAAGGAGCAGACTGCCAATTTGGCGGCCTATCAAAAGGGCACGATCTCCGCGCAGGAATACAACCTGAAGATCGCGCAACTGACGCAGCAACGCACCGATCTTGAGACGCAGAAGGTGCAAGCGCGCTGGGCGAACGAGGAGAAGCTCGCGGAGCAGGGTTACAAGGCGATTTCCGACGATCTGACGAAATATATCCAGGCCGAGATCCAGGCAGAGGTGTTACGCGCGGCCGGCAACAAAGTTGGTGCCGATAGCGAAGAAGCGAAGGCCAATGCGACGATGTTAGGCTCCGTTGCCAACACCATCTCGGGTTTTACGGCAACTATCCCGATTATCGGGCCAGTACTCGGAATTGCCGCTGGAATCGCGCTCATGGAAGGATTTAAGGGCCTTGAGCATCTGCTTGGATTCGAAACAGGCGGTATCGGTGTTGTTGGCGAGAACGGTCCCGAGATCATGGGACCCACGAAGGATTTCAGTCAGATGGCCACACAACTCGTTACGAGCACAGCGCGCGCAGTATCGCAATCGATGAATGGCCAGAATGGATCTTCGAGAGGCAGCAAGCACCAGTTCAACGTTCGAGTAACCGGCCAAACAAAGGCAGCCGGCCGCGACCTACAAACGGTATTCAATAACGAGGGACTGGCGCGCCAAAACGAGTCGTTACTGCACACCAATTAGGGCAGTTATCCACACCGGTTACAAAAGAGAAAAAGTCGCCAAAAAGAGAAAACCGCTCCGAGGAGATTTATTGCAGAAACGGGTGCGAATATCTCAGAAAAGGACATGAACCCGGTTTTGTATTATATTTGATATAGCTTTGATAGGCACCCTTCGACAAGCTCAGGGCAAGCTCTATTGGGGCTATAACACACATGCAGCGAATTATCTGCCATCTCGATATGGACGCGTTCTTCGCCTCGGTCGAGGAAAAGCACGATCCAAGCTTGCACGGTAAACCCGTGCTGGTTGCGGCCGGCCCCGTCGGGCGGGGAGCTGTGGCGTCGTGTAATTATGTTGCGCGCAGGCTTGGTGTCAAGACGGGCATGAGCACGCAGGAAGCCATGCGCATTGCTCCGAATGCCGTTCCGGTCCGCGCTAATTACGATCGGTACCAGGAAGCATCTGAGCAAATTCTGCGAATTGTCTATCGTTTTACGCCAGATGTTGAGCCACTTAGTCTCGATGAATGCTTCTTTGAGTTGACGAATGTCGCCCATCGTTGGCCCGATCCTCGCGTAGCCGCCGAAGCGATCCAACGGACGATAGATGATGAACTGCAGCTCGGTGCGTCGATTGGCGTTTCCTGTGGCAAAGCATTGGCGAAAATAGCCAGCGATTTTAAGAAGCCGCATGGCATTACCGTTGTCCCGTTCGGCTATGAGATGGACTGGATCGACCCACTGCCTATCGAAGCGGTGCCGGGCGTGGGAAATGCTACGCACCGGAAATTATCAGAGCTTGGCATCGTAACCTGCGGCGATATTTGCAAACTTAGTCTCGGAATGCTGCACAAACTCTTAGGGAATGTGCATGGCACGTATTTATGGAACCTTGTTCATGGCCGTGACGACCGCCCGCTCACGAAACGCGGTGCCGCTAAATCCATTTCACACCAAAGCACCTTACAAAACACGACCTCTGATAAAGATTATGTGGAATCGCTCCTGCTTTACATTGCGGAGCGCTGCCTTTGGCGGCTTCGAAAGAGCGAGATGAAATGTCGAAGTCTTTCCGTCTATATGCGCTTTGCCGACCAGCGATTCGCGCAACGAGCTTTTCATTTGAAGGAAGCCACGCAGGCCGAGCAGATCATTTTTCCGCTTGTTTCGCAAATGACGCATAATATATGGGAATCTAATTCAAAACCGCGCGTGACGTTCATTGGCGTGCATCTCTCCGATTTTCAGCCGGCCATGCCACAGGAAAAGTTATTTTTCGACGATACGGAAAAGAAGGAACGCCTCTCGCGCGTGATGTCCAGTATTCGAGAAAAATTCCACGGGCCGATCGTGACCAGCGCGCGGACATTCGGCCTCCATCATTCCTACCGCCTCTCGCAAGCCGGGCTTTCGTTCACGGTGATGAAAGTTGAAGATGAAGAAGCTGCAAGGATTCAAAAACGTGAAGCGGAGGGGTATGTGGCAATGGAGGTGGTGGAGTAATTACATACGGAAAACCATACTTTCAAGATTTGGGTTATTCGGCATAATGAACACAACGCTTACTCTCGAACTGCCGGAAGAGGATATTCACTTTATCCAGCAATATGCCAGAGCGCAAGGCGTTTCTGTCTCGGATTCGCTTGACAGGATCATTTCCTTCCTGCGGCGAACAGAACAACACCCGCTCCATCCCGATGTCCTCTCGCTTGCGGGAATTCTTCGTGGCATTGATCCCGAAGCAGCACGCATGGAGTATCTCACACGTAAACACTTGTGTTAGGTCAATTCTCAATTCCCTCGGAATGATAGTGCCGCGTGGGTGTTTCGAATGGTGATGAAGAAAGCTTCTCTTTTGTGTGGTGTGGTTATCGTGTTCTCGCTTGTTGCGGGAAGTGTTAAGGCGCAGCCCACGAGCGGAATTGTAGCTCGGATGCTCTTCCCACCCAGGAACTACGAAATTGCGTTAGGCGATACCATCACTCCAACGGTAAGGGTATGGAATACGGATACCGTCGCTCATGCCGGAATGAATATTAATTATGACATTACCATTCCGGGCACGAATGTAGCGATTTATATTGGTTCCATTACATTACCCTCTATCGCTTCCGGCGATAGTCTCGATACTGCATTTACACCATACCAATCCAACCCGAATAACATATCGGAACTTGGAACGTTCAGTGGATGCCTCTTTGTGGGCGATAAAATTTGTAGCCCGCTGTTTGGAATTCGTCGAATCTCAACACCATTTTTCGATCCATCCGACAATTACTCAAAGACTGCGAATGGCGACATTCCCGATCAAACGATGTGGGTATCGGTCGGCGCCACGGTCGTAGATGGCGAGGATTCTACGTGGGATCCGCCGCCGCCGCGTTATCCTGGCCGAGGAGTTGGTCCGGACGGCATAATCTCGCCGGTAATTCGTCTTGACCGATTGGATTACAACGGGAATTTCTATTCAGGAACTGGAGTCGGGGATACGCTTACGAGTTTCCCGATCAACTTAGCGGGCAAACAACGAGAGATATATTTAACTTTTGATTTTATGCGAGGGGGCCGTCATCGTTATCCTCTCGGGTGGGATGATAGTATAATGTTCGGCCCGGAGAGCACGATTACCGATACTAGTGGTAACGTTATTCAGTCGGGAGATTCACTAATTATAGAATTCAAAAAGCCATCGGAGCCATCCACGAATCCTTCTCCAGGTGGGTGGAATGAAATGGCCGCCATCGACGGTGGACGGGACTTCGAGTATCAATCACTGTATGCGAGTCCAATGGACTCGGGGTGGCAAATTAACGTGAATGGAACCTCAAAATTCTTAAAGGACACCAATAATTATTGTACTGCCGATTTCCGATTTCGTGTTCGGTTAAAAGCCAACAATGATGCTCCGCAATCCTCGGCGATAACGGATGACGCTGACGCGTGGTACATTGACAATCTCAGGTTAGGGGTTCCACTGCTTCCCAGTTTGCAAGTGGGATGGGTTCGGGTGGTAAATCCATATTCTAAAGTGCCATTATCGGAGGCAAATTTTCCGGTCTATCTATCTATTCATAATCTTGAGGTGGGAGGATGGAATGCCCCATTTCGTGCTGACATTGTCGATCCCTTGGGTGACACCGTATATTCTCAGGTTCTTACGTTGCCCTACTTGGGGGATAGCAAGGATACCATTCTTCAGTTTCCCAATTGGGATGCCAGTGGAGAATCCGTTATTAATGGCGGACCTTATACGGCAATAGGAAGTATGGAGAATGCGAATTATGATGATTTCTATTATGGCCCAACCTACTCTAAATTCTATTTGAATACCGAAGTCAGCGACACAGCCATTCAGGAATTTGCGATGGATGGTGCAGGAATGAATCCTCTTCCTGGAGTTGGCAACGACATCCCAAAACTGACTGGGATTTCTGGCTCAGGCATGGGATTCAACAACGCCACCGGGCGTATTGCAATGAATTTCTATCTGGGTCATTATGATTCGGTTGCTGGTGTGAGATTATATTTGGGAAGTGCAAATCCTTCACCCGATCTTATCAACATCGAATTATGGAGCGGTGGCTTGAGCTACAATTCTCCAATGGCTACATTGCTTGCTCGGCGTGACACTTCACATCTCGATCAATTTTCGTCATATTATTTTCCACAGCCGATTCCACTAACGGGAGGACTCTCCTATTGGATCTCCGTGACTCAGTTTATGAGATCCAATATGGAACTCGGCGGTAGTTTTGCTCGTGGGGGAGCTGCCGTCGTTCGAGCGGGCGATCCTTCGCCTCAGATCAGTCAAATATACTCTTCACCATATGGTACACAATGGGGGAACGGTGCCGCAGACAACAATGGTAACGCGATCGGTTCATACGATTTAGAATTCGGAGATCAGAACGATAACGACAACTGGGTTTCGTTTGGCTCGGCAATGAATCCGACAGATCATTTACAGCCGTTGGTCCATATTGGCGATACTTCTCCCTGGGTTGGTGCCGGAACCTATATTCCAATGATTCGCCCGATCTTGGGTGCAGTTCCAGCGCAAAGTGAAGTTGCAATAGGTTCTGCAACCCCAAGCTTGACACTGGAACCACCATACCCGAATCCGTTCGACATTAAAGAGAATTCTGCAATCATAACGTATTCGTTGCCGGAACAAAGCATGGCATCACTCACGATCTGCAATGTATTGGGGGATGTGGTAAAAACGCTGGTAAATGCTCCTGTGTCTGCGGGAACACATTCTGTTTCATGGGATGGCAGAGATGAACTCGGCGGGTTTGTGCCTACCGGAACATATCTAATTTCTCTCATTTCTGCCGGGCAACGCGCAACGGCAAAGTTGATCGTAGCGGAGTAGAAGAACAACGGCATAACTCTTAATTATTAATTCTCAATTCTTAATTAAAGAAGAGCCACCCACCGGACTTGAACCGGTGACCTGCTGATTACGAATCAGCTGCTCTACCAACTGAGCTAGGGTGGCCAAGCATGACCAATCATGCGAGCGAGCCAGAAACGCGCAGTGCGGCGAACTCGTTTCCGACTGGGATTTATAGGATTTTTAGGGGATTTTTGAGATGTGGGGAAGTGTATAGAGTTAATTGATCGCGGACTTTTATGCCTATTCCACGAAACCAAAGAGTGTATTGCTTTGCTCAGACACTATGTAGTCTTACCGAATCCTACAAATCCATTAAAAATCCAATAAATCTCAGTCGTGCCACTGCTTTCGAATAAAACCCACCCTTTTGACTTGCCTTCGCTCGAAGCGGAAGTTCGCGATCATGTTGCGGCCGGCGATGGCGAGAGTTGGGTCTTTATTGTACCGAATCGAATTGCGCAACGAAGGATGGAGCAGGATCTGCTATTGGCTGCTCGTGGCAGGACTTTACCCCAGTTGAATATCCTTACGCTGGCCGACCTTGCGACCGCCCTTGCCGTCAGAGGGTTTCCGGGATTTTGGCGTATAGGGGATGGCGAGAGCGCTGTGCTGATTGAGTTGGCGATCAGCAAATTGCTTCGAGAACATGCGCTCTCGTTTTTCGAGCGTGCGGCTGCTTCTGATGATCGCGTGACATCAGTTAATACTGACGCTAATCGCGAACAAGCATTTCCTATTCCACGCGGGACGTTCGAACTTGTCGTCAATACCATTCGGCAACTCAAAGAGAGCGGGGTTGCTCCACCGGACATCGAACGCGATCTGCTTCAATCGGAATTCAAAGGGGAGACCACTGAGATCCGAAGGATGCGCGATATGCTATTGATCTATCAGCAATATCAATGGTGGCTGCAGGAAAGGAAATTGATGGATGGGCACGGGCAGATGCTTCTCGTGAACGAGCGGTATCGTACGGCTTCTGCAACAGGCGAAGAAAGCTTGATATGGCAAGATTTCCAAGGAGCTTTCCCTCGAGCGTCCCAGGTATTTATTTCAGGCTTTTACTATTTGGAGCCACCCTCCGTTGCGCTCATTGCGCGCTTGGCTGCGATAGACGATCTTTCCGTAACCATCGAACTTGCAGAGCACAAAAATAACCCGGACCTTTTTGCCGGATTGATAGAACTGGAGCACAAACTTCATGATATTGGATTCAAACAGGTTTCTCCCGCTCGGAATGATTCCGACCCGCTCGGCGAATATCTTAGCAAGCATCTTTTTCGCCAGATCAATGAATCTGCGGGGACCCGAGAAGTTCTCTCCGATGTCTCGGCAACGAAGATCCAATATTTCATTGCCTCCGATATGGCACGTGAGGTCGAGGCGATCGCTCGGCGTGTAAAATTGCTCTATCATTCGGATGCGGCTATTCGAGATGACCTTTCGCAGATCGTTATTGCAACGCCAGCTTCGGAGGCATACACACCGCTGTTCGAAGAAATATTTCGCCGGCATGAGATCCCGGTACAGATCACCGACCGCTATCACCTGGATCGTTCGCCGCTTGTCATCGCGCTACTTTCGCTTCTCGATGCTGCCAGAACAAAGTTGCGCAGGCGGGAACTTGTGCGTATGCTGGCCAGTCCATACTTTGGGTTCAAAGCATCCTTCGGTGCGTCATTCGACGCGCAAAACTTACTTGGAGTGCTTTCGAAATACAAGCAAAGCGGAGATGCCGTAGCTATACGCCGCTCGCTTGGCGCGCATCTTCAGCAGGCCCGATCGGCAAAAGAAGAATCTCAGGATTCCATCGATTTTGCGAGATCGGAAGCGGAGGAGGTTAAAATTCAGAATGCACTTCGGGATCTGGATCGTATCAGTAATCTGCTTTTGCCGCTCTCGGTAAAACTGACTCCTTCCGAATTTTGCAATGCTGTTCGTTCCTTGCTATCGGAACTTCATACGCCACAGCAAATTCTTTCCTCCAGCCGCGTGACGATCGCCGAAGGCACGCTGGAGAACGATACCCGTGCTTACCGCGCGCTCGTGAACTTGATGGAAGAATTAGAATCCCTGTTTCATGTGATGGGGATCGCGAACGAGAAACGAAGCAGCGCCTATTTCGAACAACGGCTAAAAGCAGCGCTCATCGTTACGCGCTACAGCCCTCGTGCGCGGAGCCATGCGGTGATGGTAACCTCGCTTGCCCAATCGATCTCTCAGCCGGCGAAGTATTTGTTCCTTGCCGGACTTACAGAAGGTACGTTCCCAGCGCCGTATCAGCCGCAGATCTTTTTAACCAGCGGATTGCAAAAAGGCGAGCGAAAACAGCTATTGGAAGATCGCGTTCTGTTTTATCAGGCGCTTACTAATTTCAAGGAACGTCTATATCTCAGTTATCCGGAGAAGAGCGGCGGAGCGCAGGTCAATCGCTCGAATTTTATCGACGCGCTGGAAGAGGTGTTGAAGATACAGCAAGCGCCGGCGGTCGAGGGGATCTTTTCGAGTAACGATCTGTATCGAATTGCTCACATTCTCGAGCCTTCGACGATGGCCCAGCTCGAAGAACTTCATCCCCGCGCTTCGTGGCTTGTCGCGCTGAAAAAACAAGTTCCCAGATTGTCCGAAGCGATCCGGGCACGATTACTTCCGGAGGATTCGATCTACCGCGGCCTTGTGGATCCGGAATTGCTTTCCGCCGACGAAAAAGCATTCCTCGAATACAATAAGAGCCGCGTGTGGTCCATCACGCAGTTGGAGCTGTATGCCGGTTGCCCGTTCCGATTCTTTGCCCGCGATGTTCTGGCGCTCGGCGAAGAGCAGGAAATGGAGGAAGGCCTCGATGCGCGCGACCGTGGTTCGGCGCTTCATGAAATTTTGCGGCAATTTCTTATTACTCGCAGAGAGAGTAAGCTTCCCGCCATTCAGGATATTACGGAATCCGAAATTGGAACTGTCTATTTGGAAGCACGTCAATTGGCAGAAGATCATTTCAAATCTATTGCAAGTGATCATCCGTTCTGGCGCTTAGATGCGGAACTATTGCTATCGGATAACAAGCCCGGTGGAAGCGTACTTCGGAAATTCATCGAGCGCGAACACAAACTGGCTCCGTATGAACTGCGCCCGCGATTTTTCGAAGTGAGCTTCGGCGGTGCGGGTCGCGCCCCGAAAACGCCGACCGATCAAACGCTTTCGAGAGACGCACCGGTCGATCTCGGTGGAATCAAATTGAGAGGTAAGATCGACCGCATCGATATTCCAAATGAGAATGCAAACGGCACGCTCAATGGGGATGCGTTTGCCATCATTGATTATAAGTCGGGCAAAGAGACACCTAAATGGTCCGAGATAGAACGGGGACTCTCGCTGCAACTTCCGCTCTATCTCCGCGTTGCCGAGGACTTGCTGCGCAGCCATTTCCCGGAACTGAAAGGAGTCGCGGCATTATACAATAAACTCCTCAGCGACGATCCAAAACGAAAGCTGGGACTTGCGCTCAAGTCGTATTCCGCGAAAGCCTTTGAAGAATTAAGCAAACGAAAAACTGGAGGACTGCTTGATTCCGAGGAAGAACTGACAGAAGTAATTGATCAGTCAATCGCAAAAGCAAAAACGTATGTGGAGGGAGTTTCAGCAGGGATGTTCCCGCTTATCGAAGCAGATCTGATCAAGAACTGCGCCTACTGTCCGTATGGGTCAGTATGCAGAGTCAATGAAGCTGAGGAAGCGGGAGTCCTATAACCACGATTTCCAGGATTTTGCGGATTTTCCAGGATGGATTTTTTATGATTGCAGGATTTCAGAACATCGTCTATATAGATCCTGCGATTCATCCTGAGAAATCCGCTAAATCCAGAGAATCGTGGTCAGAAGTTAAACCCATAGCCAACGGTCAGGAACAATCCGCTCAAGTTTGTGAGGGACTCTGTCGTCGTGCTTTCGATGGAGCCGGGATAGGGAATAATGAAATACCGTATGTTC
The DNA here is from genome assembly GCA_963787835.1 of Ignavibacteriota bacterium. Taxonomy (GTDB): domain Bacteria; phylum Bacteroidota; class Ignavibacteria; order Palsa-1295; family Palsa-1295; genus PALSA-1295. The sequence continues at coordinate 12,514 of CAWBEI010000005.1, forward strand.
ACACCAAAATTATTTTTAGGATCGGTACCAAAATTTGCTCCGACGCCTATAAATCCACCTGGAACGATCTTGGAATAACCGTCCCCGAACGCGGAGAAAAAATCCTGATTATAGGGGGTGGTCATCGCGATCACCGGTCCTGCGCCGGCAGTAACATAAGGGCGTAAATTATCGCTGAGATCCGAGCGGAACACCCTGTATTGAAGACTGAACATCATAGGAATGACAAAAACCCGATTGACCTGATTAACCTCAAGAAAATCTACTTCCTGGGAAGCTTGGGCAGAGCCGGCGTCAACGGAAAGGAGAGCAGTCAGATCGGGGCTGAAAGAATGGCCCAAAAACAACCCGCCGCCGAAACCATAGTCGCTGAAGGAGATGGTCAGCCCCCAGGTGTTCGGGTATTCGCGGGCCAGCTCCTGGTTACTTACAATAAGCGGTCGTGCGGGCTGAAACACAATGGCGGTATCGGCGCTTGGCTTTGATGTGCCTGAACCAATAGGCATTTGAGCCTTTGCAGGCGCCGCAAAAAGAAGCGCCACGCCCAGGATTAACCCCATTACCGTTATAAAACTGCGTTTCATCATTTCTCCGATGCCAATGCCTTCTATAGAACACCTGAACCTGCAATTGGTAACAATTGAACGGCGTTCCGGAAACCCCCTTTAGTTTCTAACTCCCCGCAATGCTCATGAGTTCTAAGTTCTTAGTGAGTGGATATTAACAGTCTAATATCATTCGTCTAGTGCACGCCCAGAATAAAGCACTTAAGATAGGCTGTTTCCGGCATGGCCAACAGTGTGGGGTGGTCGATGCCAGCCGCACGTTCTTCGAGAATAGTTACAGACCGTCCCGCTCTTCGGGATGCTTCAGCGATAATATCCAAAAATCTTTCCCGATCGATGTGATGCGAGCACGAACACGTGACGAGTATCCCATCGTTGGCGATACGGCGGATCGCGTTCGTATTCAGTGTAAGGTAGGCTTTTTGAGCCTGTGCCACATCCTTCTTCGATTTTGCCAGCGCCGGTGGATCGAGGATGATCGCATCGAATTCATCTTGCGATTCGCGCAGAAAATCGAAACAATCTGCCTGCACTACGGAAATTTGTTCCGAAACTCCGTTCAGTGCGGCATTTTGCTGAAGGAGCTTCAACGCAGGCGCCGATTCATCTACAGCGACGACTGTTTTCGCCCCAGCCAGTGCCGCGTTGTTCGCAAACCCTCCGTTATTCGCAAAGAGGTCGAGTACGCGAGCTCCGGGGCGGATAAAATCTCGAATGCGCACACGGTTTTCCATTTGGTCGAGATAGAAACCTGTTTTTTGCCCACCGAGCACATCGACCGCAAACCGTGTTCCACCTGCATCATGTATCTCGGTGGTGGCATCGGTGCCAAACACCAGCGATTCACCGGTCGGCAAGCCTTCGAGCTTACGAAGATGCGAATTGTTTTTCTCCACAATTGCCGAAGGCCGGAAAAGCTTCAGAAGAATTTCGATTATCATGTCCTTACGAAGATCGATCCCCGCGGAAAGCATTTGATAGGCAAGGACGTCACCGTAGCGATCGACGATAAGGCCGGGCAGAAGATCGCTTTCGCCGTGGACGATCCGGTAGGCATTCCGGCGCTGGCTGAGAAGTTCGCGCCGGGATGCCGCTTCAGCAATTCGCCGCTCGAAAAAATGTGGGTCGATGGCTTCCTCTGCATTCCGTGTAAGCATACGGAATGAGATGAGCGAATTCGGGTGGTAAAAGCCATTTCCGATCGGCGCGCCATTTTGCTCGCGCACGAGCGTAACGATGGAGCCGGGAGGCACATCTTTCGGCAGGTCGAGCAGTTCGTTGCTGAATGCCCAGAGATGCCCGCGTTGAAGGCGCAGCTCTTCTTTGTTGCGAATGCGAAGGCGAGGATAATTGGACAAGTAAGATGTAAGAATTAAAAATGAAGAATTGTTGGCTAAGCGGTTAGTGGCAATTGCTTGATCAAAGCCCTATAAATTACTAACATCGCGGAACCCCTAATTGTTATCTTGCCGTTCTTCCACTTATGAGCAGCATAAAATACGTATTTTCCTTGCCATTGCTGCTTGTTCTATTCTCGTGTGGCACGGATTACCCCCCGATCGACTCCAACATCAGCTTCAATCTTCCCTATAGCGTTGATTTTGCCATTTCCAATTCGGCGTTGTCCGGCAATGATACCACGCTCGCCGCCATCGGCAAGATCGACACCACCAATTATATAAAGAACGGTACCTCCGGCTATCTTCTCCAAAGTTCGCAAGTCTGGATGCTTGAACTTCAATCCAGTGATGCAAGCTTCACGCTCGATCAGTTGGGATTTGCGCGGGTTCTCATTGGCGCAGATACGATCGCATTCGATGCACTTCCGCCTCAGGCTACGCTCGATACCACGCTTGTGCTTACCAAGAAAGATATTACTCCCTATATGAAAGATACCTCCTTCACGGCATCGCTTCAGTGCCACCTGAAGAATGCACCTGCAAATCCCGTTACCATAACCTGTAGCATGACGGTTGTTTATACTGCACCGTATCAAAATTTCTGAGTATGTCTGTCGCAGAAGTTCGAGAATCCCGATCTAACGTTCTTACCTACGAACAGGCAGGTGTTAATATCGATGCCGGTGAAGAACTCGTTCGGCGTATTAAACCGATGGTTCGCAAGACCTTCAACGATCGTGTTCTCACCGATATTGGTGGATTCGGAGGATTGTTCGATGCACGGTTCCCAGAAATGAAATTTCCGGTGCTCGTTTCGAGCACCGATGGCGTCGGAACGAAAATTAAGGTTGCGATCGATGCGAATAGGCACGATACTGTTGGACAGGATCTTTGTCAATCATTGCGTGAATGACATTCTTGTGTGCGGCGCACGGCCTCTTTTCTTTCTGGATTATTTTGCTTCAGGGAAGTTACATGTTGATGTTGGGGAATCCGTGATCTCAGGATTTGTGAAGGCATGTGCTGAAAATGGATGCGCCCTCATCGGTGGCGAAACGGCAGAAATGCCAGGGATCTATCAAGGGAATGACTACGATCTTGCCGGTACCATCGTCGGTGTCGTTGAGCGAGAACGTATGTTCCAACGCGAGTCTGTAGCCGAAGGCGATGTCCTGATCGGACTTCCCAGCACGGGCTTACACACCAATGGATACAGCCTTGCCCGAAAAGCGCTACTCTCGCATTACACGCTCGAATCTCCATTGTCGAGTGGAGGAACGATAGCGGACGCACTGTTGAACGTGCACCGGTCTTATCTTCGTCCGGTGCAGCATTTACTCGAACGGTTCAATCCGGGGATCGATATTCATGCACTCAGCCATATTACCGGCGGAGGGATCGTCGGTAATACGTCTCGCGTGGTGTCGGAGGGACTTGTGCTTGCCATAGATTGGAATGCCTGGTTACGTCCGCCGATCTTTCAGCTTATTCAGGACTCCGGGAATGTTCCGGAAGAAGAAATGCGCCGAGCATTTAATCTTGGCATTGGGCTGATCCTGCTCGTGCCTGCGGATCGTGCTGGGGCGATCGAAACGGCGCTGATCGAATATGGTGAAGCTCCGGTGAGGATCGGAAATGTTGTCCGCAACTGAATCATCGGAGACGATCTCCGAATCTCTCGACCGCATTCTTGCCACGAAATTCCATTTAAATGGATTTCGCCCAATGCAACGCGAAGCCATCGAAGCGGTCTTAGCAGGCCGAGACACGCTTGTCGTGATGCCGACGGGAGGTGGTAAATCGTTGTGCTATCAGCTTCCCGCACTGCTCTTGCCGGGAATTACTTTGGTGATCTCTCCGCTCATCGCACTGATGCAGGATCAGGTCGGGCATCTTCGTAAGTTGGGAATTAATGCGGTCGCGTTAAATAGCACACTCACGTACGCGGAAACACGCGCTCTTGTTCGACGCGCGCGAACAGGAGACATTGCATTAGTATTTGCCGCACCGGAGCGGCTGGAATCAACTATTTTTCGCGAAGAGCTTTCCGGGCTTCCGATATCGCTTCTTGCGATAGATGAGGCACATTGCATCAGCCAATGGGGGCATGACTTCCGGACATCCTATCGTCGCATTCCGGATGTTTACGAAATGCTGGGCGATGGCCACCGCCCTCCCGTAATCGCACTTACTGCAACGGCAACGCCGGAAGTACGCGCGGATATTTCCATGCTGCTTCAATTGGAGCAGCCTCTGGAGATCGTCACCGGCTTTGAGCGCCCAAATATTGCGTATGGCGTGCTTCGTGAATGCGACAAAGATACGCGCCTGCGTGATATTCTCTCAAGCGTTCCGAGGGGAACCGCTATTGTCTATGCGGGAACGCGAAAATCGGTAGATAGGATCGCGATGGATCTTCAGCGTCTTGGATTTTCCGCCGAAGCGTATCATGCCGGAATTCCGCTCGTTGCGCGCCGCAAGACGCAGGAACGTTTTCACTCGGCAGAAACCCGAGTGATCGTTGCAACCAGTGCGTTCGGGATGGGGATCGATAAGGCCGATGTGAGAGCGGTCATTCATTATGATATTCCCGGATCGCTCGAAGCCTATTATCAGGAGTCGGGCCGTGCCGGGCGGGATGGGCAGCGCGCCCATGCCGTTTTGTTCTACAATGATGGCGACCGGAATATGCAGGAATCGATGCTCCGATCAAGTTCGCCAACGGAAGAAGAAGTAAAGTCGGCTTATACGGCGCTCCATGAAATTGCGGGTACGCCGGTTGGTGCGCTCTATCAGGGAATTCTTGTGGTGCAGGGTGAACAGATACTGGAGCGAATGGCTCGCATGGTGAATCCAGGCCGTGCATCGATCGAGTCCATTATTGAAGCATTGGTTCGAGCCGGTCATGTGGAGTGGCATCGAGGACTATCCACGGATGCCCGGGCACGGATCCGGTTCACGGCAACACGCGCCAGACTGGATGAGATCAGTTTTAAGACTGCCAACAAAGGCGTAAAACGCACGATCTCCGCATTGCTTCGAACTCTTGGAGGTTCAGAGGCATTCGAGCAGGAAGTATTTCTCGATACCGATGCCCTCATCGAAAGTCACGATCTCGATAAAGATGAATTTAAGCTTGCACTTCGAACGATCGAAGGTTTGGGGCTTATCCGTCATGTTCCCGGGCTTCGATCTCGGAGTTCGATGGACGTATTCCATCTCAGCCTTATCACGGAACGAACTGCGATGCAACATCTCGATGTGGGAGGGAAGTTATTGGAGGCGCGCTACGAGGCGAATCGGGCAAAGCTCGACTCCATGATAGCCTATGCGGTAGAATGGAATTGCCGCCAAAACACCATACTAAATTATTTCGGTGAACGCCGGTCGAAAACCCGGTGCGGTATATGTGATGTCTGCACTGCGAGCGAACGTGGGAACTACTAATCAGCTATTTCTTCCCGATCGAATCGTTGATGGCGTTGAAAATTCCTTCGGCACGCTTTTGGTCAGCAGAGAGCGCCAACGTTTTTGCTTGATAATCGGCGGCAGAGGTGTGATGTCTTCGATAGACGGAATCAAGCGATGATGAAATGCTTGTTGAGTCTTGTGTGGGGGCGAAATTCGCTCTCGTTCTCAAGAGATCGAGCGTGGTTCGGACGTACTCCGTGTCTTGGGAATTCAGCGAGGGGTGGTCACTGCATCCCATTATTATAGCAGTTAGTAAGAGGCACAGTGCGATCCTCATAAGGCGTTCAACCCATTTTCAATATCTTCTAGAAGATCGCCAATATCTTCAACGCCAACGCTGAGCCTCACGAGTCCTTCGGTAATTCCCAATTCTTGCCGGCGTTGTTCCGGAACCGAAGCGTGGGTCATCGTGAGGGGATGGCACACCAGCGATTCAACGGCCCCCAAGCTTTCCCCAAGTGTGAAATAGTGAAGCACACTGGTGAATTTCTTTGCGTTTTCAAGGCTGCCCGTTTCGACCGAGACCATTCCGCCAAATCCTTTCATTTGCTGCAATGCAAGCTGATGCTGTGGATGAGAGTTTAGCCCAGGATAGTATACTTTTTTCACGCGAGGATCAGCGGCAAGCCGTTCGGCGATCATCTGCGCGTTCTCGCAATGAGCTCGCATTCTGAGAGCAAGTGTTTTTACGCTCCGTAAGAGAAGCCAGCAATCGAACGGAGAGGGAACCGCGCCGTAGGCATTCTGATAGAACTTGATCTTTTCCGCGATCTCTGCATTCGATGTCACCAGAGCGCCGCCGATTACATCCGAATGGCCGCCGATATATTTGGTTACCGAATGCAGGACAATATCAATACCAAAATCCAATGGATTTTGCAGATAGGGCGACATGAACGTGTTATCGACGATCGTCATCACCTCTCGCTCGCGTGCCAGCACACTTAATGCCCCAAGATCAGTAAGATTCATCATGGGATTGGTCGGAGTCTCGGCATAGATGAGCCGCGTATTTGCTCTGATGGCTCGTTCTATGGAATGAATGTGATCCATCGGAACGAAAGAGAACTCGATTCCTGAGGTTTCGAGAATTTTCGAGAAATACCGGTAGGTTCCCCCATACATATCGCTGCCGGCAATGACATGCTGGCCGGGCTTGATGAGCGATAGAGCCGCTGCAATAGTTGACATGCCCGAAGCAAACGCAAACCCGACGGTGCCATTCTCTAACGCAGCAATGCTGGTTTCCCAAGCCTCACGGGTAGGGTTGATCGTGCGGCCGTAATCATATTTTACATGCTCGCCGAGCGCATGTTGCGCGTAGGTCGTGCTCTGAAAAATCGGAACCGTTACAGCGCCGGTGCGCGGTTCGGGTTCCTGTCCGGCGTGGATGGCAGTAGTGCTAAAACCAGGCATGGAGAATAATGAGAGATAGTTACAAATATTCCAGCACATCATGCCGTGTCACGATGGCTTTGACGTGGCCGAACTCTTCAATAAGGACGGCAGGAGAGGTTTTCAGCAAAACCAGAACGCTCTTTGTATCGGCGGAATCCTCGACGACCGGGAATGATTCTTCCATGACGTCAATGATGGGTGATTCGAGCGTGTCCCGGTCTTCGAGTGCTTTAGACATCAGCCGTGATTCGCGCACCGACCCGACCGATTTACCTTCGGAATCGATCACCGGCAGTTGCGAAATGCCGGAGGCGTCCATAATACGGATGGCATCCCGAACAGCATCGTGCGGCGAAACGCTGACTAATTTTTGGAGCTTTGCATTTTTAAGATCGGCGATCACTCCAATAGAAAGCCGTTCGGTTCCCAGCAGGCGTTTCTCTTTCAGCCACTCGTCGGAATGATGTTTGGTGAGATAACGCTCGCCGGTATCGCAGATAAGGGTTACGATCACGCTGCCTTCGGGAGCATGTTCTGCCACTCGAATAGAGGCCCACACGTTCATACCCGATGAACCGCCGCAAAGAATTCCCTCCTCGCGTGCAAGCCGCCGTGCCATCATGAAGGAATCGCGATCCTGCACGTTCATCACCTCATCGACGTACTTCAGATGCAGATTATTGGGAATGCGTTCTTGCCCGACCCCTTCGACAAGATAGGGGAGGGCCTCGACAAGGCGATCGGTATCGAAATAGGTTTTGATGGAAGAACCAGCCGGATCCGCGCCGATCACGCGGATGTTGCGGTTCTTTTCTTTTAAGAAGCGCGCGTTACCGCTGATCGTCCCACCGGTTCCCATTCCGGCGACAAAATGGGTGATCATTCCATCAGTATCGTTCCAGATCTCCGGGCCGGTCGTGCGATAATGCGTATCAGGGTTTACAGGATTATCATACTGATTCAGCATGATCGCGCCCGGAATTTCCTGCGACAGCCGAACGGCTGTATTGTAATAATAATCCGGTGAGCTGGACTTTGCCGCGCTCGAAACGACGACGATCTCCGCACCCATCGCCTTGAGATACCGTACCCGCTCGATCGACGCCTTATCCGTCATCACGAACACGCACTTGTAACCTTTTTGCGTGGCAGCCAACATCAAACCGATGCCGGTGTTTCCGCTTGTTGGCTCGACAAGGGTTCCACCGGGCTTCAAGCGTCCGGAGCGTTCGGCCTCCTCGATCATTTGAATGCCGATCCGATCTTTTACCGACCCGCCGGGGTTGAATTCTTCCAGCTTGACGAGGATCGTGCTCTTCAGATCTTTTGGCACCACCTTTCGCAGCTTCAGGAGCGGCGTGTTGCCAATAAATTCCAGGATCGATTCAGCGTATTTCATGGCAACGGTCTTTTGATTCCTACCTCTTTATCGTTTAGTACCGCCGTTCGTTGAACCACCGGATTGCGGTGCGCGGGATTTCGAATAGCCGCCGCCATAATTTCTGTTCTGGCTTGCGGCAGGCATCGAAGGCGTGATCTTTTGCATGGGAACTTCGTGAACCACATGATGATATTGTACCGGAGGCGTTGGTGGTGTGGGAGGATGTCCCGGCCCTCCCTGATGTCCCGGTTCCCCCTGATGTCCACCGGGATTTGGCGGCGGAGGGTTCGGCTGCACCGGACGCTGCATGAACGTCACGCGATTGGTATTCTCATTAAAGGCGCGAGGCACGAGTTCATGACCGGGTTCCGTATTGGTTACTATGCGGTTGTGGACTACGATGTCCGTATATTGGTCGTAGCCATGGCGTGGGTAGTTGTCGCGGTAGTAGGAGTGGTTCAGCCACGGGCGATCGATATCGCGGTCGATGAGGACGACGAACGCGGCGGAGAGATTCACGCCGGCGCATTGCGGTGGCGGCCCAATCGTGGATATCCACACGCCATCCGGGCCCATGTACCAGAAATCCCCACCCCAGACGTCATAATACACTTCGTAATCGGGAAGGTAATAGTAGCGAATGGAACTAACGTTATCGTACGGTGGCGCCCACGGCGGCGGCACATAATTTTGTACGACGACGGTTCCGCCATCGCCTTCCGGCGGAGGGAAGCAGGAACTTATGGACAATGCAAGCAGAGCGGTCACGGAAAGTGCTGCGCCGAGACGGATCAATCCGTGCGGGAACAGTTTGAAGAGTTGTTTCATAAATCGTGTTTCGATGGTAACAGTGATAAGTAGTCTGTGCACACCTATGTTCTATGCACATCTATATTATACAAACATCAGCGGAGCAAGTTTCGGTCACGAGGGCCAGCGGGCTTTTCGCAGATAACTCACGGTCTTCGCCCAGAGCCACTCGTATGTCATCACTTGTTGGGCCTGAAGATCATCGATGGTCTTAATGCTCACCATCTCTTTGACGATCGGGCGCGCTGTTTGGACGATCAGTGCCTCATTAAAATCAAATTTCCCGAGCAGTTGCATGAGGTCGATAAACAGGTTGCTTTGCGTATTCTGATGTCCCTTCAGGTGACGAGATTTGAATACCTTCAACGATTCTGTCCGCTCGATCAAATCGCTTTTGCCGGAGGATTCCGAAAGCAGTACCAATATTTCCAGAATGATCGCGGCCACGCGGTAGCCGGCATGATCGCCTTTGAAGCTTGGAAATAGACGAACGAAATTACGCGAGAGATGTCCCGTTCTCCCCGTTCGCTTGCTGCTCGTGCCCGGAAGTGCCCGGCCCGTGAAAAATTTGGAATACAGCAGATACAGCTCCCACGTCTCTTTTAAGGGATCTGTTTGCGTGTTGTACCGGCGGGAGTGCATCACCGATTCGCATGAGGCATACGCCGCCTCGAACCGCTCGCGGTGCATGAGCAGAATAAAGCTCCAGTTCTGGAAATAATACCAGTTATCGCTTTCGGGATTTAGAAGCGGGCCAATTTCTTTTTGAACTATCTCCGCTTCATCCAGCCGTTGCATTTGAATGAGCGAGACAAACTTTGCCTGACCATATCGTGACCTTCGTGCCCGATTTGCGAAGATTGGATATTTTTTTAAAAGTGCAAGACCCTGATCGGCAACCAGGAGCGCTTCGGGATAGTCCATCTGCACTTGTAGTAATTTGCGTTTTAAATCCAGCAGTTGCTCCTGTAACTTAAATGTGCTATGTTTTTTTGCAATGGCCTCCAATTTGCGAATGGCCGGAACGATCGTGCGCCGTAACTCCGGGTGCTCCGCGCCGGATCGTGCAAAGACCAAAGTTATCTTTTGTTGAGCCAGCCTTGCCTCCTGTTCTGCTTCATTTAGGTCAAAGATACTCCAGTATTCTCTCTTCAAGCGATTCCATTCTTTTTTATCGCCTGAAAGAGCAGCACCATTTTGTAACATAGAAATAAGATCCAGCACTACGGACCATTCCTCGATCTCCAGAGCATCCGGGAGCGCAAGCGCGGCAAGCTCATCTGCGAGCCGAGCACCAACAAAGCTTCCCGCCAACAAAGCCTGTTCACGCAAGCGCCAAACACGCTCCGATTTCTGACTATACTCCGAATAATCTGCTCGCGCAAGATCTAAAAAGAATAAATGATCCAGCAGGGCGCGGCGCAAGTGTGATTTAGCCTGTGTATAGGATTTATCATCTGGCTGCATTCCAATAGAAGCAGCGATCTCCCGTTCATTGGTAGTCTGTGATTGCAGAAGAGACCGGAACAAACGGCCTTCTACTCGATCGGAATGATCCAGCTTTCCAAGAAGCTCGATGCGAGCCTCTTTGTGACCCACTTGAGAAATGAGTGGGATTAGGTCGAACAAGTCCTTCATAGTTCGGCTGATTTTTCGGGCCATAATTGCGGTTTTTTAGCTGATTTGGGCAAAAAAGTGGCACTTCAACAAAACGTGCTTTTTGGAAACCAATATTTGGGTTGAGCCACGCTATTTTTGTGAGCAAACATTTTTCACTTAAAACGAGAAGGTCGCACCACATGGTAAATACTGTAATGCTCTATACAAAAATACTACTTTTTACAGGAATGCTCCTCATTCCCAACATTCATGAACGGGTTCTGTTCGATTGCGAGGTTTTTACGGTCAACAATGAATCATCCTACGCGCTCGGGGATGTGCAGGTTTCTGGCACAGGTGGTTCTGGCGATGTGGAGGTTCCCGAAACAGGCGTTTATGCCGATACGCTATGCTTTACACCCTCGGCAATTGAGATCAATGGGGAAGTGAGTAGTTATCCAACTACAACAACGATCATCCTTGCTTCTGGAAGCGCCGTCCAAGTGACGTGGGAATCTACTCAACTTGTGGATATTACAAACGAAGTAACGAGGGATGGCCTGACCCGTCCATGAAAATTTTTAAGATGAAAAGGGAAATCGCAAAACCCCAGTATTCGCCGTGTGCCGGCGTGGCCCTCCGTCATGTGTGGGAGTGGCCGCGCCGGGTGGCGGCATCAAACAAAGTTTTTCGTTCAGGAGCGTTTGCCAGTGATACATTATAATTAACTGACCAAAAAATGACTCATCGGCTTTCCGCGCCAGAGCAAAAAAAGGCTAACGCCTCTCGGATGAGCGATCATCCAGAGGCGACAGCCTTCTCTTTGAAAAAAGGAAAGACCGCTACTCCTTGTAAAGCGCGGTCTTTCCTGATTTCGAAAACCGCTGCCGGATTTCCCGGTTAGCGGAATCTTAACATAAAAACACTGATGGAACACAAATCATTCTCACAAAAACTCGCTGTTCTGGCAGCGATAGCATTGCTTTGTTATTGTTCGCTTTTTCTTACTTCTAAAGTAAGAGCGCAAGTCTGCAATTGCATAACAATTAGTCATTCGGTCTCGGTGCTCTGTGATACTTGCTGGGATTCTATTTACAACGTTGGAACCCTACATCATCCAATCTGGGATACGGCAATAATTTGCGATACCTGCTGGACGTTTGCCCTGACGAACAATTGCTCGTACGGGATTTCTGCGCTACAAATATATGATACAGCTACGGGAGGTGGGCTTAAAACGATCCATCATGGCTGCGCAGAAGTTCAAAACCCGACGGAAGATACATCTTGGGTAGCAATGAACTTTTCAGATGGGTCAGTCATGTTTCAGGACACAGGAAATGCATGTTGGGAGCCGGGATCAACACTGCTCGTATCTATTTGTAATCCACTCAAACAAGGTGATACGATTAACGTCGAATGGTGGACATGTTCTTGCCCACCACCACCACCACCACATGGCCCTCCCCCTTATTCTCCGCCTTATTGTGCTGAGGGGTTCTGCCCTGGGGGTATAAGATTCATAGTACCTTAATCAGGGTTATATCTTTTATGAAATTACAAGAACAACGCCAAATTCGGTTACGGTCAGCTATTATGCTGGCCGTAACCCTTTTTTGTTTTGATGGAATCGTCTACGCCCAATCGAACGGAATTCCTGGAACATGGAAAAGAGTACCGGCTCTGGGATTTTCTTACGCGAGTTTCATCGATAGCCTTCATGGGATTGCAATGTCGGACTCCTTCGAAATTACAAGCGATGGAGGAAAATCTTGGAATACACTCACTTCTACCCGATTTGCAGCAGGAGTTGGTGGTGGACATGCCATCGTTTGTACGGGAATCTCCAAAGCTGTTGTGGAGAAGACAAATTGCGACCAGTTTGAAATCGATGGCGATTCGGTCATTCAAGCAGATTGTCCTCAGGATTCCCCCGACTCTTTTTATCAGACATACACTTCATTCGATCAGAAAATGTATGATACTTCATATGGATTCCGTTTTGTGCAAGAAGTGCAGCGTGGTTCTATATTAGATAAGGCATACATTGCCGTGACCCACGATTGTTGGCGAACTTATCAAGCGTATGGCGATTCGCTTATTGGCGAGGAACTTTCAACTAACGCGTTTGGTGGGTCATCCGAAATCAATGGAGTAACGATCGTCGATAGCAACGAAGTGTGGGTCGGAATCAATAATACGATCTATCGCACAACAAACGCGGGCATAACATGGGACACTCTTCGTCCATTCGCCAACACTTCGATTTCTCTTACAGCTGCCCCGAATCAATGTAATATTATCATCAATAAAAAAACGCATGAAGTTTATGTCAATCTTGCAACGAAGCCAGTAGATTATCTTTATTCCAGCGATTATGGCAAGACCTGGGCGATTGATTCAGTGTTCAAAGGACACATAGTCAGCATGTTCGTCGTTTCGCCGGGTGTTATCTGGGCTGAACTTCAAGCTCCTTGTTATTGTGCATACAATAACCTTACTCTGGATCTTGCCTACAGTTCCAACAATGGGTTGACTTGGCTGATTGACTCCACATCCTTTAAAATTGATTCTGTTCTAGGCGCGATGTACTGGTTAGACGAACGCCATGGGTGGATCAACGCGGACGATTTTAGCCCGCCTATGGATACGACCCCTCCTCAAGGTTTTATCTGGTATTACGATGCGGATGGTAATGCAGATGTTCTGACAAGTATCGTAGGTATTAAGTACGGAGCGATTCAGATTTATCCCGATCCAGCAACCACCGTGATTTATATGGAAGATTTATACCCAGCTCTTCAGATATACGACCCTCTCGGCCGGAAATATCCCGTTAATTCGACTGGTAATGCAATAGATATTTCTTCTTTTCCACCGGGTGTTTATTTCCTTTATGATGGCGTCACCGCGCGGGCAAAATTTGTGAAGGAATGAGATGCGCTATGAAGAGAACTATATGATTTACCTTCAACCCGAACCGACCGATAATCGTACCCCAAAATGCCATTTGGTGTGGCAAGGGGGGACTGCCATGTCTTATTGTGGTGTAAGTTCGCCATGCCCGCCTTACATTGCTGTAGTGCCATAATAACATGAAAAACATATTGAATTCTTATATTGGTTGGGCGCGCATTTGTTGCGCGTCCAACCTCGCTTTAATATTGATCGGCCATACTGCATTAGCACAGGGGCCTGCACGCTATCCGGGCCAGTGGCATAAAATAGAGACATCTAGTGGTGGCGGTGGGTGGGCTGATGTGAACTATATTCAAGACTTCGATTTTATCGACAGCAGTCATGGTATCTGCATGGATCAGAATTCACGCTTTCTTTACACATCCGACGGAGGGCGTTCTTGGAACACTGCTGCACATGGTTTCAGCGGGAATTTAATAAAAAATTACTTGGGGATGGTCACCTGTAGTGGCCCTCAAAATGGGAATGCAATGAGTGAACTTGGAAATGTCTTGCTCTCACAGGACACTTCGATGCTGATTTCGACTCTTCCGTTATATCATGAATATGATGATTACTTCCCTTACGTTGCGACGGCGCTTACCATTACCCAAAAGATGTATGACACATCCTATGGTTTTCGGCTTGCACAGGATGAGAACCCCCGTTCTGGAGCCCTCATGGATTCGGCGCGAATTCTGGTGACACATGATGGTTGGAAGAGTGACACTGAATATGGTATGCACATATCAGGTGGTCTTGTTGCAGGTTCTCCAGATAATTCATATTCTTTGATTCTTGGAGGAAAAATTATTGATTCAAACGATGTGTGGGTTGGTTTGGGCAGCACCATTCTTCACACAACCAATGCCGGTGGTACCTGGGATACCATGCAGCCAACGAACTCTTCGTATGTTCCAGATTGGTTCAATATCGTTGCAAATCCCAAGACACGAGAGGTTTATGCAGAAGCAGTATTCGGACCAATTGACTTCGCATATTCCAGCGATTATGGCAAGACGTGGAGATTAGATTCGACGTTTCGTGGCTTGATGGTTCGCTTAAGCGTACAGTCCACTGGAAAACTCTGGGGTATCCTATGTCATCACCCTGTTTATAACCCACCTTATGAGCTTTACGAGACAGGACAATCGCCGAAATTTTATCAAAACACAATAGTCTATAGTTCCGATACCGGAAAAAGCTGGTATGTCGATTCAGCAACCTTCGCAAACGATACGCTGGTAGAAATGCACTGGTTCGACGAGTACCATGGATGGATCGCTGGATATGGACTTGATAGCATGACCAATTTCATTGCCTATTATGATTCCAACGAGAACGCTAGCGTTTCGATTGTAGGTTACAAAGCTGCACAATATCAAGTTTATCCAAACCCTGCAAATGTTTTAATCAACACCAACCCGCCGTCAGACAATCTCACGGTATTCGATCCTCTCGGGAGGCAATACTTTGTCAGAAGCATTTCTGGTTCTATCGATGTATCTGCACTCGCTCCAGGAATTTATTTTATTGCAGATGGAGGTATCATTCGCGGAAAATTTGTGAAGGAGTAAAATAGACAATTTCGGAATTTCATGGCGATCGGAAAAAATGTCGTATATTGGAATTGCTTTGATGGGCACCTGGGGGGAAATTATGAAGTATGAATTATGAAGTATGACCACGATTTACGGGATTTTCGGGATTAGGGAAGGATGGGGGGAGTTCATTGAAAATGGAGGTAGGCGGGAGCTTTCGTTATGAACGAGTCCTTTGGGAAAATGGATTTTGGGTTTCTTCCAGAACGAATGCCCAAAACAACTTGGAAACGAGGGCACATCGGGAACTCACAAGAAAAAGAAATGGCACCTATTTCCTTAGGACAATCAGCATTGGTAATTTTTGATTATTTTGATGGCCGGAAACAAACCAGTGAAAAGCCGGAACGCAAGTGCCGAAATTGTGGTAGTTTGAATAGTCAAATTTTTTGGTCAACCCCGCAATAGCGGTAGTCTTAAATTTTTCCATTTTGCATCCGATTATGAAATCACGAATAGCATTTGCAGTACCAGCCATCCTTTTTGCGGCACTGATGGCCGCCTATGTGCTATCGCCCGGCGGAATATCCGGCGGCTTACGCGCCGCCCGGCCTGTTCCAGTCGATACCACGAAGAAGAACGCCCAGATCAAGATCGATGAAGACAGCTACGATTTTCATGACATTGAGCAGGGTACCAAGGCCGTGCATAACTTCCTGATCAGCAATCCGGGCACGGATACGCTTGTGATCGCGAGTACGCGTCCCTCCTGCGGTTGCACCGCTGCTGTAATGGATGCCAAGGATAACCGCATTCCTCCCGGCGCCACCAGCCGCCTTACGGTCACCTTCGATGCCAACAACAAGCCGGAAGGCCCGATCATGAAGAGCGTTACGATCACCTCGAATGCGAAAAATACTCCGGATGCCATGGTGCATATTCAAGGCCGGGTCGTGAAATCGAAGCTTGCCCACAAGACGATGATGCACTTGGATGGCCTGTTCCAGGGCGATTGCGCAAGCTGCCACGTCGCGAAAGGCAAAGGGGAACTCGGTGCGCGTTTGTACGAAGCCGATTGCGCGATCTGCCATGGTCAGAAAACGGACGACAAGCCAGGTCCGGATCTTCCCAGTGAGGCAATGCTGAAGCATACGCCAAAACAATGGCAGAATATTATCGAGAATGGTATTCCGAATACGGCAATGCCTGCCTTCCACACGAAGAATAAAGGCCCGCTCGGCGATGAGGAGATCGCTTCGCTTATCGAGTACATGGGGGCTTTCAAGAAGGAAGCCGAGCGGAATAATGAGCTGAAGTCGGTAGCTCCATCGGGTGGCTCGACGATCGGTACTGCCATTATTAAGACCCCTGCTGGAACCACGACGACACCCGCTAAGAATTAACAAAATTGTTTGACGGAAAAGAGAGTGGAGATTTTTTGCTCTCCACTCTCTTTTTTTTTAGAATTCGGGAACTCGTGGCTTGAACATTGAAACAGACGTAAGATATTTTCTAATTCTTCATTGTTCGTTGTGCATTGACACAGAAGCCACGTCTCGATTCTATTGATGCTCTGCGTGGTATTGCCGCGCTCATGGTTGCCGGATACCATATCTGGGGACATTATGGGGTCTATCCCTTCCCTTCGATCGGGGTAGTTCCATGGACGAGATCGGCGGGGATCTTTAGTTATCTTGTTTCGCCGTTTCGATGGGGGTATTTGGGGGTCGGATTATTTCTGGTGTTGAGTGGATTTAGTATTCATCTCTCCTATGCTCGCAAATTTCAGCTTTTGGGGAACTACGGATTTGAATGGCGAAAATTTTATCTGCGAAGATTGTGGAGGTTGTATCCGGCGTATGCCGTTTCGGTGATCGGGACATTTGTTCTGCTGCTTTTTACCGCGCATGGCACTGATCTTGTCGGCAAGCCACCAACAGTGATGGATCTGCTCACCCACCTTACCTTGACGCATGGCTATTTCGATGCTTATTTTTACGGGATCGTCCATGTTTATTGGTCGCTTGCACTGGAGTTCCAGTTATATCTGGCCTATCCTATTTTTCTTTTTGCATTTCGGAAGTTCGGCCTTTCACGTTCCATTATATTGCTCTCGATCCTATCTTTGATATGGAGATATGTCGTTATGAATATCTTTCATTACCAGCTTATTAGCGTCGCTTCCACCGGGCCATATGCGCCGATGGGATTTTTATTTGCCCGCATGCCGGAGTGGTTGTTCGGTGCATGGCTGGCAGAATGGTACGCCGGTGGCACTACCCGGAACTTCCGGCGCTTACCGTTAGCAATTGGAGGGTTCTCGGTATTATTTGTGGCGATCCTTTCTACGATTTCGGAGCCGTTATGGGTTTTCTCAGATCTGCTGTTCGGGCTTGGATTTGCTTCTGTGGTCGGGGCTGCGATAGTTCCAGGAACGCAACCTCGTACCCATTCTACCAAGAAAGGATTCTATGCGCTGATCGTTTGGATCGGGACGATCAGTTATTCCGTTTATTTATTTCACATGCAGCTTTCATGGTTTGCGAATCTCTGGATACGCAACCTTTCCAGCGAACCGTTGCAGTTCTTATTACGAGTTATCGTGCTGTTTATTTCTATCCCGATTATAGCAATTATATTCCGTGTTGTAGAAGCGCCATTTCTTTCTGAGCCACGTCCTGGCTCGACGATATATCCCATTTATAGTACCATTGGCCGATGGATTGGCCTAAGACAGGAAGTTTCAACGCAATAAATTCGCTGAAGAAATTGTTAACTTTAAACTAATGCCAGAACTCAATGAACATGAATTTGCATCGCCCTTACGGTCAAGAATCTTGGCCGGGGTGATCATCTTTGTCTTTCTCGGATTTTTGGCTCGCTTCATCCAACTACAGATCATTGAAGGGCCGGCGTTATCCGGCGCTGCTATTGAGCAGGGTCTGAAACGAGTCGAGCAAATTCCCGTTCGGGGTACGATATTCGATCGAAAGGGGAGAGTCGTGGCCGCAAGTGTCCCATCTTTTAGCATTGCAGTTACTCCACAAGACTTTAATCCCTATCGTAAGCAGACGCTTCCTCTGCTGGCTCGAATTCTTGGAGTTGATACGAATTTTGTCATAGATAAGATCAATCAGGGTGGGTACTACACTCGATTTCAACCGATCAAAATTTGGCGCGATGCCGATGCGCGCGTGATTGCTCAGATCGAGGAAAATCATGATTCACTTCCGGGAGTCGATGTCGTTACGGAATCGAAGCGAGAGTATATTGCACCCGTTCGGGCATCGCACCTTCTTGGATATACGAAAGAGATCTCGCAATCTATGCTCGATGCGATCGCCGATACTCAGGACAGCGATTATTATCATCCTGGTGACGTCGTTGGTACAACCGGTTTGGAGCAAGTGCATGAGCGGGAACTGCGCGGAGTCAAAGGGTTAGATTTTATTGCTGTCGATGCGAAAGGGCAGCGGCAGGAGCGGCTGAATCAAGGTACCACCGATGTATCGAGTGTCGATGGCGAGTCCATTCAACTTGGGATGGATATTGATTTACAGGAATATGCGGAGCAGTTGCTCAATCCCTATCATGGAGCGATCGTTGCGCTTGACCCTCGAAATGGAGAAATTTTGGCAATGGTCTCCAAACCGGATTTTGATCTCGATATTTTTTCAGGAAAAACGACGAAACAAGAGTATCAGGAAGTCATGCTCGATCCAGCGCACCCACTTTACAACCGGGCATTGCAAACGCGGTACCCACCCGGCTCGACGTGGAAGCTCTTGATGGCCGCAGCATGCCTCAATTCTAAAACGATCCCATTCGATTTTAAATTACAGTGCCCCGGATATTTTACGTTTGGCGATCATACCTATAATGACGATGCTGTACATGGCTCGGTAGATGTGCATTCGTCCATCGTTCGTTCGTGTGACGTATTCTATTATCGTATGATCTTGAAACTTGGCATCGACTCGATGTATAAATATGCTCGTGAGTTCGGATTTGATCAGGTGACGGGAGTTGATATTAGTCACGAGGGGACCGGATATGTTCCTAACACGAAGCGAATGAATAAGCTGTACCCGCGAGGATGGACACTGGGATATGTCGTAAGTCAGGGAATTGGGCAAGGCGAAATTGGCGTTACGCCGATGCAACAGGCTGCGTATGTTGCAACGTGGGCGAATCATGGCGTTTGGGTACAGCCACACACTGCGCGGCGAATCTATAATACGCAAACCGGGAAGTGGGATACGGTCGCATATAAATCCCATAAATTACCGATCTCTGACTCTATCATTGAAACTGTTCGTCGGGCGATGCTCGGCGTTGTAAATGAACCCGGCGGCACAGCGCATCAAGCGCAGATACCCAATTCCAAGATCCAGATCGCCGGTAAAACTGGAACAGCCCAAAATCCTCACGGAAAACCCCATGCGTGGTTCGATTGTTTTGCACCATACGACCACCCCAAGATCGCGATCTGTGTTTTAGTGGAGAATGCCGGATTCGGTGGCGACATTTCCGCACCCATTTGCCGAAAACTTGTGAACTTTTATCTTACTGGGACCCGTGAGGATCCTCCGCCAACTATTTTGCCAAATACCCCTGCGTACGAAGCAATGAAAGCAGATAAATATGGACAGCGACCTACTCCGAACTCAGTAAGCAAGCAACGTACATCCGCCGCTATTCAGAGTTCTCACCCAAGGCAGTACCGGTTATTCGATGCAGCGCAGGGACTGGAGCAATGTGACCTCCTTGACCCGAAGAAGAAGTTCTAAGACTTGGATTCTTCAAACTTGGGTAAGAAAACAACTCTCCCGAAGACAAATGTGAGCAACGACCCATCGGAGTCCCGGAAGAATATCGAGTTAAGAAATTATCCAAACGGTGGGTATTACCTCTGTTGGTTGGTGTATTTGCTCTATTGTTATGCATCGTTTCATCCAATGGGGCCGGTATGGGGGATTCATTTTATTGCTTATGTTCCTCTGACTCTAAAACTTACACTTCTCGCCGCCGGTGGACTGCTTCTCGTTCCAGGTGTCCAACGTTCTCTTTTTGTTCGAATCACTCATTTGACCGCTCCGTTGAAGGTTGAAAAAAAGGTGAGGATCCTTCCCGTTGTGATCATTGCTGCTGTCTGCTTCATGATTTTTAGGAGCCTTACCATCGCAACCGACATATACGGAGATGATATTCTTATGCTGAAAGATTATCACAACAACAGCATCTTCGATTGGAACTGGATCGGCGACGTATTTAGCCCTAAGCTGGTTGTCAATAAAGAGGCGCTCACTGTTGCTGTACACCGGATCGTAGCACATCTTTTTTCTATCTCCATTGCATCATCCTATAAGATCATGAGCGAGTTTTGTGGAGCGCTCTTCATTGGTATCTGGGTCTGGTTCGTTCAAAAGATCACTGTTGATAATAATAAGTCAACCTGGCCGCTTAGAATAGTCCTTATAGTGCTTGGAATGTTTGCAGGCGGAATTCAGGTGTTTTTTGGCCATGTCGAAAATTATTCCTTTGGTATTCTGACATTCACGTTCTTTCTTGTTGCACTTTATTTTTTTATTGAGGAGAAGATCGGAACGCTCGCATTTGTCCTCATCTATTTACTTGCGTTCAAGGCGCATATCATTGGAGTTCTTTTTTCTCCTGCCTTCCTTGTGGCAATTCTATACCGGTATCGGCATAAACTACCGAAGGTTCCATCGCTTTTCCATTGGCGAGCGATGCTTTGGACGGTCATTCTTCCGGCATTCATGCTTGGAGTCGTGCTTTATATTTTTCTATTCCATTCCTGGGATGAGCCTTACGCCTATACAACGGGGCGACAATTTCAACAATCCTTCCTTCCGATCGTTGGACTTCCGCCACCTCTCGACCATTACTCCCTCTTGTCTCCAAATCATATCGCAGATCTGTTCAATCTCATATTAATAGTCGCTGCACCCATCATCCTGATGTTGGTGAGTATTATGGTCTTTAACCGCAAAGAACTTTCGTGGTCTCAGCCGAACGTGATGATCTTTGGTCTTGCTGCACTATTTCCATTTCTCTTTTTCCTTGCGATGAACCCAATGCTTTCACCCATGCGAGATTGGGATGTTTATACGCTCTTGTTCCCGCCGTTACTCTTTTTTCTATTCATGTTGCTGACCCAATCTCAACTTCGTGTGTATGGGCACGTATGGCTCGCACATACATTAGTCTTTGGGGTATTATTTACCTCTGTCCTGATAGCAGTCAATGCTTCGCCAGATGAGCTGCAACTCCGTCTGCAGGATGCTGGAGTTTATACTTATCACACGTATTATGCAGGATCAGATTACATTGAGGCGCGTTCATTCGAAATTGCGGATACCTCCAAGTACGCTCACGCCCATTTTGCCACTTTAGTTACTGGATTGGCTCTAGAGCCATTTGCAGGAAATAATCCGGAGTTAGCGGTGATGATGTCTCGTCTGGCAAGTTATTATGCTTCCATCAATGATGGGGATTCGGCTCTTGTTTGGGCTGAAGCAGCATGCAAAACCGATTCAAGGATTCACCGGTATTTTCTGGATCTGGCTGGATATTATGTTCAAATGGACCGTCTTGAGGAAGGATCAAAGGTTCTGACGCAATTCTTAAAAAATCGAGAGGAACGGGATGATACGGATAATTCTTACCTTGACCAAATTGCTGCCACGATGGCTCAATTAGGTGCGCGTTATAGTCGCCAGGGAAAAGATAGCCTGACCATTGTTTGGGCTGAGGCTGCAAGAAAAATGGAGCCTCGCACCCTAAGCTACACCACCGATCTTGCAGCATATTACATACAGACAGAACGGCCTCGCCAAGCACTTAGTCTTTTACGGACTATTTCTCCAGATTCCGCTTCTATCGATATTCTTAGCATGTCGGGTCTTGCAGCAGCAGATGTATTAGGACCCGATAGTGGGCTGCCCTATCTATACCGAGCAAAAGAAATGGCACCACATAATGCTACCATAGATTCCATGATTTTGACATTGAAACGGTCTCCTCGTTAAGAACCTCATCATAAGACCATCCGATTGAGCCCGAGGGTGTGCTATTCAGCATCAATAATATACCATTCGAGGTTTGTTAGTAGTGAACCATCTTAGCCATTGTTCGATTAAAGTCAGGCATCTTCAAATAGAGAATATTTCATTTAGCAAACCCCATTATGCGACTTCGATCGAAACTATCGATTTACCTATTTAGCTTTCTTCTTTGTCAGACCGCTTCTGCTCAAACGACTTCGAATGTGCCGCCTGTTGTCCCACACGATACCCTTTGGCATAATGAGCTTGTGGTTGGGATTAATCTTACACAAGTCAGCTTTACTCATTGGCAGGCTGGTGGTGTGAATGCACTGGCGTATGCGGCTGCTATTACCGGTAAATCGGTGCGAAATGATCCAAGCACGACCTGGACGAATACCTATAAATTTGCGTTCGGACAATCGGATAACAATGGTGAGGGCATTCGAACGTCCGATGACGAGATCGCACTGGAATCGCTCCTAACCTTTAAAGTCGATAGCACGCTCAACCCCTATCTTGACGCTTCGCTATTCACTCAATTTGCTCCTGGCTATCAATATCCCGATAGCGGGGCTGCGCAGGAGGTTTCCAATTTCTTCGATCCAGCGTTCATCAAAGAAAGCGCAGGATTTGACTGGTTGGCTTCGAAAGAATTTCAATCGCGGTTAGGGCTTGCGCTCCGAGAGATCATCACCGATCATTACAACCAATATGCAAACGATCCCAGCTCTCCTGGGATACATAAAACACGCATTGAGGGTGGTGTCGATTTCGCGAGCCACCTTAAATTAAAGCTTGACGATAATGTGCTCTTTAATGCCAATCTCGATCTTTTCGATCCTATCCGAACACTCGACCGTGTTGTGGTTCACGCGGATGCCAGCATTGTTGCGAAGGTCAGTAAATGGTTCTCAGCACAGATCACAGCTTCATTCATCAACGAGCCGGATATTTCTCCTTACACTCAAATTCAGGAAGGAATTTCCGTCGGAATCAATTATTCGATTTTTTGATTCAACGCATACTGATTCTTCAAAATAATTTTTAACATCCCATTTAAGCCACCACATTTAAGGAGTAATTATGATAAAGCAATTCAAGGAATTTCTCACAAAAACAAATGCACTTGCGCTCGCCGTCGGAGTTATTATCGGAGCGGCAACCGGTAAAGTTGTTACCGGTATCGTCAGCGATCTTTTAATGCCCCTTATAAGCCTTGTGCTACCCGCCGGCGATTGGCGAGAGAAGGAATTCGTCCTAAAAAGCGTGGTGGATGCTGCCGGTAAGGTGACGGTCACCTCGATCAAATATGGCGATCTCGTCGGGAACGTCATCGATTTTCTCATTATCTCCTATGTAGTATTCTGGATCGCAAAGGCATTCGTTCCGAAAGAGGTTGCGCCTGCGCCCATGAAAGAATGCCCCGAATGCCTCGAAAGCATTCCTGCCGCCGCGAAGAAATGCAAGGCGTGTGGGTCGGTGGTGGCCTAGGTGATCTATTTATACAGAGGCAAGGCAACTTGCCTGTATCTTCCATTGTTTAATTCTTATAATGGATCTACTTCCAACCATATTAGAAAAACGCAATGAAATTGCAGCGATAGCCAGCAAGCATGGGGCAACGAATGTCCGAGTGTTTGGATCCATCGCCCGGCGCGACGCTCAACCAGATAGCGACCTCGATCTTTTAGTGGATGTCGGTTCACAACATTCGCCGTGGTTTCCCGTTCAATTGATTCATGAGTTGCAAACGCTCCTGAACCGGAATGTCGATATTGTAACCGAGCGATCGCTCTATCCGAGATTGCGTGAACATGTTCTTCGTGATGCTATTCCATTATGAAGGACGAGAAGATCCTTCTTGAATTCATTCTTGAAGCGATAGATCGAATTCTTCGATTCACCGAGGAGGGGGAGACGACTTTCTATCAGGATGTAAAAACTCAGGATGCTGTTCTTCGAAATTTCCAAACCATTGGACAGGCGTCGGATGATATTAGTGATGAAACTCAATTAGCACACCCTGAAATAGAATGGGGAGACATTATTGGTTTTCGAAATGTTATCGTGCATGATTATCTTGGTCTTGATTTGCCGACTGTGTGGTCGATTATAGCTGAGGAATTGCCTCCACTTCGCGAAAAAATCAAAAGGTTAGTTGAAGGAAGATAGCTCCTTTGGAGCATTTCCCGGCTCCATTCTGTTCTCGCCGCCTCACTCGAAAGAAAGTACAGGTTTAGCAAGGCGTGGCGCTCGAAAACATTCGAAATTTTTGCATTATTGCCCATATCGATCACGGGAAATCGACGCTGGCGGATAAGCTATTGCTGGAAACGCATACGCTCGAAGCCCGCGAGATGACCAATAATCAGATGCTCGACGATATGGCGCTCGAGCAGGAGCGTGGCATTACGATAAAGCTCCACGCCATCCAAATGAAATATCTGGCGCAGGATGGCAAGGATTACATTTATAACCTGATCGATACTCCTGGTCACGTCGATTTTACTTACGAAGTAAGCCGAAGCCTCGCCGCGTGTGAGGGCGCGTTGCTTGTTGTTGATGCCACACAGGGCGTGGAGGCGCAAACGATAGCAAATCTCTTCTTAGCGATTGATGCTGGGTTGGAGATCATCCCGGTTTTGAACAAAGTTGATTTGCAATCAGCGATGATCGAAGAGGTGAGCCATCAGATCATAGATCTCATCGGCTGCAAACGGGAAGATATTATTCTTGCAAGCGCCAAGGCAGGAATTGGTATTAAGGATGTGCTGGAAGCAGTCCGGCTGCGCATTCCACATCCGAAAGGTGATGTCGATGCTCCGCTTCGTTGTCTGATCTTCGATTCTGTGTTCGATTCTTATCGCGGCTCCATCGTCTATATGCGCGTCTTCGATGGGACGATCAAAGAGGGTGCCGAGATCCTTTTTATGGCGACGAAGCAGAAATACCGCGTGGAAGAAGTTGGCACACTAAAAATGCGGCGAGAGAAGAAGCAACAGCTTTCGGCCGGAGATGTTGGCTATCTCATCGCCGGAGTCAAGGACGTAAAAGATACCCGTGTTGGAGATACGGTCACGCATTTTCGGAATGGTGCAAGCGAGGCAATTGCGGGGTTCAAGTTATCGAAGCCGATGGTTTTTGCGGGACTCTATCCACAATCGGCAGAAGATTTCACCGAGCTACGGGATTCACTTGACAAACTTTCGTTGAATGACTCCTCGCTCATTTATGAGCCAGAGAGTTCCATCGCACTTGGGTTTGGTTTTCGATGCGGATTTCTTGGCTTGCTCCACATGGAGATCATCCAGGAGCGTCTGGAACGAGAGTTTGGCCAGTCGCTTGTTACGACGGTTCCTAACGTTGAATATCGTGTAACAACGACGCGTGATGAGGTCGTAGTTGTCGATAATCCATCATCCATGCCCGATCCTGGGAGGATCGAATGGGTGGAAGAACCATATATCAAAGCGCAGATCATCGTACCGAGCGAATATGTTGGTGCCATCATGAAGCTCTCGAACGAGCGGCGCGGTATTTACAAGACGACCAGCTATATCGACCCCACCCGAGCCGATATTCACTACGAATTCCCGCTTTCCGAGATCATTTTCGATTTTTACGATAAGCTGAAATCCATCTCGCGCGGCTATGCTTCTCTGGATTATGAATTTCTGGAATATCGCCGCAGCGATCTCGTAAAACTTGATATTTTGCTCAATGGAGACCCCGTTGATGCTTTTTCGACCATTGTTCACCGCGATAAGGCGTATGACTGGGGTAAAAAACTTTGCTCGAAACTTAGGGAGCTGATTCCACGTCAAATGTTCGAAGTTGCCATTCAGGCAGCTATCGGAGCGAAGATCATTGCCCGCGAAACCGTGAGCGCATTGCGTAAAGACGTCACCGCAAAGTGCTATGGTGGCGACATTTCTCGCAAACGCAAACTGCTCGAAAAGCAAAAAGAGGGTAAGAAACGAATGAAGCAAGTCGGACGTATCGAAGTGCCGCAGGAAGCATTCCTCGCCGTATTACAAATCTCGGAATAAAGAACATACATGGCAGATAAGACTACCACGGGCAAGGGAACCCCTGCTTCCGGCGATGCGAAGCGCAATCGTTCCTATGCTGAAATTCGCGCAGATCGCGATGCCAAGAAGCCTCAGTCCTCTTCGCCGGAAAAGCTGGGATGGGGTCGAGCTGTCTTTGGCTCAATTCTTTCGTTTCTTAATATCACTAGTATGGGAACCGTGCCAGCACTACCCCCACGAAAGAACGAGAGCTGGATTCGCTCCCTTATTTACGCGGGTCTGATCGCATTTATCATTCGGACGTTCTTCTTCGAGGCATTCCGTATCCCATCCGGCTCGATGAAGAACACTTTGCTCGTTGGTGACCATCTTTTCGTCAATAAGATCGGCTATTTTATTGAAACGCCCAAATATATTCCATTCACAGAGACCGAGATTCCGCATCTTCACATCAAGACATGGAGTGTGAATCGCGGTGATGTCGTGGTGTTTGAATATCCAGGCGATCAGGGTGAGGTGGTTCCGCATGAGAAAAAGGTTAACTATATCAAACGGTGCATTGGGCTGCCGGGCGATGTGATCCAGATAAAGAACAAGCAGGTCTATGTGAATGGAAGCATATTCCCCAACCCGCCGGAGTCTATTCTTGAATCGGATACAGAAAAACAAGGGGTAGTCGATCCGAGAATATTTCCTCATGGCGCACAGTGGAATAAAGATAATTATGGGCCGATCAAAATTCCTAAAAGTGGCGATGTCATTCCAGTAAATAAAGATAATATCGAACAATGGGAAGTATTCATCCAGCGCGAAGGACACAAAGTGGAGCTTGGCATGAACGATCAGATCATGATCGACGGAAAACCGACAAAGGAGTATAAAGTCCAATGGGATTACCTTTGGATGATGGGTGATAATCGCGACGATTCCGAAGATTCACGGTTCTGGGGATTTGCGCCGATGGATAATGTTGTGGGCAGTGGATTTATTATCTATTGGTCATGGTACAATCCGCCGTCTTCCGGCAATGGTGATGGGTACGATCCCGATGAAGTACAAAAGACCCATATTCGGTGGGACAGGATGGGCAATTTAATCCATTGAGCGCCGGGGATCTCAGCGCGTATCTGCACATTCCCTTTTGTGAGCGGAAGTGCATTTATTGTGACTTTTATTCTATTGAGAATTTATTGCTTCGATCGGAATTTGTCGATCTCATCGTTAAGGAAATTGATCTCAAGCTTGAAGCAAATCCCGAACTTCGAGGTCGCAATTTAAGAACGATTTTCTTCGGCGGTGGTACTCCATCCCTTCTCGAACCATCGGAGCTTGAAAGGCTAATTGAAAAGCTACAAGATCATTTTTCCATTGCAAACAATTGCGAGTTTACGCTCGAATGCAATCCAGGAACGGTTACATTAGAAAAACTGAAGGGATATAGATCGCTTGGCGTAAATCGGTTGAGTTTTGGAGTGCAATCGTTCAATGCGGAAGAACTAAAATTCCTCGGCAGGATCCATGACGCACAACAGGCGCGCGATGCCGTAGCGATTGCACGTCAGGCGGGATTCGATAATGTTAGTATCGATCTTATCTTTGCGCTCCCCGGGCAAGAGGAATCTTTCCTCCGCCATTCGCTACAAGAGGCGGTCGCGCTCGAAACCGATCACATCAGCGCCTATAATCTTATCGTGGAGCGGGGCACGCCGCTCTATCGTCTGGTCAAGCTTGGTACAGTCATTGAACTTGATGCGGATCGTTCCGCCTCGCTCTTTTCTATCGTGCAGGATACGCTTGCCAATGCAGGATTCGAGCAGTATGAAATATCGAACTATGCAAAAACTCCCGAGAAAAGAGCTAAGCATAATTTAGTGTATTGGGATGGCTTCAAAGATTACGTAAGCTTCGGCCCATCCGCACACGAGTTTGTTGCTGGTGAGCGGGCTTGGAATGTCTCGTCGCTCGAAGAGTATGGTGCATCGATCCGAGCGGGAAAACTGCCAGTCATCAATCACGAACGGCTGACGATGGCTGAACGGCGGACGGAAGTCCTCTATTTACAGTTACGCTCAGTGGGTATTCGGTTGCATGAATTTATGGAAGCCTTCGGAGAAGACCTTGTGTTGAATAACGATGTTCATGCATTTATCGAAGAAGGGTGGATGATCGTGAACGACGGAATCATAAAGCTGACGTCGAATGGTTACAGATTCTGCGATGCGATCGTGACTCGATTAATGGAAAACAAAACTCGTGCTGCAACGCGGATGGAGATCGCAAATATTATCTCCTAAATCTCAAAAATCCCATAAATAAAGGTTTAGACCAATGCTTCCACAGTTCAAGCGTATTCATTATATCGTTGCGGGCATCGCGTTCTTAGCAGCGTTCATAACCTATCTTTGTACGATGCAGCCGACGATCCCGTTCTGGGATTGCGGTGAATTTATTGCTTCTGCCGCAAAGCTGCAAGTATCGCATCCACCTGGCGCACCGCTTTGGATGCTTGTGGGACATGTTGGTGCTTGGCTTGTCCCGGTTGCAGACATTGCTGCGAGATATAACGTCCTTTCCGCACTATGCGGGGCGTTATCTGCTATGTTCCTTTATTTAGTAGTAGTAAAAGTGATCCGAATCTGGAGGAAAGAGCCGAGGAGCATTTCAGACGCGATCATTCATTTCGGTGGGGCATTCATCGCAGCTCTTAGTTTTACCTGGTCGGATAGCGTGTGGTTTAATTCCAACGAGTTCATTGTATTCTCACCTGGGTTGCTTTTTATAGCCATCATGATCTGGCTTGCGATGATCTGGCATGAGCGTGCGGATCAGCCGGGCAACGAGCGATATCTGATGCTCATCGCGTTTATGATCGGACTATCGATGGGGGTGCACCAAATGTCGATGCTGGCTTTTTTCCCGGTATGGGCCATTGTGTTCTATCGGCATTGGGGAAAAATCACGATGCGAAGTTTTCTTTCCATGCTGGCACTCGGTATTCTCTTTTTCGTCTATATATTCAAAGTTGTGTTAAGCGGTCTTGTGAGCTGGGCGGGATCGGGTTTGGGTGTTGTTTCACTCCTTGTTATCATTGGGATCGTTGGTGGGATCTATTATACTTCCCGACCCGAGTCCGAGCTGAAGGATCGGCGAGGAATTCTAAACCTCCTCCTATGGGGAGGAGCGATGGTCCTTCTTGGTTTTAGTGTCTATACCTACGTGATGATTCGGGGGGGACAAAATACACCGATTGATGAGGGTGCTCCGAATACATTTTCAAAACTTTCGGAATACATCGGGCGTGAGCAATATGGGACGGTGAGCCTTTCCGATGAATTTGAACACCGCCGCCTTCCGAAAGAGAGCGGTGCTTATAAGCCGGAAACATGGGAAAATTATTCGAGCGATGCCGATTTCTTCTGGCAATATCAAACTCGCGACATGTTTCTTCGTTATCTGGCGTGGAATTTTATTGGTAGAAATGGTGACTATCAGGGGGCGAATGTTGCGTTTGACAAGACATGGGCGCTGCCATTTTTTCTTGGACTGTTTGGTATCTATTGGCAATTCAAACGCGACCCGCGGCGTGGGATGGTCTTTCTTCTTGCTTTTCTTGTCATGGGACTTTTTACTGCCTGGTATCAGGATCAACAAGATCCCCAACCACGTGAACGCGATTACTTTTATGTTGGAGCATTTTGGGTCTATGCTCTGTGGGTCGGGATCGGTGCCGTCGGGATAATGGAGTGGATCCGTGAGAAGTATTCTTCATGGAATGCCCGCAAGATGACGTACGGGCTTGCCGGTGCGTTTGGATTATTAGTATTATTTGGCCCGATCAATCAGTGTATAGGGCTTGGAGGACTTTTGCAAGGCGAGTCCTTCAAGAAATCCTCGAAGTGGGCAGAGTATTCCCGAAAGCATAACTGGATACCATTTGAATACGCATATAACATTCTTCAAAGTTGCGAGCCGAATGCGATTTTGTTCACTTACGGCGATAATGATACCTTTCCACTTTGGTGCATCCAGGATGCATACGGAATTAGAAGAGACGTCCGAATAGTACAATTGCAACTTGCAACGATGATGTGGAATGTTAAGCAACTCAAAACGGATAATGCGTGGGGTGGCAAAGCCATAACTCTTACCAATTTTACCGACGATATTCTTAAGCTTTCCGATGATGATGCGTATAAGAAACTCGATTGGAACCCTTCGCCGGTAAATATGCCGATCTCTGCGGAGATGGCTCGATGGATCTCCGGCGATTCGAGTGCGACGGCAACAGTCTTTAATTGGCTTCCAAAATTTGTTATGCCAAGCGATCAGGTGGTGCTCGATATCATCAAGAATAACCTGGGGACTCGACCGATCTGCTATTCCGTCACGGTGCCGGAGAATACACGCGCTGGGCTAAACAAATATCTTATCTATGAAGGTTTGACCGCGCGGGTAACGCCATTTGAACAGCCGGTCGATCAGAATGGACTCGGTGGCAGCATTCAGCCCGCACGATTTTCTGAAGCCGTGTTTCATGTGCCTGATAAGCCGCATTCAGAACCGGATCGAGGAATGATCTTGCATACCTACGCTGATCCAGAGGCACATTGGAGTGCGTTAGACGATGAATATTCCCTGAGTTATCGGTACGAGTTCATCCGATTGGCGAATTGGGATGTCACGCAAGGCAACATGAATGAGGCTCGCCGCGCACTCGATAGTATGGATATCCGGGTTCCGCTTTCACGCATCCCGCTCGATTATTCGTTCTCATCCTTCGTTGCCGATCTCGCGGATAAATCCGGCGATTGGCCGATCATGAAGCAATATGCTGCAGCAGGTGTGGATGCCTTGAAACAGCAACTGCAAAACCCGGATTCGCATGAGAGTTCAAGCGGGTTTCAAGCAAGCTTTGAACTTGCAAATCTTGAGATGCGCTCCGGAGATTATGATCGGGCTCGTCAGGATTTTGAGAAATTGATAACACAATCTAAGGCAGAACAACAATCCTATCTCCGGCTCAAGGCATTAGAGTGTGGCGCAAGAAAGCTCGAATCAAATAAGCAATATGACTCTGCCTATCGTGAATTTTCGGAGATCCTTGGCGTCTATGGGCCATCAACTGCCGCTGGCCCTGAATTGCAGGATGTCAGAACTCATTTAGCATTTGATTCAACTATGCGGGGGAAATGAGCTAAGAATAATCCCTCTAAATTCGTACAACTCCTGAAATTCAACGCATAAATAGACAGTTTCAGGAGCTTTCCCGGCTTATAATGAGTTCTTAATCGCCTTCGATCTAAAGGCGTTACGCCATTCATTTCATTTGACCTAATGCAGAATAAGACCATTCATTACGCTCTTGCGGCTCTCAGCTTTATTGTTGCCGCCGGGACCTATCTGACCACCATGCAGCCCTCGATCCCGTTTTGGGATTGCGGAGAGTTTCTCGGTGCCGCCGCGACCCTCGGAATATCTCACCCTCCGGGAGCGCCATTCTGGACACTCATAGGGCGTGTTCTTTCCATGCCGATGCCGTTCGCCGATCCCGCAGCTAAGATGAATGCGCTTTCGGCGCTGTGCGGGGCGCTCGCCGCGATGTTCTTGTATCTTACTACGGTGCGTATCATCAAAGTGTGGCGTGGTAATCCCCAGTCAACATCAGACGTCATCTTGCATTACGGCGCCGCTTTCATTGCGGCATTGTGCTTCACTTGGACCGATAGCGTGTGGTTCAATTCGAACGAGTTCATCGTATTTGCTCCCGGTCTTTTTTTCATCAGCATCATTATTTGGCTTGGGATGATCTGGCACGAACGCGCCGATGAACCGGGCAGTGAAAAATACCTATTGCTTATTTTTTATCTCATCGGTCTTTCGATGGGAGCACATCAAATGTCGATGCTTGCGTTCTTTCCGGTCTGGGTGATCGTGTATTACAAGCACTGGCCTAAGATGACGGTTGGGAAATGGGTTGAAATGCTTGTCACGGGCACCGTTGGATTTCTCTTCATTTTTCTCGTGATCCTTACAGGAATTGTTGGATGGTTAGGAGGTGCGAAACAAGGGACGCTTACGTGGATCGCAGCATTGTCATCTATTGGATTTGTAATTTACTATTGGCGGAACAATCAGAAGCTTGCGAAGCTAGTTCTCACGGGAGCTGGATTAGTATTTCTTGGATACACGACGTATGCATTGGTTATGGTGCGCGCTGCACAAGAGCCTCCGATGGATCAGCATCATCCCTCCACCTTCGGGCAGTCGGGCGCAAGCGATGGACTCTACAATTATATTTCCCGAGCGCAATATGGGGAAGCTCGTGAATTTCCTCGCCGTAATGACGATCCCAGTGTAAAAGGCGACCCCATGCATGGGCCGACCTGGAGCACGGATAAGTCCTCTACAGGTACGCCGTACACCAGCGATGGTGATTTCTTCTGGCGGTATCAGGCAGATCACATGTATTTACGTTATCTGGAATGGAATTTTATTGGGCGATCAAAAGATGTTCAGGACGCAGGGATAGGGATCGAAGGATGGGAGCATACGCTTGGTATTCCATTCCTTGTCGGTTTATTCGGGATCTACTGGCACTTCCGCCGGGACCCGAAACGCGCCCTGGCGATGATGGCCGGATTCCTCATCATGGGAATTTTAACTGCGCTCTATCAGAATCAACAGGATGCCCAGCCGCGAGAACGCGATTACTTTTACGTAGGATCGTTTTGGGTCTTTGCGATGTGGGTCGGAATAGGCGTTACCGGTATCATGGAATGGATACGATCTCGTTCTGCTAAAAAGCAGAACTTACCATTGCAGGATGCAGGTCCCAAAGATCGTGAAGTGATCGAAAGCCCGAAGGAAACGGTGCCGGTCATTCGTGGCGCTGGACCGGTTGCTTTGCTTGGCGGCTCATTTGCATTGGCATTAGTCCTTATTCCACTCAACCAATGCCTTGGCCTTATGGGGACGACATTCTTCGGTGAAAAATTCCATCAGGCGGCAAAGTGGGGCATGTATTCGCGCTTTCATAATAATGTGCCGCTCGAATATGCCTACAACATCTTGCAAAGTTGCGAGCCGGATGGAATCCTTTTTACAGCCGGAGACAATGATACATTTCCGCTGTGGGCTATTCAACAAATGTATCAGGTTCGCACCGATGTGAGAATTGTGAACCTTTCGCTCGGGAATATGGGGTGGTATGTTAAGCAATTGAAGGATGATGAACCGTTCGGGGCAAAGAAGGTGAAGCTGCCTTCGTTCACGGAGGAGCAGCTCTTGAATCCTGACGAGACGATGCAGGGCATTCACACGACCGTCTCACCGGCCAGTATGGTATCAGTAAATGTTTCCGCTGATGCAATGCAAAAGTTCACTGGGAATGCCCAGCCTTACACGTTTAGCTGGAAATACACCTCTCAGCACCAGGATCCGAATGATAAATCACAATATTACTACGAAGTGGCCGATCAGCTAGTACGCGATATTGTTGTGAACAACATTAACGATCGCCCGATCTATTTTGCAATAGCTGTTCCGCCAAGCTATTGGACGGGTCTCGAAAATCATGCATTGTTTGAAGGGCTTGTTGCGAGGATCGTGCCTACCGAGCACACTGCTCCTCGCCAGCTTTTCGATGGGGATATCGACGAAGCCCGCTACACGCAGTTGGCTTATGACCTTAGTCCTAAAATCGTTGCAAAACCCCACCGCGCGATGATGATGACGAGTTACCGTGATCCGGAAGCAAACCGAAGCGGATTGGATGAACAATATGGAACGACGACCTATTTCGAACTCTACGCTCGCCTTGCGTATCATTTCCTGAATCAGAACCGGCTTGCAGATGCTCGACGCGCGCTCGATACTTTCCGCGTTCGCATGCCACCGGATCTGATCGACTGGAGTTCGAACGTTCAGGAATCGGTTGGAATTTTGCAGGAAACAGGAGAACTGTACCAAGCTGCGGGGGATACGGTCAATGCTCTTAAGTATCTCAGACTTTCCGCGATGCTATTCGGCGCTTCAAGGCCGGATCAATCGACGGCTGGCAGTGATGAATATCTCAAAAACGAGTTCCAAGTCGGTGATCTCTTTATGAGAGCAGAATTGTATGATTCTGCTCGATCAGTATTTTCTACGCTGCGCTCTGAAACCGAAGGCGGAAACCAGCTTTATGTTGATTTCCGGCTCGCACAGATCGACGCGAAACTCTTAGAAAAACAGGGTGATAAACGCAAAGCGCTTGCTAAATTTGACGAGATGCTAACCAAATATGGACAACTTGCACAAATGGGTGTAGGTCAGGAACTTGCCAATGTAAAGCAAGAGCGTGATGAACTCGCCAAAGAACTCGGCGTAGTCGATTCTGCGGGGAGTAGTCCTCTATTCAGTATGCCGGCACAATCGGCGGCGCCACCATCTAATGGGGCACCGGGACAAGGCGGCTCAGCACCTGGTTCATCGAATCCTGCTTCCGGTGGAAACTCGAAGCCCCCAGCGGCAAGACCGAAGAAGCAGTAGATCTTTGAGGAACGGACATTTCTGAGTGCAGCTATCTCTAATTATTCCGGCATATAACGAGTCCGATCGCATCGGGCCATCGGTAGAGAAAGCGTATCGTTACTTTGAAAATGTAGATTATGATGTGGAGCTTATCGTGGTTGACGATGGCTCCACGGATAATACCATTCAGGAGGTTAGGAATGTTTTCGCAAGCAAACCGCCAACGCTGACCAGGGTTACGACGCGAATTATTCCGCTCGGTGTGAATTCCGGGAAAGGTGCAGCAGTGCGAAAGGGAATGCTCGAAGCAAAAGGAAGTGTGCGAATATTCACTGATGCTGATTTTTCCACGCCAATTCAGGAAGTAGCGAAGATCATTCCCCTCATTGCAATGGGGGAATATGATGTGGTTATTGGTAGCAGAGCCGCCGAACGTAGAGCCCTTGTCAAGAAGCACCAGCCGTGGTATCGCGAGGCAATGGGCCGATTCTACAATATCCTTGTTCAAATTTTCGTGTTCCGCGGCATTCGAGATACTCAATGTGGCTTCAAAGGATTTAGTGGTGATGCAGCCTCTATGCTCTTCTCAAAACTTCGAGTGCAGGGTTTTTCTTTTGATGTGGAGATCCTTTATCTGGCGAGGCGTTATGGCTATCGCATCCGAGAGATCGCCGTAGAATGGTATAACGATGAGCGCTCGACTGTTGGGGCGCTTTCGGACTCCGCAAAAATGTTCTGGGAATTGATCCGCATCAGAAAGCTTCATGCACATGACCGCTAAAGGAGTGTAATGGCAACGACCCATCAAGCAAAAGAGCGTGTGAATAAACCAAGGACGAACGTTCGCCCGACCGTGGCTACTCGTCCCATTATTCCCGTACAACTTTTGCGTTTCCAACCTTGGCATATCGCACTGGTTTTTCTTGCGCTCACGCTCATTTTTCATTCTGCGATCCTTTTTGGCGGGAAATTTCTTTGGGAAGATTTCATCGAACAGGAATTTCCGTTCCGTACGTTGGCGGCGAGTTCGCTGGCGCAGGGAATTCTGCCGCATTGGAATCCTTACGTCTTTTCCGGGATGCCCTTCCTTGCTGACGTGCAAGTAGCCTTTTGGTATCCGATCAATCTTCTCCAATCACTTTTTGTGTCCGGAGGATACCTCTCTCCTCTTGTAATGGAATGGGCTATCCTGATTCATTTTTTCATTGCAGGATTTGGGATGTATTGGTTCTCGAAGAAGATATTCGAGATAGATGATTGGTCTGCCATCTTTGCCGGTATTGCGTATGCATTCAGCGGTTATATTACAGCGCAGTCGATTCATCAGATGATTGTCTATCACATTGCGCTGTTCCCATTCGTTGCATACTTCTTCATTCGTGGATTCGATTCCTGGAAACACGCCATAGCCGGTGGAATGATCTTAGGAATAATGTATCTTGCGGGCCATCCACAGTCAACGCTTTATTTTACCTTTTTCCTTGGGGTTCTTGCGCTCTATGAGTTTGTTCACCGCTTTCGTCATAAGAGTGGCACGTTGGATATTTGGACTGTAACTCGGATGGCGCTTCCCGTCGTCATTGGGCTTGGCATCTTTGCTATTCAATTCCTGCCATCCCAGGAACTTGCAAGTCTATCGCGCCGCGATACGATCACCTACGAAAAATCACTTGATGGCTCGCTCACATGGGGACATTTGCTGACGTTTATTTTACCGCGTCTTTTTGGCGTCGCGAATGGAGCCGCCGATGCGAAAGTCCCTTATTGGAATGGTGCTTATTATTTGTCCTGGGAAACAGCGATCTATGTCGGTGTATTACCGATGTTTTTCGCGATCATGGCGGGGCTATTAAATCGCAAGAAAAAGTATGTGCCTCTTTTGGCTGGCATGGCGCTACTGGCGGTTGCTTTTGCACTTGGCGATCACTTTTTTCTTTACCGGATCTTCTTCCAGCTTCCACTATTTAATAAGTTCCGAACACCGGCTCGTATGATGATGCTCTTCAGTTTTGCAGCATCAGCCCTTGCGGGTGTTGGGCTTTCGGATGCGCTGAAGTCAACAGAGAAAAAATGGGGCGATACCAAAGGGATTGTCGTTCGAGTATTGCTTCTGCTGCCATGGATCATGGCCATTGCGGGCATGTGGCATGCCGCAACGTTTTTACGAACCGCTCCCGAAGGCGCTGACGACTCTATATCGTGGGCGGCGAGTTTGGCAACGTTTCCGGTCCTTGCGCTTATCGTCATTACCGGTCTTCATTATCTTGGCCAGTTACGTGGTAACCTGTTCGCAGTTCTTGTGATAGGAGTTACAACGATCGAGCTATTTTCTTATGGGATGACGCTCAATGCCTCACCGGAAGACCCGCGCGATGCGTTCCGAGAACAACCAGCTTTGGTCTCCATGCTTCAACAGGATCAGGCAAAGGAACTAAGCCGCGCACGGATCAGAATTGGTAACCAAATGCTGCTTAAACGAAATCAGGGTGCGTATGATAGAATTCAGCTTATCGAGGGTTACGACCCGTTAGTGTTGCAACGTTTAGCTCCCGACATGGCAAATCCGGATAATAGCGCAGATCTCATGAACGTAAAATGGACGATCACAACGGGCGCCAATCCTGGATTTTCTGCACGAACTACATACTTACCCCGCGTCAAGCTTTATTATCAGGCCGACGTTCTTCCTGACTCTCAGGCGCTTTCGCGTCTTAAAACAGATGCATCCTATGATTATCGCGATCGAATCCTCCTTGAAGAACCACCCGCAGTACCACTCGGCGCTCTCGATCCCAATGCTAAAGCTGAGATTTCAAAATATGGAGATAATGAGATCACTGCATCCATCACTACGGGTTCGAACGCAATGCTCTTTTTCTCTGAGATCTACTACCCAGCATGGAAAGCATACATCGATGGACATCCGGTAAAGCTCTATCGTGCATTCACATCGTTACGAGCAGTGGAAGTCCCAGCCGGTAACCATACCGTAATTCTTCGCTATGAATCAAGTGCTTTTGCAATAGGAAGCTTGGTCACGATCATCACACTTGTTCTGAGTCTTGGCAGTCTAATTCTGTTAATCGTAATTGAACGGCGATCCCGTCCATCGAAGCAGGAAGTAACTGTATAATTTATGTCACGCGAGAAAATTGTTATTCTCGCGCTTCCCGGTATTGGGGATGCGCTGCTTGCGACCCCGATGATCGAGTTACTCCGCCGCGCCTATTCTGATGCGGAAATTCATGTGGTGGTTATGTTCCCAAGCACGCGTGATATGTACTCCCAGGATCCTTATATCGATAAGGTTCACTATTACGATTTTATACATGGTTCCAGATCGGGGAGCATGAAGCTCATCTCCGAGCTGCGGAAGCTGCGATTCGATATTTCTATCAATATCTATCCTCAGAACAGACGGGAATACAATATCATTGGGCTGATGATCGGGGCGAAGCGAAGGCTTTCGGTGAAATACCGGCGTCGCGATCCACAGAATTTAAGCTGGCTGAATACGGATACGATCCTTGAAGATGATACGCTGCATTGTGTTGAGGAAAATGTTCGGCTTCTATCGTTGCTCGGCATCGATAATGAGCTTAAAGAATCAACACTTCCGAAATTGCGGCTGAATATTGCTGAAAGCCATATCAATTGGGCAGATCGCTGGTTTTACGAGCATGGTATTAGCGAAGGACAATTGACGGTCGGGTTGCACGCAGGAACTGCGTTGTTTAAGAATCACATTCGCCGTAGATGGGCGCCGGAAAAATTCGCGGAACTCGCGGTGCGTCTATCAAAAGAAACGGGAGCCAAAGTGTTACTCTTTGGTGGCCCCGATGATCATGATGCGAACGACGTTATTAGAGCAAAAGCCGGAGATTGTGTGATCCCGGTTGTAGCAAATAATATATTAGATTCAGCGGCCGTGATGCGAAAATTGAATCTCTTCGTTTCAAACGATTCGGCGTTGATGCACATGGCCGGCGCTCTGCAATTGCCAACAGTAGCTATTTTCGGACCCACGAATGAAACCTACGTTCATCCCTGGAAGACACGATACAAGATCGTGCATACCGGCATTGAATGCCGGCCATGCTTCATTTATTCGCCGAAGCCGCTAACGTGCTACCGTCTCGATCCCTCGGAGCACTTTCTGTGCATTCGAGCGATTGAGGTAGAACAGGTATTCGGGGCCGTGAAAGAACTGCTTCACCCAGGGCACGTCCTGCCTATTATTTAATTAATAGGAGCGTCCCGCGCAGGGTTCCACTCGTCGAAGTTGCGTTCGTAAATCGAATGCCGTAATAATAGCTTCCGGCCGGAAGATTTCCCATGTGGAATGTGTATGGGACGGTTCCGTTTACAGAAAGCGATAATTGATCGTGGGAGATCTCTTCGCCAATCGCATCGTAAAGTATTATCTCCGCCACACCATTTGCAGCAGAGTGTAAATTAAGGGTGGTCTGGAACCCATTCTCTTCTGTGACGGGATCGGGTCGTGGTTGCTCCGAGGTAACGATCGGCTGTCCATTCAGAACGCTGATCAGAAGGCTATCGCCGCATTGCAACGAGATGGAAGTATTCTGGCCGCCGGGGGTGTTCGTCGATAATACGCAATTACTAAATTGTACGTCCCCTCCATTCAAAGAAATGGAATCAACTTGAATGACTCCGCCAACAGAGTCCGAGATCATCGTTTCCATTGGGAGAGTAACCAATGGAACTGTTGGATCAAGAGCAATACCCGATGGCTTGGTTACATGAAACGGGAAGTATTCGATTTTACCAATGTCGTAGGGTTTATCGTTGGGATCCAGTTGGCCAGCCGATGATGTCATCGATCCCGGCTCAAAATTATCGCGGCGATATTGGAAAACGCCGTGAACTTCCTGCAAACCCATTCCTGCCGATACTTTAATATCGGGGGTAAGCGTCGCACTGAATACATCGCCGGCACTCACGGGCATATTCGAAAGGCCAAGAATGAAATGAACGGTGCCCGGAGGTTGAACAAGGCCGAGCAATTTTACTGTGTCCATTGGATTTGTCGCTGCCGACGACCGGAAAAATATAGTTGTTTTGAGGCTGTCCGTAGTGGTTCCATTATAGACGACGTGCAGCGTGACCGAAACTCCCGGTGAGATCAGCAAAACACTATCGGATGGATTTGCGAGCACAAAACCGGAACCCGCAAGGCTATCGTGAACTGCTAATGTTCCACAGCCCTGATAAGTAAAGGTGATCGTCGTATCGATGGGAGTACACTGATTGGTAGCAGGGAATGCCAACGAAGATGGCGTAGTCATGGTCAGGACAGACGGCCCTCCGCCTTGTGTAACCGTGAGCGTAACAGGCACTAGCGAATCAACTATGGTGCCGTTAGCCAGAGTGTATTGAATAGTGAGATCGCCACTATAACTTCCAGCAACCAGATTGGTGATGGCAAGCGTAACATGGATGGAATCGCCGCCAGTGAGCAGTGATGGCAGCGGTTTGTCAGTGTGCGTTGCGAATGCAGCATTAAGCGTAGGATCGAGCACCAGGCCGGTTACCCTAAGTGTATCACAGCCGGTATTATATATTGCGAACGAAACGGAATCAGTAGGGTCGCATTGAGAAAGTGTCGGGAAAGCAAACAGGTTCGGATTGAGCGGGGGATTGGTCTCGAACGAAGACAATCCAGAAACGCCTGTACCGACGAGGATAATAGAGGTATCTCCACTGGTTAATCCACTGTTGACAGCATAAAAAAAAGTCGCTTTGCCAGACTGTGTCGTTTTTTGTGTAGGCGTATAGTGAATGCGTAACAGAAGTGACAACCCTGGCCCGATCGTTTTAGGTAGTACCATAGAATCGATCAATAGAAACGGCGCGGGTAGCTTAAGGCTATCGACAAACGCTGCATTGCAGGAAGTATTCAGGAATGTTAGCGTATCAGTGACGCCAAGCGTGCCGCAGATCGCGTCAGTTCCAAAATTGATCGTATCCGGATACACAAGTTTACCGGATGGTGCTCCTGCTCCGGAAAGCGCGATGATATTTGAACTATCGAAACCAAAATATTTATAATGGAGTCGAATTGTTGTATTATGGGTGCCCAAACTCAGTGGAACAAAACGAACGAGAACGTTGCGGATACTATCGCCGGGAATGCTTAACGGCAGGTTTAGTGGATTTCCATTCGTATCGAGTAGTTCATAGTGTATATCCGAAAGATCGGCTTTTGTGATCGTAAGGGTGTCACATCCGGTGTTTGCAATGGCTAATAGATTATCGGTCGAGTCGCAGGTGGCGAGAGAATCGAATACGAGGGTAGTTGGAATGGTAAGTGCGGGCCGCAACGTATTCAGCTTTGCACTGGTATGCAAGCCTGCTCCGAATGACGTATCGTGTCCCATGTAATGCATGGTTACTTCCAGGGAATCGGAAATAATTGCAGGACTGGTGGGTGTAGCGCGCAACTTAAAGAGGACGGTGTCACCGGGGCCAATATGGATCGGTAGGATTAGGGAATCACCCGCAGAGTTTGAGAGCGTCCAATTGTTTTTCGCCAGAAACGCTTGGGTGATGGCCAGTGAATCGCACCCCTTGTTGATCAAGCGTATGGTAGTATCAACCGCATTGCAGATATTTAGTGTATCTGCAAGGATCGACTTAGCGCTCAGCGAATAGTCCGCTGGGACAGAAAGCCCTTGAAGGGATACCCGTAAATACACGGTATCGTATGGGTTAAGACCCCAATCCGGCTGGTAATAATTTACCTGGAAGATGACCTGAATCGTTACCGAATCCGATGCGGCGGAATCCATCATTGCTCCCGGATGCCAACCAAGACCAAATGCAACGGAATCACCGGGTACGATGGGAGCGTAGGGCTCCGGATAAACATTGATGAACACTGCGCCAGTAGTATCGGGCCGTCGAGTGGAATCGAAAATGGCAACACTCTCGACGATAACGATCCCATAATTCGGATTGTGCAGATAGTATAGATTTTTATCTGTATCGCAAATTATTGAGATGGCCGGGGCAAGCTTATCCGTGTCTATAAATACACACTGTGGAATAACAA
Source organism: Ignavibacteriota bacterium (assembly GCA_963787835.1). Taxonomy (GTDB): domain Bacteria; phylum Bacteroidota; class Ignavibacteria; order Palsa-1295; family Palsa-1295; genus PALSA-1295. The sequence continues at coordinate 54,325 of CAWBEI010000005.1, forward strand.
GTGCAGTATCACCTCCGTCAGTAGTTTTCCAGAGTCCACCCGCACCATCGGACGCATAAACAATATCGCCACAGCCCGTGACGGAGAATCGTGTATCGGTTACAGCATAGGAACCTCCATCGCTCTGGTTTGGTCCACCAACGGCAACCCACGTTTTTCCGGAATCGGTAGAGCGCATGAGGCCATGAGGTGGATTTGTGAGGGCAGAACTCGTTGCGCCGCTGTTTTGAACATAGATCACTGCGTTGACTCCCTGAATTCCGCCTGTCGTTTGCATGGGAAGCATTGTTGCTTGCGTCCAATGTTGGCCGAAGTCGATGGATCGGAGAACCGGGGAAGGTTGTGCAACGCCGGAGATGGCCGTATCTTCGGGGGCGGCAACAAATGTTCTGGAGTTGATTATTGGATACACTCCAAAGGCTTCATGCTGAATACCACCAGGAACGGTGCTCCAATTCAGGCCGCCATCAGTTGTCGTTAAAAAAGTTGAATTCGGATCTCCAAGCTTATATTCCGTCATGACACCGTACAAATTATCTACAAAACCTAACCCGTTTTTCTTCGAGCTATGTGGCATACTCCAAGTCGCTCCTTCGTCTGTCGACGTCCAGTAACCGACCCCCAATGGTTCCGTAACTGTTAGTGTACTGGTAGTTTGCCGCACGGATGCTGGGCCAATAAATTGCGGCTCATTCAGGAGCGGATTCCATGTTTGTCCGCCATCGGTTGTTCGCCAAAGCCGTGGATCGTTGATATTCAGGCTGCCAGAGATCACCAACCATCCACTATCCTGATCGCTGAACCAAATATCTCTTACGATAGGAATGGTATTATTCAGCGTCGGTACGATACAATCGGTCCATGTGACACCTCCATCGGTGGTTCGCTTAACCATGCCGGTGTTTGTTGTGATGTTATTCCACTCGAACCCAATAATGCCGACCTGCGGATTAAAGAACCAGGACGCCGTTATGAACCCATCCGTGTCGGGGAATTGAATGATCTTCTTCCAGTTCGTATTCTGAGCGTGGGAGGGTGTGGAATAAAGAAAACACAGCGCAATAAGGAATACGGCTGCGTTCGTGAGACGTTTTAACATATTGGTACAAAAGGCGTTAGTGCCACTTTCAACTAAGTCTGATCCACGGGCAGGCACAGCTGCCCGATATCGTATTTTTGACATAAAAAACAGCACGAAAGTTGCATGTCACGCAAAAAACAGGTTCGGAATTCGAATAGGAGTCCTTTTGGATCGGGTGCTATTTTATTAGAACAAACCGACTTGAAATGAAAGCATAGCCGCTCATGATCCTAAGGTAATACTCACCAGAAGCAAGGCTGCTGACATCCCATGTTAACTGATTTTGAGAAGAAGACAAAGGAAAACTTCTTTTTTCGAGAACATCCCCGAGCACCGATACGATCTCTGCCTGACATCCGACGATGTTGGGGTCGTTTTTAGTGAGTCCGATCAACAGTTGATCTTCAGATGTCTTTAGATCTGAAAGAATAAGCGGTGCCGTTCCCTCATTTCCCGAAGTAACGCCGTCCGCACACGCAAAGGTCACTTGAGTTTGGGGTGTTGTATCGAAGGTGGTAAGTGCTCCTCCATACGCACCATGAATATGCGCATATACTTGCGCCGTAAGATTCAACCCCTGGGGTGGGAATGAAATTAGCAACGTATCGGATTCGCCCATCATAAGAGTCCTTGGGAAGGAGAGATTGGTCGTAAAGTTCACGCCATTCGTTGCAGTCACATCGCAGGTCGAAATGATGGCGCTGTCGCACGGAGCGTGAAGAATCACAGGAATAGTAGCTGTGGAGCAATTCGAAAGGCTGAACTTTGGAGCCTCTGTCACCAAGGGCTGCGTATTCTCCCCGGATACATTCAGAGCAATCGTTATCATAGTATCGAGCGATGTGAGGTCGCCAAATCGGTCAATAAAACAATAGAAATCCAGTGGTCGAGCCTCAATGCTTGGATAGATCGGTTCTACCGTGAACCGAACGGTGTCGGTCGAGCCTTCAAAAATGGTGTCAGGTTTAGCAAGACCTCCGGAAACGATCACGCCGGGGTTATTAAAACCAATGGAATCAATGCGAATATTCTCACACCCAGCAGCTTTAATATAGACCGGAACCGTCACAGGAACGCATGACGTAAGGGGAAGCGCAGATGGCGCTGAGACCCGAGGATGGGTCGATCCAAAAGCAAACGCATGGAACGAGAGCATAGTATCGAAAGGGATATTCTCAGGAACGAAGTGGCTGAATATGTTAAGCCCATAGGTCATGGGGTCAGCATAATCTTTCCCGTTCGGAGCAAATCGGAGCCAAAGTGTATCGGTCGCGCCACGTTCAAGATGCTGTGCTGGCGTCGTTTCGAAAGTTACGCGGCCATCCGGCGGCGTGACGGTTAGCGAATCAAGGGAGAGTGAATCACAAGGAGCAAGGCCGAATGCGATCGGTATCTTTACAGAATCGCATGCATTGATCGCCATAGAATCGACCCAACTCCATTGAAGAGGTTCCGGTACGATGCTTATGGTAAACGCAGTATCCCAAGAATAGATCGTGCAAGCCACCGTATCATAGGCCTGAAGGTGGACGAGGGTGCCGATAGGAAGGCTTGGAGCCGTTGGATTTAGCCAGAGCGTATCATGCAAACCAGAGCCAAGATTGATGGAGGTATCGGTTGGCGTTACAGACCACCCGCTGTCCGCAGAAATGGAAACGAACATTCTTAATGCCTGATTTTGGGAATAAATAGCAAGCGGAATGCGTGGGATCTCGCAATTCTGAAGTTTCACATTCGGCGTTTTCATCGGCAATGGCACCGTTACAAGCGTAAACGTATCGAGCCACTGGAATTGACTGCATCCATCAGAGGCAGTGGTATAGAGGTCAACAAAGGTAGGCTGCTGTGCCTGCGTTGGGGATACTCTGTACCACACGGTGATCGGAGCTCCGGGTTGGATCTCGAACGTCGTATCCGACGGTGCAAGGGATTGAGGCCCCAGAGTGAACGGCTGCATGTTGATCTGAAAGGGTCGAGTAAAGGCTCTGACCGTCACCGGGACTCTTGAAACGGGGCAACTTTCCAGAGTATCTCCTCGGGTGATCGGATCGGCCGGTCTCACCGTATCGGCATGAGTAAATAACCAGATTTCTCCGCCGCTCATGGCAACGATGTATTTTCCTTTTGGTCCAAAACCAAAGATGCCGCGTTCCCCACCGGTTGCCTTGGGACCTCCTAAAAATTGCCAGCTTGTTCCTGCATCTAAGGAAACCCACACACCCGAGGTATCTTGCCGACAGACCGTTCCATCGGAACCATTTAAGATATCTTCCGAAAGATTGGGCCCACATGCCTTCCAGGAACGTCCGCTATCGAGTGAATAATAGCTCGGAGAATTAGTGGGGAGTGGTCTGCTCGATGCAAAGAACATTTTTCGGCATGTGTCGGCATAGGAATCAAGGCCGCCGATGCTGCTATAGCCGGTGGGCGTCTTCCACGTCTTGCCTCCGTCGGTGGAATAGCTGGGAACTTGTCCGTTGAGATTCGTTTCAATGCAAATGTTGGAATCGAGCCTGGCGAACGTTCCCGCTCTTGCCGCATGAACGCTATCCTGCGCTAAATAGGAATCGTAGGCGAAGTTGCCGGCGGTCGTCGAATTTTTCCAGGTCGCACCGCTATCTGTGGAAACCCAAATATAGCTCGCTCCGGAAGTTGCATACAGCACACCCGGCTTCAGCTCGCGGATGGATGTAAAGTAGGATGGATTGTCACTCGGAGTCGTTGCGGTGTTCCAGTAGCCATTCTTCCAGACCCAAATGGACCCCACGCCTGCCACCACGCCATGCGTCGTATCGTAGAAATAGGCGCAATACATCGCGGTAGGCTGAGTACCAAGCAGTTTCCAGACCTGGGCTTGGCCAATGCCTGCGTAAGATAACAGGCAAACGAGGAACATTACCGTTCGAAACATCGATGTTCGAAGGATCGTGAGACGGCTGGTCTTAGGAAAAATCATGAAATTCTGCTATTTGGTCACTCGATCGGGAATACGAGCGACACGGGAAACACCTCAAACGTTACATTGACGCCTGAGAAATTTCTGGTGTAGCAGCGATAGAACCCTTATCTCCAAGAAAGAGGTGCCATTTCTTTTTCTTGTGAGTTCCCGATGTACCCTCGTTTCCAAGCTGTTTTGGCCGCTCGTTCTGAAAGAAATGCAAAATCAGCTTTCTCAAAGGACTCGTTCATAACGAAACCTACCGCCCCTCTCTATTTTCAATGAACTCCCCCCATCCTCCCCTAATCCTGAGAATCCTGTAAATCGTGGTCCATCTTTCATCTTTTCCCCGGATAGGTGCCCATCAACTCACCACCAATATACGACAAAAAATAACCCGCGCAAGAAATTCGGCTTGCGCGGGTTGGAGTTGACTTTAGAAGTGCTTAATGTGATACTGTAAACTTCACAGCATTGTGCGTGCCTTCGGTTTGGAGATCCGCAAAGTAGATACCGCTGGGAAGCATGGAGCAATCGAGCGATAGGCACAGGCCAAGTTCGGATTCAGGTGTTGCATTATAGAGCGTTGCTACAGAGGCGCCCATTTGGTTCACGACATCTACCACAACGGGAATGCCACCGGGTAAATCTGCAACGCAGACTTTTACAATACCTGAAGCCGGATTTGGATGAACTGTAACGACGAAAGTGGAGGTGTCAAGTGCTGAGCCAGGGTGACCGTCGGCCATTTTTTCAGAGCAAGGCGGGGCAGCCCACACAGTGGGTGCACCATAAGAATTTCCCGAACTATTATATGTAGTAACAAGGAAGGTGCTACCACCAAAACACTCAGGCCCAATATTAATTGAAGCACTCGTTGCACTTGCTGATAATGTTCTGATTGGAGTGCTGCCGCTATTTTGGTAAATTTTTATCCCCGACTGAAGATTAATGTAGTCACCGCTTGTGTAGTTCTGAGGTTCCCATGAAAGATTGGCGATGTAGTTACCACCACCACCCTCGACTATTGAAGCTGTTAGGTTCTTCACTTGTGCGGGGCGCATTGGCGTTGAAGCATCTCCCGTGGTGAGTTGATATATCTTTTCGATGGAACATTTCTCCAAAGCTGGAGGGGGGGTAGCTGAGCAGTCCTCTGTTGAAAGCCCTAAAAAAGTTTCGATATTGTCTTTAAAGGTTCCGATATTTGCCATATCATAACTAAATCTTGTCACAGAGAAAATTGCCGAAGGTTCCCCAACGTCATCATTGTCGTAGCTCTCGTAATCGGGATCTCGGAATCCTGCATCGTTGTATTTATCATACACGTTGCAAAGGAAACAAGCAGCCTGTGTCGTACCATCATGGGTCTTGCCATCGAACGTTACCTTTTCAAAGTCACCCGTTTGGTCAATGTAGTCGCCGTAATTTGCGCGCGTATACCACCGCGCAACTTCGGAATGGAACTGCGCCCACCCTTCTTTAAGATCATGATTGAGTGGGAGTGTTCCGCCCAAAAGCAAATAATTGCAATAATGTCCACATTCATGATCAACAACAGCTGATGAAGGGGGGACAGGATCAAACTGTAAATAGTTTGGATTTGGATATGCATCAACAAACTCGTCATTTCCAGTTGCAACCGAAGTAATTTCTGTTAATATTTGTGCAGGTGTTATACCTACTCGAGGGGTACTGTCGAATTCTCGTGCCATTTCTGAATTTCGAAGAATTGGTCCGTCAATTGAATTCAATGGATTACTCATCTTGATACCTGTTTGCGAGATAAGCGCCGTGTTGTTGCATGGAATGCAAAGTCCATACGTTTCACGAAATGTCGTCCAAGGCGCACATGTCGTTCCTGAGCCATTGATCCTGTAAGTGCTTACTTCATACCCCGGATCGCTTTTGAGTAAAACAGCATCGTTCGAAGCGGTTACGAGAAGTTCAGCATTTCCATAATTTGCCCACGTAGGATCAGAAATAGAAAAATTAAAACTAAAATTACCATCTGCATCACATTTGCAATAGTGCACACCCGAAAGGCACCCAGATACCGGATGGGTAAAATTCAAATCTAGAGCACCTGTTGGGCAATCCTGAACGCCGCCAGATTCCGATAGACTATGAAAAAGTAAAACAACAGTCACTCCATAAGCACCCTTCATAATTGTTGGACGCGTATGTGATGTTCCCACTGGAGGATTGTATTCGGAAAATTCTTGGTCAACATCCTCATACAGCACTTGCCCAGTTAGTGTGATATGAGCGCCTGAACCTAAAGATCCTTCGGCAGTCATTGTGCCGGTGTCATTCGCGTTGGAGCCATGGTTGAGAATTTTAAAGCTTGTTGATGAACTTTCAATTTCGAGTGCATTGTAGCCATAATTCATAATTCCTGTCGGTGGCGCAGTATCCGCACTAAATAAAGCATCAAGTAGAGAGCCTCCGTACCCAAAAAGTTTCAAGGGTATAGAATAGGTATATTCCGTCCCGGAATCGACCACAATACTCGAATCGAGAGATGTTTCAGTATCGCTCCAGGATGGGGGCTGAATGTTTGCAGAAAAACCGAGTTTAAAAACTGCTGCACCTGTCACATTCGCATGAAATTTAATCAACATGTGAATAGTATCGCCTACATGTGGAGTCGGGCTCGATATCACACCAACCGAGTCGACTTTAAATGTCGAAGGCCCGACCGTGTCATAAATCTGAGCCACACTACGGTTAGGAGTCATAAAAAGCAAAAGCACAAATAACACAAAACTGATTTCTAATTGGTACTTCATGGTAGTAGTTGGTTAAGTTGAAAAACACACTATTGCAACGTTTTAAGAATGCAAATTCTATAAGGACCTATCCCGGGCGGTTCGGCTACACTTGGAGCGGCGCTATAAACAATGGAATGGTCGTCAGGGGACCACTCTGGAAATATGCAATCCCAATATCCTTCGGTTGTTGGGTTTGCGCTTAAAGTTCTTCGAAAACCAGTAGCGCGATCGATAATTCCGATTTCCCCTTGGTACACTTCGTCGTAATGGGAAAAGGTATTAAAAGGATAGTTGCTGTACAATATTTTCGTTCCATCATGGCTATAACGTACCCACAGAGCGGGATTCAGCGTAGCCGTATCAAAAACAACTGGTATTGTATCGAATGTGTGAAACGCAAGGTCATACTCTATCACGAGCGGGGCACGGAACTGAGATGTAGCGCCAATGAGTAATTTTTTCCCGTCAGGACTTACGTCAAAACCGTTTACCATCTCGATTGGTCCTAAGTCGGAAATATAATGTAGTAACAGAGTTTTTGTGTTCGCCTTTCGGTCGAAAAAATAATATCCTGCATTAGGTGGATTTGGAGTCGTATCTGACCAGTCACCGTATGTATAATAAATAATTGTATCATCTCCCCCTCGATAATAAACAGCGCTGGAAACGTATGGGGTATCAAAATATATACTTGAACCTGATTGAGTTCCAAACTCTTCCATGGTGCCATCGAACCCCACATAGTCACTCCATGTGGTAACAGAGAGAAGATGATTTCCGTCGGAATCTGGCGTCAAGGAGCATGTGCCAATTGGAGAAATCGCATTCAATGCGGGATTTAAAATTAGATTAGATACAAGGTTTAAGTTAGAATCAAGCTTCCAAAAACCTGGCGGCGGTGAATAATAAATTCGATTTCCGATCCACGCTGTTCCAAAGGGTTGCCCGGTCACAGTATCTTTCAAAACTGTATCAAAGTAAGTAATGGGTAATTGTATTATGTTCGTATCGATTGCATATTCACTGAATGTAATGCTGTCAAAACTCTCACCTAAACCTCGAATAACATGAGAAGTTATTCGGAATGAAGTGTAAGGTATATTTCCATTATTGGTGTCAAGGGCAAAATTCAAATTAAAGAATCCGACGGAATCTTTTGAAATAGTTATTGAATCAATATTTGAACCATAAAAAATTGTTGGGTAAGTAGGAGGTGGTCCGGCATCGAAAACCTGGACTGCATTGTAGTGAGGCCATTCGGTTGGAGTGAGTTTCATGCTTTCCAAGCTATCAACACTATAGCTAACGGAATCCCCGTTCGCGAGATGGATAACCATATTCAATTGCGCGCGCGCACTAATTGCGACAAAAAAAATGGCGCAAAAGGTAAAAAACAGAGATATAACTGTTTTCATTTGATAACCACCATTTCCTTCGTTTGTACTTCATTCCCGAATCGCACTTCATAGAAATACGCCCCAGTCGGCACTGGCATACCTCGATCATCAAGTCCGTCCCATGCAACTTGATTTTGTGAAGTTGTACAATTAGGCATTTCAATCTGTCGGACAACTTCTCCTTTGCTATCGAAAATCGAAATATTTACATTTCCCAGCGTTGGGATGGAAAACTCAAAGTTTGTTCCAGCTCGTACTGGGTTCGGGAAGCTGGGTGAGACTTGCAGGCTGGGCGCATTCGGCGTGGTTTGCACCCCGCTTGCTGTTGTCGAATCGAACGTTATTTTACGAATGGAAGCGAGAGAAATCGCCACTCGTTGTCCGTTTTTGAGTTTTACAATAAGGCTATCACCAACGCCTTGTGCTTCGGCGTTACAAAAGGTAATAAGAAGTAGCAAACTAGCAAAAAAAGCTCTCATCATAGCATTCTTCACTCAAAATCTAAAAAATTGAACAGACTCTTAATTTAGAACACCCGAACATTCATTTCGTTTCATGAAAATACAAAGATATTATTCCGGTAATATGCCGTGCTGCAATTCACAAGCGCGTAGGTCGAGCGAGGATGCTCGACCTACGCGCTCCTACATTGATAGTGTTGAAAAATTAACGTACAAAATGATGCACAAAAATGAATTTCATATTGATCGAATTGTAATTTCGGAATCATCCTCAAATCGATAAGATTTTGTTACCTCTTCTTTCCATGTATCCCATGAAAACTGAACTTACCCGTTTCCGAATCAAGAAAGGCATGTCCGCGCGCGTGGATGAGTGGCATGCTACGCTAAATGCTCGCAAAGCCGAGTGCCTCGAAACCCTCGAACGCGAGAAGATGTACGTCGAAGCGATCTTTCGAGAAAAGATCGGCGACGAAGAGTTTATCTATTGGCTCTCCGTGCAAGGGGAGGCCGCTGAGAGCATCGAAACATCACCATACCCGATCGACGCCATTCACCGCGAGTTCGGCGATGAATGTATCGACCGAACCTACCCTCGTGTCGATCTTGATGCAAGCGTAATGTTCCTGTTGCCCCAGATCGCTATGGCTATAAAAGAATAGCGAAAAAGCCTCAAATATCCCTCAATTTCTCTCAAAAAAAGGACTTAATCATCCCATAATTTCGTTATCATTTATGCCCCTAAAACAGGGGAATCCCCATTTTTTATTACAATAGCAATCCATTCGTATCTGATTTTTTGAGATCGAGTAGATTTGTGAGATTTGCCTATTCTAATCTCATAAATCCCAATAATCCAAGCATCGTGGGCGATGCGATAAATCACGGTTCAGACAATTATGGCAACCATTACCGAAAAGATATTACCCCGTCAGCTTGAAGATGAAATGCGCGATTCGTACATCGACTATTCGATGTCCGTCATCGTCTCGCGCGCGTTGCCGGATGTTCGCGATGGACTGAAGCCGGTTCATCGCCGCGTGCTCTATGGGATGAATGAGCTGGGGTTGGGGCCGAACCGCCCATACAAGAAAAGTGCTCGCGTGGTTGGCGAAGTACTTGGTAAATATCATCCGCATGGCGATGTGGCTGTGTATGACACGATCGTTCGCATGGCGCAGGATTTTTCGATGCGTTATCCGTTGGTGCAGGGACAGGGTAATTTCGGTTCCGTAGATGGCGATCCGCCGGCGGCCATGCGTTATACCGAAGCACGTATGACGCCGCTTGCGATAGAAATGCTGCGCGATCTCGAAAAAGAGACCGTCGATTTCGGTCCGAACTTTGACGATACGCTCCAGCAGCCGCTCGTCATGCCGGCGAGCATCCCGAACCTGCTTGTCAATGGTTCCACAGGTATTGCCGTCGGAATGGCAACGAATATCCCGCCGCATAATCTTACGGAAGTGGTGAACGGGTGCCTTGCCTATATTAAAGATAACAACATCACGAGCGTGGACCTGATGAAGTATATCACTGCGCCCGATTTCCCGACGGGTGGAATTATTTATGGCTACGAAGGCGTCCGCGATGCCTATACGACGGGCCGAGGCCGAGTCCTCGTTCGCGCGCGCGCAACGATCGAAACCTCAAAGAATGACCGCGAATCTATTATAGTCACCGAACTTCCATATCAGGTCAACAAAGCCAATCTCATCGAGAAAATGGCTGAGTTCGTGCGCGATAAAAAGCTCGAAGGCATATCGGACATTCGCGATGAGTCCGATAAGGATGGCCTTCGCGTGGTGATCGAGCTAAAACGCGACGCCATCGCAAAAGTGGTGCTGAACAATTTGTACAAGCACACCCAAATGCAAACGACGTTCGGCGTCATCATGCTTTCACTGGTGAAGGGTGTGCCGCGCGTGCTGGAATTGCGCTCGATGATAAAATATTACATCGAGCATAGGAACGATGTTGTGCTTCGCCGCACAAAATATGATCTCGATCAGGCCGAGAAGCGCGCGCATATCTTAGAGGGATACATCATTGCGCTCGATAATATTGAGGAAGTCATTAAGACCATCCGAGGATCGAAAGATACCGAAACGGCCCAGAACCGGTTGATGAAGCAGTTCAAGCTTTCCGAAATTCAGGCAAAAGCGATTCTCGATATGCGTTTGCAGCGCCTCACCGGTCTGGAGCGCGAGAAAATTCAGGCGGAGTACCGCGATCTGCTTCAGCAGATAGAAAAGTTCAAATCCATCATTGCTTCACCGGAACTTCAGATGAAGATCATTGGCGATGAGCTGACTGAGATCCGCAATAAATATGGCGATAAACGCCGCACGGAGATCGTTTATGACACTAAGGATTTCACGATCGAGGATATGATCGCGGAGGAAGACGTCGTGGTAACGATCTCTCACGGCGGATTTATCAAGCGGTTCCCGGTCTCCGGCTATCGCCGGCAGGGACGTGGCGGCAAAGGCATCACCGGCGCTGCAACGCGCGAGGATGATTTTATCGAGCACATGTTCATTGCATCGACGCATCATTATATCATGTTCTTCACGGACCGTGGGCGTTGCTATTGGCTGAAAGTGCATGAAGTTCCGGAAGCGGGCCGTACTTCAAAAGGCCGTTCTATCGCCAATCTGCTCGAAAAACCGCCGGAAGAACGCATCACCGCGTTCATCAACGTTAAGCAATTCGATGAAGCGCATTTTGTTACGATGGTTACCGAGCATGGCACGATCAAGAAGACCGTGCTCTCGGCATTCGGCAACATTCGCCGCGGAGGCGTCTTTGCTATCACGCTCGATGAGAAGGATTCCCTTAAAGATGTTCGCCTGACCAATGGCCAGCAAGAGATCATCATTGGTACACACGAAGGTATGGCCTGCCGCTTTAATGAAAAAGATGTACGCGATATGGGGCGCACGGCCGCCGGTGTTCGCGGCGTTCGGCTCGACGAAGGTGACCGCGTGATCGGCATGATCGCGCCAAGTCGTTCCGGAACCACGGTGCTTGTGGTTAGCGAAGAAGGTTACGGCAAACGCAGCGAAGTTTCGGATTACCGCCTCACGCGCCGTGGCGGCAAAGGTGTCATCACCATGAAGGCCACGGAGAAGACCGGCAAGCTCGTTGCAATGAAGGAAGTCGTGGATAACGACGACCTCATCTGCGTAACGAAGGATGGCCTTGTGATTCGCCAGCATGTCGCGGAAATTCGCGTCATGGGACGCAACACGCAGGGCGTCCGCGTAGTACGCCTAAACGAAGGCGACCGCCTCGCCGCCGTTGCTAACGTTCCCGCTGATGAAGATAAGGAAATCGATGAAGCCGAAGCCTCTTCCGGAAAGAAACCCACGCCGCCTCCGCCAATCGAGGAGCAGGGGAGTATTTTTGGGGGATGATTAAATCCGTCCAATTTCTGATCACGCGCTGCAAGAAATTGCTGCAGCGAAAGCTCAGTTTGGATGAGGTCGTAGCGCTTTTGAGGAGGGCGATTCAGGTCGTTCCTGACCAAGATGATGAAGATCGAACGATTTATCAGGAGCAGATAATGAGCCGCAGAGGGAAACTTCTTCTACTCCGCGCCGTTGTCGAAGAGGATGAAAATGAGATCGTAGTCGTGACAGCCTACGTCACAACACAAATAAGACGATATTGGAGGGAATTACGATGACATTAGATTACGACAAGATCACTGACAGTCTCTCAATTAAGTTCAGAACGGCTGAGATCGAAGAGTCTGACGAAATCAGTCCCGGCGTGCTGGTCGATCTTGACTACGCGGGAGGGATGGTCTCGCTCGAAATCCTGAATGCCTCAAAAAAAGTAGATTCAGTTGAGGCTATTGTGATTAATTCAAAGAGGGTATTAGTTGACTAATAAACAAAATGGTCTGGCTTTCGCCAGACCGTTTTTCCTGTAGCGGGGGTGGGACTTGAACCCACGACCTTCGGGTTATGAGCCCGACGAGCTATCCGCCGCGGCGGACTCCACGCCTGTACGTGTTCTAAGAAAATCTCTTCCTGCGCCAGTCTTTAGATAACGTTCTCGTTTCATCGCCTCGCTACGTGTGTGATATTCTTCAGAGTAGAGCAATCGCCAATTATTCCCGCGCTTGGTACTGACTGACGTATGTGCGTTGTGTTCTTCTAGTCGGCGTGCGAGATTGGGAGTTTGTCCAGTGTACCGATAGCCTTCCTCGCTTTCAATCACATAGATGTAAAATGCCATAAAAAGAAAAGCATGGCAAGATCGCCATGCATTTTGTAGCGGGGGTGGGACTTGAACCCACGACCTTCGGGTTATGAGCCCGACGAGCTACCACTGCTCCACCCCGCGATCTTGTTGTGCGCACCTAACTTGTATGTGCCTCTCATCGTTCCTATCGGCTCACACCCGGTAAAGTTTGAAATATTTATTGTTTCTTCTCTGCCTCCGAGATCGCATCGAGCAATTTTGCTTCAGAAACGTACCCTTCGAACGTTGCGGATATTTTTCGTTTGAGCGTGATAACGAATGTGGTTGGTACCACGTCGATCCCGCTATAGGTATATCCGAAATCGGGGCTGCCAATGAGAAGCTGAAAGGGAATATTTTGTGTACGAGCAAAGGAATCGATCCGCCGAACGGCTTTGCCATTTAAGACGCCCTCTTTCATGGAAACCCCAAGATAGAGTACGTTGGTATCTCCGGAGGATCGAGCGCTGTCAAGTGTCGCCAACTCATTCACTGCTGCTGGCGACCATGTTCCAAAGAACGAGAGCACAACCACTTTGTCATAGAACTCGTACATTTCATGCACTTTGCCGGTAGAATCGTACCATCCGAAATTCGTAGCCCGATTTGCAGATGAGATCCTATCCCAATATTTGATCTCAGAGACGTTGTGCAGGTAATGCGGGCCGGTCGAATCTAACACAATCGCTGGAGGAACGAAAGCCGTTCTAACAGAGGTCGAGCAACTTTGAAACGCCACAGATGCAATGACGGCACTAAACAACAGCCAGCCCGGAAGAAAGAAATTGTTTTTGTTCACGATTCAAATTTTTCCTTCGAGCATGCGCGCGAGCATGGCACGAGCACGATGGAGATGAACTTTTACGGTTCCCATCGGGAGCTTAAGCACTCGAGCGATCTCCTCATATTCCATGTCCTCGTTGTGGCGCAGGCGGATAATACGCTTGTAATTTTCAGGAAGCTCGTCGATGGCTTGCTCGATCAGGCTGGTTCGTTCACCGGAGAGCATGATGTCATCCGGAACCCACGAAGAATCGCTGATCTCATATTCCCGACCCTCTTCATCCGGTTTTCCAGCCATCGAGATCGGCGGTGAACTGATGGAAAACGCGTTAAGCTTTCTGCGGCGCAAATAGTCGATAGCATGGTTGGTGGCAATGCGATACAGCCATGTCGAGAAGGCGTATTCCTCAGAGTAGGAATTGAGATGCAGCATTGCCTTTGTTAACGCTTCCTGAACCAAGTCCTCGACCTCATCGCTGGAAGCACTGCGAACCATCGGGCGAATGAGGCGTTCAACACCATGCCGGTGACGCTTTACAAGTTCATTGAACGCAAGTTGATCGCCAGCGCGTGCGCGCTGCACCAGGAGCTTATCCTCTTGTTGCTTTACCGTTCCAGCCGGACGAGCCGGTGCCGTTGGCTGCTCCGCCTCATTGGCGCTCGGGCCGGGCAGCTCTGGTTCGGAAACGCTTTTATGTGCTCGGGGACTCAAGTCCTCTTCAACTGGTAATTAACAGGAGTGATTCTCTAAAATAATCTCAATATGCTAAATAACATCGATATTTTCGAGGCCGCCATAGATATCGTACCACGGTTTAGCATTTGCATAGATGACTTTATTTAACATTTCAATATTCTGAACTCCGCGTTCCGAAAGCCACGCTTCTAACGCTTGTACTCCCTTGCTTCCGAAGATCGGGATCCCATCCTGCCAGGTAGCTCGGCCGCAGAGCACTCCGGAAAATTTGGCGCCCGCTTCGCCTGCGAGCGCGATCGTTTCGCGGAATTCCTCATCGGTCACACCGGCGCTCAGATAAATAAATGGTTTAGTTGCAGCATCGGAGGCTTCTCGGAACAGGCGTTTTGCTTCCTCGCGTGAATAAGCAGGCTCGCCTCCAGCGAACGAAGCAGTATCGGCAACGAATTTCATGTTCACAGGAACTTCTACCTTTAGAACATCGACGCCATAACGGTCGGAAGAAAATTCCTTCATATAGGCTGCGACGTAGGCAGGCTTTAATTTTGCGAACTCCAACGATTTTTCATCCTGCGCATTATCATACGCCAATACTTCAAGGAAGAACGGTCGATCAACGGCCTCACACTCTGCCCCTATGCGTTCGATGAATGCATGCTTCCGGTGATTGATCCTTTCATCATCGAACGGATTGTAATACAACAGAATTTTTATCGCATCTGCACCAGCTTCTGCGAGACGGAGTACGCTCCAGTCATCCAACAGATCGGGCATGCGTCCAGCGACCGTTGCATCGTAGCCGGTCTTTTCATACGACAGCAGAACTCCGGTTCCCTGCGCGCGGGCATCGAGAGCCTGTAAGCCATACTCCGGGTCCATGAGAAGTGCCGTTGCATGTGGAGTAAGAACTTTCGTAACAGAAACCTTGAATTGGGTTAGATCTGCATCGGTGGCATCATGACCCATTGCCTTAGCAATGCTCTTTTTCAGCGAACCCCGCTGATCCATGGCGGCAGCGGCAATAGTGCCATCGGAGCCTGCGCAGGCTTGAATTCCCTGAAATTTCCCTCTCGTGATCTTAAATTTTGACATTCCTAAAATTATACTGCTATCGTTCGTGGTTGGTTACAGGCACGGCGCATCTCGCGCAATGTTTCTGCAGGGTTTGCTGTATCAAATACGCCGGAACCTGAAACGACCACGTCCACTCCCGATTCATACACGAGTGTAATGTTATCGAGTTTTATGCCGCCGTCCGCTTCGATGAGGCATTCGAATCCTTCGCGGTCGATCCAATTTCTTAGCGTCCGCGCGCGCCGAAAGAGGGAAGGAATAAACGATTGCCCACCGAAGCCCGGATTCACGCTCATCAATAACACGAGATCGACATTGGGAAGGATCTCTTCCAGAAGCGCGAGTGGTGTAGCAGGATTAAGTGCAACCCCTGCTTTTACGCCCAGCGATCTAATATGCGCGATGGTACGGTTCAGATGAATGCACGCCTCCTGATGCACGGTGATAAGATCCGCGCCCGAATTTACAAATTGTGGGATGTAGGTATCCGGATCTTCGATCATCAGATGCACATCGAGCGTGAGTTTGGTGATCGGGCGCAATGCCTCAACGATGATCGGCCCAACAGTAATGTTTGGCACGAAGTGTCCATCCATTACGTCGATATGCAGCCACTCTGCGCCGCCATTTTCAGCCTCTCGGACGCTCGATTCGAGCATGGCAAAATTCGCCGATAGCAACGATGGCGAAAGCGTGATGCTCTTTCGGGATTGTTGATCAGTGTTTGTTACGGTCACGCGATAAGATCGAGGGCAGGTTCAAAAAAATACGGCAGTCCGTAAAAACGGACTGCCGTAGGTAACAATCGAAAATGCGGAATCGGTCAGTGATTCGTAGTTGCACCGCCTGTAGATGCGTCTGCGCTAATTTTATCGAACTTCGCTTTTTGTTTGGTCAAATCAGCATAAAGCTTTTTATCTTTTGCGGGATCGAGCAGTGCAAGCGCGCTGGATTCCACTTCGGATGCCTCGGAAGCTTTTCCCATCTTGAAGAGTACTTCGGCTCGGGTATCCATTACGGACGCCTTATCCTGCGCGGAAGTGGAGAGTATGACTGCGCGCTTTGCATAGTCTTCCGCCTGGTCGAGTAGAACTCCTTTTTCCGCAGCGGTCCACGCGAAGTAGTTAAAGGTTTGCGCGTCTCTCGGGTGTTTCATCGCCCACTGATCCATCCGGCGCCCGGCATCCTCCGGATGTTTGGATTGGAAGTCATGCCGGAGCAGCATCATGTTTGCCTGATCGGCATCGACTTCATCGGGATATTGCTTCATTGCAGCTTCAAGCGTTTTGATCTGCTCATCACCGGTGGATAGAAAACCTACGCCGTAGGTTGCTTCGGCATTTTGTCCGAGTTTGTTATCGGGGTCGAGAGCAAGCACTTTCTGGAATGCTGCAAGCGCTTTGGTATTCTGATTTTGCTGTGCATAATAATTTGCTGCAACCATCCATTTCTTGGCATCGGTTGTAGGATTCGGGCCTTCCACTTCATTAACGATCGCTTTTGCACCACCGGCGGCTGCAACTTCAAGCGAACGGGCAAATCTCGCGGCATCCTCATAGCCGACAACGCGGTCGATCTCGTTGCCATCCTGATCGAAAAACACGATGGTCGGATATCCGCTGACCTTGCTGGCCTTGGCAAGCGCAATTCCTTCGCCCTTTTCTGCATCGATCTTTACAGAAATGAACTTGGCATCGGTGATCTTTCCGACATTTTCATCGGAATACGTATTCTTGTCGAGCGTTTTGCACCATACGCACCATGTGGTATAAAAATCGACCATAATGGCCTTGTGCTCTTTTGCCGCGATCGCCTTTGCCTGATCGAAGGTGATGTCTTTGAAGTGAACTTCAGCGCGCAACGATCCGCTGGTCACAATGATAAAGATCGCAGCAACGATCCATAAAACTTTTGTGCGAAAAAGTGATTTCATACGTTATTTCCTTTCGGTGACTGATCCAAGAACCGGTAATTGAACTAATGAGTGTAAACATACAAACACACGAAGACCACGAAATGAGTTCATTTAAGAGCATTAATAAACTACGTGCAATTTGTTGACTTTGGCAGCTTTTTTGAGCGAGATCTCTTTGGAAAAAAGGATCAGATTATTAGAAACGGGTGATGTTCATGAAATGATTTAAAATAAAAAAGCGCCGGGTTTGCCCTCCCGGCGCTTGATGTGAGAAGCTTTGTTCAGCTTAAGGTGAGAATTATAGTTTAGTTTGCCAAATCGTTAACATACATAATACCATGCCAGTTCTCCAATTGCTCAATATGGCCAAATTTAGGCATGTGGATAACTTTCTATGTCCGATTATGAGAATTTGAATGCGCCTCTCGTCTCAAAAACAGACATACTTTAATGAAAGACCTGAACCTTCAGATAACCAGTTTGGCTGCGTATGACATATATTCCGTTGTGTAGATCATGTACGTCAAAACTCCAATAGCCGTTCAACCATTGTGCATCGCCAGCTTTTCTGCCAAGTTCATCGTAAAGCGACGCGTCCTGAGATCCGGCCACGAGATAAAGGTAATTCGAGGCAGGATTTGGAAAGGCCGTTAATGAAGAGTTATCAATTGATTGCCGAGACACCTGCAATTGGTCCAGCGTGCTGCTTCGATAATGAGTTAGAATGGACTGCGCAATTTGCAGCATAGCAGCAGAGTCCGGAGATGATAGCGCTGGCCCCGATGCGGGTTCAACATACATGGCGTAGTCGAAATAAACAGTGTCACCTGGGATGATCGGAGTTTGACTTAGGCTCGCCATTAGTATTCGCGCATCACCAACAATACTAAGTGCGGTATCGTGGTGAGGCTCCGTCAAGAATGCATATCGATCTGAGTCGGTGATGGGATCGTCGCCACTATCCCAATATCGCAGGGAAGTGACTTCGGAGTTCGGACGGTCGGAGCCGCTCTGTCCTTCCAGCACCATGACTCCGAGCAGGGGATCGGTCGTGCTTTGGTCCGTGAAGAAGACCGTTGCATTTACTCCTTCATTCTGGACGCCTTTCGTTCGGTCGTCATAAGGATAGTTAATGTCTCCATCAACTACGAGTGCGATAACCGGATCGAAGATCGTATCCAGTCCCGAATAGACAACCTGATTTTCAACCACCACTACATTCTTCAAAAGGCCTTTATTCCAGAAACTCGCGCGGGTACGAACTTCGAGATCGAACGGATCGGTAATGCTATCGGGGTCGGAATCTTTATAGACCAGGAACATATCCTCGTCACCAACAACGTTCATCGGGCCGGCGGATTCACGAAGCTCGACCGAGTCGATATAGGCGGATCTTCCATTAACAGTCCTCAACGGCCACGCCGGAGGGACCACATCATCCGAGCGATAGATGCGGTACTTTTCTCGAGCAAGCTGTGACGTATCTGTTGTGGCGCCATCGTAAAGAATGCTTCCCGGCGCGAACTCCGATTGTGCCGTGTTCGGATTATACGAAAATTCTGCGTGTGGTGAAAGCGAGTCATTCCGGTGACGAATGCCCCCGAACCAGAGACCTGCGCCGAACACCACGGTGTCGAATCGTCCCAGTCCAGTCCATAAGCCGCCGGCGCCGGACGGAATTTCATGTAAGGTATCCGTTTGATTGAACAGGGCGCCGTTATTGTTGAGATACCCGATCCAGTTCCCAGTATCGTTGGAACGGCGCGAGAGTAAGTCTTGAGCACTCGCGGAAGAAATAGTAAGTAAGAGGGAAGAAGTAAGAAGTAAGAAAAAACGGTTACAATTTGTTCGCATACTTATTATTGCATACCTCTTACTTGAATTACATCCATCCCTGCGCACGGTACCATTCGATCGTATCCTTGACGCCATCTTCGAGCGAGACTTTTTGCCGGTAGCCAAGCTCGCGTTTTGCCTTTTCGACACTGGCGGTCCAATGCGTTTGAACCATGTCGCGGCCCTTTTCCCAATTGAGTACGCTGGGCTTCGAACGGAAGATCGAAAAAAATTCCGAAGTACCGGCGACCGCATAGACCAACGCATGAGGAAGTTTGATCGTCAGGCCGCGCTTCTTCAAAATTTCCGAGGTTAGATCGTTCACTTCCCGCCAAGTATAATGTTGCTCCGAACCGATAAAATAGGTCTCGTTCCTCGCCGGTTCCTGCTCGATAGCAAGTAAAACGGCGTCCGCAATATCTGCGGCGTGCGCAAGATTGATCCATTTATCCTGCATACCGATCAACGGTTTCAGCCCTTTATCGACGGTCTGGAAGAATGTGAGGATGGCTGTATCGCGCGGGCCATAGACAGCGGAAAGCCGAAGGATCGTAACAGGAAAATCCTCATGAGCGCGCTCGGCTTCTTCCTCGGCGGCGCGTTTGGATTTTCCATATGTTGTGATCGGGTGGGGCGGCGTGAGTTCGGTCACCGGCTGACCATCCAGCGATGGCCCGGCTGCGGTTTGGCTCGAGCAAAATATGAATCGGGAAAGCGTAGGGTTGAACCTCCGTGCGGCTTCGATCACATTCCGAGTCGGAAGAAGATTCCCATCGTAAAAACCCTCTTTATTCTTGGCGGCGGTAACACCCGCAACATGAACGATCGCATCGACGTGTTCTACGGCTGGTCGAAGCGAATCGATATCCAGCATATTGCCCGTTACCAGTTCTATGCGCTTATCGTGCAGCCACTTCAGGCTGGAGTTCGCGCGCACGAGCGCCCGAACCTCATGCCCTGCAGCCAGCAACCGATCCGCAATGTGCGACCCGACAAAACCAGATGCGCCTGTAACAAGGATTTTCATAAAGAATATGACAAGAATTAGGGTAGGAGAACCAATGAGACGAAACAAACCCCAATAGAATTCCCCTTACTTCAGCACCTTCTTGTCAAAGGCCGTAATTAGCAACGTTCTGATATGTTGAGGCACATCCGATATCCTGATCCCGGATCAATATAGGCTACCGTTTTAACAGTTGCTCGGACGAGGTTGCACGACATGATCGTGGATTCGGAATCCTTCACATTGCCAACGAGTTAATTTCGGTTCTTTCACTTTTAATCGAAAACATCATGAATCGAAGCTCCGTCCTCCCTTTTATTTTCGCAGCACTTTTAATAATGTATTCCAGGTCAGCGATCTCCCAGATCTCGATCGATAGTGCTGCATACAGCGCCGCTGCTTCTAAACAATACGATGGAATTGTGGTTTATTCGAAGCATGCATCACTTTTTTCAAGCATTCTCTCGCAGGACGGAGCAGATCGAACGTGGAATTTCGACATCGACACGTTTGTACAGAACGGGGTGGATCCGATCGGTCAGTATCTGAAATATCCGGTATCCGGTGTTCCGTTCGAAAATGATTCCAATCTTCCATCCTCGACCAATATTATCAAAGAGGTATTGCCTGGTTATGCCGATACAATGTATGAATTCATTCAATTGACTGGCGGTGGTGTTTGGTACGTTGCCGATGTTGATATTTCCAGCGGGGTTGCGACGTTGGGAACCGTTGACGATCCGCCCAGGCAGGAACTTCAATTTCCACTCACATACAGTTCGGCATGGTACAGCACCTACACGGCATACAACAGTAGTAGCGGCGGATGGGAAGTCCATTCGGTTTACGACACTGTAGATGGCTGGGGAATGCTGCTAACTTCCCCGAATGTCAGTACGCCTGCACTACGTGTTCGACAATCCGACAGCGTGGTTTTCTCTAATGATTTTTCGAGCGGGACGAGCTATACCATCCGGTTCGTAACTTTGACGGGAATCCAGACACAGATCAATTATGATTCAACAGTCATTTATAGCGTAAGCTCGAACGCTTCAAATTTAGATGGAGTGGCACAGCAAACAACATCTCCGACCGAAGGCATCGGCCTCGCATTCTCAAGCAACCCTTCAACGGCAGGTGGAACAACGCTGTTCTACATGCTTCCGGAGGCGGCCAACGTGCAAATTTCTATCATGGATCTTTTAGGCAGGACAGTGACAACATTTCCGGCCATAAATGCAGTAGCCGGGAAAAACTCGGTCGTAATTCCTCCCGGAATCCTGTCGGCCGGTTCCTACTTCGTTAGTGTGCGTTGCGGCAGTCAGATGGCCGTGAAAAAGCTTATAGCTACCGAGTAGAAGCTGATGGAACGAATTCATTTTACAGTACGCGGCGAGGTTCACGGCGTGGGCTTTCGATATTTCTGTCAGGTACAAGCCGTGCGAATGGGTCTTACCGGCTTTGCCAAGAATAGGAGTGACGGCTCCGTTGAGGTAGAAGTGCAAGGCATGCAGGCGGAGATCGAGGAATTTGCACATCTTCTAACCATGGGGCCAAAGCGCGCACAAGTTAGCAGGATCGAACATGAGGAGCGACCGTTACTATCAGGAGAAACGGCATTTATTATTGGGTGATCTAAAAATTCCTCTGAACGATCGCGTGCATCATTGCTCGCCAGGAGTCCCAATTATGTCCAAATTCTTCACCCCAGATATCGACCCAATTTGGAATATCTTTTTGTCCCAGTAACTCACCCATTGCACGGCTGGCATTCGGGTTCTCTCCCTCGCCTTGACCAGCGACAAGCAGAACTTTTTGTTTTTGGCGTAGCCAGTTAAGCGCCGGGCCGGTAAGATTCACCAGATAATCCTGCGGGGAATTAAAATACACATCGTTATCGTAATAGCCGTGGGTATAAGATTTTAGATCGTAGTTGCCGGAAATACCGATCGTTCCTTCGAAGAGGTCGGGACGCCGAAGAAAGGAATTGACTGCATGAAGCGCACCCAGCGAAATTCCACAGGTGTAAATAACCGGATGAGAGCTGCGCATATTCTGGGCAATGAACGGCACTACCTCTTCCGTGATATACCGATTATATTGTTGGTGGCGGATCGACTGTTGCTTTGGAGGGATCTCGGGGTCCAGCCAGCTTTCGTTATCAACAGAGCCTATCGTAAACACTTTGATCAGACCGGCATCGACGTAGTGGGCAACAGATTCTACAAGGCCGTGCCGTTCACAGCTTAAGTGATCCTCGCCCTCGAATGGCAATAAAAGAATTCCCGGCCCATAGTGACCATAGACACAGATCTCCATCTGTTTGGCCAGCGAGGCGCTCCTCCATCCATCGTCGTATCTTTCCATGTTTGCAAAGATACGACAGTTATATCACGTTTGCGCAAGACCTGCAAAAGTGTTTTGGTCGTTTCGTTAAGCTTCTCATGAACAAGGTACTAATTAATGAATTGGCCAGTGGTAGCCTCTTCAGAAAAAAAGATGAATGATAATTTTCGAATTTTGGACAGGTATGTAGTTGAAGCCGAATGCCTGAAAATATGAAGTCAAGAATGTCCCAGCAATTAATGCGAATTAACCCAATATTTCGTTATTTTCGGTCACTTTCTGAATGGTTTTGCGTTACAACTAATGTAGAAAAAGGAGAAAGACCATGTTCAAGTCAAATACAGGTGAATTTCAACTTTCAACAGTCCGTGATCAACGATCACACTTTTTGCATGATTATTCGACACACACTATGAAAGCGGCCCATTTATTTGCAGCAATTTTTATGATGGCGGCGTCCCTCACGTTGGCTGGTTGTTACACTCAACTCGCAAATACGGATGGGGGATATGCTTATACCGGCAGGGTCTATCACGCACCGCGCCCACTCTATTCCGATACCGTGAATGCCAAGCCGACAGCGGTACGCTACGATACGACCATGCACGGCGATACCATGTTCATCGACGAGCACCCGCTCGAGGCGCCAACCGCTATGGACACCAATTCTTCCGGCGGCGGTGAGGAGATCGTCAATAATTATTATGGTGAACCGACCTATTTCGGTGGAGTTGCTATTGGGTTTGGCTGGCCATATCATTCCTGGTACAGCCCGTGGTATCCCTACTTCTACGACTGGGATTATGGCTGGGGGTATCCGGGATTTTATCCTCCCTATTACGATGCATATTGGGGTGGTTACCCGTACTTGGGGTTCGGTTTTTATGGTGGATTTGGATGGTATGGTCATGGATATGGCCGTGGATATTACGGACGCGGTTATTACGGAGGCAGGGGTTATGGGTATGCCTATAACGGCATTGGCCGGCCGACAATTGATGGTCGCGTTGGCGGGGACTATCGTTTAGGTGGCATGGGTTCTCTTGGTGAGCGCCCTTCTGGAATTGCAACGGCGGGCAGAGCCTATAACGGATCAGGTATTAGCAGCATGAGATCAAACGAGACAGCCGTTTCTGCAGATCGAAATGCCCCTGTGCACGTCACTGGGCCCGAAGCCAATAGTGCAATGGCACGGGAAGCTTCTCCTTCCAGTACTGTTGCTTCGGCCTCACATCCGATCATTGTGCGACGTTCCGATGGACAAACAGTCACCTCTGCAAATGTTGGAGGACGACAGATGACGGTTGTTCGCAGGGGTAGTAGCTCTAATGGTAACTATGGTGGTTCGCGCAGCTACGGCGGTTCACGCGGATATGGTTCATACGGGCGCGGAGGTGGATACCGCGCATCCGGCGGTGGGCGTGGATATGGCGGTGGTTATTCCTCCGGCCGGGCATCCTCATCCGGTGGTGGTGGAAGAAGCGGTGGCGGAGGTGGTTCGAGCCATTCTTCAGGCGGCGGCGGCGGAGGCGGACACGCGCGATAGCGCATCTCGTGTGCATCATGTTGCATTAGCATTTTACCGTCACTATTTTTCATAGTTAACACTCCTCAACTATGTCACGCATAAAATACCTACTTCTCACAGCGATGTTCTTCGCGCCGAGCGTACTCCGCGCACAGATCAATGAGGGCGTTCTGCTTTCCACACAGCCATTGCCGAGCGATTCACGCGGTGCTGCCATGGGCGGTAACCTTATTTCCGCAGCGGACGGCATCGACGCACTCGATTACAATCCCGCCGCGCTTGCGCCGATCGCGTCGCGTATTTTTACCATCGGGCTTTTTAATCGAGATCACAGCTCGGACGCCCAATTTCTCGGTTCTTCCTCCAATTCCGAATTCGACCAGGCTTCACTTTCTTCTGTAGGAATTGCCGCGCCATTTCCAGCATCGCGAGGCCATATCGCGATGGGAATTTCGTTCGACCGCGTCCGGGATTATAATTCGGCCTATAGCTTCAGTGCGGTCAATCCGAATTCTTCCTACTTCAATACCCAGGGGTTCTTAACGCAGGGCGGATACTTCCCACTCACAGGATTTGGGTACCATAATAATAACGAGTATTTAGCGAACAGCAATCTTGCTTATGGTCTTGGGTTGACGTACGGGGTTCCTGATACGGGGGCGTTCTCGCTTTCGACTCCCATTACGAAAGGGATGCAGCAATCCGGGAATGTTACTACCGAAGGAGGATTGAATGCTGTTCGCATCGGTGGCGGCGTGGATATTGCACCGGGTGTCTCGCTCGGCGCTACGCTTAATATCCTCTATGGAACTTATGATTTTATCGAAAACTACACGGAAACGAATGTGAACCATATCTCGACCGATACCGGCTCGGAGCCACCTGCGGGGTTCCAATCTGCGACGATCACGACCACCTTGCATCAAGACCAGACCGGCGCTTCGATGAAATTCGGACTTCTTGTCGATAAGCAGATCGTGAAATTTGGGCTTACGGTCGAGACTCCACAATGGATGCACATCAACGAAAATTCCCAGCAGTATGGTACATCCGACTTCGGTGCCAACGGATTCTTTAATTCCGATGGAATGGGCGGGTTACCGATCTTTGTCGAACAATACGATATTGTGACTCCAATGAAATTCAGCGCGGGCGGTTCTGTTCATCTTGCTGGGTTCACTGGTTCTGCAAGCGTAGCCTATCAGAATATGGCACAATTGCAATTTACTAATTCCAATGTCGATATGAGTTCCGAAAATAGTTTTGCAAGCGATTCGTTGCGAGGAGTGCTCTCCTATCAGATCGGTGCGGAGTATGTGATTCCGGGTATCGGCATCACGGTTCGTGGTGGATACAGCTTCGAGCCATCGCCGTATAAAGGAGACCCAACGAATTATGGGATCACCGCTATCTCCGGTGGGTTAGGTTTTGCGCTTACAAAATACGTCGATCTTGAAGCGGCAATTCGGCTTTCGACGTATCATACGTTCCACACGATCTACAATGATGTCACACCGGACGGTACGCCCGTCAGCGCTATCGTCAACGATGACGCCGTCTCCCGCGACGATATTAGTTTGACGTTGAATTATAGGTATTGAGAATCGATTCTATTGATCGATCAAACTTAAAAAAAACGAGGCGGAAATGACCTGAGTGTGTCCGATCTGTTTCGTCTCGCGAAAATCACCGTCCCCGCTAATAAAATATTTTGCATTGGAAGCAAGGCAACACCGAACGAATTTTTCATCCGTTGGATCGCGTGGGAACTCTGCTTGGATGTTCGAATCGTCGATGAGTGGCAGAATCGAAAAAATCCGGAACATGTCTTCAAGGACATCGGCGCCTAAATGGAATTTCGGCCGGCAAATTACTTCCTCATATTCTTTGAGGATCTCATCCGTGACAACTCAATCGTAAGAAGGATTTTCGAGGACAGTGGCAATGACTTTTCGAGGTTTTCCTGCTCGAAGCAGCGAAGATACCACGATGTTCGTATCGACAACAACGATGGTCATTCGCCCCGGCGGTATGCGGCGATTTCTTCGGCGATCTTTGCTTCCGTCAGGGATTGAAAGCCTTCATTGACGTCGGCCCGGGCAGCTATGCTTTTGAATAGTTCTGCTGCTCGTTTCTTTTCCTGCCGTCGGCGTTCCTCTATGGATTGTTCCGTTTCGACAACCACGCGCACCTTCTCGCCCGGCTTAAACGGAAGCCCACGCAAAACTAACTGTCCGGCGTTTTCGACTGTTGTATGTGTTTGGAATGAATTCATAAATTAGAATACCCCACCATGCAAACTAAAGTTCGCCCTGTTCAGCGCCAACATTAACAGCGATGCCGTCTCCCGTGACGATATTAGTGTGACGTAGAAATACCGGTATTATTGCTGCTGTGAACTGTGAGGGAGATTATATTCTTTTTCTCCAATATCCCGGCTTGCGTTTATCGTGTGCGACTGCATCAATTTTGATCGTATCATCTAAGATGTGATAGATCAGCGAGTAGGGAAATGAGTGAAATTCCTTCACTCGTTCAGATCCGCGCGTTTTCCTATAACGCTCTGGATGTTTTCCAATTTCGGTGGAAGCGGCCTCGAATTCTTCAATAAAACGATTCGCTATTAATTTGCTTTCATTAGCATAAAATTCGACGGCCTCGAAGAATTCCGATTGAGCTTCGGGGTGAAGTGTAACCTTCACTTTGAAATTCGAGCGCGAGCTTCTTTCAGCACTTCTTCAACGTCAATACCTTCGACAAGTCCAGCATCCCATTCGGCTTGCCTGCGTTCTGCCTCATCCAGCCAGGCATTCATGATCTCATCTTCCGGAAGACTCTCATAAATACGGTCAATAAGTCTTAGCCGGTCTTCCGGTGGAAGTTCCAGCACTTCTTGGATCACACGATTGACGTCTCTACCCATAATGATTTGAACTTTAGGATGCCGGTATAAGTGCCCCCCCCACCGCTCAAACTAAAGTTCGTTCATTGACGGTTCTGCGGCAAACAATCGGTCAATATGCTCATCCGACTCCTTGTTGGTATCTCGTTGCTCTCGGTCTTGAATGGTTGTGCAGGGATGTTCAACCAAAATCAAGACCGCGCGGAAGTTTTCGGGCCGAAGGGAATCACGGCGACTGATCCGGATGGAAACCAACTTACGATTCATCACGAGTACGACCAGCAATTCTTAATGCTGCCTCGTTACGATACCTTTGTGACATTCCATTATGGGACGGCGAGCGAACGGGTATTATTGCAACGCTCGTATTGCTCCAGTACTTTGCTAGACTACCTTACCTTTTGGGGACTGTATATTGACGATGCACTCGGCACGTGGCGTCAATATGACCCGCTCATCGTTATTCTCGATTCCAATGGCGGTGTAGATACTACGCTTCCACTTCCGAGTTTTTGGGAGCACGAAAATCGGCTGAGGCTTCTGCTTTCTTTAGGTTCTGGCATACCAACTGAGGTATATCAACCTCTTAATACCATCCTTCTCCATGGTGAGTATTCGATTGGATTCGGTATCCAGCATAAGATCGAACTTTATTATAATGCATCTGGCGAGGGTGTGTTTGGAGAAGGCATCGATTCCGATCGTTCCCTTCCTTCGATTGCTATCCAATCCCCTGTGCTTCGTTATTATCCGTTCGATAACTATTGTTTCTTCGAAGCAGGACCTTCACTTATCACTGTTACTATGGATAGTGCTTGGTGGAATCCTGGAACCCCTCTTCCAGGCAACCCAGAGTATGTTTCCCAACACTTGACCGGCCTAACTGCTGGCGTGGGCTGGTGCGGCGATCTCTCGTACTTCGATTTTCGCTATGAGTTCGGTTTTAAGCCCTATCAATTCTTCCAATTGGCACCACAACAGCTCCGGGAACTTGTATTAACGTTTGGGATGACTTTCAATCTATCAATAAACTGAGATGTGTATGATTCTAAGACTGTGCATCCTTTGTGTCATGGTCACTCTTTTATCCGGTTGCGCCTCACTTTTCAATGAGAACCGAAACCGTGCCGAGGTCATCGGGCCAAATGGAATGACCGCCACCGATCCGAATGGGAACAAGCTTTGGATACAGCATGAGTCAGATCGGCAATTCTTGATCCTCCCGCAGTATGATACGTTTGTGACATTCCATTATGGGTACGCGAGTAAGCGGGTGTTATTAAAGCGTTCGTACTGTCCATATACGGCGCTTGACTATTTCCTTTTCGCTCCGGATTTGTTTATAGATGACGCAAGCGGCGCCTGGCGTCAGTATGACAGTATTCATGTTAGCATCGATTCGAACGGGGGCGTGGACACACTCCTCCCGACTCCGAGTTTTTGGGAAAGCGATGACCGTCCAAGAATTCTTCTATCCTTTGGGGTAGGATATTCGAATGAATCAACACCTTCCTTGTTCCCAGCCTATAACGCGCTTGCGATTGGTCTTAGCTATCGCCACAAATTGGAACTCTATTACAATTCCTCCGCGGAAGTGTCCAATATCTACGGATTATCCAGTGCCGATACTTCTCCATCCGTGCAAATACAATCGCCGATCTTTCGATTTTACCCTTTGGGTAACTATTTCGTCGAGGCTGGGCCATCCTTTCTTACCATTGAAATGGACACGTTTAAAGCCACGAGTAATGCAGATCTCAGTGTCGGGGTACCGATCGCATCGGAACATTTGACTGGAATAACGGCAGGGCTCGGCTGGTGCGGAGATTTTTCCTACGTCGACATTCATTATATATTTGGCTTCAAACCTTATCAATTCTTCAATTTGCCCGCCCAGCAGTTCCGCGAATTAGTTTTGTCTTTTGGATTGGTTTTTCGGTTATAATTATTTCTGTAATAAGAGAATATACGAATTAATGCCTCTTTTGCCCATTTCCTCGAAACTCTTCACCACCACATCCGGTTATAGGCGCGCTTGCAATAAAAAGGCACCGAAATTGGCTCAAAAACGCCAATTTTAACCTATGAGCGATCATGCTTGCAAGCGGCTCATTGATAAACATTCGCCTCTGCACTCTTAATTGAAGCGCTAAGAACAAACACTTCGGCACGCCGAAGGATGTGTTCGCAATGACCCCGGACGTGCCCAGCACGTCCCTACGGGAAGTTGCATTCCGAGCGCCCGCATGCGAATGACGATGGAAAAGGACGTGTACAGCACGTCCCTACGGGAATATCAATAATAAATTTTTTAAGCTTGCCGCAACCGATATTGGCTGCGTTGGGCTATTTTACGGTTTTTCGAATTAATTCTTTAGCACTTAACAATGGCAAAAGCTAAATACGAACGTTCTAAGCCGCACGTAAATGTCGGCACGATCGGCCATGTCGATCATGGCAAGACCACGCTCACTGCGGCGATCACGATGGCGCTCGCCAAGAAGATGCCGGGCAACGAGGTCCGCACTTTCGATTCTATCGATAATGCTCCGGAAGAGCGCGCTCGTGGAATCACAATAGCAACGGCACACGTCGAGTACGAGACGGGGAACCGTCACTACGCGCACGTTGACTGCCCAGGCCACGCTGATTATGTCAAGAACATGATCACGGGTGCCGCGCAGATGGACGGCGCTATCCTCGTCGTTGCTGCAACGGACGGCCCGATGCCACAGACCCGCGAGCACATCTTGCTTGCACGTCAGGTCGGTGTGCCGCGTATCGTAGTATTTATGAATAAGGTTGATGCCGCCGACCCTGAGCTTTTGGAACTTGTCGAGCTTGAAATTCGCGAGCTTCTCAGCAAGTACGAATTCCCCGGCGACGAAATTCCGATCATTCCAGGCTCTGCGCTCAATGCGTTGAACGCCGGCGCCGATCCGGCCGCAGGTGTGGACGATCCACGACTCGCATGCATCTATAATCTTATGGATGCCGTCGATAGCTACATCCCGACTCCAGTTCGCGATGTTGATAAGCCATTCCTCATGTCGATCGAGGACGTATTCTCGATCACGGGTCGTGGCACGGTGGGAACCGGACGTATCGAGCGCGGTAAAGTTCACATTCAGGATGAAGTGGAAATCATCGGACTCGGTCAGCACAAGAAGTCGGTTGTTACCGGTGTCGAGATGTTCCGCAAGGAAATGGAAGAAGGACAAGCTGGCGATAACGTTGGTATTCTTCTCCGTGGCGTAGAAAAAACGGATCTGGAGCGCGGTCAGGTTATCGCGAAACCGGGTTCGATCACGCCGCACACGAACTTCGATGCGAAAGTCTATGTGCTTTCGAAGGAAGAAGGCGGACGCCACACTCCATTCTTCAATGGCTATCGCCCGCAGTTCTACTTCCGCACCACGGACGTAACCGGCGTTGCAACATTGCCGGATGGCGTAGAGATGGTCATGCCTGGCGATAGCGTCCAGATGAAGATCGAGCTTATTTCGCCGATCGCTATGGAAGAAGGACTCCGTTTCGCTATTCGCGAAGGCGGTCGCACGGTCGGAGCAGGCGTAGTAGATAAGATCACGAAGTAATTTATAAGAAGCGCGCACTTTCAACGGTGCGCGCTTCATTCGTTTTAATGCAGAAGATCCGAATCAAACTGAAATCCTACGATCATAACCTGATCGATAAGAGCGCGGAAAAGATCATTCGTACCGTGAAGCCGACAGGCTGCGTGGTATCGGGACCGATTCCGCTGCCGACGAAGAAATCCATCTTCACGGTCAACCGCTCTCCTCACGTAGATAAGAAGAGCCGCGAGCAGTTTGAGATCCGCGCGCACAAGCGCCTGATCGATATTCTGAATTCGAACAGCCGTACCGTCGATTCGCTGATGAAGCTTGAATTACCGGCCGGTGTAGAAGTAGAAATTAAAGTTTGAGCGCAAAGCTCCACAATTTTCTCCAGATGTCATTGCGAGGAGGAGATTGCGGAGCGAAGCGGAGCAATCTCCGACGAAGCAATCTCTTCGTCGATACGCACGAGATTGCTTCGTCGAACGGATCTCCCTTCGGTCGATCCGTTCTCCTCGCAATGACAGGACAACAGCGAAGAATATGAGCGCACTATTAGGTAAAAAAGTTGGTATGACCGGCATCTTTGACGATCAGGGACAATATGTTCCCGTGACCGTCATTCAGGCTGGCCCATGCTTCGTAACTCAGGTCAAGACGAAAGATGCCGATGGCTATGATGCCGTTCAGCTTGGTTTCGAGGACATGGATGAGCGTAAGCTGAACAAGCCCGAAAATGGTCATTTCGCAAAAAGCGGCACATCGGCGAAGCGGTATCTGAAGGAATTCCGGTCGTTTCCCGATAGCGAACTTGCGTCCATGACGCCGGGCAAAGCGATCAACGCAGCGGACCTTTTTCATGAAGGCGATACCGTGCATGTATCCTCGACCTCCAAAGGCCGCGGGTTCCAGGGCGTTGTGAAGCGCCATCATTTTGGTGGTGTCGGTCAAACGACGCACGGTCAATCCGACCGCCAGCGTGCGCCGGGATCGATCGGCTCGTCGAGCTATCCTTCCCGCGTATTTAAAGGACAGCGTATGGGTGGTCGAATGGGTGGCAATCGCATTACCACGCGAAATCTTCGCGTGATGAAAGTGCTGCCGGAACAAAATTTAGTGCTCGTGAGCGGATCGTTCGCCGGGGCGAAGAACCAACTGGTGGAGATCGTAAAAGCTTAAAAAGATGGAAGTACAAGTTTTAAGTAAAAGCGGCATAGCGACCGGGCGCAGCGTAACGCTTGCGGACGATATCTTTGGTATCGAGCCGCACGAGCATGCGATGTGGCTGATGATCGAAACGCATCTTGCGAATCAGCGTCAGGGTACGCATAGCACACTGACGCGCGGAACGGTCTCTGGCTCGACGAAAAAGCTGTTTCGCCAAAAGGGAACCGGTCGTGCGCGTCAAGGATCGATCAAAAGCGGACTTCATCCGGGCGGTGGAACCATGCACGGCCCTCAGCCGCATAAATATGGGAAGTCGCTGCCGAAAAAAGTGAAGCAGCTTGCTCGCAAGAGCGCGCTTTCGGAGAAAGTAAAGAATAATGCGTTCGTCGTCGTCGAAGACTTAAATTTTGATTCGCCGCGCACGAAGCAAGTGCAGGAAGTTTTAAATGCACTGAATCTGAACACGAAGCAGGCATTGCTTTTAACCGCCGGCGATAACGCATCGGTCTATCTGAGCGGTAGGAACATTCCCACGCTTACGATCTCCGCAGCAGATAAGGCTTCGATGTATGAAATTTGGAAGTCGCGAGCGATCATCGCTGAGGAATCGGCAGTTGCCGCGATCGAGAAGAGCTTTGCAGGGCTTGCGCAGGAAAAGCCGGAAGTCGAACACATTTCAATCCCGGCATAAGTATTAGAAGAAATGGCACGAGAAGTTTTAAAACGCCCGCTCCTTACCGAGAAGGCAACATTGCAAGCCGAGAAGGGAATTTATCACTTCGAGGTGCTTGCCGATACGAATAAGATCGAGATCGCGGACGCGGTGCGCAAGCAGTTCGGCGTGATCATCAAGAGCGTTCGTATTTCCTGGCAAAAGCCGAAGCACAAAACGCAGTTCACCCGCAAGGGCGCGCGTCACGGCGTAAAACAGGGATTTAAGAAAGCGATCGTGCATCTCGCTCCGGGCCAAACGATCGACGTTTTTGCGCCGATGGATGCGAAGGAAAGGGGAGCGCTATAAACAATGGCTATTAGGAATTTAAAACCGAGAACGCCGGCGACGCGGTATTACTCGATCTCGACATTTGACGAGATCACGAAGACCACGCCGGAAAAATCGCTGCTCGAACCGCTGCGCAAATCCGGCGGTCGTGGTAATACGGGACGCATCACCTCGCGCCATCGCGGCGGCGGACACAAGCGCATGTATCGCGTGATCGATTTCAAGCGCGACAAGATAGGCATTCCAGGCACAGTATCCTCGATCGAATACGATCCGAACCGTAGCTGCCGC
This sequence comes from Ignavibacteriota bacterium, assembly GCA_963787835.1. Classification (GTDB taxonomy): domain Bacteria; phylum Bacteroidota; class Ignavibacteria; order Palsa-1295; family Palsa-1295; genus PALSA-1295. The sequence goes on from CAWBEI010000005.1 coordinate 87,353, forward strand.
ATCGCGCTCATTACGTATGCCGATGGCGAAAAGCGATACATTCTTGCTCCAGAAGGTCTTGCCGTTGGTGGCACTATCACTTCAGGGCCTGATTCTGAGATCAACGTTGGCAATACGCTTCCGTTGAAGAATATGCCGCTCGGTACCACGGTGCATAATGTGGAACTTACGGCAGGTCGTGGTGGGCAGATCGCTCGCTCGGCTGGCAATGCATGTCAGGTGATGGCAAAAGAAGGAGAATTTGCGACGCTGAAAATGCCTTCGGGAGAAGCGCGCAAAATTCGTTTGGAATGTTTTGCAACGATCGGCCAGGTCGGTAATGCAGATTATTTTAACATTAGCTGGGGTAAAGCAGGGCGTTCGCGCTGGCTCGGTATTCGTCCGCAGACGCGCGGCATGGCGATGAATCCAGTCGATCACCCAATGGGCGGCGGCGAAGGTAAATCAAAATCTGGCGGTGGACGCCGGCATCCGAAGTCGCCGTGGGGTCAGCTTTCAAAAGGTTACAAGACTCGTAAGGGCAAGAACGCATCGACGAAGTATATCGTTAAGCGCCGCTCGAAATAAAAAATTATGTCACGTTCGCTAAAAAAAGGACCGTTCATCGATGAAAAGCTGCTCTCCAAAGTGGAGACGCTGAATGCTGCTCGTCAGAAAAAAGTGATCAAGACGTGGTCGCGTTCGAGCACCATTTCGCCCGACTTTGTTGGACACACGTTTACAGTTCACAACGGTAATAAGTTTATTCCGGTCTATGTGACGGAGAATATGGTGGGGCATAAGCTTGGAGAGTTCGCGCCGACGCGTCAGTTTCGAGGCCACTCCGGAACGAAAACGGAAGCAGCGACGAAATAAAGAATTTTATATAGTATGGCAAAGAGCGCACGCGCAATGAAGCGCAGTATTCAGAGTTCACCGGTCAAAATGAGGATCGTCCTCAATTTGATCCGCGGCAAGCGTGTGCCGGAGGCACTATCGATCCTCCATTTCACGCCGAACCATGCATCGATCGTGGCGGAAAAAACACTTCGCAGTGCCGTTGCGAATTTTCAGATGAATCCGGAGAACGCCCGCGTCGATGTGGACGATCTCTATGTGCGTGAGTGCTCCTCCGATGGCGGCGCAGTGCTCAAGCGTATTCTTCCCGCTCCGATGGGACGTGCGTTTCGGGTGCGCAAGCGTTCGAATCACTTGACGATCATCGTCGGTGATGAGCCGCTTGGAGGAATTAAGAAGACGCGCAAGCGTTCGGGCGCCAAGCCTGCCGTCGCAAGAACGAAGACGCCGAGTACAAAAGCAAAACAAGTTTCAAGTGTCGAAGAGGTTCCGGTGACGGACGCTGCGGCGGTAGAATCATCAACAAGCGAATAACGACTACATAATCTTTTGGGACAGAAAACAAACCCGGTCGGCTTCAGAGTCGCGGTAACGCGCCCATGGGATGCGCGTTGGTACGACGATAAAAACTTTGCGCAGAAGCTCGAAGAGGATAACCTCATTCGTTCCTATGTGAAGAACCGCTTGAAGCGTGCGGGCTTGTCGAAGCTGACGATCGACCGCACGACCAAGCGCATCGTGGTAACCATTCACACATCACGCCCTGGCGTTGTGATTGGTAAGAGCGGGAAAGAAATTGCTCAAATCGAAGAGGAATTAAAGAATGTGACGGGCGGTAAGGAAGTAAAGATCCTTATCAACGAAGTGAAACGCCCGGAAACGGACGCACAGCTTATCGGCGATCAGATCGCGCAGCAGCTCGAAGGACGTATCGGTTTTCGCCGAGCGATGAAGGGCGCCATCTCCGCAGCCATGCGTTCTGGCGCGGAAGGCGTGCGTATCATGTGCGGTGGGCGGCTTGGCGGAGCAGAAATTGCGCGTTCGGAGCAGTATAAAGAGGGAAGAATTCCCTTACATACCCTTCGTGCCGATATTGATTTTGCTCGAAGCACCGCGCATACCATCTATGGCGCTATCGGTGTGAAGGTTTGGGTTTGCCACGGTGATATCATCGGGCAAACACCGCTTCAGCTTGCAGCGGAAGTTGCAGTCAACGGAGTAGAGCAGCAGGATAAACGGCCGATCGTTTCCGCGGCAGGCGGCGAACGCCGACGACGCGGCGGCGGACGTGGCCGGGGCGATCGCGATGAGCGCGGAGGCGGAGAGCGCGGCGGTGATCGTGGAGATCGTCGCTCGGGTGGCGAACAAAGCGGGGAACCTGCGGTACTGAAACCGCGCAGACCACGCGCGGCACGCAGCGAAACAAGCACGACATCCGGGCCAATTATTCGAAAACAAGTTTAAAGAAAGAAGAAAATGCTTCTTCCAAAGAGAGTAAAATATCGCAAGGCGATGCGCGGTAAGGTCAAGGGCAATGAGACCCGGGGCACGGACGTTGCATTTGGTTCTTTTGGCCTGAAGGCGCTTGAATCCGGTTGGATCACCAGCCGCCAGATCGAAGCCGTTCGTGTTACGCTTTCGCGTACCATGAAACGTGATGGTAAGATCTGGATCCGGATTTTTCCGGACAAACCAGTGACGAAAAAGCCTGCAGAAACTCGTATGGGTTCCGGAAAAGGTTCTCCCGAGTTCTGGGTTTCGGTCGTAAAGCCGGGGCGCATCATGTTCGAGGTTGGCGGTATTACGCAGGAACTTGCAACGGAAGCATTGCGGCTTGCTGGGCATAAGCTGCCCGTCAAGACCAAAATGGTCACACGGCCAGATTACGTAGAATAAAGTTTAGAGAACGAAAATGAAGGGACTGAAATACGCATCGCTTACGGAGCTAACGGAAGCGCAGCTCAAAAAGCAGATCGGCGAGAACCATGCGCGGCTTACCGCGCTCCGGTTCCAGAAGACCGTCGGCCAGCTCGATAATCATGCGCAGATCTCAACACTGCGCCAGGATATTGCGCGTATGCAGACGGCGCTCACTTCGCGGAAACCCGAATCCAAATAAACGATGTCAGAAAACGAAAACATAGTGGCAGAAAGCGCAGCGACGGAAGTTGCTACTTCGGAAACTCGGGGACGGCGTAAAGAACGCGTCGGGAAAGTCGTGAGCGATAAGATGGATAAGACGATCATCGTGACGCTGACGCGCCAGGTGCCGCATCCGCTTTACAAAAAGTATTTTAAGAAGACGACGAAATTCGTTGCGCACGATGAAAAGAATGATGCAAAGATCGGCGATATGGTTCGCATCATGGAAACCCGGCCGCTTTCGAAAACAAAGCGCTGGCGCGTCGTAGAAGTTTTAGAACGAGCGAAATAAATTTTTTGCGTAGCCGTGAGCTTTAGCTCACGGTGAAACTGGAAAATCACACCGTGGGCTAAAGCCCACGGCTACGAAGTAGAAGTATTATGGTACAGGAAGAAACGAACTTAGTAGTAGCCGATAATTCGGGCGCAAAGCGCGTCCGGTGCATTCGTGTGCTTGGCGGACACGAGCGCCGCTATGCCGGCTTGGGAGATATCGTTGTCGTAAGCGTGAAAGCGGCGATCCCGAACGGTCAGGTGAAAAAAGGTGAAGTTTCCAAGGCTGTGATCGTGCGCACGAAAAAAGAATATCGCCGTAAGGATGGTAGCTACATTCGCTTCGATGAGAATGCAGTCGTCCTTTTGAACGCTCAGGGCGAGCCACGGGGCACGCGTATTTTCGGACCGGTTGCACGCGAACTTCGCGAGCGGCAGTATATGAAGATCGTTTCGTTGGCGCCGGAAGTAATTTAAGGAATTTTTATCATGCGGGTAAAGAAGAACGACATCGTTGAAGTGATCACGGGCAAGAGCCGCGGCAAGCAGGGGAAGATCCTGCGCGTCTATCCGGAGACGAACAAGGTGCTCGTCGAAGGCGTGAACACGCAGTTCAAGCACGAGCGCCCGAGCGCGAAGAACCAAAAGGGTGGCATCACAACGCGGGAAGCGCCGATCAATGCATCGAATGTGATGCTCGTCGATCCGAAGACGAATCTTCGTACGCGCATCGGCAAACGCGAACTTATCGGAACCGAAGGCAAAGTACGTTTCGAGCGTTTCTCGAAACGGTCTGGCGATGTTTTAGCATAAAGTGTAGCCGTGACCTTTAGGTCACGGTTGCGGAGTAAGATTTTACACCGTGAGCTAAAGCTCACGGCTATGAATGTAGTGACGGCCAATATCGTCACTTAAAATGAAATAGAAGATGGCAGAAGAAAAAGAAAAGAAACCGAAAGCGGAAGGTAAGCCTCAGGGAGGCAAACCCAAGGCCGAAGGCAAGCCGAAGGGCGAGAAGCGAGCAAAAGGCGGGGATGACGGTGCTGAAAAAGCTCCTATTTCTAATCGCCCGGTGCCGCCTGCGCGTTTGCTCGGAATTTATCGCGAGCGCGTCGTACCCTCGATGATGAAGCGTTTCAATTACAGCAATGTGAACGAAGTGCCGCGCATTGATAAGATCGCAGTGAATATTGGCGTCGGCGTTGCCGCAAGCGACCCGAAGCTGCTCGAAGCTGCCGTTCGGGATCTCGAAGCGATCTCCGGTCAGAAGCCGGCGATCACAAAGGCGAAGAAATCCATCTCGAATTTCAAGCTTCGCGAGAATCAGCCAATCGGCTGCCGCGTAACGTTGCGCCGCGCACGCATGTACGAATTTTTGGATCGCCTGATGACAACGGCTATCCCACGCATCCGCGATTTTCGCGGCATTCCGGATAAGTCATTCGATGGACGCGGGAATTATACGCTCGGCATTCGCGAGCAGATCATTTTCCCGGAGATCGATGTCGATAAGGTTTCGCGTATTACGGGCATGGACATCACCTTCGCCACCAGCGCGAAATCGGACGAAGAAGCATTGGAACTTCTCAAAGCATTTGGCCTGCCGTTCCGCAAACGGGAAACAGCAGCGTAATTAGTTAAGAATTAAGAATGAAGAGTTAAGAGTAGATCGAAGGACGAGATTTAGTACTTAGCACTTTAGCACTCAGCACTTTAGCACTTACAAATGGCACGATTAGCCTTACGAGTAAAAGCCAAGCGAACACCGAAGTTCGCGACACGCAAGCACAACCGGTGCAACCGCTGCGGGCGGTCGCGCTCGTTCTATCGCAAGTTCGGCATTTGCCGAATCTGCTTCCGTGAGCTTGCGCTCGAAGGAAAGATACCGGGCGTTCGTAAGTCAAGCTGGTAATTTTGGCGTAGATGTAATTTTTTATTGATGGATACAATCGGAGATTTTTTAACACGAGTTCGCAACGCCCTGGGGGCGAGGCACAAGTACGTCGATGTACCCGCATCCAAGATGAAACTTGCGATGGGAGAGATCCTGCGCGAGCAAGGATACGTCGAAGCGGTCGAGAAGATCGAGGATACCAAGCAGGGAATGATCCGCGTCACACTGAAATATACGAACGGCGCACCGGCGATCATGGGCCTGAAGCGCATTTCCACTCCGGGATTACGCAAGTACACCTCCGCATCGCAGACGCCGCGCGTACTCTCCGGACTCGGTATTGCGATCCTTTCTACGCCGAAAGGACTCATGACCGATAAGCAAGCGCGCCAGGCAAATGTGGGCGGCGAAGTGCTTTGCTACATTTGGTAACTCATATTTAGACTGAGATTCATAAGATTTTGAAATGATTTTTGGGATAGGGGATTTAGGGATTAGTTTTGGGATAGCACATCCCACGAATCCCTTAAAAATCTTATAAATCCCAGTCAAGGAACGATATGTCGAGAATAGGAAGAAAAGTTATTGCGATTCCGAAGGGCGTGACGATCACAGCCAAGGATGGTGCGCTCACGGTCAAAGGACCGAAAGGCCAGCTTGCACAGCAGATACCGCCTGAGATCGGTATTAAGATCGAAGGGGAAGAGCTTTCGTTCACACGTTCGAGCGATGTAGCAAACGTTCGCGCACTTCACGGGCTTTCACGTGCGCTTGCCAATAATATGGTCGTTGGCGTGACCACCGGTTATCAGAAAAAGCTGGATCTGGTAGGCGTTGGATTCAAGGCTGAGAAAAAAGGCAAGTGGGTGCAGTTCGCTTTGGGATACTCTCATCCTGTGGCGTTCGTGCCACCGCCGGAGATCACCATCGATGTTCCAGCGCCGACTCAAGTAACCATTAGCGGTATTGATAAACAGCTTGTCGGAGCAGTAGCCGCGAAGATTCGCTCCATTCGTCCGCCGGAACCTTACAAGGGCAAGGGCGTGAAATATTCGGACGAGACCATTCGCCGTAAAGCCGGTAAGACAGCAGGAAAATAAACCACGATTTACAAGATTTTAAGGATTAAGAAGGATGGATTTTAAGATTTTTACGATTCTATGTTTCCTAAATCTCAAAAATCCGAGTTAAGATTATGGCATCGAAACTGAAATTAAAGGATAGAGAACTTCGGCGCGAACGGCGCAGGCATAAGATTCGCAAGACCGTCGAAGGGACGAGCGCTCGTCCGCGCCTTGTGATCTTTCGCAGCAATACCGGCGTCTATGCGCAGCTTGTGGACGATTCGCAGGGATTTACGCTTGCCGCAGCCAGCAGCAAAGGACTGAGCGGTAAAAAGTCCGAAGTTGCGAAACAGACCGGTGCAGCGCTTGCGGGCATTGCTACCGAAAAGGGAATTAAGTCGGTCGTGTTCGATCGTAATGGATATTTGTATCATGGCCGTGTGAAGGCGCTTGCAGAAGGCGCGCGCGAAGGCGGCCTGGCATTCTGATTTTATAGAAAACATACGTGGCAAAAATTCGATCAGCCGAACTCAATCTTAAGGACAAACTTGTCGCCGTCAATCGCGTTGCGAAAGTGGTGAAGGGCGGACGCCGTTTTAGCTTTAATGCGATCGTTGCTGTGGGCGATGGCGGCGGACACGTCGGCATTGGTCTTGGCAAATCCAACGAAGTGGCCGATGCGGTAACCAAAGCGACGGAAGATGCGAAGCGTAACGTGCATTCCGTGCCACTTCGCCGAGGAACAATTCCTCACGCGATCGAAGGTAAGTTTGGTGCAGGCAGAGTATTTTTGAAGCCGGCATCTCCTGGAACGGGACTCATCGCCGGCGGCGGCGTGCGTGCCGTGCTGGAACTCGCGGGTGTGCAGGATATTCTGACGAAATCGCAAGGTTCATCGAATCCGCACAATCTCGTAAAGGCAACGATGGCCGCCCTCGAAAGCCTGAACGATGCTTCGATGGTCTCCGAACGCCGAGGTGTTTCGCTCACAAAAGTTTTTAACGGATAAAATATATTTGTAGCCGTGACCTTCAGGTCACGGTGTGCTTTTTGTAACCGTGACCTAAAGGTCACGACTACGAAGAGATAAGGGTAGATGGTTATGGCAACAGCAAAGAAGATTCTTGTAAAGCAGACGCGTTCGGTCAACGACACGCTCCAGGTACACAAGCGCACGATCAAGGCGCTCGGACTCGGTCGCCCGAACTACGTTGCCATCCACAACGATACTCCCGCCATTCGCGGCATGATCCGCGCGGTTCAGCATTTGGTGAAGGTCGAAGACGTGAAGTAAATGTGTAGCGCAAACGTTAGTTTGCGTGCGTGCTGCAATGCACGTCGTATGTCCCAAACGAGCACATTACTTCACGTCTTCGATCATTTCGCCACCACAACCGGCACGCGCAACACCTGCCCGTTCATTCTCACTACACACACATACGCGCCGGATGCAGCACCGTTCGCATCCCATGTGAAGGAATGATTACCAGCATCTAACGTCCCATCGTATAGCCTCGCAACCTCGCTGCCCAAAAGATTATAGATGCTCACATTCACTGGTGAAGCGTCATCCGTCGAAAAGCTGATCGTTGCCTCATACGAAATGGGATTGGGATAGATGGTTAAAGGTTGTGGTGATCCCGGCAATACGGATACACCGTTCGACGGTATGAGCTTGAGGAAAGTGATGTTGTTAACGAGGGACTTCCAAGTAGCAGGGTAAATTGATACACCAAATGCCCCTGTGAGCATGATTTGAAGCGAATCCGACGAAGTTAGCATTAACGTATCGGTAAGAAAATATTGTATCCAATTCGTATCAAGTGTCCCAGTCGTGCTGTCGATAATAGTGCCTAATACTTTAGTCATTATTATAGTATCATTCCGAACGAGCAAAGCAGTTCCGGTGCCTCTTTGAATTGACTTTGCCCAACAGCTGAGTTGATAGATGCCACTCGATAAATGTGTGAACGTTCGACTAACCTCATCTGCAGAAGCTGAAAACCAAATCGATAGTTTAGCATTTGATCCGGGGGGCGCACCAGGTAGGAAAAAAAATGCTGTGTCGGTTCCCACAATATCTAATGCCCAATCACCAAGCCATGGCGATCCGCTGCTATCGAAAACGAAGTTGTTGATAATGACTGAATCCGTTAACGGTTGCGCAACCGCCGAAGCGGGTTTAAGTAAAATTAACGACGCAAATACAAAAATGACGATAGTGAGAGTGAATTTCATACTTGGCTTTTTCATCACCAGCCCCATATTAGGAAGACCAACGAAACTACAAAAGGTAACCGAGTTTGCAAGAAAAGCACTATTTATTTTGAAATATGCCATATATTGGCCAGAACAATAGAAAAATAATTAAGTCATGCCGCCGCTCGCCGCAATCTATCATTGATAGCCCTTCCCAATCCCGTTTCAGGGAATTCTTCGGCGAGAATGATTCTGAGTTTCAGCGAATCGAGGTATCGCATGGCGGCAAAGAGGTTCTTGCTGGCTTCGTGCAGGTTGCCGGTGGGTGAAAGCATGACTTGATGCACCTGCGGAATTCCTGCATAGCTCTTCCGGAAGCTGAGAATGCCTATTGTGCTTTGGTCGTAATGCGTGAGGTCGATCGGCCCAAGTTTTAGTGGCGTTCGCGTGGCGTAATGGCTTTTCATGCTGCCGGGGCTATGCACGACATCTGGCGATGCGGTGCCAACGATAACCTTCCCAACCACGCTTTCTATTTCTTCAACAGAGATCCCACCCAATCGTAGAATGTGCAGCTTGCCATTCTCTTCGGCCACAATAGTCGATTCAAGTCCGACGGAGCATTCGCCGCCATCGAGAACATAGGGAATCTTTCCGCCAAGCTGATCCATCACGTGCTGCGCGGAGGTTGGGCTGACATATCCGAACGGATTTGCGCTAGGCGCCGCAAGCGGGAAATCGAGCTGTGCAAGAAGTTCCTGTGTGAGCGGGCTGTTCGGAACTCGCACAGCGACAGTATCGAGTCCGGAAGTAACAATATCGGGAATGATAGCGCGTTTCGGTAGCACAAGCGTCAGCGGTCCCGGCCAAAATGCACCCGCAAGGGACGCAGCCCAATCTTGGAATGATGTTACATACTCTGAAAGCTGATCTCGACTTATGCCATGCACAATGAGCGGGTCGAATTTGGGCCGCTGCTTAACTTCGAAAATATGCAGGACGGCTTCTTCATTCAGCGCATTTGCGGCAAGGCCATAGACCGTTTCTGTCGGGATCGCGACGAGTAAGCCACGAGAGAGTAGTTCGCGGCTTTTGCAACGTCTTTACCGATTTCGGTGGTCATGCTTATTTTATTATGCAGTCATTGCGAGGAGGAATTGCGAAGCGGAGCGTAGCAATTCCGACGAAGCAATCCACAGCGATTAACTTTCTGAGATTGCTTCGTCGAGTTCAGCTCCCTTCGGTCGCTGAACTCTCCTCGCAATGACGTGGAGATCAAACAGATTGCACTTCGACGCGCGGCGTCACGGCCTTTTTATCCAGCAACGCTGGCCAATAGGCGACAACTTCGCTTGGCTTCGGTCTTCCGCCGCAAAACCCGTCACGCTTGGAGGGCCTGTCAGAATCAGCGGCGCAAGTTCCTTCCCAAATCGTTCGATGGACGCTTTATCTTGCCCGCGTACACCCCATTTGATGACGACCTCCTGGACCTCATCCATATCAACAGGTGTAAGTGGACCGTGGCAGGAGTTTACGCCGAGAAACTCCGTTCTCATTTCATCGAACGTGCAACCGGCATCTTTAAGCCTTGTTCGAAGGATCTTGTCGGATAATCTGGCTTTCTCCATTGCGTCCGGCCAGGTGTAGGTGAGCGTACCCTGCGCGGAAAAGCCGTCGCGGTAGGACATGGATACTTTGTAGGAATCCGTTGCAGGACGCCCTTGAATGCCAGAGACCTTCACGCGGTCACGGCCCAGATCATCGAGATGAATAGATGTGAAATCCGCGACACAATCCGGAGTGATATAATTGGTTGGATCACCAATCTCATACAGGCATTGCTCGGCGACCGTTTGGCGGGAAACGAGTCCTCCGGTTTTCGGATGTTTGGTGATGATGAAATCTCCATTCAGATACGCTTCCGCAATTGGGAACCCAATGTGCGCCATATCTTTCACCGATTTCCAATCGGCAGAGAAATTCCCACCGGAGGACTGTGCGCCGCATTCGAGAATGTGCCCTGCGACGGTTCCGGCTGCCATCAAATCCCAATCCTCAGGTTTCCATCCAAATTCATGGATCATGGGTGCGAGCGTTAATCCCGTATCGGTTGTGCGACCTGTCACGACGATCTGCGCTCCCTGCCGGAGTGCCTCAACAATAGGCCAAGCACCAAAATAAACATTTGCAGAAAGCAGACGGTCACGAATATCGCTGACTGGCTCACCAGTTTCCATGTTTTTGAGTTTGTGGCCGTGCGCAAGGAGTGGATCGAGTCCATCCAGAATATTATCGCCAAGCACAACGCCCACTTTGATCGGAATGCCTCGACGGCGGGCTACTTCAAAAATGGCATCGCGGCAGCCTTCGGGATTTACGCCGCCTCCATTGGTGATGATCTTAATGTTCTTTTCGACGATATCCGGCAGGATCGCGTCGATCACGTCGATGAGATCACGAGCGTATCCTGCGCGCGGATCCCTCAGTTTTTGCTTTTGCATGATGGACATCGTAACCTCGGCGAGGTAATCCATCATCATGTAATCGAGGGGGGATTCAGCGGATGCCCGTTTAATTTGGTCGATCGGCGCGGATGGCAGGTCGCCCCAGAAACCCTGACCCGATGCAATGCGTATGCGTTCTTTCACGTGCAGTGTTTAATTAGAATAGCACGTAAACATCGGAAGCCTCTCATTTCTCCTTAATTTTGTAGATAATTTTTTCTTTTTTACGAACATGAAAATAGCTGTTTTAGGAAGCGGGATGGTTGGGCAGACCATTGGTTCGAAGCTTGTCGAGTTAGGGCATGAAGTCAAGATGGGCTCGCGTATTGCCACAAATGAGGAAGCCGCTGGATGGGTGAGCAAAGCCGGCTCCGGTGCATCACAAGGCACATTCTCGGATGCCGCAAAATTTGGCGAGATCGTTTTGAATTGCACGGGCGGGATGGTCTCGCTCGATGCGCTTCGGATGGCTGGAAGTGCCAACCTTGCAGGAAAGATCTTAATTGATATTTCCAACCCACTCGATTTTTCGAAGGGATTTCCGCCAACACTTTCAGTATGTAACGATGATTCTGTTGGCGAGCAAATTCAGCGGGAGTTTCCAGATGCGAAAGTGGTGAAAACGTTGAACACCGTGAATTGTGTGCTCATGGTTAATCCGTCTCTTCTGCACGGCGACCATGATCTTTTTATGAGCGGTAACGATGCCGATGCGAAAGCAGTGGTTCGGAAAATCCTCACAGAATGGTTCGGATGGAAGACGGTAATTGATCTGGGCGATATTACAACCGCTCGCGGTACTGAACAACTGCTGCCGATCTGGGTACGGCTGATGGGGCTGTTCAAATCTCCGCAGTTTAATTTTCATATCGTTCGCGCAGAGAACCCTTAATGAGAATTGGAATTATTGGCCAGCCCTGCATCGATGAGATCATCCATGTTGCTCATTCATCCGCAGTTCCCGAGCAGGCGTTAGGTGGGGTGTTCTATTCCTACGCAGCAATGGAGCGATTGATGAGAAAGTGCGGTTCGGAAGGCGATTTATTCGCACCGTTGACGTGGCTTTCGGAGCCTGATCGTCCCTTTCTGGAAACCCTGCTGAATAAGTTCCAACACATTAATCGCGGAACCGGATTGTGGCCAACGGATTCGCAAACAAACCGCGTCCAGCTTGTCTATCGAGAAAATGGTGAACGAACGGAGCATTGCCCGCATATCCTTCCATCATTAAACTTGAACCAACTTTCGGTGGACGTGGTGGACTCGTTGGACGGATTGTTTGTCAATATGATCTCTGGATACGATGTTTCGATTGACACTTTGGAAGCAGCGTTGAACGGGGTTGTAAAACGGCCTTATGTTCATGTTGATATTCATGCGCTGGTGCTTGGTTCACTCTCAGAACGCGATGAAAATGCTCCGTTTGGTGGCGGACGCGAGCCACGCGGTGTGAAAGAATGGAAGCGATGGCTTGCAATTGCCGATTCAGTGCAACTGAACGAACTTGAACTACGCTGGTTTGCCGATCCGGAGATTAGATCGGAGCAAGAGTTCGTGATGAATATCATGTTGACAGGCCAGTTTCCAAAACTGAAACATCTGATCCTAACACGAGCAGTGCGGGGTGCGACACTGTTCGATTTCAAGAACGAGATGGTGTATAATGCTACACCGCCCACGATCAAGGCCATTGAGACGACTGGCTCCGGTGATGTATTTGGCTCGGCGTTCGTATTTTCAGTTCTTTCCGGGAAGCCTCCTGATGAGGCTCTGCAAAATGCCGTGGAAATGGCTTCGTGGAATACTACGTTAAAGGGTATCGATCAAATACTTGAAGCACCATTTATTTCATAAACGAAGACTTTTTCTGTCATTGCGAGGAGTCCCAGAGGGACGACGAAGCAATCTCGATCTGAAGGTTACAGATTGCTTCGTCGAATTTAGCTCCCCCCGGTCGCAAAATGCTTCTCGCAATGACGCTTAAAAATAAACAAAATGAGAGAATTTTATTCTTCAATTGAACCCTATAATCAAGGTCATCTGAACGTATCGAATATCCATTCGATGTATTACGAAGAGAGCGGCAATCCTAATGGATTCCCAGCGGTTTTCGTACATGGCGGCCCTGGTGGCGGAACGCAGCCGGATCATCGGCGCTATTTCGATCCAAAGTATTATCGCATTATCCTTTTCGATCAGCGGGGATGCGGAAAAAGTACGCCGAATGCTTCGCTCGAAGATAACACCACATGGGACTTAGTGCACGACATGGAACTTCTGCGCGAGCATCTCGGGATTGAAACATGGCTGGTGTTTGGCGGCTCGTGGGGATCGACGCTTTCGCTTGCGTATTCTGAAACGCATCCGGAACGAGTAACGCATCTTGTTTTGCGCGGAATCTTTCTTGTGAGAAAATGGGAAATTGATTGGCTCTACCAAAACGGTGCTGACGCTATCTTCCCCGACCGATGGGAGGATTATATCAAGCCGATCCCTGATGCAGAGCGTCGTGATTTTGTTTCTGCCTATTACAAGCGCCTAACAAGCAGCGACCGCAATGTTCAGATCGAAGCAGCCCGAGCGTGGAGCACCTGGGAAGGTTCAACCTCGAAACTACTGGTCGATCCCGATATGATCTCGCATTATAGCGATGACGATTTCTCCATTGCATTTTCAAGGATCGAATGTCATTATTTTATTAATAAGGGATTTATGGAGGATGGGCAATTGTTAAAAAATATTAACCAAATACGGCAAATCCCGACTGTCATAGTACAGGGCCGATATGATGTAGTATGTCCGATACGAAGCGCGTGGGATCTTCATCGGGCGTTTCCGGAGGCACAGCTTGTTATCACGCCGACGTCCGGTCACTCAGCGTTTGAGCCTGAAAATCGTTCCGCTCTTATTGATGCTACGGATCTTTTTAGATCGTAGTAACGATGGTTATGGCATTTTTCTAAATGCAGAGTCTATCCCTGGAGCCAGGGATACATGAGTTGGATCCTCGGCGCCTTCGGACGAATTTCCCCGGATCTTGAGAACAAGATTCGGAAGTTCGCGCAAAATTCTTTGCTTGAATTTCAGGATGACCAGCTATTGCTTCTTGCCGGAGGAATTCCGGAGACATGTAAGCATGATTCCACGGCGTCGGAAGTGTGGGCAATCTGCGGGTTAGGGATTGAACACTCAGGCGCTGGATACGGCTTGATGGAAAAGCCACATTGGGAAGTTCGGCTAAAATCTAAGGCAAACACCCGTTCACTCGAAGGTCAATTCGCAGGCATAAGTTACCATGATCGTTGCTTAACTCTCTTTACCGATCGAATTGGCTCTCGCGATCTATGGTATTGCACAATTAGTGGAGTTACGTTATTCTCGACGCGGGCGGATTGGCTTGCTCGCTTATCTGGCAACAACGAACTTGATCTCAATGGGTTTGGAGCCCGATGGCTGTTCTATTATCAAGTGTCGACGGGAAGTATAATAAAAAATATTGAGAGGCTTGGCCCTGGTGCTGTGGTAACGATCTCTTCGAGCGGGATTTCGACGGAGCGAGCGAACTGGCTTCCTCAACCATCTCAATTTCAATTTTCAAAAGTACTGGAAGAACTCAGCACTTTTCCATTTCGGTCGGGGCGTCGATTATCACTCAGTCTTTCTGGAGGGTTAGATTCCCGGTTGCTGTTTTCGATCCTTCTTCATGCAAAGGGCGAGTGGGATGTGCATACCTTCGGGCCCCCTGATCATCCCGATGTGACGATCGCTGAGCAGATCGCAAAAACCTTTGGTGTATCTCACCAAGCGTTCTATATCGATCCAGTTGAAGACCCTGATCTCGAAAATAAAGTTAGGGATTATTGCGCCCAGGGGCTCCCTCTTCGACAAGCGTCACAGGTTCTGCAAGCTCAGTATTATCCAATGCTATATCGAGCTAATACGATCGTTATTGATGGCGGATTTGGCGAGGTAGCGCGCCGTCACATGTTCAATCGTCTGGCTTATCTTGGGAAGGGAGCGTTATCGCGACGTGATACGCAAGCGGTCTATCCGTATTTTACCCGCTTTCGGGCTGATTTCTTTTCGCCAGAGGTGAACGCGCTGCTTCGCGAAGGAGCAATGGATCAAATAAATGCGCTGTGGGATGAAATGCCGGATCCCAATACGATCGGTTTTAGAAACTGGTTGGATATGATCGTGGTAAGATCCGAACTTCCCAATGCCAACGCGGCAGAGCAGGCTCGTATGGATCATTTTGTGCCGAGCTATATGCCATTCGTGCAGCCTTCACTGTTGAACGCGGTATTTGATATGCCCTTGAGGCGCCGGCAGGATAGCAGGGAAGTCCATGCGATCATTCACCGAAAGGAACGAAAACTCGAACGCTTCCCACTTATGACGAGCGATTGCACCATTCCATATTCGCTTTCAACGATGCAAGCATTTGTTTATCGTAAGGTGAAGCGTTTACTTGGCAAAACATACCATGATCGCACCAGGGATCTCTTTCTACAACGGTTGCGTCCGATGATCGAGGATCTTGCCGCATCCAACGAGGTGCTAACTTGCTCCCTCTATGACCAGCAAAAGGTAGGATCCATTGTCGATGGATATTTCGGAGGAAACAAAGCATTGGGCGGGCAATTAGACTGGTGGCTGGGATTTGAGCTTTGGCGTAGCTCCCATTCTGACCGGCGGATGTGAATTGGTTGCAAAAAGTAAGCGTTACACTTACCTGCAATTATGACATTAAACGAAATCCATAACGTCCGGGAAAAACTGCTGGCTGATCTCGATTCTATTACGGGCGCAGAAGAGCTTGAAGCGTTCAAGCTGGCGCATCTCACTCGCAAAGGGACGATCGCCGCAATGTTCGACGATCTCCGATCTGTTTCGAAGGAGGAGAAGCCGCTCGCTGGAAAAGAGCTAAATCTGCTTCGCCAATCGGTTGAACAGCGATTCGCTGAAGTAGCTCAAGCACTAAATATTAAGAAAGAAGAGGAATGATTATAATTAAAGAACCTCGAATTGAGCTAACTCCTAAACAGCTTGAAGAGTACAAAAAAATATACACTTCGGTAGCTGAGCAAGCCGGCTCTGTAAATAACCAAATGCTCACATATGGGCAACAAGCAAATCCTTATATTGTCAAGGAAATTGAAGAACTTGCCAAAGTTACTAATAATCTGAGCTATTCTAGTTCCGAAGTATACGTCACGTCCCAGACAATAGGAGAATTGCCTTTTTCTAATGCAATCCAATACTTTAGGAATGACTTAGCAGAATTCCAAGACCACTTTCAGAACTTACTCAATAATGTTCAGTCACCGGCTGATCTAGAAGTATCTCGTTTAACTCTTGAAGCTGAAAAAGGGCCAATTAAGTTTGTCGAGAAAGTAATTTTGGGAGGTGCCCCTAAAGCCGCCAAGAGAGAAATTGGAAGAAATCTCAATGAATTGAAGGTTATCTTGGAGCAAGAGTATCAGAATATTAAGTCTAAGTTAAAACCACTAATCAAATTAGATGCAGAAATTGATCTGTCGATGCCAGCGCGGACGGTACCAGTCATAACTCCGGGACACGAGCATCCTTTGATGAAGACGCTGAACGAGATGATATCCATTTTCGAGCGCATGGGATTTGCCGTTGAATATGGGCCGGAGATCGAGGACGATGAGCATAATTTTGGCAAGCTGAATTTCGCGCCCGACCATCCTGCGCGAGATATGCAGGATACGTTTTTTGTGAAGCCTTCCTTCAATTATGTAGCGCCGGCGTCCTCGCCGGTTCCCCTTGCAGAGGGAAGGGGACAGGCGGGGACGCCTGCGCTACAGCCATTACTATTGAGGACGCACACATCGCCAGTTCAGATTCGGCTGATGGAAAAGCAGAAGCCGCCCGTCCGGGCGATCATGCCGGGGCGGGTATATCGCAACGAAGCAGCAAGTGCTCGGAGTGCAGTTGCATTCTTCCAGTTAGAAGGACTTGTTATCGATAAGGGCGTTACGATGGCAGACCTAAAAGGCATACTGCTTTCCTTTGCAAGGCAGTTTTTTGGGAGCGATGCAAAGATCAGACTTCGCCCAAGTTTCTTCCCATTTACCGAGCCGAGCGCCGAAGTGGATGTAAGCTGTTACATCTGCGGCGGCAAAGGCTGCCGCGTATGCCAAAACACAGGATGGCTGGAAATATTGGGTTCCGGAATGGTCCATCCGAATGTGCTAAGAGCATGTGGAATCGATCCAGAAATATATACCGGCTACGCGTTCGGCCTCGGAATTGACCGCACGGCAATGATGCGTTATGGTGTCAGCGATATTCGGGATTTCTTCGAGAACGATTACCGATTTCTGGAACAATTTTAGCATAAAATATTCTGCGAGAACCAAACCTTCTGGGACATTGCTAATAGCAGGGAGCTTTCTATTCCGAATCGTTATGAAGCGAAATATCTTAATTTTCGGTGTTTTATTTTTTGCGGCATTCGCGATTGTTTTGAGCGGATGTTCTTCTTCAACATCTTCGCCAAGCGGTAATTCAAATCCCTTGCCGGGAGCGGGGAGCACGTTTACCTATACCTATACTTCTGTAGATACAAACGGCGTCACAAGCGCGCCCAGCGATTCTACTTATATCATTCTGAGTGATTCCCTTACTTACCAGGGCAAAACCAATGTGCTTGAAGTGCAGGATGAGCACGGCGGAATTTCCTATTATCATCTGGAAGCAAATGGCGACATCTCTATCTATCTCGATCTGAGTTCATTCCCGCTGCCGGTTGCATTAAGCACGAACTGGTTAGTACTTCCTATCGGAAGCAGTCTCGAGCAAAAGAATGTTCTGTTCGACTCCACCATAATGTTCCCGTATAATGGGACGAACACTGCGGTGGATGTATCCGTCCAGACGGATGCGAAAGATATGGGCCCCGCGACGATTTCAGCAGCGAACAATTCCTTTGCCTCGGAGAAGGGAGCTGTTATCGTGACTGCGTCCGCCTCTATCTTTGGAGGGTTCGTGCAGCTTGCCTCCCTTACGGAAACGATTTCTATTTGGTACTCAAAGCAACTCAAGTATTATCCTGAACGTCAGGATAAGCAGGTGCTCGGAGGTCTTCTGCTCGGTAATTCTAAAACGACATCCGACACCTATCTATTAAATTCCTATACGCTGAAATAATTCTTAGCTTGTCGCGAGCGCTCCGTTCACGCTGGGATCCTTGGCGTATATTCCTTCCCGCACGATCTTTCCAAGAATGTCGATCGCGGTATCGACTTCCTCGATGGTATTATACATATAAAAACTTAGCCTGCAGCTTGCGGGAATATCCAGAGAGTGGTGTGCAAGCCCGGCACAGTGGCATCCCGCGCGGGACTCGACGCCAAATTCATTCAGGGCATTAGCAAGATCGAACGGAGAACGCCCGGCCACGTTAAAAGCGACTAAAGATGTACGCTTCTTTGCATCCATCGGTCCATATATTTGTATGCCAGGAATTTCTGAAATACGTTCGAGTGCGCTGCTTGTCAATGTTCGATTGTAATTGGTAATTCGTTCCATAGCCGCTCTCACATCCTCTCGCTCTATTTGTTTATCCGTCATGAAATAGGTATGCTCTTCGGGTGAGAGCACAAGATCGAGCAATATTCGCAATGCCTGCGCGCTAACGATCGTGCCTAGAATGTTCGGTGTGCCGGCGCTAAATTTCCAGGGCAGTTCATTATAGTTGATATTCGTGGGTGTCACCGATCCTGGTATGCCTGCCACCATATCTCCGCCATACAAGAATGGCCGCATCGAGGAGAGCAGTGCTTCCTTGCCATAGAGCGCTCCAATTCCAAAAGGAGCAAGTACTTTATGGAACGAAAAGGAAAGAAAATCCACATCGAGCGCTTCGACATCCACATAGGTACTTGGCACCAACTGCGCACCATCGATGAGCAGATAGGAGCGGCGTTCGCCTGTCGGTTGTTCATAGCCGCTGGCATTTGCGATCGCTCGGATCTTCGAAATGGGATTTTTTGTGCCGAAAAAATTCGAAGCACCACTCGCGCATACGAGCTTTGTTCTGTTATCGACAAGGGAGGCCATGTGTTCCAGATCCAATTCTCCGGTCTGTTGATCCAAATTTACAAGACGGTATTCTACATTGATCCCGAACTTCGGCAGGATCTCTCGGCACATTGCGTACCAGGGCACATAATTGGAGTTGTGCTCCATCATTGTGGTAACGACGTTATCTCCATCGCGGAATTCCGTCATCAGTGAGTACATGATCGCATTATGTGCCTCGGTAGTGTTGCGATAGAGAGCGATATTTTTTCGGCTTTTGGCCCCGATAAATGCTGCGATCGTATCGAAGGACGATTCGAACAGCGTCGTCATGGCGCGGGAGGCGTTCGACTGCCCTCGATGAACATTCTCGTAATCCGGCGAAAGCTCGCGAAAAAGATCGGCTAACATTTTCGGTGCCTGGGTGCTGGCGGCATTATTGGTGACGATCCGGCCTTTAGTAATCGCTGGAAAATGTTTGCGAATCGCTTGAACGTCAAGGGTACAATCGGTTTCAACCATCGGGTATTTATAGGATAATTTGGGTATAATATAACGTTAAGTTTTAGAGTTGGGCAAACGTTCCGCCCTGAATTACGTTATTTTGAATAATGCGCATCTCATTAAACTGGCTTTCGGAATATATTTCGGTCCCATTCACCCCCGAGGAATTGGACCATCGTCTGACCATGCTCGGCATCGAGGTCGAGTCTGTCGAGCGCGTCGGCGAGCGATGGGATAAGGTCATTGTTGGCGAAGTGCTGGAGGTAACACCGCACCCGAATGCGGATAAACTTCGGCTTACACGAGTCTCGATCGGATCGGGAGAGCCGCTTGGAATAGTCTGCGGTGCTCCTAATGTGAGGGCAGGCCTGAAGGTCGCGGTTGCAACGATTGGGGCAGATCTTGGTGGTGGCCTTGTGATAAAGAAAGCCAAAATTCGTGGCGAAGCAAGCGAGGGCATGATATGCTCCGAACGAGAACTCGGCGTATCCCAAAATCATGAAGGAATTTGGGAATTGCCTTCTGAAACGACCGTCGGCATAGCACTCGCGGATGCTCTTGGCTTGAGAGACGTAATATTCGAAGTTGGTATTACGCCTAATCGCGCAGATTGTCTCAGCCATATTGGGATTGCTCGTGAGATTCGGGCAATAACAGGGGAGTCAGTTCGGTGGCCGAAAGTATCAATAGATGGAAAGGGTGGTGCAGTCGCCAACCAGGTTCGAATTAATCTTCCGCAACCGGAGCTTTGCCCGAGATATGTGGCAAAATTAGTCACAGGCGTGACGATCGCACCATCTCCGGATTGGCTTAAGCGGAGATTGGAAGCAGTTGGGCTACGGCCAATTAATAACGTGGTCGATGTCACAAATTTTGTATTGATGGAATGCGGACATCCGCTCCATGCTTTCGATTTTGATGTGGTCGAAAACGGGCAGATAGAAGTTTGCACCGCCGGTAGTTTTGCCGATGAATTCGTAACGCTCGACGGCAAGAAAAGGAAAATGCCGGCGGATGCGCTGCTCATCACCGATGGCAAAAAGCCTCTCGGAATTGCGGGCATTATGGGAGGCGAGAATTCGGAGATACGAGAGAGGACTCGGAATGTCCTCATCGAATCCGCTTATTTCAACCCAACCTCTATTCGTAGAACGGCGAAGCAACTTGGCCTTTCGAGCGATGCTTCCTATCGGTTCGAGCGTGGCGCTGATTTCAATATTTTGGAATATGCCGCTGAAAGAGCTGCGCAAATGATCACTGAATTAGCTGGCGGAGCGATAGTAGAGGGAATCGTCGATGAAAACCCCAACCCGTTAAAAAATAAAGAGTTACGGTTTCGACCTTCGAGGGCAAACAGCCTGCTTGGCATGACTGTTTCCTCCGATAAAATGGCTGAGATATTCCAACGGCTTGAGATAGAAGTGCAGAATTCTGAATCAGCCGAATGGCAGCTTACTTCTCCATCCTATCGTGTTGATCTTGAGCGAGAAGAAGATGCGATCGAGGAAGTTGCGCGCATCGTTGGTTATGATGAAATTCCAACGAGTACGTTCGAGCGTGCTCCGCTCGGCGGCACGCGCGATCCGTTAAAGCCCAGAGACTTCGATACGCTTGTCCGGAGCACACTCCTATCACTTGGGGCGAGCGAATGTATCTCCGTCCCCTTAGTCAGCGAAAAAAGCTCGCGGCTATTTCACGAACAGCCGGTTGCGCTTATCAACCCTCTGAACCTCGAACGCGACCACATGCGTACCAGCGTGGCGATCAATTTGCTGGAATCAGCGGGCATAAGTGAGCGATTCGGGGCTGCTGGCCAGCGTATCTTCGAGATCGGAAATGTATTTCATTATTCAGAGAAGCCGGAGCAGCTCGGTCATATTTCCGAGAGGCAGGAGTTAGGTGTATTACTATCCGGGGTTCAGGAGCCAAAGACTCCCTATAACACTCAAGCGATCAAAGCCGATATTTTTCTTCTGAAAGGGATGGCTGAGGCTCTTCTATCCAGGCTTGGGATTCGAGACTGGCAATATGAGGCATCCAGCGATGCAATATTTGATGCCTCACAGTCGCTAATCATCAATGTTGGTGGCGGGCGTGTATGTCGTCTCGGAAAACTTTTGCCCGAAATTATTAAGGAGTATGATCTACGAAATGATGTCTGGGTTGCGCTGTTCGATCATGGCGAGTTATTCATGTTAACGCGGGGCTTGCTTGAAAAGCCTCGTGCCGTGAAGCTATTGCCGAAATATCCCTCTGTTGAGCGCGATATTGCGATCGTGATCTCTGAAGGAATTCATGTGAAGAATATCACGGATGCGATATGTGCATCCGCATCGAAAGAGATCCTGAGGCAGGTTTCTTTATTTGATGAATTCCAATCGAAGGAAATGAAATTGTCCCATGAGCGAAGCCTGGCATTTCATCTTGTTTTTCGGTCCGATGAGCGCACGTTGGAGGAACATGAAGTCGATGTGCTATTTAGTTTGATAATTAAGCGATTAGAGGGCGAACTTCACGCACGACTTCGTGTTTAAATGAGAACCGAGTACTGCGTACCGAGTACTGAAGGGGATAACTGGGATTGTTTCTTCAAGATCCCAATTCTTAATTTTTAATTCTTAATTCCTAATTGTCTTGACCCCGACCGAATCGCGAGAAGTAGTATTAGGGCTTAGCCGCGAACGGCTGGCACGCGCAAGCGCTCGGCTGGAGCGTATCGCGCGCGATGCCGCTGAGCGGATTCATCAACTGAAGCAAGAGAAGCAGACACTTGAGCGTCGCTTGACGGATCTTGACTCTCTCTACACGCAGGAGCGCCAGAACTTCGAGCAGCGAGCATCCTTGCTTTCCAGCGTTGCTACCGAAAGCGAAGAACGCTCGAAGGCCTTCAACGAACTTAATGCAAGGCTCAACGATCAGGAGCGGCTTCTTAGCGAACAGATCGATACTATTTCCAGACTTGAATCGGAGCTGGCCAGCCGTGGGGAACAATTGAATAAGCAAAAAGCACTCGAAGCCGCCTGGAGCGCAGAACTGACAGAATGGAAAGCGAAAACCACCCAACTCGAAGAACGCATTGGTAAAATTAGCTCGGAGCGCGATACGTTCAGAACTCAGATCGTCGAAAACGAGCGAATGAATGCCCAATATGTTCTGCGGTTTACAGCCGATGATCGCGATAATGCTAAAAGAACGATGGACAAGCTTATCGATCAGCTTTCGATCGTCGAGTCAAGAATGCAAATTTCGGAGGAAAAATAAGAAATGGCTCAAACCGTAAAAGTAACTATTCTGGGCGCCGAATACCCTCTCCGTTCCAATGACGAGGCGCTAACTCAGCAACTTGCGATGGATGTCGATGGGCAACTCCGTGAACTGCAAACAAAGCTTCCATCCCAGTCCACGACGACACTTGCCGTTCTTGCTGCGCTGAACTTCGCAGAACAGGAAGCTCATACCAAAGAGAACGAGCGACGTGAACTTGACCGTATCGCGCTGGATCTGGAGACACTTTCCACGACGCTCGAACAGGCGATGGAATGAATTTAGGGAATCTTGGAGCTGAGTGGCCCTAAGACCCCTTGATACTTAACAAGCTTCGCCTCGATCTCGCCTATGAGAATTTTTGAGGACATTTTCACGGGCATGTGATTGTCATCGTCCGTCAGCCATATTTTAATCGAGCCTTCGCTCTTGAATAATCCACCCTCCACGACCATCGGCTCGATAACGGAACATTCGAATGTTCCGGCATCGGTCTCAACCTGTTGGTGGCCGAGCACACGTACATCTAACGGGTGAGTTTTTCCATCGAAGAAATTTTGCAGGTGAATGACATCGCCCTTCCGGGAGTGCGTCATGTCGAGAGTCCGAACATAGTAGAACGCACTCACAATATCGTGAACGTATTGTGGAGTCTTAAACTCATGGCCATCGCTCGTTTCGGCGGTTTGCGCTTCCGGATCGAAGTTTGCGTCGTAATCCTTTGAATAACTTCCCTCACGGACGTGCTGCTCGAATCGCCAGGGAAAAATTCCGTCGGCATCCATAAACGTCTCATATCGATCCCGAACACGGAAGAACAGATCGAGCGCGGAACCGGAAGTGGCTTCTACACGTGTCTCTAACGTTTTTCTGCCATTGACATAACGAATGTCCGGAATGGACATCACAGCCTGTCCGCCGGTGACACCCTCCCAGTCAATATCGAAAGTGAGGCGCTCGCCAACTGTGAAGGCAGTATTCGACAAATGCCGAAATGTGAACGGCGCAACCTTCGCCGTGATCGCGGACTGGGCAATGCCCATACTATCGCCCCAGGGATGCCAAAAAAGGCTTGCGGCAACGACGAAAAGTGCTACGATTAATTTATGCCTCATCAATATTTATTAAAACGCCGCAAGTAAGACGTTTCAACAATGCAAATGTTGAATAAAAACGAACAAGAATTACAATTCGGACGTGCTCTTATGGGAGAGCATCATTTCAACGCTATTTATTACGCTTTCTACGTCGATACGTTCCATGCAGGTACAATTCTGGCAACTGGGGCAGCCCGTGATCGGGAGTGGGGATAGGTTACTGACCTTAGTGCCACGGAAACCCCAGCGCGCCTTACTGAGTGGAAGCGGGAGCGGAAACAGCCCGATCGTTGGTGTACCGAGCGCTGCCGCCAGATGGCCCGGACCTGTGCTTCCCGCGACCACGATGGTGGCCCGTTCAAGCAGTGTGGCTAATTCTAAAAGGGAATGTCCTACAAAAGGGATCGCGCGGCCAACGCCGACCGAAGCAGTTGCAAGATTGACGATAGGTGCATCCTGAGCAACGCCGGTTAGCACAATGTTCATACCCTGCTTTTCAATTATGCTTTGGCCTAATTTGATGAATTGCGAAACCGGCCAGGATCGCGTGGAGCCTCCGCTGGTAATATGGAGCACAGCGAATTTTGCACTGGCGGAGCCAAGGTTCTCGACCATCCACTGATCAATAAATTCGATCTCAGCTTGTTGGAGCATAATGGATGGCAGTTCAGATTCATTAGCATTGATCCCAATGGATGCCAACATCCGCAAATTATACTCTGCTTCGTTATGCTCGGCGGTCTTGCGATGCTCGTAGATCTTCTTTGTAAATAGAAAGGAATACCATCGGTAGCCAGTACCTATTCGCTTTGGCACACGGGCCAAAAACCCCGCGAAAGCGAGCCGAAACCGAGGGCTTGGAAAAAATGCTGCATCAATTTTGCGAAATTGCGCGATCAAGTGCCACAGACTTGCCTTCTCGTCAACAACTCGAATTTCATCCACGTCCGGGCATCGCTCGATGATCGGACGAGTGTATTCGCGTGCAAGAAATGTGATGTGCGCATTCGGGATCGCTTTCTTGATGGCCCGCGCCATCGGCAATGTGAGCACAACATCTCCCAGGCGGTCGGTACGCGCGATGAGGATTTTGTTCTGAACCTGAATTTATGGGATTCATGGGATTTTTGAGATATGACGAATCCATCCTGAAAAATCCTTGAAATCCCGTGAATCGTGGTTCTGGTTTGAGCGGGAGACGGGGATCGAACCCGCGACGTCCAGCTTGGGAAGCTGGCATTCTACCGCTGAATTACTCCCGCAGCGTTCGTGCCGATGCACGCGGCATGTAAAAGCCGGATTGGAGGGAAATGTTTCCGTAATCCTGATATATGCTTACCCCAAAAACTTATTCTGCTCTTTCTGAAGCTCTTTGATAAGATATTTCATTCGCGGGTCATGGGAGCCCTGGGCAAGAGGGAAGTAGTGCGTCTGCGTTTCCATGATGTACTTGATCGGATTCTTCTTCACGTTGAATTCAAGACAACGGTACGTATCGAGACGATCGGCAAGTTTTAGCATACGGGCGTCTTCGCTGGCGGCAAGCAGTTTCTCGATATACTCTTTTTCCACCCATTCCTTCATTGCGCCTTCTGCTTTGATGTCCTTCGTCAGCTTTTGGACGAGATAGCTGGTGTACGAGCCAAAATTTAATTCCAGAATTTCTGGCGTAAGCACATGGGAATCTTCGAGCGTATCGTGAAGCAGTGCAGCGCAGAGGATGTTGGCGTCGGTATGATTTAGCTCTATGAGCATGATCTTCGTCACGCGGCTGGGATGCCAGAAATATGGGGTGCCATCCGGGCGTTTTTGGAACTCATGGACGCTTTCGGCCATGTCGTACGCATCGAGAACTTTATTCACCGCAACGGCATCGATCTCCCGCTCGCGCAACAGCGATTCCAGCTCCTTCCGGGAGAGATAGGTCTCGTTATATTTAGGATTCCCTTCCTCCAGACGCATGGTCTATGCCTACATATTAATGCTTCGTTGAATTGTCATTCCCGCGAAAGCGGGAATCCAGCTTTGGATTTCGTAGAAACTTGGGGTCTGGATTCCCGCTTTCGCGGGAATGACAATTCCTAAAAATCAGCGAAATCAGAAATAAATCAGCGTAATCCAGGTTCAGACTTTATACATTGAACCGGAAGTGCATAATGTCTCCATCGTCAACAATATATTCGCGACCTTCGCTTCGTAAAAGCCCGGCTTCGCGCATGGCGGCTTCGGATTTCAGCCTCAGAAAATCGCTGAATTTCATTACTTCGGCGCGGATAAATCCTTTTTCAAAATCGGTGTGAATGACGGCTGCGGCTTCCGGCGCTTTCGCCCCCTTGCGGACCGTCCAGGCGCGGATCTCTTTTGGGCCGACGGTGAAATATGTTTGGAGTCCGAGCAGATCATAAGCTGCGCGGACGAGCGCATTCAATCCTGGTTCTTTCAGGCCAAGTTCACGCAGGAATTCCGCGCGTTCAGCTTCCGGCAGTTCCACAAGCTCCATTTCGATCTTCGCGCAGATCGGCACGACGAGCGCGCCTTCTTTTTCCGCGATCTCACGGATGGTATCGATCCATGCGTTGCCGTGGGTAACGCCATGCTCATCGGTGTTGGCAACATAGAGCACAGGTTTGGCTGTCAGCAGGTGCATCTCGCGGAGCCATAGTTTCTCGTCATCGGAACTGAGCGGGAAGTACTTTGCAAGGCGTCCTTGCGCCATGTGTTCGCGAAGACGGGTGTAAAAATCGGATTCTGCACGCGCTTTCGCATCGCCGGTCTTGCCTTTGCGCTGGGCGGCGTCCGCTTTTTTATCGAGCGTTTCGAGATCTTTCAGGATAAGCTCGGTTTCGATGACCTCAATATCGCGCTTTGGGTTGACGGAGCCATCGACATGGATCACATTGTCATCTTCGAACGCGCGGACGACATGCGCGATCGCATCGACATCCCGGATATGCGCCAGAAATTGATTGCCCAACCCCTCGCCCTGCGATGCGCCCTTGACGAGACCAGCAATATCAACGAATTCTATCGTAGCCGGTACTTCGCGCTCGGTGTTTACCAGCGAGGTTAGCTGCTTCATGCGCGGATCCGGCACCGGAACGACGCCGGTATTCGGCTCGATCGTGCAAAAAGGATAATTCTCCGCCGCCGCCTGCGAGCTGGCTGTAATAGCATTGAACAGCGTCGATTTTCCGACGTTCGGCAAGCCAACAATTCCGCATTGTATTCCCATCGCAGCACACTACGCAAGCGGCTCACTCAAAGTGCCCGGAACCTGGATTTGGGGCGATTATTTAGATTTGGTGATAGAAGCACAATGTCATTCCCGCGAAAGCGGGAATCCAGTGTTTGCGTATCTCTTCTGCTTTCGTTTCTTCAAGTAATGGATTCCCGCGTTCGCGGGAATGACAATCATATCATCTCTTGGATTCAGAGAAAAGGATTTATGATTCGAACGCCTTCGATGAGTTGGTTATGTTGGAAGTCTTCGGAGTATAGGGTGGTGCAAGTCGCTTCGATTGCCGAAGCAAGAATGAGGCTGTCGTAGTATGTATAATGATAACGTTCCGATAGAATGTGGGCGTGTTCTATGGTGGTGAGCGAGACAGTCAGAACATCGACCACGGTTACAACTTCGCGCACTATATCGTTGATTGTCGACCACGAAAATCGGAATTTCGTGAAAAGTACATTGGAGAGTTCAGAAAGCACTTGTGTGCTACAAATTCTTCCTATCCCTAAAAAAGCGTTGTTTGCTTTTCGGTATTTTTCTGGCTCGTCCGGTGCATAATTGTAAATAAGTATGTTGGTATCGAGGAAGTAGCTCATCTGCGGCGATTTGCTTCCTCACGATCGAATTTCCATCCACGAGTGTCAATCCGAACCGCTTTGAAATGTGCCTGAACCTCCTCTATGGAAGAAAATCGCTTTTTGCCATTTTCTCCTATTTCATTCATCGTCACTTCAATGGTGTGCCCCCGAAGGTCTTCGGGTACTTCCAGCACGATGGAAGCATCTGTAGTGGTAATAATTTGAGTATGTTGCATACGGGTAGATTCTCCTCTTTATACCAAAACCGCATGGCCGTCATTTCGTTCCTATTGCGTAACTACCATCGGCACCTGCTGGACGCTGCCGTTCAGCCGCACAACGCATTCGTACATGCCATCTGGCAAGCCGGTAGGCTTGCTCCACTGGAAGCTGTGCTCGCCGGAAGTGAGTGTGCCCTCGAACACCCGCGCAATTTCTTCACCGAGAAGGTTCACAACCGTAACACGCGCCACGCCGCTCTCCGGTGAAGTAAAGCGAATGGTGGTGGATTGGGAGAGGGGATTGGGGAAAGTGGTAAGTGTACTTTCTTGTATAGGAGTTGATGAGACAGAATTAATTCCAAAGTCGGACAGGGGTCGTCGCCAGACCCCTGCCCCGGCAACACCAGCAAAAAGATATTGACCTCCTATTGCGAGTGAAGAAATTGACAGCCCATTATCAATCGGTGTCCAAAAGATCCCATCAGTGATGTAGGTGATCCCCCCAATCGACACAAAAAGGTTTTGCGCACTCGCCACTAATATTGTCGCCGATGTTTGTGAGTCAGTGCCAACTCTGCTCCATGATAATCCATTATTGGTTGAACTAAACATTCCATTGTAATTTGTTCCAGCAAAAATTGTGGAATTTAGGATAGCAAGTGAATTAAAAAACGCTCTGGAAGGAATGCCGTTTGTGGCTAATGACCAGTGTGTTCCCATCTCAGACCCAACAAAAAGCCCCGATTCGGTCCCTGCAAAAATAGTTGTATCGTTCCAAAGTATTGCATTAGCATCGTCCCCGAAGCCCGGCATCTTAGTCCAAGCCGCAATTGAATCGGTCCAGTAAAAAAGCCCAAACTCAGTTCCGGCATATAGAATAGAATCATGCACAGCAAAAGTATAAGCTCCATTATCATCACCTAAACCATATTCGGCTTCGCTCCATGAGACACCTGTATCAGTTGATCGGAGAGCTGGATACCCAGCTGCGAAAATGTTATTTTTATATAACCCGAAAGAGCCAATAGGTTCCGCGAAAGATGTGTCTGTGTTCCAAGTATTACCATTATCCATGGACCGAAAAATAGAGCAGGCATATTCTTCAGGCTCTGATGCAAGAAGAGTGTTTCCAATCTCGATAAGGCTATTGATTCCCGAGCAAATTAATCCATGGCTTGTCCAAACCCAATTAGTGTCGTTATTTCCTATGCGAAAAATACCAGCACCATACGTTCCAGCAAAAAGATACGGTCCGATAGAAGTGAGTGAAGTGACATCATTACCAATCCGTGGGTCAGATTTTACTGAGTTCCAATTCATACCTTCATCACTAGATTGATAAATCCCTACTCCTCCCAGACTTCCCGATGTGTAGATCATGGATCCAAAGGAATATAATCTAGTGGCGCGAGGATCATTTGGCAGGCCATTGTTCGACGGTGTCCAAGTCAACCCACTGTCGGTTGACTTAAAAACACCTCCGCCATCGGTTCCTGCAAACGCACTTGTTCCGTTCATGACAACGGAAGTAATAATTTGTGCTCCGAGACCAACGGTGTCTGGGAACCAGAAGTGTCCCGAATCAGTAGATATATAGGCGCCAATTCCGCCATAAGTATTATCTGTTCCGGCAATAAAATTTTTTCCACACGATCCGAGATACACCACTGCTGCATTATTTAATCCGCTATCAGAAGCAGCCCAGGAATCCCCGCTATTTGTCGAGTAATAAATTACACTACCGGGATTATCCTGAATAGTGCATGCGATGAAATTTGTCCCATTTGCAGCCAGTAATCCGAATCCGACTTGAAAAATCCCTGTCGGTTTCTCTATCCATGATGAACCATTATCGGATGAAAGGTAAATGCTCCCGTATGGGATTATAAGGTCCCCGTCGTTTACGACGATGGTGGAAAACCCGTGGGGCACATTAGTATGAAGGGACTTCCAAGACATTCCGCTATCCGTGGATAAATAAATGTCGTCCAGTCCAGCAAAAAGATTCTTTCCGTTGACTGCGAGCGCATTAACATACCCTCCCAAAGGCCCACTTGTCTGCACCCACTGCCCAAACGCCTGTGAATGCGCGCCTAAAATCAGAACCAGGACTACGAGAGATTTCTTCATAAGAGTAAAACGCGCCAACTCCTTCCGGTTACAAAAGAATTTTCAACCAAATGCGTTTCTATGAGGAAGCTGGGCGAAATAGCTTACATTGAGCTATTAACCGCTTCCACCGAGAGCTTTAACCCAAGCGAGCGCAGCACGGCTCCGACGCTATCAATCTTAGGATTCCCTTTCGGTGAGAGTGTGCGGTAGAGATTTTCGCGGTTCAGGCCACTTTTTCTGGCGAGCAGGGAAAGTCCGCCATTGGCGCGGGCCACGCGTCCGAGTGCATTGAGGAAAATGCGAGGGTCTTCGTCTTCAAGCGAAACTTTGAGATAGGCCGCCGCTTCGCGAGGGTCTTTCAACGCTTCGATCAATTCCTCTTCATAGCTCACGCTGGAAGTGCGCGGCTTTGTCTTGTTTGTAGTCTTTGGCATTGTAGCTTTTGAGCTACAACGAATGGCTTATTCAGAGCGTTCGATTCTCAAAAAAGCGGAAGGCTTATTGTCATTCCCGCGAAAGCGCGAATCCAGCTCATAGAGTGTCGCAAAGTCGGGGTCTGGATTCCCGCTTTCGCGGGAATGACATGCTAATTTATTTATGTGACCCTCCCGACAGCGCCACGCTATAAAACTTGCCGCCGTCGGCGGTGGTGAGGGCGAGCTGCTCGGCGCCGGCATTCCAGGTTATGATGCGGTATTTGTTGTGGTAATCCTGATATGGTTTACCGAGGAGCTTGGTGATCTTTTCTATTGCGCGGTGGTAGGCTGCTCCGTTTTGCTCGACGCTACGCTGCTTGGCAATAAAGTTAACGCGCATAATATCCGGTCCGGTCGTGTTCACGCGGAACTGTCCGGTATCATTAAGATAGATCCCATTGAATGCGATAACGTTCGCAGCCTCTGTGCCACCCCATTGGAGGGTATCGAGCGGAGCGTGAGCATAGAGAAAGATCTCCGCCGTGCTCATGCCGGGGCGCAGGCCGTGCATATCGAGTGGTTTGGGGGATTGGGCGGAAGCTGTGAGAGAGATTAGTAGCATCCCTGTCATTGCGAGGAGAACATTCGGAGCAAAGCGGAGAATGTTTGACGAAGCAATCTCTTGCCTACCCCGAAGAGATTGCTTCGTAGAATAGAACTCCCTTCGGTCGTTCGATTCTACTCGCAATGACATGCTTAAAAAGTCGTTCGGAATGAAGTTCTTGAATTTAACAGTTCCTAATCCCATAAATCTCATTAATCGCATAAATCACGGTTCAGATTTTGTACTTCTCGCGATCGCCTGAAAATATTGCACTTGCAGCTGCTGATTCGGCTCATCCATCGGTGCGAGCAGGAGCAGGATGGCTCGCGGTGTGAGATAGGCTGTAACATAATCGAACGAGCTATCGACATTTTTAGAAATAAATTCAAATCCAGCTTTGATGATACTTCGTGTTGCTGTGTCTGCGACTTCAAAATCGCCAATTGCGCTTGTCGCCACGCCATGCTCGCCGAAGGCGATCTCCGCTTTTTGCTTAAAGTTATCCCATGTTGCTGCATCGACAGTTCCCACGCTGGCCGGCCGCATGGTTAACGATAACTCCAGCTTGTCCGGGTCCTCCGGATCGCGGAAGACAAGGGCATACGTCATGTTGGAATCGAGTGTTTCCATGGCGCTCCAGCCAGGGTTTGTTTCAATGGAAAAGGGCAGCGCTTTGGGATGGAAAGGCCTGCGTAATTTAAGATCGCTGAGTTTTGTCGTCGGACGGTAGCTATAGGACAGTTTAGCGTTTTTGTAATCCTTTACATCCATCTCATATTCAAAAGGACGGGAATCCAATAGTTTTTTCCCATCTTTCGTCCATACATCGACGAACAGAAAATATCTGGTCTTGGGGAAGGTGAGCATGTAAAGTGGATCCGGAGATTTGTAACCCATTAATGAATCCTTCGTGACGAATGTTGGCAAGCGCACAGTATCCTGTGTGATACCAAGCAAACCCACTTCAGGAAAGCGAACGGTAATATGAACATTCGAGGTGTCCCACACTTTCAGGAATACCGTCGGATGTGGGAAGTTATTAGTGGAATCACCTCCAGCGCTTCCCAGGCCGGCAAGACGGTAATACTTCGGAGAAGCATTTAGCTCAGAAGTATTTGCAATGGATCTTTTCTTTGAAGTTTGCGCATGCACAACGGGAAATAAAAACAGGAAGGAAAAAAATGAAGTATGAAGAAAGAGTAGAATTATTCGCGCTCTCATTTCATACTTCATAATTCATACTTCATAATTTCCCCAACAGGACGGCCCTGCGAGGAAGACACGACCCATAGATCACCCCGGAGACCGGTGGAAAAACAGTCCGCAATCGCTGCGTCCTGCCAGTGAATTCCACCGGTGAGGTGCTGTCGCGAATGCCAATGACCAGCATTCGTTCCAGCAACTCAGTACAAGGGAATAAAGAACCGTAATATCCCAAGTATCAGCGGGCACCTGCCTCGTGTGAATGACCGATCATCGATCGTTCACGAAAGACCGCTGGCTTCCCCTGTCCCTCAGCCTGCGGATGGTTCAAACCGTCACGTTCCTTCGAGATCGAAGTGTATGGCGACCCGTTACATCGGCTGCGAGCGACGGTCTCGCTCGCGGCTTATTGGAGTTCTCCGCTACCGTAAAATCGCTGGCTTCGAACGAGCAGGATGCGCCTAAACTAAGAAACGCGTTTCCAGCTCTGATGCAAATAATCCACGAACTTACGATAGCGGAGCGGGGCCTGTCGTTGGAATCAAGCGTCAAGCGCCCTGTGGCTCACTGTTGGTTCTTTTTTCGTTGTGCTCCGGGGCTCTGCGAGAAGAAGAGTGGGTTGGCTTATGGGGCGTCCGCTCTTCTCAAGGATGATCCCTCATCCAAGAATGATCGCTCATCCAAGAATGATCGCTCATTCGATGTGTCTTCCTCGAAGGGCCTTCCGCTATTAACTACAATTCTCCTTGCATCTGAGTTCTTCTAATACAAAGAGGATCGTAAAAATTTTCAATTTTTTTTATCGAGATCTGATCGAGTCGATGATTTGGACGGTATTGTGTTCGAAATGGGACTGAACCTCATGCCACTGCGTTCTAAAAATGATGGCAAAGGCAAAGTATCCTGCGAAGGCAAGCATGGCAATACTGGTTCCCAGATTGATCTTTTGCAAGGTGGCGGGCTGGAACCCACGCCGCCGTTTTGAGATCCATCGGATGAGGACGAGATACCATCCAATAGTTCCGGCGCCCGCGCCGAGTGCGAATAACGCGTTCCTATCGACCCCGGTGCCGAGCAAGCCCCAACTGCGCCAAAGGCCGGAGACAATGATCCATTCCGGGACGGCCATGACATTCGTTGCATAGAGCAGAATTCCAATAGTGAATGGCCCCAAAAGGCTTTTTCTCTCTAAGTGCATGCGGTGGATCGCAGCGGCGGCCACGCGCTCTCCGCGGTCGGGTTCTTGTGGGAATGTATCCTCGGAGGAAGATTCATGAGTTACCGATTTAGAGGTAAGCTGCCGAATCCCGAGGATGAGCAACGCGGAAAATCCTGCAAACTCAAAACCCAAATTGATAACGGGAGATTTTACGAGGAATTGATTGATCTGCGCCGCGCCGCCACAATAGATCACGTCCATCATCCCCGCGCCAATAGCGACTGCAATACCGAAGCGGGCGCTATACTTTATCGTGCGAGAGATCACGGCCGCATTCAGCGGGCCAATCGGCATCGACATCAGCCAGCCGGTGATAGCGCCGATCAAAAGTGCGAGGATCAACGGGTAGCTGGAGTTTTGGCTTGTGTTACTTCGAAGAGGGTTCGTTTCAATTGAGCCGCATGCGTATGGTCATGTTCTGTCATCGTTTCAAGTATTTTATAGGTGTTCATTTCACCATACTTTGAATGAGTGCCGGTCAATTCGAATTCGCGGGGTTTCATCGTGCGGATCAAGTCGTGTGTCTCTTTACGGGCTTTCGTGAGTTCGGGAATACCAGGCTGATACTCGCGTTCGTTGTATCGCTGTTCAATGGCCTCTTTGTCCGGATTCATCTGGTGGAATTGGTTCACCGTGCCATCGAGCAACCCACGAATGCGTTTCTGCCACAGGCGCTCCACGTCAAGCATGTGATAGAGGATCTCAGTGGCGCTAAAGGCTTTCTCAGAGGGCTTCTCACGCACCAACGGGCGAGGGTATTCCTCAGCCGCCTGTAAAAATACGGTGAAGCTCTTATCTAATGCCGCCAGATGCGCTTCTGGATGGTGTTCGTGGGTGTGCATTGGTAGGGGTGTTGATCAGACCGAAATCGCTTCGGAAAATGGTATTATCATATCGAAGATAGGAGACAATAAGTGCCGAATGTCCGCCGATCCATTGTGAAATATCGGTAGGGCCAAAATCATGAACGAGCGTCTTGATCGATTCGCCGGTCATTTCTTCGAGAGTGCTGGAGTAATCCTGAAATACTTTAGAAAGATACAGTGTATTGGCCCTGCGGTCAAGGTAGTTCTTGGTAGAATCGGCTAAGAACTTATGAAATTGGTCATCGAGTTGATCGCTCAAATGTTCTCCGGAATATGGCTCTATCCGAAGTTGCGGTGACGATCGTGTTCCATCGAAGAGTGCAAAGAATGCCCGCGGTTCACGAAAGTGATGTTCAATGATGGTATGTTCGATGTCATACAAGGAGTAGGTTTGACCATCGGACATGAGAATCACCTTGGCATACCGAAATCCAGGGATGTCGTCGATCGACTTGGCCGGATTGAGGCGGAGCATATCCAACACATAGGCATTGTGCACATTGATCCAGAACGCAAGCAGTTCGGAGCGAGAAGTAAAGGCATCGGTGTGAACCAGGGCGATCTGCCGTAAGTATTCTGTAAGGTCGCTGTCGGATTGAAGCGCCTTGTAACTTACCGCACCGTTCCAGGCAACCGCCTGGGAAAGCACCCGACCGAAAAGGGAGTCATCGACGATCGCGAGCGGCGCACCTGTTGGCATGCTCACAATCGAAGTCTTCAGGACTGTTCCACAGGACGCAAAAATGATCGAGATGAGGGTTAGTACACCCAAGCGCGTTTTGAAGTGCATGCTTTGCTTACGGCGTAACTATCTCTTGTATAAAACTATCTATAAGGGGTAATGAGATGTCACGGTATCAAATTTGACTAACGTACATTGATCGCCGAGGAATTCCAACCGTACGACCCAAGAAGCATTACTTCTTGGATGGTGCCGATTGTTTTAGATATTCCAGACCTTGTTTCGCTCCCTCATTATTAGGATCGAGTTTCAAGACTTTTTCATAATACTTCTTCGCCTTATCGA
Source organism: Ignavibacteriota bacterium (assembly GCA_963787835.1). Lineage (GTDB taxonomy): Bacteria > Bacteroidota > Ignavibacteria > Palsa-1295 > Palsa-1295 > PALSA-1295. The sequence continues at coordinate 122,661 of CAWBEI010000005.1, forward strand.
ACTGATGCAGTTGATGGTAGGACTGCGCAAGGACCAGAGTATAGCTCGTGAGATATGGGGAGTTTGATGCTTCGAGCGTTGTCACGGCCGGTTCAAAGTGTTCGACCGCCGCTTTCCAATCTTTCAGCGCCGCATAATGATAAGCGATCAAGCCTTCCGCGATGGCTGCAGTATCGGCTGAGTTGGAAGCCTTAGCGGCTTCGCGAAGTTTATTGAACGAGGCAAGCGCTTCCTCGGTACTATCGGACGAAACTTCGTTGAGCGCTATTTGCATTAGGACCTTCACAGAATTTGGATTAATTGCGAGAGCCTTGTCATAATATAATTTGGCGGAATCGGATTTTTTTGCAATTCCATAGATCTCTCCGGCAGAGAGATAGGCATCGACCGATGGGTTGGCATCGGCGATCTTTGCAAACACCTGCGCAGATTCGTCATAGCGCTTCTGCTGATAAAGCAAATTACCAATAGCATTTTGTGTCTGGAGTTTTTCCTGCGGTGTGCGGATCGTATCACCAACCAATGATTTTTTCAATTGATCGATCCCGCCGGCGGTATCGCCGGAGACGATAAGTGCGTCACCATAAAAGCCGAGGTCTTTCGGGTCGAGCGATTTTGCGTTTTTATAAATATCGAGAGCTTTCGGATAATCCTTCGAATAAAAATAGCTCCGGGCAAGCAATAACAGCGAAAGTGCTTTAAGGGAATCATTCGAAGCGACCGCCTGTAATGCCGGCAGCGCTTCCTGATATTGCCCAGCTTCGGTCAACGACCTTGCATAGAGCCACTGTCCATTAACATCATTGGGTTTCAGTTTCACATATTTGCCCGCATAAAACGCCGCATTCTGAAATTGCTTACCCAAAAAATAAAGATTTCCAACTTGATAATAGGCGTCTGCATAGTTCGAGTCGATGCGAATGACCTGGAGCCATTCTTTTGCCGACTCATTGTATTTCGGCGGACGCAACCGGAGATACAATCCCGCAAGAGAACTATGCACGCCCTCGTCATTCGGATCGAGCTTCAGAGCTTGTTCGAATTGGCCGATGGCGAGTTCCGGAATGTGTTGACGCTCGTAGAGCTCGGCTAAACCTACATAAGACCGGACATCCTTGGTATCCAATTGCTGGGCTTGATAGAGCGTGATCTCCGCAGATTTCAGAGAATCGATGGAAATATAATAGCGGCTCAATGCAACCATGCTGCCGACATCTTTGGGGTCGATCTTGATGGCCTGATGGAATTCTTCGAGCGCGTCATTGATGCGCGCCTGTTTCCCATAGACTATTCCACGGGCGATGCGCACGAGTTCGTTATGACGGTCGATGTCAAAGGCTGCCTGTGCTTCTGTTGCGGCGTCCGGTAACTTATTCAAGGCAACAAGTGCGATTGCGAGACCAGCATGCGCTTCGGCATTTTTTGGATCGGTGGCAATAAGCTGCCGAAGTTGATCGGCAGCATCGCGAGCGTTCCCAAGATCGACGAGCTTCATGGCCGCCGCGACGTGTATATCATGTGCCTGCGCCCAAACGCTCGGAGCGAGGGTGAAGAGTACGAGAAGAATAGAAAATAACCGTTTCATAATTTCGTGGTTCTATTTGTTCGGTACGATCCGTATGGGTTGTGTCACCGGAAGCACATCGAAATCCTTAAATACCGTTTGTCCATGCGCCGTAGAAGCATAAGCGAGGAACCCGCGTGGGATCGTATTCGGAACTTCGAACGAATAGCCAAAGACCTTGCTCACGAATGGATAGAGGCCCTCGGCAATATAGGCCATGTGCAGCAGCACCGGCTCGATGAGGCCACGGGAGCTTGAATCTGCCGGAATGACCGGAAGCGCCTTGATGCTGGTATCGCCCTCAGATTCGAACCAGTGGACCCACGCGGAGCCGATAAAGCCTACTGATTTTGGATGTGCTGAAACATAGGATACAATGCTATCGGCAGTGTTGAAATGAAGAATATATTTCGCCTTCTGCTCCGCGCCATTATTGAGAATGGAATCCAACACATATTCTGTGCTGGATGGATATGCAGGCAATACCAGGGTGACATCTCCCCAGGAAGTAGTTTCACCGGCGAACATCTTTTGCAGATCGCTCTTGCGGATCGTGGTTGAGGAATTTTTTTCCGAGACGATACAGGCGATGCCATCCTGGGCCAGACGGTAATCGGGAAGATCGGCAGAATCCGATCTCACTACTTCACGCTCTTTAGGAGTTAGCGTGCGGTCGATGATGATGGCGCGGGTATCGTGATTGAGCAGTTCCCGGACGGCTTCTGTGGCGCTGGTGTATTTCACTGTCACATTTGCGTCGGGATTTTCGACCATAAAGCCGGTGACGAGGCTGTCGATCACAGGTTTTAATTCTTCATCGGCAACGAGTTGGAAACTGCCATACGTCGCGGTTTCGGACGTCGAGGCCTTTTCCTGTTTCTCGCACGCAGCACAGAAGAGCATGACGAGCAACGGAAGCAAGATGGAGCGCGGCTTCATGACTGTGGCGGCGTTGGCTCGGAATTTTTGCCGTTCAGAGTAACGGAATTATTCAGCTTATTGGCCCGACGGATCGTGGAGATGCCGGTAAAAATACGAAACACGGCATAGACTACGATGACAATTCCAACACCGGTTCTTAAATTAGTGATCGGTCCGACAACAGTTCCCTGATAGAACAATACGAATGCCGCCGTGCCGAGTGCAATGATCCCAATAACAATATACACCATCCCAGCGATCTTGTTCGGAGGCCGCTCGATGGGGCGACGGGGAGTGGTTGTTGCCATGATAGATATAGTTGACTGATCCTGAACAGTGCATCACGCGCCGTGACAAGACTGCTTCTTATTTCAACTTGAAATTGATCGTGCGCGTGATCCAGATCTTAAGCGGAGTGCCATTTTGCCGAGCGGGAGTGAACTTCGCACGTTTCATAGCATCGATAGCTGCATCTTTGAAAAGATCGTAGTCAGATTTGAGAACTTCCACTTTCTCGACCGTTCCATCTTTACCAATGAGCGCCTGCACGGTAACTTTTCCTTCGAGTCCGCTACGGCGAGCGACTTCTGGGTATTGGATGAGTTTTTCAATTGGTTGGATCGGCTCAGGCTCCTCGGACACATCGATGAATTCATCCGGGGTTGGGTCGGCCTCCTGGACGGGTTGGTCGATATGCAATTCCACCGGAGCATTCGTAACCGGCCCATTTCCGACCGGCGCAGCTTGCGGTGCAGGCTGGTTCATGTCAGGGAGTGTCAACTGCGGAGCAACAGCATCGGGCACCGGTACAGGAACTCCCAAATTGGGTTTCACGACATTGCTTGGCGGCGGGGGTGTAACGGGCTGTACATCCTGGTTATCGATGGAGGGTGGTGGCGCAAGTTCTGCAATACCGTGAATCCGGACGTGCGGAATATGCTTGTCATCCTCGGAGGTGAACCACGACCAACCAACATAGAGTAGTAAGACGAGCAAATGCAGCGCAATGGAAATACCAAGCGCATTCGAGAAATACCGGTTCTGGTTTTTCTTGAGGTCAATGCCTCCGTATTGCTCGAGCTGTTCCGATACTAAATTACTAAGTGCCATATTAATTTTCGAAATTCACTTGTAGGGACGTGCTGCGCACGTCCAACGACCCGGGGTGAGCATTTTCGGACTCTCCGGGGGAGAGGACGTGCGCAGCACGTCCCTACAGTCATTACAAACCGCCGACCAATTTCAGATCCGTATCGTCCATTGCGACGAGGCTGAATCGCTTTTCGGACTGGTGAAGTTCGCCTTGCGTCTCGTTCAGATCATCGACCATCGTTACCAGCGTCTGATACTTTGCCTTCGGATCGATCTTGATGAGCGTCGAGAGCTTCGGATTGATCTGAAGATGCTCCTTGAGAATCTTCGGAACATCGTTCTCCGAGATCTTTTGCGGCGCTTCGGTTCCCATGTTCCAGAACACCGCCATATCCTGACGAATGCGGAGCGTCAGTAAGTTCGATTCCGCGATCTCGACCGGTATTTTCGAGTCCGGTGGCATCGTGATCTCCATGACCTGCGGAGTAAGCAGGGTGGTCGTCAACATAAAGAACGTCAGCAACAGAAACGCGACATCGACCATCGGGGTCATGTCCAATCGCACGCCTAAGCGCGCGCGTTTCTTGCCTTTCCCTCTTTTACCACCACTTTGAACAATTTCAGCCATTGTGTTTGTCCTTAAACGGTTCCGTTAAATTTTTTCCTTGTTCATGGTAACCAAATTCATACGCGTGGCTCCATTCTTTTGTAATGCGCGCATTACATCGTTGATCGTGCCGAACGTGACGGCCGAATCTGCATTGATCGCAAAGCGCATCGAGGGATTCTGTAAGCGGGCTTGCAGCACGACGGTTTCGAGCGTTGCCTTCGATACCACGACTCCAGCCTTCATTGCAAGTTCAGCATCGGTGAACGGCTGACCCGTTTTCGGGTCGAGAAGATTGAGCGGCTTATAGACCGGCGCGCGATCTTTCTCATTCGAAAGCCCGAATTCGATGACGGTATCGACACGGCCATCGGGTTGGGGTTTCAACCCAACTTCCACGGTCGCGATATTTGCGTCGGGAAGCTTTGTGGTATCCGCGACAGCCACCGGAAGCATGATCTGCAACGGTTCATCCGATTGGGGCTTGAATTTTGCCGTGAGCATGAAGAACGTCAGGAGCAAAAAGCCCACATCGACCATCGGCGTCATGTCGAGGCGGTAACTGTGGCGTTTTATTTTATTCTTTGCCATTTTATTTTAAATCTTTCCTTGTAGCGCCGGCGTCCTCGCCGGTCCCTGCATTTGAGGCAGGGGAACCGGCGAGGACGCCGGCGCTACATTTTTACGCAGAAGCTTTCGTGAGAAAGCGTGTCTCGAGCGTTTCGACGAGGTTCAGGCAGGCTTCATCGATCGTGTAGATAAAGCTATCGACCTTCGTGGTGAAGAAGTTGTAGAACACGATGGCGATGATAGCGCCGAAGATTCCAAAGGCGGTATTGACGAGCGCCTCGGAAATACCGATGGAAAGCTGCGTCGCGCTCGCGGCACCGGCTTCGCCAAGTGCACGGAAAGAGCGGATCATACCAAGCACCGTTCCCAAGAGACCGACCATCGTGGAGATGGAGGCGATCGTCGAAAGGCCGATGAGGTTACGCTCCAGGAGCGGGGTTTCGATGCTCGTGGCTTCTTCGATGGTGCGCTTTACTTCTGCGAGCTTAAGTGCGGCGGCCATGCCACCCTCGTTACGTACTTTCTTGAAGCTTTCGAGACCGGCGCGAAGAATATTCGCTACGGTGCCGCGCTGTTTGGAGCAAAGGTCGATCGCTGCATCGACGTTACCGGCATCGAGGCTCTTTTCGACGTTCGCGAGGAACTTACCGAGATCGCCCGATCCCTGCGCCTTCGCAAGCGAAAAGAAACGCTCGATGATAAAGGTGAACACCATGATGGTTAGCATCAGCAGCAGCGGCACAATAATACCGCCGGTATAGATGATACCCATGACATCTTTCGGATGCTCTTTCGTGGCCGCATCCGCAAAATGCGAATCCGCACCGAAAATGAAGGAATAAATGAGCACAGCGGCGACAAACGCTGCCGCGATGACGATCGATACAAAAAGAGAATTTTTCTTCATGATTTCGTAGGTCGGTGCTTCCAGCCCGACATTTTGTGATTGTTTATGTAGGGACGTGCTGTGCACGTCCTCCCCCTCTATATATAAAACCTAATGCCAACACCAAAATCGCCCATTTTAGGACAAAAATGGCTGTACGACTAACAAGGAGCACTGTAAATTGCAGGAAGGCAAGACCGGTTCCTGCAAAGTGCAGGATGTGAGGCTAACCTGAGCAGATTTATTTTGCCGTTAACACAACCCGGAGGGTTCGCTGCTTAGAGTCTAAGGCAATGGACATCGTCATATTCGGGAAATCCGCATCCGCCGAAACGGAGGTCAGTTTTCCGCCATCGAATTTGTTGACATCCCAGACGGATGCGGTGGTATTGAAGTCATCGTCGTTATCGAAATGGTAGAAGACGGTTATTTTCTGCAAGCCGTTATCGCCAATGATGCCATCTAACGATGCGGGATGTAAGCTCTCAGAAAAGCCGCTGGAAGATACGGCATGCAGATAGATCCCATCCGTTTCTTCCTCCTCATCGACATTTCCTATGCTTTGAAACGTTTTCAGGATCTGGGCTTTGCTCATGCCAAGCATGGCTTTGAAGTTTCCGAACTTGGAGTCTTCATGCAGTTTGGAGCCACCCCCCAGTTTAAAATTAATAGTGCGCGTGATCCATAGTTCAAGCGGTGTACCGTAATACTTTCCCGGAGTGAACTTCGCATGCTGCATCGCATCGATAGCGGCATCCTTAAAAATATCATTGGTGCATTTCAGGACTTGCACTTTTTCCACACTGCCATCCTTGCCGATAAGCGCTTGCACCGTAACTTTGCCTTCGAGTCCGCTGCGCCGTGCGGCTTCCGGATACACAATAAGCTTTTCAAGCGGCTGTAGTGGTTCGGGTTCATCCGTCACATCGACAAACATGCCCTGAGAGGAATCGGGAGCCGTTTGCGCGAGCGCGTGGCTGCTCAGGCTCAAAAGAACTGCAACGGTCAGAATGATAGTGTGGCGCATAATCACCCAAGAAAAAGTTACAAAACTTGGAACACCTGAACGGAAGGAAAGTTTCAGAGTTGGGTCATCTGACCATTCTTTTCGTTAGTCATAGCAATTTTATAATAAATCCAAGAATCATTCAAGTGAGGCTTTTCAGGCTCCCAGATCTTCCCCTCGCAATTTCCGTAGTTTCGGTGCTATCGTCGCGACGACGCTGACGGTCAGGAGGGTCATGATGCCGCCAAAGACGACGGAGGGAACCAGCCGCATGAGCTTTGCGGCTACACCCGACTCAAAAGCGCCGATCTCGTTCGAAGTTCCGATGAACATGGAGTTAATGGCCGCCACGCGCCCGCGCATGGCGTCCGGCGTGAGGATCTGAATGACGGTGGAACGAATGATGACGCTTACGCTGTCGGTTGCGCCATAAAGCACGAGCAACGCAAGCGCAAGATAGATATTGGTGCACACCGCAAAGAGCAGAATGGTGATGCCGAACATCGCAACCGTGAACAGGATCTGTTTCCCGACACTTCCGCGCAATCGGTAATGGGCGAAGATGACGGAGACCAGCACCGCGCCCACCGAGGGCGCGGCTTGCAGCAGGCCAAGCCCTTCCGCGCCGACATGGAAGACCTCGCTTGCATAGACGGGAAGCATTGCCGTTGCGCCGCCGAAGAGCACGGCGAAGAGATCGAGCGAGATCGATCCCAGGATCGGCTGGTTGCGGAACACGAATTTCCATCCGGCAACGATGCTTTGGAGGCTGGACTCCTCACGAACACGCGGCTCGAACGGCCGCGCCGGAATGAGAAATACCAGAAATGCAGAAGCCGCCGTGAGCACGACATCTACTCCATACGCTGCCGAGATGCTGAGGAACCCGGCGATGAGGCCGCCGATCGTCGGGCCGAGGATGGCTCCGGTCTGCCAGGTGGAACTGTTCCACGCTGCGCCATTGGCGTAGAACTCTTTCGGGAGGATCTCGGAATTATACGCGAACGATGCGGGGCTTAGGAATCCCGATGCCGCGCCGGCAATAAAGATCATCGCATAGATCGGCCAGATACCGGTGGTGGGATAGAGCGATCCCATCGTGAAGGAAAGGAGGAGAAGTCCGCCGGCGGAAAAAATAAGCGCAGTACGCGAAAGAATGACAAGCTTCCGGCGCTCCATACGGTCGGCGATCTGTCCGGCGAAGAGCAGGACGATAAGCGTGGGTATCGCTTCGACGAGCCCCGCGATGCCGATGGGCAGGGGATCGTGCGTCAGGGCATAGACCTGATACCGCACGATGACGACTTCCATCTGGCTTGCAATGGTGATCGCAAGGCGCGTCAGCAGGAGAATTCGGAAGTCGCGAACGCGAAGCGCGGCATAGGGATCATGCCGCTTTTCAGGGTGGGAAGCTTTGTTCTGGGTATCCGGCGCGGCCATTAATGATACGGGTCGGCAAGATAGTGCACGATCGCATCCTCGTGTTTGCGCCGGTAGTATTCCGAGGCGGTCAGACCTTTTTTATCTTTCAGCGCTGCATTTATTCCATGCGTCGTCAGAAGATGCGCAATAAAGTGGAAGTTTGCAGTATCGAGATAAAAGAGTGCCGTGCGGCCTTCCTTATCCTGCAGATTTGGGTCGCTGCCGTTGGTGATAAGGGAATCGACGGGGGCATCGTAGTTCCCCTGCACCGCCAGCATGAGCGGCGTTTGTCCTTTGGCGTTCTGGAGATTCGGTTTTGCGCCGAGCGAAATAAGATCCATGATAAGGTCGGCGCGGCCGGCATGGGATGCAAGATGCAGCGGCGTATCGCCGGCGCTATCGCCGATATTTGGATCGGCGCCTTTGCGCAACAGTTTGACCAGCGCGGAGGTACGGGCTTCCCATGTCGCAAAATGCAGCGCGGTTTGGTGATATTTGTTCAGCGCATTGACGTTCGCGCCTTTTGTCATCAATAAGTCAAGCGTGGCATCGTTCCCATGCCAGCTTGTTGCAAGATGGATGGGTTCATCGCCATTGGCGGCACGGGCATCGATCTTCGCGCCATGTTCGAGCAGAATGGTTACCACTTTTCCATGTCCGCCCTGCGCAGCAAAGTGGATCGGCATAAAGCCATCGGATTCCAGATCGGGCGCATGAATCGCACGGTTTACCGGCGCGCCATGATCGAGCAGAATTTGCACGATGGTATCGTAACCGGATTCGCAGGCGGCATCGAATGGAGTCATATCGTCGATGGTACGCGCCTTGTGCAGATCGGCATGAGCGGCGAGCAATGTTTTCACGACTTCGGTCTTTCCCTTGGAGCTTGCCTGATACAGCGGCGTTTCACCGGCGGCGTTCGGTTTATCGACCTTCGCGCCGTGAGCCAGAAGCATTTCGACGATACGCTCATGGCCATTGGCAGCCGCAAGGCTGAGAGGGGACTCGCCATCGTCGTCGGTAATATCGATGGTTGCGCCGCGCTCGATCAGAATGCGAGCGGCTTTCGACTTGCCACTAAAGGCCGCTATTTCGAGAGGGGTCCAGCCATCCTCGTTCAGGTCGTTGATGAGCGATGGATTGGTATTGAGATCGGTGATGACCGCGCCGGTATCGTCCCAGCGGACGGCTTGTTCCAATGGCGAATCCACGCCGGGGGTTTGGGCCATCGCACCGGCAGCAGCGAACGTCAGCAGCAAAGAGGTAAGAACTAATCGTGTTATTTTCATGGGCTTTAGAAACGGAGAGGTTTTACAGGTCATTCCCTTGAAAAGTGGGTGACCGATCAATTTCCGCGAAATGGTATTTTTACTTCGTATCTTTGCAACTCTGTCGTTAATCAACTCCTCGGATCCGTAGGTGGTTGTTTAATTTGCTTCTTCCGCCCGCCTCCAGCGGTTTTGGTCTTACTCCTTAGGAAGAAAAGTATTGCGATTAATTTTTCGAGTGTGATGTGAACAAGAAACAGTGTCCCATTTGGTAAGTGCCGTGCAGAGTATTCTCTTGCATGGCTTATTCGCAATTAACTAAAAATAGGAAATGAGACGTGAAAACCGAACATCGAATGCTGCCGAACGCGGAGGAAGCCGCGCGCCCGGCACTACCCCCCCCGTTAAAAAACGTCGTAACAGGCGGAAGGCGCATATTGCATGGGAGCAAGCCGATCGAGATAGCGGCGGAGTCTTAACCCACAACGCAGAAACGCTTGCAGAAAAATTCCGGAAGCTGACGCCGATGGAACTGCGCGTATGTGCAATGGTGAAAGTGTTGCTTCCAAGCTGGAAGATTGCGGAACTGCTCGGAATTGACGAGCGAACTGTGGAGAGCCACCGATTGCATGCACGCCGCAAAATGAAGATACGGTTAAGAAATCCGTTAACTTCAAGATTATTAAGGATTTAATCCCTGCCAAAAATTGCGTACTTTTTGCGTAATGGATTTTGGAAATTATGATGTAGTTTTGTACTTTATAAACGCACTCAACTTTTCATTTTTTCATAGGAGTTTAGAACATGAATCTTTCAGTAAACGGCTGGAATGCACTTACAGCAGCCCAGCCCATAGATCCGCTTTCGATCATTTCAAATTGCGTGTTTGCAGGTACCGTTGGCGCCTGGACGCGAAGTACCAGTTTCCTTCAATCCAGTTGGGGAACGAATACCATTGCCTTTACAGGGAATAACACCACGATGGTTTCGCTCGATACCACCGATTCGACGACTGTGGTACAAGCTGCGCAGTGGGTCGTGCAAACCAAGATGGTGAATATCGGTGCAAGCATCAACCCCTCGGTGGAAAAGATCGCATTTGCCAAGGCTGGTCCATATTGGCAAAATCAGTACGAAATTGCACTTGGCGCTACAAACTGGACGAACGTGCAACTCTCCTTCCGCGATAACCTCGGTACAACCGGTCTGTTTGCGGGCGTCGCGGCAGGAGCGGTTCCAGCATTTTTCTTTGGCGGACCTTTTACGGGAAATGTGCAGCTCTATATGACATTTCCGAGGGCCGGAACGTATTCACTCGTGCTTGTGGTGGATAATGCCGGCGTCTATAGCACGTTCGAAATGGAAATAGTAGCTCTGTAACTTTTTTCCGAGGCTATCATGCCAACTTACGCACCTCCGGGGCCTATGCCTCCGCCCATACCACCTCCGCCCCCCTTGCCGCCCGGCCAGAACGGGAATCCGACGATTCCTGCGATTGGGGGATTCAATTCGCAGTCACAAACGCTGATAAGTCCACCAGCTATTACGCAATCAACGATCATTGCGACTGGAACCATTGTGGGTGGCCAAATTACTACGGCGAGCACAAATGACTCAAACCAGCCGGCTGCTACTATTCCTTCTTTGGGAACCCCGTCGCAGCAAACACCATCGGCACATCCCTGCCAAAGTGGCGGGGATTGCGGGTGTGGGGGGAAGTGTAAGGACAAGAGTTTAAAAGTTGAACCAGAGACTATTTCGAATGCGACGCGCGATTTTAAAAGCAATCCGCTTACTACAGAAGAAGTCAGAGTTATTGATGAGCTATGTGGTAATACCTTCACAGCCGGGCCAACACCCACAAAAGGTGAGATTATTACGGTTAAGCAGAGCCGAACGGAAATGCTCGTTAGTGTGCGAAGAACTGATGACGCATCAATATCATACGAGCGAATAATTCCGCGAACATCGATAGGCTGGGATGTTGGTGGTAAGATTATTTCTTTCAATACCCCGCAACTTTCGTTTGGCTTAGCTACTTTCATAGCCTTGATGGGGCAAAGGATGATTGCCATGAGGTTAGGAATAGAGATGCGTTATGATGCCACTTTAAGGTCAATGTCATTCACACGCTCTGGGAGTCAACTTTTAGCACCACCATCAACTTCAAGTATTATCTTTCCTAATTGTGAAGGAGAGTGTGCCAAGGAGGAAACAGAATCTGGTAGCCCAACTCTCTGCATTCCCCACGATCTTGTATGCACCGTCCCGTCTTGGATAATTCCTGACGGGCAACATTTGAGCCTTTGGTGGCCACCCGTGGGTCATGTTGAGATAGATTTGTCACAATGTTGTTTACAACACGACATATCTTGGTGGTGCTCTCAAACGGCGTTTGAAGTAGCAAATGCAAATGCGAAAGTGTCATCATGTATAGCCGCCGCGTTATATGATGCTACAAATGAAGCGTGCGATAAGCTTTCATGTGGTGGGTTCTGGAGATTTTTTTGTCAATCTGCAGTAGATCTATGTAAGATAGCAGCAGCACTGACCACAGGTGTTCTTGACATTGTAGAGTGGCTTCTTGTAGACATAGGGCTCGGAGCTGCGGCGATAGCTGTGTATATGAAAGACCATTTGCAATACTTTGACTTATGTGGCTGCCATCAGAATAGTTGCCTCTGTGGCGGAACACAACCGACAATTCAGTGCCCCGGATCAGGTCGAGCAGGGTCTGTATCGTATACACCTTGTGATGATATCTGCACACTCGCCCAAAAAAGTGGGGTGAATACGCCCACAGGCGGGAATGTAAATGAAGTTTGCAATCAATGTGGATGGGTATGTAACCCAGATGGAACTACCTACTTTGACTATGGTCCGAATAATTCGGATGGGTCGAATTGCTGCCCTGACACCACCCAACAATGCACGCAGCAAACTGATGCTCCGCAGTGCACTGCGTCGTGCTTTGACTGCTCAGCGATATGTAATAGTTCGCTACAAAGATGGCAGTATATAACAGACCCTGGAGGACAGTTACCTTGCTGCATAGGGACACCTCCAGTGCCCCAAGGGGGTGAATGGTGCTTCGGGCACCTTTTGCGCCGCTCGGCTCATTAAGTTTAATGGATATGATGTTTTCATCTATCCATAAGAGTGACCAACTTAAATGAAACATTCTCAACTAATGTGGTTTTGGCTAATAATTATTTGCTCAATGCTATCCGTGGTATCGTTTCCTGGCATAGCCATATCTCAGACATTGAGTTCACATCATGTATCCGACACATCAGTTTCACGTATTCCCTCACCATCGGACACAGTGGTTGTATCGAGGTTCCTCGGGTTTCCACTTTGGTTAATGGGCAGTTTATCAATCGACGCCGCCGAACCTAGCGGGATTGGTGAAGACATGGATCCATGGGCATATGATTTCAAATTTGGCGCTACTTGGTATAATAGCGTCTTCATTTTTACAATGCATGGAACTCATGGATATTATCAGGGCGATTCGTTTGAATCACATCGTTATGATTATGCGATTCTTTATGGCAATTCGGAGCGGACTTCGCTCTCATTCATATTCGCTTGTGTTGGCTTAAGTTTTGTAGATTACCGAACGCATGGGAATGTTATTCCAGGATCGGCTGAAACTCCTGATGGATACATCTACCAGGTGGTTAATGGCTCCGCTTTCGGTATTGCAGTTATGGGCGATATCTATTTTACTCCGATTCCTTATTGGGGTTTAGTAGGAATAGGCGTATATGGCAACGTATCAAAGAACGAGAGCTATTTTTCTCTTGATTTCACTTTTCCTCTTGAGTTCAATATACCAGTCTGGTTTGTTAAATAATTCTAATTGGTTATTAATGTGTGCAACTTAAAGTGAATTATAATTATTTTCAATTTTCAAGCATTAGGTTAGAGAATGTGTTATATTAGGTGGTGAGATGATGGGCACCCATATCAATTTTGAGTTAAGAACTCAGAGTTAAGAATAGGTGCTCAGTGGCTCATTGAAAATGTAAGTGATAGGTTTCATTATGAACGAGTTCTTTAGGAAGCGGCATTATGAATACTTGTTGGAACAAATGTGCGAAATTGGCTCGGAATCGAGGCTGTCGCGAGGGCCATCGGGAACTCAGCAAGAAAAAGAAATGGCACCTGTTTCTGGGGGATAAGCATGGACCACGATTTTCAGGATTTTCGGGATTCGAGAAGGATGGGGACGAAAGAACTGAGAAAAGTAGTTATAAGGTCATGAATCGAAGAAAATTTATAGGGAGTGTTTTTGCTACTGTAGCGGGAAGTGCTATCGTTGGCAGCATCGGAGAACTTGGCCGGTCATCGCTGGCGAAAGCCCGCTCGGTGGCATCCACGCTTACTGGAGCGCCGACGCTTACGGGAGCATCGGTGCTTACTGGAAAGGATGTCCGCGAGGTACCGATCGAATTGACGGATACTCCGGAGCTTGTTCCAGTTGGAGGCACGTACCATCTGGAATATGAGGATCTTCAGCGGGATATTCTGGTGGCGCATGTTACACCCGGCCAGTTCGTTGGCGTCGATCTTAAATGCACGCACCGGGGCTGCGATATCGACTACCATCCGGATGACAAGAAATTCGTCTGCCCGTGCCACGGATCGGAATACGATCTTTATGGCCGAGTGCTGAAAGGGCCATCGCAACGCCCGCTGAATTGTTATCATGCCGAGCAGAAGGGCAGTGAGGTGATCGTGACCGTCTATGGCCAGGGTGATGCCGTTCCGGCGAACTCGATACCCCCGTCAGCAGATACAACGAAGTTGCCTGTACCGGACACCAGCTTTGCGCCCAAAGTTGCTCGGGATTCGCTGAAGATGCCGAAGGATAGCAACTAAAATTCGGTTTCTACGCTTCCGGTAATTGGTGAAAGTATCGAGCGATCAATTAGACCGAATCCGGGAAGCGACGAACATCGTCGATCTGGTATCCGAACACGTTCGGCTGAAAAAGCGAGGTAGAAATTTTATAGGGCTGTGCCCCTTTCACAACGAGAAAACGCCCTCGTTCAATGTGCTGGAAGATCGCGGTATCTTCAAGTGTTTTGGATGCGGCAAAGGCGGGGATGTTTTTTCCTTCGTGATGCAGATCGAAGGACTGACCTTTCCGGAAGCTGTTCAAAAGCTTGCTAGCCGGGCGCATATCGAGTTGGAGGGCGAGCGAGTCGAAGCCGATGAGATCACCCGAAGCGAGCGGGAATCGCTGTATCACGCACTTCGTGAAGCGGCGGCATATTACTATCGCGTGCTGCGCTCACCGGAAGGTTCCAAAGCGATGGAGTATCTTCACAAACGCGGCTTGGATGACGAGATCATACGGAAATTCGGACTTGGCTACGCACCGGATCGAGCCGGATTGCTGATCGACCACCTTGTCAATAAAGGCATCGATATTGATAAGCTGGAGCATGCAGGATTGGCTGGAAGGCGAGATTCGGGAGAGTCTTATGAGCGATTTCGAGGGCGGGTAATGTTCCCTGTGTTCAATGCCACAGGACGCATCGTTGGGTTTGGCGGACGCATCATGCCGAACGCACCGAAGGAACTCGCGAAGTATATTAATTCGCCGGATACGCAGGTGTATCATAAGTCGCAAATCCTGTATGGATTGTTCCAGGCAAAGGATGCAGTCCGTAAAGCAGGATATGCGATAGTAGTCGAAGGCTATGCCGATGTGCTTGCGGTGTTTCAGGCTGGCATCGAGAATGTGGTGGCGGCATCAGGAACTTCGCTTACGATGGAGCAGCTACAATTGCTCCGTCGCTATACAACGAACATCGTACTTCTCTTCGACGCGGATACCGCAGGCAAGAACGCCACCATGCGTGGCATCGAGCTTGCGATCGAAGCCGGGTTCGATGTACATACCGTGGTGCTCCCGACCGGTGAGGATCCGGATAGTTTTATTCGGCTCAATGGAAAGGAAGCATTCGAAGGGGCGCTCGAACACCGGCAAACGTTCATCGAGACAAAAGCGCAGTTGTTTGAGGAGCAAGGCGCGTTTCGCGATCCAGGGCGTATGGCACAGGCGGTGCGCTCTATCGTGGAGACGATAGCGAAAGTTCCGGACTCCATCAAACGGGCGCTCTTTATTCAAAAGCTTGGCGAGCGGTTTCATTTGAGCGAGCAATTACTTTCGACGGAGCTTGCAAAATATTCTGCAAATCATACGGAACCACCCGCACGTCATTCTTACGTTCCGGAGCCGGAGGTAGAGGAAGAAAGATCCGACGCGTTGCAGGATGATCTTCCGGTTCCCGCTCCCGAAGGCCTGCTGCTCGAAGCTATGCTTGCCGATCCTATCGCTGTCGATGCATTGATCGAATCCGAGGATTTCAAGCTGGATATCATCGCACATCCGATCGCTCGAGAGCTTCTAAGCTATCTTCTTCAACGGGTCGAAGAGGGAGATCCTCCGCAGATCGCGCAACTGCTTGATGAATATCGCGGCAGGCCGGAGTTTGAATCGCTGTTAACTACTCATGGCATGATGAATGATGTGTTCAGCGGCAATTGGGACGAACACTTCGATCAGGCGGGGATTTCTGTCGCGCGAGCGCGTCAGGCCATCGAGGAATTGCAACGCGGAAAAATAGTGCGGCGCCAAAGTGAGTTATCTTCTCAGGTTCGAAGGGATGGATTTTCGGACGATGATCTTCGCGAAATAATTGCATTACAAGGGCGACCGGAAATGCAGAAAAAACTTGCTCAGCAGATCGGGAGCGAGGAAGCGTGAAGACATCCGAATTCTTCGACTCCGAAGCAGCCCAATGGAGCGAGCGCTACGCACTCGACGCACGATTCCAGCGCCGTTTTGATAAGGTTACCAGGTTGCTGGAAAAAATAGGTACTGTTTCTCCCGGCCGAGCATTGGATGTAGGATGTGGAACTGGAGTCTTTAGTCAATATCTTGCGAAAAAAGGATGGAGCGTCACAGCCATCGATGCATCACCGGAAATGATCGAGGAAGCGAAGAATTACGAATTGGGGAGCAGGATCGAATTTCAGAACGTATCTTTGGATGTGTTCAACGAAAAGCCCAATTCATACGATCTCATCCTTTCTCTCAGTTCGCTCGAATATTTGGAGGATGACGAAGCTGCAATCGAGGAAATCCATGAGTTGCTCAAAACAGGCGGCCTACTCATTGTGAGTGTTCCCAACAAGGCGGGAATGTTACGCAAAATGGAGGGGGTGGTCTTCGGGATACGTACTGCCACCCGTGACAGAGTCTTTGGTGGAAGAGGAGAATACCTGAAATTTCAAAAGAGGCAATATACTCCGTTCGAACTCGATATATTGATGCGGCAATTCGGATTTAGGAAAAAGAGAGGAATGTTCTTAAGTGGAGGGATGACAAAGCCTGAGTGGATGCTTCCCGTGGTCGAGCGCCGCTGGTGGGCCGCGATGTATTGCGCGGTGTACGAAAAGAAATGAATCCCAGGTGTTACGAATGCGGGAAGATCTGATAGAGCATGAAGTAGATCACCACGCCCGTTACACTAACATACATCCAGATGGGATATGTCCATTTTGCGATGGCCCGATGCTTTTTAAATCGCTTCCGAAGGCCGCGTGACAATGTAATAGTGGCGAGTACGGGAACCGTGACGGCAAGAATAGTATGGGATGTCAGGAGCGTAAAATAAATCGGTCTCCAAATACCGGTTCCATCGAAATACACGATCCCGGCATTGAAGTGATAAATGAGATACGAGGCCAGGAACACGATCGAAACGCAAAACGCCGATATCATCAGCGCCCTATGTTGAGGAATAGCTTTGTTCCGGATCCTATTTCGTGCGGCGAAAAGTAATACTGCACATGTTCCGTTGAGTGTTGCGTTTATTGCTGGCAGATCTGAAATGCTCACGGATTCCCCTCATTTTCAAGTGCATCGATATCCGCAAGTAATTGCTTCTGCCCGTCGGGATCCAATCCATTGTAGTATCCACGAATGTGACCTTGCTTATCCATCAGCGCAAATCTCGGACTATGCACGATAGGAATTCGCTGCTCGCCGCCAACAGAATCGAGCGGCAAATGGAATCCATCCTTTACCAGCGAATAGATCGAAGCTGTTGTTCCGGTGAGGAATGTCCATCGTTCGGTATTGGCATGGTGCGCAATGGCATATTCGCGAAGTGTATCGGGAGTATCGTGCTGAGGATCAACGCTGATGGATGCAAAGTAGATCTTACGTTTATCATTGAGCTCGTTCTGCAGTTCGATCATTTTGGAGGTCAGCATCGGACAAATGCTTGAGCAATGGGTGAAGATCAGGTCGGCGACCCAAATATGCCCTTTGAAATTTTGAAGCGATGCCGTCATCCCATTTTCATCGACCAGCGAAAAATTGGGGAGCTGGCCAAAATCCTCCACATGGCGAGTATGTTCGCGTTCCCATTTGGCAATCGCAAAGCCTGCAATAAGTATCAGCGAGATAGAGAGTACACCCCAAAGAAGGCGTTGAGTAGTCCGTGACGGCATAAGTATGATCTTAACACTCCAGCACCAAAGGCCGTGCCAATTTTGATTTTGTGAAAAGTAGTTTGTGATCTTTTTATGTAAACTACTATTGCCTGAACGTGGTTTTCATCGCCCTGCAAAACAGGTTTGCCCTCGTGGCGTAATTGGTAGCCGCAAGGGACTTAAAATCCCTTGGTCGTAAGGCCGTGCCGGTTCGAGTCCGGCCGAGGGCACATAGGTGATCTGCTATTAAATATCTTCAGGCACCATTTCGATGGCACCGCAGGGGCACTCGGCAACGCATACGCCGCAGCCTTTGCAGTAATCGTAGTTGAACTCAAATCTTTTGCCAGTCCCAAGTTTTATCACGGCGTTATCGGGACAAACAGCAAAACAATTATCGCATTCGAAGCAATTTCCGCAGGACATGCATCTGCGTGCCTCGAAGAGTGCATTCGTTTCGTCTAAACCTCCAACCACTTCACCGAACGTTGTTCGCCGGCGAAGCATGTCAAGCACAGGTTGGATGGTCTTGTCGGCATCAGAATAGTACCAGGTGTTAAGTTTGTCAGAAGTGGCCAGCGCATGTTTTGCAGCTGGTTCAAGGCTTATACCTCTAAGGTAAGCATCTATATTCCGTGCTGCTTTCTTGCCATGTCCTGCGGCAACGGTGATTGTTCGCTCGGATGGAACCATGTCACCACCGGCAAAAATGCCGGGATGTCCAGTCATCATGTCTGTGTTGACTTTCACGACGCCATCTTTGTCATGCTCGATACCGGGCACGCGATCGAGCACGCTGGTATCGACATCCTGCCCGAGCGCGAGCACGACCATATCGCCTTCAATCACTTCAAATTCACCGGTCGGTTGGGGATACCCATTTGCATCGAGCTCCATCTTCTCGACCGTGATGCTTTCGCCACTCATGTGCTTGATCGTTTCGAGCCATCGAAATTGGATACCTTCTTCGACTGCTTCTTCAACTTCGAAATCATGCGCAGGCATTTTTTCTCGTGTTCGGCGATAGACAATGATCGCTTCATTGCCCAATCGTCGGGCTGTGCGTGCCACATCGAGCGCGGTATTGCCACCACCATAAACGATTACTCGACGGCCAAGCTGAGCGGGTTCGGCGCTTTCCATCGTACGCAATACACCGAGCGCGTCGAGAATTCGTCCCGCATCTGGAGATGGAATGTCAACGCGTTTGGAAAGATGTGCCCCGATCGCTACGAAGCAGGCATCGAATCCTTCCCGCTCTATGAGCGCAGGAATGTCTTCGACTTTTTCATTCAAACGCAAGGTCACCCCGAGATCGAGAATGCGTTGGATCTCAGAATTTACCACACCGCGCGGAAGGCGGTAGGCTGGAATACCAAACCGCATCATGCCTCCGGGAACCGCACCTGCTTCGACGATTGTAACGGCGTGACCAAATCGAGCAAGATGATATGCTGCTGAAAGTCCGCTTGGACCCGCGCCAACAATAAGCACTTTTTTACCGGTGGGTTCAGTAGAAATGTTCACTTTCCAACCCTCTGAAATTGCGCGATCCCCAAGGAATCGTTCTACTGCGTGGATGCTTACTGGTTCATCGAGTTGTGCGCGATTGCATGCGGTCTCGCAGGGATGGTAACAGGCCCGTCCCATAATTGCAGGGAAGGGGTTGTTCTTCATGATCTCTTCCCAGGCTGCGCGATAATTTCCTTCCTCCGCATGATACAGCCAGGCTTGAATATTCTCGCCGGCTGGACACCCGTTGTTGCAAGGCGGAAGACGATCAATGTATTGAGGTCGCTCGGTGCGCCACGCGCCCGTGTGATTGGAGAGGCTCGAACCAGTCGGCAGAGATACTGCAAAATGATCCTTCATAATGAGACCTCCTTTGGCAATAAGTTATACTTTTTGATATTCTTATTCGCGATAGCTTGTAATGCAGCGAGGCGAACTTCATCGCGCTGAGGTTTGAAGAGATGCGCAAACCGTCCTTGCGAGATCAGGTATTCTTCGACAGGAATTTGCCGGCGGATCGGATTGGAACGAACGATCTCGCCATGTTCAGCTTCGAAGATCGGGAACGAACCTGATTCTACTGCAAGACGGGCTACGCGGATCGTATCGCGGGATGCATGAGCCCAGCCGAGTGGGCATGGTACAAAGATGTGGATGTATCGCGCGCCACGGAGCGTCATTGCATGAGTCACTTTCGCTTCGAGATCGTGGAGATCTGCAACGCTTGCGGTAGCAACATAAGGAATGTTATGTGCAATAGCAATACTCGGCACGTCTTTGCCGATCCCAAATGGATTTCCGGGTGCAGAGCCAAGCGCTGGCGTTGTGGCTGTTCGAGCTGCGGGTGGTGTTGCACTCGAACGCTGAACTCCGGTATTCATATATCCTTGATTATCGTAGCAGATATAAAGTACATCATCGTTTCGCTCGAACATTCCGCTGAGACAGCCGAAGCCAATGTCGGTAGTACCTCCATCGCCGCCTTGCGCGACGACGCGGATATCTTCTCTATGTTGACGTCGCAATGCTGCCGCCACGCCAGAGGCAACAGCGGCAGCATTACCGAAAAGCGAATGAAGCCAGGGAAGCTGCCAGGAACTTTCAGGATAGGGTGTCGAGAATACTTCTAAACACCCCGTTGCGTTTACGGCGATCACCTTGCCATTAGTGGCACGAATGGCTGCATCGAGCGCATAACGTGCACCAAGTGCCTCTCCGCATCCCTGACAAGCACGATGACCGCACGTGATGGCATTCGATCGCTCCTGCGAGGCTTGAACTGTCCGCAGTTCAACGTTCAGCAAGCGATTGCCTGCGGTGAACGTACCAGTCTGGTAAAACTTTATTTTCTGGGCTGACTCGATCATGCTGCCTCCAATGATTCTGTTTTCTTGGCGATCATTTCCCAATTAAGATCGAGGAATGTTATCCCGTGCTCTTCGACTATTGGAATTTCTTCGAAAAATGTTCGTAGTGAAGCTTTGGTGATCGCTCGGCCGCCAAGACCCGCCACGACGCTGATCACAGGAATATTCAATCCTTCAAGAGCAAGCCGAATATCGGCAGCTAATGGCCCACCCATCCCTGCAGTAATACTTTTTTCAACGACGACCACTTGCTCTGCACCCTTCAATGCTTCTCGAACAGAGGCTATTGGAAATGGACGGTAGCACGTAATAGCCAATGTGCCGATGGAGTGTCCTTTGTCCCTCAGCTCGTCGGTCACGTCGAGTATGGTTCCAATGACAGAACCCATTGCAACGACGACGGTATGGGCATTTTGTACTCCATATTCATGAAGTAGTCCACCGGAGTCACGCGCGAACATAGCCTCAAACTCCACCGCAGCTTGGGGAATAATGTTAAGCGCTCCGATCTGTTTTTGATGCGCGAGATAACGAACCTCCGCGTAAGCTTCCGGCCCGACAAGTGCGCCAATAGTTACCGGATGCTTTGGATCGAGTGAATACTCCGGCTTGAACTCCCCAACGAATGCTGCAACCTGCACCTCATCAGGAATATCGAGGCGCTCATAGGCATGGGTTAATATAAATCCATCGACGCAGACCATGACGGGTATGCCCAGCTGCTCTGCAATGCGAAACGCCTGAATGTGGAGATCAACTGCTTCCTGATTCGATTCGGCGAAGAGCATGATCCAGCCGGCATCACGGAGGGCCATCGCGTCAGAATGATCGTTCCAGATATTGATCGGCGCGCCAATGGCACGCGTGCCGAGTGTCATCACGATGGGAAGTCCCATGCCGCTTGCATTATAGACTGCTTCCGTCATAAAGAGCAAACCCTGGCTCGATGTGGCAGTATAAGTCCGAACGCCAGTTGCAGAAGAGCCGATCGCCACGCTCATTGCTGCAAATTCGCTTTCGACATTGATGAATTCGCAATCTGGAAGTTCACCGGTGCGGACCATTTCGCCCAGGCCTTCGACAATGTGAGTTTGAGGTGTAATTGGATATGCGCAGACTACTTTAGGCCTGCATAGCGCCACAGCTTCGGCAACGGCTCGCGACCCTTCGATCTGCTTCAGCATATTTCCTCCGCGAGCTGCTTTTCTTCTTTGATTTCATCGTCAAGCATCCCGATCTCATCGACACTTTTTTGACGGGCCGCTTCGCTGGCAGCCGTTGCGGCTAAGATGTTTTTCTCCGCGATGTCGTCCTGAAATTTCTCGCGGATTGCTTGTGAAACAGAATGGATGCTGACTTCACCGGTTAGTGCAGCAAACGCACCGAGCAAAGCGGCATTCGGAATGGGGCGTCCAATGAATTTCATCGCAAGTTCCGTTGCGGGCACGCAGATAACGTGTCCCTCGGGAAGTTTATGTTTTAAACTTTGAAGTCCAAGTTCACTCGGAGTCTTGCGGGAATTAATAAGCACAAAGCCATCGCCTCGAAGGCCATTGAAAATACCTTGCGTGTGGAGCAGGGTTGGGTCCTGGATGATGAGGGCGTTAGGAAGGGCGATCGGCTCGCGGGAACGGATCGGTTTTTCGTCAAAACGGCAAAATGCCGTTACGGGCGCACCGGTGCGCTCCGAGCCAAAACTTGGAAATGCCTGTGCGTGACTGCCCTCGCGAAAAGCGGCGATCGATAACAATTCTGCTGCGGTGACAACGCCCTGTCCGCCGCGACCATGGATGCGGATCTCAAACATGATCTGTTAATTCACCACAATCCTGCCAAAAGAAGAATGTAGCTATTATTGCCGAAATTTTGAGAATGCTAACGCTTATCGATCCCTTTTCCGTAAAGAATATTGACGGTCAGGCGGCTAATCTTCCTACATATGAAAGCATAATTTAACGGTTACAGATCACAGCTGTTCTATCAACCATTAACATTGAACGTTATTAATGAGCATATTCTTTGGCAATCTGTAATTCGAATGACTGAAATCGCTCATCCAGAGTGTGGAGTAAACGACGTTTCACTGATTCAGGTAGAAACGAATAATTTATGCTGTTATAGACAAACCCTTTTATCTCATTATAACTTACTTCTTTATAGCGGCTTGCGAGCAAGAAATATTGCTCCACAAGATTTGTACGCAGAACTCCGGCATCATCCGTGCAGATGACAATGGGAACATGGTGCGCTTCATAGAGTGGAAAGGGATGTCGGCCATCCTTTACACCTAAGATAAATTCGTTACTTGTGAGATTGATCTCAATAGCAATTTCATGCTTGTGCATATAGTCGAGCAGTTTATCGCTTCCTTGCTCATATGCAATATCAACTCCATGACCGATCCGTTTCGGACTTGCAATATAGACAGCCGAATCGATATGCCAAGTGAGATCTTCCGGCTTGACTTCGCCGAGTGTCAGTTCGCCGGCATGAAGATCAATGGGAACGTTCGGGAACTTGGAATGCAAAAAGGCGAACATTCGCATGTGCAGCCAGTAATCGCGCATGGCGATGGGATTATCTTCCGGTGCTACGATATTGACGCCGAGAATAAGGCTGTCGTCGCAGGTTGCAAATGAAAGGAGCAGTTGTGCAAACACGTCTGATGGTGAAGAAGTCCGAGTTGCGTAATTCTGATACCGAATTGTGATAAGGCTATCTTCTCCGTTAAGAAGCGTTGCCTCTTTCGTTGGTTCAAGTACCCTATCGCGGTGCATTTTTGTAAATGCCATAAATTGGGCATCATGTGTCAGAGCATTGTACATCTGGGCGAAATCATGCTCGAGGGTGAGGCTATCGTGTTTGGTCTGCGCGAGAACCAGAAGAGAGTCATAAGATTGCTGAAGCGTACTGAAGCCTCGCTCGCTGCGGTCAAAATATGGACGAAGGAACATGGTCTCAATATACTGCACATTTTCCTTGATCGCGCGTTCCTTTAAAGCTTGCAGGAATAACGCCTCCGAGCCGCCAATGACAGAACCGAACCTTCCAAACGATCGGAAAAAATGATCCTCAGCAGATTCCACTCCAGGTACAAAATCCTTTACCGACCAAAAGTTAATCAATCGAGAACGAATATTGGGATCCATTCGTGGATCGGAAAGCCGGTAGATGGAAGTATCACTCGTATAGGATGCCGGAGGCCGCTCGCGATAAATGATCAGGCTGTCCTCGCTGACATACAAATTCTGTTTGCTTGCAACATCGAACATTTCTTCCGCATAGATGCTACCACTAAAGTGGTGATGCAGATCGCCCCCTTTGGGCATTGCTGAAAAAAATTGCGTTAGAAGTGCATTGTCGTTTCGAATGCTTTCAAAATATCGAGCTGTGCGATCCGTTGCTGCATCGTTCTGCTGTGACTTTAAGACGATGGGAACAGAACACAAGAAAAGGAATTGTAGGATGAATGTTTTGAAAGCTCGAGAGTAATTCATAACTGAACTTACCTAACCGGACATTGTAGATCAAGGGTTGCCCACGCGCTCGTGGTTGACGTGCTGAACTGCGATTGCGAAATCATTAGCCGCATGTGGAAGTGTTGCGAGATTCCACGCCAGAAGCACGACTAATGCGGCGTGAAGAACCGCGATCATCGAGGCAGAAAGTTTTGGATCGTGAACATCATCATGGAAGATAAATTCCGTCTTGTTGCGCTCTTCTTCGGTCACGAAAGTTGGCTGCTCGCGCTTGAACAAGGGGATATTCGCATGCCGCATACCAGCCCAAAGTAAAATGGCAATGAAGAAAATAAGCAGCACACAGTTTATTGCGGGAGTGATCGGAGAAGTATTACTGGGACTCAATAGCAAAATGTAGGCCGTTCCGAGCACGATCAATGTAGTCGCCGTTCCGAATATCATTTGCTTCAGGCTGATCGTTCGGAAAAGTTCACTGCGTACTATCGTGCGGATTGAAAGAACTCCTGCAAGCGTGTATATGGGTGATATAAAATGGGCCAATCGCGCATAATCACCAAATGCATCCGGAACTCCCAGAATCAGTGCGCGAAGATAGGGAAGTACAAGCAGGACCCAAACAGAAAGCGAAAATACAGAATCTGCGGCATCGCGTTCGTGGAACTTGTTTCGTTTGCGCGACCACAATGCAAGAGCGATCGTAAGCACCCAGACTGGATTAGTAGATAGATACACATCGCGAATCATTGCCCAGATCCCGATCAGGCTAACAAACAACTGAGTGACTAAACCACCAAAATTCCCATGCCATGCCAGGCGAATGATCGAGTCCTTCCCAAGCGCCTCCCGAAATGTTGCGGGAACAAGGGCTCCGTTCACAGCGAAATTCGTGATCGCGACGGGAAGAATGATGAGAATGAAGCCGAATTTCATCATGCCCACATGCCGGAATCGTTTGGGGTCATTCGAAAAGAATAACCACATTGCGACGATCAGATATAGAAAAAATATCTCCGGTCGCGTGAGCGCGCCGAGTGCCAGGATCGTGCCCGTCACGAAAAAATGCAGCGTCATCGATACCTTGCCGGGATGCGAGAAATGCCACCAGAATGCACCCATCACAAGCGCCGTCGAAAGCGTGGATTCCAGTCCCGATAGTTCCGACCATGCCAGCCCGCTCGCCGTGACCATCAATACCCCGCCTAAGAGCGCAGAGCCATAATCCAATTCCAGCACGCGCAACAAGCGGAAGCAGTAATATCCCGTGAGGAACAGGAATATCGTTCCAAGTAATTTTCCCGCGATGATCGGATCGTGAAAGATACTCAGCGTGAGCGAGAGTATCACGATCCAGAATGGGGAAGTCGGCACGGTCGATGGCTGACCGGCAGTGTACTCGAAGGCAAGTCCGTGGAAGAAATTGCGGGCATACGCCTCGCGCACCCAGGACTCGGCTAACGGGAACCCGAGCTTGTGCGCGATCGCCAGCTCGTGCGCCAGAAAAAAGATGGCGATGGCCGACGAAAGCAGCACGAACAGAGTCGAGGGGTTGATGCGCTGCCACCACGGCGCATCCGGCCACGGCGCGGCGCCCAGGATCGAGATCGGCTCGCCAGACATGCCGAGCGACGGCATCGCCGCCGCTTCGGTAGCGAATGGCGGCTGCAAGGCGGCTGCAAACGGCCCTTCTATGGTGGCAGCGCCGGAATGTTCGAGCGTGGGTTCGCGCATGGCGTTACCCCTAACGGTTGCGGGCGGGATGTTGTTCGGAAAGAACAAAACCATTGCCTTAAAGAAATAGGTGCCACTTCTTTTTCTTGTGAGTTCCCGATGATTCCTCGTTTCCAAACTGTTTTCGCCATTTGTTGCAACAAATTCTTTTCTCAAAGAACATGTTCATAACGAAAACCACCCCGACTGCCAGATTGTCAATGAACATGACACAAAACACTATTCCCACAGACACTTGGTGCCCATAGTTTCACTACCAATATACAACGCTTTTTCGGTGGTGCTGTGAAATTCGAAATTTCTTTTGACCTGTATGTGGATGCCTTAAAGACCCAGTGAGATTGAGAGAGCATCTCGGATGAGAGCCAATTCGCTGGAGCGAATGCTACCAAGCTTTTTAACGAACCGGTCTAAGTCGAACGCATGACACTGTGCGGTATCGACTTCACTGGCTTTGGAAAGACCACTCTTTGCATCGGCATTGATGCCAACGTACCAATACAGCCGTAGATGCCGATGCTTATCGTCGGTAACGGGAACGACGATCCTGAGAGGCAAATAAGTAAAACCCGGCTCGGAGACTACAACAGCCGGTCGGCGTTTGTCCATTTCAGCAAGCATCGCCTACGATGCGCCACGATTCGGTTCGAAATCGACGAGCCATATTTCACCCGGCCTGGGATCGAGTGAAATGTTCAATCGTGGACGTGGTGACTCGCTTGAATGATCGATTCCGGATGCTCGGAGTAAAGTTTGCCGCCAAGCTTGAATTGCGCCGCCAACACTTTTTCACGCTCGCTTTTTGAAAGCTTGCGAATCTCCGAAGCGGTCAATGTACGCGGCGGAGCCTGAGGTTTTTCGGTCTTATAAAGCCTTGTCATATCTAACAAAAGTAACCAAACCCGGAAATAGTTCGGCTCACACTGTCCCCACCTCTTACTTCTTACTTTTCCCCATCCTTCCATAATCCTGAAAATCCTGTGAATCGTGGACCCATTTCATACTTCATAATTCATACTTCGTGATTTCCCCCGCCCCCGTCCGCCACAAAATTCGAAATTTTCTTCAGTCATTCGTGGGGAACATCATAGGAGATACTATGTTAGTAAAAGCGATGAACAAGGTACAAGCCAAGCATACGCCTGCCTCGCGAATTAGTAGAAGAGCATCTTCAAAGGGGGAGCGCAAGCACGAAGAAATTTCTGACCGCGAGCTCACCCAGCTCGCGAGTGCTTCACGCGCGCATGACTGGCTCCGTGATCCCGAGCAAGATATTTATAGCCTGAAAGACGGCAAACCTGCCCAATGGCCGTCGAAACGTACAAACGGGGCAGCGTAGTACTCGTTCGGTTCCCTTATACCGACCTCACCGGCTCCAAAGTCCGGCCTGCCGTGATCGTTACGCCGGAGAAATATCTGGCCAGCTCCGAGGATGTGCTTTGCGCCTTCATTTCTTCCGTGTTGCCCGATCCGTTGCTGCAAACCGACATTGTGATAAGCTCCATTCACACGGATTTTAGAAGGGCGGGTTTGAAGCGAAGTTCCGTGCTGCGTACACACAAGCTTGTGTTGCTAAATAAGGAACTCGTCTATTCCAAATTGGGAGATCTCTCTGCAATGCTCACCAAGCAAATGAACGCCGGACTGATCGAAGCGTTAGGTTTGAATGAATAATTTTCCCCCGCAACTCTTACTTCTTAACTCTTACTTCTTACTTATTACTTTTCCCCATCCTTCCCTAATCCCGAAAATCCCGCGAATCGTGGCCCCGTTTCATCTTTCATCTTTCATATTTCATATTTCATCTTTTCCCCATTCCCCCGCCCGCCACGAAATTCGAAATTTTTCTCAGCCCCAGCTGGGGCACATAGCTCTAGCCGGGCGGCGTAAGCCACCAGTTAGCGGGATTTTTTAGTGCAATGAGTCCGAGAGATAAAAGAAAAAACTTATTTTACAATGAATATGATGTCAGTCAGCGCGTCAAATTTTTGAGGTTTGCCTTTATATGAAAAAGAAATCTTTAGATCTTGGATTTTTTTTCGCTTAAATTTATCTAAATAAGAGAATATGGATGGCTTGAGCAAATCCAAATTTCTTTTAAGCTTCCAGGAATTCGTAAAATCATTCGTATCCACGAGAACAAGAAATAATCTGTTCTCAGAGCTGAAACGCATTTCACCTTGATTTTCATAAAGCCAGAGCGCAAGTTTTTTTGGATTTTCTTGTGCGTCAAGTAAAATATCTGTCGTTTCTTGTTTCAAAGATCGTAAGACGGATAAAGTAAACCTATCCGAGCGATCCTTCATTTTTTCAGTTATCTCATTATGAATAGCGGCCGCTTTTGCATTTCTATCAAAAGTGATATTTGCTTCCTTTGCTTTTTGTTTTAAAAAAGTAAGCTCAACTGGCAATCCTCTTTCTTTTCTCTTTGCCTTGATATACTCTGCCGGGAGATAGGTCACCTTCAAGTCAAATGGAACATCATCAAGAAAAAAATCCACGTTCTTTATTTGCCCGACTGTCGGCAAAACTGCTTCATGCGATTTGAAAATATGCTCTATCAGGATACTCGACCAGTGATTGTACCAACTATTGAGAACATATCCTTGAACAGCAGCCGCTATTTCTCCATCAAATTTTGAGATTAGAGTGTCATAAGATTTGCAAGCTTTGACGTACCTGCTCACAAGATACTTATCTAAAGAGTTTTGATAATCCCCTCCCCAATCGAAATGCTGCACTTTGTATAGTTCAGATACGAGTTCATCGCGATTAAGTGATTTTACTTGCTGCTTGTTGATTCCACGAATAAAACCGTCGAGTAGTAGATGTGATTTTTCAGGGTTTTTGGATAATATATTGAATAGCTCAACAAACTGTCGAGAAAGTGAGGATTCATTCAATATTATGTTGGATGACTTCGTAAACTCCTGAATCAATTCCTTCCGTACAATTGATTTCGTTTTAAGCCAAAGCAGGCCCATCCTGTCTGAACTAAATTCTTCCAGTTTCTCACTTTCGTGGAGTTTCTTCCAGTAATTAAAATCCTTCATTTACTAGTTCGGTTTGATAACGTCCGCTAAACGAAAAAATCTTTTGCGGTTTGCAGACAAATAAGATTTCGCGGCTGCCAGCAACGCTTCCTTTGCCGCCTCTGCCATTATGGTAGGTTTTTGTTTCAACACTTACATCCCTATGCATAGAGATCATCTTCCCAAAAACCTCTACACTCGGGTAGCTACGGTCATTATAACTAAAAAGCCAGATTGGGATTTCTTGTGCAAGTTCAAATAATTTTTGGAGGGACGATATAACGTCTCTTTTTTTATCGAAGCCGCTGAACCGCTGTGGGTCGTAACGTTTAATTCCATTTATGAACTGCTTATCGCCCCAATACTCAGTAAAGGTTTCGAGAAGATGATAGAAACTCTGGTAGTCTGCATGGCTATCGCAATATGGTGGATCGAAATATGCTAAATCGATTTTCCCTAAATTTGGAAGGAGCTCCAAGATGTTCCTGTGGTAACTCTTATTCTCCAGGTCGTTATCGAAAACCGCATCATTATATTTCGATAGTAGATCTTGGAAAATATCTTTGATCGGCCTTGCAAGGCTTCTGTTCCTTTTTATTCGTTCGGGATCACTCGCATAACTCAGGGCCTGTGTATGGGCGAAATGTCCCATCGTGATTTTTCTCGACATACTCCGGTTTATAACGGTGAATGCAAGAGCTTGTTTATAAGGGCTTTCGAGCAAGGGAATGTTAGCCCTGATATTATCTAAAAAGTAAGCATCCTCTTTTTCAAAGAAAACATTAGTGTAAACGCTCTCAATAAGCTGAAATTCTTTTTTATTTTTAGCGGGCTGAAAGAGAATGTCAATGTCGTTTTTTGTCAGTTGTTCCGAATTATTTTCTATTAATCCAAGTCCTATCTGATGATTGAAATTTAAAAAATCATTCGTGATCGTTTTTAGCCCAAGCTGCTTGAAAAGAAACGCGACAGACTGAGATCCGGCAAATGCATCGAGTGCAGTCTCAATACCACTAGGAATAAATCTTTTAATCCAACCGAGATGTGAATACTTAGCGCCCAAGTATTGTGGTTCAGGAAACAGGTAGTTAAGATTTGAGTATTCTTTGAATAGAGTTATCATTCAGCCTTCGTTTGCTTTTTTCAATTCACTAACCCAAGTGCTAACACTTGGAGTCCCAAATTTATCGCTACTCATGCTTTAGCACATTTACGACTAAGACCGTGAGCACCTTTTGTGGGTTTCATGAAATTGTAAGTACCTGGTTGTTTACGTCCCCAGCTATTATCCGGGACTAACTAACCGCAAACCCGTATTCCCGCCCCCGCTCAGGTCGTGCGCAGGCTTTTCGCGGGAATGACAAGCGGTGCGTTGGTGTATTAACTCACCGTGCCAGAAAAAAAATATGTTCTTGTCGTTACGTACTACTTTCCACCGGCGGGCGGGCCGGGGGTGCAGCGCGTCCTGAAATTCCTGAAATATCTCGGCGAGTTCGGCTGGACTCCCATCGTGCTTGTGCCGGAAAACCCGGAATATCCCGCGCGGGATGAATCGCTCGTCAACGAGCTTCCCGCCGGTCTCATCGTTCGCCGCGCCCCGATCTTCGAGCCGTACGATCTGTACCGGAAATTCACCGGCAAGCAAGCTGGCGTTCCGATCGATGTCAACGTGAACAAGGAAGCCGGTGCCAAACGCTCGATGAGCGAGAAGCTGGCGGAGTTTATTCGCGCCACCATTTTCATTCCCGATGCGCGTATCGGCTGGCTGCTCTCGGCAGTGAAGGAGGGTCGGCAAATTTTGAAGGAATATCCTGTCCGTGCGATCTATTCTTCGTCGCCGCCCTATACTCCATCGCTCGTTGCGCGGAAGCTGCATCGTATTTCTAAGTTACCCTGGGTCGCCGGTTTCCGCGATCCGTGGACTGGTTTTCTCAGTACGCCGGAACGCTGGGCAATCCCACGTGCTATAGATCGCTCATTAGAACATTCGGTGTTTAAGGAAGCGGACCTCGTCGAGGTTGCGTGGAAGGGAATTATGCAGGATGTTCGCGGGAAATATCCAGAGCTTCCAGCAGAGAAATTCATCCATATCCCCAACGGCTTTGATGGCGCGGATTTCTCGGAAACGGATATTTACAAACGTGCAGTGCGTCCGAAGAATGAGAAATGCACCATTACCTATTCCGGTTCGCTGTATGGGCCTCGAAATCCACGTAGTTTTTTGCAGGCGGTGGGAATGCTTATCTCGCGGAAGGAAATCGATCCCGAAAAGATGAAGCTTCGCTTTGTTGGCAGGTTTGGTGCGCCGATCCATGAAATGCTGGATGCACCTGCGGTGCGCTCGATGGTGGAATCGATCGAATACGTTCCACATGCCAAAGCAGTGGAATTATTACTCGATAGCGATGCGCTGCTCCTTATAGTGGATGATGTGGCTTCGGTGGCAGAGATCGTTCCTGGAAAAGTGTATGAGTATCTCGGCGCGGCGCGGCC
Organism: Ignavibacteriota bacterium; assembly: GCA_963787835.1. GTDB lineage: Bacteria > Bacteroidota > Ignavibacteria > Palsa-1295 > Palsa-1295 > PALSA-1295. The sequence goes on from CAWBEI010000005.1 coordinate 154,131, forward strand.
TATTATGGCTATTGCGCCTCCGGAAGGCGCTATCGGCGATCTGCTGCGCGAGACGAACGCTGGCGAAGTAGTGCGGCAATCGGATATTGAGGGACAAGCGCGCATTATCAAGCGCATTTACGATGATTGGGCGAGCGGCGTGTCAAGCTTTGTGATGAAGTTGGATACCATCTCCCAATACGAACGCCGCGAAGCTACGCGCAAACTGGCGGGACTTTTTGACCGTCTTACCCAATGACGTGGCGTGAATCCCTCGCTCGTGCCGAGCAAAAGCTTATCAACGCTGGCGTTGAGGATGCTCGAACCAATGCGGAGTATCTCGCGGCACATACACTTTCTCTGAGGAGCAGATCGGAATTGCGTTCTATGCTCGGTCAGGTAATATCTTCTGTACAGGATGCAAACTTCGATACTCTTGTTTCCCGGCGAGCAAGTCGCGAGCCTCTGCAATATATTCTTGGTGAATGGGAATTCTTTGGATTGCCTTTCAAAGTTGGTCCGGAAGCCCTTATTCCGCGACCCGAAACCGAAATTCTTGTTGAACAGGCTTTAAGCGAAGCGGCTAAAATGTCTGCGAACATTTCTATTCTCGATATTGGAACTGGAACTGGTTGCATCGCGCTTGCGATTGCAAAACACCTACCAAGGGTATCTCTTGTTGGAATAGATGCAAGCTCAGGTGCGGTTGAGCTTTCGAAAGAAAATGCGCTTATATTAGGTGTTTCGAATGCGAGCTTTCAGATCACGGATATTTTTTCGGATGAATGGATGAATTCCATCACAACACAATTTGATCTGATCGTATCGAACCCACCATATATCAGCAAAACAGAGTTCGAAATGCTGGAGCCCGAACTTCGGAATTACGAACCCCGGTTTGCACTGACGGACGAATCGAACGGCCTCACCTTCTATGAGCGGATTGCGCAGGTTTCGCCGAGTTTGCTGAAACCCTCCGGCAGATTGCTGATGGAGGTTGGATATGATGCGGCTTCAAAAGTAGAGGCGATCCTTCATTCTGCAGGTTTTGAGGTACTTCGTAGCGTTGATGATCTTGCTGGAATTCCACGAGTTATTGTTGCTGAATTTCATCAGTCAAAAACCTCAAAAATGGGCTAAAAGTGTCCTATTTTGGGAATTGGCATAATATTAGCTATTGTTAATATATCCGTCTGGAATTGTATTTGATTTTGTTGCCTTTAATAGAGTTAGATGCTACAGCTTCGTCAAAGTCAATCGCTTCAACAGCGGCTTACACCGCAGCAGGTTCAATACCTGAAGCTGCTGCAATTACCTATCCTTGCGCTGGAGCAAAGGATCAAATCGGAGTTAGAAGAGAATCCGATGCTCGAAGAGACTTCGGAGGACGAAGAGCGAGAGGATCAGGCGTCAGAGGATTCTTCTGAAGAAGCGGTGGAGTTGGATGGCGCTCCGGAACTCGAACGAATATCCGCAGAGGGGGAGGATTCCATCGGAGTCACTGCACCGGATCTTGCAGCCGAACGTTTACTCCAGCAAACGCGCGAGAACGAAGAGCGCCTGCGCGAAGCACAAACCGAACCCTCGAACGAGTATTCGATCGAGGATTATATGAACGACGATACAGAAGGGTTCAAGGCCCCAACCTCGAACGTATCCGATGAAGACCGGGACGAGATGCCACGCGCGGCATCGGAATCATTCCTGGAATCGCTGTATAATCAGGTCACGATGTTGAATTTGCCGGATCGGTACCGGGCGCTCGCGGAAGAGATCGTTGGCTCGATCGATGCCGATGGCTATCTGCGTGTGCCCCTGGATCAGATCACCCGCGATACGGGGATCTCCTTCGGCGATGAATACACCACTGCGGAAGCGGAGGCCGTACTCCGTAAAATTCAGAAATTAGATCCCGTTGGCGTGGCTGCTCGAAATTTGCAGGAATGTCTTGCGGTGCAGCTCGAGGTCATGCCCAATCACAACCCCACCCGGGAAATCGCACGGCAGATCATTAGGGAACGGTTCGATGATTTCGTCAACAAGCGGTTCACCGCGCTTGCTCGGCATCTGAGCATGGAACCGCATGACATGAAGCCGGCGATCGATCTCATTCAGCACCTCAATCCCAAGCCCGGCGCTGCTGCCGGTGATACCGGGGAAAGCACGAATTACATTACGGCTGATTTTTACATCGAAAAAACTTCTGACGGTAAGGAATTCAACATTACGCTGAATGAACGCGGCGTACCCTCCCTGCGGGTGAACTCCGCCTATAAGGATCTGATTCGGAAGCAAGCACCGGAACGCGGCAGAGCCAGCGCTAATGGAGGACAGCTCACTCCGGAAGCAAAGGATTTTATCAAGAAGAAGTTCGAGTCCGCGAAGTTCTTCATCATGGCGATCTATCAGCGCCGCGAGACAATGATCCGCGTCATGCATGCCATCGTGGAACGCCAGCGATCATTTTTCGAGCACGGCGAGAAATATCTGAAACCGCTGATCTATAAAACTATTGCTGAGGATATTGGAATGGATATTTCTACCATTTGCCGCGTGGTGAACGGGAAATATTGCCAATGCGATTTCGGGGTATTCGAGCTGAAGTATTTTTTTAGCGAGGCCATTCCGACGCATCTTGGTGAGGGCGGCGAGAACAGTGAGGGCGAAGCGGTTGCCAACAAAGTGGTAAAGTCACGTATCAAGGAGATCATCGATTCTGAATCCGGCGGCGTGCCTCTCTCGGATGAAAAGATCGTGACCATCCTCAATAGCGAAGGCTTCGATGTTGCCCGCCGAACGGTCGCTAAATACCGCGAACAGTTAAACATTCCTGTCGCGAGATTGAGGAAGAAGTTGATGTAATTGTCGATGTCTGGCTTGGCTTGTGTGTAAGTTCAGATCGTTTTTGCTTGCATTCGCGCAACCCACTGACCCTTTCTGTGTTATCAATATACTGTATGAGGGAATGGTATATCGTTTACATTGTCTGCGTGTGCTGTGTCGCGGAAACTGTGTTTGCGCAAGGTCAAAAACCTGACGTTCACCGCCTCTACCAAGACACTATCTATCATGCCGATTCCAGTCACATTATAAATACTGTCCGAGCGGGCGGCTCTCTTGCATTTCAGTATAATAGTTCACTCGATGCTCCACTCCAGATCGGGCCGGTCAGCTATGGACTTGTTCCAGGATATTATTATCAATTTGGCGAAAACGGCGATCTCGCAGATTTCAATCTCTATCCGGAAGTAAGTATCGGACTGGATGGGTTACTCGCAGAGCATTTTCGTTACAGAATTCAATTGGCTTTTGATGAATATGGGTTCGGGTGGTCGGATGGGATACCGCTCAATAACGGTTCTGCTTTGCTGCGCTATTATAGCAATAGTACTGAGGTATTAGCCCTCAAACTTTCCGCAGGGTATCAAATGGATCGGGTTTATTTCCTATTGGGCCTTGGATATGGTAATTATCTCTATGCCGCACATGGCATTGGCCCATCTGCAGGACCAAGCACCCCTACAAATGAAGTCTCCTCTCCGATTTTCTCCTGGGGAATCACAGCAGGGGAAGATATTCCACTCACTGATCGCTGGCTTTATCTCTCACCAGAACTATTATTTTCTAAAAATAACCCGACCAATCATCCCTCTGATAACTTCATTCCAAAGACAATTTCTTTGGGTTTCCGACTTAACTTAGAATGGGTGCTCTTCGAGCAATATCGTCAAACAACAGAGTTAGAGCATTTTATATATGCGGAGGGGAGTGTCAAGGATTGTAAAACGTCCCAGCCATTGGATGCACGAATCACAGCTTTTGAAGGCGAATCGAATGGAATAGTGGAAACACGTTCCACAGATACGAATGGCCATTATGTGTTCCGGCTAAAACAAGGACGGAATTATCGTTTTATAGTAGAAAGGGAAGGATATGATCCGGATTCGGTTTACTTACCTGGTAATTTAGATCAAGCTCATCAACTTCCCTCGATCTTCCTACGCAACAAAATTTCTGGATGTGGGAAAGAATCCTCCGTTCATGTTGAAGTAAATGTATCCATTTGTGGCTCAAGGCAATCCGTTCGATCGCGTGTTCGATTCATTGACCCGATCTCGAACACAACGGTGAGTCAGGCGCAGACTGACTCTGCAGGGAATTATCGCACGACTATTCCTCTCCATGGAACGTATATTATTCAGTTTGAAGCACCGGGGTATTTCCCGAATGAAGATACTGTAGAGCTTACCAATTCAGGTCTTACTGATTCGGGAATCGTACTGAAACAACTGCTCGTATGTGATTCTCTAAACGTACAGAGTTATTTTGATTTCGACCGCTATGACCTCGCACCAGAGGCATTGTCACACATTGATCGAATTGCAAAATATTTACAGAGCGATCGGAGTATAAAGGTTACGATCGAAGGGCATACCGACAACATCGGTACTCGAAACCATAACATGATGCTCTCTCAGAACAGGGCGAATACACTGAAAAAATATCTATTAACACATGGTGTTGAAGAAGACCAAATCGCTTCTGTAACGGGGTTTGGCTCCGACCATCCCATCGCGGATAATCGGACGGAATCAGGCCGTCAACAAAATAGGCGAGTGAATATCAAAGAGATTGATAGAAAGGATCAGTAAAGTTACCCTCACCTCGATGTTAAATATTGGCGGGAATGCTTTGCCGACCACCACACAACAAGGTCGATCAGGCCTAGCAGGAAGAAAAGATCAACAAAGGAGAATAGGGCAAGGTGATGCCGATGCATGCTCTCGTTGATGAGAAAGGTTGTGTAACCCATGAGCAGCATCGCGCCGCCGAGGCCGACCCATTTCCAGGATAATACAATGCCTGCAAGCATGACGAGCATAACAAGCATCATTGCTTGCTCGCCGAATTTTAGTGTGAGTGGATTCGGGAACCCCTCGCCGATCGCAATGGCGAGCACCATGAGAAGAACAATGAGTCCCGCAATGCGGGCGATCCAGCGAAGCGTGGTAATGAGAATCGGAGGCATGGAGGAGTCCTTTCCGAATAATAAATGGGAGAACAATGAATAAACAGGATACTCGGGAGGAAAATTCAGCCCCACGAAAACAGTAAATACACCACGCTTCACTAAAGCTTGAGGTGTGCTGGTGGGTGCCGCTTGCAGCGCGCGGGCATTCGTGAACTATCGCTTCGCATCGGTGTTTAAATTAATCATGGATTTTTTAGTAAAAATTGCGGATAGCCAAGCGCCCCATTTTCTGGAACTGATGAAGAATTTCAGACGGGTGAAGGTCGAACGTATTTCGCCGGAGAAGAAAAAGCTGATCCGAGAGATTCGTCAGGCCGTCGAAGAAGTGAACGCTGCAGAGCGTGGCGAAATTCAGTTACGGCCCGCCAGAGAATTACTGCGTGAACTTTAAAGTCACGACAACCCCAACCTTTGACCGACAGGCGAAGGCGTTAGTTCGAAAATACCGGTCCCTTGGCGACGATCTCGCCGCTCTCATCTCACTATTAGAAAGCAATCCCGAGACAGGGGTATCGCTTGGGCATCATTGTTATAAAATTCGACTTGCGATCAAGTCCAAAGGGAAGGGCAAATCCGGTGGAGGACGAGTGGTGACTCAGGTCCGTATTATCAAACAATCGGTTCGATTGATAACCATTTTTGATAAGGCCGAAAAAGTTACCGTGAGCGATGCCGAGCTTCAGGAATTGCTTGCAAACTTGGACTAACCGTGCGGTGAAGAGAGAAAAAAGAGTTAAACTTTATTCCTCGCTGTGTTTTGCGGCGGTCGTGAGATCTTTTTCGATCTCCGTAATGTCTCCGGGTTCCAGTTTGGTGGTACCGAGCATGTGATCTTGCCAGGCGCCATAAACGATAGGCATGACAGGCTGATCGACCTTTCCATCGTGAATGTGATGGAATCTGCGAATGGCCCAGCGAATAACGAAAAACCACACAACGGCAAAAACCGCCATCGCGATAAGTGTTTGTGTTGAAAACATACCCCTATAATTACCCGGAATGTATCATAAGTGCCCTGCTTTTCAGGGAGCTAATAATAGGTCCCAGAAAGGTATAGATTACCTGTAATTCGTAAACTGGATGGGGAAGTCGAGGCTTTGGGATTTGAGTGTTTGGATGGCGGTTTGGAGATCGTCCTTGCTCTTGCCAGTGATGCGGACGGCATCGCCCTGGATCTGGGCCTGCACCTTCATTTTTAGGTCCTTTACCAGCTTTGTAATAACCTTCGCCTGTTCGGATTCTAATCCGGTTTTTATTTTGACGTCCTGCCTGAAGCTGGAATTGGCCGCCGGTTCGATTTTCTGATAATCGAGTGACTTCATGGACACGCCTCGCTTGATCATTTTCTGGTTCAGGGTCTCGGTCAGAGCACGGAGTTTCATGTCATCGGCGGTATGGAGCGTGATGGTTTTTTCCTTCAGATTCCAGTCGATCGTGGTATTGGAGCCTTTGAAATCGTACCGCTGGTCGATCTCTTTACGGGTCTGATTAATGGCATTATCGACCTCCTGGAGATCGACCTCAGAAACAACATCGAAAGAAAATTGTGGCATAAAAGAACCTGAACCTGGATTACGCGGATTTTAGGATGATTACGCGGATGGATTTTTTAGTGTCATTGCGAGGAGAATCGAACGACCAAAGGGAGTTCGATTCGACGAAGCAATCTCGGAGTTTGGAGAATGAGATTGCTTCGAAGAGCATTCCGCGCTTCGCTCCGAATGCCTATCTCGCAATGACGTGACTTGAACATTAATAATGTATCATGTTACTCCCGGGAACTGCCGATAAGAAGGGCCAGAAATCGATTTGCATGCGAAAATGTGTTACTTTTCGCGGGTTTCGGTGTCTTACTATAAAGGGGCGGTTTCTTGGATTGTTTAAGGAGGGGGAAGTCCTGGAAATCTGTTGAAACATATTTATCGGAAATTGCGAATACTATAGAGAACAAACTCCAGAAAGGAGAGATACCATGAAACAGGACAAAGAAAACGATTACGGCGATACCTCGGGCAGCGGATCCCGGTTCGCTTAAAGAGCGGGCTCAGGAATTTCTCCAGCGTGCCTACCGGCTTCAGATGTCCGGACATTTAACTGAAGCGATCGATAGCTATAAGAAGTCGATCGAAGTACTTCCAACCGCAGAAGCACATACGTTTCTCGGCTGGGCCTACAGCTTCTTAGGCGATTATGATTCAGCGATCGAAGAGTGCCGGAATGCAATAGAACTGGATCCCGAATTTGGGAATCCCTATAATGACATCGGAGCATATATGATCCAACAAGGCGAGCTGGATGAGGCGATCCCGTATCTTGAACTCGCCATGAAAGCAAAACGCTACGCGACACCGCATTTTCCTCACTACAATTACGGCCGCATTTTGGAACGCAGGGGATTATGGTTCGAGGCGCTCAATGAGTACAAAACCTCACTTGATCTTGAGCCAAATTATTCATTAGCCAAAGATGCCTTTTTCAGGCTACAGGCACTATTGAATTGATGTAAGAATAAGAGAATGATGTGAAAATGAAAGAGCCTCGCGAATTTCGCGAGGCTCTGACATTTTTAAGAATATCGTGGAACTTCCGCTCCAAAAATGGAGCAGATCCGGATAGACTAACGAACGCGCTTCTTATGACGATTCTTACGCAGACGTTTCTTCCGTTTGTGGGTGGCCATTTTATGGCGCTTACGCTTCTTTCCGCTTGGCATGTAAAGAAATTATGAAGTATGAATTATGAAGTATGAAAATTGCGAGGCTCAAAACAGCATCCTGGCAAGAGAGTTTCACGAAATTACTCCCCTCTCCCAGCAGGGAGAGGGTTTGGGGGTGAGGCAGTACTAATTTTGCCGCATTTTGATACCAGTGTTGTCTATCGCCTGGAGCAGTGTATCAATGCGGCGGGCGATCTCTGGCCTGGTCTTTTCAGCAACAGCCTTCGCCCGTTCGAAATACCCTTTGGCACGAGCCAGTGCAACAGCATGATTGGAATCGGATACGGTTTGAGCCGTCATGATCCCCGCATTGATAAGGGCATTAAGATGGTCAGGGTGAAACAGAAGGGCCGAATCTATCTCAGCAATGGCTGCATTGAGATCGCCATTATCCTGAGCTATGGCATAGGAATAATCAACACGGGCATCGGCATCGTCGGGTTTGGCGGCAAGGTAGGTCACGAACTCCTTTTTGCTATTGGTCCAATCTCCGGCATCGTAAAACGCATCAGCCAGCGAGAGATGGTTATCCATATTTGCCGGGTTTTGCACGATCAGCATCTGAAGAGAATCGATGATGTGTTGAAAGAATAATTTCTTTTGAAGAATGGTCGTGCTATCGACATCTGGGCCTCCGGCAGCATATTTGTCGGGTTTCGAAGCAATCCGAAAGACGCCGTACGCGATCACAATTATGGCGAGGACCAATATGGCAATAGTCTGAAGTGGAACAGACTTTTTTTCCGGCGGCTCGTTCCTTAACCGATTGAGAAGGATATCTTCAGTGGATTTCCTGCGACTGGAGGTATCAGATAGTAGGTTGACACCTTCGGCAATCGAGCTCTCGGGAGTTTTTTCAGGTTCAAACTTGAATTCAGTCCCGCAAACGGGGCATTGAAAAATGGTACCTGGTGCTGCGGATTTGGCCAAACTTGCTGCACAACTGGGGCAGTATATCGGAGTTGTTGGGGTTTCGTTCAACAGAGAAAATCTAAAAATGGTATGAGAAGAGGGAGTGTTATTCGCTCGCGTGCTTCTTCTGGCGCTCGTCGATGATCTGCCGCAGTTCACGAGATGCCTTGAACGTTGGAACAAAGTGTTCCCCTAATGGCACGGCTTCGCCCGTTCTCGGATTGCGTGCCATGCGCGGCAGGCGCTTTTTAGTACGGAATGTACCAAAGCCGCGGATCTCGATATGATCTCCGTTGGCGAGCGCATCTGTCATCGTCTTGAAAAAGCCATCGACAAGGATCTCTGTTTCAAGTTTCGTGATTCCTGTGGCAGTTGCAATGCGGGTTACGATGTCGGCTTTAGTCATAAACGACGTGAAAGATTATGGGGTGCTTGGGTGGCCTGTTGAACATCTTCGAGGAGCGAGAGCGTTCGCGTAATAGCGGCCTCCCAGGTGAATGCTTTCACACGCTCGGCGCCGCGTTGAACCAGTTCACGGGCAAGTTCAGGATTTGAAAGCAGTTTAAGAATAACTTCTGTCATGTTCGCCACATCGAGTGGGTCAAAATAGAGAGCAGCATTATCCGCAATTTCTGGAAAAGAATGCACGTTCGATACGGCAACCGGAATGCCGCTTGCCCATGATTCGAAGATCGGGTTTCCAAAGCTCTCATAGCTCGATGGGAATACGAACATTCGGGCATTCGCGTATAAGTACCGTAACTCCGTTTGGAGTAATGATCCGGTGAAGACGACCAGATTCTCGGTTCCCAATGTTTTAGGAAGAGAATAGATCTCTTCAAGATATTTCTTATCTGTTCCGGTGCCTTTGCCGGCTATTACAAGCTTTAATTCTGGAAAACCTTGTTTAACAATTTCGGCATGCGCTCGGATGAGTTGATCTTGGCGTTTATACCGCCAAAGGGCGGAAACATAGAGAAGATATTGTCCGGGAGTGAGATCGTATCTTTTTAGGATATCTTCTCCTTCGGCGGCCTTCCTATTACTATTACCCTCGAAAAGGGCAAGATCGACCCCATGGGGAATCACGGTGATCTTTTCTGATGCTATGCCAGTAAAACGTACAATATCGCGCTTTATGTCCTCGCTGGGTGCGATAATGGCTTTGGCTTTTTTCGCGGATGGCGGCAAGAGCAGAGAACGAACAATTCGACGAATACCCGAAACACCATAATTCCCATACGCGTGAGCCATGGAGCGAATATTTACAACGGCGGGCACTTTTGAAAATAGCGATACAAAATTGCCGGGATAGTACATGACATCTATCGGCTGTTGGGAAATGTATTTTGGTAACATCCATTGTTCTCCAAGGACTTTTTGTAAAGGAGTTCGTTTAGAGTTTGGAATGGTTACAATACGCACAAGGTCGCTTTTTTCGATGTTGAGTCCATCTGCTTCCTCTTCGCTAATAAATAAGACAAAAGAATGAGCGGGTCGAAATTGTTCGATTCCCCGAAGAAAGTGGACGATATAGTTTTTCCCTCCCGTATCCTCGGAAAGTCTGCCGATCGCTGCAATACCGATCTTCATTTGGATGCAGAAGAATTGCCCGATGAGAGAGTTTCCATCGAGCGATACCAATATTCGAGAGCGATGATGCTCCAGGGTTTCAAATAATGGGATCTTCCTTGAATGAAAGTGTCATAAATTTTAGTAATAGCATTCTCCCGAAGCACGCCGTGCTCGACAATCCTGAGTTTGCCAGAATTAAGTTCATCAAGATAAGGCCGAAGCATACCATTCATTAACCAATCACTCATAGGCAGTTCAAAGCCTGTTTTCTGTTTTTGCAATAACGCGTTGGGTAGAACATCGCTAACGGCATCGGAGAGCAACTGTTTGGTATTACCCTTGATTTTTATCGATCGCGGGAGTTGCCACGTAAATTCAAGAAGTTCTTTGTCTAATAGCGGGGCGCGTGCCTCAAGGCTCTGAGACATGCTCATGCTATCTAAATCACGTAATAGCATGTCCGGGAGATAATGCTCGATGTCAGAACGGAGCAAGGTGTAAAGCAAATCACCATCTATCTTCTCTGGGTCATTCTGTGCTAACTCCGAACCGGTTATGGTCATGATCTCAGCATTACTGAACAGGTTTCTTGAATGTTCAGGCATAAACGCAGATCTCAAAGCAGAGCGAAGGCGACTGTGACTGCCCGCAAGCAGAGATTCCGAAAATGACATCCTCAATCGTTTGGGCAGTGCCCAAAATACTTGAAAGACCCGAATATTTTGTGCAAGCCAGCGAAATTTCTTATATCCCAGGAATGCCTCGTCACCGCCAACACCACTTAACACTACTTTCAAATGTGGGCTTGCTCTTCGTGTCGCGACCGAAACGAGGAAGCTGTTCAATCCGTCACCAGTAGGGGAGTCCATCGCATGGAAAAAATCTGGCAATAAGTCGGCGATCTCTGAATCTGAGACGTTCCATTCATGGTGCAGGGTTCCGTATTTGTCAGCTCCGATCCTTGCCCAATGGGTTTCATCTTCGACATGACTTTTTACAGAAAAGCCAATCGAGAATGTTTCGATCGGTGTACTAACGTTCCGCATCGCAAGCCCGACAATAGCGTTGGAATCAAGACCGCCTGATAGAAAAGCTCCAACCGGTACATCACTCACCAAACGATCGCGAACGGAGCGTTCGAGAATCCTGCGTGTTTCTTTGTAGGCATCTTCGTAGCCAATGTTGATGGGATGGTGCTCGGGTAAGCGGTACCATTTCTGAACAACGGGCTGGTCCTTGAAGGGAAGATGAAGTATGCTTCCCGGTGGCAAGATGTCAATTCCTCTCAGGATCGATTGCGGGTGAGGCACACAATAAAATCGAAGGTAACTCGCGAGTGCTTCGGAGGACAGCTTGAGATCTACAAAATCGCACCTGAAAATTGCTCGAATTTCCGAGGCGAACATGATCCTCCCTTTGACTATTGCATAATACAGAGGTTTTTTGCCAATTGCATCTCGAGCAAGTATAAGATCTCTCTTTTCATCGTTCCACCACGCAAAAGAAAAGAAGCCTCTCAGTTTGGGAAGGATCTCTATCCCTATCGTTTCCAGAAGCGTGAGTAGAACCGCTGTATCCGAAGGCGGTACATTCAGCTTATATTCGGAAATAAGTTCTTTGAAATTATAGATCTCGCCATTGAAGACCAACGCGCTGCCGTGTGGCCCGATCATGGGCTGATGTGCCTCCGGTGTTGGATCAATGATGGAAAGCCGGCGATGAGCGAGGGCGGCCATTTGGGAGCCGGAATGATAGAAACCCGCGTCGTCCGGCCCACGATGGTGCATCGATTCATTTGCCCATCGGAGCGAGCGAAGATCACTTTCCGAAAGGGGAGAACCGTCTAATGAAATGAGGCCTGCAATTCCGCACACGTGAATTATTCGAGGGCGAGGGTCTCGTTTATTTCTGAAATCACATCATCCCAAACTCCGGGATGTTTTTGAGTAAAGATAGACATGCTTGGATACCAGGCAGTTTGCTCGCTGCCGATCATCCATCGCCAGTCCGGAGTATGAAATACCATCAGCCACACACGTTTCCCAAGTGCTCCCGCAACATGAGCGATGGCAGTGTCCACCGTGATGACGATGTCCAGGTTGGAAATGATGGCAGCCGTAACAGCGAAATCACGAAGAGAATCACAAAGATCGATGGTGTTCGGGAGCACTATCTTATTACCTTGTTGGAGACTAAAAAATTGAAATCGTTTTTTATTTGCCTCAACGATGGGGGATATCGTTTCCCATGACATCGAGCGGGTGTGGTCGGTTGGGTGCGCAGGATTTCCAGACCATACAATCCCGATCCTCTTTTTTTTACGATTTTCTGGAAGAGTAATGGATTTCAATTTTCTCCGCCAATCATCTAATTCGTTTCCACGCGGCCGAATGTAGGGCTTGAACGCTCGAAGGGTTTCGTACCGAACCTTTAACAGGCCGGGAAGGCTCATGAGTGGAACATGCAGATCGAAATCGGAATGTTTAGAACCACTATGGACCACACGAACATTAGGCAAACTGATGGATGCCACTAATAGCCGGTAGAGGTCAGGCTGAACTTCAACGATCAGTTCACAATCTTGTTTAGCAAGATCGTAAATAAGCCGAATAAATTGCAAGGTATCGCCGAGCCCTTGATCCGGCCAAACCAAAAGGGTCTCACCATGTAACGGTTCACCTTTCCAAAGCATTTGATTCGGATATTTTCTAATGGGTGGACAACCTGCGGTTTTCCAACGCCACTCGTACTCCTGAAAACCTTGCTCCAACTTTCCCTGTAATAGTAAGAGGGTAGCAAGCGAATAATGAATTCCAGGATTATCTGGATCGAGTTCTAGTCCGTGGCGATAGGCGGCCTCGGACTCCTCAAATCGGTGCGCAAAATAAAGCGAGGATGCTTTGTTTAGAAGAGCATCGATATACTCCGGTGCTAATTCGATAGCTCGATCATACGCAGCACATGCCTCATCATAACGATAGAGCGCGTCGAGGGCTAACCCAAGATTATTCAGTGTTGGAGCCGAGTAGGGATCAAGTTCCACTGCTCGGCGTATGGACTGCTCGGCTTCTGGAAATTTCTTCTGAAGCAGGAACATCCTGCCTAAATTGTAATAGGCTTCCCAATTATCAGAGCGAATAGCTATTGCGCGCTCGAATGATTGATGCGCCTGATCGTATTGATGAAGTTCGGCGAGCGCCAGCGCTCGATTGTTCCAGAGTTCCACAAGGCCGCCGTTGATAGCAAGGGCTTTATCGGTCCAGGCGAGCGCCTGGCCAGGATCGCCTTGCTGAAGTGCGAGCACCGAAAGCCTATGGTACGGTGCGATTTCTTGTGGCCACGAGGCAATAATACTGGAATAGTAATGCAGCGCTCGATCCATAGCGCCTTTGCGCTCGTTCGAAAGGCCCAGATTGAAAAGTTGTTGTGCTGTCAGCATCCAAAAGTTCAAGCAAACTTATATTCTTCTATTTGACAATGAGAACGCTGAAAAAATTTCATAGTATTTGGAAAAAATTTCATAGCTGGCATAAAAATCTGTCAAAATTGGCAAGGTTTTTTCTCTAAATGCGTAGCATAATGATTGGCACAGAATTGCATAAGTTGAGAACAGAATTGACCCTCACAATTCTAATATAGTTAACAAGAAGGGAAATAATCATTTTTGAAAGGAAACAATATGTCACTAATAAAATGGGAAAATCCACTCAACGGACTCGATTTCGCTCATCGCAACATGCGTAAGCTGTTCGAAGAATTCGACCGCAACTTCTTTAACTTTCCTCAACTGACCACGCAAAGTGCATTCCTGCCTACCGTGGACATCAATGAGGACAAAGATAATTTCTACATTATCGCTGAACTTCCGGGCCTTGTCGCGAGCGATGTGAAGCTTTCGATCAGCGAAGGAGTTGTCACCATTCGCGGCGAGAAAAAGCGTGAAAGTGAACATCAGGACCGCAGTTTCTATCGCATGGAACGGTCCTATGGAGAATTCGTGCGACAGTTCTCGCTTCCTGAAGGAGTGAAAGATGAGGACATCCAGGCTAACTTTGACAATGGCGTCTTGGAGATCAAGGTTCCGAAACTGGAGCCATCAAAACTGAAGGAGCGCGAGATCCCGATCAAGATGGGGAATGAGCTCTTTATAGGCAACGGTCACACCAAGATCACGAATGGCTACGAAAAGCGCGCCATGGCCGCGAGCCTGAACTAATACGATTAACATTAGAAAGCCGGGGAGGTTACTTCCCGGCTTTTGAGTTTTTAAATCTACCTCTTATCCAACCCGAATACTTTTCGTATCATTTCTACCCGGGCGAGCGAATCCGTTGCGTCATCGCCAGAATCTTTGAGTGAAACTATGGGTTCGTGAAGCAACCGGTTTATCATCCGCCGTGACATTTCGTCGATGGTAGCAAAGGCGCGATCATCGAGTTTCCCGCGATTGCGATCGAGTTCATCTGTCCTCACAGCCTCGAATTTTTCACGAAGTGCTTTGATCGTTGGTCCGGCTTCAAGGAGTGAAATGGTTCCAATAAAGCGATCGAGCTCTTCTTCGATAATGGTTTCCGCTTTTGGGATCTCTAATCGCCTTCGCTCGGCATTCCGATCAACGATCGTTTTAAGGTCGTCGATGTCTTTCAAAAACACATTGGAAAGAGAGGCAATTGCCGGGTCGATGTCCCGTGGTACGGCAATATCGATCATGACCACCGGCGAGGATGATTGCCGCCGGTGCATTGCTGCGACCATCATTGGCTCGGTCAGAACATAATCGGGTGCTGAGGTCGCACAGATGATAATGTCCGATTTGGGTAGCACTTCTTCAAGTTCGCCAAGGGAAACTACATCGAACGTTCCATGAGAAGATTCCGGTTGAATCTTTGCAAGCATTGCGAGCGCCCGTTCATGATTGCGATTTGCAATCGTGATGCGGCCGGCATTCCGTTCAATGAAGTGCTTCGCCGCAAGCTCGCCAGTTTCTCCGGCACCGATGATCAGAATGTGACGCGATCTCAGGTCATCGTAAATTTTGCGAGCGAATTCAACGGCTGCGAAGGAAATCGTAGCAGCACCCTCGTTAAGGGTTGTTTCTGTGATGACCCGTTTGGCGACATGGTTCGCTGCCTGAGAAAGCTTACTGAAAAAACTGCTGTTTGAACGCATCTCCTCACTGAGGCGAAACGCATCCTTGACCTGCGCAAAGATCTGTTGATCCCCGATAATTTGCGAATCGATGCCGGCGATCACTGCGAACAAATGCCGGATCGCATCGCGGTCATGCATCGTCTCGAAGAGATGGGATACCTGTTGACGTTCATGGTTCGGTAGTTTTTTCGCGTCGAATATCGAATGAAGAAGAGTGTCAGGTTCAACTCCCGCTTCCTCAGGCCGCCGAATATAAAACTCTGTTCGATTGCATGTCGAAAGGATCAATGAATCGGCGTCAGAAAAATTTTGAAGCAGGAGGCGGGCTTCCTCTTCGGAAAGCTGCAATCGTTCACGCACTTCTACCGGAGCGCGTCGATGCGATAAGCTGACAACAATGAAATGTTCCGGCACTTAGGCTACAAGAAACTATGAAACGTAGTACCGACCCAATTTACGATCGTCATGGATATAATGGTGAGGGCAAAGCCAGACATCCAAAAGAGCACAAGCCGACGGCCCTCGACATGCATGACTCTGCGGACAAGAAGAGTCGCACCGAAAACAAACCAGACCAGTAGCGTTGTCAGAACTTTCGGATCCACAAAGAACTGCGAGGCGCTCACGTTGAGAGGAATTTTTGAGTAAAGAAGGACCCCAAGCGCGATCGAGAGTGTCAGAAAAATAAATCCGAATGTGGTTGCTCGAAGGCCATAGCGTTCCAATCGCTCCAGGCTTGGGACATGCTCGAAGATCGCGCCGTATTGGTTCTGGCGAATAGCGCGAAACAGGAGTAGATACAATCCGCCATAGATCGCCGCGAGCATCAATGCGGCATAACCAAAAACGGAAGTAGTCACATGCAAATTGAAGATGGGATCTCGCAGGATCGCTGCTGTTTCTGGTGCCTGCGAACTGCCGATAGCGAGCGAAGAAACCAATTGCAGCAGGAAGCACACCGTCGTCACGAAAAAGCCAGTGCCGGAGGTTTCCTGCGAAGTTCGCAACTCTGCAAATACATAGACAGCGAGCAAGGTGAATGCAATGAGGGAGAACAACTCGAATACCGTAGCGACGAGATCGTGATGATACTCCGCCGTATAGACGCTAATATAAACAGCATGGAGCCCGAGCACCACATAGGCGGCTGGCACAGCAAGCTTCAGACGCTGAACCTGGTTGAGTGACCGAAAAAATGTACGAGCAAAATAGAACGTCAGCCCGCCATAAACTACGGGCAGGAGCACCCGAAGTAGTGTTACGAGATAATCCATTCTATGATTTTAACAGGGTGCAAGATCGAAACATTCGGTTTGGAAGACCTTTGAATAAAAACATCACATTCAAGAGTCCTGAACTTTTTTTTCAAGCCTTTCCTCCTTTAATTCGAGGGTCCCCTGGGCAGCGATCGCACCAAACGTAGTTGGGCTGCCTTTCAAGATCCATTCGAATGCAACACCGATGAGTGCGCCAAGCAGAGGTCCAACAATGTAGATCCATCCGGTGCTCAGATCCCCGCAAAGAATATCAGGAGCAAGCGATCGGATCGGATTCATGGACGCACCGGTGACCGGCGCGGACCACAATCCCGCCAATGCAATATATCCTCCAACGGCAATGGCTCCGTTGGTGCCGATGTTTCGCGCGCCGGAGGCAGTCCCCAGGATCACGCTTACAAGGCCAGCCGTGAGCATGGTTTCGACCAGCAGGGCATTTGTCGGAGTAATACCTTGGCCCGGAACTGTGGCACCGTGGGAAACAACATCTCCAAATATGATCTTCAGGAAATAGACAGCACCCAGCGCACCTGCGGCCTGTGCCCCTAAGTACCCCGGCACCCGCCGCCACGGGAAATTTCTCCTCACAGCGAAGGCGAATGTGACCGCTGGGTTCAGGTGGGCGCCGCTTACGGTTCCCATGAAATAAATGATCGCCATCACCATCAATCCTGGTGCTACGACCGCCATGGCAATCGAGACACCACCATGGCTCCAATAGGCAACCGTTCCACCTCCTACCGCAGCGGTTACTAAAAGAAATGTGCCCCACAGTTCGGAAAATAATCTCCTGCCCTCAAGGGCATTATTTAGAAAATCTTCCAGGGTCGAAGTGGATTCAGGTTTTAGGTATTTCATTTTTTCAGTTTGGAAAGTGCTGACGTTCGAAAAGAGTTCTCGATCTACGGCCCTGCAAAATGGTTAGAATGCCATAAATAAAGTGGATGGTCCTTAATTTACGTATTTTTGTCATGAATTCGCAATAGTGTGAATCCCTTCACGGCCTCTTAAACAAATAGATCTATAGGAAATTAACTTATGAAAACATCTTTCTATACTTTTTCGAAACGAGTTACATTCACAATTGCTGTACTCTTTATTTCAGCTCTATCCATCCAGGCTGGTCATGTTCAGGGTAAGGCATCGATCCGGCCTACTGCCGGAACTACTCCGGTTGTTGGTGCTACGGTCACGCTAACGCCGGTTCCGGGTACAGGTTCCGCGACTTCACCGACGACCGCGACAACCACCTCCAACGGCAGCTTCAGTCTGGCTGGTTTGAAGACAGGACATTACACTTTAACGATCACTCCGGCAGTGGTTTATACCAAGTCTGGCCAGGCTGCCAATCAACTTCCTTTCCAGGTATGGGCAAATTTTAATATGTTGAAGGGATTGACCGTAAATAACATTCTTGCGAACACTGCCCCTACTGGGCCGATTGCATTTATGAGCAATGGGTCATTAAATGTCATTGCGTTCGCGTTTGGCAACCCCCACAACGCCACTACAACGATCACCGGTACGCTGACGAGATAACCTCGATACTATAGGGCGGTTCTTATTCCTCTTCCCCGGCTCGTAATCTCTCAAGCACTGAGAAATCTTCCAGCGTAGTGGTGTCGCCGGCAACAGAGCCTGTCGAGGCGAGTTCGCGTAGCAGTCGGCGCATGATCTTGCCAGAGCGGGTTTTGGGCAGGGCATCGGTAAAGCGGATCTCGTCCGGTTTCGCGATGGAGCCGATCATTTCGCCGACATGGTTGCGGAGTTTTTCCTTGAGCACTTCATCCGCATTCCATCCTTTCTTCAGCGTAACGAACGCGACGAGCGCAGATCCTTTGATCTCATCCGGTCTCCCAACGACGGCTGCTTCTGCAACCGTTTCATGTCCGACGAGCGCACTTTCTACTTCCATCGTTCCCAATCGGTGACCGCTGACGTTTATCACGTCATCGACACGTCCCATGATCCAGAAATATCCGTTCTTATCGCGGCGCGCGCCATCGCCGGTGAAATACAGTCCGGGATAATCCGAAAAATACTGTTTCTCAAAGCGCTCTGGGTCTTTATAGATACCGCGCAGCATGGAAGGCCATGGCTTCTTGATGATAAGGTAACCGCCTTCGTCGGGCTTGCATGTGGAACCATCTTTTCGAACTACCTCTGGCTCGATCCCGAAGAATGGAAGCGTTGCAGAACCAGGCCGCGTTGGAGTCGCTCCGGGAATCGGGGAGATCATGATGGCTCCCGTTTCCGTTTGCCACCAGGTATCGACAATGGGGCACTGAGTTTTGCCGATCACACGATGATACCACATCCAGGCTTCCGGATTGATCGGCTCGCCAACAGAACCAAGCAATCGCAATGAAGACATATCGTGCTTGTTCGGATGCTCATCTCCCGCGCGAATAAATGCACGAATGGCTGTTGGTGCCGTGTAGAAAATAGTTACGCCATGCCGTTCGATGATGTCCCAGAAGCGATCGGGAGCAGGGTAAGTTGGAGCGCCTTCATACATCACGACCGTCGCGCCATTGGAGAGCGGACCATAGAGAACGTAACTGTGTCCCGTTACCCAGCCTACGTCAGCCGAGCACCAATACACATCTTCGTCACGAATGTCGAAAATGTATTTCATCGTCAGATGTGTACCGAGTAAATATCCTGCGGTAGTGTGAACGATTCCCTTGGGCTTGCCGGTCGTGCCGGAGGTGTAGAGGATGTAAAGAGGGTGTTCTGAGTCAAGCGGAACGGCGGGGCAATCGGCGCTTGCTTCCGCCATCGTATCGTGCCACCACACATCACGGCCGGCAAACATTTCGACATCATTCCCCGTCCTGCGTAGCACAAGAACTTTTTCTACCGTTGGACATCCACCGGTAATGGCGTCATCGACTTTCTTCTTCAGTTCCACGATCGCTCCACGGCGGAATGTGCCGTCGGCAGTGATGATGACTTTAGCCTCGAAATCATTTACACGGTCGCGAATGGCTTCGGAGGAAAAGCCACCGAAGATAACGGAGTGCGTAGCACCGATTCGCGCACAGGCCAGCACAGCAGTGGCAAGTTCTGGCGTCATGCCCATATAGATAGCAACGCGATCTCCGGTCCTTACACCAAGAGATTTTAGTACATTTGCTGCTTTCGATACTTCTCGATGAAGTTGAGCGTATGTCAATGTTCGCTGCTCGAAATTTTCTCCCTCCCAGATAATTGCGGCTTTATTCTTCCGCGAAGTGGATAGATGACGGTCGAGGCAATTATAGCTAGCATTGATCTTTCCGCCGATGAACCACTTAGCAAACGTGGCTTTCCACTCAAGCACTTTTCGCCATTTCTTGAACCAATGAAGTTCCTCCGCCTGCTTTGCGAAGAATTTCTCCGGATCTTTAATGCTGGCGCGATACAGCTTCTCATATTGCGCCATCGAAGGAATTCGAGCGCGTTCTGAAAACTGCTTGCTCGGCTTGAAGAGACGCTTCTCGCCGAGATTCGATTCGATCGAAGTGGAATGGTGACCGGATTTTGACGATTTCTTTTGTGTCGTTGATTTTGCCATAGCACAAAATTACGAAATGCCGAGCACAGCACCAATAAGAGCGGCTCTTTATATTATTGGGGCAGTATAAGTCGCATTTCGTTCGTGGGTGAAAAGCCCAGCGATTCATAAAGCGGTTTTCCGAACTGGCTTGCATGAAGGGCGATAATATCCACACCATTCGAATGGCACCAGTCAATAGCTGTTTGCGTCAGAAGGCGCGCCAGACCTAATTTCCTATGTTTTGGGTCGGTGAAAACATTTAGTAGGTATCCGCGAAGGGACGATTTTGAACGAAGCGTGGGTATCCAGTTTTGAAGCCAAAGTCCGATTCCGGATACCACTTGTCCTTCTGGAGAGACCGCTATCCAACCGAGATATTCGCCCGATCTCATAAGTGGAATCACCCATTGTTCGAACGCGGCGAGAGTTGTTTCAAGCAATGTCATATCTCCTGCACCGATCTCGATTAACATTCCACGCCGATGCTCAACCATTGCTTTGATGTCATCCAGAGTGGCGTGTCGAATCGAATAATTCAAAGAACGATCTTTTAGCGTTGAATCTGTCATATACAAAATTACGAAGGAGGATCACTTCCTGCTATTAACCATCGAAAGAACGAATGCTCCAACGATGAGGAGCATGTTAGCGCTTACGAGAGCGGTGTATCTGTGGTGAAGGGAATCAAATTCGTTCTTCGCTTGGATATATTGCGTCGTTTGCTGGGGATGATCGAAATCGCCGATGGTGGAACGCAGGACATTCATTCGATTGGTAGTATGAGTGGAATAAGTCCAAAGAATGATCGTTGCAATTAAGATCGCGGCTGTTTCGACGATTCGCAGGGTTCGAGTTCCATCGTTCCAATTCAAAAGGAGTAGGACAATGGAAGAAAGAAGAGCCACAATAGCACACACCCACTCGATATTATTCATCCTCCCAAGGATAACACCGTTTATGGATCCCGCAAGTGTTCTTGAAGATAATTGCTGGAAGATAGGGCCAGCGACCGCATAGCCCAACATAATGAGTGCCCCGAGCCAAACGCCGAGCGAAAGAGTTTTGAGAATTGAAAGGATCATGCTATTAAAACGATAAATGAAGGTATAGGGGTTCAGCGGTCAACAAGATTACTTCTGATGTTGTGATCGCAGGAATCCCAAATAGATGCTCTCGTGTTCGAGGGGTGCTTTTTACTTGGAATGCACATTATGTCCGACTCTGTCTTAACCCTCGAAAACGTTACTAAAAATTATGGCCGGAAGGTTGCGGTCGATGCCGTTTCGCTTGCGGTGTCAGGCGGCAGCATTTTCGGTCTGCTTGGCCCGAATGGTGCTGGCAAGACCTCGACCATCCGTATGATAACTGGCATCACGCTGCCGGATCGCGGTTCCATTCGGTTATTCGGCGAATCCCAGCGCGAAGATCATCAGAATCAAATTGGCTATATGCCGGAAGAGCGCGGACTGTACCGAAAGCTCACCGTTCGCAATCAACTCGAATATCTCGGCGCGCTGAAAGGATTAGATTCTCATGCTCTGAAAACGGCTATCGACTATTGGCTCGATCGTTTTGAGATCAGGTCGTGGGAGAAGAAGAAAACTTCTGATCTGTCGAAGGGCATGCAGCAAAAGGTGCAGTTCATTCTCACGCTTTTGCACGATCCCGCACTGCTTGTGCTCGACGAACCACTTTCGGGACTCGATCCGGTGAATGCTGAGCTTATCAATGAAGTGATCCTTGAACTTCGCGGGCGCGGCAAGACGATCATTCTTTCCACGCACCGTATGGAGCAAGTTGAGCAGCTTTGTGATGAGATCGCGATGATGAACGATGGCAAGATCGTTCTCGCCGGGAAAGTCCGCGAGCTGAAGGCTCGTTCGGGACGCAAGCTTGTCTCGATGCGGTTTACCGGCGATGCTACATTCCTGCGAACGTATGGCGATGAGCGAGTGAGGATATTAGAGAATACTCCAAATGAGATACTCATGGAGATAGGTACTTCCGAAAAACCAGGTGATTTGCTAAAACAAGTTGCGGAATATCTCGATATTCAAAAATGGGAGATCGTCGAGCCGCCGATAAAAGAACTGTTCCTGGAAGCCATCGCCGCCAAACCTGAAACTGCCACTATGCTTGCCTAACCGGATATGAATAAAACAATAATAGTTCTAAAGCACGAATTTCTGATCAAGGTAAAGTCCCGTGCCTTTATTGTCATGACGCTCATTGGCCCATTGCTGATGGGAGCCATTATCATTCTACCTGCGTATTTTTCTGCCACGAATAGTGGCGATGTGCGCCATTTAGTAGTGATCGATAGCACGGGGAGATTGGCGCAATCGATGATCGCACAGTCTCACGACACCGCGAGCGATTTTCTTTCCAAGCAATTTTCTACGAACGTAACGCTTGAAAGCGTAATGCCTGGTCCGAATGTGAAGGACTCGCTCGGGAAACTCGTCGAAGCGAAACTACTAACGGGATACATGACCATCCCTGCGAATGCTATACAGGATAGTGCCAGCACTGCGCAGATCAAGCTTCACAATCCGAGCGATATATCTTCGGTTTCATTCCTGAAGGATTCTTATCTTAAAGCTATTCGTGATGCGAAGCTTGGCGCGCGCGGGATCGATCCCAACATGGTTACGAATGTCGAGTCGGGCGTTCATGTCGAGACAGTTAAGCTCGAAGCTGGCTCCGAGAAGAAAGACAGCGGCGACACGGGAATGATCATGGCGTTCGTCACGACGTTCATTCTTTACTTTTCCCTTATCATGTATGGCACGCTTATTATGAACAGCGTGATCGAGGAGAAATCGAGCAGGGTAGTGGAGTTGGTGGCTTCGAGCGTTCGGCCATTCCAGTTGCTGGTCGGCAAAGTATTGGGCGTTGCGAGCGCGGCGCTGATTCAGGTTGGCGTTTGGGCGATCTTGCTGGTTGCACTCACGACTGTCGGCTTAACCGCAGCCAGCGCAATGCTTGGATCGGATATACTTCCCTCTATCTCGCCATTTCTATTTCTGTACTTTGTGCTGTTTTTCGTGCTCGGTTTTCTTATTTATGCAACGCTATACGCGGCTATTGGCTCGACAGCGGAATCGGCGAGCGATGTTCAGCAAATATCTATGCCGGTCGTGATGCTGTTGGTGATCCCGTTCATCTTATTGCAAGGGGTCATTCAAAATCCATCGAGCACCAAGAGCGTGGTGCTCTCACTCATTCCTTTCTTTTCACCGATCCTCATGCTGGGGCGCATCTTTACCGAAACGCCACCGTGGTGGCAGATTGCGCTTGCGGTCGCGCTGATGATCGGAACGTTCTTCGGCTGCCTGTGGATCGCGGCACGCATTTACCGCGTGGGAATTCTTATGTATGGCAAGAAATTCAAACTCAGCGAGATCGCGAAATGGGTGCGGTATTCGTAGATGTTGGCGGAGTTCTCTTGTCGAAAAGTACGAAACGAAAGCGGCCATGCGATGTTATAAAAGTATGCCAGTAAAAACTATATCGAAAAAGAGTATCCCCGTGAAACGTACAGTGCGGCGTAGCGTCGTGAAAAAGAGAGCGTCAACCGACCCCTTGAAAGCGCTTCTTAATGATATTGCGCAGAGCGGTTTTTCGATCCCTGCCGACCAACGTGCGCGAATTCCGCACGATTTTGCTAAAAACATGGATCACTATCTATACGGCGCTGCCAAAGGACGCGCGTGATCGAATTTTTTGCGGACACCTCCTATTGGATCGCGCTGCAGTTGCCCGAAGACGGTTTGCATCGTTCGGCAGTCAAACTTTTTGAAGCAATGCCTGATGGAAGCCGGCTCATCACTTCTGAATTGGTAATGGTAGAGTTCCTAAACCACATGAGCCGCGCGGGGCACGGTGTTCGGAAGCAAGCGGCCGAGACATGGACAAAAATAGAAAAAAGTTCACGTATCGATCTTGTGCCATCGACAGAGGATTTGCTCGGGCAAGCGCGGTTTATGTTTGAGAATTTGGTTGATAAATCATGGTCGCTCACCGATTGTGCATCTATCATTATTATGCGCCGCAAGAAAATAAATGAAGTATTATCCTCTGACCACCATTTTGAACAGGCAGGACTTCGAGCCCTTATGCGTTCCTAACGAGGATCATTGTAATACGATCGGGACTCGCTCCACACTTCCATTCATTCGCACAATAGCCCAATACGCTCCCGGAGGCATGTTAGCGGCGTTCCAGGTGAAGGTATGCTCGCCGGCAGATAGCTCACCCTCGAACAGCCGCGCAACCTCCGAGCCCAGAAGATTTACAATGCTAAATTCCGCAGCGCCGCTTTCGGGTGAGGTGAAGGTAATGGTGGTAGATTGGGTGAAGGGGTTGGGGTAGCTTTGTATTTCGTTTGAAACTGTTTGTTGTTCTGTCGAAACACTTGCCGTGACCATGTTGGAAATTGCTCTTTTCCAAACACCTGTACCGTATTGAGCAGAGTTGCCACTCTGAGTTCCAACAAAAAGCGTTGCCGACGATGGATCTGTGCCGATTGCAGCGAAGGCATTCGCAAACGAGTTAGATGGCCATCCAGAAAGCTCCGAAGTCCATTTGGAACCGGTGTCCGTCGATAACAAAACGCTGCCGTTAGCACCAGCGAATAGATTGGAGCCAAAGGCGAACAATGAAACAACCCATATATCATTGGAGAAACCATTATTCACCGTACTCCATTCTGATCCATCGTCGGTTGACAGAGAGACGCTACTGTCATCAGAACCAGCAAAAATATTATTTCCGATAACAGCAAGCGCATCGACAAAAGGACTTGCTTTCCCTGGATTAAACAAACTGGTAGCAGACCAGTTTGAGCCATTGTTCGTCGAAAGATAAACGCCCCCAGCACATCCAGCAAAAATGTTCGAGCCGCAAACGGCGAGGGCATTTACTTCAAAGCTCTGCAAACCAGAACCAGCATTCTTCCAACTTGTACCGCTATCAGATGAGAGAAAAACTCTGCCGCTCCCCGCAGCAAAAAGATTCGTTCCGTTCGATACAAGAGAGACAATCCCCGTGCCTTGTAAGCCAGTATTAGCACCGATCCAGCTCTTGCCGCTGTCAATGGAGCGAAAAAGTCCCCCGTTAGTTCCGACAAACACGGATTTTCCCATCACCGCTAATGCGTTGACATACTCACCCGATCCGGAGTTATCAGAGATTGTTAAGCCGGAATCTGCCTCTACCCACGTTGTCCCACTATCTATTGAACGAAACATCCCGCCTCGTTGAGTACCTGCGAAAATAATTGTGCCGATCTGGGCAAGTGCGGTAATAGTAGGAGTAGGCAAACCCTTGCTCGCTGCTGTCCAGCTTTCACCATTATCTGTCGAGCGATAAACACCGTTCCCGCCAGTTCCTGCAAAGAGACTTGAACCGGTTCCGAAAAGAGAAGAAACAGAATTAGAAGTTGTAAGCCCGTTAATCGGATGGGTCCAAGTTACGCCATTGTCTGATGAAATAAGAACACCGTTCTGATTTGTTCCGGCAAAGAGTTTTCCTCCGATCATCGCAAGACTCCATATCATGGAGTCGGTCATACCGTTATAGCTAACATTCCAACTTTCACCTCTGTCATTCGAAATGTAAACCCCGCGATCTGTTCCTGCATAGATATTATTTTCGCTCACTAGCACGGTATTGACATCGGCAATTCTCGGTCCGTTGCTCGTAGGGTTCCAACTAGTACCGCTATCGGTGGTTAGAAAAACGCCATCGTAAGTGCCTGCAAAAACGTCCGTCCCACTCACCGCGAGAGAGGTGACGTAATTTTCCATCAAGCCGGAATCCACTTCCATCCAATTTTTGCCACTGTCTTTCGAGCGAAAAATGCCGGCACCTCCACCGTACGCCGATACATAAAGGTCAGTGCCGCTTGCGGTAAGTGCAGTTATCTCCATGTTCTGAGGTAAACCACTACTCGCAGCCTCCCAGGTCTTACCACTATCGATAGATAGAAAGACTCCATTGTAGAAAGTCCCGGCAAATAGATTGTTGCCAATTACAGTGAAAGCAATGATAGGGTACTCGATGCCATTATTTGACGAAGCCCATATTGTGCCATTGTCAGTCGAACAATACACACCATTATCAGTACCCGCAAAGAGAATTGAGCCGATTTTGGCAAAAGCTCCAACATCTCCACCATATGGCCCATTCGTCTGAACCCATTGAGCATTTGCGCTCCTGGAGTTGAAAAACGCAAAACTTAGAACTACTAAGATTACGGCAAACTTATTTTTCATAGGCGTATAAATGAAAATATGGCAAAAAGACTTTTCCCAAACAAGGGGTGATGAGAAAGGTGCCCGTGGGGTTCCTAATCTGCGGTAGGGTTTTATTGACGTTCTCGATGAAACAGCGTCTTTTTCCAAAAATCTTTCAAAAACACTTGACATCGTCCATTTTAGTACGTATATTAGCATTTGCTTTGATGGGCACCTGTTTCAATTAAGAATTACGAATTAAGAATGGGGGAAATAAGTAAGAAGTAAGAGTTAAGAAGTAAGAAATGCGGAGCGTGGAGAGTTCATTGACAATTGATGCGGCGGCTTTCGGAGTGAACGAGTTCTTTGGGAAAGCAAAATGTGAATAACTTTTGCGACAAACGGCGAAAACAGCATGGATTCAAGGGTGGGCGGGAACTCAGCAAGAAAAAGAAAAAGCACCTATTTCTGGGGGAAAGGATGAAGGCTGAGGGATGAATGAGGAAATGGAGGTAGGGCAGATGCGGAATTATACCCCCTCTGACCTCGTTTGGCGGACTTCAAATTGAAAAACGGTCCCATACGGGGACGGGGCTGCCGGATGCTACTATAGCGCGCGGTACCGGCAGCATCATTATTAGCGCTATTACATACATGCCAGTCACCAAAGAAAAGAAGCAGCAATTTGCTGCGAAATTCGGCAAAGCGCCGAACGATACGGGGAGCGCGGAAGTCCAGATCGCTATCCTCACGGAACACATTAATTCGCTCACACCGCATTTCGAGAAGAATCCCAAAGATCATCATGGCCGCCGCGGGCTGCTGAAGATGGTTGGCCAGCGCCGCAGTCTTCTCGATTATTTGGCGAAGAAGGACCTCAATAAATATCGCACGCTCATTCAAGAGCTCGATATCCGTAAATAATTTTCTGAACAGGCCGGCTCATGGCGATCATGGTTCCGGCCTTTTTTATATCTGTGGGCGGCGATCCGCCCAACTATCCATTTGGGCATTGTGAAAAGCCCACACTAATCATACTATGAACTACGAAATCGAATACGGTCGCGGCAAAAAAATAAGCTTCGACATAGGCCGCTTTGCAAAACAATCCAACGGGTCGGTGATGGTCCGTTTGGGAGATACGATGGCGCTCGTCGCAGCCGTCGCCGCAGAAATAGAGAAAGAGGGAATCGACTTCATGCCCCTGCAAGTCGAGTTCCGGGAACGCGCGGCGGCAGCCGGAAAAATTCCCGGCGGATATTTCAAACGCGAAGGACGCCCGACGGAGAAGGAAATTCTCTCGGCACGCCTGATCGACCGCCCCATTCGTCCCATGTTCCCGAAAGAGTGGCGCGTAGAGACGCAGGTTATTTCTACCATTTTCTGCTCCGATCAGGAGCACGATGCCGATACTATTTCTGCAACAGGAGCATCGCTTGCGTTATTGCTTTCGGATATTCCCTTCGAGGAAGCTGTCGCCGAAGTTCGCGTTGCTCGCGTGAATGGCGAGATCATTATCGACCCCACTTTTTCGGAACTTGAGAAGGCGGATTATGAATTTGTCGTCGCCGGTACGAAGGATTCGATCCTGATGGTCGAAGGCGAATGCCATGAGATCAGCGAAACGGATTTTCTCGATGCGCTGCAACATGCGGCAAGCGCGATCAGGGAATTATGTGCTGGACAAGATAAGATCCTTGCTGAATGCGGCATTGCAAAGAAGAAGCGCATTCAGGATGAGCATATCATGGATGCCACGCTCGTCGGACAAGTGGAGGAAGTTGCATCCGCCAAATTCAGGGAACTCGCAAGAACCGTACTTGCAAAAGAGGATCGTCACGACCAGACGAAGGAAGCTTATGAAGCCGCTCACAAATCGATCACCGAAAAAGTTGGCGGAGAAGAGGCGTTTGCTCTTATTAAGGGTGATGTAGATCACATTCTTCATGACATCGAACAGCGTGAAATGCGTGAGATGATCCTGGAGAACAACGTTCGCTTGGATGGACGTGATTGCACAACGATCCGTCCGATTGCATGTGAAGTAGCAGTGCTTCCCCGCGTTCATGGCTCTGCGTTATTCACGCGAGGTGAAACGCAATCACTGACAAGCTGCACGCTCGGCACCAAGCGCGATGAGCAGTCCATAGAAGGTTTGCAGCCGGAGTCAACCAAGCGGTTCATGCTGCACTACAATTTTCCATCTTATTCTGTCGGTGAAGTTGGCCGTTATTCGGGAACTGGCCGCCGCGAGATCGGACACGGTAATCTGGCAGAACGCGCGTTGAAGTTATTGCTTCCAACCGTTGAGGAATTTCCATATACGCTTCGCGTGGTGAGCGATATTCTGGAATCGAATGGATCGTCCTCGATGGCGACGGTTTGCGCGGGTTCGCTCGCGATGTTTGATGCGGGCGTTCCTCTGAAAAAGCCGGTGAGTGGTATTGCGATGGGTCTTATCAAGGAGGGCGACCGCGTTGCGATCCTTTCCGACATTCTTGGCAATGAGGATCATCTCGGCGACATGGATTTTAAAGTCTGTGGGACTCGCGATGGTATCACCGCTTGCCAGATGGATATGAAGATCAAGGGTATTGACTTCACACTGCTGGAAAAGGCTCTCCTGCAAGCTCGCGATGGCCGTTTGCATATTCTTGGCAAGATGGATGAGGCGCTTGCTGCTCCGAAATCTGAGCTTTCCACGTATGCGCCACGCCTCACGACCGTTAAAGTTCCGGTCGATGCGATCGGGCTTGTCATCGGACCTGGCGGCAAAACGATCCGTCAGATCCAAGCAGATGCAGGAGTCGAGATCAATATCGAAGAGGATGGAACCGTTACCATCGCTGCGCTTTCAGGTGAAGCAAGCGACCGTGCCAAGCAATTTATCCTCGGGCTTGTTGCTGAACCGGAGGAAGGCGCGACCTACACTGGCCGCGTTACGCAGGTTCGTGAAGGTTTGGGAGCCATCGTCGAGTTCCTTCCGAAGAAGGAGGGCTTGCTTCACATTTCCGAGATCGATTATCAGCGCGTCGAGAATGTGTCAGATGTCATTCAGGTTGGCGATGTATTCGATGTGAAGCTTATTGCTGTCAAACCGGATGGAAAGTTCTCGCTCTCTCGCAAAGCATTGCTCCCGATGCCCGAAGGCTACGAAGAGCGTCCACGCCGCGAATACGGCGGTGACCGCGATGGAGATCGTGGTGGCGACCGTCGCGGAGGCGGAGATCGCCGTGGTGGTGGTGGCGACCGCAGAGGCGGCGGAGATCGCCGCGGAGGAGGTGGCTACGGTGGCGGGGATCGACGCAGATAAATAGTAAATGAAGCCTCTATTCTTTGGAATAGGGGCTTTTTTTTGACCTATGATAGAGAAACCATTGGGTTGGGAATCAGCTTTCAATTGCTGGAATGAGAAAGATTATCACGATAGCGTTCTTACTTCTTACGAGCACCATTGCTGATGCTCAGTGGGAGATGCAACCGGCAGGGAATTGGTGGATAGACGGACCTAATGGAGCTCTTTTGATTCTTGCGCCAATCGGTTCTAACGTTGTAAATGGAACGTTCATAATCACTAGCTCAGATTGTTATGGCGGTCCTTTAGACACAACAACTTGGCATGTAGAATTTCTACAAGACTCTATATCCGGAAATGGCTTTATCCCAGAGGTTGTAAAAACGCATGAGTTGAATCTCACGCAAAGCGATTGTAGCTTTACATATAATTTTAAATATCAGCCAAAGAATTATGATGACACGTCAGTTATTACCATTAGTACTTATCCCGCGCAAATGACACCGCCAGGAATCGGGTTTGCAGTAATGGGCATTAGTTACGTTGCTGCTTCTCAGGAATATTCTCTTAGTCGTTCTGATTTCGACACCCTTCCTCCGGGAGATACGGAGATAGCAATTCTTCGACTTTTCAATCAAACCCCTGATACTGAGTTAGTCACCGCTTCATTCTCAAAAGGAGTCGATTTTAATTTTTTAGATTTGGTTAACTTTCCTGTAATAATCCCTCCTGGCGATACTCTTCCACCAATTCAGGTGGTTTATCGCGCAAATGCGCTTAGGCCGTATTCAACCGATTCACTTCATATTTCCATACAAAGAATACGGGAGGGATCTGATTACAAATCTGCAATTTTGTTTGGAAATTTATTGACAGGCGGATGTAATGCGAAATATTACGAATTGAGTAAGACGCAATTTGGCTACATTGCTGCAATAGACTCTTCCACTGCGACGTTGAGGCTTTTCAATGCAACGGCAGATACCGAGAGCGTATTGCTTGCCTTCACGCCACAAGGCGATTTCGAAGCTTGGGAAGGAATTGGTTCGCCCATCATAATACCCCCTTATGACTCTAGTACGGCTATACCAATCACGATGCATGTGTCTATAAATCGGAAGGCGATTCAAGATACGTTGGTCATCAATGCCAAATGGATTGGAAATGGAGCAGAGGACTTGAACCTCAAATTTAGCAATGTATTATCCGGAGGTTGTTCTGATCTCAGATTTAGGCTCGATAGCGAATCAAAAAGCATTTATGCAACCCTTGGGGAGGAGGCACGGGGTTATATTATGGTTTACAACCTCTCAAAAGATACCATTACCCTTCAAGCGGAGTTAAACCCATCGGGGTGTTGGTGTACCTATCTCTATTTTTTCAGTTATCAGCGTCAGTTTCAAATACCACCACTCGATAGTTCTCAAGATACTGTCTATCTGATGCCATTTGCCCCACCAGGAGTCTGGTTAGCTCAAATGGCTTACATCGATAACTACGGCAACGGCCAGTCTGATATTGATAGTGAGGATTTTGTTGGGACTGTAGCTGTGGATGGAGTAACCTTATCCGTTAGAGATTCACTTTCGATTTATCCAAATCCATCCGGCAATGAGTTTCGGATTCAAGGAATGACAAACGGATCATTCTTTGTCATTTACAATGTGCTAGGAAACCCGGTCTTTCAATCCAAGAGAGCTCAAGACGTTTGGAATGGAGAAGATAATTCCGGGGAACTTTGCAGATCAGGGCAATATTTTGCTGTAATTATTACAGATGGGAATCGTACCGTTATACCGATTCTATTTACGAGATAGTACCTATTCAACGAATTCCAACCCACACTTCCACCATCGCATTCTGCGGATCAGCGGCACGTTCGTCATAAACCTCGAAATCGGCAAGGAATGCTCGCTCGCCGCCCATATCGGAAGCGGGTGTTGACCAGATTTTCTGCCATACTTTCGGCACCACTTTCCACACCGGGCCATTTTCAGAAGTGAAGACTGCATAACGCGTATCGGGAATTTCTTTTGCAATCATTCCTTCTGGGATCGAAGCAACGGACGTAACTTTTGTACCGATAAGGAATGTGTATTCGCCATTCGCATCGGATTCGTAATCGGTGCACATTGCGAGGATGT
The DNA here is from genome assembly GCA_963787835.1 of Ignavibacteriota bacterium. Taxonomy (GTDB): domain Bacteria; phylum Bacteroidota; class Ignavibacteria; order Palsa-1295; family Palsa-1295; genus PALSA-1295. Next base: position 185,992 of record CAWBEI010000005.1, read on the forward strand.
TGGCGTCGGCACGATTGGGAATTTGCTCGATGATACTACCCGCCATTACACGTTCCCACTGATCGGCAATAACGCCTTCGCCAGACAACTCCTTCGCGTTCGTAGTGCGTGTGGGAATGCCGATGAATAAAAATCCCGGTTGATCTACCAATTTGTGGTTATTCATATAATGTTATCCGTTTGATTCAGTCATTATTTCCGCATATACCGCCGCCGCGCCGATCACATGTGTATAGAGATGCGGATTCAACTCAACAACGGCAGTGGCCTCTGGGGTGAACCCGCAGATGGGTTGAAAATCTGAAATGGATATTCGACGTGAGGTTGTAAGAGGCCCAAGATCAATATTTTCGAAATGGTCGAGATCACTGCCGCTTAATAAAATCTCTAAAGCATGGAAATCCGGAAAAATATGGTTCCGTTCATCGGCAGTCTTTGCCAGAAATTCCTTCAAAGAACGCGCACTTGCGTAGGCCTGAAGTTCCACTCCGGATCTTTTAACGAAGAGCAGTCCGCCGAGATCAGCCTGAAGGATAGCGGAGTTAACGCTTCCTGCCAGCCGTAAAATCTCATTAAAAGCAGCCAGTGGATTGATCCCGGAAATGCTGTTATTTATACATTGCATAAGCACAAGGCCACCTATTGATCCTGAAATCAATCTTTTATCCATTCTTTCACGAAGTGGTAGCGGAAAATGGATCGCAACTTCCTCAGAAAGCTCATCCGGTGTCAGGGTGTCGGGGGAGAGGTAGAAGATATCATGGCTGGGATCGAAAGACTGAACGATAATATCCGGCGTGTTTTCGACAGGGCCTATTGCCGTAACCTGTCCATGTTCAACTTCAAACAATAGCGAACCCGGCCGCACAGCATTTTGTGCATCCACGTCTATATTAGTACCGACGATAAATCTCATCAAATGAAATAAAAAAGGAGCTTAAAATCTCCAAACAAAATTTGCGACCGGAGCGAGCAGCGGGAGCGTAAAGAACATAAACCCAAAATCGGAAGAGAAATTTTGGCTTTCCAGCCGGAGTGCGCCAAGAACGGCAAACGCAGTCGGCTGGGTGAGATCATGGCTCCAGGCTTCAGCTACGAACCGTACATTCTTATTGTTTGACAGAGGGGTATCGAATCCAATCCCTGCGCCCAGCCCGCCGGTATAGTTGAATGTAAAGGCTCCGTACGGCACTACATTCACAGTGACAAGCGTAGTATTCGATCCCTGAAGTGTGTTACCATAAATTTTGTAAAAAAGCAGCCCGGTAAATCTTGTTTGGTTAGGCAGTTCATACGTCAGCGAGCCGAAGAGGTGGAGCAGGGTATTATCCGTCGTGAGCCAAAGGGAATTAAGCCCGGTCGCAATCGAAAGACCCTGATCGTCATAAAGCGTAAGCTTGGCCTGTAAATACCCGAACTGAGAGTGGACAGATACGGTGGGCATAACGGTAAACCCACCACTGACGGATAGCACATCGCCGAAGCCATAGCCTCCGGTTAAAAAAGCAAGTTCCCAAAAGCCGAAATAACCGCCTTCGATCGGCTTACCCGTCGGCATAATAAAATGACGGTAGCCATCGACGACGGAATCGTCTTGTGCCACAGAGCGAGCAGGAGCGATGAGCGAGAGAAGAGGAATAATTAAAAAAAGTCGTCTCATATCATACAAAATTACAACGATTGACGAACTCTGTTAAGAATTGTGGTCGGAAGTGTTAGAAGATTGGAAATTCATCACAGCATTCCCAGACGCTTCCTGATGAACCATTCTGTGCCAAAACAAACGATAGCCAGTGCGAGCAATGGCCAACTGTTCCAGAGTTCAAAATCACTTGTATTCGTGACTTCGCGCGCCTGGAATCTCGGGTTAGAATAAATGTCTTTCATGAGACTGGCAGCCGTTTCTGGAGTATAAAACTTTCCGCCCGTACGTTCCGCCATGGCACGAAGGATGTCACTTCGCATTCTCGGTTCTGCTAATTCGATATTAAAATCACCCACGTTAAATCTTCCATCGTCATTTCCAAGTTCACTACCGTTTAAAGAAGCAGTTCCCTTAAACGTATAATCACCTTTTGGAAGTCCGTCTGGGATCGCAGCGGTATATCGTCCGTTGCCGGTAGACTCCAATGTCAGTTCAACGGGTTTTGGCATTGCAGAACCAACAATATGCACGGAGACGTCTGCATGTTCCACCGGTTCCATGCTTTCATCATACACTTCTCCCAAGAACTCGATGCGCTCACCGGCCTGATAAAATTTTTGATTTGGTTCTATCTTTACTCGCTTGTTATTTTCTTGTGTCGTTAACCAGCGGACTGAATTGGCCAGAAAGAGATCGAGTGCGCTTAGCATGGGCTTTGTGGTATCTGTGTTACCATGATAGGTCTCTTCCCGACCAAATGTTGTGAGTTTCCATTGCCAGATACCGTAGCCGGTGAGAACAACCTGCCGAGCTGCGCCGATCGTGCGGGTGACGAGCAGAGGCTCGTTCATCTTCACCCCCTGCACATTGGAAGTAGCAAGTATTCGGCTCTCAGGCAGGGTTTCGAAATGGGTTTCGGTTTTAAAGAGCGGAGCGAGGCCGTCCCAGGAAATGGCGCCGCGCTGATCGGGAGGGATTCGAAGCAAAGGATCCTCAATTGAGGAAGGCGAAACATTCAAGGATGCTTTTAACTCGGCTTGCGATGCGGATCGTGTATTGGCGTGTATCGGGATCGCATCTCCAAGTTCAGCGAGTTTGACCAGATCGAGTTGGCGCGATGGGATAAATAATAATGAGCGTCCTTCGCGCATGAGAAGTTCCCGGACAAGCGAGAGAGATTCATCAGAGGTCGATGCTATCGGGAACCCGACCATCACAACGAGATCGACCTGTCCTAATTTATCTCGCGTAGGTGCGCCTTCATAAAATGACGAGCCTTGTTTCTGAATATAGGTCGAAAGTTGCAGGGTTGGATTCGCTGAAAAGAACTGCTGTAAAAAACTCACGTCGCTCGAGGGTGCGCCTGCGAACAGCACAACATGAAATTTGTTTCGAAGCACCTTCACATAGGTGATTCGGAGATTATTCTTATCGGTTGCTTCACCGGGCAATTCTGTGACGCGGGCAGTCAGTTTTTTTGTACCCTCCGACTTTGGAGTGTACTGAAAGCTGACAGCTTCATCGCCTGTTGGTTGTGAAAGCTCAAGGTTTTTTTCATCCAGCTTTTGATCTTCTTCAAAGAGCTGAACTGTAATATGCTCTCCGGGATTTATGCCGCTATAATGGATCGTCACATCGACAGGCTGTTCCGCGCCGACCGTCGCAACCTCATTGGTGAATAGCTCCGCAACAGCGACATCGCGGGGTTCGGTAGAATCACCCAATCCAACTGCATAGACAGGGATCCCAAGCTCTTGTGAGGGATAGATCGGGTTATCTCCCGAAGTAAAAGCACCATCGGTATAGAGCACGATCGCTTCTGTATTTGATGTCTTCCTCAGATCACTTATGGAACGAAACGCGCTGGCAAGATCGGTTGAACTCGCTTGAGCGTGAATACTATCTATCGGAGTTCGATTCGGAAACGGAATGGTCTGATCGCCGACAGTAAAGAGCTTGGCCTTATTTTGATTATTCAGAAGGTCAGCGGGGATTACTTGATGGATGCTTCGGAGCATGACGGTGCTTCTGGTCTCCAGACCTGAGTTCAAAGCGAAGCCTTTTTCAGGGAGCGTCATGGACTGCGAGTTATCCATGACAAGCGCAATCGAGGGTGTGATCTGTTCCGATGTTACCGTGCTAAGTATCGGTTGAAAGATCGCAAAAAGAAGCGCGGCTATCCCAACGCTCCGTAAACTGATGAGAATATTCCTTCGACCACGAGTTGTTCTGGGAACAGTGTTCCGGTAAGACCAAACTGCGAGCAGTACGCTCATCAGCATTATGCCGGCCAACACCCAAAAGGAGCCGGCGGCCAGTTCGAGAGAAATTCTTAGCAAGTAGTGGATATGAAATAACGGAAAGTGGATAAGACGAAGATAATAGAACGAGCTATCTATTTACGCTTATCCGCTATTTTAAAAGCCATTCGAGCTTTTTCGAACGGAGCATTTCCGGCGAAAGTTGCGGCACGTCATACATTCCTTGCTCATTTCTTTGCCGAAATGCTTCGAAAAGACTAACGGCCGCTGCAACAGAGACGTTAAGGCTCTCTGCCATTCCCATCATTGGGATATAAATTTGCTCATCCGCCAGTGCAGCCGCCTCATTAGAGATCCCTCGATGCTCATTACCGAGAACAAATGCGGTTGGGAAGCAAAAGTCATGTTCATACAGTGATGCGGCATTTGGTGAGATTCTTGTGGCAAGAATACGAAACCCATCGGCATGCAATTGTGAGAAGCACGAAGCTACAGAATCGTGACGCATGAATTCCAGCCATTTATGAGCGCCGCTGGAGGCGGGGTTATCTATATCTGGGAATTGTTCTATGGTATAAAGCAAATGAACCCTAAGCACCCCAGCAGCATCACATGATCGCAGTATGGCACTCACATTGTGTGGATCGTGAATATTTTCCAGCACGACCGTCAGAGTTGGCTGGCGACGAGCAAGTGCATGTTCGATCTTTTCGGTTCGTTCCGGTGATTTGATCTCATCCATGACTTAGACCCTGTCGAGAAATTCTGTAAGCGCAGCGGCCCATTCTTGTGGTTTTTCGACTGCAGATAGGTGCGCAGCCCCTTCGATCTCAACGAAGGATGAATTCGGGATAGCACTGGCCATTTTTCGTAACGATGTTGTTCGCGTTACTCGGTCCTGATCGCTGGCAATGACGAGTGTTGGAACAGTGATGCATGGAAGAGTGTCGCGTGAATCGATCCGATCCGCCATTGCCTTAAGCGCAGCGGCAATAGCCGCAGGATCTGATTCAAGAATCCAGTTGCGAATCTCTTCGGCTATTTCCGCGTCCGTTGTTTGTGTAACGAAATTAGGATAGACCCTTTCAATGGCAGCGACTGGCCCGCGTGCAAGAGCGTCATCGGCAAATTCAGCCCGGTTCAACAGCTCCTTTAAAGAATCAGCTTCGGCACGGGTATTAGAAAGAACCATGCCACGAATAATATCTGAATTCATGTGATAGAACTCCAAGGCCGCATATCCACCCATGCTCAATCCAGCGAGAACGATCGGCTTGCGTGTGTGATGCTCAATAATTCCACGAAGCTCAATACCGAGTGAGGAGAAATCCCACTGTGGTCGCGAAGCAGATCTCCCGAAGCCGGGAAAGTCAATGAGGATGAAGGCGGTATCCGCTCGCAGCGATTGAAAATGTTCCGTCATGCCAAGCCACATCTCACTCGAAAATGGGAACGCATGAAGTAACACCACCACATGTTTCGTTGCAGCGGTAGTAGGCAAGAATCGCGAATTCAGTGCCAAGGAAGGATTTTGGAAATTAGGAATGGAGAATCCACTCATAATGTCGAAAATCTTTCGAAATCAGCTAAAACTAAAGTTAGCTGCTGAATTGCGTACTGACGATCGTTAATTGGCTTGGATATTTTAGGCTGCCAATGGGCGTGGACATCGTCGGCTGTGCCTTAAGCTGGACCTGGGAAACACCACCATTCCCAGACATTGCGAGTGCAAGTTTGACGATCTGGTCATAGCCCTGATTCACAAAAAACTGTTTAAGATCGATCGTAACAGAAAGAGGGATCATCGTAGTCATCCCGCCTGCCGGTACTCCAACGGGGGCGCCGATGTCGCCGGAAATCGTCTGCTGACCGTTCAGGAAAAGTGTCCAGGGGAAGGCCGTTACCTGAAGTGAACTCAGTGCCGAAGAACCCGTCGAAGGATTTGGATTCTTTGCGGCCACATCCAACGTAAACGTAAGCGGGAAATGGCCACTTGCAAAGGCGGCAGTGAGATTGATGCCATCCATAATGCTAAAATCGGAGACATTGTGTTTGTTTGTGATGTCAATGCCGCAAAGCTGAACATGCTGCACGTCATTGAGCTTGAATTGAATTCTCGATAAACCGGCAAGGGCGTTGAGCGTAGAGCAGGAATTCAGGCTTGCTGAAATCACACCAGCACCGAGGATAAGGGCAACGATCACCCCAACTATTCCAGAGCGTTTAAATATTTTCATAAATGAATATTGTATTAACTTTTCTTGTGATTCAAAACAGGAAAACAATTCGCACATAACTAACGTGCGAATGAGCCGCATGCTTAACTCGACATCGAACGCAAGAATTCTTTGTTTGTCTTGGTTCCACGCATTCGGTCTAAAAGGAACTCCATCGCATCGACGGGTTGCATATCCGCAAGCAGTTTGCGAAGGATCCATGCGCGGTTCAGATCCTCGGCGCTGAGGAGAAGTTCCTCATGACGAGTGCCTGATGCGTTTACGTTGATGGCTGGAAAAATTCGGCGATCGGAGAGTTTACGATCCAACTGGATTTCCATATTTCCTGTGCCCTTGAATTCTTCAAAGATAACTTCGTCCATTCGCGAGCCGGTTTCGACAAGCGCTGTTGCAATGATAGTTAACGAACCACCTTCCTCGATATTTCGGGCTGCTCCAAAGAAACGCTTCGGTCGATGAAGCGCAAGCGCATCCACGCCACCCGAGAGTATCTTACCGGAATGAGGTATAACGGTATTGTGGGCGCGAGCAAGACGCGTGATCGAGTCAAGCAAGATAACGACATCGAGTTTTGCTTCCGTCAAGCGTTTTGCTTTTTCTATCGCCATTTCGGCAACTTGCACATGCCGCTCGGCGGGTTCATCGAATGTTGAGGCAACGACTTCGGCTTTAACGGAACGCTCCATATCGGTAACTTCTTCCGGACGTTCATCAATGAGCAGTACGATTAGTTTTACGTCAGGATGATTTCTTGCGATGGAATTTGCAATTTTCTGGAGGATGACCGTTTTTCCAGACTTTGGTGGCGATACAATTAGCCCACGCTGCCCAAATCCTATCGGACAAATAATATCCATAATGCGCATCGAGTATTCACCAGGTGAAGTCTCGAGCAACATGTGACGATTAGGATAGAGCGGCGTGAGATTGTCGAAAAGTGCGCGATCGCGCATCATCTCGACCGGCAGATAGTTGAGCTTATCGAGCTTTGAGAGGGCAAAAAATCGCTCGCCGGGTTTTGGAGGACGTACCGTTCCTTCAATAGTATCGCCCGTACGAAGTTTTAATTTTTGAACTTGAGAAGGGGAGACATACACATCGTCAGGAGAAGGGAGATAATTGTAATCCGGAGATCGAAGGAATCCGTAGCCATCTGGATGCAATTCAAGCGTTCCGGAAGTCGGCGCGCTTGATTCTTCCTCCACAACAACGGCCTTGCCATTGGAAGGAACTACTGCCGATTGTAGCTTTGATGCATCGGATTCCAGGATGCGGAAAATAAGCTCTTGCTTCCGCATATCTGCATAGCCTTCGATGCCGAGGCTTTTTGCGAGATCGTTCAGTTCGACGATCTTTTTTGTTTTTAATTCTGCTGCGCTGAGTAATGCCATAAGTAGATGATGGGGGGGAAGTGCGGTTGGTCGCCGCAACAGCCTGTTTCTTACTAATGCTCTTTAAGCAAAAGCTCCACAGGCTTATTCAAAAAGTGGGCTGGTAAAAGTTGATGGATTGACGACGTCAAGCCGGTCACATGGGTTACGACTCGACGAGAAAATGAGAACAGTTTGCGTGTTACGACCATATCTCTGTAATCGCAACTAACTCTCAGACCGATAAACAAGGAGCCCATACGGGCCGAAGAATTCTTTTGCTACTCCGATCTCTGTGGTAAAAAAGGAAATTTTAAAATCTCACAGATGACCGCTGGATGTCGATCTAGGGACCGGAGGGTTTAGGCCAGAGCGTTTGGAGTTAATTCAGCTACTCCGTCATTCGCACTATACTACAAAAAAGTAAACCTGTTTCAGGCTACATTCATTTTTGGATTTACGCTCAATTTATAAAACAAACATCCCGGTCCGAAAGTTCACGCAGAAATTCCCCGACCACATAATGCGAGCCAGAAAGAAGCAGTATATTTCCAGGAGAAGCACTCGAAATTGCCATTTCTACGCCATTTTTGACATTTCCACCATCCTTTGCTGGTATTCCCAGTAAATTTGCTTTGGTCGCAAGTTCGTCGCTTGGAAGGGCACGCGGGGTATCTGCAGAAATGGCAATAAAATCCTGTGCAAAATCCTTTACTAAATTCAGGATCTGATCCACATGCTTATCCTTCATAATTCCGAAAATGACTACTGGGTGAACATTCATTTTTTTGAAAAATTTGCGAACTGCCTGCAATGCTTCTGGATTATGGCCGACATCCAGAAAAAATCGTAATCCTTGCTCACGAAGTTTAGGCCACTCGATCTCATCGAGTCTCCCGTGAAGTCCAGTTAATTTGGAAGTTTCCCGGATAGCGTTTCTGGCTATTTCATCAGAAATGTGATAGGGAAGCGATCTTAGAGTTGCTCGGACCGAAAGTAAATTCTCAACTTGATGTTCACCGGGCAAAGCTGGTTCCCATTTTTCGTTGTACAATAATTCCTTTTGAACGCCCCGAACAAATGTCAAAGGCGCACCAACCTCTTTTGACTTTGAGCGAAAGATATGCTCCAACTCGGACAAGGAATTCACAATAGCAGGAACACCCGATTTAAATATTCCTGCCTTTTCTCTCGCGATATCCTCCAAGGTAGGGCCAAGCTGTGCATGATGGTCGTGACCGATCGATGTGATGACGGTTGCGAGTGGCTTCTCAAGTACATTGGTAGCATCTAACCGGCCACCCAAACCAGTTTCGATGATCGCAACTTCTACGTTATGACGTGCAAAATGATCGAAGACCATCGCTGTCGTCACCTCAAAAAAACTTGCTTTCATTTCCTCAACACTCGGCCAAATATGTTCGAGAAACGCAAGGACTTCCAGTTGTGAGATCATTTCGCCATTAATACGAATGCGTTCCCGGAAATCAACAAGATGAGGGGACGTATAAAGTCCGGTTCGTTTGCCCGCAACCTGATGCACCGCAGAAAGCATCGCCGCTACGCTTCCTTTGCCATTCGTACCAGCGATATGGATCGAATCAAATTTTCGTTCAGGATGCCCAAGGTCTTCGAGCAATGCCCGTATATTATCTAATCCGAGCTTCATGCCAAAGAACTCGAGCTTGTAAAGTGCGTCGAGCCTATCCTGATACTCGTTCATCATTAGGCGGCGGTAAGGCGAGATTTCTTCAGTTCCTTCGGAGCATTCTGCAAGGCTTCTGCAATAAGAGATCGTGCATTATCCAGCGCTCCCGAGGACAAAACATCACCAGAGATTAACCGAGCCACTTCTTCAACATGCTCTTTGTCGCTCAATTGCTTTAAATGAGATGACGTTACCCCTTTTGCTGAGCTTTTCTCAGCAAGATAATGCGAATCGCCACAAGCGGCAATTTGAGCCAGGTGCGTGATAGCGATGGTTTGATGATCCTCCGAAAGTGTCTTCATTGCTCGTCCAACTCGTTGTGCCACTCGTCCCGAGATACCAATATCGATCTCGTCAAAGATGAGAAGTGGCATTCGATCTGCTTTGGCGAGAACTGTTTTGAGTGCAAGCATGATCCTCGAAACCTCGCCGCCCGATGCTACGCGTGTTAATGGCTTTGGCGTTTCACCGGCATTTGTCGAGATGAAAAATTCCACGGTATCTATTCCTCTTCCATTTGATAGAACCGTCTTGCCATCGATTGACAATGCCAGCGGTTCATCGGATCTGGCCGTCTGCTGTTCGATCTCCACTTTGAACTGCGCATGTTCAATTCCCAATTCTTTTAATATTGCCTCGATCTGTGGCTCTAACTTTTTCGCTTGTTCTGTTCTGGCTTTGGATAACTTTATTGCCGACCTCGACAAGCGTGGACGAATTTCGGCTAATTCACTCTCCTTAGATAAAATCCGTTGCTCGAATTCTTCCTCGAACGAAAGTTTTTCTTCTATTTCTCGCTTTTTCTCTAATACTGCTGCCAGAGTTCCTCCGAATTTCTTTTTTAGCCGTTGAATGCCTTGCGCCCGTTCCCGAAGTTCTGCAAGCTCGCTGGAGTCAAGCGAGATGCGGCCTGCGTAATCGCTGAACCATCGCGAAAGCTCGGTCACGATAACCAGTGCCGATTTTGCCTCGTTAAGCGGTTCTTCAAGTGTCGGATCGACGGGCGTGAGCCGCGTCAATTGCTCCCGCACCATTCCTAATTTCTCTGTAGCCGATTCTTCGCCATCGTAAAGCAACTCATGAATGCTCGATGCAGCACCTTGAAGCTCCTCTGCATTCTCAAGGACTTTCAGCCGTGCCTCGATCGCTTCATCTTCGCCTTCAATGGGATTTACCGCATTAATTTCCCGAAGCTGAAATGAGTGAAGTTCCTGTTCTTCGTCAGCTTTTGTCTTGCGGGATCTCATCTCCGAAATTTCTGCAAGCAATCGTGTCAAAGCATTGCGAAGAATTCTGAAATCGCTCACCGTCGCTTCCAATCCAGCAAAATCATCCAGCATCTGGATATGCGTTGCAGATCTGAGTAGCGATTGATGCTCATGCTGGCCATGTAGATCGACCAGAATTTCGCCAAGAGATTTCATCACTTGCGTACTGACCGGCGAATCATTCACAAATCCACGGCTCGTTCCACGCTGAGTTACTTCTCGCCTAATCACCAACACATCCTGCGATTCAATTTCATTCTCTGCAAAAAACTCGCTGAGTTCCCGATCACTCAGAAAATCGAACTCGGCCTCGACGATCGTCTTATCGGCTCCGGCTCTGACCATATCCGAAGACGCCCGATCGCCAAGAAGTAACCCAAATGCGCCCAGGATAATGGATTTACCCGCGCCTGTCTCGCCGGTGATGATATTCAGCCCAGGAGTAAACTGGACCGTGAACTCATCAATGAGCGCGTAGTTCTTTATGTAAAGAGAACGTAACAATTAAGAAGTAAAAATTAAGAATTAATAGGAAGGCTATTTCGGAGCATTTAGTGTCCGAGTTCCCTTAAAATTGGAATGGGGACTAATTTGCCCCCATTCTTAATTCTTAATTTTTAATTCTTAATTATTAAGTGGTCTTACGGCGTACATCCTTCGAGCCTAAGCCGCGGAGATGGTAGAGCTTAGCGCGGCGAACCTGACCGGCCGATACAAAATCGATCTTCGCGATACGCGGCGAGTGGATGGGGAAGATACGCTCGACGCCCACGCCATTCGAGATCTTGCGGACGGTCACCGTCTCGTTGAGTCCCGAACCTCGGCGCGCAATCACGATTCCCTCGAAATGCTGGATGCGCTCCTTATCGCCCTCGACGACCCGCACCGACACGTTTATCACGTCACCGGACCGAAATTGCGGAATATCCTGACGAAGCTGAGCAAGGTTGACGGCGTGTATGATCTGTTCCATGGCGGTAAAAGGTGTTCGGTTTCAGGATATTATGGTTTCTAATTTCGGGCGGGCAATAACCGCGATGCCTGCCAAGAAGTTCACGAAACCCTACATCCTCCAATTACAACAAATTTTCGTGTTTTCAGTGTCTCCCAGAAATAGGTGCCATTTCTTTTTTTTGCTGAGTTCCCGACCACCCTCAATTTCGAGCCATTTTCGCCATTTGTTGCAAAAGTTATTCACATTTTGCTTTCCCAAAGAACACGTTCATTCCGAAAACCAGCGCCGCATCAATTGTCAATGAACTCTCCACGCTCCGTATTTCTTACTTCTTAACTCTCACTTCTTACTTATTTCCCCCTTTCATCTCTCATATTTCATCTTTTCCCCGACAGGGTGCCTATTATCTCACTCACTAATATACAACACCCAAAACCCAAAAGCAAGTAAATCCGAAATTATTTTTGAAAATCCGGCAACCGTAGGGACGTGCTGCGCACGTCCGTTTTGCAGGAATGCTCATTCAAGATCTCGGCTGATTTCACAATTGTTGGCATTTGCCGGGGCGGACGTGCGCAGCACGTTCCTATGGATCACGCACCGATAGGAGCGATATTTCGTAGCCCCGGACGTGAGTCCGGGGTTAGCATTATTTTGTGAGCCAAAAGTCACGAAGGGACGACAGAAGAGCGACTAAATTGTCGTATATTAGTGTAAAAGATGATAGGCACCTATTATAAACTTTATGGATAGAAAACTCGACTTAGTTATACCGATTGCATCCTCGATTCACTCTTCAAAAGGAGTGTACGCTTTGTTGCTTGGTTCTGGTATATCACGCGCGGCGAAAATACTTACGGGTCATGAGATAACCGGTGAACTCATTAAACGAATCGCTCTTGCACAAAAGGCGGATGTGGGCGACGATCCGCATTCTTGGTATTTCAAAACCTTCGATACGCAACCAAAATATGATGATTTACTTGCAAAGTTAGCACCCTCTGCAGATGACAGACACATGCTCCTGCGTCCCTATTTCGAGCCTAACGATGCTGACCGATCAAGCGGTGATAAAAGACCGACGGTAGCACATAAGGCAATTGTGAGGTTAGTGAAGAAAGGATTCATCCGTGTAATTATCACAACGAACTTCGATCATCTAATTGAACAAGCGCTCGAGAGTGAAGGAGTTGCATTCACCGTTGTCTATACCGATAATATGGTTTCAGGGATGCTTCCGTTGGTTCATGGCGGAGTGATAATAATTAAGGTAAATGGCGATTACACTAACCCACGCCTTCGCAATACTGAAGATGAACTTACAAGCTACGGTAATGAGATGAGGAATTTATTGTCAAGAGTTTTCGACGAATATGGGCTGATTGTTTGCGGATGGTCAGCTAAATGGGATAAAGGACTATGTGAACTAATTGAAAAATCTCCGAATCGTCGATTTTCTTCGTTCTGGACAACAGTCAATACACCTGATCCAGAACTCGAACAGTTAATCCGAAATCGTCAAGGCAATCTGATTTCCATTGATAATGCTGACAGTTTCTTTTCCTCGCTTGAAAGAAGGTCATGGCTCTTGAATCACTTTCGAACCGTCCGCCTCTCACATCGAAGCTAGCGGCAGAATCGGTTAAACTTTATCTGCCAGATCCTTCACAAACTATTCGCCTACAAGAACTCGTTCAGAACGAAGCAATCAGAGTAAGAGATCTACTTTCAGAATATAATGTGAGTGTGGCCGGGGTGCATGGAGGAGCTGATGAATTACTTCGACGTGTTGATTTTTATGAAGTCACCGTAGATACTTTGTTGCAGATTCTTATTGTTGGTGCGCTATATGGAAGCCAAGAGCATCGTGCTTTGTGGAGAAAAGCATTTGAAGTAATTGGTTCTTCATTGACCCGTGTGGTTCCGTCGATAGCAGTCCGTTCTTTGACATTACAACTCTATCCTTTAACTTATTTATTCTTTGGATTCGGAATAGCATCTCTCTTGGGTGAACGCGAGTATAATTTCCTTGAGATTCTCAGGCGCTGGAAATTCGAGTTGAATGTTGGATATCCGACAACTCCCCATACGCTTAATAACATGACTTTTTGCGACAGTGATGGAACTGGCCTGGCTGAACAATGGCCCAAAGCGCCGAACGGGCAAAAATATCATATGCCCTTCTCGGAATTTCTATTCGGTAGGCTTCAGAAGCCCCTTGAAGGAGTGGCAAGTTCTCCTCAAAAGTACGCCGAGGCATTTGACCAGTTCGAACTGATGATGGATTTGGATGCTCGGTTCATAAAGAGTTCAGAAAGAGTGTCAGGAAGGTACATCTACAAAATCGCTCGACCATCCGGAACTCAATTCATAAATGATTTAGAAGAGGAAGTTAAACAAGAATCGGGTTCACGCATCTTGCAGGCAGGCTTTTTCGGAGGAAGTTTATCTAAATTTGAAGAGCAACTGAAAAATCTCAAGGATCAGATTGGTCAGTATCGGAGCTATTATTGGTGATTCGTTTTATTTACTCACTAATTTCTGTCGTCCCTCCGGGACTTTTAGATCCTAACAACTGCAAACCCCGGACTCACGTCCGGGGCTACAAATATGCCGTCCCTACCGGGACTAAGGCGCACCCCACACTTAGCGTTTATTCTCAGGTTTCCTCATCGTCATTGGTGCGGAACCCGATCTTACGTTTCGGCGGCACCGGTTCGGGTTGCAGCAAGGGAATTATTGCCTGATACAGCTCGCGTATATTGTTATCGTGCATCAGCAGTGTGCTATCGATCTCCGCCAGCCGCGTGAGTATCGCGGCGTTAGCGCTTGTATGCTCGCGCAACTTCACGAATGCCCGAATGATGAATACGCTCATTTCAGTCGCCCGTTCGCTGCGCAGAATATTTGCCGCCATGAGCGCCCCATGTTCTGTGAATGCCCAGGGCAAATAGCGTCGACCACCCCGCCCATCTTTGGTGGCAGTTTTTGAGGTCGCAATTTGCGACCTCAAAATTTGCTCTTCAGAACCTGTCACAAATTGTGACCGGTTGCCTGTCTTTGAGGCAAGCACCTCGAATTCCTCGTTTGTTAGTCTGAAAGCAAAATCTTCCGGGAATCGATCTCGATTACGCTTGAAAGCTTCATTGAACCGCTTCGTTGTAACTCCATAGATGCGAGCCAGATCGGAATCGAGCATCACGCGCGTATTCCGCACTAGGTGAATAAGCGGTTCGAGGGGCTGGGTCGCTAAGGCGGTCTTCTGTTTTGCCATTATGTAAGATGGGATGCTGTATCTCAATTGCTCATCCCCAACATAATAGGCACCTATTGCGGGTTCCATCCATCCAACAATTTCGTTCGTTTTTAACGGGCTCACTTTTTCCTCTCATCAAACGCCCGCACAAAGCGCAATTCCTCGTAGGTGAAACCATCACCCAACTGCTCCTTCACGGGCCCCAGAGCGGCATAGCCAGCCTTCTGAAATGCAGCACGAATGGGTGCAAGCTTGGCAGGCTCGACCAATGAATCTATAGATGTAATATCCCCATTCTGGATCAGTGCGGCTAAGTGACTGCTGATGGTGCTAACGGAAAATCCTCGCAAGCCCGCGATCTTTGCAAGCGAGTAACCTTTTCGGAAATATGCCAGCGTATCGATCGCGCTATCTGTAACCTTTTCTTCGCGCGGCGCGTGATGCACAACATCCGTTCCCGCAATGCCGGGATTCTCTTTCTTGAATGTTCGCACCACGCTTAAGAATTGCATCCCGTATTGCCGCGCCTTCACCTCGCCAACGCCGGAAATGGCAAGGAACTCCTGCCCATCCACCGGCAGCCGCGCCGCGATCTCCTTCAGCGTATAATCGTTGAAAATAACATACGGCGGCACCGATTGCTGCTCGGCGATCGTGCGGCGCAGTTGCCGCAGCGATTCGAACAGCTTCATGTTCGGCGCGGGAAGTTCTACAGCCTCGCGCGAAACGCGCTCGATATGTTTCGGATGGTCTAACGTGACCTGCAATCCATTCTTCAGCACGTCCCAACCCTTGCGAGTAAGTTTTACTACGCTGAAATGATCGTGATCCTGCACGATGAGTCCCTGGCGGCGGAACTCGTTCGCAAAATGCCGCCATTCTTCTTTCTTATATTCATGGCCTACGCCATACGTCGGCAGTTCGTGGTGACGGAAATCCTGTATCTTCTGTCCGCGTGAACCTTTCAGTACATCGATAACGTGCGCCTGACCGAAATTTTCCTTCAGCCGCACCACGCACGAAAGAAACATCTGCGCCAGTCGCGTCCCATCGAAGGTTTCTGCATTCTGCGTGGAAAGGCAATTATCGCACGTCCCGCAATTCGTACTCGGATAATTCTCCCCAAAATATCCGAGCAGCATTTTGCGCCGGCACGTAGTTGTTTCCGCAAGATCGACCATCCTATCAAGTTCCTGAATGGCGCGCACGCGTTCTTCCGGAGTTTTATCTTCGAAGAACATCATGTATTTCTGCCTATCGCCGCTCGCATAGAAGAGGATGCAATCGCTGGAAAGCCCATCGCGTCCGGCGCGTCCCGTTTCCTGATAATAGCTGGGAATGTTCTTCGGAATATCGTAATGCACGACGAATCGCACGTTCGGCTTATCGATCCCCATGCCGAATGCGATCGTGGCGCAGATAATATCTACTTTATCGCGATCGAACAGTTCTTGTGTCTTGGCGCGGACATTCCTTTCCAGTCCCGCGTGATAGGCCATTGCATTATGCCCCTGCGCTTTGAGCGATTCGGCCAGACGTTCCGTTCCATCGCGGCTGAGGCAATAAACAATACCCGATTCTCCCTTTTTCTTATCAAGATAACCAACAAGCTGAGCCATCCCGCCTCGCTTTGGCCACACCTGATAGATCAGATTCTTTCGGTCGAAGCTCGCACGAAAGATATTGGTATCCGCGCGAAGTTGCAGTTGTTCGAGAATATCGATAAGAACCTGCTCCGTCGCCGTCGCCGTAACAGCCATGATCGGCGCATTTGGGAACCGCTCCCGTAGAATCCGAAGATTCCGGTAATCCGCACGGAAATCATGTCCCCACTCTGAAATGCAATGCGCTTCATCTACCACGCAGAGTGAGATGTTGATCTCTTCGAGAAATTCGAGAAAACCAGGCGAAGGAAATCGCTCCGGCGCAACATAGAGTAATTTATACTTACCTTCTTTAAGCTCCTTTATACGAGAGTAAAGCTCTCGTCCATCGAGCGAGCTATTGAGAAAGGTTGCGGGAATCCCGGCCGCATTCAATCCATCCACCTGATCCTTCATCAGCGCGATGAGCGGACTAATCACAATAGTCACTCCCGGCAAGAGCACAGCCGGAAGCTGAAAGCACAGCGATTTCCCAGCACCCGTTGGCATCAGCGCGAAAACATCGTTTCCGGCAAGCACCGCCTCCACGATCTCGCGCTGGAGCGGACGAAACGAATCGAATCCGAAATATTTTTTTAGTGCGTCGAGCATTATTGTGTAGAACGGGTTTTAACCCGTTCAAATCTTCTCCGGGTTAAAACCCGGAGTACACCTTCTTTGTTGGTGCCCATCATCCAATCTCCTAATATACGCTAAATGATTTCCCTCATTCGCGGAAAGCTCCATTTTCGTTCGCCATACACGCTCGTGATCGAGGCGGGTGGGGTGGGCTATGAACTGCTCTGCACACAGGAAGCTTATGACCGCGCCGCCGTCATCGGCGAGGAATACGAGATTTGGACGCGCCTTGTCGTCCGCGAGGATTCCATGACGCTCTTCGGCTTTGCCTCGCTTGCGGAGCGCGCGCTGTTCGATCAGCTTGTGGCGATAAGCGGCATCGGCCCGAAAAGCGCGATAGCTATTCTTTCCGGCATTGGCGAAGCACCTTTGCGCGAAGCCATCCGCGCCAGCGATGTTCACCGCCTCATCGGCATCCCCGGCATTGGTCGCAAAACCGCCGAGCGGCTTATCGTTGAGCTTAGAGACAAGCTTCTCAAAGAAGAAATTCTCTCCACCGAGTCCACTCCGTCCACCAGAATACGAACCGATGCATTACAGGCGCTGCTTGCCTTAGGCTATCAGCGTAACGCGGCAGAGAAAGCCATTCGGGATGTGGTGCGTGATCAGCCGGAAATGCTTGCGAATGTCGAGAAGTTGATCAAGGCGGCATTGAAGGAGGTTAATGCATAGCCGCTGATTCAATCCTGCATTACCTCTTTCTCCAATTCCTTTCCTAACGTCTCTGCTTCATCGCTGTTGAAAAACATGACAATTCCGCGACCAGAATTTAAATTCAGTTTGAAAAAGGAATAGAATCCCTGATGCTCGCCAGAGTGATCGATTGCCGTAACGTTATTTTTTCGAGAAACAAACACCCCGAGACCCGGTACGGATTCTTCTGAGTTCCCAAGCATTTGACGAACATCCTCCGAGTTCAATATGGTTCCATGGTCTCCTCTTGCATGAACGATTTCCAACAATAGCTTTGCGTAATCTTCGGCTGTTGTCCAAAGACCACCGGCTGCAAGTGCGGGGTAGATCATTGAGTGACCATTTACGATCTTACCGGCGTGATAACCGAACGCACAATTAGGGTCGTGAAGCGGAGGAAAGTAGGTGCTACGGTCAAGCGCGAGAGGGTGCAAAATCGTTTGTGTTACAAGGGAATCGTATTGCATATGTGCGATCGTTTCGATCGCAATCTGCGAAATCAGTACACCTCCGCCGGAGTATTTGTATTCGCCGATTGGATATTCTCGTCGGACAGGAGGATTTTTTGCTGGATATTTTCCCCGTAATACGTCCCATTCTGTTGGAACGTATCCGTCAGCGAGATAGCCGTTGAATCCGTGAATGTTGAACCCGGCAGTGTGCGAAAGCAATTGCCGGAGTGTGAGCGGTTGTCCGCCGCATAGATCGCTGCCAACAATACTGCACAGATTCGAATCGAGCGTGATGAGCCTGTGATCGACGAGGTGAAGCGTGAGCATCGCATTAGGGAGCTTCGAAAGTGAAGCGGCCTGAAACAACGTGTTCGTATCGACCGGCTCATTATTGTCCGTCTCCCGATATCCGAGCGCACCATACCATGTAATTGCTCCATGATCGATAATAGCCATGCTGACTCCTGGCACATTATAATGATGCAGTCGTTCGAGAACGTGCGCTCGCCAATTAGACTGATCGTTCCATAGATGGTTGCCCCCTGCCGAAGGAAAAAAGGAGAGAGAGACAAAGGCAAGAAGAAGCCATGAAACAATGCATACTGCCTTTTTTCTTTGGGATTTTCTCATCCAAAAAAATTTTCAAACCTAATTAAGCACCGGCAGCAACTCCGCTTTCTCCGGTTCACCGCACATTTTGTAGATGGCGTCAGCGACGCGCTGCATGAGCCATTGCGGGGTGCTTGTCGCGCCGGTGATGGCAACGGTTTCGGCATTGTCGAACCACGACAAATCCAGTTCCCGCTCGTCTTCGATGAAATGCGTGCGCGGGTTTGCTTCGCGAGCTATGTTATAGAGCACAACGCCATTCGAGCTGTTGCGTCCGGCGACGAAAACGATCACATCCTGCGTTTTCACAAGCTCGACAAGTTTGTTCTCGCGTCCCGATACTTGTCCGCAGATGGTATCTTTCGCTTGAAATTCGATCGCGGTTTCTTCCATTGTATCGACCACGAGATCGGCGATGCGTTCTTTCAATCGGTCGCGGATCTCACGGAAAGTGGGGCGGTCCATAGTCGTTTGCGAGAAGATAACGGTCGGGCGGTCAAACTTAATTTTCGATAATGCCTCTTCGACCGATTTAATGACAATGGCCTCGTCATTCACCACGCCGCGAAGCCCAATCACTTCCGCATGATCCTTTTTTCCGAAGATAACGATCTGGTAACCTTTTTCGTAGAACTTGTAAATGCGCTCCTGCACTTTCGCAACGACGGGACAAGTGGCATCGACCATGCCAAGCCCCAGTTCGCGCATCTTTTCAAAGGTGGAGGGCGGTTCGCCATGTGCGCGAATGAGGATCTTGGAATCAATGCCAAGTGCTCGATTTTCTTCGGCAATGCGCTCGAAATCGGAGTGGGTGATGGTTTCAAGTCCTTCCGACCGGAGCCGGTCCACTTCCACCGGATTATGAATAATATCGCCAAGAGAATACAGCTTAGGCGCGCGCCCATTGCCGGATTGCCCGGCAAGCTCGGCCTCGGCGAAATTCACTGCGCGAACCACGCCCCAGCAAAATCCCGAATTTTTATCGACGGTAACGATCATTTTGCTTTAAAACGTGAGTTAGTCGAATTAGTTACCTCAATTAACATATCCGATTTGAAAGATCGTCGGAAAAGGATGATACGCATTGAAGTTTTTAAAAAGTCTGGAGAGAACCCTGCTTGTACAAAAAATCCTTTGCCATTAAATGCTATCGCAATTCCATAATTTGAATTCCAATTGCCATTAGGCTCATCGATGCTGGATGTAAAAAATCTGTAATAAAAAGCAGAGCATTCGACTAATTCACTCTTTCCTCTGGCGAGCACAAAACAGAGATCGGCCTGTTCTCCAACGATGGAAGCAAGAATCCAGGGAAAAGCACCAGCCTCCAGACGAATTCCAAATCGGTGATAATAACCCTCGCCAATAAAATTGATTCCGCCAGGGGTTCCTATCGTTCCACCAAATGCTACATTATCTTCCAGATATTTTTTGGATTCGGACTGGTGGCCCATGAAATGGGTAGAATCTACGATAGAATCTCGGGTGCTATCGCCCGTTGCCGTATGGCCGCCAGCGAATTGAGCCTTCGCAGGGCCAGTCAAGGCGCATAAAACTAAGATAAGACGCCAGTGTTGCACAGCTGAAACAATTGTGACCCCGGGCGGGCTCGAACCGACGACCCTCTGATTAAAAGTCAGATGCTCTACCACTGAGCTACGGGATCAAACCAATGATGAATTAAGAATTAAAAATTAAGAATTAGGCTCGAAACCCATCACGGTGAGCCGCCCAAACGAGTAAAGTCATCTCAAAAATCCCATTAATCCCATAAATCCCGGTACCGTTCATCTTATTTTGAACGGATTTTGCGAGAAAGCGGGTTTAACGGGCATGAAACATTCGGATTATATCGGCGACCTGAGCGAGCACATGGGCGAGGAAGTTACCCTGAGCGGTTGGCTTTCACACAAGCGGTCGAGCGGGAAGATACAATTTTTGATGCTCCGCGATGGCACCGGCGTGTGCCAGTGCGTTGTGATGAAGAATGCAGTAGATGAAGCCAGCTACGCTCTCGCCAATGAACTGACACAGGAATCCACCTTTGCCGTAACCGGTAAAGTACAGGAAGCGAAAGGGAAGGCTCCCGGCGACATCGAACTGTTCGTTTCGAAGCTCGAAACGATCTCGATCGCTACCGATTATCCCATCACGCCGAAAGAACACGGTATTGAATACCTGATGCAGCATCGGCATTTGTGGCTGCGCCATACGCGACCCTGGGCTACCATGCGGGTGCGTGATACCATGATCGTGGCCATTCGGGATTTTTTCTACGAGCGTGGATTTATTTGCTTCGATGCCCCGATCCTGACACCGAATGCTGCAGAAGGTACGAGTACGTTGTTCGAGACGGAATATTTCGATGAGGGCAAGGCATATCTTTCGCAATCAGGTCAGCTTTATGGTGAAGTGGGCGCAATGGCGTTTGGGAAGGTTTATGTGTTCGGCCCCACGTTCCGCGCGGAACGCTCGAAGACAAAACGGCATCTGAACGAATTCTGGATGGTCGAGCCCGAAGTAGCTTTCATGGATCTGGAAGGGGATATGAAGCTCGCAGAGGAGTTCGTGCATTATGTGGTTGGCCGCGTGCTGGATGAGCGAAGCGCGGAACTCACCATGCTTGATGAAGGTAAGGGTTCTCATCCAGCGTGCTCAGCGTGTACTGAAGCCGTTTCACAGGATGCATTATGATGAAGCGGCAAAGATTCTAGATAAATACTGGGATGAAAAATTAACCTCAGGAGAAGAGTTACCACCAACATTCAAGCGATTCGAATATGGCGATGATTTCGGTGCTTATGATGAAGTTGCGTTGACATCTCTCTATGATGCACCGGTAATAGTTCACCACTATCCCGCAGCCGTGAAAGCGTTTTATATGAAACGCGATCCAAACGAACCGGATAAAGCGCTGGCGATGGATGTGCTCTTTCCAGAGTTCGGCGAGATCATCGGTGGCTCCCAGCGTGAAGACGATTTAACCAAGTTGCAGGCTCGGTTAGCGGAACATCATCTTCCGGAATCCGTCTTTGAATGGTATCTCGACCTTCGGAGATATGGAAGCGTTCCGCACGCAGGTTTTGGACTCGGACTTGAACGGTTAGTAATGTGGGTCTGCGATCTGGAGCATATTCGTGAAGCGATTCCATTCCCGAGGACGCTTACAAGAATATGGCCATGATACACACAAAAGAAAAAACACATCATTCATTATTCGGTGCATTATTAATTCCCATTATCGTCGTATCGCTTATTAGCGGTTCTGCATTCGGTCAAACGATGATAACGGCAGGGCAAGCCGGCGTGCAGCGCGTGTTCGCTGACAATTACATGGGCGTCGGTTTCAGCGCGAGCTTCGTCTCGGGTGTGGGTCTGACGCTGAAAGATCATCTTCCATACAGCCCGATCGCCATTCAGATCACAGGGATGCCATTCAAAGATGGCAACGTCGGCATGTACAACATCGGCGGCGAAATTCAATAGGATCTCTTTTTAGGCATTACTCGCCTTTATCTAGTTGGGGCCGCTGGGTATTATTATTACAGCGATGGTTCGCAAAATAATAATTACCAGAATGGGTATGGATACAATGGCAACAATGCGAATACCAATAATTCAAGTGGGAATGAGCTTAGCTCGCCGTATCGTCTCGGATTCGGTCTTGGTTACGAAATTCCCTATGGCCGCAACGTCGGCATGACCTTGAACCTGATGTTCACCGCCTTTATGCCTTCGGGCGATATTATTCCCACGCCTTCGATCGGGTTTGTGGGGTATTTTAGATAAGCAACCCAGAGAAAATTCATTAGACTTGCGGCGGATTGGAGTTACGCTCTGAGAATACTTTCCGCAGCCAAACCAAACTCATAATTGCAAAGAATCCATACTCCCACCACTTGTGAGAGCTAGAATAGGAGATTACTATTAGGATTGCGAAGTAGCCGAACAGTGCAACTCCTGTCACAATTATCGCCGTTCTGCCCCAAGATTGCTTTCGAATGAGCTTCAAGGGCAAAAACGCAATAACTAAGAAAAAGGGTATCACTTCCATAAGTTATAATACGAAAAGGTAAAACCGGCATTTCAAATTCATACTAACCGGCTGAAGGCTACACCGATTTGCATTCTCAAATGGCTTTGATGTTTTGCCAAATACTAAAACATTCAGAAATCAGGTAGGTTGCTCTTCAATTTCGTAAATTTGTAGAAATTGCTTCGACAAATTTCCGAATGACCCTTTCTGAAATCGCATTTTACGTTCTTAGCGCAGGCGCGATCATCTTCGCGCTGCTTACGATCACGCGCCGCTCGGCGGTCGTGAGTGCGCTGATGCTCGTGCTCACATTTTGCTTTCTTGCGGCAATTTACCTGACGCTTTCGGCGCAATTCCTTGCGGTTGTTCAGGTTGCAGTCTATGCCGGGGCTATCATGGTGCTGGTACTTTTCGTTATCATGCTGCTGAACCTCGAAAGCGAGGACATCCGAATCGCAAATAATTGGAAGGCAATGGTCGGGATTTTGGCTGTTCTCGGAGTGCTTGCCCAAATTCTTGCAATGATCTTCATGTCCCAGGATAAGCTGCCAAAATCGATTAGTCCACAGGCCGGAGTGCTCGGCACCACGGAATCCATTGGCCGCGCACTTTACACCGGATACTCCTTTCCATTTGAGATGGCATCGCTGATTCTTATCTCTGCGGCTGTCGGTGCGATCATTTTAGCTAAGAAGAAACTCGCATAAATGGCACCTCTTTCACACTATCTTGCAGTTTCGGCGATCATTTTTGCGATCGGCACGGTGGGTGTGCTCATTCGCCGAAATGCGATCATCGTTTTTATGTGCGTGGAGCTGATGCTGAATGCCGTTAACCTCACGCTCATCGCGTTCTCCCAATTTTTAGGCGACCAGACCGGACAGATACTTGTATTTTTTGTTATGACGGTCGCTGCTGCGGAGGCAGCGGTCGGCCTTGCGATCATTATCTCGCTCTTCCGCAATAAGCAGACCGTGGATGTAACGAAAGTCAATATTTTGAAGTGGTAATACGTGACTGATCTAATTCCATATATCGTTCTCGTCCCGCTCGCGGCCTTCGCGATCAATACCCTGTTTGGCTCACGGATGAAGGGCCAGATCGCTGGCTGGATCGCTACGATTGCCGTCTTCATCAGCTTTTTCATCACGGCTGGCATTTTCTTCGAGATGCTTTCGCGACCGGCGGAAGAACGCGCGATCCATTACACGATGCTCGATTGGATCCACGTCGGTCGCATTCAAGTAAATATCGCATACCTCATCGATCAGCTTTCGATCACGTTCATGCTGGTCATTACGGGCGTCGGCGCATTTATCCATCTTTATAGCATCAGCTATATGAAGGGCGACCGCGGCTACTGGCGCTTCTTTGTGTATCTCAATCTTTTTATCGTCATGATGCTGCAGCTTGTCATGGCTGATAATTATTTGTGGACGTTCCTGGGCTGGGAAGGCGTCGGGCTGTGCAGCTATCTCCTCATCGGTTTCTGGTATGACGAAGATAAAAATAACGATGCCGCAAAAAAAGCATTTATCGTCAACCGCATCGGCGATTTCGGATTTTTAGTCGCGATGGGTATCATGCTGTGGCTTTTTCAATCGCTGAATTACCTTGATGTTCTCGGTTCTGGTGGCAATATTGTTGATGGTATAAAAGTCGCTGGCGCGGCATCGCATGTGTCCCATGGCGACCCATATGTCACAATGATAACGCTAATGTTGTTTTTAGGCTGTTGCGGGAAAAGCGCGCAAATACCACTTTACGTTTGGCTGCCTGATGCTATGGCTGGACCAACACCTGTTTCTGCGCTTATCCATGCAGCAACAATGGTAACGAGTGGTATTTTCCTCGTAGCACGTTCGAATATCCTGTTTGCGCTTTCGCCAACAACGCTCGGAGTTGTTGCTGCGGTTGGTGCTGTGACAGCTATCTTCGCAGCAATGATCGGTATTTTCCAGAATGATATTAAAAAAGTTCTCGCATACTCAACCGTCTCACAGCTTGGCTATATGTTCCTCGCACTTGGGGTGGGGGCATTTACGGCGGGTGTGTTTCATGTAGTGACGCACGCGTTTTTTAAAGCGTGCCTATTTCTTGGCTCTGGTGCCGTTATTCACGCGATGCACCATGAGCAGGATATGCAGAAAATGGGTGGGCTGAAGAAATTTCTCCCCATCACGTTTGCGACATTTTTCTTAGCAACGCTCGCAATCACAGGTATTCCGCCATTTGCTGGATTTTTCTCGAAGGATGAAATATTATGGCAAGCATTTAGCCGTGGCTCGATCGTGCTGTGGCTCATAGGCGCTATTGCTGCTCTGATGACGGCATTCTACATGTTCCGCTTGGTTTTCCTCACATTCTACGGCAAGCCACGCTTTGATGCCGAGCATCACCCTCCGCATGAAGTCGATTGGAAAATGTGGCTGCCACTCGTAGTGCTTGCCATACTTGCAACCGTCAGCGGGTTCCTTGCAATGCCGGCAGTTTTCCATGCTGGTAATATGTTCGAGAGCTGGCTGAGTCCGGTGCTCGAACGTGGTGAGCAAATTTCGCTTGTCGCTGGCGCAGCAGATAGTGCCGGACTCGAATGGGGCTTGATGGCCGTATCCGTTGCTATTGCTCTTACTGGGATTCTTTTTGCGATGCGCGTCTATCAGCGCAAGCAAACGCTTGCGAAGGACGAAGCCCAGCTCGGCGCGGCTTATCAGCTATTGCACAATAAATTTTATGTCGATGAGATCTACGACAAGGCTATCGTTCAGCCGATCTACAATTTCAGCAATAGCTTTTTATGGAAGATCGTCGATGTGAAGATCATCGATGGCTTTGTGAATGGCCTGGCGCACATCACGGAGATCGGCTCCGGAACGATTCGCCGCATTCAGACCGGCATCGCACAGAACTATGCCGTGCTGATCGTCGTCGGGCTTTTGGTGGTGGTGGGATATTTAGTAATGTTTTAATGGGCATTTTATCAATTCTCATATTCTTTCCGCTCCTAGGTGCGCTTGCCGCACTTGCGGTGCGCAAGGCCGAAGCCGCGAAGTGGGTCGCGCTCGTTACGAGCATCGTCACGTTCGTGATCTCGCTCGTGGTTTATATGCAGTTTAATTCTGCAGGAAGTGGCTATCAGCTTACCGAGCAGATGCCGTGGGTGGTGTTGCCGGGTCTGGCA
This sequence comes from Ignavibacteriota bacterium, assembly GCA_963787835.1. Lineage (GTDB taxonomy): Bacteria > Bacteroidota > Ignavibacteria > Palsa-1295 > Palsa-1295 > PALSA-1295. The sequence goes on from CAWBEI010000005.1 coordinate 211,945, forward strand.
TTCACGTATTTTGTTGGCGTGGATGGAATGTCGATGATGCTGATTCTACTCACGACGTTCATCATGATCGTCACGCTGCTCGGAACGTGGAACTCGATCACGAAGAGTGTGCCGGGATTCATGGCGCTTCTGATGGTGCTCGAAGCCGGAATGATCGGCGTGTTTTGCTCGCTCGATCTATTCCTCTTCTACATTTTCTGGGAAGTGATTCTCATTCCGATGTATTTCATTATCGGAATTTGGGGTGGAAAGCGGAGAATTTATTCCGCGATAAAGTTCTTCATCTATACGATGGCTGGCTCACTCATCATGCTCGTCGCCATTATCTGGCTTGGCATCGAAGCCGGGCATATCACCGGACATTTCACGACCGATCTCACGAAACTGCTCGTCGTTTCGCGTCAACTCCCTATTGATACTCAGCATTATCTGTTCCTTGCCTTCGCGCTGAGTTTTGCAATAAAAGTACCGATATTCCCACTTCACACCTGGTTACCAGATGCACATGTGGAAGCGCCGACTACCGGTTCCATCATTCTTGCGGGTGTGCTGATTAAGATGGGCACATACGGCCTTATCCGTTTCTGTCTCGAACTTTTTCCTCAAGCGAGCTTTGATTACTCAACGCTCTTTTCTGTGCTTGGAGTGATCGGCATTATTTATGGCGCGCTTGTTTCGATGGTGCAGACGGATGTCAAGAAGCTTATCGCGTATTCTTCCGTTGCGCACATGGGATTTATTGTGCTGGGTATTTTTTCCATGACGCGCGAAGGATTGCAAGGCGCGGTCATTCAAATGATCAATCATGGGCTTTCGACAGGCATGCTCTTCATGATGTTTGGCATGATGTACGACCGTCGTCACACCCGAGAAATTAAAGAATATGGCGGACTTGCTAAGATCGTTCCGCTGTTCGCTGTTTTTTTCGGAATAGCAGTATTTTCCAGCGTCGGTTTGCCTGGACTCAATGGATTCATTGGTGAATACCTGACGATGATGGGAGCGTATTATTCTCCGGTGCTGAATACATGGGCGTATGCGATCTGGAGCGCAACGGGAGTAATCCTCGCGGCGGTTTATCTGCTATGGATGTATCAACGATTTGTTTTTGGATTACCGAATGGTGCGAAACCAAGTGCAGGTCATGGCCACGATCACGCAGGAGAAACAGACCATAGCGGACACACTACACCTGATCTTAATTGGCGGGAACTCGCTGCCGTAATTCCGATGGTCGTGTTTATGATCTGGATTGGCATTCAGCCCATGAATTTTATGAAGATGAGCGAGCGGACGATGTATCAAATGTCCGACGATCTGCTGAAGATGAAACAGAGCGGGGTAGTGGCAGTGAATTCAACTCGATTACATGAACCTGTCATCCTGAGCGGAGTTCGTCCGACCCCAGGAGGACGAACGGAGTCGAAGGATCTTTTGACATCTAACGAGAAACTTGGAGGGAGAGAATAATGCCATTTCAAGTTACCTGCCGCGATATTTATGGCATCATGCCGCTCCTCATTCTTGCAGGGACGGGCATCGTTGTCCTGATGTGGGACGCATTCGATAAAAGCCATTCGCGTATTCCGCTCTTTCTCACTATTCTCGGTGCAATTGCAGCCGGGATTGCTGCCTACCTCAATCTCAATGACACTGGCCGCATTTTTAGCGGCATGATCCTCAATAATAGCTTTGCAAATTATTACGCGATTTTGTTTTCCGTTGGTGTTATCCTCGCGGTGTTGCTTGCGGAACGATATTTGCGGGATGAAGGCGTAATGGTCGGAGAGTTCAGTGCTCTCACACTATTTTCCGCTTGTGGAATGATCATGCTTGCATCCGGGAATGATCTTATCGTGACATTTCTCGGATTAGAGACTATGTCCATCGCGTTTTATGTGCTTGCAGGTCTTTTCCGAAAGCGCAAAGAATCGAATGAAGCGGCCCTCAAGTATTTCTTGCTCGGTGCGTTCTCAACCGGGTTTTTCCTTTATGGTATTGCACTGTTCTATGGAACGTTCGCAACCACGAATCTCGATGCAATAACAAAGGCACTTCAGAATCCAATTACTTCACATGCTATCCTAACCAGTCCGATGTTCTGGATGGGGACTGGTATGCTGTTGGTCGGATTTTCCTTTAAAGTCGCAGCGTTCCCATTCCATCAATGGGCGCCGGATGTTTATGAAGGAGCGCCAACCGTTGTGTCGGGATTTTTCTCCACTGCTGGTAAAGCTGGCGCATTTGCAGCGCTGATCCTCATATTCAATATCGCAATGCGTCCGATCGGACTAGATGCCGATGCCTTGCATAAAATGCAGACCATTATTGCAGTCATTGCACTGGCCTCGATGTTTTATGGGAACATTACTGCGCTCTCGCAAATGAATTTGAAGCGCATGCTTGCGTATTCGAGCATTGCACATGCTGGATATATGCTCCTCGGCGTTGCCGCAATGAATGGTGATGGCCCAACGGCTGTCACGATCTATCTCACCGTTTATACACTCATGCAAATGGGCGCCTTCGGCGTGGTGGCTATGCTTGAGGAACAGACGGGGCGCAGCGTCGAACTTACCGACCTTGCAGGGCTTGGCCGTCGCCAACCCTCGCTAGCCTTTATCATGTCCATCATGATGCTCTCACTTACGGGTATCCCGCCATTCGGTGGCTTCTTCGCGAAGTATTATGTATTTGCGGCGGCGATTCGTGGCGGCCTGACGGTTTACGCCGTTCTTGGTATGATCGCCACGGTTATTTCGGTTTATTTCTATCTTCGCGTGATGGTCGTAATGTATTTCCGTGAGCCGGAAGCGGGTGAAGAATTATCCGTTTCGTCTGGCGGTACCGTTGCAGTGCAGGGTGACACGATCAGTGGGTGGGCTGCACTCGTCCTTGTTGCGATCGGGATGGTTGTCCTCGGAATTCTTCCCATGATCCTGACGAATATTACCAAGGCCTTTTATGTTCAATAAGGAACATGCAACCGGTCTTTACAGCCGCCCAGTCCCGAGCGTTCGATAAATACCTAATTGAGGATATTGGCATTCCATCGCTGGTTCTGATGGAGAATGCTGCTCGTGCTGCGCTTGAAGCACTACATGATTGGCTTGGTGCTCCCGGTGTATCAGAAATCGTAATTGTTTGTGGCGTTGGCAACAATGGTGGCGATGGGATGGCGCTTGCACGCTTGCTTATCGAGCGATCACACAATGTCACCGTCTTTCTTGTAGGAGATGTATCGAAACTTTCGACCGATGCAAAATTACAATATGATATTCTTTCGGCGCTTATCGATCCTGACGAAATTTACTCCTTCGAAAAAGCGGAAGAAATAATCGAGATCGTCGATGGCGTCGATATTATTGTAGATGCGTTGTTGGGAACCGGCTCGACGGGAGCGCCGAGAGATGCGGTAGCTGAAGGAATCAAGGCCATTCAGATGTTGCAGGGAGCTGTTGGAGCCAAAGTTCTTGCAATAGATATCCCTTCTGGACTCGACACTGATCACGGTGCATTCGAAGCGGATGAGTCATCGCAATACATCATTCGCGCCGATCGAACAGTTTCGATGGCTACGCCGAAGATCGGATTTTATCAGGCAGATTCCAAAATATTCACTTGCGAGATTTCTATCGCTGGGCTTGGAGCCGAAGCTTCGTTTGCAGCGGAATCAAAGGAGCAAGCATATCTCATCAACGCCCGAGATGCCGCAAACGGGATTCGAACATTCCGCTACACCTCCTCAAAAATGGATCGGGGGCGTGTGCTTACCATCTGCGGATCACGAGGAATGACAGGCGCGGCGATCATGTCCGCAAGCGCGGCGCTGAGAACAGGATGCGGGTTAGTTACTGTTGCCATTCCCGAATCTCAGCGAGCAATCGTTGCGCAAGCGATGCCGGAACTCATGACTCACGGCCTGAATGCAGAAACGAACGGGAGTCCCGATCTTGCCGCGTGGGATGAACTTCAGGGTGAGTTCAAACGCGCGGACGCTGTTCTCATTGGATGTGGATTGCCGGTTATTCTTGGCACGACGGCACTGATATTGCGAATTATATCGCAAGTAGAGAAGCCAATGGTCATCGATGCCGGAGCACTTAGCGCGTTGCAAGGTCATCTTGATATTATCAAGAATAGAAAAGCGCCAACCATTCTCACGCCTCATATCGGGGAACTGGCGAGGCTCGTGGATCGACCGTGGCAGGAAGTAGATCGAGAGCGGCTTGAAGTTGGCCGTCAAGTTGCAATGACATACGGCTGTACGGTTGTCGTAAAAGGAGAGCCCATTCAAACGATCGCGCCAGATGGCACTGCGTACATTAACACAACGGGCAATGTTGGTCTAGCAACCGGAGGAACTGGAGATGTGCTTGCCGGAATGATCGTAAGCCTGCTTGCGCAAACACCCGACGCTCCATTAGAAGCAGCGCGAACGGGTGCTTATCTGCATGGCCTTGCCGGGGATTTTGCTGCGGAAGAAAAAACAACGCATGGCATGACGGCAACAGATGTCATTACGCATTTGCCGAACGCATTCAAAGCTTTGGGATTCAAATAAATGGCATCCTGGCAAGGCGTTCTTCGTAAAGATCTGCGTGTCGAGTTCCGTACGCGTTATGGCGTGAGCGCAGTAATAATGTTTCTGCTGATCACGGTGTCGGTCATTCTTTATTCGACTCCAGGCGAGCAATTACAACCGAGCATTCTCAGCGCCTTATTATGGATCGCACTGTTTTTTGGTGCGATGACGGGATTGGCACGCTCGTTCGTATCGGAAGAAGAGCGTGGAACGGCGCTGCTTTTGCGGCTATATGCAGACGGAGAAAGTGTCTATATTGCAAAGCTGGTGTATAATCTGGCATTAATGCTTGCGCTTGCGATCTCGGCAGTAGTATTTTTCGAATTTTTCTTCACGCGGGATTTTCACATCCGGGATTGGCCCGCATTCGGAATGCAGCTTTTTTTGGGTGCCATTGGAATAGCTGCCGTATCGACGATCCTTTCTGCGCTCATCAGCCGAGCATCGCAAAAGGGAGCGCTTTTGCCGATTCTTGCATTACCAGTACTGATGCCGCTTGTTATCGCAACCACGGATGCGACTCGCATTGCGCTGGAAGTCTCGAACGCAATGGAATCAGCTCGCGGAGACCTTTTGATACTTGTTTCGTTTGATATTGCGATGATGCTCGTCAGCTATGTGCTGTTCGATGTGATCTGGCGGGATTAACGATCGCTGTTCCTTGGTCGTAGTTTTTAAGATGCTATAGAATAACTGTTCATGGAGAATACAGAATTTCGCGTTTTTATTTCCTCCACCCTGCAGGATTTGCAGGAAGAGCGGGAGCATTTAGTTAAAAAAATATTCCCGGAAGTTCGCGCGCGGTGCCGAGAATGCGGTATAACCTTCACGGAGGTTGATTTTCGCTGGGGAATCACCGCAGAAGATGTTACTTCAGGCCGAGTGATTCGCACCTGCCTTGAAGAAGTAGATCGTTCCCGACCCTATTTTATCGGTATCACCGGCGATCGCTATGGATCCGTTCCTAAACCGGCGGATATTGCTGCCGATCCCGAACTTGTCCAAAAATTCCCGTGGGTACCAGATGCCATTGCCGAAGGCGCCAGCCTCATCGATCTCGAATTTCGTCACGGAGCACTCAATCAGAACGTAGAAGATGCCAATACTCCCAAAGTCTTTTTCTATGTTCGCCAACGCCTTTGGGATCGCGATTCGTCAGCGCCAGAGCGGATGAAACTTTCGTCTCTGGAACGTCGAACAAAAGCTCGTGGCTATAAGGTCTCTGGATATCAAAGTGCGGAGAAGCTGGGCGAAATGATCCGCGCAGAATTGCTCGCGATACTCGATAGAGATTTTGCGAAGATCGTGGAGCAGCAGGTAGAAAAAGAATCCGCTGTTTCTTAAAGGCGCATTATATCTGGCGCAATTTCGTTAAAATATTCATGAGGATTTTTCGCTCTAATATTTTCCTTTGGTGCCTCGGCCTCGCGCTGGCGGTGCAGGTGTTTGTTGCCTTTGAAACGCCGATCGGGGGAAGTTTTAGCGATGCAGTCCAACTTTCTATGAACGGTGTGCAGGATGTGACGCCTGTTAAAGCTACACTGCTTTCCACCGATTCTGCCGGTGCCTTATTTAAAGACCTTTATGGCGATAGTGCCCAGGTTCATCTGACTTATAAGTCCTATGGGACATATAAGTCCTACAAAAGCGGCGATGTGATCGTAATGAGTGTCTTTTATAACCACAATTCGAAGAACTTCGACTTTGTAGAGATCATTCGCGCAAATCCCATCATGACCTTCCCGATGATCCAGGGGTTAGGCGAGCTTGGCCGTAACATTCTGTTTCACGTACCAATGTCAATGGTTGCATTTGTTGCGTTCCTTTTAGGGACTATTTATTCCATACTGTTTCTTGTAAAAAAGAATTACGATTTCGATCGCCGAGCGCGCGCCGCGTCTGCGGGAGGTTTTATTTTTACGCTTATGGCGACAATTACCGGCTCGATTTGGGCACGCTTTAGTTGGGGAACCTTCTGGAATTGGGATCCACGCGAGACATCGATTTTTATTTTGCTGTTCATCTACGGGGCGTATTTTATGCTTCGCTCTTTGCTTGAGGAGAGTGAGGATAAAAAAGCTCGGATTGCAGCAGTCTATAATATCATTGCGTTCGTGACGGTACCATTTCTGATGTTTATTCTGCCACGAATTACGCAGAGCCTCCATCCCGGCGGCGGAAATCTTATGCCAAACAGCAACGCACCTGAAGCACCGATCATAAATCTTTCTGGAAATACGCACATTGATCGAACCCTTCTAAATATGCAGTGGATTTCAGTTTTCTTATTCCTTATAGTTTTTCTTTGGATAAAAGACATTTACACACGGATTCTCCGCCTACAGGATAAACAAGCGGAGCAAGCCTCATCTATATAACGATGGATTTTCTGCAACATAACTCTCTTTACGTTGTCGGTATCATTTCAGCCGTGATATGGCTGGGATTGTTCTCCTTCATGTTCGGCATCGAGCGCCGCGTGAGAAAGCTGGAAAAAGAATCGTAGCATGGTAACGATCCGTCGCGCGGAGCCGGAAGATGCGGAGGCCGTTGCCACATTACTCGTTCGTTCGATCCGGGAAGTATGTGGTCCGGATTACGACAACGATGAGGCCATTCTTGCTCCATGGTGCGCAAATAAAACACCGGAGAACATGCGGCGAGGTATTCAAAATCCGAACAATTATTGGATCGTAGCAGTAGAAGGTGAGACCGTTGCTGGAACTGCGCTCATGACGCTTCAGGGCGAAATTCATCTTTGTTATGTTCTCCCAGAATATCTTCATCGAGGCATCGGAAAAGCAATGCTGGAAGATCTTCTCAGAAATGCACGTTTGCTTGGATTGGGTAAGGTTATGCTCGAAAGTACACGTACAGCACGCGAGTTCTATTTGCGGAATGGTTTTATCCAAACCCACGAAGTAATGAGTTTTGGAAGGATACCTTGTTTCGCGATGGAGCTTTCTCTTGCCGCCAATAATGTCTGAACAAAGAAGAATACTTCAAGAAATTCGTGCGGTGCTGTTCGATATTGATGGGACACTGCTGAATACATTCGATTTTATCTATGGCGCGTTCGAACATGCCTTCAAGGTTCATGGCATTTCACCACTCACTCGCGAGGAAATAGCCCATCTAATGGGTGGACCACTTGTGGAAGTTTATGCAGAGATGGCTCCCGGGCATGATGCGATCGCGTTAAGTGAATCACATCGCGAGTTTCAAGAAAATAATATTCCTCTTGCGAAGCTTTTTCCCGATACCGTCAAAGTTCTCAGTGTGCTTGCAGATCAAGGGTTCAAGCTTGCTGCGATCACGACGCGCTCGTTTCGCACCTCGGTTCTTTCTCTTGAAGAGAATGGGATCGCAGGTTATTTTGATCTTGTCCTCTCTGCCGAAGATGTTGCCCGCCATAAACCCCACCCAGAGCCTATCTTCAAAGCGCTTGACACACTGAACGTGGAGCCAATTCACGCGATCATGGTCGGAGACACAGCGGCGGACATCATGGCTGGAAAAAACGCAGGCACAACCACGGTAGCCGCACTCTATGGCTTTGGCGGAGATCGGTTACTTGAATGGAACCCCGATTATGCGATCGGGGAATTGAAGGAGTTACTGGAGATCGTTGGAACTCAGCCTAAATAGTTCTGAAGCGGCTTGGTTCTCGGGGTGTGACGAAGGCGCCGAATTGCCTTTTCCTTTATCTGACGAACCCTCTCACGCGTAAGGGCAAATTTATCGCCGATCTCTTCAAGCGTAAGGGCGTGGGTGCCGTTAAGGCCATAATACAGTTCAATGACTTCACGTTCGCGTGAGGTCAGGGCGGTCAGTGCGCGGGAGACCTCAAGCTTGAGGGAATCCGTCATCAGCAGGGAGTCAGGTGGGGATTGCTGCAGATCCTGGAGGATGTCGAGAAGTCTGTTATCCTCACCAACGGAGAATGGCTGATCGACCGAGAGGTGACGACCGGAAATCCGCATGGTTTCTGCGATCTCTGTTGCGGACATATCGAGCTTTTCGGCAAGCTCGTTCGCAGTGGGCTCGCGTTCGAACTCTTGTTCGAGCTGGGAAAACTTCCTGGAAATCTTATTGAGTGCGCCAACGCGATTCAGAGGCAATCTCACGATACGTGATTGTTCTGCGAGAGCCTGAAGAATAGATTGACGGATCCACCACACGGCGTACGAGATGAATTTAAATCCGCGCGTTTCATCGAAACGGCGAGCGGCCTTGATAAGGCCGAGATTCCCCTCGTTGATGAGATCGCCCAGGGAGAGCCCTTGATTCTGATACTGCTTTGCGACCGAGACGACAAAACGCAAATTTGCCTTGACGAGGATCTCAAGGGCACGCTGGGAATCATGGGCTTCTTCCTTGATCTTCTTCGCCAGTGCGATCTCCATCTCGGAATTCAAAAGATCGACACGGCCGATCTCCTGAAGGTACATGTCCAGCGATTGACTTTCGCGGTTCGTATATTGCTTTGAAATACGCATGAGAATCGGGTTTCGGAAAGATTACTAATTATTAGAGGGGGATGGTCGGTAGCACGCCACGAATGCGGGCCTGAAGCGAACCTTCGCATAAGGCGATCGAAGTTCGCAAAACAGAAGCCATCCTGCGCCACAAGTGGTCAGCTTTGACGGGGATTGAGGAATGATAACGTTCGGAGGTATCAATTCAAAAATCTGAGTTTTTCCTCTTCTGATACTTCTATAACGTTCACCGAATACCTTTATGCACTGATTTGGAGGCGTCATTCGGGTGTTCGGTGAACGAACATGGGGCGAGGTTCTCGAAGACCCTCATCCGCAGTGCATTCGTGAACGAGCTGTAATTTTCGTTCGTTCCGAGCCAAATTTGGAATTTTCAAAAAAATGTTGTATATTCACGAACTAATTATAAGGTCTTCTAATACACAATAACATTATTGCCGCCTAATTCGCGGGCGCGTTCCAGCGCCATTTCGGCTCCTTCGATGAGCTCCTCGACCGAGCCATCCCTGCGTGCGCCTGAGACCCCAATGGAAACCGTCACCGAGTAGCTTCGCTTGCCGATCGCGATCACTTCGCTCACGATCATTTTGCGCATTTTCTCGCTCCAGAGATAACCCTCTTCGTCCGTACGCTTCATCAGCAGGACTGCGAAGGTATGCTCGTCCGTTCTGGCCACCACATCGAACGGCCGCACGCCAAAGCGGAGCAAGCGTGTAATGGCAAGGACGATCGTGTCGGAATCTTCCTGAGAGAACCGGGAGCGAAACTCCGAGGCTCCATCGATCTCGAACATCACAAAGGTCAGCGGCTCATCGAACTGCATGGCGCGCGCGAGTTCCTGTCCCGTGCGGTCGAGCAAACCGCGCTTATTGAGCACGCCTGTTAGAAGATCTGTCAGAGCGCGTTCACCGACCATATCGCCTAGCACGATGATCTCGAGAGCGGCTGCAGCACTTCGTGCAAGGTGCTCGAGGGTTTCCACATCGGCATCGGTGAAACGAGCTCGTTCCGAGTGTTCGATCGCCAGTGCGCCATAATTTTTCGTTGTCGTTCGGATGGGGATGACTAGGAACGAATGCCCCGTTGCTGTATGGGAATCCTCCTCCACATTAAAGCGAACATTTTGCGGACTGAGTGCATCGATGCGAATGCTCCGGCCAGAGGAAAGACATTTGCCCACCAAACTTTCTTCCATCGAGACAGGAGTCATGGGTGGAACGTAGGATCCCGCCCGCTTGGATTGAAGGCTGGAAATATTCCATAGCCTCCGGGCGTCATCGAAGGAGGCAGCAGCGAGCCAGTCCCAATCGATGATCTCACCGGCGGCTTCGGTGAGCGCGCGAAGAACATATTCGGGGTTCCTGCGCTGATCGCGAAGGGCGCGTAGCGAGCCATCCGGACTTACCATTTCGTGAAGTTTTCGCGCGGCATCCAGGGTGCGCGCTGCTGCAAGCAGGTCGTACTTTTCAATATACGAACGGATCAAACCCGAGATCAACTTTGAATGATTTGTCAGAATGCGGAGGGTCTCTGCGTTGAAATGATCCGGCGTAGTAGAATCGACCGTGAGCACCGCAACGAGACTTTCCCCAAACAAGACGGGCATCCCCGCGAAGGATGCCGTCCCAATGGCATCGCGATAATAGGGGATCAGATCGAGCTCGGCTTGCGGGGAGATCGTGGAATGAAGTTCCGGGCGGCGTTTCGTTACGATGCGGCTGACGGCATCGAGTTCGATAGGGAACCGCTTGCTGGTGGCAAGGAACTGGAACGCCCGGTCGTCGAGCGCAGCGCTTTCCAGCACCAACTGTTGTTTTTTGGAATTGATCCAAAAGAACATGGCGCTCGATGCGTTCAGCTCGTCACGAAGAATGTCGAGCAATTCGCCAAGCAGGGTAACGAAATCTGCCCGTGGGTCTCGAAGCTCGTAGGATCTTCTTGGGTGAGAATCGAAGGCTCGCAGTGCATCGAGGAATGATTGCAGGGATGGTTCTAAATTCGGTTCGAGAGAAATTTCTTCTTCAAACCCGATCGATGGGGTCCGAACAGGCTCCATTATATCAGGCATTGGAGCGGATATGGCATCAGAGGCATCTTCCTCCTGTACTAATTCCATCTCGGTTTCGTCGATCTCCGAATCCTCGACACCAACTTCTGAAAAGTCTTCTTCGATCGGCTCAGGTTCTGCTGGTAATGGGCTAAGGCTTGCATTTGATGTGGCCTCCATAGGCGTCTCAACTTTTGCTTCGTTCGATAACCAATCCTCTTCATGATGGACTCGGGTTACGCGAACGACTGCCCGTTCGTGCTCGGCAAAATAAGCTCCGTTTATTTCTGGCTGTTCGACTGGAGAGTCAGGCGGATACATCGCTGAGTCACTACTACCCATGGAACCTCGTTCTTCCTCCTCGCGCGGATGTTTTCGGAAGAAGGGAAGTTTGTTTTGCACCCCGATCATTTCATCCCGCAGTGACTTAAATCTGGGGACAGCGAAACGGATCAGGGCGGGCTTTTCTTTTTCTAATCGCTCCTGGCGATCTTGCCAGGCTTTCCGCTCTTCATCTACCTGGGCCTGTTGCTCCGAGCGTGTGATCTGAAAATCGTCAAAGACGATTTTTTTCAGCCGCTGTTGCCCCGGCGCTTGGTTTGCTGGGTCTGTTCTCGCGGCTTCGTTCTTCGGAGCTGTTGGCTCCGAAGTCAGGTTCCTATGTTCGAGATCGTCACGTTCCTTGTTACTCATGCTTTAGCAAGACGAACATTAAACATGCTTCTGCGCAGTGGTGTTCGTGCAAACTTGCACGTTGCTGCCAACCGCGTCGGTATAGGAACCTCTGCTTCCCGCAAGGAATTCCAAATCCATGAGGTCAGATCGATAATTGCATTATTCGATGCGCTCGGTCAACTGCTCTTCGGAGCCGTTTTGTGTGACCGTCCTCTTCTCGCCGGCATGTTCCTTGCTCTCGATGTCCAACGTAAAATTCCTCATCTCCTTCATCGCCCGGTGATACAGTAACCCCGTCGCATCCTCGATGCGAACAACACTATGGGAGATCGCTTTGAAATCGCTGATCGTTGCTTTTGTGGGGCCTTCGTCGAACTCCCTCTTTCGCGGGGTGGTCGTTTGTGAGTCTTCGAGAACAGCGATCACCATGTCATTACGCTTTTCTAAACCGCGTACCGTTTCCGACGCATCGACATGGACGGGGAATGCCAAACCCTGCGCAACATTAAGGTTCACATCCGAACCGCTACGCCAGGTCGTATCCTGAATAAGAGGCCGTGTAGGGCTATGCACCAGCACGCGCGAGATATAGGCATCCGCGAGATCCTCAGCCTGCTGTGTTGCTGCCTGCCGAATCTGTGGGCTGTTGCGCAGCGAATCGGGAACGGTGGCAAGCATGGCATTCGCAATGCTGGATACATCCGTAATAGAATCGAGATCTCCATACTTACTGGTTGTTGCGGAAAAATCCTTTCCGATGAGAATGTTGAATTCTTCGAACTCTGGGTTCATCCGGTCCTTGAGATCGTTGCTGGAGTATTTTGTTTTCGTTGTATCCCGGTTAGAGCTCAGGGAAATGGAATCGACGCGAAAGGTGAGCGTGATCGAGCTATCGCGGCGAGAGTCCTTCACCGTTTGACGCAGAAAGATCTCGGTCATATTGGTAGCGGTGTGTTTCGTGGCTGCTGCACCAGGAGGCGTGTCGCTTGAGCTCATCGTTACCCGATCCACAATATGGTACCGCTGAACCGAACCAGGTTTGGGTCTAAAGAACAGATGGTGGCTGGTGTCGTTAATAGCAACATGCTCTGCTTTTTTTGTGGTGTCGAACGCTGGGTTTATTGCGCCGGGAGAGGCTGTATCATTTTTGCCGCAGGAAGCAAACGCAGCACACACGAGGCAAAGGAGACTAAGGCGAAGGGTATTCATGTAAGAAGGAGGATCTATTTAAATTTGAGGAGGATAATGTATCAAAAACTATTGCGGGCCGGAATTGGTGTTATCTTTTACAGGCGGTATCTCTGGCTTGCCAGGATCAGACATTTTACCTTGTTCCGGATCAAGCGAATTCGGAGCATTGCTTTTCGTAGAATCTTGCTCAGAGCCGCTATGGATCTTAAGTTCCTTGATGGAGACGTTTCGCCCATGCAGTACGGTGATTGGGAACACATCGGTGCTGACCGAGCGCGTAATTTCCTCCGGAACGGTATCGATATCTACGTGCAAGATCAGTTTTGCAGTATCCTTGTATTCAGAATGTTTGAGATAGCCCTTTTCCATGGTCAGGCTTCCATTTCCCCAACCTTGATACTTTAGAATTCCAAGTGGCATGGCAATGCCTTCCAGATACTCGATGCGTTGCGGTGGGTTGGAATATTTGACATCAATAGTAAGCGACCCAGGAGCGGTCCGCTGGGTAGATACTGTTCGTGTAATGGGTATTTCAGTTGTCGTTGACGATGAGACATAAGGCTTCTGCGATCCCGCTAAACCTCCATATCCAAACTCCAGCAATTGACCCATACGCAATGAATCGCTGAGCGAGATCATCGCATGCACAAGATCATAATCATAGCCGCGACCGATCGCAACCTGATAAAAATCCTGCAAGTTCAGAAAATTGGCAATCGTACCATCCGGGCGAAGAATATATCGGATAGTTTGGCCGAGAAATTGCGCACGCGGCAACACCTTAATATCATGCAATTCATGGGTGATATCCCATTCGCCGGCAGAATTGAAGCGGAAAAAGTTCTCTGCATGTTTGCCCTCGCCAAAATCTATTCCGGTCTTGAAGGAATCCAGAGAAGTTGACATCACCGCTGAGCCATCAGCCAGAATACTATCTACCCGCTCCGTAAAAGAATAGACTGAAGTGCGAATACTTGGTTTTGCATCATGCTCATCGACTTGCGGAAAATGGAATGCAAGGCGCAATACCTCCGTCGTGACCACTCGGCGGAGATCGCCAACGCGGAAATGCAGGCGGAAATCTGAATTTTGGGCGTGAGCAGGAATTATCGATCCCCCAAGCATCAGTCCCGCCATCGCAGTCATCCTGAGTGCAGCAGACCGACGCGACAGCGACGGTCTGCGGAGTCGAAGGATCTTTTGCCTGAAACGCCAGAGATCCTTCGACTTCGCAATTCGAGCTTCGCTCGAATTGCTCCGCTCAGGATGACAAATGAAAGAGTTGATTTTATTCATCTTAATTTCCGATCAACGAGAGAGATTTCGATTCGGATGATCGCTTGTTCAATGTTCGTTCATCCGATAAAGCGCGTAGGCTGCCAGCGTCATCCCATCCCAAATTTCGCCTTTTCTAATCAATGCGTCGAGTTCGGCTGGCGTGACCATCACCGGTTCGAACTCTTCACTGGATTCGGGGTGGGCGCTGGCCGCAGTCAGCCCGCGCGCCAAGAACACGTAACACTCCTCATCCGTAGCTCCGTTCATTGGATTGAACCAGCCGATCGGAATTAGCTCTTTGGCCTGAAAACCAGCCTCTTCAAGGAGTTCTGCCCGTGCCGCTTCTTCGGGCGTCTGACCCTCCTTCACACCGCCGCCCACAAACTCCAAACTTTCCCGCTGATTCAAGTAGCGAAATTGTCCAAGCATGAGCAATCGCCCATCCTCGAACTCCGGAATAACGAACGCCGCCCCCCGTGTATGAGCATAATAGAATTCTCCTTTCGAGTCATCGGGATGCAGGTATTCATCCCGCCGGTATTCCCACCAGGGATTTTTATGCAGGATCTCCGTTGAAAGACTGCGCAGACGTTTGAGCATTTAGAAATTGTAGCAAATGCCGAGGGAAGCTAAAAAATAAGGGTTATCGGCTTTCGAAAGAGAACCAGGGAGCATTTCTGAAATAGAAGCGATAAGTTTGACATGTTCAAATCCAAATCGGGCTTCGAGACCTGGAGTGAGAAGAAGGAGATAGCTGGATCGTACGAAAGTGGTATCGTAGTGCGACGGAGTTTCAAATAGTCCAGAGAATGATTCCATGTTCACATCGTGGTAAGTATTGACATAGGAAAGTCGGGTTAGAATCATGAATGAAAAATTCTCTCTTGAGTACCCCATTGCTCCTTGTATCCATGCATTCCAAAAATGAACACTCTCTTCATTCGTCACTGTTTCGAGAAAATTGTTGAATAGGTCTCCGTCGTCAATTACCGCATTATCATGCGCCGATCCCCAGCCAACAGCCCCATATACTTCGTGTACAATGTGGCCTTTTGTTGCAGTATCGAAATACCCGACACCAATATCTCCCGAATATTGATTCCCATTTGGATCACCAGTTTTATGTAACGCAAGCGAACCATCGGCAAGCAGACCAAGATGAGGCGTCAGGGCATACGCACCCATAAATGTTTCACCACCCGTGGAGACAGATCCGATTGCCTCGATTTCTCCCTGATATGTCAACAATACCGCGCTGGGATTCGATGGGTAGTAAGGCGGGGTAGAAATTGGGTTGGTTGTTGCACAACCGGCAAGGGAAATCGCTGCAAGCACAAGAAGCATTTCTCGTCTCATACTTGATGAACACGAAGCGCGACTAAAAGAAGCGTATATCCTTTGCTACACCGGGTTGAAACCCGGTGTACACCTCAGAACTTACGAAAGATCCGCCAGCTCGCCTTCGGTAAAGAAGAACGCGATCTCGCGCAAGCCATTCTCGATGGAGTCCGAGCCATGCACTGCATTCTCGCCTTTGTTCTTCGCGTAGAGCTTGCGGATGGTTCCATCGGCGGCTTCGGCGGGGTCGGTAGCACCGATCACGCGGCGCCATTCGGCAATGGCATTCTCGCGTTCGAGTGCAATGGGCACGCACGCCCCGCTGGACATGAAATCAACTAATCCTGAATAAAACGGACGCTCTTTATGAACTTCGTAGAATTTTGCTGCCGCTTTATTCGAAATCGTCGTCATTCGCATTGCGAGAATGCGAAATCCTTCTTTTTGGATGTGCGCGATGATGTTTCCGGTATTGCCGGCAGCGACGGCGTCGGGCTTGATGATGCAGAGAGTACGTTCGATTGACATTTTCTGTAGTGGATGGGTAATGAGGAATGAGTAACGAGTCGCCCCTAACGCTTTTCGTACGATACTCGTTACCCGTTACTCATTACTCGTTACTTTCGGCAAGGGGGTATCTACTGCTTTTCGTGCATCTTCTGGACGTCGGCGTTCAGGCGTACTGGTAATCCAAGTGGGCCAATTCTTTGTGGGGTAGCGGATGGAATGCGGTTCAATATCTGGGGTTGGTATCTGCCACTTCTCGACGAGGTCTTCGTTCCGTTCTGAAATGGTGTGTCGAATATCGGCAAGCTCTGAGAATTTAAGCCCAAAGTAACCAGCAATTCCGCCAACAAGCATTCCGATATTAAGACCCAGGTAGGGCTTACCCTCAATGAGGCGCACTGCGCCGACCACACCCACGCCGACTGCGATAACCCGTCCGGCAAAATATGCAATACCTGCACCCTCTTTATCGACATAAGATTCCCCAACGATAGGGAGTACACCGAGGGTCATGCCAAGGTCATAGCTATATAATTCTTGCTGATAGGATTGAAGCCTTTCCTCATAAGTCAGCACTGAATCGCGCCACGGTTTGCTACGGTAATTCGTGGAATCCTGAGCGAACAATTTCCCTAATGGGACTAATACGACCAATAGGACGAGTGTGACGATCTTGCGATAATGTGTGGCTTGCATCGCCAGATTTAACGACGTGTGCGCTTCTTCGGTTTTGACTTTGAAGCAGTCTTCCTCTTGGCTACGGGCTTCGTCGGCTTGGCAGCGTTTTTTACAGGCTTTATAGACTTCTTTACAGGCTTAACTGCTTTTTTCAAAGGTCTTACGGCTTTTTTTGAAACCTTTGGTTTAGCAGGCTTTAACATAATAACGTTTGCCTTTTTGCCTTCTTTTGAGATAGCAATTTTCTCAATTTTTAAGCCACGAATGGCAACAGATTTTCTTCCCTTATTGCCAAGCGCTTTCAGAACCGTTTCTCCCATCAAAGCAGGACTATCAACAACGGTAATTCCATTTTCGCGCATGACCTTGATCTTCTCATCTGCCGTGCCTTTGCCACCGGAGATGATCGCCCCAGCATGACCCATCCTACGACCAGGAGGAGCAGTGCGGCCAGCGATAAAGCCAACGACAGGCTTTCCGAAATGCTTGCCGATCCACGCGGCGGCTTCTTCTTCGGCAGTACCGCCGATCTCGCCGATCATCACAACAGCATCGGTTTCATCATCATTTGCAAATAATTTGATGGCATCGATAAAGCGTGTACCAACGATGGGATCGCCGCCGATGCCGATGGCTGTCGATTGACCGAGCCCCGCATCGGTAAGTTGCTTTACCGCTTCGTACGTCAGTGTTCCAGAGCGAGAGATGATCCCGATGCGGCCTTCCTTATGGATAAATCCCGGCATAATGCCTATCTTTGCTTTGCCGGGGGAGATCACTCCAGGGCAATTAGGGCCGATAAGCCGCGT
Organism: Ignavibacteriota bacterium; assembly: GCA_963787835.1. Classification (GTDB taxonomy): domain Bacteria; phylum Bacteroidota; class Ignavibacteria; order Palsa-1295; family Palsa-1295; genus PALSA-1295. Next base: position 229,552 of record CAWBEI010000005.1, read on the forward strand.
TTTGGAATGACGGATCTTGTCATAGACTTGGATCATGTCGCGCACTGGAATTCCTTCGGTGATGCAAATTACGAGTGGAAGCTCGCTCGCTTCAGATTCTAAAATTGCATCAGCGGCAAACGGCGGGGGTACAAAAATGCACGCAGCGTTTGCGCCAGTCTCACGGACAGCATCCGCTACGGTGTTGAACACCGGTACGCCTTCATACGTCGTCCCACCCTTGCCAGGCGTCACTCCGGCGACGACCTTCGTGCCATATTCCAGCATCTGCTTTGTATGGAATCCACCTTCACTGCCGGTAATGCCTTGCACGACGAGCCGCGTTTTCTTATCTACCAGAACACTCATAAAATTTTATAACTTAGAATAGTAAATGTTATTTGCGCTGCAAAAATACGAACGAAGTGACTAAGATTTTTGCAATAGGGTATTAATGGTCTCAAATCAATCGTCTTATGATGTCATTGCGAGGAGAACGAATCGACCGAAGGGAGATTCGTTTGACGAAGCAATCTCCTTCTCGAAGTGAAGAGATTTCTTCGTCGCATTCGGCTCCCTTCGGTCGCCGAATGCTCCTCGCAATGACATATTTATTAACAAATCAGTGTTAGAAGTTACACTCGAAAATATATTTTATGAAGAAAATTCTTCTCGTCTCGCTATTCCTGCACTTTTCCCTTGCCGCATTTGCCGGCCCCATTTTTCCGACGCGGGGATTCCTGCTCGATCCAAAATGGACCGGTAAAACCGATACCACCTCCATCTTCGATCACGCCAGTTATTGGGCGGAAGTTCAGCATGGGTTTAACAGCGATAGCGACCGCTGGGCGTGGTCCGTTTCTATGGGTGGCATCTGGGAATTTGCGAGATGGAGCGGTGAGAGATCCCTTTTCGCCTTTACTGGTATGGAACTTACTGCTAATAATCATAATGACATCGACTTCAAGCCACGGGGTGCGATGTGGGAAGAGGGGTTGGTCTATGCCGTGCATGAAAGCTCGGAATTTGATTGGCAGATCGGCACGATCTACCGATGCCGGCACGACATTGATAATATCGATCCGCAGGGTTATTCCGACATCAACCAGCAGCGGACACTCATTTATTGCTCGCTTTCCGGCAAAGCCATTTGGAACAGCAATAAGCTGATGGGGATGAACATGCCAACGACGGCATGGCTGCATGGCGATGCGTATCTCGTTCGCGAGGATTACCGCATTCCTTCAACCGATTACGGAATGGGAACAAGTTTTCAGGATCTCGCATGGTCGGTTGGTCCGGCATTTCAATCGAAGCTGGTGCAATGGAATACCAGTTCACTTTATCTGATGGCGAACGTCAATTTCACCGCGTTCGGCAACGACAGTGGATTTATCAGTCGGTTCGGTGCTGTTTCAAAACTCACGGTCGATACCCACGCCGAAATTGGTTATGAGTTCCACGGTCGCGAAGGCCGCATGCAGATCTACGCCGGATGGGAAGCGTGGGAAGACGATGGCCAAACACCTATCCCACGCAATACGCAATATGCACTGCTTGGCATTCGAGTTACAGGTTCGGAGTTAGTATCGTTTTAAGGAATGTCTGAACTATCTCAAATGGGAAATAGGTATTCGCTGAACATTCCCATCCACACTTACCACACACTCATACATTCCCGGTGATAAGGCACTTGCGCCCCATACGAAAGAATGTTGACCGGCATCAAGCTCGCCCGAAAATATTCTGGCAACGGTTGTGCCAAGAATATTCACTACACTCACTTCCGCAGTGCCGCTCTCTGGAGAAGTGAAGCTAATGGTCGTGGATTGGGAGAATGGGTTGGGATAGCAATTGAAAGTAGTAAGAATTGGGATTGATCTATTAACATTGTTTTCACCATTATCGCCGAGAATATCGTGAATATCACATTTCCAAACACCGTCTTCCCATGTGCCTGCGATTACATAATTGTTGTATATGCATAGGCTTGTGACGTTTGCGGAATCAACTCCTAATCCTACGCTAACCGAATTCCATGTCAGACCACTGTCCCACGAGACGGAGACATTAGAAAACCCAGGCACGCCAATGGAAGCTACTAAAGCGTTGTCATTTGAAGCAATAGCAAAAATAACGGAACTGTCGTTTAGCCCAATGGAGCTCCAAGTCGATCCGCAATCGGTGGAACGGTAAATCCCATGATTATAGGCATTGGCAAATAATAAACCTCCAGCATGTGATATCCCTTCAAACTCTTTCCCGACAGTCCCTGTATCCGACACCTCCCATGAAGTTCCATAATCCGTAGATTTTAACAGCCCCATCGGAGTTCCTGATCTGTCATATACTGAGGCAAGAATAGTCTTACCTATTACAGCCATATCAAGGACACCGAAAAATGTCACTCCTGAATCCTGTACTATTGACCACGATCTCCCATGGTCAACTGAAAGGTAAATTCCATCATCCGTTCCCACGAAAAACGTGGAATCGATATTGGCTAAACAGTATATGTTGGCATCTTCCAGACCGCCGCTGAGTGTGAAGGTTCTTCCATTATCCAGTGAATAATAGACTCTGTGCATTCCCAGGTCGAGGCTATCGGATTCATCATAGATTACTACCGTAGAATCGTACGCTACCACCTGTTTCACGAGGTAATCTCCAAACGAAGACATGCTAGAGCTTTGCCACTGTTCCCCATCGTTGGAGCTATATCGCATTCCTCCTACGATCGCTGAAAAAATGGTGGAATCACTTGCTGCAAGTGAATATACATCCGTCTTCGAAATTCCAACATTGCTGAAATTCCAAGTTTGTGCGCTATCGTCAGAACGATATATTCCAAAACCGCTCACGTCAGAGGTTATTGCAACGGTATAAACTTTTGCAATGAATAGTTTGCCTCCAAACCCGAACAAGGAGCTGATACCACCAAGAAACTCCTCATGAGACGCCCAGGTGTCTCCATCATCGGTAGTAGTATAGATTGTATTGGAATATGTAGAACCGCCATACAGAGTATTGCCTATCGCGGTAAACCCGGCAGAGACATCTATGGCGTTTATCAAAGCTATTTTCCAGCTTACACCACGATCAGTTGAACGATAGATATCAATTCCACCTACCACATCTCCAAAAGCAGCTAAGATCACTCCATCATGTTCGAACGGGATACCGGAGCCAATACCGTATGTTGTATATATTCCGGAATCTGAGAGGTTCCAAGTATTACCATTGTCGGTGGATCGAAACAACCCACCAGATGTTGCATAAAATAATACGGAATCACACCATAAAATCCCTCCAGTGTATTCTGTTGAAGGTATTGGTGAAGAAGTCCACGTCACACCTTGATCCGTGGAGCAATATAAGCATAAAGTATATGCACCTAGTATAGCACCTATTGCATAGATTGTGGAATCGTGTGCATATAAGTTCGCAATTCCACCAAAGTGCCAAGCAGTGGGAACCCAAGTGGCTCCATGATCCAGGGAATATGAGATATTGCTATCGGATGCTGCAAACAACTCGGTTCCCATGGTTACCAGATATTGTGTCAGAACGCTAGGCAATCCCTCACTTCTATCTGTCCAGGTAGCGCCCGTGTCACTGGACAAGAATATTCCCTCTTCTGTTGCTACGAACAGGGTTGAGTCTAAAGAAGCGAAAGCATTGACATCTGATCCAAACGGTCCATTCGTTTGCGCCCACTGGGCGTTTGCGTTCGGGATGGCTGAAAAGGTAAGCGCAATCACCAGTGCAACGAGAGCGAGATTCTGTTTCATATTCATAGTAACACTTCAATTTGCATTCAGTAGCGGAACATTACTTATTATCTCCCGATCACCTGAAATGGTGCGGCTACCGAAAACCCCGCCCCGGAGATGGTAACAAAATAGCATCCAGGCATCCAGCCGGAGAGATCGAGTTGGGCTTGGTGATCGCCGGCAATGGTAACGTTCTGTTCCATCTGTGCCACGGTAACTCCGAGCACATTGCGAACCTCGATCTTCATTGTTCCAGGAGCGATCGGGGCGTTGTATTCGACGGTAAGAGAAGTTGATGGCGGCTGGGGATAGAGGGAGATTCCATTGGATAGTGGGAAGGGGTTATCGGTGACCGACGCATTGTTGCTAAGGGTGGCCACCAGCATATCTTCGTTCCCATGGTAGTTCGGAATATCGCCATCGGCAGATTCGGTTTCGCCGATGAAGGCAAAATCGCCATTCGTCAATGGAATAATATTGAAGGCGGCATCCAGTCCGGAACCGCCGACGCACTTCTGCCACTCGATGTTCCCGGCGGGACCGAGCTTGACGATCCATGCGTCGCCCGCGCCATGATTGCCGGTAACATCGCCATCGGTGGACATTGCCATACAACCCACGATATATCCGCCGTCGGACGTTTGCGTCACCGACCACCCTTTATCTAGCGCAGAACCTCCAAGACACTGTTGCCATTGAAGATCCCCAATGGAACTTAGCTTTACGACCCAGGCATCGGCGCTGCCATGATTCCCAGACACGTCGCCATCGTTGGAATACGTTCCGCCCGCGATGATGAAGCCGCTATCGGATGTCAGGGCAATGGAGCTGGCCCAGTCGGTACTATCGCCGCCAAGACACTTGCCCCACAGGAAATTGCCGAGGGAATCGATCTTGACGATCCACGCATCTTGAATTCCGCCATGGTAACCATAGACCTCACCGCCATTCATGGAGGTGAAGCCGGCAAAGCAATACCCGTGATCGGGCGTTTGCACAATAGATACGGCCCAGTCAGTTCCCACATTGCCATAGCACTTCGACCACTGCACCTTGCCCGAACCGTCGAGCTTTGTGATCCAGGCATCGTCGTTCTGAACAGTATCGCCGCCGAAATGACCGGTGACGCACCCATCGTTCGAGGCCGTATAACCAGCTACGGCATACCCGCCATCATCGGTTTGGATGATCGAATAGATATCATCCCAATTGGTGCCGCCAATAACCGTGCCCCACTCTATTTGATGGCCGGGTGAGAGTTTGACAACCCATCCATCGCTGCCTCCGCCGTAGTCACTATCAATTTCAACGACATCGCCATCTTGAGATTCCGTTCGAACGGCAACGCAATATCCACCATCCTTCGTTTGGACGATCGAGTTCGCCTCTTCCTGTAGGGTTCCACCGAGGCATTTTTCCCAGAGGAGATTCCCCGAATTATTAAGCTTCAGAATCCAGGCATCTTCGAAGCCGCCGTGGTAATCGGGAAGGCCGGGCTCCACGGTATCACCCGTATATCCGGCCACAACAAAGCCGCTATCGCCCGTTTGAACAATGTGATAGCCTTCGTCAGGCCGAAGTCCGCCATACGTTTGAACCCATCCGATATGCGGAGCAGTTTGGGCGTGTGAAACGCTCGGAACGATTGCCAGAAAAAAGTATATCGTTCCTAAAAGGACGAATCCGCGTTGTCGGTCTAGAAATATAAACATCGGAACAGCTTGACTGACGGAATACGAGTGCAGAACCGAAAGAAGCCCCGAAATAATTCTACTCGCTATCTCGCTCCGAGTTTCTTCAAGGTAGTAATGTAATGGCTGTGGGGATACTCGTTTCGAAGTCGTTCATAATAAAGGTTTGCGTCTTGCTTATTCCCGAGATGCAAGGCTGCTCGTGAAAGTTTGAAATACGCCATTTCTCGTTTATGCTGAGGCCCAACGCGAGTCACATATTCAAAATACGGCATGGACTCTGCATACCGATCCTGTGCATAGAAGGATTCACCCATCCAATAATAGGCGTTCGGAACTAACTCCGGAGGACGGCCCTTCGTAACGATTTGTGAGAACAGGGCGATGGCTTCATCGTAACGTCTGCCATTATAGGAGCCAAGCGCAGCCTCGTAGAGGCCATACTCGGTCAAATTCGGTTGTGGCACATAGGGCGCACCCCACGGAGTTCGCTGCTGGGAGAAATTAGGTTGACCGGATTGGTCACCAGAAGGCGCCGCTTCACGGTCTTCAGCCGAAAGCTGATTTACGCGGGCAAGCGCGCTATCGGCATTTGTGAGAACAGCCTGCGCGCTGGGCGTTGTAGAATTTGCCTCAGTTGCCGGAGCGGCTGGTTTGTTGCGCGCCGCACTTGATTTATTCGATCTCGAAGATCGGCATGAGATAAGCGTCGAGCCAACTGCGAGAAAACCTACGAGTACTAAGCTTGTTTTAATGGATGACATTAGCGCCTCTGGGTCTTAATAAAGATTGAATTTGAAGCCAAGGGACAGTGCTACGTTCGAAGCAGAACGTGATTCGTCTTTCGGATAAAGCAGCGTAGGATCGGTGAGGGGTCCATTGGTTGCCGGTTGCCCTCCGCCACTGATGTTATAAGTATAAATATTACATGTCATTTCCGTAAGACGAACTTCAGCAAAAATGTCGAACATGCTATTGCCGGCATCGGGGTCGTACATCATAGGCAGTTCGAATCCGATCGCTCCATATAATCCAAAGGGAATGGGAGGTGCCATCTTCCGAGTGAAGCTTCCGGAAGGATCGTTCGAGTAACTCACATCTTCTTCGTAGTCTCCGACAAGCCATACGCCTCCGCCAGCGCCAATATAGACAGAAGGCAATCCGCCGCCGAAATTGGAACGGACATTCAATCCGAGTGTAACGGGAATAAAGGAAGTGGTTCGGGTGGTCGTTTGAATAGTGCCATTGGCAAGGGCATCGTTCGTGGTCCCGCCAGTTGACAGATCGTACCCAGAAGCAGCTTCGAGTTCCAAGCCAACAACAGGAACAGTTCCGCTGTTACTTCCGAGCGAATCGACGACATCGATAGGCAGAATTGGAAGATCCAGCGCCAAATTCAACTTCGCGCCCTGGCCGGTGCTCCACCACACTTGAGAGTTACCATCGAAGCCATAGAGTTGGTTTGCGCGTCCCAAGCCATATCCCGCGCTTGCTTTTACACTAAATAGCGTGGGAAGCTCTCCGGTAGGTTGGTCGGCATCCTGTGCATGGAGCACGGGTGCAACGACTACGACGCTCAGGCCGAAAATATAACGGGCAATTCGTTTCATGGGTCGAATGGATCTCATCATAAAAAAATAGTTAATGACTTAGGGCTTTCAACCGTGCAAGTGCGCGTGATCGGAACTCCGAGCTCGGATAATCAGCAATAACACGCTCATAGGCTGCTCGCGCACTTTGAGTATCTTTTAGCCGCTCGTAACACTCTCCGGTCTTGAAAAGCGATGCCGCTACTTTCGTGGAATTCGGATATTGTTCCAACACAGTTCCGAACGTTTCCAGCGCTTTGTTATACCGCTTCTCGCCGTAATAACATTCCGCTTCCCAATACCGGTAATTGCTCGCATATACCCCATTGGGATCGTCTCGTTCGAGCGCTTTAAATTGGTCGAGCGCCGCATCGAAATTATTGTCGTTAAAGAGACCCAGCGCGGCGGTGTACTTCTGTTGAAACGATGGTTGAGCATCATCGCTGGGCTGGGTGCTTGGGACTGGCACCGGTGTATTATCCGGAGGCGTTGCCGGAGGGTTTGCGGGAGTTGTTGGTGGTGGGCTATACGAAGGAGGGGTGTAAGAAGGCGCAGTATAAGATGGTGCGTTATATGGAGCAGGTGTACTCGGCGGCGGAGCGGTCATGTAAGAACCATTCGAGCGGCTTCCATTATTGGGAGGCATAGCCGGTTGGCTATTATAGGATTGCCCTTGCAACGCCTGCACCTCCTGTTCAAGTGCGCGAATGCGTGCATGATCCGCATCCACCAAACTTGCCAACGAGTCGATCACTTCTGTCAGTTTTGCCTCGATCAAAAGCAATGAATCCATCTGTCGCGAGGTAGCTGGAGAGGCATTGGCAGCGCTATGCGTAGCGTTTGAACGCCGCGCCTGTTGTGCCGTTCGGCAGGAGGCAATGGCGAACAGACCCAAAGAAAAAAGTATGGCAAATACAGGGATTCGGCGTAATGTGGTCATTTAATAATTCCTATAACCTCACAAATATACAAATTATTGGTAGAAATTCCAAAAAAACGTATTCTTTTCTTTAAGGCAACACATCAGAATTAGTTGAGATGGAAGCGCAGAATTCTTCGTTTGTGTCATCCGATTCAATCGTATGAAGAAGATCACTCCCCCAACACACATCGAAGCGCTCCATGCATACAAACCAGGCAAACCCATTGCCGAGGTCATGGCAGAATATGGTTTGACCGATGTGATCAAACTTGCATCGAACGAGAATCCGATCGGCCCATCGCCAAAAGCTGTCGAGGCAGCACGCCATGCGCTCGAAGATATGCACCATTATCCGAATGGCGGCCGATCGCTCAGGGAAGCAATTGCGCGTAAATATCACCTTTCTGTCGATGAAGTGATTGCGGGATCGGGAAGTGAGGGGGTCATGAATACTCTCATGCGTACCTTTCTTGAAAAAGGCGATGAAGTGTTGACCAGTGAAGGTACCTTCTCGGGATTTTATGTCCTCGCTAACGCGATGGGCCTTCGTACGGTGATGGCTCCGCTCAGGAATTATGCTTATGATCTGGAAGCGATGGCGCGCTGCATTAGCGAGAACACGAAACTTATTTATCTCGCAAACCCGAACAATCCGACGGGCAGTGTTTTTGGCAGAACGGAATTTGAAGCGTTCTACCGGCAAGTTCCATCGGACGTCATCGTCTTATTAGATGAAGCTTATTATGACTTTGCCATTTTAGATGTGCCGGATTATTTTAGTTTGCTCGCCGATATTCGCCCCAATGTGTTTACCCTTCGGACCTTTTCAAAATCCCATGGGCTGGCAGGCATTCGTATCGGATTTGGTACCGGATCCGAAGAGATGATCGCACCCATGTTGAAGGTGAAGCTGCCGTTCGAGCCAAGCACTGCCGCGCAAGCTGCCGGTATCGCGGCATTAGATGACGATGAATTCCTTCATCGCACTATTGAAACGAACCAAATTGGCAAACAGTATTTTCAGGAAGCGTTCGAGAAGCTTGGAGTGGAATATGTCGATACGGCCGCGAATTTCTTTTTACTTCCTATCGGCACTGCGGCTCAATCGCATCTTTTTGTGATCGAGATGGAACGTCGAGGCATTATTGTTCGCCCGCTCGATGGTTCTGGTATGCATACCGGTGTCCGAATTTCCATTGGGACGATGGAAGAGAACGAACGTGCTATTGAGGCAATGAAGAAAATACTTCCAGCGCTTGGTATTTCAACGAATGGGGCTTTGCATTCCTCCGTTGAAGGTGCTTCATTTCCGGTGATGGTTGGCGAGGGATCAAACCGTGCCTGACGAATCTACCGATTATCTCCGCCCGGAGATCGCATCCGGTCTCGGCTCGATGGAACTTGTTGCCAAATTCGTGGTGGAGGGATTCATCACCGGTCTGCACAAATCGCCGTATCATGGTTTTTCGGTGGAGTTTGCCGAGCACCGTCCGTATTTACCCGGTGATGCCATTCGCAACATTGATTGGAAGCTGTTCGCGCGCACAGACCGCCATTACATCAAGCAATACGAGGAGGAGACCAATCTCAAGGCGCATATTATCATTGACGCCTCGCGCTCGATGAATTACACGAGCGACCCCAAGCGCATCACGAAATACAAATATGCAACCATGCTCGCTGCGGCACTCGCGTATATGCTGATGCGTCAGCAGGATGCGGTTGGTCTTGCTATTTTCGATGAAGAACTTCGTACCTTCATGCCCGCGCGTCTAAAGCAAAGTTATTTGCGCGAAATGCTGCGGGTGCTGCAAACGACTGAACCATCGCACGCCACGCGAACGGAAACCGCGCTTCGCCGCGTAGCCGAACGCCTAACGCGTCGCGGACTTGTTATCGTTATCAGTGATTTCTTAGACGAGCCAGACCAAATAAAGCTCCCGCTTTCGCTCATGCAACATGCGGGGCACGAAGTCATTGCATTCCAAGTACTCGATCCCGCCGAGCGGACGCTCGAACTTGACAGCGCCGATGCAACCATTGTTGATATCGAAACCGGCGAGCAAATTCGCACGCAGCCATATCAGATGCAGGCGAGCTATCAGAAGGCAGTAGAGACATTTCTCGGAACCTTGAAAGATTCACTCATTGCAGAGGGCATTGATTACCTGCTTCTCGAAACGACCACACCCTTCGACCGAGCACTGCTCGAATATCTGCACAAGCGGCAGTTGATGGGATGAATCAGAACCAGGATTACGCGGATTTTAGCGGATTACGCGGATGGATTTTGGCGGATTGGGTCAGAGTTTCATGAGTCCCGTCACAATGGTTAGTGCTGAATCAACTTTGGCCATCGTAGATTCGGTGAGTGAACCATAGTGCCTGAGGATTCGGCTCTTATCTACAGAACGAATTTGCAAGAGCATGATTCTGGAATCTTTCGTGAGACCGCCTTCGGGCGCTTTGATTTGCACCTCGATCGGAAGGTCAAAATCGAGCGGCGTGCTTGTGATTGCCGCTATCATCACCGTATTATAGTTACTATTGATGATCTCTGGCGAGAGGACGAGCGCGGGACGAACTCCGGCTTGTTCGTGCCCTTTTACTGGGTCGAGGACTACGCGAACGATGTCGCCGCGGCGCAGGCTGGTTGGATTTTTCATAGACTTCTTCTTCTAAAGGATACCATGCTTTCGATTCCTGGAGATATAAGTCATTCACGAGCGGCGCGCCGGCAATGAGGGCTGCGCGGATTTTTTCCCGAGCACTTTCGGCAAGATAATTCCGCATTAACCCTGAAAGTATAAGGCTGCGGCTTCCGGACTCGACCGCATCCTCGAACGCATTTAACGTCCGCTCGTCAATGGAATATGTTCGTTTTTTGAGATGCATAAGATTCTCCTTTGGGAATACTAACAGGAATACGATGAGTGTTTGTTCCGCCAGCCGCGCGCCACTGGCATGTCAGCACAAGTGGCAGTTGATGGGGTAGAGTTATATCGTTCTGAGAAGTGCCTGGAATCCGGCTTGTTCGAAGTGATGGTCGAACGTTAGTGCCTCCGCGATTTTTCGTTCTCGCATGATGACGAATGAGGCGCAGTCAACAAGAGACCACGATTGGTCCGCTGCTCGCTCATAAAGTGCGATGGCGGCGGAAAGCAGTGTAGAGGTTATAGGAAGGATAGTGACGAATGGATTTTGGTGCAGATCCTTCCAAGTTCCAATGGCCTGGCGGCGAGCTATTTCGCCACTGCGAGAAAAATGCGATAAGAATTCGACCAGTACAAGCTCAGTTGTCACGACTATCGTATCTGAGAGGAGCGATGCGGCATTCATTGCAGCCGGATGAAGCCGGTCGCGGGGAACTTGGAGCGCGACCAGATACGTGGTATCCGCAAAAACTTCTTTCACTCGTGGCCGAGGGATTCGCTGCCCAAACAATAGTCACTTTCGCGGAGCCTTCTGGAAAGATCGTCTTGTACATCCGGCGGAATGAGCCGTCCCCGCTCTGCGATCCGATGAAACAGGTCAACAAGCGATCCTTTGGATTCTTGCTGTCCTGCGCGCTTCGCTGAGGGGCGGCGTGGCATGACTTTCTTAGATGCCGTCTTCGTGCTCATAACACATACAACACAACCGCGAAATCTTCGTTTCCCTTCGACTGTGCACGCCGCGGCGGGCTGGAATATCTGCACAAGCGGCAGTGGATGGGGTGAACGGGCGTTAATAATTCTCTGTTTAAACTCGATGTCCATTTAACACTCTAATGAAGAAAATGATGAAACAATATTTGGTTCTCATCTTGGCATCATTCATGTTCCTCACTTCGCCCGCCATTGCAACGAAGCACCCACGCAAAACATCGGAACATCGATCTAAATTACCAAAGGAGCCTAAGACTCCGCGCCCTAAAAAGTACCATGATCCTGGAAAGTCCGAGGGTGTCCATGGTCATACGGGCCCTGATGGCCGTTGGCATAAAGATTACCATCGATCTCCTCGTGGAACTGCTCAGCATAATTAGTGACCAACTAAATAGGTACTTTCAATTAAATAATGCCAGATCTAAAAGTAATTGGTTCTAATGTTGAAGATTATGGAAACTTCAACGAGCGAATCGCTCGATGGGATGCTTATCGCATCAATTTCTTATCCTTTATTATTAATCTAATTTTTACCCTTACTGGAGGAAGCTTCTGGATTTGGTATCAGGTCCTCAAAGATGACCGAGTTGGAAATTATCATACATACTTTTTCATCTCCAGTATAATGCTTGGGTTATCGTTCATTTTAGGGATTCTTACAATGCTTAATAGGCTTAGAGATTTTAGGTTAACCGCAAAAACCATTAGGCTTGAGCAAAACCATGATGAAAAGATAAAGTTACGAAATCCAGCAAATGATGACAATGTCAAAAATTTGATTGAGTCAAAAATAAAAGAATTAGATACCCTCATAATCCTACATAGGATATGGACAAGGAAAATTGGTAACTTTACTTATTGTTTTTTTTACACTCAAGTAGGGTGCTTCGTAATAGGGAATGGGTTTATCGTTTTTGCAGTGATGAAGGCATATAATTTGTTTTAATTATTGCACTTATATAAAATGCCATTTCTTAGCTCATGTCCCTACTCAAACAACCCTACCATCAGCTTCTTGATCTCCTCCTCCGTATTATAAAAATGCGGAGAAACGCGGAGGCGTCCCTGGCGGAGGGAGATAATAATGTTTTGCTTATGCAATCGCTCGAATACTTTTTCCGCATCGGGAAAATTGAAGGAAACGATTCCCGCGTGTTCTCGCTCGTCTTTGGGAGTAATAACTTCCAATCCGCGCTGCTCTAATCTATTGATGAGATAGCCAGAAAGATCGAGCACATTGTGCTCAATTTCTTTCAGTCCATATTCAAAGAAGAACTTTAGCGAGGCATTTAGCGCAGTGATGCCTGCGAAATTTAGCGTGCCATTTTCGAAGCGGGCAGCGCCGGAGCGGAGTTCGTCAGGACGCAGTGTGAAATCGAAGGGATTCTCAATGCTCGTCCATCCCAGTGAGGCTTGGTGAATGCGTTCGATGGCGCGGTCGCCGGCGTATATGAATGCTACGCCAGTATCTGCCATCATCCATTTATGCGAGCCGTTAGAGAGAAAATCTATGTTGTCGCGCTCGACATCGATCGAGCAATGGGGAAGTGATTGTATTGTATCGACAGCAAAGAGAATATCGCGTTCGCGACAGAGCTTTCCGATGGATGTGAGGTCAGCTTTGGCTCCCGTCGCAAATTGCACATGGCTGAGCGCGACAAGCTTAGTTCTTGAGGTCAGATGGTCGGCAACATCTTGCGGGGTGACTTTGAAGTGTTTTGTGGGAATTATGTCAACTTCGACACCCTGCGTTCGCAGATTCAAGAAAGGATACACGTTTGCAGGAAATTCCAGATCGTTCAGCAACACGCGGTCGCCCTGTTTCCAATCGAGGCCTTGCGCTATAATGTTGAGTCCATCGCTGGTATTAAGCACGAACGCCATCTGATCGGCGCGAGCGTGGATCATTTGCGCAAGCAGTTCCCGCGTTTCCTGAACGGTTTTCATGATCCACGGATATGGCTCGATGCCTTTGAGAGCTCGTCGCGTTTGGTAGCGATCGACCGCATCGCGCACCCGGAACGAAAGCGGCGCAACTGCGGCATGATTCATATAGACCATGCCACTCATGGTGTGCGGGAATTCCCGGCGAGCTTGATCCTTCGTCATACTGTTGAGCTTAATTTCAGTGTCATTGCGAGGAGAATTCAACGACCGGAGGGAGTTGGATTCGACGAAGCAATCTGTTGGGATATGCAAAGAGATTGCTTCGTCGGAATTGCTCCGCTCCGCAATTCCTCCTCGCAATGACAATGATAACATTGTAGAATCGACATTACAATTCTCTCTGGGAAAGAAGCAACTCAACTTTCTTAACATCCTCCGCAGTATCGACCGCAACCGATTCATACTCCACATGCACACACCGGATAGGAATTCCATTTTCGAGCAATCGCAGTTGTTCGAGGCGTTCGGCGCGTTCGAGAGGGCTTTCGCCAAACTCGACAAATAATTTCAAAACGTCCGCTCGATACGCATACACGCCAATGTGCTTGTAATACCGATGTTGCTGCGGCCAGTAAAAAACAGAGTCCCAACCAAGCTCACGATGAAATGGAATAGGATGCCGCGAAAAATAGAGCGCATCGTCGAATTTATTTTTAGCAACAAAAACCACGTTCGGATTTGTCAATTCTTCCGCGTGTTTGAGCGTCGTGATCGGAGTTGCGACTTTCAATTCAGGAACGTGTGCCATTTCCCGTGCAAGTGAACTAATGACTTCAGGATCGATCAGAGGTTCATCGCCCTGCACATTGATGACAATATCATCACTGCTAAGGTCCAGCTTTGCGGCAGCTTGCGCTACGCGATCAGTGCCGGATGGGCAATCGGGCGAAGTCATGATAACGCCCCCACCAAACCGGTTGACCTCATCGGCAATATCGGGATGATCGGTCGTAACATAGACGGCATCGATCCCGGTGGCTTTTTTACATTGGCGATAGACCCGCTCGACCATCGTCATTCCGGAGATCACGGCCAACGGCTTTGCCGGAAGCCGCTGGGATGCGTAGCGGGAGGGTATTATGATGATGGTTTGCAAGTCGCAAAAATACGCAACTTTGATGTAATCGTTTCGAATATGTAATCAATTGAAATTTGCGAAGTGTTATCAGCGTTCATTATATGGCAGACCCAAGTCCAAGTAAGATCTATCGCCTGACACCAAAGTTTATTCCCAGAACTGATGCTCGAAATTCGTGACCTCCACGTTTCTTACGGTGGGATCAAAGCGCTAAAAGGTATTTCACTCGATGTCGGGGAAAGTGCTATTGTAACGCTTATTGGCGGTAATGGCGCTGGGAAGACAACGCTGCTTCGCACGATCTCCGGTTTGTTGAAAGCCCGTCACGGTTCGATCTGCTGGAATACCCATGAGTTGACACACATGAAGCCGCATGATGTGGTGAAGCTCGGGATCGCGCAAGCGCCCGAGGGCCGGATGATCTTTGCCAACCTGACCGTTCAGGAAAATTTACGCATGGGAGCTTATCTCCGAAAAGACACCGAGGGTATCAAACGCGATCTCGAATTTGCCTTCAACATTTTTCCCCGCCTTAAAGAACGATTGTGGCAGCCGGGCGGGACGCTTTCCGGTGGCGAACAGCAAATGTTGGCTATTGCTCGCGCGCTGATGTCAAGTCCTAAGATGCTGCTGCTCGACGAACCCTCGCTCGGAATTGCTCCGAAATTGGTACGTACGATCTTTGAAAAGATCGTCGAGATCAATCGTGAACTTGGCGTGACCATCCTTTTGGTCGAGCAGAATGCCAATCTTGCGCTTGCCATTGCGCATACGGCGTACGTGATCGAAACGGGAAAGATCGTGCTCTCAGGTCCGGCAAAAGAGCTTGCGCAGAACGAGGACGTGAAACGCGCCTATTTGGGAACAGCATGAGCGAACCGGTTCCCATTGGCCGGCGAGCCGTCCGTGGTGCTGCACTGCTGACCGGCGCAACGTATATCTCGCTGCTGCTTGGCATAGCGGCTCGAAAGGCAACCGCGTTGCTTTTGACGCCGGAGCAAGTTGGCGTGTATCAGGCGGCGCTCAGTTTTGTCGATCTTGTGGTTAGTTTTGCAGCATTCTCGTTCACCAGCGCCATTATTAATGTTCGGGATAATCTTGTATCGGAACCGCTGCCGAACTTAAAAGAAAATGTATTTATTCTGACGGTTGCGACGAACGGGTTTTTCACCATACTCGCGATGGCATTGGGTCTTTTTTCGCTCTCGAAAGTGCATGGTGAAATACTGGCCTCTCTTGTTGGTATTTACGCCGTTCAAAGGTTCATTTCTTCGCTCGATACCTTCTACACTCAGATCCTCGAAAGGGAACTGTCTTATTCGAAGGTGTCTCGCGTTACGCTCATTGTCAACATCATTCTACACGCTGCTTCAGTCGCGTTTGCCCTGATGGGCGGCGGAGCCTGGGCCATCCCGCTTGCGACGATTCTTTCCACGACAGTTGGCTACCGGCTCGATAGATATTACGTAAAAAAATCAGGACTTGCTACGCTGAAAAAACAACCGTGGAAATATTACGATCGTGGCACTGCTCGCTGGCTTTGGAGATTTGGGACGAAGGTGCTCTTCAACCGGGTATTCGAAAGCTGGCTTTTCAAGATCGATAATCTTGCGGTTGCGTTTCTGTTTGGGTCGTTCTATTTGGGATATTATGCGCAGGCATTTACGATAGCGTTGTTGCCATCAACAGCAGTTGCGCCGATCGTTGCCAGGGTTTCGATCGCAACCTACGCCGGTATCCAACACGACCGTTCCATGCTGGAGCGGGCTTTTGCCATCACCAATTTTTTTCTTGTCCGGCTCATGGTACCAGCTACCATCTTCCTCGCATTCGAGAGCAAGGACATCGTTCGTGTATTCCTTTCCTCGAATTGGGGTGGCGTCTCCGAGCCTTTAACCGCGCTTGCAGGATTGGTTCTTACCGTTCCCCTTTTTGAGAATGCCAAGATGATCTTAGGTGCAACGCTAAAGCTAACAGAAATTTCTGTGATTCGCGGACTTCAACTATTGCTACTCGTTATTCTCATCGCATGTTTTCAATGGGGTGGTATTTTATACATCGCGCTCGCCGTTTCCTTCGTAAATGTTGCGGGTTATATCGGGCTGCTCCTCTACCTAAAGCGCATTGTCGATCCGAAATGGCGGGAGAACTTTCTTTTGCCATTGATCACGGGCGTGCTTGTATCGTCGCTGGTCGGATTTGTATTGGAGCCGGCGCTTTCTTCATCGTTACCGGTAGCCGTCGGGATGGAAACACCAGTGTTCCGTCTTATCATATTTGGTGTAATAATATTGGCAGCGTGTTTATTGCTCGAATATCCGTTCAACCGTCAACTGTTCCGAGAGCGATTGTCTGAAGTTGCCTCGAAATTCAGTCGCTCTACCAATCCCTCCTCCACATGAGCACACGCCTTTCGGATTACGATTATCCGCTGCCGGAGCACCTCATCGCAAAATATCCGCCTGCGGAGCGGGGGGATTCGCGATTGTTGGTAGTGCATCGCAACTCACGTACTTGGGATGATAAAAAATTCTCAGATATTTTGGAATATCTGAACCCCGGCGATGTTTTAGTTCTCAATAAAACAAAAGTAATTCCAGCGCGGCTTATCGGAGTTCGAACGCGAACCGGTGCGAAGATCGAAGTTCTGTTACTTCAAAGGCTTCCCGATGAACAGGAACGCTGGAAAGTTTTGATGGCTCCAGCGCGTAAGGCGCCGCTGGGGGAGATTATCACATTCGATGGCCTCTCTTGTGAAGTCGAGCAAGAAATTGGGGAAGGCGAAAAGATCGTTCGCTTTGATGAGTCGAGCGCGGACTTTTGGAAGGCGATCGAGCGTATTGGCGAAGTGCCGCTGCCACCTTATCTGCACCGCGCTCCTGAAGCATCTGACACGGAGCGCTATCAGACCGTTTTTGCATCGGTTCCCGGTGCCGTTGCAGCCCCAACAGCTGGATTGCATTTTACGAACGAGCTTCTCGATGCTATCCAGCAAGCAGGAGTGAAGATTGCGTACATTACCCTTCATACCGGCCTCGGTACATTCCGCCCTGTGGAATCCGAAGACATTACTCATCACAAGATGCACGAGGAATATTTTGAATTAGATGACTACAATGCAGAGATCATCAACAACGCAAAACGAGCAGGGAAGCGATGTATCGCGGTCGGGACTACCAGCGTTCGCGCCCTGGAAACGGTATCCGATGAAGCGGGCATCGTTCATATCGGTTCCGGGATGAGTGGGATCTTTATTTATCCGCCGTATCAATTCAAGGTTCCGGATGTCATTCTCACCAACTTCCATCTCCCACGCTCCACGTTGCTCATGATGATATCAGCGTTCATGGATAAGGGTTCATCCGGGGGCCGGGAATTTCTGATGCAATGTTACCAGCACGCGATCGAATCAGGATTCCGGTTCTTCAGTTATGGAGACGCTATGCTTATTCTTTAGTCAAGGAAGATCGCTCAGGCATTCAGGGCTTTCTTCAAGCGAGCGACTCGTTCGGCTCCAATTGCGCGTACTAATGGCGATTCGAGAAACTCCAGCAAAGGGATCTTTTCGCGCTTACCTCGGGATCGGCCGCCTTTGCATTCGGGTATTGTTTCATACACGATCTCGAATGTGTTCTCACCCGTCGGATAGATCCGGATCGGGAAAAGATGGCAACTGATGGGTTTTGGGAATCCTTCGATCTCGTCATTTCGGTAAGCGCGTTCAATGGCACAGAAGGCTACGCCTGAATTATCATTGTCATACATGACGAAAATGCAATCTCTGCCACGAATGGCAGGGATGGTGTGCGAACCATTCGGCTCTCGCTGCCAGAGACCGGATTTCTCAATGGCTGCTAACGACTTCTCACTCAGATATTTTTTGACTATAGGGAATACACGCTCCAGTTCCGCGATCTCGCTCTCTAATATTGGCGCACCGGCATCGGCAGGCATGGTGCAACAGGCTCCTTTGCAGACCGAGAGATCGCACGCGAAATCCGTCGAGCCGAGATTTCGTGCGGCTTCGAAGCGAACCGTCTCCGGATAAATAGGAAGTTGTAGGGCGTTCGGGTCAGACATCACGAATTCTGACGTTACCGAGTGATGTCGATCTTTGCAAAATTAACTCCAGATAAAGAAGTCATTTGCACGAAATAAGCGCCACTTGGAACTCCGGTTGGAATAGGAATACGGAATTCACCGGGACCATAAGTTCCATCCAACAGCGTAGAGATCTTTCTGCCGAGCGCATCGAAAAGATCGATGGCGACGTGTCCGTGATCGGGAAGCGTAAAATCAATTCCCGGCAGTTTCATGTTGCCGGTTGATTGGATGCTTGCAGCGCTTATTTGCTGTTCCTCAACTCCGCTGAAAAGTGCATCGGAATCATTTACTAATGCGGTCCAGACGCTTAGCGCGCTGTCATCCATTCGCATCCATATTGGAAATACTTTGCGGTTGTAGGCAGCGATGTGAATGTAATCGCCAAAGAACACGCCGGAATCCGGCCCGAATGCGCTTTGGCTGATACGAGTGTTATTGAAGCTCGCTCCGCCATCGGTAGAGCGGGCGAGATACACATCGGTCTCGCTGTCCAGATAATGCCTGCGGTCGTAGAAGGCAAGAAAGAGATGCCCCGTAACGGGATCGATCGCCATGCTGGGGAAGAAGTGATGATTCAGCGCGCTATCGTTATTGACACGCAGCAGTTTGCTCCAGGTCGAGCCGCCGTCCGATGAATACATCGAATAGACATCCGTAATGCCTGTGCCTTGCGCCGTGCGGCGGCGTTGATCCGACCACATTACATACAATCTGCCGTAATAGGGAGATTGAGGATTGAGATCACTAACGATCATTGGGAACCCATTAGCACGAAAGATTCCGGGAATGACGAACTCCCATCCGCCGGGTTGATCGGCGATCGCCCGTTCCTGACCAAAGGTTTTTCCACCATCCGTGGAACGGTTGAAATAAATTTCGTTGTGCCCTGACCAGACAATGTAGATTGTGCCATCCGGTCCCGATGTGGTGACCGCTCCTTCGACGGTGTTGCTGCTATCGACGCAATCGCCGCCCCAATGATCCACACGTACGCGCGGGCTCCAGTTCGCGCCATGGTCAGTAGTTTCGGAAAAGAATATCCGGGAGCTATCCTGTGGGCTTCGGCTCCCGTAGAGATCATCCTCGTTCCACGAAGTCATGATGGTGCCATTGGAAGACGATTTGGAGCGGTCCAGGCCGAGCCAGGCTTTATCTTGCTGGGTTGGTGTGTCCAGGCCGATCTGTTCGCCGGAATCGAAGCTCATCCCTGCATCGAACGAACGCTGGACAACAACCCTCCAAAGGAATTCCGGCTGACCCCAAAGGCCAGAGAGATGTTCATAATAAAGAATACCGGAATCATCGAACATCACATTGGGATCACCCCAGAAGCCATAGTGTGAACTGAGTCGCGTCCAATTCCATGACAAGCCACCATCGTTGGAGGAAAAGAAGTAATTCAAGTTCGAACCGGCCGCAAGTTGGTTCGTATTCTTCGGATTAATGGCAATAGTGACTTCCTCCGGATCGGTCAGGCTGGGATCGCTGACGCGAACATTCGTAAACGATTGGGCGCGCAAACCCTGAGCCGCACAGCAGGCAGCAAAAAACAGGACCAGGCACTTCGTTTGCATACTACCAGAATGATGTTGGGCAAACTTTAGTTTGCCAAAATGCTCAAATTACTGGACATCTGATACGAGATGGTTCATAAAACATGCCAGTGCTCTCAAACTAAAGTATAAGCAACATGGTTAAATTTCTCGTGGTGCTTTGACCGATAGCTTGCCGCCACACGCATGATTGATCGCCGACGATCGATCGCCGACGATCAATCATGTATTAAAGAACGAGCTAAAGCGTCGATGCTTCATAAGATTGGAACCCGGAGCGTCGGCCAGAATGGTCGTTTCCGGGTTTTTCGTTTCATGGCTGAAAATAACAATAATATCGTCGTTACCTACGATCCGCTGAAGGAATTCCTTGCTCATTATGCTGACGCAAAATCGGT
The DNA here is from genome assembly GCA_963787835.1 of Ignavibacteriota bacterium. Lineage (GTDB taxonomy): Bacteria > Bacteroidota > Ignavibacteria > Palsa-1295 > Palsa-1295 > PALSA-1295. The sequence continues at coordinate 250,233 of CAWBEI010000005.1, forward strand.
AAAAAGCGAAACGGTCTCCTATGCCGGGATGACGGTGGAGGAGCGGCTAAAGCAGCGCATTATCGATGGCGATAAACTCGGGCTGGATGACGATCTTCGGGAAGCGCTGCAAACATACTCTGCCCTGGAGATCGTGAACGACATTTTGCTCGGAGGCATGAAGGTTGTCGGCGACCTCTTCGGAGCAGGGGAGATGCAGCTACCGTTTGTATTGCAATCGGCAGAGACGATGAAGGCCGCAGTGAAATTCCTCGAACCTTTTATGGAAAAGGTCGAGGGCGAACAGTCGAAGGGTGTCATGGTTCTTGCTACCGTGAAGGGTGATGTGCATGACATAGGGAAGAATTTGGTCGATATAATTCTTACGAATAATGGCTATCGTGTTGTGAATTTAGGAATTAAAGTTGCGCTTGAGCCCATGCTCGAAGCGGCTGCGCGCGAACACGCCGATGCGCTTGGAATGTCCGGCCTGCTTGTGAAATCAACGGCCATCATGAAAGAGAATCTCGAAGTGATGCAATCGCGCAACATTCGCATTCCCGTTGTGCTTGGCGGTGCTGCGCTGACACGTAAGTTTGTTGAAAAGGATCTGCGAGCATTGTATGAGGGAACCTTAGCTTATGCCCAGGATGCCTTCGATGGGTTGCATTTTATGGAGCAACTAAAAAACCCTGTAGCGCCGGCGTCCTCGCCGGTCCCCAAGCTTGACAAAATGGGAACCGGCGAGGACGCCGGCGCTACAAGTTCACTTGATTTTGAAGAAGAACTTGATAACGCTACAGGCTCCGATTCTAAAATTTTGATGGCGAACCGCGTTTTGCCCTGGCTGCAGCATCCGCAGAAGACTTCATCCAGCGCAGAGAAAAGCGTTGAGTTGGAAGCATTGCAGGAACAGATCGCAGATTTCCCGATCGCAGTAAAACGCATTGAAACAGCAGAGGGAACCGAAAAACTGATCCGCACCAGTGCAACTCCGCACGATAATCCCATTCCAACTCCGCCTTTCTGGGGATCGCGGGTAGTTGAGGATATTAAGTTGGAAAAAGTTTGGGAATATCTGAATGAGGTCGCACTATTTCGTGGACAGTGGCAAATGAAGCGCGGCAAAAAATCCCCGGAGGAATTCGAGAAGCAGGTCGAAGAAGTTGCCAGACCTAAATTGCAGGAAATGAAGCTTCGCGCAAAACGCGACCGGGTGCTTGCGCCCAAAGTAGCCTACGGATATTTCCCATGCTGGTCGGAAGGTGAGGATCTGGTTATTCTAAAGCCTCGTCAGTTAGGCTCATCGGACTTATATGTCCCATGGGACTTATCGGCGCTGCCTCTTGGTAGTCTTGTGGAATGGGAGCGATTCACGTTTCCACGCCAGCCGACGGCACGGCGGTTGTGTTTGTCGGATTTCTATCTTCCGAAAGAGGAAGCTATTCGCCGCAACCAACCAGATGTGGTCTCATTTACAGCCGTAACGGTTGGGCGCGAGGCGAGTATCTACACCAAGCGTCTCTTCGAGGCCAACGACTATGCTGATTATTTATACATGCACGGCCTGTCGGTGGAAACCGCTGAGGCGCTTGCAGAATATTGGCACAAGATCGTTCGAACCGAGCTTGGGATCGCTGGGAACGATGCGCCGGAAATAACTCGCCTGTTCAGTCAGGGGTATCAGGGGTCGCGATATTCGTTCGGGTATCCTGCTTGCCCGAACTTGGAAGACCAAACGAAGCTGTTCGATCTCATTCGTCCCGAACGCATCGATATTACATTGACGGAAGAATATCACCTCGAACCCGAGCAATCGACGACGGCCATTATTGCTCATCATCCGAGCGCGAAGTATTTCTCGATCAAGTAGGGATTGTACGTAGCGTGGCACTCTTCACAGTGCGCCTCCGTTCGCGTTCCGAATAACATTGATGCTGGTTTCCCTTCACACTTAAATTATTATTTACATGAAACATTTTGCACGGTTTGTCATCGCTCTCGGATTCCTATTTTCGCTCCCGATCCTTAATGCGTATGCCCAATCCGGATTTGAAGGGACGCTCACCTGGAGCATGGCCCTGCCGTCGATGAAACAATTCGACGAAATCATCAATGTGAAGGGTGACAAAAGTGAGATCGAGATGAACATGGGGGCCTATGGAACCTCGCAAATGTGGGGGGACCGAACGACGGGGAAGATATATATGTATCTAAGCTCGCTAAAGAAGGGGATGATCCTGGATATGAACGATCTTACAAATACGAAAATGGATTCGCTCGATATTACGCCAACGGGCCGTAAGGAAACCATTTCCGGGTATGCTGCCGAAGAATACCTTCAGAAAACCTCCAAAGGCGAGATTTACATTTGGTTCACAACGGGCCTCCCCAAGGATGTCCAGTATGCCTGCCTATCGTTGTTCAGGAATAGCGCGCGCCAGGATCCGAAACTTGCTGCATTCGTTATGCGGTTTATGGACAAAGGGCTTGCACCCGTTCGCATCGAAATGATAAATGATGGCAAGAGTGCCATGAGGATGCAATTCGAAATATTCGAACGCAAAAGCCTCGCGGATGCGCTGTTTGTTCCGCCATCAAATCTTTCATTCGAGGCACCGCCTTCGGGGGTAGGAAGTGGGTTGAAATAAGTAAGTTTTGCTATAGTCAGCGATCCAGTGACGGTCTGCTATGAAATCAGGCACTCTTCAAACAGGAGTGCGGTTCGATATTTATTGCATTTTTGAATGTCATAACAGCCATTATTAACTAATTTCATCTCATGAAAAAGCTTCTCGGTTCGTTTCTTGTTTTCGGATGTGTACTTGCATTCCCATTGCTTAATGCCCACGCACAAAAATCCTTTGAAGGGACTCTGACCTGGACAACGTCAATGCCAATCATGGGCGATGACGATCAACACTCAATGATCATCAACATGAAAGGCCAGAAGTCTGAGATGGAGATGGATATGGGCCCAATGGGCACAGTGAGAACCTACACGGATTACGATTCGAAGAAGATATACTCGGTTACCGGTACGCAGAAGACGGGTTATGTCATGGACCTTTCGGATTCCAGCTTCAAGAAGATGGCTCAAAAGCAACTCGACTCTCTTGACTTAAAGCCAACCGGCAAGAAAGAGACTATTGCCGGTCATCCAGCCGAAGAGTACCTTCTTTCGGGCATTAAGATGATGGGAACCAGCGTTCAATTGTCCATCTGGGCAGCATCCGGGTTTCCAAAGGAATTGCAAGAAAGTCTATCTCACTCTCTGAGCAATAGTCCGGGACAGGATCCAAAACAAACGAAGGCGTTAAGGCAGCTTGCTGATAAAGGGCTTGTGCCCGTTCGTACCGTTATTTCGAAAGATGGTGAGGTTGCGATGACAATGGAATTTGTCAAGTATGAAGCAAAGAGTTTGGATGACTCGATCTTTGTACCACCAGCGGATGTCAAGTTCTCTGCTCCGCCAAGACAAATGGGCGGTGGCATGAACTGAGTTCCAGATACTCTGTCAAGTTACGGCGCAGAGTGCCGCTATAGTTTTTCTTTGATGAAAGGGAATATGTACCCAATGTTATACGCTCGTTTATTATTTCGGTTAGCAATAGTCGCTGCTTTTTTTAGTATCTGGTCTTCGATCGCCGCAGCACAGCAAACGGATGATTCCGTGCAGGTTGGGCTGCCATTGAGCGCCATGCCAAAAGTGGAGCATGTCAAGGTCAATCCAGGAACGCAAATTCATGCTGCCGGAGGGTATTTGTTCGAGGAAACATTCCCACTGCCAGGCGATCCGCTGAACATGCACATGTACGAGCTGAAGAATGGCCTTAAGGTCTATCTGAGCGTGAACAAATCCGAGCCGCGCGTCCAGACCATGATCGCGGTACGTGCCGGAAGCAAATACGATCCGGAAGATGCCACGGGGCTTGCGCATTATCTCGAACATCTATTATTCAAAGGTACCGATAAATTCGGAACCATTAATTATGCCAAAGAAAAGCCATATCTCGATACCATCGAGAACCTTTATGAAGTATATCGCGGGACGACGGATACGAATGCACGGAAGATCATCTACCATGAGATAGATTCTGTAAGCGGACTGGCAGCGAAATGGGCCATCGCGAACGAGTACGATAAAATGGTCTCGGATCTTGGCGCGCAGGGGACTAACGCATTTACTTCCGATGAAGAGACGGTCTATGTCAACGATATTCCTTCGAACGAGATCGGGAAGTGGCTGAAGATCGAGGCCGAACGGTATCGCAATCCCGTGCTGCGCTTATTCCACACCGAACTGGAAGCGGTGTATGAAGAAAAGAATCGCGGACTCGATAATGACGCTAACCAGGCCTGGGAAGCGCTGATGGCTGCGCTTTTTCAAAAACATCCTTATGGCCAGCACACGACCATCGGAACCATCCATGACCTGAAAAATCCTTCCATCAAGAAGATCAAGGAATTTTATGCGAAGTGGTACATTCCCAACAACATGGCGATCGTGATGTCAGGCGATTTTGATCCCGATTCGGTGATACGCAAGATCGTGCCGCTTTTTTCGCCTCTTCATCCCAAGCCTATTCCCGCCTGGGTGGCGCCTGTTGAAGAGACTATCGCCAAACCTGTAGTGCGTGAGGTCTATGGCCCGGATGCAGAGTTCATACAAATGGCATGGCGCTTTCCGGGAGTCAACACACATGAGGCGAAAGTTCTCAGAATGCTGGATCTCTTGCTCTCGAATTCGACTGCCGGACTGATCGATCTGAATCTCAACCAGAAACAAAAACTCCTCGAAGCCTCGACGGATGTCGAGCTTAATAACGATTACTCCGAACATATCCTCGAAGGGAAACCAAAAGAGGGGCAATCTCTCGATGAAGTTCGCGACCTTTTACTTTCACAGATCACACTGGTGAAAAAAGGCGATTTCGATGCCAGTTTGCTTCCGGCGATCATTAATAATTTGACGATCCAGCAACTGCAATCGTATGAAAGTAATAGTGGCCGTGCCGATGTGATGATGAATGCATTTATTCATCACACGGATTGGAAATATCAGGTGGCCGATCTCGATTCACTTTCGAAGATCACAAAGGCGGAGATCGTCGCATTTGCGAATCAGTATTACGATGATAACTATGCCATCGTGTATAAACGGACCGGCGAGCGCCGCGACGTTGTAAAGGTTACCAAACCGCCGATCACTCCGGTCGAAGTAAATCGTTCGGCACAATCGGATTTCCTCAAGGCTGTCGATTCCATGCAGGTTTCGCCCATCGAACCACATTTTGTGGATTACAAACATGATATTACCCAGTCAAAACTGAAGAGCGGGATACCGCTCTATTACCGGGATAATGATGAGAACACTCGTTTCATGCTTTCCTACGTCATTGAAATGGGGAAGCGAAATGACAAAGATCTGAAATACGCGCTTGATTATATCGACTATATTGGCACGGACAAATTATCACCTTCGGAGCTAAAGACGAAGTTGTTCTCCCTCGGAGCAAGCCTAAGCACATCCACATCGGATGACGAAGCACACATTTCGATCAGTGGCCTTCAGAAGAACTTTAAGCAGAGTGTTAAACTGCTCGAAAGTGTTTTGGCGTCTCCGAAATCGGACGATCAGACCCTCCAGCAATTTATCGATCGAACCATCAAAGAGCGCGAAGACAGTAAGAAGGATCGGCGCGCAATCCTTTTCACCGCATTGCGTGATTATGCAGAATATGGGAAGGTCAATCCGCAGACATACGATCTGACGAATGTGGAACTTCAACATCTTTCGCTTGCCGACCTGACAGGGCGCATTCATTCGCTGTGCGACTATCCGCATCATGTTCTCTATTATGGCCCATCCAAGGTTCACGATGTAGTAGCATCTCTTAATGGTCTGCATGTAGTAGGGAAACCTCAGGCCGTTCCGGCTCCTGTGGATTATGTGCATCAGGAAACGAATAGGAATAAGGTCTATTTCGTCGATTACGACATGGCCCAAGCAGAAGTCATCATGCTTTCCAAAGGGCTGCCACAGTACGATGCGTCGAAAGCTCCGATGATCGCGCTGTACAATGAATATTATGGTGGGTCCATGGCATCGGTAACGTTCCAAACGCTTCGGGAATCGAAGGCGCTTGCGTACGCAGTTTATAGCCGCTATGCAGCAGGACAAAAGAAAGATGACCCCTATTACATCTTCTCCTATATTGGTTCACAGGCCGATAAAACACCTGAGTCCATGAAGAGCATGTTCGAGATATTAGATACCATGCCGCTTGCCACCAAGCTATTTGATAATTCGAAACAATCGATCCTGAACACGATCGCAAGTGATCGAACGACACGGGAGGGCGTTCTCTGGTCTTATGAAAGCGCGAAAAAACTTGGACTCGATCATGATATTCGTGCCGATGTTTATCACAATGTGCCAGCCCTGACGTTGGATCAGCTTGCCGATTTCCAAAAGCAAAATATTGCCGGCCATCAATATGCCATTGCGGTGATCGGTTCCAAGAGCAAGGTAGATATGGATGCCCTTAAGCACTACGGCGACGTGCAGGAGCTCTCGCTGGATGAGATCTTCGGCTATTAGGCCGCGAACGGATAGTTTCAGAAGTGGAGAACGGATAGTGGATAGCGAATAGTTATTAATAAAACTATCCACTATCCACTTTTTCACTATCCACTACTCACGGTGCCGCTTCAGATCTATAACACCCTCACCCGAAAGAAAGAACTCTTCACGCCCGTTCACGAAGGACGTGTGGGTATGTATTTTTGCGGACCGACCGTTTATGGCGATTCTCACGTCGGTCACGCAAAGGCGTACATCACAGCCGATATTGTAAACCGGTATCTCCGATTTCTTGGCTATGATGTAACATACGTCCAGAACATCACCGATGTAGGTCACCTTACGGACGATGCCGATGAGGGCGATGACAAGTTGGAAGTTCAGAGCCGCAAGGAGAAAAAGCATCCCATGGCTATCGCCGAGTATTACACGCGGCGATATTACGAGGACATGGACGCACTGAATATTCAGCGCCCGGATATTGCACCACGCGCTACAGGACACATTATCGAGCAGATCGAGCTTATCAGAGAGCTAATTACAAAAGGATTTGCGTACAAGGTGGATGGGAGTGTTTATTTCGATGTCTCCAAAGATAAAGAATACGGCAAGCTCTCTGGTAGGAAAGTAGAAGATCAGGAATCGAGCGGGCGCGTGGAAGAACGCACCGATAAACGCTCGCCGCAGGATTTCGCGCTTTGGAAACGTGCAGAAAAGGGGCACATTCTGCAATGGCCATCACCGTGGGGCATGGGATTTCCAGGCTGGCATATCGAGTGCTCGGCCATGTCCATGAAATATCTCGGCGAAACATTCGATATTCACGGCGGCGGACTCGAAAACCAGTTCCCGCACCACGAATGCGAAATAGCGCAATCCGAATGCGCCACCGGACATACATTTGCACGTTATTGGATGCACAACAACATGGTCACCACCGGCGGCGTGAAGATGGGGAAGTCGCTGGGGAATTCGGCGTATCTACGGGATCTGTATAAGCAGTACGATCCGCTCTCGCTGCGGTTTACCATTTTGCAATCGCATTATCGTGGGACTACGGAGTTTACAGAGGATGCGATTGGTGCTGCGAATACAGGCTATAAGAAGTTAATCAACACATATCAACGCCTTATCGCAGCTGTAGGTGACGCAACATCACCAGAAATTGATCAGTATGCAAGTAAAATAGTTGAAGTATTTGGAGAAGATTTTCGTGAGGCTATGGACGATGATTTCAATACACCAAAAGCCCTTGCAGTTTTGTACAAGTTGGCGACAGAGACGAATAATATGATGGCAGCTGGCAATCCGAGGGCACCTGCATATTTACCCGTATGGAAACAGTTTGCTGGAGATGTATTAGGGATCCTTCCTAGTGAAGAGAGTGCGAAAGCTGGAGCTGCTACTCTCATTTCAGAGGATGCCGCGTTAATGCAATCCAACAAATTTAAGAATCTCGTGTGGTTTCTTGTCGGAATGCGCAAGGATGTTCGCGACCGCCGCGATTTTGCCACCAGCGACAGCATCCGTAAAGAATTGGAAGACGCCGGCATTATCCTCGAAGATACAAAAGATGGCACAACCTGGCGCCTGAAATGATTTCATCCAAAAGAATGTAATGGGTATGATGAAAGTCAATAAATACACCGCAGTGATCAATGAAGAGAACGGAGGGTATGTCTCTCTCTGTCCCGAACTTGATATTGCAAGCCAGGGCGATACGGTCGAAGAGGCACTTCACAATTTGAAAGAGGCGGTCGAAATGTTTTTAGAGTGCGCGCCAGAGGAAGAAATACTTCGACGGGAGCATCAGAATGTGTTCGTGACCCAATTCGAAGCAGTTCATGCCTAAACTTGGAGTCTCTTCCGGCTCTGAAATTTGTGAAATTTTGGAATCCAATGGCTTCACGAAAGTTCGTCATCGCCGAACAAGCGATGCGATCATGCAGAAGAGTGAGTCTGGCAGAACAATTACTGTCCCTGTTCCACAGCATAAGTTTGTCAAGATTGGGACGCTCCAATCGATCATTCGGCAATCGGAATTGCGTAAAGAATTATTTCTAAAATGATGGACGAGCTCGCACCACTCGATCTTTCTCGCTTTTTCGAGCAACATCCGGTGCTCGAAACCGAGCGGATGATTCTTCGTCCCCTAACCATGGACGACGCAGAGGCCACTTACGCCTATGCACGCGATCCGGTCAGCAGTGAATTCATGCCCTGGGAAGTACCCCGATCGATGGCCGACACGATCGCCTATCTTGAAACGATCCCCAAGAATTATGCCGCACGCGAACGGATAAATTTTGCAATGACGCTTAAATCGGACGGGAAGTTTATCGGCAGTTGTGGATTCCATAACATTTCTCCCGAACATCATAAGATCATGATGGGGTATCTTCTTATCCCTTCAGCGTGGGGTAACGGCTACATGACGGAAGCCGTCCGCGAAATGATCCGGTTTGCCTTCGAGGAGATGGGGATGCATCGTGTTGCGGCAACCTGTGATTATGAGAACATTCGCTCTGCGAACGTAATGGAGCGTTGCGGCATGAATCTTGAAGGCGTTTTCCGCGATCATGAGGTGCGGCGAGGAAAGTTTGTTTCAACAAAGACTTATGCCATTATAAAGGGGAATTAATGGGGGGTATTCTTGCTTTCCATAAGCATGAAAAAGTTCAGCATTCTACTTCTCTTCTTCACGCTTTGCATTTCGTGTGCTTCCATCGTTTTGGGTCAGCCGAGCCGGAAATTAATTAACGTTGATAGTCTTGTGAAACTGGGAACAGTTTCTATCAAAAATGATGGAATTACGACCCTTAATGGTGATACCATTTCCGGAACGATTGGCCCGATAATCGTTGGTGGCGGGAAAAGTCCCACTCTTAATGCCTTTCCGAACGGAAGGATTTCGATTTCTGGCGAGCTGACAAAACCAACCCGACATTATTATGAAAAAGACGGCGAACGATATTACATTGAGAGCGTCCCGCCAACGCAAAAGGGCAAGCGAGCAGATGATTCAAATGTGTGGCTGTTACATAACGAGGTCGCCCAGGCATGGCACTGAGGTTCCGGCGCAGAGTCAAGTTGCTGCCGGGTGTTCACCTGAATATTAGCCGATCTGGAATTAGCACTTCAGTAGGCGTTCCGGGAGCGAGTTTGACCTTTGGTAAGCGCGGTACTTACATGAATACCGGCCTTCCTGGAACCGGAATATCATGGCGTGGAAGAGTTGGGGATAAGGTTCCTGCGAGGGGTGACGTACTCTCCGATTCCAAGCCGATCCAGGGCAATCCAAAAACGCATCATCTCCACTGGTGGACTATCACGCTATTTTTTGTAGCGATGGTTGGTGCTGGAGCAACCAAATCCGATCTTGTGATCGGCCTGTTTTGGGGCGGTTGGATCGGGTATTGGATTTATCTCGTCGTTCGATCGATCATGCGCAAGAACGATAGGGCGACTGTGTAGCGCAAACTTTAGTTTGCGACCCCACTAACGACATGGGTCGCAAACTAAAGTTTGCGCTACATTTGCGATACATTTACGTTACAGTTAAAATGCCGCCTTTATTCCACCGCCAGCTCCGCGAATCTTCCAGGTTGCTGCGTTGTAACCGGGACGGTATGCGTTCCACGATACATTATCGAATCGATCGACCCATGCTGTTGTATTGAGTGGTTCCCAAAGAAAAAGACTGGCCTGATCGTCATACATGATCTTTTGCAGTTCTTTTTCCATATCCACTCTCTTGGAGGGATCTAACTCCAGCCGAATATCTTCCATCAGCTTATCCGCTTTGGGGTTGTTGTAGTTGTCGTAATTGGAGCCGCGATTCTTCGCCTGGGAGGAGTGATACAGTTGGTAACTATCCGTTTCGAATGGATCGTTGATCCACCCGCCTAAGTGTGCTTCGAGCAAATGATCGCGCAGGCGTTCGAGATACACGCTCCACTCCAGTGTATTGACACCTGCATCGATGCCGATCTTCCTCAAGGCCTCTGCGATGACCAGCAATTCTTTCTTTCGCGTTTCGTTACCCGCGTTCACGGTGAAGGTGAATCGGAATGGAATCCGCTTTCCGTCAATCACTTTGTCACGGATCCCATCGCCATCGTGGTCTTTCCAATCGAGCGAATCGAGGATGTGGGACGTCATGGCGGGATCGTAGGGAATGATCGGCAAATCGTGATTTGCTTCTGGATGCGTTGAGGTCACCGAGGTTTGCGTCAGCTTGGCCATGCCAAAAAGAAGCTTGTCAATAATAGTTTTACGATCGACCATGTAGGCCATAGCCCATCGCACACCGGGGTCACGGAAGATGGGACTTTTTTCACTAAAACCAATATACGCAAATTGTCCGAGAGGGAATGCCGTGCGTTTCAGTCCATTTTGGTTTGTATCGATACCAGCCCAGAATTGCGCAGGGATTTCTCCGATGAGATCGACATCATGTGATTTCAGCGCAGTTGTTGCAGCATTGAAATCATTGATGGTTTTGTAGATCATGGTATCGGGATTTGCTTCGCCTTGCGGACCCCAATGGTTCACATAATAGGGATTGCGCACAAACCGGGTATATTGGTTGGTCACCCATTCATCGAGTTTATAGGGTCCGCTTCCCTGAATATATTTGGGGTCGCGATTTCGTTCCGCATTGGTGAACCATGTTGCATATTCAAGCATTATCGGGTTTTGGTGCTTCGCCAGCGTCACGCTATCGATCTCTTTATTCCCAGCCGTTTCCACGATGGACGCAATGTCATCCCATGAATATTTATCAGTCATTCCATTCGGATCGAGGATATGTTTTGGCAAAATATACAACGCATCCCCAAAGCCAGCCTGCATGATAAGAAAATAGGGTTTCCATAATTTAAATCGCACACGATAAGGGTCGCCATCAATAAGCTCCGCGCTATGAATAGCATCAATATAGACGCGTTTCTGTCCGGACATTACATTGAAGGGATTCTTCAGCGATTTAAGACTGTAGATCACATCCTCACCAGTCAAGGGCTTGCCATCCGGCCATTTCACATCATTGCGAAGCGTAAAATCGAATTGAAGATGATCCGGTGATTCCACAGGTAGCGCCGTGGCAAGAATGGGCACGGTATATTTCATAGTGGCGGGATCGATCGTAATAAGCCGCTGATAAATCTGCTCCTCCATGTACGTGGCGTTTGCATCGGTGGAATTAAAGGGATTCAGTGACTGAGCATCCGAAAGCTCCCACTCGATCACCCGGTTATCACTCGAAACGGGCTTGATGCCAGATTTGGTGCAGCCAAAAAGGATGAGTGGGAGCAGAAAAAGGAATGAAGAAGGTTTTGTCATGAAGTATCGCATAAGCTATAATGTCAACAAATTGAATCCACGGGGATCATCTATCACCGGACGTGTCTTCACTAGCATGGGAGATATCGAGTATTCGTGTAACCCACAGCGAAGCAGAATCAGCAGAAGTTAGACTCTGACCGACCGGTGCAGGAAAACGAAACACTTCCGGAGCATAAAACCGTCCATGCATTGCCGGCGCCCACGGCTGCACTTGCTGTTTGTGAGGCTCGAAAATATCCCAGTGCCAATTCTGCTCGTGAAATTCGCGGAGCGGGTAGGAAACGATGTAGTACTGCACTCCATATTTTCTTAGGACATGAAGAAGGTCGGCCTGCGCCCCAATGGAATCCACCATTGCCTGATCGGCAGCAAGTCCCTCGAGTTGTAAGATTGGTTGTCCTGTAATGAACGCCGTGAGGCCCGCACGATCACCCATTGCATATCGTCCCGGATGGGCATCGGTAAATGGCTTTATTCCAAGTGCATGAATGTAAATATTAGGCTGAGCACGAGTCTGAGATTCAACGAGATTGAGCTTTGACGTAAGGCCAACAATATCTCTGTACAGGATGAAAGACGCAATCGTGATAACAGCGATCAAGGCAATGGGGGCAAGCCTGTCAACAACATTTCTAAAATTGTCTGAAATGAGAGATCGAATTTCAAAAAGCGCCGCTGCAGCAGAGATAGGATAGGGATAAAAATACCAATAATACGAACTCCACGAAAGCTTTGAGGCGAGAACAATTGCAAACAGGAGCGGAAATCCGAATATGACGATTCGAACCCCAGCGTCTCTGTGATATTTGCGAAATGAGCGAATTGAAAACACCAACCCTGCGACGGTGAGCAAAAAATAGATCGAACCTCGTGGGCTACCGATGGCATCGATCGCTCGCCAGGAAAAATGCCAGCCAAGGGCTAACTGTTTGGCTTCTGCGCTTACCGGTTCCCACGATCCGAATACCGCATGATTCCATATAAAATATGCAACAACCGGAGTAAGACCTAAAAGAAACACACCTAATTCTTGCCATCCAACTTTATTGAAGATAAGAAGCGCAAAGGCGATAGAAATAGCCAGCGCTGTATCGAGCCGAGCCAGAATCATTAGCGAGGCAGCTAAGCCACTCAGCAGAAATGACGTAAGATGGTGAGTGTCTCCTAAAACGGAAAGAAAAGTCAAAATGAAAAGCACATAGCATGGAATCACAACCGCCGTTTCCATTCCCGAAAAAATAAGGACCGTAAGAAGCAAGGACGTAACCAGAACGATTGGAGCGAGCCAAGTTTGTTTCCCATATACCCGATCGAACAGGCGCCATAAAAGTAACGCGCTCACGGTGGCTGAAACGATCTGAACGACGGATAATAATTGAAAGAACGTGTGGTCATTCCCGCCGGTGATCGCTACAAGTCCAGTTAGGCACCACAGCCAGAGCGGGTGGTAACCATTCGTAGGCACAATGCCATCGAACGAAGAAAAGCCGTGAAGGGCAATATGCTTTGCTGTGAGATAGTAATAGTAGAAATCATCCTGCGGGATGATCGAGTAAGCAAGTGATCCGCGCCAAAGGTGGTACAGCGATTCATACGCAAGCCCGCACGCAAAAAGGAACGTGCCAATAAGAACCGTGTACCGACCGCCTAAAGAAGGACTATGAGACTTCATGCACTTTACACTCGGCACACAAGCGGCTTAAGTCTAACAAAAGCTTGAGATTACGCCTCGCCCAAATACGCCTCGATCACTTTACGATCGTTGCGAATTTCTTTCGGCGTGCCTTCCGCTATCTTCAAGCCATAATCAAGCACATAGATTCGTTCACAGATACCCATCACAAGCGACATATCATGCTCGATCAGCAGCACCGCGATCTTGAATTGCTCGCGCACTTCCTGGATCAGGCGCATAAGCGCGTGTTTTTCAGCGGGATTCATTCCAGCAGCCGGTTCATCCAGAAGTAGAAGCTTGGGATTGGTTGCCAGTGCCCGCACGATCTCTAATCGCCGCTGATCACCATACGGAAGGCTTGTTGCATGCTCGTCGCGTGCTTCACGCAGATGAAAAAGATCGAGGAGTTCTTCGATCTTTACAGCGAGTTTTTTTTCGTTCTGATAAAAACCCTTAAACCGAAGGACAGACCCCCAGGGCCCGTATGTTGTTTGGGATGTCAAAGAAACACGGATGTTATCAAAGACTGTCATGCCCTTAAAGAGGCGAATATTCTGGAATGTTCGCGCAATACCTCTATGGCTGATCTGATTTGGGCGCAGACCATTTAACTCCTCACCTTGAAATTGGATATGCCCGACGGTAGGTGAATACACGCCGGTGATAACATTGAACACCGTTGTTTTACCCGCTCCATTTGGGCCTATCAGACCCACGAGGTCGTGCGGGCCGACTTCAGCCTCAAGCTCTCCGACGGCCGTAATGCCGCCAAAGCGCATGGTAACGTTATTAAGAGTTAAACCTTCGGTCATGAGCTGTAGCCGTGGGCTTTAGCCCACGGTGTATTGTAATTCATTTCTCCAAAATCGCATTTCATTGCTTCGCCACCGTGACCTGAAGGTCACGGCTACGTTATTTCACATCCGTTTTGATAAACGGCGGCTTTTGCACGATAGCTTTAACGCGCTTGCCGGGACGCACTTCAACGAGTATTTCAGTTCCATCTTTCGAAAGCTCTGTCGGTACATAACCCAGCGCGATAGATTTATTCAGCATCGGCGATAAATTCCCGCTCGTTACTTCGCCAATTTGTGCGCCATTGGCATCGACGATCTTATGCCCGTGCCGCATGATCGCGCCTTTTTCATCGGTGTAAAATCCAACCAGCTTGCGGGTGAGCCCCTTTTCTTTAATGGCACGAAGAGCAGGGAAGGCCAGGCATTCCGGCGTTTTATTCAGCTTTGTGATCCAGCCGAGACCCGCTTCGAGAGGATTTGTATCTTCCGTTATATCATTCCCATAAAGGCAGTAGCCCATTTCTAACCGGAGGGTATCGCGCGCGCCGAGACCGATGGCTTGCAATCCCGCTTTTGCACCGGCGGCAAAGAGTGCATCCCACACTTTATTAGCGGTTGGCTGTTCGCTGGTAAAAAAGATCTCGAAACCAGGCTCGCCGGTATAGCCGGTGCGAGCGATCGTCATATCCACGCCCGCGAGCGTGCCTGTGGTGAAATGATAATACTCGATCGCATTGAGATCGACGCTCGTAAGCGTCTGCAAAATACCTTTTGCGGATTTCCCCTGCACGGCAAGCAGCGCGGTCGCATCGGAATCATTCCTGAGCGTGACGTTAAAGTTTGCGGATTGCTTTAAAAACCACGCCCAATCTTTATCGAGCGTCGCGCCGTTGACGACGATCATATAATGCTCCGGCTCGCGCATATAGACTATCAGATCGTCTAACAGGGTGCCGCGCTCGTTCGGGAGGCTGCTATATTGCGCGCGGCCGGGAATGAGCGCGCTGACATCGTTCGTGGTGATGGTCTGCAGGAACCGGAGCGCATCCGGGCCGGCGACATCGAACTCGCCCATGTGCGAGACGTCGAACACGCCCCCGCCCGTCGTATCTGTGGACTCGCGGACGGCCTTGTGCTCGGCGATAATGCCCTTGGTGTACTGCACCGGCATCTCATACCCGGCAAACTCGACCATCTTGCCACCTAAGGCAACATGCTTATCGTAAAATGGTGTGCGTTTGAGTGACAATGATGAATGAGGAATTATGAATGATGAAATGGGGATAAAAAAGAAAGGAAATCTAAAGAATGAGGACTAAAGTTGCATTGGAATTGACTTGCTCGGCTTTATTCCTTTTTGATAACTAGTCTTTCAATTCCTTCGGCGAAGGTGTCCCAGGAGTATTTTTTCTTCTCCTGCTTGACGCCTTCGGTGAGCCGGGGTTCGAGCGCCAACTGGAAATAGCGGAGTACGGCCTCGGCAATGGCTTCGGGCGTGGCATCCTTGGCAATGATTCCGCTGATGCCATCGATGACGATCTCGGCCAGTCCGCCGACATTGGTGGCAATGACGGGGACATCGAAATTGTAAGCGATCTGCACAATTCCGGATTGCGTCGCGGACCGGTAGGGCAGCACGGCCACATTCGCCGCGCTGAAATAGAGGGCCACGTCGTCGTTGGGAATGTAGTCGGTGGCGAGCACAAGGTTCTTCGCAGGGATGCGGAGTTCTTGAATGAGAGAACGATATTCCTTCTCATCGCCATAGAACTCGCCGGCAACGATGAGGCGAATTTCCGGCAGGGATTCGATAATACGCGGCATGGCTCGGAGCAGGATGTCGAGTCCCTTGTATTTTCGGATGTATCCGAAAAAGAGAATGGCTGGGGCGTCATCGGGGATCGAAAGTTTTTTGCGGGCTTCGGAGCGGTTGATGCGCTCGCCGAAGATCTCGTAAATGGGATGATCGAGCCGAATGAATTTTGCATTTGGAACGAGAGATTTCAGATCTTGCTCGACGGCTTCCGATTGGACGATAAAGCGATCGACCGCTCGGAACGCAAATTTGGTGAGCAGAATGTCACCCGGCCGCTTTTCATGCGGCAGGACGTTATCGGCAATGAATGCAATTTTGCATAGCTTGCCCTGTTTTCGGGTAAGCCGTTTGGCAGTGCGAGCGATCACTCCATAGGCTGGAGCGAAGAATGGGATCCAATATTTGAAGAGGATTAGATCGGGCTTGAACTTCGCGGCTTCTATTCCAGCGTTTCTCCAGGTGAGGGGATCGATGGAGTCGATTATTATGTCGGTGGTCACAGCCCCCTCACCCAGCGCACCTTCGGTGCGCGTCCCTCTCCCCACTTCGTGGGGCGAGGGTTTGGTGGCGGCGGATGATTCTTCCTGAGATTTTCCGGGGAACAGGAACTTTGGATATTGGCGCTTGAACGTAATAATCTTTACATCATGACCACGCTTTACCAGCGTTTGACTCAGCAGCGAAACATAATGCGCGATACCACCGCGCAGGGGATAGGCCGTTCCAACGATAACGATCCTCATGGTTTACGAAACGCTTTCGGCGCTGTACCGCGCAATGAGGCCGGTCCTGACAGCGTGGTAGTATTGAATCCGGAAGAACCATGCTGCGAGCAGCACATAGACGATGGCCAGCGAGCAGCCGATCAGGACGGAATCCGTTGGAACCTGCTGACCATGAACGACGGCTCGCAGCGCTTCGAAGATGTAGGAAGCAGGAAGTATTCGGGCTACAGGTTGCAGCCACATCGGAAGCGCTGAAACAGGATAAAATACTGCCGCGACGGGAGCCAGCACTGCCGGCATGGGCCAGATGAACCACTCGGCAGCGGGACCAAGCCGGAGGACAATACCAATGGCAAAAATTCCAAATGCAATACCGAAGAGAAACAAGCCGAGAACAAGAATTAGGACGATGAAACCATACGAAAAGATCCAAAGGCCAAAGACGAGACCAGCGAGAAGCAGCATGATGACAAGGCCGAAAATGCTTGTCAGCATGCTGGCGGCGATGAGTCCACCGAGATATTCTGAAATTCGAAGCGGGGTTGCGAACATATTCAGGAAATTACGCGACCAGACATCTTCGAAAAATGAGGTGGAAATACCGAACATAGCTCTGGTGAAAAAATCCCAAAGCAAAACGGCGCCGAGCATCGTCGAAACGAAATTAAAGCTGGACTGGACGGTATCTAAATACCTCGTGATAAAACCCCAGAGGATAATATCAATGGCAGCCCATGCGAAGAGTGGAAAAATGCGAGTAAAACTACCACGCATCAAATAGAAAATGCGAAGAACAATGGCTGAAGCACGGCGGAAATTCATACAACCACCCCCGGTTCTAAGGAAAGAGGTTCGCGGGCCACGGTTACGAAGAGATCTTCGAGGGAGCTTTTGCCATGCTCGGCTGGGAGCTTCTTTGGATCGCCTTCAAGTAATATTTTACCTTTGGAGAGGAATAGGACTCGATCGCAAACATCGGTCACTTCGTACATATTGTGGGATGTCCACAGAGCTCCGACAGGATTCCGATGCACGAATTCAACGATGGTTTCGCGGATATACCGGGCTGCGGATGGATCGAGCGAAGCGGTTGGTTCATCGAGAAGCAGCAGAGGAGGTTTGTTCAACAGGGCTTTTGCAAGTCCGGCGCGGGTTTGTTCGCCAGAAGAAAGCACCCCGCATTTCGTCTTCCGAAAATTCTTCAGATCAAAGGCTTCTAACATTTCCTCAATGCGCTGCGAAAGATTTGGAACTCCGTAGAGCATTCCGAAAATGCGAAGATTTTCCACGACGGTTAAATTCCCAGGCAGCGGTGCATACACAGCCGCAAAATTCGTATTCTGTAGAGCGAGAGACCGATGCTTCGCAAGATCGATGCCATCTATAGTAACCGTTCCAGATGTCGGCTCAAGCACGCCAAGGATGACACTGATCGTCGTTGTCTTTCCAGCGCCATTGGGGCCGAGAAGTCCGACGATCTCATTTGGATTTACATCAAAGGAGATACCATCGACTGCTAACGTTTCGCCATACATCTTCCGAAGTTCATGGACGGCAAGCACCGGTGAGATATTGGAGGTCATCTTATGCGCTTTACATTTTTATGACCCTTCGCTGTCTTCTGTTTGCGCTTGATAGAGGGTTTGTTCAGTACTTGCTCATAAACTGCCTCATAGATTGGCACGATACGCTCTTTGGCGAATTCTTTTGTTGCTCGATCGTACGCTGCTTTTGAAACACGAGTGTGGAGCTTTTTATCGGTCAGGAGGTCGATAGTTCGCTCAGCGAGTGCTTCCGTATCGCCTACAGGAACCACAAATCCTGTTCTGCCATCGACATTGAGTTCCGGCAGTCCACCAACATCGCTGGAAACCACTGGAAGGCCGCAGGCCATTGCCTCAAGGGCGGACAGACCGAAGCTTTCATTACCGGAAGGCATCAGGAATACGTCGCTTGCTGAAAGTACGGATGCGAGTTCGCTTTGCTTACCGAGAAATCTGGTTTGCTGCCAAATTCCCAGTTCCCGAGCAAGGGCCTGGCACTCGCCACGGTCAGGGCCATCGCCAATGAGAAGCAATTTAGCTTTCACGCCGCGCTCGAGAATGATCTTTAGCGCAAGGATGGTATCCTTTACCCGCTTTACCTCCCGGAAGTTGGAAGTATGCACAAGAAGCTTCTCTCCGTTGGGAGCAAGCAATCGTTTGAGATTTTTAGAATCGACAGGTCGAAACACTTCGGTATCGATAAAATTTGGAATGACTTCGATCTCTTTTTCAACATCGTAATTATTGATGGTCTCATCGCGCAGGAATTTGGAGACGGCGGTAACCGCATCGGAACATTCGATCGAAAATTTCATCAATGGTTCGAAGCTGGGCTCGAGTCCGACAAGCGTGATGTCCGTTCCATGCAACGTGGTAACGATCTTGATGTCATTCTTCAGAATTTGCTTGGCGAGAACAGCGGCTGTCGCATGTGGAATGGCATAATGCGCGTGAATCAAATCGAGCTTTTCGAAACGGGCAACTTCCACCATCGCACTTGTGAGCGCCATCGAGTACAATGGAAATTCGAAAAGGGGATACGTGGACATCTCGACTTCGTGGTAAAAAATATTATCGAGATAGCGAGCATCCTCATGGCCCGCGCCGGTGAGCCGCATGGGCAAGGCATACGTGATGAAATGTACGTGGTGTCCGCGCTCCGCGAGCGATTTTCCGAGTTCTGTTGCTATGACGCCCGAACCGCCATAGGTGGGGTAACAAGTAATGCCGATATTCATAAAGTTGAAAGAAAACAAAGGCTATCCGCACTTCGTCCCTTCCAAAACTGTTGGGACGCTCAATGCCTGCTGAGGATTTTTATTATACCATTGAATCGCATGTTCGCGCGCCTGACTTTAAAGTAAAAGGCTCGCGATTCATTGCCGATCTGCTGCCTGTTTCGACAAAGGCGGAGGTCGATCATGCGCTTGTAAAGATTCGTAAGGAATTTCACGATGCTTCGCATCATTCATTTGCGTATCGCCTTGGGCCGGAAGCATTGCTGGTTCGTGCGGCTGACGATGGCGAACCAACCGGCACTGCTGGTAAGCCAATTCTGCTTGTGCTGACGTCTCGGAAAATAACGAACGTGCTCCTTGTCGTCACTCGCTTTTTTGGAGGTACAAAGCTTGGTACGGGTGGACTTGCGCGTGCCTATGCCGAAGCAGCGCAACAGACTGTTTCAATGTCGAAGGTTGTGAAAGTGTACCTGACCAAAACGGTGTCACTGGAAGTGCATTATGAAGATCTGCCTGCTATGGAGCGGCTAATTCATTTATTCGAAGGGGAAATCCGAGAAACAACGTATCTTTCGAGTGTCTCGCTTACTGTTGCGGTTCGGTTATTTAAGCTAGAACCATTCCTTGCGGCAGTTATGGATTCCTTTCATGGCCGGGTTAGGCTGGGCTCGATCGAAGGAATTGCCACTCCGCAGTGAGTTAATGATTGACCAATGGGTCATAATTTATATGAATCCGTTACGGATACGTTCCATGAGTCGGTAGTGGTCCAAATGCAGAATGGAGAAGTAGTTCAAAGCGGAGTTCGCCAACTTGCATCTCGACTGTTTCCCTGCAAATGGAGGGAGCATAGTCAGTGGCAAACATTAAGTCATTACTTATGCGAGAATATCCTTCTGGCAATGAAGCAAAGTGAATTGCCATGAGTGAGATGCCAAGAGAGTCCTTCTGAGTTAATAGCCTTGTATTCAAACTCCTAATTCGTCCATGTTCGACCATGAAGTTTGGGTTACTAAACGGATCACATCCAGCAGCGGAAGTAAGCTCCCCCTTTCGTTCGAGTAGCACTCCTTGCATAAAGTCGAGGGCAAAAACTGTGCGATCGAATCCTGTATCGAGGTGGTGTTTACTTAATATTTTGAGAAGTGAATCAATGCTATCTCCAGGAGCTCTGTTTTTTAGATATTCATTACGCAACCAGAAAAATCCAGTCTGGCCCGACGTCTGAATGCAGAAGAAGTTTATGCGCATAAGCAGAGAGAAATGTTCCACTGCTGACTTTTACAGCAAGCGCAACAGTATATAGACTATCGGCGGAAAGTGTGTTGCCTGTAAGAGCCTGAAGATCCGCGCGGCGAAGATCGAGCACTACATTCTGTTTCCGAACGATGGGGTTGTGTGTTGTATCAAGAATCGAAATGGCTTGGCTCAGATCGTTCTGTCTGAGAAACGTATTTGAAAGTCCTATAAGCGACTCGATACCGCCCCCGGCATTCAAAGCAGAGCGATAATAAGCCTGCGCTGTGCTATAGTTTCCATTGAGGTATGCATTATGCCCTTGACGATTGAGTTTCCCGATTCTTCGCAGGCAGGGATTGTAAATTATGGAAGCCCGGTCATAATAATATCGAAAGTGCTCCGAATCGTCGGCATCCATTGGCGTCATCATAGGCGCGAGCCAGCGTTGCCATTCAGATTCAAGCGAATCGAGCGGCTTGCGATATTCTTTCTTCCAATCAAGCGAAGCATAGACATGGTTGAACTGGGTGGGTCCATACGTACTCAGGAGATAGCGCGAAAACGATCCAGCAAGTACATAGCTCTTCTGGGAAGCATTTGCTGCAAAGCCAGTAAATGACATTACCTCCTTCACGCCGTTCGCATAGTGCATTTGGAGAATTCGAGCGGCATGCTCATCGAGCGTGTAGATGCCATCGTATTCCGGTTCGACGGACATGGCAGCGCCTTCGGTCAGCCCCGTTGACCAACTTACATAAAAGGGGAATACACCTTTCTCCCGAAGTAGGACATGGGTAAGTTCGTGCTTCAAGGATTCTAAATTCTCTTTAGCAATATGTACTTCGCCAAGCCAGGGTTTTGAGATGGAAGCAGTTCGGGTTCCTATGAGCGAGAACATCGCATCACTTGAAGGATAGATATAGATTCTGATCGGATCCTTTGGAGGTTGAAGTTCAAATCGACCTTTAATAGCATCCAGATACCAGCGAACATCTCGCTCGATCTTTTCGAGTTCATCACTTGAAAGTGAGCCGGGGGCATAATAGATGGTGCAATTTGAAACTGGTCGTACAATATTCTTTAGATTTTTTTCAACGGCATTGTGTGATGTTGTAATGTGAAACTCATCGTTAAAAAAGAAGAGTGAAGTGGTAATGATGCTAAGAATAAGGACCCACCAATTTGCTCGCCTTTTACTATGAAATCCGTAAGCGAGCAGAAGTACTAAGATTACCCAAGTAATATTCTCGATTCGAAAGATGAGATAGGAATTCGTTAATTCGAGGGATTCATCCCAAACAATTCCCGGGAAAAATCCATATTGCCAGCCGTACGTATAAAGCTGTGGGTTAAGATAGCCAGGTAAAAAAGAGAGAAAAAGTGTGATGATCCAAAAACCAATAAAAAGAAAAACTGCCTTTGATCGTTTTTTCAAAAGCCATGAACATGCAAGTCCAAACAGTCCGCCGAGAAGGGCACTGGGGTACCCGATCTCTAAATAAAAGACAAGACCATCCCAGAATGAGCAGTTAGGAATGAATGGGAGTGAAAGGATGGAAATGACTAATGGGACCGAAGCAACCAGAAGACAATCGAGAATAACCTCCCGAATTTCAGCCCACTGAGTCGATTTTGTCTTTTTAGGAATGGTAGCTGAAATCCCACATACCAGGCTCAAGGCCAATGCCATGATGGTAGAATACTCGAACCCCAGAATGGCAAAGAGCGGGCTTGAAAAGCTGATAACAAGCAGCGAAAGGAGGGCGATAATGCTGGCCAGGAAAATCATGGAGACGAAAATACTCTATTTTTTGACGGATTCAGCACATACGTGGCATTTTTTTTCGTAACTTTGTAGGAAAGTTAGGTTTTTAGTCATCCGAAGACACATAACATGGCATCCAGCACCCTCGTAACAATTACTTACCGCGTCGCCGACGCAAAACGGTTCGAACTTGAAGCAATTCTACTTCCGCTTGTGGAGAAAATTAACTCTCTCCAGCAAACTGTCCGCTTTTCTGTCTATCAGGAGGAAGATGAACCCTCGGAGTTCGTTGAAGTCTATGAATGCGATTCTCCGGATGACTACGACGCGCTCGAAGACGATCTCGATGAAGAGACTCGCGAGCAGATCCGTCGTATAGCGACCGATTTTGCGCAAACACGGCAAGCCGTGATGAGCCTCCGGAAACTTGCTTAAGCTCTGCTAGGAATTAGTGTATTTGATCTCGCCGCTAAAAATCTTCACCAAGGGAAATGATATAAACCGGTGGGGACCATGTTTCGATGTTCGTGGTCCAGGCGAGATCGAAGTGAATATAGAATCCAAATAGGTAGGTTCGAATTCCCGTGCCGGTCGAAAGCAATAACTGCCGTGTTTCCCAATTGCCGGTGGCAACGTCCTTTTGAAAGAAATAAATGTCGTGGTCCCACGCCGCGCCGGCATCGATGAACGAATCTCCGAAAAAGGCTATTGGAAACCCACCTATCGTGATAGGAAATGGGTAGCGTAACTCGAGATTTCCAATAGTGTAATGTGTCCCGATCTCGGCATCATAGGCAAATCCTCGGAGTGGTAAACCCGGAGTGAAGAATGCAAAATCCTGCGGTGACGTGATAGGAATTCCTTGTGTCTGATAAAATGGATTGATCCAGCTATCGACGCCGCCAATAAAGAAATTTTGAGGAGTAGGTCCGAAACTGGCAGCACCGGTAATACGAGCTGCTAATGAAAATTGTCCGACGATCTTAAAATATTGCCGAAGATCGAACTGAGGAGTGACGAAGCCAAGCCAATTCGATGAGATCATAGGAGCTGCTGAGACGCTCAGATTGATTCGACTTCCATCGATGGGATAAAAATAGCTTTCTAAGGCATCGTCATGCACATAGGAGATCTGTGGAAAAATCGCGTACGCCGTTTTCGTGGGAACATTTTGGCTCACAATGAGATCCTTTTGAAAGATAGATCCTGTGAGTGAGAGATCGATCCTTGAAAATCTCGAGAGCGGATATGCCGCAACGCCGGCAATTCCGGTAGAGGTAAAACGCGCAATAGGGTAGGCTACGTTGGGGGCATCGGGATCGGAAACCTCTTCAACGAACGCCGCGCTATGGTATCCTTGTATGCCCCAGTTAATACGATTAGTAAGGTTGTAATAGGCGCCCAGATAGTCAGAATTTTTCAGATCAATAATAAGATTTGTGGCAAAGAAAAGTTGTTGATTGCCAAGTTCGTCTGAAAATAACATTTGCGTAGTTCCCTGCAAGCCATAGAACCCCGTATATCCGGCAGATCCAATGATAACATCGGGTGAAAAGACAGTCCGGTATTGATGAGCAATGTATTGCCCGGAGGTGTCCTTGTAGTTCGTTACAACTTCCGCAGGGAGCTTATGCTCGTTTTGCATGATCGTTCCGCGGTTCTCAGTCGGGTTATTGCTATACACGTAATTGTGAAGATCCACGCCGACGTTGCCGTAGCCTTTGGCGGTGTCCTGATTAACCGTTCGGTTAGACGTATCCAATCTTGCGACCAGGCGTCCGCCATCATTCTTTCGGAACTCGGTTAATGGGAGCGAATCGACATGCAGCGAAGAGGGATTTCGAATCAAACATAGATCGTACGCTCCTTTGTGCATTGTAGAGAAGCAGAGCTTTGTCCCATCATACGAGAGTGAAATTTGATCTATTTTTGAAACGGAATTTGTGAGAGGGCGGGAATGGGAACCGTCCGAATCTGCAATATAGATATTATTGATGCCATTGGCATCGCTAATGTAATAGAGTTTATTATCCTGGGCCATGATCGGATAATATTCATTCGCGATCGGTGATGACGTGATCCGAGAGATGGTGTTCTTTGTGAGGTCATAGCGATAAATATCGCGGTTCGGGCTTTCGAAAAATACATCGCTTGGGTAGGATATAGGATACTGACCGGGGATTATATTATTTTCGCGTTCGCTTGTGAAGTAGATCGCCTTCGAATCAGGCGACCACGATGGTTCGTGATCGGAAAAAGCATCGTTCGTAAGATTTCGAGCCTGCTCCTTATCCAGATCGTAAAGATAAATATCAGACTGTCCGCCTTTAGTAGCAACGAACGTAAGGAACTTGCCATCCGGTGACCATTTGAGTCCACCAATCCCATCGACATCGATATTTGGTAATTTCCTTTGCGGCTCATTCCCATTGACGTCAAGAATGAATATGGCGTCCGTCTCGCCAGCTTTCGAGGCCAGTGCAACATGTTTGGCATCCGGAGCCCAGCTTAGCCCCGGCGAAAGTAAATGAAGTTCTTCAAAATTAGTACTCGCACCGCCACCTCCCAGGATCTTCTTGATCTTCCCTTGTTGGGTAAGGCTCTGAACATACACATCATAGTAGCCATTTCTGTCGCTAATAAAAGCCACGACATCTCCTTGCGGAGAGACCGATGGCGAGACGTTCATATAGCCTCCGACCTTCTTGTGATCGGCAAGCACCTCGGCATAATCGCTGGGGTCTTCGAACCGCGAAATGTCCGGGAAGTAAAGAACTTTAAGTGCCGCAAGGAACTTATCGCCGAACTCACTGACCGACATCCCGAACGTCGATCGAAAACCGGATTCTACACTGTGGCTGAACTGGATCCTGTGGAGTAGCTCGCCAACTTTTTCAGGTCCATATTTTTGAGAAATATACCAATACATCGTTTGTCCAACGCGGTATTGTACATATCCACCCAATCGCGCAAGTGGGGGAACGGCATCGTTCAGCGTGGCATCGCGCATAAACATATCTGTTTCGATGTCGAGGCCATGTAACGAGTTAAATTCAGCAAGACCTTCATTCATCCAACTCGGAATTTCCATTCCGCCGCCGGTCAGCAACGATTGATATGTTCCGCCAATGAACATATCGTTAACCACGGCATGCGTTAGTTCGTGATGAATGACGTGACGAAACAGCTCATAATCGCCCTCGAACGGGATCACAACCCGGTTTTTCAATAGCTCGGTTACGCCACCAACACCTTCCGGCAGAAATTCCCCGACCGCATTGGTTTGCTGAAAATCGTTATGGGAATCATAAACAAGGATCGCTACCCGATTCGTGATGTCGTATTGCATAACGCGCTCGATTGAATCGAGGGCGCGTTCGGCATGATCGGCAACAAACTCTGCGAGTATCTTTCCGCCCTGATAAAAATAGACATCGAAATGTGGCGACTGGATAAATTGCCAGTTAAAATCCTTGTATTCAACTTTATTCTTACCATAGATCGCACCGACCTGCGCTCTTGCTGGCGCGGAAAAGATGAAAGATGAAAGATGAAAGATGAACAGAACAGCGAATAAGTTCAGCCACTTAATCGCGAGTAAAAAAGGAAGGTTTTTAGAGAAATTTAATTTCATCTTTTATATTTCAAACCTCATACTTGTCCTGACCTGGGCAATGATGACTCCGAGAATAATAAGCCCTGCTCCTAACACCTCGGCAAAACCAATTTGTTCGGTGAGCAAAAATTCAGCGATCACCATGGCCACGACCGGCTCCAACATATAGATAACCGCAGCCGTGGCCGGCGTCACAACATTTTGATAACGCGCTTGTAAATAGCTGGTCGCTCCGGTGCAGATCAGGGCCGTAAATACAAGCGCACCAATAGCATACGGCGTCAAAGTAAAATGCTCCTGCCCCATCACAGGAAGAAAGCCAAGCATGATCACGGAGGCGGCGACGAGTTGCGTAGAGGCGACCATCATTGCGGCGGAATGATCGTCCCCGGTTATATTAGCGGCGGTATGAAGCGCTTTATCGACCCATACGATGTACACTCCGAACACGGCTGCGCAGCTAAGCGTCAGAAAATCGCCGAGGCTGACCCCTTTGCCCTCAAACGGATGTGTCATAAAAAAGATACCGGCGAAGGTGCACAGTACGGCGATCCCAAGCTTCAGCGTCAGCTTTTCGCGTCCCGTTAGGATCGAGATGAGCGGAGTCCAGATGACGGCCGTAGAAGTAAGAAATGCCGATTTCGATGTCGTCGTTGTGAGCAACCCGACGGTCTGCAAGATATATCCTACGCCGATGGTCACACCAAGCACCAGCACATTCCGCCGAAATGCTCGCTCGGCAGGCGTCTTTGGAACAAAGAGCAATTTAGCTCCCAACCGTGCATCGCGAGAGAACGCAAGGAACACAATGCTCACGAGCGAAAACCGTGCAACGACGAACGCCGTCGGCGATGCATCCGCAAGCGCGCGCTGCACGACCGCGAACGTCGATCCCCAAATAATGGGGATGGAAATGATCGAGATCAGCCCCGTCGCGCGCCGATTATGCTCTGAACCGTGATTAATGGGATTAATGAGATTTATAGGATAATGATTTATGAGCTTGAATGGGCTATGCAACACTCAATCGCGAAAATCATTTTAGCAAACCAAGCTAAATTTAAGATGTCATCCTGAGCGGAGTTCGACGTAGCGAAGCGGAGACGAACGGAGTCGAAGGATCTCCGGTGGTTAACCGTGACTTTGTAGCCGTGACTTTTAAGTCACGGTGAGATGGCTGAAATCGATTGCTCCGACACCGTGACCTAAAGGTCACGGCTACCAATGCCTAAGCAAATCCCAGTTACCTGGTCACCACCATCGGCACCCGCTGCACCTGCCCATTTACTCGGACAATGCACTCATACATCCCCGGCGCCATTCCGCTTGCATCCCAGGTAAATGAATGATTCCCCGCCGAAAGCGCGCCCGAAAATAGTTGCGCCACTTGCGCGCCGAGGAGATTCACGACCATCACCTCCGCGAAGCCCACATCTTGCGACGAGAAGGTTACCGTCGTGGATCGCGAGAAGGGATTAGGGTAGGATTGAATTTGGGGTGGGGATGAAGCGGTTTGCGCGACGGTGCTTATGGGGATCATTTCTGAAAGAGCTCGCCGCCAAACGCCGCCGCTATACCCACTTGTAAAAAGATTATCGTGTAAGGATGCGAGTGAATATACAAAAATGAGGGGTAGGCCAGAATCCACGGCTGACCATGAAAGGCCTTTATTAGTAGTGAGAAAAACAGTATTACTTCCTTCCTCTGTGCCAGCAAATAAACTCGAGCCGCTTACTTCAAAACAAGTGACGTAAGGATCAAATAGATCGCTGTCAGAAGGCCCCCATGTTACACCCTCATTTGTCGATTGAAAGATACCATCTTGATACGTTCCAGCGAACAAAATTGACTCGCACAGGGTCAACGCGCGAACACCAAGTTGTTGAGGTAATGTAAAACCTGTTTTATGCCAATCTACTCCCATGTCTGTGGAAATGAAAATATCATTGACACCGCCTGCAATGACAAGCGAGTCTAAGCTGAAAAGAGAAAGTATATAAGGATCGGTTAACCCATTGCTACAGATTGTCCAGCTTATGCCATAATCTGTTGAGCTATATAAGGTTTGAGTATTCAATTCGCATGCAAAAAGAGTGTGGCCAGCAAATGTGATTGGAGGGCTGAAATTCACATTTAGAAGAGTCCAACTTTTCCCGTTGTCGCTGGATTTGAATAATCCAGCATCTGTCGCTCCGAAGAAGTTACTATCGCGCATAGCAATAGATTGAGGGTGAGAAAGCGATAGGTTTGTCAATCCGTTATTTAAGGCAGTCCAGCTCGTACCATCATCAGAAGAGACAAAAATGCCCGTGCCATTCGTTGTAGCATACAAGTTCGAGCCAGTGGTTATTATGGAAGTTACCTCACTTGCTATGATTCCAACGTTGTCAGGATTCCAACTCTCTCCACTATCAGTTGAGACGAAGACACCTCCAGATGTTCCAGCAAATATTCGATTGCTATCTATTAAAAGTGTTTGAACATCAGCCGTTGATGAAAGACCTTGATTGACTGGAGTCCAGAAATTACCATTATCATCGGAACGGAAGATACCATTGGAGTTTGTGGCGACAAAAAGGTATTGACCAATTACCCCAAAAGCATTAATGGTGTTAGCTCTCAGGCCTGAATCTGCATGCACCCAATTTGCACCACTATCAGTGGAGCGAAATATTCCTTCACTGTAAGTTCCAGCAAAAAGAGTGGTACTGTTCACGCCAAGTGCAGAAACATTCACGCCTGTTAAATCAAAGGTCACTAAGCCATTATTAACCCCTGTCCAGCTTTGGCCATAGTTTGTCGAAAGAAAGACGCCTTCCCCATTTGTTCCCGCAAAAAGATTCGTGCCAACCGAAGCTAGGGCAACGATGTCAGGTTTGTCCTCTGGTAATCCAGAATCTACAGCTATCCAACTTATTCCATTATCGTTGGATCTGAAAACCTCTATACCAAGAGCCGCAAAAATATTGTTGTTAATAGTTGCCACCGAATATAGCGGGCCGTAAGAAATCCCATTTGTATCTGCTTTCCAATCAATGCCGCCATCAGTCGAAATGTAGAGTCCGCGGACGTAGATTCCAGCCAAAATGTTTGAGCCGGAGATAAAAAAGGCATTTGGAAGTATTGCTCCTATATTCAAGCTGCTCTTCATGGATTCCCAGGTTGAGCCGTCATCAGTAGAAGTGAAAATTCCATTTTCAAATGTTGCAGCAAAAATAGTTGAGGCACTTTTAGCTAGAGCCGTAATGTCTCCTCCATACGGTCCATTCGTTTGCACCCACTGCGCGTATGCGTTCGGGATTGCACCGAAAGCAAGAGCAAAAATCGAAGCAATGTGAATGAGATTGCGTTTCATGGTTAGTTGAGTTAGTCGGGGATCATCTCTCATTGTTTAAAACGCGCAGGGTCGCTCGGGTTACAAAAAAATCTTTGCTTTTCTGAAAATAAATTTAGCCATCATTCAAATTAGCTCAAAATCACCATTTATTTATCCTCGCCCCGGCCATCTCCTCCTTCGCCCATGATTTGCTTTCTGCTTTTGGTTGGAGTGCTGGGCGGGGTTCTGCTGTTGCCGCTGCTGGTTTCCATCCTGCCGAGGCTCAAGCTTTGTTTTCGCGTGCTGCGGTTTCGAATGCTGTTGTGGCTTCGCAATATTGAGTTGTGGAGCGGGGCCGCGATCGTCATGAGCGTGGGACCTATCGCTATGACCGAACGGATTATCGTGCGCGACGGGAATTTTCTTTCCGGTCAGCTTTTCGATGTCGCGGATGTAGGGTTTTTCGTCCGGTTGGCAGAAGGAGATCGCGTTCCCGGATGCACCGGCGCGCCCCGTGCGTCCGATGCGATGCACATAGGTTTCGGGGATATTCGGAATTTCGTAGTTGATGACGTATTGCAGTTCATCAATATCAATTCCGCGCGCGGCGATGTCGGTTGCGACAAGCACGCGCGTTTTCTGCAACTTGAAATTATTGAGTGCGCGCTGCCGGGCATTCTGCGCTTTGTTGCCGTGAATGGCTTCGGCGCTGATACGATTTTTCTCTAATGTTCTGGCCACAACATCTGCGCCGCGTTTGGTGCGTGTAAAAACGAGTGCGCTCTTGATGTTTCTGTCATCTAAGATGTGAAGCAATAGATCGGGCTTCTTTGCTTTCTCGACAAAATACACCGATTGCTGTATCAGATCGACCGTGCTTGCCGGTGGCGTGACGGTAACTTTTACCGGATGATTAAGAATATCAGCCGCAAGCGATACGATCGCAGGTGGCATTGTAGCAGAAAAGAAAAGCGTCTGACGTTTCTCGGGCAGATCTGAGATAATATCTTTTACGTCATGCACGAAACCCATATCGAGCATACGGTCGGCTTCATCGAGCACGAAGATCTCGACATGCCGCAGATCAACGTATCCCTGATCCATCAGATCGAGCAGGCGCCCCGGCGTGGCGACGACAATATCCACTCCTCGGTGCAATGCGTTCGTCTGCGCGCCTTGCTTTACACCTCCGAAGATAACAATGCTCGAAAGCCCCATGTAGCGGCCGTACGCTTCGAAGCTTTCCTCGATCTGCACGGCGAGCTCGCGCGTGGGTGTTAGGATGAGGCATCGAATATGCTTTTTCTTCCCGTGAGCTTTATTTGCTCCGAGCAATTGAAGAATCGGCACAGCAAACGCGGCTGTCTTGCCCGTTCCAGTTTGGGCAACTCCGAGCAGGTCCTTTCTTTGCAGGACGATCGGGATGGCTTGCTGCTGAATCGGTGTGGGAGTGCGATAGCCCTCATCGTGCAATGCGCGAAGAATTGGCTCGATAATACCTAATGGTTGGAATGACATAAGCGCTGTAACGCTCAGCGGGCAAGTATCGTCAACAGCTTATTTAGCGAGTATCACCGGAATCTGCTTCTTCTGCCCATTTATTTGCATCGCGACCTCGTATATTCCGGGCTCCATTCCGTTGGCATTCCATGTGAAGGAATGCTCGCCGGCGGTAAGCTCGCCAGAAAATATATTCGCCACGTTCGAGCCAAGGAGATTCACGATGGTTACCACAGCATAACCTTCTTCGTTTGTTGAGAACACGATTGTTGCTGATTGTGACAGGGGATCAGGATAGCATTCAAGTTGTACTGGAATGGATGGGTTTTTCGTAACAGTGCTCGAAGCGAGCAGCTCCGAAAGCGGTGTTCGCCAGACGCCGGAACCATACGTTCCGGCGAAAACAATAGCGGATGATGAATTCGAACCAGTCCACGCAAAAGAATAGGTGGCACCATCCGTCAAGTTTCCATTGGCCGCACTCCAGGTTACCCCGCTGTCGAGTGAAAGAAAAATGCCGCCGCCATCGGTACCGGCCAAAAGAATAACTGCTGATGAAGGAATTGCCAGCGAAGCAAGAGAAAGAACATCAACATCCGACATGCCATCACTCATTTCGGTCCAATTCTCACCATTATTTATGGAACGAAATACGCCCCCTCCATACGTCCCTGCAAGGATAATCGGTGAAGAGCTATCGGGATCGATCGTTGCAATTGCAGAAATATATGGCGCCCATAACCCGCTATTTATCGCTGACCAACTTACGCCATTGTTCGATGAAAGATACATGCCGCTATCCGTCCCAGCAAAGATCAACGGACGTGATGAAGTCGCTCCTGTGACTGTGAGTGAAAGAATATCAGAATCATTCAGGCCAGTATTCGTTGGAGTCCAGAGTGTACCGTTGTTAGTAGAGACATAAATTCCATTCCCTCCTGAGCCGGCAAATATCACTGGAGCAGTTGAATTGATGTTCGTAACGGCAAGCGCTTGGATATCGGTATTTATTGCGTTGGTATCTGTGATCTTCCAACTTGCGGCACTATCCGTGGAGATGAAAACACCACCATCGGTCGCGGCAAGAAACATAGATGTCTTACTTACACCACCCACATCATTGGCTGGGATAACGGCAAGTGTCTCAATTTGTATATCTGATAGACCGGAATCGGCCACATTCCAGTTGGAACCATTATCAGTCGAAAGAAAAAGTCCGGAAACCGTACCGGCAAAAAGCTTTGGTGACATTGAATTCGAGTCGGCCACCAAGAAGGCATCGACCGTTTGTGTAGAAGGGCCATTCGTTGGCACCCATTGCGCGCGCGCGCGATCGCTTTGTGCAGCGAGCAACATGACGAGACAGATAATTGCGAGAGATCGCATTTAGAAGTGGAATCAGATCATATTTTGAAAGCAGCGGATGCCGAAAATAGTGCCTGATTTCGAGAAAACAACTAACGATTCCTGGTTTTTGGTGTTCCTAAATGTCAGAGGCAGCTATTTGAAATTGCTTCGTGGAATGATGGTTCAAACAGTGACATCATTCTATCAGCGATCACATTATTATTATACGTCCCATGTTCTCCCGCTGCTACACGGCTACCACCCAAGGAATCGAAGCTTACACCGTCGAGATCGAGACGCATGTCGAGGCGCATGTGCCGAATTTTGCCATTGTCGGATTACCGGATTCGGCGGTGCGCGAAAGCAAGGAACGCGTGCTCTCCGCGATGAAGAACAGCGCCATTCCGTTCGATACCAACCGGAAAATCACGATCAATCTTGCGCCGGCGGATATTCGCAAGGAGGGGAGTTCCTTCGATCTTCCGATCGCGCTTGGAATGCTCGCGACGGGCGGAGTTGTCGATGCTGATAAATTGAAAGAATATGTGGTGCTTGGCGAGCTTGCGCTCGATGGCGCGATCCGACCGGTTCGCGGCGCTCTGAATGTGGCACTTCATGCCAGGAAGATGCGCGAGAAATATCCGAGCATCAAGGGAATGATACTTCCTGCCGCCAATGCAGGCGAAGCAGGACTCGTGAAAGAGTTGGAGGTGTATGGACTTGATACGCTTCGTGAAGCTGTCGATTTTTTAAATGGATTGCTTACGCCAGAGCCAGTTCACATTGATATAGAAAAAATATTCCGCGAAGACGCCCAGCATACGCATTTCGATTTTGCAGAAGTGAAGGGACAAGAAGCCGTAAAGCGCGCATTGGAAGTCGCTGCGGCGGGCGGACACAATCTCATTATGGTTGGCTCGCCGGGTTCCGGAAAGAGCATGTTGGCGAAGCGGTTCCCATCAATTCTACCGCCGCTCACGTTCGATGAAGCGTTGGAGACGACGAAAATTCATTCCGTCGCCGGTACGCTTCCGCCAAGCACGCCATTACTTACAACCCGCCCATTTCGCTCGCCGCACCATACAATATCTGACGCTGCGCTTGTTGGTGGAGGAATGGTGAATATTCGCCCGGGGGAAATATCACTCGCGCATCATGGAGTGCTATTTATGGATGAATTGCCGGAATTCCAGCGGAATGTGCTGGAAGTATTGCGTCAGCCGTTGGAAGATGGCGCAATAACCATTTCTCGCACCCGGATGACCGTTGAGTATCCCGCGAACTTCATGCTCATCTGTGCTATGAACCCATGCCCATGCGGGAACTTCGGCTCGACGGTTCACTCCTGCTCCTGCGCGGAGGGTTCGATTCAGCGATATATGAGCAAAGTATCCGGCCCGTTATTGGACCGCATTGACATACACATCGAAGTGCCGAGCGTGAAGATAGAAGAGTTGGGAAAGAAATCATCCGGTGAATCCTCTGTGAAGATTCGCGAGCGGGTGCTTCAGGCGCGTGAACGTCAGCAGGAGCGATATAAAGGACTAATGGTTCCTGGCGGCAAGCGCAGAATTTTCAAAAATGCCGATCTTCCACCGAAACTGCTTCACGAATATTGCGAGATCGGTGATGAAGGCCGCAATATTCTGAAGATGGCGATGTCGCGGATGGGTTATTCAGCGCGCGCGTATGATAGAATTCTGAAAGTCTCCCGCACCATCGCCGATCTTGCGGGAGCGGAGGCAATCACGCCGGCGCATTTGAGTGAAGCGATACAATACCGAAGTTTGGATCGGCAGTTTTGGAATGCGTAGTCCAGAACCTCTTGTTGTTTGGGACTTGCATGACACTTCTCTTTCTATGTTTAGCCGCTTTTGCCGCCGGTTTTGTGGACGCAGTGGTCGGCGGCGGCGGGCTGCATACAAATACCGGCTATCCTGATCCTGCTTCCGGGCGTACCTGTCGCCACCGCGATCGGAACCACTAAAATTCCCTCATTCTTCGGTACGAGCCTTGCGGCCCACCAATATTCCCGGAAGGTGCAGCTTGTGCCAAAACGCGTTCTTCTCATGATGGCCATCGCGAGCCCATTGGCGTTTTTCGGTTCGCACATGCTCACACTCGTGAACAATGCGTTTATGAAGCCGATGCTGCTCGTTATCCTGATCGGGGTCGCGCTCTACACCTACACAAAGAAGAACTTCGGGTCACATACGGAGCAAGAGCATACGGAGCTGGCGCACATGGTCTATGCCATCGCGATCAGCGCTGTCATTGGGTTTTACGATGGGTTCGTGGGGCCCGGCTCGGGAAGTATTCTTATCCTCGCGTTCATTACGTTCCTCGGCTACGATTTTCTTCGAGCGAGCGCGTATGCAAAATTCGTGAACCTCGCGACGAACATTGGCTCGATCATTCTGTTCGCGCTGGCGGGCCGCATCCTGTATGCGTATGCACTTCCGATGGCTGCGGCGAATGCGGTGGGCGGAGTGCTCGGCGCGCGGCTTGCGATCCTGCGGGGCAACCGGTTCATCCGCATCTTTTTTCTTGCGATCGTGGGGCTGATGATCGTGCGGTTCGCGTACGACGTTTTTCTGAAGTGAGGGTTTCTCGCACAGATACACTAACTTGAGCAGTTCGTTGTTGTGCGCGAATATGCCCGTATTCACCGCACTCAACCTTAGCAAGGATTTCCGCAATAAGCCACTATTCTCTCAAGTCACATTTGGGATTGATTGGACCGATCGCGTTGGCCTGATAGGAGTCAATGGCTCCGGCAAGACAACGCTCATGCGCATTCTGGCCGGGGAAATTGCTTCGGATTCCGGCGAGGTTATCGTTTCCGATGGCGCTCAGATCGGCTACTTGCCGCAGCATCCGAAGTTTGACGAACATCTTTCTGTTCTCGATGCGCTCTTTTCCAAAAGCAGCACGACGATGCAGCTTATTCATGATTACGAGGCCGCTTGCGCTGCCGTTGCGCACGATCATGATAACATGAAGCTCCTGACACGGATGACGGAACTATCGCAACAATTGGATGCGGCCGGTGCCTGGGAACTGGAAACGAACGCGAAATCTATTCTTGCGCAACTTGGAATTACCGATACGGAGCAGCGGATCAGCACGCTTTCCGGTGGTCAGCGAAAGCGGGTTGCGCTGGCACATGCGCTCATTACGCGGCCAGATCTGCTTATTCTCGATGAACCCACCAATCATCTCGACGCTGAGACCATCCAGTGGCTCGAAGATTATTTGGAACGATATTCTGGCGCGCTCTTTCTCGTTACGCACGACAGATATTTTCTCGATAGAGTAACCAACATGATCGTGGAGATCGATCGGGGAACAACGCAGACATTTTCCGGTAATTATTCTTACTACTTAGAAAAGAAAGCCGATCAGGAAGCCCGCCGCGATGCGGAACACCAAAAACTGAAGCAGCTTATGAAGGCTGAACTTGCTTGGTTGCGCCGAGGTGCGAAAGCAAGAACGACTAAGCAGAAGGCGCGTGTTGATCGAGCGGAAGAAATGCTCTCGGCTCCGCGCGAGGGACCGAAGAAGGAAATAGAGATCGGTGCGGTTGGAAGGCGGCTCGGCACCAAGGTGATCGAGTTTGAAAAAGTCTCCAAGCGTTACGGCGATCTTGTGCTCGTCAAAGATTTTACCTATATTGTTCAGCGAACCGACCGGTTGGGAATTATCGGCGCAAATGGCACGGGCAAAACGACGCTACTCGATATGATCGTTGGGCGCATTAAGCCGGATAATGGATATATCAGTCTTGGCCCAACTGTGTCGATTGGCTACTACGATCAGGAGAATCGTAGAATGAATGAAGATCAGCGATTGATCGAATATGTAAAAGAAGCTGGAGAGAATCTCAAGACCGCCGATGGTTCGACGATCAGCGCAAGCCAAATGGCGGAGCGATTTCTCTTCCCGCCAGCCATGCAATTTGCGCCGATCTCCAAACTTTCCGGCGGAGAACGTAGGAGGCTATATCTTCTGCGTCTGTTGATGGAAGCGCCGAACGTGCTTTTGCTCGATTAGCCGACGAACGATCTTGATATTCCCACGCTGGTTGCTTTGGAAGAATATCTCGATACATTCACCGGCGCTGTGATCGTGGTAAGCCACGACCGGTATTTTCTCGACCGTGTGGTAGATCGTGTTTTTCGATTCGAAGGCGAAGGACGAATTCGGGAATACCCCGGTAATTACAGCGCGTTCCTGGAAATCAGAGACAGGGAAGCGCGGGAGGCTCAGCAGGCGTCTGATACAATGTTGAAGAAAGGGAAACCCATTCCTAATTCTGGTGTGGTACCGCAATCGGTCACAAAATCGCGAAAGCTTTCTTACAAAGAGAAACAGGAATTGGAACGATTAGAAGTGCAAATACCAAAAGATGAGTTCCGCAAGAAGGAAATTGAATCAGCATTGAACGCATCTGCAACGGATTTCGGAACTATAAATGCACTCATTCAAGAAATGACAGAATTGAATAAACGGCTGGATCAAGCGATCATCCGTTGGACGGAGTTGGCGGAAGTGTGAAATTATCAATACCATTTGCCTTGAAAAGAACCCACGAGATAGATTGTATTGTTACTCCGTCGCAACATTTATTTAAACTTTAACAACGTCACTCTTTTAATTTTTCATAAATAAAACTATGTCACTACGACTTGGCGATGAAGCACCTAATTTCACAGCAACCACAACGGAAGGCGAGATCAATTTTCACGATTGGATGTCCGACAAATGGGCTATTCTGTTTTCGCATCCTGCGGACTATACGCCCGTTTGCACAACCGAGCTTGGCACTGCAGCTAAGTTGAAAAGCGAATTTGATAAACGAAATGTGAAGATGATCGCGGTCAGTGTGGATCCGATCGAAAAACATCATGGGTGGATCAACGATATTAATGAGACGCAAAGCACGACAATGAATTTTCCGATCATCGCCGATCCAAGCCGGAACGTAAGTATGCTTTATGATATGATACATCCGAATGCCGATGCTACCGCGACAGTTCGTTCGGTTTTCATCATCGGGCCAGATAAGAAAGTCAAACTTACTCTGACTTACCCGGCTTCGACAGGCCGTAATTTCAACGAACTGCTTCGCGTGGTCGATTCGCTGCAACTGACATCGAAATTCAGCGTTGCGACGCCGGCTAACTGGAATAATGGGGAAGACTGCATAATCGTTACTGCGGTGACGAACGAGCAGGCTGCGGAGAAATTCCCGAAGGGCTTTACGCAGATCAAGCCCTATCTTCGTACAACCCCACAGCCGAATCTGTAATGGCTGTGGTCAGGAATGACCACTCCTTAACCCCCTCCTTCTATAGGAGGGGGATTATTTAGTTTGTCGAAAGGAACCGCGTCCCTCTAATGCCCGTTTGTTCGGCCCAACCAATTTAGTCGGAGCAATCGTTTAGTCCGGTTAGATTGTTTGGGCTCGTAGCTCAGTTGGTAGAGCGCTTGAATGGCATTCAAGAGGTCAGGGGTTCGATTCCCCTCGGGTCCACTGGACAGGTATGAAGTATGAAGTATGAAGTATGAAAAAGGAATGAGCCTTTCATACTTCATACTTCATACTTCATACTTGCTCACAAGGAGCGGTAGTTCAGCTGGTTAGAACGCCTGCCTGTCACGTAGGAGGTCGCGGGTTCGAGTCCCGTCCGCTCCGCAAGTTTGTTGCGGTATTGTCGGTTGAGTCACGTTTTGCCATAGATCCACGAAGGGTTGATGGCAAGAAATATTACGGAAGTCTTTCCTTCAACTCCATTGTTCTCTTAGTGTTACGGAATCTTGCTCGATACGTCATATTCGATCTTTCATCGAAATTTGGCCTTTTTCGTAGGAAATCCGTATATTTTAAGATAAAAGCTCGATCAGCCTCATCGCGAGGTGGTCAGGTCGCTTCGTAATAGCGAGATGACTCGATTCCAGCTTTTTTGAAAACCTATAATTCATTGCACTTTGGACTCTGTAGGTGAATGCCATCCTTTGGGCATAACCTTCAATAGTACGAGTGTTGTTAGAGCAGTTTAAGCTGGCCTATGTGATTCGGAGCCCCTCCGAATTTTTAGCTGGCATGGAGGGCGGTCGCTGGACCCTCGTGGGTGGTGCACTGTTCGCTGTTTTGAAGCGGGTCGCATAGCGGGCTGTTTTTCAGAAGCGAAGTGGCCTCAACGATCGCCACAAACAACGAGACATTAAGAGACCGGTCGGTGACGTTCATTCGGTTCTTCCTTCAGTTCCTGTGCGGATTGTTCGGGCGCAAGCGCTCCGAGGAATCCGTTTTTTGCTTTTCCGTTTCTGATATTGCGGAAGCAAATTCTGGCTCCAGCCCAGATGAAGAACCCCGTCGGCGAACATCACATTACACCGCACCATTTTGCCTCCGGATGATTTTTTCGAAGCCAATAGCACTGCGCTTCCATCGTCAACTTCGATGGGAATTGCATCATCTGCATCGTCAGATACAGCTACTGTGGCATTACCTATTGCAAAGAGTTTTGCCCATACCCGTTGCAGCAAGGTAATCGAAATGCATTCTCTCTCCTAAACTGACTGGATGCCAAGTGTGCATCCCCCCGAGTTGCTCTAACACGCTCGAAGTTCGAAGTGCTGTATTTATCAATCCGTTGCGTGAAGCAACGATAGCACAGCATATAGACCGTGAGTTATCCACAACGAACACGAAAAGAGATCATTATTAATGCGGAACGCGAGAATGAAGTCCGCATTGCCATTACCGAAGACCGCCATTTAGTCGAGCTCTTCGTAGAAACCCCGGAGACCGAGCGCCATGTCGGCGATATTTACTTAGGACGCATCGCGAAAGTGATTCCCGGCATGAACGCCGCTTTTATTGACGTCGGATTAGAACAGGACGCTTTTCTTCATTTTTCCGATGTCGGAAATTCCTACGAGACATCCTCGGCATTTCTTGCCGGCGAAGATGCGGAAATGCGCGATGACGATGATGAAGAGGACGACTATCTCGTCGAAGAAGGCGCGACCGCTGCCGAGCAGAAGGTTTTCCGGCCACGCGGTAGTGGCGGGCGGGGTGGGATGCGTTTTAATGACCGAGGCCCCTCGCGCTCCGTTCAAGCAGCCCAGGAACCCCCGCACGATGCTCCGAGTGGGAAGATGGAGCTTCGGCTTGCCAGCGAGCCTCGTGTAGCAAAGGATGCAGGGAGCAACGGCACATCCAAAGGGCTATCGCCACGAACACAGCGCCCATTTCCGACGCTGTTGGGAGCCAATGTTAGTCTTGAGACCGATCATCCCATTCTCGTGCAGGTCACTCGCGAAGCATTTGCCAACAAGGGTGTACGTGTAACGAGCCGTATCTCACTTCCAGGGCGATTTCTGGTGCTTGTGCCGTTTGAACCGGGCATTGGGATCAGCCGCAAAGTGTATTCGGTCAGGGAGCGCACCCGCCTGCGCCGCATTGTTCGATCGCTGAAACCCAAAGAGTTGGGAGTGATCATTCGAACCGTTGCCGAGAATAAAGAAGAATCGGCATTGCGTGAGGATCTGGAGAAGCTTCTCGAGCAATGGCGCGATATCGAGAAAAAGGCACGTGAGATCAAGCCACCGATGCTCATGTACCGCGACCCCAGCCTGACGTCGAGCGTGATGCGGGATCTCTTCACGCCGGATATTACGAAGATCGTTATCGATTCTCGCAAAATGTACCGCGAGGTGATGGATTATGTGGAATGGTCGGCACCGAATCTGACGGGGACCGTCGAACTCTATCGCGGAACACGCTCCATTTTCGATGCCTTTAATATTGAGTCTCAGATCGAGCAGACGCTTACTCGCAAGATCCCGCTTCCGAGCGGAGGGTATCTCTTCATGGAGCATACCGAGGCGATGGTCGTCATTGACGTTAACTCGGGCAGATATGCGGCGCGGCGAGAGCAGGAATTAAATTCTCTTAAAACAAATCTGGAGTCCGCGCGCATTATTGCGCGGCAGCTTCGGCTGCGTGATATTGGCGGCATTATCGTCATCGACTTTATCGATATGGCCGAAGAGCGCAATCGCAAGAAGGTCTATGATGAGATGCGAAAGGAACTCCGCAACGACCGCGCAAAATCTTCCGTGTTGCCGCTGACGGAATTTGGCCTGATGCAGATCACGCGCCAGCGCATTCGGCAATCGATCGTGCATACGCTCTCGGAGACGTGCCCGGTGTGTGGCGGAACGGGATTACTGGTGAGCCGTGGCACGATCATTCGTCAGATCGAGCGCTGGATCGAGCGCTTCCGTGCGGGGTCGAAGGAACGCTCCCTGATCCTGAAGGTGCATCCAACGCTTTCGGAGATGCTGGCCAAAGGATTCATCTCTCCGCTCCGGCGATTGGAACTGAAATATTTGCTGCGTATCAAACTGGAACTCGATGAATCTCTTATGGGAGACGATTTCAAGTTCTTCAGCGCGCGGCAGAAGAAAGACATTACATCTGAGTTTTCGGCAACAGCCGGCGAAGTGACCGAAATCGATACTACCGATGCCGAAGCCGACGATGCCCCGATCGTGAAAGCGCCGAGAAGAGCGTTAGATCGTGAAGACGATGAAGAAACGCGCTCCGTCGATAGCGAACTAGAGATGGAAATGGAAGGAGCCGAGACCCGAAACGGCGGCAGGCAGGGGCAGCGCAATAACAGGCCCCGGCAAGGCCAGAATCGAGGAAGACGAAAATGAGGGTGCAGCCATTAAAAAATGGTGAAACATTACTCATGAAATTTTCTACGATAGGATGAATTTAAAGGAATCATTGATACCTCGAAAGACATTCTATTAGGTGAAGGCGTTTGGAATTACGTATGAGAAATTATACGAGCATGAGCGATCATGCAGCATGAGCGATCATGCAGCATGAGCGATCATGCAGCATGAGCGATCATGCAGCATGAGCAATCATGCGGTCCGCGCCTTATGTGGTGAAGGTGAAAGAAGCGTATGTAGCCGGAGCGGGATGCTCCGGCTATATGCGTTTTTAGGAGGAAATACAGAATGAGTTGGAACCCCTAATAAAACGCCTACGGGTGAAAAGATGAATTAGGAATGATGAATGATGAGTAGCAAACGTTCTTCCCTAAATCCTGT
Source organism: Ignavibacteriota bacterium (assembly GCA_963787835.1). GTDB lineage: Bacteria > Bacteroidota > Ignavibacteria > Palsa-1295 > Palsa-1295 > PALSA-1295. The sequence goes on from CAWBEI010000005.1 coordinate 291,860, forward strand.
TAAAATTCCGAATAATCCTGTTCTTATATTCTGTATCCTGAAAATCCTGATAATCGTGGTCAAACTGTATTTCGGCGACAATCTCGATATTCTCCGCGAGCATCCGCCGCGGCGGACGGATGAGATGGCTGCGGCCACGAAGAAGCATAGTCGCAGAGCGACGTAGTACTCGCAGCCCAGGGTGTAGCGAAGCGGAACCCTGGGTAAGAGGCAGCAATTTGAATACTAAGCCCTGTTAAGGGAGTTGTTAGCACATGGCACAATCCTACGGACCCGTTTATCTTCACATCGTCTTCAGCACGAAGCATCGAGAAAATCTCTTATCCAGAGAGATTCACACCGAATTCGCACGAAACATCCATCTCAACATTATTGCGAGAAATCAAAGCAAAATCATCCGCATGGTTACGAAAAAAGACGGGAAAGAATTTTAGTTGGCAATCGGGGTATGGGGTTTTTAGTGTGAGTCCGAGTCATTTACCGAATGTCGTCGGGTATATCGAAAATCAGGAAGAACATCACCGCACAAAAACTTTCCAGGAAGAATTCGAGGATATGTTGAAGGCTGCCGGTGTTGAATACGATCCGAAATATTTGTGGCATGATGATGGGGAATAACATCGCCCTTTCAGGGCTTAGTGTTCGTGGGTCTATCGTTACCCAGGGTTCCGCTTGCGCACCAATGGTGCGCAAGCTCCACCCTGGGCTGCGAGTACTTCGTCCCTTCGGGACTTTGGGAGCCCAGCCGCGGAGCGGCGAAGTACCCGCAGCCCAGGGTGAAGCAAACATCGCCCACGATGCGAAGCGGAACCCTGGGTTAGCGAAATCAAATAGATTTTTCAAGCCCTGGAAGGGCGATGTTAATTACGTTCCACATATTGTCTCGCTAAAAGGCGGCGGCAACGTCGGGGTTGCGATGGTCAAGGACCTGATCGCGACGGTCGAGCGCGAAAAAGCCGCGATGGGATTTTTTGTCACGCTGGCCGAACCGACGCGACCGATGCGCGAGGAAGCAGTCTCCGCCGGTTTCTACGACGCTCCCCGCTTCGGCTCCGAATACCCGAAGCTGCAAATCCTCACCATCGAAGGACTCATGAATGGCACCGAACGCCCCCGGTTCCCGGATTTAACGCTGGGCCGCTCCACCTTCAAACGCGCGGCTGTGGAGGATATGGGAGCCGAGCAGGAGAAATTATTGTAAACCACACTCAGTATGAGTATCATAATTAATGGATATGTGCCTTACCCAAACTACTGGCCACGGAAGCTCGCCGTAAGCCGAGCGACAATTGATTTTGTGAAAGAGCTTCGTTTACTGGGAGTGGATGTGAAATTTGACTCGGAACGGGACGGAATTGTCAATTGGATAAAAGAGAATAAGGCAATCGATTTATTGTCTAATCCCCTCGTTCAGCTTTTTCTAAATGCTGGTATTAGTTTGTACGCAAAAGAAATTAGGGAAGCTCTCACAAATCTTGTGAGAGGCCACTCTTATAAAGGAGATGCATCCGTACTTGTAAAAACTGAGGAGACAGATTATCTTGTCACTTCTTCTGAGCTAAGGCCACTAAACGAAGAACTGATGAATAAGCTGCACGAAGAACGTGTGAAGTCCTGGATACGACCTTTCCAAATCGGAGGCATAAACAAGATTCCGATTTATTTGGAGCATACATCCAGAATTGTTGCTTGTGCGGACCTAGTTTATGAGAACGATATAGGCCTAATGATTGAGGGAGTTCAATTTTTTGACCAAGACGTTGAACGAGAAGTTAAGAATGGCTCTCGCAATGGATGCAGTATTTCAGGTCTTGTTACTTCTAGCGAATGTATGATCTGCCATAATCAATATTCAACTTGTTCGCATCTTACATTCAAGAAGTACGAGGGAAATCAATGTACAGTCAAAATCAAGTCATTTTTGATTGCAGAATGCAGTATTGTAAAGAACCCCTCTCAGGATCGTGCTCGAATACAGTGGATTCCGGCAAGGTAATTATTATAAACAGAAACCATGACAGACCCTACAAGGGAAGTAATCACCGATCCAAAATTCAATGCTCTTTTTTCAAAAGAGGAATTTGTAAGGTTCGGGCCAGTGGCCGAGAAACGTTTTTTGGCAACTTTAGGATCGGTATCACTCGGCTTAGAGAACATACATAACGCGCTTTCCAGTATTGCTATTGCGCTGGTTGCTGGAGAAGCAACTGCTACCCAAATTGTCCTTAATAAGCTATCATTCAAGAATCTTGTTGAAGTGGTTGGTTCACTCGCTAAGCACAAAGGAATAGATGATCTTGACAGACTTTTATTTGTATTAGAAAAGGCAGCACAAGCTGAAGAAATCAGGAATCAATTAGTGCATTCACAGTGGGGAGCTCCAAATGATGATGTCAATGCAGGGACGAGATTTAAGACCAAGATTTCTCGGAAAAAAGGGATTGAGTACACGTTTGAAGATTATTCGCACCAAGACTTAGAAGATATCATCGACTTTTTTAGAAAAGTCCACAACAGTGTTGGGTCTATAGATTTAATAATCCGGAAACGGTTGTCAGGTGTGTGACGCCTGCTTCCCGTCGAGCGGATTGTGCCGTCCGCCACCGAGTCTGAACCCTCCTCGGCGGGCCTTCGGCTGGGATTAATGGGACGGGGAGAATTTTTTGGATGATTGTGCATAATCCCCATCATCCAAATCATCCTCCGCATCCCAGTTCAGACATTCGCGCGGGTTGTGTCGTCCGCCCCCATGGGAAAGATGAACTATGAAAGATGAAATGGGGAATATTGTAGCGCCGGACGCATCGCCCACGATGCTTTCCCCGCCGGTCCCCTAATCCCAGTGCGCACGCACCCTGGGGGGACAGGCGAGGACGCCTGCGCTACAGGGGCTATTTATTTTCGATTATTTTCAGGAATCGCTTGACTTCTGGAAATTCCCGCCGTATATTGGTATATGCTTTGATAGGCACTATTTCTTGGAGAAAGTATGAAGTATGAATTATGAAGTATGAATGGGGGCGGGGAGTTCATTGAAAAATTGATCTCGGCGGTAGGTTTCGATATGAACGAGTTCTCCATGAAAGCGTTTTGTGGATAACTTTTTCAACAAATGGCGAATCCAGCTCACATTCAAGGGTGGTCGGGAACTCAGCAAAAAAAAGAAATGGCACCAATTTCTGGGGGAAATTATGAAGTATGAATTATGAAGTATGAAAGGGAGAGGATTCGGAAAAATGTTGATTTTTTGGTTTTTGGCTAAATATTGTATTATTTTTGTACCGGAAACGCGATTTGGTGCCGGAAATGGCAGGTCACTTAAAAATCCTTTAAAAAGATTGTAACCTTTTCGCGTTTTGCGGGTCTTTGTTATAGGAGCGTCAATAACGGCGCTTCATAAAGGAATAAAAAACATACTTTCAGAAGGACACTTGATACTGTTCTCTGTCTGGAAATCGCGATAATCGGTAACGAGCGATCGCTAACGAATCGCGGTTTTTTCAGAGAGGCTATAAAGGATGAGCGATCATCCGAGCATGAGCGATCATGCGAATGGATTTGCCGCTTAAGGGCGGTACCCGGTCAGCGCTAATGCAGCTATGGTGCTGCCAGCGTTTATCAGGTAACAAATCGAGAAGTCATTTTCACGCAACCGGACTGGTACAGCGGCGAAAAGGACGAAGCTCCAGGCGGCAAACCTCCATTTTTTAGCTTCTCGGCAGAGTCTTTTCATCAACTCTAACTTCTGAAAGACTATGTCATCAACCTCGATTCCTTCTCCTGCTCACGTAGATCACACCCGCTTAGGTCATGTGGGCCATGAACTTCCGCCGTTCGTCGATCTTCAGTATAGTCCATATCCACAATCCGACGGTCAGCTCGGGACGATGCCCGGGAATAATCCTGTGCCGGATCTGATCCCGGACGAGGTCTATCAGGTGCTTCTGGCGCACGATCTCATCAGCGAAAAAGGGATACGCGATCACATCATTCGCAAGGCATTCAAAGCCATGCGCGAACAGCAGGAATTGAAAAGCTGCGAAGCACTGGCGCGGCTGCAAGCGGTGTATCCATATTTGCAGATCGATACGATCAGGAAGATCATCTATCGCATCGGGCCGGGCGCTAACCGGAAAGCAATGATGTTTTAGAGGAAAAGTTCTTATAGAGTCATTGCGAGAAGAATCGAACGACCCGCATGATCGGTCATGCTGAGGGAGTTCGATTCGACGAAGCAATCTCAGACAGATTACCGCGCTGTCTGTTCCGCCTGAGATTGTTTCGAAGGAATTGCTCCGCTGACGCTTCGCAATTCCTTCTCGCAATGACATGAAAATAAAACTGTTAGGAAAAACACGCATAAAAATTTTCGAAACTTACCGGCGCAGGATTCGTTTTAGTGTGCGCCCATACGAAGGGTAAGAAAAACGGCCATTCATTTCGGCTGCTTTTTTTTTTACCCATGCCAAAACCCTCCTGCACGATCGTTCTCGGAACCCAATGGGGTGACGAGGGCAAAGGAAAGATCGTCGATCTTTTAGCTCAGAATGTCGATATCGTCGCCCGTTATCAGGGTGGCGCAAATGCCGGTCATACCATCCTGCTTCCCGATGGCCGACAGTTTGTTCTTCATCTCATTCCAAGCGGTATTTTTCACGCGGACGTCATGTGCGTTATTGGCAATGGCGTGGTAATCGATCCCGTTGCGCTGCTGGATGAAATTAAAATGGTGGAAGAGCAGGGAATTTCGGTGCGCGGAAGGCTTTTCATTTCGCACAATGCGCATCTCATAATGCCGTATCATAAAATGCTCGATGTGGCCGCTGAGCAACGTATGTCCAAAGATGGCAGCGCTGTGGGAACTACCGGTCGTGGCATCGGTCCTGCCTATGAAGATAAGTTCGCTCGGAAGGGAATTCGCATCGTCGATCTGCTCGATCGCGAATCGTTGCGCGAGAAGCTTCGAAAGAATATTGCGGAAAAGAATGAATTGCTCGATAAATTTTATGGCGCAAGCGAGCGGTGCGATGTCGATCAGCTTATTGCCGATTACGAAATTTTTGATCGGGAGATCGATCCGTATATTACCGATACCTCGCTATTATTGAATCGCGAAATTGCGGCAGGAAAATCCCTCTTGCTCGAAGGCGCACAGGCCGCGCTGCTCGATATTGATTTCGGGACCTATCCGTTTGTAACGTCCAGCAACCCGACGGCGGGCGGAGCATGCACCGGCCTCGGCATTCCACCGATGGCGATCGACCGAGTGATCGGTGTTGCGAAGGCGTACACCACACGTGTCGGCAACGGCCCGTTCCCAACAGAACTGTTGGATGAAACCGGCGAAAAGCTCCGCGAAGCAGGACATGAATACGGTGCCACTACCGGACGTCCGCGCCGGTGCGGATGGTTTGATGCAGTCGCTGTGCGATATACCAATATGATCAACGGCGTATCGAGCCTTGCCCTGACGAAGCTCGATGTGCTATCGGGGTTCCCGGAAGTGAAGCTCTGCACCAGATACGAACGCAAGAGCGACGGACGCGCCATCGCGCACTTCACCAACGATCTGCGGCTGCTTGCGGATATTCGTCCGGTGTATGAATCGTTCGAAGGATGGACGAAGGAATCTTTGGAAGGCGCAGCAAGCCGCGAGGATCTGCCGTTAGCGACGCAACGCTATCTTGACGCGCTCGAACGCGAAGTGGAATGCCCGCTCGAAATTATCTCCGTCGGTGCCGGGAGGGATGAGACGCTGGGGGTGGAGCGATGGCGTGATTTATCTTGATATAAGAATGGGAAGCGTTTGGTCGTTCCCATTCATTCGAACGATGCATTCATACACTCCATTTGGCAGATTGGACGTATTCCATCCGAAGGAATAAATTCCACTTTGTAATTCACCTGAGTAGAGTGATGCAACCTCCACCCCAAGTATATTCACAATGGAAATATCGGCATAATTGTTTTTCGATGTGCTAAGAGTTATTGTCGTAGCACTCGAAACAGGATTAGGGAAGCATTTTAGCTCTTGAATAGATAAAGCTATGGGGTTGGAACCTTGCGGGACATCGCTTGTACGAAAAATACCATCGCCGTTTGTTCCGGCGAGTAGAATACCAGGATATGAAAAGACAGCTTGAATATTTAAGGATGTTAGGCCAGAATTGACCGAAGTCCAACTCTTGCCACTATCGGTTGAACGGAGAACGCCATTTTCAGTTGCAGCATAGACCGAGGAACTGTCCGAGCAAAAAGACCGGACGTAAATATTTGAATCAGGATTGACAAGCTTCCAAGAGACGCCATAATCAGTGGAACGAAATATTCCGAGAGGGTAGCTCAAGTACGTTCCGTTCTCAATGGAGCCAGCTAATAATGTGTTCCCTATTGAGGTAAGGCATGTGATAAACATGCCATTAAGTGCACTATTGATTTCCTGCTGCCATGTGGCTCCAAAATCAAGGGAGTAGAAAAGCCCATTACTCGATCCAGCGAATAATTGTGTTGAAACAGATGAAAGGCAAATTAATGTGTTCGTTTGTAATGGTTGTTCAATGATTTGCCAAGTTCCACCCACATCGAAGGAAATTGATAGATAATCGCCACCGGAAAAATAGAGAAAAGGACCTAATGTATCAAAAGAATTGATTGTGGAATATGTGCAATTAATCACTAGCTCCAAACGATGAAGTTGTGAATTCCAAAGATAAAGATTATTAAGGTTCGCATCAGAACCTTCCCTTCCTACAAATAATGATCCATTATACGAGAACATTCCCGTTGTCTGACGAGATGTCAAAACGGAACTCAGTGAATTCCACGTAACCCCATCATCGATCGAATAAATAACTCCATTATTCGTTCCGGCAAAAATAGTATCTCCGAGCGAAGCAAAGCATGTAACTGAAGCTCCAGCTGTGGCATTAATATGCTGCCACTGAGCGCGAGCAGAATTATTGGCAAGCAAAAATGCGAAAAAAAAAAGAAGAAGAAAAAACCGAAGCAGAAACATGAAACTCTAACCGCTTCGAAGGGAAATCGTGCCCAATTACTCAAATGTAACTTCCAGCGGCACCTCGTCCGGGTCGCGGAAGTAAACGGCGTAATACTCTGGCGAGTATTCGGGATAATGCGCGGGAGGGCGTTGAAAACCGGGGATTAATTATTCCCCTTCGAAGCGATCTCCTGAATGTTGGAAAGCTTGTACTCGCCGGGGGAGCCATTTTCTACGAAGTGAAAGATCTTGCCGACATTATTGGCGTAGGTCCATGTTTCGGTTGGGGATTCGCCGGGAATGAACGACCGCTCGATCTTAGTCGGCGGGCCATAGAGAATATACACTTTGCCACGATCAGTTGTTGCGCCGTTCAGCATTCGGGTGGTGGTGAAGTTGAACGCGGCGTAATCCACGCGCTGGTAGAAGGTTGCCATGTGGTCGTTGTAAGCAGAGCCTTTCGCGGGGTATTGGGTATTCCAATAGGCATAGAGCTTTCTCATCTTTTCTTTATCGGAGCCGGAGTTCAGTGCGGCAAAGTCTTCCGGCTTCATAATGATCTCGAGCGGAGGAATGGCATCCTCGGGGTCTTGAAGTGTGAGCGGCATGTTCTGCCAGACGAGCATAAAATCGTTCTTTTGCGTTTGCTCCGCATTACCAGATTTTATGTGGAAAGTAAATTCGTATTTTCCTTGCTCGAAGGTCTGACCGGGAACATTAAATATAGCAGTCCAAAGCTGACCGTCGGAATCGGGTAACAGTTCATACCGAAGAATGCTATCGGCGGCCATAAATTGGAGGGAGCTTTTTGGGTGCAGGTCGCTGAGATCGAGCTGACCGTGATAACGCTGGCCGGTGTCCTCGGGGTTGATAAGGTTACTGACCTGCCGCACATTAATATCGACATTCGGCAGGGCCTCAGTCGTATCCGGCAGCCGAAACGCTGCGACGCCAATAATATTATGGCTGAACATATAGGTATTGCCGCGCGCGCTTGTATATTCAATGCTATTCTTCATGCTGTCTGCAAGCGAGATATCACCGATGGCAATATGTGCTTCACCGCCAGTAAGGTAGCGAGGATGCGCGCTTTTGATGAGACGCAGGTCAATGATCTGTGGGCGCATTACTAAGCGGTCCACGTTATCTCGCACTTCAATATGGAGTGCATATTTATTGCTTGTATCCAGAGGTGGAAGCGTGAACCGTTCGCTCATGGCGTGCCAGCATGTCTTGGAAACCGATTCATCGAAGGTTTTTGCGTAGATCGTGTCATGGATATTTCGGGAAAGGACGGGCTGTGCAGTTCCTTGCTGATCTACTTCAAAGGTTACTTCCCGTATTGCGAAATACTCGCCACGAGTGGAATTTTTTGCTCGAAGGAACGAGAACATCGCGCTGGAGGTCGTCAGCCGAACATCGACCGTCCGGCCATCCGGCGCTTGGACGACGCTTGTCATGACGGGGTCGCCATAATCGTAATACATCCGCGAATCGTGCGAATGCCATTGGGCATTGGCACCGTTTGCAAATGCTGCAACGGCGATCGTGAATGCTAAAGCCCTTAATACGATTCTTTTCATTTCCTATGTTGATCTCTTTCTTGCAAACACCCTATATGGGTACAAACACGCCCACAACATTTAAGTCTCATATCCTTAATTGAGAAGCGCACCTTCCATGATCCACGTTCTAATTCCATCGCGCTGATTTTCGTTTACATTGAGTGGTGCGTTATGGATCTCCTCGCCAAACAATGTTCTGATCAGGATAGAGGATGTATCGAGATTTGGATTTGAAGTGTTCACATCGATGAGGCCAGGATAACCGCGAAGATCCGTCCATGTGGAAAAATCGTATCCACCAGATGCGGATATGTCGTGGCAACCGGGGCTGTTACACGCGAGAGTAAGAAACGGCTCGACCTGCTGAGAGTAGCTCACATTTGTTGCCGGAAACACGATCTGATCGGCATTCGAAATACCACCACAGCCTTGCGTGAAAATCACAAGGATCCCAAAGGCTGCAAAAATACTAAAAAGTGCAGTTTTCATCGTTCAAAAAAATAACCCATTATGGAGGATTCTCATTCCAGGCGCCCCTGACGGAGGGTTCATCCAAAATGTAACGTAAAAGTCGTATCTTTGTAACAAGATGACTGTACCGCGTTCGATTACTTTTCCCCTTGCCATCATAGCGCTTGTTGTAAGCGGTGCGGCGTTGCATATCATGCAGCCGGTTCTGTTGCCATTTGTGGTGGCGTTGTTCCTCTCGAATATTTTTCGTCCGCTTGTCGTGTATCTTCGTAACAAGCATGTTCCTATGGCGCTTATTCTTTTGATCGTCGTTGCGCTGGTTGGTGGGGTGCTGTTTGGCGTTTCGATGGTTGCGGTTTCGAGCGTTAACTCGCTGATGGTTGCGATGCCTCGCTATGAGGCGCGCTGGAATAATACGCTGCTACCCGGGATCGAAAATATGCTTGACGCTGCACCGGCCGCGCTTCAGCAGCAAGTGCATACCCTTCGATGGTCAAACGTCGTGCAGGTTTCTTCGATTTTTGGAATACTTTATGCTGGCGCCGGAGGATTTGTTTCCGTAATGAGCGGGCTTGGGCTTATTCTGCTTTTTATGCTTTTTATTCTCGAAGGCAATGGATTATTCGAACGTAAGATCCGCGCAGCGTATCCCGATACCAGCGATGAGATCATCTCCGTCATTAACCGGATCGATGGGAAAACGGAGCGTTATTTTATTACGATGACGCTCATCAATCTTGTCAGTGGTATTATTTCCATCATTATCTTATCTGCATTTGGTGTTGATTTGGCGCTCTTATGGGGACTTGTAACCTTTATCGTTTGCTTTATCCCAACGTTAGGATCTATCTTTGCACTTGCATTACCAATCGGAGTGGCATTTTTGCAGTTCGATAGTATCTCCACCCCTATTGCAGTAGCGATCACGCTCATAGCGGTGCAATTCCTTTGGGGGAGTGTTATCACCCCTCGCATTATGGGTTCCAGCCTCGATCTTAGTCCGCTGCTTGTGTTGCTTTCGCTGATCTTTTGGGGTTGGGTGTGGGGGCCGTGGGGGATGGTGCTTTCGGTGCCGGTCACCTCAATGATTAAGATCGCCATGGAAAGTATCCCATCTACGAAACCGTTAGCGATCCTAGGGTCTCACTCAGTCCCGCCCAATCAAACATAAGTTTATCGAGCTCGGCTTTGATCGATTCCAGGCGAGTTGCGTTCGATTTCACACGCCCCAGATCGGAATAATATCCGGGATCGTACATGCCATCTTCGATGGCAATCTTTTCTTTCTCCAGCTTTTCGATCTGTTTTTCTATTTTGGATATTTTATCGCGAATGGGTTTTTCCTGTTTGTACTTCTTATTGCGTTCTTCCGCTTCGAGGCGTTTCCGGTTTTCTTCGTTGCGCTTTTGATGTTCTGTGTTTCGATCTGATTCAACCTGCGTTGGAGGTTTCTGCTTGGGTTCCTGTTTCGGCACAGCGGGTGCCGAGCGTTTGGCTCTGATACTGGCAAGCTCCTTGGCCCGCAATTCTTCGAGATATTCTTCAATGGGCCTCGGATACTCTTTCACATGGCCATCCCCGAAGGTAATGAGCCGGTCCGTGAGATCCTCGAGGAAATCACGATCGTGAGAGATCACGATGACGGTTCCCTCGAACTGCAAGAGGGCTTCCTTTACAACTTCCTTAGACTGAACATCCAGGTGATTCGTCGGTTCGTCGAGAATGAGGGTGTTAACGGGTTCCAGCAGCATCTTCGCAAGCGCAAGCCGGGATTTTTCACCGCCGGAAAGCACTCGAACCGGTTTGAAGACATCATCCCCTTGAAATAAGAATGCGCCAAGCAATGTGCGTATCTGTGCCTGAGATCTTGGCGTGCCTCCGCTTTTCGAAGGAGCACTTGCATTCTGTCCATGAAAAAGTTGAGCTCTCGTGATGGATTCGAGCGTTTCAAGCACGGTAAGTTCTGGCTTCAGGGCTTCGGCCTGATGCTGTGCATAATATCCCAGCGTTACATTATGTCCAAGCGTCAGGGAACCTCCCGTCAAGGGTTCCTGACCGGCAAGGATCTTGCCCATGGTCGTTTTGCCTTCACCGTTACGGCCTAAGAATGCGATGCGATCTCCACGTTCTATGCGCAGATCGACTCCACTAAAGATATCACGAACGCCGTCGTACGATTTCGCACCATTTTCTATCTCGAAGACCATCCGTCCCGATGGCGGGGCAGTCGGAAAGCTAAAATGAACTGCCTTCCCATGCGAAGCAAGCTCGATGCGCTCCATGCGGTCGAGCATCTTCACACGGGACTGCGCCTGACGGGCTTTCGTGGCACTATAGCGAAAGCGCTCGACAAACCGCTCCAGCTCTTTTCGCCGAGCTTCGATATTTGCGCTTGCAGCAACAAGCTGTGCTTCGCGTTCCGCCTTCGTTCGTTCGTAATATTCGTAATTACCCGGATAAACTTCCACCTTTCCTTGCTCGATCTCGGCCGTCCGATTGCACACCAGATTGAGAAATGCCCGGTCGTGCGAGACCATGATGATCGTACCCTCGAACGCCTTGAGAAAGTTCTCAAGCCAGAGCATGCTTTCCAGATCAAGGTGGTTGGTCGGTTCGTCAAGCAGGAGAGCGTCGTTTCGGGCGATTAACAGTTTTGCGAGCATTAATCGCATTTGCCATCCACCGGAAAATGTTGCTACTGCCTGCGTAAGATCGTTTTCACGAAATCCAAGTCCTGCAAGAATTTTCTTTGCATCGCTTTCGAGTTCGAATCCTCCCAAGTCCTCAAATTGATGGTGCAGCACACCAAAACGGTCTATCACCTGAAAATAGGCATCACTTGCGTGATCCTGTCCGGGATCCCCCATCTCTTTCTGAACGGCCTCAAGCGCTTCTTCTATGTCAATAAGGTCTTCGCGCGCGCGCATTGCCTCGGCGATCAAAGTTCGTGACTGAGCGGCCGTATCGAGCGTTGGCTCCTGCGGCAAATAGCCGATCTGGTAACCTGTCGGCATATTCACACTGCCGGATTCCGGCTCATACACTCCGGCGATGATGCGCAGCAGCGTTGTTTTCCCGGCTCCGTTCGGGCCAACAAGTCCCATGCGGTCGCCGGGCCTTACGGTAACTGTTGCATCGCGGAAAAGGAATTTTCCGCCGAACTGCATACTAAGATGTTCTAAGGCTATCAATTAAGAATTAAAAATTAAGAATTAAAAATGATAAATATGAAAAGGCAATATTGTGTTATTAAACACTATTCTCATTTAGAATCATGGTTTCAGGATTACGTGGTAGAATTGCTCGCCGTTCGGGAAATCTTCTATTTCTTCCCATAGGATAGTTAAGCCAATATGTTTAAATGTATCTCTGTATTCATCAGGCCCATAATGTGACCAATACATCGTCACCCCTTTCCATTCACGAACGATCTCTTCTTCGTTGCTGGCTCCGAGGACAAGATACGCAATACCAGAGGGTTTCAGCCACAGCCGTATGTTCTTGAGCAACTGTTCCTGTTCCTTTTGAGGAACGTGTATAATTGCGAAGGTGCTCACAATGAGGTCAAACGTTGCATTATCAAATCGGCATTCAGACATATCTGACTGAATGAATTTGCCATCCGGAATTTGATCCCTGGCTATCCGAATCATCTCCCCAGAAATATCGACTCCTGTTATATCATATCCTTTACGTGCAAAATATCCGGTCACCGGTTCACCGCCTCCGCAGCCTAAATCAAGCACCTTCCCTTTGTTGGGAAAATATTCTGAAAGTGAATCGAAGAACTCACTGACAATCTCTTTCCGAGAAAGACGGTGTGAATTGTATTCATTCGCTATGACATTATAGCCATCTTCAACGATTTTCTTATTCATGATCACTTTATGGTTGAAGACCTCTGCGGGATCGGTGGCGTCTGCGAGCGAAAGGTATTTGGCGTTCACCGTGCTTGCCCTCTTTATCGTACGGAAGTATTGAGATGGAACCATCTATTTCAAGAATGGCAGTTTTCACTTCGGAAATATCGGTAAATCCATGCTCGCGGATCTGTTCTTCAAGTTCCTCTGGCCGGATCGACTCTTTCGTTAGATTTGACATGACCATCTGACCATTTCGAATAAGAAGTCGTGGTTCGCCAGTGATGAGCCCACCGAGTTTTGTATCCCGAAAAATAACTTTTGTCAGAATGACATTAATAAGAATGAGCGTAGCTGCGGCAACAATGCCGCCGAGCAGCGATGAATCGTTACCAACCATTGCATTCTGAACGGCGTTTGAAACGAGAAGGATTAGCGCAAAATCGATCAGCGAAAGCTGCGAAATATGCCGTTTGCCCGCCAGACGAAATCCGGCAAGAATAACAAGATAGACCACCGTGCTGCGCACGACGATCTCGATCAGGGAATTAGAGAACATTTTGTTCGATATCTGGTAGTTAGGCGGGCGTAACAGCTATCTCATCACTATCGCTTCCGAACGGAGATGTGAAACCCTGGTGTTTTAAAAACGTCATTGCGAGGAGCTTTCGATGAGCGGAGCGAATCGAAAGCGACGAAGCAATCTGTAGGGATTGCTTCGTCGCGGTGTTCTCCCTTCGGTCGAACACCGCTCCTCGCAATGACGTGACTCGAAAAGGTAAAGACCATGGCCACACCAAATCAAGCAACCACCCAGCGGCTCACAGAGATAGAAAAAGAACTTGCCGAACTTCAGGAAAGCCGCACCCAGCTACGCTCCCACTGGGAGCACGAAAAGCGGCTCATTAAGGATATTCGCGCTCAGCGCGAGGAGATCGAGGCACTGCGCAATCAGGCCGAACAGTTTGAGCGCCAGGGCGATCTTGGCAAAGTTGCTGAGATTCGCTATGGCACGATCCCAAAAACGGAGAGCGATCTCGCCAAGAAACAGGCTGAACTGGAAAAGCTTCAGAAAGACCATCAGATGCTGAAAGAGGTCGTCGGTCCCGAGGACATTGCTGAAGTCGTTGCGAAATGGACAGGCATTCCCGTCTCGCGTATGCTGGAAAGCGAGCGCGAAAAGCTCCTGAAAATGGAAGACCGGTTGCACGAGCGTATCGTCGGGCAGGATGAAGCAGTTACGGCGGTATCGAACGCCATCCGCCGCTCCCGCGCAGGAATGCAGGATCGCAACCGTCCCATCGGGAGCTTTATTTTTCTTGGTTCAACGGGTGTTGGCAAAACGGAGCTGGCCCGCGCACTTGCGGAATTTCTTTTCGATGATGAACATGCCATGGTTCGCATCGACATGTCGGAATACATGGAGAAATTTTCCGTCTCGCGTTTAGTTGGCGCTCCGCCGGGATATGTTGGGTATGAAGAGGGTGGTCAGCTTACGGAAGCAGTGCGGCGCCGTCCATATAGTGTTTTATTACTTGACGAGATCGAGAAAGCACACCCTGATGTGTTCAATATTCTCTTGCAAGTGCTCGATGATGGCCGCCTTACGGATTCGCAAGGCCGAACGGTCGATTTTAAGAATACGATCATCATCATGACCTCGAATATCGGTTCCCATATTATTACTGCTGAGATGCAGAAGATGAATGATGAGAATAGAGACCGCATTCTTGCACATCTTCGAACGCTGCTGCTTACAGAGTTGCGCAAGACCATCCGTCCGGAGTTCCTGAACCGGATTGACGAGATCGTGATGTTCCAGCCAATTTCGGAAAGCGATCTTCGAAAGATCGTGGATATTCAACTTCTTCGCGTAATCGAAATGACGGAAAAGAACGGTATCCATCTTGAAGTCTCCAATGATGCCCGCGATTGGCTTGCCAAAAGTGGTTTCGATCCCATTTATGGTGCGCGCCCACTCAAGCGTGTGATACAACGCGCTGTCGTCGATCCACTATCGATGAAGCTATTGGGCGGGGAGATCGCGCAAGGCGATACGGTGCGTGTCGATCATAATGATCGTGGGCAATATACGTTTGAGAAAGTGGCTGGTGATTCTCTTGCGGATTAAATCGGGAACATCATTCCGCCAGCGATACGAACATCCCGGGTCTTGATAGTGCCGGAGGGAGAAAAAAGCAGTTCACCCTCATAATTTGGATTGGCTAAATTTAATATGTTCACCAATCCAAACGCATATCCCGCGTCGACAAAGATTTGTGTACCACTCGACAAATTGAACGTAAGTCCAGCACCGCCAACAATTGAAAAATCGACCATATTCACTCCATCGTTGATTTTGTAGTCAGCGCCAAGTGTTCCGCTTCCTTGTTGCTTGGCATAGCCCCAAAACATATAGCCGATTGATGGCCCAGCAAATACATAAGGTTGAAAATTTCCATTACTGAACCCCACTTTTAAAAAAATTGGAATTTCGAGATAATTAAGTGTAATATCGTTCGATGCAACATACCCGGGAACGTTGCTCTCCTCATGCCACCCTTTTTGATCGAGCAGAAGGCCGGTGCTCAGTGCGACCATGTTGCTAAACCATATGTCGAGCTGAGCGCCGCCGATGAGCCCGTTGATTGTACTTTTATTGATTCCATTTGCAGTGGAATCCCATACTACGGTACCGACATCCATTCCGCCACGCAGCCCAAGCATAAGCTTTTGCGCGTAGGATGATGAGGAAATTACAAGGGTTGTAAGTATGGAGATCGAAAAAACGATTTTTTTCATGTCTAATGCTCGTTGCTAATTAAATTCTGGGGTGAACCGAATTCTCAGCACACCATAATGAATAATTTGTTACGATCCCATTCCGAAGAGGTTACAGGGTAATTATTTGTGACCTAACGGCAGTCGTTGTTCCTCCAAATCAATGCTAACTCAGCTTCACCCTCGGATCCAACCGTGCATACACAAGGTCGACCACAAAATTCACAGAGACAAAGATCGCCGCAGAAAATATTACGGTTCCCTGAATGATCGGGAAATCGCTGCGCGTGATGGCATCGACCGCTTGCAGCCCTATTCCAGGCCAGTTGAAGATATATTCAATAAAGTAGGTGCCGACGAGCAATCCGGCAAGCCATGCACTGACGGTCGTAACAACGGGGTTGAGAGCATTCCTCAGCGCATGTTTATACACAATGGATTTCCACGGCGCGCCTTTTGCTTTAGCAGTGCGGATGTAATCGCTGGACATGACTTCCAACATACTCGATCTTGTCACGCGAGCAATAACCGAAACAGGACGTAAGGCAAGGACCAGCATTGGCAATATCAGGTATTCAATATGCAGTTCGCCGCCTTCCCACATATATCCGGAGACGGGGAGCCAATCCAGCCACGAACCAAATACGAGCATCGCTAATAACCCCATTACGAACGCGGGAACGGAAATTCCAATAAGGGCGAACAGCATACTGGCATTATCGAAGAGACTATAGGAACGAATCGCACTCACGACGCCAATTCCAACACCGAGTACAGATGCAATAAGCATGGCGCTGATGGCAAGTGTTGCCGTCGCGCCGAAACGATCCATAATGCTATCGAGAACGGGTCGGTTCGAGGTGAATGACCGTCCCAGATCACCATGCGCGACATTGCCAATGAACCTCACATATCGTTGCCACGCAGGAAGATCAAGGCCAAGCTCATGCCGAATTGCCGTTTGCGTGGCAAGATCCGCCCGCTGCCCCTGCATCATGCGCGCAGGGTCGGGCAATAAATTCATAATAAAAAAGACTACCGTCACCACCCCGAATATTACAAGGATGGAATAAATAAATCTGCGAATGGTAAACGCCAGCATGGTAATTTGTCCAGTCAATGCGAGAAGGAATTACGGAGCGAAGCGGAGTAATTTCGTCGAAGCAATCTCCCACTTAATGGATGAGATTGCTTCGTCGCATAATTCTCCCTCCGGTCGAATTATGCTTCTCGCAATGACAGTAAAAGAGAACAGGCAATTGTTTACTCCAGTTTAACGGCTGTGCCGTAGCAGAGCACTTCGGTCACGCCGCTCATGATCTCAGTTGCATCATAACGGACTCCGATAATACCGTCGGCGCCAAGCTGTTCGGCATGTGCAACCATGAGTTCATACGTGTCAGCCCGAGCTTTCTCGCACAGTTCGGAGTAGATAGAGATGTTGCCGCCAAAGATCGTTTGCAGTCCAGCCGCGAACGAGCCGACGATCGACCTGGAGCGAACGATAATGCCACGCACGACCCCAAGGTTCTTCGCTATTTTACGGCCTGCGAGATCGAATGAAGTAGTAATATTTGAGTGATCCATAAGAATTGAATGATTTAGAAAATACAAATATACGAGAGAAAAGAAGGACTATTGAGAAAAATTTCGTATATTTGTACATAAATATGTGGTGCCTCGCACAAATGAGCGATCATGCGGCGAGGTGAAAAGGGAATCTCGTGACGTTCGAATGAGCGATCATCCGAATTAATTCGAGAGCTGCCCCGCAACTGTAACTCCATCGGCGTTCAATCGCCGTCCACGAAGTCCACTGGGTCCACGGACCTGGGAAGGCATTTTAGGAGAAGCCAGGAGACCTGCCACGTCATTCTAATTCACTTGGCCTTCGAGGGAGAGGCAGGAGTTACAGACAATCGGAATTGTAGCGTAAACGTTAGTTTGCGCTCGCTCGCTCGATTTTTCGTGCTCCTATGCTCGCCTCCCGAAGGCTGTATGGGAGCTTTTTTTGTCGCATTTTTTAATTATTACGCCGTTACTTCTCATAGCTGTGAGCTATGTGAACGCACGCGCCCAACCGGAAGATACGATAAAGCGATTGCCGCCAAAATCGGTGGAAATAACCGCTCTGCGTCCAAGCGATCTCCCGGCAATTGATCCACGCCAGGTTGAAATAAAGCCTACGGATGAGCTTTTTCGGCAAACTGGCTCGATGATCGCTGCAGAAGCCTTAAATGCCATTTCTTCTTCGCTTGACATTCGGCAATATGGCTCACTCGGCTCGATCGCCTTGCCAAGTTTTCGCGGATTGCCTGAGGAATATACCATCGTTTATCGCGATGGTATTCGTGCCACGAATGAACAGCTTGGAGAGACCGATCTGGGACAGCTTACGTTGCATGGGATCTCGCATGTGGAATTAATTCCAGCATCGAGTGCTGTCTTGCTCGGCGGCGATGCGATCGGTTCAGCCATAAATCTTGTAAGTGAAATTCGTGATTCGAATGTGCTAACCGTTGGCACTGAACAGACGACGTATGATGGTTCCATCGGGTTACCAACGAATTCCTATTATGCGAAGGCATCGATCAATCCTCTACCATCGCTTTCGATCGTCGCAGGAGGGTCGCTCGATCAATCGACGGGAGTGTTCCCATTTTATCAGGATTCGGCTCATCCGAATGTGCTTCGGGAGAATAACGATGCCGCGCTTCGGAGTGCAAATCTCGCGGCGTTATGGACAGCCTCCGATAACACAACCATCCGTTTTCTTGGTAATTATTTTTATGCGAATCGGGGTACGCCGGGAGCTGTCAATCCGGATGGTATATCTTCGCTTACAGCGCGGCAAACGGACGCTCAAACATTCGGGGCGATCAAAGCAGATCATGATGATGGCCCGCTTGCTTCTACATTCTCACTTGCGTGGCAGCGCCAATTCGAAAGTTACCGCGATACAATCCATGCGCAGAACGATAGTGCATGGAATAATCTGATCGATGCTTTTGAGCGTGCAAGTTATAAGATCGATCAAGCGATCGAGGCATTTGGCGGCATTGAGGATGAGCACACGAGCCTCGCCGGAACGACGAATCATACCCCCAATGGTGATTCTATCATCGGCCGTTACCGAACCAGCGCGTACGGCGCAGCAAAAGTGCTTCCATTCGATAATGTAGATGTGAATGGCTCGCTGCGTCTTGAGAACATTTCCGATCTTTCTTTGACGGAACTTCTCCCACAAGCTGCGGTCAATTTTGCTCCGTTTCACGATCTTGTTTTTGGTGGAGCGTACAGCAGCAGTTTTCATGCTCCAACTCTGAATGATCTGTATTGGTTTGAGGGAGGGAACGCTAAGCTCAAGCCTGAACATGGAGAGAATTGGCAGTCATCCATCAGTTTCGAGCCGTATTGGAACTCATTCTCGACAAAATTTAGTGCTACCGGGTTCCTTGCTCACATTAACAATGAAATTATTTGGGAGCCATATCTCGGTACGGAATGGACACCGATCAATGTGGGTGAAGTAGAATCGAAGGGAATAGAATTTCGTGCCAGCGCATCGGCGAATATAGATTCCAAAACGTCCCTGCACGTTGAAGAAAGTTACACATGGCTCGACGCAAAAAATATTACTCCTGGGGATTCGAACTACGGCAAAGAGCTTCAATATTCGTCTCCAACGCGCTCGCTGTTTATCGCCGAAATAGATAGGAGCGATTGGGGATCGCTAACGGTGCTTGCTCGGTATCGTGGCCATGAATATTCCGATCCCGCGAATACTCCCAGCGGGAAATTCCAACCGGTTACCACCTTCGATGTTAACATCAGCTCCAGAGAACTTACTTTTGAAGGCATTGGCCTGAAAATATTACTCGGAGTGGTCGATCTGACCAATGAGCATTATGAAGACATCATCAATTACCCGATCCCGGGCCGAACCTACCATTTTTCCATTGAACTAAATTACCATTAATCATGAAAAGCAAACTCCATTTCCTAATCATTGTGGCACTTCTTTCCACTACGCTTGCCGCATGTGAATCGCCATCGAATACCCCTGGTACCCCGATCACGGTGGTTCCATCGACCCGAACACTTTTTGCAGTGAGCGAAGGGGAATACACACATAATAACTCGACGCTCGATGCCGTTCTGTTCCGCGATTCGTCCAGTCACTATGATACGATCGACGATCATGGTGTGGTGACCGGTATGGGCGAAGGGAACGATATTCTGTTATGGGGGAATCGTGTGATCGTTCTCGATAATTATGCGAACAGCATTTATGTCGTGGACGCCGATTCACTCAAAAAGCTTGCGACGATCTCCATGGGAACCGATGGCCCCAATAAAATGGTGCTCATTCGCCCGAACCTGCTGCTCGTCACGCGGCGTAACCAAAACAGCGCCGCAATCATCAATCTTACGACCAACTCCATTGAAGATACGGTCACCTTAGGCGAGCCAAGCATTGCCGTCGCGGTTTTGGATAACAAAGCATTTATTACCGGCGGCACGTACAATACGATCGGGCATTTGCATGTAATTGATCTTACATCGCTTCAGCAAATCTCATCCACGGTGATCCTTACTGATCCGGAACGAGCGGTAGCCGATAGCGCATCGGGGCAGATCATTCTCGGATGCGATGGCATCTATCAAACTGTTTCGCCGCGCATTTATTGGGTCAATGCCACGACCAATGCGTTAGTCGATTCTGTCAATGCACTAACGGATAGCGCCTCTATTACCTTCACCACCGGCGGACGTGTAAGCCTGATCGAAAACGGCACGCTTCGAAGCATGGATAACGTAAATCATGTCGTTGGTACGCCGATCCTCTCGAATGCTACCCCATATTATGATGGTTATTTCGATGCAACATCCAATGCGTATTATTTGGGTAATCCTGGCGATTATACGAACAACGGAACCATCGATGCATACAACGCCTCGACGGGAGCATTGCTGTGGTCGCGGCCAGCCGGAATCGCACCTGCACATTTCGCGTTCTACAACCCATAATACAATTCGAACATGAATCAATATCGTGAACAAGCTCTTCTCGCGGGACTTTTAGTGGTCTTCGCGATCGCGACGCGCATCATTTTCAATATGCTGCACGTCTATAATTTCAATGCCGTGATGGCTGCGGGGCTTTTTGCCGGAGCGTATCTCGGTTCGCGCCGCATGGGGCTCGTCATTCCATTCATTGCGATGCTTATTACCGATGCGGTGATCGGTTTCTATGACTGGAAGCTGATGGCAGTCGTTTATGCGTCTTTTGGTATTGCGGTTCTACTCGGAAAGTTCTATGTGAAGGATGCAACGCTGTTGCGCTGGATCGGCTCGGTGCTTGGCGGTTCGCTGACGTTCTTCGTGGCCACAAATTTCGCAGTGTGGCTCTTCGGGGATGGATCGTTCTATCCACACACACTTGCTGGACTCGGTCAGTGCTTTACGATGGCGATTCCTTTCTACCGGAGTTCATTTCTCGGCGATCTGACATGGAGCGCCGTGCTTTTTGGCGGATATGAACTATTGAAGCTGAGCCTCCAGAAAAGAATACCGGTCGCGGGATAACCGATCAATGGAAAATGATAATTTTGAAGGCTCTCGCAAATAGTGAGGGCCTTCTTTTTGACTGGGATTTATGAGATTTGATGGGGATTTTTGGGAATGATGAAAATAGGAATTCTTTTATGAAAAACGATACCTTTACAACCAACGGCGAGAGCAACGAAGAGTCTCCTTCATCCTTCATCCATCACGCATCACCGACAATGCTGCCTTCATCCTTGCCCATCCGTCTCGTTCTGGAAAATGGAGCCGTCTTTCGGGGCAGTGCATTCGGCGCGCTCGATGTCCGGCGCAATACGGGGGAAGTGGTTTTTACCACAAGCATCACCGGTTATCAGGAAATTCTCACGGATCCATCCTACGCCGGGCAGATCGTTACCATGACGAATCCGCTCATGGGGAACTACGGCGCGAATGCTGAAGACTTAGAATCCTGGAAACCATTTGTGTCCGGGTTTGCAGTGCGCGAGAATGCCGAACGTTATTCCAACTGGCGCGCTACGGAAAGCCTGGATAAATTCCTTGCTCAAAATGGAATTTTGGGAATCGAACAGATCGATACACGCCGGCTTGTCCGTTTGTTGCGCAGCGAGGGCGCGATGCGTGGAGTGCTTTCAACCGAAGGGCTCTCGGATACAGAACTGGTCGAGATCGCACGGCAAAGCCCGAAGATGGATGGCCTCGATCTCACCAAAGGCGTAACGACTGTCGGAACGTATGACATGGAAACCCCTCTCCTTACCAAGGAGAGGGGCAGGGGAGAGGTCGCGCATGTTGTTGTGATCGACTACGGCATCAAGCAAAACATCTTGCGCAAGCTCGTCGATCACGGAGCGCGGCTGACGGTTATGCCTTCTACCACAACGCTCGAACAGATCCTCGAGCAAAAGCCCGATGGAATTTTTCTCTCGAACGGCCCCGGCGATCCCGATGCGGTGAAGGATACCATCGCGATGCTGAAAAAGCTCATTAAACTCGAAGAGCATCCGATCTTTGGGATTTGTTTGGGGCATCAACTGCTTTCGCTGGCGTTGGGAGGAAATACGTACAAGTTAAAGTTCGGTCATCGCGGCGCGAACCACCCTGTGAAGAATTTGCTGTCCGATAAGATAGAGATCACTTCCCAAAATCACGGCTTTGCGGTGGATTGGAAGACCATGCCGAAGGACTGCGAACTTACGCACCTGAACCTGAACGATCAAACCGTGGAAGGTTTTCGCCACACCAAACTCCCGATCTTTGCCGTGCAATACCACCCCGAAGCCTCGCCCGGCCCGCACGAAAGCGATTATTTATTCGGGCAGTTTATGGAGGGGATGAAATAATCGGGAATTTTATATTTAGAAAATAATTATTTGATGGATTGCTAATGGTAGATTAGGAACGAGGGGGGGGGGGGGACGTTGGTTTCAGTATCATGTGTAAAACTTGTAATAACGAAACACCAAATCAACCTATGAATCCAAATCACAGATCACTTAGTATTCAGTCGTGGTTCGATCTCGTCGTGATGCCGACGATGGATCCGAGAAGCATTATTCAGACCGCATCGTTTGAAGATCAGGGTGGCACCATGCGTGCTGCTTCATTCCTCCGTAGCATGGACTGGTTTGTGTCAGCAACATGGATCAATCCGAACTTGTCGGTCACTGTTCCTGCGGCGGGCCTGATTCCTAACGTAACGGTTCCAAATGTGTATGATTTCGCATCCATTGAAGACGCGAACGCTTGGAACACGCTTCATCAGATGGTCGCGCCAAGCCCGTTGACTCTTCCGATTGCTGTGCAAAAGATCATGTTCCTAAAAGCTGGTACCGCGTTTGTGAATAATCTCTATCTGGATTGGAAAGCGGGAATCACTGCCACGAGTGTGGAACTCAGCTTTCGGGATAACTCTGCCACGAGCGGTGATTTCCAGAACGCCGCAGCCGGAACGGTGCCAGCATTTGTTTTCCCATCAACTGCAACCTATGGCGGTTTAGGGAGAAATCTGCAAGTGACATTGCTACGAACCGGACGTTTTATCGTGGGGCTTCGCATTGTTGATAGCACCGGCAGCCCCAGCATGTTCGAAATGGAATGGATCGTCGAATAAGGAGACTTAAACCATGGCTGTAGCACGACAGAACGGGACAACCCCGCTTCCTGCACTTCCGACGCGGATTTTACCGCCGGCATCTCCGTTTGGCGTAATACCGGGTTCTGGAAGAACTCCACTTCCAGGTTCGTTGCCGCCGATGCATCCCCTTGATGCGGAGCCAGATCCGAGCGGGGGTGGTGATGATTGTGAATGCGGCTCGATATCCTCTCCAATCTCTCTCGACGGCGGGGGGGGGGAGGACAATAATAATGTAACATGCCTTCCTTGTGACGATTGGGGCGGGGGCTTTAGCATAGGTGGGCCGCCAGGTGGGGGGCCAGGTCCAACTGGGCCGCGAAGCGGTGGAACTGGTTCAACGGGAGGCTCAACTGGAGGTTCAACGGGCGGATCCGGAGGCTCTGGAGGGGGTAATTCAAATCAAGAGACGATTCAGCAGATAGAGGCGATAGCTGCTGCAATACTTGCACTATATAACCCATCAACTCGACTTGGGAAGATTGTTCAGCAACTTTTAGGGCAAGCTCTGACGAGCAACGATCCTGGAACACTGAATCAAATCCTCTTCTATCTAAGCACGGTTAATACAATTATTAAAACTGCGGGTTTATTAGGACCTGTAGTCACTGAAGCATTAGCCACTCTTTTGGAGATTGCGACAGAGGGTGGATTGGCAGCTGGAGAAATAAGCCTCCTTTTTGAGCTGTTTTCAAATCCATATGTTGACGGTTTTTTGGCATTCATTACACTAGTCCAGGGTGTTCATGCACTTTCACAGTTGGCTGTGCCATTCTTAACTGGCCTTTTGAACAGTATGTTCGATGAAATTAATAAATTAATTAATAAGCTAGGCAACACACCACCAATGAAGAAGGCAATGCAAGATTTATATAACTGGATAATGTACCATTAACTTTTTTCCTTTCAAGTGCGTTTTTTATCTCTAACTTGGTTCTATGTAACTATTCTTTGTACTTGCGTGATTTATTCAGCTTGCACAAAGGCTCAGCTTGCTATGGTATCCCCTTGGCAAGGCAGTGGAATATCCCCAAATCCGACCCCGCTTGTAAAGGCTATTCTAAGTAATAATCGTGAAGAAATCCTCAGCATCCTCGATACAGGTGCAAGTCCCAATCAGATTAGTAGTGATACCGCCGACCAATTTGGGAATCCTCTTCAAGTCCTTCCACCACTCTCTTGGGCTGTGAGTGGACTTATAGTCTGTGACACATTAGTTCTTAAAATGTTGATCGATCACGGCGCGGATGTTAATGGGTTAGATTCTCTCCTTGCATCAAGGTCTGAACTTCCATATTCGCCTATTAATGTAGCCATTCTTCACGGAGAAACTGTCGCTACTGAGTTTCTCTTAAGACACGGTGCGAATCCAAACATATTTGACCCACCCAAAGTCTGGTTTGGGCTATCTCCGCTTATTGGAGCAATTTTTAATAGAGATGTACAATTGGGGAGAACTGGACAATTGCTAGACCAAAATAAATTTGGCGATACGTCGAGTGCTAATCGAATGCGCGTATATGACACAATAATTACTTACCTTCTAAAATACGGCGCCTCCCCATCGCTCGCTGAACCGAGTGGTAAAACCCCCCTTCACGCCGCCGCAGAATACTGTGATTCTGCACTGGCAGAAGAACTAATAGCTCGTGGTGCTTCAATAGAAGCGAAAGACAATCAAGGTAACACACCTGAAGACCTTGCAAAGAAGAATTGCCCAGCCGTTCTTGCAGTAATTCAAAGACATAAAAATTCTACCAAATAAAAAAGGCCGGGTAAAAACCCGGCCTTTTCTATCGCGAGAATATTTTTACTGCACTTTCAGCAGTTCGACATCGAAGATGAGTGTCGAGTTAGCGGGAATGGTTGGGGGCATACCGCGCTGGCCGTAGGCCATGTTCGGCGGGCAGATGAGGCGGCGTTTTCCGCCAACCTTCATGCCGAGAATTCCTTCGTTCCAGCCTTCAATAACTCGTCCGGGAATCTGCGTGGTGAAGGGCTGAACGTGGTTGAACTTCGGATCAACGTTGGAATCGAATTTGGTGCCGTTCATGAGCATACCGGTATAATTTACGCTGACCGTTTGTCCTTTGGTGACTGCGGCTCCGGTACCGATCTTGGTATCGATGTATTCGAGTCCTGAAGGTGATTTGACGGTGTCGCCGACCTTTTCGGGGGCAGCGGTTTCCATTGTGGCAGGTGCTGGCGCGGCGGTTGGCTGTGCTGCCGTCGGCTGGCTTGATTCGGAGGTAGTTGATGCTGATGACATAGGTTGATTTGGATCGATCGTTTGTGAGCTTGCTGCTGGAGTTTGTGAATTATCGGATTTTGCACAGCCCGCGTAGGAAACTGCGCTGATGGAAAGGGAAATGAGAGCGGCAACAACAGCTCCCTGACTGCGTCTGGACGTGAACATGGTTGGAATTTTCATTGATTGTATAAACGTGTTAGTTCTTCTTTTTTAGCTTCTTCGAACAGTTTTTGGTAACTCGAGTAACGGTCGATCGAGATCTTATCGTCCTCGACGGCTTGCCGGACCGCACAGCCCGGCTCGTGGATGTGTGAACAATTGGTTATTGCGCAACGCTCCTGAAATTTCTGGAATTCCACAAAGGCGAATTTCAGGTTCTGTGGATCAAGTTCGAAGTTTGCGAATTCACGAACGCCGGGGGTATCGGCGATAAACGTATCTGGTATCCCTTCGACGGCTCGAAGCATGCTCGAAGCCGTGGTATGAGCACCGCCTTTGAATTTCCGTTGGAGGGAGCCTGTCTGAGCTGCTTCGCGGCCCAGAATGGCATTTACGATAGAGCTTTTGCCTACGCCGGAGTGTCCGGCGAACACGCTCGTTTTCCCGGCGATCTCCTCTTTTAGCTCTGAAATGCCTGTTCCAAGCGTTGCAGAGACGAGATAAACTGGGTAGCCTATTTCCTGATAAACATCACTAAAATAGCGCGCTTCATCCATTTCAGCAGCCGGTGCGCTATCGATCTTGTTAATGGCGATGACAATATCAAGCCCGCCCTCGACTCCGGCAACAACATAGCGGTCGATGATGCCGGAGCGAAGCTTCGGCTCGCCCACGCTTGCCACAATGACGAGCAGATCGACATTCGATACGACTACCTGCTCGAAGCTATCGCGCCTCCCGGCCGCACGCCTTGAAAGTTTGGTGCGGCGTGGCAGGACTTCTTCGATCAAATAATCGGCATTGTTTCCATTTTCATTCTCGAACAGGGATGGATGCTCGATTCGAACTTCGTCCCCGATAGCGACGAGTGTGGAATTCGGGTTAGCGCTGCGAGTCCCTTTGTAGGTTCGTGCTCGAATTTCGGTGCCATCTTCCGTTTGGAGCACGTAATAGATGCCCTCGGTGGTGATTACCCGATAGGGCGCCGCGAGTTGATTTTCTTGTGTCGGCGATAGTGGGCTATGCTCACGCTTTTTGGAAAGCTTACGGCGCGCGGAATTGCGATCCTCATGGGCGCCGCGAATTTGCTCGCGGGCAGGGCCGTCGTAGTCCTGTTCGGACGTCTTTGGATTGTAAGATGTATGCAGTATGTTGTATGAACGGGGAACGCACAGCATTCATTTCATACTTCATAGTTCATACTTCATACTTCACATATCGCCCGCCGGCCCTGGATAGCACTCGCGTTGTGCGGCCTGATCTATTCGCCCTCGTTATTCTGGTCTTTAGGGCTGGATCAGAATATCTTTGCCGAGATCGGTTCATTGCTGCTGCAATGCAAGAAGCTATACGTCGATGCGTGGGATGTCAAGCCCCCGAATATTTTCTATGTCTATGCTTTCTTCGAATGGATATTCGGTCAGCATGAATTTGCGGTGCGAGTATCGGATTATGTGTTTTCTCTTATAGCCTGCGTCGCCATTTTCGTGGCGACCGAACGTCAAAGTTCTCCAATCGCAATTAATGGAAGGGGATGGGCAGCACCATTAGCCGCTGTGTTGCTTGCCCTCACACTGCTTTCGCTTGGACTTGCGGATACTGCGCAGACGGAATCGTATTCGCTTGCTTTCATGCTTGCCGCTGTTGCAATCTCGTTTGCAAAGATGGGAGATAAGCGTTACCGATTATTTGTGGCGGGCGCGCTCATCGGCATTGCAACATTCTTTAAGACGACGAATGCTATTTTTCTTATTCCCATAACGGTTGAACTGTTTTTCAGAGATCGAAAGCATTTCGTTCGGTCTCTGTTGCTTTTCTTTTTGGGATTTATTATTTGGTGTGGACTTCAACTTGGGATCTTAGCGATCGAAGGAAGTCTCGGGGAGTATCTGCAAATTACGTACCGTGTACTTACCCATCATTCGAATGAAGTGTCTGATTTAGGTACTTGGAGTGTGTTCAGAGCAATATGGCTCTATGTGGACCTATGGAGCATCTTGGTGATCGTTGCGATTGTTGTTGCTCTGATCAGGCGTGACAGTGCATTCCTTCGAACAGTGCGAATGCCACTACTCTTGCTATGCGCGGGAGTTGCGGCGGTTATCGTTCAGAACAAGGGGTGGGGCTATCAGTATGTGGTGTTACTGCCGGGTCTGATTCCGATATGCGCGATTGCTGGAATTTATCTTTACGATCGAATCAAAGAGAGAAGCCGTTGGACGGCTGTCATCTGCGCCATTTTTATATTGATTCACACGCTGGCGTTGTCCCCCAGTGCCCGGCGCCGCATTCACAATATTTCGGATGCGATGCTTTCGATTCGCGATCATCCGGTGTATGTGGGAACACTCGGTTCAATACAGAGCCTTTATTATCCTCTCGGAACGGATACACTTGGGCGCTATCTGAGGGATCATACCACTCCGAAGGATGAAGTATTTATTTTTGGCGAAGAACCGGGAGCTTACTGGAGGGCTGAGAGAATTCCCGCCACGCGATTTGTTTATTCCTTGCTTTTTACGAGTGGGGTGATCTCGGATGGCGATCTTCAAGCAATGAAGGATTCACTTTCACAAAAAAAACCGGCGGTCATCGTGATCGAGCGATTCGATACGACGGCATTTCGTGGGCGACCGGAGACCAGTGAATCGCTGGTGGTTACGGATAGCCGCTTTAAGACACTGCATGATCTGCTCGGCGTTGACTACAAGATAGGGGATACCGTTTGCGATAAATTCATGATCTATCACCGAGTGAATTAATTATTGCTATTTGCATAATAAAGCCGGTTCGAACTTATAGGGCTTCTGTCCGGTTTTTGCGCCGCACACTACGGAAGCTTTTTTCATGGGCCTATTTTCTAAATCCTCTCCATCCTCAGACATCACGGAATCCAGCGTATTAGATGCGCTTCGTGCCGTTCAGGATCCCGATCTCCACCGAGACGTCGTCAGCCTTGGCATGATCAAGGATATTTCGCTGAATGGAAAAAATGTAAGCTTTACCTTCGAACTTACGACTCCATCCTGCCCGATAAAAGGCGAGCTGGAACGGCAGGCGAAAGAGGCCGTGGAGCGCATTGCCGGCGAAGGAAATGTGGAGGTGAAAATGACATCCCGCGTGCCGGAATCAGCGCATAAATCGGATGGGCAAATGCTGCCAGGGGTGAAGAACACGATCGCAATTGCTTCCGGCAAGGGAGGAGTGGGCAAATCGACGGTTGCGGCCAATCTTGCCGTACAATTAGCAAAAGCTGGCGCCAAGGTAGGCTTGCTGGATGCCGATATCTATGGCCCCAGCATTCCGATCATGTTCGGGCTTGAGAATGCGAAGCCCTTGGCACGGCAGGTTACGCCGGACAAAGTTAAGATGGTTCCACTCGAAGCGGAGGGAATAAAGATCATGTCGATCGGCTTTTTGGTCGATCCCGACACTGCCGTGGTGTGGCGTGGACCGATGGCATCCGGAGCGCTGAAGCAATTCATAAGCGATGTCGATTGGGGGGAACTTGATTATCTTCTATTCGATCTTCCACCTGGGACGGGTGATATACAATTGACGCTTGTCCAATCCATTGCATTAACGGGAGCGGTCATTGTTACGACACCGCAGGATGTAGCGCTTGCCGATGCTCGCAAGGGGATTCGTATGTTCGAGAAAGTCCATGTGCCGGTGATCGGCATTGTGGAGAATATGAGTTATTTTATCTGCTCCCATTGCGGCGAGCGAGAAGAAATATTTGCACATGGTGGCGGCGAGCGGGCAGCTCGGAGTTTTGAAGTACCATTTCTGGGTGAGCTTCCGCTCGTGACCGCCGTTCGTGAGGGCGGCGATGCTGGGCATCCCATCGTTTCAACGGCGCCTGATTCGCCGGCAGGGAAGGCCTTCGAGGGCATTGCCAGCGAAATGGCACGGCAGGTTTCAATCCTCGCATTCGCGCCGAACCAATCTATGGTTCAAATTGATATTTAATTCATTCGTGGATCCGAACGGAAGCATGGCGAGTAATGGAATTGCTACTATCGGCGACACGGAAACGCGTGTCCGCCGGGCACTCGAGCATGTGAAGCCCTATCTGTTAGTGGATGGAGGCAGCGTTGAGCTTGTTCGTATCGATTATAACAGCCACGTTGTAGAGGTCTGCCTTGTCGGCGCATGCAAAACGTGTTCGCTGGCTATGATGACCCTCCGGGCCGGTATCGAGCGAGCTATCCTGCATGAAGCGCCGGAGATACACCGGGTTGAGGCTGTTTCCAATTCAGCTATGGAGCAAGAATTTGAATTCACAAGACCCTTGAACGGGATTCTTTTAGGGTAAAAGTTTTTTTACCAATACCTTCGTATCGATCTTCTTAGAATTTTTGAGAATTATTGACCATGACAGACGATCTTGCGGCCGATCTGTGGCCACCGAAGTTTTGGAATGCCCATATCACCCCTGAATTTGGGTTGTCGGAATCGACCAATGTGCTCGAGGATCTCATTTCACGAGTATTCCTCTTCAACGACAACTATCACACGTTTGATGACGTGATAATGCAGGTGCGAAAAGCACTCGGATGCTCCGATGATAAGGGAGCAGCTGTTGCGTGGGAAGTGCACACTCGTGGCAAGGCGCTCGTCTTTGAAGGCGAGATGCTGGAATGCCTCAAAGTAAGCTCCGTGCTCGAGGAGATCAGCCTGCATACGCAGGTGACGACCTAAGCGGCCGCCACCTGCTGCTAACTCGTTCAGATCCTGAAATCGAGGCCCACCGCGAACGGTAGGTAGCCAAAGCCATATTCGGCGCGAACTGCCATCGATGGTGAAAAGAAATAACGCGCTCCGAGTTGGCCGGTGATAAAAATGCCACTGCCATAACTAGATGAAGGATTGAATCCATCGCCAAATGCCGGCCCGGAGTAACTCGAACTGACAACGACGTATCCAAGACCGAGTCCTGCAAAAAGGTCCCAATTAGGATCCGAGATTACGAAATGGTAATCGCAAATGACTCCGATAGGAATGTAGGAATACGTATAGGTATAATTTCCATAACCATCTGACCAGCTCCAGTAATCAACCCGAGCAGCGATCGCAAGCCTGCCCGGTCCGACGGTACCGGGATTGGTGATCGGTGCCTCGAACATGCCACCAAACAGTATGCCGCCACCGTAGCCAAGACCAAGCCCAAGCTCAGGTCCAATGTAGTCCGAGCCATTAGTAAACTGCGCGCAGGCGCGTGAAGGGATCAATGTTGTGAAGCCCAGCAGTGCTGCGAGCGTAAGAAGAAGTAAGTGTTTTTTCATAGAGATTTTTCTATTTATAGTTATTCCTAAAGACAAAGCCAAGTTCTTTCTGTAAAATTACGAAAATCTTTTGAGAGTTTTTGAAAATCCAGAAAATTGATGGGGCAATCATCTACTCGGTAACACATATTTTCGCTAATGCACCACCCATGCGAACAAAATAAAAACCGGCAGAGAGATGGGGAAGTGATGCGCCCGTTTGTCCTGCCGGAATGGCAAAGGTTGCTTCCCTGATCCCAAGCGGAGAGAATATTTCGAGATCTCTCGAATCATCCGAGACATCGAACGAACATGCGATTGAGCCATTCGAAGAGTAAATGGTGAGATTGTTCGGCTGCGGCACTTCGGTAACTATTGCTGGAGGATTGGAAAATGTTGTGGGTCGGAAAATTCCGGAGAGGGTGACGGAGGAGGCGGTGAAAGTTTGATTCGAACTGCCTACATAATCTGTCTGGCTATCAACTACACTACGAGATATGGAAATATTATGCCCTTTAAAGGATGAATCGGTTACAAATATGGATGCGGAATCAAAGTAAAGCGATGAAATTGTAAAATAGTAATTATAACTTCCGAAAAAATCAGGCTGGTAATGTACAACCTGATTTTGATAAACAGTGAGATTTTTAATAGAATTCGTTCCACTATCAAATTCTATCAATAAGGTTATAGGAGGTTGAGGTGGATGACCTTGACTTTGAAGTTGGAAAAATTCAAGATCATCTGGGTTTCCGACAAAAGAAAAGCTAGAAATAGTATCGACAGTGATATTGAGATCCTCGGTCGTATCCCAAGTCGCGTTAGATGTTATCGAGTCATTATAGCGAGTAAAA
Organism: Ignavibacteriota bacterium; assembly: GCA_963787835.1. GTDB lineage: Bacteria > Bacteroidota > Ignavibacteria > Palsa-1295 > Palsa-1295 > PALSA-1295. The sequence continues at coordinate 323,767 of CAWBEI010000005.1, forward strand.
TCGTTCTCTATGCCAACAGCATGAATGCTAAAAGTAAACGGGACGGGCCACGGACACTTCCCACTATCCGCCGAGGAGGCGAATGCGCTTGAAGCAAAGAAGCATAAGAAAATCACCACTATTTTCTTCATGCCAAACCAAACGGAGGGGGTTCGTAAGGGGTTCGCAGGGTATTGAAAAGTGACCTAAGGGGTGCGGGCCCTTCACGATTGGGAAACGCCCCCTCACCCGATTCCGCCTTCGGCGGAATGTCCCTCTCCCCACTTCGTGGGGAGAGGGTTGTGGGTTTGAGCGTGGAGTTGCAAAATGCTATTAATAAGTATGGGGTGCCTACAATCAGGAAAGCAAAAATCCAATCTTCTCTAATGTTCCCCTCCCCACGAAGTGGGGAGAGGGATGTTTCGACGTAGTCGAAACCGGGTGAGGGGGGTGCTTACACAGTTAAGCCACCCCGCACTCCTTCGCGATCTCACGCAGCACCGCATCCAAATCCGTCATCACCCGCTCCACAGAAAATCGGAGAAATCGGATCCCTTGCATTTCAAGTTTTGCCTGACGGGTTCCGTCATAGATCTGCGATGCGGGAAGATCGTGGATGCTTCCATCTATCTCGACAGCGAGAGAATGCTCTGGACAATAAAAATCGAGAATGAACGGTTTCATGATGTGCTGACGACGGAACTTAAGACTATGCAGCCGTCGGTTGCGAAGGTACTGCCACAGCCGCTGTTCGCTGGGTGTCGAATCCTGACGAAGCTTTACCGCCCGGAGGTGAAGTTCGGGCGAGGCGCGGGGACGACGGCGGGGTTCGGGCATTCGCATGGGGGCAAAGATACGTGATTTTAATTGCATGCATTGTGAAACGCCCCTCACCCGATTCCGCCTGCGGCGGAATGTCCCTCTCCCCACTGCGTGGGGAGAGGGTGTGGGGAAGGCACGAGGGTGTTATTAATGCTACTGCTCAATATCTTTGCTAAAACACACTCTCGTTTTAACATTTCCCTCTCCCCACGCAGTGGGGAGAGGGATGTTTCGACGTAGTCGAAACCGGGTGAGGGGGGTGTAGCAGCCTCGACCGGGTGAGAGGGCAGCCATTTTGAACATTCCCACTCCATTCTTGTTAACCCATTCTAATGACTTCCAAAGAAATTCGCCAATCTTTCCTCGACTTTTTTGCGGCGCGCGGGCACGAGATCGTACCCAGCGCGCCCGTCATACCGCATGGGGATAAAACCCTCCTCTTCACCAATGCGGGCATGAACCAGTTCAAGGATGTATTTCTCGGCGTTGGTTCACGCTCCTATACACGCGCGGCGGATACGCAGAAAGTGATCCGTGTTTCAGGTAAGCATAACGATCTGGAGGAGGTTGGTCAGGATACGTATCACCACACTTTTTTCGAGATGCTCGGGAATTGGTCGTTCGGCGATTATTACAAGAAGGAAGCCATCGCGTGGGCGTGGGAACTGCTGACAAGCGTTTGGAAGCTGGATAAATCCAGGCTGTTTGCCACCGTCTATGAAACAGATGATGAATCGTTCGAACTCTGGAACGCTGTAACCGACATCGACCCCACGCACATTCTGCGTTTTGGTGCAAAGGATAATTTCTGGGAAATGGGCGAGACCGGCCCCTGCGGTCCGTGCTCGGAAATTCATTACGACCACACGCCGGATAAGTCCGGTGGCAATCTTGTGAATGTCGGAGTTCCCGAAGTGATCGAGATATGGAACCTTGTTTTTATCCAATATAATCGCAATCCCGATGGCTCGCTCGAAGAGCTGCCGATGAAGCATGTCGATACGGGGATGGGGTTCGAACGGGCGTGTGCTGTGCTTCAGCAGAAAGCATCGAACTACGTCACTGATGTTTTCGAGCCGTATATAAAGTGGGTTTCTAAAAGGACTAACAGGACCTATGGCACAGATGAGCGCGGCGATATTGCCACGCGCGTTATCGCCGATCATGTGAGAACCCTAACGGCGGCTATCGCTGACGGTGCAATGCCCAGCAACGATGGGCGTGGATATGTGCTTCGCCGAATCCTGCGCCGTGCTGCGAGATATGGCAGGAACCTCGGATTGCGCGAGCCTTTCCTATTCGAACTGGCCGGTGTCGTCGCTGATCAAATGGGCCACGTATTTCCTGAAATGCGTGATCGGCTCGATCTGGTCCAGAAAGTGATTCGAGCAGAAGAAGAGAGTTTCAACGTTACGCTTGATAGAGGGCTTGCGCTGTTCGAAGAGATCGCGCAGGAAATTGAAGATTCGGAATCCCCATCTATTGCTGGCGAAGATGCTTTCAAATTATATGATACTTTTGGGTTCCCGATCGATCTGACACAAGTGCTGGCCCGGGAGCGTGGACTTTCTGTAGATATGCCGCGATTTGAAGAGCTCTTACAAGAGCAAAAGGATCGCTCACTGCGCGTTCATGCTTCAAAGAAGCAGGTTGTTTCGGCAACGATGGAGCTATCCGATGTTCAATCTGAATTTACGGGATACGAGAATTTCGAAGATACCGGTCGGGCGCTTGTAGTCGAAGGCAATACCGTCATTCTCGACAGAACTCCGTTTTATGCGGAGTCTGGCGGACAAATTTCTGATACGGGAATTCTTACGATTGACGGCAATCCGCACCGCGTGAAAGATGTGCGAAAAGTTGGCGCGGCTATTGCTCACGTTCTTGAAGAGGAAGCGATCGTAGCGAGCGAAGGCGCTGCCGCGACTGCAGCAATAGACCGCCCGCGCCGCATCGACATTATGCGGAATCATTCCGCGACGCACCTGATGCACTCTGCGCTACGCAAAGTGCTTGGGGAGCATGTTCATCAGGCTGGCTCGTTAGTCACGCCCGACCATTTGCGTTTTGATTTTAGTCATTTTCAGAAAGTTACGCCAGAAGAATTGCGCGAGATCGAAGCTATCGTTAATGAAAAAATTCGAGAGACGATCAAGCTCATTCATCATCGCAATATTCCGTTCGAAGAAGCAAAGAAGATGGGTGCGCTCATGTTCTTCGGCGATAAATATGGCGCGTTTGTGAATGTGGTTGATTTCGGTCCGTTCTCGCGCGAGTTTTGTGGTGGAACGCACGTTGCGAATACTGCAGAGATCGGGCTATTCAAGTTCACAAGTGAATCCAGCATTGCAAGCGGCGTACGAAGAATAGAAGCTGTCACTGGACGAGGTATCGAACAGTGGCTGATCGCTGAAGAAAAGAAATACTCCGAACTCAGCCGCGAGCACGATGCTTTGCTTGCCGAGAATCAAAAGTTAGAGAAAGATCTGACAAAACTTCGCCTCGAAGCGCGGCGCGATGAGATGCGACAACTTGCAAAGACAGCGAAGCCCATTGAGTCCACTTCTGTCCATTTAGTCGTTTCAGAAATCAAAGCAAGGGATGCAGCCGAGCTTCAGTCGCTTGGTGAAATGCTTCGCGAAGAGATGAAATCTGGCATTATTGCTGTGCTTGGCGCGAAACTTGCGGAGGATAAAGTATCGTTGGTAGCGATGGTATCGGATGATCTTGTGAAGGAGAAGAAACTCAAGGCCGGTGACATCATCGGAAAGATCGCAGAGATCGTTGGCGGAAAAGGCGGCGGCGCCGCAACTTGCGCAGGCCGGCGGGAAGTATCCTGAGAAGCTTTCGGATGCGCTGAAAGCTGTAGAGGAAATTATTCGTAAAAGTTTCAGTTAGTCATTGCGAGGAGTCCCGGAGGGACGACGAAGCAATCCGTTAACTGCATGAGATTGCTTCGTCGAATCGAACTCCCTTCGGTCGTTCGATTCTCCTCGCAATGACGCTAAAAAATGTTTGTCATAGATTCAATTGATCAAAAAAAAATCTATTCGTAACTTATGGCCCACGCTGGGCGCGCTTGCATCGCTCACACTTCTTGTAGTGCTTTCTATTGGCGCGAACAACTTTCTTGCGCCCGCAAAAAAGCAGATGCTGAGTGACAGCACTCACTTTGTTGACACCTCCATTCACGCGATGCAGGTGAATTTCAAGGGATGGAATGGCGATACCGCCCGTGCCCTGAGCGCACTTCGATTGCAGATCGAAGATATATTCGATAGCCGTGAGATCCAGCATGCCAACGTGAGCGCTAAGATCGTGCTCTTCGATACGAATGGTTCCTTGCATGACGTCTTTTCTTATAACCCGAATGCGAACGTACTACCGGCATCAACGGAAAAGCTGTTCACATCATCCTCAACGTTATGGGCATTAGGCTCGAAATATGCGTTTACCACAAAGTTGGATCTTGCTCCGGGCGCGAAGATCGTTGGAGATAAGATCGTTGGAAATGTCTATCTTCGACCCAGCGGTGATCCCACGCTGCGTTCGTCCGATCTCGATCTCATTGCGAGTGGGTTGCGATCGAGAGGTATTATGAAGATACAGGGTGATATTATCAGCGATCTGGATGGCGAGAACCCGCTCAGTCCGGAAGCAAAGGAGTATATGGCTAAACAAAGTTCTGCTGAGATCGCTGTGCATGATTCTATTGTAGGCGATAACGGAGTTATTGCCAGTGCGGACTCCACGGCTGCGGATGATGAGGAGAACGAGGATGTGGCCGAGGCCGGCGCACTTTCGACGTTCCCAAATTTTTCTTTGGATCGAAATGTCGTAACGGTAACCGTTGTTGGTGGGCGCAGCAAGGGTGCTCCGCTAAGTGTTCGGGTGAATCCATCAATCGGCTCGATCGTGGTTGTGAATCATGGAAAATCAAGCGCGCCTGCAAGATATAGTGTGCGAAGAGTTGGCAGAGGACGCCATCGCAGAACGATTCGAAGGCTTATTCGTGGAACCATGACGCTTCGTGTTACATCTTCCGGCGGACCAATGGATCCCAGGCAGACCATTGTCATTAATGGCCAGTTTCCTGCACGCACGCAACGCACCTATGGATTTCCCATTCAGAACGTGCCACTTGCAATGGCTTCTATGATGAAATGGAGATTGCAGCAGAATGGGATAACCGTTAGCGGTCAACCGCGTGTCGAGCGAGCGCCAGTGGATACCAATGCGCGAACGCTCGCAGAGAAACAAACGAGCCTTATCGACTTACTGGCGTACATGAACAAGCACAGCGATAATTATTTAGCGGAGAGCATGTTCCGCAAGCTTTCTGCGATCCAACAGATCGCCGCTACCGATCCGGATGAACGCGCGCGAAAACTGATGCACTCCTGGCTGCGCGTGTGTAATGTCGATGGAACTGCATGTACGTTCATCGATGGTTCCGGACTTTCGCGCGGAGATCAGGTCAATGCGAATACCGTAATTAATTTGTTGGCCGGGATAAAAGAGCACGGCATGTTCGAACTCTTTACGCATACGCTTTCCGTTGCAGGATATGATGGAACTCTTCGAAACCGGATGAAGGGTACGCCAGCGCAATTCAATGCGCACGGGAAAACAGGAACATTAAATGGCGTGACCGCGCTCGCCGGATATGTTACCACCGGTGATGGTCAGCTTGCCGCCTACTTCATCACGATGCAGCATTTTCGCGGCGGGCCGTGGGCGTATAAGCGGGATCAGGATAAAGTTGTCGAGGCGCTGGCGAATTTCAAGTATGAGGATTACCAGGGTGCAGCAGCAACACCTGCCATCGGTGCGAAAGTAAAATAATTATCCCGGATTTGATCTTACACACTGAATTGCTGCAAATGATGGTCGGTGTGCTTGTAGCCTAACTTTCCATATTGCTCGGCGGTAAGTTTACCAAAGACGGCATGAATAGGCCATTCGGATGTTTTAGGTTTTGCTGCAACACGTTCCAGCAGATCGGCAAAGCGAGTTTTCTCTGCTTCAATATTGTAGGTGGCTTCAGAGAGGAGCGCTGGGAAGGTCTGCGCTTTTTCGCGAGGGAAAGGAATTGGCGAAAGAATAAAGAGTCGCGCGAGCGCAGCCTTGAAATTATTACCGTGATAGGGCGCGCTGACCTTCCCGAGATACATTTGAAATGCCTCATTGATATGATGTAAGGCCTGTTCGGGTTTCATCTTGCCAAACACCCGTGGTGAGTGTACGGTCAGCTTGCTAACTCTATCCAATAATTCTTTCCGAACGGCTGGTTCAAAGATCGTCTTCATTTTATTTGTATTTTTTTAATCGTATTTTTGAAAAAATTCAACCGATTTACACTCGATAATCGTTTCGTTTAGATGAATGTCGTTAGTCCTACCCGTTCCATTATCCGAAGCCTTCTCAATGCAGCCGTTATTGTTTCTGCATTGGGGTATTTCGTAGATATCTACGATCTTGTGCTATTTTCCATCATTCGCGTTCCGAGCCTCAAATCGCTGGGGCTGTCGGGCCCTGCGTTGCTCGATACCGGTATTTATCTTCTGAACGTGCAGATGGTTGGCATGTTGATCGGCGGAATCGCATGGGGAATTCTCGGCGATAAAAAGGGAAGGCTGTCGGTTCTTTTTGGGTCGATCATTTTATACTCGCTTGCGAACATAGCGAATGGATTCGTACAATCCGTCGAGCAATATGCGATCTTCCGTTTTATTGCCGGCATAGGTCTTGCCGGTGAACTCGGGGCTGGAATAACACTCGTCTCGGAATTACTTCCCAGAGAATATCGTGGCTATGGGACTGCGCTCATCACTTCCGTCGGTGTTGCCGGCGCGACGCTGGCCTGGTTTATTTCGCAGGCCTTCGGATGGCAAATGTGTTTCTGGATCGGTGGCGCACTTGGCATTATCCTTCTTATTCTCAGGATCGGCGTGCTGGAATCACACATGTACAAGAAGATCGCGACGAGAGCTATTCCGCGCGGGAAATTCTTCGCACTGTTCACTAACCGCGCGCGCTTCGAAAAATATCTGAGATGTATCCTGATCGGGCTGCCAACGTGGTACTTAGTCGGCATTTTAATGACATTGGCACCAGAAATATCCAAGTCGCTCGGGGTAACAGGTAATATTACTGGAGGTGAAGCGGTCTTTTGGTTCTATCTTGGACTGACAGCCGGAAATATGGGAAGCGGGATACTCAGCCAAGTCTGGCAAAGCAGGAAAAAAGTGGTGTTACTATTCCTTGTTGGGATCGCGGCGTGTGTAGCGGCGTATTTTCTCCAGCGCGATACGACCCCACAAACGTTCTACACGATCTGCACGATCATGGGATTTGCAAGTGGATATTGGGCGCTCTTTGTGACCGTTGCTGCCGAGCAGTTCGGTACGAATCTGCGGGCAACGGTCGCAACAACAGTTCCCAATTTCGTGCGCGGTGCACTCGTCCCGATCGCGCTTGCGTTTCAGTGGCTGAAGAGTGTGCTGTCGCGCAGCCTATCGCCGAATGAGGCGCTTCTCTATGCAGGAGGGATCATCGGCGTAATAACGATCTCTATCGCGATCTATGCCCTCATGGGGCTCAGCGAAACGTTCGGGAAGGATCTGGATTATATAGAGACGTGACTCAGATCCTGAAATTTAGGTAACGTCCAGCAGATAATTCTTATGAAGATACCTTCTAATGCACTTTTTCACCCCCCGCACCCGGAATCGGGCCGTTGGTTCGGAAGCCAAAGGGATGTTCGCCCTGGCGTTCGGTTTTGATCTCGCCGTATTGTTGCTCGAACCGGTCGATGTTCTCCTTCATGGCATTCAATAACTGCTTGAAGTGCATCGGCGTCATGATAATGCGGGCATGGACGCGCGCGCGCGGCACGCCGGGCGTTACGCGGGTGAAATCGAGGATGAACTCGGCCGGGGAGTGGGTGATGATCGCGAGATTGGAATAAATTCCCTCCGCTTCTTTTTCACCCAGCTCGACCTGGAGTTGTTGTTGGATCGGTTGCTGCGGAGTGATGGGGTCGTTGTCTGACATGTAATTATATCTTGTAAATTTTGAGTATCTTTTTTGGTCATTTGAGAAGAACCCCGTCACTTCGACTCGGAGATTGATTCCTCGTCCCTCCGGGACTTCTCGCATTGACAGATCCGAAGCCTCATTGGCATTCCCAAATTCTAAATTCTTAATTTTTAACTCTTAATTGAATTAGTGTCCTGTTTGTTTTAGTTGATCTGATTTTTTGTAGGCATCCTGTGCATCGGCGGAGCGGTTTGCGCGGGCATAGACTCGTGCAAGCAGATCCCAGTATTCGTGGGTGTTTGCGGCATCCGTTGATTTCAATGCTTCAAGATCGGTAACCAAAGAGATGACCTTATCTTTCTGCCCAAGAATATCATAGTTCTCGACGAGATTCATAAGTGTCGAAGCATCCGATCTGTTGATGGCACGAAGCTTTTCGAAATAGTCGGTAGATTGTTGCAGTTCACTTTTATATTCCGCTTTCTTATCCGCTTTTTGATCGGCGGCAGCTTCGTTCTTATAGGCGGCAGCTAAATTGTACAATGCGGATTCATCGTTGGGTGAAAGTGCTAACGCTTTCTGATACGCCGTGATCGCGCCTTTATAATCATTCGATTTCATAAGCAGTGTGCCATAGGAGATATACATTTCTTTCGATGGATGGTCCGCCAGAATGCGCTCGTATTCCTGTTTTGCTTTTTCGGTGCGATCCATGCGAGTATAAATGTCGGGGATCGCCTGGGACGCAAAATCATTCGAGGGATCGATCTGCTGGAGTGTCATGAGCAACGGAATTGCCTTTTCATACTGTGTATTCGCGGCGGATTTATCACCGGCTCGTTGTGCAGCAAGTCCTTTTTGGTAATAATCGTTGGCCACGAACTCGTAGGATTGTGTCGAAACCCGAAGGGGCTGCATCCCTTCGGCATCCGTGGTCGTGACACGCCACCCAGTGAGTTCCCACATATGAGGCGGCTTGATCTGGCGCTCGAAATACACGTATGTTTGTTTGCTGGGATAGACTTCAATGAGGGCGCTGTCCGCACCGATCGAAACAGTTTGTTTCTTTGCTGGCGTACCTCCGATGGCTCGAGTAACATCATCCGGCGTGGCATGCAGCATCAATCCCATAGTCACTCCCTGGTCGTAGGATGCGCTGACCTGATTGATCTCGCCGAGATAGTTCTCAAGTCCCTTTGCGGTATCACCAGCCGAGTAATACACCTGGCCGAGTAGTTCGTACGTCTCCGGCTGATCGGGTTCCAGTTTTCGCGCGCTTTCGAGATAGGTGATCGCAGATTGCTGGGCTTCTTTGGAATCCGGATTGGCATTATACGCGCCAAGACCACCATTATATAGCTGGATCCACGTATTGTGCCGGAGTATCTGAAGCTCATCGCGATGCGTGGTCGAGTAGAGCATCGCGGTATCGATAATGGTGGCGATCTTTTCGTACTCTTTAAGATCGTTCAGGTTCTCGGCATAGAGGTACCAAGCTTCATCGTTTGATGGATCTTCGGTGATAGCTTTCTGAAGCATTTTATCGGCCGTGATGTAATCGCGGCGCTGGCGGTAGAGCTTAGCGCTTTGCACGTCGGCCGCGCCGCAGCCGGCGAATTCAAATGCGAACGTTGTGAGAACTGCAAGGAGGAGGGTTCGTTGAATGTTCTTCATTGTGATCAAGTGTGATAATCGAGTAACGTTTTGGGATAGCGTTTGCAGGCTTCGCACCGCGCGAAGCCTGCCATAACTTTAGATTATGCGTTTGCTTCTTCCTTCAACATTTGCGTCAGAAGCCGCACGCCGACTCCGGTGCCGCCTTTGGGAATGTAATCGCCGTTAGAATCGGAGATCGCGGTACCTGCAATATCCAAATGCACCCACGGGTAGTTCGTGAAGCGTTTTAAGAACATTGCCGCAGTGATGGCACCAGCCCAACGCCCGCCAACATTTTTGATGTCTGCCACGTCGGATTTAATAAGCTCATCGTATTCGTCATAGATGGGAAGCTCGCAGACGCGCTCGTAAGTGCTATCGCCAGCGCGTTTCAGGCGTTCCATCATCGAGCTATCATTTCCCATCATGCCCGTGGTAACATGTCCGAGTGCAACAACGCACGCTCCGGTCAGTGTTGCAAGATCGATCACGGATTTCGGCTTGTATCGTTCCGCCCAGATCAAAGCATCGGCTAAGACGAGACGACCTTCGGCGTCCGTGTTATCGACCTCAACAGAAAGTCCGTTCGAATAGGTCAAAATATCGCCAGGCCGCATTGCTGTGCCCGATGGCATATTTTCTGCGCTTGAAACAAGTCCGACGACATTCACCGGAAGCTTCAGCGATGCTACAGATTTCAGGGTCGCAATAACAGTTGCTGCTCCGGACATATCACCCTTCATTTCGCCCATGCCAGCCGCAGGTTTGATGGAAATGCCACCGGTATCGAATGTAATTCCTTTGCCGACTAAGACGATCGGAGCTGTATCCGATTTTGGGGCTCCACGATATTCCATCATAATGAAGCGTGCCTCTTTCGCGCTTCCTTGATTCACGCCGAGAATTCCGACCATCTTATTAGCCGTAAGTTCCTTCGGTCCAAAAATAGTTACCTTAACTCCGTGTTCGCGGCCCACTTCCTTCGCCCAGTTCGCCAGCGTTTCAGGATATTTGTTATTAGAAGGCTCATTCTCCATGTCACGTGCGAAGATCGCAGCGGTGGTGATGGTTTCCGCTTCATCCATTGCAGCTTTTACTTCGGCAGAACTTGAACCCTGAAGGCTTTCACCATCTTCGAGAATGGTGACGCTATCAAGCAGAACTTTGGGCTCTTCCTTCTTGAAAAATTTATCGAACTTGTAAAGTCCGAGCATCACGCCTTCGACAACGGCGGCTGCGATCTGAGCGCCGGAGGCTCCGTTCACGGATGGCAGTGTGATCGCCAGCGATTTCGATTTCAGGCCCTGAGCTTTCTTGGCCGCGCGCGCGGCTCCACGGCGAACGGTTTCGAGCGAAAGCTTATCGGTCTTGCCAAGCCCAATTAACAGGACGCGCTTTGCTGAGGCTTCCGTTTTTTTAGGATAAAGCACGAACAGCTCATCCTTCTTGCCGGCCATATCTCCGGCGGCAAGCAAGGCTTCGGCTGTTGCTGCGGCGGAGGTTCGTCCGAGCATTTTTATCGTGGCGTTTACGCTCTTCTTGTCTTCGGACTGAAAAAATGCGACGGTGGTGTTCCGGACCTTGTTCCAGGAGGTTTTTTGAATGCTAAAGTTCATAGAGGAATCGAATTTAAAATATGATAATAGTAGTACCCAAACGGGTGAATTCATGCCGGTGCGAACGTCCTGAACGCATGGTCATGCCTAAGTTGTCCTACAAAGTTACGAAATTCTTACCGTGTTCGTGATGGAGTTGCTAGGAGGGCTTCGAAATCGGGAACCGAGCACGGCACGTGCGCGGTTCACCGGACATGTTTGCTAGAACGAATAGGAGCACCAAAGTTATTCGTTTGTTTTTTCTCTTTAGCCTCATTTTGGCTTCGTTTCCTGCCCATGCTCAAAAAAAAGGGCATAGCGTTATTGGGAGCACGGTCGTGATCCCTCCTCCTTCCGGCGATACATCCAGCGAGTCCATTAAATTTGAACGGATCAATCTGGGGCCGAATATTAATTCTCAGTATAGTGAATTGTACCCGATCCTGACTCCGGATGAAACGATCATGTTCTTTTCTCGAAAGGGTGATCCAACGAACGCTGGTTATGCCAAGAATCCGAATGACGAGGATATCTGGTATTCCGCTCGCAAGGCCGATGGCTCCTGGAGCAAAGCCGAACGCCTTCCAGGGCCGCTCAACACCGCAAATTATGATGGCGTAAGGGCTATCAATAGCACGGCTACACGCTTATATCTACAAAATATCTATAATCCCGATGGAACGGGTGCAAAAGGGTTTTCCGTCTCTCAGAAGCAGCCGGATGGCTCCTGGGCTTTTCCTGAACCGCTGGAAATTCAGAATTATTATAACGACACCACCACGGCAATGATGACCATTTCCAGTGATGAGAAGACAATGATCCTCGCAGTCCAACGGAAGGATACCAAAGGGCAGCATGATCTGTACGTCTCGCATAATCTTGGCGGTTTGCGCTGGTCCCGGCCATTACCGATCACGGAACTCAACACGCCGCTGGATGAGATCTCGCCATTTCTTGCCTACGATGACCACACGCTCTATTTCTCCACAAATGGGCGCGGGGGATATGGGGGGTACGATATTTTTGTTTGTCGGAGGCTGGATGATAGCTGGATGCATTGGACCGTCCCACGCAATCTTGGGGAGCCGGTCAATACACCGTCGTTCGATGCCTATTTTATTCTTGGTGCTCAAGGTGATACGGCATATTTCTCCAGCTCTCATGAAAGCTCCACGAAGGGATTTGGGAAAAGCGATATTTGGAAGCTTGCGCTCAAACCCGAGTTAAGGCCGGGTTTTCATTTGCCAAAGGGAGACGTATTCGATCCCAAACTTACTGCAAAAGATATGGAGGGTTCACTCTTTCGGCTTGACGGAGTATTTTTCGATGTCGGGCACAGCACACCCACTGCACAATCCTTGCAATCCCTCAAGAAAATGGCGGATGTCATGAAACGGATACCAACGATCAAACTTGAAGTGCAGGGACACACCGATGCCGATGGTGACCCCGACCGGAATTTGATGCTTTCACAACAACGCGCCGAATCCGTCTGTCATTTTCTGATGGAGCAGGGAATCGCTCCCGATCGCCTGACGGCAAAAGGTTACGGCATGACGCGTCCCATCGCGCCTAATGATACGCAGGCTGGTAAAGCGCTCAATCGAAGAGTGATGATCGAGGTTAAGAACGAAGGGTAGGAAGGTTCCATACATTAAACGGATGCAGAGCAAATCTACCAAGTGGAACGGTTGGGTCGATGTGCCACGTTGCGAAGTAACTAATGTTGATTCGAGCGAGTCGGATTGCATCTAGAAGCTCGTTGTTACATGATTGGTTTTAGAGATGGGAGTTTTAGGGACATATAAAATTCGAATAGCTAGCGCATTAATCCTTGTATGGATAATATTCATGCAACCTTTCACAGTCCATTCACAACAAGAAATTCCCTTTAAAAAGGTTGCAGATTCTTCAAGCGTTATTCAAAATCAAAATAAATATTTATGGCTCATGGCTTGCTTCTCTATCGATGTTGTTCAGCCGTATGTTGGAGATGGAGAAAATCCGGCAGGAATTTCGTGGAAATTCGGAGGAATCTGGCACTCTTATACAGCCCTCTTTACAATTCATGAGACTGGAGGATCTTTTCCCTCTGGATCTCCCTCTTCGGAATATCGCTCTGATTATGCTCTTCTTCTTGGGCTTTCGAAACGGATGGATTATTTATTCATGAGTGCCACAGCAGGAATAAGTAGCGTAAATTATCAGAAGAGAGGCGCGTTGCTTATTCCTGGTACCAGTTCAGACAATGGTACCTACCAACAACTAAATGGAACTACTTTTGGACTCGCAGGTTCCTTGGATATCTATTTCACACCTGTCCCTCTCATCGGAATTCCAGGAATAGGTTTCTATGGCAGTTGGTCGAAAACTGAAAGTTATTTTGCATTCGAAATCTCGCTTCTTCAAATTAACGTCCCCCTTCAGTTTTCTACGAATTAACCAGGCGCAAGTTTATGAATTATGAATTCAACAAATATCGAGACTAAGATAATTGGCGAAATTGGCTCGAAACAAGAGTGGTTGGAAACTCGGACAAAGAAAACGGCACCCGTTTCTGATAGGAAGGTAAATCCATTATTACTGTGTAGCGATAGGCCTTTTTAATTTTCAACTCATTTATTAGACATGGTATTCTTTATCACAAATGTTGCATCGAGATGGGATTGACGTCCTTTTTTGAGGAGATCGTTTAGCCCGAACACACGCTCCTGGCCGCCGGATATTTGCTTGATCTTCTTATCATGAGGTTTCTCCAGATCTGGAGAAAATACACGATAGTACATTTTCAGGCCATTAAAATTATCCTGAATACCGGGTATATCCATACTCATAAAGCCTTCCGCTTTTTGACGAGCATAGAACATCAAATTTATCAGATCTTTCGATCTCGTTACGTTAAGACGTACGTCATCGGAATCCTCGGATGGAGAAGCAGACCCATTCGAAATGGACGCTTTGTTCATGACATGAAAAGCCCCGGGAAGAGAATCGACACTTGTGACCGTTACTTCCATCGAGAAAAACGTCATACTATCAATGGTGGTATCGCGGACATCGAACGCGGTAATACCGTTCTTCCCGATAATGTGTTGAAATTGAATGAGCGAATCACGTTTATTGGCGAACATGTGCCGGATCGAATCAACGATCATGTTTGGCGTGACCGTGACCGTGGAATCTCCGAGAGATGCGACACCGGAGAGTTCCTGAAAGAACTCATTGCTGAACCCGATCGTCTGACGGACCGCGAACGTCCCGTTCGGATTCTGGACGACATCGTAATAAAAATCGAAACAGCCATTAAAGGAAAATGAGGAACACAATAACGCGAGAAAGCACAATGAACGTATTCGCATATCACAAAAGATAGTAAATGTGTCCATCCATGAACACTGTTTCTATAACACGTCAGTGATAAGTTATATGCCGTTGGGAGATAGTGGGCACCTATTTCATGAAGAATAACTTTCGAATGGAGCGTTCAACATTATAAATGGCAGATATCAAATCAGGACGAGCGACGCCTCCGCGTGAAACGCGCGGAGTGGGGGCTTCGCGTCTGCCGCGTTCGGCAAATATTAAGCTTGCGTTATTGGCAGCCTCGGTGCTGATCGTGCTCGGTACGTTACTCTATGCCCACAGCCTGGTGACCCAGCTTCGAGATAGGGAATACCGGGTCGTCAAGCTTTTTTCAGAATCGGTGAAATATTATACCAATGCCGAGGAAACCCCGGACGATTCCTTATACCGGATGATCATCCATTATGCACGATCGAGCGAGGTTCCGGTCATTCTCACCGACCGGCACGACGATCCGAGTGTCCGGCATTTTAATGAGACGAATTGGAACGTTCCATACGATTCTTCACTCGATTCATCTGCGCAACTGGCATTCCTTCGTGAAGAAATGCGGGAAATGGACCGGGTGTACCATCCAATCCCGGTTTACTTTCACGATTCTGCCGAACGTCCGGATATGGTGACGGAGTATATCCACTATGGCAACAGTCTGGTGCTCTCGAAGATCGAATCGTTACCGTACGAACAGCTCTTGCTTGGGATGGTCGTGGTGGTGATCGGGTATCTGAGCTTTAGCTATTTCAAAGCGAAGCGAGCAATCGAATATCTGGGTCGGCATGGCGAAGGAAACAGCGCATCAATTGGGAACACCGCTTTCCAGCTTGCTGGGCTGGGCAGAAATGCTTCGGCTTTCGGCAACCCAGCCGCAGGAAGTCGAGAATATCTCGCGAGAGATCGACCGGGATGTCGAACGCCTAAATCGCGTAACGGTTCGCTTTTCGAAGATCGGTTCCGTTCCCGATCTGAGGTTACAGAATGTCGTGCAAGTCGTAGCCGAAGTAATGAGCTATTTTGAGGGTCGGGGCATTGTGGCAACCACCCCGCAGCTTCGCAAGAATATCAAGCTTGAACTGTTGACGGATGAAGATGAAATTCTGGTAAAGATCAATAGGGAATTGTTCGAGTGGGTGATCGAGAATTTAATAAAGAATGCCTATGAAGCGATCGAAGGTTCGGAGGGTTCGATCCAGGTGAGCATTCATAAGACACCACGGCAAGAAGCCGTATTCATAGATGTAACAGATACCGGCAAAGGTATCCTGTTACGAAAGAAGAACGATGTTTTCCGCCCGGGTTACTCCACCAAAAAGCGTGGCTGGGGGCTGGGCTTATCACTTGCGCTGAGAATTATTCAGGAATATCATCACGGCAAGCTTTTTGTGAAAGAAACCCAGCCGGGGAGGGGAACTACGTTTAGAATTCGGCTGGGATTGTGATAGATGCCGAATTACGCTGGCAATTCCTCGTACATTTTTCTTAATCGCTTTAGATCTTCCCAGGCACCATGCTTCCAATCGGGGTTGCGCATGAGCGCTGCGGGGTGATATGTAACGACAACCGGAATGCCGCAAAAATTGTAGTCCTGATTTCGCATTTTGCCGAGCGATTCGGTGATCTTCAATAGGTTCGTTCCGGCAATCCTGCCGAGGCACAGAATAAGCTTTGGCTGGATGAGCGAAATTTGTTTCCAAAGATAGGGTTCGCACGCGGCAACTTCCTCCGGCTTTGGATCGCGATTGTTCGGCGGCCGCGATTTCAGGATGTTCGCAATGAATACTTCCTCGCGTTTGAATTCGACTGCCGCAAGCATTTTATTCAGAAGCTGTCCTGCACGGCCAACGAAGGGCTCTCCGGAAGCATCTTCATCCGCGCCCGGAGCTTCACCAATGACCATCACTTTAGCGTGAGGATCGCCAACGCCGAAGACAAATTTGATCCTCGTAGCACCCAAACCGCACTTTTGGCAATCGTGGATCTTGGATTCCAATTCTTCGAGGGTTTTGGCACCGAACCACGGTTCCGATCTGTGTGGGCTTGGCTTTTCTTGTAAAATACTTAATTCGACAGTGGGGGCTGAGGTTTTGGAACTCATGAATGGCGGTGGAATTTCGGGTTTTGATTTCTTGGCAGGAACGTAAGAAATGACATCGCCAAAGCGCGATGCCTGCTCTTTTACAAAGCGTTCGAGTTGGGAGGATAAGTCTGTTTCGGGTGGTGTTGTGCTCATGGCAGGATAGTAGCTTCTTTTCGGTGTTGCGATACGTTGGGATAAGCTGATTCCAGTTGATCTTTGACTTTTTCACGTTCGGCATTCAGGCCATCTCTCAGGAAACGATTAATGTTCGTTCCGGCAGAGCCGATCTGCTCACCGGATACGTTCGGCGGAACATATCGTTTTGCAAGTTGAAAATGCACGTTCGATGCGGCAACATAATGCTTCATGACCTCATGAAGTTGCGTTGCGATCTGAAATTGTTGTTCTGCATCGAATGCG
Source organism: Ignavibacteriota bacterium (assembly GCA_963787835.1). Taxonomy (GTDB): domain Bacteria; phylum Bacteroidota; class Ignavibacteria; order Palsa-1295; family Palsa-1295; genus PALSA-1295. The sequence goes on from CAWBEI010000005.1 coordinate 340,717, forward strand.
TTCTGAATGAGGGAGACGAGCGACTGAGTAGGGACGGCAAGTTTCTGGATGACCATCATCATGAATTCGTAATCCTCCGGAAGCAGATATTTTTGATGAAGATACGTGCTGGCCTGGAATTCATACGCGATCACTTCGGCGCTCGATTTTGCTTTTGCAATATAATTCCGTTCCGAGGGAGTGCCTTCGAACGCTTTTTGAAATACTTGCTTAAGATCGACTCCGAGCAAAAGATCAATGATATAAGACCAGGGCTGATCGCCGGCATTGACTCCGCGAAAGGCTTTACCGGCAACGTTAACCTCTCCAAAATATTGTGTCAAAAACTTAAACTCTTCTCCTCCGGGAGTTTTTAACAGCGTTGCATTACCGAGCGATATTCGGTGGAATGCAGTTGCGGCTTTTTGCAAAAGGGACGTAATGGACTCAAGTGACGCAATTGTTTGGCGCAGTTGATCGAAAGAGTCAAACAATGCTTTTGCCGCAATGTTATATTGCACCGTTCCCTCGCGATTAACACGAATGAACGCTGTCTCGTATTCAGAGGGACGGAATTGCGCATGTTTCCCAGTTAGCTCAGGGATCTCTGGATTGTACGATAAATAAAAGACCGAAAGAAAACGATGCTCGACGCCTATATTCCTGGCCAGTTCGATCATGGCATCTTCAACATACTTGAGCGACCAATGGAAGTTGATTGGCAAGGATAACCCAGACTGTGCAAACCGTTTCTTATGATGATACAATGCAGCGTGCATCATCGAGATGTACGTAAATCGTTCTCGTCGATCGGTAATCGTATCTTGGGTGATCGCGGAACAAGTCGGGATAGATTCCTCGGAAAGCGTAGTAAGCTCCGACACATTCCCATCGTCAATGCTCTGATTGAGTTGTGGAAATCTGTCTCGTATCCATCGTTTGTAATTTTCGGATGGGGTGGGAACCTCAGTCATGCAATAATGTCTAATAATCTCGGACGCTCAGTTCTTTCAGTTGCTCGCGAATGATGTTTAGGCCAATGCTCAATTCATCTTTCGTAATATTCAGCGCAGGCCGGAAACGGATCGAGCGGTCGCCAGCGCCAATGAGGATCAGTCCTTCGTCATAGCATTTCTGTTTCAGGAGATCGCGCATTTGGGCTTCGGCAAGATCGAAGGCGCACATCAGGCCGCGTCCCCGAGCTTCGAACACCAGCGTGGGAAATTCTGATTGCAGCTTTTCAACTTCAGCAAGCAAGAATTCACCCTGGATGCGCGCATTTTCGACAAGGCCGTCTTCCTGAATTATTTCGAGGTATCGTTTGAAGCGCAGCATATCGACCAGGTTCCCGCCCCAGGTGGAATTTAATCTGCCGGGACGCTGAAAAACGTTATCGCGTACTTCATCCACACGCTTGGAGGCAAGAATACCGCAAACCTGTGTCTTTTTTCCGAAGCTGATAATATCGGGCTCCACAAAATGCTGATGCGCCCACATTTTTCCCGTCAGGCCGATGCCGGTTTGTACTTCATCGAAAATAAGCAGCGCATCGTTCTCATCGGCAAGCTGCCGTAGTGAGCGCATAAATTCTACGCTGAAATGGTGATCTCCACCCTCCGCCTGAATGGGTTCGATGATGATCGCCGCGATGTCATCGGGATTGTTTATGAACGCTTCCTTTATTTGTTTAACGGCGGCAGCCTCGTCGCGCCGGGCATTAGAAATATTTTCAGGCGTTAGTGGAAAATGAAGATAAGGGGATTCTATGCGCGGCCAATCTTTGAATTTTGGGAAATACAGCGTTTTGTTTGGGTCGGTATTCGTGAGGGACATGGTGTAGCCCGACCGGCCATGAAAGGCATATCGGAAATGCAGAATGAGTCTCCCACGCTCTTCGGTATAGCCGCGCGTAAAATTCTTTCGGACCTTCCAATCAAAAGCTGTTTTCAAAGCATTTTCGACTGCGAGGGCACCGCCTTCGATCAGGAAAAGATGCGGCAGGTATTCTGGAATTGCAATTCGTGCGAATGTCTCGATAAATTCCGCCATTTCCACAGTGTAAGCGTCGGAGCTGGACGGCTTATTGATCGCGGCGCGCATCAGTTCCTCGATAAACTCCGGCTCGAACATTTTGGGATGGTTCAGACCGATGGGGCTTGAGCCAAAGAACGTAAAGAAATCGAGATACCGTTTGCCGCTACGTGCGTCTTCGATCCACGAGCCTTTCGAATTTTTCAGATCGACGATGAGATCGAAGCCGTCGGCAAGGATGTGACGCAGGAGAGTCTCATGAACCTTCTCCGGCTCGATGTGCACATGCTCGATCGTTTTTGTTGCCACCTGGGGCGATGAATGTGCAGCGGAATGCCCATTGGTCGCCACCGGCAATATCGTTGGCTTGGTTTCTTCAATGTGCTCCATATTAGGTGAACAAAGATGATGTGGTGAATCGTTTGAAATGACTATGAATTCAAGATTTCGAGCAATAGTGGCAATTGCGGCTATTGTGATAGTCTCTGGCTGTAACGGTAATATTACGAATCCAATGGAGTCGCTCAATCCCGGCGCGCTTGCTGTAGATTTTCCGGATGGGAGCGAATTTCTTTCGTCGAGCGCTAAGGTGACGGATCAATCCAACGTCTATACTATCTCTGCGACCCGTGATGCTCCACTCCCACAGGATGAAATGTATATTACCATTCCAGAGAATCCTAATGGTGCCCCTTATACCGTGCAGGCTTCCGATGGTGTGATCGTGCAATATTATAATAACACCACCGGTACTACCTACGAAGCCAATTCCGCACAAGGTAGCTGTACGGTCACCGTGACGCAGATCTCGCCGACGTTCGAGGGGTCGTTCACGGCCACCACCGTATGTAACGATACCGTTCTCAAGCTGAGTAGCGGCTCATTCAATGCGACGTATCAGTAATTTTACTCAATGAATACCGAAGAACTTTTAGTTCAATATCGTAAAGAGGCTCTGCTTGGAGGAGGCGAAAAGCGGATCGAGGATCAGCATAACAAAGGGAAGCTTACTGCACGGGAACGGCTTGCGTTGTTGCTCGATGAGAATTCTTTCGAAGAGTTCGATATGTTCGTCCGGCATCGTTCTAAAGATTTTGGATTGGAAAAACAGCGTCCGCTTGGCGATGGCGTTGTAACAGGGTGCGGCAGAATCCATGGCCGTTTCGTATATGTATTCAGTCAGGATTTCACCGTTTTCGGTGGCTCGCTTTCGGAAGCCCATGCGGAAAAGATCGTGAAGGTGATGGAAATGGCGATCCGCAATGGCGCGCCTGTTATTGGGCTAAATGATTCCGGCGGTGCCCGCATTCAGGAGGGGGTGGTATCGCTCGGAGGGTATGCCGATATTTTTCTATTGAATACACTTGCTTCTGGGGTTGTCCCACAGATATCAGCGGTGCTTGGGCCGTGTGCGGGTGGTGCGGTGTATTCACCCGCGATCACCGATTTTGTATTCATGGCGCAAGGGACGAGCTACATGTTCGTCACCGGACCGAACGTTACAAAAACAGTTACCCATGAAGATGTAACAAGCGAAGAATTAGGTGGCGCCGATACTCATGCCTCGAAATCGGGGGTTGCGCATTTCGCATTGCCGAACGAGCTTGAATGCCTGAACGGCATCCGAACGCTCTTGACCTATCTACCGCAGAATAATAAAGAGAAAGCGCCTCGGAACGAAACACAGGACGATCCCGCTCGCCTGTGTTCGGCGCTCGACACTATCATTCCGGACAGCCCCAATAAGCCGTACGATATGCGCGAGGTTATCCGCGAGATTGTCGATCGGGAAAGTTTTTTTGAAGTACACGAGAATTTCGCCACGAATATTCTCGTCGGTTTCGCAAGATTAGATGGAGAATCCATTGGCATTATTGCAAATCAGCCGCTTTCGATGGCGGGTGTGCTCGATATTGATTCCGCTACAAAAGGCGGACGCTTCGTGCGCTTTTGCGATGCCTTTAATATTCCGCTGGTGGTGTTCGAGGATGTTCCGGGATTTTTACCGGGCACCGATCAGGAATGGCGGGGAATTATTCGGCATGGCGCAAAGCTGCTCTATGCGTTTGCCGAAGCGACAGTTCCTAAAGTTACCGTCATAACCCGTAAGGCGTATGGCGGAGCTTATGATGTCATGAACTCCAAGCATATTCGCGGCGACATTAACTATGCCTGGCCCAGCGCAGAGATCGCCGTGATGGGACCGAAGGGAGCGGTCGAAATTATTTTCAAGAAAGAAATTAGCGAGGCGAGCGACCCTGTTGCGAAAGAAGAAGAGTTGACTAACGATTACCGAGAACGATTTGCCAGCCCCTTCATCGCTGCCGAGCGAGGATATGTGGATGATGTGATCGAGCCCTCCGAAACCCGTATCCGCCTCATTCGCGCAATGAAAATGCTTTCAACGAAGCAAGACACGAAACCATGGAAGAAGCATGGGAATATACCGTTGTAAGCTAGTCATTTTGCCGAAGAACAAAACTTTGCCTCTTTGGATTATAGCATACAAGGCAACACTATGTTAGTAACCACTGAAAAGCATTCCACCATTCGTGACTACGAGCGGCTGCCGGAGGGCGCGCCGTACCAGCTTATTGCAGGAGAATTAATTATGAGTCCCAGTCCCATTCTTTCTCATCAACGCATTATCCGGAGACTGGCTTTGCGTCTGGATGATTTCATCCAGCGGGAACAGCTCGGTGAAATCGTGCTATCGCCGATGGATGTCTATCTGACGGAAGAGGATGTTTATCAGCCGGACCTGATCTTTATTCGAAAGGAGAATGTGCATCTGCTCGATCCGAACGACCGAATCCGGTTCGTGCCCGATATGGTTATCGAAGTTCTTTCACCTTCAACGGGTTCGTATGATTACTCTCGAAAAAAGAGAATTTATTGCGAGCGCGGAGTTCGCGAATACTGGATCGTCGATCCTGAAGACCGAACGATAGAGATCATGGTAAAAGAAGGGGCATTCTACCAAACTGTTGCCTTGCTCCGAGCACCGGCCATGCTTGAAAGCGCAATGTTTCCTGGTTTTAGTATGAAGGTCGAGGAAGTATTTGCAATTTAAATAAATCCGCCTGATCCACGTTCTGACTATCGCATCAACTCCACCGGCAGCGTCTCCACCTGCCCATTCATTCGAACGAGGCATTCATACACACCTCGTGTAGCGCAGGCATTCTCGCCTGCATCCCAGGTAAAGCTGTGCTCTCCCGCCGTCAGTTCACCCGAAAACAGTCGCGCAACCTCCACGCCAAGCATGTTCACGATGGATACCTCTGCATATCCGGCAGCTTGGGAGCTGAAGGTGATCTGGGTGGATTGAGAGAAGGGGTTGGGATAGATTTGAATTCCAGAAGGAGTTGGTGACGATTGTGCCGATACAGCAGCGGTATTCTCAAATTCTGAAAGTGGGCGGCGATAAACTCCGGGGCCAGTCGTGACAAAGAGATTTGCCCCGATCACCGCAAGGGACAAGCCATAAGAGTTCGCCGGCAACCCGGTGTTCTCCTCCGTCCAACTTGCACCGCTGTTGGTCGAAAGAAATACGCCGCTATTGGTTGCAGCAAAAAGATTCGTGCCACTTACAACAAGGGACACTACAATAGTAGAAGATGGCAAGCCTATACTAACCGAGTCCCAGCTCGACCCGCCGTCAGTCGAGAGAAAAATGCCGCTGCCAGTTCCCGCGAAGATATTTGTGCCGCTCACCGCGAGGGCATAAACGTGAGCGGTCGTCATGCCGGTATTCGCCGACTTCCAGCTTTGGCCGTTATTAGTCGAAAGATAAACGCCTGAGCCGTCCGTTCCGGCAAAGAGATTCGTGCCGCTCACCGCAAAGGCAAGTGGAGCATTATACGCTGGTAATCCGGCGTTAGCTGCTGTCCAGTTGGTGCCCTTATCTGTCGAAAAAAAAACGCCTCCGTATTCGGCAGTGTCTCCGCAAATGTCAACTTCTTCCCTATATTCAGACCCTACCAGGAGATTCGATCCGCTCACGGCTAAGGAAGTGATTTGAGTACTCACTCCTGCGTTCTCCGCCGTCCAGGTTCTGCCGTTGTTCGTCGAAAGATAAACGGTGTCTCCATTGACGGCAAGGAGATTGGTGCCGCTCGCCGCAAGGGAGCCGACATAGAGATTGTTGTCACTGAAGCCGTCATTCTCCGCCGACCAGGTTGTACCATTGTCCTTCGAAAGAAAAACACCGTTTTCATTCCCGGCAAAAAGATTCGTGCCGCTCACCGTGAGGCAGAGAGCCCCAGGTCCATTGGTCAGAACCCACTGTGCGTGAAGAGTAGTGGCACCTAACGCGACGGAGGCGAAAAGAATGAATGATATAACTCGTTTTTGAAGCATGGTATGTGAAAACGTTTCAATGAAAAATAGCGCCAGTATACAACTTTTTTCCCTTTTAGAAAAGCTGAAGTCGAAGTTAAAAGTGCCCATGTGGGATAGGTAAAAATTAGTGCATACCGTCTGAACCGAGATTTATGGGATTATTGAGATGAATGGGATGCGGGGTAAGAAAATTTCGGATTTCTAGTGGGGTGTTCATTTCCGCTATAACTCCATTCATTTCTGCAATAAAATCTAACCTAATGTTACGCAATCTTACCTCAATCTTCCTTCAAAAATTCGCGCCAATCCACCGAGTTATCAACACAAAATTTTCGCGATCCATTTTTGACGTTGGTGAGGGTGTCTATGTGTAAAGATGGAGTAGGACCTCAAGCTCCTGAAGAGATCCCAAAAGCTCTTTATATCTTGCGAGGGATGGCGCATCCATATCGATTACAAGCGGAGGATCACAGCGAAGCATGAATGTAATATTGGTTGCTCTCGCCGCTGCATCTAATGCCTCATGGTGAAGCTCCTTCTCATCCATCTCAAAATACCCCGTGCATTCGTGTTCTGCATTTCGGCCAGTGGAGCGGCGGGACGGGTCCCTTCGCGCTGCTGGCCGTCTCTGGCGTCAGGAATGGCACCGATTGCTTCAGATCTTCTGTCGTGCGTGCTTGCAGCTTCGCAGTGACCGTATCTTCAGCGTGCGCCATCTCGAACACCTGCCCATTCGTAACAGCCTGGCATATCGGACTCGTTCGCTTATCGCGCGGATTATAGAGCGTGTAGTGCGTCACGCCAAGCGATTTCAATTGATAGGTCGAGCCAATATTGCGCGATGAATTGATGATGTGTACTGACAAATTGTCAAAGTAACTTTTCGATAGCGTACCGGCATCGCTGGCAAGAAGACGATCGTTCACCATCGACATCAGCTTTGCCGATAGATCGTCGCGCGTGATCGTACCCGAGAAAAATCCTTCGACTTCATTTTTGATCGACTCCTGCAATTGATCGTCCCAAAAACTTCCAGCTGCGATCATCAGCTGCTGCGTGAGCGCTTCGAGTGCATGCTGCTCCGTCAGTCCGAAGACCGCGCCGAACATAATATCGTTCATTTTCACCAGGCGCTTTTTCGCCTGGGCGAAATCATGGTTCACGGTGTCCTTCCCTTTTTGGAAGCCCTGCGAGATCGTCAACTGCGCGACGTGCTGCACGCGCTGCGCGATCGCCGGTCCCGAGAGTGAGTGCGATAGCACCTGCATGATCTTCGGCACTTCCGCGAGCGACGGACCGCCCATGAGCGAACCCAAGATCGAATAATGGTGCATCGCCTGGACCGCGCTCTTCACCTGAGCATCCCACACATCGTAGAGCGCTGCGCGAAGCATAAGCTCCTGATGGATCGGCGCGTGAGGATCCTTCGCAACAGCTTTGTTGAAAAGCATCTTGTCGATCATCGCACCGAGCACTTCATCTGCCCAGTAATTTAGTTCAAGCCATTGAAGTGTTGTCATGGAAGGATAGTCTCGGTACGCTTATCGCTCACTGTGTAAACCGGTTTGGTGTCAACAATTATAGCGTAAGTATTGCCATAATTATTGTAATTCTCGCGGGCACGTTGGATCGCATCTTCGATCGTGTCTCCACCATTTGCCCATTCATGATTGTAAAGGATGATGTAGCGAGTTGTTTTCACTGTCAAAATGTTTTTTTGAAGGGTTGTTTTTGTGTTTTTTTAGGAAATCATGGACTGCAATTTCAAGCGCTTCTGGTGTAATATAGTCGCCTTCAGGATCGATAATATTCGGCGCAAGAATGAGCGGATCGATGTGACCTGCATTCTGTGAAGAGGCTTTTGATCTTTTCACGGCATCCTTGAGATCATTGGATAAAATTGGATCTTGGCGCTCCATATAATTAGCGATATAAAGGATTACATCCCAGGCACCGAAAAATCCAAGTATATCAAGAAGAACGTCCATTTCAAAATGTTACTGCACCCGTGACGATGATCGCGCCGAACCAATACGCTACGCGGTGATAATCTTTCTGAATCGCGTAGCAAAGGCACGCGCATACTTGCAGGCACATCATGGCGATCGCGAATGTTTTACCCAGGTCCATGGAGTCCTTCCATTTCATGTTGTCGCACAAAATAATGTTCTTCACTCTCGAATTCCTTTCGGCAGCACAGGCACACGCGCACACGTTGCCACACCGATCGCCAGGGCTGCGTGAGCCTGACGTACGATCCCATCCGCGAGTGGCAATGTGGGCATTCGGGATGTCGGTCAGGTTGCTTTATTCGTTCGGCTCGTGGTGGATCGTAGGATGGTGCAGAGGAGTGCGTGTTTGTTTTCGGCATTATCGAGAAGATCAGTGATGTAGGCGAACTTTCGTCGATCGCGAGGCGATAGGTTTTGGGCAGACGCCCATCGCAAAATTGCACATTCAAGAAGCGTAGCATCGTTAGGGTAGATGCCACGGAGCCACAAGCTTAAGGTGGTCACAGAATAATTTATCTCGGAAGATAGTTTCCCAAGCGAAATCTTTTTCTCTCGCACGATCGCGCGAAGATCATCGGATGATAGTGGGGAGCTTATCTTCTTCTCCATTGTTACTACGATCGTAGCGCGTTATGGTTTAGGGTAAGAATCCCCCGCCCAGCAATGGACGGGGGATTTGTTTTGATCCCTTGAGTCGATCCGGCATTTTCGCCATTGGATCTATCTTCGGCATTTCTCTGAGTTCGTTTTGAACGATCGACATTCCCGCTTTACGAATCGCCTGCGCGCTGGATGTGGCAGCGACATTTCGATCGAATGCCTCGCTCTCCCCTTCATCAATCCAGCATGTCACTTCGATGCGAACTGTATAATGTTTGAGATGAGGATTGATTGGTCGTTTGGCAATTTTCATGCTTTGCCTGCGCAAAAATAACAACGATTAGAAAGATGAGGGCTTCTGGCGCTCCTCATTCCGAACATTGAAAAAATTTTCCCACATAGAGATCTTCTCGATCTTCCGTCCTCTGCTTCAGCAACGATGAGGTGATAAAGTTTTTCAGATGGACGCTTGAGCCAATATGGGCTTTTATTCATTTCACCTCCCCGAAATGCGTTAGTTGCTCCATCCATTTCACGTTGGAGTTGATCGCCAAAAGCGATTTATTCATATTCGAAAAAAGCTTCCTGGTACCCCCACCACTCACTTCGAACACCCATGTTCGATTGTCTCTTTTAAGAACGCCAATGTGCCGGCCATCGTGATCGAGCACATTGAAGCGATTGGTGTTCACCATCGAGATATACCACGTCATCATTGTTTCTTCCTCCTCGTATTCCACGCCTTCAGCGCAGCGATCGTGCCGCGCAGGTGCTTGATGGTCTCATTGCGTTCCTGATACCGCTTCTTATATTGATCGCGCTCGCGGATGAGCGTGTCGTAATTCAGCGCCATCTTCTCAGTCGCGTCGGCGATGCGCTGAAGCGAACCAGCATTGATCTGCTCAATTGTAGCTCCGCCCGTCCATTCCTGCTTACTGCTATTTCGAAGGGTGCTCATAATAAAATCCCAGGATAGCCCTGCACTTGTTTTAGAAATTCTTTCCAGTCGTCGCGCGCCTTCCAGGCATCGCCGCTGCTGTTCCTGCCGCGCACCAGGTATTGCAACCGTTTCTGCGTTTTGCCGTCCGGTTCAAGGACCGGCTCGATGAGTCCGAGCTTTTTCAGATCGAACATGCGCGCGGAGATAGTGCTCGTTTCGATGCCGGTCTCATCATGCACGGAACGAATGCAGCCCTCACCGCATCGCGTGAGCACCGATAAAATGAGCAGGTGAACGTCCTGAATCTTTCCTCGCACCTGGTTCCATGCTTCCAGCTGAGACTGGCTCAGGCGTAGCATTCGCGGCGGCGATGGTTGGAGATACCCGGGCGACTGCCCAAAGTCGCCTGCCCCTAACGGGGTATGCGCCAACGCATCGAGCCGCGTGGCTTCGGTGTAATGCGGATTCGGACGTTCACTCTTGCTCATATTGCTCCTTCCTTTTTCAATTGCTCGATGAGCTTTTGATTTCGGTCGAATGCTTCTTTGGGGATCACGATGGCTCCCTCGCTGAACTCTTCTTTGAATCGCTCACGAAGTCTCGATCCGATCCCAACAGGCTTGTCTTCAACCGATAGCTTTGAACTAACCGGTAGAAGCTTTTTTAGCATGTCGGGATGGATCGGCTCTTCAGACATTATGCTTCGTAGGCTTCGAGCGTTTTGGTTGTGACTGACGCGGTCTCTTCTTCTTTTGACGCCTTAAGGCCGAGTTCCGCGAGAGCTTCATCATCGATCTTGCCTTCCGTATAGAGGTTTTTCAGGGCGGTTTTATTGATGGTTGGTTTTCCCTTTTTGATTCCGGCCTTTTTAATCGAAGCATCTGCTTCGCCAAGCTCATCAAGTACTTCCTCATCTTCCCATCCTTCGAGCAGTTCTATCTTGTAAGGATTCTCGCGGAATGAGATAGTGCCTCCGCGAAGCTCAAGCGTCTTTCGGCCTTTCGGGAATAATTCCTCATCCTCGCGATTATCTTCGGCCCATGCTTCGATTTGCGATCGGAGACGCTTTGCGAGTTCTTCCTTTTCACTAATAAGAGGTGTGACGGTTGATCGCAATTTGGCGATGTCCTTATTCGCATCTGCGGTCTTCTCTTCTATCTCTGCTTCGACCGTCTGAAGCTCGTTTAGAGCAGCTTCGACCTCAGCAATGTTTTTAAGTTTTTTCATCGGTATTCTGGTTTTAAAGTGACTAAATCAAAACTGTAAAGAGGATGCTTGCCGGCGCGATCGAAGTACTCCGGCCAGCACTCGAAATTGAGGCCCTTCGCGCGAAGCCATTCGCCGGCTGCGCGTGAGTCGTAAATGTGATCCTTCGTTGGATAAGGCCGCTCGATGGGATCTGCCTTGCGGCGCATTGGCTCGGGTTGCGCGTTCGGATTTTTGCGCTTGGCAAGCTCGGGATGTAAGCAGATATTTTCTACCATGTCGATGGAATGATTTTCAAGCTTATTAAGAGATTTGATTGCAGAGAGCACCTTGTCCATTCCATGCTTCTCAACAAGGTCCATCAATTCATCCCATCGCGGAGCCTTCAGCCAGTCATTGCCCATGCTGTGATGAATCACGAAATGCGTTTTGACCGCCCCATGCTTTTTGTACATCGCCATGATCGCGTTCTGATCGAATTGCGAGCAGAAGTTGCGCCGATCGACCACGATGCCGAAGATCTCTTGTAGCTTCGCGCGGTCCTCGTTCGAAAAATCCCATTGTGAAGCCATTATTACTCCTGAATTAAGTTACCGAGTTCATCCACCATCATTACCGGCACTGCAAGCATCTCATCGATCGCTGTGGCCTTTGCTTTGATCGATCCTATAGTTTGAGGCGTGTCGAAAAAGCTTTCGATCTGCTCCCACACATCGGTGGGAATGCTCGCAATGCCAAACCGGCCATTGGATAGCTTCATAAGTTCATCCGAGAATCGCGCGTTGACCTGGCTACCGCTCAGTAGATCGTCGTCCCGCTCGATCTGCATTCGCATCGTCTCGCCGATCGGTTGCGCCGTCATGCTCGATTGTAGAATGAGTTCGTGACGCTGGCCGTCATGGAGCGTGAAATAAAATCCATGCACGGAGAAGATCTCGATCTCATCTCCATCGCTGGCCCACAATGGCGCGATGCAAAAGATGTTCGGAGCCACGTTCACCAATCGCTGACGCACCTTGCATTTCTTCGTGCGCGAAAATAGCCCGAGCGCATTCTCATCCGGGAACATAGCGCTTTGGAGCGCAGGATAGAAAAGATTCCATTTGCCCAGGCTCGATCCATCTTCAGCTTTGCGCGTGGGATGCGCCATCTGGTTCCACTCTTCGAGCCATGCGTGAAGCTCGAAGTTGAGCGTGGCGAGGTCGGTTTCGGTGCCGTGTGGATGCTTCAGCGAGTACATCATTTCGAAGCGGCGCTTCAATGTCTGCACCGATTTCTCCACTTTGCCGCGCGCTTTTTTATTCGAGCGTGGAAGCGTGCGGCCCATTGCATCTTTTTCGTTCGCGCCGATAATCATCTTCACGCCCATGCGCGCAAGGCCAACCTGCGTCGAGCCATCGACCCAGCCGGACCCGCGATCGACGTAGATCGATTGTGGGATGCCCTGCAAAAGGAAATCATTCGGATGATGTGCGACGAACGGCTTTCGCGCGAATGCACGAAGCAAAAAGTTCTGCGCTTCGATGGCCGACTCGCCTTTTGCAAGGAAGTACTCCATGTGCATGACGCGGCTGGCATCGTCGATCGCAACGCCAACCCACAAACGGCGCCGGTCGAGCGTCATCTTCGTTGCCGATGGATTGCGAACCATCAGCCTTCCGTTGCCGACATGCTTCAAATGGCGGCTCACGCTAAAATCGCATTGATACATCGACATCGCGTGCTCACGCTCGAATCGCCGCGCCACCGGCGACCATTCGTTCTCCAGATCCTGCCGCGCGATCGCTTTGTAGATCATCTGCTCCGTTACCCACTTCGGTATTCGTTCCTCCGCTTGAAGGAATTCGAATGCGATGCGGTACGTGCAGGTGGCGTGATCGAACGAGTTCTGCTGCGCGAATTCGAACACCGTGCGGCCATACGCATCGAGCGCTTCACGCTTGATCTCCGTTGCCGACGATATGGCGCGCTGCTTGCGCGGCTTCACTTGCGATAGTTCCAGTTTGCGGTAGAGCGTTGCCACGCTCACGCCAAGATTTTGCGCCGACGCTTCGATCAGTGCGCGGCGTTCACGCGAAGTCTCACACGCAAGATAATCCGCGCGGATCGAAGTCAGCAAAAGTGGATCGATGGTGTGTCTCATAGTGAGATGTGCGGAGCGATCAGGTGGCAGGTTCCAATTGTGCAAATTCTTCGCGCGTCATCTCTGTGATGTTGAGATGAATGACGTTGACGATCCTGAATAACTCATAGATCTTCATCATTGATGAAGGTCGAAGTTCCATGATGAGCGTAGTCATGTCGTCATCATCGCCCACGCAATAATTGATGGAAAGTACTCGCATCGGCTCATTGGTCGGCGCGATGTAATCTTTCTTCGTGAGAACGGGCGTCAAGCCATCGGGTGGACGCAAGGTTTCGCCGGTGATCGCTCGTTCGCTCACTGGCCGTCTGAAAGGATGGGATGCTGATTGTGAGGGCATGGTTATAGCACCAATGGTGCGAATTAGTACGTTTGAAGTGATGGAGCAAGCTCGAAGGGCTGCGTGAATTGTTTGAGCGCATTCTCGACGATGCGCGTGTCGATGATCTTGGTGCGGTTCTCGCGGCGAAGCCGGACGGAATTACGCACAGCCGCAAATAGATCGTTGGTTGTGGCAAGCTGCGCGAGGCGTTCCAGGCTTGCTTCATCGAAGTGCATGGCTTCGGATGGGAACCGGTGCGCGATCACTTCGCGGATCTCGGAACGTTCGATCTTGCCGACCATGATCTCCGTCGCATGGCGATAGAAACTCAGTGGCGCTTTGAGCTTGTGGTAATGGCCGCTGATGAGGAATGCACAGCCGATCCACCGGCGCTCCTTCGTTTCGCGCACGATCACGGTATCCCGCTTCTCGTTCAGCGATTTCACGATGCCGAATGCTTTGGCGGGCATCGTTTCGGCATTGTCGATCACAACGCAGATCACGCGCGGACCGCGATCGAGCGTGGGGTTCGCATAATCTTTCAGAAGCGCACTGAATCGTGCCTGCACATCGAGCGATCCGCGTGGCGCATCGCCGGTGATCTCGCGCAAGATCGCGCGCTGGAAATACGTCTCATGCACGGCATAATAGCCGGGAATGATAATGTTCACGAATTCGACAGTGGGGTTCTCGGGATGCGCTTTCGTGCGATACCGGCCCATCGAATCCTGATAGCCAAGGGCTTCCTGCATCTCGAAGGAAATGCGAGTTTTGCCATTGGAACCGCCTTTGAGGAGTACGATCTCGCGCTGCTCCAATGCGGACTGCGTGGGGATCATACATTTGATCTGCGATGATGTTAAGCGTGGCATGTTGTTTAGGGTCGAGTTTACAGTAAAAAAATGGGAACCGCCATTGCTGACGGTTCCCGTTGATGAATTAACTACCGGATGATGCGGGTTGAGCCGCACCGGCGTTTTGATCGCTCGAAGGATCGGGCTCGGTTGCATCCGTGGATGTTGCATCCGTAGATGTCGCAGTTCCTCCCGACACTTCCGGTGTGGAGATCGCTGAGTTCACTGAGGCTGTCTTCCAGCGCCGTTTCTTCTGTGGAGAGATCTACACCAGCTGCGTTAGCCGCAGCTTTGTAGGCCTCGAAATCGCTCTTCACCTGGCCGATCGCTGGCTTGAGCTTGGCTAGCGAGGCGTCGAAATCGGATTGATTTGTCATGATATGGTCGAGTTTATTGTGAATGGATTGGAACGATGTATCGAGCTTTCTTGCGAACATTCGAAACAGTTCCGTGAAAAATTGTCTATCCTTTTTGTCCATAGATGTGCGAAGCTATCAGGTGATCTGGTGCGATTTTTTGAAGGCTTCGAATTCCTCGCGCGTTTGCTTGTGATGCGCCTTCAGCCGATCGAGCGCGATCCAATTAATGGATTTGTCGCCAAGCGCGGATCGATCCATGAAATGCTGAATGCCCTCCTGCACTTCGATGAGCGCGTGTTCCATCTTCGAGATGGTAAGCGCCGTCAGCCCTTCGGGTTTGGTGTCGAGTTCGATCATCCCATGACCTTCCCTTTCTCTGCTTCGACAAAGTCCTGCAACGCCTTTTTGATCGCGAAGGCAAGCTTCCGATTCCGTTCGGTTCCCGCGAGAACGAGGACATGAAGGCCGTCGCATGCAACCTCAAAGCACGCTGGTGCATCCTCAAATGCCGTGTAACTAACTTCCGCCTTCGCTTTCATCCATTCACCTCTTCATCGGCGCGAACTTTGGCGAGTTCTTCCATGCGAGTGAAATCCTTGGCAAGCAAGCATTCGAGCATCTCCTCGTAGGATTCGATCTCGTTCCGCATCGATTGCGCGATCTCGGTTACAATGGTGTGGAAGTTGGTATCGGGAACCCGGTCGTAGAGCGCGTAGCTCTCGCCGAAATTACTTGCGATCGTGGCAAGCCGCTTCTTCGATTGGCGCAACTCCTTGAAGGACTGCTGCCACACATAAAGGCCGCTC
>CAWBEI010000006.1:0-229576 GCA_963787835.1 Ignavibacteriota bacterium
ACATCGAGTGCTTTAGGGATGTTTCGCATAATGAGCGAATTCCCTCCGGAACTGCTTATTTCCCAGGTGATGATACCCTCAACGCGAGTCCGCGCGTCTTTTGCAGCGATGCGGAGATCGGTGTTCAATAGCATCTGCACTAATGAGAAATGATCGCTCGTGGCATAAATGCGTCCTACCAACCCGGCATCCGTGACAACCGCCATTCCTGGAATGATACTATCTTTTGCGCCAAGATCGATCGTAAGCATATTACGCTGAAAGGTCGTTGTTTTTCCGACCACCTCGGCGGCTCGGAGTTTCCATGAGGGATGCGGGGCGATACCGAGTAGCCTACGAAGCTCTCGATTCTCGGCTTCAGCGCGTCTCAGGCGCCCAACTTCTGCCGAAAGATCTATCGATTTTGCTTGTAGGTCTTTATTCTCTTGTGAGATGGCGATCGGGTTGGGTATCCAGGCATACGTCGATTGGATCGCCCCGACAAGTCCGGTAACAAAGCTGCGCAGCGGCATCACGTCCGTGGAATGTGATACCGCAATCATGGTGAGCGACGCCGCGACGAAGAGCGTCAACGCAACATACTCCTTAAAGGCGATAATTAAGTCTAAGAAGCGCCTCACGAATGAATTATGAGTTTTGAGTTAGGAGTTATGAATAAAACCAGAACAATTTTAGTCAGTCTCATTATTCTCGCGAGTGGTTTTGATAATGGAGCTTAATATCTTGCAAAGCTCTTCGCAGTCTGCTAAAAGTGAGTCTGCCAGTTTCAGCTCGATCTTGTTATTTTCCCGAAGTAAAAGAAGCCAATACTTAGTTTCCCGTGCTTCCTTGTGAGCGATGGCGTTTCTTGAAATAAACTCTTTACGTGATACAGCGACGGATCCTTCTATGACATTAGAACCTATACCCGTTCCTGACCGTAGTATCTGGTCAGTTAAGACAAAAGCCTTACGTTCTACGAGGTAGTCGGATAACTTAATGATCCGGCTCGCAAAATTATAGCTTTTTGTGCTAACGATGCTCTCTTTCACGGCGTGATATTTAGTACTCTTAATTCTTCATTCTTAACTCTTAATTAATATCTCCGGCTCTTGATCAGCACTTTCATATACTGTGAAAGGTTCTCGAGAACCTTCCCAGTTCCGCGTACAACGGCCGTGAGCGGATCGTCCGCAACATGAACGGGCAGATTGGTCTCGAGCTTGAGCCGATCGTCGAGACCTTTCAACAATGCGCCACCGCCCGAAAGCATCATGCCGCGATCCAGAATATCGGCGGAGAGTTCCGGAGGCGTTCGTTCGAGGCTGACTTTTACAGCTTCCACAATGGCATTTACTTGGTCGGCAAGGGCTTCTCGTACCTCTATGGAACTTACTTCAATGGTCTTGGGAATTCCGGCGACCAGATCGCGGCCTTTGACTTCGACCATTAATTCCTCTTCTAAAGGCATCGCGCTTCCGACCTGGCATTTGATGAGCTCCGCAGTCCGTTCGCCAATGAGAATATTGAAATTTCGTTTGAAGAACTGCATGACCGCCATCGTCAATTCATCACCGGCCACACGGATCGATTCTTGATTGACAATTCCGGAAAGCGCAATGACAGCGATCTCGGTTGTGCCGCCACCAATATCAATAATAATGTTCCCGACCGGTGCTTCCACATCGACGCCAATACCTATGGCAGCCGCCATGGGTTCTGCAATGAGATGGACTTCCTTTGCTCCTGCGTGTTCCGCAGAGTCCCGCACAGCCCGTTTCTCAACCTCGGTGATACCAGATGGAACGCTGATAACAATGCGGCGCGAGGGAAGCCAGGACGGATGCACTTTCTTGATCAGTGCGCGAAGCATTCCTTCCGCAATTTCAAAATCCGCGATAACGCCGTCTTTCATCGGCCGGATGGTTTGGATATCCCGATGAGTACGGCCAACCATGGCCTGAGCTTCCCGGCCAATGGCGACAATTTTCTTTGTGGTAGAATCGAAGGCAACGATAGAGGGCTCGTTGAGGACGATCCCCTTCCCCTTCATATAGATCAGCGTGTTCGCTGTTCCGAGATCGACTGCAATGTCTGCGCTAAATGGACTGAACATGGAAAATGGTAGGTTCTAAATTTCTTCTAAGCGTATTAGGCTCTATCTATCGATAGTCGATGCAACGTCTGTCCGCACTATCTTAGTGTCTAAAATGCCTGATGCCGGTCATTACGAGCGCAATTCCATGGTCTTCTGCTGCCTGGATCACTTCCGCATCCCGTACCGATCCACCGGGCTGGATCACCGCTTTTACGCCGACGTTTGCTGCTTCGATCATACTGTCCGCGAAAGGATAGAACGCATCGCTGGCCACGAAGGAGCCTTCTAGCGACAGGCCATGACGTTTTGCGTGTTCGATCGCAATGCGAGTGGATTCCACGCGCGAGGTTTGCCCGGCTCCTAAGGCTACCGATCTTGCAAAACCATTTTCAAGAGCGCAGAACGCTATTGCATTTGATTTGAGATGTTTGACAATTCTCATGGCAAACAGCAGTCCGCGGGTTATCTCGGTGGTTACCGGATGCGAGGTAACAGAAATTAGCTCGGAATTGGTCACGAGTGCGTCATCCTGAGTTTGAAATAAAATGCCTCCAACAACAGAACGAATATCGACCATATTGGAAATGGAAGCCGCCAGGTTTTCTGGAATGTAGGTAAGGAGCCGGCGATCCTTCTTTTTTCGTAAGATCGTGAGGGCATCTTCATCGAATGAAGGGGCTAAGATTACTTCGCTGAAGAACTGATTCAGCCGTTCCGCAAGAGGAGCATCGATAATGGAATTCAAAACAATGATACCACCAAAGGGACTTTCTGGATCGGTGGTGAAGGCCCGCTCAAATGCATCGAGCGGGGTTGCGCCTTCCGCAACGCCACAGGGATTTGTATGCTTTATAATGGCGGCTACGGGTTTGGTTGGTTCCGCCGGAAGGAACTCCGCGATCAGCCCAAGCGATGAGGAAATATCGAGTATGTTATTATAAGAAAGTTCTTTTCCCCAGAGTTGTGTGCAGATCTTCGAGAACTCCGTTCCAAACAGCCCGGCGTGTTGATGCGGATTTTCTCCATACCGAAGTGATGAGACAAGTGGGAGCGAAAGTTCTAACCGGTTCGGAACATTCCCGTGACTGAGCGATAACCCGTCCTCGAAATAATCGGCAATGATACGGTCGTATCTGGCAACGTGCTCGAAGGCTGCGCAAGCAAGCTCTTTCCGATAGGTAATGTCGGTGGCCCCGTTCAAACTTGCAAGCATTTCTAAAAACCCTTCATATTGATCCGGCGAGGTGAGCACGGCAACGGATCGGAAATTCTTGGCAGCGCTTCGGAGCATCGCAGGGCCGCCAATATCTATTTGCTCGATGATCTCTTCCTCAGTGGCTCCCGGCTTCGCGACGGTCGCTTCAAATGGATAGAGATTTCCGATCAGCAGATCCAGCGGCAAAATCCCATTTGCTTTCGCTTCTTCAAGATGGGATGGAGTTTCTCGTTTGTAGAGAAGACCGCCGTGAACCATCGGATGCAATGTCTTGACCCGTCCTTCAAATATTTCTGGGGAGTTAGTCAATTCACTGACACTGGTTACAGGTAGGCCAAGGTTTTTAAGGTAGTGCTCAGTTCCGCCTGTCGAGTAAAGTTGCACGCCACGAGCAGAAAGCTCGCGAGCTAATGCATCGAGTCCCCGTTTATCATGAACGCTGATGACCGCTCGGTGGATTGTAACCTCGTCATGGGGAGGAGTAGTAACCTTTTTTTGATCTGACATTATGGAAGGATATGTGCTCTATTATTTTCTACAATTATTTTGTCTTGCGCAAGCAGTTCAATAGCTTTTGGAAAGATTTCAAATTCCAGATCGCGCACCCTGCGCTGAAGCGTTTCTGGTGTGTCATCTTCTTTCACCGGACAGCATTGTTGCATTACGATCGGCCCCGCATCATACTCTTGAGTAACAAAATGAACACTGGCACCGCTCACCTTACATCCACGGGCAAGCACAGCCTCATGAACGCGCAGACCATACAAGCCGCTCCCGCCAAAAGATGGAAGTAAAGAAGGGTGAACATTCAGGATACGATGCTCGAACAATTTAACGAAACCGTCGGGGAGTTTTTTCATATATCCCGCAAGCGCGATGATGTCGATCTTGCTCGAAGTGATCTCGCGGATCAATTCCTCTTCAAAAAACGTCGGATCGTTTCTGCAACTTGCAAACGAAACATGAGACGCACGGATTTGATGCGAGCGTGCATATTCCAACGCGCCGGATGCTGAATTATTGGAAAGCACAAGCGCTAACTCAGCTCCGGCGAGCCTCCCTTCAGTAATAGCACGATGAATGTGTGCAAGGTTCGAGCCAGCGCCCGAAGCAAAAACAGCTAATTTTTTGATCTATCTACTCCTTGTTCTTAATCCTACAAAAATACGAGATATTTGCTAATGAGCCCGCAAAAAGAATGAGAATATGTTCGAATATTAGTGAATGTATGAGGAATTAGGTTCGTTAGAGTTCTATCATTAAGTAGTTGTTCTCGATTTATGAAGATTCCCAACGTCCTTAAGCTTGTCCTTCTTTTCCTCGTATTGTTCGTGCATACCAGTTCCGCCCAGCAGCCGGGGAATAATGATCCCGGCCTGAAAAAATATGGGAATGTGGTGTTCGCCGATTCCCTTCATCATAAATATCCGATCGATACGGACAAACATATTCGTATCGCATGGGCTTTCATTCACCTGAAATCACACTCGTCAAAATACACGAAATCCGAAAAGAAAGAAATGTTGCGCCGAATTCGTGAGGCTGCCGAAGCGCATGGAATTCATTTTAAGAGCAAAGGCTGACCGATCAGGAGCCAAAGTCGGGCTGAACCACTACTTTTGATAAATGTTTTCGCTCGATCTTCACTAATGCAACGGGGTCATCATACAGTTGCTCATCGCGTTTTAGCGCGACACGGCCTTCCTCCGTTTCTGCCGTTTTAGGTTTTGTGGATGTTCGAGAATGCACATGGATCGGGTCGATCCCTATCTCCTTCGAGTCATACGCTCGAAGATGTCCATGTAGCGTGTGGTGCTCGCCGGCATCATGATAATGCGCTTCAACCAAACGCCCAATATTCCGCTTAAACTGATAGTCCTCCACAAGTGGCTCGTCAATCCCCGGCGACATGACATCGAGCCGGTAATTGCCCTTAATAAGCTTGTCAGAATCTATCAGAGTGCTTAGCTCATTGCTCACGGTGGCGCAATCGTCAATGGAGACTAATCGCTCGCCATCTAAGAGTACTTCGATAACTGGGGTACTTGCTGAGCCCCGTACATTGATTCTAAGGAGATGCAGTCCTCGAACTTTCGCAAGAGTTGAAGCTGGTTCTTGTAATGAATGCTCGATTTCGGCTTTGAATGTATTTTCCATACTGGCATTACGGAAAGAATGATGAGAAAATTCCGTTTTATGCAAAGAAACTTCGAATTTCTCCACTTCTAATCGTGAACAACGATTAACCCATTTGTTGTAACTCTTTTGGATGTTTGGCTGTATCAATATCCTCTAACTTTAATAATTTTAGACTCACGAACATGGAAGAGAACAAACCAATAGAAAATCAAAATAGGAGCAGCACACCTACACCAGGACCTATGCATAAAAGAGGTTTTCTCAACAGCCGGTGGGCTATGATCGTAGCCACGGCCATAATTTCAATCATTATCGGATTCTTTATCGGGCATTGCTGCCATCGCGGGCGGCATTGCTGCGGAGACCGATGCGAAATGCGCGGTCACGGCATGATGATGCACCGAGGCTGGGAACGCGGTCCACGCTTTGGATGGGGTGGCATGGGGCAAGGTGGAATGCGTGACGGTGGCATGCATGAGGGCGAAATGCACGGAATGGGCCCGATGGGTATGCACGAGGGTTTCGATCCCAAAGCGATGGTCGATCACATGAAACAGGAATTAGGGCTATCTGATCAACAGGTGCAGCAAATTACCGCTCTCTTAGAGCAGCAGAAGAGCAAAATGGAATCGGCCATGAAGAGTGATAGTGGCCGAGGCATGGATTGGCAAGCCGGACGTGAACAACTTCATGCTCAGATCAAGGCCATCCTAACTCCCGAACAGCAAACCAAATTTCAGCAGATGATGGCGGAGCACATGGGGCGGGGTGAGTGACCCCACGAAGAATCAAGAGTGTGACTTACCTCAACGCCGCTTCCAGCGCCGTTCTTCCATCCGTTTTCTCATCGCGATATTTTATGATTAGCGGCGTGTAGATAGAAAGTCCGTTCTCTTGGCCAAAATCTGATTTATGTGCTATGGAACGAGAGCCTGCAACAAGCACCGCACTTTCTGGAATGATAAGCGGCTCGCTCTCGCTCTTACGAGAAATGATAGTGTTATTTACCAGATCGTAGATCGGCGTGGAGCCGGTCAGTACAACGCCCGTCGCAAGTACGGCGCGGCGTTTAATGATGCAGCCTTCATAGACTCCTGTATTGCCGCCAAGGAGCACATCATCCTCGATGATTACAGGTAAAGCTCCCGCAGGTTCAAGTACGCCTCCGATCTGCGCTGCGGCGCTGATATGAACCCGCTCACCAACTTGTGCGCAGCTTCCAACAAGTGCGTGGGAATCGATTAGCGTCCCAGCGCCTACATACGCACCGATGTTAACATACGCGGGCGGCATCATGATGACGGAAGGAGCAAGGTAAGCACCATCCCGCACCGAACTGCCGCCGGGTACGATACGCACGTTATCCTCAACTCGAAAAGTGTGAAGCGGGACGGTATCCTTATCGAAAAAATTCCAATGTTCTCCACCATGCACGGAAACAGAACGTTCCACCAATTTCCCGAGACGGAACCCGAGAAGAATTCCCTGTTTTATCCATGAATTCACAGTCCAACCGCCAGGCTGTGTTGTATCTGGCTGTGCTGCACGAACCTCACCCCGGTTCAGCGCCATTCTCAAACGCAAAACGGTGTTCACGGCAACATCGCGCTGAAGGGCGATCTCTTCAGAAGAGAGCGCGAATAGTTCTTCGATTTTTTGATGGAGATCGACCATTCTGGATTTAATATGTCATTCCTGCGAAAAGTGAATGAACTTCATGCGGGGAATCTCTAACGTGTAGATACTATAACCGATGGATTCCCGCTTTCGCGGGAATGACATTCGAAAGACTCTTATTTTGCTTTGAAACTCTGCACTGATTTTTCCAGTGCAGGACGGAAAGCTGCTTCCAGTTCATTCGGCCAGGAAACCGTGATGCGATAGACGGTTTGGCCCGACATTACGAAATAGGCGCGCGCGGTCGCTCCTGCGGAGCCATAGCTAATCATCTTCGCCGCATGGCCGCCGATAGTCGTGCTTTGTGCGGATGCACCATGGTAGGTTTTTTGGGCATTTTCATCTACATATTTATTCAGGTCGATGCCTTTCGCAACATCATTAGCATCGACACGCACCATGGCATCGGCGCGTTCGCCTTTGATCTCGACACCATTACCCGATCGTGGGTTTGCTGAAAAATTATCAGGATACTGAATGGTATAGCCCGAACCCTGGTAGGTTGAAAAAGTAGCAGAGGGCTTCATCTGCTCCATCATCGCACTCATGCTGGCACTATCTATCTTGCCGCCAGTCACTTTGAGCACAAAGGCGGGCTGAAGAGATTTTTCTGATAGATCGAATACAGGAGCATATTTGGTCATGCGTTTTGCACCAAAAGTTGCAGCATCAAAATAGGTGACAAGCGAATCTTTATCAGCGAAAATGCGGTAGCCGGTCAGGCCATCCTCATCGCCTGCGATCGAGTAGGATATTTTGATGGCAGGAAGGCCCCCAAGGGTTGTGGAATCAGGGCCGGTAAAGGTGATATTATCCATGCTCTGTTTGAAAGCCGCAGCTTCCTTTTCCTTCGTAGAATGTTCCATGGCACCAACTTCGATGCGCGCGCCGAAATCACCTTCGGTGAACTTTTGAAAGCGCGTTTCGGTAGCAGGTGTCGAATAGTAGGTGGTCTTCGTGCCAGGCACGGATTCCACAGCCCAGGCTTTCGGAGCCTTAAAGCTGAACCGATAGACAAGGTCTTTATACGTCACCATCTCACCGGGCTGCACCGGGGACATATCCTCTTCCTTTTTTGAGCATCCGGCAATAGCAGATGCGATCAGAAAAAGTGCGAAAAATCTAAAAATATGCAGTTTCATGTGTAGGGTAAGAATTTATTTAATAGGTTTTGAGCTATTCCAAAAACGAATGTTTGCATCGACTCCTTGAAGCCGGATCTGCTCGGCCAATTTCGTGAGCGATACCACCGCGCTATCTAAACGAATTGCAAGGCCGTCATCATGGATGATCCGGAAAAGAAGGCTGTTCTTTCGTTCACTGCTGGCGAGCATCGTATCGAGCCGAGCAAGGGAATGCCTCGCATCGGCTACGGCCTGAGCACCCGAATCAATCAGCACCCGTAATCCAGTTCTGTTCTCCCGGGCTATCGAATTAAGGATCTCGAGTGCGGAATCTCCTTGTGTAAGAGTCTGCGCTAAAAGCGGTCCGTTCTGATCCATAAACGTGGATGCACGATTTGCAGTGCCATTAATATCATGCAGCGTCGTGTTTGCGGCATCAAGGGTACGGTTGATCTTGTGTTTCAGGGAATCATTATCCATGATCCCGTTGATCGAGGTGAACATCGTGTCAGCCTTTTTTGAAATAGACTCCAACGAACCAGATAGAGATGTAACCATTTCGACCAACGAGCTGATGTCCCGGAGAATACTCCGGGAATAATGGTGTTTGGCGGAAGAGGCTTCGAAGACGTTCCCGGATGAAGCTCCACTTTCTTCCCGGTCATCAGTTCGAGCATGGAGATAGAGGCAGAAGCATCCTCATGCAGGTCAAGTTTGTCCGAGAAACCCATGGTGACCAGTACATCGGATTGCCGGGTCTCGACTTCCCGCACGATACCACGTTTTACCCCATTAAGCGTGACGGGATCCCCCAATTCAAGCCCACCGGCATTTTGGAAGGCGGCCTGGTAACGGATCTCGTGGCCGGCCGTGTTCCAGCCCTTTGCCCAGCCTATGCCAAAGAGCAAAAGCGCAATTCCCGCGAGCACCGTTATTCCGACTTTAATATCAGTTTGTTCTTCGTTCGTCACTGTGGAGGTATCAGTACGGTTCGATCTTTTTATGTGTACAAGTGAGCATGGGTACGCCTTCCTCACGAATAACTCGATAAGGAAACATTATATTCATCTCATTAATCCCGTTTTGGACAACTCTTTACCATCAAAAAGCATTTTACCGAGTTCGGAGTTTTTATAGCCTATTTTTCATAAGAATTACGTGCCAAAGGCATTGAATCATCCAAAACCTAAAAAAACGCCTACCATGGTAGGTGCTCCAGTTCAGACTTCGGAAGCATCGCCGATGCCTATAGTGAGCTCTGGTTTACCTTCACAAAAGCGCCCGATTTCCGTTCGTGGCGCGAGAGTCCATAATCTGAAGAACATCTCGTTGGATCTGACGAGGAACAAACTCCACGTTTTTACAGGGGTTAGTGGCTCCGGTAAGTCTTCGCTTGCTTTTGACACGCTGTATGCAGAAGGCCAGCGCCGCTATGTGGAAAGCCTGTCCGTGTATGCCCGTCAGTTCCTGGAGCGCATGAATAAGCCGGAGGTCGATTCGATCACGGGTATTAGTCCAGCCGTTGCGATCGAGCAAAAAACGATGACTCGCAACCCGAGATCGACGGTTGCTACTACCACAGAGATCTACGATTATCTAAGGCTTCTATTTGCGCGTGTTGGTCATACGTATTGTGTCCGGTGTGGACGGTTAGTGCGAAAGGACACCCCCCGCACGATCATCGATGCCATAGCTGAGCATGCGGAGGATGGTCAAAAATTCTATATCCTGTTTCCCATGCACCGACACGAACAGCATGTGTGGCAGGATGAATGGGACAACCTTCGGGCGCAGGGGTTTTCACGAATAGTACTGGAGGGTGAAGATAGAATTCTCGATCTTTCCGATGAGAATCCCCAGCAGCTCGATCCCACGAAAGTTCGAATTCTCATTGATCGATTGATCTGGAGACCCAATGATGAATCGCTTCAATCGCGCATTGCCGATTCGATCGAAGCATCGTTCCGCGAGGGGAATGGGCGTACGATCATTGCGTATCTAAAAGCCGATGGATCGACCGAGGAAGAGAAATTTTCCGAACACTTTGAGTGTGCGAATGATGGACTTCCGTTCGATGAGCCGGAGCCCAAGCTTTTTTCCTTCAATAATCCTTATGGCGCTTGCCCCGAATGCCAGGGATTCGGGCGCGCAATGGGAATCGATCCCGAACTCGTCATTCCCGACCCAAGTCGGTCTCTGCGCGGTGGCGCGGTCGTATGCTGGAATGGTGCAAAATTTTCCGATTATTTAGGAGATCTGTTATCGATCGCGAAAGAGGCGAATATAAGTACGGAGTTGCCATACGCCTCGCTGACGGATCGAGAAAAAAAGATCGTATGGGAGGGTCGCAGCAAATTCATTGGTATTAACGGATTTTTTGCTGAGTTAGAAAAGAAAACCTATAAATTACACTATCGGGTCATTCTTTCGAGATTCAGAGGTTATACGACATGTCCGAAATGCCACGGTTCCCGGCTTCGGCCGGCTGCAATGAATGTCCGCGTCGCTGGAAAGACGATGCACGACATCGTTCAAATGACGATCGCAGATGCTCGCCAATTCTTTGAATCGCTGGAGCTTTCTTCGTTCGAGACGACGATTGCTTCTCGCATCATTGAAGAGCTGCGAAAGCGCGCTCGGTATTTGGATGATGTTGGGCTAAATTACCTGACGCTCGAACGGTTATCTAACACGCTTTCCGGAGGTGAATCTCAAAGAATAAATCTTGCAACGTCGCTTGGCAGTTCATTGACTGGCGCGCTCTATGTGCTCGATGAGCCAAGCATCGGTTTACATCCCCGCGATACGGAAAAACTGCTGCGAATCTTAAAAAGCGTCCGCGATCTTGGTAATACCGTCGTCGTTGTGGAGCATGATGAAGAGGTGATCCGCTCTGCGGATGAAGTCGTGGATTTTGGCCCACACGCAGGTGAGTTGGGTGGTGAAATTTTGTATCAGGGTGTGCCTTCAGAAATGGATGCTAAAAGCAATAGTAGATCCATAACGGGTAAATATTTGCGGGGTGAACTTTCGATACCAATTCCGAAAAAACGTCGGCGAGTGGATCTGAATTTTGCGATAGCCATTCGCGGAGCAAATGCGAATAATTTGAAAAGCATCGATGTTCGGTTCCCTTTGGAATCGTTGGTTGCCGTAACAGGAGTTTCAGGCTCAGGTAAATCTACGTTAGTGCATTCCGTGCTCTATGCAGGACTGAAAAAGTTGAAAGGGGAAAGTGTTGGCCCGGTCGGAGCACATCATGAGATCAAAGGCGAGGACTTAGTGAATCATGTTGAGCTTATCGATCAAACTCCTATTGGCAGAACACCGCGCTCCAATCCGGCAACGTATATCAAAGCGTTCGACTTGATTCGCGAAGCTTTCAGCCGGACGGTCTATGCGAAGCAGCGCGGCTGGGCTCCGGGATATTTTTCCTTTAACATTCCCGGTGGCCGGTGCGAGACATGCGAAGGGGAGGGATTCGTGGCTGTCGAAATGCAATTCCTTGCCGATATGTATCTCGAATGCGACACCTGCGGCGGCAAACGCTATAAGCAGGAAGTTCTCGATGCCACACTGAATGGAAAGAACATTGTCGAAGTCCTCGGCATGACCGTCCGGGAAGCAATTGAATTTTTTACCGATCATGACCGAATTCGTGCCAAGCTCCAGGTGCTCGATGATGTCGGGCTGGGATATATTCGTCTTGGACAGCCCGCAACCACGCTTTCAGGCGGCGAAGCTCAGCGAGTGAAGCTTGCGTCACATCTGGCAGATCAGACGCAGGAACATACACTATTTATCTTCGATGAGCCGACCACCGGCCTTCATTTCGATGATATTGCAAAGCTGCTTCTTGCGTTGAATGCTCTTGTCGAACGCGGGCATTCTGTTATTGCGATCGAGCATAATCTTGAAGTAATTAAATCGGCGGATTGGGTTATCGATCTTGGGCCGGAGGCCGGAAATGCCGGCGGTGAAATTATCGGAGAGGGAACTCCAGAAACGATCGCGAAGATAGAGCGGTCTTATACGGGAAGGTATCTAAGCACACTTCTATTGAAAAATGCTGCGAATAGCAGCCTCAAGGTGTGAAGAATATTCTCATCATTGCTGGTGAACCATCCGGCGATCGGATTGCTTCGCGCGCAGTTCGCGCGGCAAAACAGCTTGCGCGAGAACGAAACGAAACCGTTTCATTCTTTGGAATCGGTGGCGAAGAATGCGTTGCAGAGGGAGTGGAATGTCTGCATACCGCGAAGGAAATGTCTGTCGTTGGTTTTGTTGAGGTTGCCAGGCGATTTTCTTTTTTTCGGCGGGTTTTGATGGAGATGACGCGCTCGCTCGATGAATGCCGGCCTGATGCGCTTCTTCTCATCGATTATCCGGGATTTAATATCCGGCTTGCACGCGAGGCAAAAAAACGTGGAATTCGAGTCATTTATTATGTTAGTCCACAAGTGTGGGCATGGCATAAATCCCGTATTCATGAATTGAAGCGTGTTGTCGATGACATGCTCGTTATCTTTCCATTCGAGGAGAAGCTATACCGCGATGCGGGGATGCAGAACGCGCATTTTGTCGGACATCCGCTTGTAGAGCGAATAGATGAAGAACGCGAACGATGGGTTGATCGCGATTCATTTGCCTCTAAACATGCATTAGATGTGGAA
This sequence comes from Ignavibacteriota bacterium, assembly GCA_963787835.1. Lineage (GTDB taxonomy): Bacteria > Bacteroidota > Ignavibacteria > Palsa-1295 > Palsa-1295 > PALSA-1295. Next base: position 12,907 of record CAWBEI010000006.1, read on the forward strand.
CGAAAATGGCTTCTTGTCTTTTCCGGAAGCAGGACAGAGGAAGTTCGAAGATTGCTTCCGATCATGTCCGAAGCGGCAATGCAGTTCGGTGCGAAGTACAAGATGCAGCCGATTCTTGTAGAATCGCCTTCGATCGACTCCACTCATTATGATAGATATATCCAAACGCCGATAACCCGCTTTCGCGACTCGCATGCAAACCATGAACTAATGCACCATGCTGAACTTGGAATTTTGAAGAGCGGCACAACAACGCTGGAAGCTGCGCTGCTTGGACTTCCGGGCGTGATCTGCTACCGGACGCACCCGCTGACATTCCTCCTTGGAAAGCAATTAGTTAAACTTCCGTATATCGGCCTGGCAAATATCGTACTTGGTCAAAAGTTGTATCCTGAATTGTTGCAGCATGAAGTCTCAACCAATACGATCGTTAACGAACTTGAAAAAGTGAACGCAAACCGTGAGGAATTCCAACGATCCCTCATTGGTGTTTCGGATTCACTAAGAGTATCCGGGGTCGGCCCATCCCTTCGAGTTGCGGAAGCGTTACTTGCAAAATGATATTACGCCTTCTTCCTTTTTTTGCAACCCTGCTTGCGAGAACGCTACGAATATCGTGGCGTGGCGAAGCGATTCCCAAACGTGCGATCATCATGTTCTGGCATGGCGATATGTTGGCGGGGTGGTTCTCGGTCAGAAAGCGGCGGCCAGTCGCACTGGTGAGCCGAAGCAAGGACGGTAACTATCTTGCAGCAGTGCTACAACATTGGGGGTATCAACTCTCGCGGGGTTCGAGCAAAAAGAGCGGTATGGAGGCGTTAACGAATGCGATGCACACGTTAACTTCTCACGACCGAGATACTTTAGTGATAACTCCGGATGGTCCGCGTGGCCCTCGACATGTATATAAACGCGGTTCTTTCATTGCTGCGCGTCAGCTTGATCTTCCGCTATTTCATTTGCATCTCGAATATTCGTCTCGAAAGACGCTGAATAGCTGGGATAAGTTTGAAATTCCAATGCCATTCTCGAAAGTTACCGTTCGAGCCGAGCGAATTAACGTGGATGAATTTCCCGTTGATAAGGAAGCACAACATCGTTGGCTGGAGGATCGGAGTAACCATCAAACTCAAGCTGTTACGGCGCAATGACATCGCTTGTCGATTATCTCAATCCCTATGCATACTTGATGCGCCTGCGCCGCAGAATGTATGAGTATTGCTTGTTGAAGTCCTATCATCCCGGAATCCCGGTCATCAGCGTGGGGAATCTTACAATGGGTGGGACAGGGAAATCGCCGTTAGTGTTGCTCATTGCAAATTATCTTCGTTCCAAACATAGCAAACATGTAGCTATTATTTCCAGAGGATACAAACGCCACACTAAAGGCTTTATTCTTGTAAGTGACGGAAAGCAAACACTTGCTTCCGTCGAATATTCTGGCGATGAAGCACAAATGTTTGCACAGTTATTGCCTGATGCCATTGTAATTGTCGATGAAGATCGCGTTCATGGGGCAAATAAGGCAAAGGAGCTTGGGGCTGAAGTAATTGTGCTCGATGATGGTTATCAGCACCTTCGCTTGAAACGCGATCTGAATATTCTGCTGGATGATGGTACTTCCTCGCCAGTTATCCCCTTCGGTCGTATGCGGGAACCATCAAGCGCGGTTAGAGCGGCAGATGTGATTGTCAGAAGTGACGGGAAGGACACAAGAGACACAAGTGGTATCGTTTTGCGAAGCGCTGCAACGAAGCTTGTGTCTCTTGATAGAGTCACTTCTGCCCCTTTAACTGAGCTGCAAGGAAAGCGCGTTTTGGCTCTTTCATCTATTGCACACCCAGAACGTTTTGTTAATATGCTTCGTGGACTTGATGCAGTTGTAATGTCAAAAGATCTTGGCGATCATGCCGAGTATTCGAAATCTCTCATAAGTGAAATTCTAAATGATGCGAAAAAAAATGGTGTCGATTTAATTGTTACCACAATGAAAGATGCTGTTAAATCGCGAAAATATTTTGAACGAGCATCGCCGGACATTCCAATTGTGATTCTAATACATTCGCTCGAATTCTTACGGGGTGAAGATGGTTTTTATAGTGCCATCGACAACATTCTATGAAACTTACCATTGGTTTATCTTACGCCCCGCAGGACGATCCCAAATACGATTGGTACCGTAAGGCGTTACAGAACGCGGCGACTGCAATCGATTATGAGCTCGAGATCGTTGATCTCTCCATTCATCGCTCAGCAAAGGATGTTGATGGTATTCTTTTCACGGGAGGTCCGGATATTCAACCATCTCGATATGGAAAAGAAGCCGAAATGAATCTTTGTAATGAAATCGTCGAAGAGCGTGACCAGATTGAGTTTGATATTGCCCGTCAGGCGGAAGACAATAATACACCCGTCCTCGGAATATGCAGAGGAACACAGCTTTTGAATGTGCATTACGGCGGTACACTGATCACAGACATCGAAACCTTTGGCGGATCGAGTCACCGGAAAGTAGATGGTTTCGATGCTCGGCATAATGTGCGCATCGAGCCGGGAAGTTTTCTTCGCCGCATTTTAAGTGAAGGCGAGGGTGAAGTTAATAGCGCGCATCACCAAGCGGTCGAGCGCCTTGGAGATCGACTTTCTGTTGCTGCTCGTGCAACAGGGGATGGCACCATCGAGGCGCTTGAGTGGGAGGATGCCACAGACAAACCATTTTTACTTGCTGTCCAATGGCATCCTGAACGAATGCAATTTTCTGAGAATTTTGCAGGCCGTATTTTCGAGACTTTCTTATGGGAATGCGGTGCGAATAAAATGCTGAAACACCGATCAGTCCCACGCAAGGAGAAAAGGGTAGAAGCATGACAAGAAATCTGGATGGCGCATTTCGTGTGCGCCCGTTAGTGCTTGATGGCGCGCTTGGAACCGAAATGGAAGGCCGTGGCGTCAACACCAGCGGCAAAAGCTGGACGGCACGCGGGCTGATCTCGCATCCCGATCTTATTTATCGCGTTCACCGGGAATATTTGTGGGAAGGCGCGGACATTCTGACGGCAAATACATTCCGCACCAATGTTCGTGCTCTGAAAGATACGGGACTTGATGCCGAAGCGCTTACAAAAAAAGCGGTACGCATTGCACGGAAAGCTCGGAGAGAAAAGAATCCTCTCATTCGTGTCGCTGGTTCAATGGCTCCGGTAGAAGATTGTTTCTCTCCGGAACTTGTTCCCGCCAGCGATGCCGCGCTTGTGGAAGAGCATCGCATCATGGCACGCTGGCTCGATGAAGCACGAGTCGATATTATTCTCATTGAAACGATGAATACGCTACGCGAGGCTCTCTGCGCATTACAAGCTGCGAAGGAAGAAAGCAAAAGATATGTCTGGGTTTCGATCGTGCCTAAAGACGGAGAAACCATGCTCGATGGTACACCTTTGGATTATGCTGTTGCAAGACTAAAGGATGGTGGCGCGCATCTTGTCGCGCTTAACTGTGCTCCTGTCAGCGTTATGATGGCAGCACTCCCGATCTTTTCAAAAGCCGCAAAGAAAGCGGAAATCTGGTTCGGTTGTTATCCCAATAGCTCTGAAAAGTTACCTGATGGAACGTGGAACCTGAAAGCCTCGAATAACAGGCTCATGGCTGCCTGCGCGTTGGATTGGATGAAGCAAGGTGCAGTAATGGTAGGAAGTTGCTGTCATTCCACACCAAGAACAACCAGCCTAATCGAGAATAAGCGAAATCTGTTTTATGTCCTGAAAGAGGAGATCGACATCGCCGATGATGACGATGATAATTTGCCAGATTACCTTCTCTGGTAAGGGCATTTATCTTCGAGATCTTCAGGTCACCGCTGGATAACATCTGTTAGAAGTAATTCTTCATGAGTTCCGTCGCCCATTCGGGTTGCATTACAGGGCCTCTTGGGCCGAACTCTTTAAGGTAGGGTTTTATGTCGATTACCGGAGTATCGTTTATCGCATCGAGCCCTTCCACGGTCAACGTTAAACCTTGCACATCAAGAAGTCGGCATCTGGAAATCCCTAATAGATTCGGCCTTGATTTTACTCGTTGCGCAAAAATTCCCACACTCGGCCAATCCTTTCTATTTCTTGGATGGCGTGATCCCGTGTAAATATTTTCGACACGAACCCGATCCATATAGAATACGACCTCAAGATGCGTGAACGTATGCAATTCTTTCAGTGCCTCTACTGAAAAACGATCGGAGTCCAACTCGATCGTCGAGATAACATTTCCCCAGTTGTCATCTTCGACCTCGGTCCGAGCATTGTGGACAATACCGATCGGGATGATGGTGTACTCCCTTTTCATTCCACTTTCACACCCAAATTATACAGCACAAACGCTAACTGATCCGCAGATTCATCCATTATTTTCGATAATGGTTTGCCGGCGCCATGTCCGGCTTTGGTTTCAATAGTAATTAAGGTTGGGTTCGTACCTACTTGATCGTGTTGCAATGTTGCAATGAATTTGAAGGAATGTGCCGGCATAACACGGTCATCATGATCGGCAGTAGATACAAGCGTTGCGGGATATGCTACACCGCTTTTCAAATTGTGCAGCGGCGAGTATTTGTAGAGATTGACAAATTGCGCGGAGTCGTCGCTTGTCCCATATTCCGATGCCCACGCCCATCCGATGGTGAATTTGTGGTAGCGCAACATGTCCATTACTCCCACTTTGGGCAGCGCCACTTTGCAAAGATCGGGACGTTGGCACATCACCGCTCCAATGAGCAACCCGCCGTTCGACCCGCCAATGATCGCAAGCTTTGCTGGGCACGTATATTTTTCTTTACAAAGATATTCCGCAGCAGCGATGAAATCGTCGAAGACATTCTGCTTCTTTTCTTTCATTCCGGCCTCGTGCCACGCTTTGCCGTATTCGCCACCACCGCGAATGTTCGGTTGTGCAAAGATACCACCATGTTCGAGAAATGCGACAAGCGTTGGGCTGAAATCCGGAGTTAGATTGATATTGAACCCGCCGTAAGCATACAGTTCCGTGGGATTATTTCCATCGAGCTTCATCCCTTTTTTATGTACGATGAACATCGGTACGCGAGTTCCATCCTTGCTCTTGTAAAAAACTTGTTCGGTCACATAATCATCGACATTGAACGGGACCTCCGTCTGATGAAAAAGGGTGGAAGTATTATTTTGTAGATCGTATTGATAAATGGCAGGTGGTGTTGCAAAACTCGAATAGGTAAAGAACGCTACGGAATCTTTTCGCTTCCCGGAAAATCCATCAGTGCTTCCGATGCCAGGCAAAGCAATCTCATGTTCGAGCATCCCGTTAATGTTATAAATGTAGATGTGATTGCTTGCGTCCTTCAAATAGGTTACGATAAGTTTTCCACTGAGATAATTTACTCCCTCAATAGTCTCTGATTTTGAAGGAATGATAGTCCGGTAATGGTCCGCACCGGGATTAATCGGATCGACCAGCACGACGCGATTCGTCGGAGCATCTTCATCGGTCATCATGAGGAATTTATCGCCGACGTTATCTATCACGCCAGCTTCATGTCCATATTCTGAAATAAGCGGCTTGAATTCGGAATGTGGCTCGTCCGCTCGTTTCCAGTAGATCAAGCTGCCGATCTTGCCGCCATCATAGAGATAGAGTAGTAAGTATTTCTCATCTTCTGTTGCACTTATAGTGAAGGAGCGTTCCGGATGTGTTTGATCTTGATAAACTAGTGAATCGGTAGATTGAGGTGTTCCTATTTGATGATAATAAAGTTTCTGAAAATCGCTTTTGGCAGTGTACTGTCCCGCCTTTGGCTCATCGTAACGACCGTAGAAAAATCCATTCTTGAACCACGAAGCTGCACTATAGCGCACCCACTGAATATGATCGTCAAGCTGCTTGCCGGTAGCGACATCCTTGACGAAAATTTCCTGCCAGTCGGAGCCGGAATGACTAATACTGTATGCAACTAACTTATCATCGTTAGAATAATCCATACCGGCGAGTGCGGCAGTTCCATCGGTCGATAGCGTATTCGGATCGAGGAAAACTTCTGGCGTGCCGTGCAAACCATGTTGCCGATAAACGACGGCTTGATTTTGCAAGCCATCGTTCTTGGAAAAGAAATAATATTCTCCAACTTTATGCGGTGCGCTAATGCGTGGGTAGTTTAAAAGCTGCTCGATCCGCTTGCGAAGCTTTGCCCGATAGGGAATATGGCTGAAATAATTCTGGGTAACTTTATTCTCGGCCTGGACCCATTCATGCACATCGGCAGAATCGACATTTTCGAGCCAGCGATACGGATCGCTTACTTGCGTGCCGAAATGATTATCGACATGATCGACCCGTTTTGTTTCGGGATAGTGAAGGGCATTCATTGGTGATTGAGCGAGCGCACTGGTCACAAATAAAATTTGAAAAAAGAAAATATGATATTTCATCGACGAAGAAAAATGTATTAAGGGATGACACAACCATCGCAGCACGGAAAAAGTCCGAGCAATATTACGCAAAAGGCAATGGCATGGAGGAAGCAACAATGCTGACCTCCATGCCAAAAATAGAGAGAAAATAGAGGAAGCTTAAGCGGCAGGCTTGTCAGCGGTCTTCATATCCTGCACTTCTTTGCGAATCTCCTGAGCTTTCTTCTTGATCTCATTCATGGCCTTACGCACGCGAGTGCCAGCCGATTTATTCTCTTTGTCGTAGAATTTCTCGAAATCCTTTTCGAATGTGGCGAGCAAATCCTGTAATTCTTTATAGCGGTTCATCTGAAGTATGCCTCCTGTTAGTCAAGACTTAAGTGGTTGTAGATTACTAAGACCATTGAAATGGACTTAATTAGCACGAAAATACGAGATTTTTAGAACGAATGCAAGAGATTCAGGAAAAAAGTGGATAGCAATAGTATTCTACATGAATACATCATAAGTTTACCATCTCGCCAAAGTCTCCATCGCCGCCTTAATCTTAGCCGGATTTGGCAGAATCGCATCTTCATAAGGCTTTGCAAAGCCGACGGGCGTGAAGGTTGAGCCGACGCGCATGACCGGTGCATCGAGCGACTGGAAGGCATGTTCGTTGATGAGGGCGGTCAATTCACCACCGAAGCCACCGGTTATCTTGTCCTCATGCACTATAAGAGCCTTGCCAGTTTTCTCTACCGATTTCAAAATAGCATTCAGATCGAGCGGGTAGAGCGATCGGAGGTCGAGCACATCGCATTGAATGCCATGCTCGTTTGCGAGTTCTTCGGCAGCCTGCAAGGAGAAGTGGGTGGTCGTCCCGTATGTAATGATCGAAAGGTCTTTACCTTCCCGCCGTAACCTGGCTTTACCAAATGGGATAAGCTCGTTTTCGGCGAGTGGATACGCCTTCGACATCGGGTGATAATACAGATATTTCGGTTCAAGATAAACCGTTACGCCGCGTGTGCGGAAGGCGCTCCTCAGCAGACCCTGCGCATCATCGGCAAAGCATGGCTGAACGACCCTAACGCCCGGAATCGTGGTAAACATACCCTCCAAATTCTGGGAGTGGTAAAGTCCTCCGCCGATGTATCCGCCTGAGGCAATACGAATAACAATATTCGGAGCGTATTGTCCACGAGTACGCCAGTAAGCGTGAGAAAGCTCGATAAATGACTCCATGGCCGGCCAGAAGTAGTCGGCAAATTCGGCACCTTCAACGCATACCCAAATGTGCTCCTGATCGACGCGGCAAAAACCGTCGGCAGACCCAAGAATAAAGTCTTCGGCGATCGGGCCATTGAAGACGCGATCATTGCCGAATTCCTGGAGCATCCCCTTCGTCACATTGAATACTCCGCCTTTATTCTTAGAAGCAACATCCTCGCCCCAGAGGAATGTGTTCGGGTTAATTCTAAACTCTTCTTTCAGCGTGAGGTTGATACCCTCAATAAATTGCAATCCTTCCTCCTTACCTTTGGGTAGGGTATAAGGGTAGTATGTGGTGCCAGAATCCTCAGGTTGGATGGTGTAGGATTCGCTTGAAACGATGCGGTCGGATGGGAGCACAAAATCGAGTACATCCGAAGGATTTGCAGGTGGTGCAGCCTCTGCCTTGTCCGCCGCTTCTCGGAAATACTTCTGATTCTCCTCGTGGATGTTGTTCAGTTCTTCCGTCGTTGCAACCTCGTTCTGAATAAGCCAATCCTCAAAGCGCTTCAGTGGGTCGCGCAATTTCACCGCTTCCAGTTCTTCCGGCGAGCGATATAGATCCTGGCGATCGGAATTGGAATGCGAACCAATGCGGACGCAATCCGCATGCACCATCGCTGCACCGCGCCCACTCAAGCACCATTCATACGCTTCCTGCATGGCGCGGTAGCTATCGAGGATGTCTGTGCCATCGCAATAAGTTATGAGAAGATTATCGAAGCCTCTGAAATTATCGGCAACGCGCGAATTTGCGGATTGCTCGGATACGGGCACGCTGATGCCATATTTGTTATTCTGTATTACAAAAATCGCAGGGACCTTTTCTCGTGTCGCTCCATTGACCGCTTCATAGAAGAATCCCTCGCTGGTTCCGGACTCTCCGCCAGAAAAAATAGAAACGGCTTCCAGTTTGTAATACTTGATCGCGCGCGCGCAGCCGGCCGTATGCTGTGCCTGATTATCGGTCAGGGAAGAGTGCGTCTCAATGTTCAGAGACATCTTGGCGAAATGGTTGGACATGTGGCGGCCACCACCTGCGACATCCGTATCCTTCGAAAGCCCGTTCAGAACGATCTCTTCGACAGTCAGCCCAGCCGCAAGACACGTCATCAGATCGCGATAGTAGGGGAAGAGATAATCTTTTTTAGCGCGGAAACTTACACCGATGGCAAGCTGGATTCCTTCATGACCCGCACAAGGGGCATGATAGCTCCAGCCCATCGCCTTTTTGAGGTAATTCGCAGCAGCCGAATCTGTGATACGGCCGAGGTCCATTAAACGAAACCATTCGAGTAATTGCGTTCGATCGGCACCGGATTGCTCGAATGTTCCTTTGAACGAACGTGCGCCATCGACCATCGGCCCGCGAAGTTCCGCGCCATTTGGCATCCGACTCAGAGAGGCGGGCGCAATATGAGGCGAAACCGTTTCAGCAAGCATCTCAATTTCGGAATCCATTTTTGCTCCAGATGCCATATCCATTGAGCCATCCGTTTGGGTAGCCTGTGTTCGTGCAGCAGATCCATTGGTCGATCCGTTATTTGGAGAAGAGCCGTTTCCGGCAGCGACATCCGCATGTGTCAGAATAGGCTGAGTTTCTGCTACTTGGATATCGGTTTCCTGGGTCTTATTTTTTTTCAGTTTAGACATTCCTTTACAAAATTCTTACGACCAGCCAGAAACAAGGCGGCGCAGGGATTAGTGGCAGAAAGACCCTTCCATTGGCTATGTTGCTTGATATTTATCAATAGTATAATTTTCATTGGAACGAGAACTTCATCTTTTAGGATATAAGTATTTGTTGCGAGTGACCCGGATGTGGTTCATCCAGGCACCTTCATTACATTGCGATGCGAAACGAAGTAACGATTCTTATTCTCCAGGATCGTCCAAGTGGCCTGGAAAAGCTTCAGGATGAGCTGCGGCGTGTCCAACTATTTCCGCTATTTTCTTATATTTCTGACAGCAAAGAGCTAAGGCACTCTCAGAAGCGGCTTGATGTGGACGTCATCATCCTCGTACAACGATATTTTGATATTCCCTTCGAGAATGTCCTGCATCAAGTGAGAAATCAGGGACTCCAAATCCCGATCATCGTGATATTACCAGATGGGCAGGATCTTCAGGGGATAGAACTTATGAAACGGGGAGCGCAGGATTTCCTCCTGGAGACAGAATTACAACGGCTACCTCCCTCTGTTTTTCTTGCAATCCGCAACCGCACACACCACCCATTTCCCACGAACGGATCGATGAACGGACAACGGATCGAGCATAGTCCAGTTTCCTCTGATCCAATCGAATCGACGAATCCCAACATGGTGGAGGGTTCCATCATTGGGCAACTGATCGATGTCGTAACGGAAGTGGATGTCATTGGAACTATCGTTTATGAGAGTCCCTCGATCACCGAACAATTAGGTTATACTCAGGATGAACTCATCGGGCGGAACGCATTTTCATTGATCCATCCTTTGGATGTCCCAAAGGTCATGCCGATCTTTATGGTCGCATTGGCAACTCCGGAGATCCCCCACTCTGCGCGATTCCGGTTCAAGCACAAGAATGGAACCTGGCGAATCCTGGAGGCGGTAGGGAAGTCCATCATCTCCAAGAAAGGTGATCGTCACGTCATCGTAACATCCCGTGTTTTCACCGAAGAAGTTCGCCCGCGCACAAATCTTGTCGATACCGACGACCGTTTCATGCGCGTTGTTGAAGCCCTGGGGGAAGGCATACTGATTACAGATACCTCCGATAAGATCCTCTATGCTAACATGCAGATGGCGGAATTCACCGGGCACGAAGTAGGGAAGTTACTTGGACAGGTATCCTATAAGTTATTCCTTCCCGAGGAGGCGTGGCCGCTTTATATGCACCAGAAAGAAAAATGGCTGCTTGGTAACCGGGAAGAATATGAGATATCGCTCCCACGTACTAACGGGGAACAGCTTTGTATGCATGTGAACGTTTCTCCGTATCGAAATAACGAGGGACACATCATTGGGACCCTTTCCGCATTCATCGACATCACGAATCGCAAACGTGCTGAAGAGGAAGTTCAGAGAGCATTCGAGCATCTGAAAGTTGCGAAAGAGCGGGCAGAGGAGATGAACCGGTTAAAAACCAGTTTCTTAAATAATATCGGCCATGAAGTTCGGACGCCACTTAACTCGATTCTTGGCTTTTCCTCTTTGATGAGCGAGTTGATGCCGGGAACGGATTTTGCGACCTATGCCGAGGCGATCCACACGAGCGGCAAGCGCCTTTTTGACACCTTTGAGAGTATTCTCGATCTTTCGCGCGTCGAGTCCAACACGCTTGCGCTCCATCCGGTCCGCGTTTCTCTCGATGCAGAGATCTATCGCATTTCGGGACAGCTTGAGCCACAAGCAAGAGAAAAAGGGTTAGAAATGAGCGTTGAAGTACGATCACCCGTCCACGCCTGTGTCGATCCACATTATTTCGAGCGTGTCATCAGAAACCTGATGGGCAATGCGATTAAATTTACTTCGAACGGTTCTGTTCGCATTCGTCTTGACCAGGGACATGAGCCGGATTTCGCAGAAATTCAGATCGTCGATACAGGGATAGGTATTTCGGAAGATTTTCTCCCGCACCTTTTCGAGGAATTCTATCAGGAGTCCGACGGCCTTGCCCGCAAATTTGAAGGAACCGGACTTGGGCTGAGAATCGCTAAACGGTTATTGGATGCCATGGGAGGTTCACTTCTTGTAAAAAGCACGAAAGGGAAGGGAAGCTGCTTTATTATCAGATTACCGCTGAATTTACAAGTACCTGTAGAACAAGCCTAAGATATAGACTTTTTCGATCAGCATTCATGAATACTTTGGTTGATGTGCTGAATTTTTCATAGAATTCTTTTGTAACCCGGCGCACCCTGTGCGTTTTAATAATTAGGGGTCTATCCGTTCAGTTAAAACTGATCAAATAGATGGAACTAAGGGCTTGAATTCTTCCTTCCACCATCTGCTATTTGGTCAGGATTGTGCTTTGGTACTCGTCATTTCATTTTTGGTGTTTTTCATGTTTCAAAACGATTCTAATTCACTCAAGAGCATGACACATTCTCATTCTATCTTCAATTTCGTTTTCAGTGGTAAGCGCGACATGGCAACTCGGTCGTTCGTGGGCTTTTTCATCGTTGTTGTAGCGATATTCTGCTGGGGTGCCGCTCCTGTGAGAGCCCAGCAGCAATCCAGCGGGATTTCGATCACGCCGCATACACATGACATTCTCTCGATCACGAGCCGCGATTACTGGATGGCGTTTCCAGGAAATTATGGCGGTGAAAATGATGGAGGTAAGTACATTATGCTCTATATCTCCAGCGTTGATTCTACAACGGCCTACATCGAGGTGAATGGCAATGTGGATACGGTTGCAGTCGTTCCTTGTATGCCTGTTACGTATAGTGTGCCTCTAATCTTGGAAATGCTTTCGAGCGATTCGTTGGAAAACAAAGCCGTACATGTATGGTCGAACGATGCCTCGCTCTTTGTGGACTTCAATTCACATGATGCATATACATCCGATGCCTCCTACGTAATCCCGAGCGCTGGTTGGGGGGAGACTTATATTCTCGCAGCTTATGAATCATTGAACGCGTCGCTCGCGGGCGAAGGAGATGGTTATCCTTATGACTATCCTTCAGAATTCGTTATCGTTTCAAATCAGGATTCGACGCAAGTGACGATCACTCCCTCGTTTGCACTTCGAAGCACTCGTGGCGATAGCTCCACGGTTTACCCGGCAGGAATTCCGTTTACAATCACAATGCAAACGGGGCAGGCCGTTCAATACGAGACAGTCCGGATTACGGATACTACAACCATACCATTTGACGCGACCGGGACTCAGATCGTCTCTTCGAATCCCGTAGGTGTTATTGGTGCATCGTCATGCGCTAATATCCCGGTGCAATTCCCGTATTGCGATTTTGTGTGCGAGATGATTCCGCCAATTCGGACATGGGGAGAAACCTACTACACCGCTCCGCTTTATGGCCGCGTAGGAGGCGATACCTATGTGGCGATTGGATCACAATCGGATCAAGTGATAACCAGAACTGATGCCACCGGTTCAGCCACCTTCGCAACCCTTGTCAACCCCTACGATCACGCCTGGACTCATAGCGTTGCTAATCCCAGCTCATGGACAAGTAACGCGCCTTTTCTCCTCATTCAATATTCGAATAGTTCGACCTGGCCAAAGGGTGAGAACGGTAGCTATGATCCATTTATGATGGCGCTGAATGCTGTCGATCATTTTTCGACCCCGGTTATTTTTAACGTGCTTCATAACGCAGTAGATCAATCGCCTTACTATTGGCACGCGGATATTATTGCGCGCTCAGGAATCCCGGTTTTTGTTAATGGTGCTCCCATAGGGATTGCTCCAATGTATGACGATGGTTTTTGCTCGGTCTATCAATTGGACTCCTTGCAATACCGGCAGTACGTCGCTGCTTCCGATAGTGGAGTATCCGTGAGCGTGTATGGAGATGGGTTTGATGAGGCAGTCGGTTATTCCGGAATGATCGGCGTTTCAACAACGGGAGGTCATGAGAGTGCTGCGCCTCAAGTGGTCGCTTCGCAGGTATCCGTCACAAGGACGACTTTTTCTGCTTCAAAACCTGCTTCACCCCTGACGGGACTTTCGGAATTCGAGATTGATTCCCTTTCGAACATGCAGATTATCCAGTCACCGAACTTTGTTGAAGGCAATGGAAGCGCGACTGGCTCGTTCGATCTGATGGTTGCTGATTCTACTAAAGCAGCCCATGCGACGGTTCGCGTGTTGGATATGGCTGGGAATTATACTACTGTCGTAAAGGACTATAGTCCATTGTCATCGTCTGTTTCAGCAACTCCTGTTGTGTCGTCCGTTGCAGTGGCTCCGAACCCCGCTGGCAAAGATTTCACGATCCAATATGTGCTGGATGCCGAAACGCATGTATCGGCGAATCTTTTCGATGTGCTTGGCAACCGAGTTCTCGCGTTATTCAACGGGGATCAGGGCGCTGGAGCGCAAAGTCTGGCGGTTGACACCCATCTCTTGCCGAACGGTGTCTATTTTTACCGTGTCGATCTCGATGGTGCCGTGCAATCGGGAAGGGTGGTTGTCGATAAGTAATAATGGGTGCGCAGCATCGGGAATAGATTCCCGATGCTACACGGGCTGTCGCTCGGCTTGGGGAAGTTCAGCGGCTCGATCTAACAATGTTCCCGGAAGCTGTTTTGTAGCTTTCGCTCCCATTTCTTTCAATTGCTCCGATTGGCGAACAAGATTTCCACTCCCTGAAGAGAGCTTATTCATCGCACCTCCATACACATTTTTCGCTTCATCCATCTTTCTACCAATGATGACCATATCATCGACGAAGCCGACAAATTTATCATACATCTTTCCTGCGCGGTCGGCGATTTCTAAGGCATTCTTAGTTTGACGCTCTTGCTTCCAGATCGACGAAATGGTCCGAAGTGTTGCGAGCAGCGTAGAGGGGCTGACGATCACGATCTTTCTTTCCCACGCATAAGAAAACAGCTCATTATCTGCCTGAACTGCAAGGCCAAATGAAGACTCGATCGGCATAAAGAGCAGGGTGAAATCCGGAGCATCGATTCCCGGGAGCGAAGGATAATTTTTATCGCTTAACGATTTGATATGGTTCTTGACCGATGCAATATGTTCCAGGAGTGGCGCACTTCGCTCCTCATCGGTCTGTGCGGCAACATATCGGTCATACGCGACTAAAGAGACTTTTGCATCGACGATGATGTGCTTATTGTCAGGTAAATAGATGATGGCATCCGGTTGTTGCCTGCGCCCACTATCATCTTCCTGACTAACCTGAAGCTTATATTCTTCTCCTTTACGAAGACCTGAAAATTCCAGCACTTTTTCCAAGATCAGTTCTCCCCAATTGCCTTGTTTCTTCGTATCGCCTTTGAGAGCCAATGCCAGATTCGATGCCTCTTTGCTGATCTGTTGGTTCAACTCGACCAAGTTTTTGATCTCGCCTCGGAGAGAGTTACGTTCAGAAGCCTCGGTGCGATACACCTCATCGACCTTCTGCTCGAAATCGCGGATCTTTGTTTGTAATGGGGCAACAAGTTCTTGAATCGCTTGCTGGCGCTGTGCAAGGTCTCCTTTCGCAGATTCTTGGTACTTCCCGAGTGATTGCTGAGCTAAGGTCAGGAAAGAATCACTATTCGTTGTCAAGACTCGTTTACTGATGGCCTCGAACTGATTGGCCAGTTCTTCTCGGGCATCTTTCAATTTTTCAAAATTACGGCGGTCGGCTTCGAGTTCGGCTATAAGCCTTGCATTCTCGGCATTAAGTTCATTGATCTGCCGTTCGGCAGATTCCAGGGTGCGTTCTCGAGCTTCGATGGTTCGTTGAAGATTGGGAATTTGTTCTGTTTTTTCGCTCAATCGAGCTCGATCCGCTTCAAAGATCTGGATTTGATTATTGAGGCGCTTAACCTCCGCATCAAGTATAGGTATGCGTGCAGCATCCGATTCAAGCACGGCGTTACGTTCGCGCTCGTGTGCAAATTCTGATTCGAGAGATCGGCGTTTACGCTGAAAGAGCGCATAGCTTATAACAAGCCCGATGAGGAAACCAACAACGGAATACAAAAGCTCTAATGGGATCATACCGAGCATAATCCGATTCATCGGGAATATATTCCCGATGCTACACAGGAATTACAAATATTATAATGCCCTAGCGAATGCCAGTATCTTCTTCACGAGCGCCATGGTAGGAGCTTCAGCATAGTACCGCAGCAGCGGTTCAGTGCCGGACGCACGGAGCATGAACCATGCTCCTTTATCCAGTGTAAATTTATAGCCATCTAAGGTATCGACGCCTTTTACTTTCAATCCGGCGATCTCATCGAATCCATTTGCGGCTTTGGCAAGCACAGCGGCTTTTTGCTCGTGGGTAGTATGGAAATCATACCGGTCGTATTTATGAGGACCGAATTCTTTTTCAAGATTAGCGACAAGCTCTCCTGGTGATCTTTTAGCATGGGCACAGATCTCGCAAAGCAAAAGCCCATTGTAAAGGCCGTCCCTCTCAGGGATATGCAAGGCTGGAATACCTATCCCGCCGGATTCTTCTCCCCCGATGAGTACGCCGCCATCCAGCATGTACTGCGTGATGTATTTAAATCCCACGGGCGTTCGGATGACTTTAAGATTATACTTCGCGCACATGTTATCCACCATGCTGGTGACGGATTGGCTGACGACAACGCTTCCTTTTTCCTTTCGAACTTCCACAAGATATTGAAGAAGCAAACAGAGAATCATCTGGGAACTAAAGAAATTCCCATTTTCGTCTATGGCGCCAATGCGGTCTGCATCGCCATCGGTGACAAGACCAATATCACAGCGATTCTGCACGACATATTTCGATATTTCTTTCGTGGTATCCGGCAGCGGTTCCGGACGAGTATGGCCAAATCCTGGATTCCACACATTATGCAATACATCCGCATCGGGAAGTAGCGTTTCTAAGCATCCAACATTTGCACCGTACATCGGATCATAAACGACTTTTATTTTCGATCTCTTGATCTTGTTGAGATTGATGAGTTTCGCCAGCTCGTTCAGATAGATCGTCTTTGCGTCCAATTCTTGTATCTGACCCGATTTCTTAAATTCAGCGAATGGAGGAAGATCGTTAGCATGGCTTGCACAATACTTTTTATTTTCGTCACTGTTTGTATCAGCTTCGATCTCTGCTATTGCATCGGGCAATCCCGCGCCGCCGTAATCGCCCTTGATCTTGAAGCCGTTGTATTGTGCTGGATTGTGGGATGCCGTTATCATTACGCCACCGGCAAGCTTTTTCTTAACGATAGCGAGAGAAGTCCCTGGTGTAGAGATCACCGTCTTTGAAATATAAACCTTCAGTCCTTCTGACGCAAGCACGCGGGCCGACATCTCCGCGAATTCTCTGCTCAAAAACCGGCCATCGTAGCCGACGAACACACCCGCCGATGCTTTTGGATGTTTCTTGAAATAAAGCGCCGCGCCGCGCGAAACCTGATGAACATTTTCAAATGTATAATTTTCCGCGATAACATCGCGCCAGCCGTCAGTACCGAATTTGATTTGCATAATAATTTGGCAATGTAGCGCAAACTTTAGTTTGCGATTCTTGGGGATATGAAACGCAATAGTTGGAATGAAATTCCTAAGGTCGCAAACTAAAATTTTGCGCTACATTAGTGCGATAGAAGCATTGGCGTTCGTTCGACACTCCCATTCATACGAACAATGCATTCATACATGCCCGGCGACATCCCGCTTGCATTCCACGAGAATGTATGATCGCCCGCATTCAGCTCGCCAGAGAAAAGCCTTGCTACTTCCGAGCCGAGCAGGTTCATAACAGTTACTTCGGCATAGCCTTCCTCTGACGATTTGAATTCGATCGTCGATTGTTGCGAGAATGGATTTGGATAATTCCGTAAAACAGCCGACGCTGAGGACAAATTTTGCAGCACACGAGATGTTGAGAACGATTTCCCTGTGAGATAAACATAAAAAGAAGTAGGATCTCCAACCGACAGCACAAGCGTATCGCGATAGATACCGCCCGTGTCATCGCCTCCGAAGACTACGATCATGCCAAATGTGTCATTGGGGAGCACAGTGTCTGGGATGCCGGGAAATAACTGAGCGATCGCGAATTGAGCATTAAGATTGGTCAGCACAGCACTATCAACGACGATCGCGGCGTTCGAAGTGTTAACGAAATTTATGCGATGGGCAACGAGGCCGACCGTGTCGTCAGAAAGCGTCACGTTAACGGTTCCCATACTTTTGAGAACAACGGACTGTGTATCTCTTGCAGGCTCGGGATGGTTATTTATTACCCTTCCCAGGCGCCAAATGGTTTGACTATGTCCAATGAAGAGATAGGAGGGGTTCGCGGCAAGGGCATCTCCAGCAGTTGGCGGTGAACCGGCATCCGTCCAGCTTGTGCCGTTGTCGGTTGAAACAAGAACCCCGCCGAGCGTCGCGCCAGCATAAAGATTCTTGCCGACCGCCAAAAGAGTGGCGTCATAAGCGTTCGTTGGAAAACCAGAACTCGCAGAAGTCCACGTTGTGCCGTTATTGGTCGAGATAAAAACGGGCCCTGTGGACTCTTGCGGTTGTGAAGCTGAAGTTCCTGCAAAGAGGGTTGTACCGATCACAGCAAGGGCATTGACATCGTCAGGACCCGGCTGCGTTGGCAAGCCGGAGCTTACATCGGTCCAGCTTCCACCGCTGTCCTTGGACAGATATACACCCCCACCAACACTGACGCCATTACTCACGAAGGAGGTTCCTGCAAAAAGATTTGTGCCGATCACGGCAAGGGCGTTGATTGGAACGCTAAAGATATTGACCGCTGCGTCCGCAGGCAGCCCATTGTTCACTCCGGTCCAGCTTGTGCCATTATCTTGCGAAAGAAAAACGCCATGTGCCGCAGTTGCTGCAAATAGATTATGCCCGAACGCTGCAAACGCGGTAACGTTCGAGTTCGGCGTAATGCCGGCACTGGCATCATTCCAGCTGGCGCCGCTGTCGGTCGAAAGAAAGACGTTGTCGCCATCGATGCCGCTTCCGTCACTTTGGGTCCCGGCAAAGAGATAGGTTCCGACCGAAATCAGTGCGGTGACATCCATATTATACTCGGGTAATCCATTACTCATGAGGATCCAATCGGAACCGTTATCGGTCGAACGATACACGCCACGGGCACTGCCGACATAAAGGTTCGCCCCGAACACATAAAGAGCATTGACCGAATTGTTGGCAGGAAAGCCTGTATTGGGGCTCGTCCAGTTTGTGCCGTTGTTCGTCGAGCGAAATACACCGAGATTTGACATTCCGGCAAATACATCCGTGCCGATCACGGCCATAGCCGCAATATCTGGGTTCGCTGGCAGTCCGGTATCCACCGCGTTCCAGCTTGTCCCATTGTTAGTCGATAGAAATACTCCGTCATACGTACCGGCAAAGATATTCGTGCCGATGATCGCAAAAGAGGTACTGCCGATGCTGGATGGCAAACCGGTGGTTGAAGCGATCCAGTTTGCACCCATGTTCGTTGTGGTATAAATTGCATTAAACATCCCAACCATGAGATTGGTGGGGGGGGTATTCGTTCCAAGTACTGCAATGGATGTTACCTCACCCACGGGAAGGCCAGTGCTTGCTAAAGTCCACAATGTACCATTGTTGGTGGAGAAAAAGACCAATCCATTCGCAGTTCCCGCAAAGAGATAGGTGCCGCTTGCCGTAATTGCTGTAATGCTCAGATCCGTTAGCCCAGCACTTGCGGAATTCCAGCTTGCACCGTTATTCGTTGAGAGATACACGCCGCCTCCGGCCGTTCCTGCTAAAAGATCCCCGCCAGCGACTGCCAGAACCTGTATCGCCTTCGATGGCAGGCCGGTACTCGCCGGGTTCCAGCTCCCACCATAATTCGTGGAGATGAAGACACCGTTACTATAAGTCCCGGCAAAAACATCCGAGCCGGATGTAGCAAGTGCTGTAACATAATTGGTGGTTAAGCCATTATTAATAGCCGTCCAGCTTGAGGCGTTATCCGTGGAAATATACACGCCGCCGACGGTCGTCCCGGCAAAAAGACTTGATCCGCTGACCGCGAGCGAAGTCAGCGTAGTTCCAAAAGGCCCATTCGGGTCCACCCATTGCGCGCTCATCGGTGACACGAACGCAAAGGTGAAGATCATCGCGATAACAACTATGTTCTGTTTCATAGAGCCTCCTGTGTTTTGAAGTGACCCACAAGCCCGCGACACCTACATTAGCTAATACCACCCCGCAGGCTGCTAACCAAACTTCACCGCAAGTGCCTTCGTGCCCGCAAAGGTGGAGTTACCGGCAAGCTCTTCCTCGATCCGCATAAGCTGGTTATACTTCGCGATGCGGTCGGTGCGGGAGGCGGAGCCGGTCTTGATCTGGCCCGCGCCGGTGGCGACGGCGAGATCGGCGATGGTGGTGTCCTCGGTTTCGCCGGAGCGGTGACTGATGACCGTGCCGTAACCCGCGTTGCGGGCCATCGTAATGGTGTCGAACGTCTCCGTCAGCGTGCCGATCTGGTTCACTTTGATGAGAATCGCATTCGCAATGCCTTCTGCAATACCACGTTCCAGGAACTTCATGTTGGTAACGAAAAGGTCGTCGCCGACAAGCTGAATTTTATCGCCGACCGCTTCGCTCAGCATTTTCCATCCACGCCAATCGTTCTCGGCCATACCATCTTCGATGGAGCAGATCGGATATTGCTTCACGAGCGACTCATACTCTCGCACCATTTGCTCGGAGGTCAGCATCGTTCCCGGTTTCGATTTGTACAGCTCGTAACTTCCGCCATTGGGGGATTCTTTATCGCGCCGCCACATCTCACTTGATGCGGGATCGAGCGCCAGCATGATGTCTTTGCCGGGAGTATATCCGGCTTGAGTGATAGCTTCGAGGATTAGGGTTAGCGTCTCTTCATTCGAGGTGAGGTTTGGCGCAAAGCCGCCCTCATCGCCAACATTGGTATTAAGCCGCGCTTTTTCAGGACGGTTTTTAATGCGTGGAATGTCTCAGCGCCCATGCGTAATGCCTCGCGAAAACTCGGAGCATTCACCGGCATGATCATAAATTCCTGAAAATCGAGCGAGCCGTCCGCGTGGACACCGCCGTTCAGAATATTCATTTGGGGCGTAGGAAGAACGAATGATGAAAGAGGGGAGAGCGCGCTTATTTCAGATAGATAACGATAAAGAGAATGTTTTTTTGCATTCGCAGCAGCTTTTGCAACTGCCATTGACGCGCCGAGAATTGCGTTTGCTCCGAGCTTGGATTTGTTGGGCGTGCCATCGAGCGCAATGAGCGCCTCGTCGATCTTTCGCTGCTCATTTGTGGGCATCCCTTTCAGCGCGGAATTTATAGCCCCATTTACATTTGCTACGGCATTCAGCACGCCCTTGCCGCCATAGCGCTTTTTATCGCCATCGCGTAGTTCGACGGCTTCGTGCTCGCCGGTGGAGGCGCCGCTGGGGACGGCTGCGCGGCCGAACGAGCCATCATCTAAAGTGCAATCGACTTCAACCGTGGGGTTGCCGCGAGAATCCAGAATTTCGCGAGCATGGAGGGTGAGAATTTGTGGCATCGAAAGGAATGAAAAAGTAGATTTAGTAGATTCGGGAAGTAATTATGCAGCCACCGGTGGCTGCATCTCCACACCATTCTTGAGCGAAGCCTGGCCTGAATTTAGCCGAATCAAATTTAGCGCCGAACCGGCTTCGAACCACGCGATGTGCTCCATGTTCATCGTGTGTTTGAGTGGGATGATTTCCACAGTGCCATCAGTATGCGTGACTTTCATGTTCACCGTCCGGACGGGATCGAGTTC
Organism: Ignavibacteriota bacterium; assembly: GCA_963787835.1. Taxonomy (GTDB): domain Bacteria; phylum Bacteroidota; class Ignavibacteria; order Palsa-1295; family Palsa-1295; genus PALSA-1295. The sequence continues at coordinate 34,054 of CAWBEI010000006.1, forward strand.
GTGGAGATACTCGAGCGTAACAGTATCGCCTTCCTTGATCTTGTCGTAATCAGCAGAGTTCACGAACGTGAGCGGAAGAATTCCCTGCTTTTTCAAATTCGATTCGTGGATGCGAGCGAAGCTGCGGGCAATAACGGCGAGGCAGCCCAAATAGCGCGGTGACATCGCGGCGTGTTCGCGGCTCGATCCTTCGCCGTAGTTCTCATCGCCAACAATGACCCATCGTTTGCCGCGCGCTTTGTAATCGCGAGCGACGGCGGGAACGGGAAGGTTCTTTTCGTGCGTGTAGATGTTTGTCGTTGTGCCGATCTCACCGGACCATGCGTTGACAGCGCCGGTCAGCATGTTATCGGAGATCTTATCGAGATGCCCGCGATACTTCAGCCACGCGCCGGGCAGGGGAGATGTGATCAGTTGTCGTTTTGCCTTTGGTCTTGATAAGGACAGGCATGTTCTCAGAATCCACGGGGGAAACCATTGGCGAAAACGGTTCGAGAACCTGCAAACGCTCGCTTGTCGGCGTCACATCAATTTTAACAGTTGTGGACTGCTTTACAGGAGGCACATATCCAATGCGACGTCCAATGTAACCATTTTTCGGCAATGGATCGACTTTCGGCGGTGGCTGCAAGCGATATTTCTTGCCATCTTTGCCTTCTAATTCATCTTTGAGCGGATTGATGGAAAGATCGCCAGCCAACGCATACGCAACCACTACTTCCGGGCTTGCCACAAACGCAAGCGTGGCGGGATTCGCATCGTTACGGCCTGGGAAGTTTCTGTTGAAGCTATTGATGATCGTGTTGCGCTCGCCTTTTTTTACATCATCGCGTTTCCATTGGCCGATGCACGGGCCGCAGGCATTAGAGAGAATTTCAGCGCCGATGCCTTCGAGCGATTTTAGTTGTTCATCACGGTCAACGGTGTTGCGAATGAGAGCGGAACCGGGATTTATCATCAGCGGTGATTTCGCATACCCGCCGTTCGCAATTGCTTGTTCAGCAATTTGCGCGGCTCGCGTGAGATCCTCGTAACTGGAATTGGTGCAGCTTCCAACGAGCGTGGTCGAGATCTTCATCGGATAATCATTCGCCTTGGCATCTGCAGCGAGATTGGAAACGGCATGTGCAAGATCGGGCGTGAACGGCCCATTGATAAGCGGCTCCAACTTCGAAAGATCGATCTCTAAAATTTCATCGAAATATTTTTCGGGATTTTGCTCGACATCCGCATCGGCGGTGAAGAGATCCATGTGTTGTTTTGCAAGATCGGCAAGCTCCTTGCGGTCGGTGGCATTCATGTAGAGCACGCCATTGTCATCGAAAGGAAATACGGAGGTCGTAGCGCCGATCTCCGCGCCCATGTTCGTGACCGTGCCTTTGCCCGTCGTTGAAAGCGTTTTACAGCCGGGGCCGAAATATTCGATGATGCGATTCGTGCCGCCTTTGACGGTTAACTTTTCTGCAACATGCAGGATAATATCTTTCGGCGCTGCCCAACCGCTGAGTTCACCTGTGAGCTTTACGCCGACGAGTTTCGGATTCAATACTTCCCACGAAAACCCGGCCATTGCATCGACGGTATCTGCGCCACCGACACCAATGGCAATCATCGAAAGTCCGCCCATGTTGGGCGTGTGCGAATCGCTTCCTATAATTAGTCCGCCTGGGAACGCATAATTTTCCAGCACGACCTGATGGATAATTCCCGAACCGGGACCCCAGAAGCCAATGCCATATTTCGCACAGGCAGCTTTCAGGAAATGATAAACTTCGGTGTTGGTATCGAGCGCTTTGTTTAAGTCGCTTTCGGCGCCCTGATAGGCTTGAATGAGATGATCGCAGTGGACACTTGAAGGTAGCGCAACCTGATCGCGCTGGGCTTGCATGAACTGGAGGATCGCCATTTGCGCGGTAGCATCCTGCATGATAACGCGATCAACTTTCAGCGCCAGAAAGCTTTTACCGCGCGTCAGGTCCTGGGACTGCGGATCGGCAAGATGGCCATACACGATCTTCTCCGCAAGCGTCAGCGGACGGTTCAACCGCTTACGAATGACGGCAAGCGTTTCTTCCATACGCTTATAGATGCCGGCGGCAAAATCGCGGGTGGTTTCGACGAACATTGCGCGCGGGTTGGAGCGTATCTCGCTCATCTCGACCGCCGCCGGTTCGACAAAAAAGGGTTGGTTTGCTATCGGCAGGTTCACGCCATTCGTTGCTTGGGCCATAAAGTTTTCAATGTTGAATTGTTGGAGAACTACGAACGTTTAACCATACGAAATTTGTGCCAGAATGTTGCTTATCGACAAAGTGGGCAGCTACGGGAGAGAATTATGAGACTAAAAGTAGATCGCAAATCGGATGCTTTGTATCTGCGGCTTGACGAATCCAAAATTGTGGATTCGGAAGAAGTCACGCCCGGCGTTGTGCTTGATTTTAACGAGCACGATGAAGTGGTTGGCGTAGAAATTCTTCGTCTCTCGAAACGTGTCTCAATATCCGATATTTCGAAGGTTTCGCTGGAAACGGTTTAGCGAACCTGCCCATTCGTTGCTTGGGCCATAAAGTTTTCAATGTTGAATTGTTGGAGATGTGCGAACGTTCAACCATACGAAATTTGTGCCAATTTGTTGCTTTTTGAATGGCAAAAGGCTTAAAGATCTTATAGAGATGTCAATATCACCAGGCAAATATGAAATCGGAGAGAAGCTTGTATTGCCTTTGTTCATTTTTGAGGGCAATCACATGGAACTTGTGAGCGCTCTGAAGTTTCACAATTCTGAAGAGGGGCTACACACCTTGATGCCTCTAAGAAATAGGTATAAACAAGATCATTTCAATACCGATGTAAGTGTACTGATAATTAATTTCGTTGCATCAGCAAGGATGCTCGTTGATCAATGCAGGCGAGCCGTGAATAAAAGCGCAAAGACCACACAATTTGTTCGCGAATTCGAGGCTGAAACATTGCGATTAGTGACAGGAAATGAGAATATTGCCATTGTTCACTTACTAAGCGACTATTGTGTACATTATTTCAATCCATCACTAACGACGCATCACGATTTCAATCGCAGCTTCGAAAATAAAATGGCTCGTTTTACTGTTCCCAGAGATTCTCTTATTAGATTTGCAAAGCGTAAATTAGTTAAGCTTAAGAGAGATGGATTAAACACACGTTCAGTTGAATTGGCGCTTGCTTTTCTTAATCAGGCGAGCAAAGATTTAGAGATTGAAGAGATGATTGATGTCTATCATAAAATAACAAGCGCATTCTATTTCAGTATTTTAGAAAAAGCAAGAGCCGATGAGTGATCAGTATGAAATAATGGAGCGAATGAACAACACCCCTGAATGTGTGAGAGCCAGAAAAAGCAGGAGGTGTGATAGTTCACTGAAAGCCTTTGAAAGGAATGCTGATCGATTGCTGAAAACACTTGTTTTGCACAAGAATACAAAAGGAACAATGGTTTCGCCCAGCGGAAAAGGCATTCCAATGGCGAGTTTCGAAGTGGCTCGAAATTTCTTCAATTTTGTCATTATCGCAGTTGCCATTATTGATCATTTGAAGGAAATGGATGAGGATGTGTATGAAGGTCGCGGACCCGACAAACGCCCTCGACTTTCTTTAATGATCAAGGAGCTTAAAAAAAGCTTGACCTTCCAACTTGCTTACGGCATTCGCCAACAAATGCAACATTACGAGATTCCAGATATTTTTATCGGGTCGGGAGCCTTTGCAATGAGTTCAAGTAGCATATTACTCTGGGAAGGCTGGATGCAAAAACGATATCGAGAAGCCTATCAGCATCTCACGACGAACCCAGGAGTACATTTGCATGCACTCGCTTTAAATTATCGGCTTGAATTACATAAACTATTTTCATTCTACTATGCTGAGCAGGCTGTTCACTTAAAACAAGAATATGAAATTTATGAGAAGCTTGCTTCTGAACTTAATGAATCACTATTCGAAATTGTTCGATCCATCGTCGGTAGTTCGTTATCAAACCCAGCTGTATCTCATGATATGTTCGAGCAAAATCTACTCGGCAGGATTTCTTCGGATGATTGGGAACTACTTGATAATTCACGCGATATGAATTCGCGCGGGGAAGCTATGATAGAGGTTTTAAAAGGAATCATGCTCTTATCGACGAGGAAAAAGTTCGAAGCTTATACAAATCCTGAGAGCGGTTTGCCACCCCCATCGCCTCTCGCGGCAGGCGTCGCATCCCTCAACAGGGTTGGAGTGGGGCGGTGGGTGTCTGAACTGGGATTTATGGGATGCATGGAATTTTTGGGATGGGGAATGATCCCATTCATCCATTGCAACCCACGTTCAGACAATCTTCATCAGGCTTTTGCCGCAAATGCTATTACCCCGGAGTGTTGTAATGCACTTTGGCGGTTCACCGAGCACGAGTTCGCATTGCCCACAGGTTTTGCAGGTCACAAGTACGCCAAGCTTTTCCAATTCATGGAGAATAGCGAGTTCCGTCTCTGCTGTGATTTCATCTATCGTTTTAGTCATTGTTCTACTCCTTCTCACTTCAAATGCTTTCCGTTGCGTGTTTGTGCCGTCACACCCCCGTTCAGCCATCCGTAAATTTCCGTAAGTGTCGAATTTTTTCGTATATTTGTTTGGTATGTTTCTTACCGACCGGTGGGGTGCCCGGGCATGGTGCTTTGTGTAGCTCCGCCGAGTTTTGTAACTTATTTCTGATCACGCTTATGAAGAATAAACTATCCTTGTTGGCTTTAGCATTTTTAGTCACGTTCCTATTCATTAATGTTGCTTCTGCGGGTGTTGTGCAGCTTTGCTATACGAACTCGCATGGAAATACCGGGTGCTGCTTTGCCTCCGGCAATTGCGCTAACATTACGTGTCCTCCCGGCTGGACGTGTGTGAATTATGCCACTGTTATAGGGGCATTCATCACCAAGAACTCCAATGGCGGGGCAAGCATAACGATGAACGGTGTAACGACGCCTCTTGCCAGCGAAGCATTTCAGAAGGCGTTCGATCAATTGACGAAGGAGTATTTAGCAAAGGGTGCGAACAAAGCACAGATCTTGAAAGAATTGAGCGATCTTTGGAATGCGCCCAGTTCCTGGAAAGTCTCTGACAACCTGCTACAGAAGTACGCCAAGGAATTACATGCGAAGATCGTCAGCGCTTCTGGTTCTACCTCTGGTGGAAAATAGTTAACCACTCTATGTAGTTCATCGCAAAGGCTTTTTCGTAGCCAGCCATTGTGCTGGGTGAAATGCTTCGACCTGTCGGTACGTGTTTTCTCATATTAAGACATTAATCGCAGGAACCACATATTAATGCGAACGACTATGGAGTATTGGTGTTATCTCCCGCGCTGAGGAGGCAATTAGCTTCAATTCAGCGATCACAATCTCAGTTCCGGTATTATCCCGGTCGGTTCAAATCTTCATGAAACAGTGTATCATCTTTGAAATAGAGCCGTCGGAGTGCGGCGACTTCACCCGCGACGAAATCATAGAAGCAGTCCTCGATGACGAGATCACTTTAAAAGGGAAGCGAGCCTTTGTCGCGTATCACTCTCTTAACTTTTTGCAAAATATGTTGAACGTGTTAGACAAGGTGCCACGCGGTTGATCGTAAGTCGATGATCGGGTGGTTGCATCATTCAAAATAAATCTTACTTCGTTTGAGACTGCTGTTGATAATGCGTATTTTTTGGAAATGAATTGACGGGCACCCTATGATCAATTAAAAATTAAGAACTAAAAATTAAGAATGGGGAAGGCTCGATAGTTCATTGACAATTAGACTGGGATTCACGGGAATATGATGAGATTTATTGGATATATCTCGCAGGGGTTCATGAAAAGTGACTTAAAGTAAAATATACCTCTTTAAATGAATATGTAAGAGAGATTTGATGGGCACCTATGTCTTCTGGAAATATACTCCGCGATTGAAATCTTGCTTTGTAAGAACCATTGATTTGTATTTCGGGGTTACAATTTGTTGTCCCATTATTGGACATTGGGATAATTTATGTCCTATTTTGGGAAAGAAGTATATTCTTTCGTGAATTTTTAAATGGAAATGGAATTATATTACGCGCTTAACCTTTAAGTGTGTTCCAAATATTGCGATTTGGTTACAATTAGGTTAATGGTTTTGCGAAGCGTATTGCGATGAGCAGTTCAACACTTTTGAGTGGTATCCCACCAGAATCCGGTTCCCATGCTAAGGAGCCGGAATACGATGCGAATACCTATCGAAATGGCCAAGGAGACCAGCACAGGAACGGGTCAACCGCTCAGGTATCAACGGCTCAGGTAATTGTTGAAACCTCTCCTGGAAAGGATATCACATCGAAAGATAGCGCATCGGTTGAACTGCAAACACAGCTTCAAGATAGCCGTCTTTTTTCAAAACTCTTCGATGAGTTAGGGGAAGCGGTTCTCATCTCGGATGAAACCGGGCGAATCATTCGTGCCAATCAATCGGCGTCGAGAATCTTACGAATGCCGGTCGAACAATTGAAGGGGTTGATGCATCAGGACCCTGTTTGGCAGGCGGTGCTGGAAGATGGAAGTCCCGTACCGACGAGCGAACTGCCGGCCAACAAAACGCTTCGTACCGGTCAGGCTATCTCGCATCTCGAAGTCGGGATCGTTCGTACCGATGGAACTCTGGTTTGGGTCTTGCAGAGTTCGGCTCCTATTTATGATGAGTATGGGCAGATGACCGGTGTCATCGTAACATTTCCGGATATTTCTCTTGCCGTTAAACAGCGTCAGGAACTCCGGGATCTTAATTTGAAATACCAAAAGGAACGTGACCGCGCGAATGCCGCAAATCGTTTGAAGTCCACGTTCCTTGCCAACATGTCCCACGAGATCCGCTCTCCGATGACAGCCATTCTTGGCTTTTCGGAAGTATTGATGGGGGAATTAAAAGGTCAGATCGCGGAACATCATACGGCGTTTCTGCACTCGATCATTGTATCCGGCCACCGGTTGTTGGCACTGCTGAACGACATTCTCGATCTTTCGAAGATCGAAGCCGGTTACATCGATATTAAGAAGTCCGAGATCGACCTTAGTGAAGAAGTCGAGACCTGGGTTTCGCCGCTGATCATGGGAGCAAATAAGAAATCCCTTACGATGCATCTTAAACTGCACCCGGAAAAGCTTATCATTCATGCGGATCAGCAGCGATTTGGGCAGATCATGACGAATATCGTGAGCAATGCAATAAAGTTCACGCCCAGTGGCTCTATCACGATCCGAACGTTTGTCAGACCCGGAAAAGGTACTGTTAATTATGCTGTGGTAGAAGTAGAGGATACCGGCATCGGAATTCCCGAAGAATTCCTGCCAAATCTTTTCGAGGAGTTTCGGCGTGGGTCTGAAAAAGAATATGAAGGAACCGGGCTTGGCCTTGCGATCTCCAAACGCCTTGTTACAAGGATGGGTGGCACGATCGAAGTACACTCTCGAAAAGGCCGAGGATCTGTTTTTACAGTATTGTTCCCATTAGTTGCGGTTGGTCGTGATCCCATTATTATCTCAAAGGCCGAGGAAGAGATCATAGACACTTCTGAGCCGGAAACCCCACCGATCAAAGATGCCCTTCCCATACTTGTTGTTGAAGATAATTTAGAAACGCAGCGTCTGATCGCCGCGTATCTTCGCGATCACTACCGGCTTGTTAATGCTCAGAATGCCGATGCCGCTCTTGAAGCGATTGCCAAAGAAGTTCCGGCGCTGATCCTGATGGACATCAATCTTCCAGGCAGAGATGGGCTTTCGATCGTGAGAGAGATCCGCTCTGGTGAACGATGCCCCAATGTACCGATCATCGCACTAACAGCATTTGCAATGGCTGGGGATCGGCAGAAATTCATCGATGCTGGTTGCACCGATTATCTTTCTAAACCAGCGACTCGAAGGGAAGTATTAGAAGCGGTCAGCCGGTTACTTCAGCCCCAACAGGCCTAAATATAGAATTTAAGAGTTTCCTTTAGCCATCTTCTCAATATTGAGAACTTCGTCAAGTTTGGCCTCCCCCATTATGCCTTGCTCGAGAATAATGGATCGAATTGATCTGCGAGTTTTTAGCGATTCTTTAGCGATCGCAGCGGCTTTGAGATAACCGATTTCCGGCGCAAGCGCTGTTACAAGGCTGCCACTGGATTCGGCGTAGTGACGCATTCTTTCTCGATCTGCAATAATTCCATCGATACACTTTTGTGCCATGACTTCCAGCGCGTTGGAAAATATCTCGATCGAGAATGCAATATTGAACTGAACGACCGGCATCATCACGTTAAGCTCAAGCTGTCCACCTTGCGAAGCATACGAGACGGTTGTTTCATTTCCGACAACCTGCATCGCTACTTGGGAGACCATCTCGAGAATAGATGGATTCACTTTGCCGGGCATAATACTGGAACCGGGTTGAACGGATGGAAGTGTAATTTCGGCAAGTCCGGTCATCGGACCTGAACACATAAGACGCAAATCACCTGATATTTTAATAACGTCGAGCGCGAGATTTTTCAGTCCAGACATCAAATGCACAAAGGGAGCAAGCGATTGCATCGCTTCAAAGAGATCCACGCTTGGTTTGACATCCAGATCGGTAAGCCTGCGCAATTCTTCGATGACAAATTCGCGATAGCCTGTTGGCGTATTTAGGCCGGATCCAGCGGCACTACCACCGATTCCGAGAAACGAGATGTCATGTTCAGCGCCTTTGAGCCGGTTAGCATGACGAATCATCATTCCAGCCCATGCACCAAACTCCTGCCCAAGTGTGATCGGAACGGCATCTTGCAGGTGCGTACGTCCCGATTTTACAGCATCATCAAACTCTATTGCTTTTGCGATAAACGATTGCTTGAGTGTTTCGATGGCAGGGAAGAGACGTTCTTTTAGCAACAGCAATGTTGAGAGCCGCATCGCTGTTGGGTAGGTGTCATTCGTCGATTGCGACATGTTCACATGATCGTTCGGGGATATCTTCTCGAACTCACCGCGATGTGAGCCGCTTTTTTCCAAAGCACGATTCGCAATGACCTCGTTAACATTCATATTGGTGCTGGTGCCGGCGCCAGCCTGAAAAACATCAACGACAAAATGGTCTCGCAATCCGCCGGAGATGATCTCATCGCAAACTTCCTGAATTTGCTTCGAAATATTAGAGTCTAGTACGCCTGCTCGCTCGTTAGCGAGAGCACAGGCTTTCTTTAGCAATGCATAGGCCCGGATGAACGTTGGGTGAGCACGAAGTCCGGAGATAGGATAGTTTTGAACTGCTCGTAAGGTCTGAATACCATAATAGGCTTCATCGGGGAGTTCAAGCGTGCCGAGAGAGTCTTTTTCTTGTCGCATTATTAGTAAAATGATGTATGAAGTATCATGTTAACAAAATCAGCTTTCGAACCGTCCCTTCCGCGGCACTGTTCTTTGCTTTTCAAACGAATTCAGAATGATAGATATTCCTATTGACTCCCTTAACTTCGCTCTTAGCGAAGACCAACTTTCGATTCGCGATGTTGCTCGCGATTTTGCTGAAACTGAGCTAAAGCCTCATCGCCTCGAGTGGGATGAATCGCAGCAATTTCCATTCGAAGCTCTACAGAAAATGGGAAGACTCGGATTTCTTGGAACACTGATTCCTGTTGAGTTCGATGGCGCTGGGTTAGGGGCAACTGAAAACGCGATCATTATCGAGGAGATAGCGAGGGTCGATCCTGCTGTGGCTCTTTCTGTTGCCGCCCACAACGGGCTTTGCACCAGTCATATATTTCGGTTCGGTTCGGATGAGCTAAAGTCAAAGTATGTACCTGCTCTGGCACGCGGTGAAGTGCTCGGCGCATGGGGATTGACCGAACCATCCGCAGGTTCAGATGCTGGTGGCACACGAACGACTGCTCGGAAAGAAGGTGATGACTATATCATCAATGGCTCCAAGAATTTCATTACTCATGGCACCGTTGGCGATACAACCGTAATTATGGCGGTCACGGATGCCGCACAAGGGACCAGAGGTATCTCAGCGTTCGTATTAGATAAGTCTATGCCAGGTTTTCGTGCTTCGAAAAAGGAGAATAAGACCGGCATGCGCTGTTCTGATACATCGAGCCTCATGATGGAAAATGTGCGAGTTCCAAAAGAGAATCTCATTGGTGAAGAAGGGGAAGGTTTTGTGCAAGCCTTGAAGATATTAGATGGCGGACGTATTTCTATTGCCGCACTTGCCGTGGGAACGGCGCAAGGAGCATTTGAAGCTGCCATCCAATATGCACAGGTAAGAGAGCAATTTGGCAAAGCGATCAGCCAACAGCAATCGACTCAATTCAAGCTTGCTCAAATGGCAATGAAGATAGATGCTGCGCGATTGCTTACGATGAAGGCGGCATGGTTGCGCGACAACGGTCAGCCATTTTCCAAAGCAGCAAGCATTGCAAAATTATTTGCGAGCGAGACTTCCGTCCAGGTTTCTGAAGAAGCGGTCCAGATACATGGTGGATATGGATATATCAAGGAATATCCAGTCGAGAAATTCTGGCGTGACTCCAAGTTGCTTACTATTGGAGAAGGTACGAGTGAAGTGCAACGAATGGTGATCGCTCGAAATGCGATCGAAGAGTACCGCTCCTAGAATTATACATACCTCATCCCAAATTGGGCGACTCTGAAGCATTCAAGATTCTCTCACATAATTCATCGAACGAGATGCCGGCAGCTTTGGCGGCATCCGGAAGAAGGCTGAGTTCAGTCATACCGGGGAGGGTATTGATCTCTAAGCAAAAATATTTTCCATCGGGTCTGAGCCGGAAATCAACTCTTGCATAACCCCGGCAGCGACATGCTTGAAATGCGCGGAGTGCGTCCGCCTGAATTCCATCCGTAATGTCAGATGGAAGAGTGGCTGGACAAATATGGAATGACATTCCCTGAGTGTATTTGTGATGATAATCGTAAAATCCACCCTTTGTTGTTATCTCGACGATTGGCAGAGCCTCATTTGCAAGAATTCCAACGGTCAATTCTCGTCCTTCGATAAATTCTTCTATTAGTGCTTTTGAACTGTAATCTAACGCAAGTTCAATAGCTTTCATGAATTCATCTTCCGAGTCCTCCTTCAATATTGTTAAACCGACAGTGGAACCTTGATCGTTCGGTTTAATGACCATCGGGATTCCAAGCTCTGCCTTAGCTAACTCCCATGCGGCATGACGCTCCTGTGGATGAGAACCTTTTGCGACGATCATTCCCTTCGGAACATCAACTCCAGCATTATTGAGTATGATCTTCGTGAAATGTTTATCGATACACAGTGCACTTGCACGGGAGTCCGAACCAGTATATCGTTTACCGAGAAGCTCAAGTACCGATTGCACCAGTCCATCCTCACCGGGCACACCATGAAGCCCCAGCACAACCACATCGGCATCCCGGACCGTACTTGTCATCAGGCTTTCCAGCATCATTGTACCTTGTGTAAGCGTGCCAAGTGCTTCAGCTGATGGTGGCTCGACGCTGGCGGAATTCACCTGAAACTCATCGAGTCGCGATACGAGGCCCGTAGCTGGGTCGAGCAGTGTGACCTCATGGCCACGGTTTGCAAATGCCTTTGCCATGCCGAAACCTGACAAAAGCGAGATCTCGCGTTCCGCACTCGGCCCGCCCAATAAAACACAAAGTTTCATACTGCTACGATATTAACCAATTTATCCTGTACCACAATTATTTTTCGGATCTCTTTACCATCGATATACTTCATCACATTCGGGCTGGCGCGAGCAAACCGGTCGAGTTCATCATTCGAAAGGCCGCGTGGAACCTCAAGCTTATCGCGAAGTTTTCCATTGACCTGTAAAATAAGTGTTATTGATTCTTCGATAGTTTTTGCTTCATCGTACTCCGGCCACCGTGAATAAAATATCGTTCCATTATTCCTGATACGTTGCCACAATTCTTCGGCAATATGTGGCGCAAACGGGGAAACTAATTGAACAAGTATTTCGAAGGTACTGCGTGGTATTCGCCGTTCTTGTTCGATCGCATTCAGTAATATCATTAATGAGCTGACAGCGGTATTCAGGCGAAGCTTTTCGATGTCTTCAGAAACCTTCTTTATTGTCCGATGAAGGATCCGATCGAGTTCAGAAGTGAGGGCATTCTCCGTAAGTCTGGAAAGATCGGTTACGTTATCCTCGTTTACGATGATGCGCCAAATGCGATTTAGAAAACGATGCACTCCCATAATACCCTTCGAATCCCATGGTTTCATGGCTTCGAATGGCCCGAGGAACATATAATAGGTACGCAGGCTGTCTGCCCCATACTTGGAAAGAAATTCCTCAGGGTTTACAACATTCCCGACCGACTTCGACATTTTTCCGCCGGACTCACCGAGAATGATCCCTTGATGAACCATTCTTGTGAAAGGTTCTGGTGTGGAAACAATCTCTTGATCGAAGAGAAACTTATGCCAAAATCTGGAATAAAGTAAATGGGTGACAGCGTGCTCAGCCCCGCCGATGTATAGATCGACCGGCATCCAATACTGCTCGGCTTCTCTCGATACTAATTCTCGATCGTTCGTTGGGTCGAGATATCGAAGATAATACCATGATGAGCCAGCCCATTGAGGCATGGTATTAGTCTCACGACGGGCAGGATGCCCGGTTTCAGGGTCTGTGGTATTCACCCATTCAGAAATTGTTGCAAGCGGGGATTCTCCTGTGCCCGATGGCTGGTAGCTTTCAACTTCCGGCAGAAGAACCGGCAAGTTAGATTCACTCAATGCTTTTGGATACTCGCCTTCTCCTTCGTCGACATAAATAATAGGAAACGGCTCACCCCAATACCGCTGCCGTGAAAACAACCAGTCTCGTAATTTATATTTGATCGATCGAGAACCATTGCCATGTTCAACAAGCCATTCGATCATTCTCTCTTTGGCTTGAGACGTGTTACACCCATCGATAAACCCTGAATTTACTGCGATGCCGTCATCGGTAAATGCTCTCAAAAGTGGTTCTTCCGAAGCTACATGCTCCGATTGAACCACCCTCGTGATGGGTAGTCCAAAGGCCTGCGCAAATTCGAAATCCCGTTCGTCATGACCCGGAACGGCCATAATGGCGCCAGTTCCGTAGGACATAAGAACGTAGTCGGCTACCCAAATCGCTATATTTTCATTCGTAGCTGGGTTGACAGCATATGCACCGGTGAAAACACCTGTCTTATTTCTGGCCATATCTACGCGCTCAAGATCGCTCTTTCTGCGCACTTCATCCAGATAGACCCCTACTGCTCCGACATGCTCATGTGTCGTAATTTTCGCGACAAGAGGATGTTCCGGAGCAAGAACCAAATATGTTGCACCGAAGAGCGTGTCGGGGCGTGTGGTAAAAACTCGAATAGGTTCAGGAACTCCTTCAATATTAAAATCGATCTCAGCGCCTTCGCTTCGTCCGATCCAGTTCCGTTGCATCTCGATGGTGCTTTGGGGCCAATCCAGTGTATCCAGTTCTTGCAATAGCCGGTCAGCATAAGCGGTGATACGCAACATCCACTGCCGCATATTGCGCCGAACTACGGTAAACCCTTTCTCTTCCTGCTCTGGAACTTCCTCGTTTGCCAACACTGTACCAAGTTCTGGGCACCAATTTACGGGTGCATCGGAAATATATGCCAACCGGTAATATGCAAGAAAATCTGACTTTTCCTTATTCGAGGCTTTGTTCCATTCATCAGATGTAAAGTGGCGTTGCCTTTTTCCAGCGGACGAAGCAGGAATATCGTCTGATCCTTTCGACTCGATGTGTCTGATAAGCTCCTCTATTGGTCGTGCTTTTCCTTCCTCGATGTTGTAATATGAGTTGAAAAACTTGAGAAAGATCCATTGTGTCCATTTAAAGTAATTGGGGTCGGTGGTATTAACCTCCCGGCTCCAGTCATAAGCCAGCCCAAGTGATTCAAGTTGTTGGCGAAAGGCTGCAATATTTTGCCCAGTTGTGATCCGTGGATGGAGCTTGTTCTTAACAGCAAATTGCTCGGCGGGAAGTCCAAAGGCATCCCATCCTGTAGGGTGCAACACATTAAACCCTTGCATCCGCTTCATCCTCATTACAATGTCAGCAGCCGCGTAATGTACATGCCCCATGTGCAGGCCGGCCCCCGAGGGATATGCGAACATATCCATAACATAATATTTGGGTTTATCGGGGTCGAGGTGGACACGAAAGGTCTCATGGCTGCGCCAATAGTCCTGCCATTTTTGCTCTATCTCCGAAAAAGGGTATGCCACTTGAAAAAAGTATGAATTATTTGCTACGAAGAATGATTAAAATGCTAACTTCGTTTTTATGTAGCAATGAGAACACAGAGAATCGTTTGGGGTTTCGCAACTTTCATTATTTTATGCCCGTCGCTTGCTGTTGCCCAGGGTATGCCGGTCGATAGTATTCTTTCAAGGATAGACAGCGAACTTCACTCGACAACGCTTGCTCGGCAGCTCCAAACATTGATACCCGGCTATGAAGATGCTCGAGTCTGGGGACTTGCGATAGGAGATTTTACCAATGACACCTTACCAGACCTTGCGATCTCGATCTACGACCATAGTAAGAAAGGTAGCACGGTTCGAGTTTATTTTTTCGAGAATCATAACGGAAATAAACTTCTCGACCGGTTTGAACAAGAAATTCCATTTGTCGAGTCACCGATCGAGGTGGGGCTGACGGTGGAAGGGTCCGTTGTCACGATCACTCGGAGAACTGGCTCAGAGCATTGGGAACAAGAAGGTTACTCAATTGAGTGGGGAGACGTAACCTTGATCGATCGCTTTGAAACCAATGAATCGAACGTTGCTGGTTCCAGTACTTCAAAAACACATGCGCTTGGCCATCAAGTCTATCGCAACTATGAGACACTTCGCTCTAAGGAGTCCTATTTTACGGAATCATCAGGGGATCCACTAATGGCAGAGTCATTTGTCACCCTCCCTGCTTATGGCCGTTCCCGCGAGATCTATCCCGGATATGGTCATCTTTTTTCAGATTCTACGACCGATCTTGTTGTTTCGGGTGGAGGGCTGCGGCGTGATGCAAGTGATCTGTCAATCCGATCATTACAAGCAGCTTATAGTGATGAGTATCTCTACATTGCAATTCGTGTTCGTGATGATTATGTCGTAGGTGGAGAGCCAAAGGACGATGCTAATGATCGTGTATCGTTTTGGTTCGACACGAAGTACACCGGTGATCGGCTCAACCGAGATAGAAGGTTGCTTTCGCTGTCTGGTGGATTTCCAACGTTTCGAACCTCGATCGATTCACTCGTCTCGAATATTACCTTTGCTTTGCCGGCTCATCCTGGTAAGGTGACACAAATCTCGTACAGCACATTAAACCCTTTGGATGCAAATCAGCAAGATGGACTGAGCCGGGTGATGGGCTTGATGGCGTATGATACTGAAAGGGGAGTAGTAAGCGGATATCGCCTGACCGTCCGGATCCCGTTCTCATTTCTTGGATTTGAGACCAATCCCGAACATGCCTATGAAACTCCGATACCTGCTACAGCATCGGAGGACACAACCGTGCTCACTTCAGCCGCAGATATTTCAAACGCTGCAACGCTTGGATTTACCGCCCTCGTCTATGATATTGACGACCCAGCTCATCCAGATGAGGTAACTATTCAAGGAACGAGCAAATATGAAGCTGGCAATCCGTCCAGCTTAGGAACCTTGGTGCTCGAACCCCAAGGCCAATACTATGGCGAGGTGCATCCGACCTATCTCGATAAGCTGAAGGCTGGTTTAACAAATGCTGGATATTAAGACTGCCAGAATGATAACAAAAGAGATACTTGAATGAATATAGACCTTCCTAACTCTACCAAGTCAAGCGATCATTTTAGCTTGAGTTAAATGAGTTCTTTAATCTTAGTAATTTTAGTTGGCCTGTTCACGGGATTCGCTTCGGGTTTGCTTGGAATTGGGGGGAGTGCATTGGGAACTCCTTTGTTGCGACTTCTGATCGGCTTGCCGCCGCTTATCGCTTTAGCAACACCGATGCCTTTGATGCTTCCCTCAGCAATATCGGGAGGTATTGCATATGTTCGGGAGAAGAAAGTTGACTACAAACTTGCTGGTTGGATGCTCCTTGGTGCTGTCCCGATGACATGGATCGGGGCAACAGTGACTGCTTATCTATCCCCGGTAGTATTGATGGTGCTCACAGCGATCTTCCTGATATTAGTCGGAATTTCCTTTCTGATCAGAGGATTTATTCTAAGACCTGCGGAGCAACCTGTTGCAATAGAAGGTTATGTCAATAAGCCGAAAGCGATCATCTTTGGTGCCTTCGGAGGATTTCTCGCTGGCTTACTCGCTATTGGTGGGGGAGTGATCTACGTCCCTGTAATAGTGCGAATATTTGATCGCTCAATGAAGGTAGCTCTCGCTACATCGCTTGCCGTTGTTACCATTGTTGCCATCCCAGGCTCGATCAGGCACCAGATGCTGGGTCATATTGACTGGAAGATCGTTGGTTTACTTTCTCTTTCCGTCATCCCAGCATCATTCCTTGGTGCAAAATTAGCGCTCCGTCTACGGAATCAGACCCTCGAAAGGATCTTCGGAATTTGTACTATTGTGTTCGGTATCTATTTTCTGTTCACTCAGATTTAGTGAGTACCTCTGGGTTCGGAAGTGCTATTTTTCGACTATTCGAACGTCGATCAGAACAAGCGTTACATTAACTCGCACCACGAACCCACCGCGGGGGCACTCACTTTAATATTAGGAAATGTTTCCAATATTAACTCACTAAACGCAGCGATAGCAGCTTCATCGCCGTGCGTTAACACGACATGTTTCGGCTGAAGCCGTTTCACGATCTCCAGTAGTTCCTCACGGCGTGCATGCGCGCTAAACCGGAAGCGTTCTATTTTGCAACGAACGGGAACATCTCGTTTCATCGAGCCAAATCGAATACGCGTTTCCCGCTCTGCATGCGATACGGTGTAGCCAGGCGTTCGAGGATCCGTATAGCCAACAAAACAAATGGAGAAATTTGCATGCCTTAGCCAACGCTGAGCCAAAAGGTAACTTGCCGTTCCGTCCTGCATCATACCACTGGCGGCAAGTACTATGCTTGGTTCATTAAAATACTTTCCTCCGAACAGGAAATCTCTGCGTGGTAATTCAGCTTGCTCTATATCGGATGTCTTATCCGTATCATTCGTTCGGGATCTGCTGGAAAGAAACTGGTCATATACCTCGCTAATCTTTCTTCCCATACCACCAGTATAGATCGGTACTTTTGGTATTTTACCATCGCGAATTGCATCACCGATCATGACGAGCATTTCCTGGAGTTTTCCGAGTGCAAAAACAGGCATGAGAACCGAACCACCGGCTGCAAGCGTCTCATTAAGAGACTGTATAAGGCGCTCCAACTCAAGTTCTCGTGAATGAGTCAGATAAGCATCAACTACACCATTGGTCGATTCTGATACAAGAACGTCAACGTGCTCAACCGGCAGTTCCGCGCCGGCGATGAGTCGTTGTGCATGCAGAGAAGTATCTCCAGTGTGAAAAATACGTTTGCCCTGGTGCTCAATCAAAATCCCTGCCGCACCCAATATATGTCCGCTTGGATAAAAAGAAAGGCTCACTCCGTTTGGCCAAAGCTCTCTCGAATTGCCAAATCCGATTGGCAACATCTTACCTATTGTTTCCGGCAGCGCAAGCACTTTGTAATTTGGCAATGCATCGATCACATCCTGCGTATGCTGCTTTGGCAAAAGGCTCGCCGAATTCGCTAACATGATCTTCGCTAATTCGATGGTCTCGCTAGTTGCGTAAATAGAAAGGTCGGGATACGATTGCCTTACAAAAGGGAGCGCTCCAAGATGGTCGGTGTGTGCATGCGTAATAAAAAAATGATCTACCGGGTTGCCGGCCAATGATCGAATAGAAGGGAATGCGTCCCAGCCGGTCTTCTCTGGGTGGAGACCGGCATCAACTAAAATTCCATGACCATCGACGCCATAATAAAAGCTATTGGCGCCTATTTCGCGCCCTCCGCCGAGCGCCATAAATTTAATTTCCGCCAAAATATGTGGTAGTTTGAACGATGAATTGCCGGAGCGCAAAGAGGGCTATGGTGCATCCTCAACCGCTCGGGGAATAATCCGCTGTTAACATCCTTCCAAAAGCGAACAGTTCAGGGTGAACGCAGATGATCGAGGCGTTGTCTATATCCTATCGAATGAGCGAGTACTTAACATCAAGTCCATCCCAGCGCCCGGTCTCACCATTGGGCAATAATGTTCAGTTATCCAAGCGGATACTAGTTGTGCTTATTCTGGGGTCTCAATTTTTAGGGTATGTGATTTTGACTCAAATCCGGTATGAGGGCCAGGGTTTAACGGCGGATTATGTACATTTAAAAAGCCTGAGCGATATTATTTCAGCATCGTTTTTACTGCTGAACGCGGCTCTTCTCCTTTTAATCATCTTCCAGCCAACCCGATTAGATAAAGCGTCAACCCTAACGGCATCAATTCTATCGCTGATATCCTTATGGCTTTATTCCGGAATTCGTCACACCCCACCAGAGGATTTCTCTCCCGAGGCAGCGATCGTATTGTTGTTAGTAATGTACTTTTTGCTTGCAATTCTCCTTACGAAAGCGAAGGCAGGATATTGTGGTTTCCGATACGTAACGCGGTTATTTCGAACGACTATCTTGATCACTATTGTTTATGTTTGTATAGCATTCTTCTATACGTTAAGTTACCAAACAGACTCCAACATTTCAGATGTAGCTAGTTTCAAAGCCGATGGCGCTGTTATCTTTGGCGCGGCAGTATGGAATGGTAATGGCCTCGGAGATCGTCCGAGTCCCGCATTGCGAGAACGAATTGCTTTGGGGTATGACTTGCTTACAAAACATGCCGTTTCCAGAATAATTGTCACTGGGAGTAATGCTCCAGGAAAGCTTGCCGAGGCCGAAGTTGCAAAACGTGAATTGATCCGCTTAGGCGTGGATCCATCACAGATCATCGAGGAAACTTCCTCTCACTCGACATTGGAGCAGGTATTATTTCTCAGAGATCAGTTAAGCCGAAAGTATGAGTGGAATCGTTTCGTAATTGTGAGCGATCAATACCATCTTGCCCGCGTGTGTGAAATGTGCAAATTCAATGGGCTAAGTGTTATAGCCTGTCCTTCACACATTCATGAGCCATTGCTTGATCTTGTTTATTACCGGCTTCGAGAAAGCGTTGCCTTGCTCGAATACTGGTTTTTCGGACGTTGACGTCCTTACGATGACTGATCAAACTGCTCAATCATTCTTCGAGCGGCTTCATATTCTAAGATTAAATTCTGAATAACCTGATCGCAGGTAAGCAATTCATGTACTAATCCTGACGATTGCCCCATTTCTAGTTCACCATCTTCGAGATTGCCTTCAAAAATTCCCTGCATTTCCCGCTTGCGGCCGAGTAATTCAATTTCCTGTTCTTTTGTAGCGCCATGTAGTTGGGCTTCGAGTGCCAACATTGCAAATCGATTTTTTTTCAACCGTACTGGCGCGACCTTCTTCAGTACAAGTGCAGTGGCATCATCTCCCGACTCAATAATAGCTTGTTTGTATAATGGATGGGAACTAGATTCAACCGTTGCAGCAAAGCGCGTACCGATTTGAACGGCCTGGGCGCCCAGTGCAAGACAGGCCAGCATCTGCCTGCCATCGGCAATACCACCTGCGGCAATAACTGGGATCGTTACGGCATCCACTACTTGAGGGACAAGGCACAGGGTGGTAATTTCATCGATACCGTTGTGCCCACCGGCTTCGAATCCTTCGGCAACAACCATATCGCAGCCAGCTTCTTCTGCTTTGCGAGCATGTTTTACACTTGCCACGACATGGGCAACGATACATCCGGCATCTTTAAGCTGTTTCGTATAAGCTTTAGGATTCCCAGCGCTCGTGAATACGATCTTAATGCCTTCCTCGATCGTGGTTTGAATGAGGGAAGCAACGTCGCCACGGATCAATGGGATATTAACCCCGACTTGATCGGCAACATCGGTTGCCTTAGCATTTCGAATATGCTCGCGAAGCAACGCTGGCTTCATCGAGCCGGCACCGATCTGTCCGAGGGCGCCGGCTCGTGCAGCGGCAACAGCAAGCTTCCAGCCGGAAGTCCATACCATGCCCGCCTGGACAATGGGATACCGAATTCCGAGGCGGAGCGAAAGCGGCGTTTGCAATGCTATGATTTCTTCTCCGGATAGAGAATAACTTCCACGCAATTATCTCGGTTAAAATATTCCTTTGCCGTCTGGAAGATATCTTGTGGCGTTATGGAGTCATAGAGCTTGTTCCCTTCAGTGAGCGTTATCGTGGAAGGGTCGATCCCATTCCAATAACGATCCTGAAGCTGTGACATCCAATATCGGTTATCCTTCAAATTGACTTCAAGTTCGTTCTTGCCTATCTTTTGAACCCGGTCGATATAGGTGGATTCAATAGGCTGTGTGGTGATCGTATCGATCTGCTTCATGACTTCCGCGACCAGTTCATCGACGCGTGCCGGGTCGCAGCCGAAATTGATCGTGATCTGATACTGATCGTGAGGGATCTTTTGAAAGGAAGGAGAAACTCGAACATAATAAACACCGCTTTTGTCTTCACGAATATCCTCGCGAAGTTTAATTTCAAGCGCCTGCGCCATTGCAGAAAGCTTGAATCGATTCTCGCGTGAGAACTCTTTCTTTCCTGAAAAGATGATCGAAACAACGCTCTTCTGCGCCTCTCCCTTATAGACCTTTTTCACGATCATGCCTGTCGGTGGGGTAATCCCCAAATCCTTCCAGGTCGTATGCTTATTCGAGGAAGGCAGGGAAGCGAGATATTTCTCGACCATGGGTCGTAATGTTTTGGGATCGATATTGCCGACAAAATAAAAGGTGAATCCGCTTGCATCGCCAAAAAGAGTCTTGTAATAGCCGAATGCTTTCTGAGGATCGATCTCGTTCAATGTTTCTTCCGATTGAGGTCTCGCGCGATAATTATTTTGTGCCATCGTCACCTGAAGTGTATCTCCGTACGCGACTTCGGGCATTTTGCCCATATTTTGGAGCATAGACTTCTGATGCGAAAGCCACGTGGCCGAGGCCGCAGAATCGTAGCGAGGTTGTGTCATATAAAGATAGGTGAGTTGGAACATGGTTTCAAGATCCTTCTTTGTGCTGTGTCCATCGAGATCTTGTCTCAACATTCCAATATTCGAGGAAACATCAACCTCTTTACCAGCAAGCATCTTCTTTAGCGTAGTAGCGTCGAATCCAGCGAGACCGGAATTCTCGACAATATTATCGCCGCTTTGTGCTGACATGTACTCCGCATCCGGGGCGTTGGAACTTCCACCGGGCGCAGTTGCATGGAAAAGGATCTCGTCATCCTTGAAATCAGTAGGCTTCAGAACAACGCGTGCTCCATTCGAAAGCTGCCATACCGTCACCCCGATGGACGCAATATTCTGTTCGTCGGTGATCTTGCCGGGTTTTGGTTGGGTCGCCAGGAGGGGAGCGTTGCTGGTCTTATCATCATACGCAGCATAATGCTCGTTCTTCGTCTTATTGATAATTCCCATGATCTCGTCTTTCGTCGGAGGCGTGAAGCCAGAGGACTCTGGTCCCTCAAACATGACGACCGGGCTGGCGTTCTCCATCAGCTTTGGAGTTAGAGCGTTTACTTCCTCAAGCGTTATGCCGGGTGCATATTTTTTATAAAGCTCGTATTCATAGTCGATACCAGGGGAAGGTTCCTTATTAAGGAAATTGCGAATATACTCTTGAGTGAAATTGACGTTTTTAGTCTTGTCTCGCTCCTGCCATTGCTTTTCCATTCCGCTGAGAAGTGTTTTCTTCGCTCGGTCAAGTTCTCCGGGAGTAAACCCGGTTTGTTCTGCGCGGTAAACCTGGCTTAGAACTGCAGTGATACCTGCTTTGATCGAGTCTTGCGACAGCAGGGCAAATATGCTGAAAGCTTTCAGGCGCCCGATAAATGCTCCATCTTGCACTCCAGCTTGCGTTAGCGGAGCCTCGCCTTTTTCAATCGCTTCTTGAATTCGAGCGTTGAGCATTTGATCGTATAATCCTGTAACGAGGTGATTATAGCGATAATCTCCAACTGTGAGTTCGTCCGTTCCTGGCCGCTCGAATTCCATAGAGAAGATGGTCAAGGGCATTTCCTTATCCGTATTAATAGCTACATACGTCTCCTGATGTGGAGGGATAGGAAATTCTGTTCGTGGCCGCTCATTCGTTGGATTGGTAAGGGGTGTGAAGACGGCTTTGATCTTTTGTTCGACCTTATCGACATCAAAATCACCAACAACGATAACAGCCATCAGGTCGGGGCGATACCAATCGTAGTAAAACCGTTTGATCGTTGATTGGTGTGCGGTATCAATAACGGGTTTGAGCCCAATGGTATTTCGCTTCGCATATTGGGAGCCCGCAAGAATAATAGGGAATTGCTTATCCTGAATTCTCTTAAAGGCACCCAAACCCATGCGCCATTCTTCGCCGACAACCCCGCGCTCTTTTTCTACTTCGACGGAATCGAAGGTATTGTTGTGTGCCCATTCGCCAAGAATATCGATGCCGCTATCGAGCACATTGCCTTGATCGGTTGGCAAGGATTCCTGATAGACCGTTTCGTCGAAGGAGGTGTACGCATTGAGATCGGCGCCAAATCGAGCGCCGTGCTCTTCGAGGAACGATTCCAGCGTATTATGTGGATACTTGACCGTGCCGTTGAACGACATGTGCTCGTTCAAGTGAGCAAGCCCTTGCTGATCGTCATCTTCCAGCACAGAACCGGCATGGACAGCGAGCCGGAGTTCAGCACGATGCTCCGGTTTGCCATTATGCCGGATATAATAGGTCAGTCCATTCGGCAGCTTACCGGTTCGAACATTGGGGTCGAACGGAAGCGGGGAATTTAGATCGGTTGACGGTGTCTGAGCCTGCGCTACGAGCGGCAATAGCGCACAAAGAAATGCGAAAGATAAAAAGCGAGATAGTCTCATGGTAGTAAGAGGAATAAAGTGACCTCTTGCTACAATAAAAGGGCATAAGACGGTTCCGCCATATTTCAGCCGGTATGTTACCCTATGATTTCTTCAATATTTTGCCCGCAGCGTCTCGCAAAGGGATTCGAGTCGTGTTTGCAACCGGATATCGGCTACCTGAAAGGGCTCCCGAAGGGGATCGACTCGGCGAAAGGTTACCTCCGCAAGGGTAGTTGTACCAAAATCCTGCCTTTTGGTACGATCACCAAAATGCTGACCAAATCCCATTGCGACCTCCCGGATGTCGTGATCCGTTGACATTGTGGCGCGTCCATCTCTCTGAACTGTCAGCTTTGCGCCAGATTCCCTACTGACCGACTTGATCTCACTATTTATAGTGTGCATAATAATACTCTAAAGATCATTGAAATTTAAGTTGAAATACACCAGGACGCTTTTCATCGAGTGAGCGTAAAACGCTCGTAACCTTGCCGAGGATCTGAAAATCGATATTCTTCGTGATCGGAATGGGCTTAAATCTCGCGTTAGCCGGTTCAAGGAAGATACCTTTTCTGGTTTTGCGGAAGGTCTTGACCGTCGCAGAATCATCCAGTCTTGCGACGACAACATCGCCATTATCGGCTGTTGGCTGCTGGCGCACGATAACGAGATCGCCATCCATGATGCCAACGTCCTTCATGCTTTCACCCTGTACGCGAAGCCCGAAGATCTTTTTCGAAAGGTCCATCGGCTTAAACGAAAGCCATCCCTCGACATTCTCAATCGCAAGGATCGGCTCACCAGCGGTTACGCGGCCAATGACGGGAATGGAATTCGAATGGCGCTCGCCGCCCCGCATGACCGAAGGCCGCGTGACCATCAGTGCCCGCGAAAGTCCTGCGCCACCACGCTCCAGAAAGCCCTTGCGAAGCAGAGCATCGAGATGCTTTCGCACCCCAAACGTGGAGCTTACACCGAGATAATCGGTGATTTCAGAGATGGACGGGGGATAACCCGAAATTTCGAGATATTCCTCAATATAATCGAGTACTCGTTTTTGTTGTGTCGGAAGTTGGTCGCGTTCTAAGATCTTTGCCATTTTGTTGTGTTCCTTTCAGTTTAGCTTTCTTTATGCAATTGGTGCCTATAACTCTTAATTGAATTGTCATTTCATGAACTGTGCCCTTTTTGAGCCAAATTCGCCATTTCTTCAATTTAGTGCTACTTCTAACACTTGCTCCTGAAAGCAGGTGCCCATCAAAGCACGACCTAACTTACGAAATAAAAACCACAAAGTCAAGTGATTTTAAAAGAATTTTTAAAATAAATGATGTGAACCGTGATTTTATGGGATTTGGGGGATTAAGGACATGATTATTATGTCATTCCCGCGTAAGCGGGAATCCAATCCTGTGGAGGCAAACCGTCTGAATTATTCAGAAAAAGGGGTTGTTTTTCGAGACAGCTTGAAAGTGGTATTCCCTGAAAGGAAATGTACTATGAAACGAATCAGTCTTCTCGTTTTTGTGCTAATGCCAGCTTTAGCCTTCGGGCAGGCGGGTAATCAGCTTGGTCCGCTGCATTTGCCTTTTGAGTTTAAGATCACAGTGAATGGTTTATTTGCTCCATGTATCGATGAATCACCATATAGTCCGCCGACCTCGTTTGTTTTTGATTGGATTATCGATTCTGGAGATACAAATTACCATCTTAACAATGACACAATAACATACAACGATAGCGGTAGTAGTAACGTAAAGGAAGCTTCGTATTTTAAAATGATATTCGACACAACGACGGAAACTGTCCGGGAATTATCGTTTGCGGAATCTCAAGATTATATCGTAGGCTTTGGCGGTAGCGATTTTAGTCAATCATTGGAACTTATTAATTTAAAATACAACTCAACTTCTATTTTTAGCCCTAACTCGGGCCTGACAAACCACCTCGGTGAAGCTTATTATTACTCTTATTGGGAAGCAGCTACCGGCAACCCACCACCGGAATGCGATACCTTGGTCTATGTCACCTCTGTCAATCTCTCCGGAAACTTCCAACCGGTTGTGCTCTGGGCGGGAGTTGCCATGCCAGCTGCATCGCCATCGACCATTTCCATTATCGACTACGATGGCACCATCCAATGTACTTTTCCTTCTTCCGATCAACTGCGCATTTTGGAACTCTACACACCGCTTGCTATGAAAGCCGCAGCCATCGAGATTACATCTGGACAGGGTTCAATTTCGCTACCGAATCTATCGAGGGGTCTATACTTCCTTCGGTTAGATGGAAATGTGATCAAGTTTGCGGTGCCTTGAGTGTTCAGCAAACACTGTGGAACCACCGAATTTGTCCTCTGTTCTGTTTACTTATGATGATCAAGCGCGGCACACCGATCGGATTTGGTTTGCTACTATTTTTCCTATTCCTCCCTCAAAGCCCTCTTATTGCCCAGCGGCTTGCGGTTCAGGATATTGCCGGTAGCTGGGCCACGTTTTCTGCAAACGGATTTACTCCGCGTGGCGCATTTACTACGCAGGAGGTTGGTGGCAAGATCTATGTGATTGGCGGTTTTACAGGATCGGATTACATTACTACGATCCAGGTCTATGATCCTGCAACGGACACCTGGGACTCCATTCTGAATCCCACTGGCACGTTCACGCCGCGCAGGGGAATGTCTTCCGTTGTTGTGGGTGGGAAGATTTACACCTTTGGTGGCGCGAATGGGTCTGGCGGTTCTAATGGCTCCGGGGCGCTGAATACGTGTGAAGTGTTCGATCCAGCAAAGAATACATGGTCAAGCCTGCCAAACATGCCTACTCCACGGTGGCGCTCCTGCGCAGTGCTGTTAAATGGGAAAGTTTACGTCATGGGCGGCTACAATAGTGGAGTGGTTAATGCCTTCGAGCTCTTTGACACACTGACGAATATCTGGTCGCAAGGAGATACCGCGGGCTTTCGCGCTCGCTCCGATTTCGCTGCGGAACTTATCAATGGAAAAATATATGTTGTCGGAGGCCAGGGTGACACCGTTTCTCCACAAGTATTCGATCCGGAATCGAACACATGGACAACTCCGGTCACAACAGGAAAGTATTTCGAGCGTCAGGGTCTCTCTGCAGCCGTTATCAATGGCGAGATCTATGCATTCGGCGGTGATGATGGTGGACTTTATTCCAATACCTTCGATGTATTCAACCCCGCTACCAATACATGGACAACACCCGCAACATCCGATACGCCGATCAGCCGCGCTGGAGGTTGTGCAACACTATATAACGGAAAAGTCTATATTATGGGTGGCCGCGATGATTGGGGACAGTTGGACACGAATTCGGTTTTTACTCCGGCATCAAGTGGCGTAAGTGCAACGCATCCATCAAACTCGCTCGCTATATTTCCAGAACCAACAGATGGAATATTAACTGTTCAAATGATGCCATCTTCAAATCCATCCCATCTCATTGTTATGAATATTCTGGGAAGAATACTCATAGACAAAATGATCGAACCCAGTTTCGGTAACGTTTCAATCAATCTATCTGGGTTTGCATCAGGGATCTATCGGGTACAGATCACGACCGATACCACAATGTTTGAGCACACTATTGTAAAACGGTAGAACGCAATGATCACGCGACGGAACTTTATCAAGAGCGCAGCCGGTGCAGGCATAGCAGCTCTTGCTGTGCCAGAGATTCTCTCGGCCATAGGAAAACCGGCTCGCTCTGCATTGAACGAATCATCATTGCTTTGCGGGCTTCCTTCACAAACGTTCGGCTCCCGCGAGCCAGAGTCAACGCTGCAATCGGATTCTCAACCACTCCGCATCCCATCAGTTATTTCGGGCGGCGATTTGGTGATGGCGGCAGGGACTTATCAAGTCTTTATGGATCAGGTAACGAATTTACTGATGGTCAATAACTCGTTTCCTGCGCCAACGATAAAGTTGAAATTCGGCGATACGTTTGCTGCAACCATCCATAATAATTTAGATGTACCCAGTGTGCTTCATTGGCATGGTGTAACTGCACCGGCTGCGATGGGTGGGCACCCAGCAAATGTTGTGAGCGCCGGATCGTCATACAGCGTGAATTTCCCGATCGTCCAGCGTTCGAGCATCAATTTCTATCACGCACATCCCCACATGGCTACCGGTGGGGAGGTGTATATGGGACTTGCGGGATTTTTCCTCATCGAGGATGACGATGAACTCGCGCTTGGGCTGCCCTCCGGCGATTACGACGTTCCACTCATGATCCAGGATAAGCGCGTCGATGCGAATCGCCAGCTTATTTATACGCTTACCGAAGCAGATATGGAAAGCGGATGGCTCGGTGATACCATCATGGTAAATGGGACGCCAAACCCGTATCTTCTGGTTGCACCAACGCTATATCGTTTTCGTGTCGTCAATGGCTCGAATGCTCGTTTTTACAAACTTGCGCTCTCGGATGGCAGTGCCTTCACGGTGATAGGGAACGATGGAGGGTTCCTGCCGGCACCGGTGACGCTCACTTCCGTTAATCTCGCGCCGGCAGAGCGGCTGGATATCCTCGTTGATTTTTCGCCCTATTCACTTGGGCAGACCGTAACGCTGCAATCTCTGGCTTTTACGATGAGCGACCCTCCCGGTTCCGGAACCGTTCCTCAAGGCGCTCAACTGGATCTGTTGCAATTCCAGATCAACGAGGCCGGCAGTTCCAGTGGCCAGATACCTTCCTCGCTGCCTGCTATCGTACCCTATGATGCTGCGGATGCGAAGACCACGCGTGTCTGGACCTTCTCTGCCATGCGTTACATCAATAGTTTAGCTTATGACGTGGCGCGCATCGATGCCAATATCCCATTCGGCCAACTCGAAAAGTGGACGTTCAATAGTGTCGGGAATACGCATCCGGTTCATATTCATGGCTCACAATTCCAGGTGATCGATCGTAATGGCAGCCCCCCGGACGCCTGGGAACAAGGATGGAAAGATGTGATCCGGCTCGATCCCCAGGGCACGGTAGATGTCTTGGTTCAATTCAACTCCTATTCGGGTCTCTTTCTGATGCACTGTCACAAATTGGAACATGCGGATGAAGGGATGATGTCGAACTTCCAGGTTGTGCCACTGAACTCCGTGTTTGAAGCTCAAACGGGTAATTCAGCACTTCAGATCATGCCGAATCCTGCTTCAGATCATGTTGCATTAACCTTTCCAGCCCTCACGAACAACCAAACCCTGATCATCATCGACGAAAAGGGAGCGATTATTTATAAGCAGAAACTTTCTGCTGGGGTGGATCGATACGTGGTTCGCACTGCTTCATTCGAGAACGGAAGATACGTCGTTTCGATCGGCTCGCTGAAGTCGCAGCTTATCGTTTTGAAAGGTCAATGAGTTCTGCGCATAATCGGGTTTATGTGACGTACTCACGTATTTGATCGGAATTCTTCATCTTTTTCATAAGTACAATTCCCAAATTCATGAGCCGCAATATTGAATCCGTCCTCCGCAATCGTATCTCCGGTCAAGTTCGCTTTGATGATGGCTCGCGGGCGATCTATGCAACCGATGCCTCGAACTACCGGCAGATTCCGATCGGTGTTGTCATTCCGCGCACCATTGATGATGTAATTGCTACCGTTGCAACGGCACGAGAGTTCGACGCTCCCATTCTTTCACGGGGCGCTGGAACGAGCATCGCAGGGCAGTGCTGCAATACTGCCATCGTAATGGATTTCTCGAAATATCTGAATAAGATCATCGAGATCGATCCAGAGAAAAGACTCGCGCGAGTCCAGCCGGGAGTGGTTCTCGATGATCTTCGAAATGCAGCAGAGAAATATGGACTAACCTTCGGCCCCGATCCTGCAACACACAAGTATTGCACCCTCGGCGGAATGGTCGGCAATAATTCCTGCGGCGTGCATTCGATCATGTCGGGACGAACGGTGGATAATATCGAATCGCTTGATGTGCTGTTGTATGATGGGACTAGGCTTCGAGTCGGAGCGGGTAGCGTGGACCGTATGGACGGTAGTGGGCACAGTGGAATGCTTGAAAAACTTCAGACCATAGCAAACAGCTATGGTGATGAAATCCGACGGACTTTCCCGGATATTCCTCGCCGTGTTTCGGGCTATAGTATTGACCAACTACTTCCAGAGAATGGATTTCATGTTGCTCGGTCATTGGTCGGTTCAGAGGGTACTTTAGTTACCACTCTCGAAGCCACTGTGCAGCTCATTCCATCACCGAAACAGCGTGTATTACTTGTTGCTGGCTTTGATGACTTAGCCGTTGCCGGCGACCATGTTCCATTAGTTCTTGAACACAAACCGATCGGCCTTGAGGGCTTCGATGAGCGATTCCTGTTTGCAGTAAAAACAAAGGGATTGCGCGGTAAGCAATTCCCGGATTTTCCTGAAGGGAAGGGATGGCTCATAATTGAATTCGGAGCAGACCACCCGGATCATGCTCGTGCGCTTGCAGAAGAGTGTTCACGATCGATACAGCATGTTATGCTTGGATCCCACATCTATGAAGGCGAAGACCAGCGCGCAATATGGGCTGTCCGCGATTCGGCGCTCGGTGGAATTTCGCGCGTTCCAGGTCAACCGGATAATTGGGAGGGGTGGGAGGATTCTGCCGTATCGCCCTTAAAGATCGGCCCTTATATTCGTGATCTACAAAAGCTTCTTACCGCTCATGGATACAGCGCCTCCATGTATGGACACATCGGCGATGGCTGCCTGCACAACCGTATCAACTGGGACCCCAAAAGCAAAGAGGGGATTGCACAATGGATGAAATTCGTCGAGGATGCTGCTGATCTCGTCATCAGCTATGGCGGCTCACTCTCTGGCGAGCACGGTGATGGCCAGGCTCGCGGCGCGTTGCTCCCTAAGATGTATGGGCCGAAGATCATGCAGGCATTCGAGGAGTTTAAGCAGATCTGGGATCCCGATTGGAAAATGAATCCGGGCAAACTTATTCGTCCCTACCGAATTGATGAGCATTTGCATTATGGCGCAGATTACTATCCATTAAGAGTCCAGACCCATTTTGCATTTCCAGATGATGAGGGAAGTTTTTCACGAGCAGTTGAGCGGTGTGTCGGTGCGGGCGTATGCCGCAAAGAGGATGGGGTCATGTGCCCAAGCTATCGTGCTACTCGCGATGAGAACGATCTTACTCGTGGCCGGGCACACGCACTATTTGAGATGCTACGGGGAGATCATCTCACAGACGGGTGGAAGAGTGAGGCGGTGAAAGAATCGCTGGATCTTTGTCTATCCTGCAAAGCTTGCAAAAGTGAATGCCCGGTGCGTGTCGATATGGCGACGTACAAATCGGAGTTTCTGGCCCATTATTATCAAGGAAAGCTACGTCCGCGTGCCGCATATTCGATGGGATTGATCTATTGGGCGGCACGAATGGCTTCGATGGCCCCAACACTTGTGAATTGGTTAACTCACTCTCACATCACAAGCGGCTTCGTAAAATGGCTTGGCGGCATTCATCCCGAACGTGAAATTCCTCGCTTCGCAAAACAGACCTTTAAACACTGGTTCTTCGGTCGCCCAACATTACACTCTGCGCCTTACCCTTTCCCCAAGGTCATCCTCTGGGCCGATACGTTCAATAATCATTTCCGAACCGAGACCGCAATAGCCGCAACGACGCTATTGGAACTGGCCGGATTTGAGGTTAATGTCTATAAGCAATCGATGTGCTGCGAGACGCCCGCTTTATGATTGGGGAATGCTAAAACAATCCCGAAAGCAATTGGAGGAGATTCTCAGGATCGTCGGTCCGGATGTTGCAAATGGTATTCCGATCATCGTCCTCGAACCAAGTTGTGCCTCTGTGTTCCGTGACGAACTCAGAAATCTGATGCCTGATCGAGAAGATGCAAAAATGCTTGCCGAAAATGTCTATCTCTTATCTGAATTTCTCGAAAAATTTGTTCCAGATTTTGCTAGAAATTCAATGAGGGGTGATGCAATTGTCCAATTTCATTGCCATCATAGCTCTATTCTTGGCAGAGATGCCGAAGAGTCGATCCTACGCAAAAGTGGGGTGAATGCAGAAATTCTCGATGCCGGTTGTTGCGGTATGGCGGGCGCTTTTGGGTTCGATCGGAAGCATTATGATGTCTCTTTGAAAATAGGAGAACATAATGTATTTCCCAAATTGCGTGAGAAGGAAGGAGAACATATCATTATTGCAGATGGATTTAGCTGCCAGGAGCAACTCCAACAATCATTAGGGGTTAAGGCGCATCATCTCGCGGAAGTTCTATTAAATTCTATTCACTAATTGAAGATTTTTTTCAAAAACTCTAAATTATTTTTGTAACCCGAGCGACCCAGTGCGTTCTTGTCTATAGGCGAGAAGATCTCGTTTCGAATGTTCTCTCATAGAAAACGGTGCGAAGTTCTCGTTCAATACATGGGAGCGCACCAGCGGAAAAACCGGTCACTCATAACTTGACACATTTTATGAGGATGCGGGAGATTGATCCGCTTTGAATGCAGGATAAGGGGTTGCCCCGTTCGGAGATAAGGCCGAGCGGGGCATCTTTTTTCATTTAAAAATTAAAAAGTAAGAATTAATAAATAGGGGGACGAGAATGCGGTTCTCGACAATTCCCCCTAATTCCTAATTATTAATTCTTACTTAAAAAGTGGACTCGAGGGGACTCGAACCCCTTACCTATAGAATGCAAATCTATCGCTCTACCAGATGAGCTACGAGCCCTGGTGTCAATTTAGAATTAAGAATTGAGAATTTAGAATTGAGAATTAAGAATTGAGAATTAAGAATGAGGATCATTTTCACGAGTAGATTTTATGATAGAGCTTAATATTTTACATAGCTCGTCACAATCTTTGAGGAAGGAGTTCGCAAGACGTGTCTCGATTTTCTTCGATTCACGAAGAAGAGCAAGGCAATAGAGCGTCTCACGTGCTTCTTTGTAAGCAATCGCCATTTTTGCAATGAACTCTTTTCGTGAAACGGCTGCATCGGCTTCGGCTATATTTGCTCCGATACCAGTCCCAGAACTTGATCCGAAAGAACGAAGGATCGCTTCTCATGAAGCTGATCCGCAAGTTTGATAATTCTTAGCCCGAAGGCAAAGCCTTTTCGGGCGGATTACACTATCCTTCATTACAGATCATCTTCCCCATAATTCTTAATTCATAATTCTAAATTGAGTTGTGGGCCTAAGTGGAGTTG
This sequence comes from Ignavibacteriota bacterium, assembly GCA_963787835.1. Classification (GTDB taxonomy): domain Bacteria; phylum Bacteroidota; class Ignavibacteria; order Palsa-1295; family Palsa-1295; genus PALSA-1295. The sequence continues at coordinate 66,409 of CAWBEI010000006.1, forward strand.
AACCACTGACCTCCCGCTTATCAGGCGGACGCTCTAACCAACTGAGCTATAGGCCCCTGTTTCAATTAAGAAGTAAGAATGGAGAATTAAGAATAAAAGCTCTCGATTCGTTTCCTGATTGAGCGGCGAGTTAACGGGATGGGTAGTTTTCGCGTTCCCCCAACCGCTCCGCTTAAATACGCTTTGTTATGCTAAACTCTTATTCGATATGCGCTGTTATTCGGGACAACGCATAAACTAACAACTGTTAGTTACGTCGAGAATTTTCTTGTCGATCTAAAAAGGAGATACACGCCAATGGCTATTATGATTACGACTGAATGCATCAACTGCGGTGCATGCGAGCCGGAATGCCCGAACAATGCGATCTACGAAGGCGGAGCGAACTGGACGCTCGGCGGTCAAAACTTCGGAGCAACCGATCCCGGCCCGAGCGGTGCAGTCGGCTTTTTCTCCTCGGACTATTTTTATATCGTGCCCGATAAATGCACCGAATGTGTAACCTTTCACGACGAGCCCCAGTGCGCTGCCGTTTGCCCGGTAGATTGCTGCATCCCCGATCCTAACTGGCGCGAACCACAGGAACAGCTCGAAGCCAAAGTGAAATGGCTCGATGAAGTCGATCCCGGACGCAAACGGTAACGAATGACCGTCGGATCATATACCCTTACCCCTATCGAGACCGGCCGCTTTGCTTTAGACGGCGGTGCAATGTTTGGCGTGGTTCCTAAAAACTTGTGGAACCGGACAAATCCTGCTGACGAGCAGAATCGCATCGATATGGCGCTTCGTGCCCTGCTTGTGCAGGGTAACGGAATGAGCATCCTCGTCGATTCTGGAATGGGAGATAAGTACGACGAAAAAACAAGAAACATCTATAAGCTGGATCATTCCACCTTCACCCTCCATGCTTCTCTTGCTGAACGTGGATTGAAGCCGGAGCACATCACGCACGTCATTCAAACACATCTGCATTTTGACCATTGCGGAGGATTGGTCTCGCAGACGGCGACGGGTGAATACGTTCCGACGTTTCCTAACGCGAAAGTTTTCGTCCAAAAAGAAAATTTGAAATGGGCGCGCAACCCAACCGATAAAGATCGGGCAAGTTACCTGACACAGGACTGGGAAGCGATCGTCGCAAATGGGATGCTTGAAGAATTGGACGGCGCCGGGGAGATTTTTCCGGGAATTGATCTTCGAATATTTAATGGGCATACTCGGGCTCAGCAACTTCCACTCATTTCAGACGACGCGGGAAACAAACTATTCTTTTGTGCCGACCTTTTCCCTACCAAAGCGCATATAAATTTGCCCTGGATAATGGGATATGATAATTTCCCGCTCACGACGCTTGAAGAAAAACGGACACTATTGCCAGAAGCCTATGAGGATGGATGGAAGCTTTTCCTTGAGCATGACCCTGGAAGTGCCATAATTCGTATAGAATCAACTCCTAAAGGATTTCGGGCTGCCGAAAACTGAGATTTTGGTCTAAATTCGATATTTTCAACCAAATCACTAAATTATTAACAATTTGGAAATAATTTGGTAATTTCCCTTGACTGCTTAGGCAGAATTGGTTATTTTTGTATCGGTTGCTTGTGCATTCTGCCTGAGTGATCACTATGGAACTGTCCGATTGACGGTTTCAAGCCTTAATCTTTTCATCAACTATTTGGAGGTATTACAATGAGTCGTTCTTTTTCAAAGATCGTTACATGTGCGTTCGTTCTTGCATTTGTGTTCGGAGTCGCCCGGACTTCTTTTGCGCAAGAAGATAACAGCATCATCCGTCCAATCACCAAACAAGGCAGTGCCGCTATGATTTTCGAATTGGCAGGCATTGGCACATTCGGATTTAGCGGCCCTGGCATCCTGGGCTTCGGAATGCCGGCCGTAGGAGGAAAGTATTATGTTTCCGACGATATGGATATTTTTGTCCTCGCTGGACTCAATAGCTCCAGTGGCAGCGATAGTATCGCCAGTACGCAGAGTGCAAAACCGAGCTCAACCGATTTCGGGATCGCTGCCGGTGTGCAAGCGCATTTTCGGCCGCTCTATTCTACATCCCCTTATGTTGGCGGCGTGGTTAGTTTCGGAAGCCACTCCGATGATGAAGGACTATCGAGTAACGATGTAAAGCATTCTTCCAGTACCTTTGGGATTGCGGCACTTGCGGGCTTCGATTGGTTTTTTACTCACGGGCTTTGCCTCGGAGGAGAAATGACGCTTGGTTTTAGGTCTACAAGCAGTTCCCAAACGGTCGAAGGGACGACAACGGATTCACAGGGAACAACCGTCATTGCACTCGCGACAAATGCCAGCGTCCACCTGAACGTCTATTTTTAAATCATCTGATCATCCTTGTCAAAAAAGCCCTTCTCTGGAAGGGCTTTTTCGTTATTTGGTGTTCTCATCCATAATTTAATTATTTATTAAGCTTACGGAAACCGACGTACTCGTTCTTGGCTCCGGCTCTGCCGGATTATTCTTTGCCCTCACGGTCGCGGAGCGGTCGAAGATGCGCGTGCTTATTATTACAAAGAAGGAGCGTTCGGAATCGAACACCAATTATGCGCAGGGAGGTATCGCGAGCGTTGTTAGTGCCGACGATTCAATTGAATCACACTATCGGGATACCATAACCGCAGGGGCTGGATTGTGTCACGAAGATGCGGTCCGGGTGTTGGTTGATGAGGGTCCGGATCGTGTTAAAGATCTGATACAGCTTGGCGCACGCTTCACCCGCACTCGAAGTGGCTCGCTCGATCTTGGACTTGAAGGTGGCCATTCGGCAAACCGGATCGTTCATGCCAAAGATTTTACCGGTCGAGAACTTGAACGTGCGTTGCTTCAGGCCGTTCAGGAGCATCCCCAGATAACTATTCTTGAAAATCATTTTGCCGTTGAATTACTAACCGACCATCAACGGAAACACGGTCACGTTTCGAAGAATGGACATCCGCTCTCTTGCTATGGTGCATATATTCTTGAAGAGGCAACAGGGAAGGTAAGCATTTGCCGAGCTAATGCGGCAATCATGTTAGCAACGGGCGGTGTGGGTCAGGTCTATCTGCACACAACGAACCCTGTTATCGCAACCGGCGATGGGGTAGCAATGGCGTACCGCGCCGGCGCGAAGATCGGTAATATGGAATTTATCCAGTTCCATCCGACCACCCTTTACGCTCCGGAGGCAAATTCATTCCTGATCAGCGAAGCGGTTCGTGGCGCCGGTGGGATCTTGAAAAATCGAGGTGGTGAACGATTTATGAAGCACTACGCTCCGAAACAAATGGAATTGGCTCCCCGTGATGTGGTCGCTCGTGCGATCGACGCAGAATTGAAACGGCGTGGCGACAGCTACGTTTTCCTCGATGTCTCACACCTCCCGGCGCGCGCGATCCGACATGAATTCCCGAGTATTTACACCAGATGCAAAGAACTGGGTCTGGACATTACGAAACAACCGATTCCGGTAGTACCGGCGGCTCATTACAGTTGCGGTGGTATTGTGGCATCGCTTGATGGAACGACGAATATCGACCGCCTTTATGTATCCGGTGAATCATCCATGACGGGTGTTCACGGCGCCAACCGGCTTGCCAGCAATTCGTTGCTGGAAGCGCTCGTCTGGTCGCAGCGCGCTGCAGCAGATCTGATGAAACGAAGCGGTAATAAACGAACGAAGCAATCGAAAATCGAATTGATGGAATGGGATGAATCAGGCACGGCGAATGCCGAAGAGTGGATCTACATTTCTCATGACCGCAGGGAAGTCCAGGAATTAATGTGGGATTATGCTGGCATCGTTCGCAGTAATTATCGCCTTTTGCGAGCGGAACGAAGACTTAAGCTGATCCGCAAAGAGATCGAAGAATATTACCGGCGCACCCGTGTTACTGTGCCATTGCTCGAACTTAGAAACACAGCAGAAGTTGCATTGCTCATCGTTCGTTCAGCGTTACGGCGAAAAGAGAGCCGCGGGTTGCATTATACAACGGATTTTCCGAAGACGGATGATGTTCATTGGCGGCACGATACCATTATTGCCCAATAATACATTTTCACACACCCACCATGAAAGCTCTTCCAACCTCTCAAAATTTTCTTGCATTACCGAAAGAATCGAGCAGCTACGCTTCGAGCAAGATCGTCATTCTCTCTGCTCCGTATGAAAAGACGGTTAGCTATGGCGGCGGCACTGCAAAAGGCCCTGATGCCATTATTAAAGCTTCCCAATATGTAGAATTCTTCGATGACGAGTTTTTTAAGGAACTCTGCTTCGAGCAAGGGATCGCAACATTGCCTCCCGTAGCCTTTGGCAAGCATGTTGGCAAGCCTATGCTGGATCAACTGCAGCGAGCAGTATCAGAACAGATCGAAAATAATAAATTCGTCGTGACGCTCGGCGGCGAGCACACGATCGCTACAGCACCGCTCATGGCGCACTATGCACATTATCCTAAAATGTCCGTGCTTCATTTCGATGCGCATTCGGATCTTCGCATGGAGTATTCCGGTACGCCGTATAGCCACGCCTGCTTCATGGCGCGTGTGGCAGACGCCGGGTTCCCAATGAAACGAGTGGTTCAGGTCGGCATTCGAGCCCAGGAAAAAGCGGAATTCGAATATGCAAAAAAAATAGGCGTAAGAACCTTTTACGCGACCCGAATCCGCAGACGTGAGCATGGCCTGGACTGGCAAAAGAATATCGCCAAAGCGCTTCCTTCTAATGATGTCTATGTGACCTTCGATGTCGATTATTTCGACCCCTCGATCATGCCATCTACCGGTACACCGGAGCCGGATGGATTTGGGTGGAATGAAACAATGGAGATCTTCCGAGAATTAAACCGGGCAGGGAAGAGAATCATCGGATTTGACGTCGTAGAACTCAGTCCCGATCCAAAAGCAAAACATGCAACTTATCTCGCAGCTAAGTTAGTGTATCGGATGCTGAACTTTGCATTCGCCAGATCGTAAGGTCATTCGATCACAATATCGAATCCCGCCAATAAATTGAGCACTTCCGGCGAAGAGAATCGCGCGCCTTTCACTTTATTCAAAGTGGGGTCGATGAAGTAACCTGTCGCATACCGGAAATTGGCTTTGGTAAGATTGGTATTCCTAAATACACAATTATCAAATGTCGTATTCGTAATATCAGCAGCAGAAAGATCCGCGTCAGAAAAATCGACATTGTGAAGTTCGCAACCTGTGATCTTTATGCTGTGAAGTTTCAGCTCCGCGAAGGAGGAATGCCGAATAAGACACTCATGAAAGCTCAACGAGAGCAATGCTCGCTTGGCAGTGAAAAAATTGATCCCTTCGATCTTAGAGTGATTAAACGCCGCCTGAATAACAGCACCTTGTATCTTGACCGAGCTTAACTGACATCGTTCGAAAATACAATCAATAAACTTCCTATTGCTTAGGTCGAGATTGAGGGCGGTCTCACCCTGGAAGGTTACACCTTCAAAGTCACTGTCAGAGAGGAAAATGGAGGCAGGTTCGTTTTCCTCCTGTATCATCGAATTATGCCTCCACCAAATTCGCTGGACGTTCCGCCTTCACTTTATCCCAATGATGACAGGCGCATAAATGTCCCTTTTCATGCTCGATGAGTGCCGGTTCCTCTTTATAGCAAATTTCTGTCGCCCAGGCACAGCGCGTATTGAAATTACATCCGACCGGGAAGTTGACCGGTGAAGGAACGGTTCCTTCAATGGTCATCAAACGTTCGGATTCCACGTGAAGTTTCGGAATAGATCCAAGTAGTCCGACGGTATAGGGATGAAGCGGATTATGGAATATTTCATCGACGGCGGAATATTCCACGATGTGGGAGGCATACATCACGGCGACCTTATCGGCCGTCTCAGCGATAACGCCGAGATCATGGGTGATGAGGATGACGCCCATACCCAGTTCTTGCTGAAGTTTGTTAATGAGTTCGAGGATCTGAGCCTGTACCGTTACATCGAGAGCGGTCGTTGGCTCGTCAGCGATCAGAATATCCGGATTGCAGGAAAGCGCGATGGCGATCATCACACGCTGACGCATCCCACCGGAGAGTTGGTGCGGATACTCGGCATATCGCTGCTCAGGTGCAGGAATACCAACAAGCCGCAGCATTTCGATGGCCTTCTCTTTTGCTTGCTCCTGCGATACTTTTTGGTGCAGCAAAATAGACTCCTCGATCTGGTTTCCAACGGTAAATACCGGATTCAGGGAAGTCATCGGCTCCTGAAAGATCATCCCGATCTTGTTGCCGCGAATTTTCCGCATTTCTTCTTCCGGCAGCTTAAGCAGATCCTTGCCATCAAAAAGAACTTCGCCGCCAACGGTTTTGCCGGGCGGATCGGGGATCAGTCGCATGATCGAAAGCGCCGTTACGGATTTGCCGCAGCCGGATTCGCCGACGACGCCGAGCGTCTCACGACGATCGACAGTGTAGCTTACGTCATCGACCGACTTTGCTACGCCGTCGTCGGTAAAGAAATAGGTTTGGAGATGCTTAACTTCGAGTAATGCCATGAATTAATGTGAAGATGCAAAATTGCGAGTTGTCAACTGAATGAAGAAAACTTTCGCTCCTTGAACATCAAAATCAGTTGAATTTGTGATTATTAGCTTGCCGATTGCATGGCCTTGTAACATTCGGTATTCCCAATGTGTCCTATTCGTATGAGCGAGTAAGCTCTATTCGTGGTCATGCCACAGGCACAACGGAAAATATTTGACGATAATGAATTAGGCCTTATCGCGGCATTCACTCGTGGTGAAATGCCGGGGTTTAAGTTTGTCTATACGTTGTACCGGCAGCAGGTTTTTAGTTATTGCCTGTATTACATGAGCGACCGAATGCAGGCAGAGGATGCATTTCAGGAGGTATTTATCCGTATTTATACGCATCATGAACAATTACGGGAAGCTCGGGCCTTAAAAAGCTGGGTTTTGCTCATTACCCGGTCGGTCTGCCTGAATTTGCTTCGCAGCTCGAAATTCACGCCGGAATTCGTTTCCATGGGAGATTCGGAGGATAACGAGATCCTGGGAAATACACTCGATATGCCAGCCATGCCATTGGATGTCACCATAGCTGACGATATGCTTCGCATAGCTCTGGCTAAGATCGCGCCGATCTACCGCGATGCCTTCCTGCTCTGCGAATTCGAAGGCTATGATTACGGTGAGATCGCAAGGATCACTAACACGACCGAGGCCAACGTAAAGGTGCGAATTACTCGCGCCAAAAAACAGTTACGAGTGCTGTTAGCTCCTCATTATCAATACGAGGCGAGTCAGTCGCGAACGTCAAATAAGACGGCAAGATCTGAGAAGAAAAATCCGACACGGAAACTTGCCAGAACGATCGTTAATGAAGTAGATTTTGGAACGTTTGATGACACTGGATTGCATGGGGAGGTGTTCGCATGATGAATTCGGACTATATGATGGCGGTTCCTATTGAAGATACGATCATCGCTTACTTAGATGGCCGGCTGAACGATGCAGATAGCGCAGAGCTTCTGCACCGTGTATCGGTCAGCCCGGAGATTCGTCAGATATTTCAGGAGCATGGGGCGCTTCGTCAGATGTCGTTTCGCGCCGCTCGCAATGCCGTCATCTCTCCGGATTTAGAAGAATCTGTTTTCACTCGCGTTGCTGCATTACGTGAAGATCGCAGGCGATTGATTCCCATCCCTTTTTGGTCTTTACCACGAATTTCTGCGGTTGCCGGTGCAACGGCAATTGTGCTTCTTCTAGCGATACTCGCACCCTGGCAGAGTCGTAATGATAATTCTTCTGCCTCTCAAATCGCACCCACTTTCGCTCAAGCTTCGGTGCAATCTTCAACATCTTCGCCAGTATCAGATATTAGAGCAGAGATAAGCCCCCAACCGGTCACAACACAAACTTTCGCTCCTGCTTCCATAGCAACTGAGCGCCAAAGCAAGGTGAAATCGCTTGCTACTACCGCGCCAGCGAAGATTATTCCACTTGATCTGCCGGACTTTGGTGAACAGAAGCAAAGCGCTTCTGAACCCTCTATTCAGATCGTTCCAAAACCGGAAGAATCCAACCATATCAATATGCCGACTGTGGATAATCCTCCACAAACGATGCGGTCGCTTCGTGGTTTGCCTGATCCGGATGTAGCTCCGATGTTCGAGATCGGCATAGCCTCCGATGCTATGCCAGGCTTTAATGCACCAGCCGACCTTATCGAGCAACCGCTGCCAGTCACAGATCTCGCTTCAGAATTTGCAGTACGAGTCGGATTTAATATCGATGCAAGAAACCAGATCGGACTCCGATTCACGCGTGTATCATTCCCGAGCATGTCATTGACAGCAACCCCGGTAGGACTGGGATATACTGTTGTCAACAGTTCGATCGAGTCAGCGATCGGCTATGCTGAGGAACTGGTTTACAAACACAGGGAACCGGTCGATCAGGGGCTGTTCTATCTTACTGGCAGTGTCGGAGGAGGCTTCTACACGCTGGGTACCTTATTTAGCTGTGAAGCAGGCTTGGAAGTGCCGGTAAGCGATAAACTTATGGGCAGCGTTTCCGTGATCGTCAGCCGGCTCCATCAAAATCCTTCAGAACTAAATGCCTTATTGGACAATGGTCCCAAGATATACGAGGGCGCTAATATTTATAACACGCTTGCCGGCCGCATGGAGTATGGGCTGTCATACCGATTTTAAATTTTAATATATTGATAAGAAATATGTCATATTCGCCATAGTCGGTTATAACCGAGGATGAGATAGATGCTACACTACAACAACATAAATCATAAACGATCGGGATGGATCGTATTCACTGCTCCGTTAGCGTTATTCGTATCGCTAACAGGGTGTTCCATCGTGGATTCGCCTCCAGCAAAGGTATCGCCCGAACTCGATGTCAGGAATTTCTACATGCAGCTCGCCACCAAGAACGTCCAGTACCAATACGCTGTGGCTTCGACCGTAGAATATTATCCTGCCACCGACACCCTTTCAATGAACATGCAAGGGATCTGTGACAGCGCGAATTACGTCCCACTTTTTTCTTGCTTGTGGACGTATCGCAACTTTGGTCAACCGACACTCTGGTATTATGGACTATCGGATAAACAAGCCATTAATTTTGGGGAGAGAACATCCGGCAGTACCTATGCGGATAGCTGGGTCGATCTTCAATCACCATTACAAGATTCCGCTTCCTGGACCTTTACTTCGATGTGGGAATCGATCACTGCAACCGTCGTGCAATATGGAGTTTCTGCCCAAGTGGAAGGGAAGAATTATAGCGATGTGGCTATGGTGCAATATACCGGTTCAAATGGTACCACAGGCACGGAATGGTTCGCAAAGGGGACTGGACTCATCTATTCAAACATCTTTCGTCCTAATTACGGAAAGGTTGAGAATCAGCTTCAATCTGTTATTCAAAAATGACTTTTTAGGTCTGAGGGTTTATCTGTAAGTATTTTTGTTACGGGGTATTCGATGGAATACCCTTTTTTATTGTTCCAAAAAGTTTAATCTTAACTATGCTTGTCGATTATTACGATATTGAATCCCAGCTGACCGAAGAGCAGCGCATGATCCGCGACACCGTTCGCTCGTTCGTGGAGTCTGAAGTACTGCCTATTATCGAGCAGCACAATCAGGCAATGACCTTTCCCCTGGGGTTGATCCCTAAGATCGGCGCACTCGGCCTGCTTGGGTCGACGCTTCCTGAAAAATATGGCTGTGCCGCACTTGATAATATCGCATACGGCCTCATCATGCAAGAATTAGAGCGCGGTGATTCCGCTATCAGGTCATTTGCAAGTGTGCAAGGTGCGCTTGCTATGTATCCAATTTATGCATTTGGCTCAGAGGAGCAACGCATGAAATGGCTGCCAAAACTTGCTACTGGAGAAGCTATCGGCTGCTTCGGGTTGACCGAACCCGATTTTGGATCGAATCCTGGTGGGATGGTAACGAAAGCCAAATCGATGAGTGGAGGATTCGTGTTGAACGGTGCTAAAATGTGGATCACAAATGGTACTCTTTCGGATGTTGCAGTTGTATGGGCAAAGCTCGATAACGACGATCCCAAAAATATTCGTGGCTTCTTGGTCGAAAAAGGAATGAAGGGTTTTACTGCACCGGAAATGAAAGGGAAGTATTCACTTCGCGCCAGCGTAACGAGCGAGCTTGTCTTTCAGGATGTTTTCATTCCAGAAGAGAATATGCTTCCAGAAGTGAAAGGATTGAAAGGCCCGCTTTCGTGCCTAACACAGGCGCGATATGGTATTGCCTGGGGTGCGATCGGCGCCGCCATGGCATGTTATGAAAGCTCAGTAAATTATGCGAAAAGCCGAATTCAGTTCGGCAAGCCGATAGGAGGATTTCAGCTTGTCCAACAAAAACTTGTCGAAATGCTAAATGAGATTACGAAAGCGCAGCTTTTAGTGTATCGGCTTGGGCAGTTAAAGAACGAAGGAAAGATGCGCCCGGAGCAGGTGTCACTCGCAAAACGAAATAATGTCCAAATGGCACTCGATATTGCTCGCTTGGCTCGCGATCTGCATGGCGCGAACGGCATTCTCGGCGAGTATCCGATCATGCGGCACAGTATGAACTTAGAATCGGTAAATACCTACGAAGGTACGCATGATATTCATACACTCGTGCTGGGTGAAGATATTACGGGGATAGCGGCTTACATTTAATTGCGCAATAGATTCAAAGCCCTACGATGTACTTCAACCGTTCTCTCCAAATCCTCATCGCCATGTGCCATTGAAACGAACATTGCCTCGAATTGTGACGGTGCGAGATAAATACCAACATCAAGCATTGCGCGGAAGTATTTTGTAAATGCGTTTGTGTCTGAAATAATGGCGCTTTCGTAATCGGAAACTTCCTGATTTGTGAAGAAAAGGCAAAGCATTGAACCAACCCGAGTTTGAGTCGCTTTCACATTTGCATTGCGAATATTCTCAGCAAATTGCTGCTCTAAAAATGAAGAATTTCTCTCTAACTCGGGATATGGATTTTCTTCCTTCAGAATATTTAGAGTTGCCAACCCAGCTGCCATCGCCAGCGGATTTCCACTAAGGGTTCCCGCCTGATATACCGGCCCAACGGGCGAGAGCATTTCCATGATCTCTCGTTTTCCGCCAAATGCGCCCACTGGCAGACCACCCCCGATTATCTTTCCCAACGTTGTCAGATCGGGACGAACGCCATAAAGCTCCTGTGCACCGCCAAGCGCAACACGAAAGCCCGTCATCACTTCATCAAAAATAAGAACTATTTTTTCTCTATCGCAAATTTTGCGTAAGCCCTGAAGAAATCCAGACTTCGGCGGAACGACGCCCATGTTACCTGCAATAGGTTCTACTATCATTGCAGCTATCTCTCCGCGATTTGCTGCAATAAGGTTTTCAACAGATGCAAGATCGTTAAATCTCGCATTCAGCGTATCCTTTGCAGTCCCTTCGGTCACGCCGGGAGAATTTGGCGAACCAAGCGTCAGCGCTCCGCTACCAGCTTTGATAAGGAATGAATCCCCATGCCCATGATAGCAACCTTCGAATTTAATGATCTTCTCGCGTCCCGTAAATCCGCGTGCAAGCCGAATCGCGGACATCGTAGCTTCTGTGCCACTCGAAACCATCCGCAGCATCTCGATTGATGGCATAATGCTAATGACAAGCTCCGCTAATTCTACTTCAAGCTCGGTTGGCGCGCCAAAGCTTGTTGCGATTTGTGCTTGCTTCCGAATGGCTTCCACAACTTTCGGATGAGAATGACCTAGAATCAGAGGGCCCCACGAGCCGACATAATCGATGAACTTATTGCCATCGGCATCCCACACATAAGCGCCTTCGCCACGCGTAAGAAATAATGGATCAATTCCAACAGATTTGAATGCACGAACGGGGGAGTTTACTCCACCAGGAATGCTATGTTGAGCGCGTTCAAAAAGAGCATGACTATTATTGTAATTCATATTGTAGCCGTGACCTTTAGGTCACGGTTTCATAGTACACCGTAACCTAAAGGTCACGGCTACAAATTCTGGCCGCTTCCAGTGCAAAATAAGTAAGAATGATCGAAGCGCCCGCACGCTTGATCGAAGTAAGCGATTCCATCATCACGCGTTCTTCATCGATCCAACCATTTTTCCCGGCGGCTTTTATCATAGAATATTCTCCGCTTACTTGATAGGCTGCGACTGGCACGAGAAATTGTTCCCGGACGCGGCGAATAATATCAAGTGATGAAATTGCCGGCTTTACCATTACAATGTCCGCGCCTTCTTCAATATCACGTTGGACAACTCGCATCGCTTCATCGGAATTCGCAACATCCATTTGGTGAGAACGACGGTCTCCAAAGCTGGGAGTGCTTCCCGCCGCATCGCGGAACGGGCCATACAATCCAGAAGCATATTTCGCGGAATAACTCATGATCGGCAGGGATTCAAATCCACTCTGGTCAAGCGCATCGCGAATAGCTCCCACTCGGCCATCCATCATGTCGCTGGGGGCGATCAAGTCACTTCCAGCTTCAGCATGGCTCACGGCCTCACGGACGAGGAGTTCGACCGTCGCATCATTTGCAATTTCAATTTCCCCGTTTCTATTCCTTTCAACGACACCGCAATGACCGTGCTCTGTGTATTCGCAAAGGCAGACGTCCGTAGCAATGAGCAGCTCCGGGAATCTCTTTTTAATTTCCCTAATGGCATTTTGTATGACTCCGTGTTCATTGTATGCTTGCGAACCGAACTCGTCCTTATGCTCAGGGATGCCGAATAAAATGATTCCTCCCAATCCTGCTTTTAGCGCCGATTCACTTTGTGCGAGAGTACCTTCCATACCAAGCTGTTCCACGCCAGGCATTGCATCGATGGGTTTCCTGAAGTTAGTTGGAGCTTCAGCCACAAAAAGAGGCAGAATAAGATTAGAAGGAGAGAGTATGGTTTCGCGTACGAGACTGCGATGCCGTTCCGTCATGCGCGTACGGCGTGTGCGTGAAGATGCTGGTATCGTTAGCGCTTCTATATCGAGATCGTGATGATGATCGTGCATTGTTACATTAAACAAGCTTTTTTGCGAGTTCCGTTGCATTCTTGATGCTCGCGCCCATTGAAATGCCATTCCGGTAATTACCGATGAAGTGCATTCCAGGATTCTCAGCTTCTGCCAGATTTATTGCATCAAGAACAGCACCATATCCAACATTATATTGCGGAATAGCGCGCTTCCAAAACAGAACATGCTGAAATGCCGGAGCGCCTCGAGGATTTAGAAGGCCATTTACTTCTGCTGTGGCCACATCGAGAATTTCTGTATCTGATTTGCTGACTATGTCTTGCTGAGTCGCTCCGCCCATAATAATGGTAAGTAATAAGTGATCCGCAGGAGCACGATTCGGGAAATTGGATGATGAAAAGATTATCCCAAGTATTTTCCGATTTTCTTTCGAAGGAATCAGTCCGCCAAACCCTTCTGGAATCCGAGAGAATTGATTATCGCTATACCCGAGATATACGACAGCAACAGGAGGATAGATAATGTTTCGAAGGGAGTTAGATAGATTTGGTGCGATAGCCTGCAACATTGGTGCTGCATCATAGGCTGGCAAAGCAAAGATAATCCGTTCACATCGGAAAACATCGGATGCCGACGTAATTGAAAAACCATTTTGGGTTCGCTCTATATTTAGAGCGTCTTCATGCAGCCGAATATGCTGACCCAATGCATTACGAAGTGCAGTTGTCAGTTCTGAAAGCCCCTCAGGGAAAGAAATAACGCGAGGACGAAAATTCTTTTTTGCCGTTTTCGAGCGATTCCTAATCATTCCCTTCATAAGCGAACCTTGCTCTTGTTCAGCATGCCACATGGAAGGGAACCCGTGTCGCATACTGAGTTTATGAGGGTCACCGGCATAGATTCCCGTGATAAATGGATCCGCAGCGTAGTCGAAAACTTGTTGCCCTAATCTACGCGAAATGAAATCAGCGGCGGGCTAATCTTCAGAGTGTGTTTTAGGAATAAATATTTCTAATGGAATTCGAAGCTTTCCTGCGATAGAAAGCAAGGAAGTCGTGATTGCTTCAGTTGGCCCACTCGGAATTTTGACCCACTTGCCCTTCTTAAGAATAAAACGCTTCTTTGCATTAGGGCTTATTTCGATTACGCGTGAAGTTAAGCCACATTCTTCGATAAGATCGATCGTTTCCGGATTTTCAACTCGCAGAGAATTTGGCCCAGCTTCAAGAAGATAGCCATCTATTCGTTCGGTAAGAATTTTCCCTCCAGCCTTACCTGCGGATTCAAGAACTATTACTTCCTTGCCTGCCCGAGCCAATTTGTAAGCGACGGTCAATCCTGAAATACCTGCTCCGATGACAATGAACTCAGGCATTTCCTATAAGCATTTCATAGAGTGCATCAGCTATTCCCGGAGCACAACTTGCAAGATGACCTCCATCAATTCGTTGTTGGCCGGTAAAATCAAAATATTTTCCTCCTGCTTCTGAAATGATAACTCCGAGCGGTGCAGCATCCCATAGTGCCATACGTGCATCGAGCATTGCTTCAGCGCGCCCCGTGGCTACAAGAATGTGTCCCCAGCAATCTCCCCATCCACGATAAAGCCCGAAGGAGCGAGTAATGGTGTCGTACTTTTCTCTTCCAATTAGTTCTTCGAGACGGCTTGGACTGGTCGTGCAGAGAAGGCTATCCGATAAATCACTTTTGTTTGATATTTGGCATAGCTTACCATTCCAATAACAACCTTCTCCGATTCCGGCTGAAATAGATTCCTTCAATGCTGGAAGATGAACGATACCGTGTGTGACCTCACCATTTTGCTCCAGAGCAATTAGCACACCATAGATTGGCACGCCATGAACAAAGCTTTTCGTTCCATCGAGCGGATCGAGTATCCAGCGTCGGCTTGGATCCGATCCCTCTTCGCCGTATTCTTCGCCGAGAATTACGTCGTTTGGGAAATGTTCACGGATGCATTTGCGCAAATATTCCTCTGACTCTCTATCTGCACGAGTAACAGGGCTTGCATCGTTTTTTGTGATGATCTCCAGATCGGGATTATTAAAATATTTTAGAGTAATATCGCCTGCACCTCGGGCGATCTCTTCCATGAAAAGTCTTATGTTTTTCATTCGAGTTTAAGAGCGTGAATTTCTTTAATAGCAATATCTGCGAGGCATTCGATGAAGAGGGGATGGTCGTTTAAACCTTCCATAACGTGGTAGTTCGAAATTCCAGCGCGTTCGGCGGTAAGGCGTTCTTCGATATTGAGTTCGTGAAGCGTTTCAATGTGGTCGCTCACGAAAGCAATAGGGATAACAAGAATATCGGTAATTCCTTTCTGTCCTAACTCTTCGATCGTGTTGGTTGTCGATGGCGTAAGCCATTTTTTCGGGCCCACTTTGCTCTGGAAGGAAAGCATGTACGGCTTATCCCGTCCTCTTTGCGACATCACAAGTTCCATGGTCTCACGGATCTGCTCGGAGTATGGATCGCCGCGTTTTACAATATCAACAGGAGTTCCATGTGCTGAAAAAAGCAGAAATACCTTCTCGGGATTTTCAAAAGTTATTAATGCTTCGTCTATCCGTGCGCTTATCGCTTGGATATATTTTTCATTGCGGTAGTATTCTCTTACGCGGCGATCGTTAAACGTTGCACTTTGACGTTTTGCAACGCGATCCCATTCATTGAAACTCGAACCTGCATTCACAATGGAATATTGTGGGTATAGCGGCAGTAGGATAACTTCATTTACTCCATCCCGAATAAGCGATTGCATCGTCTCGGAAGTAAGAGGGTTCCAATATCGTGCAGCCAGACGAACGGTCGTATTAATTTCAGGATGGCGAGTATCGAGATACGTTTGCAATGCTCGTACTTGCTCATCCGTGCTTTCGACGATAGGGGATTTGCCGCCGATCTCAGCATACTTATCCCGGACGTGTCTGGCTCGGCGTTTGGAAATTGTCTTCGCAACAAACCTCTGAAAGGCAGGCCCAATTCGTGCAGCCCATTCCTTCTTTAAGAGCGGAAGCTGAAAAATATCAGGGTCGCTAAAAAGGTTGAACAGAAACGGCTCGACGGCTTCAAGCGAATCCGGCCCGCCAAATTGCAGGAGAACGATAGCAATGGGTTTTTCTTCAGTCACAGCGTTTCGAATGAGCCACGAAACGCCTGTACAACTTCATAAACTCCCTTAGCTTTCATTCGAGCACTACACGCTGAACTTCATGAACGGCTTCATCATTGCTTCCTGTACCGGTCACAACGATAAAGTATGTCCCTGCGAGAGCGGTCCCGTTAGCCCCTGAACGATCCCACAACCAGTCTCCGGTGATAGGAGTAGCCTTTACTGTTCTTCCAAGCACATCAGTAATTGTGAGGTCCGCGTGTGTGATGTTTTCGGTATGGATCGTTACTGAGCCATAAGATGGATTGGGATAAATGGATAAATATGTCGAATTTGCAGGTTGAATTTGGACAGCATCATTTGGTAGCAAAAGTCCTTGAACAGAAAGGGGAAGAATCGGCTGATCAGGAGATGTAATAAAATCAGTATAAAATCCGGGCCTTTTTGCCGTAAAGGAAAGATTAAGTGTGAAAGAACCTCCTGACGGAAGCGTATCGGGAAATGAAATGGAACTCGACACAATATGAAAAGCAGTGTCATTCTGGAGTCCGAGAGACTGAATAGGAAGGCTTTTGCCGAAATTGTTTTGGAACTGAATTTGAAGCGTTTCATTCGATGTATCACTTTTGAACGCGATGATGTTGTGCGAAGTGTGTTTGAGGGGCAGAATGGAATTATTGCCGGTAGAGCCAACGACTTCAGCAAGAACTTCAAATGTGGTTTGACAGGAGTCGGAATCCGCTGTGTTGGGTTCGAACACAACTGGAAGAGAATCGGTACGCAGTGACGAATCGGAGAAAATGAATGTCGTGACATAACCTGAATCTCCAGGGGCAAGCCTAATCCCTGAAGAAATTGTCCATGAAAATTCCTGGGTTTTCGCTGATATAATCCTGAAGACGGAATCTCCCTTGTTATCGGAATTCATGAGATATAATGAATCCTGAATTGTCCCTCCGGAAAGAACAGCACCAAGATCAATCGTGCCTCTGCCGCCGCAAGAAAGGGTGTTACTCGTTTGCGCCACAGCGCTCATAGCAGGGAGAATTACCACTCCAGCCACACAGGCAAAAATAAAGCGGTTTATGGAAGAACTAAATCGGACTATGGACATTCGTTTCAGAAGCGATAGTAACATTGCTCTTACAAAAATACGCCGAATAATGATACTCTTTGGCATTATTCGATTTTCCCCAACCCGGTGAGGTAAGTAACAAGATTCTCATCCGATGAAACATGTAGCTTTTTCCGAATGCCTTGCCGATGGTTTTCAATCGTTCGCGTGGATAGGCAAAGCAGATTGGCCATCGTCTTTGTTGGCAAATTAAGGCGAGTAAGCACTGCAATCTTCAATTCTGCCGGAGTAATCGATGGGTTACGAGAAGATAACTCACGCAAAAACCCGCTGTGAACCTGATTGAATTGATTTTCAAATGTTTCCCAGTCACGGTCGCTCTTGATATGATCGTCAATGCGACGACCAATCGCTTTGGCCTTCTTTGAGGATTTAATAGCCGGTTCAATCTCTTCTTTCAAATTGCAAAGGAACTCGTTCTTTTCCACGAGTTGCAAGGCAAGGGTAGTAAGTTCTTTCGATTGACGCTCGGTTTCGTTGCGAAGTAATTCTGCCCGATCATTTGCATCCTTTGCAATACTTTCCATTCGTGCGCGTTCGCGGTCGGCTTTATCTATTTCGACTCGTGCTTGCACCTCAACAATGGCACGTTGACGTTCCTGACTATTTACTATGGCGTTCAGCACAATAAATCGATTGTAATACTGCACTGCGTGTTTCAGTTTTCCATCGGCCTGATACGCTTGCGCCAGAAATCCGAGCGAGTCACATTCCAGCTTCTGCATTCCTGCTTCGGAGGACATATTGAGTGATTCTCGCAATGCCTCGATCGCGTCCGATGGCTGCTTCAAAGCGAGGTGGGTTTTTCCAAGCCCAATTAAACTTGCGCACAAAACCGTTTTAAGATCGATAGACCTTGAAATCTCAATTGCTTTCCTATAGCACTTCAGAGCTTCGCTCGGATGACCCTCTTCGAGCTTAAGATTTCCAAGGCTTTCTAAAATATATCCTTCGGCGTCGCGACGGTTAACAGATTCTGCAAGATTAAGGGCCTCGGATAAGAGAGATTTCGCTGTTTCTATCTCTCCTCGTTTATATGCAATGATCCCTCGATTATGAATAGCATTAAAGAGGCCGTATCCGTCGCCGACTTCCCTCTTAAGGACAGTGCTCCGGTCAAAAAACATATCTGCTTTATCGAGGTCTTGGACTTCAAGATAAATGCGACCGATATTTGTAAATAGGATAGATCGGCTTAAAATATCATTATTTGCATCAAGAATGGAGAGTGCATCATAAAGATATTTGAGCGCGCGTGGATAATCGGCCAGCTCGATAGCGGCATTACCCATTGCACACAAAATGCTAACCTCCGAGCTACGAGCATATTGTTTGCAAAGTGCGAGTGCCTTTTCGTAATGCTCGAAAGCATCTCGGAACTTACCTTGTTGAGCGTATACCAACCCAAGAGAGAAAATCGGACCTTCAAGCAGCGGGTTTTGAAATTGATGCGCCTTATCTAATTCAACGGCTTTTTTGAATGAGGTTTCCGCATCACCGTATTGCGCTTGTTGAAATGCTGTTGCGCCAATATTATAATGTGCCCTTGCAATCCCCTCCGCATTTTTCAACGTTGTCGCAAGTTTCAACGCCTCTCGCGCCCATTTTTCGGCTTGCTTGGGGTTCTGGCGGTAGAAATCTTTGCTGTAAAGAAGCAACAAGCGAAGGCGCTCGGCGGATGATTTGGCATCCGCCGGGGCATTCGCGAGTTCCTGCTTTGCTTGTTCGAGATCGAGCATGCTGAATGGGCAAGTGGTTAACGCTCTTTGATAACATCAAAACACGAGAGGCAGCCCTGGAATTATAATTACGAGCGCCAGCTTGCCAGCTTCATGCATTAAAACTGACAGAAGCCTTATTTGTTACCAGCCTTGACTACTCAATTTATACTTAGACGACAGAATTGCCCTATGTCAAAAAAGCGATAAAAGCGCGTCAAAACAGCCTCAAACCTGAATTACTCCAACATTGAATTTCGGGATTTCCGGAACGTGGTTAGCCATCGAAATTCCGGTAGAAACGATCTCTCGGGTCTGTCGTGGATCGATAATGCCGTCAGTCCACAGCCGCGCGGCGGCATAAAGCGGGCCAGTTTGCTCATCATAGATCTTTTGAATATCTGCGTGCATTTGTTTCTGCACTTCGTCCGAGATGGTCCCACCGGATTTTTTCATACTCGCCAGCTTGATCGAAAGCAGCGTCTTCGATGCTTGTGCACCACCCATAACGGAAATTTGCGATGTCGGCCATGAGAAGATCATTCTCGGATCGTAAGCCTTGCCGCACATGGCATAATTCCCGGCACCATTTGAATTACCGACAATGAACGTGAACTTTGGAACTACGGAGTTAGCAACGGCGCTAACCATTTTTGCACCATCTTTGATAATACCACCATGCTCCGAGCGTGTGCCGACCATGAAGCCTGTAACATCCTGAAGAAACACGAGCGGGATATGCTTCTGATTGCAATTCATGATAAAACGCGCTGCTTTATCGGCAGAGTCGGAGTAGATCACTCCTCCGACCTGCATCTCGCCTTTGGCATTCTTAACAACCGCTCGCTGGTTTGCCACGATACCAACGGACCATCCGTCTATTCTTGCGTAGGCAGTGATGATCGTCTTGCCATATTCGGCTTTGTACTCGTCGATCTCGGAACCATCTATAAGTCGCGCAATGACCTCGTACATATCATACGGCTTTGCTCTATCCTGAGGAACGAGTGCAAGAAGATCATCGGAGGGGAATAGGGGTAACCTTGCTTCGATGCGATCGAAGTGGTTATGTTCCTGGTTCCCAAGTTTGCTCATGAGGCTGCGAATCTCGGCAAGACATGCATCGTCATCCGGCATTTTGTAATCCGTGACGCCGGAAATTTCGGAATGTACGCGCGCTCCTCCCAACGATTCGTTATCTGTCCGCTCGCCAATGGCTGCCTCTACTAATGCACTGCCCGCGAGGAAAACATGTCCTGTTCCTTCAACGATGAGCGCCTCGTCGGACATGATCGGCAGATACGCGCCACCGGCCACGCATGGCCCCATGATCGCCGCAAGTTGTACGATCCCTTGTGAAGACATGACGGCGTTGTTTCGGAATATCCTGCCGAAATGCTCCTTGTCGGGAAATATCTCATCCTGCATTGGAAGATAGACTCCGGCGCTATCGACGAGATAAATGATGGGTAAGTGATTCTCGATCGAAATTTCCTGCGCCCGCAAATTCTTCTTGCACGTCATCGGAAACCACGCGCCCGCTTTGACAGTGGCATCGTTAGCGACAATAACCGCAAATCTTCCGCTTACTCGACCGATCCCAACTACCACCCCCGCCGATGGCGCGCCCCCTTCATCGGCGTACATTCCATGAGCCGTGAAAAGGCCGATCTCCAGCAATTCCGAACCCGGGTCTATTAGCTTTGCAATGCGCTCACGAGCGGTTAGCTTACCTTTTTCGTGCTGCTTTTCTATATTTTTTACCCGCCGCCAAGCTGAACTTCATCGCCGAGGGCAGAGAACTTTCGCAGGGCATTATTCGTCCAATCTAACAGCGTTTGGTAGGGCAGGGCAGTTGCATCGAGCGGAGTACCGATTGTTTTCATTGATACAAATTTACGGACAAACCATGACCCACACTCGTATAATAAAATTCAGAACGCGCCGAAGCGGGTTCTAAACAGCGTAAACTATATTCTCATTATCCACCCCAGTCATCCTTGACCGTTTTGTTCTTCTTGATGGCTTTTTTATCCTTACGAATATTCTTTCGGACTGCTTTGAGTTTTTGCTCGTCTTTAGTGGCAAGTGTTTCGGCTTCTTTCGCTGCTTTTACATGGCCAGTCTTAAGATCGGAGTTCGCAGCATTAATGTTTGCGTTCCGGTTCTCTTTAAGAGCGTGCGCCCTGCGTCTGGCGGCGCGAAGAGCCGCACGTTCCTCTTTGGTGGTCTTGCCCGAATCAGCCACGAATGCAATGGAGCTCGCATGTGCCACAATGTTCCCACAAATTTGCGCGCCGCACAGGAACAGTGCAAAAATGAGCAAACGTCCTACCGTTCGAAAAATAGTTATAATGTTTTGATTTGATTTATGTTCCATAGTCTTGTCCTATTAAGCGAAGTTGCATGCAAAGTATATTATTCTCTAAAAAGTTTTGCTTTCATGAAAGTAGACGTATGAATAACCGCTCGGTTTAATTTGGAGATTTAGCCATTATACCTGCTACGACGTCGGATTCTGAAATATATTTCCGTCTCCAAAAAGGTATTCAAAGGGAAAGGAATGATGAATTCCTTCTAATAATTTTCGGTAGGATGTTGTAAAACGCCGATTGCGGCGTTATATCAATGCGGTTGGAATTGCAAATATAGATTCGCTCCAGAAATAGGAAACTCTCAGGTAATTTTGCTGTTTTGGGACTTCCGATGAAGTAGGTCTGTTCGAAGCACGCTATTCCACTCGGTTTGATCGGATTTCATAACCTTATCCTTTGTACTAAATTGAAGAACACCCACAAAATTTTTGGTTTACTTTGGCTCTGCACTTTGCTCACGACTCTGGCAATGTCAACCATACTTGCAGGTTTTGCCAAAGCGCAAAGCACGACAACATTACCAGCCTGGAGAGAAGACCACGAGGATGAAGCCGCGAAATGGCTCGCGCATTTCATCAACCCGATGGATGAAGCCAATTACGATAGCCTGCGACTGATCGGTTACGATCAGCTTATGCGTATGAATAATCATCCGGCGATGATGGCCTTATCAAGCTCCTCCTGGCTACCGAGTGCCATCTCTCAGGAGGGAAATGTGAGCGGGCGCGGTGCGTGCATCGCATTCACTCCAACCGGAACGATCTACTATGCCCCAACCAAAGGTGGTTTGTGGAAATCAACAGATGATGGTGCCGATTGGACTTCATTAAGCGGGACGTGGAAAACGCTTGACCTTGCCGGGGTTGCTGTGGATCCGAAAAACCTCAATATTATTTATGCCGGCACAGGTACTCCTGCTGGAGGCGTTGGCGGAGGTGGCGATGAAACAGGTATTGGCATCTATAAATCTGAGGACGCGGGACTTAATTGGACACTTCTTCCTAAAAGTCCTCAGAGTGTAACTACTCAAATGGAAGTAAATCCTGCTGGCTCGAATCTTGTTTATTATGCCTCTTCTGGCGGGGTTAGCCTATCTGACGATAGTGGCGTAACCTGGCAAACGGTTCTCTCTCTCGGCGGGTACTCGAGCATCGTATTCGATCCTAATAATCCAGCAATTGTTTATGCTGCTGGTGGGGGAGATATCGAGCAATCGCTTGACTCAGGCCATACGTGGGCTAGCCTTCCATCTGGATTTCCCACCGGTTACTGGATGGTTTTGGGCATGTCGCGTTCTTCGGATACAATTTATTTAAGCACCGGTGATGACAACGGCACGCTTGCACTATCGACGGACGCTGGGAACACTTGGACTACAAAATCAAGCACGGTTGATTATCTTGGACAACAGTCGTTTTATGCTAACGCGATGGCAGTCAATCCGACGAATCCAGCATACGTCGTCGTTGGAGGCCTTGATATTTATGCGTCAAGCACTGCAGGTTCCAGTTTACATCAGAAAACGGTTTGGTACGATGGATCGAGTGCTACCGATTTTTCCCATGCTGACATTCACGTACTAAAATATGATCCATATAATGGCAGGCTGTATGCTTTGACTGATGGAGGAATCTTCTATAGTGCAAACAACGGTGGAACGTGGATACAGCGAATGAATGCAGGTCTAAATACGCTTTCTTTTATCGGTGGAGATATGGCAGTAAATGCTTCGGGAGGCCCTGATTTCTTCTGTGCCGGTGCTCAGGATAATGGATTGAATGCCATTACATTCGGTACCGATCCGAACAACTATACTGAGGTTCAGGGTGGTGACGGAGGAACTATGTTCGTGTCGCCGACCGATGGGCAGACCACTTTCGGCACTTATACGAATGCCGTCCTCTATCGCTCCGAAGACCGAGGCGCAAACTGGGATGCACCTACCGATCCAGCAGATCCAGCAGCTGGAGAAAATATTCTAGGTTCAGGAATCGTGAGTGAGGGAGCTCCCTTTTACATGACCTACGATGTGTGGGATGGGGGACCAGGAGTCGTTGCATGCTGCGGCGTAACAAATTTATATTTAGAGACCAACGGAAATATTGGCCAGTCAGCGTTTCCGCGATCAACAAACGCCATTGACCCAACAACGAACAAAGTCATTCCATCGACCGCAGTTAGCGGCAGCGTCGTGGCTGTGAACATTGCATCCTCCGATGACGACTATATTTATATTGGAACTACTGCTAATCTCTTCTATTACAGTACCGATGTGGGACAGTCCTGGACGAAAAGCTTGACTTCGACTGGAGCCGCGATGAAATTTACCGGCACCCCCACAGGCATCACTACTGATCCCAACGATGCCACGCACGTCTTTATGACGGTCGCAGGGACGAGTTCAAAACATTTCTATTATTCAACAGATAACGGGCAGACCTGGAAGGCTCCTGCAACCAACCTTCCTTCACTCAATTATCATTGCGTAGCGATCGATGGTAATGGTATTCTGTACATCAGCAATGATTATAGTGTGCTCCGTTCTGGTGATACAGGGAAGACATGGTACCCCGTTGCCGACGGGATGCCACTCGCCTTAGTAACTTCTCTTCAAGTTCGTGGTAAATATCTCGATGCGGCAACGTATGGCAGGGGAATGTACTACGTCGATCTGACACAACTTGCGCCATTGGGTTCCAGCTCAGTCGCAGCAAGTGCAGCGTCTAATTCCGGGATCGCGATTACGGCAGTGTACCCAAGCGTGGTTACAACGTCAGCGCCGCGCTCGAACGTTGATTATTCTCTTTCCGGCAACGAGCAGGCAACTCTTGCTATCTTTGATGTTCTGGGTCGTCAGGAACGTATGCTGATGAATCAGTTCACTTCCCAAGGTGCTCACGAGCTTGCTGCGGATCTTTCGGGTCTGGCCACAGGTCAGCATTATCTTGTACTGACCGCTGGTGGAAATTCGGTGACGAAGCCGATCATCATCCAGTAGGAATTATTTGGAAGTCAGGCGAACTATTATTATCTATGAGTTCGCCTGACAAACATATTCCGTTCTCAAGCCTCTTTGAGGCTATCGGGCGGGGCGGCGTAGAGGCACGCCAGCGTTTGATGGCGTTAGTCCATCATCGCCCAAAGATCGTTCTTCCGTATGCACGCGAGGTCGCGGCATTACTGGACTCCTCACGCACTCCAGTTCGCGAGGCTTCGATCGAAATACTTGCAATGTTATCGAGAGTATCGCCCACTGCGATGGCATTCCTCATCCCTCGTCTTCACGATCTGCTTGCAAACGAGCCCCAGAACACCGTTGCCAATCATGCCATCGAGATATTACATAACTACGCTCGAACCAGCAAGGAGGCTGCTCAGAAAGTGATCCCAATACTGAAATCCTCCATCATGAGCTTAAAACCGAAAACAAAGGCGCATGTTCCACAGGTGATCGAGGAGCTATCAAAGTAAATTATAGTCATTTTTTTGATTCATGATGCAGAAAGGCATCGAGTTCCCTCCGCGCGAACGCTTCGATCTCTACGATCGTGTGAGAGTCCGAAGGCGTGGTGAACATAAAGCGTGTCCGGCCACCGATCGCAAAATCTGCATCGATCTGTAATATACTGCGAATGGATGCTTCAAGATGATCGCGCCAGGCGCGTAGCATGTCATCAGAGATGGGTAGGGATGCGCCATGTTTTCGAAGCCAGTCCGGGCCGAGAAATCCTGTAAGTGTCATAATTGCATTAGCAAAACTAATTTTAATGATAACAACTTGCTGAAACAAAACGAGCAGCTATTTAGGTGTTTTGTGTTCAACAGCAAATTTATAACATTGATATGCTCTCTCCGAACCATTCTACCTCACCGAGAATTAGTTTGAATCTTTCGAATACAGTTCTGCCTTGATAGTGGGGATGATCCTTACACGCATTTCTTAACGCTTGAAAACATTGTATTCCGTTTCAACAAAATTAATTTTAGCAATAGCACTGGGACTCATCGTGCTCCAGTCGCTCGACTATGTCAATTTTACTGTGGATGATGTGTTCATTCCCATCCGATATGCAATGAATGCTGCTCATGGTTCCGGGTTGGTTTATAATGTTAACGATGCTGTAGAGGGATATTCAGACCCGCTCTGGGTTTTCGCACTTTCAGGAATTGCCAAGTTATCTTCGGGTTGTACAAACTCTGGAACGATCTTACTGTGGTCGGCAAAAACGATGAGTTTCTTATTCGGAATGCTCACACTCGTTACCCAGTATCGTTTTACAAAACGAATATTCGAAGGATCGCCGCGTAGATCATTGTATGCTGTTTTTTCACTGCTCGCATTGGCGATATGTGCACCGTTCATTGCGTGGAGTGTAGGTGGGCTTGAAACGACACTTGTTGCCTTCCTCTATCTTTTGCTTGCTTTCATCGTTTTTGAAATCTTTAGAGCGACAAACGGTCAAAGGGTCATCCCACGCAAGCATTTTATATCGATACTTATAGTATTACTTTTGGCTACGATCACACGCCCGGAGCCAGCAATGCTTTGCGTCATGGTGCTTTCTTTTCTATTGATTACATTACCACGACTTGAGCGAAAGCCCCTTATTATATGGACAATAGTGCCATATCTTGCCGGGCTATTTCTTTTCTTGACATGGCGATGGACAACATATCACGAACTGTTGCCGAATACATTTTATGCTAAGACTGGCGGTGGGATCTCCGGCTATATCAATGGCGTAAAGTATGTATGTGCTTCCATCGCACTGTTGGCTGCACCGTTTCTAATTATGTTCCCCTTTGCATTCTCTGAGAAACGGTCGAAAGACCCGTTCATGCTCTTTTTGACGTTAATGATCGGATTTGAATGTTTCTTTGCGATTTTTGCAAAAGGGGATTGGATGCCCGGAGCACGTTTTTTGATACCTGTTGCGCCGCTTCTTGTACTGATCGGCATTACAGGCCTTGCGAATGTTTTGAATAAACTCTCAGAAACATCCGCCCCCCTTTTATCGACAAAGGTCGTTGTTGGGACTGCACTATTTGTCGGAATTCTTTTTGCCATGGCAGGCAGAACAACCTTGCGAGGAGAATCATCGGGAATGCTTCCTGGATTTGTCTCGCTGAAGGGGCATTCTTTACTCTCACATGAACAAGTCGGAACCTGGCTTGCATCGCATGTGCAACAGAACTCAACCGTAGCGCTCAGTGAAGCAGGGCTTGTTGGTGTGATGATACCGAACACCCATATCCTCGACCTTAATGGACTTATGGATTCTCACATTGCTCGGGCACGACATAACAATACTGCGTTCAATGTTCACTATGTTCTCGACCACAAACCTGATTTTATTGTTCTGCACAACGATCCGACGTCACCTATTTTAGAATCACTGGCTACAGATCCCCGTGCGGCTCTCGGGAAGGATAGTCTCTTTCAGGTAACGTATTCCTTAGTTGAACAATATCCTCAATTCGAAATATACGCTCGAAAACAGTAAAAGTTATTTTCAGACTGTTGTTCCGAGAACTAATACTTCCGCTTGCACTCCATGAACAGAGATTAAGAATCTCTTTTGGAACAGGCTTGTTGAATTATCGAAATGGTGCCACGTTCGATTTTAATCCAGTCATTACTTTTAATTCCACTTCTGGGAATGTGGGGATGCTATGATCATTATAGCACTGAGCCGTATGGTTATTACGCAACGCAACACGTTTATTCTGCAACACTGCAGAGCGTGTTAGAATACGATTCTACAAGCACCACTTTTCAATCATCAGCGTATCTGGACTCTCCGGGATTCGCGTCAGATAGCGGGTGGAGTGTTACACTTAATGCCATCCCCCTGGAATTCAATTCGGCAAGTAACTATTATTCATCGGATTCTCTGCCTCCGGTTGCGAATGGTATTTTCAATTGGTCTGTAAGCAAGGGCCGTCGCAGTAATTTGGCAGAGCTTAATGTGGCAATAAGGAACCCATCTATTCCAATGAAAATAGCACTGCCTAATGATACAACGGTCATCTCGATAGACTCGGCTATCGTGGTATCATGGAAACCAGACAGCTCTTCAGAACCAGTACATTGGGAAGTGATCGATTCGGCGGGGCATTTGGGCTATCAATGGCAATCTCGCAACACAGGCTTGGACACCATCTATCCGTATTTCGGGCAATATCGTCCTTTGGCCGCTGGCCCAGCCAAACTCATAATGTGGCGTGATAATAATTACCAAGGCTACACCGATGAGTTTAATTATCAGGTGAATGCGGAAACCCAGAGTACGGTGCATTTTAGATTGAAGTAATATCCGAAACTGCCAGGCTCGACGATCAGGTTGCGAAGTTCGTTGTGCCGCCAAGATAGGCAAAAATAAATCCCCATGGAATGGTAATGCTCTTGAAGTGGTTCGAAGGTGAGCAATTTGGGCTTTCTCTATGTGTTATTCTTAAATAAGAGGTGGATCTATGAAATCGTTAAGCTGGATTATCCTGGTATTACTCGTTCCGTTTTCAGCGACCGCACAGTCACAGCTTTATTTTCACGCAACGATCGAAATGCCTGTGACGGGGTGGCACAACCCCGGCTATTGTAGCGACGATAGTTCTCGTCCAATAAATAGCATTACAGTGCAGCTCAACGACTCTCTTTCGCTCGTGGCAGGAGAAAATCAGGATTCTCTTAAGTCGCCAATGCTGAATTGGGGCCCGAATGGGGTTTGCTCAGGAAATTATACATTTCAATATGACCCGCAAAGTCATACACTTTATAACCTCCAGGTTTCAGCAGCTGGGCATGGCGATATGGATGTTTCGGGATGGTACGATTCGTACAATATCAGTTTTGCCATATCCCTCGACTCGATTTCGCTTGGTGCAGTCTCAGAATCCAACCGTACCCTTGCTGGCGGTAGTTGGTTGTGCTCATATTCTTCCCATTATTCTTCTATCTTCAACGGTTATTCCGGCGGGGACAATGCGAGTGGTCAAGGGCAGACCACACTCGTGACCCCAACTGCGAGTACTGCGGGTGTTAAGGTTTCTACAGGAGTTCCTTCGTCTAGTGTCCAGATTACTTACCTCACTAATGGTGCGGTAGAAATTGAACGTAGCTCGAGTAATCCCTCGGAGGCCGTCGAAATATTCGACGCTCTTGGCCATGTGGCCCTCCGCACAAACATGAATGGGAATGTAGCTCAAATTTCGAATCTCATTCCCGGTCTCTACTTCGCCCACATTGGCGAGCAGGTGGCAAAGTTCATTGTGTCGCCTCGGTAATATTTAGTCCAACACCTCCCATTCTTCGTAATTTTGCAGGCGGTTCAGGAACGTCCTGAGAATCGGCCTGTTTTCCGTGCGTTCTATCCACCCCCGCATCGTCGGCGATGCCCCCACCTTAGAAAGGCGGGGGAATAATAACGGGGTAGAATCAGCGAAATCTGCAAAAATAAGCGATAAATTAGGTTTTAATGGCAACTACGAATGATTTTCGGGTAGGCGCAGTGCTCCGTATGGACGGCGAACTTTACCAGATCGAAGAATATGTGCACCGTACACCCGGCAACTTGCGCGCCTTTGTGCAAGCTAAAATGCGCAACATGAAAACACTCAACCTCAAGGAAGTACGCTTCCGATCAGGGGAAGAGGTAGAGATGATCCGGATGGAGAAAAAGCCGATGCAATTTCTCTATCGCGATGGCACCGATTTCGTCTTTATGGATAACGAAACCTACGAGCAGATCAATGTGCCGGAAAAGCAGGTTGGTTTGGGAGCGAAATTCTTGAAGGAATCCGACAATTGCGATATTCTATTCGCAGAAGATGGCACGATTGTTACGATCGAGCCGCCCAACTTTGCTATTCTCCAAATTTCAAGAACAGATCCGGGACTCAAGGGCGATACCGCGACGGGCGCTACAAAACCAGCTACGCTCGAGACCGGCGCAATCATCAATGTGCCACTGTTTCTTAATGAGGGCGATAAAGTCCGTGTCGATACGAGAACAGGAATGTATTTGGATCGTGTAAAAGCATAAAATAAGATGGATCTATCTTACTTAGAACAACTCATAAAACTCTTCGAATCGAGCACCCTGACCGAGCTTGAGATCGACGAGGAAGGCTCGCGCGTTACTTTAGGGCGCGCGAAGGAGCAGCAGGCGATGTTCATGCCGCAAATGGGCTATCAAATGCCACAACAGCAAGCCGCGCCAGCCCCCAGCGCAGCTCCAGTTGCAGAAGCTCCTTCTGTCAAAACGCACGAGGTAAAATCACCGATCGTTGGCACGCTCTATCGCGCACCTGCGCCAGATGCTGATCCTTATGTGCAGGTAGGCCAGCAAGTTGAAAACGGCACGACACTCTGCATCATAGAAGCCATGAAGCTGATGAACGAGATCGAAAGCGATGCCGCAGGAAAGATCATCAAGATCTTGGTCGAGAATGGCCAGCCTGTCGAATACGGTCAGCCCTTGTTTTTATTAGAAATTGAATAATCTAATTTTGTAGTACTGTCATTGCGAGGAAGAATTGTCGAGCGGAGCGAGACAATTTTGACGAAGCAATCCGTTCTCGATAAACCCACGGATTGCTTCGTCGAAATGCTCCGCTATCGCTTCGCATTCCTCCTCGCAATGACGGTCTAAATTATGTTTCATAAGATTCTCATAGCCAATCGCGGCGAGATCGCGCTTCGCATCATCCGCACCTGCCGCGAGATGGGCATTAAAACAGTTGCGGTTTACTCCGAAGCCGACCGTCACTCCCTGCACGTTCGCTTCGCAGATGAAGCAGTCTGTATTGGCCCTCCGCCTGGAAAAGAGAGCTATCTCAATATTCCCCGCATCATAAGTGCTGCGCATCTCACGGGCGCGGAGGCAATTCATCCCGGTTATGGCTTCCTTGCTGAAAATGCGGAATTCTCAGATATTTGCGATGCATCTGGTTTTACCTTCATCGGCCCAAAACCTGAAATGATCGAAGCGATGGGGGATAAAGCCCACGCTAAAGAGACGATGAAAGCTGCCGGCGTCCCAGTCGTTATGGGTTCCGATGGCGTTATAAACAACCTTGACGAAGCCCGGCAAGTTGCTGAAACCATTGGACTTCCGGTTATCATAAAAGCGGTTGCGGGTGGTGGTGGCCGCGGCATGCGTATCGTTCACAACATCGAAGAGCTTGAACAGCAGGTCTCAATGGCACAAACCGAAGCTGCCGCCGCATTCAATAATGGTGACGTTTATATTGAAAAATACATTGATAAACCACGCCACATAGAGATTCAGGTTTTTGGTGACACGAACGGGACAGTCGTGCATTACAATGAGCGCGAATGCTCGATTCAACGCCGTCATCAAAAGCTGGTAGAGGAATCGCCATCGCCAGTCGTTTCTGAGGAAATCCGTAACGCAATGGGCGCTGCAGCAGTAAAAGGCGCTGCGAGCGTCGGATATGTCGGAGCAGGCACGATCGAATTCCTGCTCGACAAGGATAACAATTTCTACTTCATGGAGATGAACACTCGCATTCAGGTCGAGCATCCTGTAACCGAGCAGGTGATCGGCCTCGATCTGATTCGTCAGCAGATCCATGTTGCAGCGGGTGGCAAAATTTCCAAGCGCCCTCGCCGTCCTGAAGGCCACGCGATCGAATGCCGCATCAATGCCGAAGACCCTGAGAAAGATTTTCGTCCGTCGCCGGGTACGATAACAAGTTTTCATGCTCCGGGGGGGTATGGTGTTCGGCTCGATTCCCATGTGTATGCCGGATATCAGATCCCGCCCTATTACGACTCGCTGGTTGGTAAGATCATTGCGTTCGGCGGCGATCGTGCTGAAGCCATAGACAGAATGCAATCATGCTTGGATGAAATGATCGTAGAGGGTATTAAAACGACGATCCCATTTCACCGAGCACTCATGCGCAACGACCGTTTCCGCGCCGGCGATTTCGATACCCATTTCCTCGAAAGTTTTGATTGGCGCAATCAATCTTCTCACTCTTAATTTTGTAATCCATATTCTGAAATGACTTTCCCATCCGACCTTAAATACACCAAAGACCACGAGTGGCTTCGCATCGAAGGCACGACCGGCACCATCGGCGTCACCGATTTCGCGCAAGGCGAGCTTGGTGATGTTATCTATCTCGATCTCAAAGAGGGCATCACCGCAAATGCCCACGAATCACTCGGCACCATCGAAGCCGTAAAGACAGTCAGTGATCTTTTTACTCCCGTGAGCGGTAAAGTCCTCGAAGTGCATTCAGCTCTGAACGACACGCCGGAAACCGTGAATAAAGACCCCTATGGCGAAGGATGGCTCGTGAAGCTCGAACTTTCAAATTTGAAAGAAGCTGAAACTTTGCTTTCGGCAGATGAGTATAAGAAGCTGATCGGTCAGTAAAAGTCAAAGAGAATTTAGAAGTGCTGGGAGAAGATCCCAGCACTTTTAGTTTTTTTTTTTGAACTTATGGCACACACCGGCGATAGCGTCCTCATTCTCGATTTCGGTTCTCAATACACGCAGCTCATTGCCCGCCGTGTCCGCGAGCTTGGGGTGTATGCTGAGATATTCCCTTGTAATGCCCCCATCGCGCAGATCGAAGCATTCGATCCAAGCGCAATCATTCTGAGTGGTAGTCCATATAGCGTGTATGCGTCAGATGCTCCGCGCTGTGCTCCTGAGGTTTTTAAATTAGGCAAACCTATTCTTGGATTGTGTTATGGCTTGCAACTCATCGCTCATGAAATGGGTGGGGTGGTCGATAAAAGCGCAAGAAGGGAATATGGCCGCGCTGAAATAATTATCGAAGATAAGAACGCAAAGCTCTTCAAGGATTTTCCTGCTCACGAAAATGTCTGGATGTCGCATGGGGATTCACTAAGCAAAATTCCTGCGGGATTTCACGTCACAGCGAGAAGCGCAAATGCGCCATTTGCTGGAATAGCGAATTCGGATGAATCCATTGTGGGAATTCAATTTCATCCCGAAGTTGTCCATACCGAAGGCGGCACTCAAATTTTATCGAATTTTCTTTTCGAGATAGCCCATGTTGTAGCCGACTGGAATCCCAGCGATTTCATCGAAGCAACCGTTGCAGAGATCAAAGAAAAAGCGGCTGGTGAAACGGTCATTTGTGCGCTTTCAGGAGGTGTAGATTCAGCCGTTGCTGCTGTATTGGTCCATCGCGCAGTGGGTAAGCAACTAAAGTGCATTCATGTCGATAATGGCCTCATGCGCCGCGGCGA
This sequence comes from Ignavibacteriota bacterium, assembly GCA_963787835.1. GTDB lineage: Bacteria > Bacteroidota > Ignavibacteria > Palsa-1295 > Palsa-1295 > PALSA-1295. The sequence continues at coordinate 99,087 of CAWBEI010000006.1, forward strand.
AAGCGCGGAAGTCGTGCATACCTTTCGCGATCATTTCGGGATCGATCTTGATTTTCGAGATGCCTCCGATCTTTTCTTAGATCGTCTTGCAGGCATAACTGATCCCGAAGAAAAACGGAAAATTATCGGTAAAGCGTTTATCGATGTGCTTGCTGAAGAAGCGGAGAAATTCAGAGGAGCGAAATTTCTCGTACAAGGGACTATCTATCCCGATGTGATCGAATCGCTATCCTTCAAAGGCCCGTCTGCGACGATCAAATCGCATCATAATGTCGGTGGCTTGCCGGAAAAGATGCATTTGAAGCTAATCGAGCCATTGCGAGAATTATTCAAGGATGAAGTTCGCAATGTAGGCCGCGCTTTGGGAATTCCCGAGCATTTTATCGACCGTCATCCATTTCCCGGCCCCGGTCTAGCTATTCGAGTAATTGGTAATATTACTCGTCAGAAACTCGAGCTGCTCCGATCCGCCGACGCAATTTTTATCGAAGAGCTTCACGCATGGAAGCTTTATCAAGAAACGTGGCAGGCTTTTGCCGTTGTGCTGCCAGTGCAGACGGTTGGGGTTATGGGGGATGAACGCACCTACGAAAACGTCGTTGCGTTACGAGCTGTAACCAGCGTCGATGGCATGACCGCCGATTGGGCGCATCTTCCACATGAATTCCTTGCTCATGTTTCAAACCGTATCGCGAATGAAGTCCGTGGTTTGAGCAGGGTGGTTTATGACATTAGCTCAAAACCGCCTGCAACGATCGAGTGGGAGTAGCGCATTTTTTCTGGCACTCGCGGGTTTACTTAATCATGCTCCGCACATTACTCGCTCTCGTTGGATGCCTCTGCATGATAATATTTTCATCATGCTGTGAGCCTTCTCATAAAGATTCGTCGCCATACATGGTAAACTCCTTATTTCAGGAAACATATGGCCGCGACCTGGATCTCTACAATTCCAATGGACCGGTTGTTGACTCTGCGTATTATCCGATCTACACGTTCGCCATTCAAAATACCGGAACAGCCAGTGACAATTTTACACTTCAACTCCTGAGGCAGACCGCACAAGGGACCGTTGGATATAGCATTACAAAGTTCGTTCCTGCCGGAGCAGTGGTGCTGTTCCAATCTCCGCTCGCGACCCCGGACTCGAATACGCAAAACGCAACCTATTCGTATTTCGGATTTCAGGATACTTTGCCGAACATTGATGAGATCTATTACGGGGAATCCTTTCAATCTGTGGATTCCGCAGAGATACATGCGATGCAACCCTCTCTTTCGATCATTTATGGCGCGATCGACAATGGCCCCGAAGGCTGCAACACACCTGCAAGTACGATGAGCCTGTATGTCGATAGCCTGCCTATTCGGTAAATTTTTCAGAATATATTCATGTTTCTTCTCCTGAAATGATGTTACCCCTGAAAAATTATCCCTTTGCTGCAAGGCCGATGATCGTGGCCCACCGCGGCGATACCTCGCTCGGAGCCAAAGCAAATTCGATAGAAGCTATTGCCTCCGCGCTCGTTTCTGGTGCGGATATGATCGAAGTCGATGTCCAGTGGTCATCGGATGAAGAATTCGTCTGTTATCACGACGAGCAACTCGAAGAGTCTGGCGACCCTATCTCCGGTACTTCGTACACACTTCTAAAAGAGTTAGGGGTTGCATCGCTGACCGAAGTGTTGATGATCGGTAAGGGAAAAACCTACTTCAATATTGAAATCAAGGAATATTCGTCGCGCGATCCAAAGCTGTTCATGCACGCATTAGTCCAGTTGCTGACAGAGCTTGGACTTCAGGATGACGTTTTACTTTCCTCGTTTCGCCCGGATTATCTTCATGAAGCAGGATGGATGATCCCTACCTGCATCATTCACCCCAGCGAAGCAATGAGGGAATTATTAACTTTTCGCTCCTTTGCTGAGCCGATCGTTTTTGACCGCCCGTTCGATAAGTATTTGCCATCTGAATTGATGAAGATCGCGCAAGCCACGGGCTATGCCTGCCAAATTTCCGAACTTACGCCAGACCGTCTTGCCGATATTGAACGATATAATATTTTTCTTGGTGTTTACACGATTTCAACGGAATTGGAATTCGATCAGGCAGTAGCTCGGGGCGCAAGAATATTGGTTTGTGAGCACTCTCATAAATTTGCGGCTCTCAGGAACCATAGATTTCCAGCGCTGGAAACGATGCCGCCACTATAGCGGTAAATATATCCATGCCTATCATTCGGCTCGCGCAAGAACGATCACCCTATCTCCAGCAGCACGCACACAACCCCGTCGATTGGTATCCGTGGGGTGAAGAAGCTTTTGCCAAAGCTCGTGAGGGAAACAAGCCGATCTTTCTTTCCATAGGTTACAGCACCTGCCATTGGTGTCATGTCATGGAGCGCGAGAGCTTCGAATCGGATAGTATTGCCGAGATCCTAAACGCCAACTTTGTTTCGATCAAGGTAGATAGAGAAGAGCGGCCGGATGTCGATGCCGTTTATATGTCAGTGCTTCAGGGGATGACCGGCTCCGGTGGATGGCCAATGTCCTTATTTCTCACACCGGATCTAAAGCCATTTTTTGCCGGGACCTATTATCCCCCTATTCCGGCCCACGGACGACCGAGCTTTTCTCAGCTTATCGAGCGCATTCATGACCTATGGATGACCGAACGGGAAGCCCTTGTGAACTCGAGTATCGAGATCACGCAAGCCCTTTCGAAACCATTCGTCGCTGAGGATGCGAATGAAGCATCTGTAATTTCAAGGGAACTGCTCGATGAAGTTTTTGGACATTTTGTACACATGTTCGATCCCATTGAAGGGGGGTTCGGCGGCGCGCCAAAATTCCCAAGACCTGTTCAATTTGATTTCCTTTTTCATTATTATAAGGCATTCGATCATGCTCCTGCGCTGGACATGGCGCTCGTCACGCTCCGTAAGATGGGGCTCGGAGGTATGCACGATCATTTAGGCGGTGGATTTCACCGGTATTCTGTCGATCGGTATTGGCGTATCTCTCACTTCGAGAAAATGCTGTATGACCAGGCACAACTTGTTAATTCCTATCTCGATGCGTGGCAGCTCACCCATGATCCGTTTTTTCGGTATGTTGTTCTGGATATTATTGACTATGTGTTACGCGACATGACGCATCCAAATGGTGGTTTTTTTAGCGCAGAAGATGCTGATTCAGAGGGAGAAGAAGGAAAGTTCTATGTTTGGACACTTGCCGAGATCGAAGAAGCGCTGGGAAAGAATGCGGAGTCTTTTGCAAAATATTATGGTATAACGCGAGAAGGCAATTTCGAGCATGGCAAGAACGTACTTTATGTTGCCGATCCGTCCAACTTGTCCAATACGTCCAGAGCAACCCTTCGTGAGAAGCTTTTTGTAGTCCGGAAACATCGCATTCGGCCACTTCGTGACGATAAAATTCTTACCTCATGGAATGGCCTGATGATCGGGGCCATGGCACGAGCCGGAGACGTTCTGAATGAGCAACGATATCTTACTGCAGCCATCGCCGCCGGGGAATTTATTTGGAATGATTTACGTCCGAATGGAAATTTGCTGCATCGTTGGCGCGATGGGGACGAGCAATCATCCGCTGAGGCCCGATTCGATGCCTATTTGGATGACTACGCATTTCTCATTAAGGGGTATCTCGATCTCTATGAAGCAACCTTCGACTCTGTATGGATGGAGCGAGCCATACTCCTTCAAGAAGAGCAGGACATAACCCTCTACGACCCAGATCATAACGGCTACTTTGACGCCCGGCCTGCCCCTGACCTGATCCTGCGCGCGAAAAATAGTTACGATGGCGCAGAACCCAGTGGCAATTCTATAAGTGTGTTGAATTTATTCAGGCTTGCGAATCTTACCGAAAATAATAACTATAAGAATCGCGCCGAAGAAACACTTCGAGCCTTTGCATCAAAAGTGCGCCAATATCCTTATGCAATGCCGGAGCTTATGACGGCAATATTCTGGTCGTTAACGTCGCCGTCACAAATTGTTTTTGTGGGGAACGACCTGGATGAGTTCCGGAATGTTGTTAAAGATAGATACTTGCCGGTATCCGTGAAACTTCGCCGGGAGGATTCTCATGTTGCTTTTACCCGATCATTACCTGAAAAGAAAGGATTATCTTCGGTATATGTTTGCCAGAATTTCGTCTGTCAATTGCCGGTCACTTCGCCAATCGATCTGGAAAAGTTACTTAACAAGGCATAATTTAGAGAGTCACTTTGAGTGAATGTAATAGAGTCTGAGAGTGTCAAGTCCCTGTTTCATGAGAATGCTTAGATCGGCATTATAGCTTCGTCCATCATCGTAAAACAATCCTAACGCTGAATCGCGGACTACGCCAATGGAATCAATAACATGAGGAAGCAGTGCTCTACCTGGTTCGAATGGGGTTCCTACCGTGCTGGAACGGAGGATGACATAATCAATGCTGTTAGCGTAGAGTTTGTCAACTAATTGCGTTCGATCCGCGGGCGGCTGAAACATATCAAGCGTGAGAACTTCACGCGAAGTATCGACCAGTGCACGGTCAAGTCCAGCAACATCAACAAGGATCCTGCTTTTACGAGGCGCACTGACGGCAGCCTCATTCAGCAACCGAGTGATCGCCAGTTGTTGATCGTGAGCAATGGCATTCCCGAGCGTTGCATTCGGTATAGCATGAGATATTCCAAGTGATATTCCGAACACCATGCTAACGACTGGGGTCCATTGTCCGAAGGAACGTTTGGAAAATAGCTTGCCCCAAATATCGAAGGCGATCATGCTCCCTATCACAAGAAGCGGCACAATGTGGAAAAGATAATATGGACGGCTCCCTTCTAAAAGAAGCCAACTTAATGTGCATAGTACGGTGCATCCAAGCCAAAATCTCTGATTTGGTGAGTGTGTAACTTGAACATTTTTTTCTTGTTTACCATGTTTGCGATTTCGAATGATGTAAGTCAGCATTAACAAAGCTGCAATAGGAAGCACAACAAGCATTCCCGGCAGGTCTGCTTTGAACAAAACGATACGTTCCTGAAGATTGGAGAGCTGAACGTTCCTGGAAAATGGGCGAAGAATGGGAACTTCATTCAAAACAAAGCTAAATATCCCGGCTTTTCCCCCACGGCCAAACAGCGAGAACTCGCCAGATCCGACGAAATATAAAACGACAAGAATGGCGACGGCAATCATAAACCCCGCCAGCCAAGAAAAAAGGGCAGCGGGGCGCTTCCAGATGGAATGAGCAAAGAGGAATACAATGGTGCCCCCAGCCCCAAGTGTCAGCAAATGCGGAGAGAAACAAACAATAAAGATACCCAAAGCACCGGCAAGTCGCATTTGGAGCGCATTTGCGATGTTTACTTTAGAAAGATAATAGCAGTACCATAAGAGTACCAGCCCCGTCAGAATATCATATCGTGCGGAGTGTGAAGCCCAAACGAAGCCCTGTGAAAGGACCATAAACATCACACCCAACGCACATACCAAGGGCGAAACTCGCAAAGAACGAGAAATAAAATAAAGGCTCCCAATCAATAGGAGGGAAAGCAGAGCCGTGACACTTCTTCCAATAGAAGCAAAATCAAAATGTGGATAAAACACAATGCCGGGAACGCCATAGATCAGAGCATTCCCCCACATGCTACCTGCGAGCACACCATTCGTTCGAATAGCACCACCGAAGGATTCCGGATACTGAAGCGTCCCATGCTGAATCTGGTTCACGAATTCTCTCATGAGCCACGTTTCATCGCCGCCCCAGCGGACGGAATCGTAAACGGGTACCGTATCCAGCGTATGAAGCTGGACTGCAAAGACCACAACGGAAATGATCAGCAGTGTATAGGCCGCGATGGATCGGGGATCAAGGGTGCGAGAACGCATCCCCGATCAAACAAGCGATGCGCTCAAATTAATCGTCACAGAGGCGAGAGCTCGCGAGACGGGGCAGCCTGACTTCGCGCCATTTGCAATCTCCTGAAATTTTGCATCATCGATGCCCGGCACATTCGCTTGTACCGAAAGGTCGATCGATACGACGGTCCATTGCCCGGATATATTATCGAAATTCGTATTTGCCGAGGATGAAATAGTTACCGGCGGAAATCCACCTCTTTCGAGTGCTCCACTTAATGCCATTGAAAAACAACCGGCGAGTGCTGCGGCTAATAACTCTTCTGGGGTTGAGCCAGGCCCACCTTCCATACGAGAGTTGAAGGAGTATGGAAATGGGAGCGCGCCCAGAAGCATTTCGCCACTACCACTTTTGATAACGCCGGTCCATTTCGCTTTTGCTGTTGAAATACGCATGTTTTGTTAGAATTTAAGAAAAAGGATTAAAAGTGAATATGCAAAATTACGACAAAATTGTCGTTTATGCGGGAGTCAGAAGAAAGAACGTTACAGCCCTGACGAAAGGCTGCTCGTATGATGCCGCATCAGTTTGGCCTCTGCAACGAATATTACGTTCTCGGCAATATTCGTAGCATGATCGGCTAACCGTTCGATATGACGCAAAAGTGCCATTAAGTGCGCAGCAGGTTCTATCATGACGGGGTCAGACTTCATCTCGTCAATAAGATTGAAAAAGATCTGACGGTTTAGATCATCCACTCTCTCTTCACTTTCGAAGATAGACCTCGCTTCATCACTATCGGTATGGATGAAGGCATTTAGTACGCTCGTTAGCATCTGGCGCGCTGTCGAGATCATCTCGAGTGCTCCGACTCTCTCAACTAAATTGGTATAGTCTTCAAGCGCCTCGACTCGCTCCGCGATATTAACGGCAATATCGCCGATGCGCTCAAAATCGCTATTCATGCGCATCGCAGCAAGCAATAACCGGAGATCGACAGCAACGGGCTGTGTAAGTGCGAAAATGCGCTGGCACTGGCCTTCGATCGTGAGATCGAGCTCATTAACGCGCTCTTCACGGACGATCACGAATTTTGCGAGCTCGATATTCGATTCGTTCAAGGCTCGAATCGCCGTTTCGATCTGCTCATCGACGAGCGAACCCATTCGGATAAGTTGAGAGCGGAGGGTATCCAGCTCGTCTTCGAAGTGTCTGTGTACTCGTGGCAATGAAGTAGTGGTAATGAGGGTTGACTTATCCAAAACGTCCGGTGATGTAATCTTCTGTTTGCTTCTTTTGTGGATTGGTAAATATATCTTTGGTGGCACCAGCCTCGATCAATTCGCCAATATAAAAGAATGCTGTCACATCACTGACCCGGGCGGCTTGCTGCATATTGTGTGTGACGATCACGATCGTATATTTTTCCTTCAACTGGAAAATAAGCTCTTCGATCTTTGCAGTAGAAATGGGATCGAGCGCACTGGCAGGTTCATCCATAAGCAGAACATCCGGCTCGACGGCTAATGCTCGTGCGATACACAAACGTTGTTGTTGCCCTCCGGAAAGTCCCATGGCGCTTTGGTGAAGTCGATCCTTCACTTCATCCCACAATGCAGCACCTATGAGACTCTTTTCAATGAGTTCGTTCAAGAGGGCCTTGTTATTGTTTCCGAGTATTCTGGGTCCATACGCAATGTTCTCCCAGATCGATTTTGGAAATGGGTTCGATTTTTGAAAGACCATCCCTACACGCTTCCTCAGATCGACGACATCTAACCCCTTTTCATAAATATCGACCCCATCGATCTTGATATTACCGGTGATCCGAACACCAGCAATAAGATCATTCATACGGTTGAGCGTCCTTAAATAGGTGGATTTACCACACCCCGATGGACCAATGAAAGCGGTTACCTGACGTTCGACAATATCCAGAGATATCGAGCGAAGCGCCTGTTTTGCACCGTAAAATAGATTTAGATCCCTCGTGACGATCTTGTAGTTCCCTTGAGGCGTCTCCGGTCTGGAAACAGACTCTGCTACTCGAACCATGTGTTTCGTTTCGTGTCGTTCGGCAACTTCCGCAGCCATGTGTTTTAAACTAAATTAGGTTAATCGAAGGGCTAAACAGGTTCTACCAAAGTTTCATCAAACAATAATTCGTTAACGATACGTTAACAAATTATTACCAATATTATTTTCGCGTCAGAAAATCATTAAGAAATTATGAAACGGCTGCTTTATAAGCACTTAGGGCTCTCGTTGAATGTTACTCTGATGAATGGCTAAAACAATTCTCATCGCCGACGACGAGCAGGATATTCGCGATATGCTCGCCTATAATCTCACACGTGAAGGATTTGAGGTCGTCACGGCCGCCAACGGTAAAGAAGCGATTGAAAAGATAGAGACAACCCCCGTTTCTCTGGTGATCCTCGACATTATGATGCCTGAGATGGATGGCTTTGAGGCATGCCGAATTATACGCTCTAACCCCAGATCCGCTCAGCTTCCAGTTCTTTTTTTGACTGCGCGAGCTGGGGAAGTCGATCAGATCGTCTCTCTGGAGCTTGGCGCCGATGATTATGTCCAAAAACCTGTTTCACCTCGAATACTGGTTGCCCGAGTGAAGTCTCTCCTGCGTCGTTTTGATCGTTCGGAGCAGTTGTTGCCTGTCGAAAATGAGAACATCGTTTCACCAGGACTCAAGATCGATCGGAGTTCATACAAAGTATTTGTTAACGACAAAGAGACGTTTTTCCCTCGAAAGGAGTTCGAGTTATTGTACTTCCTTGCCGCCCATCCCGGGCGCATCTATAAACGAGGTGCGTTGTTAGATGAGGTCTGGGGCCGCGACACCTTCGTCGTCGAGCGAACGGTAGATGTGCATATCTTCAAAGTACGCGAGAAGCTTGGAAATTATGGCAAACGCATTGAAACGGTAAAAGGCGTGGGCTACCGCTATATATTGGAATAATAACGTGCCATCACTTCGTGTCCGGGCTGCGGTTTTCCCAATCCTTCTAGTTATTCTTGTTCTCTTTCTATCCGATCTTGTTATCGGCAGCGCTGTTCCGGATCTTTTCCCGACTGCCATGTGGGTATCCGCAGCAATTATCATTGTACTATCCTTGGCGAGTATATGGTATGCAGATCGGCTGATCCGTCCGATTCGGGAACTCATGCCCACCGTCGATAGCAAGGGACATCTCGAGTTCCACAGCACTACGGTAGCGATGATGCCGCCTGAGGAACTTCGGGCCCTTTCGACCGTCATCGACCAGGTCGTCGAAAAACAACGCAGGGACGATCAGGCTCGTGAGAAGCTCGAACGCGTTCGCAGTGAGTTCCTCGCCAATGTTTCACATGAACTCCGTACTCCGATCTTCGCAGTACAGGGTTTTATAGAAACGCTTCTGGATGGCGCCGTTGATGACCCGTCCGTCAATCGCGACTTTCTCTTTCGTGCACGTCTTCAAGCCGAGCGGCTTAATAATCTTCTGAACGATCTTATCGACATTTCGCGCATTGAGTCCGGGGAGATGCACATGAGCTTCCGCTTATTCGATATCCAGCCGTTTCTCCGGGATTTTACCAGCGAAATGCAGCCGATCGCCCGCGTTAAGAACATCGAACTGTATTTTACTGCAAATGCACTTCCACATCATGAGGTGACGGTCTATGCTGACAAAGAACGTGTAAAACAAGTACTGATCAATCTTGTTGATAACGCAATTAAGTACTCTGAGGGAGGTGGCTCCATCAAGATAGAACTTCTAAATGCCGAACCAACACCGAACGAGCTTACCATTCGTGTTACTGACACCGGTGTGGGAATCGCTCCAGAGCATTTACCAAGATTGTTCGAACGCTTCTACCGTGTGGATAAAGGCCGAGCTCGATCCTCCCCAGGCGGGACGGGACTCGGACTGGCTATCGTCAAGCACATCACAGAAGCGCATCGTGGAAAGATCAATGTGACCAGCCAGATCGGGAAGGGAAGTACGTTTCAATTCACCTTGCCCAAGGAGCCGTTTTAGCTAACGTGTGTGTTATCGTTCTGTACTTTATTTTAGATCACGACGAATCAATAATGGCGAAAAGTGTACCCGATCTCTCAATCCCGAACGAACCCGTCCCGGTCTTCGAGGGATTCACGAAAGAAATGTTTAAATTTCTTCATGGCCTGAAGAAGAACAATAATAAAGAATGGTTCGAAGCACATCGCGCGCAGTACGAAGAATATCTACGGGAGCCATCGAAAGCACTGGCCTTTGCAATGGGTGCTTATTTCCAGGATCATAAAATGCCAGTGACAGGCAACCCCAAAACATCGCTTTTTCGGATCAACCGCGATATTAGGTTCAGTCCTGATAAATCGCCATATAAGACGCATGTCGGCCTCTCGTTTCCACTGATCGGAACCAAGAAAGAAGAATGGTGCGGCTATTACATGGGATTCGAGCCGGCAAAGAAGGGTACTGGAATGAGCGTTTTCGCGGGTGGGGGAGTATGGATGCCGATACCACCATATCTAAAGCGAATTCGATCGAGGATCGCTGATCATTCGAAGGAGTTTGAGAAGATCTTGAATGCACCCTCGTTTAAGAAAGTGTTTCCGAAAGGTCTTACCGGTGAATCGCTCAAGAGAATTCCGCAAGGGTATAATGAAGATCATCCGCAGGCAAAATATCTTAAAATGAAAAGCTTTCTATTCGGCGCTGATCTTGCCGACAACGACCTGCTTTCCCAGGATCTACCTGAGATCGTTGGAAAGCTCTTCCAGGCCGGGTTACCCATGGTGGAGTTTTTGGGGAAAGCTGAATGATGAATACATCAATAGAGCTTAAAAGTCCCAAAGTAGTGCAAAGTCTCAAGGCCCTATCTTCTTTTTGCTCATTTTAAGACAGATAATAACCTTTAGGGGAACATAACACCCCTCCAAAGTTTTACCGCACTGGCAATTCGGGAGGCTGGGCCATCCGATCACCAATATCCTCGAAATTCATTAGAATTCTTCCTATTTTCATACGTGAGAAAGAACCGCGCTAAAATTATCATTATCCTGCTCTGTATTATCGGGGCGGTGTATGCGCTTTATCCGACCTATCATTCGCAGCAACTTAAATCCGAGCTTGATGCCTTTGGAAACACCACCCAGGATTCGCTCAAGCGTGTCAAATGGGAGAATGACAATGGCCAGGATCTGAAGGACGCTAATACGAAAGCGATCAAGCTCGGTCTCGATCTCCGAGGCGGCATCTATGTCACAATGGAAGTGGATGTGCTGAAATTCATCGACGAGCAGGCCCTTCAAAAAGACGATATCTTTCAGCAGGTCATGGACGCTACGGATAAGGATGAAGCCACATCCGAAGATCCGATCGTGCCACTGTTCGTCAAGCATTTCAATGAGATCGCAAAACCCAAAGGCAAATCTCTTGCAAATTATTTCTACTTTAGCGAAGCCGGTGCCGGTGAAGATGCTAACATTCAGGCTGCTTTGCAAAAAGGCGTCGATGAAGCCGTCGATCGCGCCATCGAGATCATTCGCAATCGTGTCGATCAATTTGGATTGACCGAGCCGACCATTCAGAAAGAAGGCTCCCGCCGTATTATCATCGAGCTTCCGGGCGTTGGTGACCCTACGCAAGTTCATCAACTTCTCCAGGGAACAGCACAGTTAGAATTCCGCACGCTGAAAGATCCCGATATGGTCAAGCGTGTGCTCGACCGCATCGATCAGCGCCTGAATGGCGATACCGCACTTGCAAGACTTGAAAAAGTCGATACAGGCAAAGCTGATTCTACTAAAACAACGATGTCAACGGCAGACTCAACCAAAACTGCGTCTGTTGCCGATACGGTTAAGAAAGATTCCACAGCCAAGTCCTCAACAGCCGGACTCAGCCCGGAAGATTCAGCCAAGCGCGCTGACTCCATCGCGGAAATCGGGATGTCGCAAGATCAGAAGTATGCCCATTATGTGAAGACACATCCCTTCACCTCGATCCTCGTTAAAGTTCGACCTGGTCAAAACGGCGACCTTTATGTGACTGAAGAGGATCGTGCGCTTGTCAAAAGCATCTTAAGCCGGCCAGACGTAAAGCCCATCTTTGCAGATGAGTTGAGTGTCATGTTCAGCCGAGCCATCCCGACCGAAAAGAATGTGAACCTTTATCAGGTCTATTTCCTGAACACACAACCGGAATTGACCGGTAAGGCGATCGTTCAGGCCACCACCGATATTGACCCGCAGAGTGGAAAGCCCGAAGTTTCCATGCAAATGGATGACGATGGAACCCGCGTGTGGCGCAGAGTTACCCATTCGAACATCAATAAACAAGTTGCCATTGTGCTCGATAGCGTAGTCTATTCAGCGCCGAAAGTGCTCGGAGAAATTCCCAGCGGCAATTCGCAGATCACCGGCATTGGCGATATGAACGAAGCCAATCTTTTGAAGATCGTACTTAAAGCTGGTGCGCTGCCTGCTCCGGTAAAGATCATTCAGGAATCCGTTGTCGGTCCATCGCTTGGAGCGGATTCGATAGCAAAAGGATTAGCATCCGTTATCTGGAGCCTTATCGTCGTGATTATTTTCATGGGATTCTATTATGTCACGGGCGGCGTGGTAGCGGATCTTGCCGTTATGATCAACCTGCTGTTTACTGCGGCAGTGCTGGCAACATTCGGCGCAACCCTGACGCTACCCGGTATGGCTGGTCTTGTGCTCACGGTCGGTATCGCCGTCGATGCGAACGTACTGATCTACGAGCGCATTCGCGAGGAACTATCGCTTGGTAAATCGCTAAAACTTGCTATGGATGATGGATACCGCCGCGCATTCGCACCGATATTCGACGGCCATTTAACGGCGTTCTTCTCCGGAGTTATTCTCTATGCGTTCGGAACAGGCACGGTACAAGGTTTCGCAGTAACGCTTATGATCGGCGTAGCGGCGTCGCTCTTTACAGCGATCGTTATTACGCGCGTGGTTTTCGATCTTATCATGGAACGGAATCCGGAACTCATTAAATTTGGATAAAGAAAAGCAATGTAGCGCCGGCGTCCTCGCCGGTCCCTTGGCCGCAGGGAAATAGGGACCGGCGAGGACGCCGGCGCTACAGAATCTTGAAATAAAAAAATATGCATTTTTTTCGTAAAACAAATATAGATTTTATTGGCAAGCGCCGGATATGGTATTATGTATCGACGTTCGTCACCATGGCCGGAATTGTCTGGGCACTCTTTCGCGGCGTAGAGTACGGCATTGATTTCGCCGGCGGCACCGAGGTACAGCTTCAGTTCCAAAAGAACGTTGGGATCGAGGAAGTACGCGCTTCGCTCGATAAGGCAGCCATTCGTGGCGCGGAAGTAAAATACTATGGCCGGGATGAATCTGGCGTGCTTATTCGTGTTCGCGAAGGCTCCCAAGGCGCTCAGGCTGGTTCTGAAGCGACGAAAAAAGTAATGGATGCCATTATTGCCGGCTTTCCGAATAACCATTTAGTCGATAAGACCGGAATCCCAAAGAACGAGCCAATTCAGGAACAGCATATCGGTCCGAAGGTCGGGGCGGAACTAAGGCAAAAGGCTTTCTTAGCTGTGTTCTTTACGTGTATCGTTATTCTCGTCTATCTCACATTCCGGTTCCGGTTCGTGTATGGCTTCGGCGCCGTTGTTGCCATTGTGCACGATGTGCTCGTTGCATTTGCATTTGCTGTGATCTGCAATGGGCTTGTGCCGTGGCTGAATCTTGAAATGAATTCCACGCTGCTGGCGGCTTTTCTAACCATTGTCGGATTTTCGGTCAACGATACCGTTATCATTTTCGACCGTATCCGCGAGGATCAGAGAAAATATAAAGGCCAGAGTTTGAAAGACATCATGAACCGCGCTATTAACGAGACGCTGCCACGAACGATCATCACTTCGGGCACGGTGTTCCTGACACTTTTGGTGCTATTCATCTGGGGTGGGGAAGTGCTGCGCGGATTTGCATTCACCATGCTCATAGGTGTCATTACTGGAACGTATTCTTCGATCTTCGTAGCCTCCGCGATCGCGTACGATTGGCTGGAGCGCGATAAGGGTAAAACTTCCCGCGCAACGGTTGGTGCGCGTAAGAAAACCCCTTCGAAAAGCGTGGCAGCGACCGCTTAAAAGTTTGTTGTGTCATTCCCGTGTAAGCGGGAATGACACATACAACTCATTTCGTTTCTGAGCCATGACTTCAACTTTTGAACCCTCCTTAGACAAACTTCGAATCGACCTCACCGGCGATCTCATTGGTGGCGCGGACGCGATGAAATTCGCCGTCGATTTTCGGGAAACACTTGCTGCAAATTCCTATGGCCATGTAGAAGTGGATGCCGGTCATGTTGACTTTGTCAATAGCTCCGGACTTGGCATGCTCATCGCTGCCCGGCAAGCAGCACAGGAGCACGGTGCTTCCTTCCGGCTGCTTGCTCCCGGCGAGCAGCTGAAGCATCTGCTCGAAGTGACCAAGCTCACTGAAATTTTAGGGGCTGCGTAAGTGTCTTATTGATAGGGTACTTCCCGGAATCAACCGGAACACATCTCTACCGCAACTTTTTACTTCTTTTCGGGTTATATATAAACGCAAAAAAGGGGGCGACACCTTAACCTTATTCGGCTTCGAACCCATCGATCGACTCACAACCTATTTTTTGAACATAATGAAACGTATTGTTACGATCTTCCTCGTTGGTTTCCTCGCTTTTGCAGGAAGCGCGAATGCGCAGGTTCAAACTGCTCGTTCTTTACAAAAACCTATCACTTCGCCTGCGTTGACCACCACCGCTCTTCCTACGGGCGTCGCTCATCCACTGACCCCACTAACCCCGAGCGAGGAAAACCCTCTCGCGGTCTATAAGACGGAGTCCGTTAGTTATATTCAGGATACGACCAATGGTAATTGGTGGGTCTATGCCCCGGTGCTTAACCAAAGCACCGGAGATTCCTTAGGGAACCTGACGTTCAACCCCACGTTCTATTTCCAGGCTATGGATTCCATTGGACCAACTGGATTCGCTTATGTCAATAACCTCGGGCTGCAAATCGATACTACGGCGTTCGACACCATGTACAATCGTGTTATGTGTCTTCGAATCTCGCCGCCAAAGGATCTAGGGTCTCCCATTAAACTCGACAGCCTTCAAATATCTTTCTTCCCGGAATCCATTGATCCTGCAGATAAACTTACCGTATTAGCCGTCCCGTGCCGAGACGAGCAATTTAATGATGGTAGCCTCAATCCTGTTCCGGCTATTTTCGGGTTATCCGCATCCGAGGGAGTTATTGCCACGGAATCAATTCCCGCGAGCAAGATGACGGTTGGTCAGATCAATACCTTAACGGTCAATTTCGCTGGAAAATCGATCAGCAACACAGACGAACGAAATCAAATGGCAATTTGCGTTTATGTGGATGGGCCACATTTTGCGAACGATACAGTGGGCTACGTTCTGGAGGCGGATTTACAAAATGCACTCGGTGCGAGTTTAGTGATCGATACCGACGGATCACAAGGAGAAATTCAGGGTCCTGACAGTGCTATTGCCATGCGTACATATCGCCTTAATCTCGATGGCGGAAATATAGTTATTGGCAATGAGGGTAGTTCATACATCGGCGGCGGCGGCGGATTTTTCGTTGACTTCCCGCAGTTCGATCCCACATCAGGCCAACCAACCGGCCAAGCTTTCGAAGGTAATCTTGCCATTACCACCTTCTTCCATGGAACAGCATTAGCGGGCGTAGCACAGGGCAGCTCCAATGGTTATAGCCTCGACGGAAATTATCCGAACCCTGTCAGCACCACGACGGACATAAGCTATACCCTCGGCGCGAGCGGACCGGTTACGCTGGATGTTTATAATACGCTTGGCCAGAAAGTTGGCTCGGTCGTGAATAACGTTCAGAGCGCAGGCGCCCATACAGCCACATTCAATACCGGCACACTCCCGAATGGCTTGTATTATTACAAGCTTCAATCCGGCGAGTTCAATGCAACGAACACGATGGTTATTGCGAGATAATAGTGTGACGTGTAACTCAGGCTTACCAGCCTGAGCCAGGGCTTTCCAGCCCGAAAAATAATTTGAAGAAGCGACCGGCTAAGAATAACCCGGTCGCTTTTTTATTGAACTACTACGAATTTACAATGACTATGTCGTTATATCGCTCTGCGAGATAATTCCCAGGCCACTGATCCCATCGTTCAACTAATCCGGCTTTTACAGGATTGTTCAATGTGTAGATTACGGAAGATGCCAGTCTCCCTTTTCGAATAACTCTATCATAGCTCTCTGGCTGCCAGAATGGAATTCCCGTCTTCCCAAGCAACCGATTTGCCTCCCGCGCGGTAAATCCTTTCAGCGAGTGCATTATCTGTGATAGCGAGCGCTCTCCCTTCAAGCTCCCAACAAAGTGAACATGGTTTGGCATGATCGAGTATGCAATGAGATCGAGCCACCGGTCTTCAATATAAGTAAAACTATTTCTAACAACAGCACAAATATCCGGTCTCGCTAGATATTTCGGGCCACGCTTAGCCGCGCCCAGGAGCGCATCGTAATCTTTGAAAAATCGAGCGTACGCGACAGAATTTGTATTTTCAGAAAAGGAGAGCTTCAGCCGCTCCACTTCCATACGAGATAGTGAATTCTTCAATCGGAACGTGACAAAATACGGGGCATCGTTGGGATGATAATGCGGGAGATTGCGATGGAAATAATTATCGGGTGGCTCCATGATGTAATGATGTATGATTCAGACGGGCTTAGAAGCCCGGGCTCAGGCTGTAAGCCTGAGCTACACGGCGCACACGCCTATTTCTTCAACTTGGCAATCAGCTCAACGATCTCTTTCTCGGTCTCTTTTTCATCTCCGGCAGTGTAGCCAATGTGTTTGTGATAGACGGTGCCATCCGGCATCAGGATAAGGCTGTAGGGGAGGGATTCCATCGAAAAAATATCGCGGGCGATGTCGCCATCCGGATCGAGCAGAACAGGGAAGTCGATTCCCTGCGTGGTTACCCAGGCTCGCACTTTCCCTACCGAACGAACCTGATCGGTATTGATGGCCACCATATTGACACCTTCGGCTTTGAATTTATCCGTGAGCACCTTAAATGCTTTCATTTCCTGTTTGCACGGTTCACACCATAGCGCCCAAAAATTGACCAGCAGCGGACCTTTGCCGAGGAGATCCTTGAAATTTATCTCATCTCCCTTAACGGTTTTGACTTTAAATTTCAGATTTGCAGGAATTTGCACAGAGTCTGCGGCAGGATGTGCCGCCAGGACGCCCGGAGCAACAATACATGCTGCTATAAGAAGAGAACCAAGGATCTTCATAAATTCTGTTGCTTAATGCTGGAGGCTTGTTCAACTTTTCTCTTGACGGTCATGATAAACCGGGCGGCAAAATAGGCAGCCCATCCCAGGACCCAATAGGCAGCGTACGACCCGTGCCGGTAATAGCCAATGATGAGCAGCGTCCCAAAAAGGATGAGGACTGTGCGAAGTGGCAGGCGGCTTAATTTTTCTTTTAGTTTTCCAAGCATTCTGATACGATAAAAGAATGCGAGCTACATAAATTCCGCTAATTTTTTGAGTCATTATAGCATTGTGTTCATCTGGGTCGGAACTCTCACCCTGTAAAGAACATTTTCACCCGCCGGGATTGAGAATCCCATACTCTTAATTCTCAATTCTTCATTCTTAATTGAAAGCCGGGCCTGTAGCTCATCTGGTAGAGCGCGTCGTTCGCAACGACGAGGTAAGGGGTTCGAGTCCCCTCAGGTCCACAACCCTACATGCCGATACTCCCGATCTATACCTTCGATCATCCCGTCCTGCGCCAGGAGACCTCGCCGATCGAAGAGGATTCTGCTGAGCTGCAGAAGCTTATTAAAAACCTTGTTTTAACGATGCGAAATGCGGAGGGTCTTGGGCTTGCAGCGAATCAGGTTGGGAAATCCTTGGCGCTTACCGTGATCGACTTAAAGCATGTTCCCGGTATGGAGGATAGGGGAGAATTGGTGCTAATAAATCCGGCGCTTATAGGCACCGAAGGTGAGTCTGTGTTCGAGGAGGGTTGCCTGAGTCTTCCAGGAATCCGAGAAGAGATCATTCGCCCAGAAAAGATAGGTGTCAAATTTTTGGATAAGAATCTCAACGAAGTTGAGATCGAGGCAGAGAAAATTTTGGCACGCGTTATCCAGCACGAGATCGATCATTTACACGGCAAGTACTTCATCGATTATCTCTCACCGTTTAAGTTGTCGCTCCTGAAAACCAAGCTTTCCAAAATGATGCGAGGCACGGTTGAAACGGAATATCCACTGGCTCCGCCATCCGGGCAGATACATAAGCCCAAAGGAAAAGTCCGCAAACTTCGCGGAATGTAGTCCATTTTCCCGCAACGGGAAATCATTGTATTTCAATCGATTATAGATGCATAGACGCGTCGCGCCCATCCGTATGACATTATTGAGTGGATAAGTTAAATGTCCATAAGATACATTATGTAAAGTCACAATTGTATGGAGTGTCTGTGGATATTCCCTGCCGACGCACATTCCAACAATCTCCAAAAATCCCACGAATCTCAGTCTCGTTTGGTATCCCGGATCACATTAAGTGACCGCATATTCTTTTCGGCAAACTCAAAGATCTCCCCAACGTCCGTCTGACTTCGCAACCAATCGACATATTCCTGAACGCTCTCCCGGACCGACCCTCGCGGCTCCCAGCCGACTGCCCGGATCTTCGAAATATCCGAGCAGGAATTCCTCGTATCCCCGAACCGGAATACCCCGGGAATGCTCGGCTCGATCTCCTCACTGTCTGAGATCTTCGCCACAATTCGGTCAAATTCTTTCACTGAATAGGCTTTTCCGCCGCCTACATTGAACTGCTGGCCGACCATTTGGTCGTTATCCAGAGCCAGCAGATTTGCCTTTACCACATCACGGTAATTTACGAAATCCCGGTGCATCAATCCATCCTCGTAGATCGTCGGTGCCTTCTTGAAGAAATAATGCAAGGCGAAAATTCTGCACGCTCCGGAATACGCATTATAGAACGATTGCCTCGGCCCCTGAACAATAGAATAACGCAGCGCCACGCTTGGGATCTCATATTTTCGTCCAAACGAAAGCGCCATTTTCTCCTGTGATTCTTTCGAAAGCGCGTATTGGTTCTCCGGGTGCGAAAAGCTTTCCGGGGTCCATTGCCACTGAACTTCACGTCCGCATTCAGGGCAATTCATCGCCCAATCGCCGCGCTCTAATTGCTCGACAGGGCGTGAGCTGGGCGCTACAAGTTCATGCAAATCACAGAGATACAGTCCCTCACCATTTACCGCTTGCGAACTAGCAACAACCACCCGTTTTATAGGCAATTTATTGGCTACGATCAGCTCGTAGAGCAGCGCGGTTCCGACAGCATTTACACTGAAAAAAGTGCTGAAATCAGGCAGATAATCTTGATAAGCCGCTAAATGGATTACTGCATCAACACCTTGCAATGCTTCGAGAAAAACCCTCGGATCACGGACATCTCCAATTATTAGTTTAGCTTTAGGATGAAGATACGTCGGTATTCCCTTCAAATGCACCGGCTTAGAAAGATTATCTAAGAGAACGACATCATCCCCTCGCTCGATGAGCGCATCCGCCGTATGCGAGCCAATAAATCCGGCTCCGCCGGTAATAAGTATCTTCATTTAATCTTTCTTCTCCCCGAGTTCATTAACCCAGCCCACATGAACCGCTGGATTGCCGACGACAAGTTCGAAATCTTTAACGGGTTTCGTAACAACAGCGCCTGCACCGATCATGGCAAATTTGCCAATGTGTGCACCGGGGAGAATCGTCGCATTGGCGCCGATCGATGCGCCCTCGCCAATTAGCGTCCGCTCAGCGTGCTCGTGATAGACTCGGCTCCTTGGGCGCATATCATTTGTGAACGCTGCGTTCGGGCCAACGAAAACCTTATCCCCGATCTCGACGCCATCCCACACGCTAACTCCATTCTTGACGGTCACGTCATTGCCAATGACTACTCCAGACTCGATAAACGAGTGATCCCCGATATTGCACCGCTCGCCTATCTTTGCGCCCTTCATCACATGCGCGAACGCCCACACGCGCGTGCCAGCGCCAATCTCTGAAGATTCGACGAGCGCGTTAGGATGGATAAAAATGTCTGAACTGTTATTGATGGGATTTCTGAGATTTATTGGATTTTTGTTCTGTCATTCCCGCGAAAACGGGAATTCAGACCACGTCAAGTTCATCAATTCTGATAGTAGCATCTCAAACATCTCATCCATCTCATAAATCCCGGTTCATCCTATTTCCCTCTCGATCCTCATCCACTAACTGCCCAACTTCGATGTCAGATGTACTTTACCATTCCGCGCAAATCTTCGCCAGCATGGTAAAGCGATACAGCCTCTAAGATAACCTGCCCAATGGAAGAATGGCGAGTAGAATAAAATAAAATTCCAGAATGATTTGGGTGGCGCGATGCTATTCGAAGAAAATCGGAGTCTTGTGTAATGATAACTCGCTGTTCACGTTGTGCAAATCTAAATTGAATTTCATCGCTGGCTTTTAGTAATCCCGTTTCCTGAGTTGTTGTGACATCCAGTCCTTGTAGGCGCATTCCATTGGCAATTTTGGGACTCACATTTTCGTCTAAATGAAAGCGAATAGAGACCATGTTTAGCGGCCTTGGAATGCTTCGCTCAAAGATAATTTTCCTGACTTCAAGTCGCGTATAAGAGCATCTTCCTCTTCAAAGACTTGATCAATTTCTCTTTTGTGGTCGTGATAATACGCAAGAGCTGCATACACTGCGGCAATGGGCAAATTCCAGTCCGATGCGATCTCCTCGACAGACATTTTCTGGAAATAATGATAAGCTACGACATCCTTCACTGCGAACCGTGTACCCGCAATGCGTGGCTTGCCAAAGCAGGTATCCTGATCAGAAACAATATGGTCGATGCTGAGTGTCATAATTATGGTAACGGAATTAACTCAACAATGTTCCCGAAATGTCTGGATTCCCCATGTGAGGGAATCTCATCTCAAGCATCCCGTCTATCCCATAAATCCTGGTTCAGGCTTTCTCTATTTCCCGCTCGATCATCTCCAACAGCCGCACTACTTCGACTCCAATTTTTCCGCCATTGATCGGTTCCTTGCCGGTTTCGATGCAATCGACGAAATGACGGCATTCGGCAGCGAGTGGTTCGTGGCGTGGTAGCGTGGGAATGAAGATGTCGCCGGGACGATATGTTAGCTCTGCCGCCTGGGATTCATCTGCACCCACGCGAGTATCAACTCCTTGAGAATAGATCTTAATTTTTTCTGAGGGTTGCATATCGTCGAACACAACCGTTCCATGCTCTGCCGATATTTGCATCAGACGAACTTTGTTTGAAGTCACCCAGCTCACATGCACATGCGCGGTTACGCCGCACTCGAACTCGATGAAAATATGCGTGAGGTCGGCAAGTTCATCCTTCACAAAACTTCCCGCCATGACGCGCATTGAGCGCACCTCAGTGGAAAGTCCGGTTTGCCACATGATGTAAATAAGAATGGAGAGATCATGCGGCGCAAGATCCCAGACGACATCTACTTCGGATTGAGGCGGGCCAAGGTTAATGCGAATAGAATCGATGTGAAAAAGCGTACCTAAATTCCCGCTCCCGATCCGCGCTGCGAGCCACTCGACTGCCGGAGAAAATTGATACACATGGCCGACCGTGAGTACTCGATTTAGCGAATTGGCCAGATCATGGAGCCTGCGTGCATCCTCATACGAATACGCCATCGGCTTCTCGATCATGGCGTGCTTGCCAGCTTCGAGCACTTGCCTTCCTACTTCGTAATGGCTCGGAACGGAGGTCGCGACGACGATCGCATCGATTTCTTCATCTCGAAGCAGATCGTTCATATCATCCGTCACACGAATATGCGGGTATCGCTTCGAGACAAACTGCAAACGGCCTTGCTTCTTATCCGCAACGGCCACAATAGCAGCGCCCTCCGTGTCATTGAACGCACGGACAAGATTCGATCCCCAATACCCCGCACCGATAATACCAATTTTTACCATGTGTTATAGTTGATAGTTGAAAGTGGATAGTGGATAATTCAACATAAATTACAGGTTTAGCTTCCATGCGTGGAATAGTTATCGCTTCTAAACTATACACTATCCACTTTCCGTTATCTACTTTTACCCCCCGCCTTTTCCGGTCAGGACAACACCGATCGTACGTAATATAATCGCGCCATCGAGCCAGGGCGATATATTGTGAATGTAATACAGATCGAGAATGACCATATCGTTAAAGCTCACGCTGCTCCGACCGCTTACTTGCCACAGCCCTGTGATTCCCGGGCGAACGGCGAAGCGCTCCTTGTGCCAGCTTGCGTATTGCTCGTACTCATAAGGCAGGCACGGGCGCGGCCCGACCAATGACATATTTCCCAGAACAACATTCCAAAGTTGGGGCAATTCATCGAGGGAATGTTTTCGAAGCCATCGCCCGATCGGCGTGACGCGCGGATCGTTAGCGAGCTTTCCGGTTGGTCTACTTCCCAAACGAATGTGCTCGCTTACGTGATCGCGATGGACTTCATCCTTTTTTCCGTGATACATCGTTCGAAATTTATACCACCGAAACGCCCGTCCGTTTTGACCGATCACCTGGGTATGATAAAATAATGGTCCGCGGCTTCCTAATTTGATCGCAAGCGCAATGACACCGAGAAATGGTGAGATCAGAATAATTCCGACAACGGCACCAAGAACATCGATGGCTTTTTTCAAATAATTTCCATAAAAGCCGTGAAGGCCATTAGAGATAGGAGATGCCGATACGTTGAGGAATTCCGAAGCACTTCTGGTAACCCGCTCCTGCACTACTTTGAAATGATCGCTCAGCAAATGAATGGGAACGCCTGACTCGCGAGCCTCGGAAATAAGCCGGACCACATCCTCGTATGGAAGACTGTTCTCAGCAACCACGACCTCGTGAATATTATTAGCAGGCACGAACTCCCGAAGAAATGGTACGGTTGTTAGTTTCAATGCCGCAACGGGCTCCGGTGGAAAATTCCCATCCTGAGCAACGATGGCGACGATCTCGAACGGACGTGTTTTTCCGGACATAAACTGTGTAAGCAATTCATGTGCATCCTCGCTCATTCCAACAAGTAAGATGCGACGAACTTCAAGACCAGAAATAGCTGGAAGCAGTAATTTCCTAAACAGAAAGATCCGAAAGATCGAAAGAAACACGAGCGATGATAGCGTAAATAAAAGCAGATTGGTACGGCTGTGAAGGATCCAATCCTCGCGCACAAAAAAGAGAACGGCTATCAACAGCAACGCATTAATGAGCAACGCGCGGGAAAGCTGCGCGAATTGCATCACGCCCGTAGAATAGATCTTGAGTTTATAGAGTAGATGCTGTCGAAAAATAAGCACCAATAATGGAAATGATGCATAGAGCACCGCAACCCGAAGAATATATTCACCCATCGAATGCCGGGTATCGTATTCATCGATCCCGGTGAAGTAATGCAGTACCACCGTTGCAACCGCAGCAAGCGTTACCCCAAGCCAGTCGAGGATCACCAACGTAATTTTTGGCCATCCGTGGCGGCGAATGGTTGCTGCAAACATCATTTAGGAGCGTGCCCCTTTCGCCATGTAAAAATCCCGGATGCTCTCCGCAACAAAGGCGATCTGTTCCGGCATCAGTTCGGGATACATCGGCAATGAAAGAATGCGCTTGGCACCGCGCTCTGCTCGCGGAAATGCGCCTTCTTTATACCCTAAATTCTGGAAACACGGTTGAAGATGCAACGGTATTGGATAGTGCAGCCCCGTCGCGATCTCTCGTTGCTCCAGAAAGACGCGAAGTGCATCGCGTTCGGCAGCCTGAATGACAAAGAGATGATACACATGCTCCGCGCCGTTGCGAACGTTAGGAAGTTGGATCTCCGGAATATCGGCAAGCAGTTTACGATATTGCTCTGCGTGTCGCCTTCGTGCTTCGGTCCAGTCTCCAAGATGGCTGAGTTTCACGCCTAAAATAGCTCCCTGCAACGCCTCTAAGCGATAGTTATGTCCTGCAATAGTGTGCCAATATTTGTTTTCGGAACCGTGATCTCGAATACGCCGCATTTTTTCGGCAAGCGCTGTATCGTTCGTCAGCACCGCTCCCGCTTCTCCATAGGCACCGAGATTCTTACCGGGATAAAAGCTAAATCCCGTTGCAGCAGCCCATGCACCAGCCTTCTTTCCATCCCACGAAGCCAGGTGTGCCTGCGCTGCATCTTCAACAATAAAAAGCCCGTGCCGCCGCGCTATGAATGTGAGTTCCTCCATCTCCGCGATCTGTCCATACAGATGCACTGGCATAATAGCACGGGTTCTTCGTGTGATCTTGCGTTCGACATCCTCTGGATCGAGGGTGTAATACTCATCATGGTCGGCAAAGATCGGTTTCGCACCACAGAGCAGGACCGCCTCTGCAGTTGCGATGAAGGTATTCGCGGGAACGATCACCTCATCACCAGCCTTAATACCAAGCGCCCACAGTGCAAGATGAAGCGCAGAAGTGCCGTTATTAGTAGCAACACAATCCAAAGAACCCTGCGCTAATGCGAAGGCTTTTTCGAACGCCGCAATTTCCGGCCCGAGAATGTATTGGGTAGAGTCGAGCACGCGGTGAACTGCCACTGTGATCTCTTCGCGAATAGATTGATATTGAGTTTTTAGATCGAGGAATGGAACGCGCATGGTTACGTTGCAGGCTGAATGCCTATTTGTTCTTTGAGGGCCACTATTTCTTCTTCATCCAGCACAAGATTTTCTTTACCAGCGCTTACGCGGTATTCATACGACATTCGCGCGCCGAATCCCATGAAGACGAATAGATATTGTGTGAATACGTAAAAATAAAAAAAGGTGTTATCGCTGCTACAACTTACCGCAAACATGATAGGCGTCATGATAAGTATTGCTTTGAGCGGAAAATATTGCTTAAATCCACGCCCCCAGAGAAGGCCGCGAATGAACATATCGGATAGCCCAAGATAGAACAGCCAAAGCCCTATCTTCCCTCCATCGAAGCGAATGCGAAGGTATTCATCATGCGGAGCGCCTACAAGCGTTACATGTGCCACAAGCCATGCCGCGTATGTTTCGGTCCCACCCGCACCGAAGCCCCAGATTGGACGCTCCTCCGCTTTGTCCTCAAAATATTTCTGGAAAAAACCCCGGCCACTGTCTCGCATATTCAGGGATTGATCCTCATTCAAGAACTTATTCCGGGTTGGCAGCACAAAGATCAGGCCGATTAACACCGACATAAAAACTACGCCAATAATAGTAAAACGTACGTTGCGCCTATAAAGAATTGCGACGAGCGAGCCGACAAGAAAAACGATCGTTGGGGTACGGCTCGCGGAGAGTAACAGCAATAGCACATCGACCAGATAGAGCGTCATTAATTTCCACTCAAACTTCTCCATCATGCGCATCATTAAGATCGTTCCCATCGTTACATAAAAGTATGCCGTGACGGTTCTATAGCCAATAACACCTTCGGTCATTGCACCATAAGCCTTGATCGTATTCCACCCGGTCAGAGCCGTATAAAGATCGAAGACCGCAACAACAACATTGATCGCCATCATCCATTGGTAATAACGCTTGAGATGATAATCATTTTGAATGACATTAAATGCAACAAGATAGAGCGCAGACGGTAAAGCGATCTCCAGTACCGTGCGAACACCTGTGGAGAAGTTATCTGTCCAGAGTAACGAAACACAGTAGTATCCCAGGAACAGCCACCATAACTTCGGAGAATATTTCCATGCACGCTTGCGTTCGGCGGAACTTAGCTGCATCCAGGTAATGATGCACACGGCCATTGGCAATACGCCGCTGAACAGCTCGACCTTTGTAAATCCAAGATTAATGAAAATGCTCTTGAACCCGAAGATAATATAAAAAATAGGCGTCGCAAAGGACCATAAAATGGTATAAGGCCGCTGCGTCCTTGAGATCAATCCCAGGAACGCCAGTAAAAGCCCTATGCCGAATAGATCAGTCACTATCTATCAATTATTGCTGCGCACGAAATGTGCTGGTACACCAACAGCTTGGCCCTCACGAATTATCCATTCGTAGATTGCCATTTGTGCCTTTGCGATCGTTTCATTCGTGAAACGATCCTTTACTCTGGTTCTACCCATAGATGCCAACCGCTGCCGTTCATTTTCATTTGAGTAAAGACGATCAAGATGTACAGCTAGTTGAGATTGGTCGCCTTCATTGAAGATGAGACCTGCATCCCCGATCACATTCGGTATTTCACCGGAGGATGATCCGATGAGCGGAATGCCCAACGCCATAGCTTCGAGCAAAATATGTCCGAATTGCTCGACCCATTTCGGAGTAGATCTGCTTGGCAATACAAGTACATCCATTTTTGAGAGATGGGCTGATAGCTCCTCATTCCGCACTGCTGGATGGTGCAACAATGTAATAGAATGCTCGGATGCCGCTCGCCTTACTTTTTCGAGAGCATCACCGGCGCCGACAAAATAAAGCAAGACATCACTTTTGTTCTTCATCCCGCTAACCGCGCCCACCAGATCGAGCACGCCCTTTTCTTCAGCGATCCGGCCAGCGTACCCGATCGTAAATCGGGTATCCGATCGAGGTGAATCCAAATGAGAAACATGAGTTGGCAGATCGATCCCTAATTGTGGCAAAACATATATGGGCCGGGTAAAGCCATGCGCCCGAAGTACTTCCTTCGCAGAACTGTTCCCCGCAATGGCAGCACTGGAATGAGCCAGATTAAATAATTCCGTCATTTTTTTTATTCCGTGTGGCATATAAGGCAAATTCCACCAGGTAAAAAAAAGTGCGCGCGATGTTGGGCTAATCAATTTGAGCGCCCATAAAATTTGATAGTACGATAGCGCATACGCTCCCTGCTCCACATGAACAATGTCCGGTTTCAATCGCCGAATCGTACCAACAATGGCTGGCGAAAAAACATAAGCGCTTTCTTTGCCAATAAACATGGCGCGAATAATATGGTGCGTAACATTCGGAGCTTTCGAAGTATCGAACGCATCGGCTCGATTCGCATAGAGAGGTCCGCGCCATGCTTGTGGAGTAACGAGCGTGATCTCAACATTCGGGTATAGTGCAAGCGCCGCGATCTTCGCCTGATTGGCGCGAACGGTATAAGTGTGCCCGACATAGAGTATCTTCATTCCTTTCTAATCGGCAAAACCAATCTTTGAGATCATGGTTCGTGCACGCGCTTCGTACGTCTCATCACGAACACGCTCATACCCTTTCTTCGCGATCTGGGTGGCATGTCCACGATCATTCGCAAATTGCCGAACTTGCATTAGTAGCTCTTCTGGAGTTTCATAGCACTCCATCTCCGAACCCTCAACAAACCATTGCGATTGTTCATCCGAACGGGTGGTGAGCATCGCAGTGCGCGTTGCGGGAATTTCGAACGTTCGCATATTGTGGCTGCCGATATTTTGACCGCGTAAAATGTTGATCGAGCAAGCACCAAGCCCCAGCACGCGCACAGCATCATCGCCATAAACTGCATTGGAGAGGATCCAATCCTTTGGAACGAACTTCGACCGGTGCCAACCATTGCCGACAATGCGAATTCTGCAACTGCCAAGTTCAGCCAGAAGTTTATCGCGATCTTCGGTGTACGTGCCGACAAAGATCGCGTCGTAAATCGGATTCGTCTGTTCCGTATTTAATGGATGATGCAATTCCGGATCGTAGGCAAATGGAAGGTACTCTACATTGTTAGCGCCGGCAGTTTTGAATTGTTCAATGAGCTGCTTATTCCATGTAAAATGAAAATCATAGACCGGGATGCTTTGAAGCAGGCGAATGGAACGGTTTGCGGGATCCCATGGGCTATCAGGGTTAAAATTTACCAACATCCGATCACGAAGAATTTGTTTGGCGGTACTTAGTGTATCTGGTGCGATCGTTCTCCCTTTTATCACCAAAACTATATCAGGATTTGCATCCTCGATCGCTGCATTGAACCACTTGCCTACGCGGTCAGCAATTCTCGATCTCAAAAGCTTATTGGTTAACGCGGTGAGGGCAAGTGGATGGTTATTCTGGTGCTTCTCCCAATCGAAACGAACAACGCTCCATCCGATCGATTCGAACGCTCTGGCATAGCTCTCTTCAAGCGAGCCATGCCAAAAAGCTCCAGCGATCAGCACCTTCATTGCAACTCCCCTTCCGGTTTGCGCACCCAAAGGATGATATCCGGCGCGAAGAGGCCCGGCGCCACGTCTTCGAGAAAGCCCAAACGCAATGCTCGCGGCAACCGTCTGCGCAGAAACGATGATGCATGCTGCGTTGCATATCCCCCGAACGCATCGAGTCCATCGAAAATGGAGGAGTCCCCATTCGAGCGAATAGATTCCACTTTGAAACCACTAACCTCGAACAATCTGGTGAACGATCTCAAATTATAAAAGCGGATATGTGCGCCCTTCCATTCATTCGAAAGGTCTGAAATAGAAGTAGATAGTTCCGCGCGAGTCACTGCGCGCAATCGCTCCCTGAAATATCCGCTGTTAGGCACGCTCGCAATAAGTAACCCTCCGGGTTTTAACACTCGGAAGATCTCGCTCACTGTGAATTTCGGATCGTAGAGATGTTCAAGCACCTCGATACAAACTGCGCCATCAAATGTATTTTTCTCGAATGGAAACGGCTGGGAAAGATCGTGAACCCTTGCATCGATACCCATTTGCGTGGCTCGCGCAATGCCGGTGGTACTGATATCGATTGCTTTTAGATCACGCACCTGCTTGACGAGCCAGGCCTGATAGTTCGAGGCATCGCCACAACCGACATCCAGCACCGAAGCGCTCTCCTGAAATGCAACCGATCCTTTATTCTTGAAATGCAAACCGAGCTGCATATCTGTGAAAGAATGCGACGGCGTCCATCCGTGATCGCGGTTCCAGTATGCGTCGTAAAAGGATGAGATTTCGGTTCCGTCGTTGGTGGACTCTTTGGACGAATTGGAATTATTAAGGATGGCAGTATAAGTTTTCTCTATCGTATCGCCATAAACATCCCAGCCAAAAGTTTTTGATTTTTCTGACGCCGCTTTACCTAAAGATTTTGCGTGAGCTGGATCATCAAGCAAATCGGCAACTGCGGAAGCAAGTTTATCTGCGTCACCCACGGGGATAATGGCGCCATTCTCTCCATCGTCGATAAACTCGCTTGCTCCGGTGTTTTCGGATGCAATGACGGGAACTCCGGATGCCATCGCCTCGGCGATCACGAGGGCCAGACCCTCCTGCATCGAAGGTTGTACGAACATATCAGCGCGATGGAAATGGCTGACTAATTCGTGATTTGGAACGAATGGAATATGCTCATCAATTTCAGAACGCAACGGACTTGACTTCAGCCACGATTCAAAATCCTTTTCGAGGCGGCCGATCAGTTTAAGTCGAAACTTCTTTCCCTTAGTCCGCATCGCATGAGCAGCTTCGAGCAAATATGGTATCCCCTTTTGGAAGCCGATGGCACCCACGTATAAAATGGTTGGAGTTTCAGAATCCGGCTTATTGGCATTAGGGTAGAATTGATCGAGATCGACTCCATATCTAACCTTCAACACCTTTTTCGGGTCGAATCCACGAGCAAGAAAACTTTGACGCGCGAATTCGCTGGGCGTCATGATAATATCTGCTTCGTGATACTCTTTGAGTTGCTTCTCTTCAAGCAATCGATCCCATTTGGAGCGCTGCATCGGTGCAACACCGAATCGGTTGCGTTCCGTATCGATCAGGCGATATTGCTCTGTGATGTATGTTGAACCCCGCTCGATGATCGCGATCGCGCCGCGCGCTTTTGCTTCCCGCATTTGAAATAACGATTGGCTCGCCCAGCCCACGAACAGATCGCTGTTCGGGATATATTTGATCGCGGAACGGTCGTAAAGATTATCCTTAGCAAAGTAGGAAAGCGATTGGGAATCGCTGGCGGGAAGCTGACGCAGGGCAAAGCCGAGATATTCCGGCATAGGAACCTGACGGACGCGCTTCAAAAATTCCGGATCGCTGCGAAGTGAGTCCGGTAGCCGCCGGTTTGGCAGACGCTTCTCATTCAGCGTGCTCGTGATAAAGCGCTGAAGATGCCCGCGTTTCGCAAGCTGCTCGACTAAATGGAACGCATGAAAACGTCCGGCTACGCTAACGGTTACTCGCATGGATCATCGCTGCTGTTTGCGGGGCATGAGCAAACGAGCAGTGTTACAACAATTAATTATAAACTAACCTTTTATCAGGTTGTAACCTAACATCAGGCTAATTCAATTTCAAGCAAGGGGGCATTTTTTTCCACTGAACTTCCTTCGGCTACTATGATCCGAGTGACGTGGCCGGTGACAGAAGCAAGAATATTGTTTTCCATTTTCATCGCTTCCAAAACCACCACGATCGTTGTTCGTTCTACGTTATCTCCAAGAGCGACTTTCATCGAACGAAGCAGCCCGGGCATTGGCGCTCTTATGACATGAGTTCCGGTACGAACAGTTCCAGCCGATCCCGCCAAATTAAAGCGTTCTCGAATGATACGCTCCCGCTCTGACTCGATCTTTAGCTCCGTGCCATCGAGCGCCAGCCCATCGCTAAGGCGGCCATCGGGCAGAGCAAAAACTTCGAAGTGCCTGCCATCAATAGAGATGGAGAAATGACCCGGAGTGATCTCTATCATCTCGCAATCGGCAAGCGGAACAGTGCGCCATTCGCCGTTCCACTCGATGCGTATCGTGTTTTCTGTGCTCATTTTCCTGCTAAGACTCGAATAACAGAAACGTCCGTTTCGATGGCTAATCGTAACTCTTCCAACGAAGAATATTTCTTCTGTGGGCGCAAGTATTTGAGGCAATCGACCTTGAGCTTCTGCCCGTAAAGATCACCCTGGAATCCGATGAGCAGCACTTCGATCACTCGATCGCCATCCTCGTGAACGGTTGGCTTTTTGCCGATACTGAGCGCCGCCTGATACTTCTTGTTGTTGTGGATAACATGCGCCGCATAGACCCCATCCATTGGAATCAGTTTAGAGGGATCTATTTCCAAATTCGCTGTGGGAAATCCGAGGTCGCGACCGATGGCATCGCCATGCACGACGAGGCCTTCCATGCCATAAGGACGGCCCAGCCATTCGTTCGCGTTTGCCATATCCCCTGCTTTTATTGCGAGCCGTATCTTACTTGAACTGATAGAGATACCGTTCTTTTCTACGGGAGGTACTTCTTCTATTATAATTCCTAATTCAGGAGCTATTTTCTTGAGATGTTCGGCATCGCCTTCCCTGTTTTTCCCGAACGCATGATTGAATCCCACGACCATCGCGCGGGTGCCAAGCTGTTTGGAAATAGTATCTTGAAAGAACTCGATGTAGGATGTTTGCGAAAATTCCGGCGTGAATTTTATCACCAGCGCTTCGTCGATGCCTTCCTGTTCGATCAATTGCAGACGCTCCTCGATGGTGGTCAGAAGTTCGACCGAGGTATCGTTCTTCCGCAGGACTTGCTGGGGGTGCGGATGGAACGTGATGAGCAGCGAACGGTCCATGCCGAGCTCATGCTTTCGCTGACGGAGTCGCGCAAGGATCTGTTTATGGCCGAGATGAACGCCATCGTAACTACCGAGCGTGGTGATCGTCTTCGGTGAAAAGGTCGCGTTTTCTAATCCCCAGGTAACTTTCAAGTACAAAAAATGATTAAAAACCTAAAAACAATGTCATTCTGAGCGTAGCAAAACGGAGTCCGCCCCTCGGACTCCGTTTTGCGAAGTCGAAGAATCTTTTGCACTTTCAGAGATCCTTCGACTCCATTCGTCCCTCCACGCATCGTGGGCGATGCGTGGAGGGACGAACTCCGCTCAGGATGACAGGCTAACATCATTAGAAGTTTGTTGAATTGCGGTCGTTACTTCGTTCAACGGTATCGCATCGCTTACGCGCCATTCGCCGATGGCTTCGCGATCGAGATCGATAAGGATGCCGCCGGTTCCGAGCGTAACGGCAATATCTCGAACGAGGCTGCGAATATATGTCCCTTTCGAAACACGCACCCGGAAAGTGATATACGGTAATTCGACAGAGATAATTTCAACTTCATGCACAAAAATACTTCGGGCGGTCATTACCGGCGTTCTTCCCGCGCGGGCAGCGTGATAAACCGGCTGCCCGCCTTGCTTGATGGCGCTATAGATCGGCGGCATTTGCTCATGATCGCCTGGAAGCCCATTGATGGCGGATTCCACTGCTTCACACGTGATGTGTTGCTCATCGCCAATGATCTCAATAGGCCGTTCGAGATCGAAACTGGGGCTGGTTACTCCGAAGCGCATTCGGACGCGATATGTTTTATCAAGACCAATAAGATTCGCTAGCTCTTTTGTTTTATGCCGCGTGGCAATGATGAGCAAACCGGTTGCAAGCGGATCGAGTGTGCCGGCATGACCGCACTTTACGCGCCGGATACCGGTAACGCGGCTCATTGCTTTACGGATCTGGTTCACGGCGTAGAAGGAAGTCTCGCCGTACGGTTTTTGGATCAATAATAATGCGCCTTCAGAACTAAGAATCTGCTCTCGCGCAGTCGTTGGATCAGCAAGGAGGGATGAGCGGTCAATAAGTTCCAAAAGTATAGTAAATGTATCTCTAGTGAATGTTTTTATACGTCATTGCGAGGAGAAGAGAACGACCGGAGGGAGTTCGATTCGACGAAGCAATCTCTTCACTGCAAGATTGAGATTGCTTCGTCGGAATCACTCCGCTTCGCTCCGTGATTCCAACTCGCAATGACATCGTTATACATTTATGATTCTTTTTCCTGAGACGGTGGCCGCGACTCCCCTATTTTCTTGAAGATCTCTTCGATATGGGCTACTTCCTCCTGGGTCTGATCTAAATAAAAGAAAAGCTCCGGAGCATAACGCAAACGGATGGCTTTGGCGACGGCGGCGCGAAGGTGAGGCGCTTCGCTCTTGATCTTCTCGAGTACGCTTGCGCCCGGAGCACTCCCGCCGAGCAGACTCACATAGACCCGCGCACTGCGCAGATCCGGAGACATGCGGACTTTGGTGACCGTAATAAGGCCATCCGTAAGGCTGGAAAAATCGGTTTGAAGGGCATGGGCAAGCGCCTGCTGCACTTCCCCGCCCACGCGCTCGGTTCGTATTGACATAATGAAGAAAACAGGAGGATCGGGAGGGCGTTCCTTAGGAATTGCAGAACAGCATATTACCGGAATAATATCTTTGCATATTCATGAAACGAAATGAATGTTCGGGTGTTTTTAAGTCGAGTATTGGTTCGTTTTTAGGATTTGAGGGCAAATGTTATGAAAAAAGCTTTATTCGCGGTTCTGATGCTTCTCGCTATGACGAGCTGCCTACACGCACAAGCAGTTGACCCAACCTGCCTTGTTCTTTGGCAAAAGGTGTATTACCCAAACGTGCCCGACAGCCTCATTGATAATTACGATAGTGCGATGGTGGATACATGCAATGATTCGATAGCCATTCACGAGGGTTTACCAGAGATTTATCTTCAACATTATTGGGAGTTCGTTTTTCAGTACGATATTTTACCACTTGATTCCGTCAATGCAGACAGCACCTTGATTGTCGGTTGGGATGCTATAGATACAAACTATCGTGCTACAAGGGATTCTTTCCAAAGAATGGCAGCCAAATATGGTTCGGTTCGACTTCGAAAAGCATTCCCCAATGTCATCGATAGCACGATCCAATCATCGAACGCTTTTGCCTTGATATTAGGCTCGTATTACCCAGCGGATTCCGTTCTAAACGATCTATTAAACGTTCCATTAGTTTCCTATGCATGGTACGATCACCCTGCACCAGTGGAGATGGTCAACCAAACACAGACTCTCGACGCAATCAAAATTATTTACATTGATCCTTTACATATTCGACTCTCGGGTATCGAAGAGAGTTGTCCCTATGTTATTTTCGATATTATTGGACGAGAAATAAGTGAAGGTAAAATTGAAGGGTTAGGTATCATAGACTTGACCATTCTTAAGGCAGGATGTTATTTTGTTTTCCTTAACAATCATATATTACATTTTTTCCGTGAGCCATAACCTACCAAATTCTTATTTTAGAACAATCTTATGAAACGTGTGTCACTGTTTTTCTTACTAATCCTTGGTTTTGCAAGTGGTTTATATGCACAACCATCAACATACCCCCTATACCAGAACATCTTCGGCGCGACCTATCTTAATGCTGACTCAGTCAGAGTCGATACGACCACTGGCTCACCTACATTCCATCATCTTTTTGCGAAACGCTATTTTGCAATCTCATTTACTTATGATATCATGCCTCTCGACTCAGTATCCTCCGACAGCGTCTTGATTGTTGGTATCAGCGCTATTAACGGTTCATACTCCGTGATCCGAACTCAATTCGATTCACTGCAAGTAAAGCTCGGAACTATCTCATTTCAGAAGGCATATCCAGCAATCGCCGATAGTACTATTGCTTGTTCAAATGCGTTTGGACTTTTCTTTGCGAATTATGTCGATGTTGACACTGCTACTTTTTATCTTCAGCAAATTCCACTTACCCATGTTCGATTCGCAAGCATGCCATACGTCAACTGTGTGATCCCAACGGATGCCGGAATGATACCTGGAACACCTGCTTCTGCACTTCCTCCTGATGGCTCTAACCCACCTTCTGGTTATGCGACAAACTTTCATCCACTTGGGTGGGAATGGAGTCTCTACAAAATGAAATGCCCAATGGCGTGGGAAATTACGATGGGAAGGCCGGATGTATACATACTTGATGCAGATGATTGGGACTATACAACCCCGAGCGTCAATGCTGACTTAGTACCTAACTTTAAAACAATCAGCGCAAACACAGATTTGGGTTGGCCTTCTTTACCACTTTACGAAGGACATGGTCATAAGTGCATTGGTCAGGCTATTGCTGCGGCAGGCAATGGCTATTCTATGGTAGGCGTTGCCCCGAAGTGCAAGGCGCTGGGCATAGGGCACGGCTTCGGTGATCCAGATTATGAACATATCGACTGCGATGGTCTTAAGAACGGTATTAAAACATACGCAGATGTTATTTATGCTGCTAGCGGTAACCCTGGTGACTTTCTAAATATGTTTAATCTCGGCACTGTAGCAACGTTCGCTGCTGGAAATGGGCTTGGACGATTTAATGACGGTTCGGGTGGATCATACCAGGAATACCCGACCGAGTTTGGACCTTTTGGATGGGGTATTTTCTACATCGACAATAACCCGGCTCACGATATTCCGTTCATTGGTGTTACAATTACTATGGATGGCTTCGATACGTATTGCCCGAATGCGTGGTCTTGGTCCAAAGAGGGTGCGGAAACGATTGCAGATTACTACAGTTGGTCTTCAGGGTTGGAGAAATTTGATCAAACCTCTGATCCAACAATACGTGGACCTTTGAAAGGTCACGCATTCGTTGATCTTGTGGCCCCGGGCCTTGAGGTGCTTTGTGCGTATGGCTCGCCGACTTCCTCTACTTACGCAGTCGAAAGCGGCACATCTTTTGCAGCGCCCGAAGTAGCAGGTGTGGCCGCATTGATGAAATCTATCGGCATCAATGGCAATACGCAAGCAAATCACTATCTTGGAGTCAACCTTGCAGGGGGAATACCGACGAATGGGGCAGACGTTGAGATGATGGCTCATTTGATTTTAACGTTTACTGCCTATAAGATTGCGGACATCTCACGGGACGCAATTGATCCTGGAACTGGAATAGCAATCGCACAGGGGTTCCCTGCAAGTTCAAGCGATGTAGTTTACACTTCGGGTGATCTCGATTCTCGTTATGCTAGTGGAACAACACTTACTCCCTGGCAGTATGATTACAATAACAATTCCACGTTTCTGAGTAAAGACGTAGTTGAGCTACCGGGAGATGGAATATCTCGAACTCTCAATCGTTCTTGGGCGCAGCGAGTTGGCTTTGGACGGGTAAATGCTTATCGCGCTGTTGCAAACTCGATACCTGTAATCGGAAATTACGAATATTCTTCATCCACTCTTCACTTAGGTTTTACTACTGCTGCCGAGAATGAGAACAGCGCGTTCCTAATGCACTTCGGCGCATGGAAAGATGCAACCCATAAAACTCTTGTAGCTGGCGGAAATATCATTCCTAATCAGAATCTCGTTCCACCTTACGTCGCGTGGCCCCATTTAAATCAAGGGCAGACAGTGATTAATAGTGCTAGTGGGACTCCGACAGTTCTCACAGTCGGGGATGACCCTTCCCCGGGCAACTTCGATATTCTCGCAATTGATGGGAACCTGATCGGAGACGGTCTTGCAAATAACAAAATCACGACGACGAGCAATGGAAAAATCCTCATAACTGGTTATCTACAAGATGTCGAAGTTACCGGTGCGACGACGAAAGTCGATGACCTCATAATTTATTCAAGTGGCAGTAATGGCTATAGTAATGTGACTGTTGGAAGTGGCCAGACATCAGAGATCTACGGTGTCGTTCAACTACAAGATAATGGTAACTTTATTGTCAACGGTGGCACCCTTACCATTCAGCCTGGGGGTGAGATCGAAATGGAGGGAAATAACGGTTTCGACATTCTGAGTGGTAGCCATGTCATCATGGAGGCAAGCTCAACCATCGCGAATGAATGGGTAAAAGTAGAGAGCGGAGCAACTCTGGAAATAAAGGGTTTACTCCCAGCAAGTATTTTCTCGGATTTACTCGTTGAATCTGGTGGACAAGTGATAATTGATGCTGGCGCAACACTGCAACTTGACGAATTTACGGTATATTCAGGTGGGTCGATTACTGTCCTGGGTGGTACGGGCACTGGTGGTACTCCAGCACTTCCAGGGGGAAGACTGACATTAAATAAGAGCACAACAAACACATGCCTGGGCACTTTGTCATTTGAAGGGGTAACAGGCGTGGGCAATCGTTGTACCTTAACAGGTGGCATCTCGGCCTGCGGCCAAGTTGATCAAAATGCTATTATACTTGTAAGGGGTTCAACAACCCTTCCTACTCCTTCAACGGATGCAACGATCAACATGGTTTATACCGATGATAGCGATGTGGAGATTAAGGTTCAGGATGCCTTAAAATATCCTTTCATTCACGACTGCTTCTCAGCTAACTCATCGTTCAAAGGTACCTCACCGAATTTACCAATCTCGACGATGCTTTACGTGGCAAATTCAGAAGTCTATCCTCGCTTATCGGGGGCAAACCCCGAGCTCACCAATATTCAGGTTACGAATTGCCGTTTTTTCGATGAATTAACAGGCACTTATATCATTCCAGCATATCACACCATCGATTGTTTTTATGCCTCTAATCTTTATGGGGCCAGCGCTGCTCCCATGCTCATCGCGTACGATACTTTCTATAATGCGCGAATCGGATGCCAATCCTATCATTGCTCAAATTTGAGGTACAGTTATGATTTAGTCGGGTTGTCTCCTGGTAGCGCCGCCTCCCCGATGCAGCATGGCATTACCGATTATTCCTCATACGGTGACATCTGCAATTCCTCCATAGAATATTGCGTGGATGGAGGTATCGGTGAATTCAATCATGCCTTTGTTTTCCTCTATGACAATCTACTCTATGGAAATAGTTATTGGGAACTTACAGCTCAAAATGGCAACAATTGTTGGGTGCGAGGGAATTCATTCTCCACATTTCAGCAATGGGGTGGATGGTCATTAGGTGCAGGAAGTTGGATTTACCTATCCGACTTGGTAACAACCGAATATGGAAAAAGTCAATTCCAAACTATAGATGCTGGCAACAGCGCGGATCTTGTTAGGGGGGGAAATAAAGCCTCTTCCCTTCACGGGGGCGGTTTGTCCATTCAATGTGGGCGTAATTCCTTTGGCTCGACCGAGAGTTGGCACCTCGTTAATAACGATCCAGGGTTAGGTACTTACACTATGCCTGTTCAATACAATAATTTTCAGTCTGGCGGCACCGTGCGTCAAATTCGAGTAACGGCGACTGGCACTCCATTGAATGTCTCTACAACTGACCCTCAGACTAATTGTACAGATGTAATCGATTTAAGTCCGGAATGTACAATTCCGATTGGTAATCCCTACCCTCCAACTTCCGAATGGTTTCCAACGGATTCCTCAAGTTCAACCCTAAAAACCGCATTCTGGAACGCGAGAGGAATGCTACTTTCCGATACCAATACCGACGATATACGTATGGCAAGTGCGTCAGACGAAATAGGGCTTGCTGGGTTAATCGATTCATCAGCTACGTATTTGAATCAAGCCCTTGCGGACTTCAACTACGTTCTCGGGTTGGGGACAACCTTACCTGACCTTAAGAGCAGTTTGTGGATGATGAAAGGCCAAATCTATGAGGAGCAAGGGCTAACAACCTCGGCAATACATTGCTATGATACGATCACCTCAAATTATCATCAATACACTGATTCTATTTATGCTGTTTGGTCATTACAGCATCTCGCGCTTCCAAATGATTCAACAAGCAGCTTCGATTCCTTGCAAAACATCTATGTAACTCGTGTTATCAACGATCTCATCTCGATACAGGATACAATCTCTGGCGGTGGCGGCGAAAAGATGGCGGATGGGCATCCTATGGCAGATACTACAACGCTACAAGTCACTGTCCATCCGAATCCGGCTTCGGGCATTGTAAAAGTCTGCGTGGCAGATTTACCCGGCGGCATTCCTGTTGTGGTGAATGTCGTGAACCAAATGGGTGCTTCGGTTGCAACGCTTTATAATGCAACTCCGGAGGCCGAGCTTGGCCTATGCCTATCGCTCGATTGCTCCATGCTTCCCAGCGGTATCTACTATGCGGATCTCCAAACGGAAGGCACGCACAATGCTGTGAAGTTTACAGTATCACATTAAGCGCTTCTAAAATCAACTCTAACCCGCGCAAGCCGAATTTCTTGCGCGGGTTATTTTTTGTCGTATATTGGTGGTGAGTTGATGGGCACCTATATGAATTTTCAATTAAGAATTGAGAATTAAGAATGGGGGCTCGGTGGTTCATTGACAATCGTTGGCGGTAGGTTTCGTTATGAACGAGTCCTTTGAGAAAGCTGATTTTGCATTTCTTCCAGAACGAACGGCAAAAACAGCTTGGAAACGAGGGTGTGTCGGGAACTCGCAAGAAAAAGAAATGGCACCTATTTCTGGAAGCAAAGCTCCGGCTGTATTTCTAACAGATAATGGCAGTGTCGTGTTTGAGTGCCCGCCTTATTAGAGCAATATTGCATTTCCTAAGCAAGGTCACACATAATTGCCCAGTTTGTGGGGGTCCATTTCGGAACTGAACGGGAAGCGAATCACCTTTATGTGCCAGTCACCGTCGTTGCCGTGACATCCTCCATTATCCTTGGAAATACTACACTTGCATCCCCAAAGACGAACAATTCGCATCCATTTGGCACATAAGATAACGCTGGCGTTTGCACTCGTTGCTGTTCTGATAGCTGGATTAATCGCCCTCCCCGCCTCTTCACAGGCGCAAATGACCTCGGAGGAGCTTTATAACTCCTTTAAGAACAGCATGGGCGTCGCTGACACGGCTACGGAGAAGATCTTAGCTCGCCGCCAAACGCAAACCGAGCAGACTGCGCAAGCGCTCGAAGCACCGGTCGATCCAAATACGTACCAGCTTGGCCCTGGGGATGGGGTTTATCTTGTGGTGTATTCCATCCATGGAATCGATCAGGATCTGATGGTTACTCCCGAAGGGCAGCTATTGATACCGAATGTTGGCGCCGTTCAGGTCTCGGGCATAACCGTAACCGAGGCGCAGAAGAGGGTGAAAGCTGCATTAGCTAAGGATTTCAAAGCGCCGGATGTCTCGCTTTCGCTTCGGAAATTGCGTCCCATCAAGGTGAATGTTATCGGCAACGTGCTTTCACCGGGGATGCAATCGGCTACAGCGATGCAACGAGTCAGCGAGGTGATCGACCATGCCGGTGGATTTAAGACGAATTCATCGCTGAGGAATATCGAGATCCGAACGCTTACCGGAAATATTCGGGCACATGCAGATCTTGTTCGGTACTATGCTATTGGGGATCTCAATGCAAACCCTGCGCTGGAGGCTGGCGACGTCATCGATGTGCCGACTGCCAAGAAGTACACACTCGTTGCGGGCAGCGTTGCTACACCGCAACGGATCGAATTTGTAGATGGCGACTCGCTTTCGACGGCGTTAGCTCTATGCGGTGGGTTACTGCCAGGCTCTAATCAGGATTCTATCGAAATAGCCCGCTTCCCTGATAATGATCCAGTCCATGCGCAATGGATATGGGTAAATTACGCTCGCGGAGAGAATCCCCTGCTTCATGAGGGAGACCAAATTTTTGTGAGAGCATACTCGCAGTTTCATGTTCCGAGAATTGTCAGCATTGGAGGCCAAGTGCCATTCCCCGGTGATTATCCGATCCAGCCGGGAACTACGCGCTTAAAGGATATTCTGGAGGGTGCCGGTGGAATCCTTCCGAATGCATCGCTGGATCAGGCACGGCTCATTCGGCGAGCAGGCGTTAATAATTTCAGCAACGATCTCGAACTTCAACGCATTCAAACGCTCTCAGCCCTTCGAAAGGAAGGCCTTACCGATGAGCAGTATAACTATTATGCATCCCATTTCCTCATGTTTTCGATGGTCGTCGATTTCAAAGCGCTGCTTAATGGTGATCAGTCCCAAAACATATTAATGCGGGAACAGGATTCCATTTACATTCCGCGAGCCATGGGTTTTGTCACGGTATCGGGAAGCGTCATCCGGCAAGGAAATGTAGAGTTCATCCAGGGAGGCACCTGGCAAGATTATATCAACAAAGCTGGAGGGTTCGCATCGGACGCCGATCGCTCGGCGATCCGGGTGGTCAATCCCCAGACAGGCTCTTATACCGATCCCCGTTCCGAGTCTAATTATGGAATTGAATCCGGTGATATGATCATCGTGCCACGCGAAGAGCCACATTTTTGGAAAGATGTGGCTGCTGGCGCACTTATTACAGCTCAGATCATCACCATCCTCGCAGGTGTTATTTTCTTGGTTAAGAACGGTCTATAATGAGCCAGACAGAAAACATTCCCATGGATCAATCGAATTCCGGAACTGCGGGCTCGTATAGCGTTCTCAGCAATCTCGCCCGGCATTGGCGCCGCGTAGGGATGATCGCTCTGCTCGGCGCCGTTCTTTTACTCCTTTTTTCTTTCACACGCCCTGCCACGTATGTCGCAACGGTAACGGTGCTGCCTCCGGAACACGAAGGATCGGGTGGCATGCTTGCGTTCCTCAGCAGTTCGGCTTCAAGCGCCCTGGATCTGCTCAAAGGCGGAATTGCAGAGAACCCTACGCTCGATCTTTTTAAGACGATCATTGAATCACGTTCCATTTCTGAGGACGTTGCTGCCGATCCCACAGTTCGGAATTATTTCCTCCATCGGGATACGAGTTATAAAGCCATGGTCGATGTGCTACAAAATAGTATTAAAAGCGATGCACTTCGAACCGGGATGATGACCGTGACGGTCGATCTAAATGCTCCAGCGTTTTCTTCTCGTGTTTCACAGGATTCTGCCCGGCGCATGAGCGCCTACGTCGCGAATAAGTTTGTTGAGGCCCTGGA
The DNA here is from genome assembly GCA_963787835.1 of Ignavibacteriota bacterium. Classification (GTDB taxonomy): domain Bacteria; phylum Bacteroidota; class Ignavibacteria; order Palsa-1295; family Palsa-1295; genus PALSA-1295. The sequence goes on from CAWBEI010000006.1 coordinate 140,836, forward strand.
TCGTTTTAATCGTGACCGCCTCATGACAAGCGCCAAGAACACCAGAATATTCATGGAGGCTGAGTATAAATCTAAGAAAGTGGAGCTCGATAGCGCCTATGGACGCCTCGAACAGTTCCAAGAGACCCACGAAGCGATCTCACTTCCGGAACAGCTTGCCGCTACCGTTACTGCTGCAGCCAAATTGACAAGCCAGAAACAACAGCTCGAAATGGAGCGGAACGTCGAGTCTCACGAACTTGGTCCGAACTCCCCACGGATTCAGGCGCTTGGTGCCGAGGTGGAGGCCGCACAGCAGGAACTGAATAAATACGATAGCGGTGGCGCCGGGGAATATATTCTGGCCTTGAAGAGCGCTCCGGCACTTACTCGGGAACTCGCAGGATATCTGCGTGAGGTTAAAGTTCTCGAACAAGTCTCAGCGTACCTCCGTGAAGAGTTGGAGCAGGAAAGAATATCGGAGCAGCGCGACCTTCCCTCCCTTCAAGTTCTAGATGCCGCACAAGTTCCAACTGAGCGCTCGTCCCCCAGCCGAACCATTTACGCCGGGATCGGGCTGATCCTGGGTCTGATTTTTGGTATAGCATTCGTCACTTTCCAGGGTTTTAAAAGCGATGTAGCTGCACATCCAGAGGCTCACTCTCGACTGCTCCAGGTTCTCCACGCCATGCGTCTGGGGAAAAAGCGATCCAACAATTAAGTAATAGCCTGGAAGGGAAAGCACATGCGGACTTTGATCGTGAATTCTATGTTCGCAAGCTCGGTCTATCGCCGATGCGCTGACGAGTTGGGCACTATTCCAGGCATGGAACTTACGGTTCTTACGGTCGATGCCTGGCGAATGAATGGGCGCCCTATGCCGTTCGATGCGATCGCTTCATCGGCGCCATACGCAACCGTGATCGGCGAAGCGGGTTGGCGAGGCTATGAGAATCGCGGCTTTTATCGTTCCGGATTGCGTAGAGCGTTCGAATTGTCACGACTGGATGTGCTCTTTCTGATGGAGGAGCCGTTTTCCGTTTTCGCCGCCGAGATCCTTCTTGCAAAAGCAATTTATGCACCACGAACTCCTGCTGTATTCTTTACCTGGAACAATCTCTCACTTACGGAATTCGATTACAGCCCATCTTTTTTTTATCGCACCGTTGCTCGACAAACACTTTCGAGAATGCACTATGGCCTGACGGCAAATTTTGATGGGATTGATGTATTACGCCGCGTCGGATATAAAAATCCCATTCGAAACATTGGATATGGAGTTGATACATCCTCGTATAGCACCCCGCGTCCAGATCGCGTTTGTGAGATCCGCACTTCTCTAAATATTTCACCAGAGGAGATAGTCATTGGCTACGTCGGTCGCATGATGGAGATGAAAGGCGTTGATCTGCTGATCGAGGCATACGCTCGATTGAAAAGGGATCATCCAGAGCTGCGGACACGACTGCTTCTCATCGGAAGCGGCGAAGCTGAAAAAACATTCTTACAAATGGCGGAAACTCTCGGCATTTCCTCTGACATTCGCCATGTTCCATCCCTTCCTCATAAGGAAGTACCTGACTACATGCATGCGCTCGATATTCTTGTACTTCCAAGCCGGCGTAAAGCGATGTGGGCGGAACAATTCGGACGTGTGCTTGTCGAGGCAATGGCCGCTGGGAAGATCGTGATCGGATCATCTTCTGGTGCTATCCCGGAGGTGATAGGTAATGCCGGTTTTATTTTCACGGAAAATGATTCCGTTGCATTAACATCTACACTGCTTCAGGCATTGATATTAGATACTGCCGCCCGTATAACCCTGCTTGAACACGCTCATGAACGCGCAAATTACTTTAGCTGGAAACGTTTTGCGAACGATGCATTCGAGGCAATCGCTTATTGTCACGATATCAGAACAAATCCGTCTAAAGCTTAGAGATGCCAGCACATCGTATTACAAAAGGCTTTGCCTGGAATCATCTCTATAAGTTAATAGAGTATGGCGGATTAAGCCTGTATGCTATTCTCGTCGGGCGAAAATTCGGGCCGGAAATAAGTGGAAATTACGCAGTGTTCCTCTCGATAAGCGGGACATTAGCGATCATCGGAGCATTCGCAGTAGATGGCGTTCTTCTCCGCTATCTACCGAGAATTCTCCGTGGCGAACGAAAATTCGGCGAAGCAAAAGTGGAAGGGATTCGCCCTTTCCTGATAGAGTTGTTAGCGTTTCGGTTGTTCGTGAATCTTATTTTAGCGGCATTAGTCATTCTGGTGCTTGTAATACTTCCCGGTTACTCCACCGCGCTATCGGCATCTCTTGGCAATATTCAGCACCTTTGGCCATATTTTATTATATTCCTTTTTGGGCAGGCCGCTGTTGCATTCTCTACATTTACATTGATTGGCTTATTACAAGTTCAATGGGTATTCTATGCCAGCCTGATCTCTCGAATGGCGTTGCTCGCAGCCGGGCTGATCTTCATCTTTACCGGAACTCTCTCGATCGATGGCGCGATCGCGCTTCATGCCTTTTCCGCGATATTGAATGGAGCTATCCTTGTTTATCTGGTGAACCGTCACGTCGAACCCGGATCAAGCAGAGGTTTACGAGAGGAGTTCAGCCATTTTCGAAAACATCTCGGGGAGTTTATTAGCAAGCCTAACAGGGTACGAGTTTTTATCCTATTGCCATTCATGATCTATGGAGTCACCACATGGGGCAATGACATTCTTAGCACGGTGCTTGGCCGGCAACCGGACATCCTGATGATGCGAGCCTTGCTTGGCGAGAACGCACGCGATATTGGCCTTTATGATGCTGCTGCCAGACTTGCTCAAATGGCAGAGTACATTTTCCTGTTCGGTCTTGGAGGTGCACTCGTAAGTGTATTTAGTGAAATATCCCACGATGATGAGCACAATGCACCAGCGGCACAAAACGCAAAACTCCACCAATTTAACTACCCGAGGCTTGCGAACGCCCGCCGGGAAATTTCCGGATATCAGACATTAAGCACGACACCTCTTTTTGCCTTCATGATGGTGTTTTCTCCACTTGTGATCAACGTGGTGTATGGTTCAAAATTTGAGGGTGCTCAACATTTGCTGTTGGCAAGTCTTATTCTCCAAACCATAACCGTTGTGGTTTTTGGAGGTGGAATGCATGTGACCACCCTCGTCGCGATCGGAAAGGAGCGTGTTGTTTTTGTCAACCGGCTTTGCTGGGGACTTCTTAATCTTGTTGCAAACTATTTCCTCATTAAATCCTACGGCGGACTCGGCGCAATCATAGGAACGCAATGCGCCAATGCGGGCGCGTGCGCAACAGAAAGCTTTTTTTCGGCGCGATGGATCGGTCAAAGTTTGCGCCCATTTCGATCTCTTGCTATTCTCAGTATCGTGACGGTAAGCGTACTCCTCACCTATATAACAGGAGAGGTATTACCACTGCACCTTGCTCCAGTATTTCGCCTTGTGGCGTTGGCGCTCGAAATGGCCGTTCTTACCATCGGAGGTTATCTGAGCTTCCGAATTCCCGAAGCAAGTAAAGTATTAGGAAAGATCCGTTCGTTATTTGGTAAATAGAAGCTAAGCCACTCGATATATAACATACATGGAGAAACAATATACCTGGAGGGCTCGTTGTGTAGCAAGTTAGTACACGTGCTTTCTACAACTTAATCACTGTGATGTCTATCTATAAAACATCTCTCCTGATTGCTATTCTCACCCACTTGCTTTTACTTCCTATTAGAGCGAGTTCCATGGCTGCCAGAGTGACTAATTCGCTTTTCTCCGATCACTCTGCAAAACAATTACCTTATCTTGTTCCCGCAATAGATACTCCGGTAACCGATACCACTCTAAATAGCGATACGTTACAATTTAACTTGAACGACGGAATCGTTCGTAAACATAATCCCACCCATGTTTATAATGTTTCGGAGATCGAGAACGGACGGCAGGTGCCCTACCTTGAGAACTTTTCCATGATGGATTTTAACCGGGTTACTGGATACTATCTTGGTTTAGGGACACCGGGCTCGGTAGATATTGGTCGTCATGATGAGCTTGGGCTGGATGGAAGCTTCGGATATGGTTTTGCGTCGCGCAGATGGGAATACCGGCTTGGTGGGGAATTCCGATTGCCACTCGCAGATACAAAGTCAATCGAACAAGACACCACTTTCAAGCACCACCTGTATTCCCCTCCCACATTAGCGGTGGGCGCTGCATTCCATAATATTACATCAACGGACGATGCCTGGCGAGAAAGCCGTCTTGAAAACGCCCTTGATGCCTTCTTCGCGCGAGAGGATTTCCGTAACTACTACAAACTTGCAGGCTGGGATGCTTATCTCGCTTTCCGTCCGAGACAAAATACGGAATTACGGATCGATTGGCGAAGTGATGATTATCAATCACTCGCTCAAGAAGTTTTCTATGGAAGATTTGGTGGTAATAAGGTACTTCCGCCTAACCCAACTATTGCAGAGGGGAATATGAATTCCCTTGTTGTCACTGCACAAGATGAACATGTGCGTACTCGTTATAAAAGTACCACCAACATCTTCGGTGATAGTGTTGAGATCGAGCAATTGAAAGGATGCAGCAGTCTACTACAGGTCGAACTTGGGCACATGCCAGCCTCCGATTTCGGATTTAACCGCTATCTGCTCGATACCCGTTCATTCAATCCAATCCTTCATGGTCTGAGCTTCGATGCACGCTTCCGTTTCGAAGCAACTACTGGCGACATGTTACCGCAAAAGATGGAGTATCTCGGGGGTCCTGGTTCCCTCCCCGCCTTCTATCAATTTGATTTTGCCGGGAACAGGATGCTCCTTCTCAACACAGAAGTCAGGCTCAGTCTCAACATGCTCTCTTCATTTTTTCATTCGCCGGATTTCAATTTTGTGATCTACAATGACTTTGCAAAAATGGGTTTGGCCAGCGATGGCGAATCGATACTCCAGGGATTTCAATTCAGTGGTGCTTCCTCCATTCTTTACAATGTAGGTGTAGGGCTTGGGTGGACCAGCGGCATTCAGGTCGGTGCAACCTGGCGCACTGACATTAAAGCAGATCCACGAGTGATCTTCAGGCTTGAGCGCCCGTTTTAATTCGTTTTTTTTGAAAATATCCCTGCATTAACGATGCACACTCTTCATCCAGCACACCGGGAACGATGCGAACTCGGTGGTTTAGCCGGGGATCTTCCGGGATATTAAATAACGTTCCGCAAGCTCCAGCCTTAATATCATAGGCTCCGAACACGAGTTGTGCAATACGTGCGAGCACCATGGCTCCTGCACACATTGCGCACGGCTCGATCGTGACGTAGAGTGTCGTTTCAGTCAGGTACCGTGATTCCAAGGCCGCACTTGCAGAAGTAATGGCCATCATCTCGGCATGTGCGGTGGCATCTTTTAATTGCTCGGTTAAATTATGTCCCTTTGCAACGATCTTATCGTCACGAACAATAACACACCCAACGGGAACCTCATCAAGCTCGAAGGCTTTATGAGCCTCGGTCAAGGCCTGCCTCATCCAATACTCGTGTGAGAACAATAGCGAATATTTAAGTTAACTAAAGTAACTATGGCTGGGTCTGCAACCTGGGATTTCCAAGCTTGTCGGCATTCGGCGGGTTTGCCATGAAAGCGGCCTTGCTCATCGCAACACCAAGCACATAGTGTTTATTTTGTATGTAGCGACGAACATAGTCAGCAATATCCTTCTTTGTAACTTTACTCAGATCATCGAGATAGTGTTGATAGTAATCCAAACCCGCAGCCGCCCACCAAAAAGCAAGGTCATGGGAAAAGGAGCTTAATTTCTCGCTCTTAAGCAGAGTCTGAGAACGCAGTAAATTTTTGGCTGTTTCAAGTTCTTCGTCACTGAAATAATCTGTGTCATCGAACTTTGCAACTTGCTGCCAAAATACTTTCATTGTCTGATCGAGGTTTTGCGGAGTGGTAACAATATCCGTCTTAATATCTCCTACATAACGCTGCGTATAATACCAGAACGTTAAGCTCTGTGCAAGCCCGCTTTCTGTTAACGATTTGCTAAATTGATGCTCCGGCTGCGTAATAATATTACTGAACACATCGGCAACATAGGTTCCCTTGTCATTAAGCCCGATGGATGGCCCATGCCAATAGACTTTCACAAATGCATGAGGATCGTCGATCGTATCTTGCACATAGAGCGAATGATCGAGCGGCGGAACTCGCTGCGGAGGGTTGGAGGCAAAAGGATCCGGCCCGCGCTGCCATCGCATAAAATACTTTGGCGCAAGCTTCCGGACATCCTCTGCTTTTACATCACCGGAAACGATGAGGAGGGAATTGTTGGGAAGATAATATTTACCCTTGATAAAAAGCATCTTCTCACGAGTCGCTGCCAAAATAGCCGGACGTTCACCGAGGGGCTCCTTACGGGACATCCAGGCGCCCCATAATGCGCTATCTTCTTTCCGAGTGAATTTAAAGTAGGGGCTGGCCTCATCGCGATCGAACTCACCCAGCACGACCTCCTTTTGTTTGTGAAGTTCATCAGGCTTGAACAACGGTGAGGTGATTGCCGTAGCCATGAAATCAAGGCCTGGTTCAAGATTCTCTTTCGGAAGTGTAAAATAATACTCTACTTGTTCTTCGTGAGTTTCGCCATTATAAACAATCCCCAGATCATCAACACGGTTCAGAAAATCATCCTCAGTGGTGTCGCGCGCATTCGAGGTAAAGAACATGTGCTCGTAGAGATGCGAAAGGCCATTGTATTCTGGCGGCTCTGTAAATGAACCGTTCTTGACTGCAATCTCGATCGTAACGATAGGGGTAAGATGGTTCTCAACGACGAGAACTTCCAGACCATTATCCAGTTTGAATCTTGTCCAGGGAGGTAACTGAGCAAAAATTGAAACAGGATGTAATATCAGCAGGAATAGCGCAAACGATCCAATGTGGCGAAATGAGGATTTCATATAGGAATGTTGGTTACGATGAGGCTCGAAAAATGTAACACCCGGCAAATATGAGTGATTCAGTCCGTTTTAATAACTCTATTTACGCGAAAAGTTCACGAGACGAAGCAAAGCAAGATCCTGAAGGTTGCTCGCTTCCCGCACAGGCACTGTGAAATTGTTTCCGATCATTGAAAAAGCAAGTAATTCACCGTCTCGTGTCTTCAGATACCCCGAAACAGATCGGTCACCAGTAAGAAAGCCCGTTTTTGCATGAACATTTCCTACAGCCGCTGTCCCTTTCATCCGAGAAGCGAGCGTACCATCGATGCCCATGATGGGCAGCGATGAATAAAAGGCATCGAAAAGCTCTGGCTTCCTATACATCGCGTCAAGTAGGGTTACAATGTTATCACTGCTGACAAGATCCATTCGTGATAATCCAGAACCATCGGCGATAAGAACGAACGATGTGTCGATCCCAATAGATGATAAATATCGTTTCATTACCTGAGTTCCAACAGTCCAACTGCCCTGCCCTCCAATTTCCTTCGCGACGGTTCGGAACAGTTGTTCGGCAATGAGATTATCGGACTGCTTATCCATTATTTTCACGATGTCCGATAATGGCGGACTGGTGTAACTTATCAGAACTCGGGCTTTCAAAAATGGATATGGTTTTGTTGATTCTCGCGAAGTCCGGGTTTCGCCCGAAACCTGAATTCCATGTTCTTCCAGCGTTTCGCGAAAAAGGGTAGCGGCATATAGTGTCGGATCCTCAACCGATAACTGTTGATTCGTCGCGGTGCAGTGTAAAGGCATGTCTCCTTTTATTAAGATGGCATTACCACCCATTTCTCTGGTAATATCAATGCCCGAGGTACCGGTTGCAACCACGGAATCCCGAGAATTCGATCGTTTAAGCGTAATAGAATCCGCTTTTGTATGGCCATAATTATCCACCGATACGTAATCCGTATTCGGATTGATCTCATAACGAGCTGCTGAACCAACAGCAGAGCCAGGAGTCACAGTAACAGAAACCTGATCCTCATTGAAGACAAGGGCTGAACTCTGCATCGCAAAATAATATGGAAGATCCTCCACGTTCCACCCAGCCGGATAATAGTCCGGCGTAAAATAAGAATCATCTCCGATTATTGCCCCTGAGATTCTCCGAATGCCGAGTTGAGCTAGCGAATCAGCCCAGGTATCGAACAAGGATGGCTGTGTGGAGTCAAGAGCGAAAAGCTCCGAACCGAAGGTGGGATCTCCAGCCCCCCGGATAACAAGGTCGCCTCGGAGTGTGCCGTCCGAAAGGATGCGTCCTGTGGTCAGCAAATCGGTGGTATAACGAAAAGAAGGGCCGAGTAAGGAAAGTGCTTCGGCGGCAGTAAAAAGTTTGAAGTTCGAAGCCGGCAAAAGGCTTTTAGAGCCGTTGAATCTATAAAGAATTTTTCCGGTCTCCATCGACTGCACCGTGACTCCCCATAGAGCATTGGAAAAATGAGGATCGTTGAAAATGCCGGTGAGGTCGTGTACAAGTTCTGCTTCAGCTCCATGATCCGGCGTAAAAGCGGGAGTGGAGATCCCCTGATTACCCTGTGCATATAGACAGGCTGCCGTTGAAATCAATATTTCGAATGCCAGAATAATTGTTCGATGAAATGGAATCCCGCGCACGATTGTTTGAACGTCTGTTTAGCACCCAAACAAGCAGAACCACACTTATGGCACACGATATTTTAACCGCTCCCGAAAAAATCTCGAAATCTGAAAAGACAGACTTCTTCCCTATACGCGCCATCGACCATCTCGAATTCATTGTCGGCAATGCCAAGCAATCGGCATATTATTACCGGTCGGCAATGGGTTTTAAGATTACCGGCTATGCCGGACTCGAAACCGGTGTGCGAGATCGCGCAAGCTATGTGCTGGAACAAGGCAAGATCCGTTTTATTCTCACAACTCCACTTGTGCCGGACCATCCCTACCAGGATCACCTACGGCAGCATGGGGACGGCGTGATCGACATCTCGCTGGAAGTTGATGATGTGGAACGCGCCTACTCAGAAACCACAAAACGTGGCGCATCTGGCGTGCGTGAACCTCGGGAGATCACCGATGAAAATGGAACCTATCGCACTGCTGCCATTCGAACGTATGGCGATACTCTCCACAGCTTTGTCGAGCGGAGAAATTATCGTGCGTTTGCTCCCCGATTCCGTCCCGTATCATCCGAGGACACGATTGCCCGTCCGGTAGGATTAGCTGCTGTCGATCACATCGTCGGAAATGTGGGATGGAACCAGATGAACGAATGGGTGCGGTGGTATGAGGAAGTAATGGGGTTCCACTTATTTGTATCGTTCGATGATAAAGATATTTCTACCGAGTATTCTGCGTTAATGTCCAAGGTCGTGGCTTCAGGTTCGGAGAAGATAAAATTCCCTATTAATGAACCGGCTACGGGACGCAAGAAATCTCAGATCGAAGAATATATCGAGTGGTACAATGGCCCCGGTGTTCAGCATATCGCAATGGCAACGGGTAATATTATCGAGTCTGTCACGAAATTACAGCAGCAGGGAGTCGAGTTCCTTCGCGTACCAAGTTCCTACTATCGCGAATTACAAGATCGTGTTGGAGCCATCAATGAACCGATCGACGAATTAGAACGCCTTGGGATCTTAGTCGATCGGGATGACGATGGCTATATGCTTCAGATCTTCACCAAACCTGCCGAAGATCGCCCTACCCTGTTCTTCGAGATCATCCAGCGCCGAGGGGCTCGATCGTTCGGTAAAGGCAATTTCAAGGCTCTTTTTGAATCGATCGAACGCGAACAGGATCTGCGCGGGAATTTGTAGTATTAATATACGGTACATCCTGCAAGGAGCTTACTGGTCCAATCCGTACCATCGCACGAAGAATCTTTTACGATCCACCCGATAGCCGGTGCGATCCAGTAATCAGTATTCAAGATCGTGGTATGAGATGTGGAAGGATGTGAGAGAATGGTTTCAGTTTCCGTTATCACTTCGTGGATCTTGAATGTTCCATAGGTGATGCTATCGGCGTCCGTTATATTTTCTACACCGATATACGAGCGCGTTGCGTATTTTTGAACCTGAGTTGTATCAAAATAAAGAATCCCGTCAGGCGAGTATGTGGTGTCAGCAATTTGAACGATCGGTGAACCACCTGCTGTCGGAAATCTCTGCCAATCGGATGATGAAAATCCCCAGGAGCTGTCAAGAACGGAATAATCTCCATTAGTCTCGAACGAGATGTACTCTCCAGAACTATCAAGTTTGATTGTATTGGATTTCCCCGCAAAGTATCCGTTGGCACCTACCCAGTAATGGGCATCCTCACTACCCTGGAGATTAAATTCCAAGCTTCCGTGATAGTGCGTCTCGACGAATAAGCTCCCTACACCCGGCACCTTCCAGGTAAGGCCCTGCGCAGGCTGATGAGGAGGAGTTGCCGGGGGCGGTGAAGAGCTGTTTTGGCATCCTCCAAACCCGATCATTTCAAATAAGACTAAGATGGCGAGAACAGCCGCTTTTGAATATGAAGCTTTCATTTTCATACGATTTTGTGGACACGAGAAGAATACTAAAGGGATAAGACCGATTTTTTCCATGCTGATTAACATGAATAGAACCAATATGTAAAAACTCTAATAGTAACTACCTTCGGATTCAGATTCTGTTACAGGAATTCATGAAAAATCTGTTATTATTATGATCTTAGTCGAAAATCTCGGTCTAAAACAAGGTGGAATCCGAGGTCGAACTCTTTCAGACCCAACATTTGTATTCTATATGACAATTTTACTACGAGGTCTGCCTGGGTGGGTCCCAGGTCCGTCGCGATGCGGTGAAAAAATACCATCGCGCTATGAGCTACCTACCTCTATGCTCATTGCGATTCGTGATTAAAATACTTAATCAAAACCCTTAAAGCCTAAAGGCACCCTGGATAACATCAGGGTGCCTTTCTTTTGCATGTGCGAATAGTTCTCCTCAACCGACGAGCAACGCATCGTCAATGATCGAAGGTTCTATCGGTTGGGATGTAAACCGTTCTATGTGGGTACGAATCGTAGCAAGATCGAAGAAATGTTTCCCAACCGCATTCCTAAGTTCCCTTGCAACGGTATCTTGCGTAGATGCCACGATCACCCGCTTGCCGTAACTGCGAAGTAACTCGACAGCCCGTTCGAAATCTCCATCGCCCGTTACCAGCACAGCAGTATCATATTGCGCGATCGTGGTGAAGAGGTCGATCGCAAGTTCAAGATCGAGATTTGCCTTGCGGGTAAGTTCACCGGAAGCTTCATCTCGAAAGGCTTTGATCGTCTTTACACGAACGGTATATCCGGCATGGTTTAAGTAGCCATAAAAACTTGTCTCTCGTGGATCGGGCGGCATTTTTTGTGACGCATACCAAAAGGCATCACCAATAGCACATCCTTGTGTAAAAAAATCAAGGAGTTTACGAGGATCGAAGAACCAACCAAGCGAACGTTGCGCATAATAAGCGTTCTCGCCATCGACAAAAATAGAAATGCGATTTGCTTCTTTTGAATTATCGAGTAATGGATTTTGTATTTGCATTTTGGAGTAAATAATATAAATGATTGAATTTGAGTGATTGATAAAACTTCTAAAAACTACACGTTGGACAACCATTTAAGAAATTGTAACTTAGTCAAAAATTTTTTCCAGTCTCCCGATCGAAAAGATAAATAGCTCGGTCTGGGATGTATAATGTAATAGAATCTCCAAGTTGAACTCCTTCAGGAGAAGTTCCTGCATGCGGAACACTCGCAACAAACGTCCCGCCAAACGCGTCCTCCCTTTCGATATAATAGTGGGTCACACTCCCGACTGGCTCAATAAGGATCAATTTCCCTGTTATAGAGTCAGAGGAATCCGGTACAATTTTCGTAGAAGTAGATTCCGGACGAATTCCGAGATACACGTTCCGCTCTTCCTGTTTCTTTGGCAATTTGATCTTCAAAACCCCACTGCTTTCCGAAGCAATAAAGAATGAAGAATCCCCTTCATTTACAATCCCCCCCGGAAGAATATTCATCGCCGGCGAACCGAGGAACCTCGCCACGAAAACGCTCGCAGGATGTTCATAGATCTCCGAAGGCGTACCAAATTGCTCCAATTCACCCTTGTTCATGACAGCGATCTTATCCCCCATAGTCATGGCCTCGACCTGGTCGTGCGTTACATAGAGCATGGTTGCGCCAAGCCGACGCTGAATACGTTTAAGCTCGGCGCGCATCTGGGTTCGGAGTGCAGCATCGAGATTTGAAAGGGGCTCATCGAAAAGAAATACTTTGGGTCTTCGTACGATCGCCCGGCCAACTGCCACCCGCTGGCGCTCACCGCCTGAAAGCTCTTTCGGCTTTTTCTTCAGATGTTGATCTATGCCCAATAGCTTCGCCGCATCCTCTACCTGAGTCTTGATCTGTAGTTTTGGCACTTTTCGCATTTTGAGCGGGAAGGCCATGTTCTCGAATACCGTCATGTGCGGATAGAGCGCATAGTTTTGAAATACCATTGCCACATCGCGATCTTTCGGCTCTCTGTCGTTCATGCGCTCTCCATCTATCAAGAGATCACCGGACGTTATTTCCTCGAGACCTGCCACCATACGGAGAGTAGTCGTCTTTCCACATCCCGACGGACCAACAAGCACCACAAACTCGCCGTCGCGAGCAGTGAGCGTCACGCCTTTTACAGCGTGCGCTTCATTATCATAGCGTTTTTCGAGATTTAAGAGTTGGACTTCGGCCATAGGGATATAATACTAAAGTGGAACGGTGAGATTTCCTGACAGGTTCATAATATGTTGTTTTAATATAGACTCAAAATCGATTTTTCCAATGCCACAAAAAATTCTCCGACAAACGCGTACGTTCAATGCCTCTGCAAAAGATCTGTATGAAACGATCATGGACTCACGCAAACATTCTAAATTAACCGGTGGTGCTCCCGCACAGATCAGCAATAAAGTCGGGGGAAAATTTTCCGCTTACGGCGGAGAGCTTGAAGGAGAAATTCTGGAGCTAAAGCCAAACAAGAAGATCGTACAAACATGGCGAGCGAGTGATTGGCCGGAGGGGCACTATTCGCGAGCCACTTTTTCATTTGCTTCTGCCGGTATAGGAAAGACCAAATTGACCTTTACTCAATCCGGCATTCCGCAAGACCAATTTGAAAGCATCAAGAAGGGCTGGATAGATTTTTATTGGGAACCGATGGCTAAGATGCTGGAGAAGTGACCATCCCTTTTCCTTTTTCGTGAACATTTGGTTTTCGTAACCAGAGCAGTGCATAATTCGAGAAGAATGGATGTGGGTGCCGTTCAAGAAGATCCGATTTCCATTTGTGAAGCTGCCGCAATCCGGGAAACCGTTTGTAATAGGCGTGGCCGAAATATCCCCGGTATTCGATGATCTCCCATCCCAAACTCTGGAATCGGCGAATCGCGGGTCTTCGAGGACCGAAGCACCACCGGTAATAGGCTGGGAATTTTGCTCGGGATCGTCGCCCTTTCGGAGAAAAGAGATAATTGAGTGTCCAGGAAATCCTCTCCGGCAAGAACTTATTGATTACGAATGGTATGCTGAACATGGTTGGAAAAAGATGAACTGCATCTCCTCCCGGGGCGAGCAACTTCCAAATATTGCGATGCATGGCCGCGGGATCTGCAATATGCTCTGCCACCATAACGCTAAAAACAAGATCGAATTGTCCGGCAAGCGTCGGGGTTCCATCACTGCCCAGTTCGCGAGCTTTGCTTAGATCGCCCGAAATATCGCACTCGATCTTTCGCACATACTGAGGAGCTTGCAAAAGCTCCTCATAGGAAAGTTCAAGGATAGCATACTGGTGTCCATGTTCTTTGATCGCTGATTCAGGGAGGAATGGATGTCTTCCACCACCAACGTCCAGAATGGATAGCTTCCGTGGCTGTTTCAGCAGAGTTTCTAAACGGTCTCGCAGGTCATCAAAACAGTTGCTGGTCGGCGTCGAATAAGAGATGCGCATGATGACTTCTCGACAGTCGTGTTATCTCGCACCTGCCATCGCCGCACCCAGTTTGCGTTTCACTTCGACGATCTTGTATGCCTCGATGATATCTCCCACTTTTACATCGTTGAAGTTTTCAAGTCCAATGCCGCACTCGTAGCCCGTTTCTACTTCGCGGACATCATCCTTGAAGCGCCGAAGCGATGAGATGCCTCCGGAAAATACTTCCATCCCATCGCGCAACAGCCGAACCCTGTTATTACGCATGATCTTTCCATCTACTACGTAACAACCTGCGATAGTACCGGCTTTAGGAACCTTGAAAATGTCGCGAACTTCCACGGTCGCAGTGACTTCTTCTTTCTCTTCCGGAGAAAGCAAGCCTTCAAGAGCGTCCCGCACTTCGTTGATACAGTCGTAGATAACACTGTAGAGCCGAACCTCGACATGCTCGACGGCCGCCAATTTACGCGCAGCTAAGTTCGGATGCACATGGAATCCAAGGATGATTGCTCCCGATGCAGCAGCAAGCTGAACATCGTTCTCTGTTATGGCGCCGACTGCACGGTGAACCATTTCTACTTTAACTTCTGGCGTCGAAAGCCGCAACAGTGAATCCGCAAGTGCTTCGACAGAACCATCGACATCGCCTTTTAGTATAAGGCGAAGATGTTGCACGCCGCCTTGCTTGATCTGCGCGCTAATATCATCAAGCGTAATAAAGCGGACTTGTTTGAAATCCTGCTCGCGTTTCAATTGCTGGCGGCGAGAAGAAATTTCCTTCGCCTCAGAGTCGGAAGCAAGCACGATAAATTGATCCCCTGCTGCGGGAATACCATCGAAGCCAAGAATCTGAACCGGGGCAGATGGGCCGGCTACTTCTACCTTTTGCCCCCGTTCATCGAACATGGCTCGAACTCGACCGGAATACACGCCAGCAAGGAACGGTTCCCCCAAGCGGAGCGTCCCTTTCTGGACGAGCACGGTTGCCTGAATTCCACGTCCACGATCGACTTCCGCTTCGATGATAACCCCGCGAGCGCCTCGATCCGGATTGGCTTTCAGATCCAAGATCTCTGCTTCCAGTGCAATGCGATCGAGTAATCCATCGACATTCTTACCAGTTCGCGCCGAAACTTCGACGGAACCATATTTTCCACCCCATTCTTCCACGAGAATGTTCCTATCGGCAAGCTGCTGACGGATGCGATCGGCATTTGACTCGGGGCGATCGATCTTATTCAATGCGAAGATGATCGGCACGCTGGCCGCCTGGGCATGTGCAATAGCTTCCCAGGTCTGAGGCATTACGCTGTCGTCGGCCGCAATGACGACAACCGCAATATCGGTTACCTGCGCACCACGGGCACGCATGGCAGTGAATGCCTCGTGACCGGGTGTATCAAGGAACGTGATCGGCCTCCGGCCTGGAGCAGTGACCTCATACGCACCGATGTGCTGAGTGATCCCTCCGGATTCTCCCGCCACGACGTTCGCTTTTCGAATATAATCAAGTAGCGAAGTCTTGCCATGATCGACGTGTCCCATGATGGTTACCACCGGCGCTCTCGATTTCAAGCTATCAGGTTCATCTGGAATATCCTGAAGTGCATCGGTCGTGAATTCTTCCTGGAACTCAACAGCATATCCAAATTCATCGGCAACAAGCTGTATGGTATCCTTTTCCAAACGCTGGTTGATCGAAACCATGAGGCCAAGCGCGATACATTTTGAAATGATCTCACCTACAGACACATTCATCAGATTCGCTAGTTCATTCGCCGTGAGGAACTCCGTCGCACGAATGATCGCTCGCTCGCGCTCTGTCGTTTCCGCTGTTATGCGTTCTGCCTCTTCGGCGCGTTCACTTCGGCGCATTCGCCGCGACTTAGCACGGCGCGCTGTTGTGCTCGTTTCTTCGATCCCGGCAAGCGTGCGTCGAACAGCATCCTTTACGTCACGGACATCGACGTTCTTATCTTTCCCACGCCGTGGTTTGATCTCAAGCTCCGCTTCTCCCGGTTTCTTGACGTGTTCGTGTTTTGCAACAAGCCCTTGAATCCGAGTCCGTAGCTTACTCTCGCCCTGTTGAGGTCGCCCCTCGGTCTGGGGAGCAGATTTGGGTGCAAGATCGATCTTGCCTTTGATCTTGAGACCCGGTAATGCTACACGAAGATCCACCGGTTCGCCCGTGGCAATGACGGTCTTTCGCTTATATTTTCTCCGAAGTCCATGTTTCTGCTCAATCTCTGCTTCGACCGGTGGTACCTCGGGCACTATTTCCGGTGTCGGTTCGACGACGGCTTCGGGTTCAATAACTTCTGGAACGGGTTCTGGCGCTACCTCCACTTCTGAAAGGGTGGGCGCGGCTTCCATTTCGTCAGGCGGAGCGGGCGGGAGTTCAACAGGCTCAGCCTCGCTAACGACCGGCGTCGGCTCAATAACAATGGGAGCAACGACTGGTGCGACTGGAGCTGGTATTTCGACCGGACGCTCCTCCACGACACGTTGATCTGAATGGGGGCGCTGCTCGGGATGGTCTTCTAAATAGTCCTCGTGGGTTTTGGCTCGTTTTTCCTTGAAGGCAGCAACTTTCTTCTGGCGTTTTTGTGCAACGTCCTTTTCTTTGCCGAATTGCTTCATGACGGCATCGAGCGCATCCGGCTCGATCTTCGACATGATCGACTTGACCCCTGTGAATCCCTTTTTTTGCAGGAATTCGATCAGCGTATCATGCGATACATTTATCTCCGTCGCAAGCGTTCGAACCGTTATTTTTTTCGCTGCTTCCGAGGCAGCCGTCGTTGTTGCTGTATCTGTCATTACTCTCCTATGGGCAAAACACGAAGGTGCGCAATGCACTCGCCGTATTCTGCGATGAATGGTCGAACTCGTTAACCCATTCATCGCGGGGAACTGCCCCAGGAATGAGCTAACTCATATCGACCGATGCGAATAAGCCACGCAGACTGGCACAGCCATTCTGTAATGGCAAACCATCCGCGCATGGCCCCGCGACTGACCGGCTGTTTCGATGCCGGATCATCAACGTACCGTCTTATTCATTGTTCACACTTTCTTCAGCGGCAGGTTCCGCAACCGCACTGGCTGCATGCCCATCCGTGCTTGGTTCCAATTCATGTGCTGTTCCTGTTTCGTCTTCACTGCGGTCTGCCGTTTGGCCCGGACGCAATGTTGTCAGAGAAACACCCGCTTTCTCAGCAGAGCTGGAAAGCAGTTCGTCAGCTTGTGCAAATTCTTGTTCAAGAATTCTGCGAATATCTTCTAAACGCTGAGGAGTCATTCCAGTCACACGCAACAACGTTTCGCGTGGAGTGGAAAGGAATTCCTTCGCGGTGTCGATCCGTGCACGGATGAGTTCGCCATAAAGCTCAGCGCCGATCTCATCGCGGAAGTCGATAAGTTCAATGTCCTCCTCATCACGGGCTTCCTTGACAAGATTGATCTGATAACCCGTCAACTTTGATGCAAGGCGAACGTTCTGCCCTTGTTTGCCAATAGCAAGCGAAACCTGATCGTCGCTGACGAGCACCGTAGCAGTCTTCGACTCTTCGTTTAACTCTACTTCAATAAGCTTCGCCGGAGAAAGCGCGCGTCCTAAGAATTGTACAGGATCCGACGTCCACGGAATAATATCTATATTCTCATTAGCCAACTCACGAACGATCGAATGAATGCGTACGCCTTTCATTCCCACACATGCGCCAACCGGATCGACGCGGTCATCGGTAGTTTCGACTGCTACTTTAGCGCGCTCTCCTGGCTCACGGGCTACACCCTTGATGAGGATAATTCCATCGAAAATTTCTGGAATTTCGATTTCCATTAAGCGCTCGAGGAAGCGCGGATCGGTGCGTGACAGGATAACAACTGGTGTTGCAGTTGGTCCGCCACGGCGCACATCTTTTACGATAGCGCGAATGGTATCGCCTTTGCGCCAGCGCTCGCGCTGGATCTGCTCCATTTTGGGAAGCAAAAGCTCGCGGCGATTGTGAATGATGAAAAGATCACCCTGACGTATCTGATACACCTCTCCAACAATGATCTCGCCAATAAGCTGAGAATACTCGTTGAAAAGATTATCCTTTTCGATGTCACGGATGCGTTGATTGAGATTTTGCTTTGCAGTGACGATCAGCCTGCGGCCAAAATCCTTCCCCATATTGATGATCTCAACATACTCATCACCGGGTTCAAGTTCTTCGCCGGATTTTGCGTAGGCATCCGCAGGCGTAATCTCCAGCGCAGGGTTTTCCACTTTCTCGGCGACCGTTTTTTCAAGATAGATCTCGATGTCGCCTTTGTCCATATTCATGACAAGGTCAAACTTTGCGTCCATGCCGTATTTCTTACGGATCATCATGGCAAAGGTCTCCTCGATCACGGACATAAGAATATCCCGATCAATGCCTTTTTCACGGACCATATCCGCGAAAGATTCTACAATAAGTGGATTCAAATCAAGTAAAAATTAAGAATTGAGAATTAAGAGCATATCGTGCTTCTCTAACAATGAAACCAATAAGGGTTCCATTTTGACAGATTCTACCCGAAATTCCTAATTAAAAAGCCCGTCTCCCGGTTGTCCAGAAGCGGGCAGTTTCAGTGTGATAAGGAACACCGATGCCTTTAAGAAGATTCAAAATGCTGAAATTCTACCGCAGACTCACATTTCCCTTCTCATCTAATTTCCAGAATGGATTAAACGCAACTTCCCATAAATAACCGTCGGGGTCTGCAAAATAGCCGGAATAACCGCCCCAAAATACTTTCTCTGCCGGCTTTACGATCCTCGCACCGACTCTCTCGACCTTAGCTATGACTTCATCGACCTCTTGCTCCGTTCGAGCACAATATGCAACGGTAAAGCCTGGAAATCCGCTTCCAGCGGGCTCGACGGTGGCATCCTTCGCAAGCTCGTCTTTTGGAAAGAGCGCGAAGATCATCCCGCTTAGTTGGAAAAAAACAATTCCCTCATTTTCAGTGCGGGCTTCCCATCCTAATCCATCGCGGTAAAATTTCAGGGATTCTTCAAGGTTTTTGACGCCGAGGGTAATAACGCTAAGTCTTTGCTCCACAATAGATTCCTTCTAATAATTAATATCGTTTTTAGTGCAATTCCGGCTTTTCGCTTGCTAATGGGTGTCTCGGCTGATACATGCCAAGCTTGCCACCACTGGGAAGCGTGATCGAGGTCAGAAGTCCCCAGCCAGCGTTGCGAATATCACTACACTCCACGCCTTTTGATCTTAATTCCGCTATTGTTTTCTCGACATTATCGCACATGAGATAGATCTCATGCGACCCATCACCTTCGGTGGGATGAACACCAAGCTCTGCCGGTGGCAGCGCGAAGATAAGCCATCCCTCTCCTGCATCAACGCCTGTGAAGCCGAGTACATCGCGGAAGAAAGCGCGGTCTTTCTCCGCGTCTTTAGAATAGATCAGGGTATGGATTCCTGTGATCATCAATTTTTATTAAGTTTTTGTGCCCAATGAAATTCAATCACCATCATTCTCTTTAGTAACAGCAACAAATGCGGCATGAACAGGAGCAGGGCAATTTTTATTGCCTTTCATTGCATACCAGAGCACTTCATTGAATTCATCATCGGGAACGCGATCTTCCGCGCCGAAATCAAATCCTTCGCTTTGCTTTTGCCATGAGTTCATCGCTATATTCTTTTCGTTCAAATCAATGTTTTCGGGAACAGAATGAAAAGGTGTACTATCCGCTGTTTCAGAAAAGCTCCGCCACAGAGGGATCGATGCAGCATCGTATTGACTCATGGGAGGTAAACCGAGGATCAATTCTATGGTGCGAAGCACGGATGAGGTCGAGTACATGGTGTGATCCACGAAATGCCGTTTCACAAAACCGCCGGCTACATAGAGTGTGCTCCGATGGGCGTCCACATGATCGGGACCGTTTTGAGCGTCGTCTTCCAAAATAAACACAGTAGATTGATTCCAGATCTTGCTCTGACTCAAGTGCTCGATAAATAGACCTACTGCCCAATCATTATCTGCAACGTGCGCTGACGGAGTAAACCTACCAAGCTGTAGCCCTTCCGTATGGTCATTGGGCAACCTCACCGTGTTAAACTGCGGAACTTTGCCAATGGCAATCAAGGAATCGAAATCCCGTCGCCATTGATCATACCGCGTGGTATCCCTGACGGATAAGTCCCAGCCGATGTAATGTGGACATAAATGATCTTTCAACACAGGTATGTTCGGTTTGTCATCGTCGGCAAACTCGCCATACGACCGGTACGTTACTCCATATTTATTGCATAAGTCCCAGATGAAACCATTTTTATTATTTGCGATAGCCCTTGTACCTTCCCCATTGTAAAAACCTCCTCTGCCACCATAACTCGTCGACCAGTTCTTCTCGAGGAAGTCAGTTGCATAAGCGCCAGTGCTCCAGTTATGGCCGTCGGCGCTTACCTCACCATCGCAATAAAAATTATCGAGCAGCACAAACTGTTTCGTCAACGCATGCTCATTGGGAGTAACGTTTTCCCCGAATAATACCAAGGACGTATCGCCATTACCATTTAGCATATCGCCCAACACCTGATCGTAGGTACGATTTTCTTTAATGATATAAAATACATATTTGATCGGCGACACATCTCCAACTTTGTGTGGGATAGGATTTCCGGCAATCCCTTCAGTAGAATCCTCGATGTCTTTGCTATAGGGAGTATTACGGTACACCACCTGAGAATAGATGCTCATCAGTTTTGTATCGGGAACCGGTATAATGCTGAGGGTTCCTCTAAATAGTCCACCAATGTACTGCACCTTATCACTTTTGTTATGCCCGGCTTTCTGATAGGCCACTTCCTGGTCTTTATTGCGAGGATTCGGTCCGTTTGGATTTGCAATCGAGGAAAACCCCTTACCATTTGCCACATAAATATTTTTGCCGATCACCCGCACGCAGGTAGGGTACCAGCCCGTAGGAATAAATCCCTTGCTTTCACTTCTTCCAGGGGAACTCACATCGAAAAACGCTAAGCAATTATTGTCGGCATTCGCAACATAGAGCGTTTTATCGTCTTCGCTTAGCGCAACGCTGTTTGTGGTCGAACCATTGGGAGCATTTGGGTATAAGGCCGCATTGAGCGTTTCAATAACCTTCCTTTTTGTCACATCAATAACGGAGACGCTATTATCATTCGCATTTGCAACAAAAAGAAATTTACCGTTTTGTGTCAGGCACATATCGTTCGGATGGTCACCAACGGCAATGGAGCCAGTAAACGATTTTTCCTTTGTATCGAATAGTTCAACTTTAGAACAACCCCAGCAGCTTACGAATAGCGTATTCTTGTCGGCAGAAAGCATGCATGTGTATCCCTCTGCTCCCAGATCGTAACGCTCGTAGCGATCTTTTGCGGTGAGGTCGATGATGTAGAGCGAATTGTTTTCCTCTGTAACAGCATACAGAATTTTGTTCTCGTCATCCAAAGCGATTCCCGCCGGACAAATGACCTCCGGCCAGGGTTTGCCAATTCGGAACGTATCCTTTGCAACGAGCTTCCTGCTCATAATATCATATCGAATGATCCAATTATCATTCCCACCCGATGCATACAGCGATTTTTCATCGCTGCTAAACGTCAATCCCAGCCAGCTTTTCCCAATCGGCATCGAATCGAGGACTATCTGCTTTGCTACATCAATGAGCTGAATGGACTGGTCGCTCTGACCGTTGTTGGTGACAGCCATGAGTTTCTTCGATCTGCTCACCGCGATATTGAGCGGCAGATCGCCAAGTGGAATGCTTTTGCCGATAGGCGTTATGCCCCAGCGGTTGGGCAGCATAATTCTTTTGTTCTCGATCGTTTTGAGTGATTGAGAGTGTGCTGCAATGCAATATAGGCATAAACACAAAACAAGAACTCCGCAACGCGATCGTATCATAATGTTTTTTTCTCCATGAGATGCCTTCGGACGCCTACTAACGACAAGTCTAATATGCTCGGTTCTTGATGGGCAACCTAAGATTCTAAAGGTAACATTAAATAATGGTTATGCAAGATTTGCTTAAAACTCGCGGTGCCCCAACCATAGCTTGGGCCTGATGCAAGCGGAAGCCACCGCGGCGGGCCACACCACTTCCCCGCGCGGGAAGCCCGCCAACCTGCTGGGGCGGATAGCGGCACTGCCCTGTAAGATGTTATGGAAAATAACGATACATGTCCTTGCGATCGAGAAACCGATGAAGAGTTATGGTATCGCCGTTTAGGAAAAATCCAAGCCTGTGGTCGTGAACATGGAGCCGGAAGGCATTTGCCGCTAACTTTGTAACCTGCCCGGCATCGCTCAACCGCTTTGCAGATTTCAATCGCTGGATTTGTTTTTCGAGTTGCTCAAGAAGTAAAGGATTACGAATCCCTTCAATATCACGCAGGAACAGTTTCGAATACTCGACCTTCACGAGTGGCGAAGAATTTTCATCACTTCTTCCTCTGAAACCGTATCGTTCGGCTCTCCTTCTGCCATAAAGTGGAGCATTGCAATATCCTCCTTCTTTTCATCCGTGAGCACTCGTGCCGGTAAATGCGACTGAGTCAGAAACTGTGCAAGTTGCTGCTGCTCCATCGGATTCTTTGGTGTGATAACGTAACTATTCATACACTTTGGAACGCAATACCGACCTGCTTCGTGCCATGCTTTAGCTTGGGCCTGACGCAAGCTGAAGCCCGCCGCGGCGGGCCACACCACTTCCCCGCGCGGTAGGCCCGCAAACACGCTGCGGCGGTTAGCTGCACGAAGAGGACAACATCTCGTTTTTTCCACAAATATTTAGAGACTGAACCGACTCGCCCCATGTTTAGAATTTATGCCTTTTCCACAAGATGTTAAAACAGAAGCGCTTCTTGCAGCCGGGCGTTGTTGCTGCATTTGCCACAAATTTTGTGGAGGTAAAATGGAATGTGCACACATTATTGCGGAAGCTTCTGGAGGAGAACCCTCACTCGACAATTGCATTCCTGTTTGTTTCGATTGTCACGCTGATATCGGACATTATAATACTTCACATCCTCGAGGAAATAAATTCACCACCGAGGAATTAAAAGAACATCGAGATCGCTGGTTTGCCAAAGTTGCAGGAACCGCTCACGCGGTATTGCCGGACACTATTGATGTTGATAGAAAAGTATTTGCTTCAATTAGGGCAGCATTGCCAAGTCAAGCTGGGATCAAGTTTCTAAGGCAGAATAACTTCGCAGGATTCAGCTTTCAAAGCTCCGAATATCACGACATAAAAAACTTTTGGAGGGAACGTGAGGCTCCAGAGAATGAATTTTTGGATAGTGACTTAGAGAGCTTACGAGCAAGCTTCATAGACGCTATTGGGATTTTTATCAATGTCATTGGGACAAATATGTTCCCCGTGAATGGGAACGAAGGCTGGTTTAGTGTGCCACCCGAATGGGAAGACGAACAGCCGGAAAGATTTTTCCGAGTGGTCGAAGAGATTCACAAGACAGCAGCCGAGGTTTGCATTCGATATGATGAATTAATCAGAACTGCTCGAAGAAGGCTTAATGTTGCATGACCTTCCACGAGCTTTAGTCATACAGGATCAACGGCACTTCACGGCTTAACATCTCTGATACTTGAAAGCCCCCACCTTTTTACCGGCGGGGGCTTTCAGAAGTCATTTATTAGCGTCCACAATTAATCGGAGTGTGTTCCAAATGAGGCGTTGCTTGCCCGTGGTTTGAGCATTCGAGCCTTGCGACTTAGAGAAGTCTACAAGTGCCTCAACCAAGCGGTCCCCGAATTCGTCAAAGAAGCGTTTCGGCTCACGAATCCAGCCTGGTTTTTTTCCGCCGATTCCGTAAACATCGAGCAATCCTCGGAACGAAGCCAACATTGGATATACCCATCCATCAGGCAGACCGTATTTCACTTTATGACCAAGGAGTGGGTGGGATGTGACATCTGCTCCACCCTTGTATACAACTTCCCTAAGGGCCCCGAGCCGACCGCCATTGAAAGCCTTCCTATACTGCACCTCGAAATTTTCGTGCAGATAATTATGCAATTCGAGAATGTCTACTGCAAATGGAAAGAGAGCTTCGTAACCATCTTTCCAATCTGGGTCCTGAAAATTTTCCAAAACTCCGCCTTTCGATCGATACGCTACAAGAGGCTCTCGTTTTTCCGCGTCCCACTTGGGATGGAAAAGAGTTAGTAAACCAAGTACTGTCCGTATGTCAACAGTTTGCGGGTCGTTTTCTCGATAGCGGATCCGATCCCCAAATTCTGACGCATCAAGAACCTTTCTTAGTTTGTCGTATCCGCCTCGTAGCTGTTCTAGCGCGAATTCCTGAACCTGCTTGGAAGTATTCCGCGCCGCTGTGAGTGGCACAATCATATCAGGGGGAATCCCAGAAACAACTTCGACATGCACATAAGCATCTTTGTAGAAGTGGGGGGAATCCGTCTCAAGAATTCGCTTTTTATCCTCTTCGCTCAATTTCCCAAGCATGCCCGCTATGACACGATCGGTAGTTGCTCCGTCTGCCAGTCCACCTTCATCTCGTGAAGGGATCTCGAATGTAAGGATTCGCTTGTTATTATCGTATGATGCTCTTTTCGCTACAACAAGAACACCTCGGTTGAAGATATGGAATAGCTCAGGGCTGTCTTCTAAGCTTTCGGCTATTCTTTTTGGTATACCAGAATTCAGTCTCAATTCATCATGACTCCTAGGGTTTATATCGTCTGGGAGTTTCCCATGGGGAAATTCTGCTATTTTTACATAGCAGTGAATGAATCTAATATCCGAGTTATGGGGATTCGAAAATGACCGAATGAATTCGGCCGGGACGGAAATGCGAGTAATACCCGCATCGGTAGTTGCTTGTGTCATTATATTTTCTCCTTGAGCGGGCGCTAGCTCCTAATTTAGTATTTCGATTCTCAGTAGCCTTGAGGGATTATCCTGCAAGTTGCCCTAGCTGAGATCGTGACGCATCAAACGATGAATCGAAAATGAAAACGGATATCCTTCGGATAAGTTTCAGCTAATGAAAAGATTTATGCAAAATAAAAAACCCGCTATTGCAAAGCA
Organism: Ignavibacteriota bacterium; assembly: GCA_963787835.1. Lineage (GTDB taxonomy): Bacteria > Bacteroidota > Ignavibacteria > Palsa-1295 > Palsa-1295 > PALSA-1295. The sequence goes on from CAWBEI010000006.1 coordinate 165,971, forward strand.
ATAGCGGGTCAATATAAAAAACCCCTGGCGACGACCTACTTTCCCGTGTGTTAACCACCAAGTATCATCGGCCCTGCAAGGCTTAACTTCTCTGTTCGGAATGGGAAGAGGTGGAACCCTTGCGGTATAGTCACCAAAAGGTACACTCTGTGTTCAGTAACGAGTACCGGGTAACGAGTACCGAGTAATGCGTTTAGAAGAATGCTGCCTTTTAGAGCGGAGCTCTATTAGCAATGAACAAATCATGACAATGTGAGCGGTGACGGGCATTACCGCAGTAAGAAAGAACAATAGTTCAAGTATCACCAAACACTATAGTGTGCACTCAGTAACAAGCTCCATCATTGCTGATGGATCATACTGCGCACTCTATCATAGAGTCGAGTTCATTCGGGAACGCAAACTAAACGCATGATCGCTCATGCTGTTTGCGTTACAAAATAAATTTAAGATGAAGTCGAACGACTTATTAGTAACCGTTGGCTGAACGTATTACTACGCTTACACCGTGGTCCTATCAACGTAGTAGTCTACTACGAGTCTTCATGGGAATTACTTCCCGGGGAGATCTGATCTTGGAGTAGGTTTCGTGCTTAGATGCTTTCAGCGCTTATCCTTTCCGGACATGGCTACTCTGCAATGCCACTGGCGTGACAACAGATACACCGTCGGTCCGGTCAACTCGGTCCTCTCGTACTAAAGTCGAGGCTCCTCAAATCTCCTGCGCCCGCATAGGATAGGGACCGAACTGTCTCACGACGTTCTGAACCCAGTTCACGTACCGCTTTAATTGGCGAACAGCCAAACCCTTGGGACCTTCTTCAGCCCCAGGATGCGATGAACCGACATCGAGGTGCCAAACCTTCCCGTCGATGTGGACTCTTGGGGAAGATCAGCCTGTTATCCCTAGCGTACCTTTTATCCTTTGAGCGATGGCCCTTCCACTCGGCGCCATCGGATCACTAACTCCTGGTTTCCCATCTGCTCGACCTGTCCGTCTCGCAGTTAAGCACTCTTATACGTTTACGCTCTGCGCATGATTACCGACCATGCTGAGAGTACCATTGAGAGCCTCCGTTACTCTTTAGGAGGCGACCGCCCCAGTCAAACTACCCGCCTGACACTGTCCGTCACCCGGATTCACGGGCCAACGTTAGAATTCAACCAAAGCAAGGGTGGTATTTCACTGTTGTCTCCACAGAAGCCAAAGCTCCCGCTTCACAAACTCCCACCTATGCTACGCATGCATTGGGCGAAGCCAATGCCAGGGTGCAGTAAAGGTGCATAGGGTCTTTCCGTCCATATGCGGGTAACCGGTGTCTTCACCGGTACCACAAGTTCACCGAGCCCGTCGTTGAGACAGTGACCAACTCGTTACACCATTCGTGCAGGTCGGAACTTACCCGACAAGGAATTTCGCTACCTTAGGACCGTTATAGTTACGGCCGCCGTTTACTGGGGCTTCGGTCGAGAGCTTCGCCTTGCGGCTGACCCCCTTCCTTAACCTTCCAGCACCGGGCAGGTGTCACTCCGTATACGTCCCCTCAATGGGGTTGGCACAGAGATGTGTTTTTGTTAAACAGTCGGTTGGCCCATTTCACTGCGGCCAGTATTGCTACTGGCACCCTTTATCCCGAAGTTACAGGGTCAATTTGCCGAGTTCCTTAACGACGGCTCACTCGAGCACCTTAGTATATTCTACCCACCCACCTGTGTCGGTTTACGGTACGGATTGCTTGCATAATAGTCACGAAGATTTTCTCGCCAGCCTGATTATATCCCACTCGGATCGACGAATCTCACCGTACTGTCGGCGTTCGGCTCAAGAGGCGGATTTGCCTACCTCTCTCAACACCTACGACCTTCAACGCACATCCAATCGTGCGCGGGGATTTCACTTCTGGGTCCCTCCTTGACATCAAACTCATGCAAACAAGCATCGGAATATTGACCGATTGTCCATCACCTACGCCTTTCGGCCTCGGCTTAGGATCCGGCTAACCCTGAGACGATGAACGTAGCTCAGGAACCCTTAGGTTTACGGTGCCAGGGATTCTCACCCTAGTTATCGTTACTTATGCCTACATCTTCTCTTCCGCACGCTCCAGCAAGGCTCACGCCATCACCTTCAACGCAGAACGGAATGCTCCCCTACCCAACATCCTTGCGGATGATGCCGTAGCTTCGGCGCATAGTTTAGTCCCGATTATTATCGACGCCGAGTCGCTTGACTAGTGAGCTATTACGCACTCTTTAAATGAATGGCTGCTTCTAAGCCAACATCCTAGCTGTCTATGCAACTTGACATCCTTTCTCTGTTAACTATGACTTGGGGGCCTTAGCTGACGATCTGGGTTGTTTCCCTCTCGGCCATGGATCTTATCACTCATAGCCTGACTGCCGCAAAACATCTTACCGGTATTCGGAGTTTGTCTGGGGTTGGTACCGTTGTGACGGCCCTAGCCCAATCAGTGCTCTACCTCCGGAAGACTCTTATGCGACGCTAGCCCTAAAGCTATTTCGGGGAGTACGAGCTATCTCCCAGTTTGATTAGTCTTTCGCCCCTATGGACAGTTCATCGGAGTAGTTTTCAACCCACACCCGTTCGGTCCTCCAGTTGGTTTTACCCAACCTTCAACCTGACCATCCATAGATCACAAGGTTTCGCGTCTACGACCCCATACTATGTTCGCCCTATTCAGACTCGCTTTCGCTACGGATTCGGTTCTGAGAACCTTATCCTTGCATGAGATCAGTAACTCGTAGGCTCATTAAACAAAAGGCACGCGGTCACTCCTCCAATCCGAAGATTGGGCTTGCTCCCACCGTTTGTAAGCGCGCGGTTTCAGGATCTATTTCACTCCCTTCTTAAGGGTTCTTTTCGCCTTTCCTTCACAGTACTTGTTCACTATCGGTCACTAGAGAGTATTTAGCCTTACGAGATGGTTCTCGCAACTTCCGACAGACTTTCACTTATTCCGTCGTACTCAGGGTACCTCCAGGAGTCATTAATATTTCGCGTACGGGACGATCGCCCTCTATGGTGTCACGTTCCAGTGACTTCCGCTATATTAATGATTTGTAACTCCTATACGAAGGCCCTATAACCCCACAAGGTTAAACCTTATGGTTTGGGCTGTTCCCGTTTCGCTCGCCACTACTCAGGGAATCACGATTGTTTTATATTCCTCCTCCTACTTAGATGTTTCAGTTCAGAGGGTTAGCTCGATATGGCTATGTATTCACCATAACGTACACAGACATTACTCTGTGTGGGTTGTCCCATTCGGAGATCCGGGGATCACAGGCAGCTTCCGCCTACTCCCGGCTTATCGCAGGTAACCACGTCCTTCATCGCCTTCTAGTGCCAAGGCATCCACCATGCGCTCTTGGTAACTTCATCATTAAACCTATGATACAGTTAGCAGGTTGCTCTGATTCACATCAGAACTTGTTACTATTGGTGCATCACTACAGTGTTTGATGATCGAGAACGATTCACATCGTTCATCGACATGTACGGATGGCTCCGTACATCCTGACAACGTCTTGCGACGCTATCAGCCAACTGCATTATTTCAGACGTTTCCGCATGATCGCTCATGCTTCAACGTCTAAACCTTAGCTCGATACTTGTGTGTATTCGTGTAAAATAATTACACGATTACCCATTTTTTCGCATTTTGATCTTTCTATGTGCACTCTTTGAACGTCGTTGGCGCGTGGCACGAGGCGTCTCCGCCCGTGACCCGTTTTGATCGCTTACTAAGCCATTCATCGAATGTCACCGCTCAGTTGTCATTGAACTTTTGGCCCGCCTAAGCAAGCCTGTGAACAGTATCGGACTCGAACCGAAAACCTTGTTTTTCTCACATTGAGAAAAATCAATGTCACACCTGTGCTATCCTATCGTTAAATTATCGTGAAATCCGCCGTTCATGGGCGGGAGGCACATAACGCGCCTTTTATCGCTCGAAGTTCCGCTCTGAGCGACAAATTGAATGATTTTCTTGGAATTCTTACTCCGTTTAGGGAGTAAGCCTTGGATCATGGCATGGAGCGGAATGAAAGGCGAATTTCATAATTCATACCTCATCATTCATCCTTACCCTATGTGAGAGCCCCTCGGCAAAAACCTTCTCGGTACCTATTGGTACGCTCGGGGATGACGTTCAAATTGTGTGGCGTTTAACCTAAGAGCTTCTTGGTGCGTTCCAAAATTACTGAAATTTTGTAATTATTTCTTTTGTAGCACCGTTCGATTATGTAGAAAGGAACGCGATCATGGAAACATTAAGCCTCATTCCGTTTAGTCTTGATAACCTTGGAGATGAAATAAAGCCGATGGCTTGGCGTGAACGTCTGCTCGAAATCGTTCGTCGAATAATCGAATTTTTTCAGAATGTTGCCAATACGCCGATCGAGGGAACCCTAAGGCCGATCGCTATATCCATCCTGACTTTAGCCGTACTCATCTTGGGACTTATTCTGTTTGGGAAGACCCACGCCGCTTGCGGGCCGTAATGAATAGAAGTGTTTATTTTATTGTAAACCCGATCAGCGTCCATGTTTTTTTGCCCGTCTCCGCACCCGTAACCATATTAGTGTACCACCCGACATCTATCTCCGTCATTAATTTGATCTGCGGCGCATAATAATAATCGGTATATTGTGTGAACGATGACGACCCACCGTTAGATCCTTTGACGGTAGTGGTGTCAATGGCTTGTGCCCATTCGGTAGATAAATTTACGCTGCCCGCATTCAGCGTTGGACCAGGACCGACAAAGTGGGTTTGCATTACATCGCTTGAGGATGCGCCAGAATAAAAAGATACATGCGCACCCGCATCACCGCTGAATGGGAATCGCACCCACTCTGGGCCGCCGCCATAGGGCTGTGTTCTCATTGAGATAAACGCTCACATCCCCGTTCGATGAATACACATAATTATCGCCATTAGAAAATTGCACCACGTTTTGTTGGCCTTCAAACGAGGATTGCGTTCCCGTAACCGTCGCCGTTACGGTGTCGCTAGATGTCACGTCAAAGCCGCTGATATCGTATTGCCGAACTACGTATGTAAACGAACTTCCGGTCGTCGGCCCAGAACCTGATGAAGTCGAAGTAGAAGAAGGACTCGTTGATGATGATTTGCAGCCATTCAAACCAAGTGTGATCAAAGCTGCAATCAATAAGTGGAAACGAAGATTGTTTTTCATAGACATAGAAAAAATGACGAATCATAAACGTCCGTGAACTTCTATTTTGTTCGAATGGATGTATTCATTTTTCATCGACTCCAAATTCCAACTTAATTCGGTCCGGATCTTCAAAATAGATTACAAAATACTTCGGCCCATAATAATCAGCTTCGTAAAGAATCGTAATTCCTTCACGAATTAAGAAATCCCGAAGTGCAAGCACGTCCTCTTTACTCGAAAGAGCAATTGCAATGTGATCGAGTCCTACCTGCTTTCGATGATACGAAGCTTCTATGAACCGAGGGTTAACCTCGGTTGAAATAAATATAGAATCCCCCTAATCGCCAGCAAAAACTCTTTTCTTCGCGCTTAATCGTGCTTGCTTCGAAAAAAGAAGAAAGAAGAGAATAAAAATGATAAGATGTATCGAGATCGCTTACGTTAAGCTCGATATGATGAACGCCGATGACCTTGTTCGATGGTGTCATTATTAAAACCACACAACAGCACCTCCACAGCTTTTACTCGTATTAAAGCTGAATCAATAAAATCGAATGTAAATAAGAAGCCGTCTTCCATCGCAGTTCTCAGGATGGAAGACGGCTTAACTTAATAGGTGCTCACTTCCCTGTTTCATGCACCGGTGTTCCAATAGCCGACATCAGCGAATTGCAGATGGGCAGGAATGTTCCAAATGTGAGCGGTCCATCGGGGGTGGCGCTTAGGTTTTTGATCACTTTCGAAAGCGCTTCTAAATGCGCTTTCGTGACCTTCGGATGGCTCTTGATAATGTTCCCAAGCAGCGCCACCAATCCGTAGAGCGTGGCCGGAGTTCCGTTCGGTACCACCGAGAGCGTGATCTGCATTGCAGTCAGCATCTCCGGCGTCGCGACGATACCGAGGATTTCGAGGATGTTAATCTCTGCAGTGACCGTCAGCGGCGTGCTCGTTGGTACGACGACTTCAAGCATTGCGAGGAATTTTTTATTTTCTTGCATAAGCATGTCCGAGTTTATGGTGAATACTTATTTCAAAACAGTGAGCCCAGAATGCTGCCGAGCGGTCCTGCAACATCGTTGATGATCGAGCTGAGTGGATTGCTCGAAGACTGGCTTGGCTGCTGTGGCTGCGATTGTGCGGGCGTGCCCGTGGAAGTTGGGGTGCTGGGAACCGAAGGCGTTCCCGTTGCGGTACGCATAGGCGTCCCGCCGCCGGAAGGTCCTTGATATCCATACGGTGGAATAAATCCCATTGTAACCCACCAGGGCGGCGTTGAATACTGACATCCGCAGCAGCATCCGCTATTGCTTTCGTTCATTGTTGAGATCTCCATATTATCAGATTATACAAACTAAACTTACGCCCACGCGAGCTATGCTCAAACGTCAAGACGATTGTTGCAAATTTACAATGAGACCTTCGAAAACCACCCCACAAAAACCCCACGATTTTTGACCGTAACAATTTCATTACAGCCGTGAAAGATGATGGAGAAGTGTTTCCCCATGCACACACATTTTCCGGCGAGCATTTTCTCGGTGATTTTCTACGGTATCCTCACAAATTCCAAGTAGTTCGGCGATCTTCCAGCTTGGCAACATTGACTTAACTAAGGCGCACACGCGAAGCTCCATTGGAGTAAGCGTGGGATAGCGATGTGCGATCTCATCCAAATTGTGGGCATAGAACCCGCCGCTTGCAAGCTCGGCCTGTTCCCATGCAAGATGGCGTTTCCTGCGGCTTCTATGCTTTTTTAGCGATGATGAAGGATGAATAGAGCTTGTAATAGCTATTGACGAGACGAGGGTTGAAATAGCACCCTCACCCGATGGCTGATCTATATGTTCGATTTTCACATTTCATTCCCGATTTTCATTAGTGGCAAATGATCCACGTGGGAGAAGATATCTTATGATGATCACGATCTCCTACATGGCAATAATGTAGTGGGACAGTTGCTTGAAGATCGCCTTGCACTCGAACCGGTGCAACCACTTTCCTTCCTCAGAGAGAAACCGCTGGATGCGGCCGGAAGGAGCAAACAAAACGATGACTCACAGAAAAGGAGCACCGCTTGTGATCGGATATGCAAATATACGATTTAAAAATCGCGAGTTTGAAAAAAGTCAGGCGTTCGGTGGAATGGTGATTTTACGATCAATCACGAGCCGTGTTTACCGACGTTTTTAGTACTCTTCATCCACTAGATCATGGCGCGATTGACAACCTCTCTCTTACATGCGTTCGATACGACAAGCATAATAGCGTGGGTAAAGAAATGATTAAATCCATTAAAACTTGAATTGATAATTCGTAAGCAGCCCGGTGCTGTTACGATCTTCCAGCGTGGTTGAGGTGGGTATGTTCCAATTGTATTTCAGTCCCAGCGAAAAACTGCCGGTCGTGGAGCTGTTGGGATATGCGGATAAACTATAACCCGCAGAAACAGTGAACGGAGTAGTTTGCGATAATTGATACTCGCCACGGAAGGAATAGACCTTCGATGCATCATAATCGGTATAGTCGAAACCGCCGCAGAGATCGAATTCGGGACAAAAGTAATACCCGATGTCGAACCCGGCATAAAATCCATTTTCAGAATAGTCATCATTTTCGGTGAACGCATAGCCGAGCTTTCCAGACCCTGTGAAGTTATTCTGTGGAAGCAATTGCCCATATCCTCCAAAATTGAACGCATGGGAATTATAGCCTGTCGCCGTATAGTCGGAATAGCTCCAGGTGTCCGTATGGTAGCCTGCTGTAGGCCCAAAACGCCAATTGCATTGGTTCCAAAAATAAATGGCGTTGAGATCCAGAATGCTTCCATTCAAGGAATAACTGGAAGTCTGACCGGCGTACGAGTAGCTATAGCTATGAGAGTAAGGATGAAAGCCAGCGTCAAACTCGAACTGCGATCCTCCGGGGCAAGGACTGCTCAGGATGCCGCCGTTAAAACCATATTGGCTATAGTTCGAACCGAACGAATAATTGGCTCCAACAGCCGCCGCATTAAAACCGAAATTACCGATACTAAACGCGGGTGTTGCCGCAGGAGCCGGGGCAGCAGCAGGTGCTGGGTATGGCATTCCTGCGCTCGATTGGGGCGAAATCACATATTGTGCGCAAGCCGGTTGGTTGAGAAGAGCGTTCAAGATCATCATCCAGAAACTCATACTCGCTACTTTCAGTCTTAAATTCTGAACCATTTATTCCTCCTAATTACAAACTCAAGAAAATTACAGTGAATCAACAACCACAAATATACGAAAAAGCTGTCCTTAGTGGACAATTTCTACCGGGGTGCCTATGGGAAGCTCGTCGAAAAGAGCCTTTATATCAGAATTATCGAGCGCAATGCAGCCCCAGGTCCAAGCTCTTCCGGTGCCTCCGCCATGAATCATAATTTCACCGCCGAGAGGGGTATTCCATGGCGGCTTTTGGTGGCGTTGCGTAGCATTCAATATCTGGTCGTGTTGGAATTTCGAAATAAGATGCTCGCGCAACCCGCGCTCGGCATCGTCGGCATTTGGATAACTCAGTCCTAACGAGAGATAGAAATGGCTGTGGTCGTTCTTCTCGCAGACATAATACTTACCTTCTGGCGTGCAGCGATCTCCCGCTTTTTGTTTTGTATCTATTGCATTCGTTCCGAGCGCAATACGATAGGCGTGGATATGGGTGTCGTTCGAAAACAGTTCGAGGATCCGATCGTGTTTATGGATGATTAATTTCGGATCCTTTAAGAATCCACTACTAAAGTATAGCAAAAGAATTAGAAGGACGCTCGGCATCAGTTCAACTCAATTATCGATCTCCTATTTTCCACAAATCAAATCGCTCCGGATATTCAATTCCTTCCAACACTAACCCATGTGCTGGTGCAATATATTTCGCGCGCCAGAGTTCTTGTGGCGAATGTAAGAGTTTCTCGAATTCTTCAAGCGTGAGAGCCGATTGCCCCACTTGCACCATTGCACCAACCAGCGCGCGCACCATGCCCCGCACAAAACGGTTGGCTCGAATGGTGAAATATAGATACTTCCCATCCGATTCCCATTTCGCTTCTTCAACAATACAACGGTAATGCTTCACATCGGACGTTCGCTTACTGAAGCTGGTAAAATCATGTTCGCCGATGAGCAGCGCGGCACATTGTTCGAGTTTTGCAATATCTACATCGCGGCGAATAGCCCAGACGAAATTGCGGTCCATCGCTGTTCGTTCGCGCTTAATTGAGTATTGATATTGCCTTGCGACTGCTGAGTGTCGTGCATGGAAATCCTCAGCAACGGGACGAATATCGAGAATGGCAATATCTTTTGGTGTGGTCGCATTCAATGCCATGATGAGTTTTGGAACGCCCATAGCAATATCGTCGGGAAATTCCAAATGTGCCACCATCCCCCGCGCGTGAACTCCGGCATCAGTACGTCCAGCACCATGCACCGTAATTGTTCTTGCAAATACTTGAAGAAACGCTTTCTCGATCTCACCCTGAACAGATCGCCCTAAAGGGTGGTCACCTTGCGTTTGCCATCCAGCAAATGCGGTTCCATCATACTCAATAAGCAGAGCGAGTTTCAACTCACGATAATCTATGCAGCCACTGCCATCTTCGATAATGGTAGGGCCGAGGATTCCAATCGAGAAAGATCGACGATCTTACTCGCATCTTCAATATCGATCCCAACCACGTGACCCTGATCGTCAAAATCAAGAACGATTCCCGGAGCGACCTCTTCGGATTCCGTACTGGGACGATTCGAAAGATCGATATAGAGTGAATCTGTATCAGCGTAGTAGTCAAACTTCATTTTATTCTCCTTGCGTACCCTCTGTCGAAGAACGCATTGTGAACCGTCTCACCATCTTCGAGTGTAACGACTCTCAGATATTTGCGCCACTCTTCCACGTAAACCCATCTTCGGATACGACCGTTCGGCTGGCTTTCTATTTGTGTCGGCTGAGATAGTGCTAGTTCAACCCATTCCATTTTCAGATAAGGTCTCTCTTTCAAAACCTTGTCCCGAAAATATGGAGTTGTTTTCAATGGGATTCCGTGAGCACTAAATTGCTAACGCCCGCTACATCTTCAACACGCTCCCGCTCACGGATAAGTCGATACTCCGCTCCATCGACCAGAACTTCAGCAGCGCGTGGGCGAAGATTGTAATTCGATGCAAGGGTGTAACCGTATGCCCCTGCGCATAGCACAGCAATCGAATCGCCTCGTTTAAGCGCAGGCATTTCACGCGATTGTGCAAGAAAATCGCTTGTCTCACAGATCGGGCCAACCACATCAACCTTTTGCGTCGCACCAGCTACAAGTTCCAGCGGTGCAACTTGATGGTACGCTTCATACAGGCATGGGCGAATAAGCTCCGTCATGCCAGTATCTGTTATTACGAATTTCTTCTTACTATTTGCTTTCGTATAAAGCACAGTGGCAAGCAGTGCGCACGCATTAGCAACAATGGCCCGACCTGGTTCAAAAATGATTTTAAGGCCGGTCTGATCGAGGATGGGCAGCACAGCGCCAACGAATTCACTAAGCGATGGCACATACTCCCCTTCTTCCCCCAATTCATCCTTTGGTAACAGCGGATGACGTACTACATTTCGGTAATGTATCCCCTGACCACCCCCAAAATTTAGATGTTCAAGAACTATTCCGGATTTTACACGAAGCGAGTTTACAAATTTCACCGTCGAGCGTGCCGCTTTGATGAACGGATCCAAAGAAGTAATCTGTGAACCAATATGAACGTGAATACCTACGACTTCAAGTGCGGGTTGCTTTGAGGCATAGATAAATGCCTCGCGGGCGTTCTCCATGTCGATCCCGAATTTGTTCTCCTTCAATCCTGTAGAGATATAAGGATGACTTTTTGCATCGACATCGGGATTGACTCGAATGGATACTTTCGCTCTGATCCTGAACTTTTCTGCAATAGTATTGATCACTGAAAGCTCTTCCATGCTCTCAACATTAAAGGCGTGAATGTTAGCCTTCAGTGCAAGCTCGATCTCTGCATCGGTCTTCCCTGTCCCATCGAAGGTAATCTTCTCGGGAGTGAATCCTGCAGCGAGCGATACAAGGAGTTCACCGGCACTTACCACATCGGCGCCTGAACCTTCAGCCGCTAATATTTTCAAAAGCTCGATATTCGAGTTCGCCTTTAGTGCATAGCTGACATAATGTTCCTTGCCAGACGACTTGAGTGTTTCATCGAACGCATGAAAGTTTTCAATGATCTGACGCTTGGAATACACATAAAGCGGAGTGCCAAATTCCTTGGCAAGGTCCGACAATGTGACTTCTTCACAAAGAAGTGACGCTTCCGCGTCGTTTGAATATCTAAATGCTTGTTGATCTAATACGTCGTTCATGATATTTCTGTAAAAGGCAGATAAGGATGCAAAACATCTGGGATGCGTATTGTTCCATCTTTATCCTGAAACGTTTCTAAGAATGCAACAATCAGGCGGGACGTTGCAAGTCCGGAACCATTAATGGTGTGCACGAACTCGGGCTTCGATTTTGCATCCCTGCGGAACCGGATGTTCGCCCGCCGTGCCTGGAAATCCTCGAAGTTCGAACAGCTCGATGCTTCGAGCCACTTCCCTTCCACGGGAGCCCACACTTCGAGATCGTAGGTTTTGGCACTCGAAAAACTGGTGTCACCACTACAAAGAAGTAATCGGCGGTATGGAATACCGAGCAATTCAAGAATACGTTCAGCGTCAGCCGTCAGCTTTTCGTGCTCATCATAAGAGGATTCTGGCGTTGTAAACTTTACCAGTTCAACCTTATTGAACTCATGCACACGCAAAAAGCCGCGGGTATCCTTCCCATACGAACCGGCTTCACGCCGGAAGCATGCACTAAAAGCGCAATGAAGAAGCGGCAGGTTCTCTGGCAATAATACTTCGTCGGCATACAAATTGGTCACCGGAACCTCAGCTGTGGGAATAGCGTAGAGCGCATCCTCCGGCATGTGATAGACCTGATCGGCAAATTTCGGGAATTGTCCGGTTCCTCGAAGCGATTGCGCATTCACAAAGAATGGCGGGAGCACTTCCGTGTATCCATGAGAACGCGTGTGAAGATCCAGCATGAAGTTGACGAACGCCCGTTCGAGCTGGGCGCCCTTGCCCATATAGACAGGAAATCCGGCTGCGGTAATTTTTGCGCCACGTTTGAAATCGAAGAGTTGATGTTTCTCAGCAAGCGCAAGATGATCCAACCCATCCCGTTTCTCGTATGGTCGATCGGCATTGGCAGGAGCCCAGCGCTTCACTTCTACATTAGCAGTCGCGTCATGTCCTGAAGGAACAGTGTTGTGCGTAATATTTGGGATGGAATCCATCATCAGCCCAAGCGTAAGGTCTTTCTCCCGCTGCAATGTATCCAGGGAAGCAATTTCATCGCTGACAGATTTCATTTCTGCGATGAGGTTATCCGCAGGTTCCTTAGCGCGCTTTAGTTTTGCGATCTCTTCAGAAACAGTATTACGCTTGCTTTTGAGTAATTCCACCTCTCCGATGATCGCACGGCGTTCCCGATCGAGTTCGAGTACGTGATCGACCACATCTTCCGAATGCTTCGCACGGGTCGCAGCACGAACAAGATCCGGATTATCGCGTATGAGTTTTATATCTAACATTATTTTTTGCACCGCGACGAATGCGGCAAAATTTTGGTGAGATTTTATTCGTACAAATATAGATCGCTTTTGCCGAGCAATTCTTCCATGCCACGTTCCATAACGCGAAGCCCGTCATCGACATTCGAAAGCCGAAGTCCCAGATCGGTTTGCGCCTTGAGCGAAACAAGCCCCGTTCGAGAGGGTCGCTCTGCCCGCCAAATTCCGCTTGATTTGAGTTCTGCCATTGTGGTTGGCAGGATAAGACCGGCATCCAGCCCAAAGACTTCCGCAACACGATTCGCAAATTCAAACCGTGTGATCATCTCTGGCCCTCCGACATGGTATAAACCGAGGCGTTTTCGTTCCGTTGCTCGAACGATCGCAAGTGCGAGATCATCAACCAATGTTGGAGCGGAGAGCAGATCGGTCGCAGCATGAACCGGTTGCCCATCTTCAAGTGCTGTAAGGACGGAAAGAGCATAGTTCGCCTTGGCATGTTCCGCCGCGCCATAGACTACGCACGTTCGAAAAATGGTATGTTCGATGCCCGAAGTCCTTAAAACGTTCTCGCTTGCTAACTTGGTACGTCCATAATAATTGATCGGATGTGGTGTATCCGTCTCGGTGTAAGGGGCGCGCACGCCATCGAATACAAGATCGGAGGAGATATGTACGATGCGGGCATTCGACTTTTCGAGCCATCTCCGACAAATGTTCCACAGCCGAAACGTTCGTATGCCAGGCCGTTTCTCGCTGTGTTTCGGCTTCATCCACTCTGACAAACACCGCACAATTAACGATCACGTCCGGCTTTTCTGCCATAATGACCTCTTTTACAGAAACGCGCTGTGTGACATCCATTGGACGGTAACCCCGAATGCGTTTTTCTTTCGAGAGATCGGCAAACAAAGAATTCGGTTCCCTTGCGGTCAGCACGAGTTCGTAATTCGATTCCTCAACGAACATACGCACCACATGCTGCCCCACGAATCCATGGCAGCCTGTTATGAGTACCGTTGCTTTAGATTTACCCTGAGGAATCACTCGTAATGAATAATATGCGTCTTCGATGGTGAAGCTTTAAGAAAGCATGTACTACTATAAACATGAAACAAGCGAGGCACGCATTTACGCATCACAGGTGACGCGGATCATGCGTAATGCCTCGCTTGTTTGTAACTCTTAGGAGTATCGCGCTAGTTTCAATATGCGCAATTATTTTCGAACATTACCGTTCGATGGCGAGCCGTGCTGCGGCTACTGCTCCGGCCGAACTCATGACGCGCAGGAAGTAAACTCCGTTTGGAAGCCCCGTTGTCGTCAGTTGCGTTTCATGCTCACCGTTGGAAATCATTCCTAGCGGTACATTCCTAACTTCACGGCCGGTCACATCGAATATATGGATCTCCGCAACATCGGCAGAAGCAGCATCGAGTGTTACATCCACAAAATCACGAGCAGGATTCGGTGAAAGCTCTATGCCCCAGGTATTTGTAGTCAGGCTCGTACTAACACCCGCACCGTTCACAGTCGCAAATCCAGAGATCGGGAATTCAGCTTGTTGATTATCCGAGCCGTAGGTCACCGATAGAGAAGCATCCTGTGCATCCATCGAGTGCGGAGCAAACGTCACAGTTACTGGCAAAGAGTCACCAGGCTTAAGGGTGACAGGAAGCGATATGTTACCCAAGGTAAATGCTGTTCCAGCGGGAATGATGTTAATGGCCGTAATGCTGGCTGGCGCCGCTCCTGTATTGTGAATTTCCACCTGGATCGTCTTCGTCTTTCCAGTATCAACATTTCCGAATGCAATAACAGAAGGCTGAAGCGTCATTGTTGCAGAGGGAGCTGCAGCAGGTCCATCGGTTAGCGCAATTTTGATGATCTGGGCCGAGCCGCCAGTATTCAATACGGTCATCCATGCCGTATTTCCTGCACCACGAGGATCATACTCCATGCCACGAACATTGGTTAATTCCCCACCAACCGCGATGGTGAATGAATTTAGTTCCGCACCGCTCTCCGGATCGAGAAAGAGCAGATAGCTCCCATTCAGGCTCGTGCCCTGAAAATCAGTGTAAGCCAGCAAATATTCACCAAGTTTCGGATCGTATGTTAAGCCACGCGGGCCATAAGTCGCGTTCCGAGTGAGTTGAAGATCGCTGAGAGGGTTAAGTACGGTGAAGTCCCAGGTTTCATTTAATGCTCTGCTGATAACTTCCTGCTGGCGATCCACGACAAGCAATGTATCGCCCTGAAGAAATATACCAGTTCCGTACGTTGCCGGTGAAGGAGCACTCCTTACGATCTGACCGGTGGTATCAACCTCGTAAAGATTAGACGTCCATGACTGTCCTGCTACATACACCTCCTGCAAAAATAAATGTTGCGACACTGGATCATACTTGATTCCCGTAAATCCCTGGCGATTCGATGGATTCGAAACAGGGATCTTCACCGAATCGAGGATGGTGCCGGCATCCGGATCGAGCTTGAAAATATAATCTTCTGAGGGATCAAAGTCGGTAGCCCAAAGAACATTGTCATCTTTGTCATAGGCAATATCGTAAGCATAGAACCGCAGATCGGCAACGGTCCCGATCTGATTTCCGGCCTTTTGCTGCGCGATCGAGAACAATGGGGAGATGACGGTATCTGCACCGTCGTTCACACGAACGAGCGAATTCTCGCTTGCAGGATAGTTAACGTCTGAAATTGGATAGATCGTATCCGAAACGCCTGTTGCAATATTCTGCCAGGAAGTGCCACCATCAAGACTGAGATCAAGCGAAACCGTTGGAGCAAAGCCGTGCCATTGGATGCTTGCGGTATCCCCAAGCGTCCAAACAGATCGTTGTGCGGGTAACACAATCCCAGTAGCATCATCCTGAAGTGGAACTTGCCAGATCGATCGCCCATGTGTACCGGCACGAATGACTCGATTATTGACATGCACTTCCATGAAGTCAATACCGGTATTGGGCAATCCGGTGCCGTATGGCATCCATTCTGCACCATCATTTGGCGAGAAAAATACCCCGACATCCGTGCCAACATAAAGCACCGAAGTATTCTGTGGATCCATCACAATGGTATTAACAGATATGTCTGGCAACCTCGAACTGATGTCTGTCCAATTTGAACCATTATTAGTGGTCTTAAATATATGACCGGCCCCAAAACCAGAGAGCGTTACATAGAATGTAGTTTTGGATGATGGGCTAAACTTGACCCATGTAACCGCACGAGCCGGTAAGCCAGCAGATACATCTGTAAAGGTAACGCCATTATTGGCTGTGATATAAACATTCCCACCACCGGTACCAACAAGAACAGTCTTGCCATCTCCAAACGCATCGATCGCTGAAATGGTGGTTCCGGCAGAAGCAGAGCCAAACACTTTTGTGCAGTTGGTCCATGACTGACCTTGATTCTTTGAATAGGCCAGCCGCTGACACCCCCAATAGATAATATCATTCGTAGCATCGGCTGCAAACGGATCGATCCAAACGGTCGAATCAATATTTGCATTTAGTCCGGTATTATTTGAACCGTTGGGATACACCGTAGGGAAGCTTTGAGGGGTTTCACAATACACGATTGACGTAGTCTTCGGATCGACTTGCGTCATAGTCCCATCGCCACCTAAGATATTACCCCAATCGGTGTTGGCAGAAGAACCGGAGAGCGTGCCGTTATCCTGGGTTCCACCGTACGTTACATTACCTTGCGTTTGGTCGATACCTATGCCATAGAATTGGGTGATCGGTAAAAGAAATGTTTGCTGTGTGATGGTCGAACCTCCATCTTTCGAAGAAAAGACACCACCATCGTTGCCTAAAAAGACGAAATTTGGATCAGACGGCGCGAACGCGGCCGCATGCTGATCGGGATGAATGCCGCCTTTATACGATTGTGCAACATCCGTCCAGGTTTGCCCACCATCGAGCGTCTGCCATACGGAAAGGCCGCCCACAAGCATGTGATTGAAGTTGGTCGGATCGACCTTTATATAAACATCATACCAACCCTGTGGTGGTGTTCCGACCGAGAAGAGCGGATTGCCTTGCCATTCCTGATCTATTTCAGTCCAAGTATTGCCGCCATCGGTAGATGACTCGATACCGCCCAGATCATCCGATGTCCCGGAATTCACATCCAGAACAACAACATTTTGCCAGTTGGCTGGATCGACATCCAGCGCGATTCGAACCATACTCGTGCCTTCTGGGAATGGGAGTGTCGGCGTCAGCGCCCAGGTATCACCACCATCGGTTGATAGATAAACGCCATTTCCAGCAACACCGGCGTAGAGAACGGCAGTATCGCCATTCATAGAAAGTGCAAGATCTGAGACGGATTGGTTTTGAGGAAGGCCACCTGCAAGCCACGTCCATGAATTTCCGCCATCGCTTGATCGAAGCACTCCTCCCCCCGATCGGCCAGCAGCAGCATAGACAATATTGGAATGATTTGGATTGACGATCACCCGCGTGTAAGCACCGACGCTGCTCGGACCAACATCGGACCAGGTCGCACCGCCATTGGTTGAGCGCAAAAGGCCATATCCGCCGTAAGCATCAACTGCTGGGGAAAGCTCACCGGTCCCTGCAAAAACGATATTCGTATCATTTGGATCGATCCCGAGCGCACCCATAGAAAGTGATTGCAATTGGTCGGTCAGTGGCGTCCAGTGTGCACCTCCATTCGTTGTTTTCCATACACCACCATTGGCAGCACCGACATAAACCGAATTCGGATTGTAAGGATTGATCGCAATCGTGTTTACACGGCCTCCAATGTTGTTCGGGCCAATGAGCGTCCATTGAGGTTGTGTGGATTGAATGGTCATGCCCTCGCGCATAGCATCCCGTTGTTGTTCTGCCTTTTGGAGCGCACCCTGCGGTATGTATCCTAACCCGAAGGTTCTCTGGTGCCAATACCACTTGAACGCATCGCCGACACCAGCATCACGGTCACCGGGTGCGAGCTGAGGATCAGAATGGTTTTCAGATTTGTATGATGAACTTTCATCCGCCTTTGTAAGCCACTGGGCGTGGACGGTTGCGGATGCAAAAAGGACGGCAAAAATAATGACGGAACGGCGCGTAGTGGTCATGTCTTTTGAATGAAATTAATGGCGATCCATACCAATTCTGACATGTTTCGTCGCGTAAACTCTTTGGAATTTATGAATTAAATACAAACCAAAAAGAGAGGCAAAAGTGCCCAGAGTTAATAAATGTGTAGCCAAGTCCAAACCGATCAATTATGACGAATAACTCGCAGTGAACCCATTCCTTGAGCAGTTCTGAGAATGACCTGATATACCCCATCGGCATCCGGAAGTGTGAGTTCCATAGGAATATCCTTTTGCAAACCGGCAACGACCTCGCTCCGCTTCGCACCGAGCATATCGTAGATCTCTAAGGTCCCGTTGCTAATATCGGTTGAAGAAGAGACCCAAACATTTCCCGACGCCGGATTGGGCCATATCCGAAATAGCGGCGCTTGCCCTAAATGCAATAGATCTGAAAGAATTGTTATCCCACACCCGGATAGCGTCGTGATGGTACTTGTGACGGGGGTGGGTGCGGAATACTCGCATACGGGAGCATTCAGAACCACTAAAGAATCAAACGTGGCGTGAGCGGCGGCAGCTGAATCGTTAAACACATTGAACATCGCGTAGCCCAGCAGTGAATCAGGCGCAGCTTTCAAAACCTGAAGCATGGAGCGACCGGGCCATTGCTCACCCGGAATATCCAACTTCACTCCCGAAGGGGAGAACGAGCCAAGATAATCTAGCGTAGCATCGTAATTCATGACAAAGTTGACGCTCTCCGGACTGATGAGCCCATCCAGTGTGATCGGAACGGCAACCGTCCCACCGAGGGTATCCGTGTGTACGTCCTGCGTTAATAGCGTGAGTGTTCTGGATGTAGTGTTGACAAATCCTGTGAGTGCTACCGTATCGCTCGATCCATTACTAAGCTGGAGCACTAACTCCGCTTGTTGGCTCCCAAGCGTCAGCCCCTGCATGGTAACTAAAACAGAATCTTTCGTAAGGCTAACAACACGATAATTCGCAGCATCCGTACCCGTGATGTTAGCCGCCGTCACAGACAAGGGCGAACATCCTCTCGTTGTGAAAACGACGGAGCGTGTCAGGCTATCGCAAGACACTGTATCACCGGCGAACAATGCTGCCGGTGAGGCAGAAAACCCAGATGGGAACTGGAGAGGAAATCCTCCGCTGTTCAGGGTTCGCCATACACTTCCATTTTCATCGAGCACAAGCACGATATTATCATTGATCGCCGCAATGCTTCGTGTGTCGTACACTTCATTTGGCCCGCCAATGTTCTTCCATGTCAGGCCAGAATCCGTGGAACGATCTACTCCTGCCCCACTACCGTTAACGGTTCCAGCATATAGCACGTTAGGGGTACTTGCCAAAGAGCCGTTGTAATAGTCAAGCGGCTGAGAACTAACAGTCTGCCACATCGAACCAGCATTGGTAGTCAAGTCAATTCGTCCTTCATTTCCACCCGATTGTGCACCTACATTTTCATTGATCAGATAGAGCCGTTGATCGTTGCAAGAATCCACAGTGAGGTTATAGGAATCGCCGTGATCATTGAGAACGGTTCGGTCGCCATTGAGAGCGTTCCAGGTTTGGCCAAGATCAGTAGAAGCATCGATCCAACCTTGAATTCCACCACCGAATCTTGATGATTCATTGATAGAAAAGACATAGATCGTTCTGTCAGAGGCTATCGCAAAGCACAGCGCACCGATCGATGCGGTGTTTGTAGTGTAAACACCATTCCACGTCGCACCTCCGTCATAGCTCGTGTAAAGAATGCTCGCGTCAGATTCTAAAGCATGAAGCACAGAGGAAGACCCATTAAAGGCTACCTGATCGTAGGTTGGCTGATTAAAACCGTTACCACCTGGTTGAAAATTTTGCCAAGTCTGACCGGCATTTACCGTTAAGAATAGCCCATCATCAATCGTACCAACAAGTACATGCAGCGAATCATAGATGGCAATGTCCGTAATGCCTGAGTTAGCAGTAAACGAAACTGATTGCTTCCAGGTGATGCCAGAGTCATTCGACGAATAAAGCGAATACGTACCGGCCCATGCCACTCCACCGTGAAAACGGATGGCGCCGATGTGTTGTTGCTCGGGAAGAACTAAATTCCGGGAAACCTCCCTCCACTGCGCGCGAACAGAGTGCGTAGTGATTACAAGCGCGCATATAGCGATAGCAGATCTGCTTAAACTGAATATCCTCATGCCGTTTAGCACGTTAGTGGTCCAGCACGACGCGAAGCGAACGTGTTCCGTTGATAGAGGTTACCATGACGGTATAAACCCCACTTCTCGCAGGAAGTAACAACTCTTTCGGATTTTTTTTATCGATCTGGGTAGAAATAGCGCTTTGCCGAACACCAAGCATGTCGTAGATCTCGATCGTAGCATCACCAACATCCTGTGAGGAAGATAGCCAAACATTCCCATTTGTCGGATTTGGCGTAATACTGAACTCCGGGAGATCTCCTAAATGAATAGCGTTGGAGATGATGGGGACCGAACACCCGGAAAGCGTGGTCATTGAACTTGTGACTGGCAGCGGCGAGGAATACTCGCACGCAGAAGTAGAAGTCAAAACTATAACGGAATCGAAGGTGGCGTGGGAAGCAGCGTTGGAATCGTTAAACACATCGAAGTAGGCATACCCTGTCACCGTGTTTGGTAATGCGCCGATTATGGAAAGCACCGACCGTCCCGTAGATTGTTCGCCCGGAACATCCAATTTCGTGCCCGAAGGCGAAAATGATCCAACATAGTTCACGGAACCATCATAACTGAGCAACATCTGAACATTTTCCTGCCGATCGAGACCATGAATGGTCAGTGGGATTGCGACCGTTCCCCCAAGCGTATCGGTTTGGGCATCTTGCGTCGAGAGGCTAAGCTGGAACAACGATGAGTTCACAAATCCCGCAAGATAAACGGTGTCAATGGCATCGTTATCCAAATAGAGAAGGAGTTGCGCGATTTGATTCCCTTGCTGAACACCATAGAGTGTTATTTCTATCGAATCCTTCGTGAGCTGACTTGCACGGAAGTTTAATGCATCCGGCCCCACGATTGCATAGGAAGAAACGGAGGGTGGCGTACACCCCGATCTTTTAAACACAACCGTGCGTGCAAGGCTATCGCATGCAATGGTGTCAGTCCGGAATGCAGTGTCAGGAATGACGCTGAGAACACTGGGCAAAAGGTTAACATATCCGGCAAGCGATACGGTGTCACTCGTTCCATTGTCCAGAGAGAACACCAACTGGGCGCGTTGCTGACCCTGCCGAGAGGAAAGAAGCGTCACTGAGATGGAATCCTTCCTGAGATCGCTGACAGCATAGCTGGAGGCATCCGCGCCAATAACAGACCATCCAGAGACAGAAGGTGGATCACAATTGCCTTTTTGGAATTGCACCGATCGAGTGATGCTATTGCAGGAGGCTGTATCGGAAGTGAATAGTGCAGCGGGCGAAACCGAAAACGAAGAAGGCAATGGAGGAATATTAAGAGAATCTCCTCCGCTATTGAATGTGGACCAAATGTTGCCCGCGGAGTCTAAGGCAAAAATGATATTATCGTTGATCGCAGCGAACTGCCGGCAATCGGCAGAACAACCAGAGCCGCCAATATTTATCCACGAGTTACCTTTATCGACCGAGCGGAGGATACCGTCGTTTAACGTTCCGACATAAAGCGCTTGGCCAGAATTCGAAATAGAGCCAACTAAATACGGGATCTGATGAGCAAAGGTAATCGTCCAGGTTTGCCCAGCGTCCGGCGTCATGTAAATCTTGGAATATCCATCCCCAGACCAGTGAAAATCCTCGTTGGAAACGTAGGCGCGGGATGCATCGCAGGAATCGACATCGATGGAGTAAGAATCGGCATCGAAGGCCGGTGGTTGCGAGAACCATGTTGCGCCGGTATCATGGCTTACATCGAGATACGCACTGCCGACACCTGGTGCGTTGCCGGGAGATGCATTGACGTAAATAGTTCCGTCTATCGCCTCCGCAAAGGTGATCGCGGCGGAGGCAGTCCCAAAATTCGACTGTTTCCAGGTTGCACCCTCGTCGGAAGAGATCAGAAAGGCCCCGCCATCGTCAACGGCATACAACACATTTGAATGACGCGCGAACGAGATGCGATAGAACCCTCTGCCGGAAATGCTACTCCATGTTTGCCCACGATCGTGCGTAATGAAGGTTCCATTCCACGTTGTTGACACTACCCCGGTATTTCGATCAAGGAAGGAGATATCAAGGATCCCTCCGTAAGGAATATTCCCTGCGGTAAAGTTGGTGGTGTACCAATTTTTTCCGGTGTCCGGGCTGTAGATCAGGTCAGAGCCACCGGCCCAAATTATTCCATCTTTATACTCCATAGCTCCCCAGGAGTACCGAGGTACGACGACCGGAGCCAAAATGCGCCATTGCCCCCACGCACCCTCGGTTGCAACCAAGAGCGCCAGAAGCGCAAACCACATCCGTTTACGAGAGCAAATGAGCATAACTTCCAACGAGCAGAGCGAATGCCGAGTGGATCAAACACACATTTTGGGGGTCTTTTTTGCACAAGCACCTTAATGCCGCCGCACCACCCTCAACGAACAAATCCCAGAGGTAGTTTTCACCAAAATGGCATAGACACCATCCGCATCCGGAAGCGTTTGCTCAACAGGTGTGTCTTTTTGAAAAGCGGCTGAACCCTCACTTCGTTTTACCCCGAGCATATCATATACTTCGATAGTGGCTGCACCAATGTCTTCGGATGAGGAAACCCAGACATTCCCATTCGCGGGATTAGGCATTACGCTGAATACAGGATCAACGCCGAAATGAATTAGCTGAGAGAGTATCGGAACAGCACAACCCGAAAGCGTGGTGATGGTACTTGTTGCTGGCTCAGGCATGGAATACTGGCACGATGAAACTTGTGTCAGCACGGTTACGGAATCGAACGTAGCGTGAGCTGCTTCACTGGAATCGTTAAACACATTAAACTTAGCGTAGCCTAATGCTGCGCCGGATGTAGCACCCGTGATGGAAAGCTCCGACCGTCCCGGCCATTGCTGGCCGGGAACATCCAACAGCACACCCGATGGCGAGAACGAGCCGAGATAATCCACCGTACCATCGTAGTGCAAAATGAGATCGACATTTTCCGCACGTTCGAGTCCGTTCAGCGTGATGGGAATCGAGACGGTTGCGCCGAGGGTGTCGGTTTGGACATTGGGGATAGAAAAAGCAAGTGGGCTATGAAATAAGTTGACGTATCCGGTGAGTTGAATGGTATCGTTCGAGCCGTTATCAAGAGCGATAATCAAGTCAGCTTGCTCTTTGCCAATCTTATCGCCAGAAAATGTTAGCGTTATAGAATCGGGAAATAGATTGATCACTCTGAATGCTAATGAATCTTGGCCCACAATCACGTAGCTCCTAACTGACGGCGGAGAACATCCACTTCTGATAAATGAAGCAGTCTGCATAAGACTATCGCATGAAATTGTATCGGAAGAAAACAGCGAGGCGGCCGAAAGGGTGAGATTATTAGGTTCATTAATGACGTTGCCGGAAAGAGCTATCGTATCTATATAGCCATTGTCAATATACAAGAGTAATTGACCTTGTTTATTTCCATTGGTCTTCGAATAAAGAGTAACAGAAATTGAATCGTTTGAAAGATTACTTGCATTAAAGCTCGACGAGTCGGCACCAGTTATAGCCCAACCAGTAACATGTGGCAATGGGCAAGCAGTCGTATTAAATTGAACCGGTGCAGTTGCGCTATCGCATTGAATTGTTCCAAAGTTAAGCAGTGATACTGGATTCGAAGTAACTAACGAAATCGGGAAACCACCGCTATTGAAGGTTGCCCATACGTTCCCATTAGAGTCGAGAGCGAAGATCACATTGTCATTGATAGCACATATCGATCTACTGTCAGCAACGTTCCCTGGGCCACCAATATTCTCCCATGTGAGTCCTCTATCGATCGAACGGATGATGCCGTCAGATCTCGTTGCTGCATATAGAGCGTGTGCTGCAGTCGAAAACGAGCTCGAAAGATAATCTAGTGGATGAGAAAATGTAGATTGCCATGACTCCCCTTGATTGGTGCTTCTGAATATTTTCGCGTAAGGGGTATTGACGTCACCATAAACATTTTCCGATACAACATATAGCGTCGAGTCATTACACGAATCGATTCCAATTGAATAGCTATCATAATCAACAAATCCTGGCATTGTTTTGAACTTCACGCCAGAGTTATCTCCAATGATAGCACAAGAAGCATCCAAGTATGCAACAACACTTGATAATATTACGGCATGCCCGTCATCTGCGACTCCGAGGTCAGTGCCTGGAATTGAATCCATAACCTCCCATGAGATCCCTTTATCTCCCGACTCATAACAGTTTCGGAAGTTCACACCGTAAACCTTTGAAGGTGCTGCATAGACAAGTTGATTAAAGCCCTGATTTATGGGAGTGCTCCAAGTTTTTCCACCGTCCGTTGTAGTACTAGTAAAAAGGTGTTGTGGAATGTTTGAGGAGACTACTCCATCATTCTCATTTAGAAATGAAAGGGCTGTTATCTGTGTGTTTGGTAGATTAGTTGAGGTCCACGTTTTTCCTGAATCAGCACTGAATGAAAGATTAGTGAAGCCTGCCCATAAAATTCCGTTCTTAAAAGTAAGAACCCCACCCGGACCTTGACCGACCTTAGCAGTATGTGGTGCAACCACATTCGGTGCCACAATCCTCCATTGCCCCCGCACGCCGTCCGCTGCAACCGAGAGGAGCAACAAGGCGAACAACAACAGTTTTGGGGAGCAAAAACGCATGTAGTTGCAACCCAAATCTTCCCACAAATATTCATTCAATTTTCATCGTGACCATCAGGCGCTTGCAGCGTATCTTTGCATGAGAGGTTGCTCAGTGTTTTTCCACCACGCGGAGAGAACTCATGCCAGCCGAAGTCTTCACCAAAATAGTATAGACTCCATCGGCATCCGGAAGCGTTTGCAGAAGTGGCTGATCTTTTTGTACGGTGGCCGACCGCTCGCTGCGCACTTCCCCAAGCATATCAAACACCTGGATCGTTGCGGCACCCAGATCGGAGCCAGAGGTGATCCAGATCGTGCCATTCGATGGATTTGGCACAACTCTGAATAGTGGATCAACCCCGAAATGAATAAGTTGTGAAAGCATCGGAATTGCACAACCTGCAACGGTTGTGATCGTGCTGGTTACCGGTGCGGGCATAGAATACTCGCATGGCGCAATTTGTGTCAGGACATTGACCGAATCGAATGAGGCATGTGCGGCTTCATCTGAATCGTTAAAGACCGTGAATTTTGCGTATCCCAATACCGAGTCCGGCATGGCACCATTTATCGCAAGCTCCGACCGTCCCGCCCACTGCTCGCCTTCCATATCCAACTGCACCCCGGATGGCGAGAACGATCCGAGATAAACCACCGTCCCGTCGTAATGCAGCACAAGATCGATATTCTCCGTACGTTCGAGTCCGTTGATCCTAATGGGAACTTCAACCGTAGCGCCGAGCGTGTCGGTATGAACATTCGGGATAGAAAAAGCAAGCGGACTATGAAACAGGCTTACATATCCTGAAAGACTTACGGTATCGACGGAACCATCACTAAGCGCAAGCAATAAATTCGCATGCTGATCTCCAAGGCGTGCTCCAAAGAAATTTACGCCCATCGAATTGTACGTAGAATAACTCACTCCGTAGGAGGCGGAGTCCTGCCCGACAAAGGAATGGCTTGATATTAATGGCGAGTTACAACCTGTTCGAGTAAATACGATGGTTCGAGTAATAGTACCGCACGAGATCGTGTCCGTCGAAAATAATGAGGCAGATGAAAGGCTTAGAGTATTCTGTTCAATGATAACTTGCCCGGAAAGCGTTACGGTATCGACCTCCCCATTATCGACATACACTAATAGCTGCGCGTGCTTACCGCCCGCGGAGTTAGCATACAGTGTTACAGAGATCGAATTCTTAGAAAAATTGCTTCCCTTGAAGCTTGATGAATCTTCACCTACGATCGACCACCCCATGGCATGCGCCTGAGCGCATCCGATCACGTTAAACTGGACTGTTCGGGTAAGGCTGTCGCAGTAAACTGTGTCCCGGTCAAAAAGGGAGTTCGGTGTGGTAGATAACGTGCCAGAGGATCGGATAGAATCGCCACCACTATTTAATGTAACCCAGACGGTACCATTCGAATCGATCGCAAATACGACATTATCGTCAATGGCAACAATATCTCGAGAGTCCTGAAGGACGGATGGCCCTCCGATGCTTTTCCAGTTCGCGCCCTGGTCGGTCGAACGGTACACCCCCTGCGATGTACCAGCAATGGTACCGGCATAGATCGCTTTCGAGAAATTTGAAAGTGTTCCGGAAAAAAATGGAACGGGAATTGACTGCTGGATCTGCCAGGAAACGCCTCCATCGGTGCTCATCATTATTTTCGAGAATCCATCGCCATCTTTACTATCCATCCATGCCCAATATTGCTCATCCGCCAAATAAAGTCTTTTCGAATCGCAAGAATCGACGGCAAGCGTCCAGGCATCGACGTCAACAGGAGTTTTTCGATCGACCCACGACAAGCCGAGGTCCGTCGAGACCTTGACCGATCCAATTTGAGTTCCCCAATCCCCGGATAGCAGATAGAGTGTCTTATCGGGCGCGACTGCAAAACTGAATGCCGAGCCGGGGTAGCTCAGGGTACATTGCCATGATGCACCTCCATTCTGGCTCAGATAAAAGCCGTCCCCCACCGCACCCAGCAATTCGGGCGACCCGAGGAACGACACTTTTGAAAACGATAAGCTTGATTTCAGTGCCCAGGTCTGCCCACCGTTTCTTGTAATATACAATCCCCCATCCGTTGCGATGGCACCGTCCAAGGGATCGATGAAAGTAATATCATAATATTTCGCAACCGGAGCATTCGAACTGCTGACCCAGGTTCTGCCTGTATCCGACGAAGACCACAGCGACACGGTTCCCATCCAGAGAATGCCATTCACAAAGCAGCTTGCCCCGCCAGTGCCGCTGTGATATGATGCTAATGCAGCGTTCGCCGTAGCCCGCCATTGCCCATTCGCACGCTCTGCCATAATCGAGAGAAACAGCAGCGCTATCCACAACCATTTACGAGAGTAATTGACCATATTACGAGAGTAATTGACCATAACTTTGAAGATTAAGTTATAATCTATACGGTTTGCTTCGATGAATTGTTCATGCGTTCAAGGGTAATTCTCAATACCCAATTTTTTAAGGAAGCAACAAGTATCTATTGGTGTTAACCGGGCGATACATTTCAGATTTCTTGCACCCTCCGATTTTTCGCCGTATATTGCTCGTGCTTTGATGGGCACCTTGGGCAAATGATGAAGGATGAATTATGAAGTATGAAAAAGGGATGCATAAATTCATGAACAATTGAAATAAAGTAACAGGAAGTTCATTAAATGACAATTCAAT
Source organism: Ignavibacteriota bacterium (assembly GCA_963787835.1). Lineage (GTDB taxonomy): Bacteria > Bacteroidota > Ignavibacteria > Palsa-1295 > Palsa-1295 > PALSA-1295. The sequence goes on from CAWBEI010000006.1 coordinate 193,449, forward strand.
TGAGAGTAAAAGGCACCTTTGCTGAAAGACAGAATGAAGATATTGGCCCGGAATCGATAGCGATTATGAATTCGAAAAGAACAAACACTCGAAAACGTTTTCTGATAGGCAGATTTGGAATATGATTTATGTAACCCGGCAACCACCCCCTAACTCACTCCTTCCTAAGGAGGGGGAACGACCTCCCGTTCTCGTCGTGCTTCATGGGTATGGGACGGATGAATACGATCTTCTTCCTATCGCAGAGCAAATTGGAGGAGAGTTTCTGATCATTAGTCTGCAAGGACCTATCGATCGGCCAAATGGCGGCCATGCTTGGTACGATCTTATTCAAACTGAACGGGGTATTATCCCGGATGATCTTACGCGCCACGAAAGCGAAGAAATGCTGGTCGCAGCATTACCGAGGATCATCGAGCAGGAAGGCGGCGATGCAAATCGCGTAGTCCTGATGGGGTTTAGTCAGGGTGCAGCGGTGATCTATTCTCTGCTCATCGTCTATGACCTGAAGAATTATGGGATTACGCCGATCGCTTCGATCAATATGTCCGGGTATATTCCACGCGATATTCTGGAGGCTATTTCTGCTAAGCGATTCGATGGATTTCCCTTCTTTATCAGCCATGGTGAATTCGATGAATTGATCCCCATGCAAGCCTTAGGAGAAGCAGAGAAACTGCTGACACGGCAAGGTGCGGATGTTACGGCGAGGATGTATCCTATGGGACATGGCGTGCTACCTGAGACGGTAGAGGATATTATTTCATGGCTTGGAAAAATTACGAATTTCAAATTACGAATTACGAATTAAGGTATTTTCAATGTTGATCAAATTTATGATTTTGAATGGCGAAACAACGAATTTCATGTGCATCATTGGTGTTTACCGCCTTCCTTCCCCAAATTCGTAATTTGAAATTCGTAATTCGTAATTAAATTCATGGCCAATACGATGATCGCCCTGCGCAAGACTGGAAGAATCCGAGGCGCAGAACTCCAGGAAATCCCGATACCTGAAATCAAGCCGAACGAGGTACTGATAAAAATTCAGGCCTCCAGCCTTTGTGGGACCGACGTCCATATTTACGAATGGGATCCCTGGGCGCAATCGAGGGTGAAGAACGTTCCCTACACCGTCGGCCATGAAACGACTGGTATCGTCGTGAAAAAAGGCAGCATGGTGACCCGCGTCGAAGAAGGCGATGCTGTTTCCGTCGAAACGCATATCCCCTGCATGCACTGCAAGCAATGCCTTACAGGACAAATGCATATCTGCCAGAATCTCAAAATTTTAGGGGTCGATACCAACGGCGCGTTTGCGGAATATCTCGCAGTTCCCGAGATCGTAGTTTGGAAGAACGATCCATCGGTTCCGCCGGAATATATGAGCATTCAAGAACCGCTTGGGAATGCAGTCCATGCGACGCTCATCGAACCAGTACATGGCAAGAGCGTTGTGATCTTGGGTGATGGCCCTGTCGGATTATTTTCCGCTGGTGTTGCCCGTGCCTCAGGCGCAACGCAAATTTTTATGACTGGTATCGAGCCATTCCGGTTGAATATCGGCAAGCAAATGGGCGTGGATCGGATCATCAATGTCGCGAAAGAGAATGCCATCGAGATCGTGAAGCAGGAAACCAACGGAGTCGGCGCCGATGTGGTCTTAGAAATGTCCGGCGTTGCCAGCGCGATGCAGGATGGGGTGAAAATGCTCCGCAACGGTGGACGCTATTGCTTCTTCGGAATTTTTAAGGAAAATCTCGTAGCAACTCCACTCAACGACATCATCTTTAATGGCGGACGTTTTTATGGCATCAATGGCCGGCTGATGTTCGATACGTGGTTCACTGTTTCGAATTTGCTGGCAAGCAAGCGGTTGGATGTGCGTCCAGTTGTTACTCACAAAATGCCACTTTCTCATTTCGCGGAAGCGTTCGAACTGATGACCGAATCGCCGAAGAAAGCCGGGAAGATCGTTATGTTTCCGGATTCGGCGATGGCAAAATGAATTATCAAACTACGCATGGACACTCCGAGCATCATCTTTACACTATGCTTTGTTCTTCTTTGCGCCCTAATTACCCTACGCGTCATTTATGCTATACGTCACAGAAAAGATCCAACTGGTCAGGATGTTGAACTAAACAAGATTGGACATGATGTGGGCTTTGGATTTGGAGCACGTGGAGACCCAGGTGATCCAGAAATGATAAGTAGAATTGAAATGAAATTGAAGAATCATTCAAAATCGTAAAATAATTACTAATAATTTGAAACCTCTAAAAATCGGCCACTCCCCTGACCCTGACGATGCCTTTATGTTCTATGGCTTCGCATCACAGAAAGTTACCATTCCCGGATATGAGATCGACCATGTGCTCGATGATATTCAATCGCTGAACGTTCGAGCCATGACGGGCGAGCTTCCGGTAACAGCCATCAGCGCCCATGCCTATCCTTATGTTGCCGATAAATATTGGATCATGAAAACCGGCGCCTCGATGGGCGAAGGCTATGGGCCGATCATCGTCTCGAAAAAGTATAAGACGATGGCAGAACTTGAAGCTAATCTGAAAGCGGTGATCGCTCAGCCCGGAAAACTTACCACGGCAAATTTATTGCTTCGATCGTGGTTCGGGCATATCACTTCGGTTGAAATGCCGTTCGATAAGATCATTGATGCTGTCTTAGCAGACGAAGTTGATGCTGGTTTACTGATTCACGAGGGCCAGATCACCTGGCAAGATTATGGCCTCAACAAGCTGGCTGATTTCGGCACGATTTGGGAAGAAAGAACGGGTGGGTTGCCACTCCCGCTTGGCCTCGATTGCGTCCGAAAAGATCTGGGCGAGGACATGGCAAGAACCGTATCGCAAGCGTTGCGGGATTCGATCAAGGCTGCTTACGATAACGAGAAAGCCTCTGTTGAATACGCCCTGCAATGGGGACGGGGCATTGATGCCGAAACTGGAGCCAGATTCGTCAAGATGTATGTGAATGATGTCACGATCGACATGGGCGAGCGCGGCAAAAAGGCATTGGAATATTTGTATCGATTAGGTGCAGACGCAGGGATAACGCCTGAAGTTAGGTCCATTGATCTTTACTGATCCTTTACCTCTGCGCACTGGCAGGCATGATCTTAGCTACCGGTTTCTTCTCCTGCATCCAGGGCTTTTGGGGTTCAAGATTTGCAGCAAAGACCTGGGAACGTTGGGCGTCGCTCCAGGAATCGAAGCGAGTGCTTTGCATAAGCTTACCAGATCGATCACGCAGGAAACCTTGATCGGTCTCGATAAACGCATTGATCGCGGGATCCCACTGGCGAACTCTGAGTTTCTCGTAGGTAACAAAAAATCCCTCGAAGTGCGCTTCCTGAGCAGCAATTGAATAAATGGAACCCAGTTTGGAATCGATCGCGGCAAGCGAATAACGGCCACTTCGAACATTATCGGTATGGCCATGTTCCGTCGCCTCATCCACAACGACGATCTGTCCAATAAGGGAACCGCGTGGTGAAACTTGGTATGCTACGGCTCGCGAATCTTTGGGATTCGCTGCATCGCTCACTGCAAAGATCAGCATCGGAAGTTCCGATGAGCCAAAATGCCCGAAAAAGAAATTCTGCTTCTCCCCATTGACAAGGATCGGAAATATTTCGTGACCATTAACGGTATCGCGCGTTGTTCGCCAGGTCCGGATTCGAATCTCGATCTTATCACTAGGAAGTTCGGTGAGCCAGATCTTCCCCTTGAAATTTTTCATATTAATCCCTCGCTCAATCGGATGTTTAGCGGAACCAGCAAATGAAGCTGAGACAGAAAGAAGGAAAAGTAATGTGAAAAGCCTGAGTGTTCTCATATCGTAGGGAATAATATTCTGCTAATATCGTGAATTTCACGTCGGAAGTCAAGCGAAATCACGAAAAGTGGCCAAATCCAACTAAATTGGGCGGTTCTGCCGGATGCTAATTCTGGAGTATCGGGAGAGATGTCAGAATTTCACTGGCGCCAATATGTACATCCAGCCTTGCGGTATCGAGGACAGCCGAAGGATATTCACCGGGGGCATATTCAGCGATAATGTCATAGAGAGTAGTTCGCTCCGCTGGTGTATAGCCGGCACTCCGAATGAGATCGACCGTTTCTTTAACAGAAGTAGTGTGGACAAAATTGGCAGAAGCATGTACATTCTCCTCTTCAAGCACACCACCGAAATCATCGGCACCAAAACTTAGCGCGATCTGACCGATCTTCTTTCCCTCCGAGAACCAGCTAGCTTGAATATGTGGGAAATTGTCAAGGAATATTCTGGCAATCGCAATCATTTGCAAATATCGGGTACCGGTAGCGTACGTCGGAATGATCTTTTCGAGCGGAGTATTTCCCGGCTTGAAGCTCCAGGGAATATAAGCGGTGAAACCATGATATTCATCCTGTAAGTCGCGAATGACTGATAAATGCTCGATGATGTCTTCATCTTTTTCCAGATGCCCATACATCATCGTGGCAGTAGTTTTGTAGCCAAGCTTGTGAGCTTCTCGCATCACATTCAGCCAATCCGCACTTGTGCCCTTCTTATTTGAAATTTTCTTCTTTACTCTATCACTTAAAATCTCTGCGCCTCCGCCTGGGATGGAATTTAATCCGGCCACTTTCAAGTCAGATAATACCTGAGGAATTGAGAGACCAGAAACATTGCTCATTCCTATGATCTCACTTGTCGAAAAAAAGTGAGGATGAATTTCTGGAACCTCCGCACGAGTGCGACGAACCATCTCCGTATAATACTCGAACGGAATCGCTGGATTTACTCCGCCTTGCAACAGAACGGTCCGAACACCTCTATTCGCTGCTGCTTTAAAACGCTGGATCATCTCATCGACCGTGTATGTGTAAGCATCCTTCTCCCCGTCGTGCCGATAGAACGCACAGAAAATGCAATCAATGTTGCAGATGTTTGTGTAATTCGGATTTGAATCAATGACAAAAGTTACGCGACGTTCTGGATTGAAACGAAACCGCAGCGTCTCGGCCAGTTCCGCAAGATCGAGAAGGGAGGCATTCTGGAGGAGCCAGAGACCCTCTTCTCGTGAGAGGCGCTGTCCGTTATTTATTTTAAGTCTAATTTCTTCATTATTCATCATTCGCTTGTCAAACTAATAATCATCAGACAAAATTCTACCTAATCAACACGTAACAATGGTTGTCCAACTTTTAGACCGCTGACATAATCTCTAATGCGTTCATTCCTTTTCCGAATAAAACTCATTACTCCTTTTTTGTAGAGTAGATATTCATCGGTGCTGGAAAATTTTGGCCGTGTTTTGAAATGATCAAAAGGTAAATAGAATCTAACGCTTTGGTTGTCGCCAATTAAATCATCCAGTAAAAAGAAACGAACATAGCCCATAAAATTATCAAACAACTCGAAGAAGGTCTTATAACGGACTAAAGTATCAAACAGTGGGCTTGTTTGTCCTAAATAAAAAAGACGGATGCACTCTAAAGTCAGGTCGAAGCGATCATCAATCAATGGATTGACGCCACGAGCTTGGTTGATTGTCATTTTTCCAGCAATCCTGTTATTCGGGAAAATGATGTAAGCTCCGATAGTCGAGCCGGTATTAAATAACTCGTCTACCTCGTCAGGAATCTGGCTCGTGATCCACTCTTTGGCTTTTTGATGTTTATAGGAATGGGTAATAGCATCACTACCAAAGGTGAATTGCCCGATTTCCGAATTATGAGATAAATAAGCGCTCTTTGGGGTGTCGCTCAACTCCAAAAGTTTGCCATTATACAATGGTTTGCTCCATAATATTTTGTGGTAATTGCGGAGCGTTGCACTGGTGCGGTCTGGGTCTCCCCCTCGTGCATCAGAGTAAACGTTATAATTGGCGTCAATTATCAACTGAGACACCAATCCTATTATATGTTTCCTGGATTCCAGTTTTCTCGGACAAGCCAGATCGCGCAATATGCGAGTCGTGTATCAAGCTTGCATATTCCATCTCGAACTCCGCCATCGCAGCATGTTCATCGATCGAGAAACGGTAACGAAATTGTGAAAGATAGTCAGAAACTTCCGCCTCACTCATTCCCAGCTTTGCGCCGTGCTCCCTGCCAAATTCACCAAAATGATCGGCTGAATTAGTCAATGATGTTTCAAGCGATTCAATAATTTCAAGTCGAGATGCCTCTGGCGTACCCTTACGGATCGCCCACACCGCAAATACAAATGGCATTTCCTTCCATGAACACCACTCTTCAGCAAGATCGAACGTATGATCGAATCCTTGAAGTCCGTCACCGTATGCGCGGCGTAAGGCTTCATCACCGATCAGAAGAATGGCATCGAATTCATCATATCGATCCAGTTTATCAATCCTTTGAATCGAGTAATCTGCTACTCCAAAACGCTTATCCAAAAGTAATCGAAGTAACTCGATGCTGGTCGAAGTTTCGGCAGTAATTCCGATTCTCTTTCCCGAAAGTTTCGCCCACTCGAATTTGCTGAAAAGCAGAACGGAATTCGCTTTACCCTTCACGGCGACACCGTAGTCGAGTCGTTCAAATTCATCGCTTAGCGTCATATAATCACGGAGGGACATTGGCCCAGCAGCAATGCTCCCTTGCTCTGCCAGTTTACCAAATGCTCGTGGTGCAAGGGGAGCAAGCTTTACTATATTCGAATAGTGAGGGAAAGCATTATAAAATGGTACAGAATTCAAATACGGCATTTTGCTAACAACCGACCATTCCTCTTTCGGACAGATCGTGATAGGATTGTACCAGATATCCCGCTCAACTGGAAGCTTGCCTGCGTCATGGATGATCGAAATAAGCTTGCCTTTCGCCAATTCCATCGGACTGATCGCACCGGCATCATGCGCGATACGTTCTTCCCCGACCGTGCCATCCATATCGTCAGCACCGAAATTGAGTGCAATAGTTGCAACTTCTGCTGTCAGCATCACCCAATATGCTTTGACATGGGGAACATTATCAAGCATTAATCGCGAAACGGCAATGGTCTTTAGATCGTCAATCGCGCTTGTAAAATCATTACGGGTTTTGATGCCTGTATTACCAGGCTGAAATGCCAAAGGAATGAAGGAAAGAAAGCCATTGGTCTCGTCCTGGCATTCGCGAACTCGCAGCATGTGCTCAATGCGCTCCTCGATTGTCTCAATGTGACCGTAGAGCATTGTCACATTTGATTGAATCCCCAAACCATGTGCGGTGCGGTGTACATCAAACCATGTTTTTGCTCCGATCTTCTGTTTGAATAGCTCTTTGCGAACTCGCTCGGAAAAGACCTCTGCTCCGCCGCCGGGCATAGTGCGAAGACCTGCTTCCTGAAGTTCTCTCAAAACTTGCTCATGAGATTTCTTGAATTTCTTCGAAAAGTAATCGATCTCCACAGCGGTAAACGCCTTAACATCGACATTCGGAAATTCTTGTTTGATCGTCCGAACCATATTTATGTAAAACTCCCAGGGCCATTTTGGATGTAAACCTCCTGTAATATGAACCTCATGGAGATCGGGACGAAGTTTTGAAAGCATCTCGGATAGGGTCATCTCATAGGCTTCAGATGAATCAGGCTTGACCGCGAAATCACAGAACTTACAGGACAGGACGCAAATGTTTGTAGGTTCGAGTTTGCGGTTAAGGACAAAGTAAACAGAATCCCCCGACTTCGCGCGCGCGACTTCATTGGCCATACGACCAACTCCGATGAGATCATCCGATGCGAATAGCATTAGCCCATCCTCTTTAGTAAGCCGCTTACCAAAGCGGACCTTATCCCAGATGGATTCAAGCGATTTGTCACGAAATGAAATTGGCTGTGTAGAGATCATAAAAAAGTGAAAGTCCCGTTTATGGCAACCCTTCAAAACATCGTTTGGGTCTAATCAACTCCTGGAATCCAAGAACAGATATGAAAGTTGTAGGGTAATCTAAATTGCCCCGAACCACCGAATGCTGTTCAACTCCACGGAATTCGCGATCTTTTTTCCCGTTGTAACGGCGCTTTATTTCCTCATCCCTCACAGATTCCGATGGATCTTGCTGCTTTCCGCGAGTTGTGTGTTCTACATGGCTTTCGTTCCGAGCTACATTTTCATTCTCGCATTTACGATCATTGTTGATTTTATTGCCGGAATACAGATCGAACGTTCGCATGGAGGAAGACGGAAATGGATGCTGATCATAAGTATTATTGCCAACGTGGGCGTTCTCGGACTTTTCAAATATTTCAATTTCATCAATGCAAATCTGGCAGCACTTGCTGCGCGATTTGCACTGAACTATCCGGTCCATAACCTTGGACTTCTCTTGCCGATCGGCCTATCGTTCCACACATTTCAAGCGATGAGTTATACGATCGAAGTATATCGTGGCAAACAAAAAGCCGAACGGCACTTCGGTATCTATGCGCTATATGTGATGTTTTATCCTCAGCTTGTAGCAGGACCGATCGAGCGTCCTCAGAATCTTATCCATCAATTCCGCGAACACCACTATTTCGAGTATCAGCGAATTACGGCTGGATTAAAATTGATGTTCTGGGGACTTTTTAAGAAAATAGTCATCGCCGATCGGATAGCGGCCATGGTGAATCCGATCTATAATAATCCATTTCATTATCATGGAATCCAGTTACTTATCGCTTCCTATCTTTTTGCATTTCAGATTTATTGTGATTTTTCGGGATATTCAGACATTGCCATCGGTGCTGCTCAGGTCATGGGATTTCGGCTTATGCAAAATTTCAATGCACCGTATTTTGCAAAATCCATTGAAGAGTTTTGGAGACGATGGCACATTTCGCTATCGACCTGGTTCCGGGATTACCTTTACATTCCATTAGGTGGGAACAGGGTTTCGGTTCCACGTTGGTATTTCAATTTGTTTTTCGTCTTTCTCGTCAGCGGAATATGGCACGGCGCCAATTGGACCTTTGTGATATGGGGCGCGCTGCACGGCAGTTACATCATACTTTCAAACCTCACCAAATCCTCTCGTACTCGAATGGTCTCGCTCGCTGGTTTGAATAAGATTCCAAAGCTTTATAGTGCGATAAGAATGCTTATTTCTTTTCATCTTGTTGTTATAGGCTGGGTGTTCTTTCGAGCACGATCATTACATGACGCCCAGTATATTTTAACACATTCATTCCAAGGAGTAAGGAACAGCATTTCAACATTTGGCACAGTTTTCAATACGGAAGACCTTGCTATTGCCCTCTTTTGCATTTTGTTCCTCGAGGTAATCCACGCTTTCCAGCGCCGAAGAGGAGTTCGTTTGTGGATAGCCGGGAAGCCATGGTATTATCGTTGGTCGATTTACTATGCCATGGCAACGGCGCTGATCCTTTTTGCTCAAAGCGATGCACAGCCATTTATTTATTTTCAATTTTGAACGATAACAATATTCTTGATCAAGTTGAGAAGCGAAGCACCTTGCGTTCGCTGTTCATTCTGCTGTCCAAGGTAATTTTGCTCTTTGGTTGTGCGGCGATGACAGTCCATTTTGCTGGAAGGCTTCTCTGGCCATACGAAGCAACGTATTATTTTAATCGTCACGATTCCTGGGTCGAACGATTGAAATCACCACCACAAATTGTTTTTATTGGCAGCAGCACTGTCATGTACGGAATTAGTCCATCTGCAGTGCAAAAGAACTTAGACTTACCAGAGGGGTCTGTCATAAATCTCGGATTCGAAGCTCGCTCAACTAGTATATCGGATGCGCTTTGGGATCGCGAAAGTCGCGTACTCAACAATTCCAAGATTGTCATTTATGGGCTTGATCCTTGGATCTTGTCAGAAGTATATTACAACTCAGATTATTTTGCTATTCTCCATTTCTCCCTTTGGCAGAACTTTTATCAGGCCATACATCCGTCAGATCTTACTCACTTGAATTTGTCAGCCTTTGGTGGCCCATCATTTCTCCATGTAATTCATGGTATACTTTCTTATCATGCGAAAGCCGCACAACCAATCGCTGGAATTCCTTCTGATTATGGATCTGCCATTTTGCAATATAAACCATTTAACTACACAGCTCCCCCTCGTGGATATTTCGATCCGTATCCGACATATGGTTTCTCGGAGATATATCTTAAACAATTTGCAGAGCTAAAAAATAGAGTTGAGGCATCTGGCGCTACGTTTCTACTCCTCCTGCCGCCGAAGCGAGCGAGGTGGTCGATGGGCTATCGAAATGATTGCAAGGATATCGATTCAGATCTTGTCTTAAAATTAAATCGTTACCTCGGACCTACGAGAATATTTGGAAGCTTCGATCTCGTCCCAGACTCGATGCAGACTCAATATTTTCAAGATGATTTTCATTTAGGGGAAACAGGACAGCGATTCTTTAGTGAATGGATCGCTGCACATTTAAACGAAGCGATGCAGAAAACACCGCAACAACTTCGTTCCCTTTCATCATATTAAAATGACAAGTGGAATACGCGAAAAGCATTATCCGGCTCTCGATGGGTTGCGCGGTATTGCTGCGCTAATGGTTGTTGCGCACCATTCGGCATTTTCCTACGTCTTGATAAACACCTTCGATAAAGCTTGGCACCGTGCAACCAGCTTGCTTTGGGTGGGTGTAGATCTCTTTTTCGTTCTCTCTGGATTTCTCATAACTAACATCCTTCTTGAAACTCGAGAATCTCCGAACTATTTTCGAGCATTTTATGGGCGAAGGTTACTTCGTATTTTTCCTCTTTATTATGCTTTCCTGTTTGGACTCTATTATCTGATTCCCGCTTTCGGTATTCAACTCTCACATAATCTGATTAACACTCAAATATGGCAGTGGACATACACATCGAACATCTATGTTGCGTTTCATCCGTGGCCAGATATGAATATTAATCACCTTTGGACGCTCGCTATCGAGGAACAATTTTACCTTCTATGGCCACTTTTCGTCCTTTTTGCGGGAGAACGTTACTTAAAAAAGGGAGTGATTCTAGTACTTGTGCTAATGCCTCTGTTTCGTTATGCGTGTCTTGCGGCCGGTCTTCCAACGAATTTTATTTTCACATTCACTTTTTGCCGAATGGACGGACTTTTACTTGGCGCTCTGATCTCTATTGCTCTCCGTGAAGGTGTTTTGGAGAAGATTACCACTTCCTTACAGCTTTCAAGAATAAGACTCCTTGATTGGAGCGTTGGGGGGATAGTAACGGTTTTTGTAGCGGTGTATTGCTTTTTTCTTCGCAACGATCAATTTCAATTTAATACACTCACATGGCCGCCATTCGCTCAGTGCATTGGCACCACACTTATTTCCCTCCCACTTGCCTACGCTGTGATGCGTGGAATTAGTCCTACGACGAACTTCTTACAGAGGTCGATGAGTCTAAAGTATTTGAGATCTATAGGAAAATACAGCTATGCGCTGTATGTATTACATGCGCCCATTTGCTTGTGGGTTGGGGCGCATATGCCATCGCCAAGTTTTCTTGAACATCTCCCTCCTGAATGGAGCTTTGCGCATAGCCTCTACATCATTATTATTCAGTTTACACTGTCAATACTAGCTGCCGTGATCTCATGGCATGTTCTGGAAAAGCACTTTCTGAAATTTAAGAAATATTTTCCATATCGCACGAACCAGACCAAGCTAAGGATAATAATGCCTCAATGAGTCATCGCTGGAATTACTAAGACTTTCCAACTTGCTCACAAGTCAAGTATAACATAACGCGATCATTTCTAAGCAGTATAAAAAAAACGTTTCAATTTCAGAAAATGTTTCTCAAATAAGTGCCAGCTCAGAAACGCCGCAATAATGCAAGTTCCAAAATACATTACAAACAAGAACAAAGACCCCCAAATTGGGACTGATATTGTCGATGCAACCCCTGAGCGAAGTAGCATGTATGCGATCGGAACATGCAAAATGTACAGGGCATAACTATATTTCCCGAACCAGCGCAGAGCTTTGTGAGAAAAAATCAAGTATATATTTCCTGATGAGGGAAGAATTGCAGCATAGATCAACCAGACGAATAGAATTGACCAGACTGGCAGAGTGATCACATTGCAGAGGGTGAGTAAAATGGGCAGGTTCGTAAATCCATCGAAAGAATCACTCTCGTTAAAAATGAAAAGCGCCAACGCCAGTAATCCCATCGCAACCCATTTGTTTGGCCGAAGACCATTTGGTGCTTTCGGGTTCTTACTTCGCAATGACAGAGCTAAATACCCACCGAGCAAAAGCGCATCACAGTGGGTTTCAGTGGTAAGATAGAGTGTACCAAATGAAACGCCAAACAGATGTAGTACATAACGAAGTACGCTCACAGAAAGGAATGCCCAAAGCAAGTCATATCGAAGACGCTCCATATTCCTTGCAAAGAAGATCACAAGCGGCCAAATCAGGTAGAACTGCTCTTCGATCGCAAGAGTCCATAAATGCGAGAGATAATTGGCGTTCCAGCCGGTAACCGCCATATAAAAGTTACTGGTGTAGGTCCAGTAATAGATCCCAGCTGAAGGTACAATTCCAGTTCGTACGCCAAACTGAGGTAATATCAAAAGAACTCCAATCAACACAGCATAATAAAGTGGAAAAATTCGAAGAATTCTCCTGCCATAAAACGCTCGGAAATAATGCTGTTTAAATTTAGCATCCACCAAGATCCCGGTAATGAGAAATCCTGAAAGTACAAAAAAAAGATCGACCCCCACCCAGGAAAATCCAGTCCAAGTAAACAACAAGGAGAGGATACGACCATGCTCCGGTGCCAACTGTAAAAAATGTCGCCAGAGAATCAGCAGGGCTGCGATCCCGCGCAGGCCATCGAGAGCAGGGTAGTAACGCGGGGTTAGTGATTCTGACACAACGCCCTCAATTAAATTATTACTTCGTTAGTATTTCCCCACCGCCTTTTCGCACTACTATTGTATGCTCAAAGTGGGCGCTGGGCTTACCATCGGCGGTGAGGACAGTCCATTTATCTTTTGCAGTCTTGACTTTCGCGGTTCCCATATTTATCATCGGCTCAATGGCAATCGTCATTCCTTCCATGAGTTCAAGGTTCACGAATCCTTCAGAAGAACTGGGTACATAATTGGGGACTTGCGGGTCCTCATGTAAATGGTTACCAATCCCATGGCCGACTAACTCACGAACTACTCCGTACCCGTGCATTTCACAATAATCCTGTATCGCCTCGGAAATGTCAAAAAGTCTTCCGCCGACTCTAGCTCGAGCTACTCCGAGCATGAGAGATTCCCTGGTCACATCCATCAACTTTTGGGTAGCTGGTGCAATTTCTCCAACGGCAAATGTCCAAGCGCCATCGCCAAACCATCCATCTTTCTCTGCACCGCAGTCAATAGAAATAATATCACCATTCTTCAGTGGTTCCCGGTCCGGAATTCCATGAACCACAGCACTATTCACTGAAACACACGCTGCATATTGAAACGTCTGACGTCCAACTCTATACCCCTTAAACGCTGGATAAGCACCCTGCTCTGTAATAAACTTATCGACTGTGACATTCAACTCTAACGGTGTAACACCTGGTCGAATTAACGTCTCCACATAGTTCAGGCATTGTGCCACAATATGCGACGACGCTCGCATCCTTGCGATCTCAGCCTCAGTCTTAATGAGGTGGGAAGCATGTCTAAACATGGTAATCCCTGTTTAATAGCCCGCGACTCCAGTTCGTCCCTTGATGCGACCCGCTTTCATCAAGCCCTCGTAATTTCGCATCGTGAGATGAGACTCTACCTGCTGAAGTGTATCAAGTGCTACGCCGACCATGATAAGCAAACTGGTGCCACCAAAGAACTGAGCGAAATCGCTCGTCACGCCAAGGTAGCTGACGAATGCCGGTAAGATTGCCACGATCGCCAAGAATATAGCTCCCGGCAGCGTGATGTGCGTCAGGATATTATCGATATAATCTGAAGTGTGTTTACCTGGACGAACACCGGGAATGAATCCACCCTGCTTCTTCATCGTGTCTGCAACATCGCGTGGGTTGAACGCAATGGCCGTGTAGAAATAGGTGAAGAATACGATCATCACAGCAAAGACGATCGAATATCCCATCGAGCGGTAGCTGAAAAAGCTCGTCAGGAAATCGCCGAAAGCCGTGTTCGGAAAGAACTGCGCCAGCGTCGTCGGAATGAACAGGATCGACTGCGCGAAAATGATCGGCATAACGCCCGCCGTATTGATGCGCATCGGAATATGCTGCGTAACGCCACCATAGACTTTCCTGCCAATGACACGCTTCGCATATTGCACTGGTATCTTTCGTATCCCCTGTGTCATCAGCACCACGAAGCCAACGATACCGACGAAGAAGGCCCAAAGCACTAATTCCACAATGATATTATGTTGGCCGGATTGCACCATCGTTACTTCCGTAAAGATAGCATTCGGGAACCGTGCCACAATACCGATAAAGATGATGAGGGAAATTCCATTCCCAATTCCACGCTCCGTGATCTGTTCGCCGATCCACATCATCAGCATACATCCTGCGGTTAGGCAGATGACCGTCGAGATCATAAAAAAGATCGGGCTGATCCCCGCCGCAACAAGTTCCGGCTGCTTCTGAAGATACACCGCCATACCGGACGCCTGACCGATCGAAACCAACACCGTTCCAAGACGCGTCATTTGCGTGATCTTCTTACGGCCATCTTCACCTTCTCGTTGCAACTTCTGGAAATACGGTACGACCGCGCCCAAAAGCTGAATAATGATCGACGACGAAATGTACGGCATAATGCCGAGTCCGAAGATAGCGGCATTCTTGAATGCGCCTCCGACGAAAAGATCATATAATCCGAACAGCGAATTGCTCGAGGCGCTCTGTTTATCTAATGACGCATATACGATGCCCGGCAGCGTAATATGCGATCCAAGGCGAACAGCCATCAGGCAGATGATCGTAAAAATGATCCTGTCTTTCAGCTCTTCGATCTTGAAGATGTTTCTGAAACTATCTGTTAAACGACTCATTGTATTTTTCTGGTCTTTACTCTTGTAGCCGTGACCTTCAGGTCACGGTGTCAGTGGCAACATTGGTTTGTGCTTCGCAACCGTGACCTGAAGGTCACGGCTACAATCATTTATTTTGCCACAGCCATTAATTGTTCAGCGCTTCCGCCCGCTTTTTCGATCTTCTCGACTGCGCTCTTCGAAAGCTTGTGCGTCTGAACGCTCAGCTTCTGCGTCAGCTCGCCATCGCCCAGGATCTTAACCGGCATTCCCTGCCGATTGATAAGCCCTGCCTCCCAAAGCGTATCGGGAGTGATCGTCTCGCCTTTGGGCAACCGACCATTGGCTACGCACAATTCCAGCGTCTCTACGTTGACGATCTGGTACTCGGTGCGATGGGGGGAGTGAAAACCGAACTTGGGAAGACGGCGTGCAAGCGGCATTTGACCGCCCTCGAAGCCTGCTCTGTATTTATTACCGGAGCGTGACCCCGCTCCGTTCGACCCGCGTGTCGATGTTTTGCCGTGACCCGAGCCTTCGCCCCGGCCGACGCGCTTTCTGTTCTTATTCGCCCCGACTGCCGGGCGTGGATTGCTAAATGCCATTGTCAAGTATGTTTATTGTTAACTTTCGCGGAGTTTTCACTCTCCGCTCGCTAATTTTGGCGCATTATCGCTAATGCGGTTGGCTGATAACAGAAATGGGGCCGGTTTGTTCCAAAATATCGTTTTACCTTTCCCATCCCATAAATCCCATTCATCCCATAAATCCCGGTTCAGACTATTTCCCCCAGAAATAGGTGTCATTTTTCTTTCTTGTGAGTTCCTGACAATGCATTTCCGACCCTCGAATTCGAGCCAATTTCGACCATTTGTTGCAACAAGTATTCATAATTCGTTTTCCCAAAGAACTCGTTCATTAAGAAACCTAATCCCAATGCTATTCTTTCTGAAATTGGTGCCTATAATCACACTTACAATATACTACATCCAAAACCCAAATGCAAGGAAATCCAAAATTATTTTGAGATCCCGCAACCGTAGGGATCCGCCCCGGCGAACGCACGTCCGTTTTGCCGAAGCGATGATCCAAGATCTCGGATAATCTCAAACTAGTTGATAATCGACTTTGGCGCCTTTCAAGGATGAGAAAGGAAAAGGGGCAAGGACGTGTCACCCGGCTCAAAATCGATCACTGAACGCCGAAATAGGGATTGCGATTTTCCGGTTTCACGTCATTGATCGAATAAAGGTCTGGCTCCTGCTCTAAGAATGCGAGGGAATGATTATCGCGCAGAGCGGCAAGCTTGAATTCGAGGGTATCGAGATCGTCGTTCGGGTGAATGTCGTCACCGAAAACGAGAATGGCGCTCCGGGCATCCGGCGGGAGCTTCGAATTTGGAGGAAGCTTCAAAACCCCGTGTTCGATCGTGATTGGAATGGCGTACATAATCCATCCAACTAAATGGCTACATTGAAAATTCCGAACAGCTCCGACACCCATCCCCTTCATCTTTCATCTTTCTCCGCCGCGGCGGATTCATCTTTGCCCGGAAGCACCTCTCCCTCCACGGCTTTTTAACCGGGCAGCATTAAGGTTCCGATCACACCGAACCAAAACAGGATGGATAATAGAAATGAGGCGGGGTTTTCAAGAAGTTACATCAACCTTCTTCTATCATTAATGCGTTCTCGCTCGAACAAACGCCTTTCATCCTCTGGTAGAAAGTATTGGTGATCGTTCCAGTATTTGAGATCAGCGAGTTCGAGAAGAGCTAACAATGCTCCATCCTCTCTCCAGCGGTCGTCAGGCAAACCCTGGAGCTTGAATGTTTCTAGTTCAATCCGTCTGAAGCCATTTTTCCATCGATTCCAATATTTATCAAGCTGCTCTTTGGAATCCACATAGTGAATCACGTTCTGAAGGAGAGATTGGATATCCGGCTCTTCAATTCGATCACGATCAGGAAATGCACAATTCAAAAGTTGCCTTAAACCCTGCGCGGTTAGCGTTGAGTCTTGTTTCTTCGGTAGGCTATTTATTAAAGTCTTCGAGTAATCGTCAAAGATTTCCAGAACGCTTGCGAGTCTGTAAAGTCGACGCTTATTATCGTCGTTAAGTGCGCCCTCCTTATATTCGGTTTTGTGCGATAGATTCGCCCATAAGTGTTCAGAAATAGATGTCACTTGGATTTCTCCGACAATATTCTTTAACATAGTAAGCTCTCCACGGGTCCATTCATCAGATAACTTCACATTGACGTGATACGCGCCGTATCCGAATGAGTTTATTTCATGCTGTTTTCTTTTATCCTCTTCCTCAATTATGACGAGACCACTTGCTCGTATTGCTTCGAGTATGAGTGGCAAATCGGGACTATTATAATAGATTATTCGTACACCGCAAAGATCTTTAGTCTGTTGAAATGGATATACATAATTTTTTCTTTCTACTTTCGCCTTGAATGATTCGAAGCTTTTAATTCTACTAAAAACGCCTAAAGCGTCAATTCCCCGATGGTCAATTATTGCACGGAGCAAAGTCTCAAGCCTACTCAGGAAAATAGTGTACCCATCGTAATGAGCATAGTATTCAGCGCGTAGATCACTAGTTCTTATTGGTCCCATGTCTGAACAACAGACACCCGCTCATGAATTAATCCCTGTTGGCTCTACTCGCATTCTGCCAAAATCCCGAAACGATTCGGCTTCGCCGGGAAGCTGGATGTGCTGAATATCAACGATTAGTAATTACTGTTGCAGCACCTGCAACGATCTTTTCGGCAGCGATTCCACGAGCGTCAGGAGCGCGGCGGCAGGGCCGTGCGGGCGGCGGCGACCCTGCTCCCAGTTCCGTACCGTTGCGACGGGCACGCGTATCATCAGCGCGAATTCATCCTGCGACTTCCCAAGCTTTCGCCGAATTTCCTTCACGTGCATGGAATAATCGAATACTCGCGAGGGTTTCTGCGACCCTTTGAGAATTCGTCCGCCCTCTTTCACGCTCTCCAATAGTTCCTCGAAATCCTGTTTCTTCATGTGTATTCCTCGTCCACGATTTTTTTAAGTGCCTTTTTTTGTTGTTGCGTCAGTTGGTCTGTCGTCCCCTTGGGAAACACGTATAGCATCAAGATCTGCTCTCGGTGCGCTGCCCAAAAGTAAAGGATTCGTGCGCCTCCTCGTTTACCGTGTCCCTTAGCTGCAATTCGTACTTTTCGGAGACCGCCCGTTCCCGGTTCTTTCGGCCCGAGTGCCGGGTTGGCCACCAATTCGTTTTGAATGTTGCGATATTCGTCATCCGAAACAAGGGATGTTATCTGCCGCGTGAACACCGATGTTTCAACAATGACCATACTGCGCCAATGGCGTATAACTACTCCGAGCGATCAGCCGTTCCTTTCTGGATCCACAACGTTGCAATGAACAGAAAATTATTCCTCACCGATCATACCACAACCTCTGCCTTCGCACTCTGCCAAAACTCCCGAAACGATTCGGCTTCGCCGGAAGCTGGATGTGCTGAATATCGCAGATCACATTATCCTTAAACCCGATCACCTCGTCGAAATGGTTCTCGTGCCAGCGGTCGCCAATACGCGTGGCATCGGTGTAGTGTATCTTGAATACGCCGTCCTCCATACACTCCACGTGGGAGGAATATCTCACTTCATTGAACATTTTCTTGCCGAACAAATGGTTCTGCCGGTAAATATTGACAATGTTCTCGCGTCCGACATAATTTCCTTCCCAATAGTGGTACTCGCAGTCCTCCGCCATGAGCGGCAGGAGGTCATCGTATTTCGTTTGGTCAAGCAGTAATGCGAAGTTCTGTGCAATTTGAAGCATATTAATTCCCTTTCGTAATTACTAAGTTACCGGTATGCCTCGCTCCGTTTTAGCACTGCGGCAACCTTAACTTCCTTTGTGGAATCGAAGATGAAGTAGAGAATCCTGTAATCTCCAACACGAATTCGCCATTTGTTCACATCGCCGTGAAGCTTTTTACATCCGGAAGGTCGGGGGTTGTCGGCGAGCGCACCCATCTTCTTGATCAATCGCTCAACGAGCGTTGCCGGAAGCTTCTCCATCTCCCTTCGCGCCTCGGACGACACATCCACGCGATACATCTCAGGCTTTCAGTTTGCCGCGCTGAACGAGCTTTCGCTTTACCGTATCCAGCGACTCGAAGGAGCCTTTTAATCGCTACATCCATCAATTTTGAATCGTGAAATTCTTCCCAGAGCTTCGCATATTTGCGAAGATCGATCATGACAGCTACACGCTTACCTCCGTCGTCTGTTACGTATTGAATTCCCTTCATACCTGTGATTCGAATAGTTTTATCAATGGGAATAACGCAAAAGTTGAACTATTAGTCCCATGCATCCAATTCCCGCGAACCCCACTGCCCCCTCCTGCTGTTAGGTGCGCCCGAAAGCATTTGGGCGCTTAGTCTCAGCTGGTTTAGAGCGTCTCGTTTACACCGAGAAGGTCGGGGGTTCGAATCCCTCAGCGCCCACAGAATCCAGAACCTGGATTACGCGGATTATCCGGGGAGATTACGCGGATAGATTGATGTTGTCTGAAAGAGCATCCTCAACCCAAAAATGAATTACGCGAACGATTGAAGATTATCCTTCAAATCATCCGCGTAATCCGCTCAAATCCGCGTCATCCCGGTTCAGATCAATATACTTCGAGATACCGATCCAGCTCCCACTGCGTAACCGACATACGGTACGAATCCCACTCCGCCGTCTTCGCTTCGACGAGTTTTTCTACGCAGAAAAGTCCAAGCGCCTCGCAGATCACAGGATCGTTTTCGAGTTCCTCAATTGCCTCCATTAAGTTTTTCGAGACAGTCGTGATGCCACGCGCTGCCGCGGTTTCATCCGTGAATTCGAAGATGTTCTCTTCAACGGGCGCCGGAGCTTTCATCTTGTTCTCGATGCCATCCAATCCCGCCGCAAGCATGACTGCAAATGCGAGATAGGGATTCGCCGATGGATCGGGACAGCGAAGTTCAGCGCGCACAGCTTTCTCGCGTCCCTTCGTGATACGCGGAATGCGGATCAGCGCAGAACGATTCCGATGTCCCCATGCGACATACACCGGCGCTTCATACCCGACCACGAGACGCTTGTACGAATTCACCGTTGGATTTAAGATCGCGTTCATGGCGCGGATATGCTTCAGCTGGCCTGCGATATAGCTTTTTGCGAGATCGGAAAGCTGGTACTCGCCTTTCGGGTCCTGCATCAAATTCTTCTTTCCATCGGGCGTGAAAAGCGATTGATGCACATGCATGCCTGACCCATTAATTCCCGCGATGGGCTTCGGCATGAACGTGCAGTGCAGATCATACTTCATCGCAATGGATTTCAGCGCGTACTTCATGATGATAACGATGTCAGCGCAACGCAAGGCATTATCATACTTGAAATCAATTTCATGCTGTCCGATAGCGACCTCATGATGCAACGCCTCGACATCAATACCCATTTCATACAGCGCGAAGCTCATCTCTTTACGGATTTCCGAAGCAATATCCGTCGTCTGATCGAAATACCCTGCGGTATCGTGCGGCAATGCCTTGAGTTCGCCATCCGGGCCGCGTTTGAAAAGGAAGAATTCCAGTTCCGGACCGGTATTGAACTGATAACCCATATCCGCCGCGCGCTTTAATTGGCGTTTGAGAATGCCGCGTGGGTCACCTTCGAATGGAGTTCCATCGGGCATGAAGACATCGGCAATGATAAGCGCCGTCACCGCGCGCGTCCCTTTCGACCACGGAATTACGGTGAACGTATCGAGATCGGGCTTCAGATACATATCTGATTCGGATATGCGCGCAAAGCCTTCGATGGAAGAGCCATCGAACCATACGTTCGAATCGATAGCATCCTCTAATTTAGATACGGGAATGGTTAACGCCTTCATGACACCGAGCAGATCGGTGAACATGACGTTGATGAATTCTACTTTTTGTTCTTTTGCGAGCGACAGTACTTCGGATTTGGTCATAGTCGTTGGTTAGGTTTTGGGTGGTTGCTGGAGTGAATAATATCGAAAAATCTTGAGGATCGTTGTTCAGGTTTCTAATTCTTCTATCGGCAGCGCCATCGTCTCTTTATACGTATTGAGAACAACGTTCGTGCGCGTTTGCTTTACGCCCGGCCACTGCTGAATTTGCGAGAGCAGCCGTTCGAGCGTGGAAGTATTCCACGTTCGCGCTTTTACAAGATGCGAACCTTCGCCGGTGATCGCGTGAACCTCCATAATTTCCGGATGCTTTTCCGCCGCGCGTAAAAATTCCGGATACTTGCTGCTCGATTCGACGGTCACCGTGATAAAAACAGCAACGTCAAGCCCCGCCATTTTCGGATTAAGCTTCGCGTAAAAACCTTCAAGGAGTCCGCGCTCTTCAAGCTTGCGCATGCGTTCGCTCACCGCCGGCAGCGACATCCCCACTTCTTCCGCGATCTCATTCCGCTTCGTGCGACCCTTCAGTTGCAGCCGTCGAAGCAAAGTAATGTCCGTTTGGTCGAGGCTGAGCGTTTCTATCGCCGGAATATTCGGCTTTTTGCCACGCTCAGTGACATTTTTCTGTTCCATGTCGTAATTTTGTATTAGAATGATTGAACATCCGAATACAAATATACGAACTTTCAAAAGTAAAGTCAAGTGATAATAATTATTTAATAAATAATGTGGATAAGTTTATAGACTTACGTTCCGATACCGTTACCAAGCCAAGCATTGCCATGAGAAATGCTATGGCCGAAGCTCCCGTTGGGGATGATGTATTTTCCGAAGATCCAACCGTCATTGAATTGCAGGAGGAAACGGCACGTCTTCTCGGAAAAGAAGCGGGGCTTTACGCTCCCTCAGGTTGCATGGCAAACCAACTTGCCATCGCTGCGCACACCACGGCAGGTGATGAAGTGATTCTCGAAGCCGATGCCCACATCTTTAATTATGAAACGACGGCTGCGAGCTATCTTTCCCGTGTGCAGCTGTATCCCATCAAAGCTACGGATCGCGGATTGCTTTCCGCTGAGGATATTCAGCCAGCCATTCGTGAGAAGGCATACTATATGCCGATCACCCGTGTCATCGCAATCGAGAATACTCATAATCGCGCAGGTGGCACAGTCTATCCTCTCGAACGCATTCGCGATGTAGCAGAACTTGCACGCTCCAATGGAATTATCATGCACTTAGATGGCGCAAGGCTTTGGAATGCGTGTGCCTATTCCGGAAACTCACCCAAAGATTATGCAGATCATTTCGAAACGGTATCTGTCTGTTTTTCAAAAGGACTTGGCGCGCCGGTTGGAAGCGTACTTACTGGCCCAAAAGACTTTATCAAGAAAGCGCATCGCTTCCGAAAGATCTGGGGCGGTGGAATGCGGCAAGCGGGAATTATTGCTGCCGGCGCTCTTTTCGCATTGCGCAATAATCGTGAACGCCTCACCGAAGATCACGCAAAAGCAAAACGTTTTGCAGATATGATTTGCAATGATTCTAAAAATGTCAAGATCGACTTGACGCGCCTTGAAACGAACATCGTTCTGCTCAAGATCGAATGCGTTTCGGATCTAGGCCGCGCCATTGGAATGCTAAAAGAACGCGGTGTTCTGCTTTCACTCGGTTCGCATGGATCGCTCCGCGCCGTCACCCATCTCGATGTTAGTATGGATGAGCGCTGAGTGCGCCGCGAAAGCAGTTGTCGCACAATTCGGATGAGAACGAAGTGGACTGAAGAAAGGAACTCCGCGCAACCCGTGGAACGCACCGCGTTCATACTGGTTGCCATTGCTTCATTCCTTAATGTTCTCCTCGGAGTCCTCAATTATCCTGTCATCGGACATGATGCCTATGTCCATCTAAATTGGCTCGATCAATTTACTCGCATCACCGCTCAAGGCATTTACTATCCTCGTTGGCTCCCTGATTCTTTCGGCGGTTTCGGCGCTCCCACTTTTTATTTTTATCCACCGCTGGTGTATTGGTTTGCAAGCGGCTTCCATTTCATTGGAATTGCTGCTGCTTCCTCATTCTATCAATTCATCCAACTTGCATTTTCTTTCTTATCGGTTCTTACAGCATTCTATTTGTTGAAGCAAATGGGTGGAAGACGCTTGATCTCACTAACAGGTGCATTGCTTTATAGCTTCCTCACCTATCATTTCTGCGATGTTTATGTTCGAGATGCACTCACCGAGCATGCCGCCCTCACTTTTCTTCCGATAGTGTTCCTCCGGTTCCCTAATCCGTTGCGCGGAATTGCAATTTATGCGTTCGGATGGACAGGACTTTTTCTTACAAACCTTCCCATTTCGTACATTGCACTCATTTCAGTACTTGTTGTCCTTTTCGCCCGCGGCTCATTCAAAGAGTTACCAATTCAAGCCGTCTCCTTGATAATTGCCATCGCCGCAAGCGCCTTCTATCTCTTCCCAGCATTCGGGTTGCGCGGGCTGATCCATCAGCGCCATCTTTTCGATCTCCCAATGCATACAAGTCAATTCGGCTTCGCACTGCTGGACATCTTTCAGGGGCATCCCGATTGGCTGCGCACTCTGAGTATAGCAACAATTATCGCAGGAGTAATTTGCTTCGTTGCAATGCTTAAAAATTCAGATAGTGAATCGAGAGCATGGAAATGGCTTATTGCAGTTGCCATCTTCATTCAAATACCATTTGTCAGTGCGCCGTTATGGCACCTTGTCCCCGGAATGCCGTTCGTGCAATTCTCCTGGAGATGGAATGGAATATTGCTCCTTGCAATCGCTGTGATCTTTGCGAAAGACCATACTAAAATTATCCATTGCGTACTGATCGGCCTTGCGATCATTACGATATTATCGGAGCTCACGCTTTCGCGCAACATCTTCGTGCGTCCGCCATTGCCCATCAATTCGTTCCGGATGGATGCACCCGAATACGCACCCAAATGGACTTCGAATGATCCCTACGAAGTCATCGGAATCGCGCAGCGAAGAATGAGCGATCCGATAGCTATTTTACTCGGCCTTACGCTACCATCAGATAGCATCGGTTTGATTTCAAAATCGCCTGAGGAATGGAAATTCTCCGTTACATTAGATCGCACTGCCTTTGTCCGATTTCATCAATTTTATTGGCCCTATTGGAAGCTCTATAAAGATTCCTCTGAAATTTCTATGTCTCCCGATCCTAATGGGTTTGCCACAGCCGAACTTCCTGCCGGTCAGTATCCGATCTCGATGAAATTAGTAAGATCATCATTCGAAAATGCCGGTTCGGTCACAAGCATATTCGGGTGTTCGATCCTCGGGATTCTTCTTACCTTCACGGGCTATCGTTCTATCACAAAACGGCGGGATGTCACTTCCCCGCCAGCCTCGACTCTCAGTACATAAGTCCCGGATGCAAGCTTAGACGCATCGATGCTAATGGAATGCTCCCCAACGCTCATTACTTCATCGAGAATGCTTTGTACTTCGCTCCCGATCTCATCGAACACTCTCGCTTGAACGGGTTCTGGGATGGGAAGCGTAAGAGCGGCATGAATTTCATTCCCAGCGGGATTCGGTACCGGCGTTGAAAGGTCAAAGCTCATTGCTGCTTGATTCGGAGCAACGGCGCTCGGTGCGGCAGTGTAAGCAATGCGATAAATACAGCCTTCCTGATCGTCTGATACATAGAGTGCGCTGTCCGCCCCTTCGATGATGGAAACAGGGCGACCGAAATAATGGGAAGTATTGGAATCGCCACCCACTCCGAGCACCTCAAATCCATTCACGAAATCGGTCACGCGAGCATTTTTGCCATCGGTATCGGCCCACATGACTGTGATGCGCGGGGGAGCAGGCGGCGTTCTATCCCAGGAACCATGATAGCATTGAAAGATTGCATTATGGTACATTGCAGGGAATTTCGTTCCGCGATAAAAATGTAATCCAAGCGGCGCGGAATGTGCCAGCACTTCGGCCACTGGTCCATCGAACGTCTTTACAATATTCGTGTCAAGATTTACCCACGGAGCAATCGGGTTTCTGAGTTGAAATGCATAGCAATAGGGCCAGCCATAATTCGCACCATCACAGATAAGATAGATCGATTCCGATGGATTATTGTCCGTCAGTTCCGTTCCAGAACCGAACATATCATCCATACCATTATTGTTCACCCACAATGCGCCGGTGCGCGGATCGATGTCCATACCAACGGGATTCCGGGTTCCATAAGCATAGGTGCGATAACCAGAACCATCCGGATTCATCTCGACGATCTGTGCGCGGTGAGCAAAATCGGTCGTATCCATATTTCCATTTGAGCCGATCTGGAGATATATTTTATTATTGATCGTATCGATCACAAAATTCCGGCTATGATGACCTCCGGCGGATGGTAACAGCGTGATCGTGTCATTCTTTACGGCAACACGGGACGTGCCGTTTGTCTCAATGTGGTAGAGAGCACCATTATTAGAGACATAAAGCTGGCCTTTGTAAAATCCAATTCCATGCGGATCGTTAAGTCCGGTATCGACAACGATCGTGCTATCGGCGAATCCAGTGTGATGAGGGTCTGGAAATGCATAGACATTGCCATTATACGCAGTTGCATAGATCACGCCATCGGGTGAAAGTGCGAGGCCACGACAGGTGGGAATGTTCCGCGCAAAAACCGTCATCGAAAAACCTGCGGGAAGTGAAATATTCTGCTGCGCCTCATTAACGGTAATAACCGTATCTCGCAGAAAGGGCGACGGCGCATTCGGCGGCGGCGCTTCAAGCGTCCGGGTGGTATGCGGCTGTTGCTGCATCACCCACGCTGCAAGCGAGCATCCTTCGGAAGTCTGTGCAAGCACAGTCGTCGTCTCACGCGCGCATCCCGCAAGCACGATGGCAAGTATCAAAAGAGTATGTGTAAAAGTGTGCTTCATCATTTATGCCCTTTCTTATCCATTATTGACGGCTGTTCATATAGCAAAGGTGCCTTTTACTCTCAATTGAATTGTCAATTAATGAACTCATCTTAACTTTTCATGAATTAATGCATTCCCAATTTTCATACTTCATAATTCATACTTCATAATTTCCCCGCAGGGTGCTCATCATCTCAGACACAATATAATACAAAAAATGATGGCCAAGCAAAATCGAAACCGTCCTCAACTATTCCCGCACCACATTCTTCGTCATCACCGAATTTGCCGAAGAGAATCTGATATAATACGTACCCGGAGCGAGCTTGGAGAGATCGAGTGTGAAATTGGGAGCCGGAGGAATCTTTTGCTCCAGAACCGTCTCGCCGAGCGAGTTAAAGGCGGAGACCGTTATATTATCCAAAGGCAATCCCTGAACCGAGAGCATTCCGTCGGTAGGATTCGGTGTAACCGTAAAGGGAACTGATTTTAGATCACTCTTTACTCCTGACGTGGAATGAGCGGGATTCGGCGGAGCATTGGTATAATCGAAATTCGTAACATTGACTACGCTATCACCTGGCATTGCATAACACCGAGCGCCGGGCTTTAAATAAATCAGGTTGCGATCGCAGGCACTCACTATCGTACACCCTGGTTCGGCGAAGACTGTAGTTCCGCCAAAAACATCGAAATCGAAGCCTGGATTAACCCAGAATATTTGACCTCCGTATTGCAAACTGTTTTGCCCATCCGGTGTGATCACGGTTGCATTCTTCGGAATTGAAGGCATGGAATCCACTACCGATTGCGCGTCTGCATTACCGGCGATCAAGAAAACGATGAAGGTCAAAAAGATCCGAAATGCACAATGACGGTTTTTCATAAGTTCCATTCTAGATGATAATGAATGACAATCAAACGAGGAAACCGGTAATTGGTTGCATCAATTTCAGGGCATTAATTTTGCCCCGGATTTTCGCCTATTCCGCCTTACAAACCCCCAATGTTACTCTTTCGTGTTAAGCCGCCACTTTCGCCCCGTCCCGCGCCTCGATCCAATGGCGGATGTACTCCACAATAGCGGACATCGGCGCGCCGGGAGTGAAAAGCTGGCCCACGCCGATCTTTTTTTCGCAAAGGTTAGGCATAAACCAGTCGTCCCTTTGGCTGTGGAATTTCGCGGCCCAATTCTTTCGCGTAATCTATCCACTCTCGCATCACTGTTTCGACGTTCAGTAGTGTCTCAGAGTACGTTTTGCCATCAGCCATGCAGCCCGGAAGCTCTGGTACTTCCGCAATAAAGCGGTCGTCCTGCTCGCTCCAGTAAATAATTATTTCGTATCGATTCATAACGTATCCGATAATTGATATTGCAAAATAATTTTGCGAACCTGCCGAACCTGATAGGCTTTCGTCATCCCATTCTCCGGCTGCAAGTCGATGATCTCACGAATTCCTTCCCTTGAATAGAGGTGATGACTTCCACGAATTCGTTCTGAAAATCCCATCGATATTAGCATCCCTGTCAGTTCATTGAACCGGATATTGTAATCGGAAGTGCCACGAAGTAAAATATCGAGAGTTTTGCGGGGATTCATTTAGACTGAGAAAATTAGTCTGGCTCACACCGCCACGTTCGCCCCATCTCGCGCCTCGATCCAATGGCGGATGTACTCCACAATCGCGGACATCGGCGCACCGGGAGTGAAAAGCTGGCCCACGCCGATCTTTTTCAGTTCCTCGATGTCTTCGTTGGACATAATGCCGCCGCCGGTGAGGAGCACATCGTCCAGGCCGCGCTCGCGCAGCAATTTCAGGACGCGCGGGAAGATCGTCATGTGCGCGCCGGAGAGCATGGAAATGCCAACGACATCCACGTCCTCCTGCAACGCGGCTTCCGCGATCATTTCGGGCGTTTGGCGCAGACCGGTGTAGATCACTTCCATTCCCGCATCGCGCAGAGCTGCAGCAATAACTTTCGCGCCACGATCGTGGCCATCCAATCCGGCTTTGGCAATAAGGACTCGTATTTTTCTCAAGTTTGGGAAAGTGCTAAGTACTGGTAAGTGCTGAGTGCTAAGTTATGAACTGCCTTGTAAACACCAAATGGGACAAAATACTTCACAACCTTGTTTCAGCCGCACTCGACTAACTACTTTAGCACTCAGCACTTTAGCACTTAGCACTTCTATGCATCCTGTAATCCTCCGCGGCGCACGCACTCCTATCGGTGTTTTTCTCGGCTCTCTCGCAGATGTTTCCGCTCCAAAACTTGGCTCCGTTGCCATTAAAGCTGCGCTTGAACGATCTGGCGTTAACCCCAATGATGTCAACGAGACATATATGGGCTGCGTACTCACGGCCGGCGTTGGACAAGCACCTGCTCGGCAAGCCTCCATCGGCGCAGGAATTCCGGTAAGCGTACCATGTACAACAATCAATAAAGTCTGCGGCTCCGGCATGAAGGCCGTGATGATGGCCGCGCAAAACGTGATGCTCGGAGATGCCGGCGTTGTGGTTGCCGGAGGGATGGAATCGATGTCGAACGCGCCCTACTTGCTCAGCCGCGCGCGCACCGGATACAAGATGGGTAACGGCGAACTCATCGATGAGATGATAAAAGATGGCTTGTGGGATGTCTATAACGATTTCCACATGGGCAATGCCGCAGAGCTTTGCGCTGTCGATTGCAACGTACCCCGCGAAGCACAGGATGAATTTGCCATCCGTAGTTTCAAGCTTGCAAATGAGTCTATTGATAATGGTGCGTTCAGCACGGAGATCGTGCCTGTCAGCGTCATGCGAGGAAAAGAAACAGTCGAAGTAACCGAGGACGAGAATCCTCGCAAAGTAAAATACGATAAGATACCAACGTTAAAACCGGTATTCAAGAAGGACGGTACCGTCACTGCCGCAAATGCCAGTTCCATCAACGACGGCGCTGCCGCGCTCGTCGTTGCAGGAGATGAAATTGCAAAATCGAACGGCTGGAAACCGACTGCACGAATTCTTGCCTACTCTTCTTACGCGCAGGAGCCAGAGAAATTCACAACTGCGCCAGTTTTCTCCATACAATCCGTTTTGAAGCGCGCAAAAATGTCTCTTTCGGATATTGATCTATTCGAAGTCAACGAAGCTTTCGCCGTTGTAGCGCTTGCTACACAAGGCCAACTTGGAATTCCGCTCGAAAAGTTGAATGTACTTGGCGGAGCGATCGCACTCGGACACCCCATCGGTGCAAGCGGTACACGCATTATCATCACGCTTTTGAACGCGCTCGAACGGCAGAACAAGCAGATCGGCCTTGCCTCGATCTGCATCGGCGGCGGCGAAGCAACAAGTATTATTGTAGAAAGAATCTGAACCTGGATTACGCGGATTAAGGCGGATTACGCGGACGATTTTTCGGATAATCGGTTACAGCAGAATGCAAACATTCGCCATTCGCCGTTCGCCATTCGCCACTCGCAATGTTCTTCTGTTGACGCTGGCTGCGTCGGCAATCCTACTTGCACCAACGATCCTTTGGCCGTTCGATTACGATCAGGGAACGTTTGCTTACGGCGGATGGGCCATTCTTCATGGGCAACGACCCTACATTGATTTTTGGGACATCAAACCGCCATATATCTTCTATACTTATGCCGCTGCATTTGCGATGTTCGGAAATAGCGTTCGAGCCATCCGCATTTTCGATT
Organism: Ignavibacteriota bacterium; assembly: GCA_963787835.1. Lineage (GTDB taxonomy): Bacteria > Bacteroidota > Ignavibacteria > Palsa-1295 > Palsa-1295 > PALSA-1295. The sequence goes on from CAWBEI010000006.1 coordinate 223,072, forward strand.
ATCTGAATGCGCTCCTAACGATCGGATTGCTGTTCACTCTTGCAACGCGATTATGGAAAGACGCTCCCTGGCGAAATCTTGCTGCTGCGATGGCGTCGCTTGCATTTGTAGTGCAATATTATATTTTCGGACATTGGGATACCGCACAAACGGAAACATACAGCCTGCCGCTACTAATTGGAGCAGAGCTGCTTGTAATTCAACGCAACGAATCAAAACTTTTATTGCGATCTGTTTGTGCAGGTGCATTGATCGGAATTGCATTCTACTTCAAATTTCCCAATGCTTTGTTTCTTGGATTGATCGCTGCGACGATTTGGCTTTTCACGGCAAAAGAAAGACGCATAAAATCTATCCTTTGGCTATGCGCCGGATTTATTTTTGCGATAGGATTAGAAAGCTTATATCTTGCCTTTAATGGCGAGCTGCTTCCACTCTGGCAGCTTACAACTTTGGAAACGGCATCGTATGTCTCGACTAATTATTCCGGCTCATTTGGATTTATCCAGAATCTCCGAACGAGTTCTCAGGCTTTGGATATTTTGTGGATCTTTGTTGGAATACTTGGATGGAGTTATTGGGTCGTTTCCCGACGCCATGAAGAAAAAGACTCCACTGCGATACTTCGCTCTCTCATGCTCCTCATTCTCGGTTGTCTGATCGCGTTCATTGCGGTCCAATTGCAGAACAAAGGATACAAATATCATTATGCTATTCTACTTCCATGGGCCGATCTTAGTATCGGAGCGGGATTTGTGCATGTCGTATTTGCAATTTCAAATTTCATTCGATTGCCGCGACGCTGACCGCCGGAAACACCAAGCAGATGTAGTCCGCGGGCGTCAGCAGCGGACACGACGGCGAAGGTCCGGGACACGTGATGATCTCGTTCATGTCGAAGCTACGCGATTGCGCGACCATCGTCGTGCCATCGGCTTCGAACAGGCGCAGATCGAGGTCGCCGCGATCGGGATCGTCGAACAGGATCGAGAGCGTCACGCTCGCGGTGTTGGCGGGAACGGTGAACTTGTAATAGTCCAGGTCGTCGGGCTGCCCCGAGCCGTTGGAGCAGATCGCCGCGGGACCGGTCGCTCCGGCGATCACCGGCGTCGCTTGCGCGGGAGTATCGTTGGGCTCGCCGAACGCGCACGCGGCTGCGGGGAACGGCCCGTCGATCGCCGCGTCTTTCGGGATCTGGCTGTTGTCGAAGTCGAGCGTCAGCGAGCAACCGGCCACCGCGAGCAGCGCGGTTGTCAGCACGGACGACTCCCGAATCATGAGCCACGGTAACGGGCCGATGCGGAGAACGTCAAGAGATCTGAAGCACTTAGCTCCAGAGCCGCGCTTGACCGTCGAGTCGCCCGGCGCTAGGGTGCGCGCTCCCCGGCCATGTACCTGCAAGACCTCATCTTCACGCTGCAGAAGTTCTGGGCGGATCGCGGCTGCGTGATCGAGCAACCCGTCGATGTCGAGGTCGGCGCGGGGACATTTCACCCGGCGACGTTCCTGCGCGTGCTCGGCCCCGAGCCGTGGAACGCGGCGTTCGCGCAGTTCTGCCGGCGACCGTCGGATGGTCGTTACGGCGACAACCCGAATCGCGCGGGCGCGTACTACCAGTTTCAAGTCGGCCTGAAGCCGTCGCCGCTCCACGTCCAGGACCTCTACCTCGATTCGCTGCGCGCGATCGGCCTCGATCCCGGCGCGCACGACGTGCGCTTCGTCGAGGACGATTGGGAATCGCCGACGCTCGGCGCGTGGGGCCTCGGCTGGGAAGTGTGGTGCGATGGCATGGAGGTCACGCAGTTCACGTACTTCCAGCAAGCCGGCGGCATCGATCTGCTGCCGGTCACCGCCGAGCTGACCTACGGCGTCGAGCGGATCGCGATGTATCTGCAGGACGCGAAGAGCATGTTCGATCTCAAGTGGGACAAGAACGTGACCTACGGCCAGCTGCGGCACCCGTGGGAGGTCGAGTACTCGCGCTACCACTTCGAGGAGCTCGTCGCCGACAACGCGTTTCGCGCGTTCGACACGTACGAGGCCGAGTGCAAGCGCTTGCTCGAGCGTGGCCTCGTGCTTCCGGCGTACGAGTTCTGCATGAAGAGCAGCCATCAGTTCAACTCGCTCGACGCGCGCGGCGCGATCAGCGTGACCGAGCGCCAGCGCTTCATCGGGCGCGTGCGCGGGATGGCGCGTGCATGCGCGCACGCGTACGTCGGCGCGCGCGCCAAGCTCGAGTTTCCGCTGCTGCCGCCGCACCTGCGCGCGCAGGCGGTCGCCGCGTATCGCGGCGCGGAAGAAGCCGGCGTCAATGCGGGCGCGCTCGCCGCGGGTCGCGCGATCAGCGCGCACGCGCAGGAGATGGTCCATGCCGGCTGATCTGCTGTTCGAGATCGGCTGCGAGGAGATTCCGGCCAAGATGCTGACGCGCGCGCTCGTCGAGCTGCCCGCGCAGATCGAGGCCAAGCTCGCGGCCGCGCGGCTCGGCCATGCCGGCGTGCGCGTGCTCGGCACGCCGCGCCGGATCGCGCTGATCGTGAGCCAGCTCGCCGAGCGCCAACCGGATCTGCGCGACGAGGTCGTCGGTCCGCCGGTGTCCGCCGCGTTCGCGCCGGACGGCACGCTGACGAAGGCCGGGCAGGGGTTCGCCGCGAAGAACGGCGTCGACGCGGCCGCGATCGCGAAGAAAGAAGTCGCCGGCAAGAAGGGCCTGTACGCGGTCGCGACGCGCGAGGTCGCCGGGCAAGATACCCGCGCGCTGTTGCCGGCGCTGCTCGTCGAGCTCGCGACCGGCATCGCGTGGCCGAAGTCGATGCGCTGGGGCTGGGGCGAGACCGCGTTCGTGCGGCCGGTGCAGTGGCTCGTCGCGCTGCTGGGCGCCGAGGTCATCCCGGTACAATGGGCCGGGCACACCGCCGGGCGTCACAGCCGCGGTCATCGCTTTCTCGCGAACCACGCGGTGGAGATCTCGTCCGCGGTCGCGTACGAGGCCGCGCTGCACGCGGCGCACGTGATCGTCGATCCCGACGCGCGCAAGCAGACCGTCACCGACGAGCTCGCGCGGCTCGCGCAGCGCGATGGCCTGCGCGTGCGGCCCGACGACGCGCTGGTCGCCGAGGTCATCCACCTCGGCGAGTGGCCGGTCGGCGTCAGCGGCGCGTTCGATCCCAAATCGCTCGAAGTGCCCGAGGAGATGATCGTCACCGCGATGCGCAATCATCAGCGCTACTTCGCGATGGAGACGAGCGACGGCAGGCTCGCGCCGCGGTTCGCGACCGTGATGGCCACGATCGTGCAGATCCGGCGGTCGTCGCGCGCGGCAACGAGACCGTGCTCGCATCGCGGCTCGCGGATGCGCGGTTCTTCTTCGCGCAGGACTCCGCGAGTCATTCGTTCGATGCGTGGAACACCAAGCTCGACGCGGTCGTGTTCCAGGCGAAGCTCGGCGATGGCGCGAAGACGATCGGCGACAAGGTCCGCCGGCTCGTCGAGCTGGTGACGCACCTGACCCCGAGCGCGGTCGCGATTCGCGCGGCGCGGCTGTGCAAGGCGGATCTCGCGTCGCATGCGGTCGGCGAGTTTCCCGAGCTGCAGGGCACGATGGGCCGGCACTACGCGCGCGTATTCGGCGAGCCAGCGGCGGTCGGCGACGCGATCGAGCAACACTGGTGGCCGAAGGGCCAAGGCGCCGCGCTGCCGGCGAGCGAAGACGCCGCGTACGTCGGCGTCGCGGATCGCGTGGACACGTTGGTCGGATGCTTCGCGACCGGGCTTGTGCCCAGCGGCAACGCCGATCCGCTGGGCTTGCGCCGCTCCGCGCTCGGCGTGCTGGAAATCTTCCTGCGCTACGAGCAGCTGTTCCCGAGCCTGAAGCTCGTGCTCGACGCGGCCGAAAACGTCTACGCCGGTACGCCGGTCAAGCTGTCGCCCGACGCGCGCCAGCAGCTGTTCGACTTCATCCGCCAGCGCCTGCGCGGGTTCCTGATCGATGAAGAGGGCCTCGACGCGACGGTCGTCGAGGTCGCGCTCGGCGCCGGCTTCGATAACCCGCACGACGCGCGCCGCCGCGCGAATGCGCTGTCGGTGTTGCCCGCGGACACGAAGGCCGTGTTCAAGCGCATCGGCAACATCCTCGACGAGGCGACCGCGAAGGGCTTCGGCACGCAGGCCGCGCCGGACGAGGGCAAGCTGGTCGCCGCGGTCGAGAAGCAGCTGCACGCCGCGCATCGCGCGAGCGCCGCGCGCATCGACAACCTGATCGCGGGCGAGCAGTACGCCGATGCGTTCGGCGTCCTCGCCGAGATCGGGCCGCAGCTCGCCGCGTTCTTCGACAAGGGCGGCGTGATGGTCATGGATCCGGACGCGTCGCTGCGCGAGAACCGGCTCGCGTTGCTGCGTGCGATTGACGCGCCGTTCGCGAAGATCGGCGACTTCCGAAACTGAGCACGGGAGCATCCTCGTGAACCACGTCCGACAGTTCGGCGGCGGCACGGCGGAAGGCCGCGCCAAAGACAAGGCCCTCCTCGGCGGCAAGGGCGCGAACCTCGCCGAGATGGCGTCGCTGGGCTTGCCCGTGCCACCCGGCTTCACGATCACGACGAGGTGTGCCGGCACGTGATGAAGCACGGCGACGGCACGTATCCCGCCGAGCTCGCGGCCGAGGTCGACATCGCGCTCGCGCGGATCGAGGAGCTGACCAAGACGAAGTTCGGCGACGGCAAGGCGCCGCTGCTCGTCAGCGTGCGCAGCGGCGCGCCCGCGTCGATGCCCGGCATGATGGATACGATCTTGAACCTCGGGCTCGACGACACCACCGTCGCCGCGCTCGCCGCCGCGAGCGGCAACGCGCGCTTCGCGTGGGATTGCTACCGCCGGTTCGTCGCGATGTACGGCGAGGTTGTCCTCGGCGTGGTCGCGGGCAACGAGCACGACGAACCGCCGTTCGACATCATCCTCGACAACGTCAAGCGCACGCACAAGGCGAACCGCGACCAGGACCTCGACGAGGCCGCGCTGCGCGAGGCCGTCGGGCTGTTCAAGGCGAAGATCCGCGAGGTCACGGGCAAGCCGTTCCCCGAGGACGTCAAGACGCAGCTGTGGGGCGCGATCGGCGCGGTGTTCCGATCGTGGAACAACCCGCGCGCCGACTACTACCGGCGCATGAACCACATCTCCGCGGACATGGGTACCGCGGTCAACGTGCAGGCGATGGTTTCGGCAACCTCGGCGAGGACTGCGCGACCGGCGTCGCGTTCACGCGCAATCCCGCGACCGGCACGAAGGAGCTCTACGGCGAGTTCCTGACCAACGCGCAGGGCGAGGATGTCGTCGCCGGGATTCGCACGCCCGAGAGTATCTCCGAGCTCGCGGTGAAGCTCCCCGCGGCGCACGCCGAGCTCGTGCGCGTCGCGCAGCTGCTCGAGGATCACTTCCGCGACATGCAGGACCTCGAGTTCACGATCATGAAGGGTCAGCTGTTCATGCTGCAGACCCGCAACGGCAAGCGCACCGGCAAGGCGATGGTCAAGGTCGCGGTCGATCTTGGGCGAGGGCATGCTCTCGCAGCGCGAGGCCGTGATGCGCATCGAGCCGGGCAAGCTCGACGAGGTGTTGCACCCGACGATCGATCCCAAGGCGCGCCCGCCGGTCGTCGCGAAGGGCTTGCCGGCGTCGCCCGGCGCCGCGATCGGCAGGATTGTGTTCACCGCGACCGCCGCCGAGGCCGCGGCCGCGAAGGGCGAGGTCGTGTTGCTCGTGCGCACCGAGACATCGCCCGAGGACATCCACGGCATGAAGGCCGCGGCCGGCATCCTCACCGCGCGCGGCGGCATGACGTCGCACGCGGCGGTCGTCGCGCGCGGCATGGGCAAGTGCTGCATCACGGCGTGTACGTCGCTGCGTGTCGACGCGGCCAAGAAGACCGCGATGTTCGTCGGCGGCGGCAAGGAAGTGAAGCTCAAGGAGGGCGACACGCTCACGCTCGACGGCTCGACCGGCGAGGTGTTCCTCGGCACGTCACCGCTCGTGCCGGCGCAGCTCGGCAGCGAGCTCGGCACGCTGATGACGTGGTCGATCAGTTCGCACGCTGAAGGTCCCACCAACGCGGACACGCCGACCGACGCGAAGACCGCGCGCAGCTTCGGCGCCGAGGGCATCGGCCTGTGCCGCACCGAGCACATGTTCTTCCAGCCCGAGCGCATCCTCGCCGTGCGCAAGATGATCCTCGGCAACAACGAGGCCGCGCGCCGCACGGCGCTCGCGAAGATCTTGCCGATGCAGCGCGGCGACTTCGACGAGCTGTTCCGCGTCATGGACGGCCTGCCGGTCACGATCCGCCTGCTCGATCCGCCGCTGCACGAGTTCTTGCCGCACGCGGAGCACGAAATCGAAGAGGTCGCGGACTCGCTCGGGTTGTCCGCCAGGCGGTCGCGGCGAAGGTCGCCGAGCTCACCGAGGCGAACCCGATGCTCGGCCATCGCGGCTGCCGGCTCGCAATCACGTACCC
>CAWBEI010000007.1:0-68943 GCA_963787835.1 Ignavibacteriota bacterium
CGGGCCAATCACCATCACAGGGCTGTAACGATCGATGCTTTCAGGAACCCACACCTTCACCGTGCTTGCAACGAACACCTATGGCGTTGCACAGGTCAGCGTGCAAGTCGATGGCGTATTGATGGATACGCAGGTCGCCGCGCGCGCTGGCGGCCTGTGGACCTTCTCGATCGATACCACGAAATATTCCGGCACGATCGCAAGCCCTGGCACGCACACCGTCACCGCGATCGCATACGATCTCGCCGGTAACACCTTCACTACCACGCACACGATCGTTATCGCGAATTAACGATCGCACATCTCACTCACCTCATAGCTCCGCAGATCTACTTCACCTGATAGCAAAGCACATCTAATATGGCAATCGAAGTAATGGCGAAATTATCGGTGGACGCATCCGGAGCGGATGCGGCCATTGATTCCATTGCCAAAAAAGAAAAAGAGCTTGAGAATGCGAAGGCCAAGATCGCCGTCGATACGACGGAAGCAGAGTCGAAACTCGAGGGTCTGAAGGAAAAAGCCAAGGATGCGCTCGGTGGATTGGGCGCGGGAATCGCAGTCGGCGCTGGCCTTGCGGGTATCGATCAGATGATCGATAAATACAAAGAGCTTGCGAAATCGAACTCGGATCTCAAGATCGCGATCGCGGGAACCGGACAATCGCAAGAGGCACAGCAGGAGATCTTCAAGCAATCGCAGGAAGAAGTCGATACACTCTCGCAGAAGTACCATGTTCACGAGGAAGCCGTGCGATCGGTCGAGACGGCCATCGTCGGCATCGGCGGCGTAACCGGCGCGGCAAAGGGTAAGCTGACGGAGATCGGCCTTGCATTCGAGCAGCTCAACATTCCCGCGAAGGCACTCAAGGGTGTGATCGCCGGTGCGAATGATCCTGATTCGCAGCAGGCGCTCGATGCGCTGCAAAAGAAGATCGGCAATTTGGGTCCCGCGTTCACGAATGCGACAACGCCGGCTGAAAAGATGGACGCGCTCTACAAGCGATTGCAGGGTACGTTGGGCGGTATGGCCAACTTGGATCCGCAGCTCGCCGCGATGGAGCAGTTCGATGAGACGACGAAGAAAATGGAAGCATCGGGCGGCCAGCTCATCGTCGGGTTCCTATCGCCAGTACTTCCGATCCTAACGGGGCTTGCCGGTGTGATGACAAGCGATGTGGTACCAGCACTCGGATCAGTTTCTGATTTCATCGATAAGAATAAAGTTGCAGTAGGAATTCTTGTTGCTGGTATTGGTGCGCTCACGATCGCGATGAATGTTGGCGCGATTGCGTCTAAGGCCAAGGCCGTTGCCGATGGCATCGGCACTGCCGTAACTGATGGCATGACAATTGCTCAGAAGGCATACAACATCGCTCTGAAGGATAATCCTATCGGTTGGGTTGTCACGGCAGTTGTTCTCCTTGGTACAGCGGTGGCGGCGCTCTATGGGCATTTCGATCCCGTCACAAAGGCGGTCGATGGCTTCTGGGCTATTTTGAAAGGCACTGCTTCGTTCATCGGCGCATTCGTTTCGACGGAAATTGCATCGCTCATCAAAGCATTCCAGGGCGTGGGATCGGTTCTTCATGGCATCGTTACGCTGAACTTCGATGAAGTGAAGAAGGGCGTCACGGATGTAGGATCGGCCGTTGGATCGTACGCGACGGCTGGCGTTGCCGGTGTGGGCGCATTCAAGAAATCGATCGATGATTCCGCAAAATCGCTCGCCGATCAAAAGGGCAAAGCGAAGGAAGCAGGCGATGCCGGTGTCGATGCAGCGCAGGCCGCAGCGCAAGCGCAGGCCGATTATCAGAAGGCGATCGAAGATGCCAACAACGCATTCGATGCTCAGACGAAATTTGCAAAGGCCGCGCTCGATGATGCCAAAACGACCTACGAGCGTCAGGCGGAATACGTCTCGACCGGTTACGCCAATGGCCAGAAATTGAGCGATGCACAGATCGCCGCGTATGCTGCTGCGAATGTAAAGCTGAAAGCTCAGGCCAAGGACACCCAGGATGAACTGAAGCGCATTGCCAAGGAAGGTCAGGAGTTCGATGGTACCGAACCGAAAAAGAAAAAGGGTAACGAAAACCTGCTCGCCGAAGCGAAGACACTTGCCGAAGAAAAGGCCAAGGAGCTTGAGACCACGCTGAAATTGCAAGCTGCGGAGCGTGGCGTTGCATATTCATCCAGCGATGAGTTAGCGGTCGAGAAAGAGAAGATCGCGGTGTTCAATGGCCAGGTCGATAAGCTGAAGCTGATGACGGCCGAAAAGGGTAAATACAAAGAGAAGACCACGCAGGAACAGAACGTCAATACCACGCAGGAATTGACGCTCGAAGCCAAGGTCCATATCGATGCCGAAAAGGTAAAAGAGGAGTTCAACAAATCGGTGTCCGATCTGACCAAGAAGAAGATCGAGATCGGAGTACTCCCGAAGGATGAAGGCTTGAAGCTCATCGATGGCGAGATCGATGAGATCAAGCAGAAGCTCGTAGTGCTGAAGGCAAATCAGATCGTCAATCCGAACGATCTTACCATTGCATCCAAGCTGAACGAGACGGAAGCGCAACTGATCGATCTGGAAAAGCAACGCCACGATCTGGGCATCCAGCTCGATACCGATCTTGCCAAGGCGAAGATCGCGAACATGAAGGATGGCACCGCGAAGACCATCGCGGAGCTAACATTGCAGTTCGAAACGGACACGCAATTTGCCCGCGATGCCGCAGCGCAAGGCGTTCAACTGACGGAAACACAGCTCCTTCAAAAATCTGCGCTTGAGGCGAAATATTATGCCGATCTCGCCAAGCTTCAGCAGAAAAATGAGACCGACGAACTGAAGCTTGAGACGATCGGCGTCAATTCCGCGATCGCATTATTGCAGACCGAGCTTAATGCCAAGCAGAAGTTCGATGAGTTGGCCTACGAGTCGAAAAAACTCTCACTCGATAAGGAGCAGACTGCCAATTTGGCGGCCTATCAAAAGGGCACGATCTCCGCGCAGGAATACAACCTGAAGATCGCGCAACTGACGCAGCAACGCACCGATCTTGAGACGCAGAAGGTGCAAGCGCGCTGGGCGAACGAGGAGAAGCTCGCGGAGCAGGGTTACAAGGCGATTTCCGACGATCTGACGAAATATATCCAGGCCGAGATCCAGGCAGAGGTGTTACGCGCGGCCGGCAACAAAGTTGGTGCCGATAGCGAAGAAGCGAAGGCCAATGCGACGATGTTAGGCTCCGTTGCCAACACCATCTCGGGTTTTACGGCAACTATCCCGATTATCGGGCCAGTACTCGGAATTGCCGCTGGAATCGCGCTCATGGAAGGATTTAAGGGCCTTGAGCATCTGCTTGGATTCGAAACAGGCGGTATCGGTGTTGTTGGCGAGAACGGTCCCGAGATCATGGGACCCACGAAGGATTTCAGTCAGATGGCCACACAACTCGTTACGAGCACAGCGCGCGCAGTATCGCAATCGATGAATGGCCAGAATGGATCTTCGAGAGGCAGCAAGCACCAGTTCAACGTTCGAGTAACCGGCCAAACAAAGGCAGCCGGCCGCGACCTACAAACGGTATTCAATAACGAGGGACTGGCGCGCCAAAACGAGTCGTTACTGCACACCAATTAGGGCAGTTATCCACACCGGTTACAAAAGAGAAAAAGTCGCCAAAAAGAGAAAACCGCTCCGAGGAGATTTATTGCAGAAACGGGTGCGAATATCTCAGAAAAGGACAGGGCTTCGAAAATGTCGTATATTGAAAGTACTTTGATAGGCACCTATCTCAATTACGAATTAAGAATGACGAATTACGAATGGAAAAAAGCGATGCATAAATTCATGAATAAAAGAGAGGCGTTCATTAAATGACAATTCAATTGAGAGTAAAAGGCACCAATTGCTATTGGACAGCTATCGAAAATCGCTCAGAAATGATATAGTACATGAAACACAAATGCGTTGCGCGCTTTGAGCACCCTTTTTTCATAGAAACAATTTGCATAACACTTGCATAAAAATTACACAACAATGAAATATCGAGCAATACTATTTTTTTTCGTTCTATCGTCGCTTTCGGCTTCGAATGCATTTGCCTGGGGCAGCGAGGGGCATGATGTTGTCGTAAAAATGGCGCTTCGCATGATGAAGCCCACGGAACGCAAGGCAGCGTATGCCTTGCTTGGCACGCACGATACGTATTTGATCGGGAATTGGGCGGATTCTGTTAAGAAATTGAATGGAACCTCTGATTGGAATTATGTCGATATACCCGAGCGAGATACGCGATATGACCCAGCGCGCGACTGTCCGAACAATAATTGCATTATCGCGAAACTCGATATGGTACAGGCGGAGATACGGAATCATTCGTTAAATCGAAAGACGCGGCGCGAAGCGCTTTTATATTGGTTTCATCTTATCGGTGATCTTTACCAGCCGTTTCATTGCTACGGCGATAAACGCGGCGCGAACGATATAACCGTTTATTTCAAAGGTGAGGAAACGAACCTTCATAAGCTTTGGGATGTCAATATCATTGAATATAAGAACCCATCGCATTGGAAGCTGGCCTCGGATATTTACAATGGCTCCCACCGGACTCCTGCTCCTACAACAACGTTTATCGAAGCGGCAGAGCAAAGTCACGCGCGGGCTGTTAGTATGAAGCTAAAGAACAATTCTGATGTTACAGGAGAGTATGTAGCGCGCTCGTGGGCGATGATCCAAACCTGTCTTTGGGAAGCCGCTTGTATGGCCGCGACCATCGGGCCGGACGTATAATTAACTATGCCACACATCTTTCATTTTATTAACCGAACGGACCTCGATCAACATCTGAATGCGGACTCCCTTGAGGTGCCATCGCTGGAGACGAGCGGGTTTATTCATTGCTCCACATTGGAGCAGGTGATCTCTGTTGCGAACTACATCGCGCCTTACGATGAGGAAATGCGATTGATCGAGATAGACCCGGATAGGCTCCAGTCGGAAGTCCGTTATAAAAATACGGACGGCGGAGATGAATTATTCCCTCATATTTATGGGCCGGTCAATCGGGGTGCGATCGTTGGTATCCATCGGTTAGAGTGGGATGGCGAAGAGGGGTACCAGTTGCCGGAAGGTCTGATGGAAGCATCGATAGTCGATAATCGAAACGATTTGGCATAGATGACGTTTAGCACTCGCCTTTACAAGAGTAGCCGTGACCTTTAGGTCACGGGTTGCAGTTCAAAGAACACACCGTGACCTCAAGGTCACGGCTACGAGGCAAACATCGGGGCGTGGCGCAGCTGGTAGCGCACCTGCTTTGGGAGCAGGGGGTCGCACGTTCGAATCGTGTCGCCCCGACACATGGTCAAAGATGAGAGATGAAGTATGAATGAGGAAGCTTCTTAATGACCAAGAATTAAGCGTAGTATGCGCACATAAGTGATATGGTGGTGGTTATTCTTAGTGATATTCCACTGAACTTTCGAGAATCTTTGGGATGTTGCTTAGTTGCGGTTCATTTTCCATCTCGGCACAAGACTTGTTCGAAACTTGTAATAAATTATTACCGTACCATTAAGAACACACTTTCCTGTTAGCTGGCAGTTTGTCCAGGGAAGAACGACCATTGCGATCAGTTATCCTCGTCATCATGCAAAAAATATTTTATAGCCCTCGCCGCCTTGCCATTTCCGGGGTGGTTCTTGTCGTAGTCAGCGTACTCCTTGGATCACGTATCGAACGAGCGTTCAGCGATGACAGCCCAATGGAGCTGGTTGAGAAATATGCCGACGTCATGAAGATGGTTAACCAAAAATATGTCGATACGGTCAATCTTTCGGAATTAAACGATGCAGCGATCGTCGGTATGCTTGGCAAGCTTGATCCACATAGCGTCTATATGCCGCCAAAAACGGTAGATGAACAGGGCGAACAATTCGAGGCAAAATTCGATGGTATCGGCGTAACGTTTACGCTAATTCATGATACGATCACGGTAGATTCTCCCATTCCAGGTGGCCCGAGCGACCAGCTTGGTATTCGTGCCGGAGATAAGATCGTCACTATCGAAGGGAAGTCCGCGGTGAAGCTGAAAGAGGATGATGTCAAGAAGGCACTTCGCGGTCCAAAGGGAACAAAGGTCACTGTTGGCATCGAACGCTATGGCGAACCGCAACTCATCGATTATACGATCACCCGCGATGTGATCCCGATCGTCAGCGTCATGGCTCATTTTATGGTCGATCCAACGACAGGCTATGTGAATGTTGGCCGATTTGCCGCAACCACCTACGACGAGCTTATGGATGCCATGAAAGACTTGAGCGCCAAAGGTATGAAGCGTCTTGTGCTGGACTTACGCGATAATCCTGGAGGATATCTTGAACAGGCAGTGAAGATCGCCGATGAATTTATCGGTGGCTATAAAACGATCGTCTATACCAAGAGCCGTCACACGAATTTCGATGAAGTTCTCACGTCACATCCTGGCGATGAGTACGAGAAGACGCCGCTGGTGGTGCTGGTCGATAATGGTTCTGCCAGTGCGAGCGAGATCGTATCCGGGGCTTTCCAGGATCTGGATCGCGCGCTGGTTGTTGGACAGACCACCTTTGGCAAGGGGCTTGTGCAGCAGCAGTATTCGCTCCCCGATGGAAGTGCGATCCGGTTGACAATCTCACGTTATTATACACCAAGCGGCCGGTCGATCCAGAAACCGTACGAGGATGGGAAGTATGTTAAGAATACGACAGCGTTGGCTGCCCAATCCGAAGAGGATGAAGATAACTATTCGCACTCGTTCGATCTAAGTTCAGCTGACACTTCCCGCCCGAAGTTCAAGACGGCTTCAGGCCGCACGATTTACGGCGGTGGTGGAATCACACCGGATTTCCTTGTTCGTAACGATACAACTCAGCGCACCACCAGAAGGATCTGGGCAGCTGGTGTTCTGAATAATTTTTCGGAAGCCTATGTGGAGCATCACATCGCCGACATCAAGGCGAAGGGCAATGCCGATTATTATGTCAAGAATTTCAAGATCACCGATGCGATGTTCGATGATATTCTCAGCCGAGCGAAGGATAAAAAGGTCGATGTCAACATGAAGGAATTTAATATCGACAAACCCTGGCTTTCGGTGCTGCTACGCTCCATGATCGGCCGCCAGATATTTGGGAATGATGTTTATTACCGTGTTATTCTCGAAGACGATCGCCAATACCAGAAAGCCTATAGCGTGCTTGACGAAGCAACACGGCTCGCCGCAGATTTTAAATAAAATAGTTACTTGATCGAAAAAGTAGCGCATCGAACGAATGCGCTACTTTTATTTTAAGGGCGGAAGATAATGAAGATCGGTGATCTTGGGGGCATTTTTGTCGTCGGCGTCGTCGAGCTTCATGGGATGCGGGGCAGAGTCGAGAGCAGGTTTGGCCGGGGTAGTCTTTGTAACGATCTTTGTTGACTGGCTCACCGAAGTTATCTTCGGAGTGTTTTGCATCCCATAGACTGGTGATGCCGGAGGAGCATCAGTTGCACCTTTTGAGGTGGGAGCGATAGCTGGTGCGGGCTGTGCCACAATCGTTGTAGAATGCCAGTTGGGAATGATATAGAGCGCCGTCCCAAGGATCGCTGCTGCACCGGCATAGAGTGCGATCTTTGCGGTAACTGAACTTAAAATGCCCCGCGTTGCAGGTGTAAGTGCAAGTTTGGAAGTGAGCCGAGCGCTGGGTTCAGCGGCATAACGCATGCGGGTTTGTTCGGCATCCCGAGCAAGGGTTCGCTCGATAAGTTCATCCAGCGAATCCGGGTTTTGATCGATTCTATGATTCATACTTTTGCCTCGATTTTTTCGGTGGTGTTTGCGGAGGATTTGTTCATGGGTGGGAGTGCGATGCCAGTTCGTTTTGCCTCTTCGATCACAATAGTTCTTAGCTTCATCCGTGCACGCGAAGCTTGCTTCCATATCGCATCGGTCGATTTTCCAACCATCTCACCGATCTCGCCAAAACTATATCCGCTATAGATATTTAGGACCAGCAGTTCACGGTCGTCGGGTGGAAGCTGTTCGAGCGCATCGATCACGATCGTCTCGATGTCGGAGCCATGTGAATCGTGCATAGTGGTTTCCGGCATCTCTGCTTCATCGATAGAAACGGCGGTTCCCAACAGCGCCTGGCTACCACGATAATGATCGATCGTGAGGTTCTTCAGCATTCGGAATAGGAACGCCGATGGATTTACGACCTCCAGCTTTCGTTTTCTGCCAGCCGGACTGCGCATCGCGATCACCCGCTCCCAAAGTTCCTGCATGAGATCTTCGGCATTATCGCGCGATAGTTTATGGCAATAGGCCGAAAGCCGAGGATTCAGATAGCGGTATAGCTCCGCAAAGGCCGCATCGTTACCGGCCAAAAACGCTTCGAAAAGCCTGCTGTGATCTGTCACCTGCGTATCAACTGTTCTGCCTCCATTAGAAATCCGATAGAAGACGTTGGAACCTGCGAAAACCTGACATGTCAGGATTTTGAAGATCCATCCGTCTTGTTCATGTCAATAACTTTTTCTGACGACGAATTTATGAAATTACGACTGATTCCACTCCTGCTCATTATTATTGTAGCTTTTTCAAGTTGCAAGGATAAGCTCGTCGGGCCTCCGGCGTCTGTGCAAAAGACACAGTCAACCAACGATACGCTGGCCTTTTATCCTCATCCTTTAGTCGATGGCAAAGACGTGAGTGGAAATGGGCATAATGGAGTAGTTGCAACATCGGGGCATGTGCCAGTAAGTGGAATGGATCGATTTAAAAAAGACTCACTTATTTCATACGGCCCGGTTACTGTAACCAATACTACAGGACTCGATTTCACGAAAAACGATTCTTACACGGTGAGCGTGTGGTGTAAGCTATTTGGAGGATCGGGCACCTTTCCTATCGTGAGTCTTCCCACAGGATGTATGATTGAGACGTGGGAGTCTGGTGGATTAGATCCCGCTTTTGGAACGAACCTGATTCACTTTGATTCTTTGGGGAATACTAAAGACTCTGCTTCTGGTTACTTAGGTTACGCTGATACCACTTCGGCATGGAGTTGGCACATGGTAACGGTTATCGTGAATCCTCAGGATAATTATCCTAATGGCCTGCAAATCTATATTGATTCCCAATTAGTCGGCGTTGGCAGCGCTGGAACAATGGCTTCGAGTCCCAAAGCATACTTCCCGATGTATTTAGGCAACAGTGGTTGCCTTGTAGATGATATTATTATTACGACCGGAGTAGCTTCGGCATCGTGGGTTGCTGCTCGTTTCCACGAAGGTGGATGGAGAGGAACAACACAGTCTGACACGGCCATAGATACTGTCACTCACTGGCATGGACCTACTGTGGTGCCAAGCGGCATTCTTGGAATGTGCTGGGTTAACGATGCAATTGGTTATGCTTGTGGTCAGCAGGGCATAATCTACGAGACTACCGATAGCGCTCATACGTGGCAGAAACAAAATCAGACTGCTACCCAAAGCGATCTTTATGCGATAAGCTTTATTCAAAATAGTCCAAAGCAGGGTGTCGCGGTAGGGTATTCCAATGGGCCAGTAATTGTTACCACAAACGATGGCGGAACGACATGGATTCGTGATACCATTCCTCCTGGTATCGCCACGATTCGCGACGTGATCACAGGTGTCGGAGGATTTCCCTTTAGTGTTGCAGTTGGCTCCGATTCTGATGGAAATGGTATCATACTCTTTTCAAATTATTGGGGGTACTGGGACATTTCACTTAAAACTCCGAAGCCACTCTATGCACTTACCGATGCCGGACAATCTAATTATCTGGAAATAAACTATCCTATGATCGCTGTTGGGGATGGAGGGCAGATTTATGTTGCAACCGCGTTTTCACGAATTCCCGATAGTATTGAATGGACAGACTATTCTACTGGAAGCGAAAATCTCCGTTCGATTTCGATCATTGGGGGATATCCCTATTTTGCAGGTGCGGCTCTTGCCGATGATGGTTCTACGCTCTGGTCAACTGACTTCGGTAAAACCTGGACCGAGAATTCCCAATCAATCTCGACCTATATTCCAAACAGCGCCATCTATATCTGGTCTCCGACGCCATTAGACCTCCCAGGAATGAAAGTGCAAGCATGGATATCTGGATCGAATATCGGGCAAACGCTTGATGGTGGTACCACCTGGACTAATATCAATCCGGCGGCTGGAATGACGTGGACATGTATCTCGGCACGCGATGGAGGACATGTTGCGTTCTTAAGCAACAACAGTTTGTATTGGTTTACACCTTAACGGATTGTGTGATGCGTTCTGTAAAGCCCGCGCACTCTCGTTCGCGCGGGCTTTTTTGTTTTGAGAATATTGTATCGTATATTTGTTCTGTGATTCGCCCGCAACTCATCATTCTAATCTTATTTTTTCCCTGCTTTGCAAAGGCCCAAAATTCTGTTTCCATTTCTCCACTCCTTTCTGTTGACTTTGGTTCGCCTTTGTTCATCAATCGCACCACGGGATTGCTGAATCCCTTTGGGATTTCGCCAACCGGGAGCAGTTCGGATCTTTCGTATGGATTGGGTGCTGAGATTTCTATGCCGGGCATCATCTCAGGAAATTTTGGACTCGATGGCCGGTTGCTTGGAATGTATTCCTCCGGTCGTTTTACGTTTGATGCAGCAAATTATTCCGTTTCTGGTATCGACCGAACACTTGAGGTTGAACTTGGAGCGACATGGAGCAATGAGCATCTGAATGCAAGAGTGGGACCATGGATATTGCAGTCGATCTCAAGCGATGTTTACGAAAATGATCCCAACGGGAATAATGTGACTCCAGCAAATGCGAAAGCTGCATCAACGCAATTAGGGCTCGTGGCAGGTGTTGGATTCCAGATCTCCAATTTCCCTATACGTCCTGAACTGAATGCCCATCTCGATCTTACGGAACTTTCAACGGCAGGAGTGAATGCCTTAAGCGTTGGTATCTCTCTGTCATACGTATTCGGATCGTCTCCGGCTTCAACTAAGACAGTCCCCAATACACTTGAAGTCAAACCTATACCAACAAAACCGACGGTTGCCACGCGAGTACATTTTCTCGTCAACGGATCGAAAGTGCATGGCGACCCACCGCTCGAACGCGTTGAAACACATGTCAAACAGTACGAAATGGTCGATTCGGCGAATGCCTCACCAAGCGTTACGCAGTGGGTGGAGGAGTCGTTTCATTTGCCACATCTTTCACTTGCGTGTGAATTTGACAGGCGCGCTCCGTGCGATCTGATACTATCGAATAAGGGCGTCAGATTCATCGAAAAACATTTCGAAAGAGATTCGACAAATGTTAATACCTTCGATACCACCATCGATCTTGAAAGAGATGACGCATGGAACGATGTTTTGTCTCATCTGAATACAACCGAGGATAATTATTTGATCGCTGTATTACGGTTCAATAGCGGACTTCATTCGGATGCAATAGATACATTGGTTCTGCCGCCGGCAGATACCTCGCGGGTAGTCGGGACGACGGTAAAACGGCAAGCAAGGTTCGTTCTTTCGGATCATTATCATAATGTTTCGGGTGGTGGAGCATCGCTCGATCTATTGCTCGGTAAACTACGATCGCTGCTGGATTCGAATGCTGCTGTTTCTGTGTCTATTATTGAGTCAGCCCACGATAGATCGTCTGCATCTTACAATGATCTTCGGGCGCTGGCGTACCATTCGCTTGGCGCATCAGGGCAGCGGGCCAGCCGTCAAGAGAGTTCCGAACCGAACGGCACGATCACGGTAATTCTGGAATATTGAGTAAATATTGAGCGGAATCTCCGCCGGAACCGCGAACACCGTGCATTCTGTTCAGACGACCCTTAGAAATGACGATTATTGGGCAATTGGCGCAGTTGGTTAGCGCGCTTCCTTGACATGGAAGAGGTCACAGGTTCGAATCCCGTATTGCCCACACATCAATTAATAGTTAAGAATTGAGAATTAAGAATGTTATGGGAGCGAACGTTCACGATGGCTCCGTTCTTGGTTTTTAATTTTTTATTCTTTATTATCAATTTTCCCTGTGTTCCAGCCAAAGACGAAAATCATCGCGACGTTAGGTCCCACGAGCGCGACGGAAGAAATCATCGAAAAGCTCATCCTTGCCGGGATGGACATTGCCCGTCTGAATTTCTCTCATGCCACGTTCGAGACTCATTTAGGAATTGCCCTTAAGGTCAGATCGGTGGCAGAACGCCTCGGTAAACATATTGCCATTTTTGCCGATCTTCCCGGCCCTAAAATTCGCACCGGCGATGTTGCCGATCCAAATGGAGTGCTCCTGACGGCAGGGAATATTGTAAATTTGGTCTATGACCCGGATATCATTACGACCGCCGAGCGAATCACCACCGGCTATCCATACTTAGGTGTGGATGTGCGACCCGGTCATCCGGTTCTGTTGGATGATGGAGCCATAGAGCTCATTGTAAAATCGATCGTTTCAGAGACAGAGATCACTGCAACAGTCAAGTCGGGAGGGTTTCTTAAAAGCCATAAAGGCATTAATTTTCCGGCAACGATACTTCGTATTCCCACGGTAACAGATCACGATAAAGAGATCGCCAGATTTGCAATCAAAACCGTGGGGGTCGATGCACTGGCGATCAGTTTTGTGCGGCGAGCCGAGGATATCCGCAATCTGCGGGAATTTCTTCAGGTGGAACTGAATGATAAGACCACCCCGATCATTGCAAAGATCGAAAAACCGGAGGCTGTTGAGAATATCAACGATATTCTGGCTGAGACGGACATGATCATGGTCGCGCGTGGGGATCTTGGCGTTGAAATGCCGCTGGAGCGTGTGCCGCCCATTCAGAAACGCATTGTCGATCTAGCCAATGCTCGGGGCATTCCGGTTATCACCGCAACGCAGATGCTGGAATCCATGATCACGCATCCGCGCCCAACCCGCGCAGAAGCCAGTGATGTTGCTAATGCGGTGTTCGATGGCTCGGATTGCGTCATGCTTTCTGCGGAAACAAGTGCGGGAAGTTATCCGGTTGAAGCAGTCGCAACGATGCGCGAGATCGTGATCGCCGCAGAACGCAGTGGATATGTTCGCATCGAGCATGATTTTGTTCTGCCACATGAAGAGGCGGAATACGCCACGGATTCTCTCGCGCGCGCAGCATGTGTGCTTGCAGAGGAAGTAGATGCACAAGCCATTATTTGTGCAACACTCACGGGGCGAAGCGCGCGATATATCGCCAAATACCGATTCTCACAATTAGTGGTCGGGATGTCCACGGAAGATGCTGCTTTACGCCGTATGGCATTCTATCATGGAGTCGTGCCGCTAAAACTTGAGCAAGTCATGAGCTTTGATGACACCCTTGAATTCATGGTTCGAGACGTGCAAAAGAAAGGGCTTGTCGGCAATAGCGGATGGATCGTTATCACGGCCGGTCACCCGATCTTCCAGGTGAGCCATACCAATATTGTGAAGGTGCATTTCCTCGGCTAATGTAGCGCAAACTTTAGTTTGCGTTGCCCGGGAGTCGCAAACTAAAGTTTGTGCTACATATCTCTTTTGCAAGCGCGAACATCGTTTCTTCATCGAAATGCTTTGTGATGAGTTGCGCTCCGACAGGCAATCCTTTTGAATCAAGTCCGACAGGAACACTGATGGCTGGCGTTCCTGCAATGTTGGCGCTGACGGTAAAGATGTCGTTCAAATACATCGCAAGCGGGTCACTTGCTTTTTCGCCAAATTTGAATGCTGTCGTTGGGGTTGTAGGCGTGAGCAGCGCATCGCATTGCTCGAAGGCATGGACGAAATCCTGCGCGATAAGCCGCCGCACTTTTTGAGCGCGGATATAATACGCATCATAATATCCGGAAGAAAGCACGTATGTTCCGAGCATGATCCTTCGCTTTACCTCTTTGCCAAATCCTTCGGATCGGGATGCTCGATATATTTCTTCGAGCGGAACCACCCCCTGGCCCACTCCTTCTTTAGGAGCGGGAGCTGCTCGGCGACCATAACGAATGCCATCGAATCGGGCAAGGTTGCTGGAGGCTTCTGCGGTGGTCAGGATGTAATAATCCGCAATACAATATTTCGTATGCGGAAGTGAGACATTCACGATCTTACAGCCTGCTTCGACAAGTTTCTTCTTAGACTCCTCGACAAGTCGGCGTACATCCGGCTCGATGCCTTCACCGAAATATTCGGTTGGAATTCCAATGGTAAGTCCGCGGACGCTTTTATTCAGGGCATCAGAATATTTAGTTACTGGAACTGTTGCGCTCGTGGAATCCATCTCATCATATCCGGCCATGATCTCCAGTGCGCGCGCGGAGTCTTCTAATGTTCGGGAAAATGTGCCAACGGTGTCGAAGGACGAGGCGAATGCAGTAAGTCCAAAGCGTGAAATGCGACCGTAGGTCGGTTTCATCCCAACTACTCCGCAAAATGCTGCAGGCTGGCGGATAGAGCCACCGGTATCCGTGCCAAGGGCAACATTGCATGCGCCGATCGCTGCAGCAACGGCACTGCCGCCGCTGGAGCCACCCGGGACCCGAGAGGTGTCCCATGGATTGAGGACGGTTCCATAATAGGACGTCTCATTCGATGAGCCCATCGCAAACTCATCCATATTTGTTTTGCCAACGATGCGGACTCCGGCATCGATCAACCGCTGTACGCATGTGGCTGTGTAAAGCGACTGGAAATTCTCAAGAAATCGAGAGCCACATGTAAGGCGAGCGTCCTTTAAAGCAAGCACATCTTTAACGGCGACCGTCATGCCGGAGAGGGGGCCGGCGTGGGAAGGAAAGCGGTCTTCCTCGAAGGTTTCGAGGAAGGCGTTAAGCCCAGAACCACGATTTACTGGATTTTGCGGATTTGTAGGATGAATGTTCAAGATTTTTTACAGAATTAACTCCTTAACAAACGTAAACACTAAATCAATAAAATTCAGCGCAATTCTTCACATCTAAGTTTCATCAAACCACAGCCTAATAATTTCATCTTAGTGATAGCATCTTCCTAAATCCTATAATCCATCCTGCGAATCCGCAAAATCCAGTAAATCGCGGTTCAGGAGCTTCTTCTTAATTTTGCTACACATTCGATGTGATAGGTTTGCGGAAACATATCGACGGGCTGCAATTCAAGTAGTTCATAGCCTGCCGCCAACAGTGCAATATCACGGGCTTGTGTTGCGGGGTTGCAGCTTATGTAGGAGATGCGCTCTGGCGCGAGTTTCAGGACTTCGCTGACGACATCGGGGTGCATTCCATTACGCGGAGGGTCGATGATCATTACATCTGGCCGTTGATGATCGGCCAGAAAATCGGGGGTGGTAAGTGCGCGGCGAAGATCGCTGGACACAAACGCCACATTCGAAATTCCGTTGGATTCTGCATTTGCCCGTGCATCGATCACGGCTGATTCCACGAGTTCGATGCCTAAAACGCCCTTTACTTTATCGGCTACAAAAAGGGAGATCGTGCCTGTGCCGCAATAAAGATCCCAAAGCACATCGCTTGGCTGTAGCTCCGCGAATTCAGCAGCAATGGAATAGAGGCGTTCTGCTTGCGGCGTATTCGCCTGAAAAAAGCTGTTGGCAGAAATACGGAATTCGGCATTGCCAATTCTGTCGCGAATCGTGCCTTCGCCATGATAGACGATCTCATAATCACCGACCGCTACTTGCGCCCGGCGAGTGTTGATGTTATTCACGACCGTTGTAACAGATGGAATCTTTTCTAATAGTTCTTTTGAATATTTTATTAACAGGTCGGACTCTTCCCGGTTCGTAACGAGGTTGACCATGATCTCGCCGGTTGCATGGCTTGTTTTCACGACGAGAAATCGGAGAAGATTCGCTATGGTCGGCGCACCATCTTCCGGAACAGCCGGAGCATGATCCGAATACACCCCAATACGATTTTCGATGGTAAATTGGCGAGTGAAATCCAAAATTTCTGTGACGATCGGTTTTGGTAGATAGCATATCTCGGCATCGATCACGCGATCGTAGCGTTCCCGAACATGAAGTCCGAGCGCGAAGCGATCCTGAACATCTCCGCTGGCGATCTCTTCATCGGTCAGCCATCGCTGATCTGAAAAGGAGAATTCCATTTTGTTTCGATAGTAGTACTCATTCGGCGCCGCGAGCACATCACGAACCGGAGGATTGGCAATTTTTCCGACGCGCTCGAAGAGATCGATCACTTGCTGTTTTTTCGAACTAAGCTGCGCCGAATAATTCATGTGTTGAAGCGAGCAACCTCCGCAGATCCCGAAATAGGGACAGATGGGAGAACGGCGGTCCGGGCCCGCGGCAAGGATCTCTACAAGTTTGGCTTCGGCAAAATTGGATTTCGCCTTCTTAATTTCCGCAATGATACGCTCTTCAGCCAGTGCGCCTTCCACAAAAACGACATATCCATCCTCGCGCCGGGCGACGGCTTTACCTTCGAATGCGAGCGAAGCCGTTGTGAGTTCGAGGCGTTCGCCGCGTTCTGGTCTTGGCAAACGAGATGAAATATTCGATTGTGAAATGTTCGAATCCGATATTTCGTTAGTTTCTTTAATTGGCATTATATCGAGGCCCATTGGCCGAATGTTCGTAAATTTGCCAGTCAAACCAAGAAATCATGATTAACCTTACCAAGAAATTTGGGCTTTTTATTGCTTTGTTTCTCGTGATATGCACTCCACGCTGGGCTGCAGCACAGATCCAGAGAGACACAACGCACTGGAACGACGAAGAGCTGTACCAGGATGAAGATCAAGGCTCGCCTTCATTTTTCTCGGTTGGTGGTGGAATATTAGGCGCGTATTTTAGTCCGAATCTCTCAAGTTTTAATACGAACGTAGCTCAGCCGTTCGTGGGCAAGAATTACCGTGACGAAGTATGGATGATCGGCGGACAGGGCTTCGTTACGCTTCCGTGGGTGAAAAACCTTCGGGTTGGTGGCATGGGATATAGCGGAACCAGCGTCGATTGCGGATGCACCAATGATACGATCACCCAGAACAGTACTCCAGTCAATCGTTACCTCACGTATTCGGTGGGATATGCCGCACTCACGATCGATTACGTGCTGCCACTTCGAACGGGTCGCTTTCATATCGTTCCAGGGATCGCGCTTGGGTATGGCGCAGTGAACATTTATGCACGGCAAGCAGCTAATAGAATCGATTTTAACATTGGAGATGAGTTCGGTGGGGTTGCGCCTGATAACGTTTATACCACGCACACCTATACCTCGAACTTTTTCCTTTACATGCCGCAAATTCAATTCGAATACTCGCCGTTGGGATATTTGATGTTCCGGCTTACGGCAGCGTATCAGGGAACCTCGATGGGATCATGGAGTGTAGATCAGGGTGTATCGCTGGGTAATACCAGTGGGCTTAACGGCGTCAATGGGTCAGGACTTGTCATTAGCCTTGGAGCTTTTTTAGGAATATTTCAGTAATTACAAACATGAACGCAGAAAAAGAAACACAATTTTACGAAGGCAAAGCCAAGAAACTCTTCACAGTGCGCGGGAATGACGACTTGGTCATTCAGGAGTTCAAGGATGACGCGACGGCATTCAACGCGCTGAAGAAGGGAAGCTGGGCGCACAAAGGGGAAGTTAATTGCGCAATGTCCAGTGCGCTGTTTACGATGCTGGAAGCGAGTGGTATTCGCACGCATTTTGTCGAACAGCTTTCGCCGGTGGATATGCTGGTTAAGCGGTTGCAGATCGTGCCGCTCGAAGTCATCGTGAGAAATATCGCAGCCGGATCGTTCTGCAAGCGGTACGGCGCAGAGGAGGGTATTGAGTTTAAGCATCCCACATTTGAATTCTCCTACAAAGATGATGCCCTTGGCGATCCGCTAATTAACGATAGCCACGCACTTGCTCTTGAGTTAGCAACGGAAGATGAGATCGATCACATCCGACATACTGCGCTGAAGATCAATGACATTCTAAAAGCATTCTTCCGCGAGCGCGGTATCATTCTTGTCGATTTCAAACTTGAGTTTGGCAGGCATAAGGGAGAAATTCTCTTAGGAGATGAGATCTCACCGGATACCTGCCGGTTCTGGGATGCCGTTACTCGAAAGAAACTCGACAAAGATCGATTCCGCCAGGATCTTGGTGGTGTTGAGGAAGCCTACGCCGAAATGCTCAAGCGTGTCACAGAACCTGTCGCATAATTAAGAAGTGAAATTGACTCGATACGGAAGGGACGTATTAACTGCCGTCCTCATCATAGCTGCTGTTCTTTTCGGACTTGCGATCTGGACAGATGAATTGTGGCTTCGCACCGTCCTGATCGCTGTCGGGCTTTTTCTTTCTATATTCTCTTTAAATTTCTTTAGAGATCCTGATCGCACCATCGAGGCGAAAGGGAAGGATATTGATAAGCTGATCGTCTCTCCGGCGGATGGGCTGATCGTCGGTATTAGCGAGGCGGAGGAACCCGAGTATATGAAAAGCCGGGCGACGCTTATTTCCATCTTCATGTCGCCGCTGAACGTGCATGTTAATCGCGCGCCGATAGCGGGGAAAGTGGAGCATCTCCGATATGTGAAGGGGGAATTTCTTGTTGCAAGCACTCCGGAATCAACACACAGAAATGAACGGATGCTCATTGGGATGTCGGGCCATTGCAAGATACTTTTCGCTCAGGTTACGGGATATGTTGCCCGAAGGATCGTGTGCGAGGCGAAGATCGGCGACACACTTCAGGCGGGAGAACGTTTCGGTATGATAAAATTTGGCTCCAGGGTCGATATTTACATTCCTGAAGGGGCAACGATACTCGTGAAGAACGGCGACACTGTAACTGGCGCTCAGACGGTGTTGGCAGAGTTTTTGTAAGTAGATAGTGTAGTAAACCTCCTGATCATGAAAGCACATCTACACTTAGACCAAGGGTTGCGGCTTATTGGCACCAATGAGAAAGGCCACCGAACTATTTTTGACACAACACATGCCGGCGAGGGGCTTGACACTGCGGCAAGTCCTATGGAAACAGTACTTCAAGCGATGGCAGCATGTATGACGATGGACGTTGTGCCGATCCTGCGCAAGCAACGGCGTACCGTCACCGATTTTTGGGTCGATCTGGCGGCTGAGCGTGCCACGGAGCATCCACGTGTGTTTACGAAGATCGAGATGAATATTCACCTCGTAAGCCCGGATGCCACCGAGCATGAACTGGAGCGTGCCATCGAGCTATCCGAGACGAAATATTGCAGTGTGAGCGCCATGCTGCGTGCCTCCGGATGCGAGATCTCCTGGGACGCCACTCTGCAAAATCCGTTCACCCAATCGGTGGAAAAGATTTCCTCGAAGGTAATGCATTGAGGTGTCTGCAGCAGGTGTCGAGCGCGGGCTTGGTATTTTAAGGATTCAGGTAATTTCTCTGAAACGACTTTGGATGTTTATTGTTTAGAAGCGCCCGCACACGGGATTTCCTGCTCCTGGCAAAGGGTCAGGGGCTACTTCAAGTATCCACAGGAAACATAATAATGGCTGAAAACAGATACGAATCGACATTTATAGTTAAAGGTACGCTCGACGATAAGGACATCGAGGCAATCGTAGCGAAAACCGAAAGTTTTATTCAGAAGAACGGCGGTACCGTTATCGACATGGAACGCTGGGGCCGCAGAAAGCTTGCGTACCAGATCGGAAAAGAGACGCAGGGAGCTTATGTTTCCGCACATTTCACGTCCGCCGGCGACCTGATCACCAAGCTCGAGCGCATGTACAGCTTGGATGAGAATATTATCCGCTTCCTTACGCTTGTGATGCCGGAAAGTGCCATCAAGGGACGTATTGCAATGAAAAAGAGAGAGGTCGAGCTTGCATCGAAGCGCGAAGCCGCCAGTGCAGCCAATGAGGCTGCCGCTAAGGACATCACGCTGAACTAACACTGCAGCCATCGCAATAAGCACCATCAATAATCGAGATTCAGATATATTATGAAAGTTATTCTTCGCGACGATATCGCAAAACTTGGAAATGCCGGTGAGGCAGTGAATGTCAAGAATGGGTTTGCGCGAAATTTTCTGGTGCCGCGTCAGCTCGCGTATGTTGCGACGCCTGGTGCGCTCAAGAAGATCGAGCATGAAATGCGCCAGCGTGCGCGCGTCATCGAGCGCGAGCGGATGAGCGCAGAGGAATACGCGAAGCGCCTCGAAGCCGTAACGATCACCATCCCGATGCGTGTCGGCGAGGAAAACCGCCTCTATGGTTCCGTCACCGCCCAAATGCTTTCGGATAGCCTGGAACGCCAGGGCTATGAGGTCGATCGCCGCATGATCCACTTAGAGGAGCAAATTCGCACGCTTGGTGCGCATGAGGTAACCGTCCGGTTGAAGCACGGCGTTCAGGCGAAATTCCGCGTGAACGTGGTGTCGGAATAGGAGCAGGATTTACAGGATTTCGCGGATTTTTTTGGTTCGGGTTGCCGCTTTGTGGCTGTAGGAGTCGTTCATTGCAGTTGATCGCGCAACTTCGAGTTTCCTCATGTGTTGATGTTGAAAGGACGGGAATTAACCTGCTCTGTTGAAGGAGGAATCCGATGATAGTTAGTATTCAGAAACTTGTGGCACGAGCACTGGTTCTGCTTGGCACAGTATCGTTTATTTCTTCGATTAATGCTCGCCCAGTGATCCATAAGAATGTCAGCGGTGGTGAGGCGATGGTATTTCTGAGACAGATGAATACCGTGAGTAATGTAGATTTTTATTACACGAATCGAGGATCACTCTTTAATTCCGGTGGAGATAGTGCAGGCCTTTCCTGGCCGCGTGGTTCTGGAAATGGCTACATGTTTGGGGCTGGTATGTGGTTCGCTACTCAAAAATTTGTCGAAGAAAGAGTGACAAAGCTCGTCGAGCTTGGATACAATCCAAACACTGGGGAAGGTTGGTTCACAGAAGGCGAGGCAAGTCAGGTTGGACTCACCATTGGTAGTGATGGTGCCGATCTTGCATCGAAATATATTAGCTATGTTAGTCCCCGTTATGACAAGAATACGGGAGAGTATATTTCGGGCAGTTCTACCGTAGTGCCATCGCCATATTATTCATGGCCACTTTGGGATACAAGCTCCAGTAAAACGCTGCTTCGCAATTACTATTTCGGAGATTATATTTCGGATGTGACTATGCGTAATGTAGCTAGCCTCGGATCAGTAAATCCTGAACTCGAGAAGATTGGCAAAATGGCCAAGCCCGCGATGGTCTCACAAGAGGACATTCTCAATTTATATTCGGATGCGGACTCCTCGAACAATCCTGAATTCGTGTCGGGCTTGGGATATCCCTTTGATATCGACGTTCAGGAAGAAATATATTCATGGGGATATGGAAGTTATCGGGACATGATATTTGTCCGTTATAAAATAAAGAATTCATCAAATGACACCTTGTTCAATTCCTGGATCGCGCCAGCCTACGATCCAGACTTGGACGCGGCCGCTGGTGGGGCTTCGAATGATGCGAACAGTTACGTAAGCGATTCGCTCGTTGCTACCACAGCGGATTCGACGATGGTTTCCCAGCTTAGCGAGCCCTATCGCTCCGATCCGACTAAACTTAATATGGCGGTTCAGTGGAGGAACTACACACAGCCTCCGAATGGCAAACAATATGGTTGGTTTGGGGTGAGCTTTGTCGAAACCCCTGTCGTTGATGATGCCGGGATACTTGTTCCAAATGACGATAGTTCGGCACTTCAGGGATATGGCCCAAATAGTGTTTTTCAATCGAATCAATTAGGGCTCGTGACATGCAAAGATTGGACGATATTGGATGATCCTCCAACGACAAATCTCCGCTATAATTTTGTCTCCTCTGGCGATCATGATTCTTGGAATGGAATCTATCAAGATCAGC
Source organism: Ignavibacteriota bacterium (assembly GCA_963787835.1). GTDB lineage: Bacteria > Bacteroidota > Ignavibacteria > Palsa-1295 > Palsa-1295 > PALSA-1295. Next base: position 21,944 of record CAWBEI010000007.1, read on the forward strand.
GATTGCTGATCGCCACCGGGCCGTTCAATCTTCCACCCGGTAAATCTGTTGAAACGACCGTTGCTCTTACTTTTGCGCATGTGAGCGATACGAGCTATAAACAGAATTTCGGTGCTCTGTTGTTGCTGACAGAATTAGCTCATGAAGTTTTTGTACAATTGGATTCTACTCAAACGGGTAACTATTTCGTGAATAATTTCCAAGTGTCTCCGCCAAGCTCGGTAAAGAGTTCTGAAAGCATAATCGGTCTCACGATGGAGCAGCCTTATCCCAATCCTTTCTCGACAAAGTGCTCGATCTCTTACCAAAACGCTGTTGCGGGACCAGGCACTGCGATACTTACCGATGTATTGGGACGAACATTTGGATCTATTTCGCTGGGTGAGGTATCCACTGGGGTGCATACTCTAACGATTGATGGTGCCGATCTTCCCGCTGGAGATTATCATGTTATGATAATCGTCGGATCTGAGTCATCAAACCAAATGCTTGTCCATATTCCATGATAAATAATTTTGATGTGAGGGACTAAGAAAAATCAGTGCTGATTTTCCGCTAATTGTTGTTCACAGGCGCAATATGGCAGAAATACTTATACCCACATCCGAAAATATAACTGTTGAACTCAAGCCGGTAAAGGCAATTCCGAAAGCAGGAAAGCTTTTCATAGGCGGTGAATTCGTCGATTCACTTTCCGGACGTACTTTCGAGACCCGCAATCCTGCGACAGGCGAAGTAATAGCTGAAATAGCAGAGGCAGGAGCGGCGGATGTCGATCTCGCGGTTCGCGCTGCACAGAAGGCATTTGAAGAGGGAAGTCCGTGGCGGAAGATGAATCCGAGAGATCGCTCCCGAGTGCTGTGGAAGCTCTCTGAGCTGATCCGTGCCAATGCGGAAGAGCTTTCGGAGTTAGAAACACTCGATACGGGCAAGCCGATCTTTGAGTCCTCACGATTCGATATTCCACTTTCCGCTGAATGCTTCGAGTATTACGCAGGCTGGCCGACAAAGATCGCTGGCGAAACTATTGCTAATACGGCAGGCGGTGATGCGTTAGTCTATACGCTGAGGGAACCCATTGGTGTATGCGGCCAGATCATTCCCTGGAATTTCCCACTCCAGATGCTCGCCTGGAAAGTAGCTCCCGCGCTTGCGTGCGGTAATACGATCGTGTTGAAGCCAGCGGAGCAGACCCCACTTACAGCGCTCCGTTTTGCCGAACTGACGCTTGAAGCAGGCATACCTGCGGGTGTATTTAATGTCGTAACAGGATTTGGCCCGACAACCGGCAAAGCAATGGTCGATCATCCTGGGATCGATAAGATTGCATTTACGGGCAGCGTAGAAGTAGGGAAGGAGATCATGCGCGGCGCGGCGAACACCCTCAAACGTGTCTCCCTTGAACTTGGCGGGAAGTCACCAAATATCGTTTTTGCAGATGCCGATCTTGAAACCGCAGCAAAATTTGCGCTTGGTGGTATCTTCTTCAATCAGGGCGAGATGTGTACCGCTGGTTCTCGTATTTTCGTTGAAGAAGCTGGATATGATGAGTTCATGTCTGTGCTTCGAGGACGTGCGGCGAAGATGGTGGCGGGCGACCCACTTCATCCCAAGACGCGCCTCGGTTCCCTTATTTCGCAGGAGCATCTCGATCGTGTGCTGAATTATGTCACGATCGGAAAGAACGAAGGCGCTTCCGTAGCCATTGGCGGCGAGCGAATTGGCTCGGCAGGATATTTTATGAAGCCAACTGTGCTCGAAGGTGTGACGAATTCCATGCGCGTTGCACAAGAGGAAATTTTTGGCCCGGTCGCATCAGTAATTAAATTTAAAGATCCCGAAGAGGGAATTCGCGAAGCAAACAATTCCCAATTCGGGCTCGCTGCTGCCATTTGGACCCGCGACATAAAGAAGGCACATCAGATGGCTCGCCGAGTGAAGGCTGGAACGGTGTGGGTTAATACTATTTCTACTACGGACAACGCCGTTCCCTTTGGCGGCTACAAATCGAGTGGCTTTGGACGGGAACTTGGCAGAGCGGCTATTGATCTTTACACAGAGACGAAGACAGTGTGGGTGGATTTGAATTAATCGTCTGAACCTTGAATTTATATGATTTTAGAAATTATGTAAGATAGGATTCCGCTCCTAATCAATTAATCGTCTCGAATAACGGTTCAGACATGTAATGTTCGAACACCTTCCCATCAAACGCCGGCGCGTGCTTCGCGGACTTCTTGCTGGAGGGATTCTTGCAGGGACCGCGCCCTTTGTGTATGCTGCGGCGAAATTTCTTTCGTTCCAGAGCGTACTCGGTGGGAGTTCAACTGCAAAGGTTTCTGCCGCTGACCTTACGCCCGATAGTCCATCCACACTTGTTGAGATCGAGGGCGAGCCTGTGATTGTTGTGCGCGAGATGGATAATCAAATCCGAGCATTCACAGCATCTTGCACTCACTTGGGATGCATTGTGTCTTATCGAACTCAGCTTGCGATTGGTCAGGAACAGAAGCCGGGATTTTATTGCAAATGCCACGGCGGGAAATATGATCTGAACGGAGTGAACATTCCCGGCACACCTCCCAAATCTCCACTGACGGAAATAACGGTCGTCGCGGTTGCGGACGATCTTACTATTTCACTAACGCCAAAGACGAAAGGGACGTAATGGATCTGATCGATGCCCTACATTTACGTGAACCCTGGGAAGCGATAAAGGCGAAAACTGTCCCGCGCCACTGTAGTTCGATCTGGTATTATATGGGTGGTCTTGCGCTCTTTTTCTTATGCATCCAGATCGTGACAGGCATTCTCCTAATGTTATATTATCGGCCCGTTCCGGAATCAGCGCACGACAGCATCCAATTATTAATTACGAAAGTACCATTTGGTGAAGTAATACGGTCCGTTCATGCGTGGGCTTCGAATGCGTTGATCGCACTTGTCTTGATCCACATGTTCAGCACTTTTTTTATGAGGTCCTACCTGTCTCCGCGTGTGATCCTTTGGGTAACAGGTGTTGTGCTGCTGATCATTATGCTCGGCTTTGGATTTACCGGCTATCTGTTGCCATGGGATCAAACTGCTTATTTTGCGACACGAATCGGAACTGAAATTCCTAGATCTGTTCCTGTTTTTGGCGACTGGATAGCAACATGGCTGCGAGGCTCGAAAGAAGTTACCGGCTCGACACTCACCCGCATGTTCGCGTTGCACGTTACTGTGCTGCCGATGATCGCCTTTGCATTCGCAGCAACACATATTGCTATTACTGCACTTGCTGGAAGCAGTGTGCCTTCGGGTGCAAAGATAAAGAGTACTATTCGTTTTATTCCAAATTACATTATGGGTGAGGCTATAGTATGGCTGATTGGACTGGCCGTCCTTTTAGCTGTTGCTGTGCTTTATCCCTGGCCGCTTGGTATTGGTTATGATTTGTTGAAACCATCTGAACCACCTGCTGGAGTTCATCCAGAATGGTATTTCATGTTCCTGTTCCAAAGCTTGAAATACATTCCTGAATGGGCGGTGGTTGTTTCATATACTCTTGTTCTTATTTTTTGGACGCTGGTTCCCTGGCTCGACCGGAGATCACGCTCTGACGGGAAAAGTCCAGCATTTACCATCATCGGAATTGTTAGCATTGCTGGGATGGCTGTTCTTACGTCACTTGCGTATATTTCAGTCGATCAGGAAATAACCACGGCAAGGATGGAGCAGGGAAGTGTTTCGATTTCGACAAACGTGCATTCAAGTTCGGGTATATCGATCGATACGGTGACTAAGGCAACCAATAATCCGGCGGTGCAGCACCCAGGAAGCATCGACACAACCACTTGGTCGTTCTTGTCGATAGCGGCTATTGCATTTCTGATTTTGCTATTGATACTTGTCCGTTCGGCGATAACCAATCGACAATCAACATAAGACAGTTTTTGTATTTCAAATGAGAACTGTTTTGAAATCCATCATTTTCGCATCCATTCTCTTCTGCCTCGCACTTAACGCACGAGCGGAGCAAACCCAGCAAATCGATAGCATTATTACATCGCCGTGGGTGCAAGTTCATACACCCTCTCCTGGCGGGGCCGCACTTTATTACCTCTCACCGGATACAACGTGGGCAATCGGCACCTCTGGTCTTATGCTTTCCACCGATGAGGGTAATTCCTGGCAAAATGTGCCTCGGAATCCGCCATTCGGATTAGTATCGATGCGAACCGCGGATGAAGGCTACAGTATTTATCCGGACCAAGGCTATATTTATAAAACCTACAATACGTGGCAGACCTGGGATAGTGTCCCGAACCCACTGACAAGCGTTGGTAGAGTTTATATCTTCGATTCGCTCCATGTTTTTTTTGGTGGTGGCGTTAGCAGTAATGAACTTGAACGATCCACTGATGGAGGCAAAACGTGGGCGCACTCATTTCTCGGGGTATTCGATGCAATGGGAATGGCTGATGATCTCGTGGGCTATGCCGTCGGGCCTGTGCAGCAAGGACCGAAACAAGGCGACCAAGGAGTTGGCGCATTTAAGACCACCGATGGCGGCGGTTCATGGGTTCAGCTTTATCCCGGTGATTCACTGGTGGGTCTCTACAACGCATCAGATGTTGCAGTGATTGACGAGAATACCGCCATAATGGTAGGTTCTCATGACCTCATCGCACGAACAACTGACGGAGGGAATACCTGGCGACAAATCCAACCGCCCCCTAACAATGGAAATGATATTTTAGAGGCCATAACAATTCATGGAGCTATTGGATACATCTCAGGTTTCCCCGGCATCATCTGGCGAACAACGGATACTGGGAATACATGGTCAGTTGAGCTGAGTGGTCGTCCGAATGATGATCTCACGAAGCCATTTATGTATGGTGATTCGCTTGCAGCGATTGCTGCGGATAATGGAATTATCCTGATCCGGAATGGGAGTTTAGCAAGCGTGCTTCCACCTCAAACAGATTCTTTATCCATCGTGGTTTTTCCCAACCCTTCCCAGTCATTAGTGACGCTTTCCTACAGTCTTCCTACTTCCCAAGTCGTAACATTAACTCTGTTCGATCTTAATGGGAATCCTGTATCAACACCACTAAATTCCGCACAGCAGGGTATGGGTAATCAATCAATTCCGATCAGCATCGCAAATCTTTCGTCCGGAACCTATTTCTATCGCTTTTCATCGCAAAATTATTCAGCAAGTGGTTCCTTCATCGTAACACAATAAGAGGCAGCTATGAAAACAATTCTTGTTCTTTCACTCCTCGGGTTCGGCGGATTAGTTCATTCTCAGTCGCGTACGGCAGGCCGCATGGTCGTTCCAAGCGGCTATGAGGCTTTTGATTCGCCCCGTTTTGGGCAACCTACAATCTTTTATTGGTAAATACGTCGCTCCGGAATCGGCTGTGCAATTTATTCGTTGCAACACCAGTCGTCTTTTTCCTTGATTATGAAACTTCTTTTCGGCTATCTCAAAGGTTATCGTAAACTGTTCTCGCTTGCGCTTTTTCTGGCCGCGATCAATATTCTGTTTTCGCTGATCGATCCATACATTTTTCGGCGAATGTTCGATGATTACGTGATGAAATTCACGCACATTTCGAGCAGTGATTTTTTCAGCGGCGTAGGGGTGCTTGTGCTTCTCATGATGGGGGCTGCCTTTGTCTCGCGTGTTGCAAAGAATTTTCAGGACTATTACACGAATGTACTTACCCAGCGATTGGGAGTTCAAATCTATAGCGAGGGTGTCGAGCATTCATTAAAACTGCCATATCAGGTTTTCGAAGATCAGCGAAGCGGAGAGACGCTCGGAAGACTCCAGAAGGTGAGGCTGGATACCGAAAAAGTGATTCAGTCCGTAGTCGGATTTGTGTTCCCAACGATTGTAGGGATCTTATTCGTGATTGTTTACTCCCTCTATGTGCATTGGGCGATCGCCCCTGCATATTTCTTTGGCATGCTGGCAATCGGCTGGATGAGCTGGGTGCTTGGTAAGAAGATCAAGGCCATTCAAAAAACTATCGTCGCAAAAACCACTGCTCTTGCCGGTTCAACAACGGAATCGCTCCGCAATATCGAACTGGTAAAGAGTCTTGGATTGGCAGGTCAGGAAATATCGCGCCTGAACTCAACGACGGATAAGATCCTACAGCTTGAACTTCAGAAAGTGAAATACGTGCGCTGGCTGAGCTTTCTCCAGGGTTCGGTGGTCAACGCTTTGCGAAATGGAATATTATTCATGATGATGTATCTCGTATTCATGCATGAGATAACCATTGGTCAGTTCTTTTCGCTCTATATTTATTCTTTCATTATATTCAGTCCGTTGCAGGAGCTGGGGAACATAATCAATACGTTCAGGGAAGCAGAGGCCTCCCTGAACATCTTCGATGAGATACTAAAAATGCCGATCGAGCGCAAACCAGCGCATCCGATCCCACTTGGAACGATCGAAACGCTCTCATTCGAAGATGTTTCCTTCAAGCATCTTACTGCATCGACGTTTGCGTTGACTAATGTCAACTTCTCAACAGGACGCGGACAAACCATCGCGTTCGTCGGACCATCGGGAGCAGGTAAAACAACGCTCGTTAAATTGCTTGTTGGATTATACCCACCGCAAAGCGGGCGCGTCTTATATAACAACATCAGCAGTGCCGACATTGACGTCGATGAACTTCGGGAACGCATTGGATTTGTTACGCAGGATACCCAGCTTTTTAGCGGTACCATCCGTGAGAATTTACTTTTCGTAAATCCGAAGGCAACCGATGAAGAGTGCATGCAAATGCTGGAGAAAGCTTCCTGCCAGAGTTTGCTTGCACGCGCTCCGGAAGGCCTGGACACCGTGATCGGGGAGGGTGGGGTAAAGGTCTCAGGCGGGGAGAAACAGCGCCTTTCCATTGCTCGCGCTTTGTTGCGCAGGCCAAATCTATTGGTGTTCGATGAGGCGACTTCGTCACTTGATTCACTGACCGAGGAAGAGATCACTTCAACAATCCGAGATGTATCCTCCAGCACGGATCTTATTACGATCCTAATTGCCCACAGGCTTTCGACCATCATGCATGCGGACCGCATTCACGTTCTCGAGCAAGGGCAAATTGTCGAAGCGGGACGTCATCACGACCTGCTCGAAATGAAGGGGCTGTATTATGCCATGTGGCGCCAGCAGATCGGGGAGCGCTCAAATGCCCATAAGAATGGTCAGCATGCACAAGCACTTGCGAACGGAAAGGCTTCGAGTACTGTGGTTGCTACCGGAGTTTGATGTTAGATGTTGTGGTTCGGACACTTCCTAATGCGTCCTCCTGTTTTACGCGTTTAGGTTGCGATTCATCTCTACATGGCCGAGCTCTTCATTTCCTACTCGAGGCGCAATGCCCCCCAAGCGCTTGATCTGGTAGCCGATCTTCGGGCGGAAGGGTATTCCGTATGGATTGATCAGGGAGGTATTGAGGCGGCGCAAAATTGGTCATCGAGAATAGTTGAGGGTATCAACGATTGTTCCACCCTCGTGCTTCTGGTTTCTCCATATTCTGTTTCTTCCCACAATGTCGCCAGGGAGCTTCAACTTGCGTTCGAAAAACGGAAGAATCTTCTTCCAATTATAATCGAGAATGCCGCTCTTCCGTCGAATTTCGAGTACCCTCTCGCTGGCATTCAGCAAGTTCAATACCATGATCGGTCCGGCATTCTACAAGCACTGAAATTGCTGCGGAGTGGTGTTGCTGCCACCGAGTTGCCTGCTCAACCTGAAATTGATGATACCTATATCCGAGTTGCCGTTCTGCCGTTTGACGATCTTTCACCTCAGCACGACAATCAATGGTTCGCCGACGGGATGATGGATGAGCTTATCGGCACACTGGGTCAACTCGATCTTGTCAAAGTACCCTCACGTTCCGATGTGTTGCATTATCGCGACCGCCGCGCAAAGAGCCGCGAGATCGCTCGAGAGCTTGGCGTTCGCTACCTTATCGAGGGGGCTGTCCGTAAAGCAGGAGAACGCATACGCATCAATGCAACGCTCACGGATTCGCGGCAAAATGAGCAGCTTTGGGGAAACCAGTTCAATGGTATTATTAATGATGTTTTTGAATTTCAGGAGTCGGTTGCGAAGCAAATTACCGATGCGTTGCAGCTAAAACTGACCCCGAAAGAAGCGGAAGTGATCGAATCGAGGTCCACCCAAAATGTGGAAGCCTATGAGCTGTTTCTTAAAGGTCGGCACGAACAGTATTATTACACGAAAAAGAGTTACCTACGCGCCCTTGACTTATACGAACAAGCGGCCACACTCGATCCACAGTTTGAGAGAGCATACATTGGCATCGCTTCTATTTCGTGCGTGTATTACCGAGAGTTTTCTAAAAATCCTCAATGGCTGCAGCGCGCCGACGACAGTGTGGCAAAAGCGGAGGTTATTGCCGGCGAGACCTCGAAAACGCTATATATTCGAGGCATGATCGAGTGGCTGAGAGGCGACACTGAGCACGCGATCGCAACGCTCAACAGGTCGGTTGCGATCGACCCCAATTACCCCAACCCTTTTAATGTGCTTGGAGCAATCCATCTGGAGAACGAGAATTTCAGCGAGGCAGCAACGGCATTCCAACAAGTAACTGAACTGAGTGAAAACGCGATGGATTATTTCAACCTCCTTGCTGCTCTCGATGGCTCTGGGGAAACGGAGAAGCTCTCGCAAGTCGCTCAAAAAGCAATCCCGGTCCTTGAGCGGTATCTGCTTCGGGAACCCGATGATGTAAATGCCATTGTCACCAAAGGATTTGTTCTCCATTGGGCGGGAAGAAATGCTGAGGCAGGCGAAATTGCCGATCGCCTGTTCGATCAGATCGATCTTGGCGCGCAGGTGCAGAGCCGCCTGGGATCGCTGTACCAGACATTAGGAAAACCCGAATTGTACCTTTGCTTGCTCCGTGAAGCAATTAAGAATGGCTACCGTGGGATAGAGCAAACGCGCAAGACTTTTGAGACCGAGGATCCAGCATTGGCTCGGGAATTCCAAGCGATCATCTCCGAACTCGAAGAGTTAATCGAGCGAGAAAAGTCCTCAAGTCCGGCGTAACCTCCATATATTTGGCTCTTAATGCCCAGCACACGGAACCCCGAGATCCCGAATGGATATTGCAACGGAATTACCACTTGCATCGGAATAGATCGTGGTTCCAGAGCCCGTATTGTTTGGCGATGCCGCAGGCACGCTGGTGACGGTGGAGTAGGAGCTACCAGCAGCATCCGTTGCGGTGACGGTGATGTTGGTTCCGTTGGCAGGGGCGCATTGGGTACAACTAAGCTTGGTTGGGCTTAACGTGCATGACCCGGCAGACCCTCCAGAAACCGTTACCGATTGGGATGGAGAGCCATTGAAGGATACCGAAAAATTAACGGAATCAGGGGACATTCCCGGTTGAGTCGTCACGTTAATTGGAAGAGAGGCTGCTGCAGGTGGCATGATCTGCGCGGTGTACGCTCCGGTCGTATGGGTTGGGTGAAGAGCAGAGTTATGGATCGTTCCAATTTGAGGATGGAATGCAAATCCAAAGAGTGCCAGGATCGGAATTATCAAGATCGCGGGAATAAAACGTTTAAGCATGGTCGCAATAATTAGGGATATGAAAATGTTAGAAAACAACCGGATGAGCAGGACTTTCGCTCAACCAAACAAATACAAATATACGATGAAAATATTTCTAAAATATTAAAATCATGGGTAAGGGAGCTTCCCAAACGGTTGCAATGTTCCGTTTCCTCCATTTGGCTGCGATACTTCATTTATGGCAGAGCTTTTTATCTCCTACTCGAAATCCGACCAGCCTTTGGCACTTGAACTGGCGGATGAGCTACGCGGGCGTGGATTTTCGGTGTGGATCGATCAGGGTGGGATTGAAGGAGCAAAGAACTGGTCTGCCGAAATCGTTGAAGGAATCAAATCTTGTTCAACGTTTATTGTTCTGATCTCACCGAATTCCATCGCGTCCAGGAATGTCGCAAAAGAGGTGCATCTTGCATCCGAAAAAAGCAAGACCATCCTTCCAATTGTTATTGAAAAGGTTTCTCTTCCCGCTGATTTTGAGTATTCTCTTGCTGGTCTTCAGCACGTCTATTACCACGACCGCCCGGCGATCTTTCGCGCGCTTGACGGGATGAAAGGAGTCGCAGCGACGGAGCAATTTACCACCATTCGAGAAATGGACGAATCCATTCGGGTGGCCGTGCTGCCATTTGACGACCTTTCGCCTCAACACGATAACCAATGGTTTGCAGATGGCATGTTGGATGAACTTATCTCTACGCTTGGAACCATTGACAAAATGAGGATTCCCGGTCGCTCGGATGTGCTCCATTATCGCGACCATCAGAAAAAAAGCCGCGAAATAGCAAATGAGCTTGGCGTCCGCTACCTTATTGAAGGTGCGGTTCGAAAAGGCGGCGAGAAAATTCGAATCAATGCTTCCCTAACTGATACCCTGCGCGGTGAACAGCTTTGGACCAACAAGTTCGATGGGACATTTGATGATGTCTTTGCATTCCAAGAAGCGGTTTCGAAAAATATTGTGCATGCGCTTCAGCTTACCCTCTCCCCTGATGAGCAACACCAAATGGAAGATCGTGGAACCCAGAATGCCGAAGCGTATCAACTTTTTCTCAAAGGCAGGCATGAACAGTATTATGTTACAAAGGAAAGTTACCTTCGCGCTCTTGATTATTACGAAGAAGCAGCCAGGCTTGATTCGAAGTTCGAACGAGCGCATATAGGTATTGCTTCGATCTGCTGCGTATATTACCGAGAATACTCGAAGGATCCTAAATGGCTAAAACGTGCCGAAGCAAGCCTTACTAACGCCGAGGCTATTGCGGGAGAGACTTCGAAAACGCTATACATTCGTGGAATGATCGAGTGGTTAAAGGGTGACGACGAGGCTGCCGTCGCTACCCTCACGCGCTCTGCTCAACTCGATCCGAAATATTACAACGCCTTCAATGTGCTTGGAGCGATTCACATGGAGAATAGGAACTATCCTGCCGCTGCGGAAGCATTTCAGCAAGTAACCGAGCTTGTGGAAACGACCCAGGGCTACGCCAATCTCCTTAATGCTCTCATCCAGACCGAAGAGAGCGAATTAAGAATGAAATTAGCTGAGAAAGCGCTACCGGTCTACGATCGTTATCTCCTTCATGAACCATCGGATCAGCATGCTCTAGTTTCCCGAGCGCAAGTTCTACTTTGGGCAGGGAAAAAAGAAGAGGCTGTGGAAGCGGCTTCCCATCTCCTTGACAAAGACGATTTAGATGGGCAAGCATTATTTAAACTCGGAGTTCTTTATAGCAACCTCGATAAGCCAGAAGTTTATATCACATTGCTTAGAAAAGCAATTGATTGCGGCTACCGCGAAATCGAGCAAACTCGGAACCACAGATTTGAGACTAAAGACTCAGCATATGAAGCCGAATTCAAGAAAATCATAAGAGAGCTCGAAGAGATCATTCGATCAGAGAGCCTTGTTCAGACAATGTGATGCTACGGAGTGGTTGCTGCAACGTCTGCAACGACTACCGTTGCAATATTATTGCCAGTGGGGTCTGAATAGGTCGATATTTCAACGCCATGGCCGGCGCCAACTCCAGCCGTATTGATGGGAGACGCGGTAACACCGTATGTGCTGTTCTGAATAGCGGCAGCGATCGGGAATTGCTGATTGGCATTGCTGCCTGGAATGCTGAATACGTTCCAGGTATTGGGCGTAAGCGCATTGCTCGCAAAAGTATGGAGAGGAGCATCCGCTGAACCAACCCTAATGGTTTGGACTGGTGGATTAGCTCCTGCAGCCACCGTGTAATACACAGCCACGAGGACATTGTTGGCCGACGCACCAGCATTAGGTGGAGTCAGAGTTACCGTCATGGCTATCGTATTCCCAGCGTTCGCAGGCATAATCGTTGTTGTCTGAGGATTATTTAAAAACATTTTCACAGATGTGGGTGCAGGTTTTGTTGAATCCATCGTACCATTTACCGTCTTCTTTTCGCAGCCAAAGCCACCAAACGCGATAAGAACAGCAAGTATGGGAATGTAGAATTTTTTCATATTCGTATTTCTAAAAATGATTAAGAACTGCAACCAAAACATCGGAGTGGGGAAGCCACTCAGAACACATAATTACAAATATACAACAAAAAATCGCCTGTCCGTGAAAAACGAGTAGGCTCAGGAAATACTTGAAGTTTTTTTCATCGCGTCGGCAAGACTCTGCCGTTTCGTCAGCACATCAGCGAACAGGTCGCCTTTCTTCTCAATTCGTGCTGGCATTGTCTTGATCGTGAACTGTTCGAGGGTGAGCTTTTTTGTTATTTCGTTCCATTCGACTGGAGCGCTTACCAAGGCGTGAGGTTTTTCGCGCACAGAATATGCCGATGCCATGCTTTTACCTTCCATATTCTGTAGGTAATCGATATAGACTTGGGATGCATTGCGGTCGTGAACCATTCGCCGAATGGTAGCTGATTTGGGATTCCGCTCTGCAACAATGGTGGCTATTTGTTTTGCGAAGGGAAAGATCTCGTCATACGTGTAATCGGGCTTGATGGGAACATAAATATGAATCCCACGAGAACCGGAAGTCTTTGGGTAGCCAACCAATCCCACTTCATCCAACACGGTCTTTATATCGAGAGCAATAGCTTTTACTTGTTCAAAACTTGCTTTGTCACCTGGATCGAGATCGAATGCTATATAATCGGGCTTCGCGATCGATTGCACTCGCGAGAACCAGGGATTTTGCGTAATCGTACCGAGATTGACAAGATATAATAACGCAGCAAGGTTATTAGCAACCGGGTTGAGAACCATTTTGCCATTCGGTTCGCGCTTCGGATAGATCTCGATAAAATCGGGAGCATCCTCAAGATTATGCTGATAAAACATTTGACCAGTTATTCCATTCGGATATCGCTTTAGAATGAGCGGCCGGTCTTTGAGGTAGGGGAGGATGGTTTCAGAGATGGTATAATAATATTTCAGCAGATCGAATTTTGTATAGCCTTTATCCGGCCAGAATATTTTATGGAGATTGGTGAGCTTGATTTTGACATCATCAATGGCAAGCGTAGCATCACCGTGGTATGCGTTGGCAGCAAAGAACTCTTTTGCTGAGATCGAAGCAGTGTTAGTCTTGTGATTTGCTATGCTTCCCATGATTGGTGCGTGACTATGGTTTTGTCGCTGCTTCCCTCCGGGAGCCATAATCAAGAATTGGTTTCAAAACCCAGCTGGAGTCGGCGTAGTCATCGTGGTGCTTGAGCAGCAGCCAATATTTTGGACCTCGATTTTTCATTTGAATAAGATGAAATTCACCTTTGAGCTTTTTTCCATGAAGCAGGAAAGTTAGCTTACCATCAGTTAATTGTTGATCGATCGTGTGTTCTCCGATTACCGCGTAGGTCCCTTTATCCCATATTCTTACTTCACCCGCACCATATTCGCCTTCGGGGATGGTTCCTTCGAATGTATTATATTCAATGGGGTGGTCTTCCGTCCTAACGGCAAGGTGCTTATCGTTCGGATTCATCGATGGGCCTTTTGGCACCGCCCAGGATTTCATCACGCCGTCGATCTCAAGACGGAAATCGAAGTGCAAACTCGTGGCATGGTGCTCCTGCACGACAAAACGATGCCCCTCAGACTTGTTCATTTTTCCTTTCGGCTCGGAAGTCTTCGAAAAATCGCGTTTTGTATGATATTCTGTGAGTGGCATGTTGAGTTCTAAATGAAAGAATTATGCCAAGAAGAAGTTAAATGTAGTATATTTGTAGTAGCAATTCATTTCACAAAAACACATAATCATTATGAAACATCTTGCTTCCATTTTTCTTCTTTCAATCCTTGCGGTGAATGCCCGCGCACAGATCACCATCAACGAATCCGACTATACCGCTGGGCAGCAGCTTAACCGATCGACGTATTCTGCAAGCACAGCTACTCTCGCATCGCTGAATGCCCTCATTGGGATGAGCGGTGAGAACCAGACATGGGATTTTACGTCCGCGACGTACACGCTGAATGCAGACACGGGTACTTCCAGTCTTGTTGCGTATCCGGGTGGTGCCGCAGATGCAAGCGATGCGGATTTTACTTCTGCGACAAACGTTCTCGTCACGGTTCCTAACAATCCCTCCAAACCGACTTACTATGGGTTTATAGAACTTAATAGCAGCGGATCGTGGCTCCTTGGAGAGAGTGAAGACAGTATGGGTGTAGCAAAAAAATTGATCGGCTATAATCCCCCGTTGCAACAAGCGGCCTACCCGATGACCTACAACACCTCTTGGAATAGCAAATCGACCTGGGATAGTCCCTTGATTCCGTCAGGCTATTCCTACACAACAACGTATAGTGCAAAGGTCGATGGATGGGGTACACTTAAAACGCCAGGGCAATCAACCCCAGCGCTTCGAGTTATGGAAACGACAACCAATACGCTCACTAATAACGGAGTGCCGGTAATTTCTACCACAACATACGCCTACGAATGGCTCACGGGCGGGTCATACTCAGCCTACATGGCTCTAAATACAGCTCAAACTGCTGCTACCAGCGCGTATTATTATGCGCCCTCTGGAACCAATGCTGTGAATTATACTCCATCTACATCCGGAAGTGGACTGGGTCTCTTACTAACACAAAACCCAGTTTCCAATTTAGGAACCAACGTGATATATACCTTGCCAAATGCGGGACCGGTACAAGTCCAGTTAATGGACGAGCTTGGTCGGAGCGTTCGCATGTTGCAAAATGGATTTGTATCGGCTGGCCCAAACATGGTCGCGATCGAACCGCAATCACTTACTCCAGGAACTTATTTCGTGCGCGTTGAAGCAAATGGAACGATCGCGATGCAAAAGCTTGTGGTTACGAGATAGGCTCTATTTTTAACTGCTCCAGTTTATGCCGGCGCTTCCGAGTGACGGTGAACCGAAGGCCGTGCGCCACGATCTTGTCACCTACATTCGGAATCTTTCCGGCATTTTTCTGAACATACCCAGAGACGGTTTGGTAATCGCCGCTTTCTTCGAGCGCGGGTAAACGGCCCTCGAAATGCTCGTTGAAATCGGCGATACTCATGGTCGGATCGACAAAGATCACGTTGCCGGATTCTATAACATCTGGCGATTCGCCTACGTCGGATTCATCACGAATATCGCCAACTAATTCCTCTAGAATATCTTCGAGCGTAACGATACCTTCAACACCACCGTGCTCGCTGACTACAATTCCCATGTGGACTCTGTTTTTCTGAAAATCGAGTAGCAGGTCAGCAATCGGCTGAGTCTCACTAACATACAGGGCGGGTCGAAGAGCGCGTTTTAGCAGGGCAAAAAATTCATCTTCACTTTCACGGCTTGGCACACTCAGACGTTCGAGCTGAGAGATGGATGGAATAATATCTTTGACGTGCAAGACGCCTGCGATCTCATCGAGTGAATTCCGGTAGGCAGGCAGGCGTGAGTAGCCTTCATCCTCGACGATGCGAAGAAGCTCTCTGGGTTCGAGATCGAGATCCAGCGCAACGACTTCCGAACGGTGAACCATGATCTCACGGACGTTGGTGGCGCCAAAGTCAAAGAGCGATTCTATCATGTTCTTTTCACTTCGTTTCACAACTCCATCGCGCGTGCTCTCTAAGATCACGCCCATTAGTTCCTCGCGTGTGTGTCCGGCTTCTTCGGATGCTTTCGGCAAGCCAAGGACTTGCAACGTGACACTCACCATTTTATTCAACGTCCAGATTAATGGCCGGAATATCTGATAATAGATGGTGAGAGGCGTGGCTGTTGTAAGCGCAACTTCCACTTCGAAATTAATAGCTAACACCTTCGGTACTTGTTCGCCGAGAACAATGTGCAAGGCTGTCAGCACGAGAAACCCAAATGCGAAACTGATCGAGGAAGCAACGTGTGGGGAGAGACTAAGAAGTGTAAATAATGGGTCGAGCAAGTTGGACATCAGCGGCTCACCGATCCAGCCGAGCGCAAGGCTTGCTAATGTTATTCCGACCTGCGTAGCGGAAAGGAAAGAGTTGATATTATCCTGTACGCGCTTCGCAGAGAGTGCGCGGGCATCTTTTTGCTGGATGAGCGCATCGATCTGACCTAAACGCAGCTTAACGGCCGCATATTCTGCGGCGACGAAACAGCCATTGAGTAAAACAAGAATGAGGACGAGGAAAACCTCGGCTATGACCATCTGAAGTATAGATTAAGAAATGCAATTTACGAAAAAGAAAGTAGGTAACGCTCAATTTTGTTTCTGAAAAACGTTTTTTTGGAATGAGGACTGCGAATGTGTTATATTTGCACGCACTTGTCGATAATAAAGTACGTATTGTGCTGTTTTTCAACTCATTCCTAATTACCTAAAACAATGAAGAATCGAACGTTTCGAATGCCGCACTCTGCTAAAAGCATTGGAGCGCTTGCGGCGATAGCTATTTCTGTGTTAATGGTTGGCTGCGCCAATAAGAACGCGGCACCAGGTGTGGATTCCACTACCGCTGTTGCGCCGACTGCGGAGCGGGGGAAATATATCGTTACTACTTCAGGTTGTAACGATTGCCACACCCCCTGGGCGATGACCCCTCAAGGCCCCGCGCCGGACATGACTAAATTGCTTTCCGGACATCCAGCCGGGTTTGTTATTGCTGCGCCTGCCATGCTGCCGCCACCATGGTTGGCCGCTGGCAACATGACAATGACTGCATGGAGCGGTCCCTGGGGCGTGAGCTTTACTGCAAACCTGACGCCGGATTCTGCCACCGGAATTGGGAAATGGACTCAGGACCAATTTGTAAACACGTTGAAAACAGGCAAGCATCTTGGCACCGGGCGCAACATCCTCCCACCGATGCCGTGGAATTGGTTCTCGCAAATGACGGAGTCCGATCTCGAGAGCATGTATCTCTATTTGCGGACGATTCCTGCTATTTCGAACAAAGTACCAGACCCAGTTCCTCCGGGAACGCCTCCGGGAGGAATGCCAGGAATGCCTCCGGGTGCGGCACCAGTCCCACCGCGAGGACCCGGAATGCCGCCGCATGGAGCACCGCCTCCTCCGGCGCACTAACGCTGATTTCAAATACAAAGGGCTGCCATTGGCAGCCCTTTTTTTTGAGAACCAAATTTTATTATTAACGCGATTCCAAAAGCGCCTTATCAATACGAGTGGTATCTCCGACGATAACCCAATTAAAATTTCTTAGATATTTGTTGGCAACTCGCTGAAGCTGGGCAGGCGTGACATTTTCAAGTTTATCGTAATTGATAAATGCATTATGCCAGTCCCCGGTAGTAAGAACTGCCTGACCAAGACTGATGGCCTGCTCCGCAGTTGTCTCTTCATTTAGATAGTTACGTGTGGCCCATCCTGCAACCCCCTCACGAATGGCAGACTCGCGAATTTGGTTCTGTTGAAAAAAATCAACATCGTTATAGATGAGCTTTATCGCGCTATCGACGTACGGAGTTTGCACGGTGATAATACCGATCGAAGTGCGTCCATCCTGGTCATCTACGTTTGGAGCATACGCTAAATTATGTTCGACACGAATATGATTAAAGACGAAGCCGCCAAAGAAGTTGCGCAGCCGGAGATAGGGGTAATAATCTGAATCCCCCTTAGAGGGTACGAGATAAAGGCCCACAATGTAATCGGTGGGGAGCCTTCGAGTAAAAGGTGGAAAATACACTCCAGGCGAGAAAGCTTTTACTGGCGGAGTTATCGAGACGGGAGTATAACTTCCCTCCGGCAGACTTGCGATCGAAGCGTTGATCTTGTCCGTCAATTCACTTCGAGAGATGTTTCCAACGACGGAAAGCAATAATCGTGACTTCACCATTAACTCACCAAACCTCTTTTGCATCAGGGGAATCGACTCGCGTTGAACATCTGATGCTGAAAGCATCCTGCCGTATGGATGTCCAACGAAAAAGATAGAATCGGCTGCAATTTTGGAATACACATCAGGGTCGGTACTCCGTGAATTAATACCAAGCAGTACATTTCTTTTGAAGTTTTCATATTCGACCTGATCGAACGCCGGATGAAGTATCACATCGGTAAAATATTCCCAAGAAGTATCGAAATTCTCTAGAGTGCATTCCATGCTAAGAGCAGAATAATCGCGCCCGTCTTGCCCACCGATCCCAGTGCCCATGCTAAGCAACTTACGACGATAGTGTTCTTTGGCAATAATTTGGCTGCCGCTGGCACCAACGACGTTCATCGTAAAATACTCGTTGGAAATAGGCTCATCTTCTGGTGCTGCGCTTTCGCCGCCGCGAATGAATAAGATCGCGCTAACCACCGGTGCTGAAGCCGATTGACGCATGAGGACATGGATCCCGGCGACATCGAACTCCTGAACATCGCTGACGACATTTGCAGAATAGGAAGCAGAATGTCCTTCAGAGCATCCGGTGAGTGCAAGGAATATAGGGAGTCCTGCCCAGAGCAAGAGCCGGAATCTTCCCTTCGAGGTAGTGAATGGTGCTATCATCTATTTGGATTTACGAATTCTATGGTCATACGAAACATTGTAATTCCGTTTCAGTTGCGTAGAAAGTCAGGATGTGGCACAATTTCAGAAACAAGGGCGTTCCCGTGCAGAATGCAGCCATCACCAAGAACACGCCGAGTATCCCTCCATACCCTGGGGTGTAAGCTCAATTATGCTGAAACGTCCTCACTGGCAGCATCAATGGGCGAACATGGATTTACGACCGTTCCTTTTGGCGATGAGACCGATGTGTTCGTTCTTAATACCTGCTCTGTTACGGAAAATGCAGAAAAGGAGTGCCGCCAAATAATCCGGCGCGTTGCCAGACGGTCACCCGACGCTTACATGATCGTAACCGGTTGTTATGCACAGCTTCGCCCGGAAGAGATCGCCAGTATTGAGGGAGTCGATCTTGTGCTCGGCGCGAAAGAGAAATTCGATATTGTGAAATATGCAGGACAATTCGATAAATCTCAAGGGCCGCACATTTTTTCCTCAGAGATCGAAGACGCAACGGAATTCCATTTTGGTGCGTCAAGTGAGTCAGATAGCAGAACCCGTGCTTTTCTGAAAATTCAGGACGGCTGTGATTACAACTGCTCGTTTTGCACTATTCCCGATGCGCGTGGCGCATCCAGATCGGCGGAGATCGACCAAATTTTGAATCGAGCACGAACTCTGTCCAACGAAGGATTTCATGAGATCATACTTTCCGGAGTGAACGTGGGTGATTTTGGCAGAAAGAGTGGTGCAAGTTTTTATGAACTGGCTTTAGCATTGGATCACGATCCCGATGTCACTGCGAGGATCCGTATCAGTTCCATCGAACCGAACCTGCTGACGGATGAAATCATCGATCTTGTCGCTGGATCAAATAAATTCTGTCCGCATTTTCATATTCCGATGCAGTCGGGTTCCGATAAGATCCTTCGACTCATGCAAAGGCGGTATAAATCGGAACTATACCGGTCTCGAGTGGCGCGAATTAAAGAATTGATGCCGAATGCTTGCATTGGCGCGGATGTCATTGTCGGCTTTCCCGGTGAGACAGAAGAAGATTTCCACGAGACCTGTGAATTTATCGAATCGATCGATGTTTCGTATCTTCATGTTTTTACATACAGCGAACGCCCCGGAACAAAGGCATCAAGTATGAAAGATGCTGTTCCTATCCACATTCGGCGCGAACGAAACAGGATATTAAGAGGAATCTCTGAGATAAAGCAGCGAGCGTTCTACGGATCGCAAATCGGTCGTGAAGTTACACTTATAATCGAACGGACAGGTGATGCATACAGCGAGAATTATGTAAAAGCGAAGCTGATCGCGGATGTAGTTCCCAGAGCAGAATTGGTAACTGCTCGTTTGACTAATATTTGCGGAGATGTGTTCGATGCAGAACCTCTTGCGGTTCTCGCAACCCGCCGCGAAGAATTATTATTGCCGATCCTGTGAGCAACAAAGTTACGCAGTTCATTGACCGACTGGGAGAGCGGAACATTCTGCTCGCGATCGCTGCAATTGCATTCGTTCTGCAACTCCTAGAGCTTCACGCACCCAGCTTTTTTGGAGAGCCGTATCTTGTTGCAAAGAATATCGTTGCGGGGAAGGGTTTTGTGTTCGAATATCCTCTGACGGGTAAGGTTCTTCCAAGTTGTTATGTAACGCCGCTCTACACCTATCTACAAGTTCCATTTCTGTATTTTGGTTTAGGCGAACGTGGTATTCAGATCATGAATCTTCTTTTCTTGCAGGGCGCTTGTTTCGTCCTGTATAGATTTTTTCGAAGATTTACGTCGCGGGGTGTCGCATTACTAATTTTTATTGCTCTCAGCTTTTACATTCCATTTTGGATACTATCTTACACACTCGATCCCAATTCACTGAATTTCTTATTACTGGGGCTCACGGTCGATGTGCTTTACTTGCTCTCGACGAATCCATCTCGTCTAGGATGGATTCAATTAGGAATCCTCATTGGACTTCAGCTACTTTTGCGTCCTGATATTCTTATTGGTGGAGTTCTCTTTGCTGGATGGCTGCTCTTTTGGAATAGATCGAGATCGACATGGCGAGGAATAGTCATAGCCTTACTTATTTCTCTTGCTATTGTTGCGCCGTGGACGCTCCGGAATTACCTGACCTTTCATAAGTTTGTGTTGGTGAGCGCAAATTCTGGAATGAATTTATTTGAGGGGAATAATCCTGTCGCCACTGGTGAGTTCAGCGCAAACCCACCGACGCCTGAAAGTCAATCGTTGTTTGACAGAGTTTCTGAATACCAAAGTACGCACGACGGAATCGACATCGACCGTTATCGCTTTCAGCTTGCAGAGCAGTGGATTTTTGCCCACCCCTCGGAAGTTATGATGCTCGATCTCAAAAAGATCTGGTATCACTGGTTCGGGCGCCCGATCATGGGTGAGCAATTTCATTATCAATATCAGGGAATGGCAAATGCCTTTCGAATTGCTGGAGCAGTCATGGTCGTGCTTGGTTTTTATGGGTTATATTGCATTCGTGATAATAAGCTTAGATCGCTCCTTCTTGTTATTTTCTTTTATTCCACGCTCGTTTCTGCCATCTTTTTCGTTCAATCTCGTCACCGAATTTTGAAGGTCGATCCGTTCCTGCTGCCACTGGCAGTGGTGGGACTTGTAGCCGTGACCTTTAGGTCACGGTCGCGAAGTGACACACAGCGTGACTTAAAAGTCACGCCTACAAACACATGAGCATCCGCATCACATCCGTCGAACCCGGCACGA
This sequence comes from Ignavibacteriota bacterium, assembly GCA_963787835.1. Lineage (GTDB taxonomy): Bacteria > Bacteroidota > Ignavibacteria > Palsa-1295 > Palsa-1295 > PALSA-1295. Next base: position 43,287 of record CAWBEI010000007.1, read on the forward strand.
TCGCCGAGGAGCTTGGCATTAAGCCTGGTGACGAATTGCTTACCATGAATGGTGAGCCGATCCATGACGAGCTGGATTTCAAGTTCTACATGCCCGGCGAGTCGCTGGAGATCGAGCTATATCTCAGTGGTGAACATACCGTTCTTGAGCTTGAGAAAGAGCAGGATGAGGAACTAGGTTTTGCAGTGCAGCCGATGAAGATGACGGCCTGTGGTAACGATTGTGTGTTCTGCTTTGTCGATCAAAATCCTCAGGGATTGCGGAAGGCGCTCTATTTCCGCGATGGCGATTACCGGTTCAGCCATCTTTACGGGAATTTTAACACGATGACGAACGTCGGGCCGAAATCGCTGGAGCGCATTGTGCGCCAACGGCTGATGCCGCAATATGTCAGCGTTCACTCGACGGATCTTGAAGTACGCACCAAACTGATGCGGCTCCGCAAGGACGACCATATTCTCGACAAATTGCGCTACCTTGCCGAGAACGATATTTGGATGCACACGCAGATCGTGCTATGCCCCGGAATTAATGATGGTGCAAGTCTTGCAAAAACTATCGAAGATATTTATGGACTTGGTGCTGCCGTGCAAACGATGGCGATTGTACCTGTTGGGTTAACGAGTCATCGTGGTACACTTACCGAGCTAAAGCAGGTAGATAAAGACTACGCCAGGAAAATGATCGAATATATTTTCGATCTTCAAAAGAAATTCCGCAAAGAGCGCGGGATGAATTGGCTATATCTTTCCGATGAATGGTTTCTTGTCGCAGAAATGGAAACGCCGCCGGAAGGATGGTACGATGGTTTCCCACAACTCGAAAACGGCGTTGGCATGGTGCGCGATTTTATCGAAGAGACAAGGAGGGAAGTGGTTGCGCTGAAAAAATCGCACTTACTAACCCAGCCACGACTCCTCACGCTTGCTACCGCAACTCTCCCAAGTGGATTTATGCGAAGGGATATTGTTCCACTGCTGGAAAGCATTCCCAATCTTGAAGTCGATCTGGAAGTGGTCGTTAATAAATTATACGGCCCGGATGTAACGGTTACCGGGCTTCTCTCCGGCCAATGTTTCGAAAGCCATTTCCTCAATCGTGCAGCAACCGATCTGCTTCTGCTCCCGCCAAACGTTCTTAACGAAGACGATGTATTCCTCGACGATGAAACTCCGCTCGGCCTGAAACGCAAGCTGAACGACCGTCCCATGGCCATCTTCCACGGCTCATGGGAAGAAGTGCTGCATTACATCGAACACCCGGAAGCTGAAATGTTCGATGCGAAGAAGATGAATCTGCCTGTATTGTAACAGCCCAGGTCACACCAGCACCAACTCGATCGGGCAGTGATCGCTGCCCATAATGTCGGGATAGATCGCGGCATTGCGGACGCGGGGCATCAGGCCTTCGGTGACCATGTAAAAATCAATGCGCCAGCCGATGTTGCGCTCGCGATTGTTGCGGAAATTATCCCAATAAGTATACTGCTCGGGTTCCTGATTATAGACACGGAAGGCATCAACGTATCCCATGTCCGTGATCTTATCGAGCCACGCGCGCTCCTCCGGCAAAAATCCCGATTGTTTCGACCATTCCACTGGACGCGCAACATCTATCTCTTTATTCGCGGTATTGTAATCGCCGCAGATAATTAGTTCACGACCATCCGAACGAAGTTCCTGCCATTGCTCCAACATGTGATCGTAAAAATCGAGTTTGTAACGCACTCGTTCCGGTCCGCGACCGCCGTTTGGGAAGTAAATATTGTAGAGAATGAAATCGCCGTAGTCGGCAGAAATGACGCGGCCTTCGGCATCGAACCGGGTAGCGCCACAGCCAATAGCGACATTCTTTGGCTTCGGTCGCGTGTAGATGGCAACGCCGGAGTAACCTTTTTTCTCCGCACTTGCAAAATGGGATGTGTAGCCATCGATATTGATGAGTTCTTCATCCAATTGTTCCGGCATGGCCTTAGTTTCCTGAAGGCAGAGGATATCAGGATTCTCTTTCTTGACAAAATCGAGAAACCCTTTTTTCTGGGCGGCACGAATGCCATTAACGTTCCAGCAAAGAATACGCATTTCAATTACAGATTACGAATTAGGAAATTATTGTTATCATCGAGTTACTCATCATTGAAGCCCTTCCCTTTGAGAATGTGAGGCATATATTTTTCAACCCGTGACTCCCGTGTTTTGGATAGTTTGGGTTGAGAAAAATAGAACAGGTAACCTCGTTGACGCCCGGGCGTGAGTGCATAAAAAGCCTTTTTTAAAGCAGGGATATCATCTAATTTATGTTGGAGTTCTTCAGGAACGTGATAGTCTTCTGTCTTCTTTAGCTGCACTTTCAAACCGGCTTTTTCTATTTCAATCGCTTCTAAGATATAGGATTTTATGATGGGTTCCATCTCAACGATCTCTGCAAGATTGGTGAACCGAATATGCCGCCCAGACTGCACATTTTTCGTTTGCTGGATCAGAATACCATCAGGAGCACTTAACAGTACGCCTTTGACAAATAACAGCGCACAATATTCCTTAAAATCGTGTATGATAACGACGTTTTTATCCTGAAACGTGTAGCACGGAACGCCCCACTTTACTTCTTCGGTGAGCGGCGTATCAAGAACGATCGTTCTCAAAAGTTCCAACTCTCGCTTCCACTTTTTGGCTTTACGAAAATAAAAATCAACTTTAGGATTCATCCTCCCAGCAGAAGCCCTATGAATGGTCTTATTTTTCTTGGCCATACCGTGTGAATATAATTCATTTATTGATGCATTGCGGCATGTTTTCCAAGAACAACCGGAACGATAATATTCTTACCGGCCCGCTGCACGGTCATCTGTACTTTATCGCCGGGATGGTGCTTTGCGAGGGCGTTCGTGTAATCGTAGATGGTCTTGATATTCATCTCATCGAATTTCACAATAATATCATCCTTCAGCAGTCCGGCATCCTGAGCAGGGGAGTGCTCGCGGATTTCGGAGATGCGAATGCCATCGCCATCGTAACCGTAATCCGGTACGCCGCCAACATACACGCCGAACGAAGCGGCCTTTTGCTCGGTATCGCCGACGGGTCTAGTAAAGGCGATCTTGTCTGGCCGACCTGCGAGATCTAACAGAACGCTTTCTACATATTTTGCAATGCGAGCCTCACCAACAGAATTGATCTTCTCTTTTGTATCGGTGGCTTTATGATAATCCTCGTGAAATCCTGTGAAGAAGAAAAGCACTGGAAGATTTTTATCGTAAAACTTTGCATGGTCACTTGGGCCGGTTCCAGTTTGGAAATAGCGAAGGTGAAATTGCGCTGGTGTATTCAGGCTATCGATCATCGATCGAAAGGATGGCGAGGTGCCAAGCCCCTGCACGATTAGGGTGCTATCCTGCATTCGACCGACCATATCCATGTTTATCATGGCCTGCACATTTGCAAGAGGAGCCATCGGATTGTTGGTGAAATAATCGCTGCCGAACAAGCCTTCCTCTTCCCCTGAAAAAGAGATAAAGACAATGCTTCGTTTTGGTCTGACCTTTTCATTGGCAAGATTTTCGGCGATTTCGAGAAGTGCGCACACGCCGCTGGCGTTATCGTCAGCACCATAGTGAATGGCATGAACGCTATCGAGTGCAAACGGCCCGCCATAGCCGAGATGGTCGTAATGCGCTCCTAATACGACGTATTGTGAATCAAGTGCTGGATCGCTCCCTTTCAAAAAACCAACGACGTTCATTCCATTCGTTCGACCATGTTTAGTGGAGTCGAGCGCATGTTCCGAGAAATCGAATGGCTGATAATAGCTTGGATGATAGGGAAGGTCCGCGATCACGGGATTATACGCGGTTAGGCCGATGCGCTTAAACTCTGAAGCGATATAGCGAGCGGCTTTTTCGGCTCCAGGCGCTCCGGTTCGCCGGCCTTCGAGGGAATCGCTTGCGAGAATGCTTTCGCGCTCCATGACATCGTGCGCCGTGATGGCTGGGGTGGTTTTCACCGGTTGCGCAAAAAGAGGCGCTGCAAGAGGAAAAACAAGAAAGGATGTAAATAGGAAGCTTCGAGGAGACATGTATAGATAACAATCCCCCAAAGACTAAGTGCCGGAATCTGACGATGCGAACTCATACATTACTTTTTGCTCACACGTCAAAAATGGAGATTTATTCAAGGGATTTGTTGTTGAAACGCCCATTCAAGTCATCGGATGCCGCTATTGAAGCCGTCAAAGCTCAGCTCAGAATTATTCTCTAAGACGTAGACCATGTGGATCGTTCGCTTTGCACTCCGCCGCCCGTATTCCGTGGCGGTCGTCTCAATATTGCTTATTGTGATGGGCATCCTCTCGCTCAGGAACATGGCGGTCGATATATTCCCGACGATCGATATCCCGGTAGTCGCTGTCATATGGAATTACAATGGTCTTTCAGCAACGGATATGGAGCGCCGTGTCATCCTTCTCGATGAACGTGCACTATCTACCTCCGTTAACGGTATCTCGCGTATCGAGAGTGAGTCGATCAATGGGATTGGCATCATGCGTGTGTATTTCGAGCCAGGAACCGATATTGGTTCCGCCATAGCCCAGATCACGGCGGTCGGCGTCATCGTCACGCATTCGATGCCTCCTGGAATGCAGCCACCGATCGTGATCCAGTTCAATGCGTCCAATCTACAGGTTGCGCAGCTCACTGCTTCGAGCGAGACGTTGCCAGAGCAACAGATCTTCGATTACAGCCTGAACTTCATTCGTATCAGTCTTTTCACAATACCAGGACTTGCAACGCCCGCGCCTTATGGAGGAATGAACCGGCAAATATCGGTTGATATCGATCCAAGTGTGCTCGCATCGCGAGGGCTTTCGCCATCGGATATAGTTACTGCGCTTCAAAATTCCAATGTTATTATCCCATCGGGTGCTGCAAGAATTGGAGATGTTCAATATAATATCGAGACGAATGCAAGCCCGACGGCGCTCTCGCAATTCCTTCAAATTCCAGTTAAGGTCGTAAATGGCCACTCGATCCTTTTGGGGGATGTAGCACATGTTAGTGATGGCTTTGCTCAGCAAACAAATATCGTTCGTGTCAACGGGCACCGTGCTACCTATCTTGCGATCCTCAAGAAATCGAATGCCTCTACACTTGCGGTAGTTCAGGCGCTCAAGGATCAGCTCCCACAAATTCAAGCGGCTGCGCCAGATGGTTTGAATTTGAAGATTGACTTCGATCAATCCGTTTACGTTAGCAATACGATCTCAAGCCTTTTGCGCGAGGCCCTCATTGCGACCCTGCTTGTATCCTTGCTGATCTTGCTATTTCTCGGAAGCTGGCGGAGTGTCGTCATCGTATGCACATCGATCCCACTTGCGATCATGACCTCGATCATCGGTCTTAATTTGACTGGTAATACGATCAATATTATGACACTCGGCGGCCTTTCGCTCGCGATAGGCATGCTTGTTGACGATGCAACGGTGGAAGTTGAAAACATCCACCGAAATCGACTGCTTGGTAAGCCTCTGACCGTCGCTATTTTGGATGGTGCCCGACAGATCGCGTTGCCTGCAGTCATGGCGACATTTGCAATCTGCATTGTATTTTTCCCCGTTGTATTATTGACAGGCCCAGCGCGTTATCTTTTTACTCCGATGGCGCTTTCGGTGGTGTTGGCGATGATCGCGTCCTATTTACTCTCTCGAACGCTTGTTCCCGTGCTCGCGCGATTCCTTATGCGCAGTGAGGAACATCCTGGCGCTCCGGGCGAGCATGATTCCGCAGAGAATCCGTCAAAGCGCCGTGGGCCGATCGCACGATTTGCCCGACGCTTCAATGAAAAGCGGGACAAGATATTCGATCGCTTTCAAGGTGCATACGGTCGTTTACTGGAGCGAATGCTCAATTTGCGCGGATTCGTTCTTATCATTGCATTGCTCATATTGGTGCTTACTTTATTCCTTCCCAATTATATTGGAACGGATTTTTACCCTACATCCGATGCGGGCCTGATGAAACTGCACATGCGCGCTCCCGTCGGTACACGTTTGGAAGTGACCGAGCAGATCGTCATCAAGGTGGAGCAAACGCTGCGAAGACAGATCCCGGCAAAGGAGCTTTCGACGATCAATGTCAATATCGGGGTTCCAGTATCCTATAATCTCGCCTTCGTCTCGACGGATAATACTTCGCCCATGGATGCGGACATCACCATTTCTCTTCAACCGGATCACCATCCGACGCAAGAGTATATGAAGAAAATTCGTAAAGCACTCGCTGCCGAATATCCGGGATGCGTCTTTTATTTTCAGGCGGCCGACATCGTTAGCCAGGTTTTGAATTTTGGACTGACTTCACCAGTAGATGTGCAGGTGCAGGGTTCGAATTTAGATACCGACTATAAATACGCGCTAAAACTTCGTGACGAAATGAAGATCGTTCCCGGAACTGCTGACGTAGCGATCAAGGAAGTGCTCGATTATCCAGCAATTAAACTGAACGTCGATCGAACCCGCGCCGGGGAGATGGGATTGAATGTACAGGACGTTACGAGTAGTATGTTGATTTCACTTTCATCGAGCGGTCTTGTTGCTCCCTCATTTTTCCTGAATCCGGTCAATAATGTCAATTATTCGGTCATTGTTCAAACTCCGCTCAACAAAGTCACGAATGTATCGGATCTGCTCTCTACACCGATCACCTCCTTAGGAGGGTCGCATTTGGGGCCAACAAATTTATCATCCAGTGCACCCGCTCCGAATACACAGACCCCACCTTCCACAGCGGTCGCACTGCCAGGCACACAGAGTGAGCCGCTTGGCAATCTTGTGACCGTCTCGACGATCGCCGAGCCAAATCAGATCAATCACTATACGGTGCAGCGCATTCTCGATGTTACCTCGAATATCGAGGGGCGCGCGTTGGGTTCGGTTGCGGCAGATATTCAAGCGAAGGTCGATGCCATAGGGAAGCTTCCAAAGGGAATGCTGATCACCGTTCGTGGGCAGAACGAGGTGAAGACCGAGTCGTTCAAAGTATTCGGCCTTGGTATTATTTTGGCAATTCTGTTGGTGTATCTTTTGATGGTCCTTTGGTTTCAGACATGGCTCGATCCATTTATTATCATGGTTGCGGTTCCCGGTGCGCTGATTGGCATATTGTGGATGCTCGCCATAACCGGCACGACCATCAATGTCGTTTCGCTGATGGGATCAATCATGGCTATTGGTATCGCAGTGTCGAATTCGGTTCTGCTTGTCAATTTTGCGAACGACATTCGCGTTGAGGAACATCTCGATTCCTTTGATGCCGCGCTTGAAGCAGGGAAGACGCGTCTCCGGCCCGTGATCATGACTGCACTTGCGATGATCATTGGTATGATACCGATGGCGCTCGGTCTTGGCGAGGGTGGGGAGCAGAATGCCCCGCTCGGACGTGCAGTGATCGGCGGACTCATCATGGCGACGTTCGTGACGCTCTTTATCGTACCGATCGCGTATTCACTCCTCCGTAAGAAGTTACCAGGAAAGCATGTCATGGAGGAGCGTTTTGAAGCAGAAGAACGCGGCGAAGAATTTGACGAATCCGCCGAAGAAAAATTAGAGAAGCATCATTCTGAAATATCGCACGCAGATCAAATTGGATCGTTTGGAGTGCATAAAGAAGGGCACAGTGTGCCTGAAGGCGGTCAAACGTAATTATGGACGAAACATCACAAAATACTTCCTTGAATCCAAATGAGAAACCCGCTCCGAAGCGGCGTGGGTCGGCATATCTTATTGGCCTACTTCTCGTCCTCTCGGTCGGGATTCTTATTATTCTTTTAACGGCCTCCAGGAATTCGAGCGAGAGAAAACAAACAGAAAGCCTCACGAAAGAAGCAGCCTTAGGGCCGGTGGTTCAGACGGCAAGCACAATTGTTTCGCCACAGGAGGATTCCATTCAGGTGGAAGGCGATGCGCTTCCATACGCGAGCGCTACGCTGTATGCGAAGATCAGTGGGTATCTGCGCTCCATTAAAGTGGATAAGGGCGATCGGGTCTCGGCGGGTGAATTACTTGCAACGATCGAATCTCCGGAAACGGACAAGCAATATCTTGCTGCTATCGCAACGATGCAGAACGATTCCCAGGTTGCTGCGCGAGATCTCGTTCTATATAAAAAGCAGTTGATCTCGCAGCAGGACTATGAGCAGGCCGTTTTTACTGCGGAGCAAGCAAAACAAACCGCAGCACAATATAAAGACCTGATGAGCTATGAGGAGATCCGAGCGCCGTTCGCTGGAACCGTAACCGCGCGCTATGCCGATCCCGGGGCGCTCGTACAAAATGCAGAAAATGGGGCAACCAGTTCGCTACCGGTGGTTTCTATTGCAAACCTCGATAAACTGAGAATAGAATTATACCTCGATCAACGCTATGCTCCATTCGTTCGTAATGGGGACACCGTAAAGATAACGCTTCCAGATCGACCCGGTTTTGTGGAAAAAGCTACCATCACTCGGTTCACTGGTGAGCTTGATGTTCAATCTCGAATGCTGCTGGTAGAAGTGGAAGCGCAGAATGCTCAACATGAGATCGTTGCTGGCAGTACGGTCCGCGCGGAAGTGAGAGTTAAGCATGCTCGTTTGCTTCAGATCCCTGTCGCAGCGCTGATCGTGAAAGGAAATAAAAGTTTTGTGGGTGAAGTCACAAAGGATAATACGTTCCAATTGGACTCGATAACGACCGGCACCAATTACGGCTCAACTATCGAGGTCGTTTCCGGGTTAACCGGCAGCGAGAAGCTTGCGCTGAACGTTGGCAACACGCTCCCCAATGGCGCACACGTTCAATTGATGAAATAATCTATTATATGACAGCGCCGTCAGGTCCGGCCTGTTTGTAGAAATCGTTGTGGCCTTTTTTTATGAGTCAAGCTCCGATAGGAGTGGCCCGTAGGCCGCTCCTATCGGAGCTTAAAAATGCGCGAGAAGCAATATCCTACAAACGGGCCGCACCTGACGGTGCTGCTCGGAAATCCTAAATAAGCAAATCAGAGATAACAGTATGCGCTGGAGGTTTTATTTCGCCTTATTGAGTTCGGCGATGTCCTTCAATAATTCTGTGCTGTGGTTATGAACATCCACGCTATGATAGACCTTTGCGATCTTGCCATCCTTACCGATGAGGAAGGTCCAGCGTTTGGCATGACCGTTAGCAATGGGAACTCCATAAGCATTGCAGATGGTATGGCTGGTATCGACGAGGAGTGGGAAGTTCAAGCTGTCCTTCTTCGTAAACTGCTCATGCAGTTCGCGCGAGTCAGTAGAGACGCCGAGCACGACGGTATGCGCGGCCTTATATTTTGAGATCTCGTCGCGGAATGTGCATGCCTCCACAGTGCAACCGCTCGATAGATCGGCAGGATAAAAATACAGCACGACATTCGACTTTCCTAGGAAGTGATGAAGCGAAATATGCGAGCCGTTAGTGGATACGGCGCTGAATGCGGGAGCTTTATCGCCCTGCTTGAGATCCACTGGCGCACCAGCAAAAATAGCTGCTAACAGTATTCCCAAAAGAGTTTTCATGATCATTACCTTAGATTAAGTATGCAAACTGGCTACGCGAGATTATTCGCTGCAATGTCCCGCAGTATCTCTTCACTGTGAATTCTCGCATCGACTTTGCGGTATGTTTGCACGATCTTTCCATCTTTATCGATAAGGAACGACCATCGATATGGTTGGCGATGTTCCCAGTCGATCGGAACTCCGTAAGCATTACATATTGTCGCATCGGAATCGACGAGCAGCGGAAAATTAAGATTTTCTTTTTGTGTGAATGCTTCGTGTTTCGCACGGTCGTCGAGCGAGACGCCGAGAATTACCGTATTCGCTTGGTCGAATTTCGATTTATCGTCCCTGAATTTGCGCGCCTCAACGGTACATCCTCCCGTCATATCTTCGGGATAAAAATACAGTACGACATTTGATTTCCCGAGGAATTGTGGAAGAGAGATATTTGAGCCATCGGTTGACTCTGCCTCAAAATTAGGTGCAATGTCGCCCGGTTTGAGATCGACGGTTGACGTTGTAGGAGTTTCTGGCATTTTAGTTAAAAAATGTGATTGATAATGTCGTTTATGAAGGCAATTTAAACCCGACGTGTTTCTTAATAGCTCATGAGAATAAACTAATATTCGTAAAAACCTCGTCCCGTCTTTTTCCCAAGCCGGTTGGCCTCGACCATTTTTTGCTGGACCAGATGCGGGCGAAAGCGCGGTTCATCGAAATATTGATGATAAACCGATTCCGTTACAGCGAGATTCACATCAATTCCAATGAGATCCATTAGCTCGAACGGACCCATAGCAAACCCGTTGGCTTTCATAATGCGGTCGATCTGCTCATGCGAGGCAATCCCATCGTTAAGTAATCGGAATGCTTCCCCATAAAAGTTACGCGCCACGCGATTGACGATGAAGCCAGGTGTATCTTTCGCTAATACCGGTACTTTGCCGATCTGCTTGATATACCCCTCAGCGCGATACATCACTTCATCGGTTGTTTCCTGTCCGCGTATGATCTCAACAAGCTTCATGATATGCGCAGGATTGAAAAAATGCAGTCCAAGCACGCGCGATGGACGTTTCGTTGCACTTGCTATGGCGGTAATTGCGAGAGATGAGGTATTGCTTGCAAAGATGCAATCCTCGCTGCACATCTCATCGAGTTTTGCAAAAAGCTCCTGCTTGGTTTGGAGTTTTTCGATGGCGGCTTCGATGACGAGATCGGCAGTCTTCAGATGGTCGAAGTGGGTGGTTGTGCGAATCTTGATAGCTGCAGCATTCGCATCGGCGTGGGTCAGTTTGCCACGCTCGATGGATTTATCCATCATCGTGCCGATGCTTTTATATGCGCGTTGGAGAAAACCGTCGGAAATATCGTACAGCACAACGTCATACCCCGCGAGCGCGGAGGAAAGCGCAATGCCAGTTCCCATTGTTCCGGCGCCGATGATGCCAATAGTGGTCATGCGTTATTTCCCAGAATATTCCGGTTTGCGTTTTTCCTTAAATGCTTCGACAGCATTCGTATAATCCTGCGTCCGTCCGGCAGCTTCTTGCATAAAGACTTCGTAGTCCAATGCGTCATCGAGCGAAACTGCGGCTGCGCGATCCAGCATGCGCTTGATATAACCATAAGCTTTCGTTGGTCCTGTGGCAAAAGCCGTGGCAATTTTCAATGTTTCCGCTTCTAACTCCGCGGCTGGAACCACCTTATTTGTGAGATTCAATTCCAGTGCCTTTTGTGCGGAAATATCTTCGCCCAGCGCAGCGAGTTCAAATGCTTTTGCCACGCCGCAATTTTTTACGAGGAACCAGCTGGAACCGGAATCTGGAACAAGTCCGATGCGCACAAATACTTCGATGAGCTTTGCATTCTCGGACATTATCCGGTAATCGCATGCGAGTGCCAGCGATGCGCCTGCACCGGCCGCTACGCCGTTAACGGAGGCGATGACTGGCTTCGGTAGTTTGCGAATAGCGCGAATGAGTGGATTATAGCGTCGTTCTAAGGAATCACGCAGGGAGCGTTTACCGCTGCCCGTCGGCGCATCTTTTAGATCCTGGCCGGAGCAGAATGCTTTTCCTGCGCCCGTCAGCACAACGACGCGTATCTCATCATTCTTGGAAGCTTCCTTGAAAGCCTCGATGAGATCGGTCGTAAGCTGCTCGTTGAAGGCATTATAAACTTCCGGCCGGTTCAGCGTGATGGTGAAGATACCGCCGGAAAGGGAAGTCAATATTGTCTGGAAATCGGGCATATAATTAGAAGTTATTTACCCTTCCACTCGGGCTTGCGTTTTTCGATGAAGGATGACATCCCCTCGCGCATGTCCTCAGACGCAAAAAGGAGATAGAAGTTCTTGCGTTCGTATTCCAATCCCATCTCGATTGTAGTGTCGAAGGATTTTAGAATGGCTTCTTTTGCGAGACGCACTGCAATGGGCGGCTTATCGGCAATATCACGCGCGATTCGTTGGGCTTCTTCGAGGTAGAATTCGATGGGTACAACTTTGTTTACTAAACCAGCCTTAAGTGCTTCATCCGCAGAGATTTGGCGTCCGGTTAAGATCATCTCCATCGCCAATCCTTTACCGACAGCTCTGGTGAGTCGTTGGGTTCCTCCAGCGCCGGGCATTACACCAATTAGAATTTCTGGTTGGCCTATTCGAGCTGTTTCACTTGCAATGATAATATCGCAATGCATCATCAGTTCACAGCCTCCACCAAGTGCAAAGCCAGAGACAGCAGCGATGATCGGCTTCTTTATCTTTCGTATTCGATCCCAACGCGCAAACTGATCGCGGCTAAGCATATCAACGGCGGAGGCATCGGCCATTTCTTTAATGTCGGCACCGGCAGCGAACGCGCGATCACTACCGGTGAGTACGACTACTCGAACGGAGTCATCTTGATCCAACTCTTCGAGGCAATCGACGAGTTCGGTCATCAGCTCGATATTGAGCGCGTTGAGAACTTTAGGGCGGTTAAGAGAAACGGTTGCTACAAAGCCGTCGCGAGCGACGAGAAGGTTCTTAAATTCTCGCATGAACGAGGCGATTAATCTCGGCTGGTATGTTTTTCTTCTTTGAATTTTCCGACAATGGTTTGAAGCTTCTGCACGACCTCGCTTCGCTTCAATCCAGCTTTAGCCTGGAAGACCGTCATCTTGTATTGTGGGCGGGCACCACCGGGCGAAACAGAGCCTACAAAGAAATCGGAATGTTTCCAACCTGTTTCGCGCAGCGATTCCTGGATCAAAGAGACCTGCAGGCGACTCAGCGGAGTTGCGATTCGAATATTCGGCTCTTCCGTGCCGGGTAATAGCTCTTTCTCTTTCGATTGCATTCGCATAGGCGTGTCAAGAAATAGGTGAAAGTATGATAACTTTTACGGATGGCTTTGAACCGGATACTCTCTTGAATAGTGCCTTCGTTTCATTACGGTTACTTTGTGATCAAATTTACTGGAACGCCGGGGATTTCAGTAGCGTTGATAGATTACCCTTTTCAAGTAACCCCCAAGTTGCTGAAAACATGTAATTTACTGAGTTTTCAAAAGTCTTATGCTTAGAACGCGAACCCTTGCATATCTTTTCGCTTCTGTGCTTGCAGTTTCGAATGCATCAGCACAGATGGTACACACCACCATTATATCCCATAAAACCGATTCCCCGCAACTGAGCGAGGTCAAGCAAGCCGTGTCTATGCCTGACACGACTGCTAGCGCACTTTCCACCGCATCGGATATTACGAGCGTAAGCTCCTCGCCACATGCTGGGCTCGTTGTAACCAATGCCTGGCCAAATCCTGTGCATCCGGCTTCGACATTGCACCTTGAGTTACTGACCGACAAGGATGGTCCTGTTACAACCGGTATCTATGATGTTGCCGGTACGCAAAAGGCGACGCTCGAACTTGGTCAGGTAAGCGTTGGGTTGAATGAGCTTCAAGCCTCTGTGCCAGATCTTGCCAGCGGAGAATACCTGATCCGAATTCAGCAAGGGACCGATAACCCTGTGATCGTCAAGATAAACTATATCAAATAAGGCGATTTATAGCCCTATTTTCCGATAATGCGTCTTGGCTCTTTTTGAGCCTGATTTACAAATCGTTCTTAGCTGTTGCAACAACATTACCATTGTGTTACGGCGTAAGTTCTCCACTCATTATCCCAAAAACGGTTCCATTCGGAACCAATTAAGCCTAAAAACGGGTGTGAACTAAGGTCTCAATCAATCACCCTAATTTGCATGGAATGAAGGATTTCCAGAGTTATTAACTTGTCCGCATTCGTTTATTCACCTCCCTGTGGGTAACTACGGCGATATGCACCGACTTATCGACATATTACGGGATAATTTTCTCCGAACTCAATTCCACCCTTTATTATCGCAATTCGTAATGTTAAGAAGAGAAATAAGCCAGTATTATCAAGCCGAAAAATATGCAATCGTTACCGGATCGCGTCCCATCAATGAATTATTCATTATTAATCATTACTCTTGAAATAAAAGCCTCGATAGCAGCATTCACAGGCTCAGGTTTTGCCTGGCCGACAAGATGCTTGGCTTTGGGAATAATGATAACATTCGGTCCTGGTTGTGGGCAAGTGACGATCTGATCCTCAGCGCCGTGAATTCGAAGATAAGGCACTGTAGGGGGGATAGCCCCATTTTTCGAGGCCCGCCATTTTATGAGCGAGTGATACGCTTCGCGAAAGAGGCCACGAGGAAGATCGTGGTACATCGATACTGCAAGTTGGATCTCATCCTCCGAAACATTGGAATAGACTCGCATGAACGGAGCAATGAAAGGCTCGGAGATACGGTAATACCATAAGGGAAGCCACCAACCCAGATATTTTCCGAATAGCCGGGGAATGGGGCCGATCTCAATAGATGATAACAGCCCGCCGATCAGAATGAGACCCCGAATCGGAATATCATCCATGATCTCCTGACCGATCGCGGAACCCATGGAGTAGCCGGCAAGAAAAAGCGGCTGAGTGAGATCGATCTTGTGGGTATCAATCAGATAGTCACAAAAACGCTTCGCATAATGCTGAAGGCTCTCGCCATGCTCGAAAGGAATGTAATCCGGTGTGATGAAGCTTATAGGGCAATACAAACTGAGCATGAGCCATCCGGTGATCCCCGCCGAGGCCGGGAAGCAAAAGCAGTTGAATTCGTTTGGGATCCTGAAGCAATGGAAAACCGGTGAGTGGAATGTGAAGCCATTAAAGTGAATTTAGATAGCTTGCATTCCAATCTTAGAGACAAGGTGTAACAAAACCGCCAATCAGAGATATTTATTATTGGAATATCTTGAGGATTCTGCTTAAATCCCTGTTACCTTTTTACGTTTCGTTGGTCTTATTTATCTATTGAGATTAGTCTATGAAGTTACGAACTGCGGTCATTACATCTTTTTTGTTGATTTTAGGGATTTCTGCCCAAGCTCAATGGGTGCAATTGAATGGGCCTAAAAACAATATTCTCAAGTTTGGAGGAGACGTAGCATCTCTTGCTGCCTATGGAAATTATGTATTCGCAAGTGAGTCCACGGTGCTTCTTACCACCGACTATGGGGCAACATGGACTGTCAGAGATAGCGGTCTTGCCGGGTTGAGCGTCGGTCCATTGTTCTTTAGTGCTGGGAATTTATATGTTGGAACCGACAATGGTCTTTATCTTTCAACGGATGTTGGCGTAAGTTGGAATCTCGTGCCCATCACTCCTTCCGGCATCCCCAATCCCGAAGTAAATTTTATAGTCGTTAATGGTTCGAACATTATTCTGGCTAACGGAAATGGGATCTCAACAACTACTTTCTTTTCTACTGATAATGGCTCAAGTTGGAATACCGTGGATAGTGAATTGCCGCCTGCGGTTACATGCTTCGCCATTATGAATGGAAACATTTATGCGGGTTCAAATGGCGGCGATGAGAACCTTTCAGGGGTGTTTGTTTCGACCGACATGGGGGCAACCTGGTTGCCAACAGATACTGGTGAAAGGTCGGGGAAGAGGTTTGTTCTTGCACTGCTCGCGAACGAAGGCGATCTTATTGAATCGACGCTTAACGGACCGTATCTTTCATCCGACGGTGGCGCAACATGGAGCGAGATCGACAATGGATTGCCTGATCCGACTCTTCTCGTGTCACGTATCCATGCATTTGCTGTGAGCGGTCAGAACCTATATGCAGGCACCGACGGAGATGGCATTTTCGTCTCAACGAATAATGGCTCGACCTGGACTGCGCTGCCAGACATTGGGCTGACGGAACCATATATTTCCTCGATTCTGGTTAACAACGGTGTTCTTTATGCAGGCACCTTCGGCGGCGGCGTATTTTCCTCAACAGATAACGGAGTACACTGGTCCGTGAATAATCCGCTTTCGTCGGTATTTTCTACCCTCAACTCACTCGACACCATTGGTGGTGACCTTTTTGCATGTACTAAGGCTGGATTATTCACCACAATAGATAGCGGCGCAAACTGGACTATAGACAGCAATGGGATGGGCGTTGTTTCGGTCAATACCGTTTTCGGATTTGGCAATAAACTGTTTGCGGGAACCGGAAGCAACGGTCTCTTCCAATCGACCAACAATGGGCAAAGCTGGACATCGGTAACTGGCGGGTTAGGCAGTGCAAATTATTCGATCAACGCAATTACCGAAAATAACGGTGTGCTCTATGTGACATCGAACTACGGGTTGTTCGTCTCATCGGATAATGGAGTAACCTGGAAAAATCCTGGCTATGGCGGGCAGGGATCGAGTGCGAGCGCCTTTGTGGCTACGGATAAAATTTTACTTGAGGGCGGCAATCCGGGAATGAGCTATTCCCCGGATAGTGGAAAAGATTGGTATCCACTACTGGACGGGCCTCCTTATACTACGGTCAATACATTCGCGGTCATTGGCGGGGTTGTCTATTGCGGAACGAGCACCTACGGCATATGGAGCTCGACCAATGGTGGGATGGACTGGACCGCGCTGCCAAAACAGCCGACCGATATTGATATTACGACACTGCTCGTAAGTGGCACTGATATTTTCGCAGGTACCGCAACAGGCCATATCTTTATTTCGCAGGATAGCGGCGCAAAGTGGACTTCGATCGGCAGCGGATTTCCGGTGGCTGTGGAGGTGCTTTCGCTCGCCGTAAAGGATGGGAACCTGTATGCCGGAACCGCCGACTCCGCGATCTGGGTGCATCCGTTGCAACAAAAGGTTACGCCACCACTCGCTGTCACCCCTTCATCGCCCGGTTCTGAGGTTATCTCCGTTTATCCGAATCCATCGACGAATATGCTGACGGTCGTTTCCGCGAGTGGTCCCTTATGGGTACTCGATCAGCTTGGCCGGAGCTATGAGGTAACGCGAACGGGGAGTACGCTCGATATATCTCAGCTCCCGTCAGGCGTTTATTTTGTGAGCGATGGGCACTCTCAAGCAAAATTTGTGAAAAAATAAATCGTATTATTTTATTACACAATTCTGCAAAAAATATTAGAATTTCATCCAAAGTATGAGAATGTTGATTATATTTGTGGTGAATTGCCAGTCGTGATAAATGATAGAAAGCAACGTGAGTGAGTTTTTCAATTATACGGAGTCGGTTTTGAAGACATTTTTAATATTCCTTTCAACATTACTTCTTTTCCAGTCATCCCTTTCAGCTCAAAAGCTGAAAGGGAGCTGGACAAAGAAACTTGTTTGCGGACAATGCCTACCAGAAAATATTGCTTTCGCTGATACTAATTCTGGATTTATAATTACAACCGGTGGGGATTATAACACACATAACGGCGGGATCACTATTCAACAATATAATGGGGATTTTTTCCTGGAATACAATCTTCCTGACTTCCGCTGTGCGTACGCTCCTTCTCCCGATACGTTTATAGTAGTTGATGATGGATCACCACAAGATCGATATCCTCTCTCCATTGATGGGGGGACGACATGGCAATAGCCTAATCCAGTATTCTATTATGATCCGATCCGGAGGGAGTCAGGTGTCGGTCCCGATTACTTTGGCACCATGCTATCGACAGATACCATGCTTTTATTAGCTAATGTCGGTAGTTTCTTTCCTTCTCAAGGATTTCAACAATATTTCTTTTTTGATATATCCGATTCTACATTTTATCCAATAGGTGATACTATAATAAATCGGAATGTGATTGCGGGACAAGCTGCCAATGCTCAGGACTTGTTTGCTCTACTTGATCCAGGTGGGTCTTATCCTTATTCTTCAAACTGGAAACAGTTTCTTGCACACAGCACCGATAGCGGTAAGAATTGGTCGTATTCTTATCCGGTAGACACGACAGCATGGAAAAAATGGACGAGCTTTGAGCCTATGGAAAAAGGATATGGCAATGGCCACTACTTCCTGACCGGTGGCCGAGTGACCGACACAATAGCTGGGGAACGTACCCTCATCGACGATTATATGGAAACCACGGACGATGGGACAACCTGGAAAACGGTGAGTAACGTCAGCGGTGGCCGCGTGTTCCGGCTCGCCAATCCAGATTCCAATGTGATATGGGCAGCGGTTGGACGCGTACCCGATCTTCCAGAGGGTGAGGCCGGGTTTATTACATCGGACACCGAAACCTACAAGGGAACTCGGATCAAGCTCGTCGATTCCATGTTCACATCGCTCGATGGGGGAAAAACATGGAGTAAGGATGGCACGACCTTTGCCGGCGATACGATCTGTGCCATGCGTTGGCTGACGGGAACGAATGGTTATGTCATTACTTATCACAATGACTCAACTTTTCTTTATCATTTCAGGGGTTACATCGATACCACTACCGATACTTCTCATTTAGGAGTTTTCACGCAAACGTCAACGGCGAGCACGGAACTCCACAATCATCCGGTAAAGCTCACCGCATTTCCCGATCCGACGAATGACTTCCTTCATGTGAACATCCCTGCCAACGATGGCATTACGGATAAACACATTTACGATGTCGTCGAGCGAGAGGTACATCCTCCCATGGATTTTCAAGCAGGGGAGTTAACGGTTGATGTCCGTGATCTCTCGACCGGTTCTTATTTCATGCAAATTGCTGGTACGTCGGGTTATACATACATAGTACGGTTTACCCGCCAGCCGTAATTTATGGTGAGTATGATTTTTCGTCGTATATTGGTGCTTGCTTTGATAGGCACCTATCCGGGGAAAAGATGAAAGATGTACCACGATTTACAGGATTCTCAGGATTAGGGAAGGATGGGTAGTTCATTGAAAATATATATGGGCGGTAGGTTTCGTCATGAACGAGTTCTCTGTGAAGGGACTTTTATGAATACTTGTTGGAACAAATGGCGAAATTGGCCCGGAAACGAGGGATGAGTATGAACAATCGGGAACTCTGGAAGAAAAAGAAATGGCACCTATTGCATAGGGAAACCTATCGTTCATGAACTCTGAAAGAACAAACACAAGAAAAGTGCATTTCTAAAAGAAATAAAAATTATTTTTGTAACCCGAGCGACCTTGTGCGTTTTAACTATATGAGTATTATGCTTCGGAAATCCCTGTTCGTCGTTATTCTGCTGGTCTCGTTTAATTTCGTCGTAAAGGCTCAATTTTTGGGTCAGCAGTCGTTATCGCAATCCTCGTATGTGATCGATCAGTCGGGTCAGCTATGGGCGTGGGGCGATAATTTCTACGGCCAGCTTGGTGTAGGGGATCGGGTGAACCGGAACACTCCCACGCTTGTCCCATTGCCGCCAGGGGCCAGCAAATGGGTTCTGGTGTCAGGCGGTGAGAACTTCGCCGTTGCGGTAACAGATGACAATACGCTCTACGCCTGGGGCCTGAACGACAAAGGGCAGATCGGTATCGGCACGGCGGATAATGGTATCTATCCATTGCCGATGAAGATCCAGAACCCTACGTTTTTCTATTCCTATTGGAAATGGGTATCCGCCGGAGCGGATCATGTCGAAGCGCTTACGAACGATGGTGAGTTATTCGCATGGGGAAATAATGAGAACGGGCAACTTGGAATCGGGAATAACGGATCGGTTACGACGCCGCAGTTCGTACCATTACCGACAGGGTTATCGGGATGGGCTGATGTCGCTGCGGGACCGGGGTACACACTGATGCTCACTCCTGGAGGGCTGCTTTTTGGATGCGGTCGAGATAACCTCGGAACATTCGGGGCATCGACGACTCCGCGTCTGGCACTGGTCGATGCTTTTCGCTGCAATTCACCACTACCATGCTTAGCGGCATCGTATCAATTAGAAGCAAGAATCGATCAGAATGACGATGCTCCTGGGCCATTATACCCATTCAACCCGTTGGTGTACATCTCGCCAACCGGAGGCGCTACCGACTCGGCGGCTGCGGTTGCCGATGGTGGATTTCATACCATGTTTCTATCGATGAATGGAACAGTGGGCACGCTTGGAGATAATACCTTTGGGCAACTCGGACTTGGCAGTTTGGACTCCAATGCAAAGGGTGGAATTGTGGCGTTCCCAACCGGCGTAACACAATATGTCGCTATTGCTGCAGGGCTGCATCACTCGCTTGCTATTGGCAATGATGGCTGGCTTTATGCCTGGGGTGATAATAGTTTTGGGGAACTTGGTTTAGGGAATGCAAAAAATCAACCATTACCGGTGAAGGTGCTGAACGTATGTCCACCGCTCGCCATGTCAGCAAGCCTGACGATACCGAGCAATTTTTTCAACCCTTATTCCATCACGCTTACAGTCAAGAATAAAAGTACAACCTCTACATTGGTGAATGCCGATGCTTATATGGTACTTGCAAATCCGCTAATTTATCAAGATAGTACACCGGACGTGCCGGTGCCGTCGCCATTACCCCCTGCGAGCAGCAAATCGGTCAAGTGGGACGGCACGATCGTCCCGCTCGCTTTAAATGTTACGCTTACTCCAATTTATTTTGCCTATATCCGAGCTGCTGGTTCTGCTCCACTGCTGGTCTCGGTGGCGGCACGAACGATACCGCCAAACCCCTGGGTCTTTTGCGATGGAGCAAATGTGGAGGATTCGTTGACGTTTGCCCCGCTTTCTGACGTCGAATTAGTTTTTCCCGGCCCACCGCCTGGTGTTTCCTTAACAGAATCTCCATTCGATTCTAATAAAATGATCTCGAATCAGGAAGGGGTCTTCTCCTTTTGTCTGAAAGGCCCCGTATATGACAATATAAATTACCCTAACCCAGTCTCTGAGTATCCGGTTAATCTGATGAAAGAAAATTACCGGACAACGATGAACACGATTTCCGAACCGAAACAGGAAGATCTTACATTCTATCTCGGCCCATCGGATATTCAGGGAACGTTCGCACTGCCTTCTCCATCAGATTTTTCGGATTCACTTGAAAAGGTCTATTACCCTGATTCGCTTATAGGATTTGCAATTTCACAGCGCGGGATTTTCCGAACGCTCGATAGTGGAATTATTTGGGTAAAAGTCTATCAAGCCGATACCAATTTGCATGATGTAAAATTCGTCGATCCAGGAGAAGGATTTGTCGTTGGCGATGGCGGAGAGATCCTGAGCACGATGGATACCGGTAAAACGTGGCAGAGCATTCATGTTGGCAGCAAGAATCTTCGAGCGCTTTCCACAATAAATCCCGATACAGCATGGGCGGTTGGCGATACCGGTGCGCTTGTGATGAGAACCGCGAGCGGATGGTCGCTTCAGCCCAAATTATCGACCCGGAATTTAACATGCATTCACTTCCTCGATCCGGATGATGGTGTGATCGGAGCGAATGGGGCGTATTACATTTATAATACGGGAACCTGGATACCCTATTCGATAAATATGAACATCCGGTCCGTCTTCTATTGTGCGCCGGGCCAGATCAATTTTGCAGGAACGAATGGCACCATTCTTAATTATGATCTGACTTCCTACTATCCTTTCCTATGGGATTCCACCTACACGAATCAAACGATCAACAGTCTCTATTTTCTGAATCCAACGGTAGGATACGCTGCCGGGGATAACGGGGCATCGTTCGTTACGTATGATGGAGGCGAAAGTTGGGCCAACATGACGGAGTTTCCTCACACGGCCACATCCATGAATTTCTTCAGCCTTGCTGGACATGGTGTTACGGATAGCGGAGTGCTGAATTATACGGGAGTACCGGATGAATTCAAGTCGATCGTTCGTGGGCGGATAACATTTGGCGATCCGGCGATCCCGATTCTCGGAGCGGAGATAGATAGGTATTATGTGGCATTAAATGATACCGATACGGTCAGCGCCTTTATCGATAACGCCTTTACGAACGAGCAAGGGAATTTTGTTTTTACGGGGGTCGATGCAGTCTTTCCTTACGAGTACCATTTTAATTTCACGGATAGTGGAAATGCTAAAACAGTAATATTCTATGCCGTAAAAGGAGTGAAACACCAGATCATCACACTGAATTATAATGACTATGCCCCTCTCCCCCCGGATACGACTGTGGAAGCTGTGAGCTCGTTGCCATCCAGCGTATTATCTCTCAATGTGAATGCCATAGGTTCCGAGGCACAAATATCCTATTCGACTTCATCGGAAGGGCCGATTCGGATCATCATGCAGGATATATTAGGACGAACCGTAAAGACTATTTCGGATGGATTCAACACTCCCGGTTCCCATGAAACAGATGTTCCGCTGGATGGCTTGCCCAACGGTGCTTATTATGTAACGCTGACAGTAGGAGAAGGTGCTATTACAAAGAAATTCGTATTACTGCAATAGATGGACCTAATTCAGAACAGGGAGTTCCATTGCCGATGGTTGTTTTATCCCATGATGCTCATGACGCTCGACGGTAGAAATCACAAGAGGGGATAGATCATATAGCATTTCTCCGCGAGACGATACGCTTGAATTTGTCGAGGTCGGAGCTGAATCAATGAGGTTACCGAACAGGGTTGCGCTATTCGAGCGATGGATACGAACTTGGCGATATTCTCCGACCTCAGCATCTAATCGAGGAAAGATCACCATTTTGTTTGAATCGGTTCGACCTTTCCATTCTGCAGCATCTTTCTTTGATCGGCCTTCAACAAGTACGGTATGTTTACGACCGATCTCAGTAAGATTCCGGCGAACTGAAGACTCATTTTGTATGGCGATAATTTCCTTCAATCGCCGAGTTTTTTCTTCAAGAGGAACGTCATCTGTCAGTGTATTCCAGGCACGAGTATTCGGGCGAGGCGAATAATTGAACATATACGCTCCTTCATATTCCACTTCACGCATGACAGATTTAGTCATTTCATGATCTTCGAGGGTTTCGGTGCAGAAGCCGACAATAATATCAGTAGAGAGGGCAGCGTCAGGCATGGCTCGGCGTATCATTTCAAGGATAGACATATAATGAGCGCGAGTGTAAGTGCGATTCATCAGCTTAAGAATGCGGTCAGATCCGGACTGGATCGGAAGATGGATGTATTTGCAGACGTTGTGATGTTCTGCCATGGTATCCACGAGCTTTTGATCGAAATCCTGTGGATGGCTGGTCGTGTATCTGATTCTGATATTTGGAACGGCACGTGCGACGCAACTGAGCAGGTCAGAGAAATCCATTCCATCATCACGATATGAATTGACATTTTGGCCAAGCAGTGTAATTTCCAGAAATCCTTGCTGCTCCAGTTCCTTACATTCATCCACAATAGAAGTGAGGGATCGCGAGCGTTCGCGACCTCTGGTGAAAGGAACGACGCAAAATGTGCAGAATTTATCGCATCCTCGCATGACTGAAATAAAGGCGCTGATACCATCATTTCGAAAGGGCAGGATATCGTCATATGTCTCAGTTCGAGACAGCTTGACTGCGATCTGGGTGTGGTTATCTGAGGAAATTTCATCTTCGGTCCCAGGAAGGGAAGCCACCAGAGCCGGAAGCTTCCGATATTCATCTGGGCCAACGATGAGATCAACGATGGTCCCCGAATCCTTTAAGAGGTCTTTTCTGAGGTGTTCAGCCATGCAACCCAGCACACCGATGACGACTTCGGGATTTCGGCGTTTGAGCGATTTCCAATGTTCAAGCCTATTCCGAACCTTTTCCTCGGCATTTTCGCGGATAGCGCACGTATTCATAAAGGCAAGATCGGCGCCTTCAAGCTCGGTCGTTGGCGAGAATCCTGCTTTATTCATAACGGCGAGCACCACTTCAGTGTCAGCGACATTCATCTGGCACCCATAGGTCTCGATATAGACTTTTTTCATTTCAAACCGTAGAATGAGAGCCGGGGCGCTCCGGTTCCGCTCAAGAAATCGGAACCTATCAGCTTTTTCCATCCTTATCAATGAAGAAGTGAAAACCGCTATGTTTCGTCGCTCTTTCTTGCTCGTCGTTTTTTCTTGTGCGATCGAGCTTTTTCTTGCATCGAACGCCAATGCCTCAGCTACTTCCGATAGGCGCCCATGATGCCACGGTTGATTCCTGCCTTGCTCAACTCCCGGTTGTTCCGAGTAATGTCGATCCTGGAGACTCTCTTTGTTTAGGCGCAAAAGTGTTTGATATCGAGGGGCATTTGCAGTTTCATATTGATTCCGCTGAGCACACACTTACAAAATTCGATTGGTCCGGCTATTTGCCGATACCGCTCACGCGCGCCGATACCATAGCCAAACAGATGGTGACTTCCATTGGTCCTTTTGTCCGAGCGCGAGACCACGATTGGCTGTATTGGATTTGGGATAACGATGAAATTCATTATTTGCTTGCTTACAACACCGGAACGATTCGACTTCTCGAATTCCAGGACCAGGGTTCTCTTAATGCGTGCGCATTTCATTAATGTCCCCTTTGACTCATCCGGCCGGCTCCGCCGGCCACCCCCGGGTCTTCACCCGGGGGCAGGCTCTTCCCGCAAGGGGGGAAGAGGAATCACCTCGAGAACTTCTTGTACTTGAGCCGGTGCGGAATGATGCTGTCGAGGCCCAATCGCCGCTTCTTGTCTTCCTCGTAGTCGGCGAAATTGCCCTCGAACCACTCGACGTGGCTGTCGCCCTCGAAGGCGAGGATGTGGGTCGCGATGCGGTCGAGAAACCAGCGGTCGTGGCTGATGATCACGGCGCAGCCGGCGAAATCCTCAAGCGCCTCCTCCAATGCACGGAGCGTGTCGATGTCGAGGTCGTTGGTCGGCTCGTCGAGGAGGAGAACGTTGGCGCCGGACTTGAGCATCTTGGCGAGGTGGACGCGGTTACGCTCGCCGCCGGAGAGCTGGCCGACCTTCTTCTGCTGGTCGCCGCCCTTGAAGTTGAAGGCGCCGCAATAGGCGCGCGAATTGACCTCGCGCTTGCCGAGTGGAGGAGGTCGGGCCCACCGGAAATTTCCTCCCAGACGGTCTTCTTGCCGTCGAGCGCGTCGCGCGACTGGTCGACATAGCCGAGCGCGACCAACTCGCCGATCTTGATCGCGCCGGGAACTGGGGCTTGTCCTCGCCGGTGATCATGCGGAACAGCGTGGTCTTGCCAGGCGCCGTTGGGTCCGATGACGCCGACGATGCCGCCGGGCGGCAGCTTGAACGACAGCTTGTCGATCAGCAGGCGGTCGCCGAAGCCCTTCGACAGATTGTCGAACTCGATGACGTTCTGGCCCAGCCGCTCGGCGACGGGAATGACGATCTGGGCGACGGTCGGCGCCTTTTCCGACTGCTTCCTGACCAGTTCGTCGTAGGCCTGGGATGCGCGCCTTCGACTTGGCCTCGCGGGCCTCGGGCGAGGCGGCGATCCACTCGCTTTCCTCGGCCAGCGCGCGCTGGCGGGCGGCGTCCTCGCGGCCTTCCTGCTCGAGCCGCTTCTGCTTCTTGAGGCGGCAGACAGGAGGGAATAATTGCCCTCGTAGGGAATGCCGCGGCCGCGGTCAGTTCGAGAATCCAGCCGGTGACGTTGTCGAGGAAGTAGCGGTCGTGGGTGACGATCAGGATCGCGCCGGGATATTGGCGCAGATGGCCTTCGAGCCAATTGACCGTCTCGGCGTCGAGATGGTTGGTCGGTTCGTCGAGCAGCAGCAGTTCGGGCTGTTCGAGCAGCAGCCGGCACAGCGCGATGCGGCGGCGCTC